>CAWCJI010000011.1:0-72280 GCA_963795885.1 uncultured beta proteobacterium | reverse complement strand
GGCACTGCGCCGGCGCGACGCGGAAACTGAGGGCCGACCCGCGAACGGTCGACGGCTGCCGACGATGCGGACGACGAAGCGCACCGCGGCCCGTGCTGGGCGGCGATGCGAAAGGGGGACGAACCGGGGACAGGGTTTGGATATGGCGTCTGTCGATCGATTCACAAGCGTCGCGTGATCCAGCCATCGCAACGCGTGAAACGGGGCGAAACACCATATCCAGACCTTGTTCGAGGAGCCCGGCCACTGCACCGGACATCCGTTGACAACGACTTCGACCGTTCGGCGGTCCGGCGTCGATCGGACGCCGGATTGCCGGTGTTGCAGCCCGGGCGACGCGGATCGCGCGTCACCCGGGCGGTGCTGCGACTACTTGATGTCGGCCTTCGCGCCGGCGTCTTCGAGCTTCTTCTTCGCGGCTTCCGCGTCCGCCTTCGGAATCGCTTCCTTCACGGGCTTCGGCGCGCCGTCGACCAGGTCCTTCGCTTCCTTCAGGCCGAGGCCCGTGATCTCGCGAACGGCCTTGATGACGTTGACCTTGTTCGCGCCGAATTCCAGCAGGATGACGTCGAACTCGGTCTTCTCTTCGGCGACCGGCGCCGCGGCACCGCCGCCCGCGGCCGGAGCGGCCGCGACGGTGGCCGCGGCAGCCGAGACGCCGAACTTCTCTTCCATTTCCTTGATCATTTCCGACAGTTCGAGAACCGTCATGCCGGCGATCGCGTCGAGGATTTCTGTTTTGCTGACTGCCATGATTGACTCCAATGAATGATTTGCTTGATGGATCGGGTCGGTGTCGCGGACCCTGGTCTGATCGGGCGAGACGCTAGGCCGCAGCGCCTTCCTTCTGGTCGCGAATCGCAGCCACCGTGCGGACGAACTTGGCCGGAACCTCGTTCAACGTCCGCATGAATTGCGCGACCGGCGCCTGCATCGTGCCCATCAACTTGGCCAGCAGTTCTTCGCGCGACGGCATCGTCGCCAGGGCCTTGACGCCGGCGGCGTCGATGACCGAGTTCGGCAACGAACCGGCCGTGACGACCAGCTTGTCGTTGCCCTTCGCGAAATCGCTGAGGACCTTCGCGGCGGCCACGGGGTCGTCGGAGATGCCGTAGATGAGCGGACCGACCATCTGGTCGGCCAGGCCCGCAAACGGACTCTCGGCGACGGCGCGACGCGCCAGCGAGTTCTTGAGCACCCGCAGGTACACCCCGTTCTGACGCGCCGAAACGCGCAATCCGGTGATGTGACCGACTTCCAGACCACGGTACTGCGCGAGGATGATCGACTTGGCGGACGCGACTTTCGCGGCCACTTCCTCGATCACCACCGCCTTCTCGGAACGATTGAGACCCACGGTCATTTCTCCCAGTTGGCGTGCGAGCGAGGACGGCGCGTGCCTGCCTCGTTCGCTCACCGGCCATAAAACGGCGACCGATCGGCTTCTCAGTTCCCGCCCTGACCTCGAACCGCTCGAGGCCAGGGCCATCCCTGCAAATCCATTCGGGACCGCCATCTGCGTTGGCCGACCTCGTGACGACGATCGATTAAGACCCGGCCTGCCCGCTGCCGTGTCGCCAACGGTCTTTGACGGCTGTCGAAACGTTCTCGACGGCCCAAAGTCCTGTCCGCTGCTTGCGGACGTCGTCCCCGCCAAGGCAGGGACCCTGTGTCGTTCTCCACCGTTGCCGCCCGCGCCGAGCGGCGCTGATTCCCGCCTTCGCGGGAACGACGGCTCCTGCGCTTTACCCCTGCACCGTCGTCGAATCCACGCGCACGCCCGTGCCCATCGTGCTCGACACCGACAGCTTGCGCAGGTAGATGCCCTTGCTCGACGCCGGCTTCGCGCGGTTCAGCGCGTCGATCAGCGCGACGAGGTTCGTCTTCAGCGCATCCACCTCGAACGACGCGCGGCCGATCGTCGCGTGGACGATGCCGGCCTTGTCGGCGCGGTACTGCACCTGGCCCGCCTTCGCGTTCCTGACCGCGGTCGCGACGTCCGGCGTCACCGTGCCGACCTTCGGATTCGGCATCAGCCCACGCGGACCGAGGATCTGGCCGAGCTGGCCGACGATCCGCATCGTGTCCGGCGACGCGATGACGATGTCGAAGTTCAGGTTGCCTTCCTTGACCTGCGCCGCGAGGTCGTCCATGCCGACGATGTCGGCGCCGGCGGCCTTCGCCTCCTCGGCCTTCGCGCCCTGCGCGAACACCGCGACGCGGACCGTCTTGCCGGTGCCCGACGGCAGCACGACCGAGCCGCGCACGACCTGGTCCGACTTCTTCGCATCGATGCCGAGCTGCACCGCGACGTCGACCGACTCGTCGAACTTGGCGGTCGCCGTTTCCTTGATCAGCGCGAGCGCGTCGGTGAGCGCGTAGGTCTTCGAATGATCGACCTTCGCCGCGATCGCCTTCTGGCGCTTGGTCATCTCTGATCTGTGCGTCAGCCATTTACAGGCCCTCCACCGTGATGCCCATCGACCGCGCGCTGCCGGCGATCGTGCGCACGGCGGCCTCGAGGTCCGCCGCCGTCAGGTCGGGGGTCTTCGTCTTCGCGATCTCTTCGGCCTGCGCCCGCGTGATCGGTGCCGACCTTGTCGGTATGCGGCGTCGGCGAACCCTTCTGGATGCCGGCCGCCTTCTTGATCAGGATCGTGGCCGGCGGCGTCTTCATGATGAACGTGAAGGACTTGTCCGCGAACGCCGTGATGACCACGGGAATCGGCAGACCCGGCTCGACGCCTTGCGTCGCGGCGTTGAACTCCTTGCAGAACGCCATGATGTTCAGGCCGCGCTGACCCAGCGCCGGCCCGATCGGCGGCGACGGGTTGGCCTTGCCTGCAGGCACCTGCAGCTTGATGAAACCGATGATCTTCTTTGCCATGATGCTTCCTCGATATGAGTGCGAACGCGGGTTCGGGACCAGCCCTACCACCGCTCCTCGAATACAGCCCTACCGCCTGTCCTGACTACAACCGCACAGCCCACTGTCTCGGGTCGGACGGATGTCGTTCGAGCAGACCAACCCCTTCGATCCGATCAAGCCTTTTCCACTTGCGCGAACTCCAGCTCGACCGGCGTCGCGCGCCCGAAGATCGTGACCGACACGCGCAACCGCGACTTCTCGTAGTTCACTTCCTCGACGTTGCCGTTGAAGTCGGTGAACGGACCCTCCTTGACGCGGACCATCTCGCCGACCTCGAACAGCGTCTTCGGCCGCGGCTTCTCGACGCCTTCCTGCATCTGCGCCATGATCTTCTCGACTTCCTTCTGAGAGATCGGCGTCGGACGATTGGCCTTGCCACCGACGAAGCCGGTGACCTTGGCGGTGTTCTTGACGAGGTGCCACGACTCGTCGGTCATGTCCATCTCGACCAGCACGTAGCCGGGGAAGAAGCGGCGCTCGGTGACGGCCTTCTGGCCGTTCTTGACCTCGACGACCTCTTCGGTCGGCACGAGGATCTCGCCGAACTGGCCTTCCATCCCGGAGCGCGCGATGCGCTCGAGCAGCGCCTTCTTGACGCTCTTCTCCATCCCCGAATACGCATGCACGACGTACCAGCGCTTCGTGCTCTTCGCGGGCGCGGCAGCACTGTCGGCGGCGCCGTCGACGGGGTTCTCAGCGATCGTGTCAGCCATCACTTTCTCCAACCGAGGATCAGGTCGTACAGCGCGAATTCGAGCGTCTTGTCGGTCGCCCAGAGGAACACGGCCATGATGATCACGAAGCCGAACACGACCGCCGTGGTCTGGATCGTTTCCTTGCGCGACGGCCAGACCACCTTCTTCGTTTCCGCGATCGATTCGCGGCCGAACGCGAAGAAGCGCTTGCCGGGCTCGGACGTCGACGCGATACCTGCGCCGATGATCAGCCCCGCGAGCACCGCCGCGATCCGCAGCACCAGCGCCTGCTGCGACAGCAGGTAGAAGCCCGCCAGTCCGGCGATCACCGCGAGGATCGCGAGCGCGATCTTCAGTCGGTCCGCCGTCGTGCCGACGGTCTCGATGTTCGTGTTCGTTGCCATGCAACCCTTCGTCTTGCCGTCGACCGCCGCGCGTCGCCATCTTTCGGCGCGTCCGGCGATCGTTGGCAGGGGCAGAGGGAATCGAACCCCCAACCTTCGGTTTTGGAGACCGACGCTCTGCCAGTTGAGCTATGCCCCTACGGCCTGCGACCTACCACTGCATTCGTTGC
The DNA here is from genome assembly GCA_963795885.1 of uncultured beta proteobacterium. Taxonomy (GTDB): domain Bacteria; phylum Pseudomonadota; class Gammaproteobacteria; order Burkholderiales; family Burkholderiaceae_D; genus CAHJXF01. Next base: position 68,082 of record CAWCJI010000011.1, on the reverse strand, counting down.
CGTCGTTCCCGCGACGGCGGGAACCCAGTGTCGTGCTCGTTCGACGCCGCTGGGCCCCGCCTTCGCAGGGACGACGGTTGTTGTCTTTCCTTACGCGATGATCTTCGCCACGACGCCGGCGCCGACCGTGCGGCCGCCCTCGCGGATCGCGAAGCGCAAGCCTTCTTCCATCGCGATCGGGTTGATCAGCTTGACCGTGATCGTCACGTTGTCGCCCGGCATCACCATCTCCTTGCCGGCTTCGAGCTCGATCGAGCCCGTCACGTCGGTCGTGCGGAAGTAGAACTGCGGACGATAGTTGTTGAAGAACGGCGTGTGACGGCCGCCCTCTTCCTTGCTCAGCACGTAGATCTCGGCCGTGAAGTGCGTGTGCGGCTTGACCGAGCCCGGCTTGCACAGCACCTGCCCGCGCTGCACGTCTTCGCGCTTCGTGCCGCGCAGCAGGATGCCGACGTTGTCGCCCGCCTGGCCCTGGTCCAGCAACTTCCTGAACATCTCCACGCCCGTGCAGATCGTCTTTTGCGTCTCGCTAGATGCCGACGATCTCGATCTCTTCGCCGACCTTGATCACGCCGCGCTCGATGCGGCCCGTCACCACCGTGCCGCGACCCGAGATCGAGAACACGTCCTCGACCGGCATCAGGAACGCCCCGTCGATCGCCCGCTCCGGCGTCGGGATGTAGCTGTCCAGCGCCTCGGCCAGCTTCATGATCGCCATCTCGCCCATCTCGCCCTTGTCGCCTTCCAGCGCCAGCTTGGCCGATGCCGATCACGATCGGCGTGTCGTCGCCCGGGAACTCGTACTTGCTCAAGAGCTCGCGCACTTCCATCTCGACCAGCTCGAGCAGCTCGGCGTCGTCGACCATGTCCGCCTTGTTCATGAACACGATGATGTACGGCACCCCCACCTGACGCGCCAGCAGGATGTGCTCGCGCGTCTGCGGCATCGGGCCGTCGGCCGCCGACACCACCAGGATCGCGCCGTCCATCTGCGCGGCTCCCGTGATCATGTTCTTCACGTAGTCCGCATGGCCCGGGCAGTCGACGTGCGCGTAGTGACGGTTCTTCGTCTCGTACTCGACGTGCGCCGTGTTGATCGTGATGCCGCGCGCCTTCTCTTCCGGCGCCGCGTCGATCTGGTCGTACGCCCGCGCTTCCCCGCCGAACTTCGACGCCAGCACCGACGTCATCGCCGCCGTCAGCGTCGTCTTCCCATGATCCACGTGTCCGATCGTCCCCACGTTCACGTGCGGCTTGCTCCGCTCGAATTTGCCTTTTGCCATGGTCGCTCCTGCGTTGCTCTTGAAAGTGTTGCGCGGTGGAAGTGGTCGAAGATCTGTGTCGAGAATCTGCGTCGAATCAAACAGTGCTGCGGGTTCGCGGTTCCGTCCGCGAAGCGCCGGTCAGCGTTGGTGCCCTTGGCGTGGATCGAACACGCGACCTCTCCCTTACCAAGGGAGTGCTCTACCACTGAGCTACAAGGGCGTTGGCAACTCGGCGGTCACTCGTGGGTTCGGTCCGGGCGGCGGCCGGCGCCTGAGTCCTTGCGCATGCCGCACCGTGGAGCGGGTGAAGGGAATCGAACCCTCGTCATAAGCTTGGAAGGCTTCTGCTCTACCATTGAGCTACACCCGCATCGAGACCGAGGCGGATCCGCCGTCGATCCACCGTCCGATTCGCTGCTGCGTTCGAGCACCACCTCCGCGCCGATTGTCCTGGTGGAGGAGGCTGGATTCGAACCAGCGTAGGCGTAAGCCAACAGATTTACAGTCTGCCCCCTTTAGCCACTCGGGCACCCCTCCGAAGGGAACCGCTAATTATCGGGGCGAATCGACATCGTGTCAATTCGCTCGAAGCGCGCGCGTGCGAGCCGAGAGCCCTGGCGTGACCGAGCCTTGATTATTGCACTGCAGCATGGATAATGTCGACATGGACCTGTCCGTCGCACGGCCGACACCGCCGCAGTCCCGCACCTCCCGCCGAATCCCGATCCGCGAACTGGATGAGAGCGAGCGCTCGCTGTTCTTGAAGCACTTGCTCGCGCTCGGTCCGGAAGACCGCTACCTGCGATTCGGGGCGCCGCTGCGCGACGAGGCGATCACCCGGTACGTCGACGGCATCGACTTCGGCACCGATACGCTATACGGCATCTTCGACGAACGACTCGCGCTGGCGGCGGCCGGACACTTCGCGCCTCTCGCCGAGGATCCGGACCACCCTTCGCTCGGCCGCACGGCCGAATTCGGGCTGTCCGTCGCCGACGACGCGCGCCGAAGCGGGCTCGGGAGCGCGCTGTTCCTTCGCGCGGCGGCACATGCCCGCAACGTCGGCATCTCGTCGCTCTTCATGCATTGCCTGAGCGAGAACCGCGCGATGATCCGCATCGCTCGCCGCGCCGGCATGCAGATCCAGCAGTTGCACGGCGAGGCGGACGCCTATCTCGCACTGGAGCCCGGCACGATCGCGACGGCCATCGAGGAAGGCGTGCAGCGCCAGATCGCGCTGTACGACTACGCGGTCAAGCGCCAGCTGTTGATCACGCGCAAGGCCGTTCGAGCGCGACATCGCCGGCGCCTGAGCCGGGGCTCAGCGCGCGGCGCTCGTCACGCGCCGCGTCGTCGGAGCCGCGATCGGCGAACGGCCCGTGAAGTACGCCTCCGCGGCATCGACGTCGATCACGCCGGTGACCCGGTCGCGGCCCTGCCCGAACACCGTGAATCCGTCGCCGCCGGCGAGCATGAAGCTGTTGATCGTCAGGCGGTAGTCGTCGCCGGGCCGGATCGGCACGCCATCGAGGCGCATCGTTTCGGCGAGCACGCGCGAACCCATGGGCCGCGTCGCGTCGTACGCGTACGTGAAGCCTCGCGACACCTGCAGGATCTGCGGCTGCTGACGCGTCGGCAGCCATTGCTGCTCGAGCACGTCCTTCAGTTGCGCGCCGGTGAGCGTGATCGTCACGAGGTTGTTGCCGAACGGCTCGGTCCGAAACAGCGCGCCGTACGTGATGCCGTGATTCGCGTCGGGCTCGATCGCCGCACGGACGCTGCCCGGGTTCAGCAACGCGAAGCGTGCACCCGCGGCGCGCGTCGCGTCGAGGTCCGCGTCTGCGATCACGGCACCGGCCGGCGACTGCCCGTCTGCATCCTGGCGGTTGCCGAGCGGTGCCATCGCCATCCCCACCCTTCGGTTGGCGAACGGCGCCACGTCATGAACGTACGCGGCGACATGCGCCGCGATCGTCGGATCCGGGTCCAGCAACGGATAGCCGGCCTCGGTCGTCGTATCGCCGTAACCCTCGCTCGCGACGACGCGATTGACCGCGGTCTTCTTCAGCACGCGGCCGGTCTTGCGGTCGATCTCGAGGTCGATGTCGGTCACGAGCCGTCCGTACGACGCGGCGCTCGTCAGCAGGAAGCCGCGATAGGTGCAGATGTACGGCTGGTGCGTGTGGGCGGACGCGACGACGTCGATGGTCGCGTCGAGCTTGTCGAGGATCGGCAGGATGTCGCCGGTCAAGCCGGGGCAGGTCGACTCGTTGAGCCGCTGCTTCGAATAGCCGCCCTCGTGGATCAGCACGACGATCGGACCGACGCCCTGCGCCTTCAGCTCCGCCGCGCGGGCGTTGATCGTGGTCGCCTCGTCGATGAACTCGACGCCGCGCACGCCGACCGGGTCGACGATCTGGCCGGTCCCCTTCAGCGTCAGCCCGATGAAGCCGATCCTGATGCCGTCGAAGGTCTTGATGCCGTACGCCGGAAAGATCGGCTGCCCGGTCCTCCGATCGATCACGTTCGCCGCGAGGTACTGGAACTTCGCGCCCTCGAAGCGGTGACCCGCACGGCACGGCTCCATCGCGATCGATGAAGCGCTCGCACCCGCCGGTCTGCTTGCGCTTGAGCTCGTCGACGCCGCGATCGAACTCGTGGTTGCCGACCGAGTTGAAGTCGACCCCGATCAGGTTCATCGCCTCGATCGTCGGCTCGTCGAGGAACAGCGCCGACACGAGCGGCGACGCACCGATCATGTCGCCCGACGACGTGATGACGTGGTTCGGGTTCTGCGCCGCGAGCTTCCTGATCATCGTCGCGAAGCGGCCGACGCCGCCGGCCGGCACCGCGACATCGCGGTCGGTCTGCGCCGGCGACAGGCCGTCCGCCGGCGCGCGGATCGTCATCTGCGGTGGCTCGAGGTTGCCGTGGAAATCGTTGAAGGCGATCAGCTTGACCTTCAGCGGACCGTCGCTCGGCGCCGGACTCGTGCCGGCACAGGCAGCGAGCGCGGCGCTCAGGAGCAGCGTCGCGAACGATCGCAGCGGACGCTTCAAGTGACTGCCGCGAGCCGCTCAGGCCGCGTCGTGCAGCAGCACGCCGGCGTCGTGCGCCTGCTGGTCGGCGTGATACGACGACCGCACCATCGCGCCGACCGCGGCGTGCACGAAGCCCATCGCATGCGCCTCGCGCTCGAACGACGCGAAGACGTCGGGATGCACGTAGCGACGCACCGGCAGGTGATGCTCGGACGGCTGCAGGTATTGCCCGATCGTCAGCATGTCGACGTCGTGCGCCCTGAGGTCGCGCATCGTGACGAGGATCTCGTCGTCGGTCTCGCCGAGCCCGACCATGATGCCGCTCTTCGTCGTGACCTGCGGATGCGCGGCCTTGAAGCGCTTCAGCAGGTTCAGCGACCACGCGTAATCGGACCCGGGACGCGCCTCGCGATAGAGCCGCGGCACCGTCTCGAGGTTGTGGTTCATCACGTCGGGCAACGCGCCTTCGAGGATCTCGAGCGCGCGATCCATCCGTCCGCGGAAGTCGGGCGTCAGGATCTCGATCTTCGTGGCCGGCGACAACGCGCGGACCCGTCGGATGCAGTCGACGAAGTGCTGGGCGCCGCCGTCGCGGAGGTCGTCCCGATCGACGCTCGTGATGACGACATACGACAGGCCGAGCGCCGCGATGGTCTTCGCGAGATTCTCCGGCTCGTCGGGATCGAGCGGATCGGGCCGGCCGTGGCCGACGTCGCAGAACGGGCAGCGGCGCGTGCACTTGTCGCCCATGATCATGAACGTCGCGGTGCCCTTGCCGAAGCACTCGCCGATGTTCGGGCAGCTCGCCTCCTCGCAGACCGTGTGCAGCCGATGGTCGCGCAGGATCCGCTTGATGTCGTTGAAGCGCTGCGTCGAGGCAGCACCGCCGGCCCGCACGCGGATCCATTCGGGCTTGCGCAGCTTCTCGACCGGGGCCGCGATCGCGATCGGGATACGGCCGTACGCGCGCTGCGTCTTCTCGCGCGCCTTCTGCTTCACGGTCGGATCGTAGTGGTCCATGTCAGTCGTGACGCGTGGCCCCGTCGATGCGTCTCGTCAACACGTCGGCGAGTTCGACGCCGACCGAGCCGGTCCGAGCGATCACGCCGAGCGATGCCATGTCGATGCTCTGCAGTCCGGGGAAGCCGCAGGCATCGATCCCGTCATACGGCGAAAGGTCCATCGCGACGTTGAGGCTCACGCCGTGGAAGCTGCAGCCGCCGGCGATCTTCAGTCCGAGCGCCGCGATCTTCCGCAGGCTGCCGTCGTGCTCGACGTAGACGCCGGGCGCGCCGGGCTGCAAACGGCCCTGCAAATTATACGCGGCGAGCGTCTCGACCACGCTCTGCTCGATCAGCTGCACGAACGCGCGAACCTTGATGCCGCGGCGCTTCAGGTCGATCAGCAGGTAGGCCACGAGCTGGCCCGGCCCGTGATACGTGATCTGCCCGCCACGCTCGGTCCGCACGACCGGGATGTCGCCGTGGTCCGCATGCAGATGCACGAGGCGGCCGGCCTGTCCGAGCGTGTAGACCGGCGGATGTTCGAGCAGCCAGATCTCGTCGGACGTCGCGGCGTCGCGTGTCGCGGTGAACGCGATCATCGCGTCGCGCGCAGCGGCGTAGTCGACGACGCCGCGATGCAGGACCCGCATCGTCGCCGCCGGGACCGCGGCTTCGTGATCGTTCGTGAGGTTCACCGGCTCGGCCCGTTTGACGCGTCACGGCGCGCCCCGTAGCCTCGGCCGGGCCGCAGCCAGCGGCTCGATCGCCGGGAGTGCCGATGCAGTGCCGTTTCCAGAATCACGCGGTCCGCCGCATCGATGTCGCGTCGCTGTTGATCGGGTCGCTCGTCTCGCTCGGAGCACATGCCGCCGACCTCACCGACTGCAAGACTCTCGAGGACGACTCCAAGCGACTGGCCTGCTACGACGAGGCCGCGGGCCGCACGGCGCCGAGCGCAGCGACGCCTTCGAGCGAGAACGCGCCGCGCGCCGCCGTTCCGGGCACCGGCCTCGTCGCGAACGCCGGCGACACGACGCGCCCGGGCACGAGGCCGTCGTCCTTCGACGAGCGCTGGGATCTCGACGGCCGACCCAGCCCTTCGCTGTTCGCGCTGCGTCCGTACAAGCCGATCTACATTCTGCCGGCTTTCTACAGCAGCAGCCCCAACTATCACGTGACGAGTCCGAACCCGGCCAACGACGCCGACCTGCCGGGACCGATCGACCACGTCGAAGCCAAATTCCAGATCAGCCTGAAGGCGAAGCTGCTCGAGAACTTCGGCGTGACCGGCGGCAGCGTGTGGTTCGGCTACACGCAGTCATCGCGCTGGCAGGCCTACAACGGGGCCCAGTCGCGGCCGTTCCGCGAGACCGACTACGAGCCGGAGGTCATGTACACGGCGCCGACCCATTACTCGCTGTTCGGCGTCGACGGGCGAATGATCGGGCTGTCGTTGACGCACCAGTCGAACGGCCGCGATCTGCCGCAGTCGCGCAGCTGGAATCGCGTGATCGGCCTGGTCGGCCTCGAGTCGGGCGAGTGGACCTTCCTCGTGCGGCCGTGGCTGCGGATCCGCGAGAACGCGACGAAGGACGACAACCCGGACATCCTCAACTACGTCGGCCGCGGCGAGGTCGTCGCGATCCGCAAGCTCGGCAACCACCAGATCGCGCTGACGCTGCGCCACTCGCTGCGCGCCGGCGCCGAGTCGCACGGCTCGGCGACCGTCGACTGGGCCTTCCCGTTGTACGGCTACCTCAAGGGCCACGTCCAGGCGTTCACCGGCTACGGCGAGAGCCTGATCGACTACAACCATCATCAGAACTCGTTCGGCGTCGGGATCTCGCTCGACGAATGGTTGTAGCGCGCGCTCCAATGCGCGTCAGCGCGCCGGTGCGGGCGCGTTCGGCGGCATCGGCGGACGCCCGGGCTGCTCGTCGCGATGCATCCACTCGCCGCCATGCATGCCGTGCTCGTGCTTCGTCATCCGCTCGCGAAGGAACTCGCGGACCTGCCCCCGCTGCGCGGGGTTGAGACTGTCGTAGACCGCGAACCACGCGTCGCGGACCGTGCGCATCTTCGCCTTCCGCTCGTCGTCCATGCGATCCGTCTCGGCGGCCATCGCCCGCGGATTGAAGTTCGGATCCGCGAGCATCGCGAGCATGCGGTCGTGGCGCGCCTTCATCTCTTCGTGCGGATTGCCGTCCGGCTTCATCGCGGCCGCGGCCCGATCCCACAACGCCGACTGCTGCGGCGTCAGTTGCAGCGACGTCCTGAGACGATCGAGCTCGTGCATCTCCCTCATGCCGGGCCCATGCTCGCCCATGCCCGCGCCGTGTCCGTCGCGCATCTCGCCGCCCCGCGGCGGCGTCTGCGCATCGACGACCGTCGCGGCCGCGAAACAGGTGACGGCCGCCACCGCGAACGCGGCGATGCCGGGGAAGAAGCGCGATGGAATGCGAGACGCTGCGGCTTTCATGAGATCTCCCGATGACGAGCGATGTGGAGCTCGGCGCCGCGAGCAGCTGCCTGACCGCTCGACTCCCTGACGCCGGAACGAGGAGCGGATTGTGCAAGCGGGGTCTTTCGAAGGGGGTATCGGGCGGGGGGAAAGCAATTGCAGTTTGTTTCAGCGTCGCCCCGCGACGACGCGCCCTTTCCTAGAATGCGAACGATGAACACGATGACCAAAGAAGCCAACGGCAACACGCGCGTCACGCCATCGAAGACCGCGCCTTCGAACCCGGTCTCGGCCGGGATGCGGCGCGTGCTCGTCGTCGACGATGACGCCGAGCTTCGTCAGCTGTTGTCGACGTACCTGTCGCGTCACGGCTACGACGTGCTGCTGCTGCCGAACACCGAGCAGCTCGACGGCTATCTCGACCGCTACAACCCGCACCTGATCATCCTCGACCTGATGATGCCCGGCGAGGACGGCCTCGCGGCCTGCCGTCGGCTGCGCGGGAAGGGCGATCAGACGCCGATCGTCATGCTGACCGCGCGTGATGAAACCGTCGATCGGATCGTCGGCCTCGAGATGGGCGCCGACGACTATCTGGGCAAGCCGTTCGAGCCGCGCGAGCTGCTGGCGCGCATCGAGGCGGTCCTGCGCCGCTATGCGACGTCGTCGTTCGAAGGTGCCTCGAAGCCGTTCGCGTTCGGTCCGTTCGAATGCAACTTCACGGCGCGCCAGCTCACACGCAACGGCACGCCGGTCCCGCTGACCGGCGGCGAGTTCGCGCTGCTGTCCGCGCTGATCCGCAACGCGAACCGGCCGCTCAAGCGCGAACGGCTGCTGGAGCTGACGCGCGGCGGACCCGTCGAGACGCCGCGCGACAGTCTCGATCGCGCGATCGACATGCAGATCTACCGCCTGCGGCGCGCGATCGAGGACGACCCCGCGCATCCGCGCCACATCCGCACGATCTGGGGCGTGGGCTACGTCTTCGTCCCGAACGCCGACGCGGCCGAGAGCGATCAGGCGCGAGAGCCGTCGACCGACGCGGCGCCGTAGCCGGTGGTACTCGGCATGCCGCGCTCGCTGCGCGGGCGAACCGTGCTGTTGACCATCGCCGGCATCCTCGCCTGCGAGTTCGTGACGTTCGGGGTCCTCGGCATCTATCGACATACGTTGCTGGCCGGCCGGGCACACGACTTCGTCAGCAGCCAGATCGACATGGTCCGCGCGGCGCTCGGCCATGCGCGGCCCGACGAGGTGGCGCAGGAGCTCGATCGGCCGCCGCATCAGCGCAATCGCGGCCTCCTGGCACCGAACGGTCCGCCGGGCGCCGAGGGGCATATGCGGCCGCCCCCGGGCGAACGCGGACTGGGCGGCGGGCCGACGCTGCTGGGCGACGAGGGCCCGCGGGGCCACGCGCCGGACGATGGCCCGCGTGCGTTCGAGCCCGGGCGCGGTTATGCGCGGATGCGGCTCTTTCCGTCGGTGCCCGACAACGCGACGACCGAGATGCCGGACGACATCGCGCTGCCGCAGGTCGTCGCCTCGCTGCGCGAGGAGTACGGCGGGGACTCGATGCGGTTCACGGATCGGCCCGAGCCCGCGATGTGGATCCGGATGACGAACGGCTGGTGGTTGATGGTGCCGTTCTCGCGCTACTCGTCGCCCGCTTTGCCGTGGTCGGTGCTGCTCGCGACGCTCACCGCGGTCAGCCTGATGGGCGGCGTCGTCGGTCTCTACACGTTCCGTCTCGCGCGACCGCTGCGCGCGCTGTCGATCGCTGCGGCCAACTTCAAGGTCGGGCAGCGCCCGGCGCTGCCGCTGACCGGGCCGGACGAGATCCGCGCGGTGACCGCGCAGTTCAACGCGATGGCCGAACGCCTCGAGCGCGACGAAGCCGAACGGCGCGTGATGCTCGCGGGACTGCCGCACGACCTGCGCGCGCCGCTGTCCCGCGCGAAGCTGCGCCTCGAACTGATGGACGACGGTCCGGACAGCCCCAAGCTCGGCCTCGAACGCGATCTCGCGGAAGTGGGCCGCATCGCGGACCAGTTCGTCGCCTACCTTCGAGGCCTTGATCTCGACGCGAGCGGCTTTCGCAGCACGCCGCTCAACGAGCTGGTCCGCGATCGCGGACTGCTGTGGCGCGAGTCCGGTCACGACGTCACGATCGAGCGGGCCGACCCGTTCACGCGGGCGGCCGATGCGGACGGCCTGACGCGGGCGATCGACAACCTCATCGGCAACGCCTTCGCGCACGGAGCCGCACCGGTCAGCATCGCCGGCATCGCAGGCGCGACGCCCGATTCGGCCTATCGCATCGTCGTCCGCGATCACGGCCCGGGCATCCCCGCGTCGCAGCGCGACGAGGCGTTGCAGCCGTTCACGCGGCTCGATGCCGCGCGTGGCGCGTCGGGTCACTGCGGCCTCGGCCTCGCGGTCGTGCAGTCGATCGCCCGGCTGCACAACGGCCGCGTCGCGCTCGACGACGCGCCGGGCGGCGGACTCGCCGCGTCGATCGTGCTGCCGCGCGCCGCGTGATCGCCGGCTACAGCGCCATCGTCACCATCGGGTGATCGGATAGCTCGCTGTACAACGCGTCGAGCTGCTCGCGACTCGTCGCGATGATCGACATCGTCAGGCTCAGGTATTTCGCCTCGCGCGACTCGCGCGTGACGATCGTCTCCGGATCGAAGTCGGGCGCGTGCTTGCGGAAGATCGCGATCATCGCCGGCGCGAAGTCCGGCCGGTTCAACCCCATCACCTTGATCGGGAACTCGAGCGGATACTCGATGACGCTGTCGAGGTCCGGCATGGCCTGATCCGATCGCTCAGCGGGACGCGGCCTTCGCGTCCTGGTACCAGCCGTGGAAGCGTCGATAGATCGGGCCGACCTTGCCGTCGCCGATCGGGACGTCGTCGAGACGAACGACCGGCAGCGACTTCCTTCGTCGCGGACGACAGCATCAGCTCGTCCGCCGAACGGAGATCGGCCTCGGCGATCGGACCGACCTCGAACGGAACGCCGTGCGCCTCGGCCATCTCGGCGATCAGCCCGTAGCGGATGCCTTCGAGGATGCGGTTGTCCTTCGGCGGCGCACGCAGCACGCCGTTCGTCACGACCCACACGTTCGACGACGATCCCTCGGTCAGGAAGCCGTCGCGCAGCATGATCGTCTCGAGCGCGTCGCGCGACGCCGCGTACTCGGCCATCAGCACGTTGCCGAGCAGCGAGACCGACTTGATGTCGCAGCGCAGCCAGCGGTTGTCCTTCTGCGTGACCGCCGCGATGCCGTTCTCGCGGAGCGCCGGCGATGGCAACACGAGCGGGTTCGTCATCATGAAGACCGTCGGCTCGATGCCTTTCGGGAACGCGTGCGCGCGCTTCGCCACGCCGCGCGTGACCTGCATGTAGACCATCTGATCGGCGACGCCGTGACTCGCCTCGAACGCCGCGACGAGGGCGGCGATGCGTTGCTTCCATTCGTCGACGGTGAACGGATTCGCGATGTCGATCGACTTCAGGCTGCGTGCGAGCCGTGCGAGATGCTGATCGATGCGGAACGGCTTGCCGCCGTAGACCGGCACGACCTCGTAGATACCGTCGCCGTAGATGAAGCCGCGGTCGAGCACCGGCACGCGGGCCTCCGACATCGGCACCATCTCGGCATGCCCGTTGACGCTCAGGTAGACGAGCGGGTCGGCGTCGACGGACGGGACGTCGAACGCGGCTTCGGGTGCGGCGACGGCGGTCATGACGGGCTCCGATGCAAAGGTCGGTTCACTTGACGAGCAATCGCATCGCGTCCCAGGCGCGGCCGAAGAAGCCGGCCTGCGGCACGGTGTCGAGCGCCACGACCTGCAGATCGGCGACCGGCTTGCCGTCGAGCGTCAGCTTCAGCGTGCCGACGCGGTCGCCGGCGGCGATCGGCGCGACGAGGGGATCCTTGCGATCGAGCGTCGACTTGATGTTACCCGCCTGTCCCTTCGGCAGCGTCAGGTAGACCGGATGCTGGAAGCCGAGCTTGACCTCGGGCTCGGTCCCCTTCCAGAGGCGCGGCGTGGCGATCGCCTGGTTCGCGTCGTAGAGGCGCACCGCGTCGAAGTTCTGGAAGCCCCAGTTCAACAGCTTCAGGCTCTCCTGCGCACGCGCATCCGCGGAGTTCGCACCCATCACGACGGACAGCAGCCGACGGTCGCCGCCGCCGGCATCGGCCGGCTGCGGCCGCTTCGCCGACGCGATCAGGCAGAAGCCCGCCGCGTCGGTATGGCCGGTCTTGACGCCGTCGACGGTCGGGTCCTTGTACAGCAGCAGGTTGCGGTTGCCCTGCTTGATGCCGTTGTACGTGAACTCCTTCTGCGAATAGAGCGGATAGAACTCGGGGAATTCGTTGATCAGGTGCTCGACGAGGATCGCGAGGTCTGCCGAGGTGGTGTAGTGCTGCGGGTCGCTCATCCCGCTCGGATTGCGGAAGCTCGTCGAATTCATGCCGAGCCGCTTCGCCTCGCGATTCATCATCTCGACGAAGCTGCCTTCGCTGCCGCCGACCGCTTCGGCGAGCACGATGGCCGCGTCGTTGCCCGACTGGATGATGAGCCCGTGCAGCAGATCGTCGACGGTCGCGGTCTTGCCCGGCGGGATGAACATCACCGACTCGGTCCGCCGATTGACGCGCTGGTACAGGTCCGTCGGCACCGGCACCGCCTGCGCCAGCGTCAGCTTCTTGTCGCGGATCGCCGACAGCGTCAGGTAGTCGACCATCAGCTTCGTCAGCGACGCCGGGTCCACGCGCTCGTTCTCGTTCTCGCCGGCGAGGCGCTGCCCGCTCGTCATGTCGATCAACAGCCACGCCTTCGCGGCGAGCACCGGCGGGATCGCCGCGCTGGTCGGCCCGACCGGCGCCGTCGATGCGGCCGATGCGGCAGCGGACTGGGGCGCGGTCTTCGTCGCCGGCGTCGTCGATGTCGCGTGCGGGCCGCATGCGCCGGTGGCGCGAACGTCAGCGATGCGGCGATCGCCGACACGACGAGCGTGCGCCCGGCGCGAAGAGAAACGTGAAGATCGATCATGTCGATGAGAAAAGGAATGCGGATGCGATCGGCGTCACGCGCAGCCCGACGCGACGCAGGGCTCGTCGGACCGGACGTCAGCGCACGAGCGGCGGCTGCGGATCGAGCAGGAGGCGCTCGACGACCTTGCCGTCGCGGAGGTGAACGTCGACGATCTCGTCGATGTCCTCGCGATCGACGTACGTGTACCAGACGCCCTCCGGATAGACCACGGCGACCGGACCCTCTTCGCAGCGATCGAGGCAGCCCGCCTTGTTGACGCGCACCTGGCCGGGGCCGGTGATCCCGAGCTGCTTGCAGCGCTTCTTCGCATGCTCCTGCATCTTCGCGGCATCGCGGTCGGAGCAACTCGGCCGACCGTCGTCGCGATGATTCAGACAGAAGAAGATGTGGCGCTGGTAGTAGCTCATGAGGACCGGCAGTGGAGGCGCGCCGGCAGGCGATGCGGAGGCCGTGATTATAGCGGCGTCGTGGCCGCCGACCTCGCGGCCGAACGGCGCAGGCGGTCCGCCGGCGGCGAGCGATGACGGACCAGGTAGCCGATCGCGAAGAACGGCCAGACGAGGTTGACGCCGCTCGCGAGCCCGTAGAAGTTCATCAGCTTGCCGCGCGTCCACGCGAGGCCGATCGAGCCGCCGTACGGATTGTCCGGATAGACGTTGACCAGCGCGATCGCGCCGACCAGCGCCGCGAAGCCGAGTGCCCAACGGACGCGAAACGGCAGCAGCGATGCGATGACCAGCGCGACGACCGCGACGCCGATGCCGTCGCGCGCCCCGCGCGTCAGCAGCGGCCACGCCGCCCCTTCGTCGAACAGGAATGCGTGCGCGAGCGCCGCGACCGCGACCGTCGCGACGACGAAGGTCGCGAGCAACAGGACGCGCAGCGGCCAGCGGACGCTGTCGCGCAGCAGGCCGAAGAACAGCGTCCCGGCGCCGAACAGCGTCAGCATGCCGACCGCGGACTCCGCCAGTTCGAAGCGCGAAGCAGTCGCGGCGATGTCGTCGTTCGCGAAGCCGACCCGACGCGGCGAGGTCCGCGGCGAGTTCGGGATCGAACACCTTCAGCAGCCCGCCCGTGCCGAGCACGAAGACGTCCGGGTAGACGAGCGCACCGAACCACACGAGCATCAGCACGAGACCGCGGCTCGCGTCGGTCGCGAACCAGCGCGCGCGCCACATGCGCAGCCGGCCGGTGTCCAGCAGGACATGCGCGACACGAGACGCGACCACCGCGCCGACGAGGCCACCGACGACGTTGGCGGCGAGGTCGACGTTCGACGCGACACGCGCCGGCAGGTAGGTCTGGACGGCCTCCATGTTGGCCGACAGCGCCGCGCAGAACAGCGTCGCGAGCACGGCCGCGGCGATGCCGCGCACGCGTGGATGGAGCGCGAGTACGGCGAGGAAGCCGAGCGGCGCATAGCCGATCGCGTTGACGACCAGGTCGAACGGCAGCGCGTGCCGCGGCCAGTCCGCGACGAGATAGTCGAACGCGCCGATGCCGAGGTCGCGCCAGCCGGCGAAGGGATAGAGACTCGCATCGACGACGATCAGCGCGTACGCGAACAGCGCATAGCGCGACAGCGGCGACGGCCGGCGTTGCCAGCGAAGCGACGGCGACCGACGGGGTCCGTCGCGATGGGGCGTGGGCACGAGCCGGGACACGACGCCAGCATACAATCGCCCGATGCTCGCCGACCCCGCTCGCACGGCCGCGACGACCTCGATCGTCGACGACGGGGACGCCTGTCTCGCGCTGCTGCGCATGCTCGCGGACGGCCAGCGCCACGCGTCGGTCGATCTCGCGCGTGCGCTTTGCCTCGACGCCGACAGCCCGGCCTCGGCGACGATCGAGGCCGCGCTCGATGTCTTCGAATCGGCCGGCATGCCGCTGCGGCGATCGCCCGGCGCGGTCCAGGCCGCGCCGTTCGACGTGCTCGACGAGGCCGAGGTCCGCCGCGCATTGCCGCACTGGCACGTGACGATCTCCGGCTCGACCGGATCGACCAATGCCGACCTGCTGCGCGCGATCCGCGACGAGCGGGCGACGACGCCCCGGCTGATCGCGAGCGAGCTGCAGGTCGCCGGACGCGGACGACGCGGGCGGCGATGGGCCTCCGCACCGGGCGTCTCGCTGACGGCATCGTTCGCGCTCCGCGTCGGCCGGCGCCTGTCGGCGCTCGACGGCATCTCGCTCGTCTGCGGTCTCGCGGTCCGCGATGCCGCGCGCGCGTTCGGCGTCGAGGCGCGGCTGAAGTGGCCGAACGACGTCCTCGTCGATGGCCGGAAGCTCGGCGGCATCCTGGTCGAGACGCACGCGGCCGGCGCCGCGACGATCGTCGTGGTCGGCGTCGGGATCAACGTGGCCACGGTCGCCCGCGAGCCGACGGCGGGGCTGGCGGCGACCGACCTCGCGAGCAGCGGCGCGACGTCACGGGACCGTCGCGCGCTCGTCGCCGCGATCGCCGCGGCGCTCGAACGACGGCTCTCGGTCTTCGCCGACGACGGGTTCGCTGCGTTCGTCGACGAGTGGAACGCGGTCGACGCGTTCGCCGATGCCGCCGTGGTGGTGACCGCCGTCGGCGACCCGGCCGACGCACGGTACGGCCTCGCGCGCGGCGTCGACGCCGGCGGCGCGCTGCTGCTCGACGGCGCCGGCGGCGTCGGTCGCGGATCGTCAGCGGCGACGTCTCGCTGCGACTCGCCGAGGCCCGGTCGTGAAGGCGCTGCTGGTCGACATCGGCAACTCGCGCATCAAGTGGCGCGTTCGACGAGCCGGCGAGCGTCGCGGCATTCGATGCAGAGGCCGTCGCGACGACGGACGCCGGCGGGCTGGCGCGTCGCTGGGCCACCGTCGCCGACGACGTCGAGGCCGCGTTCGTCAGCAACGTCGCGGGCGCTGCGATCGAGACGACCATGACGCGAACGCTGCGGCTGCGGTGGCCGGCGATCCGGATCGAACGCGTCGTGCCCGTGCGGGTCGGGCACGGCATCGTGAACGGATACGTCGACCCGGCCCGGCTCGGTCCGGACCGCTGGCTCGCGATGGTCGGCGCACGCGACCTGTTCCCGGACCGGTCGTTGCTCGTCTGCAGCTTCGGAACCGCGACGACGATCGACCTGCTGACGAGGGCGAGCAGCCGATCGAATGGCGCGACGTTCGTCGGCGGCATGATCCTGCCGGGTCCCGACGCGATGGGCCGGGCGCTCGCGCGCGAGACGGCGCGATTGCCGTCCCGCCGCGGCGCCGCCGTCGGCTTCGCGACCGACACCGAGGACGCGATCGGCGCCGGCATCGCGGCCGCGCAGACCGGCGCGGTCGAGCGTGCCTATCGCGAAGCGGAGCGAGCCTCGGGCGACGCGGACGTGCGTTGCGTCGTCACCGGCGGTGCCGCGGTCGCGATCGCGCCGCTGCTGGGGGTCCCGTACCAGGCCGTGCCGGACCTCGTGCTGCACGGTCTGTCGATCGTCGCCCGAGGCGTCGATCTCGACGTCGACGCCTCCACGGCCGCCTGACCGATGCGCTCGCTGTTTCTCGTGCTGGTGCTGGCCAACCTGCTGCTGTTCGCGGCGCAGTTCGAGGTCGTGCGCGAGCTCATGCCCGAGACGCGGCCGGCGCCGCGGCCGCCGCAGCTCAACGCCCAGCGGCTGCGCGTGATCCGCGACACGTCGCTGCTGCCGCGCCCTGCGCGCGGCGCCTCAGGCCGCGCCGTCGCCCTGACGACGGCTTCGCGTCAGTCGGTCAGCGGGACGAAGAACCGGTAATTTCGTTCGTGGTCGCCGCGCTCCGTACCGTCGAAGCGCAGGAAGTACTGCGAGAGACGCGGCGTCTGCCGCGTCCCGCTCAGTCCGTGCGACGCCGCGGCGAGGCAGTGCTCGACGACGTCGGACGGACGGCAGACCAGGTCGAAGCGCGCATAGCGGCCGCCTGGCAGCGTCTGACGTCCCAGCGTCCCGACCCGGTCCCCGGGGACGGCGGCGGCATCGAGTCCGACGTCGAGCCGGTAGCGCCCGCCGTTCGAGATGCCGTACAGATCGGACGTCGCGGCGATGAACATCAGGCGCTGGTCGTCGTTCGACGCGTCCCCGTCCGCGCCGTCGAGCGTCTCCGGAGCCGCGGACACGCGACCGACCAGCGAGTCGATCAGGTCGAGCGCGTCGCGGATCGACGCCTGCTCGCCATGCCCGCTTCCGCTCGCCCGGACGAACGCGAAGTCGTGCGGCGGCAGTTCACCGACCCAAGCGGGCCCGCCGTGGTCGGGCCGGGTCGCCACGACGTTCGAGTCGCCGTTCTTCGTGGCGCCCTGGCTGCGGTAGCGGGTCGGCGACTCGCCGGCAAAGCCGGAGAACGCGTGCGAGAACGCCGACACCGTCTTGTAGCCGGAGTCCCGCGCGATCTGGCGAACCGGGGTCGAGCCGTTGATCAGCGCGTAGGCTGCCCTCTCGAGCCGCAGTCGCTTGATGTGCTGATGCAGGCTCTCGCCGAAGTACGCGCCGAACTTCCGGTGGAAGTGGAACGGCGACAGTCCGACCCGCTTCGCGAGGCTCGACAGCGGAAGGTCCTTGTCGAGGTTCTGGTTGATGTAGGCCGAAAGGTTCAGAAGATGAGGTTGTACATCCATCGAAGTCCCCGCTGAGTGTAGTTGGTGCGATCGAGAGCAGCGTCATCCGGCATCGAACGCGACATGACCGGTCCGATGTGCGACATGCGGTTCGGCCGGACCATCGGACGGCTCGACCCTCAAAGCCGACCCGCGTCGGGAACCGGGAGTCCGAACCGCCGACGCGCGACCGGGGTCGCCGGCCTCATCGGCACAACCACTATCAGCAAGGCAAGTGCCCGCCCTCAGGCGGGCAGTCGGAATACCGGGCGGATGCGCCCGATCGCGAGGCCGCGGGCGTTGTGGATCCGGGTGTGCAGCCACGGCGCGCAGGCGTCGTGGACAGAAGGCGCTTCGAGCACGCCCAGTTGCACCAGCAGTTCGGCGACCGCGACGTAGAGCGCGTCGCGGTTGCCGTCGTCGACCTTCACGGCGACACCGAGGCCGAGCGAACGGATGCCGATCGCCTGGACGCCATCGGCGCCGATCTTCGTGACGAGGTCGCCGGGGCGCAGCGACATCAGCGCGAGGTCGCTTCGACGCGTCCCGGACACGAGCTCCGGGTGACGCGTCATCGCGTCGACGAGCACACCGAGCGACTCGCCTTCGTCGGCCGCGTCGGTGCCCTGCGCGAGGCGCGCGTACAGCAGCGCCAGCCGCGACAGCGGCAGCGCGTAGTTCGGCGCCGAGCAGCCGTCGGTGCCGGACGGCATCTCGTGCGCGGCCAGGCCGGCGAGCGCGCCGAGCGACGCGGAGACACGCCGCTGCAACGGCGAGTCCGTTGCGAGATAGCCCTCGACGGGCTCGCCGTGCAGACGGCACGAGGCGAGGAACCCGGCGTGCTTGCCGGAACAGTTGTGTTCGATCGGCGACCACTCGACGTCCGGCGGCGGCGTGCGTCCGAGCGCCGCATAGCGTCCCGGCACGTGGCAACCGCACTGCAGATGCGTGGCGTCGCAACCGGTCGACGCCAGCATCGACGCGACGATGCCGGTGTGCATCGACTCGCCGGAATGGCTCGCGCACATCAGCGCGATTTCGCGCGACGACCAGCCATAGGCCGCCGGGCCGCCTTCGCGCACGAACGGCAGCGCCTGGAACGGCTTCAGCGTCGAGCGGGTGAACGTCGATCGCTCGGGATCGCCGATGCTCGAGCGGAGCCGGCCGTCGACATCGACGACCGCGATCGATCCGTAATGGACGTTCTCGATCGAGCGCGGATCGATCGACCCCGGCGGGCGTTCGCTCGTGTCCGCCGACTCGCGCGTCGTGACGACGAGCGCCGCCGGATTCACGCCGGCCCGCTCCCCGACGACCGCACGTCGGCCGCGCGGATGCGCGCGAGCGTCGCCGTCGTCGACCGTGCATGGACGAACGGGATCGCGACCGCGCTTCCGCCCCACGAGCGGACCAGCGCGGACTCGGCGAGCCTGTCCATGTCGTAGTCGCCGCCCTTCACGATCACGTCCGGGCGGATGGTCGTAATCAGTCGAAGCGGCGTGTCGTCGTCGAACAGCGCGACGAGGTCGACCGATTCGAGCCCGGCCAGCACGGCCGCGCGGTCGTCTTCGGTGTTGATCGGACGATCGGCGCCCTTGCCCAGTCGCCGCACCGACGCGTCGGTATTCACGCCGACGACGAGCGCCGCCCCGAGCGCGCGTGCCTGCGCGAGCACCGTGACGTGACCGCGGTGCAGGACGTCGAAGACACCGTTGGTGAAGATCAGCGGTCGCGGCAGCCGCGCGACCCGCGTGTGCAGGTCGTCGCTTCGCATCAGCTTGCGTTCGAACGGCAACGCGAGGTCGGTCGTCACGGAGCCCTCGTCGTGCCGTCGCCGAGGCGCGGGGCTGCCGTCAGGCCGGCTCGCCGACCGGTTGCTCGGCGCCGGGCGCGAGCCCGGCTGCGATACGCGCGGCCACTTCCTTGCGATAACGATTGAGGTCCTGCACCGAGTCGAACGTGCGTTCGAACAGCAGCGACAGGATGTGCAGGATGCGGTCGACGACCTTCGTCTCCCACTCCTTGTCGAAGCGGATCTGCGTGTCGAGCCAGTGCTCGAGCCAGCCGGGGTCGGGCATGCGCGACTGGATCGTGTCGTTCGGGAACAGCAGCTCGTTGACGTGCAGGTTGGTCGGGTGAAGCGCCTTGTCGGTCCGACGCGCCGACGCCATCAGCACGCCGATCTTCGCGAACGCGGCGCGTGCCGTGTCGCCGACGTCGACGAGCGCCTTCTTCATGTAGCGCAGGTACGCGCCGCCATGGCGCGCCTCGTCCTGCGAGATCAGCTTGTAGATGTGCTTGATGACCGGCTCGGTATGCCACTCGGCCGCGCGCCGGTACCAGTGATTCAGCCGGATCTCGCCGCAGAAGTGCAGCATCAGCGTTTCCATCGCGGGCGCCGGATCGAACTGGAAACGCACGGCGTGCAGCTCGGGCTCGGTCGGGACGAGCTCCGGACGAAAACGGCGCAGATACTCCATCAGCACCAGCGAGTGCTTCTGTTCCTCGTAGAACCAGACCGACATGAACGCGGAGAAGTCGCTGTCGTGCTGGTTGTCGCGCAGGAACATCTCGGTCGCCGGCAGCGCCGACCACTCGGTGATCGCGTTCATCTTGATCGTCCGCGCCTGCTCGTCGGTGAGCTTGGTCGCGTCGAACGTGTCCCAGGGGACGTCCCGGGACATCTCCCAGCGAACCGACTCCAGCGATTTGAAAAGCTCGGGATAGATCATGGTAGTCGCGTGTCTTCGAGCCCCGATACTAGCAAATCGATGATTCGTCGAAATTTTTCACGGCGGCGGACAAGATCACGCATGCTCGAGCGTGAACTGCACGACGTCGGTGTTCTCGTATCGGAAGGCCGACGCGCAGTAAGCGAGGTAGAACGTCCACGTGCGGACGAACGCGGTGTCGAAGCCGCGCTCGCGCACGTCGCGTTCGCGCTCGGTGAAACGCGCGAGCCATGCGGCAAGCGTGCGCGCGTAGTGCGACCCGAACGCGAAGCGCTCGACCACCCGCAGGCCCGCCGTGTTCGCGGCCGCGGTGAATGCCGCGACCGACGGCAGCATGCCGCCCGGAAAGATGTACTGCTGGATGAAGTCGCTGCTCTTGCGATAGTCGTCGAAGAGATGCTCGGCGATCGTGATGGTCTGCAGCACCGCGCGACCGCCGGGCTTGAGCCGTTGCTTGATGCATTCGAAGTAGGCGGACCAGTAGCGCTCGCCGACGGCCTCGAACATCTCGATGGACGCGATGCCGTCGTACGTTCCCTGCGTATCGCGATAGTCGCGATGCTCGATCCGCGCGCATGCGCCGAGGCCCGCCGCTTCGATCCGTCGGCGGGCGAGCTGCAGTTGCTCGGTCGACAGCGTGATCGCGGTCACGTCCAGGCCGCGACTGCCGGCACGTTCCGCGAAGCCGCCCCACCCGCAGCCGATCTCGAGAACCGTCGCGCCCGGCGCGAGACCGAGACGATCGATGACGCGCGCGTACTTCGCGTGTTGCGCCACCGGCAGCGCTGCCGCATCGTCGCGCGGCGACGCGTCGGCGGCCGATCGGTCGTCGGCGAACAGCGCGCTCGAATACGTCATCGTCTCGTCGAGCCACAGCTCGTAGAACGCATTGCCGATGTCGTAGTGCGCGTGGATGTTGCGGCGGCTTCCGGTGCGCGTGTTCGAGCGCAGCAGATGCCGCATCCGATGAAGGATGCGTCCCCACCACGTCCCGTAGATCACGGCCTCGATCGCATTGCGATTCGCGACCATCACGTTCATCACGGCCTGCAGGTCGGGCGTCGTCCAGTCGCCGGCGATGTAGGTCTCGCCGAAGCCGATGTCGCCGCTCTTCAACGCGGCCTCGCAGACCTTCCAGTTGGCAAGCACGATCTCGGCATGCGGCGCGCCGTGTCCGAACGCCTGCGAACGGCCGTCGGGGAAGCGCACGGTCAGCGAGCCGACCTGCAACTTCTCGAGCATCCGCACGACGAGGCGTGCGCGCGCCGGCATCGGCACGGCGGAGGCCCGATCGAGCGACGGCCCGGTGGAGGTGAGCGGATCGAACGGAGCGGAAGAACGCATCATCGGGAGACCGCGACGGCCGGTCGCGGGGGTTTGGCGAAGAACGGAGTGCGCATCCACCAGAGCCTGACGGCCTGCCAATGGATGCGGGCGATCACGCCGAAGGTGAAGAACGGCATGCGGACGAAGGCGGACAGCAGGCTGCGACTCGAGATCGGCCGCAGCCGTCCCGAGAGGGATGTCGAGATCAGCGGCGTGTCGTTCGCGGCATCGTCGTAATCGATGCGCGCGATCGCGCGGTCGCGCACGTGGACGAAGCGGAAGCGATAGCCGCCGCTCAACGAGCAGAACGGCGAGACGTGGAAGATCTTCGTCGCGGTCAGCTCCTCGCCGGACGTGATCGCGCGGCCGTCGCGGCGCGCGAGCAGATAGCAATGCCGCTCGCCGAACGTGTTGTTGATCTCGCAGACGATCGCACGCAGCGCGCCGTCGACGCGATGGCAGAACCAGAAACTGACCGGCTTGAACGCATAGCCGAGCACGCGCGGGAACGCGTGCAGCCACAGCGGGCCCGATGCGTCGTCGATGCCCTCGCCGCGCAGCAGCCCGTCGATCCAGTCGGTCAGCGCGCCGCCGCGACCGTCGCCGTGATCGGCATCGTGGAAGGACAGCAGGTTGAACCGGTTGTGCGACAGCAGTCGCTGGCCTCGCAATGCCGCGTCGAGACGGCGCATCGGCAGCCGCATGAAGTACGCCGGATACCGGAACGCATGGGACCGTGGCCGATGACGCGCATGCCGCACCTCGCCGAACGCGATCTGCGCCTGGTCGTCGCCGCCGGATGCGCGGTCACGCGGCAAGACGGACCTCGTGCGTGCCGCGATCACGAAGCGACGACGCGACGGCGTCCGCCACGTCGAGCCCGGACTTCAGACCGTCCTCGTGGAAGCCATAGCCCGTCCAGGCGCCGCAGAACCAGACGTTGCCGCGGCCCTGCAGCGACGCGAGCCGTCGTTGCGCACGGATGGCTCGCGCATCGAAGACCGGATGCGCGTAGTCGAACGCCTGCAGCACCGTCGACGGCTTCGGCGGGGCGAGCGGATTCAGCGACACGATCACCGGGCGGCAGAACGGCACCGGTTGCAGCTTGTTGACGAGGTAGTGCACGCAGACCGCGCCGTCTCCGCCCGGCGCTGCGGCGTCGGACTCGTAATTCCACGCGGCCCACGCGCCGCGTCGGGTCGGCAGCACGCTCGCGTCGGTATGCAGCACCGCGCGGTTCGGCTGATAGCGGATCGCGCCGAGCACCTCGCGCTCGTCCGCGTTCGCGTCGTCGAGCATTGCGAGCGACTGGTCGCTGTGGCAGGCGAGGACGACATGGTCGTGGAAGGCGACGCCGCGTCGACTGCGGACCGCGATCTTCGGCCGGCCGTCGACGACGACGCGCGCGACCGACGACACCGCCGAGTCGAGTCGAACGTCGTCGAGCGTCGCGACGATGCGTTCGACGTAGCGCCGCGCGCCGCCCGCGACCGTGTACCACTGCGGCCGATCGACGACCTGCAGCAGGCCGTGGTTCGCGCAGAAGCGGACGAACGTCGCGAGCGGGAAGTCGCGCATCTGCGCGGTCGAGCACGACCAGATCGCCGCGGCCATCGGCAGCAGATACCAGTCGCGAAACGCCGTCGAGTAGCGATGCGCATCGAGATACTCGCCGAGCGTCCACGTCGCGAGCGCCGGCGAGTCCGCCTCGGCGAGTGCGCTCGCCTGCCGGTTGAAGCGCATCAGGTCCGCGAGCATCCGCAGGAAGCGCGGCGACGCGACGTTGCGGCGCTGGACGAAGACGCTGTCGAGGTCGGTGCCCGCCCATTCGAGCGGTCGGCCGCGCGCTCTCGTCGCACGGACCGAGAACGTCATCTCGGACGGCACCGTCTCGACGCCGAGCGCATCGAACAGCTCGACGAGACGCGGATAGGTGCGGTGATTGAACACGAGGAATCCGGTGTCGACCGGGTGCCGGACGCCGTCGACCTCCGCGTCCACCGTACGCGTGTGCCCGCCGAGATAGTCGTTCGCTTCGTAGAGCGTCACGTGCGGCGTCGAGCCGTCGAGTGCGGCTGCACGGCCGGCCGCACCGCCTTGCAGGCGCCACGCGCACGACAGGCCGGCAATGCCCGAACCGATGACCGCGATGTCCAATGGAGTGTCCGCTTCGGAGTGATCGACCGTCTTCAAGAGCCGGCGCGGGGATACGCGCGCAACCGGAGGGTGACTCACCCGACAGATACGCAAGAACGCGTCGATCGGTTTCTGACGGCCGGCCGTCAGGACGCGAGGAGGCGTTCGATCTCGGACACGAAGCGACGGTCGGTCGGCGACACGACGCTCGCGAAGCTGTCGACCGGCTTGCCGCTGCGATCGAGCACGTACTTGTGGAAGTTCCACGCCGGCCGCTGGTTCGTGATCTTCCCGAGATCGACGAACAGCGCGTTCGCGTCGCGGCCGACCACCGACGTCTTCGCGAACATCGGGAAGCGGACGCCATAGGTGTTGTAGCAGAATGCCGCGATCGCCTGGTTCTCGCCGGGCTCCTGCTCGAAATCGTTCGACGGGAAGCCGAGCACGACGAGGCCGCGCGACGCGTACTTCGCATAGAGCGCTTCGAGGCCCTCGTATTGACTCGTGTAGCCGCAGTAGCTCGCGGTGTTGACGACGACGATCACCTTCCCCGCGTACTGGCAGAGCGACTGTTCGGACTCGTCCTGCAGCTTCCTGAACGTCTTCTGCAGCACGGCCGGGCAGGCCGGCGATGCGGCGGCGACCGGACGGCGCGGTCGTCGTCTGCGCGGTCGACGACGACGGGACGAAGCCGCCCGAGGCGACGATCAGCAGGGCAATCAGCACGATGCGGAACGGACGGATCATGGATGGGCGTCGAGCGGTCGATGAGCGAAGCGGCGGTGGAGATCGAGTCTAACCGCATCGAACGCCCCGGCCGGCCCCGTTCGTTGCGGCTCGTGCTCGGCGATCAGCTGAGCCTCGACGGTCGCGCGCTGGCCGACCTCGACCCGGCTCGCGACTCCGTCGTGATGATCGAGGCCGCCGGCGAGAGCACGGCCGTCTGGTCGACGAAGCCGCGGATCGCGATGTTCCTGTCGGCGATGCGTCACTTCGCCGCGACGCTGGCCGAACGCGGCATGCCGCTGCTCTACCTTCGACTCGACGACGACGGACCGGGCGACTTCGGCGATCGCCTCGCGTCGGTACTCGCGTCGCATCGCCCTGACGTGCTGATCGTCGAAGAGCCCGGCGAGTGGCGAATCCTCGAGACGATCCAGCGCGTCGCGCAGGCGGCCGGATGCGCGCTCGACGTGAAGGTCGACGCGCACTTCCTGTGCAGTCGCGACGAATTCGTCCGGTGGGCCGGCACGAAGAAGTCGTTGCGGATGGAGTACTTCTATCGCTGGATGCGGCTGCGCCACCGCGTCCTCGTCGACGACGACGGCGAGCCGGTCGGCGGTCGCTGGAACTTCGACACCGAGAATCGCAAGGGCTTCGGCCGCCACGGGCCCGTCGGCGTGCCGGCCGAAGCGCGCTTTGAGCCCGACGCCATCACGCGCGGCGTCTTCGACCTGATCGAGTCGAGGTTCGCCGACCATCCCGGATCGCTCGATCGCTTCGCGTGGCCGGTCACGCGGGACGACGCGCTGACCGCGTTGCGGCGCTTCGTCGAAGAGCGCCTCGACGACTTCGGCGTGCATCAGGACGCGATGTGGACCGGCATGCCGTTCGGCTGGCACGCGATGCTGTCGTCGTCGCTGAACCTGAAGCTGATCTCGCCGCGCGAGGTGATCGACGCCGCGCTCGCGCGTCACGCGGCACGGCCGGTGCCGCTCGCGTCGCTCGAGGGTTTCATCCGACAGGTGATCGGCTGGCGCGAGTTCATCCGCGGCATGTACTGGCTCGACATGCCGGCGATGCGCGATGCGAACCGCTATCGGCACGAGCGGGCGCTGCCCCGCTGGTACTGGACCGGCGACACCGGCATGAACTGCATGCGTCAGTGCATCGGCCAGACGCTGGCGTACGGATATGCCCATCACATCCAGCGGCTGATGGTGACCGGGCAATTCGCGCTGTTGGCGGAGGTGCGTCCGCTGGAGGTCGCCGACTGGTATCTCGCGGTCTACGTCGATGCGGTCGAGTGGGTCGAGCTGCCCAACGTCGTCGGCATGGCGATCCATGCGCAGGGCGATCGCTTCACGTCGAAGCCGTACGTCGCGAGCGGCGCCTACATCGACCGCATGAGCGACTACTGCCGCGGCTGCCGCTACGAGCCGACCCGCCGCGTCGACGGCGTCGATGCGACAGGACGCGAACGCCTCGCTTGTCCGGTGACGACGCTCTACTGGAACTTCATCGACCGGCATCGCGATGCGCTCGGGCGCAATCCGCGGACGCAGATGATGGTCCGCAACCTCGAGCGCATCGGAGACGCCGAACGCGCGGCGATCGCGCGTCAGGCAAAGAACACGTTGGACGGCATCGACGACGTGTGAGGCCGTCCGGGTGTTCCGTCAGATTCGTCCCATCAGGACGAGGATGACGACGATCAGGACGATGACTCCGAGACCGCCGCTCGGTCCATAGCCCCAGCTGCGGCTGTAGCCCCAGCTCGGCAACGCGCCGATCAGCGCCAGGATCAGAATGATGAGAAGGACGGTGCTCAACATGGACATCTCCCTTGGAGCGTGCCCGACACCGGGATCGGCACCGCGCACGATGCGGGGATGATCGACGGCTTCAGCCCGATGCGATACAACGCGTCGCGAAATTGCGGCGTCATCCGATCAGCCGCTTCGCGAACGCCGCATCGGCATCACATCTGCTTGAAGAGATGCGTGTAGGTGCGGCTGACCTCGAGCTTCTGCGGGTGGCCGTTGACGGTGACGATCTGCCGCCCGCGGAAGTCGCGGCTGACCGTCGCGATGGCTTGGCATTGACGAGCGTCGCGCGATGGATCTGCCAGAAGCGCTCCGGGTCGAGCTCGTCGATCAGCTCCTTGATCGGCTTCTTGATCAAGGCCTCGAACTGCGCCGTCTGCACGCGCGTGTACTTCTCGTCGGACTGGAAGAACAGCACGTCGTCGACCGGGATCAGCCGCAGGCTCTGGCCGACCGACGCCTGGATCCATTGGAGCCGCGGTGTCTGTCGGCGCGCCGCCGACCGCGTCGAGCCGCGTCGCGAGGCGCGACAGCAGCGCCGCCACGTCGGTCGGGTCGACCGACGTCGACGGGGCGGTCGTCTGCGATCCGGCGCCGGCGCTCATCCGGGCCTTCAGACGCTCGACCGTCTTCGCGAGCCGCTCGCGGTCCGCCGGCTTGAGCACGTAGTCGATCGCGCCCTGCTCGAAGGCCTCGACCGCGTACTGGTCGTAGGCGGTGATGAAGACGATCTGGCAGCGTTGTCCTCGCGCGCGAGGATCGTGCGCGCCGCCTCGATGCCGGTCATGCCGGGCATGCGGATGTCGAGGAACGCGAAGTCGGGCTCGTGCTCGTCGACGAGCTGGACCGCCTCGCTCCCGTTCTTCGCCTCGGCGACGAACACCAGCTCGGGCCAGGCCTCGGACAAGCGCGCCCGCAACTGCTCGCGCATCAGGCGCTCGTCGTCCGCGAGGACCGCCGTGACGGCTTCCGGACGTTCGTGTCGGTCATCGGCATCAGGCGATCGTCGGCGGCGTGTTCGACGAGGTTCGATCGGGTTCGCCGGTTCGCGACGGTGCTTCGAGCGGCGCGAAAGTAGAACATAGGCACCGACGACCAGCAACACGGGCACGATCAGCGGCGACAGGCCGATCACCGTCGCGATCACCGCGACCACCAGGGCCACCGCGATCGAGGCCGGCACGATGACCGCGACCGACGCGAGCGCCGCCAACACGGCGATCGCGCCGATCGCGAGGACGAGCGCGCGCGGCGGCGCCGATCGCCCGCGGCGACCACCGACCCTTCGACCAGGTCTCCGTCGCCGATGACGTTCACCCCGTTCGTGAGCCGGCCCAGTGGACGCCGAGCGCGGCGCCCGCGCCGACCGCGATCAGGATCACGACGACCAGCAGACAGCAACGACAGGGTTCGACGCATGATGGGGCTCCTCGGAAGGTCGCCGATCAGACGCCTTCGTGCCGCGGGACTGGTAGGGCACTGCGATCGAGACGCGCGTGCCGTTCGGCGTCCCGGCGCTCGACCTGGTTCGCCTCGATGACGAGGCGGGCGCGGTCGCCGTACAGAAGCTTCAGCCGTTCGCGGATGTTGGTCAGGCCGAGGCCGGTGCCCGACGTCGGCGCGCCGCCGGGCGAGAAGCCGAGGCCGGTGTCGGCGACGACACGACGAGGTCGCCGTGGACGATCTCGCCCGACATGTCGAGGCGGCCGCCTTCGGGCTTCGGCTCGAGGCCGTGCTTGATCGCGTTCTCGACCAGCGACTGCAGCATCATCGGCGGGAAGTCGGCCGACCGCAGCCCGTTCGGCACGTCGAACGACACCTGCAGCCGCTCCTCCATCCGCACCTTCAGGATCTCGAGATAGGCGCGCGACGAGATCGACCTCGCGACCGAGGTCCGTCGCGTTCTCGCGCATCTGCGGCAACGCCGCGCGCAGATAGGCGATCAGGTTCTTCTGCATCGTCGACGCGCGCGGCGGATCCGTCTCGATCAGGTGGTCGATCGACGCGAGCGTGTTGAACAGGAAGTGCGGCTCGACCTGCGCCTGCATCATCTGCATCTTCGCTTCGGACACCTGCCGCTTGAGGCTCTCGCGCTCCGCCGTCTCGGACGCCGACTGCACCGCCACCGCCGCACGGCGCTGCGTGTTCGACGTCGCCTTCAGCACGATCAGATAGACGAAGGCCATCACGATCAGCGCCTTCAGGAAGCTGCACAGCACGGAGGCCGGGCTCGGTGGCGCGCGACGCGCGGCGGACCGGATCTCGTCCTTGATCGCGCTCTGGACCTCGTCCTTCGCGTCCTCGACGGCCGCCTGGACCTGCAGGCTCATGTCGTCGGCGATCGTGCGACGCATGCGGTCCGCTTCCTCCTTCGACACCTTGCGCGGCGCCGAGCGCGCGCTCGCGTCGGCGCGGCCTTCTGCGCGTCGAGGTCCGCTGCCGCGACGTCGGCATCGTGTCTCGTTGTCGGGCGTGTCGCCGCGCCGCGCCGCGGCCTCCGCGTCGCGCTTCGCTTCTTCGCCGTCAGGACGCGAACCCCCTTCTGGTCGATGACGATCCGCTTGCCGTCGCTCTCGACGACGATGCCGCGGCTGGTGACGCTGGCCGTGGGCTTCGACGACGTGGTCGGCGCACCCGGGCCTTCCGGTACATCGGGCAGGCGCGGAACGTCCGGCACCGGGATGTCGATCGGACGGGTCGTGCGGCCGCCGACCTTCGGCTGGATGTGCACGGTCTTGCCGTCGTTGTGGATCACGATGTCGACCGGCTTGCGCAGGTCGGACGGATTGATCTGCACCTGCGACGAGTCCCAGCCGGTGATGTCGCCGACGATCGCCGCGGCGATCAGGATGATGAAGCCGAGCAGGCCGAGCCGCGTCCACGACAGCGTCGTGACCCATTGCGACGCGCCCGCGTTGAAGACGCGCAAGCGCTGGCCGAACCGCCCGAGGCGTTCGGTCGCGTCGCTCGCGAAGAGGCCGAAGTCCTCGGCCCATCGCTTCGATCGCGAGGGGCCGCCGGGTTCGGGGCGGTCGGTGGGTCCGTTCATCGTTCGTCTCTCGAAGGGCGCGGTGCGCGCCACGTCGGTCCGACGTCGTCGGACCACGAACGAAGCTTAGTGGCGTTCGTCGTCGCGCCGTCGACGCGGCGACGCGTCGCGCATGCGGGCGACGAAGCGCAGACAGCGCGGACGGACCGTCCGCGACCGCGCCGGGTCAGGCGCGGTGTCGCCGGCGCTTTGCGTCGCTTCGCCGCAGGCTTGCGCTTCGCGGCAGGTCGCTTCGCGGCCGCGCGCTTCGGCGGGGGAGCGGTCGCCTGCGCAGCGGTGCGCGATCCGGCCGGCGTGCTCGCGGAGAGCGCCGCCTGCGCGACCTTCGTGAACTGATCCTGGAGATAGCCGAGCCAGTTGGACGCGCCCATCCCCGCGAGCGGCGCGGCAGGCGCGGCTTCGGCGTCCGGCGTCGGCTGCTGCGGCTCGTCGGGCTTCGCTTCGGCCGGCGGCGCTGGCGGCGGGGTCGGCGCCTCGGCACGCGGTGCGGGCGGCGGGGCTTCGCGTGCAGGCTTCGTCGCGGTCGTCCCCGTGTCCGGCATCCGGGACAGCGACTGCAGCGCCGCGATCGTGTGGCGCTGCACTTCGAGCCCCTGGATCGTCGCGCGCAGCATGTTCATGTTGACCTCGATCCACGACTCGGCGGCGCGCAGGTCGGCGATCCGCTTGTCGATCTCGTCGACGTCGACCGTCGGGACGAGGAAACCGGGCACCTGCGTGCTGCCCGGCATCTGCGACCAGAGGCTCTTCAGCAGATCGAAGCCGGCGGCCGGCGGGCTGGGCGGCGGCGCGGGCGCTGCCGATGACGGCCATCCCGGGACCGGAAACGGCATGAACGGAAACGCGCCGGATGACGGCCACGCGGGCTTGTCGGATTGGCTCATGTCTCCTCCTTCGAACCGTCGCGTGCTCTCGTTCGCGGCGCGCGGCCCACGGCTTATGATGGGCGACGCGAGCGCGTCGAGGCCGCTGTCGTACCACGTCGTTCATTCGAGTATGACAGCACGGTCGGCCACTGACGACGGCGACGCGAACCTTCGCACAGCGCCCGCCCCGTCATGTCCACGGTCCTCGACCCAGCACGTCGCGCGTCGATCCGGCGACCTCGACACGCCATGCGCTGGGTCGTCGTCGTCGCGCTGTCGCTGCTGATCCACCTCGCGCTGATCGACGCGCTGCCGCACTGGGCCGTCGAGCCCGCCGACGACGACACGCTCGGCGAGCCGTTGCATGCGACGCTCGCGCCGCTGGTGCAGCCGGCCCCGATCCCGGCGCCCGCCCCGCCGCCCGAAGCGTCGCGGCCGGCGCCGTCGCGACCGCCGCCCGAGCCGCGGACGACGAGCCGCGGCAAGCGGGTCGCCGTCGTCGAAGAGCCGTTCGTCCCGGACTCGTTCGAGCCGCCGCAGCCGGTCGAGGTCAAGCCCGCCACGCCCGCGGTGGCCGCGCCACCGGCGGCACCGCGCGTCGATACCGCCGCCCGCTGCGCCGCCTGCCCCATCGCCGCCGCCGTCGCCGACGACGCCACCGCAGTCGGCGCGGCTCGACTACGCGGTCGTCTCGCAGAACGTGAAGGAAACCAATCCGATCTACGGCCGCGGCACCATCACGTGGGCCACGGAAGACGGCCGTTACGCGACCGACCTGAAGGCGGCCGCCAGCGTGTTCCTGTTCAAGCTCGACGTGCTGTCGTCGCACAGCGAAGGGACGATCGGCCCGGGCGGGCTGCTGCCGGACCGCTACCTCGAGTCGCCGCGGCAGGCGGCGCGACCGTCTCGACGAACTTCAATCGCGACGAGCGGCAGTCCGTCACGTTCTCCGCGTCGGCGGCGAGCGTCCCGTTGCCGGCCGGAGCGCAGGACCGCCTGTCGGTGCTGTTCCAGATCGGCGCGCTGCTGCTCGCTGATCCGTCGAAGACGACCGCGGGCACGACGTTCGACATCCCCGTCGCCGGCGTGCGCGGCGATGTCGAGACGTGGCGGTTCGACTCGCTCGGGCCCGAGACGCTCGACACCGGCGTCGGCACGTTGTCGACGACGCACCTGCGCCGCGCGCCGCGACCCGGCACGAACGATCGGACGATCGACGTGTGGGTCGCGCAGGCGGACGGCGGCTATCCGGCGCGCGTCCTCTACACCGAGCCGTCCGGCAACACGGTGACGATGACGCTCGACCGGATCAGCGCGATGCCGCCGTGACGGTCCGTCCCGTCAGGCCGCGCGTGCCCGGCTGATCTCCTGCACCGGCGCCTTGAACGTCGCGAGCAGCGCTCGCGATGCGTCGGCGGCCTTCGCCAGGTTGGCCTCCTTGACGTGACCGTAGCCGCGGATCTCCTCGGGCACGCTCGCCACCGCGATGGCCGCATCGAGGTTGGTCGCATCGAGCTTCGCCAGCATCATCGCGATCGTCGACTCGTACTCCGCGATCAGCGCGCGCTCCGCACGGCGTTCGTCGGTGCGGCCGAAGAGGTCGAACGCCGTGCCGCGCAGTCCCTTCATCCGCGCCAGCATGCGGAAGGCCGTCATCATCCACGGCCCGTACTGCTTCTTCACGAGATGGCCGTGCTCGTCCCGCTTCGAGAACAGCGGCGGCGCGAGATTGAACTTGATCGTGATCGGTCCGTTCTTCTCGTCGGCCTCGAACTGCGCGTTGACCTTGTCCATGAACGCCGTGTCGGTGTACAGCCGCGCGACCTCGTACTCGTCCTTGTAGGCGAGCAGCTTGAAGCAAGTAGCGCGCAACCGCCTCGGTCAGCGACAACGTCGACGCACGCAGCGAGCCGCGACTCCGCGTCGCGGACCTTCGCGACCAGCCCGAGATAGCGGTCCGCGTACGCCTGGTTCTGGTAGCCGACGAGGAACTCGGCGCGACGCGCGACCATCTCGTCGAGCGTGCTCGACAGCTTCTTCGAGCTCTCGCGCTTCAGCTCGACGACCTCGGCCGGGAACGCGACGCGCTCGACGGCCCGACGATCGTGCGCCGCGCGACGACCCCACACGAACGCCTTCTTGTTCGCGTCGATCGACACGCCGTTCAGCTCGATCGCGCGGAGCAGCGCGTGCTCGGTCAGCGGCACCCAGCCCTTCTGCCACGCGTAGCCGAGCATGAACGGGTTCGTGTACAGCGCGTCGCCCATCAGCGCGACGGTCAGCCGGTTCGCATCGATCAGGTCGCAGTGGTCCTCGTCGCCCGGCCGGTCGGCGCCGAGCGCCGACCGGATCTCGCCGGCCAGGTCGGAGCCGGGAAACTTCCAGTCGGGGTTGCGGACGAACTCCGCCGTCGGGATGTCGGACGTGTTGACGACCGCGCGCGTCTTGCCGACCTGCATCTTCGACATCGCTTCGGTGTTGCCGGTCACGATGACGTCGCAGCCGAGCACGAGGTCGGCCTCGCCGGTCGCGATGCGCGTCGCCTGCAGCCGTTCCGGCGTCGACGCGATCTGCACGTGCGACGCGACCTCGCCGCCCTTCTGCGCGAGACCGGCCATGTCGAGCACCGACACGCCCTTGCCTTCGAGATGCGCGGCCATGCCGAGCAGCTGGCCGATCGTGACGACGCCGGTCCCGCCGACGCCCATCACGAGGATGCCGTACGGCACGTCGGCGACCGGGACCGTCGGCTGCGGCAGGTCGAACAGACGATCGATCTCATCGCCCCCGGCGGCCGTGCCCTTGCCCTTGCGGACGCGTCCGCCCTCGACCGTGACGAAGCTCGGGCAGAAGCCCTTCACGCACGAGTAGTCCTTGTTGCACGACGACTGGTTGATGACGCGCTTGCGGCCGAACTCGGTCTCGAGCGGCTCGACCGACAGGCAGTTCGACTGCACCGAGCAGTCGCCGCAGCCTTCGCAGACGAGGTCGTTGATGAAGACGCGCTTGGCGGGATCGGGGAACAGCGGCTTGCCGTCGACGATCTTCTTCCGGCGCCGCCGCTTCTCCGATGCGCAGGTCTGGTCGTAGATGATGATCGGTGCACGCCTTCGATCTCGCGGAACTCGCGCTGGATGCGGTCGAGCTCGTCGCGATGATGGACCGTCACGCCGGGCGCGAGGTGGTTGTCGTGCTGCGGTCCGAGCGCCTTCGACTTGCGGCCGGTCGCGATCGCGGCCGACCCTTCCTCGTTCTGGATCACGCGCTGCGACGGGTCCCAGTGGCCGTCGTACTTCTCCGGCTCGTCGGTCACGACGACGATGCGACGCACGCCTTCGGCGGCCATCTGGCGCGTGATCTGCGGCACCGTGATCGACCCGTCGGTCGCCTGTCCGCCGGTCATCGCGACCGCGTCGTTGAACAGGATCTTGTAGGTGATGTTCACCTTCGCGGCGATCGACGCGCGGATGGCGAGGATGCCGCTGTGGAAGTACGTGCCGTCGCCGAGGTTCGAGAAGATGTGCTTCTCGTTCGTGAACGGCGCCTGGCCGATCCACGGCGACGCCTTCGCCGCCCATCTGCGTGAACGTCTCGGTGCGACGGTCGGGCATCCACACCGTCATGTAATGGCAGCCGATGCCGGCGACCGCGCGCGAGCCTTCGGGCACGCGCGTCGACGTGTTGTGCGGACAGCCCGAGCAGAAGAACGGCTTGCGCTCGGTGATGACGCGCGGCTTCGCGAGCGCCTTCTCCTTCGCGTCGATGACCGCGAGCCGCATGTCGACACGGGCGCGCACGTCGCGAGGCAGGTCGAACGTCTTCAGGCGGCTGGCGATCGCCTTCGCGATCGAGCGCGGGCGACAGTTCGTACTTCGCCGGCAGCAGCCAGTTGCCCTGCGGGATCGACCACTCGCCGCCTTCCTTGTCGTCGAACTTGCCGAAGATGCGCGGCCGCACGCTCTCGCTGTAGTTGTAGAGCTCTTCCTTCAACTGGTATTCGAGGACCTGACGCTTCTCCTCGACGACGAGGATCTCTTCGAGCCCGGTCGCGAACTCGCGCACGTGATACGCGTCGAGCGGCCAGACGACGCCGACCTTGAACAGGCGGATGCCGAGCTGCGCGCACTCGGCCTCGCCGAGACCGAGGTCCATCAGCGCCTGGCGCGTGTCGAGATACGCCTTGCCCGACGCCATGATCCCGAAGCGCGCGTGCGGCGAGTCCCACACGACGTGGTTGAGCTTGTTGGCGCGCACGTACGCCATCGCGGCGTACCACTTGTAGTCCATCAGCCGCGCTTCCTGCTCGAGCGGGCCGTCGGGCCAGCGGATGTTGAGGCCGTCCGGCGGCAGCACGAAGTCTTCGGGCAGCACGATGTTGACGCGATCGGGATCGATGATCACCGACGCCGACGCCTCGACGACGTCGGTCACGACCTTGAACCCGACCCACAGGCCCGAGTAGCGGCTCATCGCGTACGCGTGCAGGCCGAGGTCGAGATATTCCTGGACCGTCGCCGGGAAGAACGTCGGGATGCCGCAGGCCTTGAAGATGTGGTCCGACTGATGCGGCAGCGTCGACGACTTCGCCGAGTGGTCGTCGCCGGCGAGCACCAGCACGCCGCCGTGCTTCGACGTGCCGGCCGCGTTCGCATGCTTGAAGACGTCGCCGGAACGATCGACGCCCGGGCCCTTGCCGTACCACATCGCGAAGACGCCGTCGTACTTCGCCTGCGGGTACATGTTGACCTGCTGCGAGCCCCAGACCGATGTCGCGGCGAGGTCCTCGTTCAGGCCCGGCTGGAACGCGATGTGATGTTCCTCGAGATGCTTCTTCGCGCGCCACAGCGTCTGGTCGACGCCGCCGAGCGGGCTGCCGCGATAACCGGAGACGAAGCCCGCGGTGTTCAGTCCCGCGCGGCGATCGCGCTCGTGCTGCAGCATCAACAGGCGCACGAGCGCCTGCGTGCCGCTCATGTACGCGCGACCTTTGTCCAGCGTGTACTTGTCGTCGAGCGTGACGCGGCCGAGCGCTTCGTGCAGCTCGGGCGTGAGGTGTTCCGGTGCGATCGGGGCGTTCATCGAGAGTCCTCAAAAATCGTGTTTTCGGGATCGCGGAGGTCGCTGCAATGGCGAGGACTCCGACGGCGCCGACGACGTCTCGTGAACGCGGGCGGCGGATGGTGCGTGCGGACGCTTGCCCGAACGCCGGGTCCCTGACGGAACCGACCGCGCATTTTAGGCCCCATCCGGCCCGGCCTCAAGGAACGAAACAGGCAGCCTGTGTCCGGATTGCCGGACTAGAATGCGGCGACCGAGCGGCATACAAGACCGGCAACAGAACCGAGGAGACACGATGACGGCCGTCACACTGGATTCCCATATGCCCGCGTCGTCGAAGGTCGGCGCCGTGCTGCGCGTGACCAGCGGCAACTTTCTCGAGCAGTTCGACTTCTTCCTGTTCGGGCTGTTCGCGGCGGACATCGGCCGTGCCTTCTTTCCGCTGGAGAGTGAATTCGCGCGCCTGATGCTGACCTTCGCGGTGTTCGGCGCCGGCTTCCTGATGCGTCCACTCGGCGCCATCGTGCTCGGCGCGTACATCGACACGGTCGGGCGTCGCAAAGGGCTGATCGTCACGCTCGCGCTGATGGCCAGTGGCACGATCCTCATCACCGTGGTGCCGAACTACTCGACGATCGGGCTGCTCGCGCCGCTGCTGGTCCTCGTCGGCCGGTTGCTGCAGGGATTCTCGGCGGGCGCCGAACTCGGCGGAGTCTCCGTCTACCTCGCCGAGATCGCCACGCCGGGTCGCAAGGGCTTCTACGTGAGCTGGCAATCGGCCAGCCAGCAGGTGTCCATCGTGATCGCGGCCGCGCTCGGCTTCGCGGTGCGCGAATATCTGACGGCCGAACAGGTCGACGCCTGGGGATGGCGCATCCCCTTCTTCTTCGGCTGCCTCGTGGTCCCGGTCATCTTCGTGCTGCGTCGCACGTTGCAGGAGACCGAAGAATTCACCAGCCGCAAGCATCATCCGAAGACCGCCGAGGTGTTGCGCTCGATGGTCGCCAACTGGCAGATCGTCGTCGCCGGCATGCTGATGGTGGCGATGACGACCACGGCGTTCTATCTCATCACCGTCTACACGCCGACGTTCGGCAAGAGCGTGCTGCATCTCACGGCGCGCGATGCGTTGATCGTGACGTTCTGCGTCGGCATCTCCAACTTCATCTGGCTGCCGATCGGCGGCACCATTGCGGACCGGTACGGCCGCAAGCCGCTGCTCGTGATCACCACGGCGCTGACGATCCTGTCGGCCTATCCGATGATGTCGTGGCTCGCGGCGGCGCCGTCGTTCATGCGGATGCTGGAGGTCGAACTCGTCCTGTCCGCGCTCTACGGTCTCTACAACGGCGCGATGGTGGTCGCGCTGACCGAGGTGATGCCGGTCCAGGTTCGCGTCGTGGGTTTCTCGCTGGCTTACAGCCTCGCCACGGCGCTCTTCGGCGGGCTCACGCCGTTCATCTCGACCTGGATGATCGAGGTGACCCACGACAAGGCGGCGCCCGGCATCTGGCTGACCGTCGCTGCCGTGTGCGGCCTGGGCGCCACGCTCTACCTGTTTCGCCGCGCGTCCGTCGATCGGCGGGCGGCGTCCGGACTCCACTGAACCCCTCCCGGACCGCGTCGGCCTCCCTCATCCGGCGGACGCGTTACGACCCTGCCGGCGTGTCCACCTGCTCCTTGAAGAAGCCGTAGATGCCATCGGCGCCGAGTTCGCGCGCGTCGGCCAGTTCACCGGCCTTCGTCTGATACACGACCTGATTGCTCGGCGTGACGACGACCACCGACGGAATGCCCTTGCCGACCGGGTCGCCGTAGCGCCTCGCGAAGTCGAGGTTCCGGTCGAAGCGTCCGACGTCGACGTGGACCACCTCGAAGCGGCTCGCGACCAGCGCATCGGTCTTGCCGCCCGCGTGGAATGCGTCGTCGAGCACGCGGCAGTCGGGCGACCAGTTCGCGCCGAACACGACGAGCACGCGCTTGTGCTCGCGACGCGCCGCCTCGAGCGCGCGCTGCAGGTCGCGACGCGGATCGGCGGCGGCGTCGTACGGCATCGCGCGGGGTGCCGCGGGTGCGGGCGGCGGCGTCTGCGCATGCGCATGCCAGGCGGCCACCGTCGTCGCGATGGCGCAGGCCGCCGACAACCCGAGCATGATCCAGCGCCGCACGCGTTCCGGCTTCATCGTCGACCTCGCGCGGCGAGGTCCGGGCTCACGATCGCTTCGCGTCGATCTCGCTCGCCGCCAACCCCGGGTTGTCGCCGGGCTCCCGCACCTGCCCCATCGACGGGACCAGCGAGCCGACGATCATCCCGACCAGACTCATGATCAGCCCGAGAAGTTGCGGCGGCAGCGGCGCGTCGGGATTCGTGATCTCCATCCCGATCCAGGACACGAGGCCGAGCCCGATCGACAGCATCGCGCCCTGCGTGTTCGCGCGCTTCCAGTAGAGGCCGAACGCGAGCGGCACGAACGCGGTGACGAGCGTCACCTTGTAGGCGTTCTCGACCATGCTGTAGATCGGCAGGTCCGAGCCGACCGAGTACAGCGTCACGAGGATCGTGAAGCACAGCACGACGATCCGCATCGTCTTCAGCAGGTTCGCATCCGTCACGTTCTTGAACGCGGGCTTGAGGATGTTCTCGGCGAACGTGACCGACGGCGCGAGCAGCGTCGCCGACGCGCAGCTCTTGATCGCCGACAGCAGCGCGCCGAAGAACATCACCTGTGCGAAGAACGGCGCGTGCGTGAGGATCAGCTGCGGCAGGATCTGCTGCGACGCGCGCTTCTCTTCGCTGTTCAGCAGCGGCTCGACCATCTGCGGATCGATCAGCGTCGCCGCGTATGCGAGGAACATCGGGATGAACGCGAAGCAGAAGTACATGACGCCGCCGAGCACCGACGCGCGCCCCGCGATCTTCTCGCTCTTCGCGGACGCGACGCGCTGGAACACGTCCTGCTGCGGGATCGAGCCCAGCATCATCGTGACCAGCGTGCCGACGAACGTGATGATCGGGACCAGGTTCCAGCCGGGCCAGAAGTTGGCGAACTTGCCGGCGTCGATCGCATGCTGGATCACGACGCCGACGCCGCCCGCCTGACCGCTGACCTCGCCGCCGATGTACAGCATGCCGACGACGATGATGATCATCTGGATGAAGTCGGTGATCGCGACCGACCACATGCCGCCGTAGATCGTGTAGACCATCACGGTCGACGCGCCGATGATCTTGCCCCACGTCTCGGTGATCGTGCCGCCCGACACGACGTTGAAGACGAGTCCGAGCGCCGAGATCTGCGCGCCGACCCAGCCGAGGTACGAGATCACGATCGCGAGCGACGTCAGGACCTCGACGATGCGGCCGTACTTGTTGCGATAGAAGTCGCCGATCGTCAGCAGGTTCATGCGGTACAGCGGCCGCGCGAAGAACAGCCCGACCGCCACCAGGCACAGCGAAGCGCCGAACGGATCCGCGACGACGCCGCCGAGCCCGTCCTTCAGGAAGCTCGCCGGAATGCCGAGCACGGTCTCCGACCCGAACCAGGTCGCGAAGACCGTGGCGGTCACGACATACATCGGCAACGCGCGGCCCGCGTTCGCATAGCCGCTCGAGTCGTGCACGAACTTCCCGGCATAGAGGCCGATGCCGACCGAGATCACCCAGTAGATGATGACGAACCAGAAGAGATTGCTCATGCGGCGTCGGTCCGGGTCGAGGAGGCGAGAGGACGCGCGCGAGACGCGACCGCGCTTCGCTGCACAGCCGCAAAATTAGCAGACCTCGCGCGGCCGGAGGGCCGCGCATGGCGCCCGGTCGACGATCTGTTGCAGATCGGCGACCGCGATGCGCAAGCGAGCGCTACCAGCGCCAGCCGACGTGATGCAGCAGGACCGCGACGAACGCGATCAGGACGGCGAGCAGGACGGCGACGAGACCGAAGCCGACGGCGATCGCACGCCGGGTCCGTCGCTGGACCGCGACGAGGTCGGCGACGGCGGCGACCAGCGGCGTCTCGGCCTCGTGCGCGAGCAGCCGGTGCATCAGCCGCGGCATCTGCGGCACGAACGTCGCGAACTGCGTCGCCTCCTGCTTCAGCCGGTCGCGAAAGCCGCGCCAGCCGAGCTGGTCGCGCATCCATTGTTCGAGGAACGGTTGCGCGGTGGCCCACAGGTCGAGCTCGGGGTCGAGCTGGCGACCGAGCCCTTCGATGTTCAGCAGCGTCTTCTGCAGCAGCACGAGCTGCGGCTGGATCTGGACGTTGAAGCGGCGCGACGTCTGGAACAGCCGCAGCAGCACCTGCCCGAGCGAGATGCGCGCGAGCGGCAGGTCGAAGACCGGCTCGCAGGTCGCGCGGATGGCGGACTCGAGCTCGTCCTCGCGCGTGCCCTT
This sequence comes from uncultured beta proteobacterium, assembly GCA_963795885.1. Taxonomy (GTDB): domain Bacteria; phylum Pseudomonadota; class Gammaproteobacteria; order Burkholderiales; family Burkholderiaceae_D; genus CAHJXF01. Next base: position 28,538 of record CAWCJI010000011.1, on the reverse strand, counting down.
CGGCACCCAGCCCGACTCGATGTGCAGCACCGCGACGCGCTTGTAGTCGCGCTGGAAGAACGCGAGGAAGTTCTGCGCGAGGTAGTTCTTGTCGTAGTCGGTCAGCGTGCCGACGATGCCGAAGTCGATCGCGATGTAGCGATTGAAGTCGACGCCCGAGTCGCCGACATAGATGTTGCCCGGGTGCATGTCGGCGTGGAAGAAGCCGTGCTTGAAGACCTGCGTGAAGAAGATCTCGACGCCGTCGCGCGACAGCTTCTTCAGGTCGATGCCGGCCGCCTTCAGCTGGTCGATGCGGCCGATCGGGATGCCCGACACGCGCTCCATCACGATCACGGCCTCGCTGCAGTAGTCCCAGAACATCTCGGGCACGTGCAGCAGCTTCGAGCCGGCGAAGTTGCGACGCAGCTGGCTGCCGTTCGCGGCCTCGCGCATCAGGTCGAGCTCGTCGTGCAGGTACTTGTCGAACTCCGCGACGACGTCGCGTGCACGAAGCCGCTTGCCGTCGGCCGACAGCCGCTCGACCAGCGCGGCCAGCGTCTGCAGCAGCGCGAGGTCGCGCTCGATCGCGCGATGCATGCCGGGCCGGAGCACCTTGACCGCGACCTCGCGACGCTTGCCGTCCGCATCGGCCTTCAACGTCGCGAAGTGGACCTGCGCGATCGAGGCCGACGCGATCGGCACGCGGTCGAACGTCTCGAACAGTTCCTCCGGCGACTTGCCGAGCGACACGCGGATCTGCTTGATCGCGAGCTCGGGGTCGAACGGCGGCACGCGGTCCTGCAGCCGCGCGAGCTCGTCGGCGTATTCGGCCGGCAGCAGGTCGCGCCGCGTGGACAGCATCTGGCCGAACTTGACGAAGATCGGGCCGAGCGATTCGAGCGCCTCGCGCAGCCGCTGCGCGCGCGGCGTGCGGAAGTCGCGACCGAAGCGCAGATAGCCGATCGAACGCGTCACGAACGGCATCGCGAGACCGCCCGCGAGGATCTCGTCGAGCCCGTAGCGCCACAGCACGCGCACGATGACGAAGATTCGGAAGATCTGCATCAGGCGGCGACGCGCACGATGCAGACCGCGGCGCCGTTCGCTCGCACGGCGCCGTTCAACGGCGGGATGCGACCGGTGCTGCGCTCGTCAGCCGATCGACGCGCTTCTCGAGCCGCGCGAGATCGTCGCGCAGCGCCCGGATGCCGTCGGCGAGCATCGTCACGGCGCGCGGCCGCACGAGCTGCGGATCCTCGTCGACGAGGAACTCGACGACGTTCGCCGCGAGCCGTTCGTTGGCACGACGGATCTCGCTCGACGCCGCGCGGCCGGCCGCGACCACGCGATGGGACGCCGCATCGCCGATCACCTTCGACAGGTCTTCCTCGACGTCCCAGCGCAGGTTCTTCGCGAGCATCGAAACTGTCTGCGCGAATTCCGCATCGCCTTCGACGCGCAGGTCGCGCAGCGCGGCCTCGACGCCGCCGCTCATCATCCGCGGGATCGACGCCGACGGCAGCGTCACCGTCGTGTCGGCGACGGCGTCGGTCGTCGCGCGGACGACCGAACGATCGCTGGCCACGGTCAGCCGGATCGTGAACGGCGCGACGACGACGTGGAGGGTCTTGCCGACGTGCGGCGCGAGCTGCATGCGCGCCCAAGGCTCGGCCGCGAGCAGGTGATCGATCGCGGCCGGTAGCAGGTCGAGCGGATTGCGGAGCCGATTGCCGAACGGCGGCAGCGGCGGGCGCGAGAAGAAGGAGGTCGCGGTCGGCATCGTCGGACGCTCAGAGCTTCGCGCCTTCGTGCAGCGCGACGACCCCGGCCGTGAGGTTGAAGACGCGGACGCGCTCGAAGCCGGCCTCGCCGAGCATCGCCGCGAGCGTCGCCTGATCGGGATGCATGCGGATCGACTCGGCCAGATAGCGATAGCTGTCGGCGTCCTTCGCGATGCGTGCGCCGAGCCACGGCAGCACCTTCAGCGAATACGCGTCGTAGATCGGCGCGAGCGGCTTCCAGACGCGCGAGAACTCGAGCACGAAGAGGCGGCCGCCGCGCTTCAGCACGCGTCGCATCTCGACGAGCGCCCGATCCTTGCGGGTCATGTTGCGGAGTCCGAACGCGACCGTGACGCGGTCGAAGTAGTCGTCCGGGAATGGCAGTCGCTCGGCGTCCGCGATCGCGGTCGGCAGCACGAGGCCCGCATCGAGCAACCGGTCGCGACCGACCGACAGCATCGACGCGTTGATGTCGGTCAGCCAGACCTCGCCGGTCGGGCCGGCCCGTCGCGCCATGGCCTTCGCGAGATCGCCGGTGCCGCCGGCGATGTCGAGCACGCGCATGCCGGGACGCACGCCGACGCGACCGATCGTGAACGCCTTCCAGACGCGGTGCAGTCCGGCCGACATCACGTCGTTCATGACGTCGTACTTCGCGGCGACCGAGTGGAAGACGTCGGCGACGCGCTCGGCCTTCGCCGCCTCGGGCACGGTCTCGAAGCCGAAATGGGTCCGACCGGACGACGCGGCTTCGTTCATCGCGTTGTCGGTCGCATCCTTCGACCGGTCCTCCGTCGCGCCGGTCACTTGCGTCGCGCCTCGCTCGAATGGAACACGATCGGCTTCGTCTCGACGTACCCCGCCGGATTGCGACTCGCCCCGGCTTCGGCCAGGCGACGCAGATAGGTCGACCACAGCGCGTCGCGGTCGCGTCCGAGCTTGCGAAGGTAAGCCCACGTGAAGATGCCGCTGTCGTGGCCGTCGGAGAACGTCGGCTTGATGGCGTAGTGGCCGATCGGCTCGAGGCTCGTGATGGTCACGTCGCGCTTGCCGACCTGCAGGACTTCCTGGCCAGGCCCGTGACCCTGCACCGACGCGGACGGCGAATGGACGCGCAGGAACTCGAAGTCGAGGCTGTAGCGCTCGTCGTCGCCGAACGCGATCTCGAGTCGGCGCGAGCGTTGATGAACGATGATCTCGGTCGGCGGCTCGACCGACGCGGATGCGTTGGGCGGCGTTGCGGACGGCGGGAATGCGGACGACATTCGATCGAGTATCGCACGCCCGCAGCGCGTCGCTGGCGTGTCACGTTCCGGTCATAGAATCGTCTTATTCTCGCGACGAAACGGTGGCGTCGACGCGTGTGCGACGTCGCCGCCGCCGTCGGCCGTCGCCGCGTCACGCGACGATGGTCGCGCCGATCGCTCGCCTGCCGGAGGTCCGATGTCCAGCACGATCCTCGTCGTCGAAGACGAGCCCGCGATCCAGGAACTGATCGCCGTCAATCTCACGTTCGCCGGTCACAAGGTCCTTCGCGCGGCCGATGCCGAACAGGCGACGACGCTGGTCCGTGCCGAGCTCCCCGACCTCGTGCTGCTCGACTGGATGCTGCCCGGCGCCTCCGGCGTGCAGTTCGCGAAGCGGTTGCGGGCCGACGAGCGCACGCGCGACGTGCCGATCATCATGCTGACCGCTCGCTCGAACGAGACGGACAAGGTCGACGGCCTTGAAGCGGGCGCCGACGACTACGTCACGAAGCCCTTCTCGCCGAAGGAGCTGATGGCGCGGATCAAGGCCGTCCTGCGCCGCCGCGCGCCGCAACTGACCGACGACCTCGTCGACATCGGCGGCCTCGTGCTCGACCCGGTCACGCATCGACTGTCCGGCGCGACGGCCGACGGCGGGCGGCGCACGCTCGAGATCGGCCCGACCGAATTCAGGCTGCTGCACTTCTTCATGACGCACCCGGAACGCGTCTACTCGCGCGCACAGCTGCTCGATCAGGTCTGGGGCGACCACGTGTTCCTCGAGGAACGCACCGTCGACGTCCACATCCGCCGGCTGCGGCACGCGCTGTCGCCGACCGGCCACGAGAACCTCGTCGAGACCGTGCGCGGCAGCGGCTACCGCTTCTCGATCGTCGAGCAGCGCGCGGTCGCCTGACGACGGACGCCGGTCCCGCACCGGCGTTGTCCGACCGCGCGATCCCGCGCTAAGATTCGCGGCCTTGCCCCGCTCGTCCGCCGCTTCGCCGTTCGACGAAGCCAGTCTCGCGGACCGTCGAGGCTCCAACGCCTCCAGCCCGAGGACGCCGAGCCGTCCGGCGCCGCACCGACCCATGAATCCCGTCTGGATCCGGACGCTGTCCTTCATCGGCCTCGTGGCGCTCGGGACGCTGGTCGTGCGCGTGCTGTCCGACTGGACCACCGCCTTCGCGTTCGCCGCCATCGCCGTCACGCTGCGCTACATCCGCGACGCGATCCACCTGCGCGCGCTGTCGCGCTGGTCGCGTCGCGAGATGGGCTCGGCGCTGCCTCGATCGTCCGGCTCGTGGGAAGAGCTGTACGCGCATCTGTATCACCGCGAACGCGCGACGCAACGCGAGTTCGCCGCGCTCAACGAGGCGCTCGGCAGCTTTCGCGGCGCGGCGCAGGCGTTGCCGGACGGCGTGGTGACGTTGAATCCGCAGGACCAGATCGTCTGGTGCAACGCGCAGGCCGAGCAGCATCTGAGCCTGACGCTCGACAAGGACGTCGGGCAGAACGTGGCCAACCTCGTCCGCGCGCCGGACTTCCTCGCGTACCTGTCGCGGCACGAATGGGACCGCCCGGTGCAACTGCGGATGCGGCATCCGGGTCAGGGGCCCGAGCGCGTGCTGTCCCTTCAGCTCGTCTCCTACGGCGACAACCTCAAGCTGCTGCTGTCGCGCGACATCACGCGCTTCGAGCGACTGGAGACGATGCGCCGCGACTTCGTCGCGAACGTCTCGCACGAACTGAAGACGCCGCTGACGGTGCTGTCGGGCTTCCTCGAGACGATCAGCGAGTCGGCCGTGACGCCGACCCAGCGCATGCAATACATGCAGCTGATGCAGGAGCAGGCGGCGCGGATGCAGCGGCTCGTCGACGACCTGCTGACGCTGTCGGCGCTCGAAGCGACCAGCGGGCCGCGCGCCGAGACGATCGACGCGACCGCGCTGTTCGCGCGCATCGAGGAGACGGCGCGGCAGGTGTCGAACGGCATGCACGACATCCGCTTCGACGTCGAGCCGGGCACGACGATCGTCGGCTCCGAGAGCGAACTGACGAGCGCGTTCACGAACCTCGTGACGAACGCGATCCGCTACACGCCCGAGGACGGTCGCATCGACGTCGCATGGCATCGACAGCCCGACGGCGGCGCGACGTTGACGGTCGTCGATACCGGCATCGGCATCCCCGCGCAGCACCTGCCGCGGCTGACCGAGCGCTTCTACCGCGTCGATCGCAGTCGTTCGCGGCAGTCGGGCGGCACCGGCCTCGGCCTGGCGATCGTCAAGCATGTGCTGACGCGGCACCAGGGCACGCTCGGCATCGCGAGCGAGGTCGGACACGGCAGCACCTTCACGGCCTCGTTGCCGGCGCAACGGATCGGGGTGTCCAGGGACGACGAGCGGACCGAGTTCGAGCGGTCGAGGGACCGCGACATCGCGGTCGACGAGGCGCTTACAGCAGGGTGAAGCGCACGAGGTCGAAGTCCGACCCGCGCATCATCAGCTCCTCGAGTCGCAGCATCGCGAGCGCGCCGGCACGAACGGCCTTCACGAGTCGCTGCGGCCGGAAGCTCGCATGCGGCAGCACGAGCCCGTACGCGCGCGGCGATTCGCGCACGGCGTCCCAGCCATCGCCGTCGTCGATCAGCATGCCGCCGCTGATGCCGACATCGCTCAACATCGGTACGAGCGTGCGACCGGCGCGCCGCACCGCGTCGGGGTCGCCCCCCGGCACCAGCAGGAACGCGGCGTCGAGATCGACGTCGTCGATCGATGCGAGCAGCACCTGCGGCAGACCCGGCGCGAGCCGGACCCGCACATGGTGGGCGACGCTCGGTCGGATCTGTTCGTCGTCGATCGTGACGGTCATGCCCTGCAGCGCCTCGACCCAGCCGAGCAGGAACGGCGCGTCCTTCGACGCGGTGCCGAGCCTGAGACCGATCAGGCGATGGAGTCCGACGCGAGGCCGACCGTGCTTGCGGATGCAGCGCACGGCATCGGCCGACTCGGCGACGAGCGTCCACGACTCGGCCTTCTCCATCAGCTGCTCGACGCGCGCACGTTCGACGACCTCGCGCGGCTGCGTGATGCCGCCTTCCTTCATCCGCTGATACGCGTACAGCGACTGCCCGACGCCGGGCGCCATCCGTGCGCCGTGGCCGGAGCGGTTCTGCAACGCCTCGCGCGCCGGCATGCCGACCATCGCGGCGACCGCGAGGCCGGCGGTGTTGTCGCGCCACGCGCGGTCCGGCGAGTCGATGTCGGGCGGCGACTTCGCGCCCCAGCGCTGACGCATCGAGGCGAGCAGCTCGCGGGCCATCGGCGCCCGCAGGGTGTCGCCGATCCCCGCTTCGCGCGGCGTCCGTCCTTCGGCGAGCGCATCGAGCCGCTTGTCGATCGACAGCAGCGCGCTCTGCGTGTCGAAGCGCAACGTGAACGAGCCGAGCACCGCGGTCGGACCGGGATTCGCGATCGGCCGGCCGGGGGTGTCCCCCGATGCGAGCCGGCGCTCGATGCGAAAGCCGACCTTCGCGGACCAGCGCTGCGCGGCCATCCGCAGCACCTCGAACTCGGGTCCCGTCTTCGACGCCGGATCGGCGAGCGCGATCAGCACCGGCAGGACGAACGCCGCGCGACAGGTCTTCGTGGCGGACAGCCTGAGCACGTCGTGGACGTCGGTGTCCTGACAGTCGAGGTCGCGAACGAGCTGACCGAGCACGCAATGCCGTTCCCACAGCGACAGCGGGACCGCCCATCGCGCGCGCTGGATGCAGACCATCGTCTGCGCGCTCAGGTCGAGCGCGCGATGCAGCGCGCTGACGCCGGAGATCTGCGTCGCCGGCGACGGCGCGCCGTCGAGCGCCTCGCTCTCGAAGCCTGCGCCGTTCGTCGCGGCCTTCGGCAGCTGCGACACGAGCCATGCGTAGACGTCCCGCAGCACCGACACCGCGTCGACCGTGGCCCAGAAGTGACGGGCGATCTCGTCGTCGAGCGGCAGCGTGTTGAAGCGGTCCTCGGCCGTTCCGCCCGACAGCGCCGGCAACAGCGCGGCGCGGATACGGTCGGCGATGGCGAACTTGCGCTGCGGCGGCAGGACGGTCGGTCCCTCGGCGCCCTCGGCGCCGAGCGTGCGCAGCACCTGCGCGATCTCGGCCAGGTTCTCGAGCGTCGCGGGCTGCGACATGGCCGCCAGCCAGGCCTTCGCGCCGACGCCGTCGACGATGCGGGTTTGCTTTTCGGGAGGCCTGACTTCGCTGCGCGAAAAACGGAGCATGGGATGGCGACGGATGGCGTACGACGGATCGGCTATTGTGCCTTCGGCCGTCGGCAACATACCACCGCTCGACCGCGCCCGGCGCGCGTCGGTCGCGTGCCGCGCCCGCTTCGCACGATCGACGCCGGACCTACACCAGCACCCGTTCGATGCCGCCGGCGTTCGCGCGCCGCACGTAGTCGGGCATCCAGTCGGGCCCGAGCAGGTGACGCGCGATCTCGACGACGATGTAATCCGCCTCGACGCCGGTGTCGTCGCCGTAGCGCGACAGTCCCTGCAGGCACGACGGGCACGACGTCAGGACCTTGATCGGCGCCGGGTCGACGGCCGGAACCGCCGTCTGCGCGGTCGTCAGCGCGTCGATCGTCACGACGGCCTCGGGCTGGACCGCACGAAGCTTCGCCGCGCCCTTGCGCATCTCCTCTTCCTTGCGGAAGCGGACCTGCGTCGAGATGTCGGGCCGCGTGATCGCGAGGGTGCCGGACTCGCCGCAGCAACGGTCGTTCTTGTCGATCCTGCCGTTGAGGTCGCTCGACATCAGCGTGTTGACGACCTTCAGCGGGTCGTACTGCTTCATCGGCGTGTGGCAGGGGTCGTGATACATGTAGCGCGTGCCGGTCACGCCTTCGAGCTTGACGCCCTTCTCCATCAGGAACTCGTGGATGTCGATGATCCGGCAGCCGGGAAAGATCTTGTCGAATTCATAACCGGCGAGCTGGTCGTAGCACGTGCCGCAGCTCACGACGACGGTCTTGATGTCGAGGTAGTTGAGCGTGTTGGCGACGCGATGGAACAGCACGCGGTTGTCGGTGATGATCTTGTCGGCCTTCTCGAAGTCGCCGGCGCCGCGTTGCGGATAGCCGCAGCAGAGGTAGCCGGGCGGCAGCACGGTCTGCACGCCGACGTGCCACAGCATCGCCTGCGTCGCGAGTCCGACCTGCGAGAACAGCCGCTCCGAGCCGCAGCCCGGGAAATAGAACACGGCCTCCGCGTCGACGGCCGACTTCGCCGGATCGCGGATGATCGGCACGAACTTCGCGTCCTCGATGTCGAGCAGCGCGCGCGCCGTCTTCTTCGGCAGGTTGCCCGGCATCTTCTTGTTGATGAAGTGGATCACCTGCTCGCGCACCGGCGTCTTGCCGTGCGTGGCCGGCGGATGCTGCGTCTGCTTGCGACCCGCGGGACGGAACAGGTCGACGGCCGCACGCTGGGCCTTGTAGCCCCAGTCCATCATCACCTTGCGGCTCGCGTTGATCGTCAGCGGATCGGTCGCGTTGAGGAACAGCATCGACGCCGCGGTGCCGGCGTTGAAGCGCTTCTTGCCCATCTTGCGCAGCAGGTTGCGCATGTTCATCGACACGTCGCCGAAGTCGATGTCGACCGGGCACGGCGACAGGCACTTGTGGCAGACGGTGCAGTGATCGGCGACGTCGGCGAACTCGTCCCAGTGCTTGATCGACACGCCGCGCCGCGTCTGCTCCTCGTACAGGAACGCCTCGATCAGCAGCGACGTCGCGAGGATCTTGTTGCGCGGCGAATAGAGCAGGTTCGCGCGCGGCACGTGCGTCGCGCAGACCGGCTTGCACTTGCCGCAGCGCAGGCAGTCCTTGATCGAGTCGCTGATCGCGCCGATGTCCGACTGCTGCATGATCAGCGACTCGGCGCCCATCAGCCCGAAGCTCGGCGTGTACGCGTTCGTGAGGTCCGCGCGGATCGCCGGCAGCGCCTGCAGCTTGCCGAGGTTGAAGTGGCCGCGCGGATCGACGCGCTGCTTGTACGCGCGGAAGTCGCGCGTCTCGTCGTCGGTCAGGAACTCGAGCTTCGTGATGCCGATGCCGTGCTCGCCGGAGATCACGCCGTCGAGCTCGCGCGCGATCCGCATGATCCGCGCGACGACGCGGTTCGCGGTCGACAGCATCGCGTAGTCGTCGGAGTTGACCGGGATGTTCGTGTGCACGTTGCCGTCGCCGGCGTGCATGTGCAGCGCGACGAACACGCGGCCGCGCAGGACCTTCTTGTGGATGGCGTCGACGCCGGCGAGCACCGGCGCGAACTCGCCGCCGCTGAACAGCTGGCGCAGCGCCGCGCCGACCTCGCGCTTCCACGAGACGCGGATCGCGCGGACCTGCAGCAGGTCGAACAGCGAAGCGTCGCCCCGGCGCAGGCCGGGGCCCAAGGTCTGATCCGTCGTCTCTGCCTGAAGCGATCGGGTCCCGGCCTGCGCCGGGACGACGTCCAGCGCGAGCCCGTGCTGTTCGAGCGCCTCGCGGGCTTCGTCGAGCGACGCGTCCATGTGCGTGCGCAGATACAGCCAGCGACGCCTGACCCGATCGATCAGCATCCGCGCCTGCTCGACGCGGCCGCCGAACAGCTCCTCGCGGCTCAGGTGGTCGACGTCGGCGTCGTCGGTCTTGCCGACCGGGATCGCGCCGAGGTCGTGCTCGAAATACCGATCGAGCGCGTCCAGCAGTTCGAGCTTGTTGTCGATCGACAGCTCGATGTTGATGCGCTCGATGTGATCGGTGTACTCGCCCATCCGCGCGAGCGGGATGACGACGTCCTCGTTGATCTTGAACGCGTTGGTGTGGCGCGCGATCGCGGCCGTGCGCGAGCGGTCGAGCCAGAACTTCTTGCGCGCCTCGGCCGATACCGCGACGAAGCCTTCGCCGCTGCGGCCGTTGGCCATGCGGACGACCTCGGACGCCGCGCGCGCGACGTCGTCCGCGTCGTCGCCGACGATGTCGCCGAACAGCGCCATCTTCGGCAACGCCGCGCCCGAAGAAGACGCCTCGCCGCCGCGCTTCGACTTCGTCGCGTAGCCGACCGCGCGCAGGTAGCGCTCGTCGAGGTGCTCGAGCCCCGCGAGGACCGCGCGTCCGGCCTTCGCCTCCGCGTCCATGAAGTCCTTGATCTCGACGATCGACGGGATCGCCTCGCGCGCCTGGCCGAAGAACTCGAGGCAGACGGTGCGCGCATGCGGCGGCATCTTGTGCAGGACCCAGCGCGCCGACGTGATCAGCCCGTCGCAGCCTTCCTTCTGCACGCCCGGCAATCCTGAAAGGAACTTGTCGGTGACGTCCTTGCCGAGGCCCTCCTTGCGAAAGCGCCGGCCCTCGATCACGAGCGTCTCGGTCGACAGCAGCGTCGTGCCGTCGGGCTCGTACTTCCGCACCTCGAACGTCGCGACCGGCGCGTCGTGGATCTTGCCGAGGTTGTGGTCGAGCCGCTCGACCTCGAGCCAGTTGCCGTCGCAGTCGACCATCCGCCACGACGCGAGGTTGTCGAGCGCGGTGCCCCACAGCACGGCCTTCTTGCCGCCGGCGTTCATCGCGACGTTGCCGCCGATGCACGACGCCTCGGCCGACGTCGGGTCGACCGCGAACACGAAGCCGGCGGCCTCGGCCGCCTCGGCGACGCGCTTCGTCACGACGCCGGCGCCGGTCCAGATCGTCGCGACCGGCTCTGCGTGTCCGGGCAGCACGCGCATCTCGACCGCGCCGAGATGCTCGAGCTTCTCGGTGTTGATGACCGCGCTGTTCGGCGTCAGCGGAATCGCGCCGCCGGTGTAGCCGGTGCCGCCGCCGCGCGGAATGATCGTCAGGCCGAGCTCGATGCAGGCGGCCACGATCGCGGCCATCTCGTCCTCGGTGTCGGGCGTCAGCACGACGAACGGATACTCGACGCGCCAGTCGGTCGCGTCGGTGACGTGCGACACGCGCGACAGGCCGTCGAAGCGGATGTTGTCCTTCGCGGTCACGCGACCGAGGCGCCGCGCGGCGAGCTTGCGCAGGTCCCAGGTCGCCTTGAAGCCGTCCTCGAATCCGCGGACCGCGCGTCGCGCCGCGTCGAGCAGATGTCGGACCTTCGCGTCGCGTGCGGCATCGGCCTCGTCGACGCGACGACGCTTGTCGACCTCGTTGAGCCGATGATGCAGCGCCTCGATCAACGCTGCGCGACGCCGCGGGTTGTCGAGCAGGTCGTCCTGCAGATACGGGTTGCGCTCGACCGCCCAGATGTCGCCGAGGACCTCGTACAGCATCCGCGCGGAACGCCCGGTGCGTCGCTCGCCGCGCAGCTCCTCGAGGTCGGTCCAGGCCGACGCGCCGAGCAGCCGCATGACGATCTCGCGATCCGAGAACGACGTGTAGTTGTACGGAATCTCGCGGACGCGCGACGGCGCGTCGGCGGTGGATTCGCGGATGAACTGCGGGAGGATGGGGGCATTCATGGTGCAGCGGGACCGATGCGCGCAGTCGGGTAGACGCAGCACGCCAGACTAACCGAACGGAGGATTGACCGCTCGGCGGCGATGCGGTCTGATGACGCCATGACCGAACAGGTAGAAAGCCTCATCCTCGAATTGCTGCGCGCCATGCGGGCCGACATCGCGCAGATGAAGGAAGACATCCGGGATATCAAGTTGCGTGTCGGCGCGCTCGAGAGCCACGTGGCCAACCTGCTGAGCGACGTGCTTCGTCAAAACGCTCGCATCGACGCGCTCGACGGGCGCATCGGCCGCATCGAACATCGGCTCGAACTCGTCCCCTAGAACATCCAGGCCAGGCCCGCCGTCAGCGCGATGTAGCGCAGGCACTTGCCGACCGCCATCCACAGCGCGCAACGCCAGAACGGCAGCCGGAGCCAGCCGGCCACCGCGCACAGCGGGTCGCCGATGCCGGGCAGCCATCCGAAGATGCAGCCGAACGGGCCGAAGCGTTCCATCCATCGGACCGCGCGCTGGTGCCAGCGACCCGGCGCGGCGTCGCCGACGATCGCCGGCGTCATCGGCAGCCCGTGCTCGTCGAGGTGCAGCCGGCGTTCGAGCATCCACTCGGCGCCGCGACCCATCCAGTAGTCGACGATGCCGCCGAGCGTGTTGCCGACCGTCGCGACCGCGATCGTCGGCCAGAACAGGTCCGGCCGCAGCTTGACCATCCCGTAGACGGCCGGCTCGGAGCCCATCGGGATCAGCGTCGCCGACACGAAGCTGACGAGGAACACGCTCGACAGCCCGTACTGCGGCAACGATAGCCATGCGAGTGCGTTCTGCATCCAGGCCTCGAACATCGGGCGATTGTAGCGACGCGACGAACCACCGAGCCGCCGCGGATCGTCGATCGGCTAGAGTCGCGCGTTCCCGATCGCGACCCGGCCATGTCGACCGACTACCTCAAGCGCATCCTCAACGCGCGCGTCTACGACGTCGCGCGCGAGACCGAGCTCGAAGTCGCGCCGCATCTGTCGGCGCGCCTCGGCAACACCGTGCTGCTGAAGCGCGAGGACAACCAGCCGGTCTTCAGCTTCAAGCTGCGCGGCGCGTACAACAAGATGGCCCACCTCGCGCCCGACGAGCTCGCACGCGGCGTGATCGCGGCGTCGGCCGGCAACCACGCGCAGGGCGTGGCGCTCGCGGCCGAACGGCTCGGCTGCCGTGCGGTGATCGTGATGCCGGTGACGACGCCGGCCGTGAAGATCGATGCGGTCAGGGCGCGCGGCGCCGATGTCGTCCTCGCCGGCGAGAGCTACTCGGACGCGTACGCGCATGCGCTCGAGCTGCAGGCAGCCGAGGGCCTGTCGTTCGTGCATCCGTTCGACGACCCCGACGTGATCGCCGGCCAGGGCACGATCGGCATGGAGATCCTGCGGCAGCATCAGGCGCTGCATTCGTCGAAGCCGATCCACGCGATCTTCGTCGCGATCGGCGGCGGCGGGCTGATCGCGGGCGTCGGCGCGTACGTGAAGGCGGTGCGGCCCGACATCCGCATCATCGGCGTGCAGACGATCGACTCGGACGCGATGGCCCGTTCGCTCGCGGCCGGCGCAATCGTCGCGCTCGCCGACCGTCGGCCTGTTCTGCGACGGCACCGCGGTCAAGCAGGTCGGCGTCGAGACGTTCCGCCTCGTGCAGGAAGTAGTCGACGACATCGTGCTCGTCGACACCGACGCGATCTGCGCGGCGATCAAGGACGTGTTCGTCGAGACGCGCTCGATCCTCGAGCCGGCCGGCGCGCTCGCGATCGCGGGGCTGAAGGCGTACGCGGCGCGCGAGGGGCTCGTCGGCGAGACGCTGGTCGCGATCGCCTGCGGCGCGAACATGAACTTCGACCGCCTGCGCTTCGTCGCGGAGCGCGCCGAGGTCGGCGAGGAGCGCGAGGCGGTCTTCGCGGTGACGATCCCCGAGGAGCGCGGCAGCTTCCGCCGCTTCTGCGCGCTGGTCGGCGCGCACGACGTCACCGAGTTCAACTACCGGATCGCGGACGCGCACGTCGCGCACGTCTTCGTCGGCGTCGCGGTCCGCGCACGCGGCGACGGCCGTGCGCTCGCGGCGACGTTTCGCGAGCACGGCTTCGACACGCTCGACCTGACCGACGACGAGCTCGCGAAGACGCACGTGCGCCACATGGTCGGCGGCCGCTCGGCACTCGCGCACGACGAACGCCTCTATCGCTTCGTGTTCCCCGAGCGGCCCGGTGCGCTGATGCGCTTCCTCTCGACGATGAGTCCGAGCTGGAACATCAGCCTGTTCCACTACCGCAACCAGGGCGCGGACTTCGGTCGCATCCTGGTCGGCCTCCAGGTCCCCGACGACGATCGCGAAGCGTTCGATGCGTTCCTCGATTCGCTCGGCTATCCGTTCGAACAGGAGACCGACAACCCGGCCTACCGGCTGTTCCTGCGATGATCAGGCCGAGTGCTCAAGCGACCTTTCGCGCCGTCTCCTTCCTCGCGACGCCTCGTTCGTCGGCGAGGCACTTCGCGAGGAACGGCAGGCTGACATCCATCCGATAATCGATGTCCGAATGCGTGTCGTCGAATTCCTCGTAGACGTGCGCGATGCCGTGCTCGTGCAGGCGCTTCGACAGGATCCGCGTGCCGTAATGGATGTGGAACTGGTCGGCCCAGCCGCAATCGATGTAGATGCCGCGCAGCGTGCGCAGCGCCGCGGCGTGGCGTCCGACCATGTGGATCGGATCGTTCGCGAGCCAGTGCTTCCAGCGCGCCGGGATCAACTCGCCGGTCTCGAGGTCGAACGGCATCCGGAAGCCGTTCGGCGCCGTCGGGTCCGGGTCGTAGGTCGCCGCCATGCACAGGTTCATCACCGCGTGGCCGTCGCCGGCGCCGAGTTTCTTCTTCTTCCACAACGCGTCGAGGAACGCGGCCACGCGTCCGTCGTCGAGCCCTTCGGCGGTCGCCTTCGAGCGCGCGACGACGTCGATCGGACCCGCGTCGCGGTGCGGCTTCGCGAACTTCGCGAGCGTGTTGAGCGTGTTCGGCCAGTCGTGGTGATAGACGAAGTCGAAGTACGAGTCGCCCGAGTGGTCGGCGATCGCGCCCCAGAACTTCGGATACTTCATGCCGTGGACGATCGCGCCGTAGCCGCCCGAGCTCTTGCCGAAGCAGCCGCGATGGTCGCGCGACGCGAGCGTGCGGAAGTTGTCGTCGACGAACGGGATGATCTCGCGCGTCAGGTAGTCGGCGTAGTTGCCGATCGCCGACGAGTTGACGTACTGGTTGCCGCCGAGCGACGTGAAGCAGTCGGGCAGCACGATGATCACCGGCGGCATCTTGCGTTCGGCGACGAGGCGCGCCGCGCGTTCCGGCACGTTCTCGCCGAACGCCTTCCAGTTCGTGTGCGACGCGCCCGAACCCATGAAGCCGACGAGGTCGTAGAGCACCGGATAGCGCGTGTCGGCGAAGCGCCGGTCGTCGTACTGCGGCGGCAGCCAGACGTGGACCGGTCGCACCGACGGGTCGCCGAGCGGGTTGTCCTTCAGCACTTGCGAGTCGTGCTCGAGCACGACGACGCGACCCGCGGGTCCTTTCGGACGTTTGATCGGCATGGCGACTCCGGTGGACTTCGATGAACGCGGGCGCGAGACGGCGAACCGCGAGCGCGACCATAGCGAAAGCGCGTCGCGAATGCGAGCGACACCCGCGCTGCGTGGCGACGTGAGCGGCGACGTCAGCGCCGGGCTGCTCGTCTATCGCCGGTCCGCGAGCGGGCTCGAGTTCCTGCTCGCGCATCCCGGCGGCCCGTTCTGGAAGAACAAGGACGACCAGGCGTGGTCGATCCCGAAGGGACTCGTCGACGACGGCGAGGACCTGCGCGCCGCGGCGTCGCGCGAGTTCGAGGAAGAGACCGGCCGCTCGATCGACGACCCCGGCATCGCGCTCGCGCCGTGCCGCACGCCGGCTCGCAAGACGATCCACGCGTGGCTCGTCGAAGCGGACCTCGACTTGACGACCTTTCGCAGCAACACGTTCGAGATCGAATGGCCGCCGAAGAGCGGCAAGCACGCATCGTTTCCCGAGATCGATCGCGCCGCGTACTTCGACGCGGCGACCGCGCTGGTCAAGATCCATCGCGGGCAGCGACCGATCCTGATCGACGCGATCCAGCGGCTGAAGGACGAATGACGAAGACCGACGATCCGATCGACATCCGCCCCGCCGTGTTCCCACGCGACCTCGACGTCGTGCGTGCGCTGTTCGTCGAGTACGCGCGGAGCCTCGACGTCGACCTCGCGTTCCAGGACTTCGAGACCGAGCTCGCGACGCTGCCCGGCAAGTACGCGGCGCCGGCCGGGCGTCTGCTGATCGCGCGGCGCGGGGACGACGCGGTCGGCTGCGTCGCGATGCGGGCGCTCGGCGACGCCGACTGCGAGATGAAGCGGCTCTTCGTGCGGCCGACGGTGCGAGGCACCGGCCTCGGCCGCAGGCTGGCCGAACGGATCTGCGACGAAGCGCGCGAGGCCGGCCATGCGCGCATCCTGCTCGACACGTTGCCGACGATGGCCGATGCGCAGCGGCTCTATGCGACGCTCGGCTTCGAGCCGATCGCGCCGTACGTCTTCAATCCGGTCGTCGGGACGAAGTTCCTCGCGAAGACGCTGTGACGATCGTCTTCTTCGATCGACGAAGCGATGCGCGGCACGACCGGCGTGCTGCGTGGTTCGTGCCTACTTCGCCGCGGCCGTCATGTAGCGGACCGCCGACTTGACGTCGTCGTCCGGCGCGGTCGAGCCGCCCTTCGGCGGCATCACGCCGTTCTTGCCCTGGTATCCGTTGATCGCATGCTGGTACAGCGTGTCGAGGCCTTCGGCGATGCGCGGCGCCCAGGCGGCCTTGTCGCCGAACTTGGGCGCGCCGGCGATGCCCATGCCGTGGCACGCGGTGCAGACCGACTCGAACAGCTTCTGTCCGGCCGCATCGGCGCCCGCAGCCGCGGGTGCCGGCGCCGCCGCGGCGACCATGGTGGCGGCGCCACCGGCGTTGATCGCGGCGATCGCCTTGACGACGTTCGGATCGGGCTGCGGCGCGGCCGGTGGTGCGGGCGGGGTCGCGGATGCGGTCGCCGGTGCCTTGTCCGGCGCCGCGGGCTCCGGAAACTTGGCGCCGCCGGCGTTCGCCATGTAGACCACCGCGCGCTGGACTTCCACGTCGTCGAGGTCGCTGTTGCCGCCCTTCGGCGGCATGACGCCGGCCTTGCCCTGGTAGCCCTTGATCGCATGGTCGTAGAGCGTCGGCGCGCCCTCCGCGATGCGAGGTGCCCACGCGCCCGCGTCGCCGAACTTCGGCGCGCCGGCGATGCCGGCGCCGTGGCACGTCGTGCAGACCGCCTTGAAGACGTCCTCGCCGGACTTCAGCGTTCGCGGCGCGTTCGGATCGACGAGGTCGAAACCCGCGACCGGCGAGATGCGCGCGTCGGTCGCCTCGACCGTCGTCCCCTCGCCGCCGGCGCCGGTCTTGCGGCCCGACGACACGTAGTTGGCGAGCAGCACGATGACGACGATCGGCACGATGAACGAGGCGAGCACCGTGACGATCAGCTGCTTCGGCGTCTTGATCAGGGATTCGTGGTGCTGGTCGCTCATCGAGTTTCCTGGCGGCTCGCCGCATCGTCGTCGACGGATCGGGACGAGGCGGCGGTCTGCGGGAGAGGGGTCTGGACGCGGCGCGTCACGCCCCGCGCATGATCTTGAATCGCGGGCCGGCGCAAAGCGCCCGGATTATACGTGACGGTCGACGCGCGAATGCTCGACGCGGCACGGTCCCGCCGTGGACGGTCCGGGGCAAAGAGGCTATCCTCGCGCCTCGTCACGACCGCCCTCGCGCGTCGTGCCAGGCGCCCGTAGCTCAGGGGATAGAGTATTGGCCTCCGAAGCCAAGGGTCGCGCGTTCGATTCGCGCCGGGCGCACCAATCCCAGTCGGCGGTTCACGCGGGCATCACGCACCGCGTCAGCCGGCCTGTTCATCGATGAACGCCGGCAGCCGCACCGTCAGTCGCGCGCCGCCGAGCGGACCGTCGTCGATCGCGACCGAACCGCCGTGCGCGACGACCAGGTTGCGGACGATCGCGAGGCCGAGGCCCGCGCCGCCGGTCGCGCGGCTCCGCGACGATTCGAGTCGCGTGAACGGTTCGAGCAGCAACGCCCGCTGGTCGATCGGAATGCCGGGTCCGTCATCGTCGACGTCGATCACGATCGTGTCGCCTTGCCGCGCGAGCGCGACCTCGACGCGCGTCGCGTAGCGCAGCGCGTTGTCGAGCAGGTTCGCGACCACCCGTCGCAGCGCGAGCCGGTCGCCGAGCACGGCCATCGCGCCGGCCGCGTCCGGCGTGCGCATCGCGATCGACGCGCCGTTCGCGACCCGGTCGTTCACTTCCTCTCGCACCAGTTCGTCGACCTCGACCAGTTCGTCGGCCAGCTCGAGCGCGCCGGCGCGGCTCGCGAGCAGCCCGTCGTCGAGCAGGCGGATCATGTCGTCGATGTCGGCGATCGATCGCGCGCGCTGCGCATCGTCGGGGATCGCATCGACGCGCAGGCGAAGCCGGGTCGCGAACGTCCGGACGTCGTGCGAGATGCCGCCCATCATCGACATCCGCGCCTTCATCAGGTCGGCGACGCGCGTGCGCAGCCGGTCGAACGCGTCGACCAGCGCGTCGATCTCCGGGGCGCCCCGGCGGATCGCACCGAGCGGCGCGCCGATCCGATCGACGTCGATGCGATCGACCTCGGCCGCGAGCTGCGCGAGCGGCTTCGTCTCGCGTCGCATGACGATCAACGCGACGAGCGCGATCAACGAGCCCATCAGTCCCGCGCCGAAGCCGACCGGCAAGCCGAACAGCGTCGCGAACTGCGTGCTGCGCGTGTCGACGACGAGCGTCTGGTCGGTCGCGAGCGCGATCCGGATCTCGAGCGCGTCGGGGGCCGCGAACGCCAGCCAGCGTGTGCGACGGGCGCCGTCGCTCAGCGTCACGCTGATCTCGCGGCCGCCGATCGACGAGAGCTCGCGCGCGAGCGAGCGCTCGCTCAGGCGAACGAACAAGCGCATCGACGGCGGCTCGACACGGTGGCCCGACTCGATGCGGGCTTGCAGCGTCGTCGACGTCACCGCGTCGAGCACGGCCCGTTGCCGGTCGGCGGGCGTGTGCTCGAGCAGGTCCACGATCGCGACGATCTGCGCGGGCAGCGGCTGCGCGCCGGCGCCGCGCGACTGCGCGACGTAGAACAACGCGAGCCCGCCGATCCAGACGGCCGCGACGCTCGCGACGACGATCAGCCCGATGCGTGTGCCGAACGTCAGCCGCTGCCGCGTGCGGGTCGACGCCGCGGCAGTGCCCCCGGCCGGCTTCAAGGCGCCGGGCGCACCGGCGCCGTCAGCAGGTAGCCGCGATTGCGCGCGGTCCCGATCAGGTTCGATCCCGGGCTCGACGACTCGAGCTTGCGGCGCAGTCGCGACGTCAGCATGTCGACGGTGCGATCGAACGGCTCGGCCGACCGGCCGTGCGTCCAGTCGAGGATCTGGTCGCGGCTCAGCACCCGGCGCGGATGACGGACGAAGCACGCGAGCAGGTCGAACTCGGCCGTCGTCAGCGCGACCGTTCGCGCATCGATGTCGATCAGCTGCCGCGCGTCGAGATCGATGACGAAGCGATCGAACGCGAAGCGGTTGCTCGCGGTCGTGGTCGTCGCGGGCCGGCCGCGACGCAGCAGCGCACGCACGCGCGCGACCAGTTCGCGCGATCCGAACGGCTTCACGAGATAGTCGTCGGCGCCCATCTCGAGCCCGATGACGCGATCGACCTCTTCGCTCTTCGCGCTCAGGATCAGGATCGGCACGTCGTGCGCGGCGCGCAGGCGTCTGCACAACGACAGCCCATCCTCGTGCGGCAGCATCAGGTCGAGGACGAACAGGTCGGGCTGGATGCGCGCGAGCACGCCGTCCATCGCCGTGCCGTCCGCCGCCGGCTCGACGTCGAAGCCTTCTCGGCGCAGCACGTCGGCCACGAGGCGGCGGATCTCGTCGTCGTCCTCGACGATCACGATCGTCGATGCGAGGCGTGCGGTCATGCAGCGTTGTCGAAGATTCGCGTCGCCGCGTCAAGCGGGACGCGCGCGCGTTGACGCACTGTTACGCGACGGCGACGGGTCGAGACCGATCCATACGCCGCGTTGATCGTCGCGCGACGCCGACGTCGCATGCTGCGCTCACCGTCTCGCATCGAGCCGGCAACGATCGAGGACCCCTCATGAAGACTTCAATCCTTCCAGCCATGCTGTTCGTCCTGGCGACCGCCTTCGCGGTCGATGCATCGGCCGCGGGCCGGACCGTCACGTCGACCGGCTCGCGCGGCGCGGTCCATACCGGCACCACCGCCTGCGCCGACCACAGCTGCACGTCGACCGGCAGCACGACGACCGCGTCGGGGCTGACGTCGACCCGCACCGGCACCGCGAGCTGCGCCGGCGGCTCGTGCAACTCGCAGAGCACGACGACCGGCCCGCGCGGCGCGACGGCGACCCGCGTCGGCGCGAGCAGCTGCGCGAACGGCTCGTGCACGTCGACCGCGACGCGCACCGGCTTCCTCGGAGGCACGCGGACGCGCAACAGCGCGTCGACGACGACACCCTGATCGGCGATGAACGCATTCGCATCGACGAACGCCTCGACGCGCGGCGCGGTGTTCGCCGTCGCGGTCGCGTTCATGCTGGTCGAGTACGTCGCCGCACGGCTCGCGCGACGCGACACGCACGACCTTCGCGAGAGCGCGGCTTCGTTCGGCATCGCGGTCGGCCAGGCGCTGCTGCGGGTCGTCGAGGCCGGCGTGCTCGCGATGCCGTTCGTGTTCGTGTTCGCGCATCGGCTGTTCGACTTCGACTCGACCGGGCCGCTCGCGCTCGTCGGGCTGTTCGTCGCGACCGAGTTCGTCTACTACTGGCATCACCGTGCGTCGCATCGCATCCGGTGGATGTGGGCGACGCACGCGGTCCATCACTCGGCGACGCGGCTCAACTTCACCGCGGCGATCCGTCTCGGCTGGACCGGCAACCTGACCGGCAGCTTCGTGTTCTTCCTGCCGCTGGTCTGGCTCGGCTTCGACCCGCGCCTCGTCGTCGCGATGCTCGGGCTGAACCTGCTGTACCAGTTCTTCGTGCACACCGAGCTCGTGCCGACGCTCGGGCCGCTCGAGTGGGTCCTCAACACGCCGGCGCAGCATCGCGTCCATCATGCGTCGAACGACGCGTGCATCGACCGCAACTTCGGCGGCGTGCTGTCGGTGTTCGACCGTCTGTTCGGCACGTTCGCGACCGCACCGGTCGACGAGCCGCTGCGGTACGGGCTCGCGGGTCGCGAGCCGACGAGCAATCCGTTGCGGATCGCGTTCGGCGAATGGTTGGTGCTCGCCCGCGACCTGCGCGCGTCACGCGGCTGGGCGGCCTCGATGCGTGAGCTGTTCGGGCCCCCGCGAAGCGGTCACGACACTGCGCCGCGCGTTGCGTCGAAGGCCGACGATTCGCAAACTCACGGACACGTTCAAGGAGTCCTCCGATGAAACTGTCTTCGATCTCGATCGCCGTGATCGCGTTGTGCGCCGGCGCTGCCGCCTTCGCCGCCGATGCGCCGCCCCAATCGGCTCCCGGCAACAACCGGCAGGCGCTCGTGCAGGCCTGCCGCGCGGACGCCGGCCGCTTGTGCGCGAACGTCGAGCCCGGCGGCGGACGCAAGCTGATCTGCCTGCGCGGTCATCTCGCCGAGCTGTCGCCCGACTGCAGGGACGGTCTGGCGCGGCTCGCGGCCGCGCGGAAGGGCGACGGCAACAAGTGATGCGGCTTTCGCGACTGCTGAAGGCGCTCGCATTCGCGAGCGCTACCGGTCTCGCGCAGGCCGCGACGACCCACCTGACGATCGCGACCGCCGACGGTCCGCGCCATGCGATCGTCGTCCCGGTCGCGGACGGTCCGCAGCCGACGGTGCTCGTGTTGCACGGCGCACTCGGCACCGCGGCGCTGACGATGCGAGCGACCGGCTTCGCGGAGGCCGCGAAGAGCCACGGCTTCACGGCCGTCTTCGCGGACGGCATCGACCGGCGCTGGAACGACGGCCGCCGTGGCGGACCCGGCGGCGCGGACGACATCGCGTTCCTGACCACCCTGGTCGAGCGGCTCGTGGCCGACCACGTCGCGCGGCCGGATCGCGTGTTCGTCGCCGGCATCTCGAACGGCGGCATGATGAGCTTCGCGCTGGCCTGCAAGGCGCCGCAGTTGTTCGCGGGCATCGGCACCATCATCGCGAACATGCCGGCCGGCGTCGCGTCGTGTTCGCCGAAGGCGATGCCGGTCGTGATGATCAACGGCACCGCCGACCCGATGGTGCCGTATCGCGGCGGCGGCGTCGGCTTCAGCGGCGAGCGCGGCGACGTGCTCGGCGTCGACGAGACGCTCGCGCTGTTCGCGAAGGCGGACGGCTGCGGCGCACCGTCGACCCCACGACCGCTCGAGCACGCGGACGCCAGGGATGCGACCTCCACGGTCCGCATCGACTGGCAGGGCTGCACGCCCGGCACGTCGCTGACGCTCTATCGCATCGACGGCGGCGGCCACGCGATTCCGGGACGACCCGCGCTGTTCGGCGGACTGCTCGGCCCGTCGACGCAGGACTTCGTCGGCGCCGACGCGATCCTGGATGCGTTCGCGGCCGCGCGCTGAACGCGTCCGTGCGGTCAGTCGCCGGCGTCGATGCCGCGCGGCTCGCGACGGACCGCGACGCGTGCCGGCGCGCAGGCGGTCTCGATGAATGCCACCGCGCGCTCGCCGTCGGTCGCGCCGCAAAGGAAGAGATCGATCGCCGCGAAGCCGGTCGCGGGCCAGGTGTGGATCGTCGCGTGCGACTCGGCGAGAAGCACGACACCGGTCACGCCGGGCGGTCCCGCGTTCGTGTCGCCGAAGTCGTGGAAGTGATCGAAGAGGATGTGCGCGCCGGCCGCCCCCGCCGCACCGCGCAGCAGCGCGCGCAGGGCCGTCGCATCGGTCAGCAGCGCCGCGTCGACGCCGTGACAGTCGACCAGCCAGTGCGTACCGCGCGCGGCATGGATGCCTGCCGACGACGGACCCTCGCGGGTCGACGGATCGCGCATCAGGAGCGATCGATCACTTGTGACCGGTGCCCGACGAACTGAAACCGCCGCCGCCACCGCCGCCGATCCAGCCGCCGCGCGTGCCGTAGCCGCCGTAGCCGTAGCCGCCGCGCCCGAGCGTCGACCAATTCGCCAGCGACGTGGCGCCGATCACGAGCAGCGCGTACAGGATGTACTTACCCATGGCGCGCGGGGCGTCGGAGCCTGCCCAGCGATCGTGCTGTCGTCGGTCGTCTCGTCATCGATCGCTCCCTCGTCCGTCGTCCGTTCATTCGTCGCCCTGACCGCTGGCCCGGTCCATCAACCACGCCGGGACGTACAGCGCGGCGATCGCGAGCAACGTGACGATCATCGCGCGGCCGGGCGACAGCAGCGCCGGGATCGCGTTGATCACGAGCAGCAGGATGACGAGCCACTTCGCGACGCGCCGGTAGCCGCCGGCGCCGGGCGACCAGGCCGGCTGCGGTGCCGTGGTCGCGACGGCCGGCATGCCGAACCACGTCGCCAGCTCGTTCGGCGCGACCGGCACCGAACGGGACCACGTCAGCTCGTTCTCGTTCGACTCGGCCGCGAGCCTCGCCGGGCCGCCCTGGAACTCGGTGACGCGCGTGACGTCGCCGGCCTCGACCTTCCAGTTGAAGGCGCCGGCCGCATAGCGAACGACCGCGCTGTAGTCGGCGATCCGACCGTACGGCATGCCGTCGAAGACGGCCTGGTCGGCCGCATACCAGAACGGCCAGCGGTCGAGCACGTCGGCACGCTGCCAGCCTTCGTCGGTCTCGACCAGCCACACGAAGCCCTTCTGCGGCGCGTACAGCAGGTACTCGGTCCACTCGCCGGCCTCGGCGCTGACCTCGGCGCGCCGCATCAGGCCGATGACGGTGTAGCGGACCGTCGCGATCGTCGCGGTCGCGCCGAGCGCGATCGTCGTCGGGACCGCCTCGACGCGACGGGCCGCCGCGATGACCTGCGCGACCGACGACGTCGCGTCGATCGTCGCGTGGCAGGTCGGACAGGCGAGGTGCGTCGTGACGCCCGGCGAGAACGCGATGGCCGCGCCGCACGACGGACATTCCAGGTTGGCCACCTTGCCCTTGAAGCGACCGGCCTCGTCCTTGATGGTCTCCGCGTCGCGCAGCAGCTGCGGACGCAGCGCATCGAGCGTGACCGCGCGCCCGCGATAGACGATCGGACCTCCGGCCGTCGGCGTCTTCGCGCCCGCGTCGTCGGAGTAGTCGAGCGTCATGAACTCCTCGCCGCGATGGAAGTCCGCGACGCGCGCCGTGTAGCCGGCGCCGACGGTGAACGGCAGCTCGCCTTGTCCGCCGGTGCATTGCGCGGTGCGCACGTCGCCGGCGATGAAGACGAGGCGGCTGCCGTCGGGTGCCTGGCCGAAGTCGAGCGATCCGCCGGGGCGGATCTGCTCGAACGGGGGCAGCGGCACGTTCGCGAACGCGGCGCGATCGATCGCGCGCGTGAAGACGTACTGACCCGATGCGTCCGACAACCATCCGCCGTCGCCGCGATCGTCGAGCACGTACCACTCGTTCCAGAAGCCGGCCGGATAGCGCAGCTGGATGCGGCCGACGACGACGAAGCCGAGGTTCCCGCTTCCTTCGTCGACCGAGCCCGACGTGTTGATCTGGATCGGCGAATAGTCCTCGAGGACGTCCGACATCCGGCCGATGTTGCGGATCGAGTCGGCGTCCTTGACGAGCGTCGACTTGCAGTAGTCGCAGACCGCCATCACCGACGCGGCCGAGCGGAACGTGACCGGCGCGCCGCAGGTCGGGCAGGCGATCGTGTTCATCGCGGATCGATGCGGGCGGCCATGCGATCAGCCGAGCGTGTCGAGATCGGCTTCGATGATCTCGCGCTCTTCGGGATCGTCGATGGCGTCGGCCAACGTGCGGGCGATGCCGGCGTGCTCCCGCACCGCATCGGCATCGCCGCAGACCTGGGCCGCCCGCGCGATCGCCTCGTGCGCGGCCGCGCGATAGAACACCGGCTGGGAAGCGGCGCGGTCGAGCGCGAGCCGCGCATAGCGCATCGCCTCGGCGCCATGCCCGACGATCGCGCGGACGCGGGACGCCTGCCAGTAGCCGACGGCCCACTGCCGGTCGCCGCAGTCGGGCCGCTGCGACCAGTGCCACAACGAAGCCTGGCTCATCAGGATCATCGCCTCGTCGTCGGCCGGCGTCCGGTCGGTCTTCTCGATCAGTGTCCAGGCGCCGTTGAAGCACGCCTTCGAGAAGTGCCGATGCGCCGCCGCCTCGTCGACCGCGCCGCCGTCGACCGACACCGTGCCGGGATCCGCCATGCGCGCTGGTGGATCAGCCGACGAGTCGCTTGATCACTTCCGCCTTCGCGCTGTCGAAGTCGCCCTGCGAGATGAGGCCCTTGTCCAGCAGGCCCTTGAGCTTCTCGAGCCGCGCCTCCGGCGCTTCGCGCATCGGACGCGGCGGCCGTCGTCTGCTGCATCGTCGAGCTGTTCGTGCCGTTCGAGCCGTTCATGCCGCTCGCCAAGCCCTGCGCCATCTGCTGGCCGATCGCCATGCCCGACGCGAGCCCGGCGCCGATGCCGGCGATGCCGCCTTCGTTCTGTGCTGCGAGCGGGATCGCGTTCGCGGTCTGGTACTGCGTGTACTTGTTCAGGTCGCCGACCATGCCCATCGAGATCCGCTTGTCGAGCGCTTCCTGCAGGTCTTCCGGCAGCGACACCGACTGCACGTTGAATTCGTCGAGCCCGAGGCCGTAGCGCGCGAGCGCGGCCGCGAGGTCGCCCTTGACCTGGCTCGCCATCAGCGTCTGGTTCGCGGCCATGTCGAGGAAGTTGACCTTCGACGCGCCGATCGAGTTGGCCATCGTCGCGAGGATGATGCCGCGCAGCTGCTCCTCGACGTCGTCGCGCGTGTAGATAGGCTCGCGTGCCGGACAGCTCCTTGTGGAACACCTTCGCGTCGGCGACGCGATACGAATACAGGCCGAACGCGCGCAGCCGGACCATCCCGAAGTCGGCATCGCGGATCGTGATCGGCTGCTGCGTGCCCCAGCGACGGCCGGTCTGCACGCGCGTCGAGAAGAAGTAGACGTCGGACTTGAAGGGCGACTGGAACAGCTTGTCCCAGTTGCGCAGGTAGGTCAGCACCGGCAGCGTCTGCGTCGTCAGCTTGTAGGTGCCCGGCCCGAACACGTCGGCGACCTGACCCTCGTTGACGAACACCGCCATCTGCGACTCGCGCACGACCAGCGTGCCGCCGTTCTGGATCTCGAGGTCTTCCATCGGATAGCGCCACGACAGCACGCCTTCGGTGTCCTCCGTCCACTGGAGGATGTCGATGAACTGTTTCTTGATGAACGAAGCGAGACTCATGGCCTACTCCTTCTGGAAGTCGATGCGCGATGATGCGCGCAGGTCCGCGACGGTGGTCGCGGAGGGACGAAACGGCTCGATGGACGGACGAAGCGAAGCCGGCGGCGACGGGCGGCCGCGCGTCACGACAGGCAGGCTGCGTTGATGATGCCGGCCACCAGCGAGATCGCGCCGATGAAGCCGCCCATCGCGGCGTTGCCGGCCTCGATCTCGGTGCGGACGGTATGCAGCAGCCGGCTCGCGACCGCGTAGACCACGATCTGCACGACCATCGCGACGATCGCCCAGACGATCACCTGCAGCAACCCGGCGTTGTAGATGATGGCCGCGGCGAGCGTCAGCGAGAAGCCGACGAGCGCGCCGCCGAACGACAGCGCCGCCGATGCCTTGCCGGCATGGATCAGCGCCATCTCGTCGAACGGCGTGAGCTTCGTGTACAGGACGATGAACACGCCGAGCAGGATCGCCGCGGCGATGACATGGGTCGCGTAACCGATGATGGCTCCGAGCATCGAGGACGGCCCTGCTGAACGGACGAACGGCGAGCTTATCACTCGGCCATCGGCCGCAGCGTGCACGCGCGGAGGCGGGTCGATGGTGCCGCGCTGCTATCCTGCGACGCTGCCGGCCGGCCGGGCGCGGCGCTCGGCATCGCGGAACGAGTCACGCGTGGTCGATGCAGGCGCGCCCTCGCGAACGGATGGCCGCATCGACCCGAATCCCTCTTCCAGGACAGCGCGCATGAGCGCAGCAGACAATCCCAAGCTCGCCGTCCTGATCGACGCCGACAACGCATCCGCGTCGCTCGCGAAGGAGCTGCTGGAGGAGGTCGCGAAGTTCGGGACCGCGACCGTCAAGCGCGCGTACGGCGACTGGACGGGCCAGCAGCTCGCCGGCTGGAAGGAGCACCTGAACCGTCACGCGATCCAGCCGATCCAGCAGTTCGCGTACACGAAGGGAAAGAACTCGACCGATGCGTCGCTGATCATCGACGCGATGGACCTGCTGTACGCCGACAACGTCGACGGCTTCTGCCTCGTCTCGTCGGACAGCGACTTCACGCGGCTCGCGACCCGGCTGCGCGAATCGCGCAAGGTGGTCTACGGCCTCGGCGAGCGGAAGACGCCCGAAGCGTTCCGCGCGGCGTGCGACCGCTTCGTGTTCTTCGAGGTGCTGAAGCGCGGCGGGTCGAACGCGGAGGCCGGCGCACCGCCCGCGGATGCGATCGAGAACGTGCCCGACCTCGAGAACGCGCTGCGCCAGGCGTTCGATGCCGTGTCCCGCGACGAGGGATGGGCCACGCTGTCGTCGGTCGGCTCGTACATGGCGAAGAACAATCCGTCGTTCGACACGCGCCTGTACGGCTTCCGCAAGCTGTCCGACATGATCCGTCGACAGCCGTACATCGAGGTCCGCGACATCGACGACGCCGCGGGGTCGCCGCTCACCGTGCGCCTGCGGCCGGGCGCGCCGTCGGCGACCCGACGCCGCGGCGCCTCGCGCGGGCGTCGCGACGAAGCGCCGGCCGATCGTTCGTCGGACGCGGCGTCCGATCCCGCCGTCGCGGACGCGGCGACCTCGCCGGCGCCCGCGAAGCGGTCGCGTCGCCGACGCACCGCCGCGGCTTGACGCGACGTCTCGCTCGGCGGTCGGCGATGCCGGCGGTCGATGCGGACGACCGGCGTTCCGGATCGATGCCCGACCGCCTGCTGATCCTCGCCGTCTTCGTCGTCGCATCGTGCGGACTCGCGTACGAGCTCGTCGCCGGCGCGCTGACGAGCTATCTGCTCGGCGACTCGATCCTGCAGTTCTCGACGATCATCGGCTGCTACCTGTTCGCGATGGGCGTCGGCTCGCACCTGTCGCGGTACGTGAAGGACGACGACGTGCTGTCGCGCTTCGTCGACATCGAGTTGCTCGTCGGCCTGCTCGGCGGGCTGTCCGCGACCGGGCTGTTCATCGTCTTCGCTTGGCTGTCGGCGCCGTTCCGCACGGTCCTCTACGCGCTCGTGCTGTCGATCGGCATCCTCGTCGGGATGGAGATCCCGCTCGTGATGCGGGCTCTTCACGACAGCCGCGCGAGCTTCTCCGAGATCGTCAGCCGCGTGCTGACGTTCGACTACCTCGGCGCGCTCGCGGTGTCGCTGCTGTTCCCGCTGCTGCTCGCGCCGCGACTCGGCCTCGCGCGGACCGCCTTGCTGTTCGGCATCGCGAACGTCGCGGTCGCGTTCTGGACCATCCACCACTTTCGCGACCGGCTCGCCGCCGTGCAGGGCCGCATCCTGCGGGCTTCGATCGTGATGGTCGTGCTGGTCGCCGGCTTCCTGTTCGCCGAGCGCCTCACCCAATGGTCCGAGCGCGGGCTGTACGGCGACGAGATCGTCCATGCGATCACGACGCCGTACCAGCGGCTCGTCGTGACGCGCTGGAAGGACGACCTCAGGCTCTCTGTCGGCGG
>CAWCJI010000010.1:0-193808 GCA_963795885.1 uncultured beta proteobacterium | reverse complement strand
CGGTTCCCTTCGGAGGGGTGCCCGAGTGGCTAAAGGGGGCAGACTGTAAATCTGTTGGCTTACGCCTACGCTGGTTCGAATCCAGCCTCCTCCACCAGGATTCCAACGATGCGGGTGGGGTCCTGCGGCGCTGCAAGCGACTTGTGGTGTGTCGACGGGAAAGCAGTTCGTTCTCTCCGGCGCGCGGGTGTAGCTCAATGGTAGAGCTGAAGCCTTCCAAGCTTATGACGAGGGTTCGATTCCCTTCACCCGCTCCAGCAAGCACGCCGACAACATCCAGCGTCATCGACTTCACATCGTTGTTTCGCCCTTGTAGCTCAGTGGTAGAGCACTCCCTTGGTAAGGGAGAGGTCGCGTGTTCGATCCACGCCAAGGGCACCACTGATTGATCACGGTAGCGCGGGCTTTCCGCATCCGATTTCCAACAACTTCAAAGAGCATCGCAGGAGCGACCATGGCAAAAGGCAAATTCGAACGGACGAAGCCGCACGTGAACGTGGGGACGATCGGGCACGTGGATCATGGGAAGACGACGCTGACGGCGGCGATCACGACGGTGCTGTCGAAGATGTTCGGTGGCGAGGCGAAGGCATACGACCAGATCGACGCGGCGCCCGAAGAGAAGGCGCGCGGGATCACGATCAACACGGCGCACGTGGAGTACGAGACGAAGGCGCGGCACTACGCGCACGTCGACTGCCCGGGCCACGCCGACTATGTGAAGAACATGATCACCGGTGCGGCGCAGATGGACGGCGCGATCCTGGTGGTGCGCGCAGCCGACGGCCCCATGCCGCAGACGCGCGAGCACATCCTGCTGGCGCGCCAGGTGGGCGTGCCGTACATCATCGTGTTCATGAACAAAGCCGACCTCGTCGACGACACGGAGCTGCTCGAGCTGGTCGAGATGGAGATGCGCGAGCTGCTCGAGCAAGTACAAGTTCCCGGGCGACAACACGCCGATCGTGATCAAAAAAAAAAAAAAAAAAAAAACGTGGGGACGATCGGGCACGTGGATCATGGGAAGACGACGCTGACGGCGGCGATCACGACGGTGCTGTCGAAGATGTTCGGTGGCGAGGCGAAGGCGTACGACCAGATCGACGCGGCGCCCGAAGAGAAGGCGCGCGGGATCACGATCAACACGGCGCACGTGGAGTACGAGACGAAGGCGCGGCACTACGCGCACGTCGACTGCCCGGGTCACGCCGACTACGTGAAGAACATGATCACCGGTGCGGCGCAGATGGACGGCGCGATCCTGGTGGTGAGCGCGGCCGACGGCCCGATGCCGCAGACGCGCGAGCACATCCTGCTGGCGCGCCAGGTGGGTGTGCCGTACATCATCGTGTTCATGAACAAGGCCGACATGGTCGACGACGCGGAGCTGCTCGAGCTCGTCGAGATGGAAGTGCGCGAGTTGCTCTGAGCAAGTACGAGTTCCCGGGCGACGACACGCCGATCGTGATCGGCAGCGCGAAGCTGGCGCTCGAAGGCGACGAAGGCCCGCACGGCAAGGAAGCGATCATGAAGCTCGCCGACGCGCTGGACAGCTACATCCCGACGCCCGAGCGTGCGGTCGACGGCGCGTTCCTGATGCCGGTCGAGGACGTGTTCTCGATCTCGGGTCGCGGCACGGTGGTCACGGGCCGCATCGAGCGCGGCATCGTCAAGGTGGGCGAAGAGATCGAGATCGTCGGCATCAGCGACACGCAGAAGACGATCTGCACGGGCGTGGAGATGTTCAGGAAGCTGCTCGACCAGGGTCAGGCGGGCGACAACGTGGGCATCCTGCTGCGCGGCACGAAGCGGGAAGACGTGCAGCGCGGCCAGGTGCTGTGCAAGCCGGGTTCGGTCAAGCCGCACACGCACTTCACGGCCGAGATCTACGTGCTGTCGAAGGAAGAGGGTGGCCGTCATACGCCGTTCTTCAACAACTACCGCCCGCAGTTCTACTTCCGCACGACCGACGTGACGGGATCGATCGAGCTCGAAGCCGGCAAGGAGATGGTGATGCCGGGCGACAACGTGACGATCACGGTCAAGCTGATCAACCCGATCGCGATGGAAGAAGGCCTGCGCTTCGCGATCCGCGAAGGCGGTCGTACCGTCGGCGCCGGTGTCGTAGCGAAGATCATTGCCTAGACAGCAGTACGGGGCGCCCCGGTCGCGAAGCACGGAAGAAGCTGACGGCTATTCGCTCAGCGCCGGTGCCAAGTGGCCCGTCAAGGCGCCCCGGCTTTTGCTGGAAGTTTCGTTGAAGTTGTTCGTAGGGGCGTAGCTCAATTGGCAGAGCGTCGGTCTCCAAAACCGAAGGTTGGGGGTTCGATGCCCTCCGCCCCTGCCACGATTGCCGGGTCGTGTGCACGTTGGATCGCGTGACCCGGCAAGCGGTGGGACAGAGAAGGCAGTGATGGCAAACACGAATATCGAAACCGTCAGCACCGGGATGGACCGCCTGAAGATCGCGCTGGCCGTGATCGCGGTGATCGCGGGACTCGCCGGGTTCTACGTCCTGGCGCAGCAGCCGACGGTGCTGCGCGTGGCGGTGGTGCTCGCGGGGCTGGTGATCGGCGCGGGCATCGCGTCGACGTCCGAGCCGGGCAAGCGCTTCTTCGCCTTCGGGCGCGAATCGGTGGCCGAGACCAAGAAGGTCGTCTGGCCGTCGCGCAAGGAGACGATCCAGACGACGGCGATCGTGTTCGGATTCGTCGTCGTCATGGCGATCTTCCTGTGGCTGACCGACAAGTCGCTCGAAGTGATCCTGTACGACTGGACCCTGGGCTGGAGGAAGTGATGACCGATACGACCACGACGCCCGAGACCGCACCCGCCGCGAAGAGCACGAAGCGGTGGTACGTCGTCCACGCCTACTCGGGCATGGAGAAGAGCGTGCAAGAAGGCCCTGATCGAGCGCGTCGCGCGTTCGGGCATGGAGCATCAGTTCGGCGAGATCCTCGTGCCGACCGAAGAGGTCGTCGAGGTCAAGAACGGCACGAAGTCGGTCAGCGAGCGTCGCTTCTTCCCGGGCTACGTGCTGGTCGAGATGGACATGACCGACGAGTCGTGGCACCTGGTCAAGAACACGGCCAAGGTCACCGGCTTCGTCGGCGGCAAGGCCAACCGCCCCACGCCGATCTCTCAGAAGGAAGTCGAGAAGATCATGGCGCAGATGCAGGAAGGGGTCGAGAAGCCGCGTCCGAAGACCCTGTTCGAGGTCGGCGAGATGGTGCGCGTCAAGGACGGCCCGTTCACCGACTTCAACGGCAACGTCGAGGAAGTGAACTACGAGAAGTCGCGCCTGCGCGTGTCGGTCACGATCTTCGGGCGCGCGACGCCGGTCGAGCTGGAATTCGCGCAGGTCGAGAAGGCGTAAGACCCGCTTCATGGCCCGGTCCCGTTCGACGAACCGGCGACCGGGAAGCGCGTGGTTCTGCAGAGTGCGGTTGGACGTTTCACGAGGAGCGGCAGTAGGGCCCAGGCCCGACCCCGCGCTGGTACTCACGACAAGGAAGCATCATGGCAAAGAAGATCATCGGTTTCATCAAGCTG
Organism: uncultured beta proteobacterium; assembly: GCA_963795885.1. Taxonomy (GTDB): domain Bacteria; phylum Pseudomonadota; class Gammaproteobacteria; order Burkholderiales; family Burkholderiaceae_D; genus CAHJXF01. Next base: position 190,256 of record CAWCJI010000010.1, on the reverse strand, counting down.
CAGGTTCCTGCAGGCAAGGCCAACCCGTCCCCGCCGATCGGACCGGCCCTGGGCCAGCGCGGCCTGAACATCATGGCAGTTCTGCAAGGAATTCAACGCGCAGACGCAGGGCATGGAGCCCGGCATGCCGATCCCCGTGGAGATCACGGCCTTCGCGGACAAGAGCTTCACGTTCAAGATGAAGTCGCCGCCCGCGACGTACTTCATCAAGAAGGCCGCCGGCATCACCAAGGGCTCGGCCACGCCGCACACGGCGAAGGTCGGTTCGATCACCCGCGCGCAGGCCGAAGAGATCGCCAAGAGCAAGTCGCCCGACCTCACGGCCGCCGACATGGAATCCGCCATCCGCACGATCGCCGGCAGCGCCCGCTCGATCGGCATCACCGTCGAAGGATTCTGATCATGGCCGATACCGAAAAGAAGATGACCAAGCGCCTCAAGGCCATCGCCGCCAAGGTCGATCGCGACAAGGTCTATCCGGTCGCCGAAGCGCTCGCGCTGATCAAGGAAACGGCCACGGCCAAGTTCAACGAGTCGGTCGACGTCGTCGATCCAGCTCGGCATCGACGCGAAGAAGTCCGACCAGGTCGTCCGCGGCTCGGTCGTGCTGCCGTCGGGCACCGGCAAGTCGGTCCGCGTGGCGGTGTTCGCGCAGGGTGCCAAGGCCGACGAGGCCCGGGCAGCCGGCGCCGACATCGTCGGCATGGAAGACCTGGCCGAACAGGTCAAGGCCGGCAACCTCAACTTCGACATCGTCATCGCGTCGCCGGACACGATGCGCATCGTCGGTGCGCTCGGCCAGATCCTCGGCCCGCGCGGCCTGATGCCGAACCCGAAGGTCGGCACCGTCACGCCCGATGTCGCCACCGCGGTCCGGAACGCGAAGGCCGGCCAGGTGCAGTACCGCGCCGACAAGGCCGGCATCGTCCACGCGACGATCGGACGCGCGTCGTTCGAAGTCGACGCGCTGAAGCTCAACATCGTGGCGCTGATCGATGCGCTGAACCGCGCGAAGCCTGCATCGAGCAAGGGCATCTACCTGCGCAAGATGTCGGTGTCCAGCACGATGGGCGCCGGTGTGCGCGTCGACCACGCGACGGTGCAGGGATAACAGCGGGCATCCCGGCCCGCGCCGGGGTGCCGCACGAACATGCGATCCCGGCCAGCGCCGGGATCCTCGAACTTTGGGCAGTCGACGACGGAAGGCGAAAGCCGACGGAGTCGACAGCCGTCAAAGACCGTTGGCGGGATCGGAGCAGGTGGCCTTTCCCTTAATCGATCGTCACGACGAGGTCGGCCAACGCAGATGGCGGTCCCGAATGGATTTGCGGTGAGCGCCTCGCGATGCGGGGCGGGAACTACGAAGCCGGATCGGTCGCCGTTTTATGGCCGGCGTGCAAACGATGGAAGCGAAAGCCCCGTCGACCGCACGCCACTTTTGGAGAAATGACCGTGGGTCTCAATCGTTCCGAGAAGGCGGTGGTGATCGAGGAAGTGGCCGCGAAAGTCGCGTCCGCCAAGTCGATCGTCCTCGCGCAGTACCGTGGTCTGGAAGTCGGTCACATCACCGGCTTGCGCGTACAGCGCGCAAGTACGGTGTGTACCTGCGGGTGCTCAAGAACTCGCTGGCGCGTCGCGCCGTCGCAGACAGTCCGTTCGCGGGGCTGGCCGACCAGATGGTCGGCCCGCTCATCTACGGCATCTCCGACGACCCGGTCGCAGCAGCGAAGGTCATCAGCGATTTCGCGAAAACCAATGACAAGCTGGTCGTCATGGGTGGTTCGTTGCCGAACTCGGCTTTCGACGCCGCCGGCGTCAAGGCCCTGGCCACGATGCCGTCGCGCGAAGAACTGCTGTCCAGGTTGATGGGCACGATGCAGGCACCGATCGCGCAGTTCGTCCGCACGCTGAACGAGGTTCCGACCAAGTTCGTCCGCGGATTGGCTGCCGTTCGGGACCAGAAGGAAAGCGCGCAGCCGTCCAGCGCGCCGGCAGAAGCAGCAGCGGCGACCGAAGAAGTCGCCGCGGCGTAAGCCGACCCCTTTCGATCCTTCCAGACAACGCACAGCGCTACCGCGTAGTCCATCACGCAATTCATATTTTTGGAGTCCATCATGGCAGTCAGCAAAGCAGAAATCCTCGACGCAATCGCCGGCATGACCGTTCTCGAACTGTCGGAAATGATCAAGGAAATGGAAGAGAAGTTCGGCGTCTCGGCCGCGGCGGCCGCCGTCGCCGCGCCGGCAGCCGGCGGCGGTGCCGCCCGCCGCTGCGGTCGAAGAGAAGACGGAATTCGACGTCATCCTCGCCGAGATCGGCGCGAACAAGGTCAACGTCATCAAGGCCGTTCGCGAGATCACGGGCCTCGGCCTGAAGGAAGCGAAGGACCTGGTCGACGGCGCGCCGAAGCCGGTCAAGGAAGCGATTCCGAAGGCCGACGCAGAAGCCGCGAAGAAGAAGCTCGAAGACGCCGGCGCGAAGGCCGACGTCAAGTAATTGCAGGTCACCGCCCGGAGGCGCTTCGGTCGCGTCCGGGTGGTTGCTGTTCCGAACCGGGCATCGCGTCCGTTTCGCGCCGCATGAACCTCTGCCGCTTCGGTCGGTAGTCGGTATCAGACGGTAATGCATCCGGTGGGTCGGGCAGTCGGCCGGCGCACCTCGAACAAGGTCTTGGCTATGGTGTTTTCGCCACGTCTCGCGATGGTCTTCGCAGCGATCGGTTGTGTTTCGTGCGAAGAGACGCCATATCCAAACCCTGTCCCCCTTGCCACCCCGTCTCGCATCGCCGCCCGATCCCGGGCCGTGGTGCGCTTCGTCGTCTCCGCTTCGTCGGCATCGTCGACCGTCCGGTCGGTCTCGCCGCTCGCTCCCGCATTCGTATTTTCGTCCAGCACCGCAGTAGCCACGGAGTCCTCATGACCTATTCGTTTACGGAAAAGAAGCGCATCCGCAAGAGCTTCGCCAAGCGTCCGAACGTGCACAAGGTGCCGTTCCTGCTGGCGACGCAGCTCCAGTCGTACGCCGAGTTCCTGCAGGCACGACGCCGCCGGCGAAGCGGGCGAACGAAGGGCCTGCAGGCCGCGTTCACGTCGATCTTCCCGATCTCGTCGCACAACGGTTTCGCGCGCCTCGAGTTCGTCAGCTTCCAGCTCGGCATGCCGCCGTTCGACGTCAAGGAATGCATGCAGCGCGGGCTGACGTTCGCGTCGCCGCTGCGCGCGAAGGTGCGCCTCGTGATCATGGATCGCGAAGCGTCGAAGCCGACGATCAAGGAAGTCAAGGAGCAGGAGGTCTACATGGGCGAGATGCCGCTCATGACGACCACCGGCTCGTTCGTCATCAACGGCACCGAACGCGTCATCGTGTCGCAGCTGCACCGTTCGCCGGGCGTGTTCTTCGAGCACGACCGCGGCAAGACGCACTCGTCCGGCAAGCTGCTGTTCTCGGCGCGGATCATCCCGTATCGCGGCTCGTGGCTCGACTTCGAATTCGACCCGAAGGACATCCTGTTCTTCCGCGTCGACCGTCGCCGCAAGATGCCGGTCACGATCCTGCTGAAGGCGATCGGCATGACGTCCGAGCAGATCCTCGAGCACTTCTTCGTGTTCGACACGTTCCACATCCTCGGCAAGGAAGCGAACAGCGGCGCGCAGCATGGACTTCGTCGCCGACCGCATGAAGGGCGAGATCGCGCGCTTCGACATCGCCGACAAGTCGGGCAAGGTCATCGTCACGAAGGAGAAGCGGATCACCGCGAAGAACCTGCGCGACCTCGACGCCGCCGGCCTGAAGCAGCATCCCGGTGCCGGAAGACTTCCTGCTCGGCCGCGTGCTGGCCAAGGACATCGTCGATCCGGAGACCGGCGAGATCGTCGCGTCGGCGAACGACGAGCTGACCGAGGACATCGCTCGTGCGGCTGCGCGCCGCCGGCATCAAGGACATCAAGACGCTGTACACGAACGACCTCGACCAGGGCGCGTTCATCTGCGCAGACGCTGCGCGCCGACGAGACCAACGACCAGATGGCCGCCCGCATCGCGATCTACCGGATGATGCGTCCCGGCGAGCCGCCGACCGAGGACGCGGTGCAGGCGCTGTTCAACCGCCTGTTCTACAACCCGGACGCGTACGACCTGTCGAAGGTCGGCCGCATGAAGTTCAATCGCCGCGTCGGCCGCAACGAGGCCGAAGGCCCGATGACGCTGACCGACGACGACATCCTCGCCGTCATCAAGATCCTCGTCGACCTGCGCAACGGTCGCGGCGAAGTCGACGACATCGACCACCTCGGCAACCGTCGCGTGCGTTGCGTCGGCGAGCTCGCGGAGAACCAGTTCCGCAGCGGCCTCGTGCGCGTCGAGCGCGCGGTCAAGGAACGCCTCGGCCAGGCCGAAGCCGACAACCTCGTGCCGCACGACCTGATCAACAGCAAGCCGATCTCGGCCGCGATCCGCGAGTTCTTCGGATCGTCGCAGCTGTCGCAGTTCATGGACCAGACCAATCCGCTGTCCGAGATCACGCACAAGCGGCGCGTCTCGGCCCTCGGACCGGGCGGCCTGACGCGCGAGCGTGCCGGCTTCGAAGTGCGCGACGTGCATCCGACGCACTACGGCCGCGTGTGCCCGATCGAGACGCCGGAAGGCCCGAACATCGGCCTCATCAACTCGCTCGCGCTGTACGCGCAGCTGAACGAGTACGGCTTCCTCGAGACGCCGTACCGCAAGGTCGAGGACGGCAAGGTCACCGACCAGATCGACTACCTGTCGGCGATCGAGGAAGGCAAGTACATCATCGCGCAGGCGAACGCGGCGCTGGGCGAAGGCGGCGCGCTGACCGACGAGCTGGTGTCGTCGCGCGCGGCCGGCGAGTTCGTGCTGGTCGGGCCGGAGAAGGTCCAGTACATGGACGTCGCGCCGGGCCAGATCGTGTCGGTCGCGGCCTCGCTGATCCCGTTCCTCGAGCACGACGACGCGAACCGCGCGCTGATGGGCTCGAACATGCAGCGTCAGGCCGTGCCTTGCCTGCGTCCGGAGAAGGCGTTCGTCGGCACCGGCATCGAGCGCACGGTCGCGGTCGACTCGGGCACGACGGTGCAGGCGCGAGCGCGGCGGTCATCGTCGACTACGTCGACAGCGGCCGCGTCGTGATCCGCGTCAACGACGCGGAGAACGCGCCGGGGAAGTCGGCGTCGACATCTACAACCTGATCAAGTACACGCGCTCGAACCAGAACACCAACATCAACCAGCGTCCGATCGTGAAGGTCGGCGACAAGCTCGAGAAGGGCGACGTCATCGCCGACGGCGCGTCGACCGACCTCGGCGAGCTCGCGCTCGGCCAGAACATGCTGGTCGCGTTCATGCCGTGGAACGGCTACAACTTCGAGGACTCGATCCTGATCTCCGAGAAGGTCGTGGCCGACGATCGCTACACGTCGATCCACATCGAGGAGCTGTCGGTCAACGCGCGCGACACGAAGCTCGGACCGGAAGAGATCACGCGCGACATCTCGAACCTCGCGGAGAACCAGCTCGCGCGGCTCGACGAGTCGGGCATCGTCTACATCGGCGCCGAAGTGGAAGCCGGCGACACGCTGGTCGGCAAGGTCACGCCGAAGGGCGAGACGCAGCTGACGCCGGAAGAGAAGCTGCTGCGCGCGATCTTCGGCGAGAAGGCGTCCGACGTGAAGGACACGTCGCTGCGCGTCCCGTCGGGCATCTCGGGCACGGTCATCGACGTGCAGGTGTTCACGCGCGAAGGCATCCCGCGCGACAAGCGCGCCCAGCAGATCATCGACGACGAGCTGAAGCGCTATCGCCTCGACCTCAACGACCAGCTGCGCATCGTCGAAGGCGACATGTTCGAGCGGATCGGCCGCACGCTGGTCGGCAAGCCGGTCAACGGCGGTCCGGTCGCGGGCAGCCAGAAGCTCGCGAAGGGCGCGAAGATCACGGCCGAGTACCTCGACGAGCTCGAGAAGTACCACTGGTTCGACATCCGCCTCGCGGACGAGGACGCGGCCGCGCAGCTCGAGCAGGCGAAGGAGTCGATCGAGGCGAAGCGTCTCGCGTTCGACGCCGCGTTCGAGGAAAAGAAGAAGAAGCTGACGCAGGGCGACGAATTGCCGCCGGGCGTGCAGAAGATGGTCAAGGTCTATCTCGCCGTGAAGCGTCGCCTGCAGCCCGGCGACAAGATGGCGGGCCGTCACGGCAACAAGGGCGTCGTGTCGCGGATCGTGCCGGTCGAGGACATGCCGTACATGGCCGACGGCACGCCGGCCGACATCGTGCTCAATCCGCTCGGCGTGCCGTCGCGGATGAACGTCGGGCAGATCCTCGAGACGCACCTCGGCTGGGCCGCGAAGGGCCTCGGCCTGCGGATCGGCGAGATGCTCGCGGCGTCGGCGAAGGCGGCGGAACTGCGCAAGTTCCTGACGAAGATCTACAACGAGACCGGCAAGGCCGAAGAGCTCGACACGATGGGCGACGTCGAGATCCTGAGCTCGCCGAGAACCTCAAGCACGGCGTGCCGTTCGCGACGCCGGTGTTCGACGGGGCGCACGAGGACGAGATCCATCGGATGCTCGACCTCGCGTACCCGGACGACGATCGCGAAGCGGCTCGGCATGACGCCGTCGAAGAACCAGGTCACGTTGTACGACGGTCGCAGCGGCGAGGCATTCGAGCGTCCGGTCACGGTCGGCTACATGCACGTGCTGAAGCTGCACCACCTGGTCGACGACAAGATGCACGCGCGTTCCACCGGTCCGTACTCGCTGGTCACGCAGCAGCCGCTCGGCGGCAAGGCGCAGTTCGGCGGCCAGCGCTTCGGCGAGATGGAAGTGTGGGCGCTCGAGGCGTACGGCGCGTCGTACGTGCTGCAGGAGATGCTGACCGTCAAGTCCGACGACGTCGCGGGCCGCACCAAGGTCTACGAGAACATCGTCAAGGGCGACCACGTGATCGATGCCGGCATGCCGGAGTCGTTCAACGTGCTGGTCAAGGAGATCCGGTCGCTCGGCATCGACATCGATCTGGAACGCGTTTGAAGCACGAGAGAAATGGGGTCCCGGCCATCGCCGGGATGACAGCAGTTTCAGCAAGGAGTGGTTCATGAAGGCATTGCTCGATCTGTTCAAGCAAGTCCAACAGGAAGAAGTGTTCGACGCGATCAAGATCGGTCTCGCGTCGCCGGAGAAGATCCGTTCGTGGTCGTACGGCGAGGTCAAGAAGCCGGAGACGATCAACTACCGCACGTTCAAGCCGGAGCGGGACGGCCTCTTCTGCGCGAAGATCTTCGGACCGATCAAGGACTACGAGTGCCTGTGCGGCAAGTACAAGCGCCTGAAGCACCGTGGGGTGATCTGCGAGAAGTGCGGCGTCGAGGTGACGCTGGCCAAGGTGCGCCGCGAGCGCATGGGCCACATCGAGCTCGCGTCGCCGACCGCGCACATCTGGTTCCTGAAGTCGCTGCCGTCGCGTCTGGGCATGGTGCTCGACATGACGCTGCGCGACATCGAACGCGTGCTGTACTTCGAAGCGTACGTCGTCGTCGATCCGGGCATGACGCCGCTGAAGCGCTGCCAGATCATGACCGAGGACGACTACCTGTCGAAGGTCGAGGAATACGGCGACGACTTCCACGCGCTGATGGGCGCCGAAGGCGTGCGCGAGCTGCTGCGCTCGATCGACATCAATCGCGACATCGAGCAGCTGCGCCAGGACCTGGCCGCGACCGGCTCGGAAGCGAAGATCAAGAAGATCGCGAAGCGCCTGAAGGTGCTCGAAGGCTTCCAGAAGTCCGGCATCAAGCCGGACTGGATGGTCATGGAAGTGCTGCCGGTGCTGCCGCCGGAACTGCGTCCGCTCGTGCCGCTCGACGGCGGCCGCTTCGCGACCGTCGGACCTGAACGACCTCTATCGCCGCGTCATCAACCGCAACAACCGTCTCAAGCGCCTGCTCGAACTGAAGGCGCCGGAGATCATCGTCCGCAACGAGAAGCGGATGCTGCAGGAAGCGGTCGACTCGCTGCTCGACAACGGCCGTCGCGGCAAGGCGATGACGGGCGCGAACAAGCGTCCGCTGAAGTCGCTCGCCGAGATGATCAAGGGCAAGGGCGGCCGGTTCCGCCAGAACCTGCTCGGCAAGCGCGTCGACTACTCGGGCCGTTCGGTCATCGTGGTCGGCCCGCAGCTCAAGCTGCACCAGTGCGGCCTGCCGAAGAAGATGGCGCTCGAGCTGTTCAAGCCGTTCATCTTCAACCGTCTCGAGCAGATGGGCGTCGCCACGACCATCAAGGCCGCGAAGAAGGAAGTCGAGAACGAGACGCCGGTCGTGTGGGACATCCTCGAAGAGGTGATCCGCGAGCACCCGGTGATGCTGAACCGCGCGCCGACGCTGCACCGCCTCGGCATCCAGGCCTTCGAGCCGGTGCTGATCGAAGGCAAGGCGATCCAGCTGCATCCGCTCGTCTGCGCGGCGTTCAACGCCGACTTCGACGGCGACCAGATGGCCGTCCACGTGCCGCTGTCGCTCGAGGCGCAGATGGAAGCGCGCTCGCTGATGCTCGCGTCGAACAACATCCTGTTCCCGGCCAACGGCGATCCGTCGATCGTGCCGTCGCAGGACATCGTGCTCGGCCTGTACTACGCGACCCGCGAGAAGGTCAACGGCAAGGGCGAAGGCAGCTTCTTCGCGAACGTCGGCGAGGTCCACCTCGCGTACGAGAACAAGCAGGTCGAGCTGACGACGAAGATCACCGTCCGCATCCGCGAGTTCCTGAAGAACCCGGAGTACGTGTCGATCCTGCCGGGCTCGCTCGACGCGGAGCAGATCGCCGCCGCCGAGCCGGAGTTCCTCGAGGTGTGTCAAGCGCTACGAGACCACGGTCGGTCGCGCGATGCTGTCGGAAGTGCTGCCGAAGGGCCTGCCGTTCACGCGTGCTCAACCGCGCGCTGAAGAAGAAGGAGATCTCGCAGTCTCATCAACGCGTCGTTCCGTCGCTGCGGCCTGCGTGCCACCGTCGTGTTCGCCGACCAGCTGATGCAGTCGGGCTTCCGTCTCGCGACGCGCGCCGGCATCTCGATCTGCGTCGACGACATGCTCGTGCCGACGCAGAAGGAGACGATCATCGGCGCCGCCGCGCACGACGTGAAGGAGATCGATCGCCAGTACTCGTCGGGCCTCGTCACGTCGCAGGAGCGCTACAACAACGTCGTCGACATCTGGGGCAAGGCCGGCGACCGCGTCGGCAAGGCGATGATGGAGCAACTCGCGACCGAGCCGACGAAGGATCGTCACGGCAAGGACGTGCGTCAGGAGTCGTTCAACTCGATCTACATGATGGCCGACTCGGGCGCGCGCGGTTCCGCCGCGCAGATCCGTCAGCTGGCCGGCATGCGCGGGCTGATGGCGAAGCCGGACGGCTCGATCATCGAGACGCCGATCACGGCGAACTTCCGTGAAGGCCTGAACGTGCTGCAGTACTTCATCTCCACGCACGGCGCCCGCAAGGGTCTCGCCGACACGGCGTTGAAGACGGCCAACTCGGGCTACCTCACGCGTCGTCTCGTCGACGTGACGCAGGACCTCGTCGTCGTGACCGAAGACTGCGGCACGACCGACGGCGTCAACATGAAGGCGCTCGTCGAGGGCGGCGAAGTCATCGAGGCGCTGCGCGACCGGATCCTCGGCCGCGTGACGGCGACCGACCTGTCAACCCGGAGACGGCCGAAGTGCTGCATCCCGCCGGCTCGCTGCTGGACGAGGACGCGGTCGAGAACATCGAGGCGCTCGGCATCGACGAGGTGCGTGTTCGCACGCCGCTGACCTGCGAGACGCGTTACGGCCTGTGCGCGAAGTGCTACGGCCGCGACCTCGGCCGCGGCACGCTCGTCAACACCGGCGAGGCGGTCGGCGTGATCGCCGCGCAGTCGATCGGCGAGCCGGGCACGCAGCTGACGATGCGGACGTTCCACATCGGCGGCGCGGCTTCGCGCGCGGCGATGGCGTCGGGCGTCGAGTCGAAGTCGAACGGCACGGTGCGGTTCGCCGCGACGGTGCGCTACGTGACGAACGCGAAGGGCGAGCAGATCGCCATCTCGCGATCGGGCGAAGTGCTCGTCACCGACGACCACGGCCGCGAGCGCGAGCGTCACAAGGTGCCGTACGGCGCCACGCTGCTGGCGCTCGACGGCACGGTGGTCAAGGCCGGCATGCCGCTCGCGACGTGGGACCCGCTGACGCGTCCGATCATCAGCGAGTACTCGGGCCGCGTGAAGTTCGAGAACGTCGAGGAAGGCGTGACCGTCGCGCAAGTCAGGTCGACGACGTGACCGGCCTGTCGACGCTCGTCGTGATCGATGCGAAGCGCCGCTCGACGTCGCGTCAAGGGCGTGCGTCCGGTCGTCAAGCTGATCAACGAAGTCGGCGAGGAAGTGAAGATCGCCGGGACCGAACACCCGGTGACGATCGCGTTCCAGGTCGGCTCGCTGATCACGGTCAAGGACGGTCAGGACGTCGCGGTCGGCGAAGTGCTGGCGCGCATCCCGCAGGAATCGTCGAAGACGCGCGACATCACCGGCGGTCTGCCGCGGGTGGCCGAGCTGTTCGAGGCGCGTTCGCCGAAGGACGCCGGCATGCTGGCCGAAGTCACCGGCACGGTCACGTTCGGCAAGGAGACGAAGGGCAAGCAGCGTCTGGTCATCACCGACATGGAAGCGTCTCGCACGAGTTCCTGATCACGAAGGAAAAGAACGTGCTGGTCCACGAAGGCCAGGTCGTCAACAAGGGCGAGTCGATCGTCGACGGTCCGGCGGATCCGCAGGACATCCTGCGCCTGCTCGGCATCGAGGCGCTGGCCCGCTACATCGTCGACGAGGTGCAGGACGTCTATCGACTGCAGGGCGTGAAGATCAACGACAAGCACATCGAGGTGATCGTCCGGCAGATGCTGCGCCGGGTGCAGATCGTCGATCCGGGCGAGACGCGCTTCATCCAGGGCGAGCAGGTCGAGCGTTCGCACTTCCTCGACGAGAACGACGCGACGATCGCGCTCGGCAAGCGTCCGGCGATGCACGGCAACATCCTGCTGGGCATCACGAAGGCGTCGCTGTCGACCGACTCGTTCATCTCGGCCGCATCGTTCCAGGAAACGACGCGCGTGCTGACCGAGGCGGCGATCATGGGCAAGCGCGACGAGCTCCGCGGTCTGAAGGAGAACGTCATCGTCGGCCGCCTGATCCCGGCCGGCACGGGCCTCGCGTTCCACATCGCCCGCAAGGCGAAGGAGCTGTCGGAAGCGAAGGACCGCGAGCTGGCGGCGCAGGCGGAACTCGAGGCGCTGGCCGCCGCGAGCGAAGCGGAAGCCGCAGCCGCGGCGACCGCGGAGACGACCGGGCGTTAAGGAGTACCTGCCGCAGCCGGCTCACGCCGGCGCAGCAAACGAGCCCGGGGCAGCGATGCCCCGGGCTTTTTTTTCGCGGTTGCCACGACCGATTCCCTGGATGCGCCCGGGCTGCGGCCACGGCGTCATCGGCTTCAGAGACGATCGAGCGGACTGGCCACGCCGCGGCCACCCGGGTTCAGGACGTGCGTGTAGATCATCGTCGTCTCGACGCTCGAATGACCCAGCAGCTCCTGCACCGTCCGGATGTCGTGACCGTTCTGCAGCAGATGCGTCGCGAACGAATGCCGCAACACATGCGGCGTGACCGGCTTGACGAGGCCGGCGCGCCGCGCGGCGCCCTTCACCGCGCGCTGCACGTTCTGCTCGAACAGGTGATGGCGGCGGACGACGCCGCTTCGCGGATCGACCGAGCGCTGCGGCGCCGGGAACACGTACTGCCAGCCCCATTCGCGGCCGGCGCGCGGGTACTTGAGGTCGAGCGCGAACGGCATCTCGACGTCGCCGTAACCGGCGACGAGATCGGCCTCGTGCTGCCGCTTCGCGGTCGCGACCTGATCTCGCAATGGCAGCATCACCTGCTCGGGCAATACCGTGACCCGGTCCTTGTTCCCCTTGCCTTCGCGCACGACGATCTCGCGCCGTTCGAACTCGACGTCCTTGACGCGCAGCCGCACGCATTCGAGCAGCCGCATGCCGGTGCCGTAGAGGAGCGACGCGACGAGCCAGACCGGACCGTTCAGCGCATCGAGGAGTGCCTTGACCTCGCGCGGCGTGAGCACGACAGGCAACCGCCGAGCGACATGCGCCTGCACGATCTCGTCGAGCCACGGCAGCTGGACGCCCAGCACCTCGCGATACAGGAACAGCAGCGCCGCCTTCGCCTGGTTCTGAGTCGACGCGGACACATGACGACGCACAGCGAGGTCGGACAGGAAGCGCTCGACCTCGCCGGCGCCGAGGTCGCGCGGATGCCGCCTGCCGTGAAAGACGATGTAGCGCTTGGCCCAGTCGACATAGGCGCGCTCGGTGCGTAACGAGTAGTGCTTGACGCGGATGCGGTGGCGCAGTTGATCGAGCAGGCGGACAGGCGGCGGACCGTTTTCGACAGGTGATGTCATCCTCGCCAAATTAGGCCGTCGAAACCGGAGCCACAACATCCAAATCGAGTAAGAACAGGCACTTGCCGCGCTTCCGCGTTGACTTGGCAGGCGCCGCCCCGTAGATTGACCGCTGTCCAAATCTAGTTAGGCTCGAAGCATGAGTACCCTAGTGTGGCGTGCGCCGATGTTGTACTTCGCCCCTGGGGACGAGGCGGCTTTTTTTTATTGGTTGCAGGCGATTCCTGGGGTGTTGGGAGTTCGAGGTGTCGGTCGGGAGCTCCACATCCGCCTGAAGTCAAAGCGCGTCTCAGCTACGGCACTGCGCGAACTGCTTGCGTTGTACAACCGTTACGGCGGAAATCTGTCGGAACTCGCAATGTTTGCGAACCCATCAAACGAGCATTGGTTCCAGGCGCCGCATATGTATTGGTACAGCGCAGTGTTCGGCGAAGAGCGCAGCGGTGGGTGACCTCTCCCAGCGGCCTAACCCGACGTTCCAGCGGACCGCGACGCGGCCGCTGAACTAGATCGTTAGGCATTCCTATGCGCGTGGACGAACTCGAACCCCTTCTAGCCACATTAGTGGGTGAGCGCGTCACAGCGAAAAGGATTGCTGGGAATTCAATCTCGCTATGGTTCGCCGTTCCTTCGGACTCCGGCGATGCGCGTGGGATCTGGTTCGAGCCGCCGTGGAGGATCGAAGGGACGGCCGGGGTCGAAACCTCTAGCTACGGGTTTCCCTACGAGCAAGAGGCAGAGGAGTCGAAGGTTGAATATCGGAGGCGTTTCAAAGAGGCTTGTGCGAGGTCCGACTTCTTGAACGAGGCGACCCTTGCGGCCGTCGATCTAGACTTTCACACGGGTGATCTAGCCCTTCACTTTGCTGATGGACGAATATTGAGATCGTTCACGACAGATAGCGAGTGGGAAAACTGGCACTACGCCGACCATGGTGCGGGACGGAAGTACCGAGTACTCGGTACACACGTTCGAGCTGAGACCACCAATGCCTAACCCGACGTTCCAGGGGACCGCTACGCGGCCGCTGAACTAATGCGTTAGGCAGCCACCTCATGTCCGAACGGAACACTATCTATGATGCTGCTGGGTCCATAGTTGGATCGTTCAGGCATGGAGTGGCCTGGTCTAAGGAGCCGCGGGTCCGGCTCGGCGAGTACGACTACGGCGATGAAGGTTCAATCTATGACAACTCTGGTGAAGTCGTTGCCCGATTCAATCGGGGGTGCGTGACGACGGTTGCAGGCGTCGAGGTGGGACGATTCCTGGAAGTGCCATTTACCGAGATGTCTAATACCGCTGACGAAAGGCTCAACGGCTCGTTGGTCAAAAGGCTGGAGATTGGTTCGAGCGTGATCGGATGGTGCATTGGCAACGCTGGAGCGGCTTGTGCGGCCATCTACTTCCTGTTCTCGGACGCCACTAAGCAGCCGCCTAACCCGACGTTCCAGTGGACGGCTGCGCCGCCGCTGAACTAAATCGTTAGGCACAGAAGGGAAGCAGGTATGTTTGGTAAACGCCGTAACGGGAATTAGCTTGAGCCGCCGCCGATGTCTTCGACAGAGCAGAGCGCAGTTGAAGTTCTTCGTGTCTGGGCCGCACCGGGTAGCCCCCAACAACTGACGCTTAGGCCGGTCTGGAAGGATGCGGCTGCTTGGGGCTTGGTGCTCGTAGACATCGCGCGCCACGCCGCAAATGCATACGAGGCCGAAGGTGCAGATAGAGAAGCGACGCTCACTCGCATCAAAAGTGCGTTTGATGCGGAATGGACCTCGCCAACGGATGTCCCCTTTGGCGAAAGTGCACGTTGACATCCTGTGCGTGCCTAACCCGCCGTTCGAGCCGACGCCGCACGGCGGCGCGGCTCAACTAGATCGTTAGACCATGATGGAAGTTCCGTTCGGGCAGGGGAATGCTGAATACAACCGAAATGAGCCTCGCGTTAGCGGTGAGGTTTACGACCTCTATCGGTTTCTTCGCGAACATCCCAGCATGGCGCCGAATCGGCGGAAGGATGTTCTTAGAGCGTCTGTCAACTACACTCCCTTTGGCTACATCTTTGGTGGGCTCGTCTCGGTTGCCTGCTGCGACCTCATTGACGTCCGGCTCAAGAATGGCAGCGAGCCATGCGCGGGCATGCAGCGCGATCACTATTTCACGTGGAAGGAATCGTCAGACTACTTCTTTTCCCAACCGCTCATGTCGAAGGACGCGTTCTGGGCGGAACTCAAGCGAAGGAATGAGATCGTCCTACTTCTAAAAGAAGAGCATTCTCGCGTCGGCGCGTTCCAGCGAACAGGGCTTGGGCGCGCGGCTTACGCTGCAGCGGGCATTGAACTCGTCCGAATCGATCCAAACGCTCTTCGCCTCAGCGGCAACAAGGCTGGGCTCGTGGCAAAGTATTGGCCAAATGTTGAAGCGCGTAGGCCGTTCGCCTTTGTATCTAACGTCGGCGATGCCTAACCCGTCGTTCCAACGGACGGCTTTGCCGCCGCTGAACTAAGTCGCTAGGCAGCAAGAGCGGTCGTCCAATTACGCAACACATCTTTTTATCGAGCTCATTGAAAGGCGCCGCTTTCCAGCGAACTTCGGTGTCGGTTACCACTGCGCAGAGCGGACCGCCTTGAGCCAGCAACGCAGTCTGAAGTCCGCCGTCCGTCCCCAGTGACCGCGCCGCGCTGCGCAACGCGACGGGGCGTGCGACGCGTGCGATGCCTGCGCGGCTGGCCCGTCACCCGCGGCCTCGCTATAGTGCGGGCACCGCGCCGCGCCGCTTCCGAAAGAGACCGCATGTTCAGCCACATCATGGTCGGATCCAACGACCTCGAGCGTTCGAAGCGCTTCTACGACGCGGTGCTCGGGACGCTCGGCGTCGGGGCGCCGTTCCGCGACCGGACGAAGTCCGGCCACACACGACTGTTCTACCGGCACGCCGGCGGCACGTTCTGTGTCAGCGAGCCGATCAACGACGAGCCGGCGACCTGCGCCAACGGCGGCACGATCGGCTTCCGGTGCGATTCTGCGGCGCAGGTCCGGGCCTTCCACGACGTCGCCGTCGCCCACGGCGGTGTCTCGATCGAGGAGGCGCCGGGGCTCCGCGAGGGAACGCTCGGCCCGATGCACCTCGCGTACGTGCGCGATCCGGACGGCAACAAGCTCTGCGCGATCCATCGGGAGGTCGCGTCGGCCCCGGCAGCGAGCACAAAGCCGTAAGCGATGGCCGCCACCGTCGATGCAACGTCGGCGGGCTGCGGCGCTCGCGGCGCTGACGTTCCGACGCGTGAAGCCGGCGCGCTGACCGCGACCACGATCGAGTCGGCGATGCGCCTCGCTCGTCAGCGCCGGAAACGCCGCTCGTCAGGTCTGGAACGATCCTTCAGCTCGACGTCTTCGTCGCGTCCCGCCAGCTCCGCTCGAACGGCAACCGCCACGCCCGCGGCGCGACCAGCTGGTGGATCGCATTCGGTCCCCACGATCCCGGCGCATAGAAGCGCACCGGCGGCGGCGCCTCGAGCAGCGGCGTCGACACCTCCCACAGCCGCTCGATGCCTTCGGCCGTCGTGAACAGCGTGCGGTCGCCGCGCATCGCGTCGAGGATCAGCCGCTCGTACGCTTCGAGCACGTCGCCGATGAAGCCGGTCTCGTGCATCGCGAACTGCATGCTCGCCTTGTCGAGCCGCATGCCCGGACCGGGCCGCTTGCCGTAGAACGACAGCGACATCTTGGCCGCGTCGGCGAGGTCGAACGTCAGGTGGTCGGGCCCCTGCGCGCCGACGCCCGAGCCCGCGGGAAACATGCTCTTCGGCGGTTCGCGGAATGCGATCGAGATGATCCGCTGTCCCTCGGCCATCCGCTTGCCGGTGCGCAGGTAGAACGGCACGCCGGCCCAGCGCCAGTTGTCGATCGAGCACTTCAACGCGATGAACGTCTCGGTCTCGGACTCGGGGTTGATCCCTTCCTCGGACCGGTAGCCGGTGTACTGGCCTCGCACGACCTCGGTCGGCTTGATCGGCAGCATGCTGCGAAAGACCTTGTTCTTCTCTTCGCTGATCGGCGCCGGCTCGAGCGACGTCGGCGGCTCCATCGCCATGAACGCAAGGATCTGGAACAAGTGCGTGACGACCATGTCGCGAAACGCGCCGGTCTGCTCGTAGAACGCGGCGCGCTTGCCGAGGCCGAGCGTCTCGGGCACGTCGATCTGCACGTGCTCGATGAAGTTGCGGTTCCAGATCGGCTCGAAGAGACCGTTCGCGAACCGGAACGCGAGGATGTTCTGCGCCGGTTCCTTGCCGAGGAAGTGATCGATGCGGAAGATCTGCTCCTCGGCGAACGTCTCGTGCAGCTTGGCGTTCAGCTCGACCGCGCTCGCGAGGTCGACGCCGAACGGCTTTTCCATCACGATCCGCGCGTGGTCGACGAGGCCCGCGTCGCCGATCATGCGGACCGCGGCGAGCGCGGCGTTCGGCGGCACGCTCAGGTAGTGCAGGCGACGACTCTCGCCGTCGAGCTTCGACTCGGCGGAAAGGACCGCGGCACGAAGCGCGTCGGCGCCGCCGGACAGCGGGACGTAGTCGAGCGCGTCGGCGAACTGCTGCCAGCGCTCGAGCTCGATCCGTCGCGACGAGAACTCTTCGAGCGCCGCACGCGCGAATGCCCGGAACTGCTCGGCGTCCATGTCGTCGAGCGAAACGCCGACCACGCGGCAGCCGGGAATGAAGCCGACGGTCGCCAGATGGAAGAGGCCGGGCAGCAGCTTGCGGCGTGCGAGGTCGCCGGTCGCGCCGAACAACACGACGACCTGCGGATTGCGCGGACCGACACCGGCGACGATCTTGGGCAAGGAGGACTCCTTCGAGGGCAGTGCGGCGATGGTACGGGCACTTCGTTGCAGATCGGACGACGTGCGACGCACCTATCCGCAGGTCGACGCGTCGATCAGCCGTTCGCGTCGGGCTCCTCGTCGACCGGTTCCAGCCGGAAGTAGTTGACGTTCAGCGTCACGATCTCCGCATAGCGCAGCACGAAGTACGTCCCTTCGACGTCGTAGAAGCGGCGCGCCGCGTCCCCGACGAGCTCGTCGCCTTCCGGCTTGTCGCGCGCGAGGGGACGTCGGGCGACGGATTCGAGGACGAGGCGATCGAGCTGTCCGCTTGCGTCGAAGAAGAAGTTCACGAGCGTGCCGACGTACAGATACGACTGGCCGCCGATGTCGACGACCGCCGCGACCGACACGCCGACCGGCGGTTCGTCGAAGTCCGCGCCGGTCAGCAGGTAGTACCACGGCGCCTCGGAGAACCGGAACAGCGGCGAGAGCGGATTGCCCGCGCGGTCCAGGCGCCACGTCGAGATCGCCCAGCGGATGACGGGCGGCACGAGCAGCGCGAACGCGTACAGCGAGACGAAGTAGGCCAGCACGGCCCGCGGGGAGCCGGTCGCCGCGGCCACGGCGTCTTCCTGCAGACGCGCGGACGACGACAGCAGGCCCATCAAGGCATCCACGCGCATCGTCCATCCGAATGCGCCGGCGATGCCGAGCCAGACGAGGTGCAGCGCGATCGCCCACAGGACGCCGCCGGCGACGACGCGGCCGAACGGCGAATAGTCGAGCGACGTCTGTTCGACGCGCTTCAGCCGGTCGCGGAACAGGAAGCCCGGCAGGACGATGAGGAACAACAGGACCGCGGGGAGCGCGAAGTTCACGCGGCGCTCCGGTCAGCGCGTGATCGCGAGCGGCGGCGCGGCCGGGCTTGCGGACCTGTCGCCGGATTCTTCCGGACCGTCAGGAACGGCTCGGCGGATGCGGGTACGGCACGATGACCGGTTGATAGACGGTCGTGCGACCATTGGACCGGACCGTGACCCGCTGCGCGGCGGAAGGTGCTTCGCCCGACACGAGGTCGACGAGCGCGCGATGCAGTTGCGCACGCGCCTGCGGATCGGCCATGACATGATTCAACAGCGCACTGCGAAGGGCTTTCATGCGATGAGCTCCTGATTGCGGCCGAATATGCCATAGATGACACGGCCGCGGATCGTCCGTTCGACGAATCGCGGTCGAAGCCCGGCGCCGAGCGGAGCGGTACGCGCGCTGTGAACGACCGACGCGATCCAGGCCGCACGTCCTTCGAACCGGACGACGCACGCCGCGTCCGTCGCCCCGACCCTTTCTTCGAACTCCATGCCCTCATCCATTCTCGTCACCGGCGGTGCCGGTTACATCGGCTCGCATACCTGCGTCGAGTTGATGGCCGCCGGCTTCGAGCCGGTGATCGTCGACAACCTCGTCAACAGCAAGCGCGAGGCGGTCGCCCGCATCGCCCGCATCGCGGGTCGCGAGCCGGTGTTCGTCGAAGCCGACTGCCGCGACGGCGACGCGCTCGATCGCATCTTCGCCGCGCATTCGATCGACGCGCGTGATCCACTTCGCCGGCCTGAAGGCGGTCGGCGAGTCGGTCGCGAAGCCGCTGCTCTACTACGACAACAACGTGCACGGCACGCTGGTGCTCGTCGATGCGATGACGCGCGCCGGCGTCAAGCGGCTCGTGTTCAGCTCGTCGGCGACCGTCTACGGCGATCCGCACGCGCTGCCGATCCGCGAGGACTTCCCGATCCAGACGACCAATCCGTACGGCGCGTCGAAGGCGATGGTCGAGCAGCGTGCTGACGCGACGTCGCGACGCGCCGATCCGGCGTGGCGCGTCGCCCTGCTGCGCTACTTCAACCCGGTCGGCGCGCATGCGAGCGGCCTGATCGGCGAGGACCCCGCCGGCATCCCGAACAACCTGATGCCGTACGTCGCGCAGGTGGCGGTCGGCAAGCTGCGCGCGGCTGACGATCCACGGCGACGACTACCCGACCCGCGACGGCACCGGCGAGCGCGACTACATCCACGTCGTCGATCTCGCGCGCGGCCACCTCGCGGCGCTCGAGCATCTCGACGACGCTCGACGGCGTCCGAGCCGGTCAACCTCGGCACCGGCCGCGGCAGCACGCGTGCGCGAGGTGGTCGCCGCGTTCGAGGCGGCGTCCGGCACGCCCGTGCCGCACGAGGTCGGCCCGCGCCGGCCGGGCGACATCGCGAGTGCTACGCCGACCGCGCCGCTGCGCCGAGACGCAGCTCGGCTGGCGCGCGGAGCACGGCATCGAACGGATGTGCGTCGACAGCTGGCGCTGGCAGTCGGGCAATCCGAACGGTTACTCGCGCCGACTGACGTTCCGCCGCGGACCACCTGTCGCGGCGCCAGACGCCGCCAGCCAGCGCTGCTCGTCGAACGGACGGCCGGCCGGGCGATAGAAGTGCTCGAGCTCGACGAAGCCGGCCGCGCCGACGAAGCGTCGCCAGCCGTCGAGGTCGTGATAGACGCTGTACGCGCGCCGTTCCATCCCTCCTCGTTGTCGCCGCGCGGGATCGACGCGAACAGCACGCCGCGCGGCGCAGCGCCATCGTGCAGCTTGCGAGGATCTCGGCAGGACCGCCCGCGGCACGTGCTGCAGCGACGCGTTCGCGAAGATCCCGTCGTAGGCGCCGGTCGGCAGGTCGAGGTCGACGAAGTTCTGATGCAGGACGGTCGCGCCCGTCGCCTCGCGGGCCCGACGCACGAAGGCTTCCGAGCCGTCGAGTCCGACCGGGACGTGGCCCATCGCCGCGATCGTCTTCAGGTCGCGGCCCGGTCCGCAGCCGAAGTCGAGGATCGTCCAGGGCCGCGGCGCGTCGATGTGCCGCATCAGCGCGGCGAGGTTCTGCGTGACGTCGTGGTCCTGCGTGCCGCGTTCGAAGTCGACCGCGCGTTCGCGTCGTAATGCGCGAGCGTCGTGGCGGTGATGGCGTCGAGTTCCGGTCGTGGGGGCGTCATGCAAGCGGTCAGGCGGGAGCGACCTGTCGAGCGGTTGACACATACACGTGCTCCCGCATAATCGCGGCTCGGCTGGAATCAAGCCGGGCGTTCTTTGGATCGTCGCGACACTCGGCTGGAAGCACGGCCGACGACCTCGCCGATACGGCCGCCGGCTTCGCCGGTCGCGCGACGCACTCGTGCAACGCCCCGCGCGAGACAGCCAGAACGATCACCAGCCGTCCGTCCGCGAAGGTCCGCGACTCGAGGGCTCACCCTCCGGGCTGGTGCGATGCGGTCCGATCCCCTAGATCAACAGTCGAAACGTACTCGATGCCAACCATCAATCAGCTCGTTCGCAAGCCGCGCGTCTCCGCGACGATCAAGAGCAAGAGCCCCGCGCTGCAGGACTGCCCGCAACGCCGCGGCGTCTGCACGCGCGTCTACACGACGACCCCGAAGAAGCCGAACTCGGCGCTTCGCAAGGTCGCCAAGGTGCGGCTGACGAACGGCTTCGAGGTGATCTCGTACATCGGCGGCGAAGGCCACAACCTGCAGGAGCACTCGGTCGTGCTGATCCGCGGCGGCCGCGTCAAGGACCTGCCGGGCGTGCGCTACCACATGGTCCGCGGCTCGCTCGACACGCAGGGCGTCAAGGATCGCAAGCAGTCGCGTTCGAAGTACGGCGCGAAGCGTCCGAAGGCCGGTGCCGCGGCCGCCGCCAAGAATAGTCGGTACTCGATTTCGATTTCGACGTCGGCGGCGCTCGCCACCGACGATTCCCGGCGCGGCGCCGGTCGCGTCGTTCACAAGTAAGTGGTCGCCTCGATGCCGAACACTCGGCATCGTCGGGTGGCCGCGAAGGTCCGCAGTTTCGCGCGCTTCAACTGAAAAGGAAGCCCCATGCCACGTCGTCGTGAAGTCCCCAAGCGCGAGATCCTGCCCGACCCGAAGTTCGGCAGCGTCGACGTCGCCAAGTTCGCCAACGTGATCATGCTCGCCGGCAAGAAGGCCGTCGCGGAGCGGATCATCTACGGCGCGTTCGACACGATCAGCGCGAAGGGCGGCAAGGATCCCCTCGAGGTGTTCACGGCCGCGTTGTCCAACGTTCGCCCGATGGTCGAGGTCAAGAGCCGTCGCGTCGGCGGTGCCAACTACCAGGTGCCGGTCGAAGTGCGTCCGGTCCGCCGCATGGCGCTCGCGATGCGCTGGCTGCGCGAAGCGGCCGTCAAGCGCAGCGAGAAGTCGATGGCGCTGCGTCTGGCCGGCGAGCTGATGGACGCGGCCGAAGGCCGCGGCGGCGCGATGAAGCGTCGCGACGAAGTGCACCGCATGGCCGAAGCGAACAAGGCGTTCTCGCATTTCCGGTTCTAAGTCCGGTTCAGGGCTGCTCCGCTTCTTCGAAACGAGTACCGCGGACGTACCCGTCGGCCGCCTGCGTGGCCGCCGTCTGTTTTCTTCGAGGGCCGTGCTGGTTTCTCGTCTTTCCCAAGGTTGACCATCGTGGCCCGCAAGACCCCCATCGAGCGCTATCGCAACATCGGCATCTCGGCGCACATCGACGCCGGCAAGACGACGACCACCGAGCGCATCCTGTTCTACACCGGCGTCAACCACAAGATCGGCGAGGTGCACGACGGCGCCGCGACGATGGACTGGATGGAGCAGGAGCAGGAGCGCGGCATCACGATCACGTCGGCCGCGACCACGTGTTTCTGGAAGGGCATGAACGGCCTGTATCCGGAGCACCGCATCAACATCATCGACACGCCGGGACACGTCGACTTCACGATCGAGGTCGAGCGCTCGATGCGCGTGCTCGACGGCGCCTGCATGGTCTACGACTCGGTCGGCGGCGTGCAGCCGCAGTCCGAGACCGTCTGGCGCCAGGCCAACAAGTACAAGGTTCCGCGCCTCGCGTTCGTCAACAAGATGGACCGCGTCGGCGCCGACTTCTTCCGCGTCTACGACCAGATGAAGACGCGCCTGAAGGCGAACCCGGTCGTCATGCAGATCCCGGTCGGCGCCGAAGATGCAGCTTCACCGGCGTCGTCGACCTCGTGAAGATGAAGGCGATCAAGTGGGACGATGCGTCGCAGGGCACGAAGTTCGAGTACGCCGAGATCCCGGCCGACCTGAAGGAGCTCGCCGACACAGTGGCACGAGAAGATGGTCGAGGCCGCGGCCGAGGCCAACGAAGAGCTGATGAACAAGTACCTCGAGGGCAACGACGCTCACCGAGGACGAGATCAAGTTCGGCATCCGCACGCGCACGATCGCCGGCGAGATCCAGCCGATGCTCTGCGGCTCGGCGTTCAAGAACAAGGGCGTCCAGGCGATGCTCGACGCGGTCCTCGACTACATGCCGGCGCCGACCGACATCCCGCCGGTCAAGGGCATGGACGACGACGACGAGCCGACCGAGCGCCAGCGCCGACGACAGCGAGAAGTTCTCGGCGCTCGCGTTCAAGATCATGACCGACCCGTTCGTCGGCCAGCTGATCTTCTTCCGCGTCTATTCGGGCGTCGTCAACTCCGGCGACACGATCTACAACCCGATCAAGGGCAAGAAGGAACGCATCGGTCGCCTGCTGCAGATGCACGCGAACCAGCGCGACGAGATCAAGGAAGTGCGCGCCGGCGACATCGCCGCGGCCGTCGGCCTGAAGGACGCGACGACCGGCGACACGCTGTGCGATCCGAACGCGCTGATCACGCTCGAGAAGATGATCTTCCCGGAGCCGGTGATCTCGCAGGCCGTCGAGCCGAAGACCAAGGTCGACCAGGAGAAGATGGGCATCGCGCTCAATCGTCTCGCGCAGGAAGACCCGTCGTTCCGCGTCAAGACCGACGAGGAGTCGGGCCAGACGATCATCTCCGGCATGGGCGAGCTGCACCTCGAAATCCTGGTCGACCGCATGAGGCGCGAGTTCGGCGTCGAGGCGACCGTCGGCAAGCCGCAGGTCGCGTATCGCGAGACGATCAAGCAAGATCTGCGACGAGATCGAAGGCAAGTTCGTCAAGCAGTCGGGCGGTCGCGGCCAGTACGGCCACGTCGTGCTGAAGATCGAGCCGCAGCCGCCGGGCAAGGGCTTCGAGTTCGTCGACGCGATCAAGGGCGGCGTCGTGCCGCGCGAGTACATCCCCGCGGTCGAGAAGGGCGTCGTCGAGACGCTGCCGAACGGCGTGATGGCCGGCTACCCGGTCGTCGACGTCAAGGTCACGCTGTTCTTCGGCTCGTACCACGACGTCGACTCGAACGAGAACGCGTTCAAGATGGCCGCGTCGATGGCGTTCAAGGACGGCTGCCGCAAGGCGAGCCCGGTGCTGCTCGAGCCGATGATGGCCGTCGAGGTCGAGACGCCCGAAGAGAAGATGGGCGACGTGATGGGCGACCTGTCGAGCCGTCGCGGGATGATCCAGGGCATGGACGACATCGCCGGCGGTGGCGGCAAGACCGTCCGCGCCGAGGTGCCGCTGGCGGAGATGTTCGGCTACTCGACGACGCTGCGCTCGCTGACGCAGGGCCGCGCGACGTACACGATGGAATTCAAGCACTACGCCGAAGCGCCGAAGGCGGTCGCCGAAGCGGTGATCTCGCAGAAGGGCAAGTGACGCGCGTCGGCCCGTGCGATGTCATCCCGGCGCAGGCCGGGACCTAATCACTATCTTCGATTGAACTAGAAATGGCAAAAGGCAAATTCGAACGGACGCAAGCCGCACGTGAACGTGGGGACGATCGGGCACGTGGATCATGGGAAGACGACGCTGACGGCGGCGATCACGACGGTGCTGTCGAAGATGTTCGGCGGCGAGGCGAAGGCGTACGACCAGATCGACGCGGCGCCGGAAGAGAAGGCGCGCGGCATCACGATCAACACGGCGCACGTCGAGTACGAGACGAAGAACCGTCACTACGCGCACGTCGACTGCCCGGGCCACGCGGACTACGTGAAGAACATGATCACCGGAGCCGCGCAGATGGACGGCGCGATCCTGGTGGTGTCGGCGGCCGACGGCCCGATGCCGCAGACGCGCGAGCACATCCTGCTGGCGCGCCAGGTCGGGGTGCCGTACATCATCGTGTTCATGAACAAGGCCGACATGGTCGACGACGCGGAGCTGCTCGAGCTGGTCGAGATGGAAGTGCGCGAGCTGCTTGAGCAAGTACGAGTTCCCGGGCGACGACACGCCGATCGTGATCGGCTCGGCCAAGCTGGCGCTCGAAGGCGACAAGGGCGAGATGGGCGAAGGGCGATCATGAAGCTGGCCGAGGCGCTGGACAGCTACATCCCGACGCCGGAGCGGGCGATCGACGGCGCGTTCCTGATGCCGGTCGAAGACGTGTTCTCGATCTCGGGTCGCGGCACGGTGGTGACGGGCCGCATCGAGCGCGGCGTGATCAAGGTCGGCGAAGAGATCGAGATCGTCGGCATCTGCGGACACGCAGAAGACGATCTGCACGGGCGTGGAGATGTTCCGGAAGCTGCTCGACCAGGGCCAGGCGGGCGACAACGTCGGCATCCTGCTGCGCGGCACGAAGCGCGAAGACGTGCAGCGCGGCCAGGTGCTGTGCAAGCCGGGCTCGATCAAGCCGCACACGCACTTCACGGCCGAGATCTACGTGCTGAGCAAGGAAGAGGGCGGCCGCCACACGCCGTTCTTCAACAACTACCGTCCGCAGTTCTACTTCCGCACGACCGACGTGACGGGCTCGATCGAGCTCGAAGCCGGCAAGGAGATGGTGATGCCGGGCGACAACGTGACGATCACGGTCAAGCTGATCAACCCGATCGCGATGGAAGAAGGCCTGCGCTTCGCGATCCGCGAAGGCGGCCGCACGGTCGGCGCCGGCGTCGTGGCGAAGATCATCGCGTAAGCGGAGCAGCGCGCAGCAACGCATCGCTGTCGCCCCGGCGAACGCCTGGGCCCAGATGAATGAAAGACGCCATCGGGTCCCGGCCGTCGCCGGGATGACGAAGTGAATCACTCCGTGGTCTTCGACCACTCCGTTCTTTGGAGCATCAAATGCAAAGCCAGAAAATCCGCATCCGCCTGAAGGCGTTCGACTATCGCCTGATCGACCAGTCCGCCCTCGAGATCGTCGACACCGCGAAGCGCACCGGCGCCGTCGTCAAGGGCCCGATCCCGCTGCCGACGCGCATCCAGCGCTTCGACGTGCTGCGTTCGCCGCACGTCAACAAGACGTCGCGCGACCAGTTCGAGATCCGCACGCACCAGCGCCTGATGGACATCGTCGACCCGACCGACAAGACGGTCGACGCGCTGATGAAGCTCGACCTGCCGGCCGGCGTCGACGTCGAGATCAAGCTGCAGTAACCGCTTCGCCGACGCGGCTGCGGTAGGCGGCTCGGGCAGGCATTGCGACGTCCATTCCGTCGGTCGCCGATGTGCTCGCTTGGTCGCGCTGGAGGACATTCGGCATGAGCGGCCCGCCGGTCGAAGTCGCGCCGGACGAGGTCCGTCCGACGCCGCGCAGGACCGGGCACTCGCATGTCGACCTCGTCCTCGCCCTGCTCGCCATCCTGATGTCGGCGATCTCGCTCGGCGTGGCGTTCGAGAACGGTCGGACCGAACGCGGCCTGCTCGCGGCGAGCTCGTGGCCGTTCCTGCGCGAGATCGTCAGCAACCAGTACGGCGATGCGCACGACGCGGTGGTCGGCGTGTCGAACGGCGGCGTCGGACCCGCGAAGCTGAAGTCGCTCGAGATCGACTTCGACGGCCGACCGGTTTCGTCGGCGCTCGATCTGCTGCGGCGCTGCTGCGGCCTCGGCGACCAGTCGGCGATCCGCGTGCAGCTGCCGAAGGGGATCGTGACGTCGATCGCGGACGAGTCGGTCCTGCGGCCCGGCGAAGAGAACATCGTGCTCGCCGTCCACCGCGTCGCCGAAGCGCCCGACGTGCCGAACCGCTTCATCGCGAGCCTGACGAAGATCGGATTTCACGCGTGCTATTGCTCGGTGCTCGACGAGTGCTGGACGAGCGACCTGCGCTCGACACGCACGACGCCGGTCGCCGCATGCAAGCCGCCGACGCATCCTTTCGATCCGAACGGACCCTGAGGCGTCCCGCGAATCGGCGCCGATCGGCCGAAGTCGACCGGCATAGTTGCAGGCCGACGAGATCGCCTGTATAGTCGCGGGCTTTTCGGAATTCGGCTTCAGCCGTTCCGGTAGGTCCAGAATTTCCGCTTCGGTGCCGTCTTCCCGAAGCCTTACAGCCCCGGCCAATCGTTGTCGGGAACGGAGCAGAAAATGAATCTTGGCCCCAGCTTCGGTCTAGTCGGTCGCAAGGTCGGCATGACGCGCATCTTCACGGATGACGGCGACGTGATTCCGGTCACCGTGCTCGACGTGTCGAACAACCGCGTCACGCAGATCAAGACCGACGAGGTCGACGGCTACAGCGCCGTCCAGGTCACCTTCGGCGAGCGTCGCGCGTCGCGCGTCAACAAGGCCGCCGCCGGACACCTCGCGAAGGCGGGTGTCGAGGCCGGCACGGTCCTGAAGGAGTTCCACGTCGACGCCGCCGCGCTCGGCGATCTCAAGCCGGGTTCGGTCGTCAAGGTCGAGAGCCTGTTCGAAGCCGGCCAGAAGGTCGACGTGCAGGGCACGACGATCGGCAAGGGCTACGCCGGCGTCATCAAGCGTCACCACTTCAAGTCGAACCGCGCGTCGCACGGCAACTCGCGCTCGCACAACGTGCCGGGCTCGATCGGCATGGCGCAGGATCCCGGCCGCGTGTTCCCCGGCAAGCGGATGACCGGCCACCTCGGCGACGTCACGCGCACGACGCAGAACCTCGTCATCGCGCGCGTCGACGCCGAGCGCGGCCTGCTGCTCGTCCGCGGTGCGGTGCCGGGCGCGAAGAACGGCAGCATCGTCGTCAAGCCGGCCGTCAAGGCGCCGCTGAAGGCCGCGAACAAGGGAGGAGCCTGATCATGGAACTGAAGCTCCTCGATGCGAAGGGTGCCTCGACGTCGAACGTGTCGGCGCCGGACACGGTGTTCGGCCGCGACTACAACGAAGCGCTGATCCATCAGCTCGTGACCGCCTATCAGGCGAACGCGCGCAGCGGCAACCGTGCGCAGAAGGGTCGCAGCGAGATCGCGAAGAGCACGAAGAAGCCGTGGCGCCAGAAGGGCACCGGCCGCGCGCGCGCGGGGATGGCGTCGTCGCCGCTGTGGCGTGGCGGCGGCAAGATCTTCCCGAACTCGCCGGACGAGAACTTCACGCAGAAGATCAACAAGAAGATGTATCGCGCCGGCGTCTGCTCGATCCTGTCGCAGCTCGCACGCGAAGGTCGCGTGTCGGTCGTCGACAGCTTCGCGATCGACGCGCCGAAGACGAAGCTCGTCGCGGACCAGCTGAAGGACTTCGGCTTCGCGACGTCGACGCTCGTCATCACCGACGCGGTCGACGAGAACCTGATGCTGGCCTCGCGCAACCTGCAGGGCGTGCTCGTCGTCGAGCCGCGTCATGCCGATCCGGTCTCGCTGGTCCAGTACAAGAACGTGATCCTGACGCGTTCCGCGATGGCGAAGATCGAGGAGATGCTGGCATGAGCGCCACGACGAAAACCACGCACAGCCCGGACCGCCTGTACCAGGTGCTGCTCGCGCCGATCGTGTCCGAGAAGGCCACGTTCATCGCCGACAAGCGCGAACAGGTTCTCTTCAAGGTCGCGCCGTCCGCGACGAAGCCCGAGGTCAAGGCCGCCGTCGAGATGATCTTCAAGGTCCAGGTCGAGTCCGTCCAGATGCTCGTGCAGAAGGGCAAGGTCAAGCGCAGCGGCCGCCGCGTCGGTCGTCGCAGCGACGTCAAGAAGGCGTTCGTCAGCCTCGCGCCGGGCCAGGAAATCAACTTCGCCGC
The DNA here is from genome assembly GCA_963795885.1 of uncultured beta proteobacterium. GTDB lineage: Bacteria > Pseudomonadota > Gammaproteobacteria > Burkholderiales > Burkholderiaceae_D > CAHJXF01. The sequence continues at coordinate 162,007 of CAWCJI010000010.1, read as the reverse complement.
GGAGGCCAAGTAATCATGGCACTCGTCAAAGTCAAGCCGACCTCGCCGGGCCGTCGCGGCCTCGTCAAGGTCGTCCACCCGGACCTGTACAAGGGTCGTCCCGTCGACAAGCTCACCGAGAGCCAGTCGAAGTCGGCCGGTCGCAACAACCGCGGCATCATCACGACGCGCCACCTCGGCGGCGGTCACAAGCAGCAGTACCGGATCATCGATTTCAAGCGGCAGAAGGACGGCATCGCGGCCAAGGTCGAGCGTCTCGAGTACGACCCGAACCGGTCGGCCAACATCGCGCTGCTGCTGTATGCCGACGGCGAGCGTCGCTACATCGTCGCGCCGAAGGGCGTGTCGGTCGGCACGTCGCTGATGTCGGGTGCCGAGGCGCCGATCCGTGCCGGCAACACGCTGCCGATCCGCAACATCCCGGTCGGCACGACGATCCACTGCGTCGAGATGCTGCCCGGCAAGGGCGCGCAGATGGCGCGCTCGGCCGGCACGTCGGTGATGCTGCTCGCGCGCGAAGGCACGTACGCGCAGGTCCGCCTGCGCTCGGGCGAGATCCGCAAGGTGCACATCGAGTGCCGCGCGACGATCGGCGAAGTCGGCAACGAAGAGCACAGCCTGCGTCAGATCGGCAAGGCCGGTGCGGTGCGCTGGCGCGGCGTGCGTCCGACGGTGCGCGGCGTCGCGATGAACCCGATCGACCACCCGCACGGCGGCGGCGAAGGCAAGACCGCGGCGGGCCGCGATCCGGTCAGCCCGTGGGGCACGAAGACGAAGGGATTCCGCACGCGTCGCAACAAGCGCACGAGCAGCATGATCGTGCAGCGGCGCTACCAGAAATAAGAAAGACCGAACATGACTCGTTCAGCAAAGAAGGGCCCGTTCGTCGATGCGCACCTCGTGCACAAGGTCGACGCGGTCAAGGCATCGGGCGACAAGCGTCCGATCAAGACCTGGTCGCGCCGCTCGACCGTGATGCCCGACTTCGTCGGTCTCACGATCGCGGTCCACAACGGTCGTCAGCACGTGCCCGTCTACATCTCGGAAAACATGGTCGGCCACAAGCTCGGCGAATTCGCGCTGACGCGGACCTTCAAGGGTCATGCGGCGGATCGCAAGGCCGCGAAGAAGTAAGGATCAGCCATGGAAACCAAAGCAATCCTGCGCGGCGTGCGGCTGTCGGCCCAGAAGGGCCGGCTCGTCGCCGACCAGATCCGCGGCAAGAAGGTCGACCACGCGCTCAACGTGCTGACGTTCAGCCCGAAGAAGGCGGCCGTCATCATCAAGAAGGTGCTCGAGTCCGCGATCGCGAACGCCGAGCACAACGACGGCGCCGACATCGACGAGCTGCGCGTGGCGCTGATCACCGTCGACAAGGGCGCGTCGCTGAAGCGCTCGATCGCGCGCGCGAAGGGCCGCGGCAACACGATCGAGAAGCAGACCTGCCACATCGCGATTACCGTCGCCGACAACGAGTCACCGCGGCCGTCGGCGCGCTAAAGGACAAGGAAGCACGATGGGTCAAAAAATCAATCCGACCGGGTTCCGTCTCTCGGTCACCCGCAACTGGACGAGCCGCTGGTACGCCGGCAACGTCAACTTCGCGGGGATGCTCAACGAGGACCTGCGCGTGCGCGCGTTCCTCAAGAAGCGCCTGAAGAACGCGTCGGTCGGCCGCGTGGTCATCGAGCGTCCCGCGAAGAACGCGCGCATCACGATCTTCTCGTCGCGTCCCGGCGTCGTCATCGGCAAGAAGGGCGAGGACATCGAGTCGTTGAAGGTCGAGCTGCAGAAGCGGATGGGCGTGCCGGTACACGTCAACATCGAGGAGATCCGCAAGCCGGAGATCGACGCGCAGCTGATCGCCGACTCGATCGCGCAGCAGCTCGAGAAGCGGATCATGTTCCGCCGTGCGATGAAGCGCGCGATGCAGAATGCGATGCGCCTCGGCGCGCAGGGCATCAAGATCATGTCGTCGGGCCGACTGAACGGCATCGAGATCGCGCGTCGCGAGTGGTATCGCGAAGGTCGCGTGCCGCTGCACACGCTGCGCGCCGACATCGACTACGGCTTCGGCGAAGCGCAGACGACGTACGGCTCGATCGGCATCAAGGTTTGGGTCTACAAGGGCGAGCGTCTCGCCGCGAACGAGGCGCCGGCCGCACCGGCGGTGGAAGCCGAGCGCGAGGATCGTCGTCCGGGTCGCCGGGCACCGGCGGGCACGCGTGCGCGCACGCCGCGCCGGGACGGCGAGCCGGCTCCCGCCGCGGCAGCAGTAGCGGCCGATGCGGCCGTCGCCAAGCCCGCCGAAGCGGCCGCCGTGACGGATGCCGCGAAGACGGCACCAGTCGTGAAGCGCGTGCGCAAGGCGGCTGCCGGCCCGAAGGAAGTGTCGAAGGAAGCCGACGCGGTGGGCGGCACGACGGCCAAGAAGGAATGACCGAGGACTGATCATGCTGCAACCCGCACGCAGGAAGTACCGCAAGGAACAGAAGGGCCGCAACAAGGGCATCGCGACGCGCGGCGCATCGGTGTCGTTCGGCGAGTTCGGGCTCAAGGCCGTCGGTCGCGGTCGCCTGACGGCGCGCCAGATCGAGGCGGCCCGACGCGCGATGACGCGCCACATCAAGCGCGGCGGCCGCATCTGGATCCGCATCTTCCCGGACAAGCCGATCTCGCAGAAGCCGGCCGAAGTCCGCATGGGCAACGGCAAGGGTTCGGTCGAGTACTACGTCGCCGAGATCCAGCCCGGCAAGGTGCTCTACGAAATGGACGGTGTCGACGAGACGCTGGCGCGCGAGGCGTTCCGCCTGGCAGCAGCCAAGCTGCCGATCTCGACGACGTTCGTCATGCGCCAGGTCGGGTCCTGACCGCGCACGAACAAGGAAATCACGATGAAAGCCTCCGAACTGCGGGACAAGGACGACGCCGCGCTGGGCAAGGAACTCACCGACCTGCTGAAGGCCCAATTCGGCCTGCGGATGCAGATCGCGACCCAGCAGCTGTCGAACACCAGTCAGCTGAAGAAAGTGCGCCGCGACATCGCGCGCGTGCGCACGGTGATGACGCAAAAGGCGTCGACGACGACGGCGGAACGGCCGGCCGCGTCGACGGAACGGACGAAAGCCTCGAAGGGCAAGAAGGCGGGCAAGCAATGACGGATCAGGCGATGGTCGCGGACGAGACGACCGACACTTCCCCGCGCGAAGGCGGGTTGACGCGCACGCTGGTCGGACGCGTCGTGAGCAACAAGATGAACAAGACGGTGACGGTCCTGATCGAGCGTCGCGTCAAGCATCCGCTGTACGGCAAGTTCATGGTGCGCTCGAAGAAGTATCACGCGCACGACGAGACGAACCAGTACAACGAAGGCGACATGGTCGAGATCGCGGAGACGCGGCCGATCTCGCGGACGAAGGCGTGGACGGTGACGCGACTGGTGGAAGCCGCTCGGGTCATCTGAGCCGGGCGCCCTCGATCGAAAGCCCACATGGCGGTGCCATGTGGGCTTTTCGTCTTTTCAGGCGGTTCGAAACGCGGCTCGCGCGACGCCGACGCCCTGGCGACGATCTCGTGACCCGGCCCCGCTCGCGAGGTTGGTGACGTACCTCGCGAGCGTGAATGCCGTCCTAATGGATGTCGCGCGCGGTGGTGTCCATCGTGACGCGCTTGCCGACCAGGACGCCCTTGATCGACACGACCAGGTTGCCGTCGGGCGTGTAGATGTCCGTGGTCTCCTTGCCGCTGAGCTCGTTGCCGTCGTGGCTCAGCGTCACCTCCTGGCGAATGCGGACGACGAACGTCGGCTCGTTGATCGACGTTCCGCTGTTGTACGAGAACGCGAAGTGATTCGTCCGGTAGGTCCACGGCCCCGTCTGCTCCCAGATGCCCATGCAGAAGTTCTGGGTCGACGGGTTATGGTTCTCGGAGTTGAGGTACTCGGTCCCGTCGTCGTGCCAATGCTGCAACCCGTGATCGACGATCGTGCCGTCGAACGAGTTCCCGTTGCCCTTGCCGGTCACGACGATGTTCCACATGCCGACGATGTCGTCGTCATGATGGCGCCAGTCGACCTGCATCATCCGCGCGGCGTCGCCGTGCCAGGCCTCCTTCTGCATGGTCGGCACCTGCGACATCGCATCCGGCGCGCAGCCCGCATGCGCGCTTCCGGCGAAACAGGCGCCCGCGACGATCAGCCCGAGCGGTGCCAATGTCCTTCGAATCGTGTGGTTCATGTTGTCCTCCTTGATGGGAGGAAACACGCTAGCGCCGCCGATCGAGCCAGCCGGTGACTTTCGGACGAAGCCGGTTTTCGAGGGGACGAATGCCGCTCCGCCGCCGACGAATCCGGTGGCGAGGTCCCGGTGTCAGCGGTTGGTTCAGCTCTGCCGGAAGCGATGGGCGTACGACGCGCTCACCGCGAGGCGTTCGGGACGCCGCTTCAGGCACACCTCGAGATGGCCCTGAAGGCTGCGGCGGACGCTCGAGATCGCGTTCACGTTCACGAGCGTGCCGCGATGAACCTGCCAGAACACGTCGGGGTCGAGTTCGCCCAGCAGTTCGCAGATGGGCTTGCTGATCAGGATCTGCGCGTCGCTCGTGGTGAGCGCGGTGTACTTGTTGTCGGCCTTGAAGTAGCAGATCTCGTCGGTGGTGATGATCCTGATCTCCTGACCGACGGTGACGTTGATCCAGCGCAGGAAGCTTCTTTGTTGCGTGGCGGACAGGCGCCGTAGCAGGCTCTCCAGGTTGGCGGGTTGCGAATGCGCGCGTTGCTTCAGCCTCGCAACCGTGGCTGCCAGCCGCGTCATCGAGATCGGCTTGACGATGTAGTCGACCGCCCCGTGCTCGAAGGCGGCGACCGCGTGCTCGCTGAATGCGGTGACGAAGACGATGTGGCAACGCCCGTTCACGCGACTCGCCAGTTCGATGCCGCTCAAGCCGGGCATCGCGATGTCGAGGAACAGGACATCGGGCATGGCGGTCTCGACCGCCTGCAGTGCCTCGATGCCGTCGCTCGCCTCCACCACGACATCGAGTTCCTTCCACAAGGTCGCCAGGGCTTCCTTGAGTTCGCAGCGCAGGACGGGCTCGTCTTCAGCGATGACCGCGGTCAGAAGCTTCATAAGGCAACTCCAGGCGAAGTCGCGCGCCGTCCCGCGACGCATCGGTCCAGTGATGCTCGGCGAACAGGTGTGCCGCGTCGCCGTACAGCGCGCGCAGTCTGGCCGTGGATTGCTCGATGAGACGAGCGCACCGAGCACTCAGCAAACTGCCGGTCGGGCCGTCGATCGTGACGTGCAACGAGTGCTTCGCCGTCGATCCGCTCAACACGATCGAGCCGGCGACGAGCTGTCCGCCATTCGGGCCGAGCGCGAACGCATTGATCAAAGGCAGGAGGATCATCGGAGGAAAAGCCGCGTCGGCCGCGGCGTGTTCCAGCCGCGTCGTCAGGACGGTCGCGCCGTCGTCCTGCGTGCACATGATGTTGACGAAGGCCTGGGAAAGCGCGGCTTCCTTGCCGAGCGTCGATGTCGACTCGCGCAACTGCGGGAGGGCGGCGCGCAGGTAGTCGACGAGATCGTCGAGCGTCGCACTCGCCCGATCCGGTCGAGTCTCGAATCGCCTGAGGATGCGGTCGAGCGTGGAGAACAGGAATTCCGGCTCGACGTGCGCCTGCATCGCCTGAAGGCTGGATTCCAGCGTGCGGCGTCGCGTCTCGGCGCGCGCCAGCTCGGCCTCGTGGCGTTGACGCTGCGCCGCTCGCATCGTCGCCCAGCGGCGGTAGATCAATGCGATGAATGCGACGTTCAACGTCACCGTTGCGGCGTCGGCCACCGGCTGCAGTCGCTCGTTGCCTCCAAAGACCAGGATGCCGACCGGAACCTCGAATAGGAAGCTCAGGAGCATGTTGGGCAAAGCGCCGACCGTTCCGCCTGCAAGGGCGCCGGTCGCATACGCCCGCAACGGCGAGTGCCCGCGTTGGACCGCTTCGTTGGCTGCCAGGATGCAGAGCAACGCGACGACGCACTGAATCGTGATCCCGATCGCGTTCGGTAAGAGCATCCTGGGCAGCAGTTTCATCCCGTCCGCCTGCCACGGCGACGGATTGAAGTTGCGTGCGAGCGGATGGAAGATCATCAGCGCAAAGCCGATCGCCAGCGACAGCCCGACGTTGCGCCACGTCATGCGCCGAAGCGACGCGGCGACGAAGTCGAGCGAGAACGTGCTTCGCAGCGGCGATTCGTCGAGCTGGAAGGTGAAGGCGGGCGAGTCCATCACGCTGCATGGCCGGACGACTCGGCGAGCGGGATGCTCAGCGTCGCAATCGCGCCCTGGGGTCTTGCCGAAGTGAACGCGACCGAAGCTCCAGCGCCGTACATGGCGGACAGTCGGGCGCGCAGGTTCGCGATTCCCGTGCCGCTCCCCTGGGAGGCTCCGGCGCCGAATCCTCGTCCCGTGTCGGAGACTGTCACCACAAGGCGCCGATCGCCTTGCAACCGCGCTTCCACGCGGACGATGCCTCCGGTGCGCAGCGGGGCGATGCCGTGCTTGATCGCGTTTTCGACCAGCGTGAGGACCATCATCGAAGGGAGCTGGACGGGTGCGAGGTCAGTGGGAAAGTCGATCGAGAACGCCAGGCGATCGCCCATGCGCACCTTCTGCACATTCAGGAACGCCCTCGCGAGCGCGAGTTCGTCCTGCAGCTGCGACATCTCGGCCTTCATGTGCGGAAGCGCGATCTCGAGATAACGCATCAGGTTCTCGAGCATCGCGCGCCCTGCCGCCGGCTCGGTTTCGTAGAGACGCCGCACGGTTCCGAGCGTGTTGAAGAGGAAATGCGGTTCGACCTGAGCGCGCAAGACCTGCAACCGCGCTGCGAGAAGCTCGCCTTCGAGCGTGGATCGGTCGAGGTCCGCCTGATGCGCTGCCTCGAGGTTGATGGTCTCTCGCCGGAACAACTCGGCCGCGACGACCGCCATGACGGTATAGAGGCCGTACTGCATGAGCATGCGAGGCAGGTACCGGTCGAAAAGATGCTCGATCGGAAAATACAGTTCCATCGGCGACATCGATGCGAAACGGACGAGCGAGACGACGATGGTCGTGACGCCGGTCCCGAGCATGAGGACGACGATGCGGGGGAACGTTCGCGTCGGCGCGAGATTGAGCGTCGGGACGAGGATGAGTACCGCCGTCGCTGCGACGAGCAGCGTCGAGGCGAATCTCAGCGCGAGCCACTTGCCGAACCAGTCCTGGCGATACGCGACCAGCGTTCTCGCCAGGTGAACCGCGATGGTCGAGAAGACGGAAAAAACGACGACCATCGCGACGGTTCCGCGTCCCACCCCGTCGAAGGCGCGTTGGCCGAGTCGCATCAGGGCCGTCTCTCGGCGGCCTGCAAGCGCTTCCCGGAACCGACCGATCGGCTCATCCTGCGCGGGCGGGAGCGAGCGGACGTCAGCCGCCGCCGCACGGGGCGGAGGTAGCCGAGCAGACTGCCGAGTGAGGACATGGCGAACGGGCCGAACCCGCGAGGCGGCGAACTTCATCTTTGCTGTCGCGCTGATTGAACGTCAATCACAATTGGTGCGAGGGCCACGTTCCTCTTCCCCGCACACCTTGGGCCGCCGGACACGGCCCGGGCGAGGAATCCGACGAACTCGGCATCCGATGCGATGAACCGGTCCGCAGGGACGACGGCCACGGCGCAGCCGGGTGCAGGATCGGCCGGCGAGGCTCCTGCCTTGAAGCGCGCCTCCCCAACCCGCAGCGAGACGGGAAGTCCGCCGCAAAACCAGTTGCAAAGACGCTCGGCGCTGCTATAATCGCGTGCTTCGCTATTTCCGCGTGCTCCCTGAGAACGCGTCGGCGAATGCGAGACTTCGGTGCGTTGCGCGTCCAGACGCCCGATCCAACCCTCACGGGACCAAGACTGACCGCATTGCCTGCTGTCCGGGCCGAGCGGTTCAAGTTGGTGACAGGAACAACATGATTCAGACGGAATCCCGGCTCGAAGTGGCCGACAACACCGGTGCGCGCGAAGTGCTGTGCATCAAGGTCCTCGGCGGCTCGAAGCGTCGCTACGCGACCATCGGCGACATCATCAAGGTCACCGTCAAGGACGCCGCGCCGCGCGGGCGTGTCAAGAAAGGCGAGATCTTCAACGCGGTCGTCGTGCGGACCGCCAAGGGCGTGCGTCGCAGCGACGGCTCGCTGGTCAAGTTCGACGGCAACGCAGCGGTGCTGCTGAACAACAAGCTCGAGCCGATCGGCACGCGCATCTTCGGACCGGTCACGCGCGAGCTGCGGACCGAGCGCTTCATGAAGATCGTGTCGCTCGCGCCCGAAGTGCTCTAACCGCGCGCTCGCCTCACCAACGGACTTCGCATGAACAAGATCATCAAGGGCGACGAGGTCGTCGTCATCGCCGGCAAGGACAAGGGCAAGCGCGGCCGCGTGCTGCAGCGGGTCGACGCGACGCACCTGCTGGTCGAAGGCATCAACGTCGTCAAGAAGCATCAGAAGCCGAACCCGATGAAGGGTCTGACCGGCGGCGTCGTCGACAAGACGATGCCGATCGACATCTCGAACATCGCGCTCTGGAACGCGGGCGGCAACGAGGGCAAGAAGAAGGGCGGCGCGTCCGCTTCGGCCGGTCGTGCCGACCGCGTGCGCTTCGAGGTCAAGGACGGCAAGAAGGTCCGCGTATTCCGTTCGAACGGCGCAACCGTCTCGGCGTAAGGAACGAACATGGCACGACTGCAAGATCACTATCGCGAGAAGGTCGTCGGCGACCTCACGCAGAAGTTCGGCTACAAGTCGCCGATGCAGGTCCCGCGGATCACGAAGATCACGCTGAACATGGGCCTCGGCGAAGCGATCGCCGACAAGAAGGTCATCGAGCATGCGGTCGGCGACATGACGAAGATCGCCGGCCAGAAGCCGGTCGTGACGAAGGCCAAGAAGCCGATCGCCGGCTTCAAGATCCGCGAGGGCTATCCGATCGGCTGCATGGTCACGTTGCGCGGCGCGCGGATGTTCGAGTTCCTCGACCGCTTCGTGACCGTCGCGCTGCCGCGCGTGCGCGACTTCCGCGGCATCTCGGGCCGCGCGTTCGACGGCCGCGGCAACTACAACATCGGCGTCAAGGAACAGATCATCTTCCCGGAGATCGAGTACGACAAGATCGACGCGATCCGCGGGATGAACATCAGCATCACCACCACGGCCAAGACGGACGAAGAGGCCAAGGCGCTGCTGCAGGCATTCAAATTTCCGTTCAGGAATTAAGCATGGCCAAACTGTCGTTGATCAACCGCGAGAAGAAGCGCGCGATGCTCGTCAAGAAGTTCGCGGGCAAGCGCGCCGACCTGAAGGCCGCCATCGCCGACGAGACGCGTTCGGACGAGGACCGCTACGAAGCGCGGCTGAAGCTGCAGCAGCTGCCGCGCAATGCGAATCCGACCCGCCAGCGCCGTCGTTGCGCGATCACCGGGCGTCCGCGCGGCACGTATCGCAAATTCGGCCTCGCGCGAACCAAGGTCCGCGAGACCGCGATGCGCGGCGAGATCCCGGGCCTGACGAAGGCCAGCTGGTAACCCACAACGTCGAAGCGCGGCTTCGACGCGCAGTCTGAAAAATTCCTACGCCGTGACGACCGTCGTCATGGCCTCGCCGAACCGGCAGGAGAACGTTTCATGAGCATGAGTGACCCCATCGCCGACATGCTGACCCGCATCCGCAATGCGCAGCGCGTCGAGAAGACCGAGGTCGTGATGCCTTCGTCGAAAGTGAAGGTCGCGATCGCCAACGTCCTGAAGGACGAGGGCTACATCGAGGGTTTCTCGGTCAGCGACGCCGGCGGCAAGGCGGAGCTGACGGTCGGATTGAAGTATTACGCCGGTCGCCCGGTCATCGAACGTCTCGAGCGCGTGTCGCGTCCGGGTCTGCGCATCTACAAGGCGAGCGATGCGATCCCCACCGTGATGAACGGTCTCGGTGTCGCGATCGTGTCGACGTCGCAGGGGATGATGACCGACCGCAAGGCGCGTTCGACCGGCGTCGGCGGCGAAGTCGTCTGCTTCGTGGCCTGACGGCCGGCGAGCGAGATCAGGAGAACACGAAGATGTCCCGCGTTGGCAAGAATCCAATCGTCGTGCCGAAGGGTGCGGAGATCAACGTCACGGCCGAGTCGATCGGCGTGAAGGGCCCGCTCGGCACGCTGTCCGAGCGTGCGCATCCGCTCGTCAAGGTCGTGCAGGCCGACGGCCAGCTGACGTTCGAGGCGCTCGGCGAGAGCCGCGAAGCGAATGCGATGAGCGGCACGATGCGTGCGCTGGTCGCGAACATGGTCGACGGCGTGACGAAGGGCTTCGAGAAGCGCCTCGCGCTGGTCGGCGTCGGCTACCGCGCGCAGGCGCAGGGCGACAAGCTGAACCTGTCGCTCGGCTTCTCGCATCCGGTCGTGCACCAGATGCCGGCCGGCGTGAAGGTCGAGACGCCGACGCAGACGGAGATCGTGATCAAGGGCGCGAGCCGCCAGCAGGTCGGGCAGGTCGCGGCTGAGGTGCGCGCGTATCGCAGCCCGGAGCCGTACAAGGGCAAGGGCGTGCGCTACGTCGGCGAGCAGGTGAAGATCAAGGAAACGAAGAAGAAGTAATCGCATCGAGCGTGCGGTGTCGGCGGACGCGATGGCGCCGCCAGCCGTTCGTAAAAGGACGAACCGATGAGCATGGACAAGAAAGCTTCCCGCCTGCGCCGTTCGCGGCAGACCCGCCTGAAGATCGCCGAGCTCGGCGTCGACCGGCTGGCCGTGCATCGCACGAACCAGCACATCTACGCGTCGATCATTTCGGGTGACGGCAAGAAGGTGATCGCGAGCGCGTCGACCGTCGAGGCCGACGTTCGCAGCGAGCTGGCGGGCAAGGCAGGCAAGGGCGGCAACACGAGCGCGGCGGCGGTCGTCGGCAAGCGCGTCGCCGAGAAGGCGAAGCAGGCCGGGGTCGAGACGGTCGCATTCGATCGCAGCGGGTTCCGCTATCACGGTCGGGTGAAGGCGCTGGCCGAAGCGGCGCGCGAGGCGGGGCTAAAGTTCTGACGGATTGTTGGTTGTCGCCCCGGCGAAGGCCGGGACCCAATCATCGAATGAAGCAAATCAGGTCCCGGCCTTCGCCGGGATGACATGAACGGCGCCGGCCATGCCGGCGGACAAAGAGCTATGGCACGTATCCAGGCAAAGACCCCGATCGGCGAGGAACGCGACGACGGGATGCGCGAGAAGATGATCGCCGTCAATCGCGTGACGAAGGTCGTCAAGGGCGGACGCATCCTCGGCTTCGCGGCGCTGACGGTCGTCGGCGACGGCGACGGTCGCATCGGCATGGGCAAGGGCAAGGCGCGCGAAGTGCCGGTCGCCGTCCAGAAGGCGATGGAAGAGGCGCGCCGCAAGATGTTCAAGGTGCAGCTCAAGGGTACGACGCTGCAGCACACGGTCGTCGGCAAGCACGGCGCGTCGACGGTCCTGATGACGCCGGCCAAGGACGGCACGGGCGTCATCGCCGGCGGTCCGATGCGCGCGATCTTCGAGGCGATCGGCGTGACGAACGTCGTCGCGAAGAGCCTCGGCTCGACGAACCCGTACAACCTCGTCCGCGCCACGTTGAACGGCCTGCAGACGATGACGACGCCGGCCGAGATCGCCGCCAAGCGCGGCAAGTCGGTCGAAGAGATCACGGCCTGAGTCGGCCGAACGAATACGAAGGAGCGACAACGTGACCGTCGACAACGATCAGCAGGCACCGAGCACGGAACCCGCGGCGAAGGCCGCCGGCAAGACCGTCACGGTCAAGCTCGTCAAGAGCGTCAACAGCACGCGCGAGTCGCATCGCGCGACGGTGCGCGGCCTCGGCCTGCGCCGCCTGAACAGCGAGCGCACGCTCGAGGACACGCCGGCGGTGCGCGGCATGATCAACAAGGTCTCGTACCTCGTGAAGGTGCTCTGAGCACAGCGCTCGGGGACCGGATCGATCACGAAAGCTGCAGATGAAACTGAACACCATCAAGCCTGCCGACGGTGCCAAGCACGCGAAGCGCCGCGTCGGTCGCGGCATCGGCTCGGGCCTCGGCAAGACCGCGGGTCGCGGCCACAAGGGCCAGAAGTCGCGTTCGGGCGGCTTCCACAAGGTCGGCTTCGAAGGCGGCCAGATGCCGCTGCAGCGTCGGCTGCCGAAGCGTGGCTTCAAGTCGCTGACGGCGCGCCTGACGGCGGAGATCCGGCTGTCGGATCTCGAGAAGCTGCCGGTCGAAGCGGTGGATCTGCTTGCATTGAAGCAGGCCGGCCTCATGTCGGACCTTCACCGCTCGGCGAAGGTCGTGCTGTCGGGCGAGTTGACCCGCAAGATCGCGTTGAGCGGCGTCGCGGCGACGAAGGGCGCGAAGGCGGCCATCGAAGCGGCCGGCGGCAGCGTCGCCGACCTGGTCGTGGCCGAGAAGGTCCGCAAGCTGCCGTCGAAGGAAGCACGCGCTTCCGCCGCGGCCAAGTAACGCATCACGAAGTCACCAGGACCGAAGCCCGTGGCCACCAGCCCCGCATCCAACCGAGCGATTCCAGGCAAGAGCGGAAAGTACGGCGACCTCAAGCGTCGCCTGATCTTCCTGCTCGGGGCGCTCGTCGTCTATCGGATCGGTGCCCACATCCCGGTGCCGGGCATCGACCCGAACGAGCTGACGAAGATGTTCCAGGGCCAGCAGGGCGGCATCCTGGGCATGCTGAACATGTTCTCGGGCGGCGCGCTGTCGCGCTTCACGATCTTCGCGCTCGGGATCACGCCGTACATCTCGGCGTCGATCATCATGCAGCTGCTGACGGTCGTGTCGCCGCAGCTCGAGGCGATCAAGAAGGAAGGCGAATCGGGCCGTCGCAAGATCACGCAGTACACGCGCTACGGCACGCTGCTGCTCGGCACGTTCCAGGCGCTCGGCATCTCGGTGTTCCTCGAGTCGAGCCCCGGGCTCGTGATCGATCCGGGCTTCATGTTCCGCATCACGACGGTGATCTGCCTGATGACCGGCACGATGTTCCTGATGTGGCTCGGCGAGCAGATCACCGAGCGCGGTCTCGGCAACGGCATCTCGATCATCATCTTCGCGGGCATCGCATCCGGATTGCCCCGCGCGCTCGGCAACCTGTTCGAGCTCGTCAACACCGGCGCGATGAGCATCCCGACGGTGATCATCATCTGCCTCGTCGCGGTCGCGGTCACGGCGTTCGTCGTGTTCGTCGAACGCGGACAGCGGAAGATCCTCGTCAACTACGCGAAGCGTCAGGTCGGCAACAAGATCTACGGCGGCCAGAGCTCGCACCTGCCGCTGAAGCTGAACATGTCGGGCGTGATCCCGCCGATCTTCGCGTCGTCGATCATCCTGCTGCCGGCGACGATCACGAGCTGGTTCAGCTCGGGCGAGAGCATGCGCTGGCTGAAGGACGTCGCCGCCGCGCTGTCGCCGGGTCAGCCGATCTACGTGCTGCTGTATGCGGCCGCGATCATCTTCTTCTGCTTCTTCTACACGGCGCTCGTGTTCAACAGCAAGGAGACCGCGGACAACCTGAAGAAGAGCGGTGCGTTCGTGCCGGGCATCCGTCCGGGCGAGCAGACCGCGCGCTACATCGACAAGATCCTGATGCGCCTCACGCTGGCCGGCGCGGTGTACATCACGCTGGTTTGCCTGCTGCCCGAGTTCCTGGTGCTGTGGAAGAACGTGCCGTTCTACTTTGGCGGCACGTCGTTGCTGATCATCGTCGTGGTCACGATGGACTTCATGAGCCAGGTGCAGGCGTACATCATGACCCACCAGTACGAGTCGCTGCTGAAGAAGGCGAATTTCAAGGGCGGATTGCCGGCGCGCTGACGCGCGAGGCGACGACCCACGAGCGCGAAAGGCTCAATGTCAAAGGACGATGTCATCCAGATGCAGGGCGAGATTCTCGAGAATCTGCCCAACGCGACGTTTCGCGTGAAGCTGGAGAACGGACACGTGGTACTCGGACATATCTCGGGAAAGATGCGGCTGCACTACATCCGCATCCTGCCGGGCGACAAGGTGACGGTCGAGGTGTCGCCGTACGACCTGTCCCGTGCCCGCATCACGTTCCGCGCCAAGTAGCCTGACTCGACATCGACGAACGAACGCAACGAACGAACGTAGCAACGAAAGCCGAGGAATGAAATGAAAGTACTCGCATCGGTCAAGCGGCTGTGCCGCAACTGCAAGATCATCAAGCGCAAAGGCGTGGTGCGCGTCATCTGCTCGTCCGACGCGCGGCACAAGCAGCGCCAGGGCTAAGCACAGCCCTTTCGCGCAGACATTCGTCCATAGGAAACGAGCATGGCCCGTATCGCCGGCATCAACATCCCGAACCACCAGCACACCGACATCGGTCTGACCGCCATCTACGGCATCGGTCGTCCGCGTGCGCGCTTCATCTGCACGCAGGCCGGCATCCCGGCGACGAAGAAGGTCAAGGACCTCGACGACGCCGAGATGGAGAAGCTGCGCGACCAGGTCGGCAAGTTCATGGTCGAAGGCGACCTGCGCCGCGACGTGTCGATGAACATCAAGCGGCTGATGGACCTCGGCTGCTATCGCGGCCTGCGGCATCGTCGCGGGCTGCCGGTGCGCGGACAGCGCACGCGGACCAACGCACGCACGCGCAAGGGGCCGAAGAAGGCCGCCGCTTCGCTGAAGAAGTAAGCGACGACCGCCCGAACAGGTTAACGAGGAATCAGCATGGCAAAGGCACCGAACAACGCGTCCGCGAATCGCGTCCGCAAGAAGGTTCGCAAGAACGTCTCGGACGGCATCGCGCACATCCACGCGTCGTTCAACAACACGATCATCACGATCACCGATCGGCAGGGCAACGTGCTGTCGTGGGCGTCGTCGGGCGGTGCGGGCTTCAAGGGCTCGCGCAAGTCGACGCCGTTCGCGGCGCAGGTCGCGTCGGAGACGGCCGGCCGCGCGGCGGTCGAGCAGGGCATCAAGCAGGTCGAGGTGCAGATCAAGGGCCCGGGTCCGGGTCGCGAGTCGTCGGTGCGCGCGCTGAACGCGCTCGGCATCAAGATCGTCAGCATCACCGACGTGACGCCGGTCCCGCACAACGGTTGCCGGCCGCCGAAGCGGCGTCGGATGTAAGAGAAGCTTGCTTGACCGTTACCCGAGACAGCGCCAAGCGCTGTCTCGTCTTGATGGGCTGTTGAGCCCCGTTGCTTGTCGCCGCTGATGTCTGCCGCTGAGACTCCGGTTCGAAGAACAAGCTAACCGTCTCCGGATCGATCGACCGGGACGTATCGAAAGGAAATACACGTGGCACGTTACATCGGACCGAAATGCAAGCTCTCGCGACGCGAGGGCACCGACCTGTTCCTGAAGAGCGCGCGTCGCTCGCTGGACTCGAAGTGCAAGCTCGACAGCAAGCCCGGCCAGCACGGCCGCACGTCCGGCATGCGCACGTCGGACTTCGGCAAGCAGCTGCGCGAGAAGCAGAAGGTCAAGCGGATGTACGGCATCCTCGAGCGGCAGTTCCGTCGCTACTTCGAGGAAGCGGATCGCCGCAAGGGCAACACCGGCGAGAACCTGCTCGGGCTGCTCGAATCGCGGCTCGACAACGTCGTCTACCGGATGGGCTTCGGCTCGACACGCGCCGAAGCGCGCCAGCTCGTCAGCCACAAGTCGATCGCGCTCAACGGCGTGACGGCGAACATCCCGTCGATGCAGGTCAAGTCCGGCGACGTCGTGACCGTGCGCGAGAAGGCCAAGAAGCAGACCCGCATCCTCGAGGCGCTGTCGCTCGCGCAGCAGGGCAACTACCCGAGCTGGGTGTCGATCGACGCGACGAAGATGGAAGGCACGTTCAAGACGATGCCGGAGCGCAGCGAGATCGCGGCCGACATCAACGAGAGCTTGATCGTGGAGCTGTACTCGCGATAACAGCAGCTTGGCCCGCGCGATGCGCGGGACTCATTCACGAGACCGGACGCGGTCCGGTCTCGTATGGCGGCACGTGACGGCCCACCACGTGCGGAGTCTTTCCCGGGCGCCCAACGCAGGCTTATCGGCTTAACGCGCCGAGGCCATTGCAAAGGAAAAACATGGCAACGAACGCATTTCTCAAGCCCCGTCAGATCGAAGTGGAAAGCTCCGGCCCGAACGCCGCGAAGGTCACGATGGAACCGTTCGAGCGCGGCTACGGCCACACGCTCGGCAACGCGCTCCGGCGCATCCTGTTGTCGTCGATGAACGGCTTCGCGCCGACCGAGGTGTCGATCGCCGGGGTCGTGCACGAGTACTCGACGCTCGACGGCGTGCAGGAAGACGTCGTCGACATCCTGCTGAACCTGAAGGGCGTCGTCTTCAAGCTGCACAACCGCGACGAGGTCGTGGTGACGCTGACGAAGGAAGGCGAGGGCCCGGTCACGGCCGGCGACCTCGAGCTGTCGCACGAGGTCGAGGTGGTCAACCCCGAGCACGTCATCGCGAACCTGTCGGCCGGCGGCAAGCTCGACATGCAGATCAAGGTCGAGAAGGGCCGCGGCTACATGCCGGGCAACCTGCGCGCGTTCGCCGACGACCACAGCAAGACGATCGGCCGCATCGTGCTCGACGCGTCGTACAGCCCGGTTCGCCGCGTCAGCTACACGGTCGAGTCGGCGCGCGTCGAACAGCGGACGGACCTCGACAAGCTCGTGATGTCGATCGAGACGAACGGCGTGATCTCGCCGGAAGAGGCGATCCGCCAGTCGGCGCGCATCCTCGTCGATCAGCTGAGCGTGTTCGCGTCGCTGGAAGGCACCGAGACGTCGTCGGAAGCGCCGTCGCGCTCGCCGCAGGTCGATCCGATCCTGCTGCGTCCGGTCGACGACCTCGAGCTCACGGTCCGTTCGGCGAACTGCCTGAAGGCCGAGAACATCTACTACATCGGCGACCTGATCCAGCGCACCGAGAACGAGCTGCTGAAGACGCCGAACCTCGGCCGCAAGTCGCTGAACGAGATCAAGGAAGTCCTGGCGTCGCGCGGGCTGACGTTGGGAATGAAGATCGAGAACTGGCCGCCGGTCGGGCTGGAGAAGGCTTGATCGGCCTGTCGGCCTCGTGAGGTGCCGTCGGTTTCGTCGATGACGAAACCGACTTGTGGTGGGCTGCGGGATCTTCGCTCGATGGAGCTCGGGTACCGCCGCCAAGAACATGAACCGAACCGCGCTTCGTCTCGAAGCGATCGAAGAAGTCGGTCAGAAGACTCAACGAAAGGAAGTCGATCATGCGTCACCGTCACGGTCTCCGAAAGCTGAACCGCACGTCGAGCCATCGACTCGCGATGTTCCGCAACATGACCAACGCGCTGCTGAAGCACGAGGTCATCAAGACCACGCTGCCGAAGGCGAAGGAACTGCGTCGCATCGCCGAGCCGATGATCACGCTCGGCAAGGAGCCGACGCTCGCGAACAAGCGCCTGGCGTTCAATCGCCTGCGCGATCGCGAGATGGTCGTCAAGCTGTTCGA
This sequence comes from uncultured beta proteobacterium, assembly GCA_963795885.1. GTDB lineage: Bacteria > Pseudomonadota > Gammaproteobacteria > Burkholderiales > Burkholderiaceae_D > CAHJXF01. The sequence continues at coordinate 144,448 of CAWCJI010000010.1, read as the reverse complement.
CGAACTCGGCCCGCGCTACAAGACGCGCAACGGCGGCTACCTGCGCATCCTCAAGTTCGGCTTTCGCGTCGGCGACAACGCACCGATGGCGCTGGTCGAGCTGATGGATCGTCCGGAGACGAGCGAAGTCCCGGAAGCCGGCTGATCGCGCCGGACGTCCGCGAAGCCGGGTGCCGAGCCCGGTTCTCGCCGGACCGGCCGCACGGCATCGCGGCGCATCGTGCTAGCTTGCGCCCCTGACGGATCGGCCCCGCCGATCCGCGTCGAGGCGAAGTGACCATGCGGCGAATCGATCGAAGGACACTGTCCATTCGGGGCGGCTGGGCACCGGTCGTCGCGCTCGCGTTCGCGCTTTCATTCGCGCAGACGCATGCGGCCACCCGCATCCCCGACCCGCGGCTCGCCGCGTTCTTCGACGCCGAATACGAAACGTCGCTGCGGGACTACCCCGGCTTCGCGACCTCCGAAGGGCGCCACGAGTACGACGATCGCCTGACCGACCTGTCGCTCGAAGCGGTCGCCCGTCGCAAGGCGCACGTCGGCGAAGCGATCGCCGCGCTCGAACGCTTCGACCCCGCCTCGCTCGGCGCGCAGGACCGCCTGTCGCGCGACATCATGCTGCACGACCTCCACCTGCAGGCCGAAACGAATCGGCTCTACGGTCCGCTTCCGTTCGACGGCTTCGACGACTGGTTGGCGATCTCGGCGCGCAGCGGACCGCATCTGCAGTACGTCGCGCTCGAGAAGGCGATGCCGTTCGAACGTCGCCTCGACTACGACCGCTACCTCGCGCGCCTCGCGGCGATCCCGACGCATCTCGCGCAGACGACGGCGTTGATGCGGGCCGGGATGACGTCGGGCTGGATGCCGGCGCGTGACGCGCTTGCCGGCGTGCCGGCGCAGTTCGACGCATTCGTCGGCGACACTGCGACGAATCCGCTCTATCGACCTTTCGTCGCAATGCCGCGCGCCATGTCCGAGCGCGACTGCGCAGAGGTGCAGGCATCGGGCCGCCGCGTGCTCGAGCAGGCCGTCGCTCCGGCATTCCGGGCTTTTCGGACCTTCGTGGTCGACGAATACATTCCGGCCGGCCGACCGGCGATCGCGACGACGACGCTGCCCGAGGGGCGCGCGTATTACGCCCTCGCGATCCGCATCTACACCTCGAGCACGGCGACGCCCGAGGCGATCCGCGACCTGGGGCTTCGCGAAGTCGAACGCATCGGCCGCGAGCTGGACCAGGCCATCGCGGCGACCGGCTTCGCCGGGACACGCGCGGCGTTCCTCTCGGCGCTGCGCCAGGACGCGCGCTTCGTCTACGCGCATCCGGAGGACAAGCTCAAGGATTACCGCGACATCGCGAAGCGCGTGGACGCCGAGCTGCCGCGCCTGTTCGCCGAGCTGCCGCGGCTGCCGTACGGCGTCCGCGCGATGGAGCCGTATGAAGGCGACGCGGTCGACCACTACACGCCGGGCGCGCCGGATGGCAGCCGTCCCGGCTGGTTCGAGGCGAACGTGACCAGTCCCGCCGCGACGCCGCGCTACGCGATGGAAGCGAACTTCCTTCACGAGGCGGTACCGGGCCACCACCTGCAGGGCGCCCGCGCGCTCGAGATCGAGGCGCTGCCCCGCTTTCGTCGCAGCTACTGGGACACGGCCTACGGTGAAGGTTGGGCGCTCTACGCCGAGAGCCTGGGCGCCGACCTCGGGCTCTACACCGACCCGTACGCCCGGATCGGCGCGCTGCTCGCAGAGATGACCCGCGCCGCCCGACTCGTCGTCGATACGGGGATCCATGCGTTCGGATGGACGCGGGCGCAGGCGATCGCCTACCTCGTCGACACGGCGGGGATGCGCGAGCCGGTCGCCATCGCGGAAGCCGATCGCTACATTTCGTGGCCGGGCCAGGCGCTCGCGTACAAGATCGGCCAGCTGAAGATCGTCGAGTTGCGCGAGCGCGCGCGCACCGCATTGGGCGAGCGGTTCGACCTGCGCAGGTTTCACAACGCCGTGCTCGACGACGGCGCACTGCCGCTCGCGATGCTGGATGCACGGATCGACGAATGGATCGCGGGGCAGAAAGCATCGACGCCTCGCTGACGGCCGGCCCCGTCACGACGACGTCGCCGAGGGGCGAGGCGACGGCCGTCGTGGAAATCCGCGGGCTCGTGAAGTCGTTCGGCGACGGCGACAAACGGCGCGAGGTCGTGCGTGGCCTCGATCTGTCGATCGCGCGCGGCGAATGTTTCGCGCTGCTCGGTCCGAACGGGGCGGGCAAGACGACCACGCTGCGCTTGTGCCTCGGCCTCACCGCGCCCGACTCGGGCACCATCCTGCTCGGCGGTCTGCCGGTCCCGTTGCAGGGTCGCGAGGCTCGCATTCGCGTCGGCGTCGTGCCGCAGATGGACAACCTCGACCCCGACTTCACGGTCGCCGAGAACCTGCTCGTCTATGGCCGCTACTTCGCCCTGCCCGACGCGACGATCCGCGCGCGCATCCCGTCGCTGCTCGACTTCGCGAGCCTGACGAGCAAGCGCGACGCGAAGATCGCCGAGCTGTCGGGCGGCATGAAGCGACGCCTCACGCTCGCGCGCTCGCTCGTCAACGACCCGGACGTGATCTTCATGGACGAGCCGACGACCGGCCTCGATCCGCAGGCGCGTCATCTGATCTGGGACCGGCTGAAGACCCTGCGCGCCGACGGCAAGACGATCCTGCTGACGACGCACTTCATGGACGAGGCCGAGCGTCTCGCGGATCGCCTCGCGATCGTCGACGACGGGACGAAGATCGCCGAGGGTACGCCGCGCGCGTTGATCGCCGAACACATCGAGTCGAGCGTCGTCGAGGTCTACGGCGACGGCGCGAAGCGCTGGGGCGAGCACCGACGGCGCGCGCTTCACGGCGCGGCTCGAGACGAGCGGCGAGACGGTGTTCTGCTACACCGACGAGCCGCACGACCTGCTCGAGCACCTGTCCGCGTTGCCGCAGTTGCGCTACCTGCATCGTCCGGCCAATCTCGAGGACGTGTTCCTCAAGCTGACCGGCCGCGAGATGCGCGACTGAGGTCGCGACGCGGCCGCTGCCCCGCGTGATCGAAGCGTCGACTCGTCAGCGAAGCGCGTCCACCGCGTCGGCGAGGCGCTCGAGGTCGCTGTCGTCGTTGTAGACCTGGATCGAGATGCGGGCGGCGAGCTCGCCGTCGCGCGCGAGGATCGGCACCTCGATGCCGTGCTCGAACAAGAGCGCGTCGCGTAGTCGCTGCGCGGTGGCCGCATCGGTCGGACCCAGCCGGGCCGGCAGCGGCACCGCCGCCATGCAGCCGATCATCGCCTCCGGCACGTTCAGGTCACGGCCCCATCGCTCCGCGAGCCGTCGCGCGCCCGACCATGCGAGCGCGTGGTTGTGCGAGCGCATCGCGTCGACGCCGAGCGTCTGCTCCATGAAGTCGAGCGCCGTCGGCGCGCAGAGCCAGGTCGAGGGGTCGCGCGTGCCGGTCCAGTCGAACTCGGCGAGCCAGTCGTCGTTCGTGACGCCCCACGAGAGCACCGTCGGATGCAGCCCGGCCCGTCGCTCGGGCGCCGCCCACAGGACGCCGGTGGCGCGCGGCGCGAACGCCCACTTGTGCAGGTTCGCGACGTACCAGTCGACGCCGTACGCGTCGATGTCGACCGGGATCGCGCCGGGCGCATGCGCGCCGTCGACGAGGACCGCGACGCCACGTGCCTTGCAGGCCGCCGCCATCTCGGCGAGCGGCAACACGAGCGCGGACTCGGACGTGACGTGGTCGAGCAACGCGACGCGCGTGCGCGACGTGATGGCCGCAGCGACCGCATCGACCATCGCATCGCGCGTGTCGTCGAGCGACGCGGTCGGTCGCGGCAACGCGAACGTCTTCACCGCCGCGCCGCGTTCGCGCGCGATGAACGCGGCGGCGCGTGCGACGCCGCCGTACGCGTGGTCCGGCACCAGGATCTCGTCGCCGTCCGCGAGCGGCAGCGACCGCAGCACCGCGCAGATCCCGCTCGTCGCGTTGTCGACGAACACGAGGCCGTCGCCGTCGACCCCGAGGAAAGCCGCGACGCGTGCGGCGGCCGCGCGCAGCCGCGGCGTCGCGCTCGTGACGGTCGCCGCCGTCGACGCGTCGAGATGCATCAGCTCGCGCAGCATGAAGCGCGCGGGATGGCATTCGATCTCGGCCAGCAGGGCCGCCCGTGCGGCCATCACGACGCGTGGCGTCACGCCGACCGTGCCGTGGTTCAGGTAGACGCCGTCGCGGTCGAGCGGAAATGCGTCGAGCAGGGAACGTCCGAAGGTCGCCGTCATGAAGAATGAGCCGGTTCGATAGGACCGACAGCATAAAATGTCGCGATGGTCTCCGCCGTCGCTCCCGCCGTCGCCCCGAACGCTTCCGCGTTCCCCGAGCTCAGCCTGCGCTGGGTCCCGATCTGGCGCCGCAACTATCTCGTCTGGAAGCGGCTGTTCTGGCAGAGCATCGTCGGCAACATCGCCGAGCCGCTGATCACGCTGTTCGCGTTCGGCTACGGGCTCGGGAGCCTGCTCGCGCCGATCGACGGCGTGCGCTACATCGTGTTCCTCGCGTCGGGCTCGATCTGCATGAACGCGTTCAACGCCGCGACGTTCGAATCGCTCTACTCGTCGTTCACGCGGATGCACGTGCAGAAGAGCTGGGAGGCGATGATGAACGCGCCGCTGTCGCTCGACGACGTGATGCTCGCGGAGCTGGTGTGGGCCGCGACGAAGAGCGTCTTCACCGGCGTCGCGATTCTCCTCGTGATCTTCGCGCTCGGCCTGTCGCGCGAGTGGTCGATGCTGCTCGTGCTGCCGCTGCTGTTCGTCATCGGACTCACGGCGGCCGCGATCGGCCTCGTCGTCAACGCGTACGCGAAGAACTACGACTTCTTCACCTACTACTTCACGATCGTCGTGACGCCGATGTGGTTCCTGTCGGGCGTGTTCTTCCCGGTCGGACAGCTGCCCGCCTGGGTGCAGGCCGGCGCGCGCTGGTTGCCGTTGACGGCGGCCGTCGACCTGGTCCGGCCGCTGATCCTCGGGCACGTGCCGCGCGAGCCGCTGGTCGACCTGCTCGTCCTCGCGGGCTACGGCGTGGTCGGCTTCTGGTGGGCCGTCGCCGCGACGCGGCGGCGCCTCCTGAAGTGATGCGATGACGAATCCGAACCACGATCCTCGAGCCTCGATCGTCGTCTACACGACGGTCGCGGACGAGGCGGCGGCCGTCGCGCTCGCGGACCGCATCGTCGACGGGCGGGTCGCCGCCTGCGTGCAGATCGTCCCGCGCATCCGGTCGGTGTATCGGTGGCAGGGCACGGTGCGTCACGACGACGAGGCGCAGCTCGTCATCAAGACGACCGTCGATCGCTACGACGCGCTGGCCGCGCTCGTCGTCGAGCATCATCCGTACGAACTGCCGGAGCTCGTCGCGGTGCCGGTGTCGCATGGCTCTGCGGCGTACCTCGACTGGATCGCGCACGCGGTCGCGAGCGACGCGATGGAGGACGCGCGATGACCTGGGCGGCCGCTCTCGCGTCGTCGACGAACCTGCGGCGGGCGGCCGTGCGGTCGCTGTCTGCGTTGCTGCTGCTCTTCGCCGTGTCGAACGCGCACGCGAAGTTCCTCGAGCCGCAGGAGGCCTTTCGCTTCGCTGCCGAGGCGGCCGACGCGTCGGGTGGTCCGATGATCGCGGTCCGCTACGACATCGCCGACGGCTATTACCTCTATCGCGAGCGCTTCAAGTTCGAGCTCGACCCGGCGACCGCGCACGGCGCGACGCTCGGCGAGCCGGTCTTTCCGAAGGGCGAGATCAAGTACGACGAGACGTTCGCGAAGGATGTCGAGTACTACCGGCATCAGGTGATCGTGCGCGTGCCGGTCATCGGCGCGACCGGTCCCGTGACGTTGCTGTCGACGTCGCAGGGGTGCGCCGACGCCGGACTGTGCTATCCGCCGCAGGTCGCGAACGCGACGTTGACGGTCGGTCCGGCCGCGTCGAAGCCCGGCGTCCGCGTCGCCGCCGGGCGACGACGCCTCGCGCCATCGAACGCACGTTGAAGAGCGGCAACGTCGGCTGGATCGCGCTGGTGTTCGTCGGCCTCGGCGTGCTGCTCGCGTTCACACCGTGCGTGCTGCCGATGGTGCCGATCCTGTCGTCGATCCTCGTCGGCCAGGCGGGATCGAACGGCGCCTCGACGCTCGGGCTTCGCGCTCGCCGCGGTCTATTCGCTCGGCATGGCGCTCGTCTACACGCTGCTCGGCGTCGCCGCGGGACTCGCAGGCGAAGGCCTCGCCGCGACATTGCAGGCGCCGTGGATCCTCGGCACCTTCGCGGCGCTGCTGGTGCTGCTCGTCGCGGTCCATGTTCGGCTTCTACGAGCTGCAGGTGCCGGCCGCGCTGCAGGCCCGGCTCGCGCGGCTGGTCGGGGCGCGTCGGTCGTCCTGCGACGTCGTCCGGCGCACGCGTCGCCGGCGTCTTCGCGATGGGCGCGGTCTCGGCGCTGATCGTCGGCCCGTGCGTCGCCGCGCCGCTGGCCGGTGCGCTCGTCTACATCAGCCAGACGCGCGACGTCGTCGTCGGCGGCGTCGCGCTGTTCTGCCTCGCGGTCGGCATGAGCGTCCCGCTGCTGCTGGTCGGACTCTCCGCAGGCTCGCTGCTGCCGCGCGTCGGCGCGTGGATGCAGGCCGTCGAGCGCTTCTTCGGCGCGCTGCTGCTCGCGGTCGCGCTGTGGATGGTGTCGCCGATCCTGCCGACCTGGGTCGTGATGCTCGCGTGGGCCGTGCTCGCGATCGTCGCGGCCGCGTACCTGCGCGCGTTCGACGCGTTGCCGACGTCCGCGCCGGGACTCGCGCGGCTCGGCAAGGGCCTCGGTCTCGTGCTGATGCTGGCAGGCGCGGTGGAATTCGTCGGCGTCGCGACCGGCGGCCGCGACGTGCTGCAGCCGCTCGCGCATCTGACACGCGACCCGTCCGGATCGACGCCGCCGACGACCGCCGAACTCGCGGTGCCGTTCGAGCGCGTGAAGAGCAGCGCCGAGCTCGATCGACGCATCGCGAGCGCCGCGACGTCCGGGCGGCCGGTGCTGGTCGACTTCTATGCCGACTGGTGCGTGTCGTGCAAGGAGATGGAGCGCTTCACGTACAGCGACGCGCGCGTCGCCGCGCGGATGAAGGACTTCGTGCTGCTGAAGGCCGACGTGACGGCGAACGACGCCGACGATCGCGCGCTGCTGAAGCGCTTTCGGCTGTTCGGCCCGCCCGGCATCGTGTTCTTCGATCGGGACGGTCAGCCGCTGACGAAGGCCGACGTGATCGGCTTCCAGGACGCGGACCGCTTCCTCGCGAGCCTTGTCGCGGCGGATCCCGACCCGCGTTCCTGATCAGCGGCTGTCGTCAGCCGATGTCGTCGATGCGATCGAACAATCGTTCGAGCATCAGCGCGTCCATGAAGAACTTTGCCGCCCAGTTCGGGAAGCGCCACTGCATGTAGTCCTCGCCGATCGGATGCGAGCCCTTCATCGCGCCGCGCATCGTCGACGGTCCGTCGAGCCGCTGCAGCCGCATGTTGAAGCGGTTCGCTCGCTTCGCGGCATCGATCAGGCCGCGCTCGCCGGTCACCTTCGCGAGCCTGAGCCAGTTCAGCGCCATCTGCGAATTGCCGGTGACGCAGCTCCAGTCGTTGAGCGGCTCCCACTGCGGCGAGAAGTAGCCCGACAACGAGCCGTCGGGGTTCTGTCGTTCGGCCACGCGCCTCGCCATCGTCGAGCGCGTGCGCGACGTACGCCTGCTTGCCGGTGGCGACGCCGACCTCGAGGATGCCGCGGATCGAGTACGCGATCGTGTGCGTCAGCGCGCGGTCGTCGGGCTTCGTCGTCAGGCAGTTGCCGGGCAGCCAGGCGTTGCGTGCCGCCGTCGACAACGCCCACGCGACGTTGCGATCGGCCGCGTCGAGATAGCGCTGGTCGCCGACGACCTCGAACGCGCGCACGAGTCCGAACGCGCTGCGCGTGTTGTACGTGCCGTTCTTCGACGGCGCGAACGGCGACGTGAAGCGTCGCCAGCAGCCATCCGCGTCCTGCGCGTCGACGAGCCAGTCGGACGCGCGCACGAGGCTCGTGCGGATCGCGTCGTCGCCGGTCTCGCGGACGGCGCGCGCGAGGCCGAACAACACCTGCCCCGTGTTGAAGATCGTCGGCGCGACGACCTCGGCCGCCATCGTGCCGGCACGAATGCCGCCGTCCGGCAACTGCTCCGCGACCTCCCATCGCGCCATCCGCAGCGCCGCGTCGCGATACGCGGGCTCGTCGAAGTGCTGCGCGTAGTCGTACAGCGTCGGGATGATGTAGCCGGTCGTCTCCGGGTACGACGCCATCCACGTGTCGGTCCGGATGTCGTACGAGTGCGCGACGCCGTCGTCCGGCGTCGCGGCCTGCGCGTCGAGGATCCATTCCGCCGCGGCTGCGAGATGCGTCTCGATCGCCTGCGGCTCGTGGAACGAAAGGCCGAGACGGTCCTTCGCATGGGCGATCCAGTGTCTCATCGGGGCTGCGTCATCGTCGGTCCGTCACCTTCGTCGTCATCGCGCCACGAGAGGCCGCGGCGGGCGTGCATTCAGCTGTTCGGGCGTCGCGTAGATCGTGATGCCCTCCGCGGCCAGCGCTTCGAGATGCGCGTAGAAGCGCTGCGCCGGGATCGCCCACGACTTCGCGTCGCCGACCTGGCCCCACGCGAGCAGTCCGTTCGCGTCGAAGTCGCGACGGAACCAGTCGCGCAGGTCGTCGCGACCCGGCGCATCGATCCGACGCGGCATGTAGGTCGGGTCGAGCGGCGTGACCGGCACCTCGACGCGGCGCGCCGTCCCAGTCGATGCACGGCAGCCGGTAGGTCTCGGTCATCCGGACCGGCAGCGGAAAGCGGTCGAGCAGGCGGTCCTCGAGCAGGTGGTAGAACGTCACCGGTCCCATCGAGATGCCGAGGCCGACGACCTTCGCATCGAGCGCGTGACAGCGGTCCCACGGCGAGCCGGTCCCGAAGATCGACGGCGCGCGATGATGATCTTCGACGACGTGCCGCGCATCGCGGCCGATCGCCGAGACCGAATGGGTCGGATGGATGCTGCGCGCGATCCCGTCGAACGTCAGGAACTCCGACGGCAGGCGTCCGAGGTTGGACCCGTCGCGTCGCGGATCGAAGACATAGCCTTCGAGACGGCACGTCTCGAGGATCGTGCCGCCGGGCAGCCAGTAGGTCGGCACGACCAGCGTGCCGGTCGGCCCGACCGCTTCGACGAGCGACTCGAGCACGGTGCGCGGACCGCCGTCGACGAAGCCGATGCTCTTCAGCGACGAGTGCAGCATCACCGCGTCGCCGGCGCGGATGCCGAGCGACTCGAGGCCGACGCGAAGGTCGTCCTTCGTGATCAGCCGCCGCGTCGCGCGCAGCTCGTCGGCGCGCTTCTTTCGATGGCGCACGTCGAGCAGCGACTTGACGAAGGCTTTGGCTTGACCGAGCACGGATGAAGGCGACGTGGGCGACGGCACGCTTTTACGCGACGGCCCGTTATCGGCAAGCGCGCGGCAAACCGCAGCGACGCGCGCTTCGATCAACCGCCGCCGCAGACCGGGCAGCCGGGATCGCGCGTCAGGCGGATCGTCTGCCACTCCATCGTCCGCGCATCGACGAGCAGCAGGCGCCCGGACAGCGACGGCAGGCCGATCACGAGCTTCGCCGGCCTCGGCCGCCTGCATCGCGCCGATGATGCCGGTCAGCGGCGCGAACACGCCCATCGTCGAGCACGCGACCTCCTCGACCTCGTCGCTCTCGGGGAACAGGCAGGCGTAGCACGGCGCGCGTCGCTGCGATCGTCGCGCGACGCAGGTCGAAGCTGGCGACCTGGCCGTCGAAGCGGATCGCCGCGCCCGACACGAGCGGCACGCGCGGCGGCGACGCACGCGCGGTTGACCGCATGACGCGTCGCGAAGTTGTCGCTGCAGTCGAGACGACGTCCGCCGTCGCGACGCAGCGCGACGCAGGTCGCGCTCGCTCGGCGCGCTCGCGACAGCGCGACGACCTCGACGTCGGGGTTCAGCCGCGCGAGCGCGCCGCGCGCCGGACGCGACCTTCGGCGTGCCCGACGTCCGGCGTGCCGTGCAGGATCTGGCGCTGCAGATTGGTCAGGTCGACGTCGTCGTCGTCGACGAGCGTCAGCCGGCCGATGCCGCTCACCGCGAGGTAGATCGCGGCCGGCGAACCGAGGCCGCCGGCCCCGACGACGACCGCGTGCGCAGTCGCGCAGTCGCTGCTGCCCTTCGATGCCGATGTCGTCGAGCAGGATGTGCCGCGAGTAGCGCAGCAGCTGGTCGTCGTTCATGGTCGCATCGACGGGCGGTCGCGCTGGCGCGTGGCGCGGGCTCGTGAAGAGAAAGGGCCGCTCGGAAGCGGCCCTCGGACACGAGCGAAGCGACGGTCAAGGCGTGGCCTTCGGCGGCCGGTCGAGGCGTCGCCGCGACCTTCGACTGCAGGTCGTGCGACAGCGCGGCCGTCATCTTCTTCGTCTCGACCGGCTCGCCCCGCAGCAGATGCAGCGCCTGCTGCAGCTGATAGTCGTCCTTCGATCCGAACTCGATCGGCTTCTTCAGCGCGGCGGCACGACGCTCGTCTTCGGCCTTCTTCTCTTCGGGCGTCTGCTCGACGTCCTTCTTGGCGTCGTTCTGCGCGGCGGCGACGGCTGCCGCGGCTTCGGTGTTGTTCAGATGGTGCTCGAGGTCGGCCTCGCGCGGGAACGCGAAGATGTTGCCTTCGGCCGTGTCGTCGACGACGTAGTCGGGGACGATGCCGGTCGCCTGGATCGAGCGCCCGCTCGGCGTGTAGTAGCGCGAGATGGTCAGCTTGATGCCGGTCTTGCGCTCCGGCGGCAGCGGCAGGATGGTCTGCACCGAGCCCTTGCCGAACGTCGTCGTGCCGACGATCTTCGCGCGATTGTAGTCCTGCAGCGCGCCGGCGACGATCTCGGACGCGGACGCCGAGCCGCCGTTGACGAGCACGACCATCGGCACGTCGCGGATGCCGCCGGGCAGGTGCGCCGAGCACGTCGTCGCCGCCGCGCTGGTACTCGTCGCGGCGTCGCGAAGAACTTGCCTTGCGCTTCCTGGATCTGGCCGCTTCGTCGAGACGATCAGGCTGTCCTTCGGCAGGAACGCGGCCGACACGCCGATCGCGCCGGGCAGCACGCCGCCCGGGTTGTTGCGCAGGTCGAGGACGAGTCCCTTCAGCGGCCCGGTCTTGTAGAGCTCGTTGATCTTCGCCGCGAGGTCGGCGACCGTCGGGTCCTGGAACTGCGACACGCGCACGTACCCGTAGCCGGGCTCGACGGTCTTCGCACGCACGCTCTGGATCTTGATCTCCTCGCGGACCAGCGGCACGACGATCGGCGTCGCGACGTCCTTGCGGGCCAGCGTCAGCGTGACCTTGCTGCCCGGCGCGCCGCGCAGCTTCAGCACCGCGTCGTTGAGCTTCAGGCCCTTGACCGCCTGGTCGTCGATCTTGACGATCAGGTCGCCCGGCTTGACGCCGGCACGGAACGCCGGCGTGCCTTCGATCGGCGAGATGACCTTGATGAAGCCCGAGCCGTCGTCGACGCCGTCCTCGCGTCCGACCTCGATGCCGAGGCCGCCGAAGCGGCCGACCGTCTGTTCGCGGAGGTCCTTGAACGCCTTCTCGTCGAGGTAGGCCGAATGCGGGTCGAGGCCCGACACCATGCCGTTGATGGCCTCGGTGATCAGCTTCTTGTCGTCGACCGGCTCGACGTAGCTCGACTTGATCGCGCCGAAGACGTCGGTGAACTGACGAATCTCGTCGATCGGCAACGGCGCACGCGCGTCGGACGCGCGCTGCGCCGTCGCCGTGATGCCGAGCGACAGCAGCACGCCGGCGAGGACGCCGGTGGAGATCAGGCCGATGTTCTTCAGGGATTTCCGCATGGACGTCTGTTCCAGGAGCGAAACGATTGGGCGCACGATTGGCGCGAAACGGCGACACGGGAGGCGACGCTGCAGACGACGACGCGTCGAACGAGCCGTCGCACGGGAAGAGCTATGTGGACAGCGGCACGCAGCATCCGTGCCGGCATCCGGAATTCTGTGACAGTTCGGCGTCGCGGCGGACCGCGGTGACCGGTCGCCGTCCAAACGGTCGACCTGTCAGCGCGCGCCGGTCCAGCCCATCGGGTCGAACGGCCGACCGCGATAACGGAGTTCGAAGTATAGGCCGGTCTCTTCGTCGCCGCTGCTGTTGCCGGCCCGCGCGATCACGTCGCCCGACCGGACCGTGTCGCCGGTGTGCCGCAGCAGCGTCTCGTTGTTGCCGTAGATCGACAGGTACTGGTCGCCGTGGTCGATGATGACGAGATTGCCGAAGCCGCGCAGGTCGTCCGCGAACACCACCTTGCCGGCCGCGACGGCGTGGACGTCGGCGCCGGCCTCGGTGCGGACGAAGACGCCCTTCCACGTGGCGCCGCCGCCGCCGCGCGGTGCGCCGAAGCGCCCGACGACGGCCCCGCGGACCGGCAGCCGCAGCTGGCCGCGCAGCTGCGCGAACGCGCCGCTGCCGGTCGCTGCCGTCGGGGACGGCGTCGACCGTCCGCCGGCGCGGCGTTGTGCGGTCGCGGCACCGTCTCGGCTGGCGCGTCGCCGGCTGCTGCGGCACGGCGCCGGCCGCGCGTTTCGCGCCTCGCGGCGGCGCGCTTCGGCGGCCTGCTGCTCGATCACGCGCTGCAGCTGCTCGACGACGCGCGACAGTCGTTGCTCGTCGGCCGCGAGCGCGGCGGCGGCCGTGCGTCTGTTCGGCGATCTGCTGCGAGATCTGGGCGAGCGATCTTCTGCTGCGCCGCCGGTCGGCGGCGAGCGCTCGCGCGCCGCCTGCTGCGCCTTCGGCCTGCGCCAGCAGCGCGCGGTCGTCGTCGTCGGCGCGCTGACGCTGCGTCTGCAGGTCGCGCGACCCGGCCGTGCAACGCGTCGAGCTCGGCGGCCTCGGCCTGCGCGGCCGCTTGCAGATGGAGCTCCGCGAGCGTCGGCTCGGCGCGGGTCGCCGCCGGCGAGCCAGGCCTGCACGCGGGTCGCGCATCGCGTTCTGCGTCGACCACAGCGCGCCGTCCGGCCGAAGTCGCGGCCTGGCGCGCCGCGATCTGTCGCCTCGGTCCCGCTGCGCTGCCGGTCGAGGCCGGCGATCCGCTCCTCGCCTTCGCGCTTGCGCCGCGGCGAGTTCGTCGAGCCGCCGATTGACGTCGTCGAGCGCCTGCTCGGCCCGCCGCAGCGCGGCGCGGCACCGGACCGCGAGCGTTCGCCGGCGGCGATCTGCGGCTTCAGCGTCGGCGATCCGCGTCGGTCAGCCGATCGCGCTCGACGGTCTGTCGGGCCTGCGCCTCGCGCGGGTCGCCGACGTCGACGGGCGGCGCCGGATCGACGCGCTCTGCGGGCCTGCTTCTGCGATGCGGCGGCGGCTCCGCGCTCTCGAACGCTTCGTCGCTGCTCCGTCGCGGCCGCTCGCCGCCGATCGGACACCGCGACGGCAGACCACCGCGACGCGCAGCGGACGAGCGCGGGCCACCGGGTCGGTGACGACACTACGCGGCCTTGGCCTTGCCCTGCGCGGCGACGGCGGCCATCGCCTTCGCGATCTCGTCCGCGTCGCCGAGATAGCGGCTGCCGATCGGCTTCAGGTCGTCGTCGAGTTCGTAGACCAGCGGTCGCGCCGGTCGGCACGTTGAGCGCCGACGATGTCGTCGTCGCCGATGCCGTCGAGATGCTTGATCAGCGCGCGCAGCGAGTTGCCGTGCGCGGTGATCAGCACGCGCTGGCCGGAGCGGATCGCCGGCGCGATCGTCGTCGTTCCAGTACGGCAGCACGCGGGCGACGGTGTCCTTCAGGCACTCGGTCAGCGGGATGTCGCGCGCGGTCGAGGCCGGCGTAGCGCGGGTCGCGTGAAGCTCGTGCGCGGGTCGTCCGGCGCGAGCGGATTCGGCGGCGTGTCGTAGCTGCGGCGCCAGACCAGCACCTGCGCGTCGCCGTACTCGCGCCGCGGTCTCGGCCTTGTCGAGCCCCTGCAGCGCGCCGTAGTGGCGCTCGTTCAGGCGCCACGACGGCGTGACCGGCAGCCACATGCGGTCCATCTCGTCGAGCGCGATCCACAGCGTGCGGATCGCGCGCTTGCAGCACCGACGTGAACGCGACGTCGAAGTCGAAGCCCTCCGCCTTCAGCAGCCGCCCGGCCTCCCGCGCTTCCGCGCGTCCGTGCTCGGTCAGGTCGACGTCGGTCCAGCCGGTGAAGCGGTTCTCGCGGTTCCAGGTCGATTCACCGTGGCGCAGGAGGACGAGCTTGTGCATGGCGTCGACGCGTCGGCGACGATGATCGCGCGGGTGAGCTGGCGTCGCGCGAGCGCGGGCGACGAGCGGCGCCGCGGAAAGCGCGACGGGCATCTATTTTATAATGCGCGTCCGCGATGCGCTGCCGTCGACCGTGCTCGGCAGCCGCTTCTGCGACGCGGCCTCGCGACATCGCGCGTCGACTTTGCGGCCCTCTTCGGCGCGTTGCAGCGCCGATCGTTCCTTCCGTCGACCCCGGCATCCCAGACTCGTGACCTTCCTTCTCGACAACATCCTCTCATCGTGCTCGCGCTCGTCAGCGGCGGGCTGCTGCTGTGGCCGAGCTCTCGCGCGGCGGCGGCGCCGCGTCGCTGAGCCCGCTCGAGGCGACGCAGCTGATCAACCATCGCAACGCGATCGTCGTCGACGTGCGCGACGAGAAGGACTTCGCGACCGGCTCGCTCGCCGGCGCCCGCAACATCCCGAGCGCGCGCTCGCGACGCGCATCGCGCGAGCTCGCCCGCTTCAAGGCGCGGCCGGTGCTCGTCGTCTGCGCGCGGGCCAGCAGTCGGCCCGCGCGCTCGCGAGCGTTCAAGGACGCAGGGCTTCGCCGAGGCGTACTCGCTCGCCGGCGGCATCGCCGCGTGGAAGCAGGCGGCGCTGCCGCTGGTGCAGGCCCGGTCGCGAGGTCGCGCGAGCGCCGGCGAAGGAACGCGCAAGCCGAAGGCGCGCAACGCAGCGAACGGGCGCGCGCGTCGAAGACGCGGCCGCGGCCGCGGCCGCGGCCGTCGACGACCCGCCGCCGACGTGGCGAGTCGTCGAGCCCGACGCGAGCGCCGACGACGGCGGGCGTCGCCGAGGTCGCGCGTGAAGGAGCTCCACATGACGACGCTCGTGCGGATGTACAGCACCGCGGTCTGCCCGTTCTGCGTGATGGCCGAGCGACTGCTGCGATCGAAAGGCGTGACCGAGATCGAGAAGATCCGCATCGATCTCGACCCGGCGGCCCGCGACGACATGATGTCGCGGACCGGTCGCCGGACCGTGCCGCAGATCTACATCGGCGAGCGCACGTCGGCGGTTACGACGACCTCGCCGCGCTCGACCGGCCAGGGCGGGCTCGCGCCGCTGCTGTCGGCCGGACGCGCTCGCCTGGCGCCGCGCCTGATCCGCTCCGCGGCGCGTCGACCGCGCCGCCCTTTCGCTGAACGCCACTTCCGATCAACATGGCCGACACGGCGACACCACCGCGCAACCGGTCTTCAACATCCAGCGCATCTACCTGAAGGACGCTTCGCTGGAGATCCCGAACGCGCCGCAGATCTTCCTCGAGACCGAGGCGCCGAACGTCGAGGTCCAGCTCGACGTCGGCGAACACGGTCGGTGCTCGACGGCATCCACGAGGTCACGGTGACGGTGACCGTCACGACGCGCGTGAAGGAGCAGGTCGCGTTCCTGGTCGAGGTCAAGCAGGCCGGCATCTTCGAGATCCGCGGCCTGCCCGACGACGCAGATGGAATCCGTGCTCGGCATCGTCGCCCGAACATCGTCTATCCGTACCTGCGCGCGAACCTGTCGGACCTGATCACGCGGACCGGCTTCCCGCCGATCCACCTGACCGAGATCAACTTCGAGGCGTTCTTCAACCAGCGCAAGGCGGCGCTGGCCGAGGCGGCGCACCCAGTCGTCGCTCGTCAACGCGTCCGGCACGCCGATCCAGTGAGGCGCGACGATGACGACCGTGCGCGCATGGTGGTCGACGCGATCGCATGCCGGCCTGCGTGGCTCGCGGCGTCGCGCTGTCCGGCCGCGGCGCGCCGACTACCAGTCGGTCGGCAACGAGCCCGCGGTGCTGTACGACGCGCCGACGCTGCGCGGCACGCAAGCGTCGCCATCGCGCCGCGCGGCATGCCGGTCGAGATCATCGTCGCGCAGGGCGACTGGGCGCGCGTCCGCGACTCGGCCGGCGGCCTCGTCGTGGATCGAGAAGCAAGTCGCTGGTCGCCGCGCGCACCGTCGTCGCGACCGAGCGCCGGCCCGGTCGACGTCCGCGCCGCGCCCGACGACGCGTCGCCGGTCGTGTTCCGCGTGCAGCCGGGCGTCCTGCTGGATCTCGCCGGACCGCCGTCCGGCGGCTGGGTCGGCGTGCGTCATCGCGACGGCCAGAGCGGCTTCGTGCGGGTCGGCAGCGTGTGGGGCAGATGTCCGGGACGCGCACGCCGGCGACGTCAGCGGATGCGGAGCGCGGCGTGCCGCGCGCCATCGCGGTGACCTGGCGAGGCGCGATCCGGCGATCGGCGTTCGTCGCGGCCGGTGCGCGCGACTTGATCGATGCCGCCGACTCGCGCGATGCGCATCTCGATCGTCGGTGCGGGGCCTGGGGAACCGCGCTGGCGTTGATCGGCGGCGAAGCGCCACGACGTGACGCTGTATGCGCGCAGCGCGACGCACGTCGACGCGATGCGCGCGACGCGCGAGAACGCGCGCTATCTGCCGGGGTTCGTGCTGCCGCCGTCGATCGCGCTGACGAGCGAGCTCTCGCCGAGGCGGCCGCACGACGCCGAACTGATCGTGATCGCGACGCCGGTGTCGGGCCTGCGGGAGACCGGCCTGGCGCTCGCGGCCCATCGACCGCGGCAGATCGTCTGCGTCTGCAAGGGACTCGAAGCACGACACCTATCTGTTGCCGCATCAGGTGATCGCCGACGCGATGCCGGGCGTCGCGGCCGCGGCGCTGTCGGGGCCGAGCTTCGCGAGCGAGGTGGCCGCCGGGCTGCCGGTCGCGCTGACCGCGGCGTCGGCCGACGAGGTGCTCGCCGAGCGCATCGTGCACACGCTGCACGGCGGCGCCGGTGCGCGTCTATCGATCGTCGGACGTCGTCGGCGTCGAGGTCGGCGGCGCGGTCAAGAACGTGCTCGCGATCGCGGCCGGCATCTCGCGACGGGCTCGAGCTCGGCGCGCAACGCGCGCGCCGCGCTGCTCACGCGCGGCCTGTCGGAGATGATGCGGTACGGCGTCGCGCTCGGCGGCGTCGGCGGAGACGCTGATGGGCCTGACCGGCGTCGGCGACCTGATCCTCACCTGCACCGGCGCGCTGTCGCGCAACCGCCGCGTCGGGCTGCGCGCTCGGGCAGGGTCGCAAGCCTCGCGGCGGCGCTCGCGTCGCTCGGCCACGTGGCCGAGGGCGTCGACTGCGCGCGCGCGGTCAAGGCGAGCGCCGAGCGCGCTCGGCGTCGACATGCCGATCACGCGTCGCGGTCGCGGCGATCCTGTTCGACGGCCTCGCGCCGCGCGAGGCGCTCGGCCACCTGCTGGCCCGCGCGCCGCGCCACGAGCATTGACGCCGTCGTCGACGTGACGTCAGCGTTCGGCGCCGCGAAACCGTGCTGCCGCCACGCCTCGAACACGACGACCGCGACCGCGTTCGACAGGTTGAGGCTGCGTTGGCCGGGTCGCATCGGCAGGCGCAGGCGGTGGTCGTCGTCGAACGCGCGCGTGCACGTCCGGGCGCGAGGCCGCTGCGTCTCGGATCCGAACACGAACCAGTCGCCGGCGTCGAAGCGCGCGGTCGTACGGCGACGCCGAGCCGCGCGTCGTCAGCGCGAACATCCGCGTGGCGGTCGGGTCGTTCGCGTCGCGACGAACGCGTCCCACGATCGCATGGACGCGCAGCGTCGCGCGTACTCGTGATAGTCGAGGCCGGCGCGACGCATCCGCGCGTCGTCGAGCGGGAAGCCGAGCGGCTCGACAGATGCAGCGTCGCGCCGGTGTTCGCGCACAGGCGAATCACGTTGCCGGTGTTCGGCGGGATCTGCGGGCGAGACGAGGACGACGTTGAACATGCGCTGCGCGCCGGCACGGCGGTCAGGGCGTCCGCGCGACGACGAGGTTGACGACCGCGGCGCGCGCCGGCGCGCTTCAACGTCCGCGCGAGCTCGTCGAGCGTCGCGCCGGTGGTCATCACGTCGTCGACGACGCCGACGTGCGACCGGCGAGCCGCGTCGCGCGCTCGCGTCGATCACGGCGAACGCGCCGCGCACGTTGCGCCGTCGCGCGTCGAACGGCAGCGACGCCTGCGGCGCCGTGTCGACGATGCGCAGCACGCTGTCGCACGTCGAGCGGCCGACCGAGGCAGCGCGCGCGAGCGGTCGCGCGATCTCGATCGCCTGGTTGAAGCCGCGCGTCGCCATCCGCGCGCGCGACAGCGGGACCGGCACGCAGCAGGTCGACCGTCGCCGTCGCCGCGCGGCGACGAGCCGCATGCAATCAGCATCGCGCGAACAGCGGCGCGTAGCGCGAGCGTCGCGCCGTACTTCAGGCCGCGGACGAGCTGGTCGAACGGCGCCTCGTAGCGCGCCGCGGCGATCGTCGCGGTCGTAGGCGCGGCGATGCGCTTCAGGCAGCGGCCGCAGAGCAGCGCGCGGCGCGCGCGCAGCGGGATCGCGCAGCGGGCGCACGCGGGTCAGCCCCGTCGAGGCGTCGGCGTCGATCCAGCACGCGTCGCACAGCGCGCGCGCCCGGCGGCGCCGCACAGCGCGCAGGCCGGCGGGAAAGACCAGTCGAGCCCGGCCGGCTCCAGCCTGCGACGGCGCGTCGAGCGAACGCAGAGGGCGCGGGCGGCGCGCATCGTGCGTCGCAGTCTAGCAACGGGCCGGGCGCGGCCGCCATCGTCCGTTTCGCGCGAGCGCCGCGATGACCTTCGATCGATGACGGCGCCGGACGACCTCGCGCGATCGATGCGTCGCGATCGCGCCGGCTGCTTCGCGTCGCCGCGCGGTGCTGGACGCCGACGACTTCCTGCAGCGCGAAGTCGTCGCGCCGCATGATGGAGCGGACTCGCGTCGATCCGCATCGACGCGAAGCGCGTCGCTCGACCTCGGCTGCGGCGCGGGCCGCGACACCGCGCGCGCTCGCGCGACGCTTCGCGGACGCGACGATCGTCGGCGTCGACGTGTCGCTGCCGCGGCTGCGCGGCTCGCCGGCCGCCGTCGCGACGCGCGGCGATCGCGCGCTGGCTGCGGTCGCGCCGCGGCGCCGCTGGCGGTGCAGGCCGACTTCGCGCGCGCTGCCGTTCGCGGCGCGGACGCTTCGACGTGCTGTGGTCGAACCTCGCGTTGCACTGGAGCGCCGACGCCGCACCGCGTGCTGCCCGAATGGAGCCGCGTCACGCGCGTCGGCGGGCTCGTCGCGTTCTCGGCGTTCGGCCCCGACACGCTGCGCGAGGTCGCCGAGGCGTTCCGCGACGTCGACGAGCGCGCCGCACGTGATGCCGTTCACCGACATGCACGACTACGGCGACATGCTGGTCGCGGCCGGCTTCACGACGCCGGTCGTCGACATGGAGCGGCTGACGCTGACGTATTCGACGCGCGGACGAGCCTGTGGCGCGACGTCCGGGCGCTCGGCGGCAACCCGCGTCGCCGAACGCGGCCGCGCGGCCTGCGCGGCCGCGGCTTCCGCCGGCGCGCTCGACGCGGCGCTCGAGCGCACTCGCGACGCCGACGGGCGCTACGCGCTGACGTTCGAACTGGTCTTCGCGCACGCCTGGAAGGGCGAGCCGCAGACGACGCGCAGCGGCGAGGCGATCGTGCGCCTGCAGCGACG
Organism: uncultured beta proteobacterium; assembly: GCA_963795885.1. GTDB lineage: Bacteria > Pseudomonadota > Gammaproteobacteria > Burkholderiales > Burkholderiaceae_D > CAHJXF01. The sequence goes on along the minus strand of CAWCJI010000010.1, from coordinate 124,453 downwards.
CACGGACGCGCGTCGTGACGGCAGCGCTCCGAGCGGCGCTGCCGCTCGCGTTGCTGCGGGACGGCGATATCCCTATAATCCGCCCGGCGCAAAAGGCCGGTCCGGCACGCGCGAAGTCCCGTCGTGCGTGCGCGATCGATCGATCTCGTGCCCGCTCGGCCTCGCGGTCGACGCACCGAAGCGACGTGTCGGCAATGCGTAGCGGGCGACCGCGCTATTCACTGCATCAACAACGGTCGGGGCCATGTTTCGGGTACACGAGTCGCAGACGGCGTCCGGGAGCCAGCGGGTCTGGATGCTCAGCCGCAACTGCGCATTGACGCCGCGTCAGGTCGGGGCGTTCTACCTGTCGCTGGTCGGCGCATCGGTCGCTGATCGCGACCGTATTCCTGCTTCGCGGCGCCTGGATGATCCTGCCGTTCTCGATCGTCGAGATGATCGCGCTCGGCGCTCGCGCTGCTGGTCTATGCGCGCCACGCGGTCGATTGCGAGCGGGTGTCGCTCGAGCCGCGACGCGCTGGAGATCGAGTCGATCGACGGCAACGGACGCACGCGTGACGCGCGTCGATCCGCGCGCGGCGCGGGTCGAGATGGAAGCGCGAGCCGCGAGGCAGCGCTCGCGGTCGTCGCGCGCGGCGAGCGGATCGCCGTCGGACGGTTCGTTAGCGAGCGGGAACGCAGGCGCTTCGCGCGCGAATTGCGCCAGGCTCTTTCACCGGCGGGATGAACGCCCGGACGAGAGGTCGCGTATTGCCGCGGCCGGTCCGGCTGATCGGAGAATCGAGTGAACATGATCCATATCGTCGACGCCCTCCTGCGCGAAGCGGGCTTCCGTTGCGCCGTTCGCGGCGACCCGTCGGCGCGGCCTGTCGCGTCGATCGTTCGCGAGCGCGGCGTGGGCGGTCGGCGACGCGCCGGGCGGGCCGAAGGTCAACCAGCTGAACCTGCCGGTCGGCGTGACGAAGATCGCGTCCGACATCTACGACCTGCACACGCTGATCCTGATGATCTGCCTCGTGATCTTCGTGCTGGTGTTCGGCGTGATGTTCTACGCGATCGTTCAAGCATCGGAAGTCGCTCGGCCACAAGGCCGAGACCTGGCACGAGAACACGACGGTCGAGATCATCTGGACGATCGTGCCGTTCATCATCGTCATCGCGATGGCGCTGCCGGCGACGCGCCTGATCGTCGACATGAAGGACACGACGAACGCCGACCTGACGATCAAGGCGACCGGCTATCAGTGGCGCTGGGGCTACGACTACCTGAACGGCGAAGGCGAAGGCATCGGCTTCATCTCGACGCTGACGACGCCGCGCGAGATGTCGGGCTTCCCGACCGAAGGCATCAAGGCGCATCCGCGAAGGCGACACGTACCTGCTCGACGTCGACAACCCGCTCGTCGTGCCGGTCAACAAGAAGGTCCGCGTCATCACGACCGCCAACGACGTGATCCACGCGTTCGCCGTGCCGCAGTTCGGCATCAAGCAGGACGCGATCCCGGGCTTCGTGCGCGACACGTGGTTCAAGGCCGAGAAGATCGGCGTCTATCGCGGCCAGTGCCAGGAGCTGTGCGGCGCCGAGCACGCGTACATGCCGATCAACGTCAAGGTCGTGTCCGCCGAGGACTACACGAAGTGGGTCGACGGCAAGAAGAAGGAGATGGCCGCGCAGGCAGGACGACCCGACCAAGACCTACACGGTCGCGGAGCTGACGTCGCGCGGCGAGAAGATCTTCAACGCGCAACTGCGCGGTCTGCCACCAGGCCGGCGGCACCGGCAACGCCGCCGTCGGCGCGCCGGCGCTGGTCGGCGACGCGAAGGTCCTCGGTCCGAAGGACGCGCAGATCGGCGTGCTGCTGCACGGCCAGAACAACGGCAAGATGCCGGCCGTGGAACCAGCTGTCCGACGTCGAGATCGCGTCGGTGATCAGTTACACCCGCAACGGCTGGACCAACGCGGGCAAGGGCACCGACCCGGTCGTGCAGCCGTCCGACGTCACCGGCCGCCCGCAAGAAGTCGTAGCCGACGCCACGCGATCCGCACACCCGAACCTGCGTCCCGTCTCGGCCGGACGCCTGGAGAGCACCATGAGCAGCACCGCCATCGATCCATCCGCACGGCCACGCGCACGACGCGCACGGTCACGACCATGCGCACGACATGCCGACCGGCTGGCGTCGCTGGCTGCTCGCGACCAACCACAAGGACATCGGCACGCTGTACCTGTTCTTCTCGTTCACCATGCTGCTGGAAGGCGGCGTGCTGGCGCTGGCGCTGCGCGCCGAGCTGTTCGAGCCGGGCCTGCAGATCGTCAACCCGGAACTCTTCAACCAGTTCACGACGATGCACGGCCTGATCATGGTGTTCGGCGCGATCATGCCGGCGTTCGTCGGCTTCGCGAACTGGCATGATCCCGCTGCATGATCGGCGCGCCCGACATGGCGTTCGCGCGCATGAACAACTTCAGCTTCTGGCTGCTGCCGCCGGCGGCGATCCTGCTGATCGCTGTCGTTCTTCGTGCCGGGCGGCGCGACCGCCGCGGGCTGGACGCTGTACGCGCCGCTGTCGATCGCAGATGGGCCCGGGCATGGACCTCGCGATCTTCGCGATCCACATCATGGGCGCGTCGTCGATCATGGGCTCGATCAACATCATCGTCACCATCCTGAACATGCGCGCGCCCGGCATGACGCTGATGAAGATGCCGATGTTCGTGCTGGACCTGGCTGATCACCGCGTACCTGCTGATCGCCGTGATGCCGGTGCTGGCCGGCGCGATCACGATGATGCTGACCGACCGCCACTTCGGCACGTCGTTCTTCAACGCGGCCGGCGGCGGCGACCCGGTGATGTACCAGCACATCTTCTGGTTCTTCGGGCACCCCGAGGTCTACATCATGATCCTGCCGGCGTTCGGCATCATCTCGCAGGTCATCCCGGCGTTCGCGCGCAAGCCGCTGTTCGGCTACGCGTCGATGGTCTACGCGACGTCGCTCGATCGCGATCCTGTCGTTCATCGTCTGGGCGCACCACATGTTCACGACCGGCATGCCGGTCACCGGCCAGCTGTTCTTCATGTACGCGACGATGCTGATCGCGGTGCCGACCGGCGTGAAGGTGTTCAACTGGATCGCGACGATGTGGAAGGGCTCGATGACCTTCGAGACGCCGATGCTGTTCGCGATCGGCTTCCTGTTCGTGTTCACGATGGGCGGCTTCACGGGCCTGATCCTGGCGATCTCGCCGATCGACATCCAGTTGCAGGACACGTACTACGTCGTGGCGCACTTCCACTACGTGCTGGTGGCCGGCTCGCTGTTCGCGCTGTTCGCCGGGCTTCTACTACTGGGCGCCGAAGTGGACCGGCCACATGTACAACGAAGACGCGCGGCAAGATCCACTTCTGGAGCTCGCTGATCTCGTTCAACGTCACGTTCTTCCCGATGCACTTCCTCGGCCTCGCCGGCATGCCGCGTCGCTACGCCGACTACCCGATGCAGTTCACCGACTTCAACCAGGTCGCGACGATCGGCGCGTTCGGCTTCGGCCTGTCGCAGGTCTACTTCCTGTTCGCCGTCGTGCTGCCGACGCATCAAGGGCGGGACCGAAGGCCGCCGACAAGCCGTGGGAAGGCGCCGAAGGCCTCGAATGGACCGTGCCGAGCCCGGCGCCGTTCCACACGTTCGAGACGCCGCCGCTGGTGCGCTGACCGATCGTGATGACGACGAGCATGCCGACCCGCCGAAGACGCGTCGCCGAGCGACATGCGCGCGCGCAATCGCCGCACCGGCCTGATCCTGGCGACGATCGCGCTCGTGTTCTTCGTCGGCGTGTCGTCAAGTACACGCTGCTGCGCTGCACTGACGAATGAACGCGCCGCGCAGCCGAGGACGCGATTCGAGGCGCTGCGCCGATCGGCTCAACGCGGCGATGCTCGGCAAGCTGGTCGTCGTGACGGCGCTGATGTTCGGCTTCGGCTACGCGCTGGTGCCGCTGTATCGCAAGATCTGCGAGATCACCGGCGTCAACGACCTGACGCAGACCGATGCGGGCGCGGCGGCGTTCGCGAAGAACACGCAGGTCGACACGTCGCGCACGATCACGGTCGAGTTCGACGGCAACGCGCGCGGCCCGTGGCGCTTCAAGCCGGCGACGCACGCGATGAAGGTGCATCCCGGGCGAGCTGACGACGGTGATGTACGAGATCGCCAACCAGCAGGACCGCGCGATGCAGGCGCAGGCGATCCCGAGCTACGCGCCGGCAGGCCGCGATGCAGTACTTCCGCAAGGTCGAGTGCTTCTGCTTCAAGCAGCAGGCGCTGGCGCCGAACGAGGCGAAGCAGTTCCCGGTCGTGTTCGTGATCGATCCGAAGCTTCCGAAGAACGTCGACACGATCACGCTGTCGTACACGTTCTTCGAGGTCGGCGGACCGGCCAGCCGCGGTCGGCCGCGCCGCCGGGTTGACGATGACAGCCCGACGCGGCACGCGGCGAAGGCGACGCTTCGCGCGGACGATGCAAGGCGGTGTTCTGGTCGTTCTTCGGCGTGCGCAAGCGCAGGCGACCAGCGAGCGCGACGCGGCGCAGCTGAACCCGGTCGCACGTGATCGTCGCCGGCGGTGCTCGGCGTCGCGTTGCTGGTCGTCGGTGCTGCTGCTGATCGTGCACGAGCGTCGTACGACTGACGAGCAAGGATCTGCATTCCGGTGGAGAATGGAATGAGCAGTTCCGTGGCGGTGACCAACGCGTCGGGCGACGTGTCGCACGCGGTGCAGGCCCCGGTGACGGACGTTACTTCGTGCCCGGCCCGTCGTTCTGGCCGCTGCTCGGCGGCGCGTCGATGCTGCTGACGATGCTCGGCGCGGCGGGCTGGGTCAACGGCCAGCCGTGGGCGCCGTATGCGAACGGCCTCGGCATCCTCTGCATGCTGGCCGTGCTCTATCGCTGGTTCGGCGAGGCGATCGGCGAGTCGGAGGGCGGCCAGTACGGCAAGCGGATCGACCTGTCGTTCCGCTGGAGCATGAGCTGGTTCATCTTCTCCGAAGTGATGTTCTTCGCGGCGTTCTTCGGCGCGCTGTTCTACGCGCGCGTGATCTCGCTGCCGGAGCTGTCGTCGCTCGACGCGCGTTTCCTGTGGCCCGACTTCGCCGGCAAGTGGCCGAGCGTCGGGCCGGCCGGGTCGGTCGACGCGTTCACGGCGATGACGCCGTTCCCGATCCCGACGATCAACACCGCGCTGCTGCTGACGTCCGGCGTGACGCTGACGATCGCGCACCACGCGCTGCGCCACGGCCAGCGCACGAAGACCGCGATCTGGCTGTTCGCTGACGATCCTGCTCGGCGTGACGTTCCTCGGCTTCCAGGTCTACGAGTACGCCACGCGTACTCGCAGCTGAACCTGAAGCTCACGTCGGGCATCTACGGCTCGACGTTCTTCATGCTGACCGGCTTCCACGGCTTCCACGTCACGATGGGCGCGTTGATGCTGTCGGTGGTGCTGTTCCGCGTGATCCGCGGCGACTTCACGCCGGACCACCACTTCGGTTTCGAAGGCGCGGCGTGGTACTGGCACTTCGTCGACGTGGTCTGGCTCGGGCTGTACGTCGTCGTCTACTGGCTCTGACGACGACCGCGCGGCGCCCCGACAACGCCGCGTTCGCGGCGTTTTTCGTTCTCGACGCCGTCGTCAGCGAAGACCGGTCGGCTGGATCCAGCCGAGCTTGTAGGCGACGAGGATCAGCAAGAACAGCGTGATCGAGAAGCCGACGCGCATCGCCAGCGCGGTCACGGTCCGGTCGCTGCGGCCGCGGTCCCGCATCATGAAGACCAGGGCCGACGCCAGGCTGGCGAGGATCAGCACGAACGCGACGATCACGACGTAACGCATGAACCGATCATCTCATAGACGACCGCGCGCGCCGCGGGCCGCAGCGTCGTGACGGCGATCGCGACGCGAAGCGCGATGACGCCGGGCCGGACGGCGGTGGCCACCGTCGCGATCGTCGCCGGCATCGTCGCGACGTGCGCCCTCGGGTCGTGGCAATTGCGCCGGGCCGGCGGCAAGGAAGTCCTGCAGCGCCGGATCGACGTCGCGGCGCATGCGCCGCCGATCGAGCCGTCGACGCACGCGCTCGAGCGATCCGGCCCCGCTCGTGCAGCGGCATCTGCGCTTCGAAGGCCGCTGGCGTCCCGATCACGTCGTCTACCTCGACAACCGTCCGCTCGACGGCGTGCCCGGCTTCTACGTGCTGATGGCGTTGGCGGTCGATGCGCCGCGACCGACCGACGTGATCGTCGATCGGGGCTGGGTGCCGCGCGACCCCAACGATCGGACTCGCATCGCGCCGTATGCGACGCCCGACGGCGTCGTGACCGTGACCGGCGTCGCGCTCGCCGACGAGCCGCGGCTGCTGGAACTGGCGAAGCCGGTCGCGTGGCCGCTGAACGGAATCTGGCAGAATTTCGACTTCGACGCGCTATGCCCGCGCGTCGGGCACGACGCCGCTGCGTCTCGTGGTCCGCCAGGACGCCGGCGCGCCGTCCGACGGGCTGACGCGCGACTGGCCCGAGCAGGGCGGCGCGCTGCAGGCCCAGATCGATCGCCACCACGGCTACGCGTTCCAGTGGTTCGGGCTCGCCGCCGCGCTCGCCGCCTTCCTCGTCTATCGCATCGTTCCGCGTCCTCCGGCATGGCCGCCGTCTGCCCGCACCTGAACCGACCGGCCGACCGGGCCGACTGGAAGCTCTATCTCGTGCTCGCGATCTGCGCGGCACCGGTACTCGCGTCCTACTACGTCTACTACTTCGTCAGGCCGGACACACGCAGCAACTACGGCGCGCTGATCGAACCGCAGCGGCCGATGCCGGCGCTTCATCTGACGACGCTCGACGGACGGCCGTTCGAGTCCGCGTCGCTGCGCGGCAAATGGATCATGCTGATGGTCGCGGGCGGCGACTGCACCGGCGACTGCGCCGACCGCCTCTATCACCTGCGGCAGGTGCGCCTGACGACCGGCAAGGATCGGGACCGCGTCGAGCGGGTGTGGCTGATCCCCGACGCGGCGCCGCTGTCGACGATGCTGATCCGCGAATACGACGGGACCGAGATGCTGCGTGCGGATCCGGACGAGCTCGCGCGCTGGCTCGGGGACGCGCGCGGCACGAACGACTTTGCCGACCACATCTACATGATCGATCCGCTCGGCAACCTGATGATGCGGTTCCCCGAGCATGCGGATCCGAACCAGACGAAGCGCGATCTGGCGAAGCTGCTGCGGGCATCGCGGATCGGCTGACGATGAAGGGCTTCGACCTCCTGCTGCTCGCGTTCAAGGCCGTCGCGATCGCGTCGTTGCCGCTCGCGGCGGTCTGGTTCGGACGCGCGACCGATGGCAGCGGTCGCTTGCGGCGCCTGGCCTGGATCACGGCGTTCCTGACGTTCGATCTCGTCGTCTTCGGCGGATTCACGCGACTGACCGACTCGGGCCTCGGCTGCCCCGACTGGCCCGGCTGCTATGCGAAGGCCAACCCGTTGATGGCGTCCGGCGACATTCACGCCGCCGAGCAGGCGATGCCGACCGGCCCGGTGACGCATGAACAAGGCGTGGATCGAGATGATCCATCGCTACCTCGCGATGGCGGTCGGACTGCTGATCGTGACGATGCTGGTCGCGAGCATCGTCCGCGCGCGCCGCGCGAAGGCGGTCCGCGTTTCCGGCGATGGCCGCCGCGCTGCTGGGCATCGTCGTGCTGCAGGGCGCGTTCGGCGCGTGGACGGTGACGCAGCGGCTGCAACCGATCTTCGTGACCACGCACCTGATGCTCGGCCTCGCGTTGCTCGCGACGCTCGTCTGGCATGCGCTGAAACTGGACGAGAGCGCGGCGCCGCGCCACGCCCGTCGCGCCGGTCGGCGGTCCACGTGCGCTGGCCGTCGCCGCATTCATCGTGCTCGCGATCCAGGTGCAGCTCGGCGGATGGGTGAGCGCCAACTACGCGGTGCTCGCCTGCAACGACTTTCCGCGCTGTCAGGGCGTGTGGTTGCCGACGATGGACTTCGCGGACGGCTTCTCGTGGTGGCGTCCGCTCGGCCTCGACGCGCATGGCGGCTATCTGTCGGTCGCCGCGCTGACCGCGATCCACTGGACGCATCGCAGCTTCGCGGGGATCGTGGCCGTCGTCGTCGGTGCGCTCGCCTGGCGACTGTGGCGTCTGCCGCAGTTCGCCCGGGTCGCGCAAGTCCTCGCGGCCCTGCTGCTGCTGCAATGGATGACCGGGCTGGTCAACGTCGTCTTCGCATGGCCGCTGGTCGCGGCGGTGCTCCACAACGCCGGCGCCGCGGCGCTGGTGACGACCCTCGTCGTGATAAATTACCGGCTCTCGGCCGCGCGGGCCTCCGACTCGCCGGCAAGCATCGCCTCGTCGGCCCGCGCCGCCCCCGTTCTGCGCCGAGTCACCGGCTGACCGCACGTTCGATCGATACGCGCGCAGCCCGAACGATCGATCGATGCAACAAGTCCTGCACGCCTCCGTCAGTCGCAAGCTCGCGCAGTATTACGCGCTGACCAAGCCCCGCGTCACGCAGCTGGCGGTGTTCTGCGCCGTCATCGGCATGTTCCTCGCGGTGCCGGGGTTGCCGCCGCTGCCGCGGCTCGTCGCGGCGACCGTCGGCATCTGGCTCCTCGCCGGCGCGGCGTTCGCGGTCAACTGCCTCGTCGAGCGCGAGCTCGATGCGCGAATGGCGCGAACCAGGCGTCGCGCGTCGGCCTCGGGCGAGCTGACGCCGCTCGAGATCCTCATCGGCTCCGGCGTGATCGGCGGCGCCGGCATGCTGGTGCTGTCGCAGCTCGTCAATCCGCTGACGATGTGGCTGACGTTCGCGACGTTCGTCGGCTACGCGGTCGTCTACACGATGCTGCTGAAGCCGATGACGCCGCAGAACATCGTGATCGGCGGCGCGTCGGGCGCGATGCCGCCCGCGCTCGGCTGGGCCGCGATGGCCGATCAGGTCCCGGCGCAGGCGTGGATCCTCGTGCTGATCATCTTCGTCTGGACGCCGCCGCACTTCTGGGCGCTGGCGCTGTATCGCACCGAGGACTTCCGCAAGTCGGGCCTGCCGATGCTGCCGGTCACGCACGGCGCGCGCTACACGCGGCTGCACATCCTGCTCTACACGATCGCGCTCGTCGCGACGACACTGCTGCCGTTCGCGATGCGGATGAGCGGCTGGCCGTACCTGGTCGCGGCCGTGCTGCTGGGCGCTCGCTTCCTGCAGCTGTCGTGGTCGATCTGGCGCGCACGCACCGAGCCCGAAGCCCACGCGCTCGCACGGCGGACGTTCCGCTTTTCGATCGTCTACCTGTCGCTGCTGTTCGCGGCGCTGCTCGTCGATCATTACCTGCCGGTGTGACGATGGCGTTCGGACGCGCATGGCGGTCAGCGGTCTCGGCGGCTTTGCTTACGCTCGTCGTGGCCGGGTGCGGCTCCAAGCCGACGCAGTTCGAGAGCGTCGACATCACCGGCGCCGATTACGCGCACGACTTCCACCTGACCGACGCGACGGGCCGCCCGCGCTCGCTTGCCGACTACCGCGGCAAGGTCGTCCTGCTGTTCTTCGGCTACACGCAATGTCCGGACGTCTGTCCGACGACGATGGCCGATCTCAAGACCGTCATGCAGACGCTCGGCACGGAGTCGGACCGCGTGCAGGTGCTGTTCGTCACGCTCGACCCCGACCGCGACACCGGAGCGCTGCTCGCGCAGTACGTGCCGGGCTTCGATCCGCGTTTCGTCGGCCTTCGCGGCGACGACGCGGCGACGGCGCAGGCGGCGAAGGACTTCAAGGTCTTCTATCAGAAGGTGGCCGGGACGACGCCCGGCTCGTACACGCTCGATCACTCGGCAGGCACCTACGTGTTCGATCCGTCGGGCCGCATCCGGCTCTACGTCCGTCCCGGCGAAGGCCCGGCGGCGATCGCGCACGACGTGAAGATGCTGCTCGCCTGACCGGCCGGCGCGCCCGCGAGGGGCCGGTCGACCAGAAGCGCTCGCATAGAATGGCGGGTTTTTCCGTCCATTCACGAGTCATTCCATGGCGCTTCGCTGCGGCATCGTCGGCCTTCCGAACGTCGGCAAGTCCACCCTCTTCAACGCGCTGACCAAGGCCGGCATCGCGGCCGAGAACTATCCGTTCTGCACGATCGAGCCCAACACCGGCGTCGTCGAGGTGCCGGATGAGCGACTCGCGGCGCTCGCCGCCATCGCGAAACCGGAGCGGATCGTTCCGGCGATCGTCGAGTTCGTCGACATCGCCGGCCTCGTCGCCGGGGCGTCGAAAGGCGAAGGCCTCGGCAACCAGTTCCTCGCGCACATCCGCGAAACCGACGCGATCGTCAACGTCGTCCGCTGCTTCGAGGACCCGAACGTCGTCCACGTCGCCGGCAAGGTCGATCCGCTGTCGGACGTCGAGACGATCCAGACGGAGCTCGCGCTCGCCGATCTCGCGACGCTGGAGAAGGCGATCGTCCGGATCACGAAGCAGGCGCGGGGCGGCGACAAGGACGCGGCGCGGCTGCTCGCCGTGCTCGCGAAGGTCGAGCCGCAGCTCAACGAAGCGAAGCCCGTCCGCGCGCTCGGGCTCGACCTCGAGGAGCTGGCGCTGCTGAAGCCGCTCTGCCTGATCACGGCGAAGCCGGCGATGTTCGTGGCGAACGTGGCCGAGCACGGCTTCGAGAACAACCCGCTGCTCGACCAGTTAAAGGGCTATGCCGCCGCCCATGGCGCGCCGGTGGTCGCGATCAGCGCGTCGCTCGAGTCGGAGATCGCCGAGCTGGACGACGCCGACAAGACGGTCTTCCTCGAGGACATGGGCATGACCGAGCCGGGTCTGAATCGCCTGATCCGGGCCGGCTACGGCCTGCTCGGGCTACAGACCTACTTCACGGCGGGCGAAAAGGAAGTTCGCGCGTGGACGGTCGCGGTCGGGGCGACGGCGCCGCAAGCGGCCGGCGTGATCCACACGGACTTCGAACGCGGCTTCATCCGCGCGGAAGTGATCGCTTACGACGACTTCATCGCATGCAAAGGCGAGGCCGGTGCGAAGGAGAAGGGAAAGATGCGGCTGGAGGGGAAGGAGTACGTCGTGCGCGACGGGGACGTGATGCACTTTCGGTTCAATGTGTAAGAGTTGGCGACCTTACTCAAGTTTGTCCGCGTGCTGCCGAATTCATGCCTGAGGCCCCCCGCGGGAACGGAGGGCCTCCGTCTTACTTAGATTTCGTTGATATTCGAGCCGCCAGCAACTTCCGCCAAAAGTGCGTCATCGATCAGATCCAGTTGCGTATGATCCACGGGAAAACTCCTAATAGACGTAGACATTAAACCTATCGCGCACGCGATAGAAGTCTAATGCAAGGGAAGCGACAGGAACTTGGTTTGCGCCGGTTCCGATCGCGGGGCCGTGGCCGTCGCGAAAGAGACGGCCACGACGCAATTAAGACAGATAACGCCCGCCGCGCCTAGCCACTTCCGCGGGTCGCCCTTCGACCTTTCCCTGACTAGGCCATAGACTTCACACAGTTGCCGGTGAACACAGACCCAAGCCGGTGCGGACGTCGAAATGTCACTGATCAGTCCGCTTGCTCGCCAGATAGAAACTTGTCTAATACAGGGCGAAGAAAAAGCGGGGCCCAGTTTGCTTCTTCTCGGGAAGTCACTGCTTGAGGAGAGTGATCCCAAGGACCTATCAGTAGTCGCGGATCTCCTGGTGCGAGTTTGCAGCCATTGCTTTCAAGCAGGGCGCTCGCGCGATGCAATCGAGCTGGGCCGCGCCCTCGCGGAACGGACGTCGAAGAGCGAGGACGTCCGCATACGGCGGAAGATACATAATGTCTTAGGTGCCCACTATGTGGATGCCTCGGACTTTACGTCTGCAATGCAATCACTGCAGACCGCCTTATCGTTGGCGAAACAAATCGGCGACCCGGTGATCAAAGCCGCGTGCCTCGCCAACATCGCCACGCTGTTGCAAGAGATGGGGCATTACCGGGACGCGATTGAGGTCGCCAAGCAAGTGCTCGAATCGCATTCCGATACCGACCCTGCGAGAGGACTTAAACTCCAATGCGCTTCGACGGGACTTTTTTCTGCGCACAGAATCGGCGACAACGTCGCCGCAGAATATTTTCTCGCGGAGGGACAGGGGTATCTTCCACATGCTTTCGGCGACCTCGGGCGAGCCTTTTTCGAGAAGGATCGCGCTCTTTACCTTATCGACTGCGGAAGGCACAGCCTCGCCGAGGGCCATATTGAGCAAGCTTATAAGCAACTAGATGTTCGATCTAGCAACCGAGTGAGAGTGCTGCTCGATATATCAAGGCATGTATGTGAGTGGTCTTGCGGAAGCAAGCCAGACGCCCGGGCAGCACTCCGTCAAATGCGTGAAGAAAGCTGTCACACGCGTCTGTACCATCACTTCGTCTTACAAGCGCTAGTTAAAGTCTATAGTGACGCGGCAACGAGTGATCACGCTTCCGTTGGCCTAAGGTTTGCAAAGGAATTAATTGAGTTCACGACTAGCGTCAAGAAAGCCAAATTTTACCGGCAGCTCGCGGATCGCCGGTCAATCCGAAGCGATACGTCGGCGCTGCTTCATTCGGAGATCGAACCGCTGTTCGTTGCTCGTCAGTGGTTGGCCGAGCAAACCGTTCTAGAGCCGGCCGCGGACGGGGAAACGGTTGCAAAGCACGAAGAGTTGACCGTCATCCACGAGGACATTGCGAAATTACGCATGTTGAGTATTCGACGTGAGATTCGCACCGACGCGGTAGATACCGCCGAGAACTGGGCGGTCGCAGCAGAATTTTTTGACGATGAGACCGGCCAGCACTGCTACCGCGTCGGACACCTCGCTAGCATGCTAGCGAAAGAAATCGGTCTCGACGATACGTTCTGTATACGCGTCGAGCACGCCGCGCGCTTGCATGACATTGGGAAGATAGCGGTAAACGAGCTGATCTTGTTGAAGCCTGGTCCCCTTGATGCATCGGAAATGGCCGCAATGCGTCTACATACGGAGGTCGGAGCACAGATTCTCGCTGGGTCCGATGATCCGACACTTCGCATGGCAACGGAGATCGCCCGCCATCATCATGAATGGTGGAATGGCCGCGGGTATCCCGCCAAGCTCGTGGGCAGGCATATTCCGCTGTCGGCGCGCGTATGCGCCTACGCCGACGTTTATGATGCGTTGACCCACGCGCGAGCCTATAAGAAAGCTTGGACTCATGAAAGAGCGGTCGACGAAATCGCGCGCTTGCAGGGCCTTCAGTTTGACCCTGAGCTTTTCACAGCCTTTACGCATGTATTGGATCGCTATCGCGAGGATTTAAGCCGACGCGCTATACCGGGGTTTGCTGATATGGAGTCGAACCCTCTGATCGCATCGCGAAAGAAGCTACTTGAAACGATCGCCCGAAATAAACCAAACTAAGCCCTTGCCACGCGCCTTCCACTCTCGGCTTGGACCATGGTTTTTTATTGCGCTCACGCAGCAGAGAGGTTGAATGCGCTTCTCGCGCGCGTCGGGGTTCGTGGCTGGCGTACCGAATAGATGAATATGTCGGCACCAGACTGGTGCGGCCCTCTAAGCATGTTGAAGGGCTTGAAACTTCGCCAGTAACTGCGCGTTGCTTTCCCGCCACAACGGATCAAGTGGAATGCACTCCACAGGGCAGACCACCTGACACTGCGGCCGGTCGAAGTGACCGACGCACTCCGTGCACTTGTGCGGATCGATCTCGTAGATCTGCTCGCCCATCGAAATCGCGCCGTTCGGGCACTCGGGCTCGCAGACGTCGCAGTTGATGCACTGGTCGGTGATGATGAGGGCCATGCCTAGTTACCCCTCGGTGCTTTCGTGCGCTTCTAGGTGGCGGCGGAAGTGACTTTCTGCTTCAGCCATCGCTCGACTGACGGAAAGGTGAACTTCGAAACGTCGCCGCCGAGCATCGCGATCTCGCGGACGATGGTGCCCGAGATGAACATGTACTGGTCCGACGGCGTCAGGAACAGGGTCTCGACCGACGGCATCTGGTAGCGGTTCATCCCGGCCATCTGGAATTCGAACTCGAAGTCTGACACCGCCCGCAGGCCGCGAATGATCACGGTCGCCGCCTGCTGCTCGACAAAATCCTTCAACAGGCCCGAAAAGCCGGCGATCGTCACATTCGGATAGTGCGACAGCACTTCACGGGCGATGTCGAGCCGTTCGTCGAGCGAGAAGAACGGGCGCTTGTTTCGGGAGTCAGCCACGGCGACCACCAGCTTCTCGAAAATTTTCGACGCGCGACGGACCAGGTCTTCGTGGCCGCGCGTCAACGGGTCGAACGTCCCCGGATAGACCGCAATGAGCATGATGTCTCCTCGTCAGACCGCTGTTTTTTTGCGCTGCAACAGATGATAGAACACGCCGCCGGCCTTGTCCGCCCGGTACGGCTCGAGTGCATGGGCGGCCGCGATCGACCCGTCGACAGCGGCGTCGGACTCAACGTATACGAGTCCGTCCGGCGAGCAAAGCGCGCTCGCGAGCGGGAGCGCTTGGTCGCGTAGTCCGCTCGCGAACGGAGGATCAACGAAGACGACGTCGAAGCGGCGACCCTCCCGCAGCAAGCGCGCCGCAACCTCCAGGCCGTCGCCGGTTCGGATCTCGATCGCGTGCGCGTCGAGTCGCTCGCGAACGGTGCCGAGCCGGGCGGCGATCTGTCGATCGCGTTCGACGAGGACGACGGGCGTCGCGCCACGCGAAGCCGCTTCGAAGCCGAGCGCTCCGGAGCCCGCGAAGAGGTCGAGCGCGGACCGGCCTTCGAGGGTGCCGAATGCGTGCGTCAGCCAGTTGAAGAGGGACTCGCGGACGCGGTCCGGCGTCGGCCGCAATCCCGGCGCATCGGCGACCGGCAAGACGCTGCGCTTCCAGCGGCCGCCGATGATGCGCACGAGGCCAGTCGGCCGGCGGGCGCCGTGGCCCCTCCGCGCGCTGCTTGTCATCCGGCGACTCGATCAGGTCCAAAAGCGCGATGGTAAGATCGCCGCGCCGTTTGCGTGCAGGTTCCCGCCGTCCCGCCGAGTCGGTCCCGCCGGACGCGAATGCGAGCCGTACCTTCTTCGACCGGCATACGGGTCGCACCCTCCACGATGCTCAAATTCTGGAAGCGGTCCGGGGTCCCGGACGCCGACGCCGCCGACGTCGAACCGGCGTCGACGACCGAGGCGTTGCCGCTTCCGTCGCCTGTCGCCGCTCCGGCGCCCGAGCCGCCGAAGCGCTCATGGCTCGACCGCCTCAAGTCGGGCCTTGCGAAGACAGGATCGGGGATCAGTGAGCTGTTCGTCGGTGCAAGAGTCGACGAGGCGCTGTTCGAGGAGCTCGAGTCCGCGCTGCTGATGGCCGACGCCGGCGTCGACGCCTCGCGCGACCTCATCGATCGCCTGCGGGTTCGCGCGCGCAAGGAGGGGATCGACGATGCCCGCGCGCTCAAGGCGGCGCTTGCGGACCTCATGACCGAGCTGTTGGTCCCGCTCGAGAAGCCGCTTGATCTGTCCCGGCCGGCGACCGAGACGCCGGTCGTGATGATGGTCGTCGGCGTCAACGGTGCCGGCAAGACGACGTCGATCGGCAAGCTCGCGAAGTATCTTCAGGGGCAAGGGCGCTCGGTGATGTTGGCGGCGGGCGACACGTTCCGGGCGGCGGCGCGGGAGCAGCTCGTGATCTGGGGCGAGCGCAACGACATTCCGGTGATCACGCAGGAGTCCGGCGACCCGGCTGCCGTCGTCTTCGATGCGGTGACCTCGGCGACTGCGCGGCGCATCGACGTGCTGATCGCCGACACCGCCGGGCGGCTGCAGACGCAACTGCACCTGATGGACGAGCTGAAGAAGGTCAAGCGCGTCGTCGCCAAGGCGGCCGGTGAACACGGGGGACAGCCGCGCGAGGTGCTGCTGGTCATCGATGGCAACACGGGCCAGAACGCGATCGCGCAGGTACGCGCCTTCGATGCGGCCGTCGGCCTGACCGGCTTGATCGTGACGAAGCTTGACGGGACGGCGAAGGGTGGGGTGCTGGCCGCAATCGCGCTGCTTCGCCGTGGGACGCCGCCGATTCCCGTCTATTTCATCGGGGTCGGCGAAGGGCTCGACGACCTCCAGCCGTTCGTCGCCCGTCAATTCGTCGATGCGTTGCTCGGCGACTGAATGCTAGCGTCCGCGCAGAATTCGTCCCGCTCGGTCCGGCTCGAGGCGCGCGAGCCGTGTCGGCAGCTCCGCTATGCCGGGATCGGCCGCAACCGTCCGGCTCGCGGCATCGAGCGACTCGAGCAGGCGCGCGACGACGGCGGGTTGCGGCAGGCTGGTGCCGAAGTGCACGAGGCGTCCGTCGCGGAAGACGGCGATCGTCGGAAAGTTCTCGACGTCGACGTCGCCGACGAGGTCCGCATCGTCCTCGATGTCGATCCACGCGAAGGCGGCGTCCGGGCGACTGGACGCCATCGCGTCGAATGCGTGCTCGAAGTCACCGCAGGTGTTGCACCACGCGGCGCACAGACCGACGACGAGCAGCGACTTCGATTGCGGGGCGTCGGACAACGGGCGGGCGGTGAGAGTCGTTGAAGGCGGCATGAAATCGACGCGCGATGCGACGATCGCCCGATGGCCGGCGCGGCTCCGGTGGACGGCGGCCGATCGTCCGGCATTCTACGGGCCGGCGGTACAACGACGCCCGATCGGCGGCGCTCGACGATGACGGCCGCCCCGCCACGCCGTTTCGACGACCCGGCGCCGCCGTCCTCGCTCGCCGCGGCCGGCTTGCTGATGCGTGCTCGTTGGGGGGTGTGCCTCGCTTTGATCGTGGCGTCGGCGATCGCCATCGTCGCTGCGGTGGCGGTCGTCTCGACCGGCGCTCTCGCATCGGCGACGTTGGGGGTGGCCATCGCGGCGACGCCGATCGTGGCCGTCGTCGCGGCCGACGCCACGGCCGCGGACACGGCGGCGGTCGGGGCGGCGATCCGTGCGCTTCCAGACGTCGCTTCGGCGACCCTTCGATCCAAGGACGACGCGCTGCGCGCACTGTCGGCGGCCGGAACGCCGGTCCCGGACGGGCGCAATCCGTTGCCCGACGTCTGGCTGGTCATGCTGGACGCCGGTCCGATCGTCCGCGGCGCCGAGACCGTCACGCAATCAGCGACGGCATTGCGTGCGTCGATTGCCCGCGTGCCGAACGTTGAGACCGTGCGCGTCGACGATCGATGGCTTGCACCGCTCGCGGACCGGACTGCGCGGTGGCAGCGGACATGGCCGGTCGTTCAGGGAAGCATTCTGTTCGCGCTCGCCGTCGCCGTCGGGTGTTGTTCGTTTCTTGCCGGGCGGGCAATGCACGGAACCGATGAGCGAACGGCGCCTGCGTCGAAGTGGGCGCTCGCTATAGTCGCCGTTTTCGCGGCCGTATCTGCGAACTTGGGGGCCACGGCGGCGGTCTATGCCACGGTGGCCAATGCGCCGAGTGATTCTGTCGGGCCAGTCATCACCTGGCTCGGACGAGGTGGTGGCGGGATGGCGATGCTCGGCTTGATCGCGCTGGCATCGTCGCTTCTGGTGGTCGCAGGAATGACGCTACCTGCCTCGCGTCGATAGAAGGAAGTGACTGCTTTTTCGCTTTTCGTTGGATTGAACTATCGTTGGTTGCGCCAGTCTGAAGTTAGCACTCGAAACTGTGGAGTGCTAAGATGGCCGCAAAGGAGTAGCAATGGCTGAATTGGCTTTATCGAAGGATTGGGGTTTTGGCCGCGACGGCAAGGGCAGCGCCGGCCAGATGATGATGGCCGTGTCGAACCCGGGTGCGCTCGGGACGATCGATTCGTACATCCAAGCGGTGAACCGGCTCCCGTTGCTGTCGGCCGACGAGGAACGCGAATACGCGACGCGCTTTCGCGACCACGATGATCTCGAAGCCGCCCGGCGGCTGGTGCTGTCGCACCTGCGGCTGGTGGTCTCGATCGCGCGCGGCTATCTCGGTTACGGGCTGCCGCATGGCGACCTGATCCAGGAAGGAAACGTCGGCCTGATGAAGGCCGTGAAGCGCTTCGATCCGGAACGCGGCGTGCGACTCGTGTCGTTCGCGATGCACTGGATCAAGGCCGAGATGCACGAGTACATCCTGAAGAACTGGCGTCTCGTGAAGGTCGCCACGACGAAGGCGCAGCGGAAGCTGTTCTTCAACCTCCGCTCGCACAAGACCGGCCTGCAGACGTTCACGCCCGCCGAGGTCGACGCGCTGGCGAAGGAGCTGAACGTCAAGCGCGAGGAAGTGATCGAGATGGAGACGCGGCTGTCCGGTGGCGACATCGCGCTCGAAGGACAGGTCGACGACGGCGAAGAGGAATTCGCGCCGATCGCCTACTTGAAGGACGAGAACAACGAGCCGACGCAGGTCCTCGAGGGCAAGCGCCGCGACGCGATGCAGACGGACGGCATCTCGGCGGCGCTCGACAAGCTCGATCCGCGCAGCCGCCGGATCGTCGAGGCGCGCTGGCTCGCCGAAGACGTCGACGGCAAGGTCGGCAGCGCGACGCTGCACGACCTCGCCGGTGAATTCGGCGTCTCGGCCGAGCGTATTCGCCAGATCGAGGTCGCGGCGATGAAGAAGATGAAGGCGGCGCTGGTCGCGTATCAATAAGCGCGGGCCGATCGGCCGCCACGATGGCAGCGAGGAGAAAGGCCCTGCGGGGCCTTTCTTTTTATGGGCCGGCGAGCGATTCGCCGGCGAACAGCGCCTCGACCGACTCCCGCTCGCGAACCAGCCGCATCGTCGCGCCGTCGACCAGGACCTCCGCTCCGCGGGGACGCGTGTTGTAGTTCGACGCCATCGCCATCGCGTACGCGCCGGCGGACAGGAAGGCGAGCAGGTCGCCCTCGGCCAGCGCGAGGTCGCGCCGATGCGCCAGCCAGTCGCCCGATTCGCAGACCGGACCGACGACTTCCCACTGCATCACGTCGTCGGCGCGCTCGATGACCGGGACGACGTCGTGCCACGCATCGTAGAGAGCGGGACGCATGAGGTCATTCATCGCCGCGTCGACGATCGCGAAGTTCCGCGTCTCGCCCGGCTTGAGGACGAGCGTGCGCGTCAGCAGGACGCCGGCATTGCCGACCACCGAGCGGCCCGGCTCGAACAGCAGGCCCAGCGGCGTGCTTCGGCTTCGCTGCCATTCGTCGACGCGCGCGAGGACGCGTCGCAGATAGCCGCCGATGTCGATCTCGTCTCCCGCCGGTTCGTTGCCGTAGCGAATGCCGATGCCGCCACCGAGATCCAGGTGCCGCAGCGCGATGCCATCCTCCGCGAGCCGGTCGATCAGCGCCAGCAGCTTGTCGAGCGCCTCGATCAGCGGCGCGTCGTCGAGCATCTGCGAGCCGATGTGGCAGTCGACGCCGACGACCTCGAGCGACGGCATCCCGGCCACCGCGCGGTAGGCGGCGAACGCGTCGGCATAGGCGATGCCGAACTTGCTTTCCTTCAGGCCGGTCGCGATGTACGGGTGTGTACGTGCGTCGACGTCGGGATTGATGCGCAACGAGACCGGCGCGCGTGTCCCGGCGCCCTCGGCGACACCGGCGAGTTGACGCGCCTCGGAGATCGATTCGACGTTGAAGCAGCGGATGCCGACCTCGAGCGCTCGCCGCATCTCGTCGCGCGTCTTGCCGACCCCGGAGAACACGACGCGCGAGGCGTCGGCCCCGGCCGCGAGCACGCGCGCCAGCTCCCCGCCCGACACGATGTCGAAGCCCGCCCCGGCGCGTGCGAGCAGATCGAGGATCGCGAGGTTCGAGTTGGCCTTGACCGCGTAGCAGATCGACGCGCGGTCGCCGATGACGTCGGCATAGCTGCGGTAGGCGGCCAGCACCGCCGCCGTCGAGTAGACGTAGGTCGGCGTTCCGAAGCGATCCGCGACCGCGACGAGCGGCACGTCTTCGATGAACAGCTGGCCGTCGCGACGCGAGAACGCCGGCGGCAGCGTCATCGACGCTTGTCCGGGTTGTCCTTGTCGGGGAGGTAGAGCGGGCCGCGCTGACCGCAGGCGGCGAGTCCTGCGCAGAGCGGCGCGACCAGCATCGCTACAATGAGCGCCCGCGCGACGGTGCGAAGAACGAGGGGCCGCGGCATGGCGATCGAGGGTTCGAAACGGCGACGGAGTCTAGCATGAGCGACTCTGCCGACCCGCGCTCGTTCCTGGCCCGCGCGGAAGACGTGTTGAAGCGACTCGAGGCCGCGGTCGATGGTCTCGCCGACGACTTCGACGTCGACGCCGTGCGCGCCGGCAACGTGATCACGCTGACCTTCGAAAGCGGCCAGCGCATCGTCGTCAACATCCAGGAAGCGGCGCAGGAGATCTGGGTGGCGGCCCGCTCCGGCGGATTCCATTTTCGCTGGAACGATCCGGGGTCGACGTGGACCGACACGCGGTCGGGAGAAGATCTGCGACTCACGCTCGCGCGGCTGATCGGTGCCGAGACCGGCGTCGTGCCGACCTTGCCGCTCTGACGCTCACGCGCCGAAGGGCTTGTCGCGCGGGTCCTCGTACTTCGGCTGCGTCGGCCGTGTGGGCTCGACCGGCGGGCGCGACGGCGTCTCGATCGGCGCGGGAACAGGGTTGTCCGGCGTCGGGTTCGATATCGTCGCGTCGTTGCCGGGGACCGGGTCGTCGAGGCCGAGCGTGCTGACGCCCTGACCCGGCTGGTTCTCGACGTAATAGACCTCGCCTCCGACGTTGACGACGCCCGGTGGCACGACACGTTCCTTCTCGGGCACGCCCTTCAACGCCTTCGACATGTACCCGAGCCAGATCGGCAGCGCAAGGCCGCCGCCGGTCTCGCGGTCGCCGAGCGACTTCGGCTGATCGAAGCCGATCCACGCGATGCCGACGAGGTTGTCGTTGCTGTAGCCGGCGAACCATGCGTCGTGCGAATCGTTCGTCGTGCCCGTCTTGCCGGCGAGATCGTTCCGCTTCAGGACCGCGGTCACCTTCGCGGCCGTGCCGTAGCGTGCGACCGTGCGCAACAGGCTGTCCATGACGAACGCGTTGCGTGCGTCGATGACGCGATTCGCGGGATCGCCTGCGACCAGCTTGTCGACGCTCGCGAGGTCGTGCCCGCTGCCGTCGACGATGCGGCTGATGAAGTACGGGTTGATCTTGTAGCCGCCGTTCGCGAAGACCGAGTACGCGCCGGCCATCTGCCACGGGGTCACGGAGCCCGCCCCGAGCGCCATCGGCAGATAGGCCGGATGCTTGGACGCCTCGAAGCCGAAGCGCGGCAACGTGCCTTGCACGTAGCGTGGCCCGATCGCCTGCAGCAACCGGATCGAGACCATGTTCTTCGACTTCGCGAGCGCCTGCCGCAGCGGCATCGGACCGTCGAAGCGGCCGTCGTAGTTCTTCGGGTCCCAGGCCTGGCTGCCGGTCGTGCTCGCGTCGACGTGGACCGGCGCATCGTTGACGATCGTCGCCGGCGTGAAGCCCTTCTCGAGCGCCGCCGAGTAGATGAACGGCTTGAAGCTCGACCCGGGTTGCCGCCACGCCTGCGTGACGTGGTTGAACTTGTTGCGGTTGTAGTCGAAGCCGCCGACCAGCGCGTGGACGGCTCCGTCGCGGACGTCGGCTGCGATGAACGCCGCCTGCACCGTGGGCAGCTCGATGATCTCCCACGCGCCCTTCGCGTTCTTCACCACGCGGATCACGGCGCCGCGCCTGATCCGCTTGGCCTGCGGCGCCTTGTCGCTGAGCGACGCCATCGCGAACTTGAGGCCGTCGCCGGTGATCGTGATCGTCTCGTCGGCCCGCGCGGCCCGCACCTGCTTCGGTGACGCGTCGAGCACGACCGCGGACACGATGTCGTCGCTGTCGGGATGCTCGGCGAGCGTGTCCTCGACGATGTCGGCCAGGTCGGGCGCGTTGTCGTTCGCCGGCAGGTCGACGAATTCCTCGGGCCCGTTGTAGCCGTGGCGCCGTTCGTAGTCGAGCACGCCGGCGCGCAGCGCCTCGTAGGCAGCGTTCTGTTCCCCCGAGATCAACGTCGTGTAGACGTTCAAGCCGCGCGAGTACGTGTCTTCGTGGAACTGGTCGAACGCCGCCTGCCGTGCCATCTCGGCGACGTACTCGGCATGGACGGCGAACGTCTCCGGGTCGACCTTGACGACGGGCTGCTGCGCCTTCGCGCTTTCGTATTGCGCGTCGCTGAGGTCGCCGAGCGTGTGCATGCGGTCGAGGACGTACAGCTGACGTGCGCGTGCCCGCTTCGGATTGACGATCGGGTTCGCGGTCGACGGTGCCTTCGGCAGTCCCGCGAGCATCGCCGCCTCGGACACCGTGATGTCCTTCAGCGGCTTGCCGAAGTAGACGCGCTCGGCGGACGCGAAGCCATACGCGCCCTTGCCGAGGAAGATCTGGTTGATGTAGACCTCGAGGATCTGGTCCTTCGTGAGGTTGTCCTCGATCTTGAACGTCAGCAGAGCCTCGTAGAACTTGCGAACGTAGCTCTGCTCGCTCGACAGGAAGAAGTTGCGCGCGATCTGCTGCGTGATCGTCGATGCGCCCTGCCGACGGCCGCCGCCGAAAAAGCTGCCGTTGGCGAGGTTGTTGAGACCGGCCCGCAGCACGCCGAGGTAGTCGATGCCGCTGTGCTGATAGAAGTGCTCGTCCTCTGCCGCGAGGATCGCCTGCTTCATCACGTTCGGTACCTCGGCGATCGACACGACCGCGCGTCGCTCGTCGCCGAACTCGCCGATCAGCACGCCGTCGGCCGTGAAGACCCGCAACGGGATCTTCGGTCGATAGTCGGTCAGCGACTCGATCGACGGCAGGTTGCGATAGGCCAGCGCGACGGCGATGACGAACACCATCGCGATGCAGGCCGCGCCGGCCGCACACAGCCCGACGACCCAGGCGAGGATGCGCCAGACGAGATGGACCTGACGCGGCTGACTTGCCGACGACGAAGACGGAACGACGGGACTCGGCATGCGGTTACGCGAGGCGGGACACGCGCGGCAGGCGCCGCGGAGAGCCGCGCATTATAGACGGCGGGCCCCGGCCGCCGCGACGCTTCAGCCGGAGTTCCGCAGGCCCGCGGCGAGCCCGTTGATCGACATGTGGATGCCGCGATGCATGCGCTCGTTCGTCGCGGCCGCGTCGTCGGCCGATCGATAGCGTCGCATCAGTTCGACCTGCAGGTGGTTCAACGGATCGATGTACGGCAGCCGATACTCGATCGACCTCGCGAGGTCCGGGTTGCCGGCGAGTCGCTCGCGGTTGCCGGTGATCGTCGCCATCGCATCCTCGGTACGCTTCCACTCCGCCTCGATCGCCGCGAACACCTGCTTCGCGAGCTTCGCGTCCGGCACGAGCGCGACGTACTTCGCCGCGATCGCGAGGTCGCTCTTCGCCATCACCATGTCCATGTTCGACAGCAGCGTCGCGAAGAACGGCCACGTGCGATACATCTGCCGCAGCAACCGTTCCCGTGGCTTCGATCCCTTCGCGCCGCCGCCGGCTAGCCACGCTTCGACGGCGCTGCCGAATCCGAACCAGCCCGGTAGCCCCACACGGCTCTGACCCCAGCTGAAGCTCCACGGGATCGCGCGCAGCGCCTCGATCGTCCGCGAGGCCTTGCGCGACGCCGGCCGCGAACCGATGTTGAGCTGCGCGATCTCGCCGAGCGGCGTCGCGGCGAAGAAGTAGTCGGCGAAGCCGGGCGTCTCGTAGACCAGCGCGCGATACGCGGCCATGCTCGACTCGGACAGCGCGGCCGCCGCATCGAGGAACGCCTGCGGAATCTCGCGCGGCGGCGGCAACAGGCTCGCATCGAGCGTCGCCGCGACGAGCGTCTCCAGGTTGC
Source organism: uncultured beta proteobacterium (assembly GCA_963795885.1). GTDB lineage: Bacteria > Pseudomonadota > Gammaproteobacteria > Burkholderiales > Burkholderiaceae_D > CAHJXF01. Next base: position 100,519 of record CAWCJI010000010.1, on the reverse strand, counting down.
GTCGTCCGATCTCGGCGTTCGCATACTTCGAGGCGATGACCTCGCCCTGCTCGGTCAGTCGAAGCTGACCGTTGACGGTCCCGGGCGGCTGCGCGCGGATCGCCTGATAGCTCGGACCGCCGCCGCGGCCGACCGTGCCGCCGCGGCCGTGGAACAGTCGCAGCGTCAGGCCGTCGCGACGCAGCGGCTCGAACAGCTTCGCGAGCGCCGTCTCGGCGCAGTACAGCTCCCAGTTGCTGGTGAAGAAGCCGCCGTCCTTGTTGCTGTCCGAATAGCCGAGCATGACGTCCTGCTCGTTGCCCGAGCGGCGGATCAGGCTCGCGATGTCCGGCAGCGCGTAGTACGCCTCCATGATCGACGCGGCCCGGCGCAGGTCGGCGATCGTCTCGAACAGCGGGACGACGATCAGGTCGGTCACCGCGTCGCCCGGCTCCGCACCGGCGTCGCCGAGGACGCCGCGCATCAGTCCGCACTCCTTCTGCAGCACGAGGACTTCGAGCAGATCGCTGACGGTCTCGGTGTGCGAAATGATCGCGTGCCGGATCGCCGCGATGCCGAAGCGGCGTCGCCCTTCGCGCGCGGCCTCGAAGATCGCGAGCTCGCCGCACGTGTGGTCGCTGTAGCTCGCACCGTGCACGCGCAGGCTGCGCGGGTCGCGCAGCTGGCGCATCAGCACGTCGACGCGAGCATCCTCGTCGAGCGCCGCGTAGTCGGGCTCGATGCGCGCGACCGCGAGCAGTTCGGCGATCACGAGCTCGTGCTGGTCGGAGCTCTGCCGCAAGTCGATCGTCGCGAGATGAAAGCCGAAGACCCGGACCGCGCGCAGCAGCGGCTTCAATCGTGTCGTGGACAGCGAGTCGCCGAAGTGATGCGCGAGCGACGCCTCGACAACGCGCAGGTCGGCGATCAGCGCGTCGGCATCGGGGTACGGCTCCCGCGGCGCGATCGCATGGCGGAGCGCCTCGGTGCCGGTCAGGGTTCGCAACGTTCCTGCGATGCGCGCGTAGACGCCGATCAGCGCGCGTCGATACGGTTCGTCGACGCGATGGACGTTGTCATCGCCCGAGGTATCGGCGAGTGCCTGCAGGTCGGGCGTCACGCGCACCAGCAGCGACGACATCGACAACGTCGAGCCGAGCTCGTGGATCTCGGTCAGGTAGAACCGCAACGCCGTCTCGCACTGCCGTGCGAGGCCGACCTCGAGTGTCTGCGCGTTGACGTTCGGATTGCCGTCGCGGTCGCCGCCGATCCAGTTGCCCATGCGGAAGAACGACGGGATCTCGCGTCCCGGCAACGCAGCCTCGAGCGCTTCGTAGATGCGCGGCATCTCGCGCAGGAACGTGCTCTGGTAATAAGCGAGCGAGTTGTCGATCTCGTTGACGACGCTCAGCTTCGACGTCCGCAGCATCCGCGTCTGCCAGAGCTGCGCGACGCGGGCCCGCATCTCCGCCTGGTTCGAGTCGAGCGCGCGCGAGGTCGCGAGGCCGTCGCGTTCGGCGAGCAGGCGCGCGATCGCGCGCTCCGCATCGAGCACGCTCTGGCGCTGCACCTCGGTCGGATGCGCGGTCAGCACCGGCGAGAGATACGCCCGCTCGAGCAGCGCGGCGATCCGCTCGTCGTCGATGCCTTGCTCGCGAAGACACAGGAACGTTCGCGCGAGCGTGCCTTCCGGATGCGCGTCGGTGGACTCCTCGGCATGCAGTCGGCGGACGTTGTCGCGGTCCTCGGCGAGATTCGCGAGGTGCGAGAAGTAGCTGAACGCGCGCACGACCGACACCGCCTGCTCGATCGACAGCTGCACGAGCAATCGGTCGAGCGCGCGGCCGGCCTCCTCGTCCTTCTCGATCCGATAGGCGACCGCCAGCTGGCGGATGCGCTCGATCAGCTCGAAGGCCGCATCGCCTTCCTGCTCGCGGATGACGTCGCCCAGCACCCGGCCGAGCAGACGAATGTCCTCGATCAGCGGGACGTTCTTCGACGACGGGGACTTCGGTCGGGACATCGTTCGTTCGGTCGATGGCAAGGCCGCTACGGTGCGCCATCGTTCCGGCCCTGTCGCTTCAGGTGACCAGGACCGGGCATCGCCATGAGACGAGATGGCGATGGAAAGCTGCTTTATTCGAGCGGCGGGAAGGGGCTTCGAAACCCTAACATCGTCGCATCAATTGTCTTCTGTTGTTTTTGTACCGGGCTCTTGTCGCAATCCTTTACAGCGTCGAAACAGAGGCGCTAGGATTTGACGGCTGTTTGAGCAATGCACTCTAAACCCTCGAAAATAAAGATTTTTCTAGCATTTTCTTCTAGCAGCCACAGTCCTCTCGCTAAGAGTTTTGCCGAGGATGTCGGTCCGGAGATTTCCCCTTGGCATTCGATTTCGGCTCCCTATTCCCGACGAAGAATTCCCCGCTGATCGGGCTCGACCTGAGCTCGTCCAGCGTCAAGGTCGTGGAGCTCGGCGGTTCGTTGGAGAACGGCTTTCGTCTCGAACGCTATGCCATCGAATCGCTGCCGAAAGGCGCGATCACCGACGGCAACATCGAGAACATCGAAGCGGTCTCCGAAGCGGTCCGCCGGGCGGTTCGCAAGAGCGGTACCCGCGCACGCAACGTCGCGCTCGCGCTGCCAAGCGCGGCGGTCATCACGAAGAAGATCATCCTGCCCGGCGGCCTGTCCGAGGAAGCGCTCGAGGTGCAGGTCGAAAGCGAGGCCAACCAGTACATCCCGTTCGCGCTCGACGAGGTGAGCCTCGACTTCAGCGTCATCGGACCGGCGCCGAACTCGCCCGAGGACGTCGAGCTGCTGCTGGCCGCGTCGCGGAAGGAGAAGGTCGAGGACCGCGTCGCGGTCGCGCAGGCCGCGGGACTGAAGGCCGTCATCATGGACATCGAGTCGCATGCGACGCGAGCCACGGCCGACCGGGTGATCCGGCTGATGCCGAACGAGGGTGAAGGTCAGATCGTCGCGCTGTTCCTGATCGGCGCGTCGACGACGACGATCTCGGTCACGCTCAACGACCAGCCGATCTACGAGCGCGAGCAGGCGTTCGGCGGCAACCAGCTCACGCAGGAGGTCGCGCGCGCCTACGGACTGTCGGCCGAGGAGGCCGAGGCCAAGAAGCGCAGCGGCGACCTGCCGGAGAACTACGAGCGCGACCTGTTGCAGCCGTTCGCCGACAACATCGCGCTCGAAGTGACGCGCGCGCTGCAGTTCTTCTTCACATCGACGCCGTACAGCCGCGTCGACCAGATCCTGCTGGCCGGCGGTTGTGCGGTCATCCCGGGTCTCGTCGACGTCGTCGGCACGCGCAGCCAGGCGGCGACGTCGATCCTCAACCCGTTCAAGAGCATGGAGCTCGGCTCCGGCATCCGCGAAAAGCAGGCGCGCATCGATTCGCCGTCGCTGGTCGTCGCCACCGGGCTCGCGATGCGGAGGTCGGACTGATGGTCCGGATCAATCTACTGCCGCACCGCGCCGAGAAGCGCGCGCAGCGGCGTCGCGACTTCTACGCGCTGATCGCGCTGGCGTTCGGCGCCGCGGTGGTCGTCGTCATCGCCGTCGCGTTCGTCATCAACGGCTACATCGGCGTGCAGAACGATCGCAACGCGTTCATCAAGAGCGAGAACGCGAAGCTCGACGAGCAGATCAAGGAGATCGCGTCGTTGAAGCAGGACCTCGACGCGTTGAAGGCGCGCCAGCAGGCGGTCGAGAACCTCCAGGGCGACCGCAACCTCCCGGTCCATCTGCTCGACGAGCTCGTCAAGCGGGTGCCCGAAGGCGTCTATCTGCAGAGCCTGAAGCAGGACAACCTGCGCGTCACGCTGACCGGGTTCGCCCAGTCGAACGAGCGCGTGTCCGAGCTGCTGCGCAACGTCGGCAACTCTCAATGGATCAGTGCCCCGGAGCTGGTCGAGATCCGCGCGGTGACGCAAGGCGGTCGCGACGGCAAGCGGCTATTTCAGTTCACGATGAATGTGACGATCAATCGTCCGCGCGATTCGAAAACGGCGCCGCCAGCGCCCACGCGCGCGGCCGTGACGTCGACGACCATCGCGGCCAAACCATGAGCGTCTGACAATGGCGAAGGTCAATTTCTCGCAGTACGTCGATCAGTTCCGCAACCTCAACACGCGGGACGTCTCGACCTGGCCGATCGTGCCGCGGATCGCCGCGGTCCTCGCGATCGTCGCGGTCGTGCTCATCGCCGGCTGGTACTTCTACTGGAGCGAGCAGCTCGAAGAGCTTCAGAAGGGCCAGAACGACGAGGTCACGCTCAAGAATCAGTACCGTGACAAGCTGCAGCAGGCCGTCAATCTCGAGCCGCTGAAGCGGCAGAAGGAACTCGCGACGCAATACGTCGCGCGCCTCGAGAAGCAGCTGCCGAGCAAGTCGGAGATGGACGCGCTGCTGTCCGACATCAACCAGGCAGGCATCGGACGCGGGCTGCAGTTCGAGCTGTTCCGTCCCGGGCAGGTCGTCGTGCGCGATTACTACGCCGAGCTGCCGATCAGCGTGCGCCTGACGGGCAGCTATCACGACATCGCCGCGTTCACGAGCGACATCGCCAGCCTTCCACGAATCGTGACGCTCAACAACATGAGTGTCGGGATGCCGAACAACGCGCCGACGCCGCTGACGCTCGAGGCGACCGCGAAGACGTTCCGCTATCTCGACGCCGACGAGATCGCCGCGCAGCGCAAGGCTGCCAAGCCACCCGCCAAATGATGAAGATCTTTCCGACCCTCGCGACGGCCGCCTTCGCCGTCGTGCTCGCCGGCTGCAGCGGCTCGAACGACGAGCTGCGGCAGTGGATGGCCGATACGCGCAAGGACATGCGGCCGGTGACGCCGACGGTGAACGAGCCGAAGACGTTCGAGCCGTATCTCTACAAGGACCAGAACGACGTCGACCCGTTCGATCCGGCCAAGGTCGCCAACGCGCTGAAGGCGTTGTCGGCGAAGTCGACGAGCGGGCTCGCGCCGGATCTGGCGCGTCGCCGCGAGCCGCTCGAGGCTTATCCGCTCGACACGATCACGATGGTCGGCACCCTGCAGCGGCCGAACCTCAAATATGCGCTGCTTCGTGCCGATAACGTCATCTATCAGATCAAGGTAGGCAATTACGTGGGCCAGAACTTCGGAATCGTCACGAAGATCGACGAGAACCAGGTGGCCGTCAAGGAAGTCGTCCAGGACGCGGCCGGGGAATGGGTCGAGCGCGCGTCGACACTGCAATTGCAGGAGAGCAAGCGATGAAGCAACCACCACGACGCGACGTCCTCACGGCGCGCGTCCGTTCCAATCACGGCGGCTGGCGCGCACGGGTCCTCGTCGCCTGCACGTTCGTCCTCGCGTTGTCGTCGCTGCTCGTGCCCGGCCTCGCGGCGGCACAGGACAACAGCATCCAGGACGTGACGACGACGCAGCAGGGCGGCAACCTGATCGTCCGGATCGCAATGAAGAGCGCGCCAACGGCGGCGCCGGCCTCGTTCTCCGTCGCGACCCCGCCGCGCATTGCTCTCGACTTCGTGCGGACCAGCAACGACACCGGCAAGAACGCCATCGAAGCGAACCAGGGCGACCTGCGCTCGGTGAACCTCGTCACGTCCGGCGATCGCACGCGCCTCGTGCTGAACCTGAAGCGCAGCGTCGCGTTCACGTCGGCGGTCGACGGCAACGCCGTGGTCGTGACGTTGACGCCCGGCATCGCCGAAGGCGGTGCGTCCAACAGCGGGTCGACGCGTGCGCCGACGACGCGCTTCGCCGAGGCAACACCGAACGCGCAGGCGCACAGCATCCGCGACATCGACTTCCGTCGCGCGCCGGACGGTTCCGGGCGCGTGATCATCGACCTGTCGGACAGCCAGACCGGCACCGACATCCGCACGCAGGGCCAGTCGATCGTGATCGACTTCCTGAAGACCGCGCTGCCCGACAGCCTGCGCCGTCGCCTGGACGTCACCGACTTCGCGACGCCGGTCCAGAACGTCAACACGTTCACGCAGGGCGACAACGTGCGGATGGTGATCGAGCCGCGCGGCCTGTGGGAGCACAACGCGTATCAGACCGACAACCGGCTCGTGGTCGAGGTCAAGCCGCTGAAGGAAGACCCGAACAAGCTGTTCCAGACCTCGCGCGCCGGCTACAAGGGCGAGCGGCTGTCGCTGAACTTCCAGAACGTCGACGTGCGGTCGCTGCTGCAGGTCATCGCCGACTTCACGAACCTCAACATCATCACGAGCGACTCGGTCAACGGCAACCTCACGTTGCGGTTGAAGGACGTGCCGTGGGATCAGGCGCTCGACATCGTGCTGCAGGCCAAGGGCCTCGACATGCGGAAGAACGGCAACGTGATCCTCGTCGCGCCGAAGGACGAGCTCGCGGCCAAGGAGAAGCTCGACCTCGAGGCGCGCTCGCAGATCGCCGATCTCGAGCCGCTGCGCAGCGAGACGTTCCAGCTCAACTATCAGAAGGCACAGGAGCTCGTCGACTTCCTGAACGGCACCGGCACGGCCGGCGGGACGGCGGGCACCACGACGTCGAACCGCGTGCTGTCGCGGCGCGGCGCGGCGTCGGCCGACGTGCGGACGAACCAGGTGTTCATCCTCGAGACGGCGACCAAGCTCGATCAGATCCGTGCCGTCGTCGCGAAGCTCGACGTGCCGAGCCGCCAGGTCATCATCGAGTCGCGGATCGTCGAGGCGAACGACCAGTTCAGCCGCAACCTCGGCGTCAAGCTCGGCTTCAACAACACGTCGACCGTCGTGCCCGACCCGAACCGCGGCCTCGGCTACCGCGTCACCGGCAACTATCTCGGCGCCGGCGAGCAGACCGGACAGACGACGGCGCAGGGCACGAGCTTCGTGCCCGACACGCAGTTCTTCAGCCTGCCGGCCGCCGGCATCAACGGGCTCAACCCCGCGGCGGTCGGCATCAGCCTGTTCACGAAGAGCGCGTCCAAGTTCCTCAACCTCGAGCTGTCGGCGCTCGAGGCGGACGGCACCGGCAAGATCGTCTCGAGCCCGCGCGTCGTCACGGCCGATTCGGTGAAGGCGCTGATCGAACAGGGCACCGAGCTGCCGTACCAGGTCGCGACGTCGTCCGGCGCCACGAGCATCCAGTTCCGCAAGGCGAACCTGAAGCTCGAGGTCACGCCGCAGATCACGCCGGAAGGCAACATCATCCTCGACGTCGACGTGACGAAGGACAGCGTCGGTCAGGTCACGACCGCCGGCTTCGCGATCGACACGAAGCACGTCAACACGAAGGTGCTGGTCGAGAACGGCGGCACGGTGGTCCTCGGCGGCATCTTCCAGCTGACCGACAACAACACCATCACGAAGGTCCCGCTGCTCGGCGACGTGCCGGTGCTCGGTTACCTGTTCCGGAACACGGCGAAGAGCACGACGAAGAGCGAGCTGCTGATCTTCATCACGCCGACGACGGTCAACGGTCAGGTCGTGTTGCGCTGACCTCCGCGTTACCCGATAGCGATGCCGCCTGCGGGCGGCATCGTTTCGTCCGGCGCCGCCCGCCGGCATAGAATCGCCCGGTGACCGCGAACGACAACCTCTTCATCGTCGGGATGATGGGCGCCGGCAAGAGCGCCGTCGGCCGGTTGCTCGCCGCGCGCCTCGGACGCGACTTCATCGACTGCGACCACGAGATCGAGGCCCGCACCGGCGTCACGATCGCCACCATCTTCGAGGTCGAAGGCGAGGCGGGATTCCGTCGCCGCGAGGAGCAGGTCATCGACGAGCTGTCGCGCCGCGACGACGGCGTCGTGCTCGCGACCGGCGGCGGCGCCGTGCTGTCGACGCTGACGCGCTCGCGGCTGAAGGAACGCGGGTTCACGATCTATCTGAAGGCGAAGGCGCACGACCTCTGGCTGCGCACGCGCCACGATCGCAATCGACCGCTGCTCGCGTGCGAGAACCCGCGGCAGCGGATCGAGGCGCTGCTGCTCGAACGCGAACCGCATTACGACGGGGTCGCGGACCTCGTGGTCGAGACCGGTCGCAGCAGCATGACGCGGCTCGTCGACCTGCTCGTCGAACGCCTGTCCGAACGCGATCGAACTGCGCGACGTCCGCTGGCGATCGACGCCGCCGCCGTCGATCGCACGCTCATGACCGGAACCGGCGTCGAAGCGCCGCTCGTCGTCGCGCTCGGCGAACGCAGCTATCCGATCCGCATCGTCGACGGACCGCTTCGCGAGCCGGGCGCCCATCGATCGTTCTGGACCGGCTTCCTCGATGCGTGCACCGGTGGTCGTGACGTCGCGCTCGTCACGAACGAGACCGTCGCGCCGCTGTACGGCGACGCGCTCGTTGCGTCCCTGTCGGCGTTCGGCTATCGCGTCGTGCCGATCGTCGTGCCGGACGGCGAGCGATTCAAGAACGCCGCGATGCTCGAAGCGATCCACGATGCGATGCTCGAGGCACGCTTCGATCGCGGCGTGACCGTCGTCGCGCTGGGCGGCGGCGTCGTCGGCGACGTCGCCGGCTTCGCGGCCGCGACCTACCAGCGCGGCGTGCGCTTCGTGCAGCTGCCGACGACGCTGCTGGCGCAGGTCGACTCGTCGGTCGGCGGCAAGACCGGTATCAACCACCGGCTCGGCAAGAACATGATCGGCGCGTTCCATCAGCCGCGCGGCGTCGTCATCGATCTTGTCGACGCTCGACTCGCTGCCGCCGCGCGAATACGCCGCGGGGCTGGCCGAGGTCGTCAAGTACGGCGCGAGTCTCGACGCGCGTTTCTTCCGCTGGCTCGAAGAGACGATGCCGCGCCTCGTAGCACGCGAGCGCGATGCGCTCGGGTACGCGATCCGCCGCTCGTGCGAGCTGAAGGCCGAGATCGTCGGCGCCGACGAGCGCGAGTCGGGCCGACGCGCGCTACTCAACTTCGGTCACACGTTCGGGCACGCGATCGAGGGGGCGACCGGCTACGGCGCGTGGCTGCACGGCGAGGCGGTGGCCGCCGGCATGATGATGGCCGCGCGGCTGTCGGCGCGGCTCGCGCTGATCGACGAACGCGTCGTCGATCGCCTCGCCGCGCTGCTCGTGGTCGCGGGACTTCCGATCGAGCCGCCGCCGATCGATCCCGCGCAGTGGCTGCACTGGATGTCGAGCGACAAGAAGGCGGACGGTGGTCGCTTGCGCTTCGTGCTGCTCGACGGGCTCGGAAGCTCGAAGGTCGCGCCGGTCGACGATGCGACGCTCGCGGCTCTGCTGCGCGAGCACGCGACGCGGACCGCCGCGCCGGCGTGAACGACGAGACCCGGACGCTGGCGCCGTACGCGGCTCGCGCCGCCGCGACGCGAGGACGGCTTCATGCCGAAGCCGCGTCGTCGACACGCAACGAGTTCCAGCGCGACCGCGACCGCATCGTGCATTCGACTGCGTTCCGTCGGCTCGAGTACAAGACGCAGGTCTTCGTGAATCACGAAGGGGACCTGTTTCGCACGCGGCTCACGCATTCGCTCGAGGTCGCGCAGATCGCGCGGTCGATCGCCCGCAACCTCGGACTCAACGAGGACCTGACCGAAGCGATCGCGCTCGCCCACGACCTCGGCCACACGCCGTTCGGCCATGCGGGGCAGGACGCGCTCGACGACTGCATGAAGGAACACGGCGGCTTCGAGCACAACCTGCAATCGCTGCGCGTCGTCGACGTGCTCGAGGAACGCTATGGCGCGTTCGACGGACTTAACCTCTGCTTCGAGACGCGCGAAGGCATCCTCAAGCACTGCTCACCCAACAACGCGAAGGACCTGGGCGACGTCGGGCGTCGCTTCATCGAGCACAAGCAGCCGTCGCTCGAGGCGCAGCTCGCGAACCTCGCCGACGAGATCGCGTACAACAACCACGACGTCGACGACGGCCTGCGATCGGGGCTGCTGACGATCGATCAACTGATGGCGATCGACCTCTTCCGGCGTCATGCGGACGAGGTGGTCGCGCAGTACCCCGACCTCGCGCCGCGCCGGCTCACGCTCGAGACGGTGCGGCGGATGATCAACGCGCTGATCGTCGACGTCATCGACACCACGCGCGCGAACATCGCGAGCGCCGGCGTCGCGTCGATCGACGAGGTCCGCGACGCGCCGCGGCTCGTCGGCTTCACGCCCGCGATGCACGAGCAGGCAACCGCGTTGAAGCGCTTCCTGCGCCACGACCTCTACTACCACTATCGCGTGCAGCGGATGGCGACGAAGGCGAAGCGGATCGTGCGTGACCTGTTCGCAGCGTTCACCGCCGACCCGAACGTGTTGCCCACCGAGCACCGGTTGCGATACGAGCGCTTCGGTGCGCGCGCGATCGCCGACTACGTGGCCGGCATGACGGACCGGTATGCGGTGCGGGAGCATCGTCGGCTGTTCGCGATCGACGATTGAGCCGAACGCGGCGCGACGTTCGCGGCATCGCGCGGGCGAACCACCGCAATGACCGGGTCCAAAAAAAGGGCCGGCATGGCCGGCCCTCTTTGACGGACGCCTCGCTCAGAAGAGATACGGCGAGTCCGGAAGCAGGCAAGGCGGCCCGATATCGCTGATCAGCGCCGGCAACCGGAACGTGATCTCGCCGTTCGTCTCGGTCCCCTGGACGATCGTCTTCGCACGGATCCGGTCGATGATCCAGAGCGCGTTCGACTTCGTGTACGTCAGGTTGAACGTCGCGACGCCGCTCGCGTTGGTCGTCACCGTCGCCGGCAGCGTTCCCGCGGCCGAGTTCGGCGGCGTCAACTTGCCGTCGAGGGTTCCGCCCGTCGCGACCGCTCCGCCCGGATAGTGCCGGCGCACGCCGTCTTCGCCGCTGTCGAGCACGAGGTTCTCGTTGACGTCCTCGTTGAAGTAGTCGTTCGCGATGCTCGGCGCGCAGGACGTGCCGTTCGCGTTGAACGCGATCGGCCATGCGCTCAGGCTGACCACCGTGTTCGCGACCGGGTTGCCGTTCGAGTCCGCGACCAGCACCGACATCGGCAGCGTGTAGATCGTGTTGGTCGGATCGGAGGTCGCGGTCGTCGCACGCCCGATCGCGACCGAGCCGGCCGTGCCGCCGATGACGATCGACGCGGTCGAAGACAGCGACGTGTTGATGACGGACGCCTTGACCTGCACGCCGTTCGCCGACGACGGCAGTGAGCCGGCCGTGAAGGTCGCCTGCGTCTGGCCGAGGGTCAGCGTCGACGTCGCGATCGACGACGTCAGCGACACCGCCGGGACGACGGTCTCGCCGCCGCCCGTCGGATTGACGATGCTGAACGCGACCGCCGCACCGCCGACCGGGTTGCCCGACGCATCGGTCACCGTCGCGACGATGTTCGCGATACCGGCGGTGCCGCCCTTGTTCGGCGCGACGACGCTCGGCGTGGCCTGGACCGTCACGTGCGCGGCCGCCGTCGACGGCGCAGTGAACGAGATCGACCGCGACGCGTTCGTCGCGAGGTTCGACGCGTCGTAGACCTCGACGTTGGACACACCGGACAGCGACGACGTCAGCGTGGCGCTCACCATGCCGCCGGAGACGTTCTTCGTCACGCTGCTCGATCCGGTCGCGTCCCAGGTGCCGAGCGTCGCGACGAACACGACCTTCGTCACGGACGACGGCACGGAGACGGTCACCGTCGTCGCGGTGTTGATCGCGGCCGCCGACGGATCGGTCGACGGAGCGGTGATCTGGAACGCGACGGACGCGCCGCTGGTGGTGTACACGAACGTCCGCGTCTCGCCGTCGACGACCGCGGTGACGGTCACCGTCCCGGGCGCCGTCGCGGTGACGGTCGACGTGAACGTGCCGCTCGAGTCCGTCGTTCCGGTCGTCGGAGACAGCGTGACGCTACCGGTCCCGGCCGCGGTCAGCGTGACGGTCTGGCCGGACAACGCGACGCCCGAAGCGCTCTTGACGACGACCGACAGCGTCGTCGTGGCGCCGCCGACGACCAGCGACGACGCCCCCGACGCGACCGTGACGGCCGTACCGGTGATGCTGATCGGAATCTGCGTCGACTTGCCGCTCGCGGTCGCCGTGATGGTCGCGGTGCGGGTCGTGGCGTTGGCCACCCCGGACGAGAACGTGACGGTGGCCTTGCCGGTGGAGTCGCTGGTGACGCTGCTCGCCGTGAGGAAGCCGGTGTCCGCCGAGAACGTCACCGGCACACCGACCACCGCCGCGTTCGAAGCGTCGGTGACGATCGCGGTGATCGTCGTCGTGGTGCTGTTGTCCGCGGCGACGCTGGTCGACGAGGCACCGAGGCTGATGGCCGCGGCGGTCGGCGGCGGCGTGATGGGCGTCGTCGTCGTGGTCGTGCTCGAACTGCTGCTCCCACCGCCGCATGCGGAGAGCAGGGACAGCAGCGTCACGGCGAACAGCAGCGAAAGATACGACGTGAATCGAGTTAGCATAAGAACCCTGCTGGGATGGATAAACACCGTGATTGAAACGCCGACAGGCCACTTTCAATCGGTCGGCAACGCATGATTATTCGTGTCAAATTAAGCGTTTGCCGCTCGTAATTAGAGCCCACCCTGCACTCGTAGGCAATTTTGATGCGGACTTTTCGCATCGGTGTTGCACCGGCGCTGCGTCGAGCAAGAAGTTATTCCTAGTCGCCGCGCGAAAAGCCGGTAATGCAGCCGTGCTGTCGCCGACCTTCGGGTATTCGGCATCGCCGGCCACACCATGAGCCATTGACGATGGCCCGACTTCCGCGTCTGCATGCGCCGGGCGTTCCGCATTACGTCGCGCAGCGCGCGGCGGCCGAGCGGGCGCTGTTCGCCGACGACGAGGCGTATCGAACGTTCGTCGCGCTGCTCGCCGACGCGGTGCGCGCGCACGGCGTCGCGCTGCATGCCTATGTGCTGCTGCCGGACGAGATCCGGTTCGTCGCGACGCCGAAGCGACGCGACGTCGCTGCCCCGGCTGATGCAGACGCTCGGCCGTCGCTATGTGCCGATCGTCCATCGCGGCAGCGGCCGCAGCGGGCCGCTGTGGACCGGGCGCTATCGATCGACGCTCGTCGATCCCGACGCCTATCTGCTCGCCGCGATGCTGCACGTCGAACAGCGGCCGCGGATGCGGGCGATCGTCGTCGATGCGGGCTGCCTGGCCCTGGTCGAGCGAACGTCATCACGCCGGACTCGAACAGCTGGCGTTCGTCGCCGACCACGCTGCGTACTGGGCGCTCAGCAACACGCCGTTCGAGCGGCAGGCGCTCTATCGCGGTCAGATCGAAGCCTTGCAAGCTCCTTCGTTGGCGGAACGAATCGAGCGCGCCGTCGACCGCGGCTGGGCGCTCGGCGACGAGACGTTCGTCGAGGCGACCAGAAGCGCTGCAAGCCGGCGCATGGCACCACGGAAGGCGGGGCGCCCGACGATCGCCCTGTCCCTGATTTAGTGCGTCGTTAGCGGCCACGGGAGATAATTGGGGTACGACCCCCAATATTGCGATTGTGCGCTGCGCCGTAGCGCCGTACATTGCGGTTTCGCCCGTTCCCCGCGAGCCGCCCCGATGACGTCCGTCTCCGTTCAAGACCACGCCGACTCCGCCGACGCTCGCGATCGCGCGGCGCGCGACGGCCTGTACAGCGCCGCCGATGAGCACGACGCCTGCGGCGTCGGCTTCGTCGCGCACATCCGCGGTCAGAAGAGCCACGCGATCGTCGAGCAGGGTCTGCTGATCCTGAAGAACCTCGACCATCGCGGCGCGGTCGGCGCCGATCCGCTGATGGGCGACGGCGCCGGCGTGCTGATCCAGATGCCGGACGCGGTCTTCCGCGAGGAGATGGCCAAGCAGGGCGTCGACGCTGCCGCCGGTCGGCGAGTACGGCGTCGGGCATGGTCTTCCTGCCGAAGGAGCATGCGTCGCGGCTCGCCTGCGAGCAGGAGCTCGAGCGCGCGGTGCGTGCGTCCGAGCCAGGTGCTGCTCGGCTGGCGCGACGTGCCGGTCGACCACGACATGCCGATGTCGCCGGCCGTGAAGGCGAGCGAGCCGGTGATCCGCCAGATCTTCATCGGCCGCGGGCCCGAAGTGATGGTGACCGACGCGCTCGAGCGCAAGCTCTACATCATCCGCAAGTCGGCGGGCCATGCGATCCAGGCGCTGAAGCTCAAGCACGGCAAGGAATTCTTCGTGCCGTCGATGTCGGCGCGCACGGTCGTCTACAAGGGCCTGCTGCTGGCCGACCAGGTCGGCGTCTACTACAAGGACCTGCGGACCCGCGGACCGTCTCGGCGATCTGCGCTCGCGCACCAGCGCTTCTCGACCAACACGTTCCCGAGCTGGGAGCTCGCGCATCCGTACCGGATGGTCGCGCACAACGGCGAGATCAACACCGTCAAGGGCAACGTCAACTGGATCAACGCGCGCCAGCAGGCGATCTCGTCGCCGGTGCTCGGCGACGATCTCGACAAGATCTGGCCGCTGATCTATCCGGGCCAGTCGGACACCGCGTCGTTCGACAACTGCCTCGAGATGCTGGTGATGGGCGGCTACTCGCTCGCCCACGCGATGATGATGATGATCCCCGAGGCGTGGGAGCAGCACGCGCTGATGGACGAGAACCGCCGCGCGTTCTACGAATACCACGCGGCGATGATGGAGCCGTGGGACGGCCCGGCCGCGATCGCGTTCACCGACGGTCGCCAGATCGGCGCGACGCTCGACCGCAACGGCCTGCGGCCGGCCCGCTACTGCATCACCGACGACGACCTCGTCGTGATGGCGTCCGAGGCCGGCGTGCTGCCGATCCCCGAGTCGCGGATCGTCAAGAAGTGGCGGCTGCAGCCCGGCAAGATGTTCCTGATCGACACCGAGGCCGGCCGCATCATCGACGACGAGGAGCTGAAGAACTCGCTCGCGAACGCGAAGCCGTATCGCGAGTGGATCAGCCGCATCCGCATCAAGCTCGACGAGCTGGAAGAAGCGGTCGACCTGCCGACCGCCGCCGCCGAGTGCGGCCGTCGAGACGTCGAGCAGCGCGTCGCTGCTCGATCGCCAGCAGGCGTTCGGCTACACGCAGGAAGACCTGCGGATGCTGATGGCGCCGATGGCGACGGCCGGCGAGGAAGCGACCGGCTCGATGGGCAACGACTCGCCGCTCGCGGTCACGTCCGACCGCGACAAGCCGCTCTTCAACTATTTCCGGCAGCTGTTCGCGCAGGTCACGAACCCGCCGATCGATCCGATCCGCGAGCAGCTCGTGATGTCGCTGGTCTCGTTCGTCGGTCCGAAGCCGAACCTGCTCGACGTCAACAACATCAACCCGCCGATGCGGCTCGAGGTGTCGCAGCCGGTCCTCGACGTGATCGACATGGCGGTCGTTCGCAACATCGATCGGCACACGTCGAACAAGTTCAAGAGCCACGAGCTCGACATCTGCTATCCGGTCGCGTGGGGCCGCGACGGCATCGAGGCGCGCCTCGCGTCGTTGTGCGCCGAGGCCGTCGACGCGGTGAAGTCGGGCTTCAACATCCTGATCGTGTCCGACCGCAAGATCGACCGCGACCACGTCGCGATCCCCGCGCTGCTCGCGACGTCGGCCGTCCATCGGCCATCTCGTCGCGCGCGGCCTGCGCACGTCGACCGGCCTCGTCGTCGAGACCGGGTCGGCGCGCGAGGTCCATCACTTCGCGGTGCTCGCGGCGTACGGCGCGGAGGCGATCCATCCGTATCTCGCGATGGAGACGCTGGCCGCGATGCATGCGGACCTGCCCGGCGACCTGTCGGCCGAGAAGGCGATCGACAACTACACGAAGGCGATCGGCAAGGGCCTGATGAAGGTCATGTCGAAGATGGGCATCTCGACCTACATGTCGTACTGCGGCGCGCAGATCTTCGAGGCGGTCGGCCTGTCGCAGTCGCTCGTCGACCAGTACTTCACGCGGCACCGCGTCGAAGCATCGAAGGCATCGACGTGTTCGACGTCGCCGAGGAGGCGATCCGCCTGCACCGGCGCGCGTTCGGCGACGACCCGGTGCTCGCCGACATGCTCGACGCCGGCGGCGAGTACGCGTATCGCACGCGCGGCGAGGCGCACATGTGGACGCCCGACACGATCGCGAAGCTGCAGCACGCGACGCGCGGCGATTCGTTCGCGACGTACAAGGAATACGCGACGCTGATCAACGACCAGTCGAAGCGGCTGATGACGTTGCGCGGCCTGTTCGAGTTCAAGGTCGATCCGGCGAAGGCGATCCCGATCCACGAGGTCGAGCCGGCGGTCGAGATCGTCAAGCGCTTCGCGACCGGCGCGATGTCGCTCGGCTCGATCTCCACCGAGGCGCACGCGACGCTCGCCGTCGCGATGAACCGCATCGGCGGCAAGTCGAACACCGGCGAAGGCGGCGAGGATCCGGCGCGCTACGAGAACGAGCTGAAGGGCATCCCGATCGCGGCCGGCGACGACGCTCGCGTCGGTGCTCGGCCCGAACCGATCGTCGCCGACGTGCCGCTGCAGGCCGGCGACTCGCTGCGCTCGAAGATCAAGCAGGTCGCGTCGGGCCGCTTCGGCGTGACGGCCGAGTACCTGCAGTCGGCCGACCAGATCCAGATCAAGATGGCGCAGGGCGCGAAGCCCGGCGAAGGCGGTCAGCTGCCGGGGCACAAGGTGTCGCGAGTACATCGCGCAAGCTGCGCTTCTCGGTGCCGGGCGTCGGCCTCATCTCGCCGCCGCCGCATCACGACATCTATTCGATCGAGGACCTCGCGCAGCTGATCCACGACCTGAAGAACGCGAATCAGCCGCGCGTCGATCTCGGTCAAGCTGGTGTCCGAGGTCGGCGTCGGCACGGTCGCCGCCGGCGTCGCGAAGGCGAAGGCCGATCACGTCACGATCGCCGGCCACGACGGCGGCACCGGCGCGTCGCCGGTGTCGTCGATCAAGCACGCCGGCACGCCGTGGGAGCTCGGTCTCGCCGAGACGCAGCAGACGCTGGTGCTGAACCGCCTGCGCGGCCGCATCACGGTGCAGGTCGACGGCCAGATGAAGACCGGCCGCGACGTCGTGATCGGCGCGATGCTCGGCGCCGACGAGTTCGGCTTCGCGACGGCGCCGCTCGTCGTCGAGGGCTGCATCATGATGCGCAAGTGCCACCTGAACACGTGCCCGGTCGGCGTCGCGACGCAGGACCCGGTGCTGCGCGCGAAGTTCGCCGGCAAGCCGGAGCACGTCGTCAACTTCTTCTTCTTCGTCGCCGAAGAAGCGCGCGAGATCATGGCGCAGCTCGGCATCCGCACGGTCGACGAGATGATCGGCCGCACCGACCTGCTCGACATGAAGAAGGCGATCGAGCACTGGAAGGCGCAGCGGCTCGACTTCTCGCGCGTCTTCCATCAGCCGCGCGGATGCCGGCCGACGTCGCGCGCCGCCACGTCGAGAGCCAGGACCACGGTCTCGAGCAGGCGCTCGACCGCATGCTGATCCGAGCGCGCCGAGCCGGCGCTCGAGCGCGGCGAGACGCGTGTCGTTCATCACGCCGGTGCGCAACGTCAACCGCACGATCGGCGCGATGCTGTCCGGCGAGGTCGCGCGACGCTACGGCCACGCGGGCCTGCCCGACGACACGATCCACGTCCAGTGCAACGGCGTCGCGGGCCAGAGCTTCGGCGCGTTCCTCGCGCACGGCATCACGCTCGACCTCGTCGGCGACGCGAACGACTACGTCGGCAAGGGGCTGTCGGGCGGCCGCATCGTCGTCCGCTCGCCGAACGACTTCCGCGGCTTCGGGCCCGAGCACATCATCGCCGGCAACACGGTGCTGTACGGCGCGATCGACGGCGAGGCGTACTTCAACGGCGTCGCCGGCGAGCGCTTCGCGGTGCGCAACTCGGGCGCGACGGCGGTCGTCGAGGGCGTGGGCGATCACGGCTGCGAGTACATGACCGGCGGCACGGTCGTCGTGCTCGGCCAGACCGGTCGCAACTTCGCGGCCGGCATGTCGGGCGGCGTCGCGTACGTGCTCGACGCCGACGGCGACTTCGCGAAGCGCTGCAACACGTCGATGGTCGAGCTCGAGGAGATCGAGACGATCGCGGCGGCGTCGTCGGCGTCGCCGGCGCGTCCGCAAGCCGGCGCGTCATGGCGGCCGCGTCGACGAGGCGCTGCTGCGCGAGCTGGTCGAGAAGCACTTCCGCTACACCGGCTCGTTCCGCGCGCGCGAGATCCTCGCGACGTGGGACACGATGTCGCGCAAGTTCGTCCGCGTGATGCCGTCGGAGTATCGGCGCGTGCTGCAGGCGACGCCGCAGGAGACGGTGGCGGACGACAGCCGGTGCGGCTGGCGGCCTAGTCGCAACCCTTGCCCGTCGTTCCCGCGAACGCGGGGACCCAGCGACATTGCCGTTCACGAACGAACGACACTGGGTTCTTGCCTTCGCGAGATCGACGACTTCAATGACGACGCATCCGGAAAAAGGATTCGCCGGCGCGTCGGGACCACCAACGACCAGACCATGGGCAAGATCACCGGCTTCCTCGAATTCCAGCGCCTGTCCGAAGCGGCCGAGCCGCCGACCGAACGCGTCGCCCACTACCGCGAGTTCGTCGCGCATCTGTCGAACGACGAGGCGAAGGCAGCAGGGTGCGCGCTGCATGGACTGCGGCATCCCGTTCTGCCAGAGCGGCTGCCCGGTCAACAACATCATTCCGGACTGGAACGACCTCGTCTATCGCGGCGACTGGAAGCATGCGATCGACGTGCTGCATCAGACCAACAACTTCCCCGAGTTCACCGGCCGCGTGTGCCCGGCGCCGTGCGAGGCCGCGTGCGTGCTGAACATCAACAACGATCCGGTCGGCATCAAGTCGATCGAGCACGCGATCATCGACAGGGCGTGGGAGCTCGGCTGCGTCGTGCCGCAGATCGCCGCGACGCGCACCGGCAAGCGGGTCGCCGTCGTCGGCTCCGGGCCGGCGGGTCTCGCCGCGCGCAGCAGCTCGCGCGCGCCGGCCACGACGTCACCGTCTTCGAGAAGAACGACCGCATCGGCGGGCTGCTGCGCTACGGCATCCCCGACTTCAAGATGGAGAAGTCGCACATCGACCGTCGCGTCGAGCAGATGATCGAGGAAGGCGTGACGTTCCGCACGAGCGTGCACGTCGGCGCGAGCGAGGACGCGAATGGCGGCAACGGGCTCGGCCTCGACGCGCTGCGCGGCGAGTTCGACGCGATCGTGCTGGCCGGCGGCGCCGAGACGCCGCGCGACCTGCCGGCGCCCGGCCGCGAGCTGAAGGGCGTGCACTTCGCGATGGACTTCCTGCCGTCGCAGAACCGGATCGTCGCCGGCGATCGCATCAAGGGACAGATCAGCGCGCGCGGCAAGCATGTCGTCGTGATCGGCGGCGGCGACACCGGCAGCGACTGCGTCGGCACGAGCAATCGGCAGGGCGCGGCGTCGGTCACGCAGATCGAGCTGCTGCCGCAGCCGCCGCTGTCGGAGAACCGGCCGCTGACGTGGCCGTACTGGCCGCTGAAGCTGCGCACGTCGTCGTCGCACGAGGAAGGCGTCACGCGCGACTGGGCGATCGTCACGAAGTCGTTCGTGGCCGGCGCGGGGCGCGACAAGGATCGGGTGCGCGCGATCGAGGCGGTGCGCGTCGAGTGGAAGAAGGACGAGACGACCGGCCAGTCGAAGCTCGTCGAGGTCGACGGCAGCGCGTTCGAGATCCAGGCCGACCTCGTGCTGCTCGCGATGGGCTTCACGGGTCCGGTGACGAAGGGACTCGTCGACGGCCTCGGCCTCGCGAAGGATGCACGCGGCAACGTCGCCGCGACGACCGAAGGCGACCGCAGCTATCGCACGTCCGACGAGAAGGTGTTCGCGGCCGGCGACATGCGGCGCGGCCAGTCGCTGGTGGTGTGGGCGATCCGCGAGGGCCGGCAATGCGCGCGGTCGGTCGACGAATACCTGATGGGCGCGTCGACGCTGCCGCGCTGAACCGCATCCGCTAGCGCTTCGACGCGGCGCGGCGGCGCGGCACCGGCGCGTCGAGCATCGCGAGCGCCGGGCGAACCATCCCTTCGAGCAGCGCGCGTTGCGGACGCGTCCGCGCCAGCACGCGGATGCCGATCAGCACACCGAGCAGCAGGCGCGCGACGTCGTCGCTCGACGGCGCGTCGCGCTCGTGGCGGCCGGTCGGTCGCGCCGCGTCGACGCAACGCCGGAAGAACGCCTCGATCGACTTCAGCTCGCGCGCGACGTGCGCGCGGAGCACGGCGTCGTGCGGCGCGACCTCGAACGCGCTGTCGACCAGCAGGCATCCGCGATGTTCGCGGTCCTGCAGCGATCGGGCGATCACTTCGTCGAAGTACGCGGCGATCGCCTCGCGCGCCGGCATCGCGGACTCGAGTCGCGCGATGCGCTCGCGGATCGACAGGTCGAGATAGCGGTCGAGCGCGCGGCGGTAGAGCGCCCGCTTGTCGCCGAACGCGTTGTAGAGGCTCGCCGCGCCGATGCCCATCCCGTCGGCCAAGTCGCGGACCGACGTCGCCTCGTACCCGCGCGCGCGAAAGCACGCCGTCGCGGCATCGATCGCGGTCGTTTCGTCGAATGCCCTCGGTCTCGCCATCGTCCCGTTCCTCCGCTGCAGATCACGTATTATAGAACGATCGATCCAAAACAGCGCCTGCGGCGCGCATCGAGGAGCAGCAAATGAAGATCGTCGTGCTGGGCGCCGGTGGCGTCGGTGGATATTTCGGCGGACGGCTCGCCATCGCGGGCAGCGACGTCACGTTCGTCGCGCGCGGGGCACATCTCGACGCGATGCGCCGCGACGGTCTGAAGATCACGAGTCCGCTCGGCGACGCCGTCGTGCATCCGGTGAAGGCGGTGAGCACGATCGCCGAGGTCGACACGGCGGACCTCGTGATGATCGGCGTCAAGCTGTGGGACACCGAGGCGGTCGCGGCCGAACTCGCGCCGCTCGCATCGCGCGGCGCCGCGGTGGTGTCCTTCCAGAACGGCGTCGAGAAGGACGACGTGCTGCGTCGGCACCTGCCGGCCGACGCGGTGCTCGGCGGCGTCGCCTACATCCAGGCGATGATCGCGGAGCCCGGCGCGATCGCGCATGCGGGCAAGGCCCAGCGGATCGTGATCGGCGAATACGGCGGCGCTCGATCCGCGCGCGTCGAGGCGTTTCGTGCGGCGTGCGTCGCCGCCGGCATCGACGTCGAGGTGAGCGATGCGATCGAGCGCGCGATCTGGGAGAAGTTCGTGTTCCTCGTCGCGCTGTCGGGCACGACGTCGTTGTTCCGTGAGCCGATCGGCGTCATTCGCGAAGACGCCGCGAAGCGCGCGCTGTTCGTCGACGCGATGCGCGAGGTGATGGCGGTCGGCTCGGCGAAGGGCGTGCCGTTGCGCGACGACTTCATCGACGACCGTCTCGCGTTCTGCGACTCGCTGCCGCCGACGATGTCGTCGTCGATGCGAACGGACCGCGAACGCGGCAATCGGCTCGAGCTGCCGTGGCTGAGCGGCGCGGTCGTCGCGATGGGAGAGTCGTTCGGCATCGCGACGCCGGCCAACCGACGCATCGCCGACGGGCTCGCGCCGTTCGTGAACGGGACGCGCGGCTAGCGGAGTTCGCGAACGCCGGCGTCCTGCTCAGTTCGAGCGCAGCTGCGCGAACGTCAGGCCGTTCGCCGCATCGATGATGCGCAGGTAGCCGCGCGCGGCCTCCTCGAGTCCCGTATCGGGCACGAGCGCGCTCGTGTCGAGCGTCGAGTGATAGATCACGTGGTCGATGATCTCGAAGCTCGGCGCGAGCTTGTAGATGTGCTGCAGCTCGCCGCCCGGCCGGAACTCCGGCATGCGGTAGGTCGCGACGCCGGACTGACGCAGCTTGTCCTTCACGATCGCCTGCAGGGCCGGGCTGCCGCCGGCGTACCAGCGCCGCGCGCTGACCGCGCTCGACGTCATCAGCCCCTTCTGGAACCAGTACACGAGCGTCTGCGACGGATGCTCGCTGTTGACGATCAGCGCGACCTTGCCGAAGTCGTAGTGATCGCGGATCCACTTGATGCCGGCCGCGCCGTGGTGATGATCGGGCGTCGTCAGGAACACGAGCGTGCGGCGGCGGCTCGCCTGCGGGAGCGACGCGTAGTGGCGCGCGATCGCGAGCATCGCGGCCATGCCCGACGCGTTGTCGAGCGCGCCGTCGAAGAAGCAGTCGGTGTGCGCCATCACGAGGATCTGCTCGTCGGTCGTGCCGGGCAGCACGCCCCAGACGTTGCCGCTCGTGCCGCCCTTGCGATGCTCGATGTTCAGCGTCAGGTGCATCGACACGGCCGCGCCGCGCTCGAGCTGGTCGCGGATCGCGTCGGCCTCGACGGTGCTGACGGTGACGGTCGGCGACGTCAGCCGGTCGGCACCTTCGGGATTCGTCTGCGACGAACCGGGGAAGCCCATCACGACGAACACGACCGCCGCGCCCGCGTCGCTCGCGCGCTGCATCGCGCCGTTCCACTCGGCCGTGTGGTCGCGGCCGCCCGGGGTCGGCACGCTGTAGATCATCACGGCCTTGCCCTTGACGTCGCGGCCCCGGAAGTCGGCGGCGGTGCCGAGCCCGACCCAGACGAGGTCCGCGTCGACGCCCTGCGCGGACGTGCCCGGCGTGTCGTTGATCGGGAAGACGGTCGCGAGCTTCGTCGCTTTGCCGCCGACGCTGTACGACGCGGTCCACGACGTCGGATACCACACCGTGTCGAGCGCGACCTCCTGCTGCCGGACCGACGTCAGGCCGATCTGCCGGAACTGCGCCTCGACCCAGTCGCGCGTCATGCGGTCGTACGGCGTGCCCGGGATGCGCCCCCAGTACTGGTTGCCGTCGTCGCGGCTCTTGCGCGAGAACGCGACGATGCGGTCGATGTCCGCCTTCATCGCCGCGCCGTCGACGGTCGGATAGGCCGCCTTGCCTTCGGGGTCCGGGAAGCGGACGTATTCGTCCTGCGCGAGGACGAGGCACGCGGCGTCGTCGGGCAGCTTCAGCGAGTTGCCTAGCGCGCCGGAGGTCTTGCCGCGGCACGCATCGGTCTGCACGATCCGCAACGCGTCGGCCGTCGACGTGCCTTGCGCCAACGCGGGTGTCGTCATCGCCGCCGCTGCGATCGCCAGGGCCGCGACGAGCGGCCGTCCTGTTTCCATCATCGTCGTCTCCTCGTCCGGGCGGTCTCGTGGCCGCCCTTGTCGTCGTCAGTGGCTGGTGCCGAGATACGCCGCCTTGACGCCCGGGTCGTCCTTCAGCTTCGCGGCGTCGCCGTGCGTGGCGATGCGGCCGTTCTCGAGCACGTAGCCGTAGTCGGCGACCGCGAGCGCCGCGGCCGCGAACTGCTCGACCAGCAGCATCGTCACGCCTTCGCCCTTCAGCCGCGCGATGATGCGGAAGACCTCGTCGACGAGGATCGGCGCGAGGCCCATCGACGGCTCGTCGAGCAGGACCACCTCGGGCGCGAGCATCACCGCGCGCGCCATCGCGAGCATCTGCTGCTCGCCGCCGGACAGCGTGCCCGCGAGCTGCGTGCGTCGTTCCTTGAGACGCGGGAACAGTTCCAGCGCGCGTTCGAGGTCGCCCTTCACGTCGCCGCGCGGACGCGCGCGCGTCAGCCGCGGAAACGCGCCGAGCGATCAGGTTGTCGGCGACCGACATCGTCGCGAAGACGCGCCGGCCTTCGGGCGAATGCGCGATGCCGCGGCGGGCGATCGTGTGCGACTCCAGGCCGTCGATGCGCAGCGCCTTGCCGTCGACGTCGAGCGCGATCGTGCCGGCGGTCGGCCGGATCATCCCGGAGATCGCGCGCATCGTCGTCGTCTTGCCGGCGCCGTTCGAGCCGATCAGCGTCACGACCTTGCCCTTCGGCACCTCCATCGAGATGCCGTGCAGTACCTTGACCTTGCCGTAGCCGGCCTCGAGGTTCTCGATCGACAGCATCAGTGCGCTCCCGTCGGCGCGGCGGCCGCGAGCGCGACCTCGGCGCCGACCTCGCCGCCGAGATAGGCCTCGATGACCTTCTCGTCGGCCTGGATCTCCGCCGGCTTGCCCTCGGCGATCTTCTGCCCGAAGTCGAGGACCGACACCGTCTGGCAGACGCTCATCACGACGTCCATGTGATGCTCGATCAGGATGACGGTGATGCCGTAGTCGCGGATCTTGCGGATGATCGCGACGAGCTCCTTGATGTCGGGCGCGGTCAGGCCGGCGGCCGGCTCGTCGAGCAGCAGCAGCTTCGGGTCGAGCGCGAGCGCACGTGCGATCTCGAGCAGCCGCTGCTTGCCGTACGGCAGGTTGCGCGCCTCCTCGTTCGCCGCGTACGCGAGGCCGACGAACTGCAGCAGCGAGAACGCGCGCTCGCGCGCGCCTGCTTCCTCGCGTCGCGCGCGCGGCGTCTGCAGGCCGACGTCGACGAGGTTCGCCGTTGAACGTGTGATGCAGGCCGACGAGCACGTTCTCGAGCGCGGTCATCTCGCCGAACAGCTGCACGTTCTGGAACGTCCGTGCGATGCCCGACAGCGCGATCTGCGCCGGCGCCTTGCCGCCGATCTGCTCGTTGCCGTACATGATCGTGCCCGCGGTCGGCGTGTAGATGCCGGTCAGCACGTTCATCATCGTGCTCTTGCCGGAGCCGTTCGGTCCGATCAGTCCGTGGATCGAGCCGCTGCGGACCGACAGGTCGACGTTGTTGAGCGCCTTCAGTCCGCCGAACTGCATCAGCATGCCGCGCACGTCGAGGATCGTCCCGCCGGCGTCGACGTCCGACGTCGCGTGGACCGCCTCGCCGTGCGTCGCCGCGTCGGCCTGCGTCGTGTCGACCGCGACGCTGACGGTTCTTCGACCGAGATTGAACAGCGAGCGCACGAAGCCGACGATGCCGTCCTGCAGGTAATAGACGACGAGCAGGATCATCAGTCCGAAGATCGTCAGACGCCAGTCGGTGACCGCGTTGAGGTAGAACGCGAACGCCGCGAGGCCGATCGTGCCGACGATCGGGATCGCGACGCGCTGCGCGGTCGTGAGGCCGCGTGCGAGCGGGATGCCGGCGCCGACGGTGACGACGACCGCGAGCGCGGTCGCGACGATGCGGAACGTGCCGATGTCGTCGAGCATCTTCGGCAGCAGCACGACGATCAGCGAGCCGAGGATCGCGCCGCTGCGCGTCTTGCGGCCGCCCATGATGATCGCGAGCAGGAACAGCACCGTCAGCTCGAAGTTGTACGTGTTCGGCGAGATGTACTGCTCCGAATACGTGTACAGCGCGCCGGCGAGGCCCGCGAAGCCGGCGCTGATGACGAACGCGTAGACCTTGTAGCGATAGACCGAGACGCCCATGCAGTCGGACGCGACCGGGCTGTCGCGCAGCGCCTCGAACGCGCGCCCGAGATGCGACTTCAGGATGCGGTGCACGACGATCAGCGCGAGCACGAGGACGAACGCGACGAGCCAGTAGTAGTCGCGCTCGTCGAGGCGGTGTCCCGAACAGCGTCGGCTTCGACAGCCTGAGGCCGAGCGGCCCGGCCGTCAGGAAGTCCATCTCGTTGATGAGGATCTGGATGATCGTGCCGAACGCGAGCGTCACCATCGCGAGGTACGGACCGGTCACGCGCAACGCGGGCAACGCGAGCACCGCGCCGAAGGCGGCCGTGACGAGGATCGCGATCGGCAGCGTCGCGAAGATCGGCAGCCCGAACGCGCCGATCGTCGACGCGCCGATCATCCCGTGCCCGGTCTGCGCGAGCACGCCCGCCGTGTACGCGCCGATGCCGAACAGGCCGGCGTGTCCGAGCGACACCTGACCCGTATAGCCGACCACGATGTCCAGCCCGAAGAGCAGGATCGGCGTAGATCATGATCGTCTCGGCCAGGTGGATGTAGTACGTGTTCGGCAGCACGACCGGGAACAGCGCGAGCAGCGCGAGCCCGAGCGCGATGCCGCCGAAGCGCAATGCGGGGTTCGGCTTGCGGACGACGAGGGTCGACGGGCCCGGCGTGGTTGTGGAGGTGGTCGTCATACCTTCTTGATCGCCGTCTTGCCGAACAGGCCGGCGGGCTTGACCGCGAGCACGAGCAGCAGCAGCACGAGACCGGGCACGTCCTTGTAGCCGGTCGAGAGGTAGAAGCCGGTGGTCGTCTCGGCGATGCCGAGGATGATGCCGCCGACGATGATGCCCATGCCGGACGACAGCCCGCCGATGATCGCGACCGCGAACGCCTTCAGGCCGAGCACCGCGCCCATCGTCGGCCCGGTCAGCGTCAGCGGCGCGATCAGCACGCCGGCGAAGCCCGCGGCGAGCGACGACAACGCGTACGAGAACGTGATGACGAGGCCGGTGTTGATGCCCATCAGGCCGGCGGCGTCGCGGTCGTTCGACGTCGCGACGACGGCCTTGCCGTAGATCGACTTGCGGTTGAACACCTCGACCGCGAGCATCATCAGGATCGCGCCGCCGATGACGAGCAGTTCCATCGGCAGCACGTTCGCGCCGAACAGCTGGATCGGCGACTCGGGTAGCGGCGACGGGGAAGCGGAGATCGTCGCGACCCCAGACGTTCTCGGCGACGTTGCGGAAGATGATGCCGAGCGCGATCGTCGACATGATCCAGCCGAACTCGGACTTGATCTTGATCGCGGGGCGCACGCCGATCCGTTCGACGAACGCGCCCTGCAGGAAGCCGAACACGCAGACGATCGGGATCATCAGCCAGTAGTTGACGCCGAGGTTGACGAGCGTGAGGCCGACCATCGCGCCGAGCATCAGCGCCTCGCCCTGGCCGAAGTTCAGCGTGCCGGACGTCGCGAACGTGAGCTGGTAGCCGAACGCGATGACCGCGTAGATCATCCCGAGCGCGATGCCGCTGTAGATCAGCTGCAGCAGGATCATCGGGACTTTCGCACGTCACCTGTCGGCCGGTGCTGCGAGCCGGCCTCGACAGGAATGGGCCGGGCCCAGGGCGCCATCATGCACTGGGCCGGTCGCTCCGACCCGGGTTGCAGCGTCGACGACCAGGTGCGGTCGAACGTTCGAGCGGTGGGCCACCATTTCAAAAAAAAGCCGCGAGCACTGGGCACGCGGCTTCTGCGGAACGACGAGGACGTCGCGGCTTACTTCTTCGCGGACTTCTCGCGAATCTCCGCGCCCTTCGCGCGGTCGTTGTCGTACGCGTAGACGACCTTGCCGCCCTTGACCTCGCCGAACACCGGGATGTTCGCCGTGATCGCCTCGTGGTCGGCCTTGCTGAACGGCTTGTCGTAGTTGGTGACGACGCCGTCGACCTTGCCGTTGAGGTTCTCGAGCGCGTCCTTGATCTTCGGGCCGTCGGTCGAGTTGGCCTGCTTCATCGCGGCCGCGAGCAGGTAGACCGAGTCGTAGCCCTGCGCGGCGGAGACCGGCGAATCGATGCGGTTGTTCTTCGGCTTGAACTCCTTCAGGTACGCCTCGATGAACGTCTTGCGCTTCGGCGTGTTCGGGTCCTGGATGAAGGTCTGCGGCATCCGCGCGCCTTCGCCGCCGGGGCCCGCGTTGTCGATGTAGTTGGCCATCGACAGCGTCCAGCTGCCGATCATCGGAACCTTCCAGCCGAGCTTCGTCATGCCGTTCGCGATCTGCGCGAGCTCGGGGCCGATGCCGTACGTCAGCACGCAGTCGGCGCCGGCTTCCTTGGCCTTCAGCAGCTGCGGCGTCATGTCGACGTCCTTGATGTTGAACTTCTCGGTCGCGACGGCCTTCACGCCCTTCGTCGACAGCGCCTTCTCGAGGTCCTCGCGGCCGAGCTGGCCGTAGTTCGTCGAGTCGGCGAGGATCGCGGGCTTCTTGAAGCCGCGCTTGCGTCATCTCGTCGACGATCATCGGCGCCTGGATCGAGTCGTTGGCCGCGTTGCGGAAGACGTAGTTGTCGGGCTGGTCGGCGAACTGCTTCGTGATCGCGGTGCCGGTCGCGACGTTGTTCGATGCACCGGGATCTTCGCGTCCTGGTAGAAGCGCTGCGACGCGAGCGCGACGCCGGTGTTGATGTAGCCGACCGTCGCGACGACCTTCTCCTTGTTGATCAGCTCCTCGGCGATCTGCACGCCGCGCTCGTTCTTCGCTTCGTCGTCGCGTTCGACGAGTTCGAGCTTGCGGCCGAGCACGCCGCCGATCTTGTTGATCTCGTCGGCCGCGAGACGCACGCCGTCGCGCATCGACACGCCCATCGACGACGAGCCGCCGGTGAACGGACCCGACACGCCGATCTTGATCGGATCGGCAGCGCTCGCCATCGGACTGAACAGCGACAGCGAGGCGAGCGACGTGGCGCACGCGAGAAGTTTCAATCCGTGGATCATGGTGGTCTCCGTTGGGTTCATGTTGGCTTGCGCGGCACGCTGGTGTCCTGGGGCGTCGCCCTCGAACCGGACGCCCGCGGCGCGCTCGTGGTCGTGCGGCATGATTCGCGCATCCTGGCCGCGTGCGCGGGCGAGCGTTGGAAGTTATCCGAGACGCCCTGCCGCTCGCATCCGAACTAACCCTGAAGTCCGGAGGAAATATCCATGTTCGCGACTGCATGCCGGACGCTTCGGGATCGGACCGCGCCATGACGGCGCGGACCCGCGCCGCGTTCGCCGGCAAGGTCGTCGTCATCACCGGCGCATCGGACGGCATCGGCGCCGAGCTGGCGCGCCAGCTCGCGCCGGCAGGGCCGCGTCTCGTGCTGGCCGCGCGTCGCATCGACGCGCTCGACGACGTGGCCGCTGACGTGCGAAGCGGCGCGGGGCCGAGACGTTGACGGTCGCGACCGACGTCGGCATCGAGGCCGATTGCGCGCGGCTGGTCGCGCAGGCGGTCGAGCGCTTCGGCCGTATCGACATGCTGGTCAACAACGCCGGCGTGTCGGGCCACGCGCGATTCGCGGACGTCGCGGACCTCGGCTGGTACGAGGACATGATGCGCGTCAACTGCTTCGGCGCGATGTGGTGCACCCGTCATGCATTGCCACACCTCGTGACCGCACGGGGACTGGTCGTCGGCGTGTCGAGCCTCGCCGGCAAGGTCGGCGTGCCGGGCCGCACCGCGTACTCGGCGTCGAAGTTCGCGCTCGCCGGTTTTCTTCGAAGCGCTGCGCAACGAGCTTCCGGAACGGCGTCGACGTCACGGTCGTCTATCCCGGCATCGTCGCGACCGAGACGCGACGCCGCGGCTACGGCGCCGACGGCACGCCGGCCGGCGTCTCGGGCCTCGACGAACGCGGCGCGATGCCGGTCGACGTGTGCGCGCGACAGATCATCGACGCGATGGCCGCGCGCCGGCGCGAGCTCGTGATGACGACGCGCGGCAAGGTCGGCCTGTGGCTCAAGCTCGTCGCGCCGTCGCTCGTCGACCGGATGGCGAAGGCCGCGCTCGCGGGCGAGCGTCGCTGACCGGACTCGCCACGACCGCTGCACCTCCGCGCCGCATCGACGTCCGAAAACGGCCGGCGTCGCGACGGGGCGATCGACGATGATCGCGGCATGCGCATCGCCGACCTCGTTCGCCTGCTCGCCCTCGCGTTGCTGTGGGGCGGCTCGTTCCTGTTGTATCGCATCGTCGCGCCGGTGCTCGGCACGGTCGTGTCGACCGAAGCCCGCGTCGCGATCGCAGGCATCGCGCTGCTCGCGTGGCAGCAGATCGCCGGCCGTCCGCGCTTCGAATGGCGTGGCCGTGCGCGGCCGCTGTTCGTCGTCGGCGTCTTCAACTCGGCGGTGCCGTTCGCGCTGTTCGGCTTCGCGGCGCACGCGCTGCCTGCCGCGTACCTCGCGATCATCAATGCCACATCGCCGTTGTTCGGTGCCGCGATCGCGCGGGTCTGGCTCGGCGAGCCGCTCGATGCACGACGCGGCAGCGGCATCGCGATCGGCCTGATCGGCGTCGTGGCGCTCGTGGGCCTCGGGCCTGTCGCGGTCGATGCGACGACGACGACCGCATGCGTCGCGTGCCTCGTCGCGGCCGCGAGCTACGGCTTCGCCGGCAACTACACCCGCCGACTGGCGACGCCGATCCCGCCGACGACGATGGCGACCGGCTCGCAGCTCGCGGCCGCGCTCGTGCTGCTGCCGCTGATCCCGATCGAGCCGCTGCTTGCGATGCCGAGCACGTCGATCGTCGTCGCGACGCTGATCCTCGCGCTCGCCTGCACGTCGGTCGCGTACCTGCTGTACTTCCGCCTGATCGCGGACCTCGGCGCGACGCGCGCGCTGACCGTCACGTTCCTGATCCCGCTGTTCGCGATCGCGTGGGGATGGGCGATCCTCGGCGAGCGACCGACGCCGAAGATGGCGATCGGCACGGCGCTGGTCGTCGTCGCGACGTGGCTCGTGGCCGGGGCGCGAGCGGCCGCGGGCGCGAGTAGGATGCGGGTTCCCGAAACCAGTCCGCCGACCGCGAAGCCCGACCGTGGAGCACGAACCGCCCGAAGCCGCACCTGACGTCCCGCGCAACTCCTTCCTCGAAGAGAAGGCATTCAAGTCGCGCACGATCCTGATCTTCGGCGCGATCAGCGACGCGACCGCGAGCGACACGATCCGCCGCCTGATCGCGCTCGACGCGGAGAACCACGAGCCGATCGACGTGATCGTCTCGTCGCCCGGTGGTCATCTCGAGTCCGGCGAGGCGATCTACGACGTCGTGCGCTTCATCGAGGCGCCGGTGATGATGATCGGGACGGGCTGGGTCGGC
Source organism: uncultured beta proteobacterium (assembly GCA_963795885.1). Taxonomy (GTDB): domain Bacteria; phylum Pseudomonadota; class Gammaproteobacteria; order Burkholderiales; family Burkholderiaceae_D; genus CAHJXF01. The sequence continues at coordinate 69,848 of CAWCJI010000010.1, read as the reverse complement.
AGCGCGGCGACGCACGTCTTCCTCGCGGTGCCGCGCGAACGGCGCGTGTGCCTGCCGTCGACGCGCTTCCTGATCCATCAGCCGTCGGGCGGCGCCGGTGGCCGGGCGACCGACATCGCGATCCAGGCCCGCGAGATCGTGAAGGCGCGCGCCCGCATCGCGCAGATCATCGCGCGCGAGACCAATCGGACGCTCGAGCAGGTGCTCGAGGACATCGACCGCGATTACTGGATGTCTCCCGAAGAGGCGATCGACTACGGCCTCGTGTCGCGGATCGTCGAGCGGCGCACCGGCCTGCGCTAGCTGGTTGTCGTCCCGGCGAAGGCCGGGACCCAAGTCCCCGGCGCGGCAACATCACTCGAGCCGCGGCGCTCACGACGATGACGGACGCCGCAAGCCGGTCGCCGCCCTCGTCCCAGCGACCGATTGCGCGGACTCAGACCAGCAGCAGCATCGCCTGCGTCTCGGCGAACTCTTTCGGCAGCTTCTTGAAGCCGCTCTTCGCGAAGCGCGACCAGCGGCCGATGACCGCCGCGACGATCAGGTTCGCGCGCTCGTTGACGTGCGGATCGATGCCGTCGCGCCGTTCGCCGTCGGGCCCCGCCGCCTGCGCGGCCGCGACCTTCAGGCACTGCCTCAGCGACGCCTCGATGCGATCCATCATCTGGTTCATCCGCACCGTCAGCCGCTCGTCCTCGATCACGAGCGCGTCGCCGATCAGCACGCGCGTCATGCCGCGATTGGTCTCGGCGAAATTGAGCAGCATCAGGATGATGCTGCGTGCCTGCTTGAGGCCGTCTTCCTCGCTCGCCGGTGATCTGGTTGATGAGGCCGAAGACGGTCTCCTCGATGAACGCGATGAGCCCCTCGAACATCTGCGCCTTGCTCGCGAAGTGCCGATACAGCGCGGCCTCGGAGACGTCGAGCTTCTTCGCGAGCGCGGCGGTCGTGATGCGCTCGCCCTTCGGATGCTCGAGCATCGTGGCGAGCGTCTGCAGGATCTGCAGCCTGCGTTCGCCGGGCTTCGCGATGCGGCGCTTCGGCGTGGGAGGCGGCTCGTCGGCCACCGCGGCATCGGTCGTCGCGGCATCGGCCGCTGCGGCGTCGTCCAGCGCGTCGGTCCGGCGGATTGTCGCTCGCGGTTTGCTCCATCGACGCAGCCTCGCGTGGCGTCAGCGCAGGAAGCGCCGGCGCCGGATCAGATCGGTGACGGATTCTACGCGAAGGCCTACGCCGCCGACCGTGCGCCACAGCGGCGACGATGCGAGCCCGACTTGCGCGCCGAGATCGTAGCCGCGCACGTAGACGCCGCGCATGCCGACCGAGCGCGCGCCGCGCAGGTTCAGCACGCTGTCCTCGATCAGGATCGCGTTCGACGGATGGACCTTCTCCTTCGCGAGCAGCATGCGGAACATGCTCGGCGACGGCTTCGGCCGGAAGCGGCCGAGCAGGCGCATCTGCTCGATGTGATAGCGCTTGCGGACGACGCGCGACAGGCCGATCTCGCGCAGCACCTTCGCGGTGTAGATCGCTCGGCGCGTTCGTGATCAGCACCTTGCGACCGGGCAGTCGACGGAAGACTTCGGACAGCCCGCGCTCGGCGCGGATCAGCGTGCCGAGCCGGTCGACGAACGCATGCGTGTCGCGCAGGAACGCGTGCGGCTCGATCGCGTGATGGCGGATCAGCCCGATCAGCGTCGTGCCGTAGCGATGCCAGTAGTCGGTCCGCAGCCGGTCCGCCTCGTGCCTGATCGACCGCGAGGTTCGCGATCAGCCAGTCGGACATCGACCGGTTCATCTCGCCGAAGATGCGATGCGACGCGTCGTGCAGCGTGTTGTCGAGGTCGAAGAACCAGACCAGGGGGGATGCAGGCATGCAGGCCCGGAAGCACGACGTGGAGGACGGCACTCATGGTACCGGCCTTTGCCGCGCCGCCGCATGCGGTGCTCGCGTCCGCACGGCCATGCGATCTCGTGCGGCGTTCGCGCCACGACGTCACACGACCGATCGAGCGAACGAGCGACCGGTGGTCGCTCGACGTCAGACGATCTTCATCGCCGTCGACCGCGGGTCAGGACGCTCGCCGACGCGCGCCGCATGCCAGCGCTGGGGCCGACCGTGCGATGCCAGCGCATCGCGAGTCGACGCGTTCGAGCGCCGACCCGCTTCCCGCGTGGACGCGGGCTTCAGCGCCCGCGGCGGCGTCTCGATGCGCCGGCGAGGCCGACCAGTCCGAGCGCGAGCAACGCGACGCTCGACGGCTCGGGGACGCCGAGCGCCGACTCGAAGCCACCGGCCCACGCCGCCTGCACGCTTGCCGGTCGGATGGATCGAATCCCAATACAAGAACTGGTCGATGTTGGCGCCGTTCGGACCGCACGCGGCCGTGGTCGCGGCCGAGAACGGCGTGCTGGTGAAGCAGCGGTCGGTCGTGTCGGTGAAGCCTTCGGCGGCCGCGTTCGCGAGCAGCGAGTTGTTGAAGCGTAGAGGTCGAACAGTGTCAGGTTCGGTTCCGATCGGTTCGATCAGCGCCTTCGAGGCCGGCGCGCGAGGGACGCGTCGTATGCCTGGCTGAACTGCGTCGCCGCCGCGGCGAGCGCCGGCGTGTCCTGCGCGAACTCCGGGATGATGCCGACGTTCGGCACGTTGACGACGAGGATGTTGCGAGCCCCTTCGGCGATCAGCATCTGGATCGACGTCGAGTTCGGCCTGCACGCCGCTCGCGACGCCGGCCGAGGCCCGTCCCCGTACAACGCCGCGTTGCGGACGTCGTTGCCGCCGATCAGCACGAAGTACAGCGCGTTCGGGTCGGCCTTGCCCGACGTGTATGCGCCGAAGGCTCCGACCTGTTGCGGCAGGTTGATGCCGGTGGGTCCGCCGACCGCGGCCGAGGCCGAGGTCGCGCCCGCGACCGCGTAGTTCGTGCCGGGAACGTACGACGCGCCGCCGAACAGGCTGTACTGGTCCTTGAAGCCGGTCACCCAAGCGACGGCGTCAACGACAGGCCGAGCTGGGTCGCGAGACCGCGGCCGCGACCGGTCCGTTCGTGAAGCTGTCGTGGTAGCTCGGCGGGTTCGGGAAGTTCTGGTGGTAGAGCTCGGCGAGATTGCCGTTGTCCGACAGGCTGTCGCCGAAGACGTATTCGCTGGTGTACGGACCGGCGGATGCGGACGACGAGGCGAGCGCGGCGACCAGCGCGAGGCCGGCGACGGCGAGCGTGCGACGACCGATGTGCGAACGCGTCGACGAACGTCGTTGCGAGAACGATTGGAAATGGCGGTGCGACACAAGCTTGGACATCGTGCGATCCGGTGCGAGAGACGGGCCGCACACGACGCAGCAACCATGCCATCGGTGGCATCGGGCATCGAATCAGGGACTTGATCGAGACGCCGCGCGCGGCCGCACGCGGCAGCGTAAAGCGGATCGACAGACGGTCGCGGCTCGCGACCGCACCAACCCGATCAGTGGCTGCGGATCATCGTCCCGACGCCCTGGTCGGTCAGGATCTCGAGCAGCAGGCAATGCGGCACGCGGCCGTCGATGACGTGGACCGCGTTGACGCCGCTCTTCGCGGCCTCGAGCGCCGACTCGAGATCTTCGGCATCATCCCGCCGGAGATCGTGCCGTCGGCGAACAGCTCGTCGATCGATCTTCGGCGGTGAGGCCGGTCAGCAGGTTGCCGGACTTGTCGAGCACGCCCGGCGTGTTCGTCAGCATGACGAGCTTCTCGGCCTTCAGGATCTCGGCGAGCTTGCCCGCGACGAGGTCGGCGTTGATGTTGTAGCTCTCGTTGTCGGCGCCGAAGCCGATCGGGCTGATGACCGGGATGAACGCGTCGTCCTGCAACGCCTTGACGACGGCCGGGTTGATCGACTCGATCTCGCCGACGAGACCCATGTCGTGATAGACGGTCGGGTCCTTGATGTCCTGCATCTTGAGCTTGCGTGCGCGGATCAGGCCGCCGTCGCGTCCGGTCAGCCCGACCGCCTGGCCGCCCGCGTGGTTGATGAGGCCGACGATGTCCTGCTGCACCTCGCCGGCGAGCACCCACTCGACGACCTCCATCGTGTCCTCGTCGGTGACGCGCATGCCCTGGATGAAGTGGCCGCTCTTGCCGACCTTCTTCAGCGCGTCGTCGATCTGCGGGCCGCCGCCGTGGACGACGATCGGATTCATGCCGACCAGCTTCAGCATCACGACGTCGTGCGCGAACGCCGCCTGCAGCGTCTTGTCGACCATCGCGTTGCCGCCGTACTTCACGACGATCGTCTTGCCGTGGAAGCGGCGCAGGTACGGCAGCGCCTCCGACAGGATCTCGGCCTTCAGCGACTGCGGCGCATTCGAACTCGCGATCGCGGGTGGGTCGTCCGGCACGCCGGACGGGACGGACTGCGCGAAGGCGGGCGACGTGGCCATGCGGGCTTTCGATGAGGGACGCGAAAATTCTAGCAGCGGGTGCTGCGTCGGCGACGGTGGTCGACCGCGATCGGCGCGAGTCGTTCAGTCGTCGGGCGATTCGTTCGTGATGGTCGCGCGTTCGAGCGCACGACGCTCGGCTGCGCGAACGGCGCTGGCGGACTTGCGATGCGGTCCGGCGACGCGCTTCAACGCGGGCGCCACCAGCGGATTGCGCGGCTTCGACGGCGCGATGCGGAACGTCGGCTTCTGGCGGGTCTTGTGCGTGCGGTCGGCCATGGGCCAGGGCCGCGGGGCGGCAACGTCGGGACGATGCGCGATTATTGCCGAGTCGACGCGTCACGGCGCGCGACATGCGCGCGAGCGCTCGATCGGTCGAAGCGGCGTGACGATCGACGGCGCGAGGCGGTGTGCGCCGTCGATCGGTCAACCACGGGTCGCCTTGCGCGCGGCGTCGGCGCGGGCGAGGGCGGTCTCTTCGCTGCGGATCGCATCGAACGTGGCCCTCGACAGGGTGACCACGACGGGGTCCAGACGCACGACTTGCACGCTTTCCGCGGCGGGCTTGCCGCGCAGCGTCGGCGCCGACTCGCTGACCGACGCGGCGGCTGCGATCGCGATCGCGGCCGTACATCCGACCGCGACCGACGCGACGAATGTCATCGCGTCACTGAACATCGATTTCGTCTTCATGATGGGCTTCCCTTCGCTTCGTTGGCGGACACGACCCGTATCCGATGCAGCGAAGACTAGGGAAGACGATCGCGACGACGCCTCATGCAAGCGACGGAACCCGCCTGTCGCGGGACAGGGCGCCGTCACGCGCGACGAATGTCGCCGTCAACGAGACATGCGGCGGTCGTCAGGCCCGTTCGAATCGATAGACGCCGGTCGCGTCGCGCTCGCGCTTCAGCGCGCCGCGATACCAGAGCGCATGCAGATGCGCGAGCGCCTCGCCGAACGCGAAGAACATCTGATGCGTGTCGAGCGGCCGACGGAACATCACCGGCACGATGTCGGCCGCGCTCGCCGGGCTGCCGGCGCAACGCTCGAGCACCTCGCCGAGCCGCGCATCGTGATGCTCGTGCAGCTGCTCGACGCGCCGATGCAGGCGCTTGAACGGTCGGCCGTGCGACGGCAGCACGAACGCGTCGGGCGGCAGCGGCGTGAAGCGCGAGATCGAATCGACGAACTGCTGCACCGGGTTCGCCTCGGGTTCGATCGCGTGGACGCTGACGTTCGTCGAGATGCGCGGCAGCAGCATGTCGCCCGAGATCAGGATGTTCGCGCGCTCGGCATACAGCGCCGCGTGCTCCGGCGAATGGCCGAAGCCGGTGATGACGGTCCACGTGTCGTCGCCGATCGCGATCGACTCGCCGTCGACGATGCGTCGGAACGCGAGCGGCATGTCGGGCACGAGCTTCGAGAAGTAGCCGGTGCGTTCGCCGAGTCCGGTCAGGTAGGCATCGTCGACGAGCCCGTGCGCGCGATAGTGCGCGACGATGCCCGGCCCGTCGGTACCGGGCAGCGCCGCCTGCAGCACGCGGCCCATCGCGTACTCGCCTTGCGTCATCCACAGCGGCGGCGCGCGATCGGACGGGGTCTGCCGCTGCAGCCACGCGGCGTTGCCGAGGTGGTCGGGATGCGTGTGGGTGCACAGGATCCGCACGATCGGCAGGCCGTCGAGCTCGTCGTCGATCACCTGTCGCCACAGCTCCTGCGTCGTCTGCGACGCGATGCCGCAGTCGATCACGGTCCAGCCGTCGCGGCCGTCGAAGCGGTCGCGCAGCAGCCACAGGTTGATGTGGTCGAGCGCGAACGGCAACGGCTTGCGGATCCAGAAGATGCCGGGCGCGATCGTCGCGCTTGCGTCCCGGTTCGGGGAGCGCGTCGGCGAACGGGTAGTCGAGTTCTGCTTCGAGCGGATTCATCGCGCCAATGTAGCCGGTCTCGCCGAACCGTGCGGCGCGCACGGCAAGAAGCGGGCCGATCGGTTATCGTCTGCTGCCATGCTGCAAGCGTTCACGTCGACCTACGGCATCACGCTGCACGGCCTGATGGTCGTGCTGTCGCTGCTCGCCTACGTCGTCGCGTCGCACTCGTTCAACCAGCGTCGCCACCCGACCGCGGCGATCGCGTGGGTGTTCTTCATCCTGCTGGTGCCGTACGTCGCGCTGCCGTCGTTCCTCGTCTTCGGATCGCGCAAGCAGCCGCGTCCGCTGCTGTTGCCGTCGCCCGAAGCGCCGCGTCCCGACGCGCCCTGGGCCATCCGCACGATCATCGCGCTCGCGCAGCCGGCGCCCGCCTGTTATCACGACCTCGCCGTGCATGCCGACGGACGCGAGGCGCTCACGGCGCTCCATCGCGTGATCGACGCGGCCGAACAGTCGATCGACCTCTGCACGTTCATCATCGGCAACGACGCGGTCGGCACCGGCGTCGTCGACGCGGCTCGTCGCGAAGGCGCGCGCCGGCGTGAAGATCCGCGTGATGGTCGACGGCATGGGCCGGCTGATGCGGCGGCATCCGGACCTCGCGCCGCTGATCGACGCCGGCGCGGACTACGTGACCTTCGTTCCGCCGCTGAAGCTGCCGATCCGCGCACGCGCCAACCTGCGCGACCATCGCAAGCTCGTGCTCGTCGACGTCGCACGGCCGACGCGGCGGATGTGGACCGGCGGTCGCAACCTCGCCGCCGAATACTTCGAAGGCGATGCGGACCACGCGGCGTGGCACGACCTGACGTTCGACGTCGGCGGCGACCTCGTGCTGCAGGCGGCGGACCTGTTCGAGCGCGACTGGGCTTACGGGCACGGCGAGCGCCCCGAGCCGACGCCGCGCGTGGCCGCGACGCTGGCCGATGCGCATGCGCACGGCTCGCGCGCAGCTGATCGCGTCGGGACCCGACGAGGTCGACGACACGATCGCAGACCGTGCTCGTGACCGGCGCCTATCAGGCGACGCGCCGCATCGTGCTCGTGACGCCGTACTTCGTGCCCGACAGCGCGCTGCTGACGGCGCTGTCGATCGCGGCGCGCCGCGGCGTGACGGTCGACGTGCTCGTGCCGGCGCGTTCGAATCATCGCGATGTCGGACGTCGCGCGGCGGCGGGCGATGCGTGCGCTCGCCGAGCGCGGGCGGCCGCATCTGGCTCGCGCCGTACATGCTGCATGCGAAGCTCGCGCTGTTCGACGACGTGCTCGCGCTGTCGGGATCGGCGAACGTCGACTCGCGCAGCCTGTTCCTCAACTACGAACTGATGGTCGCGTTCCACGATCGCGACGACATCGCGCGCTTCGCGGCGTGGTTCGATCGCGAGCGGCCCGGCGCGGCGCTCGTACGAGGCGAAGCCGCCGGGCTTCTTCGCCGACCTCGCCGAAGGGCTCGTGCTGTGGACCGGCTTCCAGCTGTGACGCGGGCCAACCGACACGCGCAGTAAAATCGCGGCTTCGACGGACCGGACCCACGGGACCGGCGCGCGGCACATCACGAGGAGCAGCAGATGGATCAGGACCCGATCGTCATCGTCGGCGGCGCGCGGACGCCGATGGGCGCATTCCAGGGCGAGCTCGCGTCGTTCGCCGCGCATCAGCTCGGCTCGGTCGCGATCGGCGCCGCGCTCGACCGCGCCGGCGTCAAGCCGGACCAGGTCGACGAGGTCATCATGGGCTGCGTGCTGCCGGCCGGCCAGGGCCAGGCGCCGGCACGCCAGGCCGCGCTCGGGCGCCGGGCTGCCGGTCGGCGTCGGCTGCACGACCGTCAACAAGATGTGCGGCTCCGGGATGCGCGCGGCGATGTACGCGTACGACGCGCTGAAGGCCGGCAGCTCCGACATCATCGTCGCCGGCGGCATGGAGTCGATGACGAACGCGCCGTACCTGCTGACGAAGGCGCGCGGCGGCTACCGGATGGGCCAGGGCGCGATCTACGACCACATGATGATGGACGGGCTCGAGGACGCGTACGACATCGCGCCCGACGGCACGCGGCGCTCGATGGGCACGTTCGGCGAGGACTGCGCGACGCAGTACGCGTTCACGCGCGAGGCAGCAGGACCACTTCGCGACGACGTCGGTCAAGCGCGCGCAGGCCGCCGCGGCCGAGCGGCGCGTTCGCCGACGAGATCGCGCCGGTGACGGTCAGCGGCAAGGGCGGCGACACGATCGTCGACAGCGACGAGGGTCCGCGCAAGGCGCAGGCTCGACAAGATCCCGTCGCTGCGGCCGGCGTTCCGCAAGGACGGCACGATCACCGCCGCGAGCTCGAGCTCGATCAACGACGGCGCGGCGGCGCTCGTGATGATGCGCGAGTCGACCGCGAAGGAGATCGGGCTCAAGCCGATCGCCCGCGTCCTCGGCCACACGACGAACGCGAAGCTGCCGGCCGAGTTCACGACCGCGCCGGTCGGCGCGATCGCGAAGCTCTACGACAAGCTCGGCTGGACGACCGACGACGTCGACCTGTTCGAGATCAACGAGGCGTTCGCGGTCGTCCCGATGGCCGCGATGAAGGAACACGGGATCCCGCACGAGAAGGTCAACGTGCACGGCGGCGCCTGCGCGCTCGGCCATCCGATCGGCGCGTCCGGCGCACGCATCGTCGTGTCGCTGATCAACGCGCTGAAGAAGACCGGCGGCACGAAGGGCGTCGCGTCGCTGTGCATCGGCGGCGGCGAAGCGACCGCGCTGGCGGTCGAGCTGGCGTCGTAGTCCGCACGGTCGCCCCCGGCGGCGCGACGAGCGAAGCGATCGATCATCCCGAGGCGATGCCATGAAGAAACCCGCCACCGTCCTCGTCATCGGCGCGTCGCGCGGCATCGGCCACGAGCTCGCGCGCCAGTACCGCGGCGACGGCGCGACGGTGCACGCGACCGTATCGCAAGGACGCGGACGCCGACGCGCTGCGGGCGCTCGGCTGCACGGCGCATCCGCTCGACGTGACGAAGCCCGACGACTGGGCGGCGCTCGGCCGCGCGATCGCATCGACCGCATTCGACGTCGCGATCCACAACGCCGGCGTCGGCGGCCCGCGCTACGACGGCGCGCCGACGCGCGACGACTTCGAGGAGACGATGCGCTCGAACGTCTGGGCGGCGATGCTGATGACGCCGGTCGTGGCGCCGCGCGTCGCGGCCGCGCACGGCAAGCTCGTCGTCGTCAGCTCGCGGATGGGCTCGATCGGCGCACGCGACAACGCGAGCTACACGACGTATCGCGCGAGCAAGGCCGCGGTGAACTCGGTGATGAAGGATGCGGCGATCACGTACGGCCCGCAGGGCGCGACCGTCGTGGCGATGCACCCGGGCTGGGTCCGGACCGAGATGGGCGGCGCGGGCGCCGACCTCGACGTCGCCGACAGCGCGAAGGGCATCCGCAAGACGATCGCCGGCCTGAAGCACGACGACAACGGCTGCTTCTTCAACTACGACGGCGCGGCGATGCGATGGTGAGGCCGGGATGGATCGTCGGCTGATCTCGTCCGGCTCGACGTTCGAGACGCTCGCCGGCTACAGCCGCGCGGTCGTCGTCGGCGACGACGTGTTCGTCTCCGGCACGACCGGGTTCGACTACGCGGCGATGACGATCACCGACGACGTCGTCGCGCAGACGCACCAGTGCTTCGCGAACATCGAGGCCGCGCTGCGCGAGGCCGGTGCGACGCTCGACGATGTCGTCCGCGTGCACTACCTGCTCGTCGACGCCGCCGACTTCGAGCGCGTCGCGCCGATCTTCGGCACGTACTTCGCGACCGCACGTCCGGCCGCGACCGCGACGATCGTCGGGCTCGTCGACCCGCGGATGAAGATCGAGATCGAGGTCACGGCGCGGCTCGTGCAACGCTGAGTATCGCCGCGTGAGACCCGGCACGACACGCGCGCCGGAAGCGTTCGCGAAGGACAACATGCGAACCGCGGGGTCGAGCCACGCACGGCGCGTGGAAACGATCGGACCGCAGCCCATCCAGCCCGGAGTCGTCGCATGACCACCGAATCCATCCTGACCGAATCCATCGTGACCGAATTCATCGTGACCCTTGGCGCGGAGTCCTGCCGATGAGCGCATCGAGCAAGTCGATCGACGTGTCGCAGCGCGGCCTGCGCACGCCCGAGCGCGTCTTCCGCGCGGTGCTGTGGACGGTCGCCGTGATCTTCGCCGGCTTCCTGATCGGCCTCGATTCGCTCGTGGTCCGCGACCTGCCGACCGTCGAGCGCGTCGATCGATCGGACTTCATCGACAAGACGAAGGCCGCGCCGCTCGACGCGGCGATCGCGAATGGCGAGACGCAGCGACGCGAGGCCAACGAGAAGCTGGCGGCGCTCCAGTTGCAGATGCAGTCGGCGCATGCCGCGTACCGGACGGCGCGCCTCGGCTTCGACAACTGGGTCGCGACGCGACAGAGCACGCAGCGCGCCGACCAGGATCCCGAGGTCATCCGGCGCACCCGCGAGCTCGACGACCTGTCGACCGCGTCGCGGGGCGCAGAAGTCGCCGTCGAGAAGGCGCGCGCGAGCCGGCTCGACCTGGAGCAGCGCCTGGCCGCAGCACGCCGGGATCGCGTCGCGATCGACGACGCGGCGAGCGACGCGTACGAAGCGGCCGTGCGACGTGCGGAGCTGCACGTCTTCCTGATCCGGCTGGCGATCACGCTGCCGCCGATCGCGATCGCCGTCTGGCTGTTCGCGCGGCAGCGACGGTCGAGCTGGTGGCCGTTCGTGTGGGGCTTCATCTTCTTCGCGGCCTACGAGTTCTTCGTCGAGCTCGTGCCTTACGTGCCGAGCTATCGGCGGCTACGTGCGCTACGCGCTCGGCATCGTCATCACGGTCGTCGTCGGCCGCTACGCGATCGTCGCGATGCAGCGCTATCTCGAACGTCAGCGCGTCGCCGAACAGCAGAGCGAAGCGGTGCGCCGCAAGTCGTTGTCGTACGAGCATGCGATCAAGAGCGTGACGGCCGGCACCTGTCCCGGCTGCGAACGCGGCTTCAAGGTCCACGACGGCGAGACCAACTTCTGCATGCACTGCGGCATGAAGCTGTTCGATCACTGCAGGGCCTGCACGCGGCGGAAGAACGCGTTCTTCCACTACTGCCCGCACTGCGGCGTCGACAAGCCGGACGGGGAGCCGACGGTGCCGGACGCGCCGGTCGTCACGGCGGGCGCCTGATCGCTTGTGAAGCACGACCGGCTCGCATCCGCCAACGCTCCGACGAAAGGCGCGGGAGGCTACCGCCAGCGCATCGTGATCCGGCCGTAGAAGAACCGTCCGCGCGGGTCTGCGATCGCGGGGTTGTAGTTGTCCTGGAAGAAGTCGAACCCCGGCACGAACGGCGGATTGCGATCGAGCAGGTTGTCGACGCCGAGCGCGATGGACGTGTCGCGGATGCCGGCATAGCTCACCTGCAGGCCCCAGGTCTGATAGCCGCCGACGTGCCGGATCTTTCCATTCTGGTCCGGCGCCGTGTTGTAGCCCGTCTGCTGGCTCTGATGGATCGTCGTTGTCCACGCGGCGTACTTCCAGCCGAGGCTCAGATACTGCCGCCACCGCGACACCGCGCCGTCGTTGACGTCGTTGGCCCGCAGGTTGATGAAGGTCGGTGTTCCGAGCTGCGCCTCGGCGTTCTGCACGTAGGTGCCGATCAGCGTGACGTCGAAGTTGCCGATCGGCATCGGGTCGGAGTGCAGTGCGAGCTCGACGTCGAAGCCGCGGGTCCGTGACGTGCCGAGGTTCTCGTTCAGCAGGATCAGCTCGGTGATGGGACCGGGCAGCGACGGGTTCGCCGGATCGACCGGCCCGCGGAAGATGTTGGTGCCCTCGAACGTGCTGTCGTTGGCGAGCGCGTAGTCCGCGGAGAGCGGCGCGATCTGATTGCCCACGTGGATGCGCCAGAAGTCGATCGACGCCGACAGGTGGCGGTTCGGCTGGAAGACGACGCCGGCCGAACCCTGCTGCGAGCGCTCGGGCCGAAGCGCCGGATTGCCGCCGACGCGGATGTTCGTGACCGCCTCGCAGTCGCCGTCGAAGCAGCGCAGCGGATCGTTGACGGCGGTCACGCCGGTCTCCTGTGCGCTGAAGAGCTCGGGCAGGCTCGGCGCGCGGAAGCCGCGACCATACGACGCGCGCAGCACGACCTGCCGCAGCGGCTGCCAGCGCAGCGACAACTTCGGGTTGAGAGTCGAGCCGAAGTCGCTGTACCGGTCTTCGCGCAGCGCGAGTTGCCCGTCCAGACCGTCGACGATCGGAACGCTCAATTCGAGGTACGCGGCCTCGGCCGAACGCGCGCCGCCGATCGCCGGTGCCGCGTCGGTCGCGGCCATGCCGACCGCGGTCGAACTCTGCGACAGGCGCTCGCGCCGTCCATCGACGCCGATCGCGACGGACAGCGGACCGGCCGGCAATTCCATCAGGTCGCGGCTCGCATGCACGTCGGCGCTGCGGGTGGTCCCGGTTGCGCGACGGGCGATGCCCCGGACTTCCGTCGACGCCAGCAACGCGTCGCCGGCGGGACCGGAGTCGCCGAACGGATTGACGAGGCCGGACGCGAGCGCGTTGGCGATGGCATTCGTGCCGACGTAGCCGGACACGAGCCGGTCGGTCACGTGACTGACGTTGTAGCCGACCGACGCGTCGTAGTCCCACGCGCCCGCGGTCCCCTTCGTGCCGATCAACAGTCGTCCCTGTTCGGCCAACGTGTCGTCGATCCGCGGCCCGAGCGGCACCGTGCGGTAGCGCAGGTCGGTGATGTCCCCGGAGAGGCCGAGCCCGGTCGGATAGAAAGGGCTCGTCGTTGGCAGCACGATCGGCGTGCCATCGGTCAGGACGAAGTCGATCGGCGCAGGCGCGATGAGGTTGCGGACGCGGCTGCGGTCGTACAACCCTTCGACGTAGGCCTCGTGCGTCGCGTCGAGCGCGAACGTGCCGCGGGTCAGCACGCTCCATTGATCGGTCGGCGGAAGGATGTCGGCGAGCTTCGCCGTGTCGAACGTGCAGCCGCCGCGGTCGTGGACCGTCAGGGCCGTGCAGGTGGGCGCCGCCGGGTTCACGTAGCGGCCGGGACCGACGTGGATGTTCGCCGGAAACGAGCTGTTGCTCGTGTTGTCGAGCCCCTCGCTCGGCCGGAAGTCGGTCGCCGTGAACGAGCGATCGCGCGCGCGGAGCTCGCCCTTCTTCTGGTAATCGAAGATGGCGAACGTGTTGAAGCGGTCGACGGCGAGGTCGCCGACGCCGACCGTCGCCGTGGCGCGCGTCTTCGACCCGCCGCCACGCTGGCTGTCTCCCTGGTAGACCGTCGCCTCGGCGCCGCGGAAGTCCTTCTTCGTGATGAAGTTGATGACGCCGCCGATCGCGTCCGAGCCGTAGATCGCCGACGCGCCGTCCTTCAGGACTTCGACGCGGTCGAGCGCCGCGAGCGGGATCGCGTGCAGGTCGACGCCGGACCCGCCCTGGTCCGCGAATGCGTAGTTCTCGAGACGCCGGCCGTTCAGGAGGATCAGCGTCCGCGTCGCGCCGAGGCCGCGCAGCGACGCGCTCGAGATGCCGGGATTCGATGCGTTGCCGATCGACAGCGCCTCCGGCTGCGAACCGGTGTTCGCCGTGATCAACGTCAGCAGTTCCTCGGCCGATTGCGCGCCGCTGCGATCGATGTCCTCGCGATTGATGATCTGGACCGGCAACGCCGTCTCCCCGTCGATACGGCGGATGCGCGAGCCGGTCACCTCGACGCGTTCGAGCGGGAGCGGCGCGTCGTCGTCGGCGTGCGCGCACGGTGCGAAGACCGCTTCGACGAGAAGGGTGATGGCCGACGCCGCGAGGCGATGCGGGACGCGCGGGCGCCCCCGTCTCGCGCTCGCGACGCCGACGTGGCGGCGGGCTCTCACGACTACATCTGCCTGAAGAGATGCGCGAACGGGCCGCTCACCGCGAGTGCCTCGGGGCGTTGCTTCAGCCGTACCTCATAGTTGCCGCTCAGGTTGCGATGGACGGCGGCGATCGCGTTCACGTTGACGACCGTGCTGCGATGGATCTGCCAGAACACCTCGCCATCGAGTTCGTCGATCAGGTCGCGGATCGGTTTGCGGATCAGCGACTCGCCGCTCGCGGTCACGACCAGCGTGTACTTGTTGTCGGCCTTGAAGTAGCAGACCTCGTCGACGGTGATCACCTTGACGTTCGCGCCCTGCGAGACGTTGAGCCAGCGCAGGTGCGTCCGCGCGGGCTTGGTCGCGGCCAGCAGTTCGAGGAGGCCGTCGAGTCTCGCCGGTCGCGACGACGCCCGTTCCTTGACGCGGCCGATCGACGTCACGAGGCGCGCGGTCGAGAACGGCTTCATCACGTAGTCGACCGCACCCTGCTCGAACGCGTCGACCGCGTGCTGGCTGTACGCGGTCACGAAGACGACGTGGCAGCGACCGTTGACCGCGCCGGCGACTTCGAGGCCGTTCATCCCGGGCATCTGGATGTCGAGGAACAGCACGTCCGGTGCATGCGTCTCGACGGCCCGCAGCGCGGCGATGCCGTCCTCGACCTCGGCGACGATCCGGAGCTCGGGCCACAGTGCGCCGAGCGTCTCCTTCAATTCGCCGCGCAGCAGCGGCTCGTCTTCAGCGATGACCGCCGACATCGGTTTCATACGGGATCTCCAGGGTGGCCCGGGTGCCACGGGGAATGCCGCCGACCTGCATGCGCTCGAGGCGCAACCACGCCTCGTCTCCGTACAGCGCTTCGAGCCGCTCCTCGATCTCTTCGATGCCGTCGGGGTGCGCGCCGGGCACGAAGCCGGCGCCGTCGTCCGCGATCGACAGGCGCAGCCGATGCAGTACGACGTTGGTCACGATGCGGATCGTGCCGCCGTCGCGGGCCGGCGCCAGTCCGTACACGAGCGCGTGATCGACCAGCGGCAGCAGCATCATCGGCGGCAGCCGCGCCTGCCTCAGCGCGTCGGGCACGGTGATGTCGAACGACAGCCGGTCGCCGAGGCGCACCCGCATGATGTTGAGGTACGCGCGCGCGAGCTCGACCTCCTTGCCGAGCGTCGACGAGCTCTCGCGCAGATGCGGCAGTGCCGCCCGCAGATACGCGATCAGGTCGTCGAGCATGACGCCGGCTCGTTCCGGATCGACGTCGAACAACTGCTTGACCTGCGCCAGCGTGTTGAACAGGAACTGCGGCTCGACGCGCGCCTGCATAGCCTGCAGCTTCGACTCGAGCGTGCGGCGGCGCGCCTCGCCGCGCGCGATCTCCGCCGCGTGATGCCGCCGGCCGGCCAGATGCGCCGTGCGCAGATTGACGTAGACGAACGTCGCCAGGCCGCCGTAGATCGTCATCGTCAATGCCACGAACCCCGGCTGCGTGATGCGAACCAGGTACTCCGTCGCGCTCATGATCGAGCGCAGATGCAGCCAGGCCCTGATCTCCCATTGCAGTGCACCGGCCGCACAGGCGCCGACGAAGACGGCCAGCGCGTAGGTGCGAAGCCTCCGCGCGCCTCGTGCGACGGCTTCGTCGGCCGCCAGGACCGCAAGCAGGATGGTCAACCCTGCCGTCGCATTCACGACCAGCCTGGACTTCAACTGAGCGGGCGGAATGCCCTGGCTTTCGGTACTCGTCAAGGCGTACGAGTGAGACGTGACGTACACCGCGAGCAACAGCAGAGAGATCGCCTGCGCGCCGACGACGCTCTTCCACGTGATGCGAGCGAACACGCCTCTCAGGAAGCCGATGGCGCCGGCGTCGCCGTGCTGCGTCTCGATGATCGGGAATCGTCCGCCCGCGTTCATGTGGCCGCCGACGCGGGTTCCGGACACACGGGCATGACCAGCGTCGCGACGATGCCGGTCGGTTCGTTGTTTTGCAGATCGAGGCTCGCCGCAGTGCCGTACATCGCGGACAGTCGCGCGCGGATGTTCGCCAGACCGGTGCCGCCGCCGGTCGTCTCGTCGCCGAATCCACGCCCGGAGTCCGCGACCGTGAGCACGAGTTCGTCGCCGGTGATGCGCGCCACGACGTCGATCGACCCGCCGTCGAGCTGCGGGTTGAGGCCGTGCTTGATCGCATTCTCGACGAGCGTCAGCAGCATCATCGACGGCACCGTCACCGGGTTCAACGCCTCGGGAATGTCGATCGCGAACGTGAGGCGTCGGCCCATGCGGATCTTCTGGACATTCAGGTAGGACTCGATCAGCGCACGTTCGCGTTCGAGACGCGAGGTCTCGTCGCGCATGCGCGGCAGCGCCACCTCGAGATAGCGCATCAGGTGTTCGAGCATGAGACGGCCGCCGGCGAGGTCCGTCTGATAGAGCCTGCGCACGTTGGCCAGCGTGTTGAACAGGAAGTGCGGCTCGATCTGCGCGCGTAGCACTTGCAGACGGGCGGCGGCCATTTCGCGATCGAGTGTCAGCCGATCGACTTCGGCCTGATGCATCGCCTCGATGCTCCGGGTCTCGCGAAGGTAGAACTCGGCGATGATGGTCAACGTCGCACACCGAAATCCGTAGTTCAGCGAGTCGCGCACCAGCCCGCGGCTCGAGAAGTACGACCACATCTCCGCCGGGTCTTCGCCGAGCACGATCCAGGCCTCGGTGCTCGCGAACGCGCATCCGACCGATGCCACGATGACGCTCACCGTCAGCACGGCGTAGCGAGGCCAGCCGCTCCGCGGTCCGAGATTCATCGCGGGGACGATCACCACGACGGCCAGCGCCGCCATCGCGAGGTCGACGAGCATCCGGGAGCCGCCGCCGAGCAGCCATTCCGACACCTGACCGTCGCGAAAGACGACGAAGACGCGGTTGACCAGCCCGCCCATCGTGGTGACGAGCAGGAGGCCGCAGACGACGAGGATCGCCGTCGGCGTCAACCCGTCGAATGCCCGCGCCAGCCACCGCCTCACCGAGGTCATCGACGACGCACCGGGAGGAACATCGTCGTCGATCGCGTTCGTGGCGGGCTCCGTCGTCGTAGGCGCTCCATCATGGGGAAGGACCGCGAGAACCGTCAACGCTGCGAAACGTCGACGCCGCCGCCGCGCCTTGCCGCGTGGAGGATGGAGGACCAGGACAACCGCGCCGCATGGCTAGCGAACGAACTGCGCGAAGTCGCGGTACTGCAGTGCATAAATCGTCTGCGTGCGTTCGACGAAACGACGCAGCGCGTCGGGACCCTGCTCCGCGGCGTGACGTGCGCCGCGCGTGGCGGAATCGCCTTCGATCGCTGGCGCGACGGCTTCCTCTTCCATGGTCGGCCCGTCGGACGAGGCGATCAGGACCGTGGCGTCGGCGCTGTCGGTCGCGGCCGTCGACGCGACGGACAGGGCCGGTTGCGCGTGGGCCGCGGACGCATCTTGGGCGAACAAGCAGGTGGCGACAGCCGTCGCCACGATGATCGGCTTGAACGATTTCATCTCGAACTCCTTCGGGTTAACCTTCGCCGCTGCAACTGCAACAGGCCGCAAGGGGGTGGTGGTGCGACGGGCCCAATCTAGAAAAAGGCCCCCAGCGGTTCCATCGAAAGAAGACGAACGAGGGGATTCGCGGTGTGACTCGGGTGAAAGCCGGCGCGAATGCGATCGGCGCCGACCGCGCGGCCGGCGACGACACGCGTCTTTCGCGGTGGCGAGCGCGCTTGACGTCACGACGGCGGACCAACGACTGGATGGCTTGCGGGATGAAGCTCTGCGAACACTGCCCGGCATGCGCGTCTCCAAAGGACGCGTTCGTCCGCCCCGCTTGCGGCGCTGGCGGACCGGGCAGGAGAGCCGTGTTTCCGGACGTCGTCTCGTTCGGCCGAGCATGCTGCTGAGCTCGGAACAAACGATGATCCGCGACGCGGTCCGCGACTACGCGCGCGAACGCATCGCGCCGTTCGCCGCGCAGTGGGATCGCGACGCGACGTTCCCCGCCGACGCGCTGCAGGGACTCGCCGCGCTCGGCTGCTACGGCGTGACGGTGCCGGAACGATGGGGCGGCGCGGGCCTCGACACGCTGTCGCTCGCGCTCGTCATCGAGGAGATCGCCGCGGCCGACGGCGCGACGTCGACGATCGTGAGCGTCAACAACTGTCCGGTCTGCAGCATGCTCGAGCGCTTCGGCAACGACGCGCAGAAGGAGCGCTGGCTGACGCCGCTCGCGCAGGGCGCGATGCTGGGCGCGTTCTGCCTGACCGAGCCGCACGTCGGATCCGACGCGTCGGCGTTGCGGACGACCGCGCGGACGGAAGGCGTCGACTACGTGATCGACGGCGTCAAGCAGTTCATCACGTCGGGCAAGACTGCCGATGTCGCGCTCGTGATGGCCGTCACCGACAAGGCGGCCGGCAAGCGCGGCATCAGTGCGTTCATCGTCGACACGAAGACGCCGGGCTACGTGGTCGCCCGGCTCGAGGACAAGACCGGCCAGCATGCGAGCGACACCGCGCAGATCGTCTTCGAGCACTGCCGCGTGCCGGTGGAGAACCGCATCGGCGACGAGGGCCAGGGCTACAAGATCGCGCTGTCGGGCCTCGAAGGCGGACGCATCGGCATCGCGTCGCAGGCGGTCGGCATGGCGCGCGCCGCGTTCGAGGCCGCGCTCGCGTACGCGAAGGAACGCACGAGCTTCGGGCAGCCGCTGTTCGATCATCAGGCCGTGCAGTTCCGGCTCGCCGACATGGCCACGCAGATCGAGGTCGCGCGCCAGATGATCTGGCATGCCGCGACGCTGCGCGATGCAGGACGTCCGTGCCTGAAGGAAGCGGCGATGGCGAAGCTGTTCGCGAGCGAGATGGCCGAGCGCGTCTGCAGCGACGCGATCCAGGTGTTCGGCGGCTACGGCTACGTCAACGACTTCCCCGTCGAACGCATCTGGCGCGACGTGCGCGTCTGCCAGATCTACGAGGGCACGAGCGACATCCAGAAGATCCTGATCGGACGGGCGCTGGCGTGAACGCGGGGCCGCCGGCCGACATCGCGCGCGCGATCGAGCAGCCGGTCGCGCTGACCGACGCCGACCCCGCGTGGCCGGCGATGTTCGAGGCCGAGCGCCGCCGCATCATGGACGCGATGCCGGGCACGTTCGTCGCGATCGAGCACATCGGCAGCACGGCCGTCGACGGCATGCGCTCGAAGCCGTTGATCGACATGCTCGCCGGCGTGCGGACGCTCGACGAGATGTTCGCGCTGAACGAGACGATCGACCGCATCGGCTACACGACGACCGCGGCCATCAACGGCAAGCTGACGACGCGGCAGTGGTTCATGCGGCAGTCGGGCGGCGTCCGCAAATATCACCTGCATGCGGTCGTCTACGGCGAGCCCGACTGGACGACCCGACTGCGCTTTCGCGATCGGCTGCGCGCCGAACCCGCGCTGCGCGCGCGCTACGTCGCGCTGAAGGAGGACCTCGCGACGCGCTTCGCGGGCAATCGCGAGGCCTATACCGAAGGCAAGTCCGACTTCATCCAGGCGGCGAGCGAACAACGGGAGATCGAATGACCACGACCAGCACCGCACCGTACGTGCTCCACTGCTTCGCGCAGTCCGGCAACGCCTACAAATGCGCGCTGGCCCTCGAGCTGGCCGGTGCGCCGTGGACGCCGGTCTGGGTCGACTTCTTCAACGGCGGCACGCGCGCGCCCGACTTCAAGGCGAAGAACGTGATGGCCGAGGTGCCGGTGCTCGAGCACGACGGGCTCACGCTGACGCAGTCGGGCGTGATCCTCGACTATCTCGCGACCGCGCTCGGCCGCTTCGGACCGACCGACGACGACGAGCGTCGCGAGATCCTGCGCTGGACGCTGTGGGACAACCACAAGCTGACGTCGCACACGGCGACGCTGCGCTGGATGCTGAACTTCGTCCCCGAGGACAAGCGCGACCCGGCGGTGCTCGCCTATCTGCGGGCCCGCATGCTCGGCGCATTCAAGACGCTCGACACGCATCTGCAGGACCGCACCTGGGTCGTCGGCGAACGGCTCACGACCGCGGACCTGTCGCTGGTCGGCTACCTGTATTTCGAGAAGGAGTACGGCGTCGACTGGGCCGACTATCCGGCGATCGGCGCCTGGACCGCGCGGATCGCGTCGGAGCCGGGCTGGAAACATCCGTACGACCTGATGCCGGGACATCCGCTGCCGAAGGCGGCGTGACGGTCCGCGCGGCTCAGACCGCATCGAACTCCGCGAACATCCGCTGCGGCTTCAGCGAGCGACGCGAGCGGCACGTAGTCGCAGGCCGCCGCGAACTCGCCCCACAACGCGCCGACCGCCGCGTTCGTGTGCGCGCGCTCGATCGCGTCGGCCGAGGCCCACTCGAACACCTCGACGATGGTGCCGTCCTCCGCGCGCATCACCGATGCCGGCCGCCCGGACACGAGCCCCTCCTGCGCAAGCACCGACAGGTGCTTCGCGACGAGCGCGTCGAGCGTGCGTTCCTGTCCCGGCTTCGGCCGGTACGCGACGATGACGAAACGGCCCAACGCCTGCTCCCGGGATGTTGGAGCGTGTGATCGTAGCGAGCGATCCGCCGACAGACAACCGGATCGTTTCGAAGTGGCGCCACGCGCGTGCCCGCGGGTACGATGCAGCTTCACGTCGCGTCGACGGCCGGTCGTCCGGCGTCGCGCGACACCGCCGTCTTTCAGGTGATCCCTCGATGAATGCCCTCGACCCCGCGCAGATCGTCGCGCTCGCCGCGGCCCTCGGCTGGGCGAGCGGCGTGCGCCTGTACCTCGTCCTGTTCCTCGTCGGCCTCGTCGACCGCCTGGGCTGGGTGCCGATGCCGACCGGACTGCACGGCCTCGCCCATCCGCTGGTGCTCGCGGCGTCCGGCCTCATGGTCATCGTCGAGTTCTTCGCCGACAAGGTGCCGTGGGTCGACAGCATCTGGGACACGGTCCACACGTTCATCCGCGTGCCGGCCGGCGCGCTGCTGACGGCGTCGGCGATCGGCGCGCTCGACGGGCACGGCGGCACCGCCGGCACGCTCGTCGCGGCGATCCTCGGCGGGTCGCTCGCGGCCGGCGCGCACGTGACGAAGAGCAGCGCGCGCGCGCTCGCGAACACGTCGCCGGAACCGTTCTCCAACCTCGGACTGTCGTTCGGCGAGGACCTCGTCGTACCGGCCGGCCTCGCGCTCGCGGTGATGCATCCGTACGTCTTCTTCGTCCTGCTGCTCGCCATGGTCGCGCTCGCGCTGTGGCTCGTGCCGAAGATCTGGCGCTTCATTCGCCGCCTGATCGGACACTCACCGCGGACCGTCCACCCGAGTCCGCGGTGAGCGAGGCATCGCGGGTCGTTCCGCCGGTCGCGCCGCGGATCGTCTTCTGCGCCCCACCTGCCAAGCCCGACAGCTGGCTGCGCGGCCTGTCCGAGCGGCTGCCGTCCGCGACCGTCTGGAACTGGTCCGACGAAGACGCCCGCGGCGACGCCGACTACGCGGTGGTGTGGATGCCGCCCGACCGGTTCTACGCCACGCAGCCGGCGTTGAATGCGATCTTCAACCTCGGCGCCGGCGTCGACGGCGTGTTGCGGTCGCCGGCGCTGCCGACCGACGTCCCGCTGGTCCGTCTCGAGGACGCCGGCATGGCGCCGCTGATGGCCGAGTACGTGCTGCAGGCGGTGGTCCGCCATGCGCGCGGCCTCGACCGCATGGACGACGAGCGCCGCGCGCGCACGTGGAACTGGCGTCCGGCGCCGGATCGCGCCGACTTCCCGGTCGGCATCCTGGGCGCCGGCGCGCTCGGACGGCCGGTCGCCGAATTGCTCGCGTCGCACGGCTTCACGGTCGCGCTGTGGTCGCGGACCGCGAAGCCGATCGAAGGCCTGCGCTGTCACGGCGCCGACGAGCTCGACGCGTTCCTCGCCGCGACGCGCATCCTCGTGTGCCTGCTGCCGCTGACACCGGACACCGAAGACCTGATCGACGCATCGCTGCTCTCGAAGCTGAGGCCGGACTCGTATCTGATCAACGTCGCGCGCGGCCGGCACGTCGTCGATGCCGACCTGCTCGCGGCGATCGCGGACGGCAGGCTCGCGGGCGCGATGCTCGACGTGTTCCGCGAGGAGCCGCTGCCGGCATCGCATCCGTTCTGGGACGAGCAGCGCATCGCGATGACGCCGCACTGTTCGGCGCTGACGCAGCAGCGCGAGACGCTCGACCAGATCGCCGCAAAGATCGTCGCGTTCGAACGCGGCGAGGCGGTCAGCGGCATCGTCGATCGCCTGCGCGGCTACTGACGCCGGCGACCTCAGCGGTGCAGCGGGTCGTGCCCCCAGTTCATCAGCGAGTAGCGCCAGCGGCTCGTCTCGATCGACTCGCTGCTCGGCCGCTGCGCGAGGTGGCGACGGACATAGCCGATCACCTTGCGCATGTGCGCGAGGTCGGCGGCCGTGAGCGCGTCGCGGCTCTTGCCGAGCAGGCCGACGATGCGTCGTCCGGAGCGATGACCGACCGACTCCGGACCGGCGTCCGCGGTACCGGTGCGGCCGTCCTTCGCGCCGACCACGCGCGACTCCTTCGTCGTCAGCCAGCGCTCGATCGCCGGCGCCTTCATGTTGACGACCTGATGGAACTCGCGGACGACGGCCTCGTCGTCCGACGCCTCGGGCTTCGCCGCTTTCTTCGCGGCCTTCTTCGCCGCCTTCTTCACCGTCGCGACCATGTCGGCTGCCCGATCAGCGGATCTTCGTCAGCGCGTCCGGCTTGTGCGCCGCTGTCGCGCCGGTCTTCGCGCTCTTCACGAGATACTCGGGGTTGTCGGGCGACGCCGCGACGTGATGGCCTTCGATGGCCATCGGCTTCGTGAGCTTCCGCTCGACCGTGCCCTGTATCGTGCCTCGCGACGACGACCACTCGACCCGGTCGCCCTTGCTGATCTTCGCTGCCATCGCATCCTCCGTGTCGTCGATGCTGCTCGGACAACGAGCCGCGCGTGCCCGTTGTCGGACGGACGCGCAAAGATGACCGGCTTCGACGATGACCCCGTGCCGTCGCCTTGCATCTCGATCTGCAAGATGGACCCGCGGGCCGGCGATGCGGCCGAGCGTGCGGCCGGCGGCCTGTGCGTCGGCTGCCTGCGGACACTCGACGAGATCGTCGAGTGGGGCACGGCCGACGACGATCGCAAGCGGGCGATCGTCGCGGCGATCAGCGGCCGGCGTCGCTAGCCGCCCGCGTCACGGCAGCACGAAGTCGGCGCCCGGCTCCAAGATCGCGACGCCGTTGTGCGAGGCGCGAAAGCGCACGGCCTCTTCGTAGACGCGCTTGCGGGAACGCATGACGCCGCCCAGCGGCCGATGCGCGGCGAGACCGTGCCACGGGCTGAACGACAGGCCGTCGTCGACGGCGACCGATCGCTCGTGCGTCCACGCGGACTGCGGCTCCGCGACGATGCGCGCGACCGCGACGTACGGGCTGCGATCCTCCGGCCACTCGACCGACGCGTCCTCGATCGGCATCGCCTCGAGGTCGACGTTGAGCTGCGCACGCAGCTCCCATTCGCCGCCTTGCGTCGCGAAGTGATCGACGACGGCCTTGCGGAGCCCGTTCGGCTTCTCGTGGAGGTCGACCTTCGCGTCGGTCAGCGCCTTCAGTCCGGCGGAGACCGGCGCGACGTGCACCTTCGCCATGTACGCGCCGTAGCGCAACGGCGCCTGCGACCAGTACGTCTCGCCGAGCACGTTCGTCTCGGGATGGCCGCCGAGCTGGACCAGCGTCGCGCTCTTGTGGCCCGTGGCCTCGACGACCTTCTCGATCTGCTGCAGCGCCGCCGAAAGCGCCTTCTTCAGGCCGGGCGCCTTGTCGGTCGTGCCGGCGAGGAGCTTCACGATGCCGAGGAATTTCTTCGGCGTCGGGGCTCCGAAGACCGGACCGTTGACCATCACGAAGTCCTGCGTCGACGCGCCTTCGCTGCCGGGAAGCCGTTCGCCGTCGACGCCGAAGATCTTGATCGACAGTCCGCGGGGCGTCGAGATCGCATCGTCGAGCAGGTCGCCGGGCACCGCCGAGAAGCGCATCACGACCGGATAGGTCCCCGGGTTCGCGAACAAGCCCTGCGCCAGATGCGCCGGGAGGCCGGCGGGCACGATCAGCTTGGCGTTCAGGAGCCCGTAGCTCTTCGCGTGCACCGAGCGCAACGCGTGGCCGCCGTCCTTGAACGTGATCTCCTGGATCTTCGTCATCGTCTCCATCAGCCCGCGGATCGTCTCCTCCTCGTCGTCGGCGAGCACTTCGACCGACGGCGCGTAGGGGATGGGAACGACCTGCGGGGGAAAGCTGCTCATCGACGGCTCCTGGGGATTGGTGGTGCGAAGACGGTGGCGGGTCGCAGGTCCGACCGCGTGACGCGCGGCCGGCGCAACCTGCCGGCGGGCCTTGCTTACGTCGGACGAGCGATGTCCGATCGGACGATCGTCGGGCATGGTAACCGCGGAAACGGCACGCTCCCGTTCGCGTCTCGTCCACCGAATCGCCGATATGTTGAAATGCCGGCACTACGCTACGGTGACGAAGCGGGGCGCCCCCGTCCGATTCCTGCCGCGCCGGGCGGCGAGTCGCATTCGCGCGCTGCGATTTCGCCGACCATCCGGTGCTCGCGTCCTACCCGTTCCTCGATGACGACGCTCGACTGGTACTTCGATTTCATCTCGCCGTACGCCTACCTGCAGCACGCGGTGCTGGAGCGCCGCGTGCCCGACGTCGCGATCCGGCGCCGCCCGATCCTCTTCGCCGCGCTGCTGACGCACTGGGGTCATCTCGGGCCGGCGGAGATTCCGCCGAAGCGCACGTGGACCTTCCGCCACTGCGCGTGGCTCGCCGAGCGACACGGCATTCCGCTGGCCATGCCGGCGATGCATCCGTTCAACTCGCTGCCGCTGCTGCGACTGTCGACCGCGCTCGGCAGCACGCGCGAGGTCGTCGATCGCCTGTTCGCGTTCGTGTGGCGGGACGGTCATGTGCCGTCCGATCGCGAGGCGTGGTCAGCGCTGCTCGACGAGCTCGGCGTCGACGAGTCCGTCATCCAGGCGTCGGAAGTCAAGGACGCGTTGCGTTCGGCCGGCGACGATGCGCTCGCGGCCGGGGTGTTCGGCGTGCCGACCTCGGTCGTCGACGGCGAGACGTTCTGGGGATTCGACGCGACCGACATGCTGGCCGGCTATCTCGCCGGCGAGCCGTTCTTCGACGGCGATGCGCTCGCGGCCGCGCTCGCGATGCCGGTCGGACCGATGCGGCCGCAGGCCGTGCGGGCGACGTCATGAGCATTCCGCGTCGCACGCAACTGATCGCACCGGACACACTGCCCGACGGCATGCACGTGTTCGAGCGCGGCTGGCTGTCGTCGAACTGCGTGCTGTTCGCCGACGAGCAGGGCGCGACGCTGATCGATTCGGGCTACATCACGCACGCGGAGCAGACCCATGCGCTGGTGATGCGCGCGATCGAGCGTCATCCGACGCCGAAGCTGCGCCGCGTCATCAACACGCACCTGCATTCCGATCACTGCGGCGGCAACGCGCTGCTCGCGCGCCGGACGCGTTGCGACATCATCGTGCCCGAAGGCAACTCGTACGGCGTGCGCAACTGGGACCAGCGCTTCCTGTCGTTCGAGCTGACCGGGCAGCGCTGCGACCGCTTCGACTTCACCGACACGGTGTCGGCAGGCGACGTCATCATGCTGTGCGACGAAGAGTGGGAAGCGCTCGCCGCCCCGGGCCACGACGTCGACTCGCTGATGTTCTTCTGCAAGGACGAAGGCATCCTCGTGTCGGGCGACGCGCTGTGGGAAGACGGCTGCGGCGCGATGTTCCCGACCGCGAACCCGAAGACGCTCGACGAGGACTTCGCCGCCGCGTTCGAGACGCTCGAGCTCGTCGAGGCCGTCGAGCCGCGCGTCGTGATCCCCGGCCACGGACGGCCGTTCACCGACGTCGAAGGCGCGCTCGACCGCGCCCGCAGCCGCCTGCGCCGGCTCGCGGCCGATCATTCGCGCAACGCGCGCCACGTCGTCAAGGTCCTGCTCAAGTACCGGCTGCTCGACGACCGTCGCATGTCGGTCGAGACCGTGCGGTCGATGTTCCGCGACACGCCGACGATCCGCCATGCGAACCGCGACGTCGAACTGTCGCCGACGCAGCTCGCCGACCGGACCATCGACGATCTCGTGCGCGTCGGCGTCGCGCGGCGCGAAGGCGACTGGATCGTCGACGTCTGACGGGCCGGGTCGTCGACGGGTCGTGCCGCACAATGCGGCGATGACCCCGCATCGGCCACCCGAACGGACCAGAGCCGGGCCGCCGGACGCGCGCGGCTCGTTCGTCGCACCGGTGGCGCTCGGACCGGCCGGCGTCGCGGTCCTCGCCGCGACCACGCTGCTGTTCGTCGTCGTCGCGGTCGTCTTCATGCGCGACGTCTCGCTGAACGTCGAGGCCTTCACCGCGGTCCAGTCGGCGACGCGCGAATGGCCCGACGCGTGGTGGTCCTGCGTCACGATCTGCGGAACCGGCGTCGTCGCGTTCGCGCTGCTGTCGCCGACGCTCGCCTGGCGACCGCGCTGGTATGCGGCCGCGATCGTGGCCGCGGCGTTCGCGGGCGCCTACTCGAACGGCATGAAGCGGCTCTACGGGCTGCCGCGACCCGCCGCCGTCCTCGACGCGGGCAGCCTTCATGCGATCGGCCATGCGCTGCGCGCGAACACGTTCCCGTCGGGTCACACCGTCACGGCCTTCACGCTCGCGTCGCTGCTGATCTTCGCGTCGACGAGGCCGCTGCGGACCGCGACGTGGACGTTGCCGCTGGCGACGCTGATCGCGGTGTCGAGGATCGCGGTCGGCGCGCACTGGCCGGCCGACCTCGCGGCGGGGGCGGCCGGTGGCTGGGTGTCCGGCGCGCTGGCCGTCGCCATCGTCGGCCAATGGCGCATCTGGAACACGGTCGCGGGCGTGCGCGCGATGGCGTTCGTGTCGATCGGCATCGGCGTGTCGCTGTTCGTCGTCGACCTCGGCTATCCGCAGGCGATCGCGCTGCAGTTCGCGGCCGGCATCGTCGCGATCGTGGCGGGCCTCGTCGCGTTCGCGCGGCCGCGGCTCGACCCATGGCCTTCGCCCGGTCGATGATGCGGACCATCGCGCTGCGAACGCTCGCGGTCGTCATCTCGCTGGCGATGCTCGCGTGGCTCGCCAGCGGGGCACGCTGGCACGGCGTCGGCGACCGCATCGCGCGGCTCGACGTCGGCGCGCTCATCGGCGTCGCGTCGCTGTTCGCGATCAGCTACGCGATGCGCGGCGCACGGATCCACGGCGAATTCCGCGACGAGCTCGTTGCGAGCGGCCGTGCCGACGGTAGCTTCCTGCGCATCCTGCGGCTCACGCTGGTCCACAACGCGCTGGTCAACGTGCTGCCGTTCCGCAGCGGCGAGGTCGCGTTCCCGGTGCTGCTGTCGCGCTGGTTTGGCATCGGGACCGGCCGCGCGGTCGTCTCGCTGCTGTGGTTGCGGGCGCAGGACGCGACGGTCGTGCTCGCGCTCGCCGCGCTCGTCTGGCCCGGACTCGCGATCGCATGGCGCATCCTCGCGCTGGCCGCGATCGTCGGCGGCGCGTGGGCCGTGCGCGCGTGGGCGAAGCAGCATCCCGCCTTCGTGGAAGGGTCGTCGACGCGCGTCGTGAAGCTGCGGGCGCTGCTCGCGCGGGCGACCCGGCGCAGCACGGCGGGATGGGCCTGGACCGTCGGCAACTGGACCGTCAAGCTCGCGGCCGAGTCGTGGCTCGTCGCGCTCGCGCTCGGCAACGGCGCGCCGCTCGCGACCGCGGCGCTCGGCGCGATCGGCGCGGAGCTCGCGGCGATCCTGCCGGTGCAGGGCGTCGCGGGCTTCGGCACGTTCGAGGCCGGCGGCGCCGCGCTGATGCGCACGCAGGACGTCGCGCTGCAGACCGGCCTCGAGGCGACGCTCGTCCTGCACGCCGTCGTGCTCGCGCTCGCGCTGGTCGCGGGCGCACTCGCTGCGCTGCTGCTGCCCGGACCGCGACCGGCGAACGAAGCGACCTGATCCGTCGCGACGATGGTACGAGCCGGCTGCGATCGCCGCGGCGACCGCTCGTCGTCATGACCGATGGTCGTGCTCGGGCACAATGGCGCGCGACCGGACGTCCGCGCCGGTCACCCGATCGATGAACGACCTCCAACCACCCGATCCGGCCATGCCGGTGCTCGCCGCGACGCCCACGCGCGCGGCGACCGGCACCGTCGCGGCCGGTATGTTGCCGACCGTCGGCCTCGCGCTGCCGTCGCACCGCCTCTCGATCATCGTCCCGATGTACGACGAGGCCGACAACGTCGCGCCGTTCGTCGCGCGGACCGAAGAGGCGCTCGCCGGCTATCCGGATCCATGGGAGCTGATCCTCGTCGACGACGGCAGCACCGACGCGACGATGGCGGAGATGCGGCGCGCGCGCCTGCGCTACGGACCGCACGTCCGGCCGCTCGAGCTGATGCGGAACTTCAAGCAGACGGCCGCGATGCAGGCCGGTGTCGATGCGGCGCGCGGCAATGTCATCGTCACGCTCGACGGCGACCTGCAGAACGATCCGGCCGACATCCCGCGGCTCGTCGCGCGCCTGCTGAACGAGGACCTCGACTGCGTCGCCGGCTGGCGCCAGGATCGGCAGGACCATCTGCTGCGCACGATCCCGTCGAAGATCGCGAACGCGCTGATCGCGCGCGTCGTCGGCGTGCGGCTGAACGATTACGGCTGCAGCCTGAAGGCGTTTCGCGCCGAGGTGCTGAAGCGCATCAGGCTCTACGGCGAGATGCATCGGTTCATTCCCGCGTGGCTCGCGACGGTGACGACGCCGCGACGCATCGCGGAGGAGCCGGTCACGCATCACGCGCGCGTCCACGGGCAGTCGAAGTACGGCATCTCGCGGACCTTCCGCGTCGTGCTCGACCTGATCTCGGTCTTCTTCTTCATGCGCTATCGCGCACGCCCCGGCCACTTCTTCGGCGGCGTGGGGCTGGCGCTGACGGCGCTCGGCGGCGCGGTGCTCGCGTGGCTCGCGTTCGTGAAGTTCGGTCTCGGCGAGCCGATCGGCGGACGACCGCTGCTGCTGTTCGGTTTTTTCTGCGTGATCGCTGGCGCGCAGTTCGTGTCGACCGGCGTGCTGGCCGAGACGCTGGCGCGGATCTACTTCGAGTCGGGCGCCGCCGAGCTCTATCAGGTGCGCCATCCGGAGCACATCGGCGACGAAGAGGACTGGCGCGAGCCGGGGACCCCCTGATCCGGGAACGACGCCCGCCGCGACGGGTCATCGCGATACCACCGTCGCTGACGTCGCCACCCGATGCCGCACGCGCTGCACGTGTTTTCGATCGCGATGATCGCGCTCGGCGTCGCCTGTGCGGCGCTCGTGGCCGTCGACGTCGCACGCCACCCGCAGAAGATGGGCGTCATGAATGCCGTGTGGCCGCTGGTCGCGCTGTTCGGCACGCTGCCGATCCTGTGGTTCTATCGTCGATACGGCCGCGCGACGAACAGTGGCGGCGAGTCGCCGCGCTGGGTTTCGGTCGCGAAAGGCGCGTTCCACTGCGGCGCCGGTTGTACGCTCGGCGACCTCGTCGCGGAGACGCTCGCGATCGCGTGGCCGGCGATGCTCGTCCCGTTCGGTTGGCGGTGGGCATTCCACGAGCGCATGTTCGCGACCTGGACGCTCGACTTCGTCTTCGCGTTCGGCTTCGGCATCGCGTTCCAGTACTTCGCCATCGCGCCGATGCGCGATCTCGGCGTGCGCGACGGACTGGTCGCGGCGCTAAAGGCCGACTCGCTGTCGCTGATCAGCTGGCAGCTCGGCATGTACGGATTCATGGCGATCGTGCAGTTCGTCGTCGCGCCGCGGCTCGGCGCGAAGGTCGACGCGACGATGCTGGAGTTCTGGTTCGCGATGCAGATCGCGATGTGGTGCGGCCTCGCGACGAGCCTGCCCGTCAACGCGTGGCTGATCCGCGCCGGCCTGAAGGAAGCGATGTGACGGACCCGCGGGCGGCATGAACAACGTCCATGCACCGCTCGACCGTCGGACCGGCTGGCTCGCCCTCCTGCTGCCGCTCGCGCTGCTGTCGATCCGGCTCGGCGGCGCGCCGTTGTTCGACGTCGACGAAGGCGCGTTCTCGGAGGCGACGCGAGAGATGTTCGAGCGCCACGACTTCGTGTCGACCTATCTCAACGGCGCGCATCGCTTCGACAAGCCGATCCTGATCTACTGGCTGCAGGCCGCGTCGGTCGTCGTGTTCGGCATCGACGAGTTCGCGTTCCGTCTGCCTTCCGTCGTCGCGGCGGCGGTCTGGTGCCAGGCCGTCGCCGTCTTCGCCGCGCCGCGGATCGGCGCACGCAACGCGCTGTTCGCCTGCGGTGTCGCGGCCACGAGCCTCGGCGTCTTCGTGATCGGCCGCGCCGCGACCGCCGACGCGCTGCTGAACGCGCTGCTCGTGCTCGCGCTGTTCGACGCATGGCGCGTCATCGAGCTGATCTCGCGGCACGGCGCGCTCGGGCTGTCGATGGGCAAGCCGGCGCTGCGACGTGCCTATCTGTGGATCGCGCTCGGCGTGTTGACGAAGGGGCCGGTCGCGATCCTGATCCCGGTCGCGGCCGTCTTCCTGTACGCGCTCGCCGCGCGTTTCATCGTCGCGCGCTTCACGATGCGCGATGCGGTCAGGATGTTCTTCGATCCGATCGGCTGGACGATCTTCGTCGTCGTCGCCGTGCCGTGGTACGCGGCCGCGCTCGCGATCCACGGCCGCGACTTCGTCGACGGCTTCATCCTGCGACACAACGTCGAGCGCTTCACCGGGACGCTGCAGGGCCATTCGGGCAACGGCTTCTACTACCTGGCGATGGTGCCGCTGCTGATGTGGCCGTGGCTCGCATGGCTCGTCTCGGCGATCGGCACGATGGTCCACGACATCCGTACCCGTGCGCTCGATCCGCTGCGGACGTTCCTGTGGATCTGGTGCGTGTTCGTGATCGGCTTCTTCTCGCTGTCGGGCACGAAGCTGCCGCACTACGCGCTGTACGGCTGCACGCCGCTGTTCGTGCTGTGCGCGATGGAACGCGAGCGCGTCACGCGTCTCTGGCTCGCGGCGCTGCCGGCGTTGCTGCTGATCGCGTTCGTCGTCGCGCTGCCGGACCTGTTCGCGCATGCCGCGGACGCCGGTTGGATCAAGGACCCGTTCTATCGGGCGATGGCGACGCGTGCCGACGCGGCGGTCCCGTCTTACTACCGGCCGATCGCATGGGCCGGTCTCGCCGTCGCCGTGGCCGTGCTCGTGTGGCCCCGTCGACGGCGCGACGCGCGACGGGACTTCGATCGCGAACATCGCGCACGCCGCGTCGCGACGCGGACGCTCGAGGCGGCCGTCATCGCGACGCTGCTGCTGTGCGCGATCGGCGCGCCGTATTTCGGCGAGGTGCTCGAAGGTCCCGTCAAGCGCGCGGCGCTGGTCGCGAAGGCACGATCCGAGCCGGCGGTCACGTGGAACTTCCACATGCCGAGCTTCGCGGTCTATCGCCAGCGGGTGACGCCGATCGGCACGCCTCGAGCCGGCGAGCTCGCATTGACGCGGACCGATCGGTTGCCGCCCGACGCGGACGTGGAACGGCTGTTCGAGGAAGGCGGGGTCGTGCTCGTCAGGCGGCGCTGATGTCGAAGCCCGTCGTCTGCGTCGCGATCGTGATGCGCTCGGCCTCGCGCGGTCGATCGTTCATGATGGAGCATCCGTCAGTGGCGAGCTCCGTTCGACCGGGGCTCGTCGCAGAGCGCCGATGGTTTCGAGGAATAGCATGCAGACCGAACGCTACGACGTCGTGATCGTGGGCTCCGGCCCCGGCGGCGGCACGATGGCCTGGCGGCTCGCGCAGACCGGCAAGCGGGTCCTGCTCGTCGAGCGCGGGGGCTACCTGCCGCGCGAGCCGGCCAACTGGAACAGCCAGATCGTGTTCAACGAGGCGCGCTACCAGGCGCCCGAGACCTGGTACGGCGCCGACGGCTCGTCGTTCCATCCGGGGCTGCACTACTACGTCGGCGGCAACAGCAAGGTCTACGGCGCGGTGCTGCTGCGGCATGCGAGAACGCGACTTCGGCGAGCTGCGTCATGCCGACGGCATTTCGCCGGCCTGGCCGCTCGGCTACGACGTCTTCGAGCCGTACTACGCGCAGGCCGAGGCGCTCTATCACGTGCACGGGCTGCGCGGCGAGGACCCGACGGAGCCGTGGTCGAGCGGGCCGTACGCGTACCCGCCGATCACGAACGAGCCGCGCATCCAGCAGCTCTTCGACGGGCTGAAGCGCGAAGGCCATCATCCGTTCCATCTGCCGGTCGGCGTGCTGCTCGACGAGGTCGACGGCAAGCCGACGCCGACGTCGCCGTGCATCAAGTGCGAGGCGTTCGACGGCTATCCGTGCGCCACCAACGGCAAGGCCGATGCGCAGGTGATCTGCGTCGACCCCGCGCTCGCGGCGCATCCGAACCTGACGCTCTGGACCGGCGCCTACGTCGAGCGGCTCCTGACCGACGACTCCGGACGCACGGTCGTCGCGCTCGACGTGACGAAGGACGGCGAACGGCTGCAGGTGTCGGGCGACCTCGTCGTCGTCGCGTGCGGCGCGCTGTCGTCGGCACTCTTGATGCTGCGCTCGTCGAACGAACGTCATCCGCACGGCCTCGCGAACGGCTCCGACCAGGTCGGACGCAACTACATGCGACACAACAACTCGACGGTGCTCGCGATCTCGCGCACGCCGAACCCGACGCGCTTCCAGAAGACGCTCGGACTCAACGACTTCTACTTCGGAAGCGACGACTGGGACTATCCGCTCGGCCACATCCAGATGGTCGGCAAGTCCGACGGCGCGCAGATCCGCGGGGCGGGGCTGCCGGGCTTCCTGCAGTGGTTCCCCGACAAGCCGTTCGACTGGATGGCGCATCACTCGGTCGACTTCTGGCTGACGTCCGAGGACCTGCCGCTGGCCCGTAACCGCATCCTCTACGACGGCGACCGCGTCGTGCTCGACCTAGTCGAGACGAACATGGAGGCGCACCAGCGGCTGCGCGCGAAGCTGCAGGACCTGACGTCGAAGCTCGACCTGCATCCGCACCTGTTCGACCGCAGCCTGTACCTCGGCAAGGACATCCCGATCGGCGGCACCGCGCATCAGGCCGGCACGCTGCGCTTCGGCACCGACCCCGCGACGTCGGTGCTCGACACCGACTGCAAGGCGCACGAGCTCGACAACCTCTACGTGACCGATGCGAGCTTCTTCCCGTCGATCAGCGCGGTGAATCCGACGCTGACGATCATCGCGAACGCGCTGCGCGTCGCGGACCGCCTCGTGGAGCGGCTGCAATGAACCGGCCTGCATCGAACGCCGCCGAAGACGATCGTCCGGAGGGCAAGTCCCCGCTGCGCGTCATCGCCGGCTTCAAGTTCGCCGAGGCGGCGCTGCTGACCGCGGCGGGCCTCGGCGCGCTCGGCCTGCTGCAGACCGACTGGCAGCATTCGATCGTCGACTGGCTGGACCAGCTGTCGTTGCACGAGGGCCGACGCCTCACGTCGGAGCTCGCGTCGCGATCGCTCGACCTGCTCGGCACGACGACGGTCGGCCGCCTGATGCTGATCGCGATCGGCTGCTTCGTCTATGCGATCGTCCACGTCGTCGAGGGCACGGGACTTTGGCTTCGCAAGCGCTGGGCCGAGTACGTGACGATCCTGATCACGGCGTCGTTCATGCCGTTCGAGATCGTCGAGCTGGTGCACGGCGTCTCGGTGCCGAAGCTGCTGACGCTCGTGGTCAACGTCGGCGTCGTCGCCTACCTCGTGTGGCATCTGCTGCGTCGGCGCGGGCAGCGTCGCTGAAGGTCTGACGCATCGGGCGGCGTCATGGCCACAAGGCGCCGCGCCGGTTCAGGTAGATCGCGTACAGCGTCTGCGACGCGCCGATGAACAGCCGGTTCTTCTTCGGGCCGCCGAACGCGAGGCTCGCGACGCGATGCGGCACGTGGATCTTGCCGAGCAGGTTGCCGTCGGGATCGATGCAATGCACGCCGTCGGCGGCGCTCGACCACAGGTTGCCGTCGTCGTCGATCCGCAGGCCGTCGCAGTAGCCGGGCGACACCTCGTGGAAGTCGCGACCGTTCGCGAGCGAGCGACCGTCGGCCGAGACGTCGAACACGCGGATCACCTGCACCGGATCGTCGCCGCGCTGGTCGCCCGTCTCGGCGATGTAGAGCCGCGACTCGTCCGGCGAGAACGCGAGTCCGTTCGGTCCGTCGAACTGCGTCGACACGGTCGCGATCTCGCCGCTCGCGGGGTCGAACCGATAGACGGCCGGCGGCTGTTCGGACGACTGGATGCCGCCTTCGTAGTCGTTCGAGATGCCGTACAGCGGGTCGGTGAACCAGATGCTGCCGTCGGACTTCACGACGACGTCGTTCGGCGCGTTGAGCCGCTTGCCGTCGTGCGAGTCGACGAGCTTCGTGACGGTGCCGTCGAGCTCGGTGCGATAGAGGCAGCGGTCGCGATGGCTGCAGGCGACGAGGCGTCCGTCACGGTCGCGCGTCTGCCCGTTCGCATACGACGACGGCGATCGATACACCGAGACGCCGGCGTCGTCGATCCATCGCATCGTGCGGTCGTTCGGCAGGTCCTGGAACAGCAGGCAGCCCGCGTCGCCCATCCACACCAGCCCCTCGATCCATCGGAAGCCGGTCGCGAGCGTCTCGAGCGGCGCGTTGTCGAGCACGTAGTGCGCGAAGCGACGGTCGACGATCGTGAAGCCGGCGTCGTCTTGACCGCTCACGACATCGCTCTCGTCGCGTAGGGGTCCGTCGACGACCACGGATGCTCGAGGAAGCGGTCGACCGAGGCCGCCGTCGTCCCGAACGTGATCAGCAGGAAGCCGCCGGCGACCGCGACGTTCTTCCAGAAGTCCCAGAACAGGCCGCGCGCGACGCTCGGACCGCGAACCCAGAAGTCGCCGTGCTTCCAGAACGGCTTCCAGAGGATCGCCGTCACGATGCAGTAGCCGGCGAGCACGAACGCGGCGAACCGATCGAATCGACCGACCAGGATCGCGAGCGACATCAGAACCTCGACGAGGAAGCCGGCGACGATCGCGGCTCTCGCAAGCATCGGCGCTCGAAAGGATTCGCGCGCCTGGCCGACGGCCGCGTCGAATTCGAGCACCTTGTCGAGGGCGCTGAACGGCAGGAACAGCGCGACCAACATCAGTCGCACGACGAAGGCGATGGCGATCTCGATCACGAAGTCCTCGCAGGGCCGGCGCTTTCGCGTTCCGCGTGCGCCGAATTATGCGGCAGTCATCTGGACCGCACGCGGTTGCTGCATGATGCGGCCTGCGGCACTCGCCCGCTTTCGACATCGACCGCCCATCGCCCTTGAAGATCGAGACCTCGAGCGCACCGCCGCACGCCGTGCGGGACACCGAAGAAGGCCGACGGCTCGCCGAGATCAGCGAGAACGGGGACGACTGGCGACGCTGGGGCCCGTATCTCAGCGAACGTCAGTGGGGCACGGTCCGCGAGGACTACAGCGCCGACGGCGACGCCTGGGTCTACTTCCCGCACGACCAGGCGCGCAGCCGCGCGTACCGCTGGGGCGAGGACGGCATCGGCGGGTTCGCGGACGATCAGCTCCGGCTTTGTCTCGCGATGGCGTTCTGGAACGAGCGCGACCCGATCCTGAAGGAACGGCTGTTCGGCCTCGACAACGCGCAGGGCAACCACGGCGAGGACGTCAAGGAGCTCTACTACTTCCTTGACGGCACGCCGACGCACTCGTACATGCGGATGCTCTACAAGTATCCGCAGGCGCCCTATCCGTACGAACGGCTGATCGAAGAGAACGCGAAGCGCGGACTGGACGACCGCGAGTACGAGATCGTCGACACCGGCATCTTCGACGAAGACCGCTATTTCGACATCACGATCGAATATGCGAAGGCCGCGGCCGACGACGTCCTGATGCGCGTCACCGCGGTCAATCGCGGCGATGCCGCGGCGCGGCTCCATCTGCTGCCGCAGCTGTGGGCTCGCAACACGTGGGCGTGGCACGCGGGACGCGCGGAGGCGAAGATCGCGAGCGACCGGCCGGGCGAGGTCCAGGCGACGCTGACCGACTTCCCCACGATGCGTGCGAGCTTCGACGGCGAACCGCCGCTGCTGTTCTGCGACAACGACACGAACTCGAACCGGCTGTTCGGCACGGCGTTGCAAGGTCACTTCAAGGACGGCATCAACGACTTCGTCGTGAACGGACGCACGGACGCCGTCAACCCGGCCGGCTACGGCAGCAAGGTCGCGGCCCACTACACGTTCGATCTCGCACCGGGTGCCTCCGCGACGGTCCGCGTGCGGCTGCATCGCGACGAGGACGCCGGCATCACGTCGACGCTGCGCGACTTCTTTCGTGGCCTCACCGACCCGGGCTTCGACGGCATCATCGACCTGCGCCGCGCGGAGTGCGACGCCTTCTATGCCGCGTTGCAGTCGGGGGTGGCGTCCGACGACGAGCGGCTCGTGCAGCGGCAGGCGTTCGCGGGCCTGCTGTGGGGCAAGCAGTACTACGGCTACGACGTCAGGCGCTGGTTCCGCGGCGACCCGGCGATGCCGCCGCCGCCGGAAGCACGCAAGACCATCCGCAACGAGGACTGGCGCCACCTCGTGCTGTCGGACGTGATCTCGATGCCCGACAACTGGGAGTACCCGTGGTTCGCGAGCTGGGACCTCGCGTTCCACTGCATCGCGTTCGCGCTGATCGACCCGGCGTTCGCGAAGGCGCAGCTCGTGCTGCTGCTGCAGGCGCGGTCGCAGCATCCGAACGGCGAGCTGCCGGCCTACGAATGGGACTTCGACGCCGCGAATCCGCCGACGCACGGATTCGCGGCGTTGCAGATCTACGAGATCGACAAGCAGCAGCGCGGGACCGGCGACCTCGTGTTCCTCGAGCGTGTGTTCCACAAGCTGATGCTCAACTTCAACTGGTGGGTCAATCGCGAGGACATGGAAGGCAACAACATCTTCCAGGGCGGCTTCCTCGGGCTCGACAACATCGCGCTGTTCGACCGCAGCGTGCCGATGGCCGACGGCGCCTACGTCGACCAGTCGGACGCGACCGCGTGGATGGCGATGTACGCGCTGAACCTGATGCGCATCGCGATGGAGCTCGCGGTGCACGACGCGGTCTACGAAGACCTGGCGACCAAGTTCTTCGAGCACTTCCTGTACATCGCCGAGGCCGCGCACGGTTCGGACGCGATGAAAGGCTCGGGTCTGTGGGACGACGAGGACGGCTTCTACTACGACGTGCTGCAGAAGCCGGGACAGACGCCGGTGCCGCTGCGCGTCCGCTCGATGGTCGGCCTGATCCCGTTGCTGGCGGTCGAGGTGCTCGACGACGAGGTCGTCCGCACGCTGCCGGACTTCGCCGAGCGACTGCACTGGTTCCTGATGCAGCGGCCCGAACTCGCGCGCCTCGTCTCGCACTGGAGCGACAAGAACATGCACGAGTACCGCCTGCTGTCGCTGATGCGACGCGAGCGGATGAATCGGGTGCTCGCCCGCATGCTCGACGAAACGGAGTTCCTGTCCGACTTCGGCGTGCGATCGCTGTCGCAATACCATCGCGACCATCCATTCATGCTGAAGCAGGACGACGGCACGAAGACGATCACGTACGAGCCCGGCGAAGGCCGGACGCGGCTGTTCGGCGGCAACTCGAACTGGCGGGGTCCGATCTGGATGCCGCTGAACTACATGCTGATCCAGTCGCTGTACAAGTTCGACGCGTACTACGGGCCGACGCACCGCATCGAGTACCCGACCGGGTCCGGGGAAATGCATTCGCTCTACGAGATCGCGAGCGCGCTGAGCGACCGGCTGAAGAAGCTGTTCCTGAAGGACGCGCACGGCCGTCGCGCGCTGCTCGGCGACAGCCCGCTCGAACAGTCCGACCCGCTGTTCACCGACCTGCTGCTGTATCCGGAATATTTCCACGGCGACACCGGCCGCGGGCTCGGCGCGATGCACCAGACCGGCTGGACCGCGCTGATCGCCGTGCTGCTGCATCCGCGCGACCAGTTGATCCGCCAGGCGGCGATCGCGATGTCGCGGCGCTGACCTTCACATCGAACGACGAGGAACGAGATGGCCACGAATTCAGGAACGCCCGCGACCACGAACATGGACTCGCCCGAGCTGCGCACGCCCGACGCGGAGGTCTCGCCGCAGTTCCCGTATCACCCGATGGTCGCGGGGCAGCCGGCGCTCGTCACCGGCGCGAACTCGGGGATCGGTCGTGCGGTCGCGCTCGGGCTCGCGAAGGCGGGCGCCGACGTCATCGTCAACTACGTGACCGATCCGGGGGCGGCCGACGATGTCTGTCAGGAGATCGTCGCGATGGGACGTCGCGCGGTCGCGCTGAAAGCCGACGTCAGCGTCGAAGCCGAGGTGCAGACGATGTTCGCCGACGCGATCAAGGCGTTCGGCACGCTCCACATCGTCGTCAGCAACGCCGGGCTGCAACGCGACGCGGCGTTCGACCAGATGACGCTCGACCAGTGGAACAAGGTGATCTCGGTCAACCTCACCGGCCAGTTCCTGTGCGCCCGCGAAGCCGTTCGCGAATTCAAGCGTCGCGGGCTCGACCGGAAGGTTTCAATCGCGGCCGGCAAGATCATCTGCATGAGCTCGGTCCACCAGCAGATCCCGTGGGGCGGCCACGTCAACTATGCCGCGTCGAAGGGCGGCGTGATGCTGATGATGAAGAGCATCGCGCAGGAGCTCGCGCCGCAGCGGATCCGCGTCAACGCGATCGCACCGGGCGCGATCCGCACGCCGATCAACACGGCCGCGTGGAGCACGCCCGAAGCCTACGAGAGCCTGATGACGCTGGTGCCGTACAACCGCATCGGCGAGCCCGACGACATCGCGCAGGCCGCGGTGTGGCTCGCGTCCGACGCCGCCGACTACGTGACCGGTGCGACGCTGTTCGTCGACGGGGGAATGACGCTGTATCCGGGGTTTTCGACCGGCGGATGACTACAGTCGCACCGGCTCGGGGATGCGATAACCGTAGCGCACCGCCGTCATCTCGGCGAGGATCGCGACCGCGATCTCGGGCGGTGTCCGCGCACCGTTCTTCAGCCCGACCGGTCCGTGCAGTCGTGCGATCTGCTCTTCGGTGACGTCGAACTCGAGCAGCCGCGCGCGCCGCTTCTCCTGGTTCTTCCTCGAGCCGATCGCGCCGACGTAGAACGCGTCGCCCTTCAGCGCCTCCATCAGTGCGAGGTCGTCGAGCTTCGGGTCGTGCGTCAGTGCGATCACCGCCGTGTGCGCGTCCGGCTTCAGCGCGATGACCGCGTCGTCGGGCATGTCGGTCGTGAGCTCGCTGCCCTGGACGCGCCACTGCGCGCTGTACTCCTCGCGCGGATCGCAGACGATCACGCGGTAGTCGAGCGCCTGCGCCATCTGCGCGAGGTACTGCGTCATCTGGCCCGCACCGATGATCAGCAGTCGCCACGACGGCCCGTGCAGCGTCGACAGCACGTCGTCGGTCAGCGTGAGCGACTCGCCGCGCGCGTCGAACGCGTCGGCCGCGGCCAGCGTCACGGCGCCGTCGTCGAGCGACAGCGTGCGGCGCATCCGGCGACCGCCGGCGATCGCGTCGGCGAGGGCCTCGATCCGCGAACGCGCGTCGACCGGCTCCATCACGAGCTCGATGGTGCCGCCGCACGGCAGGCCGAAGCGGTTCGCCTCGTCGGCGCTGATGCCGTACGCGAGGCGCTCCGGCTTCGCGAGGCCGTGGCCGTTCGCGGCGCGCACCTTCTCGACGAGATCGTCCTCGATGCAACCGCCGGACACCGAGCCCGCGATCGCCGACCGGCCCGCGGCATCCTCGCCGATCGCGACGATCGCACCGACCGGACGAGGCGCGGAACCCCACGTCCGCACGATCGTTCCCATCGTCACGCGGCGGCCCTCGGCGCGCCACGCGACGATGGTCTTCAACACGTTGAGATCGACGTTGTCCATGTCGGCGGGGAGGTGTGCATCGTAATGGATGGATCGCGGTGCTCGCGGCGGGCGATGGCGCGATCTTCGTCGGATGCCGTCTGAAACGGTCGGCTGCCCGACCGACGCGAAGAAGATCGAGGCGGCCGGCGTCGCGTCCACCAGCGCGCTTCGAAGCGCTGACGATGTGACACCATCGACGCCTCGAAGAAGCGGCCGCGGGCGATCGAGATCGACGCCAGGATATCCATGAAGGTCTATCGCACCGGTCGGCTGATCGACCACATCCACCTGATCTCCGACGACCTGCCCGCGAGCAAGCGGTTCTACATCGCGGTGTTCGCCGCGCTCGGACGCGTGCTCGAAGGCGAACGCGACGACATGTTCTGGCTCGACGAATTCAACGTCAGCAAGCCCGAAGCCGGCGTGACCGTCGGCCGGAGCCACGTCCACCTCGCGTTCCAAGCGGACAGTCGCGCGATGGTCGACCGCTTCCATGCGGCCGGACTCGCGGCCGGCGGCCGCGACAACGGTCCGCCGGGGAAGCGGCATTACCACGCGGACTACTACGGCGCGTTCCTGCTCGACCCCGACGGCAACAACATCGAGGCCGTCCATCACGGTCCCGCGACGCGCTCGACCGATGCGGTGACCATCACGCTCGAGCGCCTCGGGTGACACGGTCGGCCGCGCGGGTCGTATGCCGAGTGCCGCACAGGTCCGGCGCACAATCCCGTTCGCATCGTGGCGCCGCGCCGGGTCGGTCCTCGTCGACGGGTTCAATGGAGAACGCATGGAACTGAAGGGCGAACAGTTGCTGCCGGTCTCGCAGCAGGCAGCGTGGGACGCGCTCAACGACACGCAGCTGCTGCAGAGCGCGATCCCGGGCTGCGAGTCGATCACGCCGCTCGTCGATGGCGACGCGGCTAGCCGTCCGAACACCTACGACCTCGTGATGATCGCGTCGGTCGGACCGGTCAAGGCCAGGTTCAAGGGCAAGCTGCAACTGACCGACCTCGATCCGCCGAACGCGTACACGCTTCGCTTCGAGGGCAACGGCGGCGTGGCCGGCTTCGGCAAGGGATCGGCCGCGGTGACGTTGAAGCCGGTCGACGACGCGACGACGCGACTCGACTACGAGGCCAACGCGTCGGTCGGCGGCAAGATCGCCCAGGTCGGCTCGCGGCTCGTCGACATGGCGGCGCGCAAGATCGCCGACCACTTCTTCGACAACTTCAACGCCGCATTGAAGGACCGCCAGTCGACGTCGTGACGGTTCGCGGCGCTCAGGCGCCGGCGGTCGCCGGGCGACGCTGCAGGTCCTGCAGCAGCCGCTGGACGATCAGCCGCACGAGATAGAAGCCGAGCTTGGGGTTCTGGAAATACAGAAGGTGGATCGCCTCGTCGGTCATCGTGTAGCAGACGCACGGCGTCTCGCAGACGACCGTCGCCGTGCGCAGGCGCTCCTCGGTGAACAGGCCGATCTCGCCGATCAGCGTGCCGGGTCCGAGCGACTGTCCGTACTCGGGAAGCGACACGGCGCCGGCGTGGATGTAGACCATGTGGTCGGCGCGGTCGCCCTTCGCGAACAGCGTGTGGCCCGCCTTGAACTTCTTCTTCTTCATGTACGGCAGCAGCCAGTCCTTCAGCGGCGTGTCGGTGTGCGCGTTCTCGATCGCGACGATCAGCCGCCTCAGGTCCCACAACCGATAGGCGTTGACGACGAACAGCAGCACCTGCAGCGTCAGGTTGACGCGGTCGTGGATCAGCACGTTCTGCACGGCGAACGCGAGGTTCGACGCGAGCGCTAGGATCCGCAGCGGGATCATCCCGCGCATCAGGTTGCTGGCGACGGTGAGGATCACGCCGACGGTGGCGCAGGCGTACGCGATCTCGATCGGAGTCATTCGATGAAGTCCCGTTCGTTCGGGTTGAGGGGAGGTCGCCGGCGACCCGCGCGGATCGCGCAGGCGGAATGATGTCTCGAATCGACGGCGTTGCGGGCAGCCGATCACGGCGAACGCCGAACGACTCGAAGGCGCGAGCGGCGGGCTGGTGGCCCGACGGCCGATGATCGGCGACACCGATCCGCGAGACGCTGGTTGCGCGGCTGCGGCGTCCCGCGAGTCGGCAAGGCAGCCGAAGGCCGTCTCGGCGCTGTTCATCGCCGTCGTCGGATCGACGGCCACGACGCCTCTGCTGAACACGTCTCCGGCCGCGCCGCGCGGGCTGATCATGATCGGCGCCGAGGGCGATTCCCTGTTACCGCGAGCCGCTGACGAACGACATTGATGGGCGAGGGCGTCATCGTCACCGGGGCCAAAGCTCTGCGGTCCCGACCATTCGCCGACGATCGGCCCGACCTGCTTCGCGGTGCTCGACGACGCCACTTCGCCGCGTGCCGTCGCATCGGGTCGTGATCGACGCGTCGGATCAACGCGCGATCGACGGCTCGATACGGCAGCGGGTGAAGCTCCCGTCTCAGTGCGTCGCGTCGGGCCGGCTTCCTTGCGACGACTCGTCGGCGTTCCAGGGTTCCTCGGCGCGCGGCGCGGCCGACCGGCGGATCGTCGCGGCTTCCAGCGGGTTCGCCGCGGCATGCGCCGATCCGATCAGCGGCAGCGATACCGTCGTCGTGGTGTCCAGCGACGGCGCCGATTCCAGCGACGCCGCGTCGCTGATCAGCGTTCCGGCGTTCTCGATCGGCGTGTAGGTCGCGAGCATCGCGACGGCGGCGACGACCGCGGCGAGGGACGCGACGATCACGACCGTCTTTCCGGACGTCTTGCGGTTTGATTGAGCGTCTTTCATGATGTCCTCCAGGGGTGGCCCGGTGCTTGTTGCGGCCGGTGAGAACAGCGTGCGCCGACGGCGCCCACGAATCGCCCACTTATTCACGGCGGCGAACGTGAAAATTCACGGAGACACGAATGCAGTTGCACGGATGCAAGGGATGCGGATCGGCGGTCGTCGAGGCGCTGCTGGATCTCGCCGGCGAGCCGTACACGCGCAACGTCTTCGCCTGGGAGGACAAGCAGGCCTGGGAGCGGCTCAAGGACGTCAATCCGCTCGCACAGGTACCGACGCTCGTGCTCGACGACGGCACCGTGCTGACGGAGTCGGCCGGCATCGCGCTGTGGCTGGCCGAGCGCTATTCGAAGATGGAGCTGTTGCCGGACGATGCCCGCGAACGGGCTCTCGCGTACCGGTGGATGGTGTCGTTCGCGACGAACGTCTACGTGCCGATCGTCGTCGGCGACTTCCCGGAGCGATGGGTCGGATCGCGCGAGGCGCAGGACGATCTCAAGCAGCACGCGCTCGAGCGCGTCAAGAGCGCCTGGCTCGGCTTCGAGGACAGCATCGCGCCCGACCCGTTCCTGCTCGGCAAGCGGATGTCGGTCCTCGACGTCTACGTGGCGATGGTGTCGCGCTGGCGGCCCGGCCGCGCGTGGCTGTCCGAGCACTGCCCGAAGGCGATGTCGGCGGTGACCCTGACCGAGGCGGACCCGACGATCGCGGCGACCTGGGCGCGCAACTTCGGCTGACGCCCGACCGGCGAGACGTCAACGCAGCCTGATCATCTGTCGCTCGGGCCGTCCCAGCGTTTCCGACTGGCTCGACGACCGCGACGCCTCGTTCACGATCGCCTGCGTCGCCGCGACCGGACAGGCGCCTGTCCGCTGATACGTCAACGCGGCTGCGAGGCGCCCTTCGGCCGGATCGCCGAGCGCGCGCGTGAAGTCGTCGTTGACGGCGCAGGTCGGCGCGAAGCCGTTCTGGAAGTCGCCGAAGCCGACGTTGTTGACGCCCTGGAACTGGATCGCGAAGAACGCGTCGCCGCAGTTGTTCTGCTGGATGAAGCCG
This sequence comes from uncultured beta proteobacterium, assembly GCA_963795885.1. Classification (GTDB taxonomy): domain Bacteria; phylum Pseudomonadota; class Gammaproteobacteria; order Burkholderiales; family Burkholderiaceae_D; genus CAHJXF01. Next base: position 25,528 of record CAWCJI010000010.1, on the reverse strand, counting down.
TACGGCTTGCCGCAGGTCGTGCCGCCGATGCGGACGACGTTGACGAACGGCGCCAACCCGTTGATCACCGCTTCGCTCGCCGAGCAGGTGCCCGGCGCGGTGATGACGAGCACGCGCGCGAGGCTCAGCATCGGAAGCGGCTGACCGGTCGTCGATGCCGACGGGAAGCCGATCGTGTTCGCGGGGCTGTTCGTCTCCTCGGGATGCTTGTCGTTGAAGGTCAGCTTGTCGAACACCGCGCCCGGCGTGGCTCGGCTGCCGGCAAGCATCGACGCGAGCTCGCTCGCGATGTAGAGGTAGCCGCCGCCGTTGTAGCGGATGTCGAGCACGACGTCGGTGACGCCCGCGGCCTGGAACTTCGCGATCGCGTTGATGAGCTCCGTCTCCGAGGTCGCGATCTGTTCGTTGAAGAGCAGGTAGCCGACTTTCGGCGACGCCGGATTGTTCGCGTCGGACGGCAGCACCGTCGCGAGCGGGACCGAGTCCTCGACGACGTTCGCCGACGACACGGTGACGATGCGCGACACCGTCTGGCCGAGGTCGAGCACGGTCAGCGACAGCGACACCCCGACGGACGTGGGGAACAGCAGCGCGTTGAGTTGCGTCGTCGACAGCGCGGTGACCGCCGTTCCGTTCAGCGCGGTGATCGTCGCGCCGCGCGCGACGCCGGCCGCGGCGAGCGGCCCGGCCGCGTCGACGAAGCCGATTCGCAGGTTGTTCGTCGTGTCGTACTTGAAGACCGCGCCGTAGCCGACGTCCTCGCCCTGCGTGAAGAACGCGTCGGCGACCGACTGCGGTTCGACGAACGAGAAGCGATCCTTCGAGGTGACGATCAACGCGTTGAAGTAGTCCTCGGGCGTGGCATACGCATTCGGGTCGACCGCGACGATGTCGCGATAGAACAGATACGCGTCGTTCATGTAGGCCGCGATCCAGGCCTTCTCGCCGGCCGACGTGCAGATGTTCGCGAGCTGTGCGACGGTCGGCGGCGCCGTGCCGGTCGTGGTCGTGGTCGTATTGTTGTTCGAGTCGCCGCCGCTCCCGCCGCACGACGCGAGCAACAGCGGAACGACGGCCGCGACGATGACGGCGCCGGCACGAACGCGCCGGGCTGGTGCGATGAAGCGGGAAGAGAAGGACATGGCAGCGAACGAGCGAGGGAGGTGGTGCGCCGACCGCGCGGCGGCGGCACGATACTGCCCGCTTTTACGGGTCGCTTCCATCGGACGGATTCACCGGCGAACCGTGCGCGGGCGAGGTGTCGGCGTCCGCTCGATGCGCGTCGCCTTCCGGCGCCGGCTGGCGCAAGGCGTGGGAGAGTGGCGAACGCACGCGATCCGGGCTGACGACCGGAGATGGATCGCCAGGCTCGCGTCGGACCGGAGGGCAATGATTGCCCTCGGGCCAGCTTCCTCGAGGCGATCGAGACGACGCGACGATGCCGCGTTCGCGCGGCACCGATGCGTCGTCGATCGCTGCGGCCGGCTGGTCAGCCGACCGTCGACCCGCTCAGGTCCCGGCCGGCACCGCCGGCGCTGCGGCGGGAGCCGTCGCGGCGCTCGCCCTGCGCTGCGGATAGTTGACCCAGTAGATGGCGATGCCGTTGGTTCTCGCGTGCTGATTGGCCAACGCGACCTTCGCGGAATCGACGTCGTCGTATTCGCTGTACGGCCGAGCGGCCGGAGCGCTGGCGCAGCCGCAGATCAGCGTCGTGAGTCCAGCCGCGACGAGTACGAAGCTCTTCATGACGATCTCCCTGACTCAGGCAGTTTCGGCGCACCGGCCACGCACCACGCGACTTCAGCCTCGCACCGACGTCCGCCGACGGCGGCGACGCCGCGGCTCGCGGTTTCAGTATAGGCGTCCGACTTCGGCGTGCAAGAGACTTTTCAGCGCTTTGGCGACAGCATCGTGCCGCGGCAGCTGGCGCTGCCGCAGTGGCACGCGAACTGTTTCTTCAGCGTCGGCGTGTAGCGTTCGTCGAGCGTCAGCCCGTAGTTGTAGACGAGCTCCTCGCCGGGCTCGATGTCGCGCAGCGCCTGGATGTAGATGTGCGTGGCGCCGGCGCGCTCGACCAGTTCCGCCTCGCAGTTCGGCTCGCACGAGTGGTTCATGAAGCGTGAGAAGTCGCCGCCGACGTTGCCGTCGATCACGTAGTCGTCGTCGATGCTGAAGTAGAACGTGTGGAACGGCTGCGACGGATCGTGCGGATGGCGACGCAGCGCTTCCGGCCAGCCGATCTTTTCGCCGCGGTATTCGCAGATGCGCTCGCCGGCCGCGAGCGGCACGCGCGCGACGACGCCGCGTCCGTGGATCGGCGACGTCCGCACGATCGCCTTCGCGTTGCTCATGCGGCCGAACGGCTTCTTCGCGGCCGTCTTCTTCGACGCCTTCTTCGCGGTCGCGGCGGCCCTCGTCGACGCCTTCTTCGCCGTGCTGCCTGTCTTCGTCATCGACCTTCGGGATGCGTGCTGTTCGGACTTCGGGCTAGCGGTCTTCGTCATGGCGCCATGCGTGAGGGTCTACTTGAGGATCTTGAACAGATTGTTGAACTGGTCGGTCCACATCGGCAGGCCGGGGATCGGCTCGATGGCGCTCGATGCCTTGCGCACGACCGCATTGTCGAGGAACGTCCGGTTGCGCGTCACTAAGACCCACTCCGAACTCGTGTAATCGTCGTCGTCCGGGTCATCGATGATGTCGGTCGCGACGGCGCCGGCATCCTCGGCGATCTGTCGGACCACGGGCGCGAGCTTGAGGAATCGATTCGACACGTGGAAGGCGACGACGCCGTCGCTCTTCAATCGTCCGAAGAACACGTCGAGCGCCTCGCGCGTGATGAGATGGACCGGGATCGCATCGCTCGAGAAGGCGTCGACGGCGATCACGTCGAAGCGGATCGGGTCGGCGGCCGCGACCTCGCGTTCCATCGACAGCCGTGCATCGCCCATCACGATCGAGATCGTCGCGGGGCTGTCGCTGACATACGTGAAGTCGCGATGCGCGATGTCGACGATCGCGGGGTTGATGTCGTAGATGCGATAGCGATCGCCGGTGCGGCCCCACGCCGTCAGCGTCCCGGCACCGAGGCCGATCATCGCGACGTCGATCGGTTCGTCGGCGGGTCGCAGGTTCCGTAACGCGAGCGCGACGCCCGAGCCGGGTCCGTAATACGTGGTCGGCTTGCGCCGCTTGTCGCTCGCGAGGTACTGGTCGCCGTGCAGGATCACGCCGTGCAGCAGCTCGCGCCGTCGTTCGCTTCCGGTGCCGGCCTCCTTGACGCGCAGCGAGCCGTAGAAATTGCGCGACGCGACGAGCGTGTCGGTCGAGAGGAAGCGGTAGTACCGATAGCCGTAGAAGCCGGTGCAGATCAGCGTCGCGACGACGATCGCGGCCGGCAGTCGTCGCCACGCGGCAACGATGAAGATCAGGACGGCCAGCGCGACGAGCGCACCGGTCGTCCAGTCCGAGTCGGACCCCGGCAGGTGCGCGCGCGCCGCGTCGAACGTCGCGCCGCCGCCGGCGAGGAAGATGCACGCGGCGGCGATGCAGCCGAGCAGCAGCCCGATCAGCCATCGTGGCAAGGTCCGTTCGCCCGGTTGCAGCAGCGGCGGCAGCGCGAGCATCGCGAGACCGACCAGCGCGATCGGCGTCTCCCAGTCGTTGTTGAAGAGCTTCGGCGCGACCAGCGCGACGAACAGGCCGCCGACGGCGCCGCCGGCCGCCAGGCACAGATAGAACTGCGTCAGGTAGGCCGGTCCCGGTCTGCTCGCGGCGAGCTCGCCGTGGCAGAAGACGCAGGCGAGGAACAGTCCGCCGCAGAAGATCGGCACCGCGACGTCGATCGACAGGACGCCGCGATGCGCGCCCATCGCCCATGCCATCGCGATGACGCCGGCCGCGACCGGCGCGCGCCACCAATCGCGCGCGTACCAGCCGCGCCCCTGGCGACCTTCGAACACGACGACGAACGACAGCAGGTACAGCGTCAGCGGCAGGATCCAGAGGAACGGCATCGACGCGATGTTCTGCGTGATGTGGTTCGTGACCGCGAGCAGCAGCATCGATCCGAGCGCGCCGCAGACGAGCCAGAACACCGACCGCATCACGGTCGGCGGCGTCGATGGCGCCACGTCGTGGTCGGGCCCGCGTGCGGGCTCCGCGCGTGAGCGCCATGCGCAGGCGCCGCAGGCGATCGCGAAGCATACGTACGCGGCGCTCCACGCCCACGACTGCGTCTGCAGCGTCGTGTACGGCTCGATTGCGAACGGATAGATCAGCAGGCCCACGAGCGACCCGACGTTCGACAGCGCGAACAGCCGATAGACGCCTGCACGCGACGCTGCGCGCGCAGCGTCCTCGGCGACCCATCGCTGGATCAGCGGACCGGTCGACGACAGCAGGAAGTAGGGAAGTCCGATCGTCGCGGCGAGCAGACCCGCGATGTGCCACGTCGGATCGCCCTCGCCGACCGGCTTCCATGCCGACGACGCGACGATCGGCAAGCTCGCGAGGCTGATCGCGAGCAGGACGACGTGCACGCGCATCTGCGTACGCGGTCTCGTGCGCGTCAGCGCGTGGGCATACGCGTAACCCGCGAGAAGCACCGCCTGGAAGAACACGACGCAGACGGTCCAGACGGATGCGGTACCGCCGAACCAGGGCAGGATCTGCTTCGCGATGATCGGCTGCACGAGGAACAGCAGGAACGCCGAAGTGACGATCGTGATGCCGTACAGAATCATCGATGCGAAGTCGTGTGCGGGTGGGCGTCCGTCACGCCTTCGTCCGAGGGCTGTCCGTCGCGCGGCGATTGTAAGGGCGATCGAACGCACCGCGAGCGGGGCCGTCGCAACGCTTCGTCACCATGGCCGCTCAGCCCGATCCATCGATGTCCGAAAACGGCTGGTTCGAAGTTGCGCCCGCGCGTATAAGGTCGTCATGGATCAACAACGACTCGATGCCGACGCGTGCTATCGCGCAGTCGCCGCACGCGACAGCCGCTTCGACGGACACTTCTTCACCTGCGTCCGCACGACCGGCGTCTATTGCCGGCCCATCTGCTCGGCGCGCACGCCGCGCCGCTCGTCGTGCGACTTCCATCGGACCGCCGCCGCCGCCGAGCATGCGGGTTATCGTCCCTGCCTGCGATGCCGTCCCGAGCTCGCGCCGGGTCGCGTCGACCTGAACACGACGCTCGCCGAAGCCGTCTTCGCGCGACTGCAGTCGGGTGCGCTCGACGACGGATCGTTCGAGGCGCTCGCGGCCGACATCGGGCTGTCGAGCCGGCAGGTGCGTCGCATCGTGGTCGAGCACTTCGGCGTCACGCCGATCGAGATCGCGCAGACGCAACGCCTGCTGTTCGCGAAGAAACTGTTGCAGGAAACGCGGCTGCCGATCACCAGCCTCGCGTTCGCCGCGGGTTTCCAGAGCCTGCGACGCTTCAACGCGGCCTTCCTCGAACGCTACGGACTCGCGCCGTCCGCATTGCGTCGGGGCGCGGCCGACAAGGACGCCGGGCCGGTCGCCGGGACCGCGGACGAGATCGCGCTGCATCTGTCGTATCGGCCGCCGCTCGACTGGCCGACGCTCGCAGCCTTCTTCGCGATGCGGGCGGTGCCCGGCATCGAACGCGTCGACGTCGTCGACGGCGTGCCGACCTATCGCCGCACGGTCTCGTGGATCGTGCGAGGCGAACGGATCGGCGGCTGGCTGTCGATCGCGCCGCCGAAAGCCGCGACGCGTGGACCGGCGAACGTCCTGGTCGCGACCCTGTCGGGCTCGCTGCTGCCGGTGTTGATGCAGGCGACGCTGCGATTGCGCGAGATGCTCGACCTCGACGCCGATCCGCTCCGGATCGCGGGCCATCTCGCCGACGATCCGTTGCTGGCACCGGAGGTGGCCGCGTCGCCCGGCCTGCGGATGCCGGGCGCGTGGGACCGGTTCGAGCTGGCGCTGCGCGCGGTGCTCGGTCAACAGGTCAGCGTCGCGGGCGCATCGACGCTCGCGGGACGTGCCGCGCGACGCTTCGGGACCGAGGTGGTCACGCCGTTCCCCGGCCTCGATCGCGCGTCGGCGACGCCCGAGGTGCTCGCGGTCGCCGACCTCGAGGACATCGCCGCGATCGGCATGCCGCGATCGCGCGCGAACACGATCCGCGAGCTGGCCCGCTTCACGGCCGCGGGCGGGCTGCAGATGCCGGTCGGCACGTCGTGCGACGACGCGGTCGCCCGTCTCGACGCGGTCCCGGGCATCGGTCCGTGGACCGCCCACTACATCGCGATGCGCGCGTTGCGTTACCCGGACGCGTTCCCGTCCGGCGATCTCGGACTGCGCAAGGCGTACGGCCTTCTCGACGGCGCGACCGCGACGCCGAGCGAAGCCGCGCTCGCACGGCGATCCGAAGCCTGGCGCCCGTGGCGCGCATACGCGGCCGCGACGCTCTGGCATTCGCTGGCGCGCCGCGCCTCACGATCACGAACGAAGGAAACACCATGATCCAGGTCCGTCACATTCGGCATGACAGTCCCGTCGGTCCGCTGCGCATCGCGGCGTCCGCCGAAGGTCTCACGGCGATCTACATGTCGAGTCAGCGCCACGTGTCCGACGACCTCCCGCCGCACTGGCTGCCGGCCGGGGGCGCCGATGCGGCGCAGACGGCGGTCCTCGACGCCGCCCGCAGTCAGCTCGACGCCTACTTCGCCGGTCGTCTGACGTCGTTCGACCTGCCACTCGCGCCGGTCGGTACCGCGTTCCAGCTGGCCGTCTGGCGCGGCCTGTCGGCGATCGGCTACGGCGAGACGATCAGTTACGGCGAGCTCGCGCGTCGCATCGGCGCACCGAAGGCCATGCGCGCGGTCGGGCTCGCGAACGGTCGCAATCCGATCTCGATCGTCGTGCCGTGCCATCGCGTGATCGGCGCCGACGGCTCGATGACCGGCTACGGCGGCGGCGTCGAACGCAAGGTGTTCCTGCTCGACCTCGAGCGCCGCAACGTGCCCCGGGAGATCGACCAACCGTTCGTGCTGACGTGACTGCTGCACAGTCGCACGAAAGCGGGTTCTAGGTTCTAATACGGGAACCAGACCGCGACGGCGCGCGGCGGGGCGCCCGCGGCGGCGCACGGCGACCGGCCGCGGTCGCAGCCTTCCCTTCCATCCACATCGCGGAGCCCATGGCCAAACCGAACTACCAATACGAAAAGCGGCAGAAGGACCTCGCGAAGCAGCGCAAGAAGCAGGAGAAGGAGCAGGAGAAGGCCGCGCGCAAGGCGAACAAGGTCCCCGGGACCGAAGGCGAGACCGCCGACGCGTCGGCGACGCCCGAGCCGGCGGAAGCGTTGGGCCAGGAGTCCGGCGCCTGAACCGGTGCCCGGAGCCGCGGGACCGCTGCGACGGTCGACGCGGTCGCGGGCGGAGCAGCACGCGCCACGACGACGATGTCCACCGCATCGGAGGGATCGGGCGGTTCGCTGACCGCGATCCTCTGGGCGCTCGGCGCGAACGGGGGCATCGCGGTTGCCAAGTTCGCGGCCGCGTTCTACACCGGGTCGGGCGCGATGCTCGCCGAAGCGATCCACTCGCTCGCCGACTGCGCGAATCAGGTTCTTCTGCTGGTCGGCCTGCGACAAGCGCGGGCCGGCGTCACCGAGGTCCATCCGCTCGGTAACGGGCGCGTCGTCTACTTCTATTCGATGATGGTCGCGCTGATGCTGTTCACGCTTGGCGGCGCCTTCTCGGTCTACGAAGGCGTGGGCCGGCTGCGGCATCCCGAGCCGGTCCACGCGCCGGTCGTCGCGCTGGTCGTCCTCGGCGTCTCCGTCGTACTCGAGTCGTTGTCGCTGCGCGGCGCGCTCGTCGAGATACGCAAGTTGCAGGGCGATCGCACGCTCTGGCGCTGGTTCCGCGAGACGCGTCAGCCGGAGTTGCTCGTCGTCGCCGGCGAGGACATCGCGGCGCTCGCCGGCCTCGCGCTCGCGTTCGTCGCTGTCCTGGCGTCGTATGCGACCGGCAATCCGGTCTTCGATGCGTGCGGCAGCGTCGGCGTCGGCATCCTCCTGATGATCGTCGCGTTCCTGGTGATGCGCGAGGTCAAGAGCCTGATCGTCGGCGAATCGGCCGAGCCGGCGATGCGCCGGGCGATCCGCGAGCACGTGATCGCGCGTCCCGAGGTGCGCTCGGTGATCAGCCTGATCACGCTGCAATGGGGCGATGCGATCGTGGTCGCCGTGCAGGCCGAGATGACGCCGCAACCCAGCGCCGATTCGATGGTCGACGCGATCAACGCGATCGAGGACAGCATCCAGACGCGCTGGCCGGCCGTGCGCTGGGTGTTCTTCGAGCCGGACCGTCCGAAGGGCGACCGCGGTGCGCTCGCCGGCGCCGGCTGAAGCGATGCGACGGCGCCTCCTTCGTCATGATCGTGGCGGCGACGCTCGGCGGCGTCGCATCGGCGGCCGACGACGACAATTTCTACAACGACCCGCCGCCGTTGCAGGCGACGCACGGCCGGGCCGACTGTCCGCCACCGAAGGTGCGCGCGCTGTCGCCGGAAGAGGCGCGTCGCGAGGCGCATCAGCGCGTCGAGCGCGGGACGTCGTGCTTCCTCGCCGGCACCTGCGGGCCGGGCGGCGACTACAAGGACGACGACAAGGTCAACGCGCGCGTGGCCGAGCGGATCGCGGCCGACGAACGATTCGCCGACACGTCGGTGTGGGTCGAGACGCTGCGCAAGTTCGTCACGTTGAAGGGCTGCGTCGCGAGCGACGCCCAAGCGCGGGCGCTCGAGGCCACGGCGCGCGGCGTCGAGGGCGTCAAGCTGGTGTGGATCGAGACGAAGGTAACGCCGCCGCGCTGAGCTTCAGATCAGCACGAAGAAGGCGACGGCGAGCAGGCCGCCGAGCGCGGCGGCCGGCCAGCAGCCGCTCGATCGAGCGCTTCGCCGCAATGAAGGTATGCGACATCAAGTCGTCCTCAACGGGGCGCCGCCGGCTGGGCGAACGACGCCTGGCCGATCGGGAACGCGGTCGCGACCCACGAACCCGGGGTCGCGGCAATCGCCGCCGGGGCCGTATCTTCGGCGTCCATGGCGAACGACCCGATCGCGATCGACGCGATGACCATCGCGCTCGCGATCGCGGCGGACGACAGCCGATCGTTCAGTTTCATGATGTTCCCCTCGCTGGATGCCGGCGTGGAATGACCGCCCTGCATCGCATGATCGGGGCGCTCCCGTCATACCGCCAACCAATCCTCCTTATCCGAGGCATAATCGCTTCGACATGCCAAAGCGGCTCGATCTCAATCTTCTCCAGGCGCTCGAGGTGCTGCTGGCCGAGCGCAACGTGACGCGCGCGGCCGTCCGGCTCCACACGAGCCAGCCGGCGCTGTCGGCGCAGCTCGCCCGCCTGCGGCGCATGTTCGACGACCCGCTGTTCATCCCGAGCTCGCGCGGCATGACGCCGACGCCGCGTGCGCTCGAGATCGAGGAGCGGCTGTCGGAATTGATGAACGGGCTGCGGACCGTCGTGTCGCCGCGCCGGTTCGACCCGGCGACGTCGTCGGAGACGATGTCGTTCGCCGCGACCGACGCGACGCAGTTCCTGCTCGCGCCGATGGTCCGCGAGCTGCACGCGATGGCGCCGAACGTGCGGGTCTCGGCCCGTCCCGTGCAGCGGCTGACGAAGCCCGAGATCGACCGGATGCTCGCGATCGGTCAGCTCGACATGGTGATCGGCCCGCGCGCCGTGCTGCCCGACGATCTCCACTCGCGCATCGTCAGCACCGAGAACTTTCGCTGCGTGCTACGCCGCGACCATCCGTTCGACCGGGCGAAGATGACCGTCGACGACTTCTGTTCGTTCGAGCATGTGTTCGTCTCGCCGTTCGGCGGCGACTTCCAGGGCGACGTCGACACGGCGCTGGCCGCGATGGACCGATCGCGCCGCGTCGTGGTGTCGGTGCCGAGCGTGCTCGTCGCGACCCGCATCCTCGAGACGAGCAACTTCGTCGGCGTGTTCTCGGAGTCGCTCGCGCGTCGCGAGGCGCACATTCTCCGCAGCTACCCGTTGCCGATCGACATCGGCAAGCTGCAACTCGTGCTCGCGTGGCACGAGCGCACGCACGTCAATCCGGCGCATCAGTGGCTGCGCGAACGCATCGCGGCCGCGATGAAGCGCGTAGCCGAAGGGTCGGACCCGAAGTCGTTCGAGGACGTGGAGGTTCGCGCGGAGGCATAGCGTCGCGGCGGTCGACGCGCATCGCCTCCGTCGCTTCACTGCGCGAGGTATGCCTCGATCTCCGCGACCCGGCTCCAGGTCCCGAGCGCGTTGTTGACGACGATGCGGATCGCATTCGTCGACAGCGCCGGGAACGTGATCTTCCGCCACACGAGGTTGTTACCGGTGATGGCGCCGTTCGGCAACGTCACCCAGGCGGAGCCGTTCCAGTACTGCACGTTGAAGTCGACCAGGCCGTACTGCGTGAACGTCATCGTCGGCGTCGGTTCGGACGGCGACATGAAGTTGTCCTGGACACTGAAGACGTCGACTTCGCTGATCGACTTCGTGCCGCTGAAGTTGACCTGCAGCGTGTCCGGGAACGAGTCCGGCGTCGCATCGTTCCAGTATCCGCCGTTCCCCCAGTTGAGACCGCGCCTGTCGCCGTCGATGGCGCCGGACGCCGGATAGCCGGCGTTGTACGTGCTGGATGCGGTCGCGCTGCCGCCGTTGGCGGGCCGCGCAACGTTGACCGGCGGCGCATCGCTGTAGGCTTCTAGCTCGGCGACGCGGCTCCAGGTCCCGAGCGCGTTGTTGACGGTCACGCGGATCGCGGTGGTCGTCACCGGCGTGAACGTCAGCTTGCGCCAGACGAGGTTGTTGCCCGTGACGCTCCCGCCCGGCACGGTGACCCAGTTCGACCCGTCCCAGTACTGGACCGTGAAGTCGACGAGCCCGTACAGCGCGAAGGTCATCGTCGCCGTGGGATCGACCGGGTTCGTGTAGTTGTCCTGCACCGAGAAGACGTCGATCTCGCTGACGCTGGTCGCGGTCGGAAAGCTGACCTGCAGCCAGTCGGGGAACGTGTTCGCGGTCGCGTCGTTCCAGTAACCGCCGTTGCCCCAGTTCGCACCCTTGCGGTCCCCATCGATCGCGCCGGACGGCGGGTAGCCGTTGCTGTAGATGCTCGACGCGCTCGCGACGCCGCCGTTCGCGGCCGCGGCGACGTTCTTGCGCGTCGTCGTCGTCGCCTGGGCCACTGCCGCGCCGGCGTCGACGATCCCCGCGCCGCACAGCGCGGTCGTGCAGTCGCTGCCGGTCCCGGTCGGGAACGCGCGCGCGGTCGCCTGCAACCGGGCCTTGACCTGCGCGGGCGTCATCGACGGGTTCTGCGACAGGATCAACGACGCGACGCCGGTCACGTGCGGCGTCGCCATGCTCGTGCCCGAGTAGTACGCGTAGCTGTCGGCGCCCGGCGTCGTCGTCCCCGCGTTGAGCGTCGACAGGACGCTGACGCCCGGTGCCGCGATCGCGACCTTCGAGCCGAAGTTGCTGAAGCTCGCGCGGCCGCCCTGCTGGTTGATCGCGGCGACCGCGATCACGTTGTTGCAGCTGGCCGGCTGCGTGTTGGCCGCGTCTGCGTTGTCGTTGCCGGCCGCGACGACCACGACCGTGCCTTGCGCGACGACGTCGTCGACCGCGCTCTGGAACGTGTTCGAGCACGAACCGGAGCCGCCGAGGCTGAGGTTCTCGACGCGCGCCGGATTCGCGTTGGTCGGCACGCCGGTGACCGCGATGCCGGCGGACCAGCGCATCGCGTCGACGATGTCGGAGGTATAGCCGCCGCAGACGCCGAGCACGCGCGCGGGCAGGATCTTCGAGACCCAGTTGACGCCGGTGACGCCGATGCCGTTGTTGCTCGCGGCGCCGATCGTCCCGGACACGTGCGTGCCGTGCCACGAGCTGTTGGAGCCGCAGCCGTAGTCGCCCGGGTCGCTCGGGTCGGCATCGCGGCCGTCGCCGTCGTTCGAGACGCTGGGGTCGCTGATGAAGTCGTAGCCCGCGACGGTCCGGCCCGCGAGGTCGACGTGCGGGCGGATGCCGGTGTCGATGACGGCGATCACGACGCTGGTCGAGCCGGTCGTGATGCTCCACGCGGCGGGCAGATCGATGCCGCCGACGGGATCGAAGTAGTTCGTCTGCGAGCTGTACATCGGGTCGTTCGGCACGAGCATCGGATGCATCAGCGCATCCGGTTCGGCGTAGAGGACGTCGGGGTCCGCCATCAACTGCTGCGCCGCGAGCCGCAGCGTCTGCGCAGTCGACTGGCTGCCGGCGACCTGCAGGCCCTGCGTGATGCGCACGACGTGCGCGCCGCCCGACATGGGGCGCACGTACTGGATCGTCTTGCCGGTGCGGCCGCCGATCGCCATGAATCGCGCGAGCGGTTCGGCGGCGGGGTCGCGCAGCTTGATGATGAAGCGGTCGGACGCCTTCGCTTCGGCCGCGGTTCCGCGGATCGGCTGATCGGCCGGACCGCCGGCGTGCGCGGCGACGACGCCGAGCGCCGTCGCGACGGCCATGGCCCGTGCGACACGGCGCAGCAACTGTGAAAGGGATCCGATCATGATGTTTTCCTCATCGAAGCGAAGCGCTCTGAGTCGCCTCCGCCGGCCCGCGCCGGCGAAGCGGCTCGACCGATGCGACAAAGTCTAGCGAGCGCTTCCCGGCCTGTCTTCCGGACCGGGTCGGCACGCGATGGACGGGCGCATCCGCTGGCTCGACGGCGCTTGCGTCGCAAGCGCCGGCAAGGCGGGCGGCGTGCGACGACGCCGGCTCACCAGAGCCTGAAGGTCCTGGGTGGACAGCTCGCGAGATGCGGAAGCCGTCGGTCTGCGGTGTCGCGGTACGTCGGAATGACGTCGCGCGGGACATCGGTCGGCGACGCCGTGCAGGTCGTCTTGACGCAGGTCGCGACAGCGGCGAGGGCGACGGCGGTCGAGAGTGCCCGGTGGCATGCCGGTCGCAACGCATCGAACGCCTTCGCGGCCTGCGCACCGCTGCCCGGATCGCCGCGATCGACACGGACGCCGTCGGCGCCGTCGGCAGGACGTGCGCTCGCGGCAGCGGCGTCGCGCAAGACCGACGGGGCGAGGTCGAGCGGCGCGAGGTCCGTCGGCGCCGAGGCGGGCCACGCCGCGAGCGGCATTGCGACGAGCACGAGGGCCGTCATCGACGCGAGGGAACGCAGGTTTGCGAGGCGCGACATGGCGCGATGATGCGCCCAGTCGGCCGGCTAGGCTAGGCCGTCGTCAGCTTGCGCGCGGGTCGTTTCGCGGCAGTCTTCGTCGACGTCTTCTGCGCGACCGGCTTCGGCTCCGGCGACGCGACGTCGGCCGCCGTCGCGGTCTTCTTCGCCGCGATCTTCTTGACCGCCGGCTTGCGCGGCTCGAACTCGAACGCGACCTTGCCCTTCTCGGCGTCCCAGACCAGGAACGCCTTGAAGAAGCGGTTCGTCCGCGACGACTTGAAGCCCGGGCAACAGGTCGGTCCGCCCGGTCTCGAGCAACTTCCTGATCTGGTCGGGGCCGACCTCCTGCTGCAGGATGATCTTGCCGCTCTTGAAGTCGCAGGTCTTCGGCGGGTTGATCGCGTTCTCGCAGACGTACGACAGTCCCATCTCGTAGACGGCCCCACCGCACTTCGGGCAGGAGCCGAGCGCCGTCTGCCCGGTGAAGTCGACCGGCTCGGCGTTTTCGTCGTCGTTGGTCTGACCGAAGTCGAACTCGAGCTTGAGGTTGTCGTTGTCGTCGTCGCGGACGATCTTCAGGATCGCGGCGAACGGCCGGCCCATCTTGCTGCGAAAGCCCTGCAGCGGGCCGATCTCGCGCTTCGTCAACAGCTCCTCGACCTCCGCGATCTCGAATTGACGTCCGCCCGGAATCTTGCTGATCGAGAAGCCGCAGCCGTGATCCGACGGCGTCTTCTCGCCGACGCATGCGAAGCGGCGATAGTTCTCGCGGATGCGACCCGCGCAATTCGGACAAGGCGTCGTCAGCGTCGCGTAGTCGCCCGGGATCGTGTCGCTGTCGTATTCCTTCGCGCGCTTGACGATCATCTGCGTCATCTGCGCGATCTCGCGCATGAACGCCTCGCGGCTCATCGCGCCCTTCTCCATCAGCGCGAGCTTGTGCTCCCATTCGCCGGTCAGTTCCGGAGCGGTGAGCTCGTTCACGTCGAGCCCGCGCAGCAGCGTCATCAGCTGGAACGCCTTCGCGGTCGGGATCAGTTCGCGGCCTTCGCGGACCATGTACTTCTCGTACAGCAGGCCTTCGATGATCGCGGCGCGCGTGGCCGGTGTGCCGAGACCCTTGCCGGCCATCGCCTCGCGCAGGTCGTCGTCGTCGACGAGCTTGCCGGCGCCTTCCATCGCCGACAGCAGCGTGGCTTCGGTGTAGCGCGCCGGCGGCTTCGTCACGAGGCCGACGGCCTCGACCTTCTCGGTCAGCGGCTTCTCGCCGGCCGCGACCGGCACGAGGTTCGCGTCTTCGTCCTGCGCGTCCTTGCCGTAGACCTGCAGCCAGCCCGGCGCGACCAGCACCTTGCCTTCGGTCTTGAACTGATGACCGCACGACCTCGGTGATGCGCGTCGTCACCAGGAACTCGGCCGCCGGGAAGAACACGGCGAGGAAGCGCTTGACGACGAGGTCGTACAGCTTCTGTTCCGGCTCCGACAGGTTCTTCGGCGCCTGCAGCGTCGGGATGATCGCGAAGTGGTCGCTGATCTTCGAGTTGTCGAAGATGCGCTTGTTCGGCTTGACCCATGACCCTTCAGCACCATCGCCGCGCGAACTGCCGATAGTTGTTCGTGTCCTTCAGCATCTCGAGCGTCTGCTTGACCGTGTCGAGATAGTCCTCGGGCAGATGCGCGGCGTCGGTTCGCGGATAGGTCAGCACCTTGTGCCTCTCGTACAGCGCCTGCGCGAGGCCCGAGCGTGTTCTTCGCCGAGAAGCCGAAGCGGCCGTTCGCTTCGCGCTGCAGCGTCGTCAGGTCGAACAGCGCCGGGCGCCATCGACGTCGACGGCTTCGCTTCCTCGGTGACCGTGCCGGTCTTGCCGCGGCAGGCCGCGACGATCGAGTCGGCCGCGGCCTTCGACCACAGCCGCGAGTCGCGCTGATGCGGGTCGTCGTCGGTGCGCTTGAACTTCGGATCGAACCAGCGGCCCGGATAGACGCCGGCCGCGGCGACGAACTCGGCCTGCACTTCCCAGTAGTCGCGCGGCACGAACTGCTTGATCTTCTCCTCGCGCTCGACGACGATCGACAGCGTCGGCGTCTGCACGCGGCCGACCGTCGTCAGGAAGAAGCCGCCGCCCTTCGAGTTGAACGCGGTCATCGCCCGCGTGCCGTTGATGCCGACCAGCCAGTCGGCCTCCGAGCGGCTCTTCGCCGCGTCGGCGAGCGGATGCATCTGCGCGTCGGACTCGCAGATGCGCGAAGCCGTCGCGGATCGCGCCTTGCGTCATCGACTGCAGCCACAGCCGCTGCACCGGCTGCTTCGCCTTCGCATGCTGCGCGATCAGACGGAAGATCAGTTCGCCTTCGCGACCCGCGTCGCACGCGTTGATCAGCCGATCGACGTCCTTGCGCTTGATCAGCCGCATCAGCAGCTTCAGGCGCGCCTCGGTCTTCGCGATCGGATGCAGGTCGAAGTGCGGCGGGATGACCGGCAGGTTCGCGAAGCTCCACTTGCCGCGCTTGACGTCGTACTCCTCCGGCGCGGCGATCTCGACGAGGTGGCCGATCGCCGACGACAGCACGTACTCGTCCGACTCGAAGTAGTCGTCGTTCTTGCTGAAGCCGCCCAGCGCCCGCGCGATGTCGTTCGCCACGGACGGCTTCTCGGCAATGATGAGGGCCTTGCTCATGAGGAGGAGGGTCGCTGCTCGGTCGGCGGCGACGAGATGTCATGGTGCCCGACCAGATGGAGGCCGGCATCATACGCGCAAGATTTTTGTCGCTGCAAAGACCGATCGGCCGAGGCGATCGGTCGAACCGCGTCGCGGTTCAGTGCATCTGGCGCGGCGCGCCGTCCTCGAGCAACTCCTCGAGCACGAGCGCATCCGGCTCTTCGCCCTGACTCCAGAACACCATCAGCACGATGATCCGCAGCGATTCGAGCGACACCGGCGTCTCGTCGGTCGCGAGCGCGCTCTGGATCACGACCTCGCGCAGCAACGGGTTCAGCACGCCGGCCGATTCGAGGAACGACATGAAGCCGATGCACTCGGGTCCGAGCCGGTCGTACTCGGCGTCGACATAGACGCGAAACGACGAGCTGTCGGCGTAGGCGACCGGGATCGTGGTCTGCGTGACGGTGGCGAGACCGGACAGCCAGGACAGCGCGCTGTCGATCTCGTCCCCTTCGAAACCGGCGGCGGAGAGTTTCTTCGCCAGCGTATCCGCATCGGGGCACGCGTCCGGCCGGTAGTAATTCTCGTAGAGGTAAACGAGGACGTCGTACATGTGCCCTCAATGTAACCCGCGCATCGAATCCAGACAAGTCGACCCGTCCCCGCGTGGTGTGCACCCCACGACGTCACGACAACCGTCGGACACGTCCTCCGGGCAGACGTTCGACGCGACCCGCAAGTTCGAGGTCGAGCAGCAGCGCAGACAGCCGCGCGGGCGTCACGCCGGCACGATCGGCGAGCTCGTCGGCAGTGATCGGATCGAAGCCGAGCGCCGTCGCCAGCACGTCGTCGGTCGCCGCCGCCGCGCGTGCGGGCGCGGCATTCGACGGGCGTTTCGACCCCGGCCATTCGTCGAGGATGTCGTCGACCGAGTCGACCAGTTTCGCGCCCTGGCGGATCAGCTGATGGCAGCCCTTCGACAGCGGCGAATGGATCGAGCCCGGCACCGCGAACACGTCGCGGCCGGCCTCGCTCGCGAGCCGCGCGGTGATCAACGAGCCGGATCGTGCGGCGGCCTCCATCACGAGCACGCCGCGCGACAGGCCCGCGATGATGCGATTGCGGCGCGGGAACTGGTGCGCGCTCGCGGTCGTGCCGAGCGGCAGCTCGGAGACGATCGCGCCCGCGTCCGCGACGCGGTGGGCGAGCGCGCGATGCGAGGCCGGATAGACGATGTCGGCGCCGGTCCCGACGACCGCGATCGTCGAGCCGCCGCTCGCGCCCGCGGCCAACGCGCCTTCGTGCGCGGCCGCATCGATGCCGAGCGCCAGGCCGCTGACGATCGTGTGACCGGCGGCGGCGAACGCCTCCGCGAAGCGTCGCGCGTCGATCGCTCCCTGCGCTGTCGCATTGCGGCTGCCGACGATCGCGAGCAACGAGCCGCTCGACAGATCGATCCGGCCGTTGACGTACAGCACGGACGGCGGATCGGCGGTCTCGAGCAGTGCGGCCGGATAGCGCGCATCGGCCAGCGTGACGAAGTGATGGTCCGGCTCGCGGGCCCACGCGCGCGTCCGCTCGATCAGCGCGTCGAGCGCCGCGGACGGCGGCGATCGCAATGCATCGACGGTCGTCGAAGGCAGCAGCCGGACGAGCTGTTCGCGGCCTGCGGACAGGACCGCGTCGGGCAGGCCGAATGCCTCGAGCAGCTTGCGGACCGCGACCGGCCCGATGCCGGGCGCCTCGATGAGCCGCAGCCAGTCGGCGATCTCGTCGTCGCCGACCGCATCCGCGGCCATCGCGTCCGGGCTACGGCTGCGTCACGGTGTCGCCGACCTCGACCGCGTCGGAGCTCGACGTGATGAGGCCGTACGACACGTGATTGAACACGCGGAAGATGAACAGCAGACCCTTGCGCTCCTCCGGCAGCGTGATCGATTCCTTGCTGCCGTTGGTGCGGTCGACGATCGTGCGGCCGAACGTCTTGATGGCGAGCACGGTGCCGATGTCCATGCCTTCGGCGGCACCGCGGTTGATCGCGACGATCATGTCGACGCCGGCGGCCGAGACGCCCGAGTCGGTCACCGTCGAGATGACGCGCCCGCTGATCGGGGCCGACGGCGCGTGCGGCATGTAGTTGATGACGACCGGCTTGCTCGCGGCCACGAGGCGGTCGCCGACGTTGACCTCGGCCTTCGACGACGTGATCGAGATCGTCGCCGGGTCGCCGGGCCGCGTGACCCGCGCGGTGCCGAGATAGTCGGCCTGGAACGCGACGATGTCGTTCGTGTCGGGGTCGCGCAGCGGCCGGCCCGGACGGAACAGCTGATAGACGTCGATCGACGGGTCCTTGATGCCGGCGACGTAGGCGATGTCGCCGACGCCGAGCACGACGCGCTCCTTCGACGCGACGACGCGCGGCGCGTCGAGCATCTCGGGCGACTCGACGATCAGCGGCTGTGTGAGGTAGGGCTCGATGGCCTCCGGCGGAATGCTCGGGATCGCGCCGCGTCCCTGCTCGACGCGCACCTGCGGCGACAGCTTGACGGTCGGATTGCCGTTCGGGCCCGACGACGACAGCCGCATCGTGCCGGTGACGCGGTCGAGGATGATGGTCTGGCCCGGATAGATCCAGTGCGGATTGCGGATCTGGTCGCGATTCATCTGCCAGATCTGCGGCCAGCGCCATGGCTGCTTCAGGAAGCGGCCGGCGATGCCCCACAGCGTATCGCCGCGGACGACGGTGTACTGATCGGGCGCGGAGTCGGTGAACACCTCGCTCGTCGCGGCGCTGCGCCGAACGGCCGTCGGTGCGTCCGTCGACGGCGTGGTCGATGGATAACGCGGTTGATCGCTTTGATACGGATCGTTGCTTTGCGCCCCTGCGGCGAGCGGAAAGCCGATCGAGAAAGTCGCCGTCAGCAGCGTCGGCAGCAGCGCCGCTTGCACGCGGCCGGGACGGCCCCAATTGCTTTCGACGACGTTTGCGAAGGGTCGCTCGAACGACCGTTCGCGGCGGGCGCCTATGCTAGACTTTTTTTTGCAATTCATTCAGTTGCCGCCTCGAGTTGCACGTGGAGAAGCATGCGAATGCCGCCGCGCAATGCCGCGCGGATTGCATGCGACTGGCACTCGGGCGAGACGTGCGGGTTGGCAATTCGCTCGAAATTCTCCGATTAATCTTTTGATGTCGCAATCATTATTCCGGCCACTTCGTTTGGTACTGTTGTTATGGCGTTACTGCCCATCCTGCATTATCCCGACCCTCGTCTAAGGAAAATCGCCAAGCCGGTCACCCGGTTCGACGAGCCCCTGCGGACGCTGATCGCGAACATGGCGCAGACCATGTACGACGCCAACGGCGTGGGTCTCGCGGCCACGCAGGTCGACGTGCACGAACAGATCATCGTCCTCGACGTGTCGGACACGCGCGACGCGCTGCAGGTCTTCGTCAACCCCCGCATCGTCGACGCGAGTCCCGTTCGACGGGTCGCCGAAGAGGGCTGCCTGTCGGTCCCCGGCGTCTACGACGAGGTCGAGCGTCCGGAGTCCGTGACCGTCGAAGCCGAAGACCAACGCGGCACGACGTTTCGCCTCTCGGCCGAGGGGCTGCTCGCGGTCTGCGTCCAGCACGAGATGGATCATTTGAAAGGAAAGGTATTCGTCGAATACCTCTCTCAACTGAAGCAGACGCGCATCAAGAGCCGCATGCGCAAGCTCGACCGCGACAGCGCGTGATTCGTACCCGCGCTTGAAGCTCGTCTTCGCGGGCACGCCGCCGTTCGCGGCCCGGGCGCTCGAGGCGCTGGGCGACGCCGGGCACGACGTCGTCCTCGTGCTGACGCAGCCCGATCGCCCGGCCGGTCGCGGCCTCAGGATTCAACCGAGTGCCGTCAAGGCGCTCGCGCAGCGTCGCGGCATCCCGGTCGCACAGCCGCTCGGCCTGCGGATCGGCGGCCGCTACGACGCGGACGCCCGCGCGACCCATGCGCTGCTCGAGTCGACGCCGCACGACGCGATGGTCGTCGCGGCCTACGGGCTGATCCTGCCGCCGTCCGTCCTCTCGATCCCGCCGCGCGGTTGCCTGAACATTCACGCGAGCCTGTTGCCGCGCTGGCGCGGTGCCGCCCCGATCCAGCGTGCGATCGAGGCCGGCGACGCCGAGACCGGCGTCACGATCATGCAGATGGACGCCGGACTCGACACCGGCGACCTCTTGTTGTCGCGAAAGATCGCGATCGATGACGCGGACACGGCGGCCACGCTGACCGACAAGCTGGCCGCGCTCGGCGCCGACGCGATCGTCGACGCGCTGCGTGCGCTGCAGGAAGGAACGCTTCACGCCGTCCCCCAGCATCCGCCCGGCGACGCGTCGGCCGTCACCTACGCGCGCAAGCTGTCGAAGGACGAGTCGCCGCTCGACTTCTCGACGTCCGCGAAGGCGATCGTCGACCGCATCCGCGCGTTCGATCCGTGGCCGGGCTGCAGCGCGGTTCTCGTCGACGCGTCCGGGACCCGGCGGATCTCGTTGAAGATCTGGGGCGCCGCGGTCGCGACGGGCGAGTCGGACAGGCCGGCCGGCTCGCTCGTCGGACGCGACCTCGACGACGGCATCGCGGTCGCGACGGCCGACGGGGTCGTGCGACTGACCGAGCTGCAGAAGCCGGGCGGAAAGCGGCTGCCCGCGGTCGCCTTCCGGCACGAGTTCGCAGCGATGCCGGAGGCCCGCTTCGAGCCGACGTAGCCGCTGCAAAGTACGACACATCCGGTGACAATCGCGGCCGCGATCGTGACAGCCATGGCGCCGTGGCTGCGCTTGAATGCGGCATGCACGATGTCCCGCCATCGCGAACGACCGGCCCTGCGCCGCGCGACCGCACCATCCATCTCGTGAACCCGCTGTGGGATCCGAATGGCGGCGCGGACCGGCGGACCGTCGATCTCTACAAGCTGCTCGGCCGCGACCATCCGGTTCGCCTCTGGAGCGAGTACCGCGTCGATGACGCGTTCCGCCATCTCGACGTCGAGACGATCCGCCCGTGGCGTCATCCGCGCGGCGGCACGATCGTGCTGGTCGGCGTCTACTTCCGCAACGGGTGGTGGATCCGGCGCACCGACGCGTCGCGCATCGTCGTCATCTACAACACGTCGCAGCCGGACCGGTTGCAGAAGACGCTGCGGCGCATCGGCGACCATCGTGGTCTGAAGATCGTCTACACGTCGCAGGCGCTCGGCGACGCGACCCGGCGCGATCCGCGCTTTCGCCTCGACGAGCGGCCGCTGCTCGACGACGGCCTCGTGCTCGAAAGCTTCGTCGATCCGTCGGCCTTCGACGCGGTCTTCGAGGCCCGCCGACGCTCCGGACATCGCAGGCCCGGCGAGCGCTTCACGGTCGGCCGGCTGTCGCGCGACAACCCGCGCAAGCATCATCCGAGCGACCCGCGCTTCTTCACCGCGCTCGCCCATCGCGGGATGCGGGTGCGCGTGATGGGCGGTGCCTCGCTGTCGCTGTCGTTGCACGACGAACCGAACGTCGAGTTGTTGCCGGCGGGCGCGGTCCCGTCCGCCGCGTTCCTGTCGACGCTCGACGCGTTCTACTACCGCACCCACCCCGCGTATTTCGAGGCGTTCGGCCGCGTCGTGCTCGAGGCGATGCTGTCCGGACTGCCGGTCGTGGCCGAGTCGCGCGGCGGCTACGCGAGCTGGATCCGCCACGGCGAGAACGGCTTCCTCTTCGACGATCCGCGCGAGGCCGCGCTGCAGCTCGACGCGCTCAGCGCCGACCCGACGCTCAGGGCGCGGGTCGGTGCCGCGGCACACGCCACTGCGCGAACGCTGTTCGGCGAAGACCTGCCCGAACGCACGCGTCGGGCGCTGCTGCCGCCGCCGATGACCGCCTGACGAGGGAATCGCGACGCGTCCACTAGAATGGACGGCCCGATCCGCGTTCCGTCGCCTCGCCGCGACCCGGCGATGTCCTTCCTCGATGGCCTCGGGATCATTCATCCCGGCGTGTTCTGCTTCGCGGTGCTCCTGCTGAACCTCACGCCGGGGCCCGACACGGCGTTCATCGTCGGGCAGAGCGTCGCGCACGGTCGCCGCATGGGCCTGATGTCGGTGCTCGGCATCTCGACCGGCTGCGTGGTCCACACCGCGGCGCTCGCGCTCGGCCTGTCCGCGCTGATCGCCGCATCCGCCAGCGCCTTCACCGTCATCAAGATCGTCGGCGCGGCGTACCTCGTCTATCTCGGCGGTCGCATGATCGTCGCGAGCCTCGAGCGCAAGGCGGCGCCGGCGGCCGCCGCGTCACCGGTGGCGACGCCGTCCGCGTCGCCACGACGCGCCTTCGTGCAAGGCTTCGCGACGAACGTGCTGAACCCGAAGGTCGTGCTGTTCTTCCTGTCGTTCTTTCCGCAGTTCGTCGCGACCGGCAGCGACCGCAAGGCGCTCGCGTTCGTCGCGCTCGGCGTCGTCATGATCGTCATGAGCACCGTCTACAACGGCCTCGTCGCCTGGCTCGCGGCCGGCGTCACGCGTCGGATGCGATCGGTGCCGCGCGTGAAGTCGTGGCTCGATCGTTCGATCGGCGCGGCGTTCATCGCGATCGGCGCGAGACTCGCGTTCGCCGACCGTTGAACGCGGGTCCCGCACGAAGCCTGGCACCGGACTCGCTGGCGTTCGCGTTGCTCGGGGCGGCACGCGTGTGCGTCGGTGTCCGCGAAGGACACACGCTGCGCGACGGGCTCGACGCCGAGCGTGCCGCCAAGCGCTCACCTGCGAGCGGCGACCGCCTCGGCAGCGACCCGGTAGCCGCGATGCACGACCTCGCGGCGCGCACGCTGCGGCGACGCGCGCGATCGGACGCGCTGCTCGCGCTGATCGGCCGGCGCGTCCCGGAGCCGCCGCTGCTGCGCGAACTGCTCGTCGTCGCGATCGCGTTGCTGCTCGACGCGCTGCCGACGGACGTCGTGGCAGAAGAGTCCTTCGCGACGCGCACCGCGCAGCTGCCGTATCCGCCGTTCACGCTGGTCGACCAGGCCGTGAAGGCGGCCGCGTCGCAGGCGGAGCTCGCACGCGGCAAGGGGTTCGTCAACGCGGTGCTGCGCACGTTGCTGCGGCAGATCGAACACGAGCCGGCGACGCTGCTCGACGCGCTTGGCTCGCGACGACACGCGCTTCGAGCTGCCGACGTGGTGGCTCGATCGTCTGCGCGACGCGTACCCGTCCGACTGGCAACGGATCGCGGAAGCGTCGCTCGTCCAGCCGCCGCTGACGCTGCGGGTGAACCGACGCCGGACCACGCGCGAGGCCTGTCTCGCGCGGCTCGCCGAGTCCGGCATCGCCGCACGGCCGCTCGGCGAGGACGGCGTGCGTCTCGACCGCGCGTTGCCGGTCTTGCGCATCCCCGGCTTCGCCGACGGCCACGTGTCGGTGCAGGACGAGGGCGCCCAGCGCGCGGCGCGCCTCCTCGACGCGACGAACGGCATGCGCGTCCTCGACGCGTGCGCGGCGCCGGGCGGCAAGACCGGCCACCTGCTGGAGCTCGCCGACCTCGACCTCGTCGCGCTCGACGTCGACCAGGCGCGACTCGGGCGGGTCCGCGACAACCTCGACCGCCTCGGCCTGTCGGCGACGCTCGTCGCGGGCGACGCCGCGCGGCCGGACGGGTGGTGGGACGGCCGCCGCTTCGATCGCATCCTCGCCGACGTGCCGTGCACCGCGTCCGGCATCCTCAGGCGTCATCCGGACATCCGCTGGTTGCGTCGCGAGCGCGACATCGCACAGCTGTCGCGAACGGCGCAACAGATCACCGACGCCTTGTGGTCGCTGCTGGACCCCGGTGGTAGATTGCTTCTCGTGACCTGCTCCGTCTTCCCGGAAGAATCCGCACGGCACGCGGCTCGCTTCGCGGCCCATCACGCGGACGCGCGGACCCTTCCGGCCCCGGGACAGCTGCTCCCCACCGGCGACGGCCGGGCCACCGGTTCGTTCGATCAGGATCACGACGGCCTCTTCTTCGCGCTCTTCGAAAAGATGCGGTGATGTGGCCCAGGATTTCGGAGTCCTGCGCCCGTTCTTCCATCGCCGTGCCGGTCCTCGAGCCGCGCGTTAGGCGGTGGTCGACGAGAGCGCTACGCTGGCTGCTGTGGCTGACCTGCCTGTCCGCCGTGCCGCTGACGACGATCGCGTCGCCCGACCGCATCGACGTCGAGCAGGCGACGATCGAGACGAGGGACGACGGCTACTACTTCGACGGCGACTTCGGGTTCGATCTGAAGCCGCGCATCGCCGACGCGCTGGAGCACGGGCTCACGCTGTACTTCGTCGTCGAGCTGGAGCTGACCCGCTCGCGCTGGTACTGGTTCGACGAGAAGGCCGTCAACGCGGTCCTGAACTACCGCCTCTCATATCACGCGCTGACGCGGCAGTACCGCGTGTCGACCGGTAACCTGCAGCTCGGCTATCCGACGCTCTCCGAAGCGCTCGGCGTGATGACGCACGTGCGCGACTGGAAGGTCGCCGATCGTGGCGCGCTCATGGCCGACCAGGCCTATACGGCGCGCGTGCGGATGCGGCTCGACACGACGCAGCTGCCGAAGCCGTTCCAGATCAACGCGATCGCGAATCGCGACTGGACCCTCGAGTCCGACTGGAAGCGCTTCGCGTTCGAGGCGCGCTGACGCGACGCGTCTGTACCATTGGATCCATGGCCGCTCGCGATGCCGAACGAACGAATACGCAACCACCGAATGCGCGGATGAACACGCAGGGCCGCGCGATCGTCCGGCGGCGCAGCTCGCGCCCGTTCTGGCGTTCCCGCACGCTGCGTTACGGCGTCGCGATCGCGGCGTCGATCGCCGGGCTGCTGCTGTTCCTGCTGGCGTCGGCGTCGTCGAACACGCCGCTGTTCGAGCGACACTACCCGCTGCTGCTCGCACTCAATGCGACGGCGGCGGCGGCGCTGCTGCTGATCGTCATCGTGCTCGTGGTCCGGCTCGTGCGCCGCTATCGGGCCGGGCAGTTCGGCACGCGAATGATGGCCCGCTTCGCGGTGTCGTTCGGGCTGATGGGCCTGGTGCCGGGCGCGCTGATCTATCTCGTGTCGGTGCAGTTCCTCGGCAAGAGCATCGAGTCTTGGTTCGACGTCCGCGTCGACGCGGCGCTCGAGTCGGGGCTCGCGATCGGACGCACGACGCTCGACGCGATGGTGGCGGACCTCAACGGCAAGGCGCGTGCGATCGCGTTCGGGATCTCGGACGTGCCGAGTCGCAGCAGGGCCAGGCACTGAACCGGCTGCGTCAGCAGATCGGCGCGCAACAGGCGCTGCTGTTCACGGCGAACGGACACGTGCTCGGCGAGGCCGTCGCGGGCAGCGACAGCGAGACGCTCGCGCCGGTCCTGCCGCCCGCCAACGTGATGCGGCAGCTGCGGATCTCGCGCGGCTACGCCGCGGTCGAAAACGTGCTGCCCGGAGCGTGCCCGCACGAGATCGCCCGACGGGAGGCGAACGCGCGACGACGCGTATCGACGAGACGCGCGGCCTGCGCATCCGCGTCGTCGTGCCGGTGCCCGCGCAGGCGTTCCTGCTGCGACCCGATGCGGCCTACGTGCAGCTCG
>CAWCJI010000009.1:0-209457 GCA_963795885.1 uncultured beta proteobacterium | reverse complement strand
CCGGCTGTACCCGGACGTCCCTTACCTGGGCTTCGTCGACGACACGGCCGCCGCGGTGGCCTGGACCTATCGCAACATCGCGAGCTACGGCGGCGACGCACAGCGCATCTTCATCACTGGACACAGCGCCGGCGCGTACAACGCGGCGATGGTCGCATTCGATCCGCGCTGGCTGCAGACCTATGGACTGCGTCCCGACCAGTTCCGTGGCTTCGTCGGCCTGGCGGGGCCCTACAACTTCCTGCCGATCGTCGACGCCGGGGTCAAGGAAGTGTTCGACTGGCCGAACACGTCACCGACGACGCAGCCGATCAATCACGTGTCGGGTCGATCGATTCCGTCGCTGCTGATCGCGGCGCGCACCGACACGTTCGTCTATCCGGACCAGAACACCGAGCCGATGGCCGCGCAGCTGAAGCGCGACGGCGCCGACGTCACGGTCCACATCCTCGACCACGTCGACCACAGCACGCTGGTCGGCGCGATGGCCTGGCCGCTGAGGTTCCTGGCGCCGGTCCGTCAGGAGTTCACCGATTGGGTGCTGACGCATTGAGGCAGTTCGGCCTGCGTGCGCCTTACCGCGATAACAACTCTCGAAGATAGGGTTTGAGCGAGTCCATGCCTTCGGTCAGGCCGACACGGGGCCGATAGCCGAGGCGTTGCCGTGCCTTCCCGGACATGATCGTCGATCGACCGCTGATCCAGTGCAGGTGTCCGAGGTCGGGAATGTGGACGTACCCTCGGCGACGCGAGTCGCGACCATAGAGCGAGTCGTCGAGCCTGTTCCTCAAGCCCGACGGCAGGACGCGGATCGCCGTCCTCACGACCTTCCTGACCGGACGGACCTGGCCGACGCGGCGAACGAGACGCTCGGGCGTCGACACGAGCCGCCGCAACTTGCCGAGCTTGCTGTTCTCCATCTCGAGCTGCTGAAGCGGCACGTAAGTGGGGCCCGGTACGCCGGCCGCGTCCGCGAGGCGTTCGTAGAAGTCGCTCCAGGTGACGGGCTCGGGACCGGACACGAGGAACCGTTCCCCGATGGCTCGGGGATTCGTCGCGGCGACCAACATGGCATCGACGACGTCATCGACATGCACCGCCGGGCACAGTCCCTCGCCCTTGTCCGGCAGCACGACGGTCCCGAAGCGCATGGACTCCGCCGGCTGCACGGTCCACGGATTCGAGTGAGCGCCGTACACGACCGTCGGCTGCAGGATGACGCAAGGAAACCCGCGCTTCTGGTGGGCCTCGAGCAGTTCCAGCTCGAGGTCCCGCTTGATCCTCGAGTAGCCGGAGGCGGCCGCCGTCTCCTCGGTGGTCTCGGTGACCTCCCCATACGACGGAAGCTCGTAGACCACATAGCTGCTGATGTGGACGAAGCGCTCGCATCCGTTCTCGCTCGAAGCGGCCATCAGTGCCGACAACGCGCGGAGATTCCAGTCTTCGTCGCTCCAGTCGTAAGCGCAATGGAAGACGATCTGCACGCCTTCGAGAGCCGCCTTCACCTGGGTGACGTCCGCCAGGTCCACGCGGCAAGCGGTGGCCCCTGTCCGTTGGATGCGCGCGTTGGAGGCGCCTCGGTTCAAGCACTTGACGATGGCGCCCTGCTCCGTCAGGCGTTCGACCAGCCGCCCGCCGATGAAGCCGTTGGCACCGGTCACGGCGACGCTCGTGCCCGACGCGACGACCGGCGGCCACGGCGACTCGGTCAGCTCTTCATCGACGTCCGCTCCATGCATCTCGGAGGTCCAGGAGGCGCTTGCTGCGCCGACCTGCAGCTTCAAGTGCTCGGCCAGGCGACAAGCCATCGCCACGATCATCAGCGTGGGGTTCGCGTGGCCGGCCGTCGGGAACACGGAGCTGCCTGCGACGTAGAGACCGCCGACGTCGAAGACCTCGCAGTCGGGATTCACGACACCCGATGTCGGATCGGCCGCCAGGCGCGTGGTTCCGGTCGGGTGACATCCGTCCTGAAGAACGGTGTCGTCGTACGCTTCGTCCCGGATCCAGGACGCGAGCCGCGCTTCGGGCAATCCGAGCCGCTTGAATTCCGCGGCGATCAGCTTCGCGAGGCGGCCCTGCGAGGCGCGGTCCGTGCGGCCGATGCGCCAATCCGTCCGTGCGAGTCGAAGGCCGAAGCGGTCCCGTCGTTCGGCGAGCGAGACCCTGCTGTTCGGATCCGGTTGCTGCTCCGAAGCGATGATGAACCCGACCTTCGCGGGTAGCCGGCGAATCGGCTGATCGAGCACGAGTCGGGAATGCGCCGCGCGAAAGACATATCCCGGCCTCGTCAAGACCCGACGCAGGTCGGCGGAACGCTGGCCGGGCTTGCGTCGGGCGAGCCGGAAGGCCGCTTCGACCGGGTCGTCGGCCGCGAACTCCTCCTCCGGCCAGGCCGCGCAGTTGAGAAGGTTCTCACGCCGCTGGATCTCCGGGCTCAACGCGAAGCCCCCGAGGAACAGCCGCGACCCTGCGCCCCGGTCGACGTGGAACGGACCGACGAATCGACGGATCGTGGCCGCCTCGCGAGGATCGAACGTGAGCGCCATGCCGAGGTCGCGCGGATGATCCATCAGGAACCGACCGACGAGGTCATGGGCGTTCCCGAGCCCCGTCGCCACCTGCCGGTTCGAGTTCAGCAGAAGCCGGGCGTTTTCGATGCCGCCAGCGCACAGCACGACCAGGCGGCTCGGGATCGTTCTCGTCCTCCCAGCCGTGTCGGCGACCTGGACCGACACGATGCGGCCGGAATGCGGGTCGGTGTCCAGATGGGTGACCGTCGCATGCAGGATGACCCGGACGTTGTCCCCGGGATGTGCGCGGAACAGACCGCTGAACCGGGTCGGCGCCCAGAATCGGTCGCGTCCGAATCCCCAGTAAACCTGCGAGAGCAGCTGCAGGTCGATCTCCGCCTTGTCGACACCGCGGGGAGGCGGGGGAATGGACGTCCGAGGGGAAAGACGTTCGGCGCCGAGATACGCGGCGGCCTTCGACAAGTAGGGCTCGACCTCGTCCGGTCCGAACGGCCACCCCGAGAACGGCACCCAGGACCGCTTCTCGTAGTCGATCTCGTCGAAGGCGATGCAACGATTCGCCCAGCCGGGCATCTCGGTCGTGCCCCCGAAGATGCGACAGCGGCCGTTGAACAACGGCATGCCCACGTCCTCGGTCTCGTTCAGCGCCTCGGTGTCGGCCGTCGACCGGCCCCCGCCGCTTTCCAGGATGAGCACGCGAATGCGCGCGTCCGAGAGTTCCTTGGCCAACGTCCAGGCGGCGGGACCACTGCCGACCAGGCAGACGTCCGCCGTCAACGGGACGTCCGCGGGAAGGTTCATGAGGTCTTCAATCGGCATGGACCATCCTTCTACGGGCTCCGTCAGGCAAAACGTATCGGCAGGGATCGCGCGCTCACCGCTGCACTCTAACCTCACGGCCGCCGCGCTTGCCGCTCGGCCAGCGACGTGCGGCGCCACGACTGCTTCGCCGCTGCGGGCCGATCGACGTCAGCCCGGATCGAGGGCGCTGACCATGACGTGATAGCCGTCCGGGTCGAGCAATGCGAACTCCATCGTCCCGGTGCTCGGGTTGCGATGCGGCTCTTCCTGCAACCGATCGACGAGCGCACGCGCTCTCGGCAGCGCCTCGTCGAAGTCGTCCACCCGGAAGAACAGCAGCAGGCCGTTGCCCGGCGTTGCCCGGTCGGGGCTGGTCAGCGACGGATGCTCGTGCGCGCCCCACTGGTGCAGGCACAGCAGGACCGTTCCGTCGGTGTCGAGAATCTGTCCGAAGAAGGTATGCGCCGGCGCGCCTGCAGGCAGGCCGAGCAGCGACTGGTACCACGTGAAGCTCGCGGAGACGTCACGGACACCGACGATCGTCCAAGTGCGTTTCACGAGGCGCATCCTGCTTGCGATGGAGCGACGCGATGACGGGGTCCCTTCGCATCCATGCGGTCGACGTCGACGAATCTGCGCGGCACGATCAATTGGAACTCGCTGCGCCGGGATCTTCTACGGCTAAGCCGCTCGCGCCAGGATCGGCTCCAGATACCGTCCCGTATAACTCGCCGGCGTCGACGCCACGTCCTCCGGCGTCCCCTGCGCGACGATCGTCCCGCCGCCGGCCCCGCCTTCCGGACCGAGGTCGACGATCCAGTCGGCCGTCTTGATCACGTCGAGGTTGTGCTCGATCACGACGACCGTGTTGCCGTGGTCGCGCAGCGCGTGGATCACCTTCAGCAGCATCGCGATGTCGTGGAAGTGCAGCCCGGTCGTCGGCTCGTCGAGGATGTACAGCGTGCGGCCGGTATCGCGCTTCGACAGCTCGAGCGACAGCTTGACGCGCTGCGCCTCGCCACCCGACAGCGTCGTCGCGCTCTGGCCGAGCTTGATGTAGCCGAGGCCGACGTCCAGCAGCGTCTGCAGCTTGCGCGCGATCACCGGCAGCGCCTTGAAGTACTCGAACGCGTCCTCGACCGTCAGGTCGAGCACCTCGGTGATGTTCTTGCCCTTGTACTGCACCTCGAGCGTCTCGCGGTTGTAGCGCTTGCCGTGGCACACGTCGCACGGCACGTAGACATCGGGCAGGAAGTGCATCTCGACCTTGATGACGCCGTCGCCCTGGCACGACCTCGCAGCGGCCGCCCTTGACGTTGAACGAGAAGCGCCCCGGTCCGTAGCCGCGCTCGCGCGCCATCGGCACCTCGGCGAACATCTCGCGGATCGGCGTGAAGAGGCCCGGTGTACGTCGCCGGGTTCGAGCGCGGCGTGCGGCCGATCGGGCTCTGGTCGACGTTGATGACCTTGTCGAAGGTGTCGAGTCCTTCGATCGCTCGCGTACGGCGCCGGCTCGGTCGACGAACCGTACAGATGACGCGCGGCGGCGTGATACAGCGTGTCGTTGATCAGCGTCGACTTGCCGCTGCCCGACACGCCGGTGATGCAGACGAGCAGCCCGACCGGGATGTCGAGGTCGACCTGCTTCAGGTTGTTGCCCGACGCGCCGCGGATGCGCAGCCAGCCCGCGGTCTTCGCGCGCCTCGACGGCAGCGCCTGGACCACGGCACCCTTCTTCGGCTTCTTGACCTTCGGCGGCGGCAGCGCGAGGTCGATCGGCGCGGACGGCGCGGACCCGGGCGCCACGCGACGCGACGGCGTCGCGATCCTCAGCTTGCCGGACATGTACTGGCCGGTCAGCGACCGCGGATTCGATTCGATGTCCTTGATCTTCCCCGACGCGATCACGTGGCCGCCGTGCACGCCGGCGCCGAGCCCCATGTCGACGACGAAGTCGGCCGCGCGGATCATGTCCTCGTCGTGCTCGACGACGAGGACCGAGTTGCCGAGGTCGCGCAGGTGCTTGAGCGTGTCGATCAGACGATCGTTGTCGCGCTGATGCAGCCCGATCGACGGCTCGTCGAGCACGTACATCACGCCGGTCAGACCGGACCCGATCTGCGACGCGAGCCGGATGCGCTGCGCCTCGCCGCCCGACAGCGTCTCGGCGCTGCGTTCGAGCGACAGGTAGTCGAGGCCGACGTTGTTGAGGAACGCGAGCCGGGCGATGATCTCCTTGACGATCCGCTCGGCGATCTCGCGCTTCGAGCCCACGAGCTCGAGCTTCTGGAACCAGTCGAGCGTGTCGTACAGCGGCATCGCGCTGATCTCGTAGATCGCCTTGTCGTGACCGATCGGACCGACGCGCACATAGCGCGCGTCGCGCCGCAGCCGCGTGCCGTCGCAGGTCGGGCACGGCTTGCTGTTGAGGTACTTCGCGAGCTCTTCCTTGACCGCGATCGAATCGGTCTCCTTGTAGCGCCGCTCGAGGTTCGGGATGACGCCCTCGAACGGATGCTCGCGGACGACCGGCCGCCCGCGCTCGTTGATGTACGTGAACGGGATCGTCTGCTTGCCCGACCCTTGCAGGATCAGCTCGCGGACCTCGTCGGGCAGCGCCTCGAACGCGACGTCGAGATCGAACCCGCCGTGCGTCGCGAGGCTCTGCAGCATCTGGTAGTAGAACTGGTTGCGGCGGTCCCATCCCTTGATCGCGCCCGACGCGAGTGACAGGTTCGGGAAGCCCACGACGCGCTTCGGATCGAAGAACTGGATCACGCCCAGACCGTCGCAGGTCGGGCACGCGCCCAGCGGGTTGTTGAACGAGAACAGGCGCGGCTCGAGCTCGGCCAGCGAGTGGTTGCAGATCGGGCACGCGAAGCGGCTCGAGAACAGCGACTCGCGACCGGTGTCCATGTCGAGCGTGAGCGCGCGGCCGTCGGCGTTGCGCAGCGCGGTCTCGAACGACTCGGCGATGCGCTGCTTGATCTGCGACGTGTCGCTGCCGATCTTCAGGCGGTCGATCACGACGTCGATGTTGTGCTTCTCGGTCTTCTTCAGCTTCGGCAGCGCCTCGGCCTCGACGATGTCGCCGTCGACGCGGAACCGCACGAAGCCCTGCGCCTGCATCGCGGTGAAGAGGTCGACGTGCTCGCCTTTCTTCTCGCGGACGGCCGGCGCGAGGATCATCAGCTTCGTGCCTTCCGGCAGTGCCAGCACGTCGTCGACCATCTCGGCGACGCTCTGCGCGGAAAGCGGCAGCTGATGGTCGGGGCAGTACGGCGTGCCGACCCGCGCGAACAGCAGCCGCAGGTAGTCGTGGATCTCGGTGACGGTGCCGACCGTCGAGCGCGGGTTGTGGCTGGTCGCTTTCTGCTCGATCGAGATCGCCGGCGACAACCCTTCGATCAGGTCGACGTCGGGCTTCTCCATCAGCTGCAGGAACTGCCGCGCGTACGCCGACAGCGACTCGACGTAGCGGCGCTGGCCTTCGGCGTACAGCGTGTCGAACGCCAACGACGACTTGCCGGAACCCGACAGGCCGGTGATGACGACCAGCTTCTCGCGCGGCAGGTCGAGATTGATGTTCTTCAGGTTGTGCGTGCGGGCGCCGCGTATGCGAATCTCGTCCATCGTCGGGGCGGTCGGAGCAGGTGCTCGCGGCTCGGTCGGTGCCGTGCCGCGCGGGGTCGGAGGAGGCGGCGGCGACGCGGTCGGTCGCCGTCCGGAACGGTCGAGCGCCGGGTCGGGCGCGGGGGTCAATCGGTTAATATAGCTGACCCCGTTCGGGCGCTTGTCGTTTCGATATGGGGCCGCGATCCTGTCGGGCAAGTCATCGCCCCGGAACAGGCCGCCGGCTCCGGTTCGCCCCGCCGCCTGCCGACCCGTCGACGCCTCTGTCGTGCGCGGCCGGCTCGCGCCGCTTGATCGCTTCTCCATCCTCGCGCCCGTTTCCTACCGACACCAAGGAGCTCGCCATGTCATCCGTCAACAAAGTCATCCTGATCGGCAATCTCGGGAAGGACCCGGAGATGCGCTACATGCCGAGCGGCGAGGCCATCGCCAACTTCAGCGTCGCGACCAGCGAGAACTGGACCGACAAGACGAGTGGCGACAAGAAGGAAGCGACCGAGTGGCATCGCGTCGTGTTCTTCGGACGTACCGCCGAAGTGATCGGCCAGTACGTCAAGAAGGGCTCCAAGATCTACGTCGAGGGCCGGCTGCAGACCCGCAAGTGGCAGGACAAGGAAGGCCAGGACCGCTACACGACCGAAGTCCGCGGCGACGTCATGCGGATGCTCGATCGGCGCGGCGAGACGTCGGGCCCGATGGACGACGCACCGGCCGAATCGCGCCGCCCCGCCGCCGCCAAGCCGCAAGCGGCTCAGGGCGCGGGCTCGCGGGCGCCCGCCACGTCGGGCTTCGACGACATGGACGACGACATCCCGTTCTGAGCCCGCTGCCGACGGCCGTCGCGCTCCGCGCGGGCGCGTCGCGTCACGTCGTTTTTTTAGGATGCTGTCCGAAGTCGCTGTCGTGAAGGGCAGGATAGAGTCGACGTCCCTCCCGTCGACCGAAGGCTGCGTCATGTCGAATGCCGCGTCGCGTGCGTCGAGCGGTTCTGCCGCCAAGGCTGCGCATGCCGACTGATCTGGGCACCGAGGCGCCGCTCGCACCGCCGGGAGTCGCCACCGTCGTCGAACCATCGCGCCGCAGCTTCGGTGCTCGCGGCGGACGCGCTCGCCCTGTTCACGGCGTACGCGATCGCGATGGTCCTGCTGGTCGTGAGCTCGTTCATCGACTTCCGGACCGCCCACGAGCTCGACGAGCGCGCTGCTCGTGTCTCGCGCACCCTCGAGGCGATCGAGCGGCTCCGCCTCGTCATCAACACGGTGTCGGTCGGGCAGGCCTCGATGCGCGGTTACCTGCTGACCGGTGACGACAAATACCTGCAGTCGTATCGCGAGGGTTTCGATCGCTTCGTGAAGCGGCTTCCCGAACTCGACGCGATGCTCGACGACTCGCCGGCGCAGCGCGCCTCGCTCGATCGCTTGCGCACGGTCGCGAGCCGTCGTTTCGCGGAGGCCAACGCGTTGCTCGAAACCTATCGTGACCATGGACAGGCGGCGGCCGTCGCGATGATGGGAACCGAGGGCGGGCAGTCGATCGGAACGGTGCGGGACGCGGCCGAGCCGATGCTCGCGGAGCAGAATCGTCTGCTCGTGCAGCAGCGCACGGCCGTCGATCATGCCTATGCCGACGGACTCGTGAAGAGCCTCGGCTCGGACGCGATCGTCGGGGTCGCACTGACCGCGTTCTTTCTGATGATGCTTCGTTACCTGCGCCAGCGCGACGCGGCGCTCGAGACGATCGGCGCGACCAACGCGATGCTCGAGAAGCGCGTCGCCGACCGCACGACCGACCTGTCGGACCTGTCACGTCATCTGCTCGAGGTCCGCGAGGAAGAAAAGCGGATCCTCGCGCGCGACCTGCACGACGACTTCGGCAGCTACCTGACGGCGATCAACATGGACGTCTCGCGGGTGCGCGACAAGATCGCCGCGAGCGCGCCCGAACACGCCGCGAAGCTCGATCGCACGCTGACGCTGCTGAACAGCGCGATCGAGATGAAGCGGCAGCTCGTCAGCGAGCTGCGGCCCAGCATGCTCGACAACCTCGGGCTCGGACCCGCGCTGGAGCAGTACATCGAGGAGTGGTCGCGGCGCACGCGAATCCGCGCGACGTTCGACTACGAAGGCGAGCTCACGAGCACCGACGAAGGCTGTCTGATCGCGATCTTCCGCGTGTTCCAGGAGGCGCTGAACAACGTGCTGAAGCACGCGCAGGCGACGCGCGTCTCGGCCTACACCTATCGCAACGCGGACCGCATCGAATTCGAGATCGCCGACGACGGGCTCGGCATCACGGCCGCGGATCGGGCCAAGGCCGGCGGCCACGGGCTGCTCGGCATCCGCGAACGCATCCTCGCTTACGACGGGCAGCTGGAGATCCTGAACGGCCCGAAAGGCGGGACGATCATCCGCGGCTCGATGCCTTGCCAGGCCGCGGCCAACCGACGGCCGATGCGCTACGCGACGCAGTCGGCCTGAAGGCCGGTCCGTTCGACGACAAGGCTACGCGCCGAGCACCTTGAAGCTCTGCGTGTTCTCGGTCGGCAGCCCCTCGAGCAGGTCGTTCAGCTCGTCGGCGTGCTCCTCTTCCTTCGCGAGGATCGACTCCATCAGGCGGCGCGTGGTCGGATCCTTGGCACCGAGATACTGGACGATCTCGGTATAGCTTTCGATCGCGATCCGTTCGGCGACGAGGTCTTCCTTGATCATGTCGACGAGCGTCTCGCCTTCGACGTATTCGGCATGGCTGCGCGACGCCAGGCCGTCGGGTGAGAAGTTCGGCGCGCCGCCGAGCTGGACGATGCGTTCGGCGATCTCGTCGGCATGCTGCTGTTCCTCTTCCGCATGCTCGAGGAACTCGGCCTTGATCGGCTGCGCGAGGACGCCCTTCGCCATGAAGTGATGGCGTCGGTAGCGCAGCACGCAGACGAGCTCGGTCGCGAGCGCCTCGTTGAGGATGTCGCAGACCTTCTGACGGTCATCCTTGTACTCGTCGGTGACTGCGCCGTCTTCGATGTGCCGCCGCGCGCGTTCGCGCAGCGTCTTGATGTCGGACAGGAACGCTCCTTCGGAACCCGCTTGGGGACCGGACGTGCCTTTCGGTAGATCGCTCATGGCTGCGCTCTTCGTTCGTGGGTTTCGATGATTGTCGAGAGTCTCGTATCCAGCCGTAGGATAAAGGCGGACAATCAAACCGGCATCGGGCCGAGCCGAAACCATACAACGAGCCACCACCATCGGGCCCGCGACGGTCTGCCGGCGTCCGGAAGGCGCGCTTCCCGATAACGTTACAATCACCGATCGTGTGCTACGCAACGTGGGAATGAGCCGTTGATCAAGAAAATCATGTTGGTGGACGATCATCAGATCGTTCGTGCAGGTCTGAGGCAGATCTTTGCGGAGTGCACCGACATCGTCGTCGACGCGGAGGCGTCCGGCGGTACCGAGGCGCTCGAGCTGTTGCGGGCGCGGCCGGTCGATGGAGTCCTGCTCGACCTGTCGATGCCGGACCGCAGCGGGATCGACGTGTTGCGCCGGATGCGCGGCGAGCGTTCGGACCTGCCGATCCTGATCCTGTCGATGCACGCCGAAGAGCAATACGCGATGAACGTGCTGAAGGCCGGCGCCAACGGCTACATCGCGAAGAGCAGCCCGCCGGCCGAGATCCTCAAGGCGGTGCGGATGGTGCTCACGGGCAAGAAGTACGTCAGCCCGGCGCTGGCGCAGCAACTGGCGACTGCCTTCACGAGCGACGTGCACGGCGCCCCGCACGAGAAGCTGTCGACGCGGGAATTCGAAGTGTTCTGCAAGCTCGCGGCCGGCCATAGCGTCTCGGATATCGCCGAGGAACTGTTCCTGTCGGTCAAGACCGTCAGCACGCACCGTGCACGAATCCTCGAAAAGATGAATTTGAAGACCAATGCCGACCTGACGTACTACGCGATCAAGAACGAGTTGATCCAGTAGTCGGCAACGTTGGCCGACAGCACGATCGCGCCAACCGGCGCGATTTTTTTTTAGATCGCAAGAAGTGGCGTCGTGGCTCAGACGAATGCGGACACCCCAACGAGCCCGGAACCGATAGGGGCGGATCGGCCCGGCCCCTTACCCTGCGTTTCGTGCGGACGGGCCGACGCGTCTTCCGCTGGAGTCAACCTGGGAAACGAGGGCGGAGACGCTCGCAGCGCCGCTGACTCTCCTCTCGTCCAATGAAATCGCCGCTGCGGGTGTTCGTCATCGAAGACTCTCCCATCCTGATGGAGAGGATCGCCGAAGCCATCGCCGACCAGCCTTCGCTGCTGCTGGTCGGCACGGCCGATTGCGAGAAGGAGGCGGTGGTCAAGATCCGCATGCTGAAACCCGAGGCGCTAGTGGTCGACATCAAGCTGCGTGAAGGCAACGGCCTGAATGTCTTGGCCCAGTTGAAATGGGGTGAAGGCGCGGATTCGAAACCGAAGATCGTCGTGTTCACGAACTATCCGCGGCAAGAGTACTTGCGGAATTCGAAGCAGTTGGGAGCCGATTACTTCCTCGACAAGTCGACGCAATTTTCCGATCTGCCGCGCGTGCTGATCGGGCTGAGCGACGAGGAGCAACGTTCGGCGCAGTCGTTGAGAACCTGAGTCCACTGAAGGAGATTCAAAATGCTGCATTACGCCGTCGTGTTCTTCGTCATCGCATTGATCGCCGCGCTGTTCGGCTTCGGCGGCATCGCCGCTGGCGCCGCTGAAATCGCGAAGATCCTTTTCTTCATCTTCGTCATTCTGTTCGTCGTCTCGTTGATCGTCGGACTGATGCGCAGATAGCTCGTCGCTCGACTCACCTTCGGGAGACGTGATGAGCCGAACGTTCGCAAGCAAGGTGCTCGTGGTCGCCGGCGTCGTCGGCGTCACGATGCTCGGCAATCTGCGCCTCCAGGCATCGGAGGTCATGGCGCAGCCGCCGCGGGCCCATGCGGTCCCGCGCGTGGCGTCGCCTCCCGCAACCACCGCGTCGGCCGATGAAGCCGTCGTCGATGCGACGTTCGAGCCGATGGCGGCGGACGACGCCGATGGCGACGATGCGCGGCTGGTCCCGGCGATCTATGCATGGGATCCGGACGTCCGGTTCGTGTTCTTCCGGCACGTCAGCAAGTGGATGTGAGCAGTCGGCACGGCCGGCTTTTTTTTGCAGACTCGCTGGAGAACTGTCGATGAATTGGGACATCTCGATCGGCCGCATCAAGCAGCTCGGCGGACGAGCCGTGCAGAGCGCCGGTCTTCGCTTCGCTCGCCGCGACTGGATCCTCAAGGGCGAGGCCATCGAATACGGCGGTCGTCTCCAGATGCGGTACGGCATGCTGAAGCACCAGGTGCAATGGAACGACGACGCGTTGCAGCTGCAACGCGAGCCGGTTCCCGTCAAGCGGTCATGGCCCGCATGACGCCAGTCGTTCTGAACCATAACAACAAGGGAGATGCAATGAAGCATTACGGAATCAAGTTCGCGCTGGCCGCATCGGCGCTGTGCCTGACGTTCGCGGGGTCCGCATCGGCGACCACGCGGGCCGACTACAACGCCGCCAAGGATCGCGCCTCGGCCGACTACAAGGCGGCGATGGATCGGTGCAAGTCGCTGGCCGGCAATCCGAAGGACGTGTGCGAGGCCGAAGCGAAGGCCGCGCAGAAGAAGTCCGACGCGATGGCCGAGGCCGACTACAAGGCCACGCCGAAGGCTCGGGCCGATGCCGCCGACACCGCCGCCGATGCCGATTACGACGTCGCGAAGCAGAAGTGCGACGCGATGTCCGGCAACGGGAAGGACGTGTGCGTGAAGGAAGCGAAGGCGGCGCAGACGCGAGCGAAGGCCGATGCGAAGGCGACGGAGAAGACGGTCGTCGCACGCAAGGATGCCGCCGACGACAAGCGGGACGCCGACTACAAGGTCGCGATGGAGAAGTGCGACGGCTTCGCCGGCGATGCGAAGACGACGTGCCAGAAGAACGCGAAGGCGGCTTACGGCAAGTAACCTGCCGCCAGCCGACGAAAGCTCCGGGAAACCGGAGCTTTTTTTTTATGCGGGACCGCGACCTATAATCGCTCGCGCTTCACTGTCCGTCTTCCCGAACCGATGCCGATCTACGCCTACCGATGTGATGCCTGCGGCTTCCAGCAGGACGTGCTGCAGAAGATCTCGGACCCACGACTGGTGGTCTGTCCGTCGTGTGGGGCGCCGGCCTTCCAGAAGCAGGTCACCGCGGCCGGTTTCCAGTTGAAGGGGTCCGGCTGGTACGTCACGGATTTCCGCAACCCCGGCACGAAGGAGGCGGCGAAGGGCAGCGGCGGCGATGCGGGCGACGGCGGCAAGCCGGACGCCGGCAAGGCCGACCAGAGCGCCGCCGGTGCCGACAAGTCCGCGCCGACGCCGGCACCGGCTTCAACACCGGCTGCGACGAGCGATGCGAAGCCGGCCCCGGCCGCGGGCGGCGGCTCCACCGGCTGACCCGGCCGCGTCATGCTGAAGAAGGCGTTCTTCACCGGGCTCGTCATCCTCGTCCCGCTCGGCATCACGATCTGGGTCCTGCACCTGATCGTCGCGACGCTCGATCAGAGCCTGCTGCTGCTGCCGCCTTCGGTCCGCGATCAACCGCCGTTCAACATCCCCGGGATGGGCGCGATCCTTACGCTCGCGATCATCCTCGTCGTCGGCATCCTCGCGCGCAACTTCATCGGCCGACGGCTCGTCTTGTGGTGGGAGGCGCTGCTCGCGCGGATTCCGGTCGTGTCGACGATCTACTCGAGCGTCAAGCAGGTGTCCGACACGCTGCTGTCGCCGTCGGGCCAGGCGTTCCGCAAGCCGGTGCTCGTCGAGTTTCCGCGGGTCGGCGTCTGGACGGTCGGCTTCGTCGTCGGGACGCCCGGTGCCGCGCTGCAGGCGCCGCTCGACGGCGACCACGCGAGCGTCTACGTGCCGACCGCGCCGAACCCGACGTCGGGCTACGTGCTGATCGTCGCGCTCGATCAGATCGTCGACCTCGACATCACGGTCGACGAAGCGCTGAAGTTCGTCGTGTCGATGGGCGTCGTCGCACCCGGCATCCGCGGGTCCGTCATCGACTCGCCGTTGCCGATCGCGGCGTCGCCATGACCGGCGAGCACAGGCCCGTCGCGTTGCCGGACCGGGGCGCGGCGTGGTAATTTCCGCCGATGCGAATGTCGTCCGACTCCACACGCCCGTCGTCGCGCACGATTGAAACCGCGCGCCATGCCACGGGTCACGGCCGCGCGCTCGCGCCTCTCGCGATCGAGGCTCCGGGCCGAAATCGCTAGGGCGGGTCGTCCGCGGCAAGGCTGCCGCCGGCCCTGCGCCCTGCCCTGACCATCCTGCCGGCCGCCGAGCGGCCGGGTCGACGCCGACGTCGAGTGCGCGCCACCTGGTGGCCGCCCAACCAGCGGAGTTCTCATGCGTACCCACTATTGCGGCCTCGTGACCGCAGACCAGCTCGCGCAGCCCGTCGTGCTCGACGGCTGGGTTCATCGACGCCGCGACCACGGCGGCGTCATCTTCATCGACCTGCGCGATCGCGAAGGCATGGCGCAGATCGTCTGCGATCCGGACCGCGCCGAGACGTTCGCGACCGCCGAGTCGTTGCGCAACGAGTTCTGCGTCGAGGTCCGCGGCATCGTGCGCAAGCGTCCCGAGGGCACCGTCAACCCGTCGATGAAGTCGGGCGAGATCGAGGTGCTCGCGCACGAGATCCGCGTGCTGAACCCGTCGGTCACGCCGCCGTTCCAGCTCGACGACGACAACCTGTCCGAGACGACGCGCCTCACGCATCGCGTGCTCGACCTGCGGCGCCCGATGATGCAGAAGAACCTGATGCTGCGTTATCGGGTCGCGATGGAGGTGCGCCGCTACCTCGACGCCGAGGGCTTCATCGACATCGAGACCCCGATGCTGACGAAGAGCACGCCGGAAGGCGCCCGCGACTACCTCGTGCCGAGTCGTGTGAACCCCGGCATGTTCTTCGCACTGCCGCAGTCGCCGCAGTTGTTCAAGCAGCTGCTGATGGTGTCGGGGTTCGATCGCTACTACCAGATCGTCAAGTGCTTTCGCGACGAGGACCTGCGCGCCGATCGTCAGCCGGAGTTCACGCAGATCGACTGCGAGACGTCGTTCCTGAACGAGGAAGAGATCCGGGCGATCTTCGAGCGGATGACGCATCACGTGTTCAAGACCGCGATCGACGTCGACCTCCCGGCGTTCCCGGTGATGCCGTACGCGGAGGCGATGGCGCGCTTCGGGTCCGACAAGCCGGACCTGCGCGTGAAGCTCGAATTCACGGAGCTGACCGACGTGATGAAGGACGTCGAGTTCAAGGTCTTCTCGTCGGCCGCGAAGAGCGACGGCGGCCGCGTCGTGGCGTTGCGCGTGCCGGGCGGCGGCGCGAGCGACGGCGGCTTCGCGCGATCGGAGATCGACGGCTACACGCAGTTCGTCGCGATCTACGGCGCGAAGGGCCTGGCCTACATCAAGGTCAACGACCTGGCGCAGAAGGACCTGCGGGCCGGCCTGCAGTCGCCGATCATCAAGAACCTGCACGACGACGCGCTGAAGGCAATCGTCGAGCGGACCGGCGCGGTGAACGGCGACCTGATCTTCTTCGGCGCCGACAAGGCGAAGGTCGTCAACGATGCGATGGGCGCGTTGCGCGTGAAGATCGGTCACTCCGACTTCGGCCGTCGCACCGGCCTGCTCGAGGAAGGCTGGCGGCCGCTGTGGGTCGTCGACTTCCCGATGTTCGAGTACGACGACGAGGAGAAGCGCTTCACCGCGGCCCATCATCCGTTCACGGCGCCGAAGGACGGTGACGAGGACCTGCTCGCGACCGACCCGGCGCGCTGCACCGCGAAGGCCTACGACCTCGTGCTGAACGGTTGGGAGATCGGCGGCGGGTCGGTGCGGATCCATCGCGAGGAGATCCAGAGCAAGGTCTTCCGCGCGCTGAAGATCGATGCCGAAGAGGCGCAGGCGAAGTTCGGCTTCCTGCTCGACGCGCTGCGCTATGGCGCGCCGCCGCACGGCGGCATCGCGTTCGGCCTCGACCGGCTGGTCACGATGATGACCGGCGCCGAATCGATCCGCGACGTGATCGCGTTCCCGAAGACGCAGCGCGCGCAGGACCTGCTGACCGAGGCGCCGAGTGCGGTCGACGAGCGGCAGCTGCGCGAGCTGCACATCCGGCTTCGCAGCAGCGATCGCGTCGCCGCGCCCGGCGAGCGCGGCGTGCCCGCGCAAGGCAATCTGGAGCCGCGTGCGGCCTGAGCGACGGCGGCATCCGCGTCGCGGTCGATGAGTCGGCGCGTGATCCTGCTCGCGGCGACGGTGGTCGTCGCGGCGATCGCGTTCGCGTGGTGGTTCGACGTCGCGCACGCGACCGGATGCCGTCGGCCCGCGCTTCGTCGACGGCGTCGGGCACCGGCATCCCGGCACGAAGGTCGAGCCGCTCGACGGCGGGCTCGTGCGCGTCGCGCTGCCGTCCGGGCTGCTCGTCGACGTCGCGTTGTCGAAGGTCTTCGCGGACTGCGCGGGCGATCGCCTCGCCTGCACGTCGGCCATCGAGCGCGCGATCGACGACGTCGACGGCGCCGATGCTTCCACGAGATCGCCGGACCGCGCCTCGCTGCGCCCGATCGTGGTCGCGGAGTCGGGCGGCTATCGGTACGGCTTCATCGAGGAACCGCTCGTCGGCGCGTACGCGGTCCGCTACGCGCTCGTGCGCGGCGTCGCGTCGACGTTCGTCACGACGGCGATCGCCGCCAGGCTCGGGCTCTCGCCCGACGCGCTTCGCGCGACGGCGATCTCGAACCTCGACGCGGAGACCGGCGTCGCGCTCGAGCCGGTCGGGGCCGATGCGCCCGGCTCGTATCGCGTGCGATCGAGCGGCGACCCGGCCGCGTCGCTGCTCGACGTCGCGCGGATGCGCCGCTTCGCCGACGCGATCGGGACGCGGCGACTTTATGCGGCGATCCCGGTGCGCGGCACGCTCGCGCTGGCCGCGATGAACGACGCATCGGCGCGCGCGCTCGACGCGTTGCGGACGACGCTTCGCGGCGCCGGGACACGGATGGTCGACGGTGGCCTGCTCGCGTACGACGTCGACGCCCCCAACGGCTCGCGACTGTCGGGCGCGGTGCGGACGCCGCTCGTGCGATGACCGTCACGACCGACCGTCCGTTCAAGATTCCGCGGTCGGTGCTCGTCGTCATCTACACGACCGCATGGGATGTTCTACTGCTCGAGCGCGCGGACCGTGCCGGCTTCTGGCAGTCGGTCACCGGCAGCATCGACGCGGTCGACGAGCCGCTGCGCGATGCCGCGACGCGCGAGGTCCGCGAGGAGACCGCGATCGACGCGTCGATCGACGGTTCGCTGATCGACTGGAACCACTCGATCGAGTACACCATCTACCCGCAATGGCGACATCGCTATGAGCCCGACGTCGAGCGGAACGTCGAACACTGGTTCGGGCTCGAGTTGCCCGCCGATTTCCCGTCGCGAGGTCGTGTGCGCGTTGCCCCTCGCGAGCATTTGCAATACGCTTGGCGCCCCTATCGCGAGGCGGCCGCGCGTTGTTTTTCGCCGAGCAATGCCGAAGCCATCCTCCAACTTCCGTCGCGCGTCGCCGCGAGCCGCGACGCGCATCGAACGACGTGAGCGAACAGTCCCTGAAGGAATCACAGACGACGCGGCGGCGGCGCAGGCGCTGCTCGAACGCGAGCGCGACGCGGCCGCCGCGGTCACCGACGAGACCGTGCCAGCGACCGCGAGGCGCTTGCGAATCTCGACGTACAACATCCACAAGGGCGTGTCCGCGATGTCGCGGCGCAATCGCATCCACGACCTGCGCGCCGGGCTGCACGCGCTCGAGGCGGACCTCGTGTTCCTGCAGGAGGTGCAGGGTCGCAACGACCTGCATGCGACGCGCTTCTCGAACTGGCCGGAGCTCGCGCAGCACACGTTCCTCGCCGGCGACCGCTGGGCCGAGGCGGCCTACGGCAAGAACTCGGTGCGCACCGACGGCGATCACGGCAACGCGCTGCTGTCGCGCTTCCGGATGCTCGCGCACGAGAACATCGACATCTCCGACCATCGCTTCGAGTCGCGAGGGTTGCTGCACTGTTCGTTCGACTTCGACGGCACCGAGATCCACTGCATCTGCGCGCATCTCGGACTGTTCGAGGACAGCCGCGTGCGGCAGGCCGACGCGCTGATCGCACGCATCCGCTCGCACGTGCCGGCCGATGCGCCGGTCATCATCGCCGGCGACTTCAACGACTGGCGTCACCGGCTCGGCCGACGACTGGTCGAGAACCTCGGCGTGCGCGAGGTCTTCGCGAACCACGAGACACGACGCGCCGCGCTCGCCCGTCGCGCCGCCGGCTACATCCGTCGCACGCTCGAGCCGCCGAAGACGGACGCCGCGGCTGCCGACAAGACCGTGACGTCGCGACGCAAGCCGCCGTCGCCGGCGCGCACCTTCCCGAGCGCATTCCCGCTGCTCAGGCTCGATCGCGTGTACGTGCGCGGCTTTCGCGTCGCATCGGCGCAGGTGCTGTCGGGTCCGACGTGGGCGAAGCTGTCGGACCACGCGCCGATCCTCGCCGAGCTCGTGTCTCGAGTGAAGTTCGAA
Organism: uncultured beta proteobacterium; assembly: GCA_963795885.1. Lineage (GTDB taxonomy): Bacteria > Pseudomonadota > Gammaproteobacteria > Burkholderiales > Burkholderiaceae_D > CAHJXF01. The sequence continues at coordinate 190,819 of CAWCJI010000009.1, read as the reverse complement.
GCAGGCAACCGGATCGACCTGCTCTGCGGTGGATCGGAATTCTTTCCGGCCCTGATCGCGGCGGTCGACTCCGCCCGCGAAGAGGTCTATCTCGAGACGTACATCTATCACGACGACGACACCGGACGACGCGTGACCGATGCGCTGGCCGCCGCGGCGAAGCGTGGCGTGCAGGTGCGCGTGTCGGTCGACGGCTTCGGCTCGGCCAACCTCGCGCCGACGATCCGCGAACGCTTCGAGGCTGCCGGTGTCGAGTACGTCGTGTTCCGTCCCGAGCACTACTCGTGGCGCAGCGGCCTCAAGTGGTTCTCGCGCGAGCGGCTGCGGCGCCTGCATCGCAAGCTGGCGATGATCGATCGCCGCGTCGCGTTCTGCGGCGGCATCAACGTGCTCGACGACCTCAACGATCCGAATCATGGACCGCTCGAGTCGCCGCGCTTCGACTTCGCGGCGCAGGTCGAAGGGCCGATCGTCGGCCACATCTCGGCCTACATGCTGAACCAGTGGCTGCGACTGAACATCGAGCGGGCGGCCGCGACGCGGCATGGCCTGCAGGACGCGATCGACGACTGGTTCTCGCGACGCGAATGGGCGTCTGCGCATCCGAGCGGCGCGAACATCCGCGCGTCGTTCGTGCCGCGCGACAACCTCCGCAACCGACGTCGCATCGAATACGCGTATCTCGCGGCGATCCGCCTCGCGAAGAGCGAGGTCCTGCTGTGCAACGCGTACTACTTCCCGGGCCGGCGCTTTCGCAAGGCGCTGATCAGCGCGGCGAAACGCGGCGTGCGCGTGCGACTGCTGCTGCAGGGCCGCCCCGAATATCCGGTGCAGCACTTCGCGAGCCAGGTGCTGTACGACGAGCTGCTCGCGGCCGGCATCGAGATCCACGAATACACGTCGAGCTTCCTGCATGCGAAGGTCGGCGTCGTCGACGACGGCTGGGCGACGGTCGGCTCGTCGAACATCGATCCGTTCAGCCTGTTCCTTGCGCGCGAGGCGAACCTCGTCGTGCTCGACGAGGCGTTCGCGAAGGAGCTGCGGGAGCGGATCGAGGACGCGATCGCGCATTGCTCGGTGCCCGTGCACGAGGAAGCGCATCGCAAGCACGGCCTCTTCACGCGGGTGATCAATGCCGCGTCGTATGCGGTGATGCGGCTCGCGGTCTCGCTGAGCGGCGTCACCGGCCGCTACTGATGGCCCGATCGATGTCGGACGACCTCGTCGTCCTCAGGCCCGAAGGTCTCTACTGCCCGCCGGGCGATTTCTACATCGACCCGTGGCGTCCGGTCGGCCGGGCCGTCATCACGCACGCGCACGGCGACCATGCGCGAATGGGCCATGCGCACTACCTCGCGATGGCCGACGGCGCCGGCGTGCTGCGCACGCGGCTCGGTCCGATCGACCTGCAGACGCTGCGCTACGGCGAGACGATCGACCACCACGGCGTGCGGCTGTCGCTGCACCCGGCAGGTCATGTGCTCGGCTCGGCGCAGGTCCGCCTCGAGCATCGCGGCCGCGTATGGGTCGCGTCGGGCGACTACAAGTTCATGGGCCGCGGCGACGATGGCGGCGACGTCGACGTCGATCCGACCTGCCCGCCGTTCGAGCCGGTCCGCTGCGACGTCTTCATCACCGAGTCGACGTTCGGGCTGCCGATCTATCGATGGCAGCCGCAGCGCGCGATCTTCGCGGACGTCGACGATTGGTGGCGCGCGAACGCGGACGCGGGTCGTGCGTCGGTGCTGTTCTGCTACGCGTTCGGCAAGGCGCAGCGCGTGCTCGCCGGCGTCGACGCGTCGATCGGTCCGATCTTCTGCCACGGCGCGGTCGAGCCGCTCAATCGCGCGTATCGCGAGGCCGGCGTCGCGTTGCCGCCGACGACGCTGGTGTCCGAGGTCACCGACAAGACGCTGTTCCGTCGCGGCCTCGTGCTCGCGCCGCCGTCGGCGGCGGGGTCGCCGTGGATGCGCCGCTTCGGCGAATACAGCGATGCGTTCGCGTCGGGCTGGATGCAGCTGCGCGGCGCGCGGCGGCGACGCGCGCTCGATCGCGGCTTCGTGCTGTCGGACCACGCCGACTGGCCGGGGCTGCATGCGGCGATCGCCGCGACCGGCGCCGAGCGCGTGATCGTCACGCACGGCCAGGTGCCGGTGATGGTCCGCTGGCTGTGCGAGAACGGCCTCGATGCCGAAGCGTTCGAGACCGAGTACGGCGACGACGCGGAGACCGGGCCCGACGCGATCACGGCGCCCGAGGCCGAAGCGGCGATCGACGCGCCGACGGCCTGATCGAGCCGTCAGCTGATCGTCGCGGGTTGCTTCCGTTCCTTCTTGAGGTCGAAGCGCATGATCGTCGACGCGCGCATGCTGCCCGACGTCGTGTTCGGCCGGTAGCACTCGACGACGTTGCGTCCGCGATCCTTCGCCGCGTAGACCGCATCGTCGGCAGCCGCGAGCAGCTCGCGCGGCGTCTCGACGTCGCTCGCATCCGCGACGCCGATGCTGACGGTGACGTCGAGCGCGATCGGCTGGTCGCGCGTCTGCAGGAAGAACGAGGCCTCCGCGATCTGCTCGCGCAGCTGCTCGGCGAGCGCGAGAGCCTCCTTGCGATATTGCGGAACGATGATCGCGAACTCGTCGCCGCCGCTCCGCGCGAGGACCTCGGTGCGCTTCAGCCGCAACGAGAGGCGGCGCGCGACCTCGCGCAGGATCGCGTCGCCGGCCAGGTGGCTCCACTCCTCGTTGATGTCCTTCAGGCGATCGACGTCCACCAGCAGCAGCGACAGCGCGGTCCCGTAGCGATTACGGAACGCCCACTCCTGCACGAGCTTGCGGTCGAAGTCGCTGCGATTGCCGACGCCGGTCAGCTCGTCGACGGTCGCCGACTCGATCAGCCGCGACTCGAGCGCGCGGCGCGCGGTGAACTCGATCTTCAGCAGGACCCAGAAGACGACCGACAGGATGCTGACCAGCGCGAGCGCGCCGACCATGATCCAGGTCGACCTTTCGTTCGCGCTGTTCTGCGTATGGCGGTAACCCTCGAGGCGACTCCGCTCGTCGTCCCGCATCGAGTCGATCAATGCGTCGAGCTCGTCGCGGCTGCCGGGACCCTGCGCGTCGTAGCTGCGCAGGCTCGCGGCGAACTTGCGATTGACGAGCGGTCCGAGGCGGGACAGATACTCGGACTGGGTCGGCTCGTCGCCCGTCAGCGGTCCGAGAGCGGCGAGGTTGAGGCGCGCCTGGAAGCGAGCGGTGTCGAAGCGATCGACGTCCGAACGATCGGTCCGTCCGCTCGCGATGTCGCGACCGGCCATGTCGCCGTCGCGCAGCGCGAGCTGCAGCTTGTCGAGCGTCGCCGCCGTCTCGATCGAGCGGATCGATCGCTTGCCGGCATCGGCGGCATCGGTGTTGATGCGGTGCACGACCAGCGCGGTGATTGCGAGCACGATCGCGCCGACGATGCTGGTGAGCACCAACCCCTGCTCGATCACGCTCGATCTCGGCTGCATGGGCCGAAAGATGTGACGCAGCGGTCGAGGGATTTTGCGCATCTTCGAAAGCTATCATGCGGGGCCGGCCGCCCTGCAGCCACCGGAATGCGCGTGACTGCCGCTCGTCGCTTCGCCGCCACGCGGTCGCCAGCTCCGCCCGGCGCCCGCAAGAATCGATGAAACCATTCGCCCGGCTGTTCGCCGAACTCGACCGATCGACCGCGACGCGCGCGAAGCAGGCGGCGTTGGTCCGGTACTTCGAAGGTATCGGCCGCGACGATCAGAATCTTGAGCGCGACGCGGCCTGGGCCGTCTATTTTCTCGCCGGCGGCAAGCCGCGGCAGACCGTGCCGACGCGGCTCCTGCGCGACACGGCGCGCGACGTCGCGGCGCTTCCCGACTGGCTGTTCGAGGAGAGTTACCAGGCCGTCGGCGACCTCGCCGAGACGATCGCGCACGTGTTGCCGCCGCCGTCGCGAACATCGGACCTCGGGCTCGCGACGTGGATCGAGGATCGGCTGCTCGGGCTCAAGGGCGAGCCGCCCGAGGTCGTCTCCGCGCGCCTCGTCGAGTGGTGGGACGAGCTCGACACCGCGGAGCGCTTCCTGCTGATCAAGCTGATCGGCGGCGCGTTCCGCGTCGGCGTGTCGAAGCTGTCGGTCACGCGCGCGCTCGCGACGGTGTCGGGCGTCGATCCGAAGATCGTCGCGCACCGCCTGATGGGCTACACCGACGGGCGATCACGACCGAGCGCCGCAGCCTATCGCGCATTGATCGCACCGGCGTCGTCCGAGCGACGACGACGATCCCGCGACGCGACCCGACGACCTGCGCGGACAGCCGTATCCGTTCTTCCTCGCGCATGCGCTGAACGAGCCCGTCGAACGCTTCGACGCGCTGCTCGGCCCGCCGTCGGACTGGCTCGTCGAGTGGAAGTACGACGGCATCCGCGGTCAGCTGGTCGCGCGCGGCGGCGAGGTGTTTGTCTGGTCGCGCGGCGAGGACCTCGTGACCGAGCGCTTCCCCGAGCTCGCGGCGCTCGTCGACGTCGTGCCGCCGGGCACGGTGATCGACGGCGAGATCCTCGTCTGGCGCGACGACACCGCACCGGATGCGCCCGCGCCGTTCGCCGACCTGCAGACGCGCATCGGCCGCAAGTCGCTGTCGAAGAAGCTGCTCGCCGAGACGCCGGTCGTGCTGGTCGCGTACGACCTGCTCGAAGCGGACGGCGCCGACCTGCGCGCGTCGCCGCAGGCCGAACGACGCGCGCGGCTCGAGTCGCTCGTCGCCGGCATCGATCATCCGTCGCTGAAGCTGTCGCCGCTGATGTCGGCCGACTCGTGGGCGGCGTTCGCGACGCTGCGCGAGGAGGCCCGTGCGCGCCGCGTCGAAGGCTTCATGCTGAAGCGGAAGGACGCGCGCTACGGCACCGGTCGCACGAAGGACGTCGGCGTCTGGTGGAAGTGGAAGATCGACCCGCTGTCGGTCGACGCGGTGCTGATCTACGCGCAGCGCGGCCACGGCCGTCGCGCGTCGCTGTACACCGACTTCACGTTCGCGGTGTGGGATCGCGAGCGCCTGTCCGGCGACGACGCGCCGCGCACGTTGATCCCGTTCGCGAAGGCGTACTCCGGCCTGACCGACGACGAGATGATGAAGGTCGATTCGATCGTCAAGAAGACGACGATCGAGAAGTTCGGGCCGGTCCGCAGCGTCAAGCCGACGCAGGTCTTCGAGCTCGGCTTCGAAGGCATCCAGCGCTCGACGCGCCACAAGTCCGGCATCGCGACGCGCTTCCCGCGGATGCTGCGCTGGCGCACCGACAAGCCGGTCGAGGAGGCCGACACCCTCGCGTCGCTCGAGGCGTTGATGAACGTCGAGACGCCGGGCGCCGCTCGGATCGCTCCGTCGACGACCGTCGATCCGCTGCCGACCGTCGACGATGCCGGTGCCGCCGAACCGCATCGCGTCGCATGAACGTCGTCGCGACGCCGATCCTCTACGGCATCGACTTCACGAGCGCGCCGCGGCGCGCGAAGCCGATCACCGTCGCGCGCCTCGACCGCGTCGCGCGCGACCGCTTCGCGCTCGTCGATCTCGAGGCGTTCGTCGAATGGTCCGACTTCGACGCGTTCCTTCGGCGTCCCGGTCCGTGGGTCGCCGGCTTCGACATGCCGTTCGGTCTGCCGCGTCCGTTGGTCGAGTCGCTCGACTGGCCTCGCACTTGGCGCGCGTCGATCGCGCACTACGCCGCGCTCGACCGCGCGACGATCCGCGACCTGTTCGCCGCGTACTGCGACGCGCGACCCGTTGGCTCGAAGTTCGCGCATCGCGCGACCGACGGACCGGCGGGATCCAGCACGTCGATGAAGTGGGTCAACCCGCCGGTCGCCTGGATGCTGCACGCGGGCGCGCCGCGCCTGATCGCGGCCGGCGTGTCGATCCCGGGACTCGACGACGATCCTGAACGCGTCGACGCATCGCGCGTCGCGCTCGAGGCCTACCCCGGCTATCTCGCGCGGTCGATCACGAAGGCGTCGTACAAGTCGGACACGCGCGCGTTGCAGACCGAGGCGCGACGCCTCGCGCGCGCCACGATCGTCGGCGCCGTCGAACGCGGCCGTCATGTGCTGTCGATCGCGATCGACATCGACGTCGATCGACGTCGCGCGATGCTCGACGACGGCAGCGGCGATCGGCTCGACGCGCTGCTGTGCGCGGTCGAGGCGGCATGGGGCTGGCAGCGGCATGCCGACGGCCATCCGCGCTACGGCCTCCCCGACGACGTCGATCCGCTCGAAGGCTGGATCGTCGGCGTGCAACCGGCGCCGGTCGCGGCGATCGCGCGATGACGCGTCGTCGTCGCGATCCCGAACCGCACACGGCTGGTCGATGGGGGCTGCCGCCGACGATCGCCGGCACCGATCATCTCGGCAAGCAACTCGATCGCAAGCGGCGGCAGGCCGCGGCCGTGGCGCGCAAGGCCGAGGCCGCGGCTGCGGTCGAGGACGGTTCCGAGCCGACACCGAAGCCGCGCGAGTACCGCAAGACACCGGGTCCGATGCCGCCGCCGGAAGCGATCGACGCGTGGCTCGCATCGCGCGGCATCCGGCCGTTCCCGTTCCAGCGCGAGACGTGGGACCACGTCGTCGCCGGCCGTTCGGGCCTGCTGCACGCGACGACCGGCGCCGGCAAGACGTATGCGGCGTGGCTCGGCGCGGTGAAGCGCGAGCTCGTTCAGGCGGCGCGCGACGGCGTGCCGAAGGTCCGCAAGCTGCGCATCCTGTGGATCACGCCGATGCGCGCGCTGGCCGCCGACACGACGCGCGCGCTCGCCGACGCCGCGGCCGGCATCGGCCTCGACTGGGACGTCGAGATGCGCACCGGCGACACCGACGCGGCGACGCGCGCGCGGCAGTCGAAGCATCTGCCCGAAGCGCTCGTCACGACGCCCGAGTCGTTGACGCTGCTGCTCGCGCGCGCCGACGCGCGGACGCTGTTCGATTCGCTGACGACGATCGTCGTCGACGAATGGCACGAGCTGATGGGCAACAAGCGCGGCGTGCAGACGCAGCTCGCGATGGCGCGGCTGTGGCAATGGAACCCGTCGCTGATCGCGTGGGGACTGTCGGCGACGCTCGGCAACCTCGACATGGCGTTGCAGGTGCTGCTCGGCTTCGATGCCCGCGGCGAGCCGCGGCCGGGCGTCATGGTGAAGGGCGACACGCCGAAGGTCGTCGTGATCGACACGCTGATCCCGGCGTCGATCGAGCGCTTCCCGTGGGGCGGCCATCTCGGCATCAAGCTCGTCGACGCCGTGGTCCGCGAGCTCGAGGCGTCGTCGACGACGCTCGTCTTCACGAACGTGCGGAGCCAGGCCGAGATCTGGTATCAGACGCTGCTCGCGGCCAAGCCCGAATGGGCCGGCATCCTCGCGCTCCATCACGGCTCGCTCGATCGCGAGGTCCGCGACTGGGTCGAGGCGGGGCTGAAGGCCGGCACGCTGAAGGCCGTCGTCTGCACGTCGTCGCTCGACCTCGGCGTCGACTTCCTGCCGGTCGAGCGCGTGCTGCAGATCGGCTCGCCGCGCGGCGTCGCCCGACTGCTGCAGCGGGCCGGCCGCTCGGGCCACGCGCCCGGCCGGCCGTCGCGCGCGACGCTCGTGCCGACGAACGCGCTCGAGCTCGTCGAGGCGGCGGCGGCGAAGCGCGCCGTCGCGGCCCGCCGTGTCGAGGCACGGTGCGCGCCGGACAAGCCGTTCGACTGCCTCGTGCAGCACCTGGTGACGATCGCGGTCGGCACCGGCTTCGAGCCCGACGCGCTGTTCGCCGAGGTCCGCACCGCGTGGTCGTACCGGGCGCTGACGCGCGACGAGTTCGACTGGGCGCTCGCGTTCGACGAAGGCGGCGGCGCGTCGCTGGCGGCCTATCCGGACTACCAGCGCATCGCGCGCGACCCCGACGCGCCCGACACGTACCGCGTCCCGCGAACGGACCTCGCGCGCCGTCATCGCATGAGCATCGGCACGATCACCGCCGACACGTCGATGTTCGTCGCGTGGCTCGCGACGAGCGCGCGGATCGGGCAGATCGAGGAAGGGTTCATCGCACGGATGAAGCCGGGCGACGTGTTCGTGTTCGGGGGCCGCGTGCTCGAGCTCGTCCGCGTGCGCGACATGACGGCCTACGTCCGGAAGGCGAAGAAGCGGCACGGCATGGTGCCGACGTGGCAGGGCAGCCGCATGGCGCTGACGTCCGAGATGGCCGACGCGTCGCTCGACATGCTGCATCGGGCGGCGCACGCCGACGACGCGTGGTTCGACGACGAGCCCGAGATGCGCGCGGTCCGGCCGCTGCTCGAGCTGCAGCAGCGCTGGTCGGCGTTGCCGGAGACCGGCCGCCTCGTCTGCGAGATGCTCGAGACCGGCGAGGGCCATCACTTCTTCTGCTACGCGTTCGCGGGAAGGCTCGCGAACATCGGCCTCGGCGCGCTGGTCGCGTGGCGCGCCGCGCGCGAGCGGCCCGGCACGTTCTCGATCTCGATGAACGACTACGGCTTCGAACTGCTGTCCGCCGAGCCGTTCGACTGGCCGCGTCTCGTCGCCGAGGGACTGTTCTCGACCGACCATCTGCTCGAGGACGTGATCGCGTCGCTCAACGCGAGCGAGCTCGCGCAGCGACGCTTCCGCGAGATCGCGCGCGTGTCGGGGCTCGTGTTCACCGGCTATCCCGGCGAGCGCCGCTCGTCGCGCAGCCTGCAGGCGAGCTCGAGCCTCTTCTACGAGGTGTTCCGCCGGCACGACGCAGGCAACCTGCTGCTGACGCAGGCCGAGAAGGAGGCGCTCGAACAGGAGCTCGAGATCGGCCGGCTGCGCGAGACGCTCGAGCGCATCGCGACGTGGCACCTGTGCTTCACGCATCCCGGTCATGCGACGCCGTTCTCGTTCCCGCTGATGATCGAGCGCTTCCGCGAGGAGGTGTCGACCGAGCAGCTCAACCAGCGGATCGCGCGGATGATCGAGGAGCTCGAGGCGGCGGCGCAGGACGAGCCGGTGCCGATCCCCGGCGACGGCCCGCAGCCGGCGAAGCGTCGCGCGAACGGTCGCGAGCGCGGCTACGTCAAGCGCGTGCGGACGTCGTGAGCCGCGGCCGGAGCTTCGCCGTCGCGGTCGTGGGCATCGCGATCTTCTCCGCGATGGACGCGGTGATGAAGGACCTGTCGCTCGCGCTCGGCACGTACACCGCGCTGTTCTGGCGCAGCCTCGCCGGCGTCGTGTTGAGCGGCGCGGTCTACCTCGCGAGGCGGCCCGCGCCGCCGACCCGCGCGACGCTGCGCATCCACGCGGTGCGCGGCACGGTCTCGACCGCGATGGCCCTGTGCTTCTTCTGGGGACTCGCGCGCGTGCCGATGGCCGAGGCGGTCGCGCTGACGTTCATCGCGCCGCTGCTGTCGTTGTTCCTGGCCGCGGCGATGCTCGGCGAACGAGTCACGAAGCGCATGGTCGTCGCGTCCTGCATCGCGGCTTCGGGCGTGCTCGTCGTGGTCGTCGGCCAGCAGCATCGCGATGCCGGACGCGACGTCGGGCTCGGGACGATCGCGATCCTCGTGTCGGCGCTCTGCTACGCGTTCAACATCGCGTTGATGCGGCGTCAGGCGCTGGTCGCCGGCCCGATCGAGGTCGCGTTCTCGCAGAGCGTCGTCGTCGCGGTGCTGCTCGCGATCGGCGCGCCGTTCGCGGCGCAGGTCCCGGACGTCGGACACGTGGCGATGCTCGTCGTCGCCGCATCGTTCGCGACCGTGTCGCTGATGCTGCTCGCGTGGGCCTATGCGCGCGCCGAGGCGAGCTACCTGTCGACGTCCGAGTACACGTCGTTCGTGTGGGCCGCGCTGCTCGGCTTCGTCGTGTTCGACGAACGGCTGACGACCGCGACGCTGCTCGGCGCGGCGCTGATCGTCGCCGGCTGCGTGTTCGCGGCGCGCCAACCGCCGGTGCTCGCGAGTCCGGTGACGTCGCCGTGATCGGCCGTCTGCGGCCCGCGATCTGCTAGGCTTCGCGCGCCCCGGAGACAGCCGCACCGAACATGCAGAGCGACATCGAGATCGCACGGAGCGCCACGTTGCGACCGATCGTCGCGCTGGCGCGGGAACGCCTCGGCATCCCGGAAGACGCGCTCGAGCCATACGGCCGCTTCAAGGCGAAGATCGCGCTCGACTGGCTCGCCGGTCTCGATCGGCCGGACGGCAAGCTCGTCCTCGTGTCCGGCATCAGCCCGACGCCGGCCGGCGAAGGCAAGACCACGACGTCCGTCGGGCTCGTCGACGGGCTCAACCGCATCGGCACGAACGCGATCGCCTGCCTGCGCGAGCCTTCGCTCGGTCCGGTGTTCGGCATGAAGGGCGGCGCGGCCGGCGGCGGCCATGCGCAGGTCGTGCCGATGGAGGACATCAACCTCCACTTCACCGGCGACTTCAACGCGATCGCGCTCGCGCACAACCTGCTGTCGGCGCTGATCGACAACCACGTCCATCACGGCAACGCGCTCGGCATCGACGTGCGGCGCATCGCGTGGAAGCGCGTCGTCGACCTGAACGATCGCGCGCTGCGCGACGTGACGGTCGGGCTCGGCGGGCCCGCGAACGGCTATCCGCGCGAGGACGGCTTCGACATCGTCGTCGCGTCGGAGGTGATGGCGATCCTGTGCCTCGCCGACAGCCTTCACGATCTCAAGGCACGCCTCGCGCGGATCGTCGTCGCGTACACGCGCGACCGGAGGCCGATCACCGCGAGCGACCTGCAGGCGCACGGCGCGATGACCGCCCTGCTGCGCGACGCGATCAAGCCGAACCTCGTCCAGACGCTCGAGAACAACCCGGCGATCCTGCACGGCGGTCCGTTCGCGAACATCGCGCACGGCTGCAACTCGGTGATCGCGACGCGGGCCGCGCTGAAGCTCGGCCGACTACACCGTCACCGAGGCCGGCTTCGGCGCGGACCTCGGCGCCGAGAAGTTCGTCGACATCAAGTGCCGCGAGTCGGGCATCAGGCCGGACGTCGTCGTGCTCGTCGCGAGCATCCGTGCGCTGAAGTATCACGGCGGCGTGGACGCGAAGGCGCTGTCGATCGAGGACACCGGCGCGCTCGAACGGGGCATCGCGAACCTCGTCAAGCACCTGTACAACGTCCGCAAGCACTACGGCCTGCCGTGCGTCGTGGCGATCAACGACTTCGTGCACGACACCGAGGCCGAACGAAGCCTGCTGTCGCGGACGATGTCGCAGCGCGACGTGCCGGTCGTCGTCGCGCGGCACTGGGCCGAAGGCGGCGCGGGCGCGGAACAGCTGGCGCGCGAAGTCGTCGCGCGTCGCGGAGACGACGGCGAGTCGCTTCTCGTTCGTGTATCCGGACGACGCGTCGCTGTGGTCGAAGTGCGAGGCGGTCGCGACGAAGGTCTACGGCGCGGCCGGCATCGATGCGGACCCGAAGGTCCGTGCCCGCATCGACGAGCTCGAGGCACAGGGGTACGGCCGCTTCCCGGTCTGCATCGCGAAGACGCAGTACTCGTTCTCGACCGATCCGGCGCTGCGCGGCGCGCCGACCGGCCACGTGCTTCACATCCGCGACGTGCGGCTCGCGGCCGGCGCGGGCTTCGTCGTGCTGATCTGCGGCGACATCATGACGATGCCGGGCCTGCCCGCCGTGCCGGCCGCGAACGCGATCGACGTCGACGACGACGGCAACATCGTCGGGTTGTTCTGACGCCGCGTCAGGCGGCCTCGAGCGCCGAGTAGCGACGGCAGTGCTCGAGGTACGCGGCCTCGTGGATCGACACGAGCTCGACGACGCTTCGCCACAGCCACGACGGCGCGTCGATCGACGCGGGTCTCGCCTTCACGAGCGTCGCACGCCACGCCGCGCGCGTCGGCCGGTCGAGCTGCCGGCCATGCGCACGGCCCACGACGTTGCCGAGATATCCGGCGAGCAGCAGCGCCTCGCGTTCGCTCAGCGTCTCGACGTCGAGCTTCAGGTCCTGCGGCATCAGCTCGCGCAGCACGACGGCCTTGTCGAAGAGGCGGCAGGCCATCATCCGCTGGCCGAGGTTCGGCGACAGCGCGCGGGCGCCCGCGACGACGCGCTCGGCATTGTCGCGCGGCATCGCGACGGTGTCGCTGCGCGGCGCAGCCGCGGTGACGGCCTCCTTGATGTCGATCAGGCACAGCGACACGTCGGGCTCGCGGCCGACCTGCAGCATGACCGCGTAGCGCAAGCGGCCGAGCGAGCTGCAACCCTTCATCCAGTAGGCCGCGTCGACCACCTCGACGTCGGCGTTCTCGCGGCCTTGCAGCGTGCCGATCAGGCGATGCAGCTCGGCCTGTTCGAACATCGCGTCGATCGCGGCTCGCTCGTCGTCGTCGATCGCCCAGAAGCGCCGGCCGAGCGGCAGCTCGGGCCGGACGCTTTCGAGCCGCTCGCGCGCGAGGTGGCGCCAGCGTCGCCGCACCGACTGCTCGACGAGCCGCCGGACCGTCTTCGACTCGATGTGATCGGCCTCTCCGTCGACGAAGGTCCCTTCGAGCGCATCCTCGTAGCCCGCCATCAGGCTTTCGAGGACGCGGACCGTGACGAGGCCGGGAAGGTCCGAGCCGCGCGCGGCCGACGCGAGCGACAGCGCGAGGCGGACGAGGTCGTGCGCCGGGTTGCCGACGACGGTCTGGTCGAGGTCGCGGATCTGCAACGCGACGCGACCCTTCATGTCGGCGAGCGGACCGATGTTGCCCATGTGGCAATCGCCGCAGATCCAGACCGGCGGTCCGTCGGGCAACGTCGCGGCCGCGGACGACAGCCATTCGTAGAACTTGACGGTGCTGCCGCGGACGTAGGCATGCGACGAGCGGGCCATCTTCAGGTTGCGTGCGGCGGCGAGATGGGACGGACGATCGTCGATCGCGGGATGTTTCAAGTCGGGGCCCTTTCAGTGAAGGACGCAGCGTGCACGTCGCGCGGCCGCGCCGGCTCGGAGCGCGTCGCAAATCGCGCGACGGTTGCACCGACCCGCGCCGAGCCGACTCGACCGGCGACCGACCCGCCGTTCGCGCGGACGGTTCGGACGTCCGATAAAATGCGCCGATGCATCAGACGCGCGTCGCCGACCAGACCCTGCATCTCGCGCCGGAGCGCGCCGCCTACTGGGCCGAGGGCCGCACGCTGCTCGTCGCCGACGCGCACTTCGGCAAGGCCGCCGCGTTCCGGGCGCACGGCATCCCGGTGCCGCACGGCACGACCACCGACAACCTGGCGCGCCTCGACGCGCTGCTCGCGCGCTGGCCGGTCGAGCGGATCGTGTTCCTCGGCGACTTCCTGCACGCGAAGGAGTCGAAGGCCGCGACGACGATCGACGCGATCGCGCGCTGGCGCTCGCGCCATGCGGACGTGACGATGATGCTCGTGCGCGGCAATCACGACGCGCGGGCCGGCGACCCGCCGGCGCCGCTCGGCATCGACGTCGTCGACGAGTCGCATGTCGTCGGTCCGTTCTCGATGCGCCATCACCCGACGCCGTGCGAGCGCGGCTACGTGCTGGCCGGCCATCTGCATCCCGGCTATCGGCTCGGCAGTCGCGCCGGCGACGGTGTCCGGCTGCCGTGCTTCTGGTTCGGCCACGAGGCCGGCTCGCGGGTCGGCGTGCTGCCGGCCTTCGGCGCGTTCACCGGCACATGGCTCGTCGATGCGCTGCCCGAAGACCGCGTCTACGTCGTCGCGCCGGGCGCCGTGCATCCGATCCAACGCGCCCGCGCGGCGTCGATCGATCCTTGAGCCGCGGCAAGTCGGACCGTCGCGGCGACGACGGGGACTCGACGGACGGCGCGCCGAACGACGCGACGGTCCGCCTCGACAAGTGGCTGTGGGCGTCTCGCTTCTATCGCACGCGGGCCGCGGCGGCCGACGCGATCGAGGTCGGGCAGGTCCGCGTCAACGGCCAGCGCGTCAAGCCGGCGAAGGCGGTGCGCGTCGACGACACGATCGCGATGCGGATCGCCGCGATGGAGCGCGAGGTGCGCGTGCGGATCGTGGCCGACGTCCGCGTCGCCGCGCCGATCGCGCAGACGCGTTATGCCGAGACCGAGGTCAGCCTCGCGGCACGCGCGGCGGCCGAGGCGCGCCGCCGCCTCGAGCGCGAGCCGGCGCACGCGCGCAAGGGACGTCCGACCAAGCGCGACCGTCGCGAGCTCGCGGCGTTCGTCGACACGCCGCGCGACGACGACGGCTTCTGACGACGCGCTTGAGCATCGGCGCGCGTTGCATGGACGCGCGTTCTGGCGACGCGGCCGCTCAAGGATGCGGGGCGGGCGCCGATGACCTCGTCACCCGCCCGTCCCGCCTTCGTCCGCCGATGACCCTCGATCCTGCAACGCCACGTGGCGACCACGACTCCGCCAGCGACGAGGCGACCGCCGCGCGTCGACCGCCGGACGCCGGCGCGCGTCCGCCGGTCCTCGGTCTCGTGCAGGGCGACCACGCGCGCGCGACGCTGCCCGTCGAGATCTACTCCCGCGTCATGGAACAGGCGGTGGCCGAGTCGCCGGTGCGTCTCGAGGACGTCGAGGACTTCAACGTGACGAACCTGTCGTGGCGCGCGCTCGAGGACGACGTCCGCGCCGCCGCGGACGTGAAGGACCATCCGCTGATCCTCGACGTGCTCGTCGATCCGGCCGGCCTCGATCACGCCATCGCGCTCGACCGGCTGCGCCGCATCGTCAACGACCGGTCGAACCCGATCGACGCGATCCGTCTGCTCGGCGAGTTCGACCCGACCTGAGCGACACGGCGGCGCTACGCGCTCGCCGGCGTCGTCTCGCGCTGGAAGAACAGCAGGTCGAGCTCCGGCGGCTTCGTGCCGAGCGCGCTCAACAACGCGTGCGCCTGGCCGCGATGATGCGTCTGATGGTTGAACCAGTGCGCGAGCGCCGGTGCCAGCGGTTGCGTCATCAGGTCCGGCGTGGAGACGCGTCGATACCGGATGACACCGTCGAGCGCGGCGTCGTCGAGTCCGTCGACGTATCGCACGATCCGTTCGTCTTCGGCACGACGCGCGGCGTCCAGCGCGTCGAGGCGTTCGAACAGGATCGCGTCCAGCCGATCCGGCGCGTCGCCGGCGCCGGTGAAGCGCTGCATCCAGATCCGATCGGTCGCGAGCAGATGGTTGAGCGTGCCGTGGACCGACTTGAAGAACGCGCCGCGATCGGCGCGGTAGTCGGCGTCCGGCAGCGCCGCCGCGGCCGCATAGAGCCTGCGATTGGCCCACGCGTTGTAGGCCGCCTGCATCGAGAAGAGGTCGTGAAGGTTCATGCCCGGTCCGTGACGTCGTCCATGCGGCTCATCCCATCGCGATGCGCGCGGCCAGCGCGACGACCAGCGCCGGAATCATGACGACGGCGCCGACCGACAGGAAGCGCCAGAAGCCGACCGACTGACCTTCGCGGCGGATCGCGGTCAGCCACAGGATGGTCGCGAGCGATCCGGTCACCGACAGGTTCGGTCCGAGGTCGACGCCGATCAGCAGCGCGTCGACGACCACCTGCGGCGGCTTCGTGGCCTGCACCACCGCGCTCGCGACGAGCCCCGCCGGCAGATTGTTCACGACGTTCGATCCGAACGCGATCGTCGTGCCGGCGATCGCGGCCGCGCGCGACGTCCCGGCGCGGACCGCCTCGTCGAGCGCGGCGCCGAGCGACGCGATCGCGCCGGTCGTCGCGAGCGCGTCGACCAGCACGAACAGCCCCGCGACCAGCGGCAGCACCGACCACGACACGCCGCTCACGATCTGCCGCGCCGACGTCTTCGAGCGCCACACGACGAGCAACGTCGTCGACGCGCCGAGGACGGCGGTCGGCAGGCCGAGCGGGCGGTCGAGCGCCGAGACGATCGACAGCGCGACCGCGGTCGTCGCGATCCCGGCCAGCGCGATGCGCGCGCCCGGCGTCGACGCCGGCGCCTCCGCCTCCGCTTCGCAACGCGGCTCGAGCCGACGTCCCTCGGTCAGCCGCAACGCGACGAACGTCGCCACGATCGACAGCAGCGACGGCAACGCGAAGCGCGCGAGCCACTGGCCGAGCGGCGGCGTGTGGTCGCCATACAGCACGATGTTCGCAGGGTTCGAGATCGGCAACACGAAGCTCGCGGCATTCGCGACGAACGCGCAGACGAACAGGTACGGCAGCGGCTCGACGCCGGCCCGCCGCGCGGCCGCGTAGACCGCCGGCGTCAGCACGACGGCCGTCGCATCGTTCGACAGGAAGATCGTGACCAGGACGCCGACCATGTAGATCGATGCGAACAATCGTCGCGGCGACCCGCGCGAACGTCGGACGGCGATCGCGGCCACGCGGTCGAACAGTCCCTCGCCGCGGGCGCATTCGGACAGCAGCATCATGCCGGCGAGGAACAGGTAGACGTCGGTCCCCTTGCCGACGGCATGCGCCGCCGCGTCGATCGGCATGAGGCCGGTGGCGACGACGAGCATGGCGCCGGCCACGGCCCACACCGCCTCGGGCCAACGGAACGGCCGCGCGATGACGCCGGCGGTCGTGAACGCCGCGATCGTCGCGATGGCGACCGACGCCGGGGTCATCGGCACGCGCTAATGGCGGCACTTGCCGGTCGTGATCGCCTGTACCAGGAACGGCAGCGCGAGCGGCGTTCCGCCGACGTCGAACGGCCCGATCTTCGCCGGCAGGAACCGGAACGCCTCGGTCGTCAGACAGGACGGGATCTCGGCATCCCTGAACCCCCGGTCGATGCGCTGCTGCGGGGTCATCGGCTGGTTGCCGAACGCGGTCGGGGCGGTCGACACGATGTCGTCCATCAGGTCCTTGCTGTCGGCGATCGCCTTGTGGATCACCGGGTCGCTGATGTCGACCGGCCGCTCGACCGGCTGCGTCGGCGCGGTTGCCAACGGCTTGTCGCGCGCGTCGGCTCGTTCGGTCGTCGGCTGCGTCGCGGCGCCGTTCGCGGCGTCGGCGCTCGCGGCATCGTGAACGGCGAGCGCGAGCAGCGTCGCGCATGCGATGGCCGGGAGCCGTCGAGCCCCCGAGGGTCGGCGTACCGCTCGTCGAATCCGCAAGATCGTCATGGGCGCTCGTCGCGGCATCGGTCCGCCGCACGATCGATTCTGCCATTCGCGACCGCATGTCGATGTCGGACGACTGCGGCCTTGGACAAAAACGAACGACCGTGCTAATTTGCGCCCGGTCGTGGCGACGCTCCGTCGTCGCCCGGCACCTCCTCCTTCCTTCCTGACGAGCATGCGCAAAGGCGAACAGACGCGCGCCGCGATCCTCGACGCAGCCCTCGACCTCGCGAGCCGCGACGGCCTCGAAGGACTGACGATCGGGCTCATCGCCGAGCGCATGCAGATGTCGAAGAGCGGCGTCTTCGCGCACTTCGGGTCGCGCGAGGACCTGCAGATCGCGGTCATCCAGGAATACCACCGTCGCTTCGAGGACGAGGTCTTCCATCCGAGCCTGCAGGAGCCGCGCGGGCTGCCGCGGTTGTCGGCGATGTACGCCGGCTGGGTCACGCGTCACACGCGCGAGATCGACAGCGGCTGCATCTACATCAGCGGCGCCGTCGAATACGACGACCGTCCCGGCCCGATCCGCGACGAGCTGCTGTCGATGGTGACCGACTGGCAGAAGGCGCTGCTGCGCGCGGCGCGGCAGGCCGTCGACGAAGGGCATCTCGCGCCGGGAACCGACTGCGAGCAGCTCGTCTTCGAGATGCGCGCGATGGTCCTGGCGCTGCATCACGACGCGCGCTTCATCGGCGACCGGCATGCGGTCGAGCGCATCGAGCGCGGCTACGCGCGGCTGATCGACAGCTATCGCGCGAAGTCGTCGAAGGCCGTCGCCGCCGCTGCATCTCGTGCCGCACGAGGCCCGCCGTCGCGCCGGCTGACGCGCGTCATCCCAGCATCTTCTCCTGGACTCTCCATGCCCGCCCTCTATCAACCGCCGCTGCGCGACATGCAGTTCGTCATGCACGAACTGCTCGACGTCGTCGCCGTCGCTGCGCGAGATCCCGGCGCACGCCGACATCGACGCCGAGACGATCGACCAGGTGCTCGCCGAGGCCGGCAAGTTCTGCGCGGAGGTGCTGCTGCCGCTGAACCTGTCGGGCGACCAGGAGGGCTGCCACTTCGATCCCGCGACGCACGACGTGACGGTGCCGAAGGGCTTCAAGGACGCGTATCGGCAGTACTGCGACGGCGGATGGCCGTCGCTGTCGGCGCGATCCGGAGTTCGGCGGACAGGGTCTGCCGCATCTGATCGAGATCGCGTTCTCGGAGATGAAGTACGCGGTCAACCAGGCGTGGACGATGTATCCGTCGCTCGCGCACGGCGCGTACACGGCGATCCTCGCGCACGGCAGCGACGCGCAGAAGCAGCTCTACCTGCCGAAGATCGCGTCCGGCGAATGGCTCGGCACGATGTGCCTGACCGAGTCGCATTGCGGGACCGACCTCGGGATGCTGCGGACGAAGGCCGAGCCGCAGCCCGACGGCAGCTACCGCCTCACCGGCAACAAGATCTTCATCTCGGCCGGCGAGCACGACATGACCGACAACATCGTCCACCTCGTGCTCGCGCGCCTGCCCGACGCGCCGCCCGGATCGAAAGGCATCTCGCTGTTCGTCGTGCCGAAGTACCTGCCGGTCGGCGATGGCGAGGACGCGACGGTCGGCGATCGCAACCCGATCTTCTGCGGCGCGATCGAGCACAAGATGGGCATCCACGGCAACGCGACCTGTCAGCTGAATCTCGACGGCGCGACCGGCTGGATGGTCGGCCAGCCGAACAAGGGCCTGGCCGCGATGTTCGTGATGATGAACGGCGCGCGGCTCGGCGTCGGCGTGCAGGGCCTCGGGCTGACCGAGATCGCGTATCAGAACGCCGCCGCGTATGCGAAGGACCGCATCCAGGGTCGCTCGCTGTCCGGCCCGAAGTCGCCGGACCGGCAGGCCGACCCGATCATCGTCCATCCCGACGTGCGCCGGATGCTGCTGACGGCACGCGCGTATGCCGAAGGCGGCCGTGCGTTCGCGACGTGGGTCGCGCTGCAGAGCGACCTGCTGCACCACCCCGACGAGGCCGTCGCGAAGGACGCCGACGACATGATGGCGTTGATGACGCCGGTCGTGAAGGCGTTCATGACCGACAACGGCTTCACCGCCGCGTCCGGCTGCCTGCAGGTGTTCGGCGGCCACGGCTACATCGCCGAGTGGGGCATCGAGCAGATGGTCCGCGACGCGCGCATCAACATGATCTACGAAGGCACGAACACGATCCAGGCGCTCGACCTGCTCGGCCGCAAGGTGCTGTCGGACAACGGTGCGCGGATGAAGAAGTTCGCGAAGATGATCGCCGCGTTCGTCGCGGCCGAGAAGGACGACCCGGCGATGAAGGAATTCGTCGAGCCGCTCGCGGACCTCGGCGACAAGGTCACGAAGCTGACGATGGAGCTCGGCATGAAGGCGTTCGCAGAATCCCGACGAAATCGGCGCAGCGGCGGTCGACTACCTGCGGGTCGCTCGGCCACCTGATCTACGCGTACTTCTGGGCGCGGATGGCGAAGGTCGCGCTCGGCAAGGTCGCGGGCGGCGATCCGTTCTACAAGGCGAAGCTCGCGACGGCGCGCTTCTACTTCGCGAAGCTGCTGCCGGAGACGGCGAGCGTCTTCCGCACCGCGCGTGCCGGTTCCGGCGTGCTGATGGAGCTCGAAGCCGAGCTGTTCTAGACGCGATCCACGCGGCACGCGTAGCAGCCGCGCTTCGCGTAGTGGACATGGATGAACGCGGTCGCCGGATCGGCGAACAGCCGGGCGACCAGCGTTTCCACGTCGCGTCCGTCGACGAGATCCGCGTCCGTCATCAGGCCCGTGTCGTCGAATGCGCGCAGCGACAGCATGCGCGGGCGCAGCGCCGGTGGCACCGTGTCGATCTCGTCGTAGCGGTCGCCGGCGTGCTCGATCACGAACACGGCGTGGCTGGAGCGATACGGTCCCGGCTCCGGCAGATGCGCGTGATTGACGAGGATCAGCGTCTCGCCGATCTCCGCGTCGCGGAGCGCGACGCGATCGGGATAGCCGGGCCGGGCGTCTGCGACGACCCGTCGCGCGTGATGCTCGGCGAGCGCCTCGTCCGACAGGCCGAACAGATGGCGAAACGGCTCCGGCGACAGACCGGTCATGCGGAAGGAAGGACGGTCGGGGTTCATCGTGGCCTCTTGATCGAGGCGCCACGATAAGAGATCAACGACGGGTGGGCTCGCCGTTTTCGGACACCGATGCGGTCCGTGCGGCGCCATCGAGGCCGCAGCCGTTCACGACTTGCGTCGCAGCCTCGCGACGAGCGCCTTGAGGTCGACGATCGACGTCGGTTTGGGCAGGTGCGCGTCGAACCCGACCTGCAGCGCGCGCTGCGCATCGCCGGTCCGACCGAAGCCCGTCAACGCGATTGCGAGCAGCTTGCCTCGATCGCCGTCGAGACGGCGGACCGCGTCGATCAACTCGTAGCCGTCCATCAGCGGCATGCCGATGTCGGAGATCAGCAGGTCGTAGCGCTGCTCCGCGAGGCGCTCGAGCGCGGCACGCCCGCCGTCGGCTTCCGTCACGTCGGCGCCTTCGAGCCGCAGCAGTTCCGCGAACGGATCCAGCACTTCCGCCATGTCGTCGACGGCGAGCACCTTCAGTCCTTCGAGCGCCGTCTCGGCCGCCGAGGTGCCGGCGTCCTTGCCGGGTCGCTCGCTCGATGCGAGCGGCAGCACGACCACGAACGTCGCGCCCTTGCCGACGCCTTCCGAATGCGCCTCGGCCCAACCGCCCTGCACTTCGGCGAGCTCCTTGACGAGCGCGAGCCCGATCCCCATCCCGCCGCCGCCGCCGTCGCGCCGCTCCTGCTGGAACATCGAGAAGACGTTCGGCAGGAAGGCCTTCGCGACGCCGGCTCCGGTGTCCGAGACTTCGAGCCGCGCCTTGCCGTCACGCCGCAGCAAGCGGACGTCGATGCGGTCACCGGACTTCGTGAACTTGATCGCGTTCGAGACGAGGTTCCAGACGATCTGCTCGACGCGAACGGGGTCGCAGGCGACGGTGAAGTCGACGTCCGGCTCGATGTCGAGCACGAGCGGCGTCCCGCGCACGTCGGCGTCCGAACGCGCGACGTCCGCGATGCGCCGCACGATCGGATCGATCGGGACCTGCACGAGCGTCAGCGCCATCTTGCCGGTTCGCGCGCGCGACAGGTCGAGCAGGTCGTCGATGATCCGCGCCTGGCTCGCGACCGCGCCGCGGATCGCTTCGGCGGCGCGCCGCACCGGCTGCGACGACGCGAGCTCCGGCATCCGGCTCAGCAGCTCCGCGTTGACGTGGATCAGGTTGAGCGGATGCTTCAGTTCGTGCGACATCACCGCGAGGAACTCGTCCTTGACGCGGACCGCGCTCTGCGCCGCGCGACGCTCCGTCGCCTCCTGATCGAACGCCTCGTCGCGTCGGGCATCGGCCAGCTTCATCGCGGTGAGGTCACGCGCGATCTTCGCGAAGCCGACCGTCTCGGCACCATCGCCCCCGATCTTGTAAGGCGTCGTCACGCCGCTGCACCAGACGCGCGACCCGTCCTTGCGGAGATGCCAGCGATCGTCCTCGGCCCGCCCCGCCGTGCGGGCCCGCTCGAGTTCCTGTCCGGGCGCGTGGCTCGCCCGATCCTCCGGCGTGAACAGGAAGTCGTACGACTTGCCGAGCGTCTCGGTCTCCGCGAAGCCGAACATCTTCTCGGCGCCCGCGTTCCAGCTCAGGATCGTGCCGCGGCTGTCCATCGTCAGGATCGCGTATTCGTGCGTGGACGTCGCCGCACGCAGCTGTTCCTCGTGCCCGAGCGCCTTGTGCTCGGCATCGACACGAGAGGTGATGTCGATGAACGTCATCACCGCGCCCTCGATCTTGTTCGCGGTCGTGCGGTAAGGCAGCACGCGCGACAGGTAGATCCGCCCGTCGTCGGCCACGAGTTCGCGCTCGATCGGCCGCAGCGTCCGGAACGCCTCGCCGGCGTCGCTCGCGAGCGCCTGCGTGTCGAGGCGGTGACGGATGTCCATCAACGATCGACCGACGTCCGTCGGGATCAGGAGGAACAGGTCGGTCGCGCGAGGCGTGAAACGCTTGACGCGCATCGCCTCGTCGACGAAGACCACCGCGATGTCGGTCGACGCGATCAGGTTGTGCAGATCGTCGTTGATCTGCGCGGTCTCCTCGACCTTGACCTTGAGCTCGTAGTTGACGGTGATGAGCTCCTCGTTCATCGACTGGAGCTCCTCCTTGCTGGTCTCGAGCTCCTCGGATGCCGAGCGCAACTCCTCGTTGATCGCCTGCAGCTCCTCGTTCGAGGCCTTCAACTCTTCGGTCGAGGTGTCGGAGCGCTCGATCGTGTCCTGCAGATGCGTCTTCAGCTGACGGATCTCGTTCTCGAGATCGTGCATCAGCGCTTCGCGTGCATCGGCCTCCGAGATCGGCGCCGGCGGCAGCGGCTCGTCGTCCTCCTCGAACGTCACGAGCGCGTAGCCGCCGTCGCCGTCGGGCTCGCGGAACGGCTGCACCGACATCCGCACGCGGCGTCGCGAGCCGTCCGGCATCTCGCGAAAGCTGCGACTCGTCACCATCTCGCCGGTCTGATGCGCGCGGAACACCGCGGTCCGCAACTCGACGCGCAGCTCCGGCAGCGCGTTCGCGATCAGGTTCAGCGACGGCTGACCGCTGCCGTGCGTGAGAAACTTGTTCACGCCGGGCGACATGTGCAGGATGAACTGCTGGCTGTCGATCAGCAGGCTCGGCGGCGCGAACTGCTCGAGCGCGCGCCGGTGCCAGTCCGCATGCGACGGTGTCTTGCGCTCGGGCGTCGCAGCCGCGATCGTCGGCGAACGATCGTCGACCGTCGGCGGGACGATCGCGATGCCGCGGGCCGGCGGCGCGAGCGGGTTGACGCGGTACACCCGCGCCCGCTTGTCGACGGTGCGAAAGCCGTTGTCGTCGGCATCGGCCGATTCGGACGAGCCGAGGAACAGGAAGCCGTCGCGACGCAGCGCGAAGCGGAACAGCCCGAGCACGTCGTGCTGCGCCTCGGCAGTCAGGTAGATCAGGACATTGCGGCACGTGACCAGGTGCAGCCGCGAGAACGGCGGGTCGCGCAGCAGGTTGTGCGACGCGAACAGCACGGTCTCGCGGATCGCCGGCGTGACGCGGAACTGCTCGCCTTCCTTGTGGAAGAAGCGTTGCAACCGTGACGGCGACACGTCGGCGACGATCCCTTGCGGGTAGAAACCCGCTCGCCCGATCGCGAGCGCGCGGTCGTCGATGTCGGTGGCGAAGACCTGGATGTCCTGCGGCCGCGCGACCTTGTCGGCCTGCTCGCGCAGCAGCATCGCGATCGAATAGGCTTCCTCGCCGGTGGCGCAACCGGGCACCCACACGCGGATCGGCTCGTTCTCGACGGCCGCCTCGAACAGCTTCGGGATCACGACGCTCTCGACGGCCTCGAACGCGTCCTTATCGCGGAAGAAGTTCGTCACGCTGATCAGCATGTCCTGCAGCAACGCGCCTGCTTCCTCCGCGTGGCTCGCGAGGTAGCTCTGGTAGGCCGGCAGGTCGTGGACGCCGTTGACCTGCATGCGGCGCTCGATGCGGCGCAGGACGGTGGCCCGCTTGTAGTGACGGAAGTCGTGATGCGTCCGCGACCGCAGCGTCGCGAGGATCTGCTTGACGGCGCGCTCGGCGACCTGACGTTCGGACGGCGACACGATCGTCACGGCCTGCGTGCTCTGGTCGCTGTTGCTCGTCAGTTCGTGCTCGTCGGCGTCGGTCGTCGGCGGAAGCCGGATGTGCTGCAGGTTGTTCCACAGCGCCACGAGCCGGCGCGGCATCTCGCCGACCGGCATCACGAAGTCGATCGAGCCGGTCGCGATCGCGGCACGCGGCATGCTGTCGTACTCGGCATCCTCGGGGCTCTGCGCGAACGACACGCCGCCCTGCTCCTTGATCCTCGCGACGCCGACCGCGCCGTCGCTGCCGAGACCCGACAGGACGATTGCGAACGCGCGGTCGCGGTGGACCTCGGCCAGCGTGCGGAAGAACACGTCGATCGCGACGTGCGGCCCCTTGCGACGCGTCGGCTGCGACAGCCGCAGGTGGCCGTCGGTCATCTGCAACTCCATGACCGGCGGGATGACGTAGACGTGGTCGGGCTCGATCGGCGTCGGTTCGATGACCTGCTGCACGACGAGCGACGTCTGCAGCTGCAGGATTTCTGCGACGCTGCTCTCGTGGTTCGGCGACAGGTGAAGGACGATGACGAACGCGATGCCCGGCGACGCCGGCATCTCCTCGAAGAACCGCTTCAACGCCGGGAGGCCGCCGGCGGACGCTCCGATGCCGACGACCGGAAACATCAACGTCGACTTGATCGCCTTCGGCGCTTCCCCCTGTCCCTCGCTCATTGCTTATGCGATCCTCCGATGCACAGGTTAGCACCGCCTCGCGCGCTGCTTGCAGCGAGATGCGCCGGTTCGACGCTCGGCGTTCGCCCGATGCGACGTCGCGCGGTTTCACGAGACGCGACACCGCGATCGGCGGATGATCGGTCCATGACCAGTACGCCATCGGAGTCGCCCCTCGCCGTCGTCGGCATCGGCGCGTCGGCCGGCGGCATCGACGCGCTGCTCGCGTTGTTCAAGTCCATCGACGCGTCGTTCGACGGTGCGATCGTCGTCGTCCAGCATCTGGCTCCGGACCATCCCAGCCGACTCGCCGACATCCTCGGCCGTCAGGCGACGCTGCCGGTCGTCGAGACGTCGGACGGCATGGTGCTGCGGAGCGGGCACATCCACGTGATCGCGGCGGGCGAGCGGCTGACGATCGAAGGCACGACGCTGCGCAGCGTGCGCCGCGGGGAGGAGGCCGGTCACACGATCGACCCGTTCTTCGCCAGTCTCGCCGACGCCTGCGGCGGGCTCGCGATCGCGATCGTCCTGTCCGGCGCCGGCCATGACGGCGCGGCCGGCGCGCTTCGCGTGCATCAGGCCGGCGGCCGGGTGCTCGTGCAGGATCCGCGAAGCGCGCTCCACGACAGCATGCCGCTCGCCGCGATCGAGGCGGGCGCCGCCGACGAGGTCCTGACGCCGGAACAGATCGGCCGGGTGCTGTCTTCGGGCGACGAGCACCGGACGCCGATCGTCGCGATGCAGGACGACGCCGGGGCCGCCTCGATCGAGCACGTCGTCGCGCTGATCCTCGAACGCACGGGCATCGACCTGCGCGGCTTTCGCATGTCGCCGCTCGCGTGGCGCGTACGACGGCGCGTCGTGCTGCGCGGATTGCGCGGCTTCGCTCCCTACCTCGCGATGCTGCGCGACGATCCGCACGAGGTGCACGTCCTCGTCGAGGGGTTGCCGATCCACGTCACGTCGTTCTTCCGCGACCGGCACGCCTGGGACGAGCTCGCGCGATCGGTCATCGTGCCGCTGGTCGAGACGCCGGGCCCGGACGCGATTCGCGCGTGGACGCCGGCGTGCGCGACCGGCGAGGAGGCCTACAGCGTCGCGATGTCGTTCGCCGAAGCAGCCGATGCGTCGGTGACCGGCTCTCGCGACTTCCGCGTCTTCGGCACCGATGCGATCGCCGAGGTCGTCGCGGTCGCGAGCCGAGGCGTCTATCCGGCATCGGCGCTCGCCGGCCTCGCGCCGTCGCGCAGGTCGCGCTTCTTCACGACCACGTCGATCGACGGCGACACGTCCCGGCAGGTGCGCCATGCGTTGCGGAGCAAGCTCGTGTTCGCGCAGCACGACCTGCTGACCGATCCTCCGTTCGACGCGTGCGACCTCGTCACGTGCCGCAACTTCCTGATCTCTCTCGAGACCGGGACGCAGGACCGCGTCCTCGCCCGTCTGCGCGAGGCCCTGAAGCCGGGCGGCGTGCTGTTCCTCGGCGCGGCCGAGTGGTTGCCGACCGGCGATCACGGCGGCGAGGTGCCCGGCTTCGACACGATCTCGCGAAGCGCGCACCTCTATCGTCGCAATGCCACGGTCCTCGTCGCGATGGCCGGCCGTGCGGCGCCCGATGCCGTCGATGTGCAACGGGCGCACGCGACCGATCCGCCGGCGGGCGTCGCGCGGGCGCCGAGGCTCGAAAGGACGGGCGGCCGGACCGACGCGGCCGAGGCGCCGATCGCCGATCCTTCGCCGGGCGACGCGGCCGCGAGTCGCGAAGAGCTGCAGGTGCTTCATCGCGAGCTCGAGTCCGTCAACCGCCGGTTGCTGCTCGCGAACCGGCGCCTCGCCGAGGTCGACGACCGCCTGCGCGACCAGGACGACGAGTTCGCGACCCGCAGCGACGCGATGACGTTGTGCGTCGACGCGGCCCTGCGCGTGCGCTGGTTCACGTCGGCGCCGAGCGACCTCGTGCCGCTTCGCGACGGCGATGCCGGCCGTCCGCTCACGGACTTCGCGACACGTCACGCGGACGATGCCTTCATCGCGACGCTGCGCGGCGTGATCGCGACCGGCGCACCGGCGGACGACGAGGTCCGCACCGGCGACCGCTGGTACCTGCGCCGCGTGCATGCCCGCCGCTGCATCGCCGGCGGCCCGCCGGAGCCGGGAGCGATCGTCTCGTTCGTCGACATCACCGCACGCAAGGCGGCCGAGGCGTCGCTCGGCGAGGCGATGTCGCGGGCCTCGCTGCTGGTCGCGGTTCGAGACCGGCTCCGGACGCCGGCCGATCCGTCCGCCGACCTCGTCGCGACGATGTCCTTCCTCGCGTCGATCGTGGCGGGACCGCTGGCCGCGTTCCTCGACGTCGATCGCGTCGACCTGTTCGCCGCGGGCCCCGGTTCGTCGCCGCATGGAGTCGACGACGGCCGTCGCTGGATCGCCGCACGTCTCGGCGACGGCAGCGAGCTGCGCATCGACGACATCGACGCGCTGCCGGAACCGGACTCCGCCGAATCGTGGCGCGCGGCGGGCATGCGCGCCGTGCTCGCGGCGTCGCCGGCGACGTCCGGGCCGCGTGCGATCGTCGTCGCCTGCAGCGCCGCGCCGCATGCATGGACCGCCCGCGACGCGACCCTCGTGGCGGAAGTCGCCGGTCTCGCGCAGGATGCGCTCGACCGTGCGCTGGTCGCCGCCGCGCTCGACGACAGCCGGCAGCAGCTGGCCCACGCGCTGAAGATCCACTCCTGATGGCAGAGCAATGAACGAACCGCGCATCGCGCCGCTCGAAGAACCGCCGTTCGACGACCACCTCGCGTCGCTGCTCGCGAAGATGACGCCGCCGGGCGCACCGAACGTGCTCGCGCTGTTCCGCGTGCTCGCGAAGAACCCGAACGGCTCGCCGAACGAATGATGGCGACCGGCGGCCACTTCCTCGGACGCGGCTCGACGCTCGCGATCCGCGACCGCGAGATCGTCATCGATCGGACCTGCGCGCGTTGCGGCAACGAATACGAATGGGGCGTGCACGTCGCCGCGTTCGCCGAAGCCGCCGGCCTGTCCGCGCCGAGGTGCGGCACACCGTCAGCCATCCGCCCGACCCCGACGCGTGGTCCGAGAAGGAAGGCGCGCTGATCGCGCTGGTCGACCAACTGCACGACACGTCGACGGTCGACGACGCGTTGTGGGCGACGCTGCCGCGTCCACTACGACGAGGCGCAACTCGTCGAGTTGCTGATGCTGGCCGGCTGGTATCACGCGATCGCGTTCGTCTGCAACGGCGCCGCGCGTGCCGCTCGAGACGTGGCAGGCGCGGCTGCCGAAGGCGCTGTGACCGACGACGATGCGGGCGTCGAATCCCCGCTTTCGCGACGCGGTCGCCGCGATCTTCTCGATGCCGGGCTTCGTCACGCGACCTCGGCATCGACGTTCGTCGACTGCGGCCGTCGGCTGGTGCACGACGCGCCTCGTCCTCGCGCCGCGCCATCTGCAGCACACCGGCGTGGTCCATGCCGGCGTCGCTGTCGACGATCGCCGACCACACGCGCCGGCGGCGCCGCGATGTCGCTGCTGCCGACCCGGCGAGGTACCGGTCACGGTCGAGTTCAAGATCCACCTGCTGCGGCCGGCTCGCGGCACGCACCTCGAATGCCGCGGCGAGGTGCTGAAGCCCGGCGGCCGCTTCATCGTCGCCGAAGCGACGGTCCATCGCGGTCGACGGCGATGCGCGCGCAGCCGGTCGCGAAGCTGATCGGCGACGATGGCGCCGGTCGCCGCGCACGGATGAGCGCCCGGCAGCGGAGGCTTCTACAATGTCCGCGGTACCGACCGTCGCGCGGCTCGATGCGGTTCATCGGTCGGCGAGCGGCATCATCCAGGAGAGCGAGATGCAGGACACCACGCTGCACATGACCTTGGACGAGTTCACGACGCGGGCGCACGAGCGCGGCTTCGACGAGGTCGTCGAGCGCGTGTGGGGACCGGACGTCGAGGCCCGCGACCACACGCATCCGTTCTCCGTCGAGGCGCTCGTCGTCGCGGGCGAGATGTGGCTCACGCTCGGCGACGACACGCGTCGCCTGCTGCCGGGCGACACGTTCACGCTCGACCGCGACGTGCCGCACGCCGAGCGCTATGGCGCCGAGGGCGCGACGTACTGGGCCGCGCGTCGCAACTGATCCCGGGCCGGACATGGACATCGAGACGCGCGTCACCGACGGCATCCTGACCATCGCGTTCAATCGTCCCGCGAAGAAGAACGCGATCACGGCGTCGATGTACCGCGAGCTCGCCGACGCGCTGCCGCGACGCGGCGGACGACGCCGTCGGTCCGCGTCGATCCTCCTCGTCGGTCAGCCGGAGATCTTCACGGCCGGCAACGACCTCGAGGACTTCCTGAAGGCGCCGCCGTCCGGCGACGACAGTCCGGTGTTCCGCTTCCTGCACGGCATCAGCACCGCGAGAAGCCGATCGTGGCCGCGGTGCGCGGCGCGGCGATCGGCGTCGGCACGACGATGCTGCTGCATTGCGACCTCGTCTACGCGGGCCGCGGCGCGCGATTCGCGCTGCCGTTCGTGCAGCTCGGCATCTGCCCCGAGGCCGCGTCGAGCCTGCTGTTGCCGCAGATGGTCGGCTATCATCGCGCCGCCGAGAAGCTGCTGCTCGGCGAGCCGTTCGGCGCCGACGAGGCGCTCGCGATGGGCTTCGTCAACCAGGTGCTCGACGACGACGCGGTGCTCGCGCATGCCGAGCAGCAGGCCGCGAAGCTCGCGGCGCTGCCGGCGTCGTCGGTCCGCACGACGAAGTGGCTGATGAAGGGCGACGCCGGCCCCGACGTCGCGGCGCGGATGCAGAAGGAAGGCCAGGCGTTCCGCGAGATGCTCGGCATCGCCCGAGGCGAAGGAGGCGTTCTCGGCGTTCTTCGAGAAGCGCAAGCCGGACTTCGACAGTTCGCGTAGTCGCGTCGTGTCGTCCCTCCGTTCGTGATGACCGATGCGCAGACGCTCGCCGCCTATGCCGCGCATGCGGCGAGCTATGTCGAAGACTGGCTGTCGCAGCCGCCGCCGGTCGACCTCCAGGACACCGTGCGGCAATGGTTCCGCAGCGGCGCCGACGGCGGGACGACCGCCGACGTCGGTTGCGGCGGCGGCCGCGACGTCGACTGGCTCGACCGTCACGGCTATCCGTGCCTCGGCTACGACGCGAGCGATGCGCTGCTCGCCGAGGCACGTCGCCGCTTCCCCGCGTGCACGTTCGTGCGCGCGGAGCTGCCGTCGCTCGACCCCATCGCCGACGATCGTTCGACAACGTCCTCTGCGAGACGGTGCTGATGCATCTGCCGCGCGATGCGATCGTCGATGCGATCCGCGGCCTGCGGCGCGTGCTGCGTCCGGGCGGGACGCTGTATCTGAGCTGGCGCGTCGGCGACGAGGATCGACGCGACGAACGCGGCCGTCTGTATTCGGGCTTCGACGCGCGGCTCGTCGTCGACGCGCTCGACGGGCTGACGATCGTCCACTCGCGCGAGGCGGTCAGCGCCTCGTCGCAGAAGCGGATCCATGCGATCGTCGCGCGCAGCGGCGCCGACGACCGAGCGCGGACGTCGTGACCGTCACGCGGCGCGACGTCGTCCTCGCCTCGCTCGGCGCCGCCGCGATCGCGTCGGCGTCGATCGGACCGTCCCTCGCGTTCGCTTCAAACGAAAGGCAGGCCATGTACGGATTGATCGGCAAGATGATCACGGCGCCGGGGCAGCGCGAAGCGCTCGCGGCGATCCTGCTCGAGAGCGTCGGCGACCTGCCCGGCTGCCTCAGCTACATCGTCGCGGCCGACACGACCGACGCGAACGCGTTGTGGATCACCGAGGTCTGGGACTCGAAGGCGCATCACGACGCGTCGCTGCAGCTGCCCGCGGTCAAGGAAGCGATCGGCAAGGGCCGTCCGCTGATCGCCGGCTTCGGCGAGCGCTTCGTGACGACGCCGCTCGGCGGTCAGGGCATCGGCGGGTAGCTTCGCCCGGCCGCACGGGGCCGGTCAGGCCATCGTCGGCAACGGCCGCGGCTTGCGCTGGTTGTCGGTCGCGACGTAGGTCAGCGTCGCCTCCGTGACCTTGACGACCTCCGCGTCGAGCCGGTTGCGCTCGGCGAAGACCTCGACGCTTGCACGGTCACCGACGTCGTGCCGACCTTGACGATGTCGGCGTAGAACGACAGCAGGTCGCCGACCAGCACCGGGTTCTTGAAGACGAACGAGTTGACCGCGACGGTCGCGACGCGGCCGTTCGCGCGCTTGACGGCCGGTAGCGAGCCGGCGATGTCGACCTGCGCCATGATCCAGCCGCCGAACACGTCGCCGTGGATGTTGGCGTCCGACGGCATCGGCATCACGCGCAGCGTCGGCATCGTCTCGGGCAGCTTCAGCGGGACTGACGGGGCCTCGGCGGTCATCGGTCTTCGTCCAGTGGTCGACCCGAAGGGTCGTTCGTCGATCCGATTCGGCAGCGTCGCTCGCCGATCAGGAGGGGTCGCTTGCAATCGCGGGGCGTGCCGTCATTGTAGGAAGATCGCGAGGCGCGTGCGAACCGTCGCCCGTTCGCATCCGTCGACGGCGACTCTCCCGACGCGTGCGCTACCCTCGCGCATCCATGGAACGTCGACCCTCCCCCTCGTCCCCGCCTTCTGCGGCCGCGCGCACGCGTTCGCAGTGGGACATCGTCAAGACGCTGTTCCCGTACCTGTGGGCGTTCCAGCGGTCGCGTGCTGCTCGCGCTCGCGCTGCCTGATCGGCGCCAAGCTCGGCAACGTCGGCGTGCCGCTGGTGCTGAAGCGCATCGTCGACGCGCTGTCGATCAAGCCGACCGAGCCGGCCGCCGTGCTCGTGCTGCCGGTCGCGCTGCTGGTCGCGTACGGGCTCGCTGCGGCTGTCGACGATCGACGTTCACCGAGCTGCGCGAGCTCGTGTTCGCGAAGGTCACGCAGCGCGCGGTGCGCAACGTCGCGCTGCAGGTGTTCGCGCCATCTGCACGCGCTGTCGCTGCGCTTCCACCTCGAACGCCAGACCGGCGGCATGACGCGCGACATCGAGCGCGGCAGCCGCGGCATCTCGTCGCTCGTCAGCTATGTCGCTGTACAGCATCCTGCCGACGCTGGTCGAGCTGACGCTCGTGCTCGGCATCCTCGCGACGCGCTACGACAAGTGGTTCGCGATCATCACGCTGCGATCGCGCTGGTCGCTGTACATCGCGTTCACGATCACCGTCACCGAATGGCGCACGCACTTCCGCCGCACGATGAACGAGCTCGACTCGAAGGCGAACATCACGCGCGATCGACTCGCTGCTCAACTACGAGACGGTCAAGTACTTCAACAACGAGGCGTTCGAGACGCGCCGCTACGACGAGAGCATGCAGCGCTGGGAGAAGGCGGCGGTCAAGTCGCAGACCTCGCTGTCGATGCTCAACGTCGGCCAGTCGGCGCTGATCGCGATCGCGGTCGTCGCTGATCATCTGGCGCGCGACGGTCGGCGTGATCGCCGGCACGATGTCGCTCGGCGACCTCGTGCTCGTCAACGCGTTCATGATCCAGCTCTACATCCCGCTCAACTTCCTCGGCGTGATCTATCGCGAGATCAAGCAGAGCGCTGGCCGACGTCGACCGCATGTTCGCGCTGCTCGAGCAGCACGCGCGAGGTCGCCGACGACCCCGGCGCGAAGCCGCTGCCGCTCGCTCGACGGCGCGATCGCGGCACCGCGCGCGGTCGCGCTTCGAGCACGTCGACTTCGGCTACGACGACAAGCCGGCAGATCCTGTTCGACGTCGACTTCGAGATCGGCGCCGGGCAGACGGTCGCGGTCGTCGGGCCGTCGCGGCTCCGGCAAGTCGACGCTCGCGCGGCTGCTGTTCCGCTTCTACGACGTCAGCGGCGGGCGCGATCACGATCGCCGGCCAGGACATCCGCGACGTCACGCAGTCGTCGCTGCGCGCGGCGATCGGCATCGTCCCGCAGGACACGGTGCTGTTCAACGACTCGATCGGCTACAACATCGGCTACGGCCGCGCCGGCGGCTCGACGCGTCGACGCCAGGCGAGATCGAGGCGGCCGCGAAGGCGGCGTACATCCACGACTTCGTGCAGAGCGCTGCCCGACGGCTACGAGACGACGGTCGGCGAGCGCGGGCTGAAGCTGTCGGGCGGCGAGAAGCAGCGCGTCGCGATCGCGCGGACGCTGCTGAAGAATCCGGCGATCCTGATCTTCGACGAGGCCACGTCGGCGCTCGACTCGAAGGCCGAGCTCGCGATCCAGGCCGAGCTGCGCGCGATCGCCGCGAACCACACCGCGCTCGTCATCGCGCACCGGCTGTCGACGATCGTCGACGCCGACCTGATCCTCGTGCTCGAGGCCGGCCGCATCGTCGAGCGCGGCACGCATCGCGCGCTGGTCGCGCGCGGACGGCGTCTACGCGAAGATGTGGGCGCGCCAGCAGAGCGACCAGCGCGGTGGCGCGGCCGAGGACCAGCCGGTCCGCCCGGTGCTCGCCGACGTCGACGACGACGGCCTTCCCGAGGCGCGCACCGCGGTCCGCGTCGCGTAGCGATCGCCGTCCGTCGTCGCCGACGACGGTCCGGGCGTCGGATGCGTCGGGCCGTCGACTCGCGCACCGCGCGTTCGCGCGCGCGGCAGAATCACCGGCTTCGCCAGTCGCCAGAACCCGTCATGCCCATCCAATCGCGCCTCGTCTCGCGGCTTCGCGCCGTTCGTCTTCTCGCGGTCGTGACCGCGATCGTCGCGGCGCCGCTCGCCGTCGCGGCGAGCATCGACGCCGCCGTCTCCTATCGACCGGATGCCCACGCGCTCGACCTCGCGTGTCGGGAGGCGTCGGCCGGCGCGTGCTCGTTCGTCGTCGCCCGTGCCGACGGGCCGCCGCACCGCGTCGTCGTCAACGCCGGGGCGACCGCGACGCTCGACGACGTCCGCACCGACACGCTCTATTGCGTCGGCGACCGCACCGACCTGTCGTGGTCGAGCTGCCCGAAGACGGTGGTCTCCCCAGGCACGACGCGCTACCGCTTCGTCTCCAGCGACTGAGCGCGCGGACGTTCGCAACGCGTCGAAGAAGTCGTGAAAGCTGGCGCGCTTCGTGCGTACAAACCCGCACAGGAACGCACAACGCTTTTCGCTAAACTCCGCGCGTCGATCCGACGGGCTTATCAGGAGTACCCATGAATTTTCCTCGCATCGCGCTCTGTCTCGCGGGCCTGGGCTTCATCGCCGCCGGCGCCGCCGCGCAGGCGCAGGCAGCTCGACGGCACGCTGAAGAAGATCAAGGACACCGGCAAGATCACGCTCGGCGTGCGTGAATCGTCGATCCCGTTCTCGTACCTCGACGACAACCAGAAGGTCGTCGGCTACTCGATCGACCTCTGCATGAAGATCGTCGACGCGGTCAAGGCCGATCTCAAGATGCCGAACCTCGAGGTCGAGACGCTGCCGGTCACGTCGGCCACGCGCATCCCGCTGATGGCGAACGGCACCGTCGACCTCGAATGCGGATCGACGACGAACAACATCGAGCGCCAGCAGCAGGTTGCGTTCGTCGACACGACGTTCGTCACGGCGAACCGCTTCGTGTCGAAGAAGTCGGCCGGCCTGACGAAGCTCGAGGACCTGAAGGGCAAGACGCTCGTCTCGACGTCCGGCACGTCGAACCTCAAGGAAGTCATCGAGATCAACGGCCAGAAGAACCTCGGCATCAACATCGTGCCGGCTGCCGAACATCCGGCAGCGTTCGCGATGGTGGAAAGCGATCGTGCGCAGGCATTCGCGATGGACGACATCCTGCTGTACGGGCTCGTCGCGAACTCGAAGACGCCGTCGACGTACGTGATCAGCCCCGAGGCGATCTCGATCCAGCCGTACGGCATCATGCTGCGCAAGGGCGACCCGGCGTTCAAGAAGGTGGCCGACAACGCGATCGTCGCGGTGTTCAAGAGCGGCGAGATCAACAAGATCTACGCGAAGTGGTTCCTGTCGCCGATCCCGCCGAAGAACATCAACCTGAACGTGCCGATGAGCGATCAGCTGAAGCACGTGATCGCGAACCCGACCGACTCCGGCGACCCGGCTGTCTACAAGTGACCCTGCTGATCACGGTCCGCGCGACATGAATCGAACGGGGGGCGAGAGCCCCCCGTTTCTTTTGAGCGACGCGGGACGTCGGTCGGTCCGACCGCACGACAGGATGGACAGCGCCATGGGCGACCTTCGATGAACTACCACTGGGACTGGAAGATCTTCTGGCAGTTGTCGCCGGACGGCCAGGGCACGTACTTCGACACGCTGCTGTACGGCCTCGGCTGGACGCTCGCGACTGCGCTCGTCGCGTGGATCTTCGCGCTCCTTCTCGGTGCGATCGTCGGCACCGTCCGCACGATGCCGTCGCCGTTGTGGGTGCGGCTCGGCAACGGCTATGTCGAACTGTTCCGCAACATCCCGCTGCTGGTCCAGATGTTCCTCTGGTACTTCGTGATGCCGGAGGTCGTGCCGAATGCGATCGGCACGTTTCTCAAGCAGATGCCGAACGCGCCGTTCGTGACCGCCGTCGTGTGCCTCGCGTTCTTCACGTCGGCGCGGGTCGCCGAGCAGGTCAAGGCCGGCATCGGTTCGCTGCCGCGCGGGCAGCGGATGGCGGGCACCGCGCTCGGCCTGTCGCTGCCGCAGGCGTATCGCTACGTGATCCTGCCGCAGGCCTTTCGCATCATCATCCCGCCGCTCACGTCCGAGTTCCTCAACATCATCAAGAACAGCGCGGTCGCGCTGACGATCGGCCTGCTCGAACTGACCGCGCGCGCACGTTCGATGCAGGAGTTCTCGTTCCACGTCTTCGAGGCGTTCTCGGCCGCGACGATCATCTACATCCTCGTCAATGTCGTCGTCGTGAACCTGATGCGCGTCATCGAGCGTCGCGTCCGCGTGCCGGGGCTGATCGCGATGGGCACCGGCGGAGGTCACTGATGCCATCGATCTGCGAAGCGGGGGCCGGCTAGATGGGTGCCTTCGACTGGGACGTCATCGAGCGCTCGTGGAAGTACCTGTTCTTCACGGGGATGACGTTCACGCTGCAGCTGACGTTCCTCGCGATGCTCGGCGGGATCGTCTTCGGCACGCTGCTCGCGATGGCGCGGCTGTCGAAGTTCGCGGCGGTCAACTTCTCGCCGGCGGCTACGTCAACCTGATCCGCTCGATCCCGCTGGTGCTCGTGATCTTCTGGTTCTACTTCCTCGTGCCGTACATCGGCGCGTGGGCGATCGGTTCCGACACGCCGGTGCGAGTCGGCGCGTTCACGTCGTCGCTGGTCACGTTCATCCTGTTCGAGGCCGCCTACTACTGCGAGATCATGCGCGCCGGCATCCAGTCGATCGCCGCGCGGGCAGGTCTGGTCCGGCTACGCGCTCGGCATGAACTACTGGCAGACGATGGGCAACATCGTGCTGCCGCAGGCGTTCCGCAACATGATCCCGGTGCTGCTGACGCAGACGATCGTGCTGTTCCAGGACGTGTCGCTGGTCTACGTGCTCGTCGATCACCGACTTCGTCGGCGCGGCGAGCAAGATCGCCCAGCGCGACGGCCGCCTCGTCGAGATGTACACGTTCGTCGCGGTCGTCTACTTCGTCGATCTGCTTGTCGCTGTCGTACCTCGTCAAGTATCTGCAGAAGCGCGTCGCGATCATCCGCTGATCGCATCGGAGGGTCACCGCGGCGAGTCGCTTGTCCGTTGTGATCCGGGCCGCGGCTCCATCACCGGATTCCGCCAACATCGGGTCCCGGCCTTCACCGGCGCATGACAGGAAGAACAGCATGGCGATGATCGAAATCAACAGACATCAGCAAGTGGTACGGCACGTTCCAGGTGCTGACGGACTGCACGACGAAGGTCGACAAGGGCGAGGTCGTCGTCGTCTGCGGCCCGTCGGGCTCCGGCAAGTCGACGCTGATCAAGACCGTCAACGGGCTCGAGCCGTTCCAGAAGGGCGAGATCGTCGTCGACGGCGCATCGGTCGGCGACCGGAAGACGAACCTGTCGAAGCTGCGCTCGCGGATCGGCATGGTGTTCCAGAACTTCGAGCTGTTCCCGCACCTGTCGATCACCGACAACCTGACGATCGGCCAGGTCAAGGTGCTCGGCCGCAAGCAGGACGAGGCGACGCGAGAAGGGGCTGAAGTATCTCGACCGCGTCGGCCTGATCGCGCAGAAGGACAAGTATCCCGGCCAGCTGTCCGGCGGTCAGCAGCAGCGCGTCGCGATCGCGCGCGCGCTGTCGATGGATCCGATCGCGATGCTGTTCGACGAGCCGACGTCGGCGCTCGACCCCGAGATGATCAACGAGGTGCTCGACGTGATGGTGCCGCTCGCGAAGGAAGGCATGACGATGATGGTCGTCACGCACGAGATGGGCTTCGCGCGCAAGGTCGCGAACCGCATCGTGTTCATGGACAAGGGCATGATCGTCGAGGACTGCACGAAGGACGAGTTCTTCGGCACAGCCGCGCTCCGAGCGGGCGCAGACGTTCCTGTCGAAGATCCTGACCCACTGACGGACGACGATGACGATGGGACGGTCGTGCCGCGTCGGCGATCGTTCGCCGGCCGGCTTCGATCGACGGGCGCGATGGTGACGCCGGTTCTCGGCGGGCTCGACACATGACCCCGCGTATCGCGATCGTCGGCACCGGGCTTGCGGGAGCGCTGCTGGCGGACGCGCTGTCCGGGTCGTTCGACGTCACGGCGTTCGAGCGCGGTCGGGTCGTCCCGACGCTGCCGCCGAGGCCCCGCATCGCCGGCCATCCGCTCGGTCTTTACCCGTCGTTCGCCTACGGGCTTGGCGGCACGACCAACTACTGGGCCGGCGGGATGATGAGGATGTCCCGCGGCGAGTACGCCGGCCACTGGCCGGACGGCCTCTACCCGGATCTCGAAGCGCACATGCCGGACGTGCTGCGCCGCCTGTACGGACAGGAAACGGCGACGTGGATGTCGGAGCAGCGCGTTCCTGCCGACGCCGACCTCTTCCTCGACCGGCTGTGGCGGCCCCGCACGCCGTTTCGCGCGGCACGCAGTTCGCTGTTCAGTCGCGCTCGCCTGAACTTCGACAGCGAAGTCGTCCGGATCGCCGAGACGCCGGACGGCGTCGTCGTGACATCCGTCGCGAACGACGTCGTCCGGGACGACGGGTTCGACCTCGTCGTCGTCGCGGCCGGCGGCATGAACTCGCCGGTGATCCTCGCGAGGAGCGGTCTGGGCGGCGATGCGGTCGGCCTGAACATCACCGACCATCCGATGGGCTTCATCGCGAAGATCACGAAGAAGGCGTCGAATCGATTCGACGAGATGGCCCTGCGCTCGAAGGATCCGCAGCAATACGAACCGACACTCAAGGTACGCGACCCCGCGAGCGGGCTCTGGTCCGCGTTCTATCTCAGGCCGACCTCGACGGACCGCATCCAGTCGGATCCGTATGCCGACTCGTTCGACATGTTCGCCCCGAGGGCCGGCCTGCTCGCGAAGGCGACGGCGGTCGTCACCAACGCCGATCTACGCGCACAGGCGTTGAACCTCTATTTCGGACGGCCCATCAGCGGCGACCATGCGTACGTGCTAGTCGCCGCGGAGCAGGAGGCGACCGGCCAGGGATGCGTCGATCAGGACGACTCCGGCTCGACCGCCGTGTCGTGGACCATCTCCGACCAGGTCGTGGATTCGGTCAGACGCTCGCTCGCGACGTTCGAGGACTGGGTCGGCGGCACGGTCACGCTGGCCGAGGGAGACCTCCGCAAGCGGATGTGGACCGCCGCGCATCACAGCGGCGGCTGCCGGATCTCGATCGATCCGACGGCCGGCGTGGTCGACAGCGATCTGCGCGTCCACGGGACGTCGAGCGTCTACGTCTGCGACGGTTCCGTCCTGCCTTCCACCGGCGCATCGAACACCGGCCTGACCATCGGCGCACTCGCGCTCCGGTTGGCCGCGTCGCTCATTCGCACCCGCCGTCGCGTCGAGGCGACACCGCCGCCGCGCACGAACGAGCTCCTCGTGACCGGTGCGAGCAGCCATGTCGCGCAGATGGTCCTGCCGTATCTGTCGCGGCTCGGTCTCGGCCACACGAGCCTCGACCTTCGCCGATCCGACCCTCCCGACGTGGATCGCGGCGCGCGGGTCGTGCTCCACCTCGCCAACGATTCGTCATCGCCCGAAGCGAACGTCGTCCTTCAGCAGCGTGTGGCGTCGCTGATGGAGCGCGGCGGGCTGACGGAAGTCATCGTGACGATGACCTTCGCCACGCTGCAGTCGGTCGCGCCGGGCAGGGCCGGCCTCGACCAGGCGAACTGCGGATTCGACGTGCCCTACATGGATCCGTACATCCGCGGGAAGCTGGACGCGGAGGAATTCTGGACGCAGTGGCAGCGGCAAGCGGCTGGCCGGGTCGTCACGTTCCTCTACATCCCGACGATCCTCGGACCGCATTCCGAATGGACCCGCAACATCGCGGCCGCCCGGATCGGCACCGCGATCTGGGTGCCCGACATCGTCCGGTTCTTCACCTTGTCCGAAGCGTATCTGGCGCGAACCATCGCGGCGCTGAGCGAGAGTCGGCCGCCTCCGGGGGTCCATCGACAGGTGGCCTACGAGACCTGCGATCGACTGGCCACGGCGATCGCCTCGGACCGCGGCGCGCGCTTCGTGCGTCCGGTCCGGTTAAGCGCGCCCGGCTGGAAGATCGTATCGCTCGCCGGTCACCGCTTGATGGGGAAGGTCCTCTCGCGCGCGATGAATGTGGGTAACAAGGTGACACATCGCCTGCTCAAGCGATCGCTCCTGCCGGTCGGCCCGTTCTACTACGCGCTCTTTCACGCGCAGGACGTATCGGCGGCCGAGATCGAAAGGCTGGCCCGCTGACGATGCACGCTCACCCGAGCGGCGAGACGCCGATCAGCCAGCGGTGCACGCCGCCGAGGAAGGCGACGTAGACGATCAGGCCGAGCGCGATCGCGATGCCGTCGTTGACGGGGCGCGTCGGCGCGCCCGGGACCGCGTGCGCGTCGACCGCGCTGCGCCGCTTGACCGAGATCCGGTCCGCGACGGCCCACGCCAGGAACGAGCCGAACAGCACCACGTCGGCGAGCGACCCGTTCGCCAGCAGATGCGCGAACGCCCATAGCTTGACCGCGACCAGCATCGGATGCTTCGTCGCACGCTGGATGCGGGCCGGGAAGTACGCGGCGAACAGCAGCGGGAAGACCGGCAGCATCAGCAGCAGCGCGACGTGCCGCAGTGCGGTCGGCGGCTGGTAGAGCACGACTCCGGAACGTCGCGCCTGCCCGTAACCGTAGATCAGCAGCACGAGGCCGACCAGCGAGACCAGCGAGTAGACGCCCTTCCACGCGGCCTCGCCGCGCAACGCGAGCTGACGCGTGCGCCAGTGCGGCGCCACGATCGAGACCGAATGGATGCCGAGGAACAGGACCAGCCCGGCGATCAACAGCGTCATGTCATTCCTTTCGTTCCGGCTCCTCGACCGGCGCCGGGTGCATGTGCAGCGAACGGACGGTACGCCGGTGCCGGATGAGCCCCGTCACGCCGACCACGAGGTATCACAACTCGGCGATCCACTCGATGAAGAACGCAGTGGCGATCGCGACGACGTACTGCGCATCGACAGCTCATCGCATCATAAGCAGGGATCGTCGCGACCGGCCGCCTGCGGGCATTCGCGCATAATCACCGGCCTTTCACGAGACCTTCCCGATGACTGCATTCGACGGCCGGCAACTGGTGCGCGCGAGCTTCGACGCCGCGCTCGCGGCCGCCGATCCGCTGGGCAGGAATCCGTTCATCGCGGCGCATCTGCCGGCCAAGCCGGCCGGCCGCGTCGTCGTCGTCGGTGCCGGCAAGGCCGCAGCCAGCATGGCGCGCGCGGTCGAGCGCGCGTGGCCCGACGTGCCGATGACGGGCATCGTCGTCACGCGCTATGCGCACGGCCTCGACACCGATCGCATCGAGGTCGTCGAGGCCGGGCATCCGGTGCCCGACGAGGCCGGCGAGAACGCGGCCATCGCGGATGCTCGAGCTGGTCGCGTCGCTCGGCCCCGACGACCTGCTGCTCGCGCTGATCTCGGGCGGCGGATCGAGCCTGCTGTCGTCGCCGGCGCCCGGCCTGACGATGGACAACCTGAAGGCGCTGAACCGCGCGCTGCTCGCATCCGGCGCGCCGATCACGGCGATGAACGTCGTTCGCAAGCACTGCTCGGCGATCTCCGGCGGACGGCTCGCCGAAGCGGCGACGCGACGCGGCGCGCGGGTCGTCGCGCTGATCGTGTCCGACGTCACCGGCGACGATCCGGCCGCGATCGCGTCGGGCCCGTGCACGCCCGACCCGAGCACCTATCGCGACGCGCTCGACGTCGTGCAGCGCTACCGGATGGACCTGCCGTATGCGATCCGCAATCATCTGGAGCGCGGCAACGACGGCGCGATCGGCGAGACGCCGAAGCCCGGCGACCCGGCGTTCGAGCGCGTCACGAACCACGTCGTCGCGACGGCGCGCGGCAGCCTCGAGGCGGCGGCCGCCTACTTCCGGACGCAGGGCATCACGGCGGCGGTCCTCGGCGACCGCGTGACCGGCGAAGCGCGCGAGGTCGCGAAGGTGTTCGCGGCGTTCGCGCGCGAGGTCCGCGAACATCGACCAGCCGTGGAGCGCGCCGGTCGCGCTGATCTCCGGCGGCGAATGCGAGGTCACGCTGCCGCCGTTCGATCCGCGCGAGAAGCATCCGGTCAAGGCACGCGGTGGCCGCTGCACCGAGTTCCTGCTGTCGCTCGCGATCGAGCTCGATGGTCTTCCCGAGACCTACGCGATCGCCTGCGACACCGACGGCATCGACGGGTCCGAGGACAACGCCGGCGCCGTCGTCACGCCGGACACGATCGCGCGCGCGGCATCGAACGGGATCGCCGCGCGACAGAAGCTCGACGTCCACGACGCGTGGGGCTTCTTCGACGCGATCGGCGACCTCGTCGTGACCGGTCCGACGCGCACGAACGTCAACGACTATCGCGTCATCCTGATCCTCTAGCGGCTCGACGGATGGATCGACTCACGCTCGCGCGCCCCGACGACTGGCACCTGCATCTGCGCGACGGCGCCGCGCTCGAAGCCGTGCTGCCGTACACGGCCCGGCGCTTCGCGCGCGCGATCGTGATGCCGAACCT
The DNA here is from genome assembly GCA_963795885.1 of uncultured beta proteobacterium. Classification (GTDB taxonomy): domain Bacteria; phylum Pseudomonadota; class Gammaproteobacteria; order Burkholderiales; family Burkholderiaceae_D; genus CAHJXF01. Next base: position 149,043 of record CAWCJI010000009.1, on the reverse strand, counting down.
GCGGCCGCCGGTGACGACCGTCGCCGCCGCGGCCTCGTACCGCGAGCGCATCGTCGCCGCGCTGCCCGACGGGTCTTCCTTCACGCCGCTGATGACGCTCTACCTGACCGACGAGACGTCGCCCGGCGAGATCGATCGCGCGAAGGACTCGGGCATCATCCACGGCGTCAAGCTGTACCCGGCCGGCGCGACGACGAACTCGGCGGCCGGCGTGACGAACCTGCGTCATTGCTGGCCGGCGCTCGAAGCGATGCAGGCGTGCGGCATGCCGCTGCTCGTGCACGGCGAGGTCACCGATCCCGCCGTCGACCTGTTCGATCGCGAGCGGGTGTTCATCGACGAGCAGCTGATCCCGCTGCGCGCGGCGTTCCCTTCGTTGCGCGTCGTGTTCGAGCACGTCACGACGAAGGAGGCGGCCGACTACGTGACCGACGGTCATCGCGACGGCACGCTCGCCGCGACGATCACCGCGCATCACCTGCTGTACAACCGCAACGCGCTGTTCGCCGGCGGCTTGCGGCCGCACTGGTACTGCCTGCCGGTCTTGAAGCGGGAGACGCATCGACGCGCGCTCGTCGAGGCCGCGACGTCGGGCCGGCCGTGCTTCTTCCTCGGCACCGACAGCGCGCCGCATGCGAGGCGCTCGAAGGAAAGCGCGTGCTGCGGCGCCGGCGCGTTCACGGCGTTGCATGCGATCGAGCTCTACGCCGAAGCGTTCGATCGCGCGGGACGGCTCGACCGTCTCGAAGGCTTCGCGAGTTTCTTCGGGGCCGACTTCTATCGGACTGCCACGCAACGTCGATCGCGTGACGCTCGAACGTTCGCAGTGGACCATTCCCGACAGCGTGCCGTTCGCGCGACGATGCGCTGGTGCCGCTCGACGCGGGGTCCGTGTTGCAGTGGCGGACGGTGGGCTGACCGCCGTCGAACGCTCGCGGCTCGCGCCGCGAGCGAGGTCCGTTCAGGACGCCTCCACCGCGGCGATGCATTGCTCGCGCGCCGTGCGGACGCGCTCGATGCGTGCGTTCGCGGTCGGCACGTCGAGGCCGTAGATCGTCACGGTCCGGCTGACGAAGCGGCGCAGCGCCGTCGGACCTTCATCGGCCTTCGACGCGAGCCGCGCGTCGAGCGAGCTCTTGGCGGCGTGGCACGCCACCGGCTCGGCGGCCGTCGCCGATCCGGCCGACAGCACGAACAGCGGCACGGCGACGAGGCAGCCTTGCAGCAGACCCAGGGTGATGCGCTTGTTGAAGGTGTTCATGATCCTCTCCGATCGCGGAATCCGTCCGCGGCGCGAACGCGTTTGCGTTCACGGACAAGGTATGAGGATCACGCCACGATCTCGGTGACGCAATGCCGTCGCGGCTGTGCGGCATTCACCGCACGAGCCGCTCAATCCGGCAGCAGCATCGCCGGCGTGATGATGCGCGGGTCGGCCTTCAGCGCGACCAGTGCGCTCCGGCCCTCGTCGCGAATGCACTGCAGCGCGCGTTCGAGCGCGGGCGCGAACGCATCGTTGGTCTCGACGCGGATGCCGAGCGCGCCGTAGCTTTCGGCGAGCGCCGCGAAGTCGGGGTTCGCGATGCGCGTCCCCGACACGCGGCCCGGATAGTCGCGCTGCTGATGCATGCGGATCGTGCCGTACATGCCGTTGTCGACGACGACGAACAGCAGCGCCGCGCCCTCCTGCATCGCGGTCGCGAGTTCCTGTCCGGTCATCAGGAAGTCGCCGTCGCCGGCGAGCACGACGACGGCACGCGACGGGTCGATCAGCTTCGCCGCGATGCCGGCCGGCACGCCGTAGCCCATCGAGCCCGACGCCGACGCGAGCTGCGTGCCGAAGCGCGGATAGCGATGGAAGCGATGCGCCCACGTGGCGAAGTTGCCGGCGCCGTTGGCGAGCAGGAAGTCGGCCGGCAGCATCGCCTCGAGCTGACGGACGACGCGCCACAGGTTCAGCGACTCCGGTCGGTCGCGGAACACCGGCGGCTCGTCCTGCCAGCGTTCGTAGGACGTGCGTGCCGCGGCGATGAAGTCCGTTCGGCTTCGCGTCGTCGACGCGTCGGTCCGTGACGACGCGCGCTCGGTCAAGAGCGACGAGTCGCGCAGCGCGGCCGCCATCGCCGCCACGCCGGCGACGATCGGCAGCGTGGCCTGGTAGACGCGTCCGTGCTCCTCCGGGTCGGGATGGATGTGCACGAGCGGCTGGGTCGGCACCGGCGCCTCGAGCAGCGTGTAGCCCGAGGTCGTCATCTCGCCGAGCCGCGCGCCGAACGCGATCACGCAATCCGACTCGCGGACGCAGCGCGGCCAGCGCCGGGTTGATGCCGATGCCGACGTCGCCGACGTAATGCGGGTGCCGGTTGTCGAACGTGTCCTGGAAGCGGAACGCGCACGCGACCGGCACCGCATGCCGTTCCGAGAACGCCTGCAGGTCGGCCACGGCGGCCGCGTTCCATCCGGATCCGCCGGCGATGACGATCGGGCGCTGCGCGGCCGCGAGCAGATCGGCGAGCCGCGACAGGTCGTCGGCCGATGGCGACGGCTGCACGGCCCGGTACGGCCCCGCGTCGGCGACGGTCGCCTCGGCGATCGAGCATGTCCTCGGGCAGCGCGAGCACGACCGGTCCCTGCCGGCCGCTGGTCGCCGTCGCGAACGCGCGCGCGACGTACTCCGGCACGCGGTCGGCGCGATCGATCTGCGCGACCCACTTCGTCATCGGACCGAACATGCGGCGGTAGTCGACCTCCTGGAACGCCTCGCGCTCGACGAAGTCGTTGCCCACCTGACCGATGAACAGGATCAGCGGCGTCGAGTCCTGGAACGCGGCATGCAGGCCGATCGACGCGTTGCAGGCGCCGGGGCCGCGGGTGACGAACGCGACGCCCGGGCCGCCCGTGAGCCTGCCCTTCGCCCGCGGCCATGAACGTGCTGCCGGACTCGTGTCGATTGACGACGAGGCGGATGCGGTCCTGCACGTCGTAGAGCGCGTCGAGCACCGCGAGGTAGCTCTCGCCCGGCACGCAGAAGATGCGCTCGACGCCGTGGACGAGCAACTGGTCGACGAGGATGCGGGCGCCGGTGCGGGCGCTCTTCGAAGCGGACGGTCGGACCGATGGCTCGAGCGTCGTCGCCGGTTGCATGTCGTTCATGACGTCTCCGCAGCGGTGGCCGCCGACGTGGCCATCGACGACTGCTCTAGAATGTCGAGGCGAAGTGAACCAGACAGTCGCTCTTCTTCGGGAGAGAGGAAAGTCCGGACTCCACAGAGCAGCGTAGCAGGTAACGCCTGCCCGCCGTGAGGCGCGGATCAGAGCAACAGAGACGAGTCTGAACGGACTTGAAGCCGTCGCGTCAGCGGCGGCTTCAAAGTCTCGATCGAGAGATCGGGCGTCGGATCGTTCGGGTCGCGTGCCGCAAGGCATGCGGCTGGACGAGACGAAGTCTCGTTCAGGGTGAAACGGGCAATCTCTACGCGGAGCAACGTCAAATAGGCACGCGGCGACCCTGCTCGGCGAGCGTGCGGGTAGACGGCTTGAGGCCTGTCGCGAGACAGGCCCCAGAGGAATGACTGTCTGGGTGCGAAGGTCTTCACGGACGTTCGCATCGACACAGAATCCGGCTTATCGGTTCGCTTCGCTCTTTCGCAGATCGCGCTCGACCGCCGCGACGTTCGACGTCGCGGAACCGGCTCGTCCCGCGCGGGTCATCCCGATGACCGTCCCTGTCGGACGGTCCGCCGCGGCCGCCGCCGTTCGCATCGCCGCCATGCCGCGCAACATCGAGATCAAGGCCCGCGTGCCCGACCCGAACCGGTTGCTCGACGCCGTGCTCGAGATCGCCGATCGGGGGCCGACGATCTTCGCGCAGGACGACACGTTCTTCGCCTGTCCGAACGGCCGGCTGAAGCTGCGCACGTTCTCCGAGGCCGAAGGCCAGCTGATCTTCTACAGTCGGTCCGACACGGCGGGTCCGAAGCTGTCCGAATACGTCCTGTCGCCGACGAGCGAGCCCGACGCGCTGCGCGGCTCGCTGTCGCTCGCCTACGGCGTCGTCGGCCGCGTGCGCAAGACGCGGACGCTGTGCTTCGTCGGGCAGACGCGCATCCATCTCGACGACGTCGAGGACCTCGGCCACTTCGTCGAGTTCGAGGTCGTGCTGACGCCCGAGCAGTCGGTCGACGACGGGCGCGCGATCGCCGACGCGTTGATGGCGCGGCTCGCGATCGCGCCGGACCGGCTGGTGCGGCGCGCGTACGTCGACCTGCTCGCCGAGCGCGAACCGGAGCGGTCCGACTGATCGGCGCGGATCGAAGAGCCGATGCGGGGAGTTGCTCGCGTCGGCGCACGACGCTGCGGCTAGAATGCGACCCCGCCTGTCGCACCGACTGAACCGAATGAACGAGTCCACACCCAGGAAGCAGCGCCCCGTGGCGTTGATGGTCGCCGGCGCGATCGCGGTCGTTGCGCTGGTCGCGTACACGAGCACCGTCGCGCAGAACAAGAAGGCCGGAGCCGACGTCTCGGCGCCGGCCGCCACTCAAGGATTGAAGATGACCGATGTGAAGCAGGGAAGCGGCGCCGAAGCCGTCGCCGGCAAGACCGTCGTCGTGCACTACACCGGCTGGCTCTACGACGCGGCGAAGCCGGACCACAAGGGCGCGAAGTTCGACAGCTCGCGCGACCGCGGCGACCCGTTCGACTTCCCGCTCGGCGCCGGCCACGTGATCAAGGGCTGGGACCAGGGCGTCGCCGGCATGAAGGTCGGCGGCCAGCGCACGCTGGTGATCCCGCCGGAGCTCGGCTACGGCGCGCGCGGCGCCGGCGGCGTGATCCCGCCGAACGCGACGCTGGTGTTCGACGTCGAGCTGCTCGACGTGAAGTAGCGCGTCAGCGGGATTCTCGCCGTCGCCCCGTTCGTTCGATCGAAGTCGCCTACGGCTTCAGCCAGAAGCCGACCCCGGCCGCGATCCCGATGAACAGCACCCACTTGCCGCCGTAGTACACGCGCCGGTTCCAGGCCTTCAGCCGCTTGAAGAACACGCGCACCTTCATCACGTGCACGAACACGCGGTTCAGGCCGCCGGTCTTGTCGCCGGCGCTGTTCGGCGCCGCGGCCGCCGCCACGAGGTGCTTCGCGAAGAAGTGGTTGATCGCCTGCGCCCACCGAAAGCGCATCGGCCGTTCGATGTCGCAGAACAGGATGATGCGGTTGCAGTCGGTCTTGTTCTCGGCGTAGTGGATGAACGTCTCGTCGAACAGCACCGCCTCGCCGTCTTTCCAGAAATACCGCTGACCGTCGACGTCGATGTAGCACGCGGGGTCGGCCGGCGTGACGAGGCCGAGGTGGTAGCGGATCGAGCCCGCATACGGATCGCGATGCCGCACCAGCCGGCCGCCCGGCGGCAATGCCGCGAACATCGCGGCCTTGACCGACGGGATCTGCCGCAGCAGTGCCGTCGTCTTCGGGCACAGCACGGCCGCCGACGGATGCGCGTCGTCGTACCACTTCAGATAGAAGCGCTTCCAGCCGGTCTTGAAGAACGAGTTGAAGCCGACGTCGTCGAGCTGCGCCGACGCCTTGATGTCGCCCGACGTCGACATCGCGACCGCCTCGTCGCGGATCGTCTGCCAGTGATCGGCGAGCGGCTTCAGGTCCGGAAACAACGCCGGCGACAGGTACGGCGTCCGCGGCACGCGCGAGAACAGCAGCATGAAGCTGTTCATCGGCGCGAGGAAATTCGAATGATCCGAGATCTGGCGCAGCACGCCGTGCCGCACGCGCCCGCGCAGATGGACGTGCAGCATGCTCGCCGCGACGCCGATCACGATCAGCCACTTGACGAGCGTCCAGACGGTCACGTCCATCGTCGCTTCTCTTTCGTTCTTCGATTCGTGCCGCCGCGAATCACTGCCGATCCATCCGCGGCCGCGTGACGCATCTTCACGCGACCGCCATGTCGATCCGCTCGATCGCGATCCGCGACTGCCACGCCTTCGGACCGGTCTCGTGCACCGACGTGCCGTTCGCGTCGACCGCGACCGTGACCGGCATGTCGACGACGTCGAACTCGTAGATCGCTTCCATGCCGAGGTCCGCGAAGCCGACGACCTTCGCCTGCCGGATCGCCTTCGACACGAGATAGGCCGCGCCGCCGACCGCCATCAGGTACGCGCTCCGGTGCTTGCGGATCGCCTCGATCGCGACCGGTCCGCGCTCGGCCTTGCCGATCATCGCGATCAGGCCGGTCCCCGCGAGCATCGTCTCGGTGAACTTGTCCATGCGCGTCGCGTCGTCGGTCCGGCCGGACCGACCGCCTCGTCGCGGACCGGGTCGACCGGCCCGACGTAATAGATCACGCGGTTCGTGAAGTCGACCGGCAGCGGCTCGCCCTTCGCGAGCATGTCGGCGATGCGCTTGTGCGCGGCGTCGCGGCCGGTCAGCATCCGGCCGTTCAGCAGCAGCGTCTCGCCCGGCTTCCAGCTCGCGACCTCTTCCGGCGTCAGCGTGTTCAGGTCGACGCGCTTCGACGCGCTTCGTGTCCGGCACGCCAGTGCACGTCGGGCCATTCGGCGAGCGACGGCGGGTCGAGGTACGACGGGGCCCGAGCCGTCGAGCACGAAGTGCGCGTGACGCGTCGCCGCGCAGTTCGGGATCATCGCGACCGGCTTCGACGCCGCGTGCGTCGGATGCATCGCGATCTTGACGTCGAGCACCGTCGTCAGGCCGCCGAGACCCTGCGCGCCGATGCCGAGCGCGTTGACCTTCTCGTACAGCTCGATGCGCAGCGCCTCGGTCTTCGTCGACGCGGCTCGCCGACGCCTTCTTCTCGAGCAGCTCGTGCATGTCGATGTCGCCCATCAGCGACTCCTTGGCCATCAGCATCGCCTTCTCGGCGGTGCCGCCGATGCCGATGCCGAGCATGCCGGGCGGGCACCAGCCGGCGCCCATCGTCGGCACCGTCTTCAGCACCCAGTCGACCAGCGAGTCCGACGGATTGAGCATCACGAACTTCGACTTGTTCTCCGAGCCGCCGCCCTTCGCCGCGATCGTCACGTCGACCGTGTCGCCGGGCACGACCTCCATGCTGACACGGCCGGCGTGTTGTCGCCGGTGTTGCTGCGCTCGAACTGCGGGTCGGCGACGATCGACGCGCGCAGCGGGTTGGCCGGGATCGGCGTAACCGCGCCGCACGCCCTCGTTGATCGCGTCGGCGATGCTCTCCGGTCGAAGCCGTCCCAGCGCACGTCCATGCCGATCTTCAGGAAGACGTTGACGATGCCGGTGTCCTGGCAGAGCGGTCGCTTGCCTTCGGCGCACATGCGGCTGTTCGTCAGGATCTGCGCGATCGCGTCCTTCGCCGCCGGGCTCTGCTCGCGCTCGTAGGCGCGCGACAGATGCCGGATGTAGTCGACCGGGTGGTAGTAGCTGATGAACTGCAGCGCACCGGCGACGGAGTCGATCAGGTCCTGCTGCTTGATGAGCGTCATGTCGTCGTGCTCAGTGAGCGGTCGAGTCGTTGGCGTTGCCGTGGTCGCGATAGACCGTGCGCTCCGCATACCCGATCGCGATCGCCGACAACAGGAACGCGAGATGGATGCCGGTCTGGCCGATCAGCGTCTTCGCGTCGTATTGCGACGCGTTGATGAACGTCTTCAGCAGGTGGATCGACGAGATGCCGATGATCGCCGTCCCGAGCTTGACCTTCAGCACCGACGCGTTGACGTGCGACAGCCACTCGGGCTGGTCCGGATGATCGTCGAGGTCGAGGCGCGACACGAACGTCTCGTAGCCGCCGATGATGACCATGATCAGCAGGTTCGAGATCATCACGACGTCGACGAGGCCGAGCACGACCAGCATCACGGTCGCCTCGGACAACGTGGTCATCCCGGCCAGCCGGCTGCAGTCGAAGCTGGCCGCCTGTGCGGCGCAGGTCACGGTCTGCACCGACTGCGAGTCGCCGAACGCGGCGGCGAGCAGATGCGACAGCTCGACCCAGAACTGCCAGACGTACAGTCCCTGGGCCACGATCAGCCCGATGTACAGCGGCAGCTGCAGCCAGCGCGAGAAGAAGATCGCGCGCGACATCCCGCGACGGAGCGCCGGATTGCGGGAGCGGGACAGCGGCGAATCGGTGGGCGGGATCACAGGTCGGGCATCACGGGACAACCGCGGATTTTACCTCGCGGCACAACCGCTATTGCTTCAGCACATAGTCGGTCAGTGCGCCGATCTGTTCGGCTGTCAGCGTCGAGAACGCGGGCATCGGCGCCGAGCCCCATCGGCCGACGCTGCCATCGTGGATGTGCGCTGCGACCGCGACCGTCGCACCGGCATCGCCGTGATAGCGGGCCGCGACGTCGCGGTACGCCGGCCCGAACACGGTCTTGTCGTTCGCGTGACATGCGAGGCATCCGTTGTCCGTCAACAGCTTCGCCGCATCGATCGACGGCGGCGACTGCGCAGCCCCCTCGACCGCCGCAGGCACCTGTCCGTCGCCGTAGCTCGTCGTCAGGTACCCGGCCAGCAGCGCGATCTCGCGATCGTCGATCGGCGCACCGTACAGCGCCTTCATCTTCTTCATCTCGGCCGTCCACTGCGCGATACGTCATGTTCGGCGGCTGGTAGTCGACGTAGTCGGCGGAGTGGCAGATGCCGCACTTCTGCGACGCGACCGCGTAGCCGGGATGCGGCGACGGCTTGAGCGCGGACGTGTCGGGCGGCAGCACGATCGGCGTCGGTGCGGCGGATGCGATCGACACCGCGGCCGCGAGGCCCGTGACGAACGCGACGGTGACGGGGCGGAGCGGTCTCATCGCGGCTCCTCAGGCGACCGTGACATGCGTCGCTTCGACGACGTTGCGTCGGTAGCCGGCCGGATTCCAGGTCGCCGTCGTCGGTTGCGTCTCGCCGCCGACGCTCGTCGCGCGGACCATCAGCGTCGCAGGGCCGGGATTGCGGAACGTCACCGGCAGCCGCCAGTCGCGAAACGAATAGCGGCCGAGGTCCGGACCGAGCGCCGCGTCGGCCCACGTCGAGCCGCCGTCGATCGACACCTCGACGCGCCGGATGCCGGTGCCGCCGTCGAACGCGAGGCCCCGCAGCGCGACCTCGCGACGGATCGGCAGGCGATCCCCATCGGCGACGCTCGTGACGAAGCTGCGCACCGCGAGCGTCGAGATCGGCCGTGTCTTCGCCGGCACGGTGCCCGGCGCGACGCACTGGCAGTCGTTGTCGGGCACGCGGTAGGCGGTCGTCATGAACGCCGCGTCGTGCCCGTCGAACACGTGGTCGATGACCTCGATCGCGGACAGGTGCTTGACCCAGTACGTGCCGAAGTATCCGGGGACCACGAGCTTCAGCGGGTAGCCGTTCAGCATCGGCAGGGCTGGCCGTTCATCGCCCATGCGAGGATCGGCTCGCCGCGTCATCGCATGGTCGATGTCGAGCGCCTTGCGGAAGTCGGGCGTGGTCGGCAGGACCGGCGAGTCGAGGCCGTCGAACGTGACCTGCTTCGCGGTCGCGCCGACGCCGGCCCTGTTGAGCACCGCTGACAGCGGCACGCCGGTCCATCGGGCGTTGCCCATCGACCCGTTCGCGAGCTGCGCGCCGAACACGCGCGGCGACGAGAACCCGCGGCTGTTGCCGGAGCACTGGTTCACCGCGACGACCTCGACCATCGGGAACCCGTCCTTGAGGTCGCCGAGCGACAGCGACAGCGGCTTCGAGACCGTTCCCTTGACCGTCAGCCGGTACGTGTCGAGGTCCACCGCGAGTGGGATGTTCGCGAGGTGGTAGCGCACGAAGAACGCGTCGTTCGCGGTGATCGGGCCCTCGTCGAAGTATGCGAACGGCGTCTCGAGATGCGGCGGTCGCGAATGCACGCGGATCATCGGCCGCTTCTGCGGATAGGTGACCAGCGGCCGCGGGCCGTTCGCGAACGTGACGCCTTCGCCGGTGTCGAGCGTCGCGGCCGCGAGCGCCGACAGCGGGGACGAGGCCAGTGCGAACGAACCGACGGCACGCAGGAATCGCCGTCGCTCGTCGATCGGGGCGAGCGGTGGATCGCGATGCGGCATCGAGGTCTCCGTGAGGCATCCGACCGTTCTCGCGGCGGTCTCGCGGCCGCGAGACGTCGAAGACGGTTGCGCCGGGATGCGAAGCCGCAAGTTACGCCATTAGTCCGTGCACGACCAGAGCACGTGCGTCGAAGCGGCTTCGATGCCCGGCACGCGGCGCTAGAATCGTCTCGACGCATACGTCCACGCCCGACCGTCGACGACTTCGCTGCGAGCGGCCGTCGACATCGGCGTCGCCAACAACAAGGAGGAGCCACGATGTCCGCCATCGAATCGGTGATGCACGAGAACCGCTCCTTCCCGCCGAGCGCCGAGATGGTCGCGAAGGCGACGATCTCCGGTCAGGCGGCCTACGACGCGCTCGTCGCCGAGGCCGAACGGGACCACGAGGGATTCTGGGCGCGACTCGCGAAGGAACACCTGATCTGGACCAAGCCGTTCACGAAGACGCTCGACGCGTCGAACGCGCCGCTGTTCAAGTGGTTCGACGACGGCATGCTGAACGTCTCGGCGAACTGCCTCGAACGCAACATCGAGAACGGCAACGCCGACAAGATCGGCGATCATCTTCGAGGCCGACGACGGCGCCGTCACGCGCATCACCTATCGCGAACTGCTCGCGAAGGTGAACCGCTTCGCGAACGCGCTGAAGAAGCTCGGCTACCAGAAGGGCGACCGCGCGATCGTCTACATGCCGATGTCGATCGAGGCGGTCGTCGCGATGCAGGCCTGCGCGCGACTCGGCGTGATCCACTCGGTCGTGTTCGGCGGCTTCTCCGCGAAGAGCCTGCAGGAACGCATCGTCGACGTCGGCGCGTCGCTCGTGATCGCGGCCGACGGCCAGTACCGCGGCGGCCGCGCGATCCCGCTGAAGCCGGCCGTCGACGAGGCGTTCACGATGGGCGGCTGCGACGCCGTGCGCAACGTCATCGTCTACCAGCGCACCGGCGCCGATGTCGCATGGTTCGAAGGCCGCGACCGCTGGATGCACGACGTCGTCGACGGCGAGTCCGACCAGTGCGACCCGGTGCCGGTCGAGCGCCGAGCATCCGCTGTTCATCCTCTACACGTCCGGATCGACCGGCAAGCCGAAGGGCGTCCAGCACTCGAGCGCGGGCTACCTGCTGTGGGCGATGCTGACGATGAAGTGGACGTTCGACCTCAAGCCCGACGACGTCTTCTGGTGCACGGCCGACGTCGGCTGGGTGACCGGCCACAGCTACGTCTGCTACGGCCCGCTCGCGGCCGGCGGCACCGAGATCATCTTCGAAGGCGTGCCGACGTATCCGGACGCCGGGCCGCTTCTGGAAGATGATCCAGGACCACAAGGTCACGATCTTCTACACCGCGCCGACCGCGATCCGCTCGCTGATCAAGGCCGGCGGCGACCTGCCGAAGCAGTACGACCTGTCGAGCCTGCGCATCCTCGGCTCGGTCGGCGAACCGATCAATCCCGAGGCGTGGATGCTGGTACTACGAGACGGTCGGCGGCAGCCGCTGCCCGATCGTCGACACGTGGTGGCAGACCGAGACCGGCGGCCACATGATCACGCCGCTGCCCGGCGTGACGTCGCTGAAGCCCGGCAGCTGCACGACGCCGCTGCCCGGCATCGCGGCCGCGATCGTCGACGAGACCGGCCACGACGTCGAGAACGGCAAGGGCGGCATCCTCGTCATCAAGAAGCCGTGGCCGTCGATGATCCGCACGATCTGGGGCGACGACGAGCGCTTCAAGAAGAGCTACTTCCCCGACGACTTCCAGGGCCGGTACTACCTCGCCGGCGACGGCGCGAACCGCGACCTCGACGGCTACTTCTGGATCATGGGCCGCATCGACGACGTGCTGAACGTGTCGGGCCACCGGCTCGGCACGATGGAGATCGAGTCGGCGCTGGTCGGCAACAAGCTGGTCGCCGAAGCCGCGGTCGTCGGCCGGCCCGACGCCGACGACCGGCGAGGCCGTGTGCGCGTTCGTCGTGCTGAAGGGCGCGCGTCCCGAAGGCGCCGACGCCGAGAAGATCGCGAAGGAGTTGCGCGACTGGGTCGGCCGCGAGATCGGCCCGATCGCGAAGCCGAAGGACATCCGCTTCGGCGACAACCTGCCGAAGACGCGCAGCGGCAAGATCATGCGGCGGCTGCTGCGGTCGCTCGCGAAAGGCGAGGAGATCACGCAGGACGTGTCGACGCTGGAGAACCCGGCGATCCTCGAGCAGCTCAAGGAAGTGAAGTAGACCGGCGTAGCGCCTGGCGAGCAACCGGCGTAGCGCCTGTCGAGGGGCCCCGCCGCAGGCGGGGATCGCCACTCGCGGAGCCGGTCGGCATCGGCGCGGGCTCGAAGCCCGCGCCGATGCCAAGTGCGGCTCCTCGGTCCTGAACGAAGCCGCGGACCAAACGCGTTGCGCCAAGTCCTCCGCCGCTAGAACCTTACCCGCACCCCCACGTTCAACCCCTTCGCCTTCGGCGAGAACACGAAGCTCGCCCCCGCCCGGACATCGCTCTTCGGCGTCGACGTCCGCGTATCCGACGCCAGCGACACGCCCACCTCGTCGTAGTGCCGCGCGTACAGCGCGTCTCCGAAGAACTGCGTGTCGATCAGCGAGTACGCCAGCAGCATCTGCCGCGCACCGACCGCGATCGCGTGCGACAGCAGCACGCCGTTGCGCACGACCGTGTTCGCGATGTTCGGGTCGTAGCCGTAGTCGCCCGACTTGACCCGCAACGCCTTGTAGTAGCCGACGAGGTCGCCGAGCGCGATATCGAACGTCGAGAACGGGACGACGTAGCTGCTGGTCAGCGACGCCGACGCCATGCCGGCGAGCGATCCGAGATCGCGTGATCCGGCGGCCGCGTAGTCGAGCGCCGGCGTCAGCGTCCAGCGGTCGTTGACCGGCAGGCCCAGCGACGCGCCGATGCCGATGTCGTAGCTCCTCGAGCCGTTCGCGTCGGTCATCGCGATCGGCACGCGGACCGACAGCTGCCGACGCGGATCGTCGTCGCTGCGAATCGTGAAGCCGAGTGGCACCGCATAGGTACGGCTCGTGACGCCGCCGTCGCGGAACTGCCCGTAGCCGCCGCCGAGCGAGCCGAGGTTCGACGCGGGGCCACTCGTCGCCGTCGTCGCCGGCGTGACGAAGCCCTGGTCGAAGTCGGCGGCGACGAGTTGCGACATCAGGCTGTTCGGGTTGCCGGCGATCGGGTCGACCGGCGACATCCGTGCGAGGCCCTTCGACAGACGGCCGAGGACGTCGTCGGTGTCCTGCTTGAAGTAGTTCTTCAGCAACTGCTGGGTCGCGTCGCGGCTGCCGCCGTCGAACGTCTTCGACAGGCCGATCGACGGGATCGACAGCGACAGCGCCGAGCTGCCGGCCATGCCGTACGACGCCGTCACCGCGACGCCTCGATAGTCGATCTGCACATTCACCGCTTGCGTGCCGGTGTAGGCCGGATTGATGGCGCCGAGGTTGGAATTCTTCAGCGCGTCGAAGGCGGCTTCGACCGATGCGTACGATGCCGACGTCTGGACTCCGGCGACGTTCGTGTCGAGCTTGAAGAGCCCGTCGTCGGCGTGCGAAGCACCGACGCAGAACGCCGCGAGGGCCAGGAGACGGGCAAGGATCCGCATGCCTCCACTATCGGCAACGGCGCCTCGTTTTTAAGTGCAGGAAACCGCGGCAACACGGGCGCAATTCGTGGCTTGGCGACCGACGTTCGTCCCGAACGACCTCGCGTGCGAACGGATCCTCGAACGAAACGTGCCTCGGCCGATCGAACCGCGACGATCAACCCCCTCGGGGCGTCGCGCTCGACCGGACGACCGGTGCCGATCGGCCGACGCGCGTCCCTCATCAGGAACCCGATGACCAACAGAATCGATCAAGGCGGCGCGCACGACGAGGACGAGCGACGCGCGTTCGTCGCGCAAGTGGAGGCCGGTCTCGGCCGTTCCCTGACGGCGGACGAAGCGCGACTCGCGACGACGCTCATGCCCGACAAGACCGCGGCGGTCGTCGCGCGCGAACTCGCCGGCGCCCCGATCACCGACCCGAAGAAGATCCGGCCGGAGCACAAGGACGTGGCCGACGAGTGAGGCCGCCGCGTCGTTCGGTCACTCGATGAAGACGGGATCCGAACCGAGCGGCAGCACGACGCCGCCGTCGACTTGCTGACGCACGACTCCGTCTCGTCCGTTCCCGCATCGCTTCACGAACGCCGAGGACGCCTGACGGTCTCAGCGCGAAGACAGTCGAACGAGGAGATCGTGATGCAAGAGTCGACAACGCCCGCCGTGCCGGAAGAACCCGGCGACGAGGCGGCACCAGGGACGCCCGGGAGCGGCGAGAACGTCTGCCCGACCTGCAATGGCAGCGGCCGCGCCGACGGCGCCGTCTGTCGCGAATGCGGCGGCACCGGCAAGGTGATCACCGGCATCGGCGGCGGCTGAGCAATCGATCGAGCGCATCGCTCGAGACGACCGATCTTGCGGCGCGCGTTCGGTTCGCCGTGCGCCGAACGACTCCTCGCTGTCGCTTCGCGAAGCGTTCGCACGTTGCGCGCGGCGAACGCCCGCATCCGGAAGTGACGGCGATGCGGCGTCGGCGCTGGTCGACCGCTTCGCGTTGCACGCGGTCAGGCGCTCGTCGTCCGATGAGTCGCGATGACGAGCAGCGACAGTTCGATCAGCGTTCGTCCGAAACTTCGGGAGCCCCCGAAGACGAAGAATGCCCAGCATCGTCCATGCGACGTGCCGTGCCGTTTGCGGCCGCGGCCGATACCCATCCAACAGGAGAGATCATGAATGCCGGAAACAAGAGTCTTGTTCGCAAGCGCGCCCTCATCGGCGTCGCGGCGCTGGGACTGAGCGCGGTTGCTTCGTTGTCCTACGGTGCCGATCCGATGACCAATGCGACCGGCGGCAACGTGCCGAGCGCCGATCGGACGTTCATCGAGAAGGCCGCGATCGGCGGCATGACGGAAGTCGAGGCGAGCAAGCTCGCCCAGCAGAAGGGCAGCAGCCCGGCGGTGAAGGACTACGCCGCGCAGATGATCGCCGACCACACGAAGGCGAACGAGCAGCTGATGAAGATCGCGTCGTCGAAGGGCGTGACCCCGCCCGGCACGCTCGACAGCTCGCACAAGAGCGACGTCGACAAGCTGGGTCAGAAGTCGGGTGCCGACTTCGACAAGGCTTACATGAAGCAGATGGTCTCGGACCACAAGACGACCGTGTCGCTGTTCGAGAAGGAAGCGAAGAGCGGCAAGGACGGCGACCTGAAGCAGTTCGCGGGCACGACGCTGCCGACGCTGCAACAGCATCTGCAGATGGCTCAGAACGACGAGAAGAACCTGAAGTAATCAGGGTCGCGGGCCGGCCGCTGAGCCGGCCCGTTTCGAGGCTCGTGCAACGCGAGCCGCGAAGGACCGCTTGCTATACTCCCGCGCCCCGGAGAGATGGATGAGTGGTTTAAGTCGCACGCCTGGAAAGCGTGTGTAGGTTCATAGCCTACCGCGGGTTCGAATCCCGCTCTCTCCGCCATCCCAAGTGCAAAGCCGCGATGGCGGCACGCCCCTCCCGGCACCCCTCGATTTGGCGCGACCGCGTCATCGCTCAGGCTTACGCTAACAATCGAGAAGGCATCTCGCGCATCAGCGGCTTCGCGCCGTTTTCGTCGCCTGCTCCGGCCTTTGGTGTGCCGGTCGCTTGAGCCCACCGAGTACCGAGCCATTCGGTGAATGCGGTCGATCCACTCGGAAGCCCGACCAGAGTCCTCGCCGTTCCGATTCTCGAAGCCGCCGGTCGAGCCGACCGATCTGAATGGACCCGAGAGTCCTGTCGTGCGGCCGCGACGTCCGCGCGCGACTTGAACACTCTTTTGCATGGTGACCCAGTACACTCGACGCGTGTCTGAAACGCATCGGATCTGACGTCCGTCGCGGAAGGTCGCAGTCGCAGAACGATAGTCGAGGAGCTTGGTGGGGCGGCGGACTGCGGGGATTCGAACAGGGTGCAGAAGCAAGCAACGCGGCATCGTTCCGTGCTCGAGCACCGGCGCTACCGCTATCTCAAGCTCGCGGTCGGACTCGCGCTTGCAGCGATCATCGCTTATGCCATCGCGCGGCCCGGCGGTGAAACACACCCGCCCGCGGCTTTCGGCTCGAGCCCGACCGGCTATGCGCTCGGGACACTGAGCGCGCTGTTGGTCGTGTGGCTGTCGTGGTTCGGCGTGCGCAAGCGGCGGTACACCGGCGGAAGCGGGACGCTGAGCGGCTGGCTGTCGGCCCATGTCTATCTGGGTGCCGCCTTGATCGTGTTGGCGACGCTGCATACCGGTTTCGAATTCGGCTGGAACGTGCACACGCTGGCCTATGTGCTGATGCTCGGCGTGATCTGCAGCGGCTTCTACGGCATCGGGCTCTATCTGCTCATGCCGAGTGCGGTGACCCGCAATCTCGGCGACGACACGCTCGAAGGTCTATTGGGGGTCATCGCCGATCTGGATCGCGAGGCCGGGCGCGTGGCCAGGCAGCTGCCCGATGCGATCAACGCGGCAGTGCTCGACTCCAGCCGCCATACGCTCGTCGGTGGCGGGATGCTGACGCAGCTGAGCGGCCGTCAGCGCCACTGCCCGACGGCCGCTGCCGTCGCGATGCTGGAACACAGCGGCAAGGAATTCACCGGCGATCAGGCGAGCCTCAATCACAAGCTCTACTCGATCCTGCTGCGCAAGTCGAGCTTGCTGGTCCGCGCGCGTCGCGACGTCCGCAGCAAGGCGCTGCTCGATCTGTGGCTGGCCGTGCACGTCCCGTTGTCGGTCGCGCTGCTGGTCGTGCTGACGGCCCATATCGTGTCCATCTTCTTTTACTGGTGAGGCCGGCCGGTGCGCTACCCCACCCCGATCGGTCCTTGCGACTTGATGGTCGACCGCCCCATTCGCCTGCTGCAGAAGTCATGACGTCTCGCTGACCGTGGGACCGAAGCGGCGGCTGTCCGATGGGCGCATCGAAGCCCAGAAACAGACACCGCGGACGCTTGCCGCGGCAGGGCTGAGCCGTCGTCGCCTGGCGTGGCTGCTGGCGCTCCTCGTCGGTCTGCTCTTCCTGGTGCTGCCCATCGTGCAGGCGCTGTTTCCCGAGATGCGTGACGTGGCACGACAGCTCCCCGTCGCCTTCGATGCCTCGTGGAGTCCCGGCGCGCTGGCTGTCGGCCATCGCGGCTTCGGCAACGATTGCAAGACCTGCCATGAAACACCCGGCGTGCCGGTGCGCGATCGCGTCTGTTCGAACTGCCATCAGGACGTCGGCGATCATGTGGCCAACGTCGCCATGCAGAAGGCGGTGTTCGGCGAGACGCGCTGCGCCGACTGCCATCGCGACCATCGCGGAGCGCAGGGCCTGGCCCATGCCAGCGGCGCATCCTGCGTCGACTGCCACGCCGACCTGCAGGCGCGCGCGCCCGAGACGACCCTGCCGAACGCCGCCGATTTCGGCACGCGCCATCCGGCTCTGCGCGTGGCGCTGCTGAACACGCCGGATGGAAGCGCGGTGACGCGCGTCTCGGAGGACGACCAGGCGCATCTGGTCGAGCATTCCGGCCTGAAGTTCCCGCATGACGTCCATCTCGCGCGTGAAGGCGTGAAGAGTCCCGATGCGGTCGCGGGTGCGAAGGGCCTGGTCCACCTGGATTGCAGCAACTGCCACGAGCCGGATGGGACGGGCGTGGGTTTCAAGCAGGTCAGCATGCAGGCGCATTGCGCGCAATGCCATCGTCTCCAGTTCGAACCCGAAGTGACTGCGCGACAGGTGCCGCACGGCTCGGAACGTCTGGTGATGACGACGCTGCGCGAGTTCTATGCGAGCGTCGCGCTGGGAACCACGCCGCGCGACGCCGCGCCTGCCGACGATCGCTTGCGTCGACCCGGCGAAGCGCCGTCGTCACCATCGCATGGGACCACCGCGCGATGGGCGAACGCCCAGGCGATGGCGGCCGCGACCGATCTGTTCGAAGTGCGCGTCTGCACGACCTGTCACACGGTCAAGCGCGTGGTGTCCGTCGCGGACGCAGCCAAGGACCCGCGCTCCGTCCCGTGGAAGATCGGCGCCGTTCGGTTGTCGCGGAAGTGGATGCCGGCCGCGCGTTTTCAGCATGACCGGCATGCCGCCGTCGCTTGTGCGGACTGCCACCAGGCCGCCGCTTCGCATCGCGCCGAGGACGTGCTGATGCCGACGATCGCCGAGTGTCGAACCTGCCACGTCGGCCCGGAGCCGCAGCGAAACAAGGTCGCCAGCGACTGCGCGTTGTGCCATGGCTTCCACAAGCATCGCACCATGCCGCCTTCGAACGATGACAAGAGTCCTGGCCTGGAGATGCGCATCGACCGCATGCTCGAGCGGATCAAGCACCTGACGAAAGCGGCGCTCTGATGCGTCTTTTCGAGAAGCCGTGGCGACGCCTGATGCTCGGCATTGGCATCGCCCTGCTGATGTCGTGCAGCGGAGGCGGCAGCGGCAGTTCGTCGTCGAGTCCCGCCTGCACCACCTGCACGGCCACGACGCTCAACCTGACGAGCGCCGATGTGCAGACCATCGTCGCGCAGGCCGTCGGCGAAGCCACGGCGCGCAACGCGCCCGCGACCATCGCGGTCATCGATCGCGTGGGCAACGTGCTGGCCGTCTTTCGCATGACCGGCGCGGCCCCGATGGTCGTCGTCTCGGGAGGGCGCGGCGTGAGCGGCGGGCTGGAGAATGCCATGGTGCCCGACTCTCTCGCGGCCATTTCGAAGGCCATCACGGGCGCCTATCTGTCGAGCGCGGGCAACGCCTTCTCGACGCGCACGGCCAGCCAGATCATCCAGCAGAACTTCAATCCCGGCGAACTGAACCAGCCGTCCGGGCCGCTGTTCGGCGTGCAGTTCTCGCAGCTGTCGTGCTCCGACCTCATGCAGCGCGCATCGTCCGGCGGCCCGGGTCCGCAACGTTCGCCGCTGGGTCTGGCCGGCGCGCCCGGCGGCCTGCCGCTCTACAAGAACGGCGCCGTCGTCGGTGGCATCGGTGTCATCTCCAGCGGTCCCGTGCACGGCGCGGTCTATGGCCTGGATCTCGTCATCACCGACGTCGACCAGGATCCCGACGAGTTGATCGCCGTCGCCGGTGCCACCGGATATGCCGCGCCGACGGCCATCCGCGCCGATCGCATCACGGCCGACGGTCGGTCGCTGCGCTATGTCGATTCCGAAAGCCTCGTGTCGACGCCCGCGGCGCACCCGACATTCGACCCGAGCAAGCTGATCGCGGTGCCCGGTTATGCGGCTGCCGTCGTCAAGGACGGCGTGGTCTTCGGCACGTCGGCTTCGGGAATCCGTGCCGACACCGGTGCCTTTGCCGACCTGAACGGCTGGATCCTGGTCAATGGGGACGACACGCAGCGCTATCCCGTGGTGGCCAGCAGCGACGCGCTGCTTTCACAGACCGAGGTCCAACAAGTCCTGCGACAGGGACTGACCGTCGCCAATCGCGCGCGTGCGCAGATCCGTCAGCCGCTCGGCAAGGCCGCCCAGGTCAGCATCACGGTGGTGGATACCGCGGGCAACGTGCTGGGTCTCGTGCGCTCGCCCGATGCGCCGCTCTTCGGCATCGACGTGGCGCTGCAGAAGGCACGCACCGCGCTGCTCTTCTCGCAAACCGGCGCGGCGGCACAGCTGTCGGCGCTGGGCCCGTCGATCGCGGCCTATGTCGCCGGCAGCCAGTCTTTCTTCGGCAATCCGAATGCCTTCGCCGATGGCACCGCGTTCTCGGTGCGAGCCATCGGCAATCTCTCGCGACCGTTCTTTCCGGACGGCCTGAACGGCAACGGCCCGGGCCCTCTCAGCAGACCGTTCGCCGACTGGAGTCCGTTCAACGATGGCCTGCAACTCGACCTGAGCACCAACGCGCTGCTCGCGTCACTGAACGGCGATCCCGTGGTCGGCTGTACGGGATTGCCGCAAGTGCGCAACGGCATCCAGATCTTCCCCGGCGGCGTCCCGATCTACCGCGGCGCGCAGCTCGTCGGGGCGATCGGCGTCTCGGGCGACGGCGTGGACCAGGACGACCTGGTCGCATTCCTGGGTCTGGCCAAGGCGGGCGCCGCACTCGGCACCGGCGTCGGCAATGCGCCGGCCGGGATTCGCGCCGATCAACTGGTGCCGGCCGGCTCGCGCCTGCGCTACGTGCAGTGTCCGCAGGCGCCGTTCATCGACAGCAGTGATCAGGACGTATGCAGCGGCCTGTAGCGCGCCTGTTGCTGAACCTGATCGCCGGCCTGGCACTGGGACCGGGATCGGCAGCGACGGCGTCGGCGCAGTCCGCCGCGCAACCCGCCGATCAGTCTGCGGCGCCCGACGAGGAGCCGATCCCGCTGCGTCGTCCTCAGGGCAAACCGCAGGTCTATGTCCTGCCGCCCATCGATCCGAAACAGGTGCCGCCTCCCGAGCCGCTGTTGCCGCGCGAGAGCCTGCCGGTGCCGGATCGGTGGCGGATCATGGAATCGCTGGGGCTGAAGGATCGGCCCTGGAATCCGTATGTGCAGAACACGCTCAAGGGCGACAAGCCCTTGCCGCTCTTGGCCGGCTGGGGACCCGACTGGTTCCTCGACCTGAGCGCGATCTCCGATTCGCTGTTCGAGGCGCGACGGCTGCCCACGCCGGTGGGCCCGCAGGCCAGCGAACGTCCTGGTTCCAACGACGTCTTCAGCCGCGGCAGGCAGCAGACGTTCTCGCAGACCGTCCTGATGTCGGCCTCGCTGATCAAGGGCGATACCACCTTCCGTCCGCCCGATTACGAATTGCGGTTCGTACCCGCCTTCAACGGCAACGTATCGCACGCCGAGGACGTGCGCGTCCTCAGCGTCGACCCGCGCGACGGAACGACCCGCAGGGATGGCTTCGTCGGCATCCAGCAAGCCTTCGTCGACGCGCATCTGCGCAACGTGTCCGAGCGTTTCGATTTCGACAGCGTGCGCGTGGGCATCCAGCCGTTCAATTCGGACTTTCGCGGTTTCGTGTTCCAGGACGATGCGCTGGGCGTGCGCCTCTTCGGCAATCGCGACAACAACCAGTGGCAATACAACCTCGGCTGGTTCAGGCGCATCGAGAAAGACACCAACAGCGGATTGAACGATCTCGGTGAACCGCTGCGTCGCGACGATACCTTCGTCGCCAACCTGTACCACCAGGACTTTCCGGTGCAGGGGCATACCACGCAGGTGACCGTCCTGCACAACGTCAATCACGAAGACAACGCCGACTTCTACGACGCCAACGGTTTCCTGCAGCGCCCGGCGGTCGTGGGCGATACGCGCCCGCATCGCTATCAGGTGACGTACGTCGGCCTGAACGGCGACGGTCACTTCGGTCCGTGGAATCTCACGTCGTCGCTGTACGGTGCCTTCGGCCACGACAGCCACAATCCGATCGCCCAGCGCGCGCAAAGCGTCGTTGCGGGTTTCGCCGCCGTGGAACTGTCGCGCGATTTCGATTGGATCCGTGTACGCGCCACCGGCCTTGCCGCGTCGGGCGACAAGGACCCGTACGACGGACGCGCGACGGGATTCGATGCGATCTTCGAGAATCCGCAGATCGCCGGGTCCGACACGAGCTTCTGGATCCGTCAGGCGATTCCGCTGATCGGCGGCGGCGGCGTGAGCCTGTCCGGGCGCAACGGCGTGCTGCCCGACCTGCGCTCGTCCAAGGATCAGGGCCAGTCCAACTTCGTCAATCCGGGGTTGCTGCTGTTCGGCGTCGGTGCCGATTTCGACCTGACGCCACAGCTGCGCGTGATCACCAACGTGTCGAGTCTGCGATTCGTCAATACCAGCGCGCTGCAGGTGCTGCGCGAGCAGGCCAACATCGATCGCGCCATCGGCATCGACGTTTCGGCAGCGCTGCAATACCGGCCGTTCGAGACGCAGAACGTGGTACTCGATACTTCGCTCGCCGGCCTGATTCCCGGCCGTGGATTCCGCCAGCTGTACGATTCTTCGGCCGCCGGCCGACCGTACTCGCTGCTGTTCAATCTGATCCTGCGTTATTGAAAGCGCTCGACATGGACCGGAGCCCTTTCAGCATCGTGTACGCGGCCTCCCGTCGCGCCTTGCTCTGCGTCGCGTGCGTGGCGATGGTGCTGGTCGCAGGCGTCATCGGTCGCGGCGTCGCGAGCGAACAGGAGAAGCCGGTGACGCGCGCGGACGCGAGTGCACCGGCCGCGCCCGCGCGCCAGACCGCCGCGCAGGCCGACGCGAAGTCCGACGGCTGCATCAGCTGTCACGTCGCGACCGATCACGCGACCATGCACGTCAATCCGGGCGTGGTGCTCGGCTGCACCGATTGCCACGGCGGCAACGCGATGGTCCGTGGACCGGGGACCGCTGCAGCACGCGCTTCGCGGGATGCACGCGACGACGCCGTCATGAACGAGGCGCACGTGCTGCCCGCGTATCCCTCTCGCTGGAGCGGCAGCGGCAACCCGCAACGCAGCTACACGCTGCTCAACCGTGAGCGGCCCGAGTACGTGCGCTTCGTCAACCCGGGCGACTATCGCGTGGCGCGACTCGCTTGCGGCGCCTGCCACCTGGAGATCATCCAGGCCAGCGAGCGCAGCTTGATGTCGACCAGCGCGATGTTCTGGGGCGGGGCTTCGTACAACAACGGCATCCTGCCGTTCAAGCGCTATGTCCTCGGCGAGTCGTACACGTCCGATGGCAAGCCGGCGTCGATCCGCAACCCGACACCCGTCGACGCGGCCATGACCGACATGGGCATTCTCCCGAGCCTGATGCCGTTGCCGGCCTGGGAGACGGTTCCGCCGGCCGACGTGTTTCGCGTGTTCGAGCGCGGCGGCAGAGTCATCGGCAGCCAGTTCCCCGAAATCGGTCTGCCGGACGTCGGCGGCGCACTGCAGACGCTGGACGAGCCGGGGCGTCCCGACATCCGTCAATCGAATCGCGGGCCGGGGACCGGCAGCCGCATCGCGGTGCCGGTGATCAACCTGACGAAGACGCGGCTGAACGATCCGCACTTGTGGTTTCTCGGCACGAACGATCAGGCCGGCGACTATCGCTCGTCGGGCTGCACCGCCTGCCACACCGTCTATGCCAATGATCGCGATGCCGCGCATTCCGGTCCTTTCGCCCCGATTCGGCAACGCAGGCACGAGCCAGAGTCGCGATCCGACGATTCCGCGCGACGAGAGCGGACATCCGTTGCAGCACGCCTTCACGCGCGCCATTCCGTCGTCGCAGTGCATGACCTGCCACATGCATCAGCCCAATGCTTTCATGAACAGCTATTACGGCTACACGATGTGGGACTACGAGTCCGATGCGCCATTCATGTGGCCGGAAAAACAGAAGTATCCGACTGCCGCCGAAGCGCGTCAGAGCCTCGATCGCAACCCCGAAGAGGCCGCCACGCGCGGCAAGTGGAGCGACCCGGCTTTCCTGAAAGACGTGTCGACGCTGAATCCACGATTGAAGGACACGCAGTTCGCCGACTATCACGGCCACGGCTGGAATTTCCGCGCGGTATTCAAGCGTGACCGGCATGGCCAGTTGCTGGATGCCGACGGCAAAGGCGTCGAAGACGACGACCCGAAGAAGTTCGAGAAGGCCGTGCATCTGTCGTCGATCCACCTCGACATGGGATTCGCCTGCGTCGATTGTCATTTCTCGCAGGACGTGCACGGCAACGGCCATATCTATGGCGAAGTCGCTGCTGCCATCGAGATCGATTGCCGCGACTGTCACGGGACTGCCAAGGCTTATCCCACGCTGTTCACGTCCGGGCCCGCGGCAAAGCCGGGCGGCCTGGACATGCGGCTCTTGCGCACCCAGGATGGCCGCGCGCGTTTCGAGTGGCGCGGCGACAAGCTGTTCCAGCGTTCCGCGCTCGACCCCGCCAAGGAATGGGAGATGACGCTGGTGAAGGACACGGTCACGCCGGGCAATCCCAGGTACAACGAGAAAGCCGCACGCGCCAAGCTGATGTATGCCGGTGCGGAAGGCCAGGACGGCAAGTGGGGAGCGACGGCGCCCGATGCCGGCTTCGCGCACGCCGATGACAAGGTGTCGTGCACCAGCTGCCACCTGTCATGGACCACCAGTTGCTCGGGATGCCATCTGCCGATCCAGGCCAACTGGAAAAGCGAGCGCCTCCACTACGAGGGCGGCGAATCGCGCAATTACGCGACCTACAACCCGCAGGTGGTTCGCGACGACGTGTTCCAGCTCGGCATCGCCGGGACGGTCAAAGGCAGTCGAATCACGCCGGTGCGATCCAGTTCGGCGCTGGTGCTGTCATCGACCAACGCCAATCGCGAGCACATCTATATTCAACAGGCACCGATCTCGGCTGCCGGTTTCTCGTCGCAGGCTTTCGCGCCGCACTTCCCGCACACCGAGCGAAAGACCGAGACCAAGACCTGCAGCGACTGCCACCTGTCCGACCGCAACGACAACAACGCCATCATGGCGCAGCTGCTGCTGCAGGGAACCAACTTCGTCAACTTCATCGGCTACAACGCCTGGATCGGCGAAGCGAGGCACGTGGAGGCCGTCACGGTCACCGAATGGGAAGAGCCGCAGGCGGTGATCGGCAGCTATCTGCAGCGTTATGCCTATCCCGACTGGTATGCGGAGCATCAGAAGCGCGACCGGGAACTGCCGCAGGCCAACGACCACGCCACGGCGGGCAGCGTGCATTGCATCCAGCTGCGCGGCGAGTACCTGTACGTGGCAGAAGGGAGCGGCGGGATGCGCGTCTACGATGTGGCGTCGATCGCCAACAAGGGCGTCTCGCAGCGCATCGTCACCGCGCCGTTCTCGCCGCTCGGTCAGGACACGCATATCGCATCGAAGAACGCCAGTTGCGTGGCGCTGCCGACCAACCAGCCGATCGCGCCGCTGCGCAATCGCGGCGACCTGATGCGCGTGACCAATCAGGAACAGGCCTTTGCCCCGATCTATCACTACGCCTTCATCACCGACGCGGAAGAGGGCCTGATCGTGACCAACGTCGATACGCTGGCCGACGGCGAGCCGCGCAACAACTTCCTGACCCGTGCGGCCACGTGGAACCCCGACGGAATCCTGCGCGGGGCGCGACACCTCGTGATCGGCGGCAATTATCTCTACGTCGCGGCTGCGGCCGGGCTGGTCGTCGTGGACGTCGAGGACCCGCTGAAGCCCAGGCTCGCGGCGGTCGTGAAGCTGGACGACGTGCGCGCCTCGGCGCTTCAGTTCCGCTATCTGTTCGTGACCACGGCGGCGGGCCTGGAAGTGATCGACGTGACGCATCCCGATCGTCCGCGCCGGGTGGCCGACGCTCGCGTGCCGCTGGACGACGCGCAACGCGTGTACGTGGCGCGCACGTACGCGTATGTCGCCGCCGGCAAGCAGGGCCTGGCCATCGTCGACGTCGAGCGTCCCGAGGCGCCGCGACTGCAGAGTCTGTACACCGCAGGCGGACGAATCAACGATGCACGGGACGTGGTCGTCGGATCGACCAACGCCTCGCTGTTCGCGTACGTGGCCGATGGCGTCAACGGCCTCGAGGTGCTGCAGCTGACGGCGCCCGACACGCAACCGCGCTTCTACGGTTTCTCACCCGAGCCGAAACCGCAGCTGATCGCCTGGCGAAGGACCGCGTCGCCGGCCATGGCGCTGTCGAAAGGCCTCGACCGCGACCGGGCCGTCGACGAGACGGGCGGGCAGATCGCCGTGTTCGGCCGCATCGGCTCGCGGCCCTTCTCGCGGTCGGAGATGGAACACTTCTATCAGCGGCCGGACGGCACGCCGTGGTTCGTCACCGACGGCTTGGAACGCGACAAGTTCGCGCCCGCACGCGCGTCCGTGCAGGGAACCCGGCCATGAGCGGTCGGGAGTCGTGAGCCCCGTCTTGCGGAGCGCGTCGCTGCTCGCCGCGCTGATGCTCGCAGCCGAGCTTCGCGCCGCCGTCGCGTCCGGTCCCTTGCCCGACCACAGCGCCGACACGAGTGTCGGGACGGTCAACTGCGCGTCCAGCACCTGCCATGGCTCGATCACGCCGTGGAAGGATTCCGCCGTGCTGCAGAACGAATACACGACCTGGTCGCGCCTCGACAAACATGCCAAGGCCTACCGCGTGTTGTCGGACGAGCGTTCCAGGAAGATCGCGCGCAATCTGGGTCTGTCCCGGCCGGCGAACGAGTCGGCCGTCTGTCTCGACTGTCACGCCGGCAACGTCGCGGTCCAGCATCGCGGCGAGCGATTCAGCCTGCAGGACGGCGTGACCTGCGAAGCCTGCCACGGCCCGGCCGGGCGCTGGATCAGGACGCACGTCGAACCGCATCCCGACCATCAGCGCAACCTTGACAACGGCCTTTACGAGACCGGTGATGCCGTCGACCGCGCGCGGCTCTGCCTGTCCTGTCACTTCGGCAATGCGGACAAGCTGGTGACGCATCGCCTGATGGGCGCCGGTCATCCGCGACTGAGCTTCGAGCTCGACACGTTCTCGAGCATCGAGCCGTCGCACGCGCGGCCCGAACGACTGCAGGACGGCGTCAAGCTGTGGGCCGTCGGTCAGGCGCTCGCGGTGTCCGCATCGATGACCATCCTGACCGATCCCAAGCGCGGTCGCGACGGCCTGTTTCCCGAGTTGGTGCTGTTCGACTGCCATGCCTGCCACCACCCGATGTCCGATGCGCGCTGGAAACCGCGGACGACCTTCGGCGCCAGCCTCGGACCGGGCATCGCGCGCCTGAACGACTCCAGCTTGCTGATGATGCGCGCCATCGCGCGCCAGATCGACCCGGCGCTGGGCGCACGCGTCACCGAGCAGGCGGCGCGCCTGCAGGCGGCCGCTGCCGGCAAGGGCGATGTGAACAGCGAGGCCGTCGGGACGCGGGCTCTCGCCGAGGAGGTGGCGGGGCGCATCGATGCCAGTCCGCCCGATGCCGCGGCGTTGCGCGGCATCGCGCTGGGTCTGGTCGACGAAGGAGTGGCCGGCAACTACAGCGACTATGCGGATGCCGAGCAGGCCGCGATGGCCATCGGCAGCGTGATGCAGTTGATGAACCGACGCGGTCAGCTCCGCAATGCGCGCGCGGTCAACGACGGCCTGACGCGTCTGTTGGCCGAACTGGCCGATGACGAGCACTACCATCCCGCCGCGTTCCTGCAACGCCTGCAGACCCTGCGCGGCCTGATCGACAGTCCATGACGGATCGCATGAGCTCCATGAACGAATCATTCAAGATCGCCATCGTCGGCTCGGGTCCGAGCGGTCTTTCGGCCGCGGGTCGTGCCGCCACGCTGGGGATCTCGCACGTGCTGCTCGAGGCCGCACCGCATGCCGCGGACACCATCTACAAGTACCAGAAGGGCAAGCATGTGATGGCGGAGCCGGCCGTGTTGCCGCTGCGCAGCGCGATGCCGTTCGAAGCGGGCAAGCGCGAGAAGATTCTCGGGACCTGGAATCAGGTCGTGACCTCGCTCGGCGTGAACATCCGCTATGGCGCCGAAGTGACGGGCATCACCGGCGCGAAATCCGACTTCCACATCCGGCTGGCGAGCGGTGCCGTGATCGACGCGGAGTTCGTCGTGCTCGCCATCGGGCTGCAGGGCAACCTGCGCAAGGTGGGCGTCGCCGGCGACGATCTGCCGCAGGTGCAGTACCAGCTCGACGATCCGGAAGAGTTCGCGGACGAGACCATCGTCGTCATCGGCGCGGGCGATGCCGCGATCGAGAACGCACTCGCGCTGGCCGAACACAATCGCGTCATCCTGATCAACCGCAACGAAGAGTTCGCGCGCTGCAAGGAAGGCAACCTGAGCCTCGTGCTGGCCGCCATCGAGGACGAGCGCATCGAATGCCGCTACGGGACGCGCGTGGAGAGCATCGAGGCGGTGTCCGAAGCAGGCCGCCCGCCGCTGCGGATCGCGGCACAGATTCCGAAGGGCAACGAGGTCATCGCGTGCGATCGCGTGATCGCACGGCTGGGCGCGACGCCGCCGCGCAAGCTGGTGGAGAGCTTCGGCGTCGTGTTTCCGAACACCGATCCTTCGGCCGTGCCGCAGCTGTCGGCGACTTATGAATCCAACGTGCCTGGCCTTTACATCACCGGAGCCCTGGGTGGCTATCCGCTGATCAAGCAGGCGATGAATCAGGGTTATGAAGTCGTGGAATCGATCCTGGGTCGCTCCGTCGAACCAGCCGACGAACCGTTGCTGCGCGCGAAGTTCGCCTCGTATCGACGTGCACACGACGTCAACGAAGGGCTCGAGCTGATTCGCGCGAACGTGCCCGTGTTCGCCGAGCTGACCACGCTGCAGCTGCGCGAGTTCCTGCTGGACAGCAAGATCCTGACGCCTCCTGCGGGAACGCTGGTCTTCCAACGCAACGACTACACCGACAGCTTCTTTTCCGTGCTGGAGGGCGAAGCGCTCGTCGTCGCGGGAGGCAAGGACGGCAAGGCCTCGCAGTACTCGATGACCGCCGGCGCGTTCTTCGGCGAGATGGGCTTGATCTCCGGTCGGCGACGCTCAGCCACGGTGGTGGCGGGGGCGGACTGCGTCCTGTTGGAAACGCCGCGCCGCTCGATGCTCAAGCTGATGGCATCGGTGGAGTCGGCGCAGCGGACGCTCGACGAGGTCCTGCTCAAGCGCGTCGTGCACGACTACCTGGTGGCCGACATCCCCGATCAGGAACTGGACGCCCTGGTGCAGGGCGCATCGCTCAAGCGTTACGCAGCCGGCGAGGTCTTGTTCCGTGAAGGCGATGAGGCCGACGGTCTGTATCTGATCCGACGCGGATCGGTGACCGCGTCTCGCAACTTCGGCGGACGCGACGTGGTGCTGTCCTACGTCGCGGCCGGCAACTTCGTCGGCGAGATGGCGCTGATCTCGAATTCAAGGCGTAGCGCGACGGTACGCGCCGCCGTCACCACGGAAGCGATCCTGCTTCAGAAGACGCACGTCATCGACCTCGCGTCACGCAACACCTCGATGCGGGGCACGATGGACGCGCAGGCGCGCGCGTACATGCGTTCCGATGAGACGCCGGATGCGCACGCCGACTCGGGCAACCTGATCTCGTTTCTGGTCAAGCAGGGAATCGGCGAGGCGACCGACATCCTGTTGATCGACGAGTCGCTGTGCATCCACTGCAACAACTGCGAGAAAGCGTGCGCCGACACGCACGACGGCACGTCGCGCCTGGATCGCGAGGCGGGTGCGACCTATGCGGAGATCCACGTCCCGACGTCGTGCCGTCATTGCGAACATCCACATTGCATGAAGGACTGTCCGCCTGACGCCATCCATCGTCATCCGAGCGGCGAGGTGCGGATCAGCGACGCCTGCATCGGGTGTGGCAACTGCGAGCGCAACTGCCCGTATGGCGTGATTCAGCTGGCGTCCGTCAATCCGCAGCGCAAGAAGCCGAGCCTGCTCGGATGGCTGCTGTTCGGCATCGGGTCGGAGCCCGGTCTGGAAGAGGAGGCTCAGGACAAGTCGCAACCGAAAAAAGCGGTCAAGTGCGACATGTGCGCGACGCTGGCCAAAGGTCCCGCCTGCGTGAACGCCTGCCCCACCGGCGCCGCGCTGCGCGTCAGCCCGGAACGGTTCCTGTCCTATGCCGGCGCGGACGACGATCGTTGAAGTCGAGTCTTCGCTCGTCGCGCAGACTGTTTCTCCTCAATGAATGCGGCGAATCGTCGAGGCGAGTAGCCGAGACACGGCCGCGACCGCGCGCAACAAGTGAAACGATCGTGGACGACGATCGCGCGGCCTTGCCGCGATGTTCGGTGGCTGACGCTCGGCTGATTCGCGGGATGCGGTCGATCCCGCTCCTCTTCGTCATTCGACCCGTGCCGGCGCGAGCGTCGGCAATCCCCGTCGCAACAGCCTGCAAAGGAGTTGAGGCGAGGAAGGGCCTGCATTAGTCTTCGCCGACCAGCCGACCCGCCAAGCCCGGTTGTCGCGGCAGCCCAAGGTCACCTTGGATTCCCACTGCACATGGCAACCGAAGTCGAACCCCTCCCTCCCCTGGCCGGGCCTGCGTCCGACGTCCTGTTGCGCGCGCTGCAATCCATCGACCTGTTCGACGGGATCGATCCGGAAGATCTGGAAGCGCTCGCTCGCCGTTGTCGCATGCTCGACTTCGGACCGCGACAGGAGGTGCTTGCGGAGGGCAGCGTCGCCACCAGCATGTACATGCTCGAATCGGGCGAAGTCGCCGTGCTCAAGCGGTCGGCGGCGGGAACGGCGCACGAGATCGGTCGGATGACCGGCCGCACGCTGTTCGGCGAGCTGGCGCTGCTCGGAATGAAGGAGCGCACGGCCGCCGTGCGGGCCATCACGCCGATCCGGGTCGTCGAGATGCCGGCCGAAGCGGTGATGCAGATGAGCCCGAAGAGCTGCGCGGTGATCCTCGCGCGACTGGGTCAGGGGGTTGCCGGGCGGCTTCGGGCAGCGACGGATGTGACGGTGGCGTCGCTGGAGAAGGCGGTGGCCGAATCCGAGACCCGTGTGCGCATGGGCTACTTCATGGTCGCGGTGATGGCGGTGTTCACCGCGTTCACGACGCTGCTCAGCACGGCGGCCGAAGTGGAAAGACGCCTCGGCAGGGCCGAGTTCGTCACCATCCCGCTGCTGGTCGCGGTCACCGGCGTCGTGATCGTGTTCGTCCGGAAGACGGGGTATCCGGCCCGCTTCTTCGGCCTGCGCGTGGGCGACTGGCGAAGGCAGGTGCGCGACGCGCTCGTCTGGTCCGCGCCGGTGCTTCTGCTCACGGTCGCCGTGAAGATCTATCTGCTGCGCACGGGGCGTGTGCCCGCCAGCGAGGGAATCTTCCTGGCCTTCTCCACGCCGGGCGGTCCGAACCTGTTGTTGATTCTGGCTTACGCCCTGTTCGTGCCTTCCCAGGAATTCATCTGCCGTGGGGCAGTGCAGGGGCCGCTGGAAGAGTTCCTCGTCGGCCGCCGACGCGTGCTCGTCTCCATCCTGATCTCGAACGGCGTCTTCTTCGTCACCCACCTCAAGACGTCCCTCATTCTCGCGATCGTCTCAGGCATCTGCGGGCTGGGCTGGGGCTGGCTCTACCACCGACACAAGAGCCTGATCGGCGTCAGCCTGTCGCACGCGTTGATCGGGATCTGGGGCTTCGTGATCGTCGGGCTGCCCGACATCGGCTAGTCGTCGCCGGGTCTTCACGCCCGCGCCGGATCGCAACCCGGTCAGGTCGGGCAGGACCGGCTTGCGCCGACGCAGGATCGCCAGCGACTTCCACGTGGCGAGCCACCAAGGCAGCACACGGTAGGGATACCCGTTCCGCGCGCAGAAGTCCCGGAGCAACGGACGCATCCGGCGAAAGTGCACGTGACTGATCGTCGGGAACAGATGGTGCTCGATCTGATAGTCGAGTCCCGAGCAAAAGAAGCTCGCGATCGGCCCCGCACGAAAGTCGATGGTGCTGCCGCACTGCAGGAGCGCGAAATCCGCCCGATGATCTTTCTGCGCCACGGCTGCCGCTTCGTGCGGGAAATGCGCCGGCGCGAAGACCGCGAACATCGTCACCCCCATCAGGACGTTTCGTACCGTGTAGAGGAGCAGCACGTCGAACGGATCCCAGATGCAGAGCGGCAGCGCGATCCAGACCAGGACATGAACGACCATCGCGCCGAGGTCGTACCAGTGTTCGGGCCTCCGCTCGCTGGGCGATCGCAGCTTGCGCAGCACGAACGCCCACGACGTGAACTGGAACTGGAAACCGTTGATGAGGACGGCCACGGGAAACAGCACCCATTGCACGTCATACCAGGTCCGCAGCCGGGAGCTCGCCGCCTGGTAGTGGTCTTCGGTGATCGCGAACCAGGGCGCGAGGTCGATGTCGTCGTCCACGCCGACCACGTTGGGCGCCGGGTGATGGCGCACGACATGCTTCTCATGCCAATAGCTCGACGAGATCTGGCTGAAGAGCGGATGCCCGATCCAGCCCATCACCTTGTTGAGTCGGCGGCTGCGCGTCGCTGCCTGGTGCGACGCGGTGTGCGCGTTGGTACCGATGCCGAGGTGCCCCGCCGTGCTCACGAGAAGCGCGATGATCTTCACGGCCCACGATTCGCTCGACACGACGACCGCCAGCCCGCCGAGGCAGATGACGAGATGCGAGACGAATTCGCCGATGACTCGTCGGGTCCGGGGCTCGAAGAAACCGCGGCGACGGAAGTCAGCTCGCAACGCGAGAAATTCGGTCGTCAGACGCGGGCTCGGTATCAGCGCGGCGACGGCGTTGCCTGCAGCCAGCGCCGGACCCTGCCGATGGCGTTCGAAATCCCGATGCGCTCCGTACGTCATCGTGAAAACCTTCGTTCGGCCGCCACCTGTCGGATGGCGATTGGCGGCAAAGTTGAAGCGTCCGTCACGAGCACGCGTTCGCGATTGTCCGTTGATGCGGGCGGCGCCACAAGGTCGGCCATCGTCGATCGACCGTCGGGCATGGGCCGCGTGCACGGACGATTGCAGAAGACACCAGCCAGTCACGATCGCCGTTGCTTCCCGGTGCAACCGGGGCGGCCGTCGCTAGAGCCGGCGGTCGCATCCGGCGTCGTCTGCAAAGCCCGTTGGCCGGTGTCACCAGCGCTTCAGTTCACAGGCGCCCTGCCGATGACGCGGGCATGCACTCTTTCGACTTCTTCAGCGCGATCCTCGCGTTCGTGACGACGGTCCTGGTGATCTACGCAGCGCTTCGAAAGCTGGGCTACCGATTGTCGGTCCGCCTCGAGCGCGTGTCCGAGCCGCGCGCGGCTTCCGCCGTCGAGGACGATCGGCTGCCCACGACCTCATCCGACTGACGCGAAGCGCACGCTTCGCCGCAGGGCGGCTCCCTGGTGACTGCGCTCGGACGATCGTCGGGCCTGCGCGGCGCCGTTCGAACGTGTCCACCTCGACAAACCTGCGGTCTCGATCGCCACTGCTTCGACAGCGGTCCGCGGTCAAGACCAGCGCGCGCCGTTCCGGCGCGCGCTACACCGTCACGCCTTCTTCGCCTCGATCGCGACCGCCGTCTCCGACAGCTTCGACATGTAGTCGTCGCCGCCGTACATGTCCTTCACCGCGCTCGACAGCTTCTGCTTGTCGTCGCCGCGGTCGAGTACTTCGGCATAGGCAGCGGCCGTCCCGAAGCCGGCGATGCCGTAGTGCGTCATCCGCTGGTACTGCGCGATGATGACGGTGTCGAGGAGCGGGCCCTTCTTCGGCGCCTCTTCGCCGGTGTGCTTGGTCGCTTCGTTGACCAGCCCCTCCATCCCCTTGCAATGTTCCTTGGACACCTTGTCGTCGTTCGCGGCGATCAGCGCCTTGAGCATCTCCGTGTGATCGGCGATGCCGGCCTGCGACTTCGTCAGCATCTCCTTCAATGCCGGGTCCGACGCCTTCAACGCGAGCTTCTTCAGACAGCGCTGCATCTGGTCGTTCGCCGACCACAGGTCCTTCAACTCGTCGGTGTAGATCTCTTTCAGGTCTTCCGGTGCTGCCATGGCTCACTCCTGGTTGATCGATCGGTGCGACGAGCTCGAGCCGCGCTGCGATGGTTTCGCAACGCGCCGGCCGCCGCGGACATCCCGTTCACGAACACGGGCTGCTTCAGTTGCGGCTCTCGGCCATCTTCGTCATCGCGATCGACAGCGCGGCGCTGCCCAGCGTCGTGACGAGCGTCGGGTGCTGCGCGTAGAAATCGCTCATCGTCGCGACGATGCCGGGCTTGTTCTGCTCCGCATGCGTCGCGACCTGCGCGACCTGCTGCGGCGTCACCTGCGCTGCCTCGTCCGGCGTGACGGTCGTCGGCGCGCCCGGCTGCGTCATGCGCCCGAGGATGTTTCCCAGCGCGCCTCCGCCCGGCGCTGCCGGCCAACGACGCGATGACCGACGGACCCATGCTCGACAGCAGATGACTGAGCATGCCGGCCTGTTGATGCGGGGCGGCATTGCCGAACAGCTGCCCCGCCATCTGTCCGAACGGCGGCGTGCTCGGCGAATTGAACATCGCGGCGAGGCCGCGGCTGACGAGGTCCGGCGGGGCGTTGGCGGCGACGGTCTGATAGCTGCCTTGCGCGTCCGCTGCGTTGTTGCCCCCGGTGAACTGGGACAGGATGCTGCCGAGGTCGAGTGCCATCGTCCGCCCCTAGGCCAACAGGTCCGCGGGCACCTTGCCGCCGTTCGCGGCCAGCTTCTGCATGACCTGCTTGTGCAGCCAGATGTTCATCGACGCCGAGTCGTTCGGGTCGCCGGTGTAGTGCAGCTCCTGGGCCAACGCCTTGCGGTTCGCGAAGCTGCTGTCGATTCCGACGAGCTTCATGAGATCGACGATCGACGTCTTCCAGTTGAGTTGCTGACCGCTCCTGCTCTGCATCTCGGTCAGGATCGCATCGACGTCGACGGGCGGCGCGGAGACGGCACTCGCCGTCGGCGCTGCCGAACCCGGCGCGGCCGTCTGCGACGAAGCGGTCATGTCGCCCTGGCTCGCGGGATGCGACGGCGGAAAGATCTTGTGGAACAGGTCGGAAAGAATGCCCATGAGGGTCCTCGAGTCGATGTGAAGCAGACCGGGCATGGTTGCTTCAGATCACGATGGCGTACAGGGCGTTTCCTTCCTTCGCGATGTGGTCTTATCGATCCGCATTTGTAGGACCGGTTCGCGTAGACAGCACGGCGCCGACTTGCGAAGATGCGCGCCCTCACCTCTTCCATGGTCGACCGATGAGAGCTCTTTTCTTTGTCTTGCTGATGGCCGCCGGTCTTTCGTCGGCACAGGCCCAGGTCCCGGCCGGCGCGCCCGCTGGCACGACCGCGACGTGCAACGACGGCAGCTACTCGAGCGCGGCGTCGAAGCGCGGCGCCTGCTCGGGTCACAAGGGGGTGAAGGACTGGTACGCGGACTCTGCGGCGACGCCCGCCGCACCTCCGGCCGCCAGGGCCGGAGCTCCGGTGCCATCGACGAGTCCGGCAACCACGCCGGCCCCGGTGATGACGCCGGCTCCGGCGAAGACCGCCAGTGCGGCGCCCGCGGCGGGCGGCGGCAACGGTCAGGTATGGGTCAACACCGCCACGAAGGTCTATCACTGCCAGGGCGATCGCTGGTACGGCAAGACGAAGGCCGGCTCGTACATGAGCGAAGCCGCGGCGAAGCAGGCGGGCGCTCGCCCCGATCACGGGAAGGCCTGCTCGTAGACCGCTGCGACGCGGCCGGGCGGAGCATCGTCGAGACGAGGTTCGAGTCGTCGGCGGTCGCGTCACGCCGACGATGGTCGGGTCGCAGCAGCCACCGCAGACCCGAAGGGCAACTGGTCGCCGGTCGCGAAGTTCGTCGACGATCCGGACCATGCGCTTTCGGGAATACGAAGGCCGGATTTCGAGTCTGACGTGGGGGGTGCGCGGAAACGCGTCGTGACGCCTGACCGCGTGCTGAGCGTCGACTTCCGGGGCGAGCGCCTGGACGATGCGCGGTCATGGCGGCGCCGATCGCGGTCGCACACGGCGAGCGGCACGTCGCTCGCACGCATCCGGCCCACCTGCCCCAATACCCACTCCTGCCCGTCACCGGCCGCCTCGGCCGACGACGGCCGGTCGTCACGATGCCGAGCGAACGAGAACAACTGGAAGCCGGCATCGCCGCCATCGAGGCACAGCGCACGCTGCTCGGCGACTCGGTGGTCGACGCGTTGCTGGCACCGGCGCGCGAAAAGCTCGCGTCCCTGCACGACGACGCGGCAGGCCCGCGACCGACGCAGCAGCTCAAGCAGGTCAGCATCCTCTTCCTCGACGTCGTGGGATCGACGACGTTGAGTCAGCATCTCGACCCCGAGGAGATCGGCGTCGTCATGGACGACGCGCTCGCGCGGGCGACGACGGTCGTCGCGGCGCACCGGGGCCGCGTGCTGCAGTACGCGGGCGACAACCTGCTCGCGGCGTTCGGCGTCGACGAGGCGCGCGAGGACGATCCCGAGCACGCCGTTCGTGCGGGGCTCGAACTGCTCGTGCTCGGCAGGACGCTCGGCGCCGAAGTGCAGGCCCAGCACGGCGATGCCGGGTTCGATGTGCGCATCGGCATCCACACCGGCGGCGTGCTGCTCGGCGGCGGCGTCGATGCGGACGGCACGATCCGCGGCATCGCGGTCAACATCGCCGCGCGGATGGAGCAGTCCGCGCCCGCCGGCGCGCTGCGCATCTCGCACGACACGTATGCGCAGGTGCGCGGCCTGTTCGAGGTCGACGTGCAGGCGCCGATGATCGTCAAGGGCGTCGACGAGCCGGTGCAGAGCTATCTCGTCGTCAAGCCGAAGCCCCGTTCGTTCCGGCTCGGCACGCGCGGCATCGAAGGCGTCGTCACGCGGATGATCGGCCGCGACGCGGAGCTCGAGGACCTGCAAACGGCCTTCCGCACGCTCCTCGTCGATCGTGCGTTCGCCGCCGTCACGATCGTCGCGGAAGCGGGCATCGGCAAGAGCCGCCTCCTGTACGAGTTCGCCGCGTGGTCCGAGGCTCGACCGGAGCCGTTCCTCCTCTTTCGCGGTCGAGCCGATCCGCAGACGCAGGGCCAGCCGTACGGCCTGCTGCGCGACATCCTCGCGTGGCGCTTCCGCATCGCCGACGACGACACGGTCGAGACGGCGCGTCGAAAGATGGAGGACGGCATCGTGCCGCTCTTCGTCGATGACGACGGCCCGGACCTCGCGGAGGGTCACGCCCATCTGCTCGGCCACCTGATCGGCATCGAGTGGAAGGACAGCCGCCACATCGAAGGCATCGTCGACGACCCGAAGCAGATCCGCAATCGCGCGTTCCACGCGGCCGTGCAGCTGTTTCGACGGATCAGCGTGCAGGACGGGGTGCCGATCGTCCTGCAGCTCGAAGACCTGCATTGGGCCGATGGCGAGAGCCTCGACTTCCTCGCGCACCTGGCGGCGGTCGACCGCGATGTGCCGATCCTCGTGGTCGCATCCAGCCGGCCGACGCTGTTCGAGCGACGGGCCGGCTGGTGCGCCGACGATGTCCATCGACGCATCGACCTGCTGCCGCTCGACAGGAGCTGGAGCCTCGACCTCGCGAACGAGCTTCTGAAGAAGATCGCGGACATCCCCGCGGCGCTTCGCGAGCTGTTGACCGGCGGCTCCGAAGGCAATCCCTTCTACATGGAAGAGCTGGTCAAGATGCTGATCGACCAGAAGGCGATCGAGACCGGCAACGTTTGGAAGGTCAACGCGACGCGCCTGCTCGTCACGAAGGTGCCGGCAACGTTGACCGGCGTGCTGCAGGCGCGCCTCGACAGCCTCGCGGCGGCCGAACGCAACACGCTGCAGACGGCGAGCGTCATCGGCCAGGTGTTCTGGGACAAGGCGCTGGCCGCGCTCGACGCGCAGTCGGACGAAACGCTGCCGAAGCTGGTGATGCGCGCGCTGACCGTGCCGCGCAGCGAAGCGTCGAGCGAAGACCTTCGCGAATACGCGTTCAAGCACGCGATCCTCCATCAGGTCACCTATGCGACCGTCCTGAAACGGACGCGCAAGGGAGTCCACGGGAAGCTCGCGCACTGGCTCGCCGCGCAGACCGGTCTTCGTGCCAACGACTTCCTGGCGATCGCCGCCGGGCATTTCGAGGAAGCCGAGGACGATGCGAACGCGGCCGAGTTCTATGCCCGCGCGGCCG
Organism: uncultured beta proteobacterium; assembly: GCA_963795885.1. Lineage (GTDB taxonomy): Bacteria > Pseudomonadota > Gammaproteobacteria > Burkholderiales > Burkholderiaceae_D > CAHJXF01. The sequence continues at coordinate 111,251 of CAWCJI010000009.1, read as the reverse complement.
AACAGGCGCAGCAGCGGATGGCGTACGACGCAGTGCATGCGAACGTGCGTCGCGGCCTCGCGCGACTCGAGTCGATGCCCGACCACGAGCAGAGGCCGCTTCGCTGGCGTCTGCTCGCCGCGCGCGAAGCCGCGCTGAACATGCAGGGCGAACGCGAAGCGCAACGCGCCGACATCGACGCGCTCGAACGGTTGGCCGACGAGCGGAACGACGACCGGTCGAAGGCGCAAGCCGCGCTGAAACGAAGTTTTCTCGGGATGCGGACCGCGGATCACGCCGTGATGCTGGAGTACGGGCGACGTGCCGCATCGTGGGCGGGGCGTGCCGGCGACGTCGAGCTTCGGCTCCGAGCGCAGCGTCAGGTCGCGTTCGGGCTCGCCGATCAGGGCGATCACGAAGAAGGACGGCGGCTCGCGAACCAGGTGCTCGCGGAGGCCGTCGAGCACGGCCTTCACCAGATCGCCGGAAGCTGTCACAACGCGCTGGCCGTGATCGCCGACATGCAGGGGGACCTGGTTGCCGCGCTCGAGTCGGCCGAGCAGGCGCTGCTCGCCGATCAGGCGTCGCGCAACCGTCAGAACGAGGCGATCGACCGGGCGAACGTCGGCGCCGGCTGGTTGCTGCTGGGCGATGCGGACCGGGTCCGCGTCGAAAGCGAAGAAGGCCTCCGATTGATTCGCGCGAACGGCGACCGGGCGATGGAGTGCGTGCCGCTCTGCAATTTGTCGACGGTCGCGTTGTGGCAGGGCGATCCGCTGCGCGCGGTCGGCCTCGCGCGGTCCGCCCGCGACACCGCCGCGTCCGTGCAGGCGACGCAGCTCGAGGTCTTCGCATCGCTGCGGGTCGGCGATGCGGAGCTGGCTCTCGGTCATGACGACGCCGCGCTCGAGGCGTTCGGCCGGGCCCGCGCGCGTGCCGAGGAGATCGACAGCCCGCTGCGCTACGACGCCGATGCCGGATCGGCGCGCACGGCCCTGTCGCGTGCCGACGTCGATGCCGCGATGTCGGCGATCGAACCGGTGCTCGCGGCCGATCGTGGCGACGCGTCGGGCCACGCGCTGCACGGCGCCGACCATCCGCGCTGGATCGAGCTCACCTGCTTCGAGGTCCTCGACCGCGCCGGCGACGCGAGCGCGATCGACTGGCTGCGTCGCGCCCACGATGCGCTGATGGAGCAGGCCGCGCGCATTCGCGACGATCGGATCCGCGCCGGCCTGCTGTCGAACATTCCGCATCATCGCGAAATCGTCGCGCGGTGGACGGCGCGCTCGAGCGCCTGATCGGGTCGACCCGGACCTGCGGCCGTCGCCGGGCGTTCGATGGCTCGATCGTCGGCGTCGACGGTGCCGTCACGCGAGCAGCATGAACAGCAGTCCGGAAAGAAGGATCGTGCACGGCAGCGTGAGGATCCACGCGGCCGCGATCTGCCAGACCGTCTTCGGCTGGACGCCCGCGCCGGAGCCGACCATCGTGCCCGCGATGCCGGACGTCACGACGTGCGTGGTCGACACCGGGCCGCCGGTGAAGCCTGCGATGCCGATCACGACGGCCGACACGAGTTCCGCGGCGCCGCCCTGCGCCGGCACGAGGTGCTGCTTGCCGAGCCGCTCGCCGAGCGTCTTCACGATCCGCTTGTAGCCGATCATCGTGCCGATGCCGAGGCACGTCGCGGACAGGATGCGGACCCACCACGGCGCGTAGTTCACGGCGTCGGTCAACGCCTTCTGCAGCCCTTTGGCCTCCTCCTGCGCCGCCTTCGGCGCATCGGTTCCCTGCCCTTGTGCGATCGCCTTGACCTCCGCGATCACGCGGTTCGCATCCACGCGCAGCGGAACCCGCTCGTTCTCCGGGACGGACGCGAGGTCCTGCCTGCCCTGCAGGCGGCGCGCCGCGTCGGCGGCGGCCGCGACGCCGTCGGCCTTCTTGGCGCCTCCGTCGCGCCCGATCAGCCGAGCGGCCTGCTGGAACTGGCCGACGAGCTGGTGCGTCCGGTTCGCATCGAGGCTCTGGTTCAGCGCGAACGTCGCCGGCGCGAGCCCGATGATCGTCAGCATGATGAGACCGATGCTCTTCTGGCCGTCGTTGGTGCCGTGCGCGAACGACACGCCGGTACAGGTCAGGATGAGGACGCCGCGCATCCACCAGATCGGCGGCTTGTCGCCTTCCGGCGGCTCGTAGAGATGCTTGTCCTTGAAGACCAGGCGGATCAACCGGTACAGCAGCCACGCGCCGACGAAGCCGATGATCGGCGACGCGAGCAACGCCTCGAGGACCTTGATGATCTGGCTCCAGTCGACGCCCTCGCGAAGCGAGTCGTGCCGCTTCAGGACCGACGCGATCGAGATGCCGATCAGCGAACCGATCAGCGCGTGGCTGCTCGAGTTCGGAATGCCGAGTGCCCAGGTGCCGACGTTCCACGCGAGCGCCGACACGAAGAGCGCGGCCAGCATCGCGACCGCCGGGTCGCCGTTCGGCGGACTCAGCACCTCGGGCGGCAGGATCTCGACGAGCGCGTAGGCGACGGCGATCCCGCCGACGAGCACGCCGACGAAGTTCATCAGGCCCGACCAGACCACCGCGACGGTCGGCTTCAACGAGTTGGTGTAGATGACGGTCGCGACGGCGTTGGCCGTGTCGTGGAAGCCGTTCGAGATCTCGAACGCGATCACGAGCAGCAGGCACCCGGCGAGCAGGATCAGCGCGAGCGTCGAGCCCGATGGAACGTTGGAGAACATGAGCGTCGCGCGCGGCTTGCGCGGTTCGGTTGGAGGCGACCGATCATCGAAACCGGACATGACCGTCTGGTTTCAATTCGCCGAATCAGACGTTGGTCGACGAGCCGCTCGGACGCGCGGCGCGGCGGACCGCCGCTTCAGCGCATCGTCATCGCAACGTCTGCAGGTACGCGAGCACCGAGTCGAGTTCGTTCGCGTCGAGCGGCACCGTCGGCATCTCGCTGCCGGGCTTGACGTCCTGCGTGTGCGCGATCCAGCGGCGCAGGTCGGGCGGATCGTTCGGCAATGCGCCGGCCGCGATCGTGCCGCGCGACATCAGGTGCGTCAGGTCCGGCGCGAGCGCACCGGACGCCGGTGTGCCGCGCACCGCATGGCAGCCGGCGCAGTTCTTCGCGAACACCTCGCGGCCCGCGGCGGCCGTCGCCGCCGGTGCCGCGTCGCTGCGTTGCTGCGACATCCATCGCTCGAAGTCGGCGGGCGGCTCGGCATCGACGAACAGCGCCATGTGCGCATGCTGTTGGCCGCAGTACTCGCCGCATTGGCCGCGGTAGCGACCGGCTTGGTCCGCCTGCAACCACGTGACGTTGGTCTGTCCGGGGATCGCATCCATCTTGCCGCCGAGCGACGGCACCCAGAACGAATGGATCACGTCGCCGCCCGACAGCTGGAAGCGCACCGGCTGTCCGACCGGAATGTGGATCTCGTTCGCCGTGGTCACCAGCACGCGACCGTCGGCATCGAGATAGCGCACGCGCCACCAGTACTGGAACCCGCGGACCTCGATCGTCACTCGCGGCTCGGACGTCGGCTTCGCGATCGCCGCGAGCGTCCACAACGTCCACACCGCGCAGGCGAACAGGATCACGGCGGAGATGCCGGTGCCGACGAAGATCCACGCGAGGCCCTCGCGCTCGCGGATCGGCATCATCCGTCCTTCGTCGGTCGCCTGTTCGTCCGCGGTGGAGCGCTTGCGGCGGATCGCGGCGAGCAACAGGATGGCGATCACGACGACCACGATGATCGACACGATCGACAGCCCCCAGCCGAGCTGCGTGACCGGGTCGGCGGCAGGGCCGGCCGTGTGAAGGTAGGCCATCGGCGTATTCGCTGCGCTCATCGCATCAACTTCCCTCGAGCTGATTTACTGTCGCGCATCCGACGCGCCGCGCAAGCCGGCCGTTCGTCGCAACCCCTTCGCAATCACCATCGTCATGCAGCTCCGTCGTGTCGCGACACTCGCGTTCCAGGGCGCCGCGCGCGTCGTGCGGACGCGATGCCTCGTGCGGGCGGCGACGGTCGTCCTGTCGCTCGGCGTGGTCGCCGCGACGTTGCGCGGCGGCGAGGCCGCGATCGACGCGACGGCGAAGGGCCCGGTGGACGACGCGTTGATCGCGCGCGGCGCCTATCTCGCGCGGCTGGGCGACTGCGACGCGTGCCACTCCGTTCCCGGCAAGCCCGCGTTCACCGGCGGCCTCGCGCTGCAGTCGCCGATCGGCAAGATCTATTCGACGAACATCACGCCGGATCCCGATACCGGCATCGGCCGATGGTCGCTGCAGGACTTCGACCGCGCGCTGCGCCGCGGTGTCACGCCGAGCCATCATCTGTATCCGGCGATGCCGTACCCGTCGCTCGCGAAGGTCTCCGACGACGACATCGCCGCGATGTACGCGTACTTCATGCATGCGATCGCGCCGGTCCGCCTGCAGCCGCCCGAGACGCACCTGCCGTTCCCGTTCAATCAGCGCTGGGGCATGGCGCTGTGGAATCTCGTCTTCCTCGACACCGACGCCTACCGCCCGGACCCGACGCACGACGCGCGCTGGAACCGCGGCGCCTACCTCGTGCAGGGGCTCGGCCACTGCGGGTCGTGCCACACGCCGCGCGGACCGGCCTACGAGGAACGCGGCACCGACGAACGATCGGCGTCGTACCTGACCGGCGCCGTCAACGATCACTGGTTCGGACCGAACCTCACGAACGAGCCGTCGACCGGCCTCGGTCAATGGAGCGCGAACGACATCGCGCAGTTCCTCAAGACCGGACACGGCGGTCCGGGGATGGTCTTCGGTCCGATGATGCAGGTGGTGATGGACAGCACGAGTCACGTCGACGACGCGGACCTCGCGAGCATCGCGACCTACCTCAAGTCGCTCGAGGCCCGGCGACCGAAGGCCTCGTTCCTGCCGCGACCTGCCGCGCACGACGAAGACCGTGGCATGGCTGTCGAGCGGCGACGTGCATCGACCCGGCGACGGACTGTTCGCGAGTTATTGCGCCGAATGCCACCGGTCCGACGGACTCGGCAAGAGCGGCGATGCGCCGCCGCTCGCAGGCGCGGCCGCCGTGCGCTCGCGCGACCCGTCGTCGGTGATCCACATCCTGCTGACCGGCGGCCAGCCGAAGGAGCTGCCCGGCAAGGTGCCGTACGAAGTGATGCCGGCGTTCGGCGATCGGCTCGACGATCGCCAGATCGCGGAGCTCGCGACGTTCGTGCGACGCTCGTGGAACAACGAGGCATCCGCGGTCGACCCGCGCCAGGTGCGCAGCGAACGCAAGGCGATCGCCGCCGAACGCTAGTCGTCGCGGCATGCGGCCGGTCATGCGTGCGCCGTCCTGCGCCGGCTCGTCGACAGCAGCGCGACGAACAGCACGCCCATCGCCAGCAGGTCGACGACCCCGGTGACCGACCACATCAGGATGCCGGCGAGCTGCTGATCCTCGATCGGCGTCAGCGGACTCCACGACGGGACGCTCGCGTGGACGACGTACAGCACGTGCGGCGCGAACGATCAGGATCGCCGCCGAGCATCGCGTTCTCCATCGCGAACGTCGCGACGAACAGCATCGCGGCGCCGAGCGACAGGCGGCGCGACTGCGGATCCTCGATCACGACGCGCCAGAACAGGATCGACGTGACGAAGAACGACAGGTGCTCGAGCCCGTGCGCGAACGCATGGTCGAACGCGACGGCATACGGGCGCGGCAGATGCCAGAACCACAGTGCGGCGCTCGCAGCCAGCCACGCCGGCAGCGGGGAGCGGATCGCGTCGACGATCGGCCGCACGACGCGGCTGCGCGACCACCAGCCGCCGACCGCATGCCGCCGATCGCGCGGCAGCGCCCACAGCGCGACGACGATCGGATGGCCGAGCACGAGCAGCGGCGGCGCGATCATCATCAGCACGAGGTGCTGCGCCATGTGCGCCGAGAACAGCACGTCGGCCCATCCGTCGAGCGGCGACGTCAGCACGACGGCCAGCGCGGCGATCCCCGTCGCGAAGGCGGCGGCACGGGGCTTCGCGGCGGCCGGCAGGCGCTTCTCGGACGCCAGCCGGATCACGCCGGCCGCATAGATCGCCGAGACGACGACCAGCGACGTCGCGACGACCGGATGGACGTCCCACGTCCACGGCGCCGTCGAGCCGCTCGATCCGCAGATCCACGTGCGCGCGTCGGCGAGATCGATCACGGGCCGCAGTCGGGCACCCAGAGGATGCCGACGCTCGTGAACAGCAGCGCGATCGCGAACAGCGCGCTCACGGCGACGCCGCACAGCGCCATGAAGCGCGAGCGCCCGACGCCGGAGTGCAGGATCTGATGCGGCTGCGCATCCGACCCGTGCTGCGTCGCCTTCCAGTTCGACCACGCGACCACACAGCCGACGACCAACAGGATCCACAGCAGGACGGACGCCGTCGCCGACGAAGGTCCGCAGGTGCGACCACAGCGGTTGCCCGAGCGCCGCGTCGGTCGGATAGCACGCGTAGGCGGCGAGGCCGTAGCCGATCAGGACCTGCAGCGCCCACGCGAACGGCGCGATCGTCAGTCCCGCGAACAGGCGGACGACGCCGGGGCCGCCACCGGCGCCGGCCTGCTTGTCCATCGGCGGGTCGCTCGCCATGGCGCTCAGCTCAGGCGCGGGCTCAGGAACAGCGACCCGTAGACCGCGAGCCACACGAGGTCGACGAAGTGCCAGTAGACGATCGCGACCGACACCTCGAGATGCCAGCCGCGGTCGAAGCGGCCGAGCAGGTTCCACACCAGCAGCGCGCCCGAGCATCAACAGCCCGACGATGACGTGCGCGCCGTGGAAGCCGGTGATGACGAAGTACAGCGAGCTGTACGGGTCCGACGAGAACATGAACGGCCGCGTCGACCATTCGTGCGCCTGGATGCCCATGAACACGATGCCGAGCACGATCGTCGCCACGAGGCCGATCGTCAGCCGTCGTCGGCTGCCGCGGTCGATGCCGCGCTCGCCCCACCACGCCGTGGCGCTGCTCGACAGCAGCAGCACCGTGTTGATCGACGCGTTGCCAGCTCCGGCGGACCGGTCGGCGGCCACGGACCCGTGCTCTGCGACGCGAGGTAGAAGTAGCTGAAGAAGAGGTACGCGAACAGCGAGCCTTCGGTGAGGATCAGGAAGGCCATGCCCCACCAGGCCGTCGACGCCCAGTGCGTGCCGCGAATCGGCAGCGGCCGTTCGATGCGGGCCGCGCTATCCACGCACGACGTCCGAGGTCGGGGATCGGTCGCGACGGCCACAGCCAGGCCGCGATCGTGACGCCGAGCGCGAGCGTACCGATCGCAGCGATCGTCACCGAATGCAGCAGCAGGCCGACGAACGCGACGGCGAGCGTCACCGCCGTGAACAACGGCGCGAGCGAGTCGCCGGGCATCTGCAGCACGACGTTCGGCACGGCGTCGAGCATCGTCGAGCCGAACGTCTCCTTGCCGCGATTCAGCAGCGCGCCGCGATCGATCGACGAACGTCCGTCGTCGCCGCCTTCGACGCGCCCTTCCCACAACGGATGACGGCTCGCGATGATCGGGATGACCGCGAAGTTGTACGGCGGCGGCGGCGACGGCACCGCCCACTCGAGCGTCGAGCCGTCCCACGGATTCGCGCCGGCCGGCGGGCCGCTGCGATAGCCGCGGATCACCGCGATCACGAACAGCAGCACGCCGGCGGCGAAGACGAACGAGCCGATCGAGGTCACGAGGTTGGCGGTGTTCCAGCCGACGTCGGCCGGGTACGTGTAGACGCGGCGCGGCATCCCGAGCAGGCCGGAGATGTGCATCGGGAAGAAGCCGAGGTTGAAGCCGATGAACATCGTCCAGAACGTCCAGCGGCCGAGGCGCTCGCTCAGCATGCGGCCGGTCATCTTCGGGAACCAGTAGTAGATGCCGCCGACGACCGGGAACACGTTGATGCCGAGCAGCACGTAGTGCAGGTGCGCGACGACGAAGTACGTGTCGGTCAGCTGCCAGTCGAGCGGCACCGCGGCCGTCATGAAGCCGGACACGCCGCCGACGACGAACAGGAACACGAAGCCCGCGAAGAACAGGAACGGCGTCTTGCACGACCGGCCGTCCGTACCAGATCGTCGCGATCCACGCGAACACCGCGACCGCGCTCGGGATCGCGATGACGAAGCTCGCCGAGCCGAAGAACGACAGCGACAGCGGCGGCAGGCCGGTCGCGAACATGTGATGCACCCACACGCCGAAGCCGAGGATCATCGTCGCGATCGGTCGACAGCGCGACCGCGGTGTAGCCGACCAGCGGGCGACGGCAGAACGTCGGCAGGCCGTCGGACACGATGCCCATCGCCGGCAGCACGATCGCGTAGACCCACGGATGGCCGAACATCCAGAACAGGTGCTGCCACAGCAGCGGCTTGCCGCCCGCCGTGAAATCGAAGAAGTGCGTGCCGAACTGGCGATCGAACCACAGCAGCAGGAACGCGAGCGAGACGGCCGGCACCGCGAGCAGGTTGCCGACCGACGCGGTCAGCGTGCCCCACACCAGGATGGGCACGCGGTTGATCGACATGCCGGGCGCGCGCGTGCGGAACAGCGACACGATGAAGTTGATCGAGCCGACCGTCGTCGACAACCCGAGGAAGACCATCCCGAGCGCGTAGACGTCGATGTTCGGGCCGGGGTTGTATGTCAGCGACGCATACGGCACGTAGTTGAACCAGCCGGCGTTCGGCGCCTGACCGAGCGGGAAGCTCGCGTACAGGAACACGCCGGAGAACAGGAACACCCAGTACGACAGTGCGTTCAGTCGCGGGAACGCCATGTCGCGCGAGCCGAGCAGCAGCGGCCACAGGAAGTTGCTGAAGCCGGACAGGATCGGCAGCGCGTACAGGAAGATCATCGTCACGCCGTGCATCGTGAACAGCTGGTTGTACTGTTCCGGCGTCAGCAGCGTCTCGTTCGGCCGTGCGAGCTGCACGCGCAGGATCAACGCCTCGACGCCGCCGACGAGCAGGAACAGGAACGCCGTCACGAGATAGCGCTTGCCGACCTCCTTGTGGTCGACGGAGCCGAGCCAGCCGATGAAGCCGGGCTTCGTCTCCCAGCTCTCTTCCAGCGTGCGTTCCTCGCGGGAACCGGGCGCGATCGTCCCGACGACCGGGATGCGTTCCCGTGCATGCGAACGGTCCGTCATCGAAGGGTCCCGGCGATGACCGGCGCGACGGACTCCTCGACGATGTGCGCGCCCCGTCGCCGTCGACCGATGCATGCGATGCGCGGCGACGCGACGCGGGCGTCGCCGTGCCGCGTCATCCGGGCTTCGCCTGCACGCGCATGAGCGGCGTGACGTGCTTCGCGTGACCGGGACTGCATGCAGGACGTCCGTCCGTCGTGACGACCAAACCAGAGCGACTGCATCGCCATCGTTCGAAGACCAGTGGGGCGACCATCTTGCAGCACGGACCTGCGAACGAGCAAGCCGACACGCGACGATCGGCCACGCGCATGTCCGAGCTTGCGGCGCGCGCCAGCGAAGTACGGCATCGCCTGCATTTTCCGACGGTCGCCTACATGCGAGTGCCGCTCGCTCGCGTTCGATGAGCGGTTCGGCGCCGCGCGGTCGATCGACCTCGCGATCGCCTCACCCATAGATCCCTTGGCAGGTACAGACATGGTCCAGCACGTCGAAAAGGAAGAACCGCGCGCGCACGGCGAACCGGAGCCGGTCCATTACGACGGGCCCGCCGGCGGCTGGGGATCCGTCGAAGGCATCGCGAAGGTGCTGCTTCGCGAGAAGCCGACCATCGCTGTCTTCGAGACGCTGATGCGGCAGAACAAGCCGGGCGGTCACATGTGCACGTCGTGCGCGTGGGCCAAGCCGAAGGAGCCGCACGCGTTCGAGTTCTGCGAGAACGGCGCGAAGGCGACGATCTGGGACCTGACCGGCGATCGTTGCACGCCCGAGTTCTTCGCCGAGCACACGGTCACCGAGCTGCGCGGCTGGGCCGACCACGACCTCGAGATGCAGGGTCGACTCACGCATCCGATGCGTTACGACGCCGCAACCGACAAGTACGTCACGACGACCTGGGACGAAGCGTTCGCATCGATCGGCGCGCAGCTGAAGACGCTCGATCCGAAGTCGGTCGTCTTCTATTCGTCGGGCCGCGCGAGCCTCGAGGCGAGCTACCTCTACGCGTTGTACGGCCGCATGTACGGGCACAACAACCTGCCCGACAGCTCGAACATGTGCCACGAGACGACGTCGGTCGGCCTGAAGAAGGTGATCGGCTCGCCGGTCGGCACCTGCGTGCTCGAGGACTTCGAGTCGTGCGACGCGATCTTCTTCTTCGGCCAGAACACCGGGTCGAACAGCCCGCGCTTCCTGCATCCGCTCCAGGAAGCGGTCAAGCGCGGCTGCAAGATCGTCACGTTCAACCCGGTCCGCGAGAAGGGGCTGATCGAGTTCGTCAACCCGCAGAACCCCGCGCAGATGCTGACCGACCACCGGACGCCGTTGTCGTGCCTCTACCTTCAGGTCAGGCCGGGCGGCGACATCGCCGCGCTGATGGGCCTCTGCAAGCATGTCCTCGCGGTGCACCGGCAGCGGCAGGCCGCCGGCGAACGGCCGGTGATCGACGAGCCGTTCATCGACGTGCACTGCCACGGCTTCGAGGCGTTTCGCGACCAGGCCGAGTCGATGAGCTGGGACGAGATCGAGCGTCACTCGGGTCTCGCGCGAGCCGACCTCGAGGCGGCCGCGAACGTCTACATCGAGGCCGACAAGACGATCGGCGTCTACGGCATGGGGCTGACGCAGCACGTCCACGGCGCCGAGAACATCGGCATGTTCGTCAACTTCCTGCTGCTGAAGGGCAACATCGGCCGCGACGGCACGGGCATGTGTCCGGTCCGCGGTCATTCGAACGTGCAGGGCCAGCGGACGGTGGGCATTTCCGAGAAGCCCGAGCTCGTGCCGCTCGACAAGCTCGCCGAGCTGTTCGACTTCGATCCGCCGCGCGAGAAAGGCGTGACGACCGTCGACGCCTGCGCCGGCATCATCGACGGCTCGATCAAGGCGTTCGTCGGTCTCGGCGGCAACTTCGTGCGCGCGATCCCCGACCGCGACCGCATGGAGCCCGCATGGACGTCGATGGAGCTGACCGTGCAGGTCGCGACGAAGCTCAATCGCAGTCACCTCGTCAACGGCCGGTCGGCCTGGCTGCTGCCGTGCCTCGTGCGCGCCGAAGAGGATCTGCAGGCGACCGGCGCGCAGTCGGTGTCGATGGAGGACAGCCTCAGTCACGTCCACGGCTCGCACGGCAAGCGCAAGCCGGCGAGCGAGCACCTGAAGTCCGAGGTCGCGATCGTGGCGGGCCTCGCGAAGGCCACGTTGCCGCCGCATCCGAAGTGGCGCTGGGACGACTGGACCGGCGACTACGCGTTGATCCGCGAGCTGATCGCGACGACGTACGCGGAGGAGTTCCACGACATGAACGAACGGATGTGGCATCCGGGCGGCTTCTATCGCGGCAACAAGGCGCGCGAGCGGATCTGGAAGACCGAGAGCGGCAAGGCCGAGTTCACGGCGCCGAAGATGATGTCGGCGACCGGCGTCGACGATGCGCCCGGTCGCTACCGGCTGATCACGATGCGCTCGAACGACCAGTTCAACACGACGATCTACGGCTACTCGGACCGCCTGCGCGGCCTCGACGGGTCGCGCGACATCGTGCTGATGAGCCCGCGCGAGATGGAGCGCGCGGGACTCGTCGAAGGCGAGGTCGTCGCGCTGGTCGGCGACGCGGAAGACGGCGCGCATCGCGAGGTCGGCGGTCTGAAGGTCACGCCGTTCGCGTTGCCCGACGGATGCATCGGCGGCTACTACCCCGAGCTGAACGCGCTCGTCCCGCTCTGGTATCACGACGAGGCATCGAAGACGCCGGCGGCGAAGGGCGTTCCGGTGCGGATCCGGAAAGGTTGACGGGACGCGCTCGCGACGGTCGGGGCGTCGCATAGAATGGCTCGCACGATGCGGGACGTCGCGTCGTCGAGCCTTCCCCCCGCCGGACACGCGTGCCCGAGTCGAAGCCCTACCTTCGCAACCTGCTGCTCTATCGCACCGAATGGATGGAGTCGCGCGTCGTCGACGGCGCGCGACGCAACGGCGACGCGTATCTCACGCCCGCGATGAGTCGCATGTTCGCGTACGTGGCGCGCGGGCCGATCGGCGTATCCGCGCTCGCGAGGCACCTCGGCGTCTCGCGGCAGGGCGTGCACAAGCTCGCGAGCGACGCGGCCCGGCTCGGGCTGATCGAATTCGTCGACTCGTCCGACGACCGACGGATCAAGCTGCTGCGCTTCACCGACAAGGGTCGTGCGATGTCGGTCTCGGCGGTGCGCGAGTTCCGGCTGATCGAGGAAGAGCTGGCCGCCACGATCGGACGTCACGACCTCGACGAGCTGCGTCGCATCCTCAGCAAGGCATGGCCCGATGACCCGGCCGGCCGCGCGGATGCCGCACACGACGACGTCCCGCCACGATCGCCGTCGCGATGACGGTGCCTCGATCCGTCAGGTCGCGCCGAAGCGCTTGCGCAGCGCGACCTTGTCGAGCTTGCCGACGCCGGTCTTCGGCAGCGCGTCGACGGTCTCGATGCGGTCCGGGACCATCCACGCCGGCACGCGCGTGGCGACGTGATCGCGAATCGCCTGCGCCGTCGCGACACGGCCCGGCTTCGCCACGACGACGGCCAGCGGGCGCTCGCCCCAGCGAAGGTCGGGCACCGCGATGACGGCCGCCTCGAGCACGTCGGGATGCTCGGCGATCAACTGCTCGAGCTCGACCGAGCTGATCCATTCGCCGCCCGACTTGACGAGATCCTTCAGGCGGTCGACGAGGCGCACGTAGCCGTCCGCTGCGATCGTCACGATGTCGCCGGTCCGCAGCCAGCCGTCGGCCGTCGTCGCGTCGAGCGTTTCCGGCCAGCCGACGTAGGCACGCGTGACCCACGGTCCGCGGACCTGCAGCTCGCCGCGCGCGATGCCGTCGCGCGGCAGCGAGGCGCCGTCGTCGTCGACGTGGCGCATCTCGACGAACGGCAGCGGCAGGCCGTTGCTGGTCTGGACCGCGATGCGCGCCTCCGGCGCGAGCGCGTCGTGTCGTCGCTGCAGCCACGTCTGGCTGCCGATCGGCGAGCACTCGGTCATGCCCCACCCGGTCTGCACGTGGACGCCGAGCGCGCCGAATCGACGGAACAGCGTCGCGGGCGGCGGCGCGCCGCCGACGTAGAGTCGCGTGCCGGGCCGCAGCGGCCAGCGGCCGGGCTCGCGGTCGATCGCCTGCAGCACGTCGTTCCAGAACGTGGGCACGCCGAACGCGCCGGTCACGGCCTCGTCGATCATCAGGTCGAGCACCTCGGTGCTCGTGATGCGCGGGCCGGGCAACACGAGCCGCGTGCCGAACATCGGCGCGGTGTACGGGATCGACCAGCCGTTGACGTGGAACATCGGCGTCAGCAGCAGCAGCGTGTCGCGGCCCGAGATCGCCATCGCGTCGGGCGTCGCGATGGCCAGTCCGTGCAGCAGCACCGAGCGATGCGTGCACACGACGCCCTTCGGCCGGCCGGTCGTGCCCGACGTGTAGCAGACCGAGATCGCCGCGTCCTCGTCGGCGGGTCCGACCGGCCGCCCGTCGTGCGGCGCGACCGCGGCGAGCGCGTCGACGATGCGCGCATGACCGGATGCGCGCGCGGCGTCGCCGTCGCCGTTGACGAAGACGTGCGGCACCGCGACGCGACGAGCGACCTCGGTCCACAGCGGCAACAGGTCCTCGTCGACGACGATCGCGGCGTCGCCGGCGTCGGCCACGATGTATGCGAGCTCGTCCGGTGAGAGGCGCGGATTCAGCGGATGCAGCACGGCGTCGACGGCCGGCGCCGCGTGGAACGCGGCGAGGTGCAGGTCGTGGTTCCACATCAGCGTCGCGACGCGGCTGCCCGGCGCCAGCCGCAGCGATGCGAGCAGGCCTGCGAGGCGCCGCGCCTGGTCGACGATCGCGCCGTACGTCGTGCGACGCAGGCGACCCGGCCCGTCGCGGACGACGACCTCGACGTCGGGAAACAGCGCTTCGACGCGTCGCAGGATGTCGGTGACCTGCAGCGGCAGGTCCATCATCGTCCGCGGCAGCCGTTCCGCCGCGTGCGCCGCACGCAGCGATTCGAGGTCGTCGGTCATCGCGGGTTCGCCGTGCGCCCGCCCGCACGTCGTTCGTCTGCCTGGAACATCGGGCCGCCTCGCACGCGCGGGAATCCGCACGCGCGGATCATGACAGCATCGATGTCCGCCGCGGTCGCGGCGACGCCGTCGTCGATCGCCCGCGAGCCGGCGTCGGCCGCCGCCGCGAGCAGGCGCTCGACGATCGACGACGATGGATCGACGGCGACGATCGCCGGCGTCGCGGGTCCCGAGACGCCGAGCCATCCCGACACGTCGGACCAGCCCCACGCATCGAGCGCGGCGGCGATCGCCGCCGGCGAACGACCGTCGGTCGCGAGCGCGTCGACCTCGACGCGCAGCGCTTCGACGAGCCGCGCCGCGAGCGTCGCCGCCCGCGCCTGCGAATCGCGATCGCCCCGAAGTTTCCGCTCGGCGACGAACGCGTGGCGCAGCGCTCGCGCCTCGACCGACGCGATCAGCGGCGCGAACAGCGCATGCTCGAGCGGCATGCCGTCCGCGACCGGATGGGTCGCGGTCATCGCGATCGCGTCGAGCGCACGATGCATCCCCGGCAGCGTCGTCCGCCGCGCCGCGAGATCGGCCCGCACGCGCTCGACGGCCGTGCGGACGTCGACGGCCGGCAGCGGCGCCGTCGACCACGCCGCGAACGGCGGCCCGCGCTCGGCACGCGCGATCGCGACGGCTCGCGCGACGTCGTGCAGCCGGTCCCGATCGACGACCGCATCGGCGAGCCGCGTGTCCGCGTAGGTCTCGATCGGCGCGACGATCGCGTCGACGATCGCCCGCGCGGCGCGCTCGACGCCGATCGCACGCGGCAGCCACTGCGTGCCGCCGGCGCCCGGCATCAGTCCGAGCGCCGTCTCCGGCAGCCCGACGCGGGAACCGGTCGCGAACACCCGCGCGTGACAACCGAGCGCGAGCTCGAAGCCGCCGCCGAGCGCCGCGTCATGGACGGCGGCGACGACCGGCTTCGTCATCGCCGCGATCCGCGGCAGCAGGTCGCCGTGCAACGTCGGCGAATCCATCGCGGTGCCGGCCGTGAACTCGGCGAGGTCGGCGCCGCCGGAGAACATCCGACCGGCGCCGGCGAGCACGACCGCGACGACCGCGTCGTCGGACTCGGCGGCCGCGAGCGCGGCATCGAGCGCGCGACGCACCGTCGTCGCGAGCGCGTTGACCGGCGGCCGATCGAACGTGAACGTCGATACGCCTTCGCAACGCTCTTCGGTCAGCACCTGCATCCGCGGCCCCGGGGTCGAGTGCGGCGCATTGTTCGCAAGCGCCCCGTGCTTGTCAACCAACGTTGACAAACGGCGATCCGCCGACGATGATCGTCGGACGGAGTCGGCGTCGCGCCGCTTCGCGGCACGGCCGTCGGCCGCCGCGACGCCGCCGAAGACGCGCAGAATGCTCCGAGCCACATCGAGGAGACGTCATGGACGGCGCGGCGACCGCGACAGCGGTCGGATCCATCGCATTCGGCCGCGGGCGCGGAGCGGCATGACGCGTGCCGTCGACGTCGTCGATCCGTCGATCGACGCGCAGATCCGCCACCTGATCGCGCAATACGCGTGGGCCCTCGACACCGCGGACCTGCCGTCGCTGATGGCGCTGTTCACCGACGATTGCGTCGTGCAGGACACGAGCGGGCAGCGCCACGACGGACGGGCCGCGAGCGAACGCTACTTCGCCTGGCTGACGGCCCTGCCGGCGTTCCGCGGCCGCCGCCACCACATCGACAACCTCGTCTACCTGCGGTGCGACGCCGACGCGTGCGACGTCCGCGCGTACTGGATGGTCGAGAAGTGGGAGGCGGCCACGCAGGACAAGCGGATCGACTTCGTCGGTCACTCGGCGGACCGCTTCGTGCGACGCGACGGTCGCTGGCTGTTCGCCGAGCGGGTGCTGCACTACTGGCGCGACGCGGACTGCCCATGGACCCCGTCGACTTCGTGATGGGTACCGTCGCATGACCGACGTCGTGCAGACGCTGATCAGCGGCGTCCTCGTCGGCGGCGCCTACGCGCTGATGTGCGTCGGTCTCGGCCTCGTGTTCGGCGTCATGCGCGTCGTCAACTTCGCACAGGGCGAGTTCGTCATGCTCGGCATGTACGCGGCGTTCTTCCTGGTCGCGATGCTCGGCCTGCAGACCGCGTTCGGTGAAGGCGGCGGCGCGATCGTCGCCGGCCTGCTCGCCGGCCCGGTGCTGTTCGTCGTCGGCTGGGTCCTGCATCGCGCGCTGATCGGACGGGTCACCGTGCAGTCGCCGCACGCGGCGGTCCGCGACCCGCACAGCGCGCAGGTCATCATGACGCTCGGCGTGTCGCTCGCGCTGCAGAACGGCGCGATGATCGCCTTCGGTTCGAGCCCGCGCTCCGTCGCGTCGCCGCTCGCGACCGACAGCTTCGAATGGGGCGACGTGCTCGTCAACAAGGGTCAGACGGTGTCGTTCGTCGTGGCCGTGGTGGTCGCCGCCGTGCTCGGTCTGTGGCTGACGCGCACGGCCACCGGACGCTCGCTGCGCGCGGCGGCCGACAACCCGCGCGCGGCCGCCTACGTCGGCGTCGACGTCGAGCGCGCGCACCGGCTATCGTTCGCGATCGGCGCCGGCATCTCTGCGATCGCGGGCGGGCTGATGGCGAGCCTGCAGGCGTTCCAGCCGTACGTCGGCATCGACTACGTGATCGTCATGTACGCCGGTGTCGTGCTCGGCGGGCTGGGCAGCGTCAAGGGCGCGTTCCTCGGCGGCCTGTCGATCGGCATCGTCCAGCAGATGGCGACGCTGATCCTTCCGCAGCAGCTGCAGAACGCGGTGATCTTCGTCGTCTTCCTGCTCGTCATCCTGTTGCGTCCGCAGGGACTGTTCGGTCGCGTGGTCGAACGGATATGAGGCGGCCGGCGCGAGCGTCGCTGGTCCTCGTCGGCGCGAGCGTCGTCGCGGCGCTCGCGCTGGCGGCCGTGCACGACCGCTACGTCGTGCTGATCGCGACGCAGGTCCTCGTCTGGGCGGCACTCGGCCTCGCGTGGAACATCCTCGGCGGCTATGCCGGGCAGTTGTCGTTCGGCCATGCGGCGTTCTTCGGCACCGGCGCGTACGTCGTCGCGCTCGGCGACGTCACGTGGCACCTGTCGCCGTGGTTCGGGCTGCCGCTGGCCGCGATCGCCGGAGCCGCGGCCGCCGCGCTGATCGGCGCGATCACGTTGCGGCTGAAGGGTCACTACTTCGCGCTCGCGATGCTCGCGTACCCGATGGCGCTGCTGTACGGATTCGAGTGGGCCGGCTATCAGGAGGTGTCGCTGCCGATGCAGCGCTTGAACGGCTGGACGATGATGCAGTTCGACGACCCGCGCTGGCTCGCGGCGATCGCGCTCGCGCTGGTGCTCGCGGCCGGCCTCGTCTCGATCGCGATCGAACGGTCGCCGTTCGGGCTGCGCCTCGCCGCCATCAAGGAGGACGAGGCCGCCGCGCGCGCCGCGGGCGTCGCGGTGTTTCGCAACAAGCTCGCCGCGATGGTCGTCAGCGGCGCGTTCGCGGCCGTCGCCGGCGGGCTCTACGCGGTCGTGCTGCTCCTCGTCACGCCGGCCGCGGTCTTCGGCATGTTCACGTCGGCGCAGGCGTTGATCGTCTGCCTCTTCGGCGGCGTCGGCATCGTCTGGGGTCCGCTGATCGGTGCGTTGCTGCTCGTACCGTTGTCCGAGTGGCTGAGCGCGAGCTTCGGCAGCACGTTGCCCGGCATCCAGGGCGTGCTGTACGGCGTCGCGATCATCGCGATCGTGCTGGTCGCGCCGGAAGGGCTGTACTGGCGGCTGGCCGACGCGTTCGGGCGCGCGCGTGCCGTCGGACGCGGCGACGCGCGCGAGCCGGCCGCCGTGACGGCGGACGTGCAACCGTTGCCGCGGCCGGCGACCACCGCGCACGACGCGGCCGAGCCGCTGCTCGACGTCCGCGGCGTGTCGCGCGCGTTCGGCGGCGTCGCGGCCGTGTCCGACCTGTCGCTCGCCGTGCATCGCGGCACGATCCACGGATTGATCGGGCCGAACGGCGCCGGCAAGACGACGTCGTTCAACCTCATCAACGGCTTCGTCGAGCCGCAGGCCGGCAGCGTCCGCTTCGACGGGCACGACGTGACCGGACGATCGCCCGAGTCGCTGTGCCGCCTCGGGATCGGACGGACGTTCCAGACCGTGCGTGCGTTCCGCCGCCTGACGGTCCGGCAGAACGTGATGGTCGGCGCGCTGGCCGGCGCGCCGACCGAAGCCGACGCGGCGGCGCGGACCGAGCATGCGCTCGCGCTGTGCGGCTTCGACGCGGCGGTGGCCGTGCGGCCCGCAGGCGGCCTGACGATCCTGCAGCTGCGGCTGATGGAACTCGCGCGCGCGTGGGCCGGACGGCCGTCGCTGATCCTTCTCGACGAGACGCTCGCGGGGCTGGGCGGCGGCGACATGCCGAAGATGGTCGACGCCATCCGGCGCGTCGCCGCGAGCGGCGTCACGATCCTCGTCATCGAGCACACGATGCAGGTCCTGTCGCGGATCGCCGATCGACTGACGGTCCTCGATCACGGCCGCGTGATCGCCGACGGCGCGCCGGACGACGTGCTCGCGCGACCCGAGGTGATCGCGTCGTATCTCGGAACGAAGTGGGCCGATCGTGCTCGACGTGCAGTCGCTTGATGTCGTCTATGGCGGACTGCGCGCCGTCGACGCGCTCAGCCTGCATGTCGATGCCGGCGAGATGGTCGCGGTGATCGGACCGAACGGCGCGGGCAAGAGCTCGCTGTTCAACGCGATCTCCGGCACCGCGCCGGTCGCGAGCGGCCGCATCACGTTCGACGGGCACGACCTGCGGCCGTTGAAGCCGCATGCGCGCGCACGACTCGGCATCGCGCACGTGCCCGAGGGACGACAGGTCTTCGCGTCGATGACCGTCCGCGAGAACATCGACGTCGGGTCGGAGGTGGTCGCCGATCCGACGCGCCGGCGGCGCGCGGTCGAGCAGGTGTATGCGCTGTTCCCCGTGCTGGCCGAACGCGCGACGCAGCTCGCCGGCATGCTGTCCGGCGGCCAGCAGCAGATGCTCGCGATCGGTCGAGGCCTCGCCGGCGACCCGCGGCTGTTGATGCTCGACGAACCGTCGATGGGCCTCGCGCCCGCGATCGTCGACCAGATCTTCGAGCGCATCGCCGCCGTGCGCGCGAGCGGCGGGCTGACGGTGTTGCTGGCCGAACAGCGGGCGGTCGAGGCGATCGAGGCATGCGACCGCGGCATCGTGCTGCAGAGCGGACGTGCGGCGCTCGCCGGCAACCGCGACGATATGCTCGACGATCCGCAGATCCGGGCGCTCTACCTCGGCACCTGACCGCCCGATCGCCGACACGAAGCGACGACATCGTATCGTCCATCATTGAGGAGACGCAGATGAAGCACGGGCTCGCCACGAAGGTCGCACGCTTTCGCATCGCACGACGCCTCGCGTTCGCCACGATCGGCCTCGCGCTCGCCGCCTCGGCGACGGCGCAGACGACGGACGTGACGTTCGCGGTCGTCGCGCCGCTGTCCGGGCCATGGGGGCGCGGCGGACAGCTGATCCTGTCCGGCGCGCAGATGGCCGTCGACGACATCAACCAGTCGGGCGGCATCAAGGCGCTGGGCGGCGCGAAGGTCCGGCTCGTCTCGGCCGATGCCGGCGACTCGGCCGAGAAGGCGAAGTCGGCGGTGCAGCGGCTCGTCTCGCAGGAGCCGAACCTGATCGGCGGCACCGGCGCGTGGCTGAGTTCGTTCACGCTCGCGGTCACCGAAGTCACCGAGCGCGAGAAGCTGCCGTGGCTGACGCTGTCGTACGCGGACCCGATCACCGCACGCGGCTTCCACTACGTGTTCCAGACCTCGGCGACCGGCTCGCGGATGTCGCAGGAGGTCATGCCGCTGCTGCTCGGCGCGCTGCAGGCCGCGAACGGCACGCGACCGAAGTCGGCGGCGCTGCTCGCCGACAACACGCCCGCCTCGCAGAGTTTCGCGAAGCCGCTGTCGGAGACGCTGCTGAAGGCGAACGGCGTCGAGCTCGTCGACAGCGAGACGTACACGCCGCCGCTGTCGGACGCGACGTCGATCGTCCGCAAGATGCGGTCGGCCGAGCCGGACCTCGCGATCCTGATGACGTCGAACGTCCCTGACATGAAGCTCGTGATGGAGAAGATGTCGGAGTTCAAGCTGATCGGCAAGGTGGCGTCGTACGGCGGCGGTGGCCATCTCGGCTCGCCCGAGCTCGGACAGAACGTCCGGCCGGCAGTCCTCGACGGCCTCTACTTCAGCATCCCGAACTGGACCGTGAAGGGGCAGGAGGACCTGTCGCGCCGCTATGTCGCGCGCACGAAGGAACCGTTCATGGCGCACGAGGCGATCAGCGGCTACGGCGACATGTGGATCCTGAAGGAGGCGCTCGAGCAGACCGGCGTCGCGGATCGCGCGAAGGTCGGCGAGACGATGCATCGGATGAACCTCGTCTCGGGTCCGGCCGCGGTCGCGTATCCGGGCGGCGTGAAGTTCGCCGAGAACGGCCTGCGCGAGCAGTCGCGCGTGCTGCTCGTGCAGTGGCAGCACGGCGTCCCGGTCGTCGTGGCGCCGGCCGACCTCGCGACGGCGAAGCCGCTGCCGACGAAGCGATGACGTCGACGACGGACGGCGACGGCGACTTCGTCTTCGTCTGATGAATGAAGGAGGGGCTATCGATGGATGACTTCGCAAGACGGACTTCGACGCGCCGGAAGATCCTTCGGGTCGCGGGCGCCGCGGCGCTGTCGCCGTGGTTCCGGCCGTCGTTCGCACAGACGAAGAATCGCTTCAAGGTGTCGATGACGACGGCCGGCGACGCGCTGCACTGGTACCCCTGCTACGTCGCGCGCGCGCTGAACCTGTTCGCCGACGAAGGGCTCGACGTCGAATGGATCGACGTCGGGTCGGGGACGAAGCAGGTCGCGTCGGTGATGGGATCGAGCGCGCTCGCGACGCCGCTCGGCCTGCAGACCGCGATCGCCGCGGCGACCGGCGGCGCCGACCTCGTCTGCGTGTCGAACCTCTTCGACCGCATCGCGATGCAGCTCGTGCTGAACAACGCCGCGCTCGCGAAGACCGGCATCGTGCCGACGATGCCGCTCGACGAGCGGATCCGCCGACTGAAGGGACTGCGGATCGGCGTCACCGGCGTCGGCAGCACGACCGACACGGTGATCCGCACGCTGCTCGTCGCGCGCAAGCTCGACCCGAACGGCTATCTCACGATCCAGCCGGTCGGCAGCCCGCCGGCGATGCAGGCCGCGCTCGAGAGCGGCGTCATCGACGGTGCGGTCATCTCGGCGCCGTTCCCCGAGATCACCGAGTCGCGCAAGCTCGGCCGCGTCGTCGCCGACACGATGGGCACCGAGATCCCCGAGATGCGCGACGTGCCGTACAGCGGCATGGTGACGACGCGACGGACGATCGCGTCACAGCCGGACGCGATCGCCGCGATGGTCCGTGCGCTGACGCGCGCGATGGCGATCACGCGGAAGGACGGCGCACAGGTCGGGCAGAAGGTGAAGGCGCTGTTCCCGCAGACCGACCCGGCGATCTTCGCGTTGATGGAGCCGCGCTATCGCGCCGCGGCCGCGACCACGCCGGTGCTGTCCGCGGCGCAGTACCAGCGCCTCGTCGATTGGATGAACCTGACGGCGCCGCAGCCCGTGACGCTGAAGTTCGCGGAGTTCGTCGACAACCGCTTCGCGTCGGACGCGGTCGGGTCGGTTCGTTGATGGCGACCGCGTCGAAGCGCAGCTTGCGCCGCGATGCGTTCGACAAGGGACTCGCGATCGCGATCGTCCTCGTCGCGTGGTGGCTCGCGGGTGCGGTCTTCGGCGCGCGCTGGACCAGCGATCCCGTCGCCGTCGCGTCGCGACTCGGCCAGTGGGCGCTCGACGACTTGTGGCTGCACGTGGCGACCACGCTGTACGAGATGGCGGCCGGCCTCGCGATCGGCGTGCCGCTCGGCGCGGCGGTCGGCCTGTGGCTCGGATGGAACCCGACGGCCGCCCGTGCCGCGCGGCCGCTCGTCGTGGCCGCGAACAGCATCCCGGTCGTCGCGCTCGCGCCGCTGTTGATCATGTGGCTCGGCCTCGGGCTCGCGCCGAAGATCCTGCTGGTCGCGCTGGTGAGTTTCTTCCTCGTGTTCTTCGCGGCTTACCAGGGCGTGACGGCGCTGCCGCCCGAATGGATCGACGCGGCGCGGCTGATGGGCGCGCGGCGTCGCGAGCTGTTTGCGAAGATCGTGCTGCCCGGCTCGATGGTCTGGATCGTCTCGGGGCTGCGCAACGCGTTGCCCTATGCGCTGATCGCGGCGACGATCGGCGAGATGATGCTCGCGCAGCGCGGGCTCGGCTTCCTCGTCGCACGATCGGGCTCGCAGCTCGACATGACCGGGCTCTATGCGGCGCTGGTCGCGCTGATGTTCGCGGGTGTCGCGGTCGCGGCGCTCGGTCGAACGCTCGAGACACGGTTGCTGCGCTGGCGGCGCACGTCGTCGTGACGGACGCGCCGATCCCTCCGCTGATTTCGCTCCACGGCGTCTCGAAGTCGTTCGACGTGCGCGGCCGCACCGTCGACGCGCTGCTGCCGATCGACCTCGACGTCGCGCGCGACGAGATCGTCGTGCTGCTCGGGCCGAGCGGCTGCGGCAAGTCGACCGTCCTCAATCTCGTCGCCGGCCTGATGACGCCCACGCAGGGCACGGTCTCGTACGACGGCGCGCCGGTCGACGGCCCCAACCTGCGCGTCGGCTACATGACCCAGACCGACACGCTGCTGCCGTGGCGCAGCGTCGCGGCCAACGTCGGGCTGCCGCTCGAGCTCCACTGCCGCGACGTCGATGCGCGCGAGCGCGAGTCGCGCGTCACCGAGATGCTGGCGCTGGTCGGACTGGCCGACTTCGCGACGCATTACCCGGGCGAGCTTTCCGGCGGCATGCGCAAGCGGGCGGCGCTCGCGCGGATGCTGATCTATCGACCGGAGACGCTGCTGCTCGACGAGCCGTTCGGCGCGCTCGACGCGCAGCTGAAGATCGTCATGCAGCGCGAGCTGCTGCGACTCGCGGAGCGACTGACGACGACCGTCGTGTTCGTCACGCACGACCTGACCGAGGCGATCGCGATCGGCGATCGCATCGTGGTGTTCGGCGGTCGTCCGGGTTCGATCCGCAGCGTGCACGCCGGGCCGTTCGCGCGGCCCCGCGATCCGCTCACGGTCCGCTTCGAGCCGGGCTTCGCCGCGCTGCACGAGACGCTGTGGTCGCAGCTGGACGTGCGATGACCGGCACCGCGCGAGCTCGGGTATTCCTGAACGGCGCGTGGCCGCCGCTGCTGGTGCTCGTGGGCGTCGTCATGGCATGGCAATGGGCATCCGGCGACCTGGTTCCGACGATGTGGATCAGCGATCCGTCGAAGGTCTGGGCCCGACTCGCGGCCTGGAGCCGCGACGGCTCGCTGTGGACGCACAGCGGCACCACGTTGCTGACGGCGGCCGCGGGTTACGCGGCCGGCGCCACGCTCGGCATCGCGATCGGGCTCGCGCTCGGCGTCTTCCCGCGGCTGCGGTCGGCGCTCGCGCCGATCCTCGACGGGCTCTACTGCCTGCCGAAGATCGCGCTGCTGCCGCTGTTCGTCGTGCTGCTCGGCGTCGACGTCGCGTCGAAGGTCGTGCTGGTCGCGAGCGTCGTCGTGTTCCTCCTGATCGGCAGCACGGTCGACGGCGTCCGCAACGTCGAGCCCGCGTTCATCGACACGCTGCGCGTGATGGGCGCGAGCCGCGGCGAGATCGTCCGCAAGCTCGTCGTGCCGGCCGCGCGTCCGTGGATCTACGTCGGGCTGCGCACGGCGGTCAGCTATGCGTTCACGACGGCGATCGTCGGCGAGCTGCTGTCGTCGAATCGCGGGCTCGGCTTCCTGATCGAGTCGTCGGCCGCGCGCTTCGATGCGACCGGCGTCTTCGCGGCGGTCGTCGTGATCGTGATCCTGAGCGTCGCGATGACCGAGGGACTGACCGCATTCGAGCGGCGCGCCGGGACCGGCCATGTCCGCTGACGCGCGCGCACCGATCGGCTTTGTCGGCGTCGGGCAGATGGGCGGCGCGATGGCCGAGCGGCTGCTCGCCGCCGGCCGTCGCGTGCGCGTGTGCGACCCACAAGTCGATCGCGTCGGGTCGCTCGTCGCGCACGGCGCCGAGTCATGCGAGTCGCTTGTCGAGATCGCCGATGCCTGCGCGACCGTGTTCACGTGCCTGCCGTCCGTCGACGCGTGCGAGGCGGTCGCGCGACAGCTCGGCGACGGGACCGCCGTCACGACCCACGTCGAGACGTCGACGATCGGACGTGCCGGCATCGCCCGCGTCGCGGCCGCGCATCCGCGCATCGCGACGATCGACGCGCCGATCAGCGGCGGCCCGAAAGGCGCGCATGCCGGGACGCTCGTCGCCATCGTCTCCGGCGACGCCGGCGCGATCGCCGCGGTGCGACCGCTGCTCGACGACCTCGCAGCGCGTGTCTTCGTCGTCGGTTCGCGCGTCGGCGACGCGCAGGTCGCGAAGATCGTCAACAACGCGCTGTCGATCTCCGCGATGGTCGTGTCGTGCGAAGCGATCGTGCTCGGCGTGAAGGCCGGCCTCGACGCACGCCAGCTCGTCGACCTCATCAACGTGAGCACCGGCCGCAACTCGGCGACGCTCGACAAGTTCCCGAAGGCGATCCTGCCGCGCACGTTCGACTACGGCGGACCGCTCGGCATCGGCACGAAGGACCTGCAGCTGTACCTCGACGAGTCGGCGGCCGAAGGCCTGCAAGCGTGGTCGATCGCGACCGCGGCCGACGTCTGGCGACGCGCCGTCGACGAGCTCGGCACGGACGTCGACGTGAGCGCGCTGGTGCGCTTCATGGAACGACGCGCGGGCGTCGAAGTGGACGGACGGAGCTGACATGGACCGGGACATCGTCGTCGCCGACGGAACGCGGCTGCACACCACGGTCGACGACCATACCGACCCGTGGACGACCGGCGACTGGATCGTCCTGCAGCACGGCGTCGCCGAGTCGCTCGAGGCCTGGTTCGCGTGGATGCCGCACCTGACGCGTCGCTATCGCGTGCTTCGCTACGACATGCGCGGCTTCGGACGATCGACGCCGATGCCGATCGACCATGCGTGGTCGCTCGACACGCTCGCCGACGACCTGCTCGCGGTGGCCGACGCCTACGGCATCGATCGCTTCCATCTCGTCGCGGCGAAGGTGGGCGGCACGATCGCGCTCGACTTCGCGTCGCGCCGCAGCGACCGCCTGCGCAGCCTCACGGTGCTCGGCACGCCGATCGAGGGCGCGAGCTCGCGCAAGGTCGGCTACTCGTCGCGCGAGATCGTCGAGCGCGGCGTCGAGCACTGGGCGTCGCGAACGATGGTCAACCGGCTCGGCACGCGCATGCCGCCCGAGGCGCACGCGTGGTGGGCGAAGATGATGGGCGCGACCGCGGCCAGCACGCAGGCGGGCTTCCTCGACTTCCTGCCGACGGTCGACGTGCGGCCGGTCCTGCCTCGCATCGCGTGCCCGGTGCTGGTCGTCACGTCCGGCGCGGCAGACAACCCGGCGCAGAGCATCACGAACCTCGACGTCGTGCGCGAATGGGCCGCGACGATCCCGCGGTCCGAGGTGCTCGTCGTGCCGAACGACTCGTTCCACGTGGCGGCCACCGACCCCGACGTCGCGGCCGACGCGACCGTCGCGTTCATCGATCGATGCAGGGCCGAGGAGGACCGACGATGACGACACCGACGATCCGGAGCCTCGACGTGCGCGCGGTCCGGCTGCCGATGCCGATGCCGCATCGCACGGCGGGCGGCACGGTCACGGAATCGCCGCACGTGCTCGCGCTGGTGCCGACGGTGACGCTCGTGCGCGACCTCGCGCCGATGCCGGCACGAAGGCTGACGTGGGTCGAGTCGAAGGACGACGTGGTCGAGCGGCATCGCGTCGAGTGAACCGACGCGCGCCGCGGCTTCACCGATTCACGCGTCGACCGAATAGCGCTTCTCGAGCGCGTCCCACTCGGGCTTGCCGACGAGCCGCTGACGCTCCTTGAACGGCACGACCAGCGCCGGGTCCTCGTCGACGCGCCGCTCGGTCTTCAGCACCGCCAACGCCTTCTGCATCCCCGCGACCGCGCCCTGCAGCGCGGCGTTCGCGTACAGCACGATGCCGAAGCCGAGCTCGGCGAGCCGCTCGGCCGCGCTGATCGGCGTCTTGCCGCCGATCACGAGGTTCATCACCTGCGGGCGGTCGAGCAGCGTCGGCAGCCGCTCGATCTGATCGGCCTCTTCGACGGCCTCGACGAACAGGATGTCGGCGCCGGCCTCGCTGAAGCGCTGCGCGCGTTCGATCGCGGCGTCGAAGCCGAACACCGCGCACGCGTCGGTCCGCGCCATGATCAGGAAGTCGGGATCGATGCGCGCGTCCGCCGCGGCCTTGATCTTCGACACCGCCTCGTCCGTCGAGATCACCTCCTTGCCGCTGAAGTGCCCGCAGCGCTTCGGCGCGACCTGGTCCTCGATCTGGATGCAGTCGGCGCCGGCGCGTTCGAGCACGCGCACCGTGTGCCGCACGTTGAGCGCGTTGCCGAAGCCGGTGTCGGCGTCGACGATCAGCGGCAACGACACGGCGTCGCGAATGCGCGCCGTGTGGTCGGCGATCTCGTGCAGTCCCATGAAGCCCTGGTCCGGCAGGCCGAACCACATGTTCGTCACGCCGGCGCCGGTGACGTAGATCGCCTCGAAGCCGAGGTCTTCGATGACGCGGGCCGACAACGCGTTGAACGCGCCCGGGACGAGCGCGCCGCGACGCGCTTCGACGATGCGGCGCAACGCCGCTCTGGTGCTGATGGATTCGGAGGACATGAAGATCGACGTGTGAGGAACGGCCGACGGCGGCCGGGCGCAGTGTCGACCAATTCGAGCGGCATTGCCAACCGGGTCGCGTGTCCACTGGCCGGACCGGGCTTGGCTCCTGCGTTCGCGGCGACGACGATCTCGAAGCGTCGCGCCGTCGACTCCTCAAGCGTGCTTCGATGGTGCGGAACTTGCTTTTTGCAATCGCCCCCGCCGTCCGTGCGGGCGCCCGTCAACCCATCACGAGGGGACTCCATGCGTCGAACGATTTCGACGATCAAGCGTTGCTTGGTCGGGCTCGGACTTGCCATCGCGGCCGCGACGACGGCGCACGCCGACGAGCCGCTGAAGATCGCGTTCGTCTTCCTCGGCCCGATCGGCGATGGCGGCTGGACCTATCAGACGAACCAGGGCCGCCTCGCGCTCGAGAAGGCGCTGGGCCCGAAGATCAAGACCACGTACGTCGAGAACGTTCCCGAGAGCGCCGATGCCGAGCGCGTGCTGCGCCAGCTCGCGATGGACGGCAACCAGTTGATCTTCGCGTGCTCGTTCGGCTACGGCGAGTCGGTGCTGAAGGTCGCGAAGATGTTCCCGAAGGTGCACTTCGAGCACGTCAACGGCTTCAAGACCGCGCCCAACGTCGTCAACTACCAGCCGCGCTTCGAGGAAGGCTTCTACCTGCTCGGCGTCGTCGCCGGCCGCATGACGAAGAGCAACACGCTCGGCTTCATCGGCTCGTTCCCGATCCCCGACGTCGTGCGCGACGTCGACGCGTACACGCTTGGCGCGCAGAGCGTCAATCCGAAGATCAAGACGAAGGTCATCTGGGTCAACACGTGGTACGACCCGGGCAAGGAGCGCCAGGCGGCCGAGGCGCTGATCGCGCTCGGGGCCGACGTGCTGTCCGAGAACACCGATTCACCGGCGCCGATCCAGGCGGCCGAGGCCAAGGGCATCTACGCGTTCGCGCTCGACTCCGACATGTCGAAGTACGGACCGAAGGCGCACCTGACCGCGAGCACCGAGGACTGGGGCGGCTACTTCATCCAGGAAGCGAACAAGCAGCTCGACGGCACGTGGACCGGCAACCGGCAGACGCGCTGGGGGTTGAAGGAAGGCATGGTCGTGCTCGCGCCGTTCAACCAGTCGGTGCCGCCCGCGGTCGTGAAGGAAGTCGAGGCGAAGAAGAAGGAGATCGTCGACGGCACGTTCGATCCGTTCAAGGGTCCGCTGAAGGACAACACCGGCGCGGTCCGCGTCGCGGCCGGCGCGAAGATGCCGACGCCGGAGTACATGTCGATCAACTGGTACGTCGACGGGATCGACGGCACGCTGCCGAAGTGATCGGTCGGTGTCGGGGCGTGCAGTCGATCCGATCGTGAGCGCTGGCGGCGTCGGCGATGCGGCATCGTCCGCAGGAATGGCCGCATCGTCCGCCGCGTTCGAGGTCCCCGTCATCGACGTCGCGGCCTTCGCGTCGGGATCGCCCGACGAGCGCCGCGCGATCGCGTCGGCCGTCGATCGCGCGGCGACCGAGGTCGGCTTCATGCAGATCGTCGGACACGGCATTCCGGATGCGACGATCGACGCGCTCGGTCGCGCGATGGACGACTTCTTCGCCATGCCGATGGACGCGAAGATGCGCCATCGCCCCGCGTCGGTCGACACGAACCGCGGCTACTCGCCGCCGACCTCCGAACGATTGAGCTACAGCCTCGGCGTGCCGTCGGCAGCCGACCTGTTCGAGGCGTTCAACGTCGGCACGCCGGCGTCGCGCTTCCCGCATCTGCCGCTGCCGGCCGGACCGTATGCGGAGAACATCTGGCCGGACGACGCGTTTCGTCGTGCGATCGAAGGCTGGTTCGCGGAGGCCGGGGCGCTCGCGCGTCGGCTGACGGCGATCTTCGCGGTCGCACTCGGCCTGCCCGACGACTTCTTCGTCGCGTACCAGGACCACTCGATCGACGTGCTGCGGCTCAATCACTACGCGCTGCCCGACGGCCCGGTGACCCTCGACGACGACCAGCTCGGCATGGGCGCGCACACCGACTACGGCATCGTGACGGTGCTGTGGGCCGATCGCGTCACGCCGGGCCTGCAGATCCTCGACGGCGAAGGGACGTGGCACGACGTCGTGCCGGCGCCCGGCGCGCTGCTCGTCAACCTCGGCGACCTGCTCGCGCGCTGGACGAACGATCGATGGATCTCGACGATGCATCGCGTGCTGCCGCCGATCGATCGGGACGGCCGCGTCGTGCGCCGCCGCTCGGCCGCGTTCTTCCACGACGGCAACGCCGACGCGATCGTGTCGTGCCTGCCGGGATGCGCGGCGTCGTCCGACGACGTGCTGTACGCGCCCATCCGCATCGACGACCACATCGCGGCGAAGCTCGCGGGGTCGCGCGGGCTCGCGCTCAATCCCGACGCGGGGCGGGAAGCGGCGCGGTTGCGTCGGCAGGAGATCGCGAACTGATCGACGGATGCGGCGGCGAGGTCGCCGGCAAGGAGCACTGAGCGCCGACGATTCCAGAACGCTCGGGTCACGCGCTCGGATGAAAGCTCCGCCCTAACGACGCCGGCTGATTCAGCAGGATCGTCTTCGGATTGCGGCAGATCAGCACCAGCACCACGACCGTCGCGACGTACGGCAGCATCGACAGGAACTCCGACGGGATCGGGATGCCGAGCCCCTGCGCATGCAGCTGCAGCACCGTCACGCCGCCGAACAGGAACGCGCCGAGCACGACCCGGATCGGCTTCCACGTGCCGAAGACGACCAGCGCGAGCGCGATCCACCCCTTGCCGGCCGTCATCCCTTCGACCCACATCGGCGTCTGCGCGAGCGACAGGTACGCGCCGGCGATGCCGCTCATCGCGCCGCCGAACATCACCGCGAGGTAGCGGACGCCGTTGACCGGATAGCCGATCGAGTGCGCGACCGGTGGCGACTCGCCGATCGCGCGCAGCTTCAGTCCCGCGTGGCTCGACCCGAGGAACCACTGCACGGCAACCAGCAGCACCAGCGACAGGTAGACCATCACGTCGTAGTTGAACAGCAGGGGCCCGACGAACGGGATGTCGCTGAGATGCGGGATCGCCAGCGGCCGCAGCGCCTCGATCGGCATGCCGACATAGCTGTGGCCGGCGAAGGCCGAGAAGCCGATGCCGAACAGCGTCAGCGCGAGACCGGTCGCGACCTGATTGGTCTGCAGCGTCAGCGTCAGCACCGCGAAGATCAGCGACGCACCGACGCCCGCGACGGCCGCGGCCGCGAACGCGATCGTCAGGCTGCCGGTGTTCGTGCCGATCGCGAAGCCGCTGACCGCGCCGACCAGCATCATTCCTTCGACGCCGAGGTTCAGCACGCCGGCCTTCTCGGCCACGGTCTCGCCGAGCGATGCGTAGATCAGCGGCGTCGCGGCGACGACGGTGCTCGCGAGGATCGGGACGAGCGTGTTCATGCGGCCGACTTCGCGGCTGTCGCGTGCGCATGCGCCGGCGGCGCCGACGGAATCCAGCGCAGCCGGAACGTGATGAACAGGTCGGCCGCGAGCAGGTAGAACAGCAGCACGCCCTGGAACAGCCCGGTCACCGCCGACGGCAGCGACAGCTGCATCTGCGCGGCCTCGCCGCCGAGATACAGCAGCGACATCAGCAGGCCGCCGAGCACGACGCCGAGCGGATGAAGCCGCCCGACCCACGCGACGATGATCGCCGCGAAGCCGTAGCCCGGCGAGATCGTCGCCTGCAGCTGGCCGATCGGACCGGCGACCTCGCAGATGCCGGCGAGTCCGGCGCACGCGCCGCCGACCAGCATCACGAGCCAGATGTTCCGCTTTTCGCTGAAGCCTGCGTACGCGGCCGCGGCCGGCGCGAGGCCGGCGACCTGCAGCCGGAAGCCCGCGAACGTCTTCTGCGAGAAGAACCAGATGGCGACCGCGAGGACGAGCGCGAGCACGAACGACCAGTTGACGCGCGTGCCTTCGATCAGGATCGGCAGCAGCTCCGCGTCGCCGAACGCCTTCGACTGCGGGAAGTTGTAGCCGGCCGGATCGCGCCACGGGCCGTGCACGAGATACGACAGCAGCAGCTGCGCCACGTACACGAGCATCAGGCTGACGAGGATCTCGTTCGTGTGGAAGCGATTGCGCAGGAACGCGGGGATGCCGGCCCACGCGGCGCCCGCGAGTGCGCCGGCGATCAGCATCGCCGGCAGCGCGAACACGCTGGTGCTGTCGCCGAACCACAGCGCGACGCCGCCGCCGGCGATCGCGCCCAACGTCAGCTGCCCTTCGGCGCCGATGTTCCACACGTTGGTCCGATAGCAGAGCGCGAGGCCGAGCCCGCAGAGGATCAGCGGCGACGCCTTCAGCAGTAGCTCGGCGACGCCGTAGCTCGAGTCGACCGGCTTGATGAAGAAGACCTGGAACGCCTGGACCGGATCCTTGCCGAGCAGCGAGAACACCACGAGCCCGGTGGCGAGCATCGCGACGGCCGCGAGCAGCGGCGACGCGATCCGCATGACCTTCGACGGCTCGGGCCGCTTCTCGAGTCTCAACATGTCAGGCCGGAACGAGCGCGTCGGGAGCGGCGACGTGATCGGTCGAGACGGTCGCGTCGAAGCGACCGCTCATCCACTGCCCGATCTGCGCGACGTTGGTCTCGGCGAGCGGCACCGCGCGCGACAGTTTGCCCTGCGCGATCACCGCGATGCGGTCGCAGATCATGAACAGTTCCTCGAGCTCCTCCGACACCACGAGCAGCGCGACGCCCGCATCGCGCAGGTCGATCAGCGCCTGGCGGATCAGCATCGCGGCGCCGACGTCGACACCCCAGGTCGGTTGCGCGACGACCATCACGCGCGGCTCGAGCAGCGTCTCGCGGCCGACGATGTACTTCTGCAGGTTGCCGCCCGACAGGCTCGACGCCGCGGCCTGGTCGCCGCTGCACTTGACCTTGAAGCGGCCGATCACGTCGCGCGAGAACGCGCGCATCCGCGGATTGCGGAACATCCCGAAGCGGACCATGCCGAGCCTCGCGCCGGTCAGCAGCGCGTTGAACGCGAGGCTCATCGGCGGCACCGCGCCGCGGCCGAGGCGTTCCTCGGGCACGAAGCACAGGCCGAGGTCGCGTCGCTGCGACGGACCGAGCGTGCCGGACGACTCGCCGCACAGCCGGAGCGCGTCCCCATCGCCGACCGTCGTCTCGCCGGACAGCGCCGCGAGCAGCTCCTTCTGGCCGTTGCCCGACACGCCGGCGATGCCGAGGATCTCGCCGCTCCTCACCTCGATGCGGATGTCGTGCAGCGTCGTGCCGAACGGGTCGGTCGTCGCGAGCGACAGGCCACGGACCTCGAGCCGCGGCTCGCCGGGCTGCTTCGGCGCGAGGCTGCACTCGGGCAGGTCGCCGCCGATCATCATCTTCGCGAGGCTCGCATTCGTCTCGCGCGACGGCACCGCGGTGCCGCTGACGCGGCCGCCGCGCAGCACCGTCGCGACGTGACACAGCGCGCGGATCTCGTCGAGCTTGTGACTGATGTAGAGGATGCTGCAGCCGTCGGCCGACAGGCGTCTGAGCGTCTCGAACAGCGTCAGCACGGCCTGCGGCGTCAGCACCGACGTCGGCTCGTCCATGATCAGCAGCTTCGGTTCCTGCAGCAGGCAGCGCACGATTTCGACGCGCTGGCGCTCCCCGACCGACATGCTGTGCACCAGTCGGCCCGGGTCGACCGGCAACCCGTACTTTGCGGACACGTCGCGGATGCGCGCGGCGAGCGCCGTGGGCTTGGTTCGCTCGTCGAGCGCGAGCGAGATGTTCTCGGCGACGGTCAGCGTCTCGAACAGCGAGAAGTGCTGGAACACCATGCCGATGCCGAGGCGCCGCGCCTCGGCCGGGCTCGCGATATGCGCCGCCGCGCCTTCCCATTCGACCGTGCCGGCGTCCGGCTTCGTCACGCCGTAGACGATCTTCATCAGCGTGCTCTTGCCGGCGCCGTTCTCGCCGAGCAGCGCATGGATCTCGCCGGGCTGGACCGTGAGGTCGATGTCGTCGTTCGCGACGACGCCGGGATAGCTCTTCGTGATGCCGGTCAGGACGAGGCGTGGCACGGCGGAAGAACTCATGCGCGACGATTCCGGTGCGGTGCTGGAGAGGGACGAGCGCCTGCTTGCCGGCGACGCGTGCGTGTGGAGTGCAAGCGCCATGCCATGCGATGCGTCGCGGCTGCTGCCCGTCGACGATCGATCTGCTCTTCGTCGTCCCGGCGAAGGTCGGGACCCAAGTCGCTCGCGCTCACGCCGACGCCCAGAACCCCCGATGCGCCACCGCCGCTTCGTCTTCGATCAGCGGACCGACGACCTCGATCGTCCGCTGACCGGCCGCGAACACCGCGCGGCACGGCAACGCGAGCGTCGGGTTGTCGGGATGCGAGCCGGTCAGCGCGAGCAGCCGCGTCTCCGACAACGCATAGACGACGCGCCCGACGCCGGCCCAGTACGCGGCGCCCGCGCACATCGCGCACGGTTCCGCGCTCGTGTAGAGCGTCGCGCCGCGCAGCCGCCCGATCGGCCAGTCGGCCGACGCGCGACGCAACGCGACCATCTCCGCATGGCTCGTGCGATCGACGCGATGCGCGTTCGTCCCTTCGGCGAGCATCGCTTCGTCGGCGTCGACGACCGCGGCCGCGAACGGATGGTCGCCTGCCGCACGTGCGTCGACCGAACGCGCGATCACGTGCCGCAGCCAGCGCAGGTCGCGCGCGGTCGCGTCGCTCATGCGAGGCCTGCCCTCACGAGCATCCGTCGCGCGATCGTGTCGTGACGTTCGATCAACGGCCCGAGCTCGACGCCGACGAGCGCGCCGTCCTCGACGACGACGCGACCGTCGATGACCGACAGCCACGCGCGCACCGGGCTGCAGGTCAGCAACGCGGCGACCGGGTCCGATCGTGCGCCCGCATGTTCGATGCCGTCG
The DNA here is from genome assembly GCA_963795885.1 of uncultured beta proteobacterium. Lineage (GTDB taxonomy): Bacteria > Pseudomonadota > Gammaproteobacteria > Burkholderiales > Burkholderiaceae_D > CAHJXF01. The sequence goes on along the minus strand of CAWCJI010000009.1, from coordinate 77,088 downwards.
ACGCGGAACGCGACGAGGTCCGCCGCCTTGCCGGGCTCGAGGTTGCCGATGTCGTCGCGGCCGAGCATCGAAGCGCCGCCGCGCGTCGCGAGCATCAACGCCTCGCGCGCCGACATCCGGTCGGCGCGCGACTCGAAGCCCGGCCAGCCGACCCGCTGCAGCAGCATGGCCTGGCGCGCTTCGGCGAGCAGATGGTTGCCGTCGTTGCTCGCCGAGCCGTCGACGCCGAGTCCGACGCGCACGCCGGCGTCGATCATCGCGCGGACCGGTGCGATGCCCGACGCGAGGATCATGTTGCTGGTCGGGCAGTGGCACGCGCCGCTGTGCGACGCCGCGAGCTTGCCGATGTCCGGGCGCGACGGATGGACCACGTGCGCGAACCACACGTCGGGTCCGAGCCAGTCGAGCGACTCCGCATAGTCGACCGGCCGCATGCCGAACCGGCGATCGCAGTAGCGATCCTCGTCGAGCGTCTCGGCGAGATGCGTGTGCAGGCCGACGCCGCGATGCGCGCGCGCCATCGCGGCGGTCTCCCGCATCAGGTCTGCCGTGACGCTGAACGGCGAGCACGGCGCGAGGCCGATCCGCAGCATCGAGCGCGGCGACGGATCGTGGAACGTCTCGACGACGCGCAGGCAGTCCGCGAGGATCGCGTCCTCGTCCTCGACGACCGAGTCGGGCGGCAGGCCGCCGTTCGATTCGCCGAGGCTCATCGAGCCGCGCGTCGGATGGAAGCGCACGCCGAGCTCGGTCGCCGCGCCGATCGCGTCGTCGAGCCGCGACCCGTTCGGGAACAGGTAGAGATGATCGGCGACGGTCGTCGCGCCCGACAGCATCAGCTCGGCCAGCGCGAGCTTCGCGCTGACGTGGACGGCCTCGGGGTCGAGCGTCGCCCACAGCGGATAGAGCCGCTTCAGCCAGTCGAACAGCGCGAGTCCGCCGGCGGTGCCGATCGATCGCGTCAGCGACTGGAACAGATGGTGATGCCCGTTGACGAGCCCGGGCAGCACGACGCAGCCACGCGCGTCGATCGTCTTCGCCGGATGCCGGTTCGGGAAGTCGACGGCGATCGCCGCCATGACGTCCGCGTCGCGACCGACGCGCTCGATGACGCCGTCGCGAATGAAGACGCTCCCGTCGTCGATCTCCGCGCGTGCGTCGTCCATCGTGACGACGACGTCGGCATGCCGGACGAGCAGCGAGCCGTCGATCATCGCGTCCGGTGTCGGGCCGCGGCGTTCACGCGCGCGCCTGCCCGTCGGCTATTTCGGGATCGAACCCTCGACCCCGTCGACGTACCAGTTGATCGCGAGCAGGTCCTTCAGCGGCATCGACGCGCCGGCGATGATCCGCGTCTTGCCTTCGTTGTCCTTCAGCGGTCCGCTGAACGGCACCAGCGTGCCGTCGACGATCGCCTTCTTCCGGTCCTCGAACAGCTTCGCGACGTCGGGCGGCACCTCGGGGTTGAGCGGGCTGAGCACCACGATGCCTTCCTTGATGCCCCAATGCGTCTCTCCCGACTTCCAAGTGCCGTCGAGCAGCTTCTGCACTTCCTGGACGTAATAGACGCCCCAGTTCTCGGTGTTCGCGGTCAGCTGCGCATGCGGCCCGTACTTCGCCATGTCGGTGTCCCAGCCGAACGCATGCACCTTCTTCTCCTCGGCGACCTGCACGACGGCCGGCGAGTCGGTGTTCTGCGCGAGCATGTCGGCGCCCTGCGCGACGAGCGTCTCGGCGGCCTGGCGTTCCTTGCCCGGGTCGTACCACGTGCTGACCCAGATCACCTTCGTCGTGATCTTCGGGTTCACGCTGCGCGCGCCCATCGTGTAGGCGTCGATGTTGCGGATCACCTCGGGGACCGGGAACGAGCCGACGAAGCCGAGCGTGTTCGTCTTCGTCATCCGGCCGGCGATGACGCCGAGCAGGTATGCGCCTTCGTAGAAGCGCGTCTGGTAGGTCGCGAGGTTCGGCGCGGTCTTGTAGCCGGTCGCATGCTCGAAGTCCGTCTTCGGGAACGCCTTCGCGACCTTCAGCGTCGGGTCCATGTAGCCGAACGACGTCGTGAAGATCAGCTGGTTGCCGTCGACCGCGAGCTGGCGGATGACCCGCTCGGCGTCCGCGGTCTCCGGGACGTTCTCGACGTAGGTCGTCTTGACCTTCGAGCCGAACGCCCGGTCGACCGCGAGGCGACCCTGCTCGTGCTGATAGGTCCAGCCGCCGTCGGAGATCGGTCCGAGATAGACGAACGCGATCTTCAGCGGATCGGCCGCGTCGGCCGGCGCGATGGCGACGAGCGGACACACGATGCCGGCGGCGAGCGCCAGCGCTTTCGACAGCATACGAATCGTCATAGGGTTTCCGGAGAACCTCGCGAAGAGAGGCGACCGGACCGCCCGCGAGCGGCCCGGCCGTGGATCAGAAGTGATAGTCGACGCGGACCATCGGCGTGCGCGCATACGCGCCGCTGCCCGCGGGCCCGTTGTGGTCGTTGCCGAACTTGTTCTTCCAGTACTGATACTCGGCGCCGATGCGGAAGAGGCCCTTCCGGCCGCCCGCGAAGCCGCTGACGTCGAACATCACCTGGCCGTCGAAGTCCGTCTCGGGCTTCGTGAAGTTGCCGAATTCGTCGCGACCCTTCGACGCGATGTAGTTGACGAAGCCCTCGAACTGGAAGCGCGGATCGAACGGGAACGGATACAGCCATGCCGACGTCAGCATCGGGTGCCACTTGTAGTAGTAGCGCTGCGGATGACCGACCGGCGCGTTGCTCTCGCGCAGTTCGAGCACGCCGATGTTCCAGAAGCCCGGCGTGTCCATCGAGATCTGCGGCCCGATCACGAACATGCGCTTCTTCGAGCCGTAGCCGTAGTCGTTCTTCGTGTTCAGGTCGAAGCCGGTTGTGAGGCCGTAGCCGCGAATGATGCCGTTGTTGAGGTCCTTCCCGAGGATCTTGCCGATGTCGAGCGTGTTCCGATAGACGCCGTACGCTTCCTGCGCGCCCGAGCCGCCTGGCGTGCTGGGGTCCTTGTTGTTCGAGATCAGGAAGTCGATGTTCACGAAGTTCTGGCCGTAGGCGAAGCTGCTCGCATGCGTCAGGGCGAAGATGTTCTTGATGATGGTCTGATCGTTGAACGGCTCGCGGAACTGCGTCCCGTATCGATAGCTGATCGACGTGTCGCTGAAGTCCGCCGACGACGCGACGGTCGCGACGAACAGCGTCGCCAACGCACAGGCCGATCGAGCCGCCCGCAATGCGGATGTGGTGCGCAAAGACATCATTCCCCCTTGAAACGAAGTACGACGTGGTTCGAGATTTCTTGTTTGTTGCGCTTAGCAAGCGTTGTGCCACTCGCAAGCTTCCGGATTCATTCGTGGCTGCGTTCAGGGGGCGAGGGCCGTCGTCAAATGGAGAAGGGGCGCGTGCCGCGTCGACGGTCCGCCGCGGCGCGCGGGCACCATGCGAGCGCAACGAAGCGCCGGGAACGCGCGACCCGATCAACGCGCGTCGTCGTCTCCTCGCGGACCGGATGTCGTGGTCCGCTTCTTGCGCTCTCGGTCCGGCGACGTCACGTCGCGTCCTTCGAATGAGACCTCCATGCGCGTCACGACCGTCGAAGCCGAGCCCGAGCCGATCCGCGTCGATCTCGATCGGACCGCGGTCGTCGTCATCGACATGCAGCGCGACTTCCTCGAGCCGGGCGGCTTCGGCGAGGCACTCGGCAACGACGTGAGCCTGTTGCATGCGGCCGTCGAGCCGATCCGGCTGCTGCTGTCGTCCGCGCGACGCCTCGGCCTGACGGTGATCCATACGCGCGAAGGTCATCGAGCGGACCTGAGCGACGCGCCGATCGCGAAGGTCGAGCGCGGCGCGCCCGGGATGCGGATCGGCAGTCCGGGGCCGATGGGCCGCATCCTGATCCGCGGCGAGCCGGGCAACGGCATCGTCGCCGCGCTCGCGCCGCTCGACGGCGAGCCGGTCATCGACAAGCCCGGCAAGGGCGCGTTCTATGCGACCGACCTGCAGACGATCCTGGTCAACCGCGGCATCGAGACACTGATCGTCTGCGGCGTGACGACCGAGGTCTGCGTGCACACGACGGTGCGCGAGGCCAACGATCGCGGCTATCGATGCATCGTGCCGGGCGACTGCTGCGCGTCGTACTTCCCGGAGTTCCACGACGCCGCGTTGCGCATGATCCATGCGCAGGGCGGCATCTTCGGCTGGGTCTCGAACTCCGCTCGGGTCCTGGCCGCGCTCGGCTGACCGGCGCGTCGCCGCCGCCCACGTGCGGCGCTTCGCCCGCGATCAACGAAGGGCGATGGACGGTCCCGGAATTCGGCGGATCTCGAGCTCGAACAGCGTCGTCGCCAGCTGGAGGGCGTTGGCGACCGCGTGACGAATGTCGCGTTCGTCGCTCAGGCCGTCGCGCAGCGTCGAGCGAATGCGTTCGACGTGACCGAAGAAGCTGGTCCAATGGTGATCCATGCCGCCTTGGTTTGGCATCGCTCGTCCTTTCGACGACGTTGATCGGCGCCCGCTCGGCCCGGCCCGCGCGGTCCGTCCCGCGAGACCGTCAGTATCGTCGAACGGTCAGCGTTCGGCGCGCGGAGTACGCGCCGCTTTGCGCATCACCTTCGCGCATCGGACAATCGGGGGCGGCCCTCGCTTCGTGCCCTCCGTTCGACGAGCGCCGCCCGGGACCACGGCTCATGCCACGCGCGTTTCGCTTCCCGCTGACCGGCAGGCTGCCGCCGACGCTTCGGCGCGAAGGCGCGTTCGTCTTCGGCGTCGCGTCGTGCATCGCGACCTATGCCCTCGGCGACCGGTTGTGGAATGCGATGGCGCATCCGATCGTGCTAGCGGCCGTGCTGGTCTGGCTGTTCGCGGCGATCCTCGCGTCGTCGCTCGCCGTCGTGCGGCATGCCGAAGCGCTGGCCGAGCAACTCGGCGACCCGTACGGCACGCTCGTCCTCACGCTGTCGGTCACCGTCGATCGAGGTGACGAGCATCTCCGCGATGATGCTGCACGGCGAGGAGAACCCGACGCTCGCGCGCGACACGCTGTTCGCGGTCGTGATGATCATCCTGAACGGCATGGTCGGCGCGTCGCTGCTGATCGGCGGCTGGCGTCATCGCGAGCAGTACCACAACCTGCAGGGCGCGAACGCGTATCTCGGCGCCGTCATCCCGCTCGTGGTGCTCGGCCTGGTGCTGCCCGACTTCACGCAGTCGACCGCGGGGCCCACGCTGTCGTTCGTCCAGCAGCTCTTCCTGGTCGTCGTGTCGGTCGGCCTGTACGGCGCGTTCCTCGCGCTGCAGACCGGACGTCATCGCGACTATTTCGCGGCGCTGCCGAGCCCGACGCGCGGCGAGGCGCGCTCCCGCGGCAGCGGGCGGCTCGCCGTCGTGGTCGGCGTGCTGTTGCTGGTCATGCATGTCGCCGGCGCTGCTGCTGGCGCGACAGATGGCCTTTCCGGTCGACTACGTCGTCGAGACGCTGCACGCGCCGGCGTCGCTCGGCGGCGTGATCCTCGCGGCGCTGGTCGCGACGCCCGAGGCGCTCGGCGCGGTCCGTGCGGCGCTGGCGAACCAGCTGCAGCGCTCGGTCAACATCTTCCTCGGCTCGGTGCTGTCGACGATCGGCATCACGATCCCGGCGATGGTGATCCTGAGCGAGCCTGCGGCCAGACGATCGTGCTCGGCGTCCAGCACGCCGACCTCGTCCTGCTGCTGCTGACGCTGGTCGTCAGCATCGTCACGTTCTCGAGCGGCCGGACGAACATCATGCAGGGGCTGATCCACCTGATCCTGTTCATGGCCTACCTGCTGCTGATCTTCCGCGACTGACGAGTCGCGGTCTCGCTACAACGACAGGTCGGTCAGTCCCGGATGGTCGAGCGGGCGCGGGCCCGACCGGTCCCAGTGGAACCTCCGGTCGTCCTCGGCGATCGGCAGGTCGTTGATGCGACGCATGACGCGCGGCCATCAAGCCGTGCCGCGTCGAACTCCCAGTTCTCGTTGCCGTACGAGCGGTACCACTGGCCCGAGTCGTCGCGCCACTCGTAGGCGAAGCGCACCGCGATGCGGTCGTCGTCGTGCGCCCACAGCTCCTTGATCAGCCGGTAGTCGAGCTCGCGCGCCCACTTGCGCGTGAGGAACTCGACGACCTGCTCGCGGCCGCCGAGAACTCGGCGCGGTTGCGCCAGCGGCGTGTCCTGCGTGTAGACGAGCGCGACGCGCGCCGGATCGCGGCGAGTTCCAGCGCGTCCTCGGCCAGGCGCACCTTCTGCAGCGGCGGACTCGCGGGTGAACGGCGGCAGCGGCGGTCGGGTCTCGGACATGGTTCTTCGCAATCGTCGGTCGAACAGGCGGCCAGCGTACCGCAGCAGCGCCGTCGTGCAAGGGGTCGGCCTGCGCGAAGCGTCCGCACGATCGGCGTATCGTCGCGGCGTGCGATCGACGCCGGTCCCCTTCATCGTCTTCGCGGAGCTCTGCGGCACGTCGCTGTGGTTCAGCGCGAACAGCGCCGCGGACGACCTGCGTCACCTGTGGGGCCTGTCGACGACGGACCTTGGCTGGTTGACGAACGCGGTCCAGGCCGGCTTCATCGTCGGCACGCTGACGTTCGCGCTGACCGGCCTCGCCGACCGGTACTGCGGCGAGCCGCATCTTCGCGATCGCGAGCGTCGTCGGTGCCGCCTTCAACGCTGCGTTCGCGCTCGCGAGCGGCGGGCTCGTGTCCGCGATGGTCTTTCGCTTCGTCGTCGGCCTGTCGCTGGCCGGCATCTATCCGCTCGGCATGAAGCTGATCGTGAGTTGGGACCCGGCCGGCGCGAGTCGCAGCCTCGGCTGGCTCGTCGGCATGCTGACGCTCGGCACCGCGTTGCCGCACGGCATCCGCGGCATCGGCGACGCGGCGCCGTGGCAGGCCGTGATCCTCGCGTCGTCCGCGCTCGCGCTGGTCGGCGCGGCGATCGTCGCGATGCTCGGCGACGGGCCGCACCTCGCACGGCGCGCAGGCGCCTCGAAGGCCGCGGCCCGCGACCTGATCGACGCGTTCCGCATCCCCGACTTCCGCGCAGCCGCGTGCGGCTACTTCGGCCACATGTGGGAGCTGTACGCGTTCTGGACGCTGGTGCCGCTGCTCGTCGCGGGCGTCGTCGATGGCGACGCGATCCCGCGCGTCGTCTCGTCGTGGTCGTTCGCCATCATCGCGATCGGCGCCGTCGGCTGCATCCTGGGCGGCACGGTCGGCCGCCACGTCGGTCCGGCGCGCGTCGCGTGGATCGCGCTCGCGACGTCGGGACTCGTGTGCCTCGTGTTCCCGTTCGCCGTCGGATGGCCCACGTCCGCACGGCTCGCATTGATGCTGGTCTGGGGACTCGCGGTCGTGGCCGACTCGCCGCAGTTCTCGGCGCTGTCGGTGCGCGCGTGTCCTCCCCATCTCGTCGGCAGCGCGCTCGCCGCGCAGAACGGCATCGGCTTCCTCATCACGACGTTCTCGATCGCGATCGCCGCCGCGGCCTTCGGCACGCTCGACGGTCGCGTCTCGTGGCTGCTGCTGCCCGGGCCCGTCCTCGGCCTCGTCGCGATGCGACGGCTCGTCGCCGCCCCTCGTCTCCAACCTTTCGAGTCCGTCGATCGATGATCCGCTTCAACGCGTTCGCCATGAACACCGTCGGCCACCAGTCGCCGGGCCTGTGGACCCATCCGCGCGACCGCTCGACCGACTACAAGCGGCTCGACTTCTGGATCGAACTCGCGCAGCTGCTCGAGCGCGGCGGCTTCGACAGCCTCTTCATCGCCGACGTGATGGGCGTCTACGACGTGTACGCCGGCAGCCCCGACGCGGCGCTGCGCCACGCGGTGCAGGTGCCGACCAACGACCCGCTGCTGATCGTGCCGGCGATGGCCGCGGCGACGAAGCACCTCGGCTTCGGCCTGACGTTCTCGCTGACCTACGAGCATCCGGTGCCGTTCGCGCGTCGCATGTCGACGCTCGATCATCTGACCGACGGCCGTGTCGGCTGGAACATCGTCACCGGCTATCTCGACAGCGCCGCGCGCAACCTCGGCCTCGACCGGCAGCTCGCGCACGACGCGCGCTACGACATGGCCGACGAATATCTCGACGTCGTCTACAAGCTGTGGGAACACAGCTGGGACGCCGACGCCGTGCGCGCCGACCGCGCGAGCGGAATCTATGCCGACCCGTCGAAGGTCCACGGCATCGCGCACGACGGCGAGCACTTCCGCGTGCCGGGCATCCACCTGTGCGAGCCGTCGCCACAGCGCACGCCGGTGCTGTTCCAGGCCGGCGCTTCGGCGCGCGGCCTCGAGTTCGCCGGTCGCCACGCCGAATGCGTGTTCATCGCGGCGCCGACCGAGGTCGTGCTGAAGAAGGCCGTCGACGGCATCCGTGGCGCGGTGATGAAGGAGGGTCGTCGCGGCGACGACGTGATCGTCTACGGCCAGGCGCTGATCGTGGTCGCACCGACGAACGAGGCGGCGCATGCGAAGCTCGACGAGTATCGACGCCACGTCGACATCGAAGGCGCGCTCGCGCTGCTGTCCGGCTGGACCGGCATCGACTTCTCGCGCTACGACCCCGACGCCGTCATCGAGTACCTCGAGAACGATGCGGGCCGCACCGCGCTCGCGTCGTTCTCGACATCGGACCCGACGCGCAAGTGGACCGTCCGCGAGGCCGCGCAGTTCGTCGGCCTCGGCGGCCGCAGTCCGGTGCTGGTCGGCTCGCCGACCGAGGTTGCAGACGCGCTGATCCACTGGCAGGACGCGACCGGCATCGACGGCTTCAACCTGTCGTTCGCGGTGATGCCCGAGACGTTTCGCGACGTCGTCGACCTCGTGGTTCCCGAGCTGCGGCGCCGCGGCGTCTACCGCACGGGCTATGACGACGGCTCGCTGCGCCACCAGCTGTTCGGACGCGGACCGCACCTGCCGCCGACGCACGCCGGCCGACGCGACGCGATCCGTCTTCGTTGATCGTCAGCGCGATGTGCGTGTCGTGGTCGACGGCCACGCCCGCAGCAGCGCCACGATGCCGTCGAGGTCGAGCACGAAATCCGGCGTGCTGCGCGCGATGGCCGCGATCGGCATCGCCGGCGCCATCGCGCTCGCCGGCGACTGCACGATCGTCGTGCCGCCCGCGCGCTTCACCGCCGCGAGTCCCGCGGCGCCGTCGGGGTTCGCGCCGGTCAGGATCACGCCGCCGAGTCGCGGGCCGTAGCGATCGGCCGCCGACTCGAACAGCACGTCGATCGACGGCCGCGAATAGTTGATGGGCTCGTCTGCCGACAGCGCCAGGATCGGCCGCTGGTCCGAATCCGCATCGACGAGCAGGTGATAGTCCGGTGGCGCGACGTACACGACGCCGGGCGCGACCGGCACCTTGTCCTCGGCCTCGCGGACCGGCAGCGCGCACTTCGCGCGGAAGATGTCCGCGAGCGAGCTCGGATGGCCGCGCGGCAGATGCAGGACGACGAGGACCGACACCGTCGCCGACGCATCCAGCGCCGGCAGCACCTTCATCAGCGCCTCGACCCCGCCGGCCGAAGCGCCGACGACGAGCGCCTCGATGCCTTCCAGCGCGCGACGATCGGGCGACGTCGCGGCGTTCACGCGGAAGCCTTCTTGCGATAGATGCGCTCGGCGAGCTCGAACTCGGCGAACGCCGGCGCATGGCTCGAGAAGCGCAACGTCTCCTTCGAGCCGACGCCGAGGAAGCCCTGGCGCGGCAGCGCCTCGCGGAACAGCCCGATCGCGCGTTCCTGCAGCTCGCGCGTGAAGTAGATGAGCACGTTGCGGCACGAGATCAGGTGCATCTCGGCGAACACGCTGTCGGTCGCGAGGCTGTGGTCCGAGAACACGATCTGCGCGCGCAGCGACTTGTCGAAGACGGCGCGTCCGTAGGCGGCCGTGTAGTAGTCGGACAGCGACGTCGTCGCGCCGCTGCGTCGATGGTTGTCGGTGAAGCCGGCGACGCGATCGATGTCGTAGACGCCGGCCTCCGCCTGCTCGAGCGCGCGCAGGTTGATGTCGGTCGCATAGATCAGCGTGCGGTCGAGCAGCGCTTCCTCGCGCAGCAGGATCGCCATCGAATACGCTTCCTCGCCGGTGCTGCAACCGGCGATCCAGACCTTCAGCGACGGATACGTCCGCAGCAGCGGCACGACCTTCGTGCGCAGCGCGAGGAAGTACGACGGGTCGCGGAACATCTCGCTGACCTGCACCGTCAGGTAGTCGAGCAGCACCGGGAACGTCGCCGCGTCGTGGATCAGCCGGTCCTGCAGTTGCGACAGCGTCGCGCACCCGAAGTGTGTCATCGCGCTGACGAGCCGGCGCTTCAGCGACGCACCGGCGTAGGACCGGAAGTCGTAGTGATACTTGAGGAAGATCGCGTCGACGAAGAGCTGCAGCTCGATGTCGAAGTCGCGCTGATCGACGCTGCGCGACGCGTCGCGCGACTCGTGGCGGATCACGATGACTTGGGCATCCAGACCCGGATCAGCGACATCAGCTTCTCGACGTCGAGCGGCTTCGCGACGTAGTCGTTCGCGCCCGCGGCGAGGCATTTCTCCTGGTCGTCGCGCATCGCCTTCGCGGTCAGCGCGATGATCGGCAGCTTCTTGAACTGCGGCTGCTTGCGGATCTCGCGCATCGCCGTGTACCCGTCCATCTCCGGCATCATGATGTCCATCAGCACGAGGTCGATCGCGTGCCCGGGATCCTTCGCGCTCTTCGCGAGCGCGTCCAGCGACTCGACGCCGTTGCGGGCGATCTCCACCTTCGCGCCCTTCGGCTCCAGCACGCTCGACAACGCGAACACGTTGCGCACGTCGTCCTCGACGATCAGGATGCGCCGGCCCTCGAGCGTCGTGTCGCGGTTGCGCACCTCGCGCAGCATCCGCTGGCGTTCGGCCGGCAGCTTCGACTCGACCTGATGCAGGAACAGCGTCACCTCGTCGAGCAGCCGCTCCGGCGAGCGCGCGTCCTTGATGATGATCGACCTCGAATAGCGGCGCAGGCGCTGCTCCTCGTCGCGCGTCAGCATGCGCCCGGTGTAGACGATCACCGGCGGGAACGACACGTCGTCCTGCTGCGACATCTGTTCGAGCAGTTCGTAGCCCGACAGGTCCGGCAGGTTGAGGTCGAGCACCATGCAGTCGAACGTCGCCTCGCGCAGCTTCGCGAGCGCGTCGGCTGCGCTCGACACGCCGACGATCTCGACGTCGTCGCTGTCGAGCAGATGGCGGATGCTGTCGAGCTGGCGCGCGTCGTCCTCGACGACGAGCACGCGCCGCACCTGCTGCGCCAGGCGGGCGCGCAGTCCTTCCATCGCCTCGACCAACTGCTCGCGCTTGACCGGCTTCAGCGCGTAGCCGACCGCGCCGAGCGCGCGTGCCTCCTGCTCGTGGTCGGCGACCGACGCGATGTGGACCGGGATGTGCCGGGTCTTCGGATTCTGCTTCAGCTGGTCCAGGACGCCGAGGCCCGAGTGGTCCGGCAGATGCATGTCCAGCAGGATCGCGCTCGGGACGTAGCGGATCGCGGCCGCGAAGCCTTCTCCCGCGCTATGCGTGACGATGCACTGGAAGCCCATCTCGTGCGCGAGCGTCTGCAGGATCGCCGCGAATCGCAGGTCGTCCTCGATCACGAGGATCAGGCGCGCGCCGGGCTCGAGGCGCTCGCGATCGTCGCCCGCGACCGCTGGGAGTCCGGGCGCCTCGTTCGGCCCGCGGACCGGCGCGGCCGGGGCGGCCGCCGCGACCGGCGCGGGCGGTGCTGCGCGCTTCGGCGCGTGCTCGATGGGGCGCACCCCGGTCGCGGCCGTCGGCAGCGTCAGCGTGAACGTGCTGCCTTCGCCCGGCCGGCTCGACACGGCGATGTCGCCCCCGAGCAGTCGCGCGAGGTCGCGCGAGATCGACAGCCCGAGGCCGGTGCCGCCGAAGCGCCGATGGGTGCTGCCGTCGGCCTGCCGGAACGCCTCGAAGATGATGTCCTGCTGGTCCTCCGCGATGCCGATGCCGGTATCGCTGACCGCGAAGGCGACCGTGTCGCGCGTCGGCGCGAAGACCCGCATCGCGACGCGGCCCTTCGCCGTGAACTTCAATGCGTTGGACAGCAGGTTGCGCAGGATCTGCGCGAGCCGCTGCGCGTCGGTCTCGAGATGCTCGGCCGTCCCCGGCTCGATCGTCGTCTCGAACAGGAGCTGCTTGTCCTTCGCGGTCGCCTCGAACGTCTTGACGAGCGCGTCGACGACCCGCGCGACGGTCACGGGCTCCATCGTGATCTCGACCTTGCCGGCCTCGATCTTCGACAGGTCGAGGATGTCGTTGATCAGCGTCAGCAGGTCGTTGCCGGCCGACGAGATCGTGTCGGCATAGCGAACCTGTTCCGGCGTCAGGTTGCCGCCCTTGTTGTCGGCGAGCAGCTTGGCGAGGATCAGCGTCGAGTTGAGCGGCGTGCGAAGCTCGTGGCTCATGTTCGCGAGGAACTCGCTCTTGTACTGGTTCGACCGCTCGAGCTCCTCGGCCTTCTCCTCGAGGACCTTCTGCGATCGCGCGAGCGCGTCCTTCTGCGACTCGAGGATCTGCGCCTGCTCCTCGAGCTGCGAGTTGGTCTGCTCGAGCTCGGCCTGCTGGCCTTCGAGCTGCCCCTGCGACGCCTTCAGCGCCCGTCCCTGCTCCTCGAGCTCTTCGTTGCTGACGCGCAGCTCTTCCTGCTGCGTCTGCAGCTCCTCGGTCTGCCGCTGCGTCTCGGCGAGAAGATCGTCGATGCGCATCGCCTCGCGCGCCGATCGGATCGCGACCGCGATCGACGACGAGACGCGCCCGAACAGTTCGAGATCCTGCGCGTCGATCGACCGCAGGAACCCGAACTCCAGGACCGCCATGCCGATGCCGTCCGCGCTCGCCGGCACGACGATCAGTTCGCGCGGGGCGCCGCGACCGAGGCCCGACTGCACCGGCAGGTAGCCGTCGGGAAGATCGCGAGCCACCAGCGGTTGGCCGTCGCGGGCGGCCTGCGCGAGCAGACCGGTGCCCGCCGGCGAATCGGTGGGTCCCGCGTTCGCATAGCCGGCGAGATAGCGGAACGCACCGTCGCCTTCGTCGAGATAGATCGTCGCGATTGCGGCATCGAGGTGGCGCGAGAGGTACGCGACGACCCGCGTGCCGAGCTCCTCGAGTCGCTGGCGCCCGATCATCTCGGCCGCGACGCCGGCCTGTCCGGCGCGCAGCCACGCCTCGACCTCCCGTTCGCGATAGGCGCGCGACAGCAGCAACGCCGGCGCCCGAGACCAGCGCGATCAGCACGGCCGCACCGACGATCGTGACGCGGAACGCCTCGTCGACGGCGCTCTGCCATTCCCTCTCGCGATCGCCGAGCTGCCGGCTCTCCGTCGCCTGCATCTGCGTGACCAGCGAACGAATGCGGTCCATCGCGGCCTTGCCGCGATCCGACTGGACGATATCGAGCGCAGCGGCGAGATTGTTCGCGCGACGCAGGGCGATCGTCTGCTCGAGTTCGTCGAGCTTCGCCGTTGCCGCCTGCTCCAGCGCGTCGATCCTCGGCCGCTGGACCGGATCGTCCCCGATCGCACGACGGACCGTCGCGAGCGCACGCGGCACCGACGCGCGCGCGGCGGCATACGGCTCGAGATAGTCGTTCCTGCCGGTCAGCAGGAAGCCGCGCTGTCCGGTCTCGGCGTCCTTCAGGTCGGACAGCAGCGCCTGCAGCGCGTCGATGCCTTCCTGCGTGCGATGCAGACGCTCGGCCGTCAGCGTGCTCTCGCGCAGCGATCGATACGAAACGGCGCCGAAGATCAGCACGGTCACGATCGCGATGGCGAGTCCGACGATGGTGGTGGCCGGCAGCACCCGCCGACGGCGACCGACGTGGAGCTGCGCGCGAGTCGCGGGAGTTTCGTTCACGATGCGCGCCTCAGGACACGCAGGCGACGGACGCGGTCTCGACCAGTTCCTTCAGCAGCGCGAGCGCGACGCGGCCGGACATCGCATAAGGATCGAGCGAAGCGGTCGTCGAATACTTGAGGATCAGCGACGGATTGAGACGTCCGACGTCGACCCGGCCCATCGACCAGCCGGCGAAATCGCGCTCGAGGATCTCGTCGTAGGTCATCAGCGTGACCGCCTCGTGCTGCGGGTCGGACGCGATGCGTTGATAGAGCGTCGACACCGCCCCGCGTCCGCCCTCGAGGACCTGCAGGAACGTCGTGTCGGTGTGACACAGCAGTCCGGTGATGCCGACCGCCGCGTTGTTGTGCGTCGACTTGCGCAGGATGGCCGACAGCATGTCGGGTCGCATCGGCGACGTGGATCGGCTCGCGTACAGCAATCGCACCAGCATGACGTCCCTTCAGCCTTTCTTGCTGAGCAGCGACAGGAATTCGCGCCGCAGCGCCTCGTTCTTCAGGAACGCACCGCGCATCACGCTGTTCGTCATCATCGACTCGTCGTCCTTCACGCCGCGCCAGTGCATGCAGAAGTGATCGGCCTCCATCACGATCGCGAGGCCGTCCGGCTTGACGCGATCGGACAGCTCGTTCGCGAGCATCGTCACGGCCTCTTCCTGGATCTGCGGGCGCGTCATGATCCACTCGCAGACGCGCGCGTACTTCGACAGGCCGATCAGGTTCGAATGCTCGTTCGGCAGGATGCCGATCCACACCCGTCCCAGGATCGGACACAGGTGATGCGAGCAGGCGCTGCGCACCTTGACCGGCCCGACGATCATCAGTTCATTGAGCCGCGACGCGTTCGGGAATTCGGTGAGCGGCGGGATCGGCACGTAGCGGCCGCGGAACACCTCGTTGACGAACATCTTCGCGACGCGACGCGCCGTGCCGGTCGTGTTGTGGTCGCTGTCGGTGTCGATGACGAGCGATCGCAGCACCTCCTGCATCTTCAGCTCGACCTCGCGCCGCAGCTCGTCGAGCTCGCCGTCCTCGACGAACGCCGCGATGTTGTCGTTCGCGTGGAAGCGCGCGCCGCTGTGCTCGAGCCGCCGCCGGATGCGTTCCGACGCGGCGAGTGTCGCAGGGTCTTCGCGCGGCGGTGGGGACGAATCGGGCATGGCGTCAGGACGGCGATGCGGGGTCGCTAGCGTACCCCGTCCGGCGCCGGCTTGTCGGACCGCCCCTCGTCGGCCACAATGCGCGCCAGCCAGGCCTTCCCCACAGGATGACGATGCAAGGTGTTCTCTTCGGGCTCTTCACGGACCTCGCGACCGCGGAACGGCGTCTACGCGCAGCTGATCGCGCAGCGGCGTGCCGCGCGACGCCGCGATGCTGCATCACCAGGACGTCCCGATCGAGGGCGCGCGCGAGGAGAAGCCCGGCACGCCGCGGCCGCGCGACGAGTCAGGGCGTGCTCGTCGGGCCTGTTCCATTCGCTGTTCGACAGCACCGGCGAGATGGACGACACCTCGTCGACGCATTCGGTGCGCCAGGCGCTGCATCGCGGCGACTACGCCGTCGTCGGTCAACGTGCAGGACGAGGCCGAGATGACGATGGCCGAGAAGCTGTTCACCGAGAACGGCGCGGTGCTGCAGCTGCATCCGCAGGCCTGAAGTCCTCAGCTGCGCCGGCTTCGGCGCATCAGCAGCAGGAACGGCAACGCGGCCAGCGTCGCGATCATCATGATGCGGAAGTCGTTCAGGTACGCGACGAAGCTCGCCTGACGGGTCACCTCCGCGTTCAGCGCCGCCGTGCCGGTCGCGGTCGACAGGTCGTACAGCGACGGCAGTCCGGCGCGCAACGCCGGGTTCGCGATGTTGACGTGCTCGACGAGCTCGCTGTGGAACAGCGCCGTGTTGCGCGTCGTCAGCGTCTCCATCAGCGAGATGCCGATCGACGAGCCGATGTTGCGGAACAGGCTGAAGATCGCGGTCCCGTCGGGCCGCAGGCGCGGTGCCAGCGTCGAGAACGTCACCGTCGTGAGCGGGACCGACACGAAGCCGAGGCCCATGCCCTGCACGAAGCCCGACACGATCAGCCGCGACTCGTCGACGTCGAAGTTGAAGCCCGACATCTGCCACAGCGAGATCGCGGTCAAGCCGAAGCCGAGCCCGATCAACGCGCGCGGGTCGACCTTGTTGACCAGCCTTCCGGCGACCAGCATCGTCGCCATCGTGCCGAGCCCCGACGGCGCCGTGACGATCCCGATCGAGACCGCCGGATAGCCGAGCAGCGTGCCGAGCATCGGCGGCAGCAACGCACGCGTCGCGTACAGCAGCAGGCCGACCATGAAGTAGAGGCCGAGGCCGATCGCGAAGTTGCGATCCTTCAGCAGGTTGCGGTCGAAGAACGAGACCGGTCCGGCCGTCGCCGTCAGCGCGACGAAGAACACGAACGCGATCGAGGCACCGACCGCTTCGACCACGATCTCGGTCGAGTCGAACCAGTCGAGCAGTTCGCCGCGGTCGAGGAACAGCTGCAGCAGGCCGATCGCGAGGCTGAGCGTCGCGAAGCCGTAGAGGTCGAACTTCGTGCCGCTGACGACGACGGTCTCGCGGATGTAGCGCGCTGATCCCGTAGTACGACAGCACGCCCGACCGGCAGGTTGATGAAGAACACCCATCGCCACGTCAGGTTGTCGGTCAGCCAGCCGCCGAGCGTCGGCCCGAGGATCGGTCCGATCATCACGCCCATGCCCCAGATCGCCATCGCCTGGCCGCGCTTCTCGGGCGTGCTGCGAGTCGATCATCACCGCCTGCGACAGCGGCACCAGCGCGGCGCCGAACAGCCCCTGCAGCAGCCGCGCGACCACGATCTGCACGAGCGACTCGCGACAGCCCGCACAGCACCGACGCCGCCGTGAATCCGACGACGGCATCAGGAACATGCGCTTGCGGCCGAAGCGCGTGCTCAGCCAGCCGGTCAGCGGCGTCGCGATCGCGGCGGCCACGATGTACGACGTCAGCACCCACGAGATCTGGTCCTGCGACGCCGACAGGCTGCCCGCCATGTGCGGCAGCGCGACGTTCGCGATCGTGCTGTCGAGCGTCTGCATGATCGTCGCCAGCATGATCGAGATCGTGACGAAGCGGCGGCGGCGATCGTCGCGCGACCGGCGTCGGCGCGATCCGGTTCGGCAGGTCCGCGGCGGTCGCGCTCATCGGTCCGACACGTTGTCGCGGATCGTCCGCAGCGCGCTGATGACGGTCGCGAGCGTCTCGCGGTCGAGCCCTTGCGTCGCCTGCCTGCGGATCGTCGCGACGGCCTGATCGATCGCCGCGAGCTGCGGCTTCGCCTGCCGGCGTCAGATGGATCCGGTACGCGCGCCGGTCGGCCGCGTCGTCGCGACGCTGGACGAGTCTCGCGTCCACGAGCTGGTCGACGAGGCGTGCGAGCGTCATCGGCTGCACCTCGAGCAGGTCCGCGAGGTCGACCTGGCGGATGCCTTCGTTGCGCGACACATAGACCAGCGCGCGCGCCTGCGCGAGCGTCAGCGCCGAAGTCACGAGCTGCCCTCGATCTGCCGCTCGAACGCGCGGCGCATCGAGCCGGCCACGTCCGACGACCAGGAACCCGAGACTATCGGGCTCGTTCCGGTGGCCAACGCGGTTCGCAATGATCATAAGCATGGCTTATTGTATTGCGAGCTGACGAACCGTTGCAACGCCGCGGCCGCCCTCCTCAGCGACCGGTTCGTCGCGCGCGAAACGCGACGGTCCGGTACGGGAACGCGACGCGCTCGTTGCCGGCCAGCGCGGGCTCGGTCGCGATCAGCTCGCGCAGGCGCCGCTCGACCGCCGCGCGCTCGTCGGGCGGCAGCGCCGCGATGAAGCTCACGGAAAGGAAGCGTTCGACGATCACGACGTCGGGCGGCCCGACGTGCGCGTGCGGGAACGACGCTTCCTCGAGCGGCTCGAAGCCGGGCGCCGGAAACGCACGACGCCACGCGCCGGTGTGGAAGCGCGGCGCATCGCCTTCGTACGGCCGCACGAGCTCCGTCAGTCGGGCGACCCACGGCACCGACTCGTCGCGGACGTTCCAGACCAGCGCGAGGCAGCCGCCCGGCGCGACCACGCGCGCGATCTCGGCCGTCGCCGCCGCGTTCGCGAACCAGTGGAACGCCTGCGCGCAGACGACCGCGTGCGACCGACGCGTCGTCGAGCGGCATCGCCTCCGCGGTACCGGGCCGCACATCGATCGTCGGATGGCGGGCGGCCAGCTGCACGCGCATCGCGTCGACCGGTTCGATCGCGACGACGCGCGCGCCGGTCGCGAGCAGACGCGGAACGAACTTGCCGGTCCCGGCGCCGAGGTCGACCACGACGCGGCCGGGCGCGAGGCCGACGTCGCGACGCAGCCAGTCGTCGAGCGCCTCCGGGTAGTCGGGCCGGCCGCGCGCATAGACGTCGGCGCTGTTCGCGAAGCCGGTCGCGGCCGCGCGGTGGATCGTCGTCATCGTTCGTCTCCCGGATTCCGCCGCGACCCACGGCATGCCGATCGCAGGACCGGTTTTATACTGCCGCATGACCCCACGGAACGCGTCCGACGCACCGGCCGACGTCCCGCGCGAGGAGGCATCGTGACGGCCGCGCCGCTCGCTTCCCGTTTCGCGACGTGGCGCGAAACCGACTGGCGCCACGGGACGCGACTCGCGGTCGCGGTGGTCGTCGCGTTCACCGTCTCGACCCTGTGCCGCCTGCCGGAAAGCTTCTGGGCGGTCATGAGCGCGCTGATCGTCGCACGCCCGACGGCCGGCTCGACGCTCGGCGCCGGATGGGACCGGGTGCGCGGCACGATGAGCGGCACCGTCATCGGCCTGGCGGGCGTCTGGCTGCATCACGTCGGCGCCGGCTCGCAGATGGGCACGCTCGCGATCATCGCGGTCGTCGCGTTCCTGTCCGCGATCGTTCCCGCGATGCGCAGCGCGCCGATCTCGGCGCTGATCATCCTCAACAGCGGCGGCATCCCCGGTCACTCGGCGCTCGACGTCGCCGGACTGCGCGCGATCGAGATCGCGATCGGCGTCGTGTCCGGCGTCGCCGTGTCGCTCGCCGCGTTCGCGACGCATGCGCGCGAACGCTTCGTCGACGCATCGACCGACTGGTTGCGCGAGAGCGCCGCGCACGCGGTCGACGACCTGACGTGCGGCCCGGTCGCCGCGGCCGTCCGCGACGCCCGGCGCGAACGCAACCGCGCGACGTTGCGCAAGCTCGCGGAGCTCGCGGTGGGCGCGGACCGCGAGGCGCGCTGGCTCGCGCGCGAGCGACCGGTCGATTCGAAGGCGATCGATCACGTCGGCGCCGCGCGCGTGATGACGCGCATCGCGAGCGACGTCGGGTCCGTCGTCCGAGCGGCGGACTGCGCGCCCGCGACGCTCGACGCCGACGCGCGGCGCTCGCTGGCCGATGCGGTCGACACCGCGTTGCGCGCGACCGCGGACGCGCTCGTCGGCGCGGACGGCGGCTCGTCCGGCTTCGCCGCGTTGCGCCGCTGGGCTTCGCCGGCCGACACGTCGAGCGGATGGGTCGCCGCCTCGGCGCACCTGCTGCTGCAGGACCTGCGTCACCTCGCTCGCGTCGCGTCGCGTGCGGAGCCGCGACGATGAAGATCCGCATCGTCGGCGGCGGACCCGCCGGCCTGCTCTTCGCGTACCTGATGCAGCGCGACCGCTCGCGCGAACGGGTTGCCGCCGCACGACCTCGTCGTCATCGAACGCGACGCCGAGGACGCCACCTACGGCTGGGGCGTCGTGTTCTCCGACGTCGCGCTCGCGTTCGTGCGCGACGTCGCGCCCGAGCTGTACGACGCGATGACCGCGACGCAGGAAGTGTTCGACGAGATGGCCGTCGTCCATCGCGGCGTGCGCGTCACGCTCGCGCACAACACGTTCCATCGGATGGCGCGCATCGACCTGCTGCGAGGCGCTGCACGCGCAGTGCCGCGCGGTCGGCGTCGACGATCGAGTTCGGCCGCCGCGTCGACGATCCGGCCGAGCTCGGCCCGTGCGACCTCGTCGTCGCGGCCGACGGCGCGAACAGCGCGATCCGCACGCGGCTGGCCGAGCGCTTCGAGCCGCAGCTCGACGTGCGTCCGAACTGGCTCGCGTGGTACGGCACGACGCGCCTCTTCGACGCGCTGTCGCTGATCTTCCGGCAGAACGACGACGGGCTCGTGATCGCGCACACCTATCGCTACAGCCCGCGGCTGAGCACGTTCCTCGTCGAGTGCGATCCGGCGACGTTCGAGCGCGCGGGGCTCGCGCGGATGAGCGAGGCCGACAGCCTCGCGTACTGCGAGCGCGTGTTCGCCGACGACCTCGCACGGCCATCGGCTGCTGTCGAACCGCTCGAAGTGGTTCCGCTACACGATGGTCCGCAACGCGCGCTGGTACGCGAACGACGACGCGGCCCCGTCGTGCTGATCGGCGACGCGCTGCGCACCGGCCATCCGTCCGTCGGCTCCGGCACGCGGCTCGCGATGCAGGACGCGATCGCGCTGTTCGACGCGCTACCGCGCGCATGCCGGACGACGTGCGCGGCGATGCTCGCCACGTTCGTGCGCACGCGCGCAGCCGGGCTCCGAGAACCTGCGCCGCGCGGCGCTGAAGAGCACCGAGTGGTACGAGGACCTCGGCCCGAAGCTCGCGCTCGATCCGGTCTCGTTCGCCTACGACTACGTGACCCGCAGCGGCCGCGTCGACCATGCCGAGGTCATGCGGCGCGACCCCGAGCTCGCGCGCGCGTACGAGCGGCTGCACCCGGAGGTCTTCGCGTCGTGAAGGCGCCGTACACGCCGTGGCCCGACGACCTCGCGCGCCGGCTATCGCGAGGCCGGTCTGTGGGAAGGCATCGGCGTCGCGGCGATGGTCGAGCGCACGGCCGCGCGCGCTGCCCGACAAGCTCGCCGTCGTCGCCGGCGAGGCGCGATGGACGTATCGATCGCTCGTCGAACGCGTCGACGTGCTCGCGACCGCGCTGCTGGCCCGCGGGCTGCGCACCGGCGATCGCGTCGTCGTGCAACTCCCGAACATCGCCGAGTTCGTGGTCGTCTATCTCGCGCTGAACCGCATCGGCGCGATCCCGGTCATGGCGCTGCGGTCGCATCGCCATGCCGAGGTCCGGCACTTCCTGCGCGCGTCCGGCGCGGTCGGGTACGTGATCCCCGACGTCGTCGGCTCGTTCGACCATCGTGCGATGGCGGACGAGCTGGCAACCGAATTCCCGACGCTGGCTCACGTGATCGTCGTCGGCGAGGCCCGGCCGACGCAGACCTCGCTCGCGTCGCTGATCGACGACTTCGGCGGCGCGACCGAAGCGCTCGCGTCGGTCCACGTCGATCCGTCGTCGATCAGCACGATGCTGCTGTCGGGCGGCACGACCGCGATGTCGAAGCTGATCCCGCGCACGCACGACGACTATGTGCTGAACGCGCGCCTGTGTGGCCTCGCGGCGGGCTTCGACGAGAGCACCGTCCACCTCGCCATGCTGCCGCTCGGCCACAACTACAACCTCGCGTCGCCGGGAATCCTCGGTGCGTTCTATCACGGCGGCACGGTCGTGATCGCGCCGTCGGCCGACGCCGACACGGTGTTCGGCCTCGTCGAACGCGAACGTGTCACCGTGATCGCGGCGGCCGTGCCGCTGATCGCCGGCTGGCTGAATGCCGACGTCGCGTCGCGCTTCGACCTGTCGTCGCTGAAGGTCGTGCAGAACGGCGGCGCGCGGCTGCCGCCGGAGCTGCGCGTGCGATTGCGCGAGCGCTTCGGCGTGACTCCGCAGGAGATCTACGGCACGGCCGAAGGCCTGATCAACATGACGCGTCTCGACGACCCCGACGACGTGCTGCTCGAGAGCTCCGGCGCGCCGGTCAGCGACCGGGACGAGATCAAGGTCGTCGACGACGAGGACCGCGAGGTTCCGGACGGCACGTCGGGCGAGCTGCTGACGCGCGGCCCGTACACGATCCGCGGGTATTACGACGCACCCGAGAAGAACCGCGAAGCCTTCACGGCCGACGGCTTCTATCGGATGGGCGACATCGTTCGCAAGCGGGGCCGCCACGTCTATACCGAAGGCCGCCGCAAGGACCTGATCAACCGCGGCGGCGAGAAGATCAGCTGCGAGGAGGTCGAGAACCTGATCTTCGCGCATCCGAAGGTCCGGAGCGTCGTGCTCGTCGCGATGCCCGACCCGGTCTTCGGCGAGAAGGCGTGCGCGTGCGTGATCGCGAAGGCCGGCGAGACTTTGACGTTCGACGAGCTGATCGCGTTCCTGCGCGGCCGGCAGATCGCGTCGTTCAAGCTCCCCGAGCGCCTCGAGGTGATGGACGCGTTCCCGATCAGCCCGGTCGGCAAGATCATGAAGCGCGAACTGCGCGAGATCGTCGCCGCGAAGGTCGCCGCCGGGACGCGCTGACCGGGCTGCGGGCCGCGCTGGACGATGTCGGCGTGGAGCGCCGACGCGTCGCGTGTCGATCCGACTTGCCATCGGCCCGGATGCCGGAGCCCGGAAACGTGGATGCGGGAACGCGGCGCCCGGTCGCGCGGTCCGACGCGGTCGTGGCGACCGACCCGACCACACCGCGATGGCGGACCTCGTTCACTCGTCGAAGGAACCCTCATGCACTGGCTGGATCCCGAAGTACTGCCGCGCGCGTCCGGACGCATCGCGCACTACACCGTCAACGCGCACGGCGACGTCGACGGTTGCATTCTCGACGACGGCCGCCAGGTCCATGTGCCGCCGCACATGGGTTCGGCGCTGACGAGACTCGTGCCGGTCGGCGACTTCATCGAAGTGCGGTTCGTGAAGCCGCGCGACGCCGATGTCCTGGCCGCGGTCAGCGTCGCCGATGCGAGCGGCAAGGCCATCGTCGACGGGGGTCCGTCGGCAGGACGCGGGCACCCGCCGGCGAAGCGCGCACCGCCTTCGCGCCGACCGATGCACGTGGCCGGGCGCGTGCGCAGGACGCTGTACGCGCCGAAAGGCGAGATCTGCGGCGCGGTGCTCGACGACGGCACGCAGCTGCGCGTCGATCCGAAGGCGAACGCGGAGCTGGCCGACTACTTCGCGACCGATGCCGCGGTCGAGGCGTGGGGTGAAGGCCTGAAGCGCAAGGGCGTGACCGTCGTCGACGTCCACGAGATCGCGTTCGAGGGCGACGTCGACTGAACCGCTCGTCAGGCGGCCGGGCGCACGAACTTCAGCACGAACTCGTCCTTCGGCATCGGCGGGTCGGGCTCGTTGCGGTCGCGCGGATCGTTCGGGTTGCGCAGGAAGTCGCCGCGCGAGACGAGCCTGAATCCGGCCGCCTCGACCTCGCGAACGACGAACGCTTCCTCGACCCGGTGCAGCGTCCCCGATTCGGAGATGCCGGTGCCGGCTCGACCCGCGTGGTCGGCGATCACGTAGAGGCCGCCGGGCTTCAGCGCGTCGAAGATCGAGGCGTTCATCGCCGCGCGGTCGACGCCGAGATGACCCATGTCGTGATAGTTGAACATCAGCGTGACGAGGTCGAGCGACCGCGGCTGGATCTCGTGACCGACCGGGTGCTCGAACGGCGCGACCAGCGGCTCCAGGTTCGGCAGGTTGGCGTTCTGCGCGCGCTCGGTCACGCGCATCGCCGACGTGCGCGGCGCGCCGCGCGGCGCGGCAGCCGTCGTGCCGCCTTCCGGCACGGCCGGCATCGCCTGTCGCATCGCGGCGGCCGGCGGGCTCTGGCCGTAGACGTGGCCGGTCGGTCCGACGGCGCGCGCGAGCAGCTCGCTCGTGTAGCCGCCGCCGGCGCTGACGTCGAGCACCTGCATGCCGGGCCGCACGCCGATGAACGCGAGCATCTCGACCGGCTTGCGACGCGCGTCGTTGTCGCGATCGGCCGCGCTGCGGTCGGGACTCGCGACGATCGCGGCGATTCGTTCGGTGGTCAGCACGGGTGGTTGGGTCGGCGCCGCGGCGCAGGCGGCGGCGAGGCCGACGATGGGCAACAGCGTTCGGGACAGGGAGGCAGACAGGCGCATGACATCGTCCGGCGAGCGGGCGATGCGCCCGCGGGACCGCATGATGCACCCACCGGCGATGCGAAGCGCGCAGCGCGTCAGATGATCGTCGTGTTGTCCGCGATGATGCTGGTCGTGCCGAACGTCTGCAGCTCGTCGTCGAGCGCGTAGCAGTTGCGACCTTCGTTCTTCGCGCGATACAGCGCCGCGTCGGCGCGCGCGATCAGCTCGTCGACCGTGACCTCCTCGCCGGCATAGACCGCGACGCCGATGCTGGTCGTGATCGACAGCGCCGTCCCGTTGAAGTCGAACGCCGGCCGCATCGCGCGGACGATCTTGCCGGCGATCGACCGCACGTCGTCGCTGTTGCGCACGCCTTCGGCGATGACGACGAACTCGTCGCCGCCGAGACGCGCGACGACGTCGGCGCCGCGCACCGCGCGGACCAGCCGGCCCGCGAACCCGCGCAGCAGCTTGTCGCCGATCTGATGGCCGTGGCGGTCGTTGACCGACTTGAAGCGATCGACGTCGAGATAGAACAGCGCCATCGACGCGAGGTGATGACGACTGCGACCCATCGCCTCCGCGATCGCCGACTCGAAGCCCGCGCGGTTCAGCAGACCGGTCAGCGCGTCGGCGCGGATCAGCCGCGACAGGCGCTGGTTCTCGACCTTGTGATCGGTCACGTCCTGATGGATGAAGTGGTAGCCGTCGATGCGTCCGTCGTCGTCGAACTCGGGGAGGATCTTGACGAGCAGGTGGACCGGCCGCACGCCGGAACGGCTGTCGACCTCGAAGACCTGCGGCTGTCCGGTCCCCGCGCGTTCGAGGAACGGCTGGTAGCTGCGATAGGCCTCGGCGCCGATCAGTTCGCGGACCGACTTGCCGATGATCTCGGACCGGTCGATGCCGAAGTGCGTCTCGTAGATCGAGTTCACGAAGCGATAGCGATAGTCGCGGTCGAGGAACGAGACGTGGACCGGCAGCGCGTCGGCGATCGACAGCATCCGCGCCTCGCTCGAGCGCATCGCGGCGGCGGCGGCCTGCGACGCGGTCGTGTCGTGCATCAGGCTCGAGAAGAATTCGAGCCGGCCGTCGAGGTTGCGATGCGCGATCACCGTCTGGTCGACCGGCACCTCGTTGCCGTGCTTGTCGACGATGGCCGTCTCTCCGCACCAGATGCCGTGCGCGAGCGCGGCCGGCACGCCTTCGTTCTGCAGCTTCGCGACGGCCCACGGCGCGAAGTGGTCCTCGATCGTGTAGACCGACACGTCCGTGTCGAGCGCGAGCCCGAGCAACGCGCGCGCCGACGCATTGAGATACGTGACGTTGCCGTCGACGTTCGTCATCGCGACGAAGTCGCGGCTGCTCTCGAGGATCGCGACCAGCCGTCGACGATCCTGGTCGCTCGCCAGCCGCGCCGCCTCGGCCACGCGCTGTCCGGCCAGCATCGCGTTGAACGCCGCGGCCACTTCGCCGACCTCGTCGTCGAGGCGGATCGTCGCGAAGCCGCTGCCCTGCGGATCCGCGGCGATCGCCTCGACCTGGTCCCGCAACGCGGTCAACGGCCGCAACAGGATCCACGCGATCAGCCAGGCCAGCGGCAGCACGATCAGCGCGGCGATGACCGCCGTCGAGATCGTGCGCTCGCGCGCGAGCGTGACGGTCTCGAACGCCTCGTTGCGCGGCAGGACGGCGGCCACGACCCAGCGGGTCGTCGCGAGCGGCTTGAACGAGACGAGCGCCTCGTCGCCGTCCTCGACGCTGGCCTGCGTCGATCCGGCCTGCTGCGCGGCGAGCATCCGCGCGGTCGCGAGGCCGCGGCCGCCGACGACCGGCTGCATCAGCCGCGCGGGGTCGGGATGCGCGAGGTAGATCGGGTTGGCGCCGGTCGTCGTGACGACGAAGTAGCCGGTGCGGCCGATCCGGGCGGCGGAGAACGCGCCGAGAAAGTTCGGCTTCGTCAGCGGCAGCACGCCGACGAGGACCGCGCGCACGCGGCCGTCGGCATCCCGGATCGGCGCGGCGACGTTGATGATCGGCGTCCCGGTGAGCTTGCCGCGCAGCGGCTCCGACACGACCGGCTTGCGCGTCGCCAGCACCTGCTTGAAGTAGGCGCGGTCACCGAGATCGAGGCCGACGACCCGCGCCGTCTTCTGCGGATAGCCGGCCGTGACGACGCCGCTCGCGTCGATGACGAACACTTCCTCGAAGAGCTGCAGCAGCGCCGGGTACTGCGCGTAGAACCCCTTGAAGCGGTCGGGGTCCGCCGCGACGTCGACCGGCGTGACGGCCGCGGACGCGGCGAGCGCCTCGACCGCGCCGCGCAGGTCCTCGTCGAGCCCGTCGGCGACGCGCGTGACCATGTCGAGCTGCTCGGTCGACAGCGTGCGGCGCAGGTCCTTCTCGGCGAAGTGCATCGAGATCGCACCCATGCCGATGACGAGCGCGAGCGCGCCGCTCGACATCGCGATCGCCAACCGACCCTTGAGACTCAGTGTCTTCATTCCACCGCTTGCACAGGACGGGCCCACGGCCCTTCTCGACCGATGCCGAGTCTGCGGTGGGTGTCGCGGCGCGAAGCCGGCGAATAGCGGCGGATTTGCCGGCCAATTCGGCCGGCCGTGCGGCGCCGCTCAGATGCGCTTCAGCAGCTCCGCCTTCTTCGCCGCGAACTCCCCGTCGTCGACGATGCCGCGACGATGCAGGTCGGCGAGCCGTTCGAGCGCCGTGAACGAATCGTCCGGCGACAAGGCCGCCTGGCTTGCTCGCGGCTCGTCGACGCGGCTCGCCGGACGATCGTCGTCGTCTGCCCCGACCACCGGCAGCCGGTCGACATCGACCGGCCCGAACTGGCTCGTGAACACCGGGCCGCGTGCGCCGGTCGACGAGCCCTGCTGCTGCGACGCGCCGCCGATGCGATGCTCGCCGGTGTCGTAGATCGTGCGCGTGCGGCCGTCGTCGACGACGAGTCGTCGCGCGCCGGCGAACCATGCATAGCGCGAGCCGTCCTGCGCGCCGCTCGTGTCGGGCGTGCCGAACGACGCCGGCCACCAGCGCCCGGTCGGATCGCGCGAGTCCTGCACGTGCGCCACACCGCCGGACGTCTGGCTCTGCCGCTGATACGACCGCTCGTGCGCGACCTCGCCGGCCTCGGATGCCAGCGCCGGCTCGTCCGCCAACCACTGCGCGAGCGCGTCGCAGAGCCGGGCGACCCGCGCCCGCAGCGCGTGGTCGGAGAAGTCGCCGATCATCAGCATGCCGCCGTGCATCCACTGACCGGAGCCGCCGAATTCCGGATGATCGAACTGCGCCATGCGGCCGCCGCCGGCGATCATCGCGTCGAGCATCGTGGCGACCGCATCCGCGGAGAAGCCGGTCTGGCGCGCCAGCGAATCGAGCTGCGCGCGATGGGGAGTTTCGAGAAGGTTCGACACGGCTCGCCTCATCGGTTGGAAGGGGTGACGATGGACCGGCACGGCGCGCAGTGGTTCACGACGCGGTCGCCCGCTGCAGGTCCGGCGTCGCGACGAAGAGCGGCGTGGCGCGCGCCGGATGCGCAATGCGCGTCATCGGGACCGAGAAGCATTCGCCCAGCGCCGCTTCGGTCAGCGTCTCGTCGACGCCGCCCAGCGCGAGCAGTCGTCCCGACTTCAGCAGCGCGACGCGATCGGCGAACGCCGCGGCGAGGTTGAGGTCGTGCAGCACGGTCACGACCGCGACGCCTTCGTCGGTCGCGAGCGCGCGGACGGCCGCGAACGCCGCGTGCTGATGGGCGATGTCGAGCGCGGCCGACGGCTCGTCGAGCAGCAGCGCCCGCGGACGCGGATCGGGCGATGCCGGGTCGCGCATCACCTGCGCGAACGCGCGGGCCAGCATCACGCGCGCACGCTCGCCGCCCGACAGCGTCGAGTGCCGACGGTCCGCGAACCGCAGCGCGTCGGTCCGTCGCAGCGCCTCGCGTCCGATCGCGCGATCGCGGGCGCCGGGCCGGCCGCCGTCGTGCGGCGAGCGGCCGAGCAGCACCACGTCGAGCGCGGTCAGCTCGAACGCGACCGACGGGTGCTGCGGCAGCACCGCGCGCCGCCGCGCCTGCTCGAGCGCCGACACTTCGTGCAGTGGACGACCGCCGAGTCGTACGACGCCGCGGGCAGGCGCGAAGTCGCCGGCCATCAGCTTGATCAGCGTCGACTTGCCGGCCCCGTTCTCGCCGAGGATCGCGAGCACTTCGCCGCCCCGAGCGCTCAACGTGATGCCGTCGACGATCGGACGACCGCCGCGCACGACGACCACCGAGTCGAGCTCGACGACCGGCGCGGTCATGCGTCGCGACCGCGGCGCCGCAACAGCAGCCACAGGAAGAACGGCGCGCCGACGAGCGCGGTGACGATGCCGATCGGCAGCTCCGCCGGCGCGACGACGAGCCGGCCCGCGACGTCGCCGCCGATCAGCAGCAGCGCGCCGATCAGCGCGGAGGCCGGGATCGCGACGCGATGGTCGGGGCCGCCGAGCGCGCGCGCGATCTGCGGCGCGACGAGCGCGACGAAGCCGATCACGCCGCACGCGGCGACGACGAAGCCGGCCATCAGCGCGGCGAGCGCGATCGTTTCCCGCTTGAGGCGCACCGTCGAGAAGCCGAGGTGGCGCGCCTCGATCTCGCCGAGCGCGAACGCGTTGAGGCCGGGCGCGATGCGGACCAGCCGCATGATCGACAGCACGACGGCGAGCGCGACGACGCCGACCGCATCCCAGCGCGCGGCCGCGAGGCTGCCGAAGTTCCAGAACGCGATGCCGCGCAACTGTTCGTTGCTGGCGAGCGTCGTCAGCAGGCCGGTGCCGGCGAACGCGAGCGCGTTGAGCGCGATGCCGGCGAGCAGCATCGTCGCCAGCGACGTCGCGCCTTCGAACGTCGCGATGCGATAGAGGATCAGCGTCGCGGCCAGGCCGCCGACGAAACCGGCGACCGGCAACGCGAACGGCCCGAGCGGTCCGAGCCATCCGCTCGCGAAGCGGGCGCCGAGCACGATCGTCGCCGTCACCGCGAGCGCCGCGCCGCTCGACACGCCGATCAGCATCGGGTCGGCGAGCGGATTGCGGAACAGCGCCTGCAGGACCGCGCCCGACGCGGACAGTCCGGCGCCGGCCGCGATCGCGAGCGCGATCCGCGGCAGCCGGATCGCGAGCACGACCGTCGCCTGTTCGGCCGGCACGTCGGATGGCAACGGCACGCCGAACGCCGATGCGACGATCGCGACGAGGTGTCGCGTCGGGATGTCGATCGCGCCGACGCCGAGCGCGAACAGCACGACGACCAGCAGCGACGCGACGAGCGCGAGCAGCAACGCCGCGGGCCGCGCGCGAAACGAGGCGCGGACCGCGAGCGGGGAAGCGTCGGCGACGGTGGTCAAGGCGAGCGGGCGGGCCGCGAAGGCTGCTGTCCTACAATCTGCGCCCTCATCTTGCCAGCGTGGGGTCGCGACGATTCGAGCGCGACCGCCAGGACCGCTGGCGCGACCGACGAATCGGGATCCGATGAAACTCTATTACACGCCGTCCGCCTGCTCGCTGTCGGTCCAGATCGCGCTGCGCGAGCTCGACCTGCCGTACACGAAGGTGCTCGTCGACGCGAGGACGAAGGCGCTCCCCGACGGCCGCGACTATCACGACGTCAACCCGCGCGGCCAGGTGCCGCTGCTCGAGCTCGACGACGGCTCGCTGCTGTCCGAGGGGCCGATCATCGTGCAGTACCTCGCGGACCTGAAGCCGGACCGCGGGCTGATCCCGCCGGCCGGGACGCCCGAGCGCTATCGCGAGCTCGAGTGGCTGAACTACCTGACGTCGGAGGTCCATCAGCGCTTCTACCCGCTGTTCAAGTTTCCGGACTTTTCCGACGAGGCGAAGACGACGCTGCGCGCCGACCTCGACCGGCGCCTCGCCTACCTGTCGGAGAAGCTCGACGTCCGCGACTACCTGATGGGCGACGCGTTCAGCGCGGCCGACGGCTATCTCTTCACGATGCTGCGTTGGGCGAAGTTCCTGAAGGTCGACCTCGAGCGCTGGCCGAACCTGATCGCGTATCGCGAGCGCGTCGCGGCACGGCCGGCGGTGCAGGCCGCGATGCACGATGCCGGATTGTTGAAGAGCTGACGTGCGGATGGTCGATCGGCGCACGCATCTCGACGGGCTCGCCATCGGCATCATGCTGACCTGCTGCGTGCTGTGGGGCGTCCAGCAGGTGCTCGTCAAGGCGACGCTGCCGGCCGTGCCGCCGTTCCTGCAGGCCGCGGTGCGCTCGGCGTTCGCGTCGGTGCTGCTGTTCGTGTGGTCCGCCGCACGCGGCATCCCGCTGTTCGAGCGCGACCGCACGTTGCTTCCGGGTCTCGCCGCCGGCGTGCTGTTCGGCCTCGAGTTCCTGTGCATCTACGCGGCGTTGCCGCGCACGGACGCGTCGCGCGTGTCGGTCTTCATCTACCTGGCGCCGTTCGTCGTCGCCTTGTGCCTGCCGTGGTTCCAGCCGGCGGAACGCTTGTCGCCGCTGCAGACCACGGGCCTCGTCGCCGCCTTCGTCGCGCTCGCGTTCGCGTTCCAGGAGGGCTTCAAGTCCATCGAGCCGGAGCAGTGGAAGGGCGATGCGCTCGCGGTGCTGGCCGCGTTCCTGTGGGGCGCGACGACGCTCGTCGTGCGGACCACGAAGCTCGCGACGGCGTCTGCCGAGAAGACGCTGTTCTATCAGGTCGCGGTCTCCGCCGTGCTGCTGTACGCGGCGTCGCGCGGCGTGCACGAGACGTGGCCGAGCGCTGGCCTGCCGTGGTGGGCATGGGCGTCGCTGGCGTTCCAGTCGGCCGTCATCGCGTTCGCGAGCTACCTCGCGTGGTTCTGGCTGCTGCGCCACTACCCGGCCACGCGGCTGTCGGCGTTCTCGTTCCTGACGCCGGTCTTCGGCCTCGTGTTCGCTGCGCTGCTGCTCGGCGAGACGATCGGCGTCCGGCTCGTCGTCGCGCTCGTCTTCATCGCGATCGGGATCGCGCTCGTCAACCGCAAGACGCGCGTCGCCGCGGTCGACGTGCCGGTCGCACACGAGCTTCGCTGAAGGGCCATCGGCCGGAGAGCCGCGCCCCATGCGGCTTTCATGGAAGTGACCCTGGTTTTGGATTACAGTGCGACGCATGTTGCTGATCCTCGGGCTCGACATCGCCGGACAACCATTCCGCTGGCTCTCGCCCGAAGAAGCGGTCAGCTACAACGCGACCGGCAAGGTCGCATGGTCGATCGGCGCGCCGGCCGTGATCTTTCGCGGTGGCTTCAATCGACACGGCATCCAGTCGATCGTCGAGTCGGCGCCGATCATCGCGATCGCGCGCTCGGACATCATGGCGTCGAAGGCGCTGGCCTATCCGCCGCTCGGCGATCGCAACGACCTGCTGTTCAAGCGCGACCGGCACACGTGCGCGTTCTGCGGCGAGACGTTCGGCCGCGACAAGCTGACGCGCGATCACATCGTGCCGCGCTCGCGCGGCGGCCGCGACGCGTGGATG
Source organism: uncultured beta proteobacterium (assembly GCA_963795885.1). Classification (GTDB taxonomy): domain Bacteria; phylum Pseudomonadota; class Gammaproteobacteria; order Burkholderiales; family Burkholderiaceae_D; genus CAHJXF01. The sequence continues at coordinate 45,558 of CAWCJI010000009.1, read as the reverse complement.
AACGTCGTGGCCGCGTGCCGCTTCTGCAATCACCGGAAGGGCGCGAAGACGCCCGAAGAGGCGCACATGCCGCTGCGCTACCTGCCGTACGCGCCGTGCCGCTACGAGCACTTCCTGCTGTCCGGTCGTCACATCCTGGCCGACCAGATGGACTACCTGACGGCGATGCTGCCGGCGCACAGCCGGCTGAACGGGTAGTCGGCTCGCGGCGTCGTCGATTCGGCCTTCGCCGGCCGGCCATGACGAAGACGCTGCGGCGTCGCTGCCGCTCAGCGCGTCGCCTTCGCCGGCTCCTTCGTCATCTCGACGCCTTCCGGCGCATGCGCCTCGCTCGGCGGCGGCGCCTTCGTCATCGTCGCGCTGACCGGCTCCATGCCGCTCTTGATGATGGCCGGTTGCGCGTCCTTCGAGTTCAGGAAGCGCACGAGGTCGCGCGCCGCGTCGGGCTCCTTCGCGTTGGTCGTGATTCCGGCGACGAACGTCGTCGACTTCTGGACCTCCTGCGGGATCGGGCCGACGATCGTGATGCCCTTGACCGGCTGCAGCTCGCTCTGCTGCTGGAAGCCGATCTCCGCGTCGCCGCGGGCGACGACCTGGCCGACCGGCTCCGCGGGGATCATGCGGCTCTTCGCGCGGATGCTGCCGTCGGGGTCGAGCTTCGGCAGCAGCTCGCGTTCGAGGTAGACGCCGCTCGCGCTGTCCGAGTACGCGATCGACTTCGCGTCCTTCAGCGTCTGCGTGAACGCGCCGACGTTCGAGATGTCCGGCCGCTTGCTGCCGGCCTTCACGGCCATGTAGATCGTCGCGTTCGCGAGATCGACGCGGCTGCCGTCGACCGCGAGGTGCTTGCCGATCAGGTTGTCGAGTCCGGCGTCGACCAGGATGACGAGGTCGGCGTCCTCGCCGCGCGCGAGGCGGTTCGGGATCGCCTGCGGCGTCTCGCCCATCGACGGGCCGCGCGCCGTCACGACGTGGTTGCCGCTCTGCTTCTCGTAGATCGGGACGAGCTCGTCGAACGCCGCGCCGAAGCCGCCGGAGATCATCACGTGGATCTCGGCGCACTCGACCGGCGCGAACGCGACGACGGCGACGAGCGCCGCGGCGCGCAGCAGCATCCGGGTCGCGGCGATCACGGCAGGTACTTCCAGTCGGCGTTGCGGATCTCGACCATCACGCGTGCGCGCTGATCGAGGCCGAGGTGGTCGGTCGGGCTCATGTTGACGACGCCGTTCGTCGACGGCTCGTTGCGGATGCCTTCCAACGCGTCGCGGAGCGCGACGCGGAACTCCGGCGTGCCGGGCTGCGCCTTCTTCAGCGCGATCGGGATCGCATGCTGCAGCAGCAGTCCCGCGTCCCACGTGTACGACGCGAACGCCGCGACGGTGCCGGCGCCGAACTTCGTCTCGTAGCGCTGCTGGAACGCCAGCGCCGGCTTCTTGACCGGATTCGAGTCGGGCAGCTGCGACGCGACCATCACCGGCCCGGTCGGCAGGAACGTGCCGTTGCAGTCGATGCCGCAGACCTTGCAGGAACTCGCGGCTCGCGACGCCGTGGTTGTGATAGATGCGGCCCCGATAGGCGCGCTCGCGCAGCGCGCGGACCGGCGTCGCGGCCGGCGATCCGGACGCGCCGATCACCACCGCGTCCGGGATGCGCGGCGACGATCTTCAGGATCTGCCCGGTGACGCTCGTGTCGGTCGGCGCGAAGCGCTCGCTCGCGACGACCTTGATGCCCTTCAGCTCCGCGTACTTCTCGACCTCGGTGTAGAACGCCTCGCCGAGCGCGTTGTTGAAGCCGATGAACGCCATCGTCTTCACGCCGGCGTTGCTCATGTTCTCCGCGATGGCGGTGGCCATCATCGTGTCGGACTGCGGCGTCTTGAACATCCACGCGCGGTTCGCGTCCATCGGCTCGACGATCCGCGACGACGACGCGAGCGTGATCGCCGGCACCTTCAGCTCGCCGAGCACCGGCAGCATCGCGAGCGAGTTCGGCGTCGTCGTCGATCCGATGATCGCGTCGACCTTCTCCTCGGTGGCGAGCTTGCGGACGTTCGTGACCGTCATCGTGGTGTCGGACGCGTCGTCGAGGACGACGTAGTCGACCTTCTTGCCGGCGATCTCGCGCGGCAGCAGTTCGACCGCGTTCTTCTCCGGGATGCCGAGCGCCGCGGCCGGACCGGTCGACGAGACCGTCACGCCGATCCGGATCTGGGCTTGTGCGCTCGCGGCAGCGACGACGAGCAGGAAGGCGGCGACGCAGCCGCGCGCCGGACGCAACGATCGATTCATGAGGTCTCCTCGTTCGCCGCGTCGTCGTGATGCCCGTCGATCGCGGCCGTGCGCGATTCTGACGCAATTGGCGAGCGGTGCGCGTTCGACCGAGCGGCGCCGTCGCGGCGCCGGCCGCTCAGCTCGCCATCCGGAACGTGTTGCGTCCCGACCGCTTCGCTTCGTAGAGCGCCTCGTCGGCGCGCTTCATCACTGCGGAGGCGACCTCGTCCGGCGACGCGCGCATCGCGATGCCGATGCTGGTCGTCACGCAGACCCGGTGGTCGTCGAGCAGGAACGGCTTCTCGACGGCCGCGATGATCTTGCGGGCGATGAACTGCGGTTCCTCGTCGCTGTGCATGCCTTCGAGCAGCACGACGAACTCGTCGCCCGACAGCCGCGCGACCGCGTCGGTCTGGCGGACGCTGTCCGACAGCCGCTGCGCGAAGTCCTTCAGCAGGATGTCGCCGCACGCGTGGCCGTAGCGATCGTTGACCTGCTTGAAGTGGTCGATGTCGAGGAACATGAGCGCGAGCGGCTGGTCGTCGTCGCGCGTCGCGACCAGCGTCTTCGCGAGCATCTCGTTGAACTGATGGCGGTTCGCGATGCCGGTCAGCGTGTCGAACTGCGCGAGTCGCGTGAGGCGCTGCTCGGCTTCCTTCGCCTTCGTCACGTTGTGGGTCATGCCGTACACGCCGCGCACCGCGCCGGATGCATCCCGGTCCGGGATGAAGCTGCTCTTCAGCCATTGCGAGCCGCGCCCGGCGAACGGGATCTCCGACTCGTACTCGACCGATTCGCCCTGCATCCCGCGCAGGAAGTAATAGTCGTAGCGCGCGGCGACCTCCGGCGGCATCAATCGGTCGAACGGCTGCCCGACGATTCCTTCGAGCGGTCGCTTGAACCATTTCTCGAACTCGCGATTCGCGAACACGAAGCGACGATCCTCGTCGACGTAGCAGATCATCGCCGGCAGGTTGTCGGTGATCGTGACGAGGCGCTTCTCGCTCTCGATCCGCTTGAGGTCCGCGACCTTGCGTTCCGTGATGTCCTGCGCGAAGCAATAGACGCCGCGCACCGCGTCGTCGTCGTCGCGATCGGGGAAATAGGTCTGCAGCATGTGGTGGACGCGGCCGTCGTGCTCGCGGGCCGCCTCGAAGCTGGTCGCTTCGCCGTCGAGCGCGCGCCGCACGTACGGCGCGACGCTTTCGTAGAACGCATCGCCGCGCACCTCGCGAATGGTCCGACCCAGCATCTCGCCCGGCGTCGGTCCGACGTACGGCCCGCGATACGCGTTGACGAAGCGATAGCGCTCGTCGAGGTCGATGTAGTAGATCTCGGCCGGGACGTTGTCGGTGATGGCACGCAGCTGCTGGCGACTGGACGCCAGCTCGCGTTCGCGGGCTTCGAGCGCCGCCGCCATGTCGTTGAAGTTCGCCGCCAGGACCGCGATCTCGCCGCCGCTGGCGACGCTGCTCCGATACGAGAGGTCGCCGCCGTGCAGCCGCTCCGTGTCGGCGGCGAGCTGCATCAGCGGCCTGCTGGTCCAGGTCGAGACGCGACCTGCGACGATGAACGCCAACACGAAGATCGCGAGGCCGAGCGCCAGGTTGCCGAGCAGTCGTTCGCTGGTCGGTCCGAGGACCTGCTCGATCGGCTCGCTGACGCGGACGATCCACGGCCACTTGCCGGTCACGGCATAGCCCGCGAGGCGGCGTTCGCCTTCGGATCCGATCGTCTCGAGCGTGCCGACGCGTTGCTCGAACATCGCGCCGATCTGCTCCGCGTCCGTGACCGGCTTCCCGATCCACGATGCCGGATCATCGGAACGCGCGACGACCACCCCATCGCGGTTCACGATCGCCGCCAGCGTGTTGCCGGAGACGATGCCGCTGCGGTCGAGCAAGTTGATCAGTTCCGTCGGGCGCATGCCCATCGTCAGCACGCCGATCAGACGGTTCTTCGCATCGAACACCGGCCGGGCGAACTGCACGAAATAGGCGCCGGTCGTGCGGGACAGGAGCGGCCCGTCGACCACGAAGTCGCGCGTCCGGAGCGCCTCGATGAAATAGCGCCGGTCCGAGACGTTGACGTTGCGGGTCGCCGTGCGGCGGTCGAGGGAGACGACGATCGATCCGTCGAGGCGCCAGACCGCGATGTTGTCGACCGACTGCGGCATGTAGCTGCGCATGCTCCGCATCATCGCGTCGATCGCCGCGACGTCCTCGAAGTTGTTGCCGATCGATTGGGCGGCCGTCTCGAGCAGGTGGTCGACGTGCTCGATGTGATCCTCGAAGCGCGCCGCGAGCAGCGTCGCGTCGGCGCGCATCTCCTCGCGGATGTGCTGCTTCTCGAGATTGGCCTGCTGAAGCGCGACCCACACGACGTAGCCGAGGAACGGCACCGCGAACGCCATGACGACGACGCGAAAGCGCCAGCGCAGCGGCAGTTGGACGAGGCCCGAGTCGCGCAGGCCGCGGTCGATCGTGCGTCGGATCCGCGCGACGAGACCGACGTCGACGTCGTCGAACGACCCGGGGTGCGACGCGTCGGAGGTTGCCGCAGGGTTCATACGCAAGCGAGAGGGACGAACCGCACGCGCGGGGTCGTCGAACGCCGCTCGCGCCACGCGCGAAGCCGAACGCCGGACGAACCGCGATCGTCGGTGAGACGCTATCGACCGGGCGCGGCGAATCTTGAGGGGCGCGCGGCGCTCCGCTTCGACGTCGAGGCGACCGCTCGTTGTCGGCAGTATCGAGAAGCACGACCGCGGCCGAGACGCCTTCAGACGGTCGCGGTCGACCGCTCGGCGGCAAGTCCGATCAACGCGGTGGAGCGCCCTGACTCGTGTCGCTGATGGCGCCGGGAGAGGGGCCGGTCAGGCAGCGCGGCGTCGCTGCTCCGCCTGCCACAGCGCGGACTCCTCGGCGATCGCGCGGGCGACCGCCGGTCGGGCCGTGATGCGCTGCTGGTACGCACGCACGGCCGGCCACCTCGAAAGATCGATGCCCGCGTACGGCGACCAGTTCAGGACCGTCGCGAGGTAAACGTCGGCGATCGAATAGCGATCGAGCAGATGCTCGTTCGCGGACAGGTGCTCGTCGAGCACGTCCAGTCGCAGGGCGGCCTTCGCGTCCGCGTCGCGGCGGATCGCCGGGTCCGCTTGCGGCGCGAGCAACGGCACGAAGACCGCCTTGTGCAGCTCCGTGCCGATGAAGCCGAGCCACTGCTGCAACCGCGCCCGCGCGAAGCCGCCCGTCGGCGCGAGTGCCGCGTTGGGGAAGCGGTCCGCGACGTACTGCAGCACCGCCGAATTCTCCGACAACCGCAGGTCGGGACCGATCTCGAGCACCGGCACCTGGCCCATCGGGTTGACGGTCCGGTAGTCGCTGCCGTCCTCGATTCGCTTGGTCTTCGTGTCCACCTGCACGTATTCGATCTCGGCACCCGCCTCGTAGCAGGCGATGCGCGTGGCGAGCGAGCACGCGAGCGGAGCGAAATAGAGTCGCAGCGGCGCAGTGCTCGACGCGTCGGCGTCGACTCGGGTGATCGGGCTCATCTCCGCTCCTTGACTTTTGATTTTTGTACCGTAATGTACGGAATCATCCACGTCAAGGATTTTTGTACCGAATGGCACAAAACACTGGCCGTCCGCCGGATCCCCGTCGCCGCGGCCGTCCCCCTTCGTACGACCGCGACGAAGCGCTCGCGCGGACCGGCGACGCCTTCTGGAAGACCGGTTACGCGGCGACCACCGTGGACGACCTCGCGACCGCCGCCGGAATGAACCGGCCGAGTCTCTACAACGCCTTCGGCGACAAGCACACGCTCTATCTCGAGGTGCTCGATCGTTATGCGCGCGCGTCGGTCGACAAGCTCGAGTCGCTGCTCGACCAGGACCGGCCTCTCGCGCGTCAGCTGATGGCGGCGTACGACGGCGCGCTCGCGATCTACCTCGCCGGCGACGGCGCGCCGAAGGGCTGCTTCCTGATCGGGACCGCGGTGTCCGAAGCGGTCGACGACGCGGTCGTGCGCGACGCGCTGCTCGACGCGCTGAAGCGGCTGGACCATGCGTTCGAACGGCGCTTCGTCCGCGCACGCGAGGCCGGCGAGATCGGCCGCGACGCCGATCCGCGCGCGCTGGCGCAGGTCGCCTGCGCGGTGATGAACGGGCTCGCGGTGCGCGCCCGCGCCGGCGAGCCGCGCGAGAGCCTGCGACGCACCGCGCGTCAGGCGGTGGAGTGCCTCGCGCGTTGAACGACTAGGCCGCGTTGCGCTCGGCGGCGAGCGCGACGAACCAGTCCATGCTGTCCGGATTCGCCATCGCGTCGCGGTTCACGACGCGGTCGAGCGGCTGGCCCATCAGCAGCTTCTTGACCGGCAGCTCGAGCTTCTTGCCCGACAGCGTGCGCGGCACCGACGCGATCGCGTAGACGGCGTTCGGCACGTGCCGCGCCGACAGCGCGCCGCGGATCTCGCCGTTGATCCGCTTCGTCAGCGTGTCGTCGAGGGCGTGCCCGTCGCGCAACACGACGAACAGCCCCATCCACGAATCGCGGCCGAGGTACTCGAGGTCGACGACGAGGCTGTCGAGCACCTCCGGCAGCGCCTCGACCGCGCGGTACAGCTCGGCCGTGCCCATGCGGATGCCGTAGCGATTGATCGTCGCGTCCGAGCGGCCGTAGATCACGGCGCCGAGCGAGCGGGTGCCGTCATCCTCGTCGTGCGGGATGAAGCGGATCCAGTCGCCGTGCCGCCACACGCCGGGATACATGTCGTAGTAGCTCTCGATCAATCGCCGGTCGCCGGGATCGTTCCAGAAATACAGCGGCATCGACGGGATCGGCTCGGTGCAGACGAGCTCGCCGACCTGGTCGACCAGCGCGTGGCCCGCCTCGTCGAACGCGTGCACGGCGGCACCGAGGCCGCGACATTGCATCTCGCCGACTCGGACCGGCAGCGTCACCGATCCGCAGGTGAACGCGGCCGCGAGGTCGGTCCCGCCGGAGATCGGCGCGAGCCAGACGTCTTCCTTCACGTGGCCGTAGATCCATCGATACGCGTCGTCGGACAGCGGCGAGCCGGTCGAGCCGAGCGATCGCAGCGCCGACAGATCGAAGTCGCGGCCCGGCTCGACGCCGGCCTTCAGGCACGACGCATAGAACGCGGCGCCGGCGCCGAAGAACGAGATCGCGCGGTCCGCCGCGAATCGCCACAGCGGATTCCAGTCGGGGAAGCCTGCGTTGCCGTCGTAGATGCAGATCGTCGCGCCGGCCAGCAGCGCGCTGACCTGCGAGTTCCACATGATCCAGCCCGACGACGAGTACCAGTGGAAGCGATCGCCCGGCGCGACGTCGAGCTGCAGCCGCGTGTCCTTGATGCCGACGAGCGCCGCGCCGCCGTGGCCGTGGACGATCGCCTTCGGCGTGCCGGTCGTGCCGCTCGAGTAGACGATCCACAGCGGATGGTCGAACGGCACCGGCGTGCAGTCGACGCGCCGCGCCGGACCGGCGACGCAGTCGATCCAGTCGAGCGTCCGCGTCACCGTCGCCGGCAGACGCGACGCGAAGCCGGTCGCGGGTCGCGCGTCGCGGTCGACGATCGGCACGACGATCACCGTCGCGACCGTCGGCAGCTCCGCGAGCAGTCCGGCGACCGTGTCGCGTCGGTCCCAGACACGGCCGCCGTATCGATAGCCGTCGCACGCGATCATCGCGACCGGCTCGATCTGGCGGAAGCGGTCGAGGACGCCGACCGGACCCATGTCGGGTGCGCACACCGACCACACGGCCCCGATCGACGCGACCGCGAGGAACGCGACGATCGTCTCGGGCACGTTCGGCAGATAGGCGACGACGCGGTCGCCGGCCCGCACGCCCGACGCGGTCAGCGTCGCCGCGAGCGCAGCGACGCGCTGCTCGAGGTCGCCCCACGACAGGTCCGGATGGTCGCCCTGCTCGTCGCGAAACACGACCGCGGGCGCGTCGCGGTCGGTGCCGCCGACGCGGAACACCTCGGCCGTGTAGTTGAGCGTCGCCCCGTCGAACCACTTCGCACCCGGCATCACCCGTCGGTCGAGCACGGCCGCGTACGGCGTCGGCGACGAGAAGCCGAACCAGTCCCAGATCGACTGCCAGAAGTCCTCGAGCGAATCGACCGACCACTGCCACAGCGCCTCGTAGCCGTCGAAGCGCAGTCCGCGCGTGTCGGCGAGCCACGCGCGATACGCGGTCAGCTGCGCGGCTTCGAGGCGCGCCGCCGACGGCCGCCAGATGACGTCGCCCATCGTCTCGCGGCCGGCGTCAGTTGCGCCAGCCCGGGTCGATCCGGTCGACCTGCCGCGTCAACGCGTCGAACACGTCCTGGCCGGCGCCGAAGCGCGGATCGAACTGCAGCGCGTCGCGCGTGCAGGCGACCTGCACGGCCTCGGGGATCGGGATGACCGGGCCCATCGCCAACGACGCGACCTGGATCTCGCATGCGCGGTTCAGCAGCCACAGCACGGCGAAGGTCCGCGGCACGGTGTCGCCCCACGCGAGCAGGCCGTGGTTGCGCAGGATCACCGCCGGCCTGTCGCCGATGTTCGCGACGAGGCGCGGACCTTCGTCGGCATGGACCGTGATGCCTTCGAAGTCGTGGTACGCGAGCTTGCCGTGCAGCTGCGCCGCGTAGAAGTTGCTCATCGACAGGCCGCCCGCGGAGCAGGCCACCGCCATGCCGGCCGTCGTGTGGACGTGCATCACGCAATGCGCGTCCGGGATGCCCTTGTGGATGGCCGCGTGGACCGTGAAGCCGGCCGGATTGACCGGCCATCGCGACGGCGCGCCGCGGTTCTCGACGATGCGGCCGTCGAGATCGATGCGCACGAGATTCGACGCGGTGACCTCGCTGTAGTGAAGGCCGAACGGATTGATCAGGAAATGCGGCGGACCGTCCGTGTCGTCGCGCGACGACGGCAGACGCAGCGTGATGTGGTTGTAGATCAGCTCGGTCCAGCCGAGGTGCGCCGCGATCCGGTAGCAGGCGGCGAGCTGCAGCCGCGCGGCCCATTCGGCGTCGTCGAAGTGCGCGGGACGGCCTGCGGATTTCAGGCTCGCGTCGCGAACGCCTGTCGCATGCGCGGTGATCGAGGTCATGCGGTCTCCAGGTCTTCGTCGCCGGCCGCTCGCCGGTCTCGGGAATGCGCGGAATTGTAGGCGCGTGACGGTCGGCGACGCTGACCGTTCGAACGCGCGTCGTCGCGATGCTACCCTCCGCGCGTCCCGTCGCCGCATGCCAGACCGCCTCCCCTTCGACCGCTTACGACAGTCCGTGCTCGGCGGCCTCGACGCCGCGCTGATGGCGACCGCGCTCGGCATCATGTGCGCGCTGATCGTCTATGCGCCGCTCGGCGCGCCGGCCGCGTCGTTCGGCCTGGCGACGGTCGCGATGGGCCTGGTCGTCGGCGGCGGCGCGGCGATGCTGCTGAACCGCGAGATCGTGATGGTCTTCGCGCCGACGGCGACGAGCGCGCTGATCGCCGCGACGATGGTCGGCGAGCTGGACGCCGCGGGCCTCGTGCACGGCGACTATCGCATCGTGCTGACCGCGACCGCGATCGCCGGCGTCGCGTCGGGCCTCGTGCCGCTGGCGCTGGCCGGCGCGCGTGCGGGATCCGCGCTGAAGTTCATCCCGTATCCGGTGCTGATGGGCTTCGCCAACTCGATCGGTCTGTCGCTGATCATCAGCGTCGTTCCGTTCGCGCTCGGCCACGACTACCTCGGGCGCATCGTCGAGGCGGGCGGATGGCTGTCCGATTGGCGACCCGCCGCGTTCGCGGTCTCGGCGGTCGGCACGATTGCCGGATACGCATGCGCCCGGCTGCTGCCGGCGGCGCCGGCCGCCTTCATCGCACTCGCGTCGGCGACGCTGGTCCATCACGGCATCGCAGCGCTGTGGCCCGATGCGTCGCTCGGTCCGCTGCTCGCGTTCGGACATGCCCGGCCGATCCCCGACATCGGCGCGGCCTGGGCGTCCTGGTCCGCGCTCGGCGGCGCCGGATGGTCGATCGTCCTGCAGTCCGCGGCGACGCTCGGCATCCTGAACGCGCTCTTCACGATGCTGGTCGCGGCCGCGTTGACGCGTGCCCACGACGCGCCGGTCGATGGCAACCGTTTGCTCGCGAAGCTGGGCGGCGGCACGGTCGTCGGCGCGGTGCTGATCGGCCTGCCGATCGCGACCATCGCGTCGGTGTCGAAGGTCATCCGCGCGCCGCGGGTGATCCCTTCGATCGCACTGTCCGTCTACCTCGTCGCGATCACCGCGATCCTCATGTTCGGCGACCGGATCTTCGCCTTGATCCCGAAGGCCGCCGTCGCGAGCGCCGTGTTCGTCATCGCGCGCGCGCAGTACGACCTCGCGACGGCACCGATGATCCAGCAGGCGTTGCGTCGGGGCCCGGCCGGGCGCGCGGCCCTCGGCCCGCTCGCGATCTCGATGCTGGTCGTCGCGATCGCGGTCGTGCGCAGCCTCGCCGCGGCGCTCTTCGTCGGCGCGATCGCCGCGGCCTGCCTGCTCGCGCTCGAGCTGCGTCGATCGGTCGTGCTCGCCGTCCGCGACGGTCATCAACGTCGCTCGCGACGCGTCTGGACCCGCGACGAGCGCGGACGGCTCGACGCGGTCGCCGACCGGATCGTCGTGATCGAGCTCGCGCACTGGCTGTACTTCGGCACGGCCGACGAGCTGGCGCGACTGCTCGACCTCCACACCGGCGCGCGCTGGCTCGTGCTCGACGCGCGCCGCATCGCCGGCATCGACCTCACGGCCGCCCGCTCGCTCGTCCACGCGGCGCAGCGTGTCGCGTTACGCGAGTCGCACCTCGTGCTCGCCGGCATCGCGCCGGGCGACGCGCGGTTGCGCGCGATCGCCGCGCTGCGGATCGCCGGCCACGCCGCGCTCGAGATCTCAGCCGACGTCGACGAGACGCTCGAACGCGCCGAGCAGGACCTGATCGGAGACGACGTCGCGTCGGCCTCGCCGTCCGACGCGAACGTCCTCGGCCTCGAACCCGACGACGTCGAGCGGCTCGATCGCTGGCTCGAACCGTCCACGCTCGCCGCCGGCCGGACGCTGTTCCGGATGGGCGACCCCGGCGACGCGCTGTTCATCATCCGCGACGGCCGCATCAAGCTGTGGGTCGACGGCGAAGGCGGCGCCCGCATCCGGCTGCTCACGTTCGGACGCGGCGGGATGTTCGGCGAGATGGCGATGCTCGACGGCCGCCCGCGCAGCACCCATGCCGAGGCGGAGGTCGATAGCGAGCTCGCGATGCTGACGCGCGACCGGCTCGGGGCGCTCGCCGAGGCCGATCCCGCGCTGCACGCACGGCTGCTGCGCGCGCTCGCGCTGCAACTGATCGACCGGCTGCGGGCAACGACGACGATGCTGCAGCAGATGGGATGACGCCGGCGCCTGACGCGCGTCGATCGTCACTTCCACGGACTGCCGTACGCGTCGCGCGCGGCGCGCAACGCCTTCGCCCACCACAGCCACTCGTCGAACATCGTGCCGAAGCGCTTCTCCTCGGCGTCGTCGGCCGCGAACGTCCCGTTCGCGATCTTCTGCGCGACGCCGCGCAGGTGGACCGCGGTCGGCAGCGGCGCGATCTCGAGCTCGTTCAACACGAGCTTGAGCTGCTGGACTGCGCGCGCGCCTTCCGCGTTGCCGAACGCGACGAACGATGCCGGCTTGCGGTTCCATTCGGCGTACAGGTAGTCGAGCGCGTTCTTCAGCGCCGCCGTGATGCCGTGGTTGTATTCGGACACGACGAAGAGATAGCCGTCGGCGCGCTTCACGGTGTCGGCCCAGCGCTGCTGCAGCGGATCCTCGTAGTCGCCCTGCGACGGGAACCGCGCGAGGCTGAAGATCGGCAGGTTCCATTCCTTCAGATCGATCAGCTCGACCGTCACGCCGGCACGCGTCGATGCGCGTTCGCAGGCCCACTGCGCGACCGGACCCGAACGCCGCCCTTCGCGCACGCTGCCGAGGATGACCTGCAGATGCAGCGGCGCGTCGTCAGCCATGCCGGTTCGCGTCGCCGAGCCCGAGGTAGCTCTCGATCACCTTCGGATTGCTCGCGAGCTCCTTCGCCGGTCCCTGCAGCGTGACCGAGCCGGTCTCGAGCACGTAGCCGTAGTCGGCGACCTGCAGCGCGGCGCGCGCGTTCTGTTCGACCAGCAGCGTCGCGACGCCGGTCGCGCGCAGCGCCGCGATGATGTGGAAGATCTCGCGGACGATCTTCGGCGCGAGGCCGAGGCTCGGCTCGTCGAGCATCAGGATCTTCGGCTTGCCCATCAGCGCGCGGCCGACCGCGAGCATCTGCCGCTCGCCGCCCGACAGCGTGCCGGCCTGCTGGCGGCGCCGTTCCTTCAGCCGCGGGAACAGCGTGAAGACGTGGTCGAGCTCGTCGTCCCAGCGCTTGTGCGCCTCGTCGCGTCGCTGTCGATAGCGGCGAAAGCCGCCGAGCAGCAGGTTGTCCTCGACGCTCATGCTCGCGAACAGCTCGCGCTTCTCGGGGACGAGCGCCATGCCGGCCGACACGCGCTGCCTCGCAGCCGTTGCGCTCGACGCGCTGGCCGTCGTACGCGATCGTGCCGTCGCTGTGGCCGTTCGTCGGCAGCGAACCCATCAGCGCGTTCAGCAGCGTCGACTTGCCGGCGCCGTTCGCGCCGATCACCGTGACGATGCGGCCCGGCGCGACGTCGAGGTCGGTCGGCGTCAGCGCCGTGACCTTGCCGTAGCGCGCCGACACGCCGCGTACCGACAGGATCGGCGTGTCGGTCGCCGGCATCGTCGCGGCCGCGCTCATGCCGGCTGCCCCAGCGGTGCGACGCCGCCGCTGCGGTCGTCGTAGTCGTCGTCGATCCCGCCGAGGTAGGCCTCGAGCACCTTCGGATCGCGCTGGATGTCCTTCGGCAATCCCTCGGCGAGCTTGCTGCCGAACTCCATCACGACGAGGTGGTCCGTCAGGCCCATCACGAACTCCATGTCGTGCTCGACGAGCAGGATGCTCATCCCTTCGGCGCGCAGCTGTCGCAGCACGTCGGCGAGCGCGACCTTCTCGCGATAGCGCAGCCCGGCGGCCGGCTCGTCGAGCAGCAGCAGCACCGGATCGGCCGCGAGCGCGCGTGCGATCTCGAGGATGCGCTGCTGGCCGAGCGCGAGGTTGCCCGCCTGCTCGAACAGGTGGCCGCCGAGGCCGACGCGCCGCAGCTGGACCGCCGCCTCGTGACGCAGCCGTGCTTCCTCGCGTCCGGTCGAGGCGCAGCGACGCGCGCAGCATGCCGACGTTCGATCGCAGATGCGCGCCGAGCGCGACGTTGTCGAGCACCGTCATGCCGGGCAACAGCTGCACGTGCTGGAACGTGCGACCCACGCCGAGCGCGGCGATCTGCCGCGCGCGCGAGCCGTCGATGCGCGAGCCGCGGAACAGCACCTCGCCGCGCGTGATCGGCAGCACGCCGGTGACGAGGTTGAACGTCGTGCTCTTGCCGGCGCCGTTCGGACCGATCAGCCCCATGATCTCGCCGGCCTTGACGGTGAAGTCGATGTCGTTGACCGCGACGAGCCCGCCGAACTCCTTGCGGATCGCGCGGACCTCGAGGATCACTTCGCCCGGCGTCGGTCGCGCGCGCTGCGGCAGCGGCTCGGCGTCGCGGACCTCGCGGACCTCGTCGGACTTCGCCGGTTGCGCGGTGCCGAGGTCGTCGGCGTCCGGCTCGACGCGCGCGCGGCCGCGGCCGAAGAGCCCCGTCACGATCGGCCACAGCCCGGTCGGCGCGCGCTGCAGCAGCAGCACGAGCAGCACGCCGAACACGATGATCTCGAAGTTCCCGTTCGTGCCGATCAGCTTGGGCAACCAGTCCTGCAACTGGTCGCGCGCGACGACCACGACGCCGGCGCCGAGCAGCGCGCCCCACACGTGCGCCGCGCCGCCGACCACCGTCATGAACAGGTACTCGATGCCGGCGTTGACCCCGAACGGTGTCGGATTGATCGAGCGCTGCAGGTGCGCGTACAGCCAGCCCGAGATCGACGCGAGCAGCGCGGCGTAGACGAACACGACGATCTTGACGCGCGTCGTGTTGACGCCGAACGACTCGGCCATGCCGGACCCGCCGCGCAGCGCGCGGATCGCGCGACCCGGTCGCGAGTCGAGCAGCGCCTGCACCGCGAGCGCGCTCGCGATGACGAAGAACCAGATCAGGAAGTAGATGTCGCGACCGCGCTCGAGGGTCTTGCCGAAGACGGCGATCGGCGGGAGTCCGTTCAGCCCGTCGTACTTGCCGAGGAACTCCATGTTGCCGAACAGGAAATAGAAGCTGATGCCCCACGCGATCGTGCCGAGCGGCAGGTAGTGTCCCGACAGCCGCAGCGTCACCACGCCGATCAACAGCGCGATCGCGGCCGTCATCAACAGGCCGGCCGGCAGCGTCAGCCACGGCGACCAGTGATACGCGGTCGTCAGGTAGCCGCTCATGTAGGCGCCGATGCCGACGAACGCCGCCTGCCCGAACGACGTGAGGCCGCCGACGCCGGTCAGCAGCACGAGGCCGAGCACGACGAGGCTCGCGAGCCCGATGTAGTTCAAGAGCGTGATCCAGAACTCGGGCGTCGCCGGCACCAGCGGCAAGGCGATCAGGATCACGAGCGCGATCGCGAACGCCGCGCGGCCCGCAGTCACCTTCATGACGTGAGCCTCATCGGTCGTTTCCCGCATGGAAGTCCGGGGTCCGCTTCACTCTTCGTCCTCGACGTGACGGCTCGTCATCGAGCGCAGCAGCAGCACCGGAATGATCAGCGTGAAGACGATCACCTCCTTGTACGCGCTGGCCCAGAACGACGAGAACGATTCGAGGATGCCGACGAAGATCGCGCCGCCTGCCGCGATCGGATAGCTCGCGAGCCCGCCGATGATCGCGGCCACGAAGCCCTTCAGGCCGATCAGGAAGCCGGAGTCGTAGTAGATCGTCGTGATCGGCGCGATCAGCATCCCGGAGAAGCAGCCGATCAGCGCGGCGACCGCGAACGTGATGCGGCCGCTCATCACGGTGCTGATGCCCATCAGCCGCGCGCCGCGTCGGTTGACGGCCGTCGCGCGCAACGCCTTGCCGTACAGCGTGAAGCCGAAGAACGCGTACAGCGCGACGATCAGCGCCGCGCTGACCGCGACCACGACGATGCTCTGCGCGGAGATCGTCGTCGTGCCGATGCTGATCGACCCCTCCGCGAACGCCGGCGTGCGCGAGCCCTCGGCGCCGAAGAACACGAGGCCGAGCCCGGTCATCGCGAGATGCACGCCGACCGACACGATCAGCAGCACGAGGACCGAAGCCTCGGCGACCGGCTGGTACGCGATGCGATAGAGGATCGGGCCGAACGGCACCACGAGCGCGAGCGTCAGCAGCACGTCGACGGCGAGCGGCCACGACTGGCCGGCCGAGTAGCGCGCGATGCCGTAGAACACGATCGGCAGCACGAGGAACGAACCCGTCGATCGCAGCAGCGGACGCCAGCGCTTCGAGCGCATCGCGACCGCGACGTCCATCAACCAAGCGATCGCGCCGGCCACGACCAGCAGCGTGGCCGTGCCCGGCGTCTTGCCGCTGACGAACCCGGCGAGCGTCAGCGCGCCGTACGTCACGAACTCGCCCTGCGGGATGAAGATCGCGCGCGTGACGGCAAACACGAGCACCAGCGCGATCGCGAGCAGCGCATAGATCGCGCCGTTCGTGATGCCGTCCTGGATCAGGATCAGCGCGATCGAAAGATCCATGCTTCATGTCACCCCGGCGACGGCCGGGGCCCAAGGTGGAGTCGCGCGATTCGGTGGGATTGGGCCCCGGCCTTCGCCGGGGTGACGACAACCGATTGACCTATTTCAACAGCACCCACTGACCGTTCTGGATCGTCACCATCACCCGGCCGCGCTGGTCGAGGCCGGCGTGGTCGGTCTTCGTCATCGTGAACACGCCGTGCGTCGCCGGCACGTTGCTGAGCCCCTCGAGCGCGTCGCGCAGGGCTTTCCGGAACGCCGGCGTGCCGGGCTGCGCCGTCTTCAGCGCGACCGGGATGGCCTGCTCGAGCAGCAGGCCGGCGTCGTACAGGTGCGCGCCGAACGTCGCGACGGAGCCGGCGCCGTACGCGGCCTCGTAGTCGTGCACGTACTTCAGCGCCGGCATCTTCGACGCGTTGCCGTCGGGCAGCTGCGCCGCGACGAGGATCGGGCCGGCCGGCAGGACCGTGCCGTTGCAGTCGGCGCCGCACACGCGCAGGAAGTCGGCGTTCGCGACGCCGTGCGTCTGGTAGTACTTGCCCTTGTAGCCGCGTTCCTTCAGCGCCTTCTCGGGCAGCGCGGCGGGCGTTCCGGCGCCGGCGATCAGCACCGCGTCGGGATTGGCCGCGACGATCTTGAGCACCTGGCCGGTGACGCTGGTGTCGGTGCGGGCGTAGCTCTCCTTCGCGACGATCTTGATGCCCTTCGGCTCGGCCACCTTCGCGAACTCGTCGTACCAGCCGGTTCCGTAGCTGTCCGAGAACCCGATGAAGCCGACCGTCTTGATGCCGTTCGCGGCCATGTGGTCGGCGACCGCGGCCGCCATCAGCGCGTCGTTCTGCGGCGTCTTGAAGACCCACTGATGCTTGGCGTCGACCGGCTCGACGATCTTCGCGCTCGCGGCCATGCTGATCATCGGCGTCTGCAGCTCCGACGCGACGTCGACCATCGCGAGCGAGTTCGGCGTGATCGACGAGCCGAGCACGACGTCGACGTTGTCGTCGCTGATCAGCTTGCGCATGTTCTTGACGGCGGTCGTCACGTCGGACGCATCGTCGAGGACGATGTAGTCGACGGTCTTGCCGCCGATCGTCTTCGGCAGCAGCGCGACCGAGTTCTTCTGCGGGATGCCGAGCGACGCGGCAGCGCCGGTCGCCGACAACGTGATGCCGACCTTGACCTGCGCGGTCGCAGCGAGCGGTGCGGCGACGGCCGCCAGCGCGACGGCCGCGCAGGCGAACGCGCGAACGCGCGCGATGAATGTCCTCACGATCTCTCCTCGATTGGTTGCTCGGGCGGCGGCGTGCATCGAACGTCGACGAGCGATCGTCGGCACGCGCCGCCTCATTGGCGGACGACGAGGATAATGCAAAGGACCCGACGCCTCCTGCGCGGGAAAACCCCGACGTGCGCCTTCGAGTCGTCACGATCGTCGTCCATCTTCTCGTCGTCGACCATGCCCGTCCCGTCCCGATCCCGTGCGCTCGTCGCGGTCGCCTCGTTCGTCGTGCTGTTCGCCGGCGCGTCCGGCGCGGCCCATGCATGGAGCGCGCGCGGTCACATGATGGTCGGCGACATCGCGGCGCGGTTGTTGACGCCGACCGCGACCGTCGCGGTCTCCGAGCTGCTGCGCGACGATCTCGGCGCCGACGGCAAGCCGTCCGGCCGCTCGACGCTCGGACAGGTGTCCGTGTGGCCGGACGAATTGCGTGCGACGCCCGAGCAGCGCGCGACCGGCGCGTATCACTTCGACGACGTCCCGATCTGCGGCGTCCCCGACAAGGCGAAGTACTGCCCCGACGGGAAGTGCGGGACCGAGTGGTTCAGGAAGCAGGTCGCGGTCCTGAAGGATCGGCAGCAGCCTCCGCGCGCGCGCAACGAGGCGCTCAAGTGGATCGTGCATCTGGCCGGCGACCTCCATCAGCCGCTGCATGCGTCCGACAACAACGACCGCGGCGGCAACGACGTGCAGATCACGTTCCTCGGCAAGCGATCCGACGACCCGGTCGCGGGTCGCACGCCGTCCCCGTACAACCTGCACACGGCCTGGGACCGGCTGATTCCGTACCAGCTGTTCGACACCGTCGGCTACGATCGCTTCCTGGCCGACACGCCGTCGGCCGGGACGCGCGCCGATTGGGAGGTCGGCGACATGGATCAATGGGCCGCCGAGAGCTTCGTGCTCGCGCGCGACTTCGTCTACCCGGCGCTCCCTGCCGAGACCGTCTGCGGCGAGGCGACGAAAGTCGTCGTGCCGATCGATGCGCGCTACGACGTCGATGCCGAGGTCGTCGCGGGCGAGCAGTTGCGCAAGGCCGGCGTGCGTCTGGCCAAGGTGTTGAACGAGATCCTGTCGACCAGTTCGGTCCGCGACTGACGGCGCCGCCGCGAACTCGGCGATCGAAACGGAGTCATTGCTGCACCTGTTCCCGCCCGAGCCCTTCGTTGCACCATCCCGCGGACCGGCGTCCGCGGCTCGCTCGAAAGTCCTCTCAGTGTCGCTCCCGATCGAAGACTACGCGCTGATCGGCGACCGCCATACGGCGGCGCTGGTCGCGCGCAACGGCAGCATCGACTGGCTGTGCGTGCCGCGCTTCGACTCGGCCGCGTGCTTCGCCGCGCTGCTCGGCGACGCCGACCACGGGCGCTGGCGCATCGCGCCGCAGCTCTCACCCGACGCACGCGAGGCGACGGTGACGCGCGCCTACGTCGACCACACGCTGATCCTCGAGACGATCTTCGAGACGGCGACCGGCAAGGTCGCGCTGATCGACTTCATGCCGCCGCGCGACGACCACGTCGGCCACGTCGTCCGCATCGTCGAAGGCCGCGCGGGGACGGTCGCGATGCGCAGCGAGGTGGCGTTCCGCTTCAACTACGGCAAGACCACGCCGTGGGTCATGCAGCTCCCCGACGGCACGAACGGCATCCGCGCGATCGCCGGGCCCGACATGGTCACGCTGCGCGCGCCGACCGGCATCGAGCTGAAGGGCGAAGGGATGCAGACCATCGCGAGCTTCGACGTCGCGAGCGGCGAGCGTCACGCGTTCGTGCTCGCCCACGCCCTCTCGCATCTGCCGCTGCCCGAGCCGCGTGACGCGGAGAGCCTGCTCGCGGACACGGTCGCCTTCTGGGAGAAGTGGGGCGAGAACCGCGTCGACGCGGGATCCGTACAGCGACGCCGTGCAGCGCTCGCTGATGGTCCTGAAGGCGCTGACCTACGCGCCGACCGGCGGCATCGTCGCCGCGCCGACGACGTCGCTGCCGGAGATGATCGGCGGCGTCCGCAACTGGGACTATCGCTTCTGCTGGCTGCGCGACGCCGCGATGACGCTGTTCGCGCTGATGAATGCCGGCTTCTTCGACGAAGCGCGCGACTGGCGGATGTGGCTCGAGCGCGCGGTCGCCGGCGACCCGGCGCAGATGCAGATCATGTACGGCCTCGCCGGCGAGCCGCGCCTCGAGGAATGGTGCGTCGACTCGCTGCCGGGCTACGAACACTCGCAGCCGGTGCGCGTCGGCAACGCGGCGGTCAAGCAGCTGCAGCTCGACGTGTACGGCCAGGTGACGTCGGCGCTTCATTACGCGCGGCTCGGCGGTCTCGACGACGACGGCGCGATCTGGCCGTTCCAGCTGCGGATGCTCGAATACCTCGAGACGATCTGGCGCGAGCCGGACCAGAGCATCTGGGAACCGCGCGGCGGTCCGCAGCAGTTCACGTTCTCGAAGATCTCGGTGTGGGCCGCGTACGACCGGGCGATCCGCTCGGCCGAACGCTTCAAGCTCGAAGCCCCGCTCGATCGCTGGCGCGCGCTGCGCCAGCTGATCCACGACGAGGTCTGCGAGAAGAGCTACGACGCGGGCCGCAACGCGTTCGTCCAGGCCTACGGTTCCGACGCGCTCGATGCGAGCCTGCTGCTGATCCCGATCATCGGCTTCCTGCCGCACGACGATCCGCGCGTGATCGGGACCGTGGCGGCGATCGAGCGCGAGCTCGTCGTCGACGGCTTCGTGCTGCGTTATCGCACCGTCGACGGCGGCGACGGCCTGCCGCCCGGCGAAGGCGTGTTCCTCGCTTGCAGCTTCTGGCTCGTCGACAACCTGCGGATGCAGGGACGCATCGATGAAGCCACGGCGCTCTTCGAGCGCCTGCTGGCGATCTCGAACGACGTCGGGTTGCTCGCCGAGGAATACGATCCGGTCGCGAAGCGCCAGCTCGGCAACTTCCCGCAGGCGTTCTCGCACGTGGCGATGATCAACTCGGCGCTCGCGCTGACGCGACCGGCCGCCGGCAACGGAACGCCGGCCGACGAATTCGAGGCACGGGCGGATCGCATGGCAACGCCCGAGCTCGTGGTCTGATCCGCAACAGCCGTCTTCACAACGATCGATCAACCAGGGAGTCGTCGATGCAACTGGGCATGGTGGGACTGGGCCGCATGGGCGGCAACATCGCGAGGCGGCTGACCGTGAAGGGACACCGCTGCGTGGTCTACGACCGCGACGCGACGGCCGTCGCGAAGCTCGCCGCGCAGGACATGACCGGCAGCACGGACCTGCAGGATTTCGTCGGCAAGCTCGACACGCCGCGCGTCATCTGGCTGATGCTGCCGGCCGGCAAGATCACCGAGGACACGCTCGTCGCGCTGAAGCCGATGCTCGCGGCCGACGACATCGTGATCGACGGCGGCAACACGTTCTACAAGGACGACATCCGTCGCGCGGCCGACCTGAAGGACGCCGGCATCCACTACGTCGACGTCGGCACGTCGGGCGGCGTGTGGGGCTTCGAGCGCGGCTATTGCATGATGATCGGCGGCGCCAAGGACGCGGTCGATCGCATCGATCCGATCCTCGAGGCGCTCGCGCCCGGCAAGGGCGATGCGTCCGAGACGCCGAAGCGCGAGGGGCGCAGCGACCTCGATGCGCGCGCCGAGCAGGGCTACTTGCACTGCGGCCCGGTCGGCTCCGGCCACTTCGTGAAGATGATCCACAACGGCATCGAGTACGGGCTGATGCAGGCGTACGCCGAAGGCTTCGACATCCTCGCGAACAAGTCGTCGACCAAGCTGCCCGACGCCGAGCGCTACGACCTCAACCTCGCCGACATCGCCGAAGTCTGGCGGCGCGGCAGCGTCGTCGCGTCGTGGCTGCTCGACCTGACGTCGATCGCGCTCGCCGACGACGCGACGCTGTCCGCGTTCACCGGCGAGGTCGCCGACTCGGGCGAAGGCCGCTGGACGCTCGACGCCGCGATCGAGGAGGAGGTGCCGGTCAACGTGCTGTCGGCGTCGCTGTACGCGCGCTTCCGTTCGCGGCGCGACCACACGGTCGCCGACAAGCTGCTGTCCGCGATGCGCAACCAGTTCGGCGGCCACGTGGAGGGCAAGAAGCCGTGAAAGCGACGAAGAAGACCGGTCACCGCCGCCGTCGCGACGATCCGCCGGCGCCGCTGATCGACCAGATCGACGCGCCGCCGGCGCCGCCATGCACGCTCGTCATCTTCGGCGCGTCGGGCGACCTCACGCATCGCCTGCTCGTGCCGGCGCTGTACAACCTCGCGCGGGCCGGGTCGCTCGATCCCGGCTTCAGCGTCGTCGGCGTGTCGCGCAGCCCGATGACCGACGAGAAGTTCCGCGACGACCTGACCGCGTCGATGAAGAAGCGCTTCGCGGAGTCGGGCGGCGAGTTCGACGCCGGCGGCGCGTCGTCGATGGACGACGGGCAAGTGGGCGTTCCTGCGCGACCGCATCCACTACCTCGCCGCGGACCTCGGCGACCCGGCGTCGTACACCGACCTCGGCAACCTGATCGCGTCGCTGCAGCAGTCGAAGGGCGGCAAGCCGCCCGCATCGAACGGCGCGGCGATCGGCAACGTCATCTTCTATCTCGCGGTCGCGTCGTCGCTGTTCGAGCCGACCATCCAGCAGCTCGCGTCGTCGCAGCTGCTGAAGCAGTCGAAGAACGGCTGGCGGCGGCTGATCATCGAGAAGCCGTTCGGGCACGACCTCGCGTCGGCGAAGGCGCTCGATCGCACGATCCTGAAGGTGCTGCGCGAGGACCAGGTCTTTCGCATCGACCACTTCCTCGGCAAGGAGACGGTCCAGAACATCATGGTGCTGCGTTTCGCGAACGGCATCTTCGAGCCGTTGTGGAATCGCCAGCACATCGATCACGTGCAGATCACCGCGAGCGAGACGGTCGGTGTCGAAGGCCGCGGCTCGTTCTACGACGCGACCGGCGCGCTGCGCGACATGGTGCCGAACCACATGTTCCAGCTGCTCGCGATGTGCGCGATGGAGGCGCCGAACGCGTTCGAGGCCGACGCGGTCCGCAGCGAGAAGGCGAAGGTGATCGAGGCGATCCGCACGCTGCCGCTGCGCGAGGCCGCCGACAACGCGGTGCGCGCGCGCTACACGGCGGGCACCGTCAACGGCAAGCACGTGAAGAACTATCGGGAAGAGCCCGACGTCGCGCGCGACTCGCAGACCGAGACGTACGTCGCGATGAAGCTGATGATCGACAACTGGCGCTGGGCCGGCGTGCCGTTCTACGTACGCACCGGCAAGGCGCTTGCCACGCGACGCACCGAGATCGCGATCAAGTTCAAGCAGGTGCCTTACGCGATGTTCCGCGACCTCCCGCAGCCGACGCTGCCGTCGAACGAGCTGGTGCTGCACGTCCAGCCCGAGGAGGGACTGTCGATCAACTTTCAGGCGAAGGTGCCGGGCCAGCAGCTCGCGATCTCGGGCGTGAAGATGAACTTCCGCTACGCCGATTACTTCCAGGCCGAGCCGAACACCGGCTACGAGACGCTGATCTACGACTGCATGACCGGCGATGCGACGCTGTTCCAGCGCGCCGACAACATCGAGAGCGGCTGGGCCGCCGTGCAGCCGATCCTCGACGCGTGGCAGCGCGGCTACGGGCCGCTGACCGAATACAAGGCCGGCAGCGACGGGCCGAAGGCGGCCGATGACCTGCTCGCCCGCGACGGGCGGCGATGGAGGGACCTGTCATGACGTCGCCGATCGATGCATCGAAGGGTCCGGTCGACAACCCGCGGCCGCCGTCGCAAGCGGGCCCGATCCGCTTCTTCGTGTCGGACGTCGACGGCACGCTCGTCACGCCGGACAAGACCGTCACGCCGGCCGCACGCGACGCGGTGCGCGCGCTACGGGACGCGGGCGTCGGGTTCGCGTTCATCAGCAGCCGGCCGCCGCGCGGTCTGATCTCGATCGCCGACGCGCTCGGGTTGCACGCCACGGCCGACGGCGGCGATCGACGGCCTGCCGCAGCCGCGTTCAACGGCGGCCTGCTGCTCGATGAGTCGCTGAAGCCGATCTCGTTCACGCCGTTGCCGGACGCCGACGCGAAGATCGCGATCGACCTGTTCGTGTCGTTCGGTGTCGACGTGTGGGTGTTCACGCTCGACGAGTGGCTCGTGACGAATCCGGACGGGCACTACGTCGCGCACGAGCGGCACACGGTCGACTTCGACGCGCGCGTCGTCGACGACTTCGACGGCGTGACCGGCATCGGCAAGATCGTCGGCAGTCATCCCGACCCGGCGCTGCTGCAACGGGCGGCCGTGGCGCTGTCGCTTCGGCTGTCGCCGGATGCGCGCGCCGCGCTGTCGCAGACCTACTACCTCGACGTCACGCACGCGATGGCGAACAAGGGCACCGCGTTGCGGGCGATCGCGTCGCACGCCGGCCTCGCGCTCGACGAGATCGCCGCCATCGGCGACATGACGAACGACGTCGCGATGCTCGACCTCGCCGGCTTCTCGATCGCGATGGGCAACGCGCCCGACTCGCTGAAGAACAGCGTCGACGCGGTGACGGCCAGCAATCGCGACGACGGCTTCGCGAAGGCCGCCATGGACCTCGTGCTGCCGCGGGCGGCGAAGAGCGCGCGATGAGCGACGAGCAGACAGCGCGGTCCGTGCGACGCGCGGTCGACGTCGTCCCCGACGCGGCCTCGCTCGCGACGCGGGCCGCCGAATGGATCGTCGAGCAGATCGCGCATGCGATCGAACGCCGCGATCGCGCGGTGATCGCGCTGTCCGGCGGCAACACGCCGAAGGCGGTGTTCGAGCGGCTCGCCGAATCGCCGTTTCGCGAGCGCGTCGACTGGACGAAGGTCCACGTGTTCTGGGGCGACGAGCGCTTCGTCGCGGCGGATGACGACGCGCGCAACGACCGCATGGCGCGGCTCGCGTTGCTCGACCGCGTCGACGTGCCGGCCGCGCACCTGTACCCGATGCCGAGCGACGACGGGCCGGCCGGAGACGTGGACGTGGTCTTCGAGCGCGCTCGCTCTGCCGCCGCCATCTACGCGACGACGCTGCATGCGTTCTACGGCGGCGATCACCTGAAGGACGACCGGCCGTTCTTCGACGTCGTGATGCTGGGCCTCGGTGACGACGGTCACACGGCGTCGCTGTTCCCCGGCACACCGCCGCTCGACGAGCGGGTCGCGTGGACCGCCGCCAATCGCACCGACAACGCAGCGGCGCCGGTGCGCATCACGATGACGTACCCGCCGCTCGAGTCCGCGCACGCGGTGCTGTTCCTCGTGGCGGGCGAAGGCAAGCGCGCGATGACGAAGCGCGTGCTGGACGGCGACGAGTCGCTGCCGGCCGCGCGCGTCCATCCGCGCAGCGGGCTGGTGTGGATGGTCGACGAAGCGGCGATGGGCGTCTCGTCGAACGCATAGCCGCTGAGGTCGCGGATGCCCGGGGGCGTCGTCCTCCCGGCGAAAGCCGGGACCCAAGTTCCGCGACAGCGGCGCGATGGTGAGCCTTGGGCCCCGGCCTTCGCCGGGGTGACACCCGCGACCGATCAACCGCGCATGCACGCGTCGAACACACGCGCGTAGTTGCCGCCGAGCAGCTTCGCGATCTCGTCGCCGCGAAACCCCGCGTCGCCCAGCGCCGCGCGCAACGTCGGCAGCTCGCGGTAGTCGTCGAAGACCGCCGGGCCGGTCAGGCCCAACAGGTCGGTGCCGAGTCCCACGTGGTCCACGCCGGCGACGTCGGCCATGTCGCGCATGCCGGCCGCGAGCGCCTCCATCGTCGGGAAGCGCAACGCCGGCGGCCAGACGCCGATCACGCCGCCGGTCGATGCGACGAGCTTCGCGTGCGCCGGCGCGATCAGCCGGCTGTACGGCCCGGGCCGCGCGTTGAGCGACGTGTGCGACAACACGATCGGGCGGGTCGTCGCGTCGACGACGCCGCGGACCGTCTCGTACGGCGCATGCGCGACGTCGACGACGATACCGAGCGCGTCGCAGCGACGCACGACGTCGCGGCCGAGCGCGGTCAGCCCGTCGTGGACGCGCGGCACGGTCTGGATGTCGCCGAGTTCGTTGACGCGATAGTGGACGAGCTGCAGATGCCGCAGCCCGTCGCGCTGGTAGGCCTCGTCGACGCGATCGATGCGGCCTTCGAGGAAGTCGGCGCCCTCCGACGCAATCACGACCGAAGGTCGGCCGCGCGCGGCGCGCAGGCCGGCGCGATCGGTCACGACGACGAGCCGTTCGCGCTCGACCAGTTCACGGGCGCGTTCGAACGCCCGGATCGACCATGCGTACAGCTCGCCGGGCGCCGGGTCGCGGACCGCATGCACCCGCCCGTCGTCGACGCGCGTGACCGGCGTGTCGGCGACGATCGCGAGGCAGATGACGTCCATGCCGCCCTGTGCCATCGCGTCGTGGACCGGCAGGAACGGCCGATCGAAGCCGCCGTTGCGGAACGGGATCACCCGGCCGGCGTGGCTGTGCAGGTCGACGGTGATCGCGTCGTCGTCGAGCGACGGTCGCGGTCCGCCCGGCGTCGACGGGACGCGCGCGCAGGCCGCGAGGCCGAGCGCCGCGCCGGCCGCCGTGACGAAGCGACGCCGCGACCACGGCGTCGCGCCGGTCTCGTCCGACGACGGATGCTCCATCACGGTTCCTCGATCGGAAAGCGGCGATCGTAATGCGTGTCGCCGTCGCGCCCGTGACGGGCACGAGCCGTCACGCCGTTCACGAGCCTTGAAGCGCCGCCACCGGTGCCCAGATGAGGACGATCATGGACACGAACGCCCTGCACGTCGTCTGCCCGCACTGCCGCCGCACGAACCGCGTGCCCGCCGCGCGGCTCGCCGACGATCCGGTCTGCGGCGTCTGCGGGCAGGCGCTGCTGTCGGGCGATCCGATCGAGCTGACCGACGACACGTTCGATGCGCTCGCGTCGAAGACGGACCTGCCGCTGCTGGTCGACTTCTGGGCGCCGTGGTGCGGCCCGTGCCGTTCGATGGCGCCGCAGTTCGAGCGAGCCGCGCGGGAACTGAAGGGCCAGGCCGTGCTCGCGAAGGTCAACAGCGACGACAACCCGCGGCTGTCGCAGCGCTTCGCGATCCGCAGCATCCCGACACTGGTCCGGCTCACGCACGGCGTCGAGGTCGGGCGGCAGTCGGGCGCCGTGCCGGCGTCGCAGATCGTCGCGCTCGCGCGGCAGCCTCGATAGCCGCCGGCCTCACGGTCCCGGATCGCGGACCTGCTCGACGCGGTCGAACTCGACGTTGTACGGCTTGCCGTCGACGATCGCGACGCGCCGCAGGTAGACCGTCTGCACGACGTCGCGCGTCGCGGCGTCGATCGACATCGGCCCACGCGGGCTGACCCAGCTCGCACCCTTCATCGCGGTGACGAGTGCGTCGCCGTCCGCGTTGCCGCCGGTCTTCACGAGCGCGTCGTACACGGCGCGCATCCCGTCCCAACCGCCGACCGCGTGGAAGTTCGGACGGAGCGCGCCGTTCGCCTTCGTGAACGCCTCGACGAACGCCTTGTTCTCCGGCGAGTCGTGCGCCATCGAGTAGTGATGGGAGCTGACCACGCCGAGCGCGGCCGGGCCGATCGCCGGCAGCAGTTCGTCGTCCAGGACGTCTCCGGTGCAGATCAGCCGGATACCGACGTCCTTCAGCCCGCGGTCGGCGAACTGCTTCAGCACCGCCGTGCCTTCGCCCGACGGCACGAAGACGAACAGCGCATCCGGCTTCGCGTCCTTCGCGCGCTGGAGGAACGGCGCGTAGTCGGGATTCGCGAGCGGCGTGCGCACCGATTCGACGACCGTGCCGCCGCCCGCCGCGAAGCGCTTCGCGAACGTCTTCTCGGCGTCCAGGCCCGGACCGTACTCGGTGACGAGCGTGACGACCCGCCTGATGCCGTTCTTCGCCGCCCAGTCCGCGAGCGGTGCCGTCACCTGCGCGAGCGTGAAGCCGGTCCGCACGATGTACGGCGAGCGCTGCGGGATCACCGACGTGGCCGCCGCCATCACGATCATCGGGACCTTCGCCTCCGTCGCGACGGGCGCGGCCGCCAGCGCGAGCGGCGTCAGCCCGAACCCCGCGAGCACCGCGACGCGCTCGCGCACCACGAGCTCCTGCGCGAGCCGCTTCGTCGTCTCCGGCGCGAGGCCGGTGTCGTCGCGCAACACGACCTCGATCGTGCGGCCGCCGGCGGTCGTTCCGTTGACCTGCTGGTAGAGCCTGACCGCCGCGGCGACCTCGCGTCCGGTCGATGCGAACGGGCCGGACATCGGCAGGATCAGTCCGATCCGGACCGGGTCGGCGCCACGTGCGCGCGTCGCGAACGGCGCGGTCGCGAGCGCGACGAAGCCGGCGGACAGCGCACGCAGGGTCTGCCGGCGGCTCGGCACCCGGGACCATGACATCGCTCGTCCCCCGTCTCGTCGATCGTCGTCTTCGGTCGCCATCGTGTCAGGCCGCGGCGAGCGTGCCGCGTTCGGCGGCGACGAGCCGCTCGATCACGCGTCGCGCCTGCATGCCGCCCGCATCGATCGCGAGCGTCGCGAGCCGGCGATCCGGCCACGCGCTCAGGTTCTGCTGCTGACGTTCGAGCATCGCCAGGTCCTCGGCGAAGATCCGGCGCTGCCCTTCGCGGATTGCGTCGGTCAGCGCCACATCGGTGACGTTGAAGTTGCGGGCCATGCCCCAGAAGTACCAGATCGACGTGTCGGTCTCCGGCGTGATGAAGTCGACGACGACCGACGAGACCTTGTGCGCCGCGTCGGCGCGGTACCCGCCGCGCCCCGCGTGCGCGACGCCGACCTCGATCATCACGTGGCTCGGCGCATCGAAGTGGCAGATCTGCCAGCGGTCGACCGGCACGTCGTCGGCCAGACCGTTGCCACGCAGCGCGGTACGCCAGAACGGCGGCGCCATGACGTGGTCCATGAAGCGGCTCGTGACGACGTGGTCGCCTCGTACCTCGGTCGTCACCGGCGCCTGCTCGATCTCGGGCTGCCCGATGCTGTTCGCATGGACATACGTCTCGTGCGTGAGGTCCATCAGGTTGTCGATCATCAGCCGATAGTCGCAGCGCACGTGGTAGAGCCCGCCGCCGTACGCCCAGTCCGGACGGCCGGCCCACGGCAATGCCGGCAGCGCCGCGGCATCCGCCGCCCGTGCGTCGCCGGGCCAGACCCAGACGAAGCCGTGACGCTCGACGACGGGGAACGCGCGGATCGGCGACAGACGCGGCGCGCGCACGCCGGGCATCGCGATGCAATGCCCGTCGCTGCCCATCACGAGGCCGTGGTAGCCGCAGACCAGGTTGCCTTCGCGGACGCGACCGAGCGACAGCGGCGCGCCACGGTGCGGGCAGAAGTCCTCGACGCAGGCGACGATGTCGTCGCTGCGGCGGTAGAACACCATCGAGTGTCCGCAGACGCGGCGTCCGAACGGCGCGGCGTCGGCGCCCGACGCGACCTCGTCGCTCGAACAGGCGACGTACCAGGCGTTCAGCAGGTGCATGTCTCCTCCGGGATCGCGCTCGGCTCGACGCGTTCCATCGATGCTAGCAGGCGCGGGTCGCGTCAGTCGGAGATGCCGACGAGGTCGAGCATGAACGCGTACTCCTCCGCGGTCTCGCGCAGGCGCCGGAAGCGTCCCGACTTGCCGCCGTGGCCGGCCTCCATGTTGATCTTGAAGAGCAGCGGCCGGTCGTCGGTCTTCCGCTCGCGCAGCTTCGCGACCCACTTCGCCGGCTCGAAGTACTGCACCTGCGAATCGTAGAAGCCGGTCGAGACGAACATCGCGGGATAGGCCTGCTCGGTCACGTTGTCGTACGGCGAGTACGACAGCATGTAGCGGTAGTAGGTCTTCCGCTTCGGATCACCCCACTCGTCGAACTCGTTCGTCGTCAGCGGGATGCTCTCGTCGAGCATCGTCGTGACGACGTCGACGAACGGCACCTGCGCGACCACGCCGCGATAGAGGTCCGGTCGCATGTTCGTGACCGCGCCCATCAGCAGGCCGCCGGCGCTGCCGCCTTCGATGAAGATCTTGTCCTTCGCACCGTACTTCTGCGCGACCAGCGCTTCGGTCACCGCGATGAAATCGGTGAACGTGTTCTTCTTCGCGAGCTTCTTGCCGTGCTCGTACCAGGCGCGGCCCATCTCCTCGCCGCCGCGGACGTGCGCGATCGCGAACACGAAGCCGCGATCGAGCAGCGACAGCACCGACGAGCTGAACTCCGGGTCCATCGAGAGGCCGTACGCGCCGTAGCCGTATTGCAGCAGCGGCGCCGCTGCCGTCCTTCGCGAAGCCCTTGCGATGGACGAGCGACACCGGCACCTTCGCGCCGTCGCTCGCGGTCACCCACAGCCGCTCCGTGACGTAGTCCTTCGAGTCGAAGCCTCCGAGCACGGGCGTCTGCTTCAGCAGCCGCTTCTCGCCGGTCTTCATGTCGATCTCGAAGACCGAGTCCGGCGTCGTCATCGACGTGTAGTCGTAGCGCAGCGTGTCGGTGGCCTGCTCCTCGTTCGTGCCGAGCGACGCGGTGTACGCCGGCTCGCTCGAGTCGATGTAGAACGACTTGCCGTCGCCCCACGGCACGACGCGCAGTCGCCGCAGCCCGTCGCTGCGCTCGTCGATCACGTAGTAGTTCGCGAACAGGTCGACGTCGTTGATGAAGACCTCGTCGCTGTGCGGCACCAGCGGCTTCCACGCGGCCCGGTCGCCGATCGCGTCGTCGGCGACCTGCATCAGCCGGTAGTTCGGCGCGTCCCAGTCGGTGCGGACGATCCAGCGCGACCCCTCGCGTCCGGTCGCGATGTGGCTCGCGTGATAGTGGAAGTTGGCGCGGCGCCGCGCGAACACCTCGAACGTGCCGCCGGGGTCGCCGGCCGCGAGCACCCGCTGCTCGTCGGACTCGGTCGACTCGAGGTCGATGACGACGAACGCGTCCGACGTCGTGCGGTGGACGCTCGTGTAGTACGCCTCGTCCTTCTCCTCGTACATCAGCACGTCGTCCTTCGGGTCCGTCCCGAGGACGTGCCTCATCACGCGATAGCTGCGCAGCGTCGTCGGATCGTTCAGCACGTAGAAGAGCGTCCGGTCGTCGGATGCCCAGGCCAGCGCTCCGTTGACGTTCGCGATGGCGTCCGCGTACGTCTCGCCGGTCTCGAGGTTGCGGAAGTGGATCTCGTACTGCCGGCGGCCGACGGTGTCCTGCGCGTAGGCCAGCATCTTCTGGCTCGGACTGACGTCCATGCCGCCGATCTGGAAGAAGTCGTGACCCTCGGCCATCGCGTTGACGTCGAGCATCACGATCTCGGGCGTGGCCTCCGGGTCATAACTCTCGCGCGGCGCACGTCCGGTCTCGACGCCGTTGCGCACGACGAACCCGCGGCGCCGCGCGTAGACCGGGTACTCCTTGCCTTCGACGTAGCGCGTGTAGTACCACCAGTCGCCCTTGCGGGCCGGCACCGTCGAATCGTCCTGCTTGATGCGGCCCTTGATCTCGTCGAAGAGCTTCTCTTCGAGGCCGCGGTAGCGCGCGGTGTACTGCGCGAACCACGCGTTCTCCGCGTTCAGGTACGCGAGCACCTCGGGGTCCTCGCGGCTGTCGTCGCGCAGCCAGTAGTACGGATCGTCGCGGTCGCCGTTCGGCGACTCGACGACGTGCGGCTTCTTCGCGGCGACGGGTGCGTGCGTCAGGTCGTCGGCCCGAAGCGGCGACGCGGTCAAGGCGGTTGCGGCAGTCATGAGCAGGATCAGCGTGGACAGTCGGGGCAGCACGGCGTGGACGGTGGCGAAGGGACCGGGTTTCCGCAGCGATCAGCGCGTCGGAGCGGAGGACGTCGCGGCCGGTCGCATCGCATCGCGACGCTTCTGCCACGGCCTGCGGACGTCGCCGTCGGCCCATCGGACCAGGCGCAGCGCCTGCCGATCGGTGCTGCGGCCGAACAGCGCGACGAGTCCTTCGTTGGACAGGACCTCGCCGAGTGCCGCGTCGCGTCGGCACTCACTGACGCGCAACGCGCGCAGCGCGGCCGGACGACAAGCAAGGCCCAGCGCCGCGTGCACGTCGGCGCTCGAGAACCACGGCCGATCGCGCGCCTCGACGACGCGGATCCGGTGGTCGTCGAACGCATGGTAGTCGCCCTGCCACGGCGCCCAGGTGCGCTCGTCGACCCACCGCACGTAGCCGGCGAACAGGCCGATGACGGCCGGGGCGAGGAGGAACGCGACGAGCGGCACCAGCGTGAGCACACTTCCCGGCTGGTCGTTCCGTGCCGCGCGGTACAGCAGCCATGCGTAGCCGCCGCCGATGATCGCGAGCCACGCGATCGAGCGACGCAAGGTGAAGAAGTCGAGCCACGCGCCCGGAATGCGGATCATCGGATGTGCAGGCCTGGCCGACTCACCGGCTCGCGGACGACGCGCCGGCCGACATGCCGAGGCTGCGGAAGATGAACGCGAAGGTGTCGGCGTCGAGCTCGATCGCCGACGACAGCGACATGCCCTGCCCGTGGCCCGCATCGCCGGCGACGCGCAGCAGGACCGGCCTGCCGTGCGGATTGGCCGCCTGCAGCCGCGCGGTCATCTTGAGGCTCTGCCACGGGTCGACGCGACCGTCGTTGATGCCGGTCGTCATCAGCATCGGCGGATAGTCGACGCCGTCGACGACATGCGGCAACGGCGAGTACGCGTACAGCGCATCGAACTGCGCGGGCACCTTGACGCTGCCGAACTCGGTGACGTTGAAGGCGCCGTTGGGCGTCAGCTCGACGCGCAGCATGTCGTAGATGCCGACGTGGCTCACGACCGCGGCGAACAGCTCCGGATGCTGGACGAGCTCGGCGCCCATCAGCAGGCCGCCGTTGCTGCCGCCTTCGATCGCGAGCTTCTTCGGATTCGTGTAGCCGCGCGCGATCAGCATCTCGGCCGATGCCGCGAAGTCGTCGAACACGTTCTGCTTGTTCGTCAGGTTGCCGGACGTGTGCCACTGCTCGCCGAACTCGCCGCCGCCGCGGACGTTGGCGACCGCGAGCACGCCGCCGTGACGCAGCCAGAACATCGTGCGACGCGAGTAGCGGGGTCGCGTCGAAGCACCGTAGCCGCCGTACGCCGTCAGCAGGACCGGGTTGCTGCCATCGAGCACGATGCCCTTCGTCGAGACGATGCTGACCGGCACCTCGGTGCCGTCCTTCGACTTCGCCATCACGCGCACGACCGACAGCTCGCCCATCGCGAGGTCGTCGGGCTGCGCCGACAACGCCGTCTGCTTCGGACCGGGCTGCTTCGGGTCGAGCAGATACCAGGCGAACGGCGTGACGAAGCTCTGGCTGCCGTAGAGGATCGCGTCGCCCGACAGGCGCGCGCCGATCGACACGGACGACACGGGCTCGACGGCCGGCGCCGGCAGCGGCTTGCCGGCGAGCGTGTAGACGCGCAGCTCCGACGGGCCGCCGACCATCGACTCGACATACAGCCGCGTCGCGGTCGGCACGAGGTTCTCGATCGTCGCGTCCGACTGCGCGACGACGGTCGTCGCCTTCGCGAACGTCGGCGCGTCGAGGCGCATCGCGACGACGCGGCCGCGCGGCGCACCCTGCAATGCGAGCGCGTAGATCCTGCCGTCGCGACCGAATCTGGCGCGGCGATAGCCTTCGTCGAAGTCCGCGAGTCGGCGCCACCGGTCGTTCGGACCGCGCAACCAGAAGCCGACCTGGCCACCGTCGCCGTTGCGCACCGAGGCCAGCACGTAGCGGCCGTCGTCGGTCGACTCGAGATGGGTCTCGGCGATACGCGGCAGCTCGTCGCCGAACACCTTCTCGTCGGACGTCGCGGGCGTGCCGAGCCTGTGGAACCACACCTGCTGATGGAAGCCGGCATCCTCGGCGGCACGTTCCATCGGCGCCGGATAGCGCGTGTACCAGACGCCGCTGCCGTCGGCATTCCACGCGACGCTGCCGCCGCCGGTGGGGTTCTGCACGCGCGGCACGACGTCGGACCGCTCGTCGCCGCTCGCCGCGTCGAAGAAGTGCAGCGTGCCCTTCTCGCTGCCGTCGTCGGACAGCGAGACCGCGACGAGCCTGCCGTCGTGCGACGGCACGAACCAGTCGATCGCCGTCGTGCCCTTCTCGTTGCGCTGGTTCGGGTCGACGATCACCCGCTCGGTCTCGAGCGCGTGCGCGTCCGTGACGTTCGTGTCGAGCATCACCAGCATCGGCTGGTTCTTCGGCGGCTGGCGCTTCAGCGCGAACAGCTTGCCGCCTTCGAACGCGAACGCGTAGCGCGTGACCGGCGCCGTCCCGAACAGCTGCTTCAGCTCGTCGCGGATCGCGGTGCGCGACGGCAGTCCGTCGAGATAGCGACGGGTCGCCGCATTCTGCAGCGTGACCCAGTCGCGCACCGCCGGGTCGTCGAGATTCTCGAGCCAGCGATAGTCGTCGACGACCTTCTGCGGCCCGCGCGTGCCGGTGTACGTGTCGGTGACCGGACGCTTCGGCGTGTCGGGATACGGGGATGCGTCGGTCTGCGCGGCGGCGGCGGTCGACGCGAGCGCGACGACGACCGCGACACCGATGACCACGCAGCGGACGAGCGACTTCGGGACGATCGGCATGGCGGCGCGCGCGACGAGCCGCGCGGTCCGGCGGCGGTCGAAGGGGAGTCGACGATGGTAGCCGAAGTGCGTCGGGATTCGACCCGCGGCCAGGCGCGCCTCGGCGGCTACAGCGCCTTCGTCATGAACGTCGAGAACGGGTCGTCGACGTAATCGGCGAACGGACCGCAGCGCTCGAAGCCGGCGCGTTCGTAGAGTCGATGGGCCGGCTCGAACGGCGGGGTCGACCCGGTCTCGAGATAGACCCGCTGCACCGACCGGCGCTTCGCCTCGTCGAGGATGTGCCGGAGGATCGCCTGCGCGACGCCGCGGCGCAGATGCGGGGTCGCGGTGCGCATCGACTTCAATTCCGCGCTGCGATCATCGAGCATCTTGAGCGCGCCGCAGCCGAGCAGCGCGTCGCCGTCCCACGCGGTCCAGAACGTGATCTCGGGTCGACGCAGCCGTTCGAGGTCGAGCGCGTGGACGCTGCAGGGCGGCGAGATCGCGCGCATCGCGTCGAGGTGCTCTTCGAGCAGCGCGGCGATCTCGGGGCCGCGCAGGTCGTCGACGCGGATCTCGACCTTGGCCGGGTAAGTCGTCGATGGGTCGGTAGTCATCCGTCGGCCGTCTCGATCAGTCGACGCGCGGCACATCCGTCACGAGCCGCTTGCCCATGGAGGTACGCGGCTCGAGGGCGTAGCCGAGCGCTTCGTAGAACGCCGCGACACGCGCGTTGCCGTCGGCGAGCTGCAGGTTGATCTTGACGCAGCCGAGCCGGGTCAACGCCGCTTCCGCATGACGGACGAGCGCGGCGCCGATGCCGCGGCGTCGGTGGGCCGCGTCGACCGCGATCGAATACAGCCAGCCTCGATGGCCATCGTAGCCCGCCATCGCGGTCCCGACGACGGCATTGTGATCGACCGCGACGAAGAACAGGTCGTCGGCCACGGCGAGCTTGCGATCGATCGCGAGGTCCGGGTCGTTGTGCGGCGTGTCGTATCCGAATGCGGCGCGCCACAGCGCGATTACCGCGCGTCGGTGCGTACGGTCCGCATACGGCACGACGACCGCGTCGCTGAATGCCGATTCGACCGCCGTCATTCGCGCGACGCCCGGTCCTTCCTGTTCTGCGCCTCGATCCGCTCGCGTGCCTCGGTCCATCGCTCGTCGGACCATTCGCGCAGCGAGAAGAAGTTGCCGCCCGTCGCGAGCGCGTTCGCGCCGTCCATCATGATCGTCTCGCCGTTGAGCCACTGGCAGCCGTCGCTCATGAGGAACGTCGCGAGGTTCTGCAGTTCGCTGAACCCGCCGACGCGTCCCATCGGGTTCGTCTTCGAGCTGCGCGTGCCGGGCTCCTCGCCGGGGTTGAGCCGCTTCGACATTCCTTCGGTCGGGATCTCGCCGGGACCGACCGCGTTCAACCGGACGCCGAACGGTGCCCATTCGGTCGCGAGCGACTTCGTCATCGCATCGATGGCCGCCTTGCTCATCGCGCTCGGCACGACGTACGGGCCGCCGTTCTTCACCCAGGTGACGACGATCGACATCACGCTGCGGTACGGATCGTTCCTCGTCCATCGGCCGTCCTTCGCCATCGCGACCCAGCGGCGGCCGACCGCGTGCGTCACGTAGAACGTGCCGTGCATCACGATGTTCGCGATCGCGTCGAAGCCGCGTGGCGACAGCATCGCCGTCGGCGAGATGAAGTTGCCGGCCGCGTTGTTGACGAGCCCGGTCAGCGGAGCTTCCTCGAAGATGCCCTCGACCATCGCGTCGACCGCGGCCGCATCGCGGATGTCGATGCCGTACGGCCGCACGCGACCACCGTACTCGTCCATCAACGCGGCGGCCGTCTCCTCGACCACCGCTTGCCGGCGGCCGCAGATGAAGCAGGTGGCGCCGAGCGCGAGGAAGCGTTCGGTCATCGCGCGGCCGAGGCCCGTGCCGCCGCCGGTGACGAGGATGCGCTTGTCCTTCATCAGGTCGCCGCGGAAGATCGCGACGTCGGGCGCGGCGGTGACCGGGTCGGTGGGATCGGGCTTCGGCGGTTCGGCCCGGTAATCGAACGTGATCGGCGGCGAGTCGATCGTCTCGTCGGGCGGATACGGCGACCGCTTGCCGTCCGGATCGTCGGCCCAGTCGATGAAGTTGCTGTAGTCGCGGTTCGGCATGGCTCGATCCATCGCTCGCTGAGATCGATCGCAATGTAACGCGACACCGCCGCATCAGGAAGCTTCGCGCGACGCGAGGCCTGCCGCGATCGGCGAACGGATCGTCGACCCGCGTTCAGCCCGGCGCGTCGTCCGGCTCGGGCAGATCGAGGTCGAGCAGCGCCGAGCTCAGCGACTTGCCGTGCGCATCGAGCGCGAGCGAGCGCGTGACGCCGCCGCCAAGCGTGTGGTCCATCACGAAGTTCAGCGCGGCGAGCCTCGGCAGTTCGTAGCGCCGGACGTCGCCGCGCACGATCCCCGCGAAGTGCGCCTTGACGCGCGCAGCGGTCACATGGGACCGCAGGTGCTCGAAGTGGCGCGGGTCGTACGCGATCACCGAGATGTTCGACGTGTCCCCCTTGTCGCCGGTGCGCGAGTGGGCGAGCTGACGCAACTTCATCTCAGGCCTCCAGGTATTCGATCCGCGTCGTCACCGCATCGCGCGGCAGGAGGACCGATTGCACGGCGACGATCTCGCGCGCCGACTTCGTCGCGCCGCCGCCGCCGGCCGGGCCGTTCGTGTACAGCGTCTCGACCTCGTTGCCGACGCGGACCGCCTCGGCCAGTGACGTGGTCCGCGCGGCCACGCGGATGCGCACCTCGTACGGTCCTTCGTCGCGGCGCGACAACCCGGCGCCGTGCAGCGTATCGACGCCGATCGTTTCGAAACGCAGTTCGCCCGCGACGACGTCGGTCGCCGCCAGCCGGTCGCGGACGATCTCGAGCGCCAGCCGCGCGCGCGCCGCCGCACCGGGACCCGCGTACGAAATCTGGCCCTCGCCGACATAGCCGTCGACGTAGCCGACCGAGACCTTCAGCAGGCCGGTCGGCGCGGCACCGCGGCCGCCGGTCACGCGCACGCGGTCTTCGCCGATCGCCTCGACCGACACGTCGGAGAAATCGGCGACCACGTCGGGCTGCAGGTAGCGCGCCGGATCGTGGATCTCGTAGAGCAGTTGCTCCTTGACCGTCGCCGCCGTCACGGCGCCGCCCGCCGACGCGACCTTCGTCACGACGACGTCGCCCGCCTCGTCGACCTCGCCGATCGGGAAGCCGAGCCGCGCGAGGCCGGGCACGTCCTTGAAGCCGGGGTCCGCGAAGTAGCCGCCGGTCACCTGCCCCGCGCATTCGAGCAGGTGTCCGACGACGGTGCCCTGACCGAGCCGGACGAAGTCGTCGAGGCGCCACCCGAACGCATGGACGAGCGGCGCCATGAACAGCGCCGGGTCCGCAGCGCGCCCGGTGATGACGACTTGCGCGCCGTGGTCGAGCGCTTCGACGATCGGCGCCACGCCCAGATACGCGTTCGCCGAGATGATGCGATCGCCGAGCGACGACACGGCGTCGCCGCTCTCCTCGAAGCGATGATCTCCCGCGAGCACGCGATCGAGCACGTCGTCGCCGGTGACCGCCGCCACGCGCAGCCCGGCGAGCCCGAGCTCGGCCGCGATGGCGGCGGTCTGCCGCTGCGGCACCGACCGGATTCGCGGCGCCCATGTTGGTCACGATGCGGACGCCCTTCTTCACGCAGACGGGCAGCACCGCGCGCATCCGCGCCTCCAGCAGCGGGTCGAAGCCCGCCCGTGGATCGCGCAGTCGCGCCTGCTGCGCCAGCGCGATCGTGCGTTCGGCGAGGCATTCGAAGATCAGGAAGTCGATGTCGCCCTGTTCGGCGAGCTCGAGCGCGGGCTCGATGCGGTCGCCCGAGTAGCCGGCGCCGGCGCCGAGGCGGAGGGTTCGCACGACAGGCCTCCGCTCAGATCGGGAAGATGCCGAACACGACGCACGCGATCGTCATCACGATCGACGCGCCGAGCAGCAGCGGGATCGTGAAGCGCTGATGGTCGGCGAGGTCCATACCGCGCGAGGCCGACGATCAGGAACGTCGCCGGCGTCAGCGGACTGACCGGGAAGCCGGTCGTCATCTGGCCCATCAGCGCGGCCTGGGCGACCTGCAGCGGCGGCACGCCGAGTTGCTGACCGACCTCGGCCACGACCGGCAGCACGCCGAAGTAGAACGAGTCGGGATCGAACAGCAGGCTGAGCGGCATCGCGATCAGGCCGAGGACGAACGGGATGTTCGACGCCATGCCGTTCGGGCACGAAGTGCACCGCCGTCTGCGGCCATCGCCTTGAGCATTCCCGTGCCCTGCATGACGCCGGTGAACACGCCGGCGGCGAGCAGGATGCCGGCCATCATCAGCGCCGCCTTCGCATGCGCGTCGATCCGCATCCGCTGCATGTCGACGTTCGGATAGTTGACCAGCAGCGCGAGGCAGGTCCCGACCATGAACATCAGCGCCGGCGGGATCTTCTCGCCCATCGCGACCATCGTGCCGAGCACGACGATCGTCAGCACGAGGTTGAACCAGAAGTTCTTCGGTCGCCGCAGCGCCCGCTCGGCATCGCTCAGCTTGCGCTCGACGACGACATCGACCTTTTCCGAGCCGGTCAGACCGAGGCGCTTCTCCTCGCGACGCCCGAGCCACCAGGACACCGAGAAGATGAACACGAGCCCGACGATCTGCACCGGCACGAGCGGCGTGAAGATGTCGCCGATCGGCAGCTTCAGCGACGCGGACGCGCGGATCATCGGGCCGGTCCACGGCAGGAAGTTCACGCCGGCCGCCATCGAGACCGCCGCCGCGAGCACGCGCTTGTCCATGCCGAGCCGGTCGTACAGCGGCAGCATCGCGGGAATCGTGATCAGGAACGTCACCGCGCCCGATCCGTCGAGATGGATCAACAGCGCGAGCAGCGTCGTGCCCATCACGATGCGCGTCGGCCGCGTGCCAACCGTCCGCAGGATGCGGTCGATGATCGGATCGAGCATCCCGGCGTCGGTGATGACGCCGAAGTAGAGGATCGCGAAGACGAACATGCCGATCACCGGCGCGAGGCTCTTCAGCCCGTCGACGACGAACTTGCCGGTGCCGAGCCCGAAGCCGCCGACGAGGGCCGCGATCAACGGCACGAGGATCAGCGCGACGAGCGGCGACATCCGCTTCGTCATGATCACGGTGAGCAGGACGACGATCGTCGCCAGGCCGAGCAGCGCCAGCATGGTGGTCTCCGGATATCGTTGTCGTCGCCTCGTGCGTCCGTGCTGTGGACGCCGAGCTCTTCTGACGAGCATAGGAAACGCGGCCGCCTAAGACAATTGAATTGATCTGATCGCTCGAATAAGGTGACGTTATGAACATGGGCGACGATTCGGCGCGATGAGCTTCAGCCTGCGACAGATGCGCGCGTTCGTCGCGATCGCGGAGTTCGGCAGCTTCACGCGGGCTGCGTCGGCGCTGCATCTGTCGCAGCCCGCGCTGACGGTGCAGATCCGCAATCTCGAGGACGCGGTGAAAAGCCGGCTGCTGGACCGCGACAGCCGCTCGGTCGCGCTGACGCGCGCCGGACGCGATCTGCTGCCGGTCCTGCAGCGGACGCTGCGCGACCTCGACGCCGCGGTCGCCGACCTGCGTGCGGCAGGCGGCGGCCTCGTGCGGGTCGCGGCGCTGCCGTCGTTCGCGGCGAGCCTGTTGCCGGACGTGATTCTCGCGTGCCGTCGGACCGATCCCGCGCTCGACTTCGTCGTGCGCGACGCGGTCGCCCAACGCGTGACGACGATGGTCGTCGACGAGGAGGTCGATGTCGGCATCACCGGAGGCGAGGTCGCATCGAGCGATGTCGACGTGCTGCAACGGACCGAGGATCGGCTGTGCATCGTCTATCCCGACGGTCATCCGCTCGCCCGCAAGCATCGGGTCAGGGTCGGCGATCTCGTCGGCGTGCCGCTGGTGCTGACCGATCCGTCGACCAGCGTCCGGGCCTGCGTCGAGGCCGCGTTCGCCGCGCACGGCCATCGCCCGCTCGTCGCTTGCGAAGCGACCTACATGATGACGGCCGTCGCGATGGTGCGGGCCGGACTGGGATTGACGATCCTGCCGGCGTCGGCCCGCGAGACCCATGCGGAGCCGATGCTGGCGCGGCGGCCCATCGACGGTCCGGCATTCGTGCGGACCGTGAGCCTCGTCAAGAAGCGCCGCCGCACGCTACCGCGCGCATGCGACGCGTTCGTCGCCGCGTGCCGGTCGGCGATGCGCGCGTCCGCGTGACGTTCGACCTAGCCGCCGGCGGACAGGCGACGCGCGTTCGCCACCGCGGTGCGATGGATCGGGCGCAGCCCCGCGGCGAACACGCGCCAGGCCGCGTCGTGCATCTTCGATGCGCCGACGGCCGGCGCGCCGGACCATGGGTTCCAGAAGCGGCCGGCGAGCGACCACGGCCACGCCTGCTGCGCGGTCATCGCCTCGGTCGTCATCGCGAACCACGACGTGCTGAACGCGACCGCCTTCTCGGACCACATGCGATGGAACTCGTCGCGGTCGCGTTGCGACGGGAAGGGCCCGCTTCGCGACATGCGGCCGACGCGATGGGCGACGACCTGCGGCGCGGCCCACGCGAGCTCGGCCGCCTTGAAGGTCGTGGCGATGGAATGACGGGGCAGGATGCGGCGCCGGCTCATGGGAATCCTCGGGTTCGTTGGAATGGATCGATGGTGCCCGCCTCGCCGCGACGCGGACTTCGCCGTTTCACTGATCGGTCGGCGGGTCGAACGCCGGTCCGGCGCACTGGGCGCACGCGGTCAGTCGTGCTTCCGCACGTCCTCGATCACACGGCCGTCGTTCGGCAGCGTGCCGGCCTCGACGAACTCGACGTCGGCGCGTAGGCGCGTGAGCGCACGGATCGAGACCTCGAGCATCGCGCGCAGCGCGTCCGACCCGTTGCCGTTCAGTTCGCAACGCAACGTCATCCGGTCGTCGCCCGTCGTGCCCGAGACCACGAGCCGCGCGCGACGGACCTCGGGATGACGCTGCATGACCGCCGCGACCTGCGACGGCTGCACGAACAGGCCGCGCACCTTCGTCGTCTGGTCCGCGCGGCCCATCCATCCCTTGATGCGCCGGTTCGTCCGGCCGCACGGCGAGACGCCGTCGAGCACGGCGGACAGGTCGCCGGTCGCGAAGCGCACCAGCGGATAGTCGGTATTGAACGTCGTCACGACGATCTCGCCGACGTCGCCGTCCGCGACCGGCGTGCCGGTGCCGGGCACGACGATCTCGACGATCACGTCCTCGTCGACGACGAAGCCGGGATTGACGGCATCGCCGGTCCGCGTCTCGTAGGCGATGCAGCCGAGGTCCGCGGTGCCATAGAGCTGCAGCACGACCGGCACGCCGCGCTCGACGAGCCACGCGCGCAACGACGGCGGCAGCGGCTCCGCGCTGACCAGCGCGCGCTGCAGGCTCGACACGTCGGCGCCGGTCTCGATCGCCTTCTCGACGATCATCTTCAGGAACGAGGGCGTCCCGGCGTACATCGTCGGCCTCAGCGCCGCGATCGCCTGCAGCTGCATCTCGATGTTGCCGGTACCGGCCGGGATCACCGGGCAGCCGATCTTCCGCGCGGCGCCCTCGACCATGAACGCGGCCGGCGTGAAGTGATACGAGTACGCGTTGTGCACGACGTCGCCGGGTCGCAGGCCGGCCGACCACAGCGGGCGTGCGAAGCGCCACCAGTCGTCGCCGCGACCTTCGGGATCGAAGATCGGGCCCGGCGACATGAAGAGGCGGGACAACCCGCCGGTCGGCGTCGCCGCGAGTCCGCCCCACGGCGGCGTCGCCTGCTGCAACGCCTGCAGGTCCGACTTCCGCGTCACCGGCAGCTGCGCGAGCGCGGCCCGCGTCGCGACCGCCTGCGGATCGATGCGATCGAGGATGCGCGCGAAGCCGGCCGCCTGCTTCGCCCGCGCGAGTTGCGCGGGCAGGCGCCGCATCAGGTCCGCCTCGCGCTCGGCCGGGTCGCGTGTCTCGAGCCCATCGAGATAGGGGTGGTCCGGATCGGTCAAAAGCGCGGTCATCGAACGATGGGTCGGGTCGCGGACCGCGTTGCCCGCTTGGACGCTGGCGTCGTCGCGGCTTTCTTCGCGGTCGCGCGCCGCGACGATGCGCGCTTCGACGAGACGGTCGATTCCGGCGCGGCCGTCGCGGCCGCGAGGATCGCGGCCTGCGCCTTCTTCGACGACTTCGCGAGCACCACGGCATGCGACTCGCCGAGCAGCGACTTCAGCTCGGCGTCGGCCAGTCGCTTCACGGTGTCGAGCGTGACCCACTTCGCGCGGGCGAGATACGCGGACGGCGCGATCCCCTCGCGATCGGTCAGTTCCAGGAAGCGCGCGTCGTGGGCCTTGAACAAAAGCGTGTCCGTGAGCTTGCCGCCCTTCATCGAGAACATCGCGAACATCCGGCCGCCAACGGAAAAGACCGGATGCACGCTGTCCTGGAACTGCCACTTGTAGTCGAGCGTCGCGCCGGGCAGCGACGCGCAGTAG
This sequence comes from uncultured beta proteobacterium, assembly GCA_963795885.1. Classification (GTDB taxonomy): domain Bacteria; phylum Pseudomonadota; class Gammaproteobacteria; order Burkholderiales; family Burkholderiaceae_D; genus CAHJXF01. The sequence continues at coordinate 2,975 of CAWCJI010000009.1, read as the reverse complement.
GCATGCGCTTCGGTAATGTTCATCAAAGCTCCTTCAGCGAACGATGCAAGCGACCGGGCTCGACCGCACGTCGCGCTTCGGTTCGCCGGTGACGCGCTCACTCGTCGCTCAGCTTCGCCGCCCTTCGCTTCGCCTCGTCGACGAACTTGCGACGGTCCGGCACCTCGTCGAGCGGGAAGCGCTCCATGCCGGACCCCGATGCCTTGCGAAGATCGGCGTAGAGCCTGCCGCCGTCCTCGCCGAACACGACGAACGGCTGGCCGAGCAGCTGATACGTGCCCTTCTCGCGTTCGCGCAACGTCGGGATCGCACGGACCTGCCGGACGACCTCCTGCAGTGTCGCGAGTCCTTCCGTGGTGATGCCGCCCATCTCGTCCCGTGTCCCTCACGACAACCAGCGCTTGCGGCGCCGGTAGAACTTCGTGTCGCGAAAGCTCTTGCGCTCGCCGGACGACACGCCGAGGTAGAACTCCTTGACGTCCTCGTTGGCCGTCAGCGACGCCGCGTCGCCGTCCATCACGACGCGACCGTTCTCGAGAATGTAGCCGTAGTCGGCGTTCGACAACGCGATCGTCGTGTTCTGCTCCGCGAGCAGGAACGACACGCCTTCCCGATGGTTCAGGTCGCGCACGATCGTGAAGATCTCGTCGACGATCTGCGGCGCGAGACCCATCGACGGCTCGTCGAGCAGGATCATCGTCGGCTTCGCCATCAACGCGCGACCGATCGCCGTCATCTGCTGCTCGCCGCCCGACGTGTAGCCGGCCTGGCTCGCGCGTCGCTCCTTGAGCCGCGGAAAGTAGGCGTAGACGCGTTCGAGCTGCTCGGCCAGTGCGGCACGGCCGAGGCGTCGCGTGTACGCGCCGGTCAGCAGGTTCTCCTCGATCGTCAGATGCGCGAAGCAGTGTCGGCCTTCCATGACCTGGATCACGCCGCGCCTGACGAGGTCGTTCGGCGTCAGGCGGTCGACGCGCGTGCCGTCGAATTCGATCGATCCCTTCGTGACATCGCCGCGCTCGGCGCGCAGCAGGTTCGAGATCGCCTTCAGCGTCGTCGTCTTGCCGGCGCCGTTGGCTCCGAGCAGCGCGACGATGCGGCCCTTCGGCACCGCGAGCGACACACCTTTCAACACGAGGATGACGTGGTCGTAGATGACCTCGATGTTGTTGACGGCGAGCAGCGGTGCGGCGACCGGCCGCGTCGCCGGCGCGTCGGCCGGGACGGCGCTCATGTCCGACCTCGCGGGTGCGGCAGCCATCGGCTCGCGACCGCCTCGACGATCGGGCCGCCTCGCTCGAAGTTCACGACGCCACCACCGACAGCAGCGTCTCGCCGGTCGCGACGAGCGTTTCCTGCCCGTCGCGGCGCGCGAACAACTCGCAGGTCGTGAAGAACTGCTGTCGTCCGGGCTTGACGACCCTGGCCCGCGCGACGAAGCGCTCGCCGACGGCCGGCCGCAGGCAGCTGACCGCGAAGTGCGCGGCGAGCAGCCGGTTGCCGGCCATCGTCGCGGCCGCGTAGCCGCAGGCCGTGTCGATCAACGCGCCGACGATCCCCGCGTGCAGGAAGCCGGTGTACTGACCCGCCTCGTCACGCCACGGCATCTCGATGACGACGCGCCCCTCGCCCGCATCGGTCACCTCGATCGCGCACCAGCGGTTGAACGCCGCGGTGACATTCAACGCGCGAAGCGACTCGAGCACCGCCGGATCGGACGGCGAACCGATGTCGTTCGAGGCCGGCGTCATGAGCCTTGTCACCCCTCCTTCGAACAATCGCGCGGCGTGATGCCCTTGGACTTGCCGTAGTCGATCGCCGACTGTTCCAGCAGCGGTCGCACGAGCGCGCGATTGCCGTCGATCCAGTCGGACAGCAGCACCCACTTCGTGCCGTCCCACTGCTGGATCTTGATCTTCCCCGAGCCCTCGTGGTCCATGCAGCTCGTCTTCATCGTCGGCATCAGGCCGGTCGCGTTGAGCTGCTTCAACCGCGCGTCGGACAGGTCGAGATGCTCCAGCGCCCAGCGGATCTGGTCGCCGTCCATCACCTTCTTGCCGTACTTCGCCTGCGCGACGCGGATCGCCTCGACGGTCAGGATGCCGATGACGACGCCGCGGTTGTAGTTGATGCCCCCGATCTTCGAGCGGTCCTGCATGTTGCCGGTCGGGTTGGCGCCGTACAGCGTCTTCTCGATGTCCTGGATCAGCGGCGTCTTGCCGGACACGTTCATCGCGGCGGACATGTAGCCCTTCGCGGCGTCGCCGGCCGGGACCGTGTCCTCTTCCGAACCCGCCCACCAGCTGCCGATGATCCTGTCGCGCGGATAACCGATCTTCTGCGCCGCCTTCATCGCCGCCGCGTTCATCACGCCGAAGCCCCAGAAGATCACGTAGTCGGCCTGGCTCTGCCGGATCTGCTGCCACTGCGCGCCCTGCTCGGTGCCCGGCGCGGTGATCGGGATCGTCGTCAGCTCGAAGCCGTTGACCTTCGACTCGGCCTGCAGGTACGTGATCGGCTCCTTGCCGTACGCGCTGTCGAGATAGAGGTACGCGATCTTCTTGCCGCGCAGGTTGTCCTTCTCCTTGGTGCGGATGTACTTGACGATCGCAGTCGCCTGCATCGGATAGGTCGTGATCAGCGGGAACGCCCACGGGAAGTAGCGGCCGTCGATCGTGTCGGTGCGGCCGTAGCCGGTCTGCACCAGCGGCACGTGGTCCGCGGCGGTCTTGTCGAGCAGCGCGTACGAGATCGGCGTCGACACCGGGTTGATCGCGGTGCCCTTCGTCGGGCTCTTCGTCTTCAGCCGCTCGTAGCACTCGACGCCCTTCGCCGCCTGGTACTCGGTCTCGCACTCCTCCCAGGACAGCTTGACGCCGTTGACGCCGCCCTCCTTGACGTTGATGTAGTTCATGTAGTCGATGAAGCCGCCGAAGATGCCGACGCCCGCGGGACCGTACGGCCCGACGCGGAACGAC
>CAWCJI010000008.1:0-34349 GCA_963795885.1 uncultured beta proteobacterium | reverse complement strand
CGACGATGACGACGCCGACGTCGAACGCGTCGTCGACACGCTGCAGGACGTCCTGCGCACGTCATGACGACCACGAACACGCTCGAGCCGCGCATCGCGTCGCCCGTCGGCATCGCGCGCGCCGGCGAACGGGTCGATCCGCCCGACAGCGTCGCGGCGTCGTCGCGGCGACGACCGTCGACGTGTCGGTCGTGATCCCGGTCTACAACGAGGAAGCCGGCCTGCCGCAGCTGTTCGCGCGGCTCTATCCGGCGCTCGACGCGATGGCCGCGGCGCGCGCGTTGCGCTACGAGGTCGTCTTCGTCAACGACGGCAGCCGCGATCGCTCGGCCGTGCTGCTCGCGGATCAGTTCCGCGCGCGTCCCGACGTGACGCGGGTCGTGCTGTTCAACGCGCAACTACGGACAGCACGCGGCGATCATGGCGGGCTTCGAGCACGTGCGCGGCGCGATGGATCGTCACGCTCGACGCCGACCTGCAGAACCCGCCCGAGGAGATCGTCAAGCTGATCGACGCGATGAAGGCCGGTCACGACTACGTCGGCACGATCCGCACCGCACGGCAGCGACGCCGCTGGCGCAAGACCGCGTCGCGTGCGATGAACCGGCTGCGCGAGCGGATCACGCACATCACGATGACCGATCAGGGCTGCATGCTGCGCGCCTACGATCGCCGCATCGTCGACACGATCAATCGCTGTCGCGAGATCAACACGTTCATCCCCGCGCTCGCGTACACGTTCGCGAACAACCCGGTCGAGATCGAGGTCGGCGCACGCGGAGCGCGCGGCGGGCGAGTCGAAGTACTCGCTGTACTCGCTGATCCGCCTCAACTTCGACCTCGTCACCGGCTTCTCGCTCGTGCCGCTGCAGGCGTTCTCGCTGTTCGGCGTCGCGCTGTCGATCGCCTCGGCGGCGCTGGTCCTCGTGCTGGCGATCCGGCGCATCTTCTTCGGGCCGGAAGCCGAAGGCCTGTTCACGCTGTTCGGCATCGCGTTCTTCCTGATCGGCGTGACGCTGCTCGGCATCGGCCTGCTCGGCGAATACGTCGGTCGCATCTACGAGCAGGTCCGCGGCCGTCCGCGCTGGATCGTGCAAGGCGTCCTCGAGCGTCCGGACGACGATCCGGCCGCGCGTGATGGCGCGCCGTGCCACGGCCGTCGTCTTCGCGTATCACGACGTCGGTGTCCGCTGCCTGTTGACGCTGCTCGCACGCGGCGTCGACGTGCCGCTCGTGATCACGCATCGCGACAGCCCGACCGAGACCATCTGGTTCGCCAGCGTCCGCGACACGGCGATCGAGCACGGCATCGACGTCGCTCATGCCGAGGATCTCGACGCCGACGCGATGCATCGCAAGGTCGGCGCGCTCAAGCCCGACTTCCTGTTCTCGTTCTACTTCCGCAACATGCTGCCCGCGTCGCTGCTGTCGCTCGCGACGCGCGGCGCGTACAACATGCACGGCTCGCTGCTGCCGAAGTATCGCGGCCGCGTGCCGATCAACTGGGCGATCATCCACGGCGAGACCGAGACCGGCGCGACGTTGCACGAGATGACCGCGAAGCCCGATGCCGGCGCGATCGTCGGGCAGACGCCGGTGCCGATCCTGCCCGACGACACGGCGCACGAGGTGTTCGGCAAGGTCGTCGTCGCGGCCGAGCAGACGCTGTGGCGCGTGCTGCCGGACCTCGTCCACGGTCATCCGTTCTTCATGCCGAACGATCTCGCCGCGGGCTCGTACTTCGGCGGCCGAAGCCCCGAGGACGGCCGCATCGACTGGTCGCGCCCGGCGCGTGGCGATCCACGACCTCGTCCGCGCGGTCGCGCCGCCGTATCCCGGCGCGTTCACGACGATCGACGGACGCCGCGTCGTCGTCGAGAAGACGCGACTGGTCGAGCGCCGCGAACGACGCGACCGCACGACGCGAATCGGCGCACCTCGTCGTCGCCGGCGGCCGCTGCCTCGTGCGTTGCGTCGACGGCGGCCTGCTCGAGATCGTCGCGGCGTCGATCGACGGCCGCTCCGGTCGCGGACCGGCGCTCGCGGCGCTGATCGGCGACGGCAGGCATTCGCTCGGAGACGCCGCATGAGCGACTCGCGTCCGGCGCCGCTCGTCGTGCTGTGGAGCAAGCATCGCGTCGAGGCGCTGACCGACGGTATCTTCGCCGTCGCGATGACGCTGCTCGTGATCGACCTGAAGGTGCCGGACCCGCACACGGTCCACACGCGACAGGAGCTCGCGCAGGCACTGGCCGACCTGGCGCCGAAGGCGATGTCCTGGATGATCAGCTTCCTCGTGCTCGGCACGTTCTGGATCGCGCATCACCGCCTGTTCCATTACGTGCGCTACGTCGATCGTCGCCTGCTGTGGCGAAACCTGTACCAGCTGGCCTTCGTCAGCCTGATGCCGTTCTCGGCCGCGCTGCTCGGGGAGTTCGGGACGATGCCGGCCGCCGAGGTCGCGTACAACGTCAACATGCTCGCGCTCGCGCTGCTCGGTCTGCTGAAGACCCGCTACGTGGTCGCTCATCCGGAGCTCCTGCATCATCCGATGGAGGCGGGGACGTATCATGCGTCGCTCGTTCGACTCGGCGGTCTGGGCGCGGCCGCGGTCGTGGCGCTGATCCTCGCGCTGTGGCTGGAGACGCCGTACGCGACGCTCGCGTATCTGTCGATGCTTCCCTTCGGGCGCTGGGGACAGCGCCTCGAATCCGCGGCCCGCGCCGCGTCGTCGAACCCAGGCGAGCCTCCCTCGAATCCTCATCCATGAAGAAGATCCTCATCCTCGGCGTCAACGGCTTCATCGGCCATCACCTGTCGAAGCGCATCCTCGAGACCACCGACTGGGAGGTCTACGGGATGGACATGCAGTGCGATCGGGTCGCCGAGTGGCTCGACCACGATCGCTTCCACTTCTTCGAAGGCGACATCACGATCAACAAGGAGTGGATCGAGTACAACGTCCGCAAGTGCGACGTGTTGCTGCCGCTGGTCGCGATCGCGACGCCGGCGACCTACGTACGCGAGCCGCTGCGGGTGTTCGAGCTCGACTTCGAGGCGAACCTGCCGATCGTTCGTCATGCGGTCAAGTACGGCAAGCGCGTGATCTTCCCCTCGACGTCGGAGGTCTACGGCATGAGCCGCGACGCCGAGTTCGACCCGTACGCGTCGGACCTCGTGTACGGGCCGATCGACAAGCCGCGCTGGATCTACGCGTGCAGCAAGCAGCTGATGGATCGCGTGATCGCGGCGTACGGCCAGCAGGAGGGCCTCGACTACACGCTGTTCCGGCCGTTCAACTGGATCGGTGCCGGCCTCGATTCGATCCACACCGCGAAGGAAGGGTCGAGCCGCGTGATCACGCAGTTCTTCGGCCACATCGTGCGCGGCGAGCCGATCAGCCTGGTCGACGGCGGCGCGCAGAAGCGCGCGTTCACGTACATCGACGACGGCATCTCGGCGCTGATCAAGATCATCGCGAACGACGGCGGCGTCGCGAGCGGGAAGATCTACAACATCGGCAACCCGGCCAACAACTATTCGGTCCGCGAGCTCGCGACGATGATGCTCGACCTCGCCGCGCAGTACCCCGAGTACGCGGACACCGCGAAGAAGGTGAAGCTGATCGAGACCACGTCGGGCGCGTACTACGGCGCCGGCTACCAGGACGTGCAGAACCGCGTCCCGAAGATCGACAACACGAAGGCGGACCTCGGATGGGAGCCGCGCGTCGCGATGGCCGATGCGCTCGCGCGCATCTTCGACGCGTACCGCGGGCAGGTCGCGGAAGCGCGAGGGCTGGTCGATTGAGCGAGGCCGACCGGGCCGGCACGTACACGATCCGTCGCGTCGAACGAGCGGACCTGGACGCGCTGCATCGCCTCGTGATCGGACTCGCGCGCTACGAGCGACTCGAGGATCAGGTCGTCTCGACACCGGCCGACTTCGAGCGCGCGCTGTTCGACGACGGGTCGACCGTCGAGGCGGTGATGTTGTGGCCCGACGACGACGCCGGTGTGCCGGCCGGCTTCGCGCTCTACTTCCACAACTTCTCGACGTTCCTCGGTCGCCGCGGGCTCTATCTCGAAGACCTGTTCGTCGAACCGCGACACCGGGGCCGCGGCTTCGGACGTGCGCTGCTGAAGCACCTGGCCGCGCTCGCGGTCGAACGGGGCTGCGGCCGCTTCGAATGGGCGGTCCTCGACTGGAACGTCGACGCGCAGGCGTTCTACCAAGGCCTCGGGGCCGTCGTGATGCCGGACTGGCGCATCACCCGGGTGACCGGCGACGCGTTGACCGCGCTCGCGCGATGACGACTCGCCACGTCGCGTTGAAGGTCGACGTCGACACGCTGCGTGGCACCCGCGAGGGCGTGCCGAGGCTGCTCGACCTGTTCGAGCGGCATCGCGTGTCGGCCACGTTCCTGTTCAGCCTCGGACCCGACCACACCGGGCGCGCGTTGAAGCGGGTCTTCCGGCCCGGCTTCTTCGCGAAGGTGCAGCGGACGTCGGTCGTCGAGCACTACGGCATCCGCACGCTGCTCTACGGCACCTTGCTGCCGGGGCCGGACATCGGCATCCGCGCGGCCGACGTCATGCGCGACACGGCCCGTCGTGGCCACGAGGTCGGCGTTCATACGTGGGACCACGTGCTGTGGCAGGACCACGTGCGCGAGCGGTCGCCGCGCTGGACGTGGCGTCAGATGGCGAAGTCGCACAATCGCTTCGCCGACATCTTCGGCCGGCCGCCGCCCACCCACGGCGCGGCGGGTTGGCAAATCAACGACGACGCGCTGCGGCAACTCGACACGTGGGGCATCCGCTACGCATCCGACGGTCGCGTCGCCGACGACGAAGTCGATCGCGGTCCCTACCGCCCGTGGGTCGGCGGGCGGGCGCTCGACTGCATCCAGATGCCGACGACATTGCCGACGCTGGACGAGCTGATCGGCATCGACGGACGCGACGCGACGGGGGCGGCCGACCTGTTGCTCGAGCGAACGGCCGCTGCGACGGGCGACGAGATCTTCACGCTGCATGCCGAGCTCGAAGGAATGAAGCTGATCGGGGCGTTCGAACGCCTGCTCGACGGCTGGAAGTCGCAGGGGCTGACGCTCGGATCGATGGCGAGCGCGTTCGAACGAGTCGATCCCGCGTCGGTCCCGCGGCGGCGCTGGCGTTGGGGATCGATCGCGGGCCGCAGTGGCGAACTGATGTTGAGCGGCGACCCGATCGCCGGTCCGTCATGAAAAAGGCCCGGCCGCGGATACCGCGACCGGGCCTTCGGTCAGGCAGCGCTGCTCTTAGCGATGCCAGCCGTGACGGTAGTAGCCGCCGTGCCAGTACGGACCGACCCGCACCGCGACACGCGGACCGTAGTAGCCGGGGTATCCGTAGTAAGCCGGATAGGCCGGGTACGGGGGCGCATAGACGACCGGAGGCGCCGCGTCGTACGCGACCGCCGGCGGACCATAATACGCAGGCGCAGGCGCCGCGTAGACACCCGGCAGCGGCAGTCCGAGGCCGAGCGACAGCGAGACGTGACCCGCCGCATGGGCCGGCGCGGTAGCCGCCATCAGGCCTCCGGCGGCAACCACAGCAACAGCGAGCTTCTTCAACATGATCGACTCCTTCGTTTCCGCGTGCAGTCTGCACGCACAAGCATAGGAACGCACAAGGCGCCGATCGGCTCACGCGATTCGATCGCGCCCACGTATCAAATGTAACTCGTCGTAAAACACACACTCGCTCAACAACTTGCGATGCAGGGATGATGGCACCGATCGAGACGGAAACCCCAAGGACACTTCAGATCGGGCACCCCGTGCCCGACTTCAACGCGGCCACCACCGCCGGCACGATGTCGTTGGCTGCACAGCGCGGCAAGAGCGTGGTGCTGTACTTCTACCCGAAGGACAGCACACCCGGCTGCACAACCGAGACGCGCGAGTTCGGCGATGCGGCCGTCTCGTTCGCCGACGCGAACACGATCGTGTTCGGCATCTCGCGCGACAGCCTGCGTTCGCATGCCAAATTCAAGGAAGTGCTCGGCATCCCGTTCGAGCTGATCTCGGACCCGGACGAGACGCTGTGCGCGCTGTTCGGCGTCATGAAGATGAAGAACATGTACGGCAGGCAGGTCCGTGGCGTCGAACGCAGCACGTTCATCGTCGACCCGGGCGGCGTGCTGATCCGCGAGTGGCGCGGCGTGAAAGTCCCGGGCCACGTCGCGGAAGTCCTGGCGGCCGTCCAGGCGGTCTGATCCACCCGACGGCGGCGGCGCGTCGCTTGCCTTTTCGCTCCCGCCGCCGCACCATCGCCGCACGCGCCCGACCGCGATCCGCTCCCGACCATTCGATCCGCGCTCCGCACAGCCCGCCGATTCGCGCCCTTTGATTCGCCATCCCCGCAAGGCCGACTGCCCGACCGCGACTCCGATCGCGACGGCCCGTCGGCCTTTGTCATTCACGATGCACCGACGCTCGCGAGCGGCGATGCGTTGCCGCTCGTTTCCCTCCGCCCGTGACCGCGCCCGACCGTGCGTGGTCCACGACCTCCGCGACGCCTGACTCTTCCCGAGACCCGATGCCTCTGCCGAAACTGCCCGCGCGTCCCGCCGTCTTCCTGTCCGCCCAGGCGGTGGAAGAAACCAACAAGTCGGGCGCGCGCGTCAAGCCGCGGCCGGTCCCACTGAACGGCGACGCCGCGCCGGCCGAGGTCCCGACCCGCGGAGCAGGCGTCCTGAAGGAACCGGTCGCGACTCGCGCGCTCGAGACCGCGCAGCCGCAGGTCGCGAAGTCCGCCGATCCGTCGCGGTCCGTCGTCACGATGTTCGAGCCGCGTCCGCGCACGAAGGCGCAGGGCGACGCGGTGAAGCTGTTCATCCTCGACACGAACGTCCTGATGCACGACCCGTCGGCGCTGTTCCGTTTCGAGGAGCACGACGTCTTCCTGCCGATGATGACGCTGGAGGAACTCGACGATCACAAGAAGGGCATGTCGGAGGTGGCCCGCAATGCGCGCCAGGTCAGCCGCTCCCTCGACGCGCTGGTCGCGACGCTGTCGTCGACCCCGGGCGGAGCCGACATCGAGAACGGCATCGCGCTGTCGAAGCTCGGCAGCAAGGACGCCGGCGGCAAGCTGTTCTTCCAGACGCACGCGGTGACGCAGACACTGCCGTCGGCGCTGCCGACCGGCAAGGCCGACAACCAGATCCTGAACGTCGTCCGTGCGATGCAGGAGGCACATCCGTCGCGGTCTGTCGTGCTGGTGTCGAAGGACATCAACATGCGCATCAAGGCGCGTGCACTGGGTCTGCTGGCCGAGGACTACTTCAACGACCAGGTCCTCGAGGACACGGACCTGCTGTACGCCGGCGTGCGTCAGCTGCCGGCCGACTTCTGGGACACGCACAGCAAGGGCGTCGAGAGCTGGCAGCAGAACGGCGCGACCTGGTATCGGCTGTCGGGACCGCTCGTGTCGAGCTTCATCGTCAACGAGTTCGTCTATCACGAAGGCGACGGCGCCTCGCTGTACGCGCAGGTCAAGGAAGTGCACGGCAAGACCGCCGTGCTGAAGACGCTGCGCGACTACACGCATCAGAAGAACAGCGTGTGGGGCATCACCGCACGCAACCGCGAACAGAACTTCGCGCTGAACCTGCTGATGAACCCGGACTGCGACTTCGTCACGCTGCTCGGGCAGGCCGGGACCGGCAAGACGCTGCTCGCACTCGCCTCCGGTCTCGCGCAGGTGCTCGAGACGAAGACGTATACCGAGATCATCGTCACGCGGGTCACCGTGCCGGTCGGCGAGGACATCGGCTTCCTGCCCGGTACCGAGGAAGAGAAGATGTCGCCGTGGATGGGCGCGTTCGACGACAACCTCGACGTGCTCAACAAGACCGACGACTCGGCGGGCGACTGGGGCCGCGCGGCGACGCAGGACCTGATTCGCAGCCGCATCAAGATCAAGTCGCTGAACTTCATGCGCGGACGCACGTTCCTCAACAAGTTCCTGATCATCGACGAGGCGCAGAACCTGACGCCGAAGCAGATGAAGACGTTGATCACGCGCGCGGGTCCCGGCACGAAGATCATCTGCCTCGGCAACATCGCGCAGATCGACACGCCCTATCTGACCGAAGGATCGAGCGGCCTCACGTACGTCGTCGACCGCTTCAAGGGATGGGCGCACAGCGGGCACGTGACGCTTCAACGCGGCGAGCGATCGAGGCTCGCGGACCACGCCGCCGACGTCTTGTAGGGCGCATCGTCGCGGGCCGGTCGCTCACCGGCCCGCGACGACCGATGAGCGGCGCGCCGCTCGCCGATCTTTCTTGCGATCCTACGTCGCACGCGCAAGCCGTCGACCGGCGCGCGTCGCTTCTTCTCAACCACGGCATCGCCGTTCCATGCCGCGCTGACGGTCCGATCGAAGGCCGGCGCACCTTGCCCCGGCGGCCTCCCAGGCCGCGACCTTCGACCCCGCGAAATCCACGTTCGCGGGACCGGCCCCACCCTACGCCGTCGCAATCTCAATCGGTTGAAACGAAACAACTTTTTGTGGTCGCGGCGCTTTAGATAATCGGGTTTCGACCGATCAGCATCGCGTGTGCGCCGATCGCGGCGCGCCGAATCCACCCCTTCCCGAGTTGGCGCTTCAAAGCGCCGGCAGTGTTGCACGCGGCAAGCCCCGACGCGCCGCGCGCAGCGCACTGACCCAAAGGTGATGCCGTGCCCCTACTCTCGCTTCCTTCGTCGTCCCGAACGTCGTTCCGCTCGAAAGCGGTCGCCGCCTGCGTGGTCTTCTCCACCTTCCTGCTGTCCGCATGCGGCGGCGGTAGCGACGCCACGGATGCGCCGGTCGCAGCCACGCCTGCGGCGACCGCGTCCGTCGTCGCCCGTACGAAATATTCGAAGGTCGCGTCGTTCGATACGACGAGCGCGACGAAGATCGCGGACGAGAATGGAACCTTCACGCTGACCGCACCTGCCCTCGTGTTCTTCGGAGCGAACGGGCAATTCGATTCGATGCAGCTCGCAGCAGGCAACTACGTCGCCAACACCACGCTGTTCGGAGATCCGGCTCCGTACGTCTTCAAGGCCGCGTATGTCGTCGACACGTCGGCGATCGCAACCTTCGATGCGAGCCGCGCGATCCTCATCGCGGGGGAGAACCAGTCGTTCACGCTCGCGACCTCCAGCATCGTCTTCTATGGTGCGAACGGACACTACACGGCACAGCAACTGGCGGCAGGCACCTACACGGCGGGCAACGCACTGTTCGGCGATCCGGCGTCGGGTTCCTACAAGTCGGCCTATGTCATGAGCACCACGGCCATCATCCCGTTCAACGCGAGCACCGCGACCAAGATCGCGGACGAGAACGGGCAGTTCACGTTGACGGCGGCGGCGACCGTCTATTACGGCGCGAACGGCTCCTTCGCCACGCGCCAGCTGGCCGCCGGGACCTACTACGCCAGCAACGCGATCTTCGGCGACCCGGCCTCGGGCATGCACAAGGCCGCGTACGTGATGGACGCCACGGCGATCTCGCAGTTCGACGTCACCAGCGCCACGAAGGTCGCAGACGAATACGGCTCGTTCACGCTGACGTCTCCCGGAACGGTCTACTTCGGAGCGGCGGGCTCGTATGCATCGAAGCAACTCGCGGTCGGCACCTATCAGGCGATGACGTCGCTGTTCGGCGATCCGAAGCCGGGTGTCTTCAAGGCCGCCTACGTGCTCGACTCGACGTTGGTGACGCCGTTCAATCCCGCGACCGCGACGAAGGTCGCCGGCGAGAACGCGCCGTTCTATCTGTCGTCGACCTCGCGCGTCTACTTCGGGGCGAATGCCTCGTTCACGTCGATGCTGCTCGCGGCGGGAACGTACGTCGCGAACACGGCGCAGTTCGGTGACCCGGCGCCGGGCTATTCGAAGTCGGCCTATGTGACGACGACCACGGCGACCCCGCAATTCGACGCGTCGACCGCCAGCAGGATCGCGGACGAGAACCACCAGTTCACGCTCGACTATGCGAGCGTCGTCTTCTTCGGTTCCGGTTCGACGTTCTCGTCGAGACTGCTCGCCGCCGGCACCTACACGGCGAACACGTCGATCTTCGCCGACTTGTCTCCCGGCACGAGCAAGGCCGCCTACGTCCTGTCCGTCGACGTCGGCCCGAAGGCTTCGGCTCCGCCGACCATCGTGGCCCAACCCAACTCGGTCGTCGTCGGGGGCGGACAGCCCGCGACGTTCAGCGTCAGCGCGACGAGCGACGCGGTCGTGACGTACCAGTGGACACGCAATGGCAGTGCCATCCAGGGGGCGACTGCTTCGAGCCTGACGCTCGCATCGGTGCAGTTGACCGACACGAGCGCCAAGTTCGCGGTGACGGTGTCCAACAACGCGGGCGCCACGCAGAGCACGACGGCGACGTTGACCGTCAACGCGCAGGCGACGCAGTCCGCCACCGCGGCACGGCCGTTTTCGGATCAGTCGCCGTGGAACTCGCATCCGACGCAGGTCACGCTCGGTTCGTTCCAGATTCCGGCGTCGTACTACTACCCGACGGTCACCGAAGGCCCGTATTCGGTCGGCGCGTTCGCGGCATCCGCGAGCGACCCGGCGGTGTCGGTGATGGGACCGAGCGGGAGCTCCGGGATCTACGTCGCGGATGCCGAGACGACCGTGGCGCAGATCACCATTCCGCATTGGCCCGCGAACGTCACGCCTGCGAGCGGCGGCGACGGCCATGCGGACATCATCGATGTCGCGAACAACAAGATCCATTCGTTCTACCAGCTGGTCAAGGACAGCAACAACCAGTGGCGTGCGACGCAGTACACGTGGACGGCGCTCAACGGCCGGGGCTTCGCGACACCGGCGGCCTACATGCAGGGATCGCGCGCGACCGGCGTCGTGCCGATCGCCGGCCTGATCCGGACGGCGGAACTGACCGACGGGCTGCCGACGTACAAGCACGCCCTCGCGATGTCGCTCGCAACGACCGGCCTCTCTGCGAGCCCGACGTACACGTTCCCCGCGACGGTCTCCGACATCTATGCGAGCAACAACAACACGGGCGGGATTCCGGAGGGCGCATTGCTGATGCTGCCCGCGACCTTCGATCTCACGAAGATCAAGGACGCGCGTCTGCTGAAGATCGCTCGCACGCTGCAGACCTACGGCGGGTATGCCGTGGACACCAACAGCGGCACGCCGTACGTGATCTACGTCGAGCTCGGGTCGGGCTTCAACCTGATGCCGAACGGATGGGACGGCGAGATCGCGACCGAGCTCGACCTGATCCGCTCCAGTCTGCGTCAGGCCGTGTCGACGTCGAGCTGGGTCGACGCGAACGGTGCGTCGTTCACGCCGGAGACGAACCTCAACATGCTGTCGATGCGCGGCAGCTGGTATCTGCTCGCCGGGTCGACGGCCGGCACGTTCGACACGTGGAGCCAAGCGGTCACGTTTGCGAACAACGGTCAGTTCACGCAGCAGATCAACGGGACCGGTCGCTCGATGCCCCCGTCGCTGTGGGGCTCTCCGGTCGCCGGCAAGGCCTATCGACTCGCGGTGACGGCGAGCGGCGGCGCGACGCTGCAGTTCACGCTGGTCGACGGCACCGGGCAGCCGCTGCATGCGACGGCCGAACTCGCGGACGGCAACGTGCACATCTTCACCTGGCCGACCGCAACGACGGTCACGCCGTGGGTTCGCGTGTCGAGCGGCCCGAACGGCGGCGGGACGGTGTCCGCGACGCTGACCGTGCAGTAAACCTCGCGCGACGCAGACACGAAGGGCCGTTTGACGGCCCTTCGTGCTTTGCGCGACAGTCTCGCGATCGTTCGCATCGCGGTCATCGGCCGCCCCTGGACCGCCGACATGTCCGTGCCGCGCCCCGTCGATCTTCCTCATGTCACCGGCCTCGTCCTCGCCGGCGGTCGCGGATCGCGGATGGGATCCGTCGAGAAGGGCCTGCAGCCGCTTCGCGGCAGGCCGCTCGTCGAGCACGTGATCGAGCGGCTCGCGCCGCAGGTCCGTCGCATCGTCGTCAGCGCCAACGAGCGACGCGCGGACTACGAGCGCCTCGGGTATCCGGTCGTCCCCGACGTCGGCGGTCGCGACGGCCCGCTGTCCGGCATCGCGGCGGGTCTCGCGGCTTGCGACTCGACGTTCCTCGTCTGCGTGCCGTGCGACGCGCCGTTCCTGCCGTGCGACCTCGTCGGCCGTCTCTTCGACCCGTTGCGCGACCCGGACACGATGCTCGCGATCGCGACGACGCCGTCGGGACTGCATCCGGTCTTCTGCCTGATGCGGACCGTCGTCGCGCCGCGGCTGCGCCGCTTCATCGACGAAGGCGGCCGATCGGTGCAGGCCTGGGCCGCGTCGCTGCACGCCGCGACGGTCGAGTTCGACGACGAGCCCGCGTTCCGCAACCTCAACACCGTCGCCGAGCTCCGTGACGCGGAACGACAGCCGAACGACTAGGGCCTGTTCACGTATCGTGCATGCATGAGCGAGTACGCCGAGATGCCACCCGTCGCAAGCCGATCCGCGCCCGCGCTCTCGCTCGACGAGGCCCGCGCGCGGATCGATGCCGCGATCGAGCCGCTGTCCGAATCGGAGAGCGTTGGACTGGCGGACGCGCTCGGACGCGTCGTCGCCTGCGACGTCGTCGCGGACGCGGCGGTTCCCGGCTTCGACAACTCGGCGATGGACGGCTATGCGCTGAAGAGCGACGGCGGCGATGCCCGCGTGCTGCGCGTGGTCGGCGAATCGCGCGCCGGCCATCCGTATCGCGGCAGTGTCGCGCCCGACGCATGCGTCCGGATCATGACCGGCGCGGCCATGCCGGCCGACTGCGATGCGGTCGTACCGTTCGAGGACGTCACGCTGGACGGCGAGCGGGTCGTCGTACCCGCAGGCATCGAGGCCGGTCGGCATCGCCGTCGCGCAGGCGACGCGTTTAGGGCCGGCGACGTCGCGGTCATGCAGGGGCGCGTCGTGATGCCGTCCGACCTCGGTGTGCTCGCCTCGATCGGGCGAGACCGACTCGACGTCGTCCGTCGCACGCGCGTCGCCGTCTTCTCGACCGGCGACGAGTTGCGGCCACTCGACGAGCCGCTCGAGTGCGGCAGCATCCGCGACCAGAACCGCTACACGATCATCGGGATGCTCACGCGGCTCGGCATCGACGCGATCGACCTCGGCATCGTGGCCGATGACCCGCACGCGCTCGAGGAGACGATCGGGCGCGCCTGCAGCGACGACGTCCGCGCCGACGCGATCGTCACGAGCGGCGGCGTGTCGAGCGGCGACGCCGACTACACGCGCGACGTCCTGCGACGCTGCGGCGACGTCGCGTTCTGGTCGCTCGCGATCAAGCCCGGACGCCCGATGGCGTTCGGGTGCGTCGGCAACCGCGCGCGGCGGGCGTGGCTGTTCGCGCTGCCCGGCAATCCGGTCGCGGTGATGGTCGTGTTCTACGTCCTCGTCCGCGACGCGCTGCTCAAGTTGATGGGGGCCGCGGTCGAGCCGCTGCCGTCGCTCACGGCCATCGCCGATGCGCCGATCGCGAAGAACCGCGGGCGCAGCGAGTTCGTCCGCGGCTACGCCTATCGCGCGGTCGACGGATGGCACGTGCGGCCCACTGGCTCGCAGAGCTCGGCACTGTTGCGCTCGATGAGCGATGCGAACGGGCTGATCGCGCTCGAACACGACCGTGGTCCGGTCTCGGCCGGCGACACGGTGGACGTGCTGCCGATGCACGGGCTCGCGTGACGGCCGTGCGGCGAGGCGCGACGCTTCTGCACGAGGTCGTCGGCACCGGTCGTCGGCGCGGAGCGACGACCCTTCGATGACGGCCCGCTTCGACGCGCGCATCCCGCTGACGGTCGGCGTCACCGGACACCGGTCGCTGGCCGAGCCTGACCTGCCGTCGTACCGGCGCGGGGTCGAGGCGTTCTTCGACGAGCTGTCTGCGCGCTACCCGCACACGCCGCTGTGCGTGCTGTCGCCGCTGGCCGAAGGTGCCGACCGCCTGGTCGTCGAAGTCGCACTCGCACGCAAGCACGAGGTCGTCGCGGTCCTGCCGTTGTCCGCTCGGGACTACGAGCGCGACTTCGACGAGCGTGCGGCGGCGTTCCGCGCGCTGCTCCAGCTGATCCCGCCCGATCGGATCATCGAGTTGCCGGCCGTGTCGGTTTCAACTGGCGCCGCTTCGCAACGCGCCGATCGCGACGCTCACTACGCGCAGGCCGGTCACTACGTCGCGTCTCGCTGCCACGTTCTGCTCGCGCTGTGGGACGGCGTCGCGAACGCGTTGCCGGGCGGGACCGGCGAAGTCGTGCAGTACAAGCTCACGGGCCGCGGACCGTTCCCGCCTGCGCAGGCCGAAGCATCCGACGTCCCGGGCAGCGGACCGGTCGCCTGGCTGAAGGTGCGGCGGGACGGCTCGCGCGACGCCGAGGCCGGCGACGCGCCCGTCGGTACCCTGCGCTGGCTCTATCCCGACGATCGGGCGGCGGCCTCGTTCGACGAGGTCTGCCGGCGCCTCGACGCGCTCCATGCGACCGCCTTGCAGCGGCCGGCGATCGAAGGCCGGTGACCGGCGACAGGGACTCGTCGAAGACGGCGGCGGCGCGATCCGGCGTCGGGCCGGACGACCTCGGCCCTACTGCTTCGAGCGCGCGTTGAGCTCGGTCGCGAAGTCGTTGTATTCGCCGATCGCGCTGTTC
This sequence comes from uncultured beta proteobacterium, assembly GCA_963795885.1. Taxonomy (GTDB): domain Bacteria; phylum Pseudomonadota; class Gammaproteobacteria; order Burkholderiales; family Burkholderiaceae_D; genus CAHJXF01. The sequence goes on along the minus strand of CAWCJI010000008.1, from coordinate 19,601 downwards.
GCCGCCTCGCGGTATGCGTTCGCCTGCGCGATCAGTGCCTGTGCCTTGTCGGCGTTGGACTTCGCATATGCGTTCACGCAGTTCTTGTAGGCCTCGACTTCCTTCTGCGCTCGCGAAACCTCGGCGCTGCTCGGGTTGTCGCTCATCAGCCGAGTCGGCTTGTCGCACTTCATCGGCTCGACCACGACGGGCGCCGGTTGCTGGGCATGTGCGGCGGTCGCGAGGCAGCCGGCCACCAGCGCGACGCGAACGAGGATGCGGGACGAAACGTTCATGGACTCTCCGTGGAAGCGCGCCGGCGCTGCTCGTGCCGGCGCCACGCGGCGAGTTTAGCGAACGTCAGGACGCCGCGTCCTCGGACGGAGGCGGAACGAGCGTCAGCTTCGACTGGACCTGCGACGCGCCGTCTTCGTCGTCGTCGTCGCGGCTCGTGTCGTCGCTCGCACGCGCCAGCAGGTCCGCCGGCAGCTGCTTCTTCGTCCGCGCGCCGAGCTCGCGCAATCGTTCGATGCGGCCGACGAGGTTGCCCCGGCCGTCGACCAGACGCCGTTCGGTCAGGTCGAACGCCTTCTGCGCATCGCGCAGCTGCTTGCCGAGCGTCTTCAACGATTCCATGACGAGCACGAACTGGTTGTGCAGCGCGCCCGACTGCTCGGCGATCTCGATCGCGTTGCGCGTCTGCTTGTCGCGCTGCCACAGCGACTGGACCGTCATCAGCAACGCGAGCAGCGTGCTCGGCGTGACGATCACGACCTTGTGGTTCCACGCGTCGAGGAACAGGTCGGCGTCGAGCGACGTCGCGAGGCTGAACGCGGGCTCGATCGGCACGAACATCGCGACGAAGTCCGGCGAGTCGACGCCCGATCCCTGCTGATAGTTCTTTTCGCCGAGCGCGCGGAAGTGCTTGCGCATGCCGTCGACGTGCTGGCGTCCCGCATGCGTCCGGCCGGTCTCCTCGTCGGCCGCGTGATAGCGGTCGTAGGCGATCAGCGAGACCTTCGAGTCGATCACGACGTGCTTGTCGCCCGGCAGCCGAATGATGACGTCGGGCCTCGAGATGGCGCCGTCCTCGTCGCGCAGCGTGAGCTGCACGTCGTACTGCTCGCCGCGCACGAGCCCCGAACGCTCGAGCACGCGCTCGAGGACCACCTCGCCCCAGTTGCCTCGGGTCTTCGCCTCGCCCTTCAGCGCCAGCGTCAGGTTCTTCGCGTCCTCGTTGATCTGCAGCGTGGCGGCCTGCAGGTTCAACACTTCCTGGCGCAGCGACGAACGCTGCTGCGCCTCCTTGTCGTATACCTCGTCGACCTTCTTCTCGAACGCGACCAGCTTCTCGCCGAGCGGCTTCAGGATCTGGTCGAGCGCGCCGTGATGCTGTTCGGCGATGCGTTGCCGGTTGAGCTCGAGCGTGTCGCCGGCGAGCGCCTTGAAGTGCGCCGACAGATCGTCGCGCGCGTGCGCCAGCAGCGCGACCTTCTCCGCAGTTCGTTCGCGCTCGTCGCGCAGCTGCGCGACGAGGCCCGCCTCGACGGCGCGCGCGCGGCCGAGCGCGTCGGTCGCGTCGCGTGCCTCGGCGAGCGCGGCATCGAGCCGTGTCTTCAGGTCGACCACGTCGGCGTCGCGCGCCGCGAGCCGCGCGTCCGCCGCCGCGAGCCGCGCCTGCGCGTCGGCGCCGGCCGACGCCAGCGCCGCCTCGACGGTCAGACGACCCGCGCGGCGCTGCGACCAGGCGGCCGCAAGCGCGCCGATCGCGAGTCCGATCACCAGCGCGACCACGACCACCGAGACTTCCAAGACGACCTCCGGGACGACCGACTGCAACGATCGTCAAGGATACCGAATGCCGCGAGGCCGGCCCGGTGCCGGGCGCGATCAGCGACCGAGCCGGTCGAACGCCTGCGCGAGATCGCCGATCAGATCCTGCGGGTCTTCGGTCCCGGCGTAGAAGCGGACCGTCACGCCGCCGCGCGCCCAACGTGCCGCGGTCCGCGCCGGGCCGCCGGGCAGGCCGATCCGGTACGGGACGGCGAGGCTGTGGACGCCGCCCCAACTGAAGCCGATGCGAAACAGCCGCAGCGCATCGATCATCGCGTCGACCTTCGCCTCGTCGATCGATGCGTCGACGACCACCGAGAACAGTCCGGACGCACCGCTGAAGTCACGCTTCCAGGCCTCGTGCCCCGGGCAGTCGTCGAACGCCGGATGCAGCACCGCGACGATCTCCGGACGCGCCTTCAGCCAGCTCGCGAGCGCCAGTGCATTCGCGCCGCTCTTCGCGAGGCGCAGTTCCATCGTCGCCAGTCCGCGCAGCATCAGATAGGCGTCGTCGCCGCCGATGCCGTAGCCGAGCCGCATCTGCGCGAGCTTGAGGCGCTCGTGCAGCGCGTCGTCACGCGTCGTGACGGACCCCATCAGCACGTCGCTGCCGCCGGATGGATATTTCGTCAGCGCATGCATCGCGATGTCGATCCCGTGATCGAACGGACGGAACAGCACGCCCGCGGCCCACGTGTTGTCGATCGCGGTCGCGACGCCGTTCCGCTTCGCGATCGCGACGAGCGCGGGAAGGTCCGGCACCTCCATCGTCACCGAGCCCGGCGCCTCGAGCCAGATCAGCTTCGTGCGTCGGTTGATCACGGCCGACAACGACGAAGGGTCCATCGGATCGTAGAACACGGTCTCGACGCCGAAGGCCGCGAGCAGCGACGCCCCGAGGTCGCGACTCGGGTTGTAGACGTTGTCGGGCAGCAGCAAGCGGTCGCCGCTGCCGAGCAAGGCCATGTCGACGACCGCGATCGCGGCGAGACCCGACGGCAGCAGCAGGCAGTGGCGCCCGCCTTCGAGGCTCGCGATGCGTTCCGCGAGCATGTAGGTCGTCGGCGTGCCGTGCAGCCCGTACGTGTAGCCGGCGTCGCTCTTCCAGTCGCGCGCCCGCATCGCGGCCACGTTCGGGAACGTGACCGTCGACGCATGATGGATCGGCGCGTTGAGGCCGCCGAACGGCGGCGGGACATAGTCGCTGTGGACCAGTCGCGTCGCCAGCGCCGGACGCTTCGCGTCGTCGTCGCTCATGACGCCGGCACGAGTCGCTCGACGCCCTTCATGTACGGCCGCAACACGTCCGGCACGACGACCGAGCCGTCGGCCTGCTGGTAGTTCTCGAGCACGGCGACGAGCGTGCGGCCGACCGCGAGGCCGGAGCCGTTCAACGTATGCACGAGTTCGACCTTGCCGTCGGCGCCACGGAAGCGGGCCTGCATGCGGCGCGCCTGGAACGCCTCGCAGTTCGACAGCGACGAGATCTCGCGGTAGGTCGACTGGGCGGGCAGCCAGACCTCGAGGTCGTACGTCATCGCCGCCGCGAACCCGATGTCGCCGGTGCATAGGCGCATGACGCGATACGGAAGGTCCAGCCGCTGCAGGACCGTCTCGGCATGACCGACCATCTCTTCGAGCGCCGCGTCCGACGTCGCGGGATCGACGATCTGCACCATCTCGACCTTGTCGAACTGATGCTGGCGGATCATGCCGCGCGTGTCGCGTCCGTAGCTTCCCGCCTCGGAGCGAAAGCACGGCGTGTGCGCCGTCAGCTTCAGCGGCAACGCGGCATGCGGCACGATGCTCTCGCGGACCGTGTTCGTCAGCGAGATCTCGGACGTGGAGATCAGGTAGAGCGGCGCGTCATCCGCTTCGTCGCCGCCCTTCTTCACGGAGAACATCTGGTCCGCGAACTTCGGCAGCTGCGTCGTGCCGACGAGGCAGTCCGCCGTGACGATGTACGGCGTGTAGTGCTCGACGTAGCCGTGCTCCTCGGTATGCAGGTCGACCATGAACTGCGCGATCGCGCGATGCAGCCGCGCCACCGGGCCGCGCATCACGACGAAGCGCGCACCGGACAGCTTCGCGGCGGTCTCGAAGTCGAGGCCGAGCGGCACGCCGACGTCGACATGGTCGCGGATCGCGAAGTCGAACGAGCGCGGTGTCCCGACGCGTCGCACCTCGACGTTGTCGGCTTCCGACCGCCCGAGCGGCGTGTCCGGATGCGGCAGGTTCGGCGTCGCGAGCAGCAGCTCGCGCAGGCGCTCCTGGACCGAGGCCAGCTCCGCCTCGAGACGCTTCAGCGTGTCGGGCATGGCCGCGACCTCCGTCATCACCGCCGTGGCGTCTTCACCGCGGCTCTTCAGCCGGCCGACTTCCTTCGACAGCGCATTGCGGCGGGCCTGCAACGACTCGGTCTCCGTCTGCACGCGCTTGCGCTCGACTTCGAGCGCCTCGAACGCGGCCCGGTCGAACGCATGACCGCGCGCGTCGAGGCTCGCCACGACGCGCGGAAGTTCCTTTCGCAGAACGGTGATGTCGAGCATGAAGAGTCGGGAGGAGCGAAGCGGTCGTCCGATTTTCGCATACGGGTCCCGTGACCTCTCGCACGTGCGCGCAGACCTTGCCGCCGGCATGCGGGTCGGGTCGCCGATGCCCATCACAGGAACGGGTCGATGCTCTGCAGGTCGATCGGCACCCACGGACGCAGCAGGATGCCGAGCACGAACACCGCGTCGTACGGAAGCGCGGACCATCGCGGCACGCCGTTCCAGGCCCACATCCACGGGACGATCAGCCACAACACGAAGAATGCCGCGACGTCGCGGCGACTCGCGACCGAAAGCGACGACGAGCGCAACAGAAGACAGCCGGCGATGACCGGAAACGTGATGATCGAGATGACCCGCGTTTCATCCCGCGCGAGGATCAGGAAGGGACTGCACGCGAGCAAGCCGACGAGACAGGGGATCGCTTCGCGCCGCAACCGATCGGCGTAGCGGAACAGCGCGATCCAGCCGACGCCGAACGCCGACCAGAGCACGACCTCGGCGTGAAAGAAAGCCCCGCCGATCAGTGCCTGGAACTCGTGACCGAACAGGACCATCCGGCCGTCGTTGACCGTGACGTTCCATCGTTCGAACAAGCAGACGAGCACGACCTTGCCGAGGACGGTTCCCGCCAGCCATTCGATCGTGAACCGCAACGGGTACGGCGGTTCAAGCCGCATCCGCTTGCAGGTCAACGTCGCCAGGAGAAGCGCGACACCGGCGACGAAGCCCTGCTCGAAGTGCTGCATCCCGAGCGCGACGCCGACGACGAGCGGCAGGCCACGAACGTTCGGGAACAGCAGCGGCACGAGCATCAGGAACAGCACGACCGCATCCATGCCGACCCAGAAATAGACGGTGCCGGACACCGGAAGCGCGCAGAACAGGATCAGGGAGACGCGCGCGCTCGCGTCCGGCAGACGTTGGAAGACGGTCGCGACGAACAGGACGGTGAACGCGACCGCGAACGCGAGATGGAAGAGGAAGAACGCCAACGGACCGGTGGCCCCGACCAACCATGCGACGAACGGGGCCAGCCAGTTCCAGTACAGGTACTGCGCATACGGATCGGTGAACGGATTGACGAACGGATCGGACGCGACGAGCCGCGACATGCCGTAGTTCGGGATGCCCCAGACGCCGACCTTGAGCAGCAGCAACAGCAGCATCGCGCCGATGAAGCGCGTGCGCGACGTCTCGAACAGGAGCCTTTCGATCCGGGAAAGAAACATGTCGGCTCTCGACGTCCGATCGGCGCGGGGTCGACGTCCGTCGGGGCGGCCCGACCGTCCGATCGAGGTCGAGCCGACCGACCAGCCGTCGAGGCCGGCCCTGCGCGCCCGCTCGGCGCGCTACTTCGCGAGGAAGGCCCGGATCGTGTCGCCCGCCTTCGCGATGTCGAAGACGCCGTCGAGATGGCCGCCGTCGCCTTCGATGACGTACAGCTCCGTCGAGACGCCCTGCTTCCTCAGCACGTCGAGCATCGTCGTCGTGTACTCGGGGAACAGGAGCCGGTCGGAGCTCGCCGGAATGGCCAGCACCCGCGCCTTGATGCGCGACGCACCCTCTTCCAGCGTCTTGCCCTGCCCGACGCGGAACAGCTGGTTCGCACGCACGAGATAGAGGAACGAGTTCGCGTCGGCCGACGCGGCACGCGCGGCACCGGCCTTGTCGAGCGCGTCCGAAACCTTGTACTTCGCGTCCCACGATGCGAGCGGGTCGGCGCCGGCGACCGCCCATTCACGCGCGAACGTCCGCTGCGACCAACCCGGTGCACGCGAGCTGATCGTGACGAGCTTCAACGCCTCGGCGACACCATGCAGCGGCTCCTCGCGGCCGTAGTAGTCGCCGCCGTTCCACTTCGGATCGTCGTAGATCGGCATCGCCCATTCGTCGGCGACCGCGATCAGGTACGGATTGGCCTCGAGCCCGCCGGGGATGACCGGGATCACGCGCTCGACCATGTCGGGATACGACGACGCCCATTCCATCGCCTGCAGCGAGCCCATCGACGCGCCCGTGACGGCGACGAAGCGCTTGATGCCGAGCGCGTCGGCGAGCGCCTTCTGCGTCACGACGAAGTCCTTGATCGTCACGATCGGGAAGCGCATGCCGTACGGCTTGCCGGTGTCGGGATCGATGGTCGCGGGCCCGGTCGTGACGACGTTCGGATCCTTCGTCGACAGGTTCACGAGCGAGTCGGCCGACACGACGAAGTACTTGTCCGTGTCGAACGGCTTGCCGGCGCCGATCACCGAATCCCAGTAGCCGGGTGCAGCGTCGCCGGCCTTGTACTTGCCGGCCGCATGCGAGTTGCCGGAGAAGTAGTGCGCGACGAAGATCGCGTTCGTTCCGGACGCGTTCAGCGTGCCATACGTCTCGTAGCCGATGCGAACGTTCTTGATCGTCTTGCCGCCGACGGTCGTGAACGACGGGATCGTGAAGACCTTCTTCTCGACGAGGCCGTCGTAGCCGTGCGCGATCGACGCGGTCGCGAGGCCGACGGCGAGCACCCATGCGCGAGTCCAGCGCTGCTTCATGTCCATCCTCCTGGTTTCGTTGTGGCGCGGATGATTGCACGCTTCGCGGACCGCCGGAACATGCGACGATGGCCATCGAGCGATCGGCAGGTCGTCGCTTCCGCGCCTCCGACCGCGTCCTGACATGCAACTCCACATCGAGACTCCGACGATCGCATCGCGACCGTTGACCGCGTGCGCGGGCCGCACCATCGACCTCAAGCTCGAGGCGCTGCAGCCGCCCGGATCGTTCAAGCTGCGCGGCATCGGTGCCGCATGCGTCGAATATCGGCGACGCGGCGCACGGCGCTTCCTGTCGTCGTCCGGCGGCAACGCGGGCATCGCGGTCGCCTATGCCGGACGCGCGCTCGGCATCCCGGTGACCGTCGTCGTGCCCGAGAGCGCCACGCCGCATGCGCGCGACCTGATCGTGCAGGAAGGCGCATCGCTGATCGTGCACGGCGCGTCGTGGCAGGAAGCGCATGCGCATCTCTCGTCGATGGCCGACGCGACCGACGCGCTGCTGCATCCGTTCGATGACCCGCTGGTGTGGGCCGGTCACGCGACGATGATCGACGAGATCGCGCGGTCGGGGACGAAGCCCGATGCGATCGTGCTGTCGGTGGGCGGCGGCGGCCTGCTGTGCGGCGTCGTCGAAGGGCTGCGGCGCAACGGCTGGCCCGACGTGCCGGTCGTCGCGGTCGAGACCGAAGGCGCGGCGTCGCTCGCGGGATCGATCGCCGCCGGGCAACGCGTGACGCTTCCCGCGATCACCAGCATCGCGACGTCGCTCGGCGCGAAGCAGGTCTGCGAACAGGCGTTCGAAGTCGCGCGCACGCATCCGCTGACGAGCGTCGTCGTCGACGACGGGTCGGCCGTCGACGCGTGTCTGCGCTTCGCCGACGACCATCGCCTCGTCGTCGAACCGGCCTGCGGCGCCGCGCTCGCGCTCGCCTATCGTGCCGCGCCGGAGCTCGCAGCGTTCGAGCGGGTGCTGATCATCGTGTGCGGCGGCGCGACGGCGACGATCGATCAGCTGATCGCGTGGTCGCGCTCGTTGCGACGGGCATGACCGGCGATGGACGCGCAGCAATGCTTCGCTGACCGGTTCTCCAAGACCTCTCCAGATGGTCAATGCATCGTGAACAGTTCAACGCCCGACATCGCGTTCGTCAGCTTTCCGGACAAGAGTTGGACGGCATACACCACGTCGTATGGAAACGCCGACCAGCGAGGCACGCCTTCCCATGCCCAGGACCAGGGCAACGAGACCCACAGGATGAAGAAAGCCGCCGCGTGACGGGATTTGATGCGAGAGAGGAACTCCGGATCGAGCAGCAGTGCGGTCAGCACGATCGGAAGCGTCACCAACGCGACGACACGTGTCTCGTCGTCGGTGAATAGCAGCGGCATGACCACGAGAACCGCGTTCGAACCGCGAAGTGGTATCAACAACGCGCAGCTCCGCGACAACGCGTCGGCCCGCCGACGCAATAGAACGTTTCGCTCCGTCGCCGCCTTGAGTTCTATCGCGTAACGCCAGTCGCCAGCTTGCCCCATCGCCGAGCGAGCCGAGCATCACGACGTGGAAGTGAGAAGAAGATGTCCTTGGGTGCATCCTGCCGCAACAGATGACGGTTCATTGCTTCAGTACAGGCGTCTGCCGAATTGACATGCGGTCGAGATGGCCAGCGATTACAGGCCGATCAGCGCGAGCTTGCCGAGTGATGACGTCCCGCCAGAATCGCAGCGACCGACGCGGCGGCTTGATCGCATGAACGGTATTGCCGGCAACGGTAGCTCGAAATGCCGACGCGGCGAAGTCGCCATGCCGAGCAGAGAAACGCTCCGCTTCTTGAAAGCCCGCCTTGCTCGAAGTGCTTTGCATCAGATGCCGAGCGCGCTACCCAACATGCGACCAACGTTTCACGACCCGGAAACCGACCAAATGCGACGAGGGAACAAATTAACAGCATCGAACTTGCAGTGGCTGTGTGCCCTTCGTCACGCCGGTAAAACTAAACTTGAAGCTGACGAAAAGGATCAACGCATACAGCGCGCCGATAAACATCATGGAAGGCCAGTCCTTGCGCAATCGATGAAGCAACGCAGCAGCAATACGCCGGCGGCGAGAAGGTACGCGACTATCGATGACAACTCGCCGTCGTTCCCCATCGCCTCCGCATAGCCGGCGACCACGGGTTCATGTTGACGAAAAACTCGGCAGGAACGTCAACGGCTGGCCTGCAGCGGTCCAGAAGAGCAACAGCGCGGATGCCGGTACTAGACACAGAGGGTGCCAGCAGGTAGCGCCGATGGAAGAGGAACCAACTGACGCAACTGCAACTTGCGCCATACAAAGAACGCTCAGCGTACCCTTGATCAACGGTAACAATCCAAGCGGCGCGTAGGAAGCGACGACGAGCCACGCATCGTTGCCGCGATTTGCCACAGCCACATTTTCGTTTTGCGCAGGATGCACCAAGTCATATGACAGGACAGTCGGAACGGGTACGCACAATGGATCGCGTGATTTCGAGATTGGGCATGGCCCAGATTCCCGTCTTGAAGACAGCGATCAGATCATCACGCCGAGGAACGAGGTCCGGGACGAGCGAAACAGCAGCGACTCGATGCGAGTCAACGAATCGGTCGGTCGGGTCGTCGGCGCCATTCTTTCCTCGATGCCTGCCCTGATGGCAGCGGACTACGCGAAGAGCGTCAAGCAGGAAGCAGACCATCAGGCTGCGCGATCGCACCGGTGGGTCGGTCGAACCGCGGCGACCGCGCAAGCGCGAGAGACGCTGATCCGCCACCCCCGATCCCGCTCGAACGATGCGTCCTCGTGACGAGGTACTTGAGACGAAGAGACGCGAGCGATCACGTCGACGGATCGGCCGCCGGCTCGTCGTCACCCGCGTCGCTGGCGAGCTTTCGCCCGGTCGAGTTCGCTCAGGTACGCGAGGCGCTGGCCGATCTTCGCCTCCAGGCCACGCGGCGTCGGCCGGTACCAGCCCGGTTCGTGCATGCCCTCCGGCAGGTAGCTCTCGCCGGCCGCATACGCGTCGGGTTCGTCGTGCGCGTAGCGGTATTCCTTGCCGAAGCCGAGCTCCTTCATCAGCTTCGTCGGCGCGTTGCGGATGTGAGGCGGCACCGGCCGCGAGCCGTCCTCCTTGACGAAGCGCCGCGCGGCACCGTAGGCCGTGTAGACCGCGTTCGACTTCGGCGCGACGGCGAGGTAGAGGACCGCCTCGGCCAGCGCGAGCTCGCCTTCGGGACTGCCCAACCGCTCGTAGACGTCGGCCGCGTCGAGCGTCACGCGCAGCGCGCGCGGATCGGCGAGGCCGATGTCCTCGCTCGCCATGCGGATCATGCGGCGCGCGAGGTAGCGCGGGTCCGCGCCGCCGTCCAGCATCCGCGTGAACCAGTACAGCGAGGCATCCGGATGGCTGCCGCGCACGGCCTTGTGCAGCGCGCTGATCTGGTCGTAGAACGCGTCGCCGCCCTTGTCGAAGCGGCGCAGGTTCTCCGACAGCGCGCGTGCGAGCAGCGCGTCGTCGATCTCGTGCAGCTGCTCGGCCTGCGCTGCGCGTGCGACGATCTCGAGGTTGTTGAGCAGCTTGCGCGCATCGCCGTCGGCGCTCGCGATCAGCGTCTTCCGCGCGCTCGGCGTGAACGACATTCCGTGGATCTCGCTCGACACCGGATCCGTCAGCGCACGCGCGACGAGCGCATCGAGATCGGTCTCGGTCAGGCTCGTCAGCACGTAGACCGCGGCGCGCGACAGCAGCGCGCCGTTGACCTCGAACGACGGGTTCTCGGTCGTCGCGCCGATGAACACGAACAGCCCCGACTCGACATGCGGCAGGAACGCGTCCTGCTGGCTCTTGTTGAAGCGATGCACCTCGTCGACGAAGACGATCGTCTGTCGACCGGACTGTGCGCGCGTCAGCTCGGCGCGCGCGACCGCGTCGCGGATGTCCTTGACGCCGGCGAGCACGGCGGACAGCGCGATGAAATCCGCGTCGAACGCGTCGGCCATCAGCCGCGCGAGCGTCGTCTTGCCGACGCCGGGCGGCCCCCACAGGATCATCGAGTGCGGCCGCTGCGACTCGAATGCCACGCGCAGCGGCTTGCCGGGCCCGAGCAGCTGCGGCTGGCCGATCACCTCGTCGATGGTGCGCGGACGCAGGCGCTCGGCGAGCGGCACGACGCGCGGGTCGCCGGCCGCATCGTTGACCGATGCAGCGCCCTTGCCGCGCCGCGGGGCCGGCGCGTCGGTTCCGAAGAGGTCGCTGGTGACGTTCAAGGTCGAGGCCGTGGTTCGCGACGACGATCGCGACGCGAGGACAGCCTACCCGATCGACGTCTCGCGCGGCCGCGACCACGGCACCGGCGCGAGCTCGAACGCGACCGCGAGCGCCGCGACCTTCGGCAGCTGCTTGTCGACGTGACGATCGAACCATTGCGAATATCGGTCGAGGACAAGGTCGCGCGACGGACTCTGCGCGAGCGAGCCGACCAGCGTGCGCGCTACCGCCTCGTCGGTCAGCTTGCCGAGCTTCTTCTGCAGCTCGGCGAGAGCGTCGTGAAAGCGCGCGACGGCCTCCGGTTCGTAGAGCGACTCGAGCAGGTCGAGCGCGTAGCGAAGCCGCTTGACCTCGATGCGAAGACCGTGGCGCCGCTCCTCGTCGAGGACCGCGATGCGCCGCGCCGGCTTCACGATGCGGTCGCGCTGCGAAGCCAGCCACGCGGGCGCGGCCTCGCCCAGCGTCGGACGATCCGATCGATCGGCGTCGAGGCGCGCGACGAGTCGCATCGTCGCGATCGCCGTCGCGCCGAACGGCCCGCGATCGAGCGCGTCGATCAGCGACTTGTAGGCATCGACGCGACGCTCGATCATCTGCTCGCCGATCTCCGCCACCGCCGACTTGCCGTCGGCGTCGGACGCGGCCTCCTCGGTCAGCCGCTCCATCGTCTCGTCCGCGAACACGTCCTGGTCGCGCGCCGCGCCGAATGCGTGACCGATCTCGCGCAACGCACCGTCGAGTGCATCGAACCGACGACCCTTCGCGACCGGACGAAACGTGCGCAGCGCGCTACGGGCACGCCGGATCGCGACGCGCGCCTGATGGACGAGCTCGATGCGTTCCTCGGGTGACGACTCGCCCCGCTCGTGGCGCGCCGCCGCTTCGAGCAATGCATGCGCGTTGAACAGCAGCGCCTCGTTGCACGCGCCGAGGACGCGGCCGAGGTGCCGGGCGGGATGCTCGTCGGCCTTCGCGTCGGGCAGCGTCGGCTTCGCCGGCTCGACGACGTCGCCGCGCACCAGCCGGTATCCGCGAGCCGCCTTGCTGTCGGCGAGCGGGATCAGCGGCAGCGCGCGCGCGAGGCGTCCGGCGAAGCGCAGCAACGCCTTCGCGTCGTCGCCCCCGCCGGCTCGCTTGACCTCCATCTCGAGCTCGCAGATCGACGCGACGCGGCGCGATCGGCCGCGACCCGCGACGATCGTGCCGACGTCGAAGGCGACCTCGACCTCGGTCCCTTCGGCGAGACGAAGCATCCGCGACTCGCGACGGAAAGCGGTCGTGAACATCGGCCTGATCCGCGCCGAAAGCGCTCGCGGGGATCCGATCGACGCGAGCGGCGTGTCGCGCAGCCTGGCCGAGCTCGAGGGCCGGACCGGCGACCTCCATCTCCCACTCGCCGCGCGACGACAGCGCGCCGCCGTGCCCGTCGCCGCTCGTCTTCAGCGTCTGGACCCAACGACGGCCGCTGCGCCGCAGCCGGAGCGCCATGCCGTTCGCGGCCAACGCGTGGTCGGGCGTGTCGAAGTAGCGGCTGTCGATCCGCGCGGCGACCAGCGGTCCGGTCGCGTGGTCGTTCAGCAGCGGCTGCTCCCACACCCGACCGACGCTCGACGGCGGCACGAACAGCTTCAGCTCGACCTCGCGCGGCGCGTCGTCGGCCGCCGGCCCGGACGGCGTGGATGCTTCGTTCAATGCGGTATCGTGTTTCATGTCGATCTCGTCGTCTCGGACAAGGACATGCAACGCATCGGACTGATCTCGGACACGCACGGACTCGTGCGACCCGAGGCGCGCGCATTCCTCGCCGGCTGCGATCGTATCCTGCATGCGGGCGATATCTGCGATCCATCGGTGCTCGCCGCATTGCGCGAGATCGCGCCGGTCGAAGCGGTTCGCGGCAACAACGACATCGGCGCGTGGGCCGATGCGCTCGACGTCGCGAAGACGGTCGTGGTCGAAGGCGTGGCGATCCACATGATCCACGACATCGCCGATCTCGCGACGCATCCCGCGCCGCCGGCGACCGCGTTCGTCGTGCACGGCCATTCGCACAAGCCGACGATCGTCGAGCGCGACGGGCTCGTCCGCGTCAATCCGGGCAGCGCGGGCCCGCGCCGCTTCAAGCTGCCGATCTCGATCGGCGAGCTCCTCGTCGACGGTAAGGACGCGACGCCGCGGCTCGTGACGCTCGCGGCCTGACGCAACGTTCGATCGGCGCGTGGATCGCGGCGACGCCGCGACCGGGACGGCTCAGTCCGACTCGATCTCCTGGTTCACGTCGTTGCGGACGAACCCGCGATCGTCGATCGCGAAGGCGTTCGATGCGAACGGTCCCGGTTCGAGACGCGTGGCGCGCCACACGACCGCGTCGTCGACCACGATCGCGAGCGGGACGCGCGCATCGGCGTTCCAGCAGAAGCTCGACGAGCCGGACGCCTGCTCGAGCCGATACCACCCGCACGGCGCGATCGGTTCGACGCCGGCGACGCCTCCGTCCATCGCGGTCAGTCGATAGTCGCCGCGCGGCGTCGACAGCACGTGCGCTTCCGCGAACCAGTCGGTGAAGTGGCCGATCCGCAAGAGATGCGTCCGGTCGACGTCGGTCCGGATGCGCCGCCGGAGATCGAGGACGGTCATCGACCACTCGACGGCGTCGGGCTCACGCGCGAGATCGGTCTCGACGACGCCGTCGGTCCGCCGCTTAACGCGCGTCTCGCCGTCGCGCCACAGCTCGAGCCGGTGCTCTTCGCCGGCCGCGACGTAGCTCGCCGTCAGGTGCCACGCGCGGGCATCGCCGGCGTCGTCGAACGTCCGGGCGAAGTCGAGCGACTCGGCGCCGTGCGCGAGCACGACCGCGAAGGCGGTCGACGCCGAGAGCAGGCGTGCGACGGCGCGCGGCGACATCCGGCCGGGCGACCGCGGCGCTTCGTCAGTTGCGCACGGCCTGTGCATAGTCGAAGTACCGGTACGTGCGCCCGTCGACGGTCACGTCCTTCACGACCAGGTTGATCGAATAGTTGCCGACGAGGCCGGCGTCGACGGTCGCGCCGGTCGGGTCGACCGGCGACTTGAAGGCGACGTGCGTCGCCGGCGCCGCCGGATGCACGACGCTCGTGCGATAGGTCGGCGTCGCGGACGAAGCCGGCTTCGCGAGCGCCTCGTTCAGCACGCGGCCGTCGGCGTCGGGCATCGACAGCCCGAACAGGTATGCGACCGTCGGCGCGAGGTCGACGTTGCCGCTCGGGCTGCCGATCGTGACGTTGTGACGGAAGGCCGGGCCTGACGCGATCAGCGTGTTGTGGACGTCGATCGGGCTGAAGCTGCCGTGCATGCCGCGATTGCTCTGGAAGCTTTCGAACTCGGTGCCCGGCAGCCCGTTGATCAACTGCTGCGCGTCCCAGTTGAAGCTCGCGATCACGTCGGGCTGGCCCTTGTTGCGGCGGGTGGCATTCTCGAGATTGACAACGGACATCGGCAACGTGCCGGGCAGCAGGCCGTAGCGGCTGTCGACGAAGATCGCGCCGTACTCTTCGCGGCTCTGCAGGAAGCGCACGAGCGATGCGATCGTGGCGGGGTCGTGGTCGGGCGCGTAGAAATAGTCGGAGCCGCCGTTGCCCGCGACCACGATGCCGTTCGGCGGCAGCGTCGCCGGGACGTTGAAGCGCACGACCGGCGTCGGCAGCTTCGCACTGACCGCCTGGTACTTCGTGTTCGCGGTGCCGCACAGCGCGCCGGTCGCATCGACGCCGACCGGCAGCACGGTCGTTCCGTCGGACTTGATGCCGGCTTGCGGCGACGTCAGGCATCCGGCGCCGTCGAAGGCCTTGAAGCCGGCGAACGTGAGGAGGTCGGCCGAGCGCACGTCGCCGGACACCGACAGGCCGTCGACCGGATCGGGGTCGCCGAGCGACGCGTTCGTGATGCCCTTGTCGACCGTCGTGCTCGGCTTGATCGCACGCAGCGGAAAGAGTCGGGTCGGACCGGACACGTTGCTGTGCGCGTGGTCGGACACGACGATCACGTTCGTCGAGGCGTCGAGCCCGTTCGCCTTCAACGCGGCCTGCAGCTCGCCGAGTCGCGCGTCCTGCGACGCGAGCGCGCGGCGATAGTTCGCGGAGCCCGGCCCGTACGCGTGCTCGCTGTTGTCCGGCGTGCGGAACCAGATCAACGTGAGGTCTGGCATCTTCTTCGGCAGGATGTACTGCGTGAAGAGGCCGAGCATGTACTTGTTCGACGCGTCTTCCGGCGCGCCCTGCGTCGCGTCGGTCACGTCGTGCGCGGCGGTGCCGTCGGGCAGCACGAAGTTCAGCGCGCCGGCGCGCGCCGTCGGATTGCCGTTGTTCGCGGCGAGCTTGATCGTCCCGGGCGGATAGGCGAACGGCGTGTTCAGCGGCAGCGCAAAGCCGGCCGACTGCAACTCGGTCGCGAGCGACTGCGGCAGCACGGCGTTCTCGTCGACGAAGGAGCCGCCGCGCCCGATGTCCTGGATGTACGCGGCACCGGACTTGCCGAGCGCGAGCGTCTTCAGGCCCGCGTCCTGCGCTGTCTTGAACAGCGTCTTGACGAGCAGCAACTGGCCGCCGTAGTAGTCGTCGAGCGTCGTCAGCACCGCATAGTCTTCGGTGAAGACCGGGTCCGTGTAGTTCTGCTTCGTCCCGGCCGCCGACGGGCCGACCGGGATCGGCGAGCCGCCGCCCCGCGGCGGGGTCCAGAACGTGTTGCCGTAGAAGCCGGCGGTCTTCGGGAACGATCCGGTCGCGAACGACGAGCCGTTCATCATCGTGAACGTCGGATAGGTCGCGTGATGATCGGCGAACCCGACGCCGTTCGAGCGCATCGCGAACAGGTTCGGCGTGTCGACCGGGTTGACCGAGTCGGGACGCAGCCCGTCCCAAACCATGATGATGGTCCGCGATCCGTTTGCTTGAGACCTCGTCGCGGCCGGCGTCGCGCAGCCCGCGATCAATCCGACCATCGTCAGCGATGACACGACGCGTGCGACCTGCACGGCCGCTTTCGTCCATGATCCGTGGCGCACGGCATTCCCTTTCAAGTCAGCTGGAGGTCGCGCGAAGCGCGCGGCGACCATCGTCGCGCACCGCGTCGAACGACGATGTCGACGAAGGCGGCCCGGTTCCGGACCCGGCGACGACCACGAGCCGGCCTGCGACTCGCGGAAGCGCCCGGTCCGGACCGGATCTGGCGTCGAGCGTTGCGCCGTCAGAGGACGGGCACAGGATGTCGACCAGGCAATCGTTCGGGCGCCGCTGAAAGGTGCGGACCCGACCGGTAGCCCCCGCTCGGACGCGCCATCCCGCTCGGCGATGCGGCAATGTGCTTCAGGAAGATGACAGGAATGTTGCGGCGTCCCGGCAGGATTTCCGGGTCGACGTCGCTCGCGACGCTCCTTGCATCGTCGGTCCGCCAGGCGACGCTCCGCTCGCACCGACGCCCGCGCTTGTGCGAGACTTCCCGGCTCATCGCACGGAGGAACGCCATGGACACGCCGCAGCATGCGATCAACTGGTTCGAGATCCCGGTCGACGACTTCGATCGCGCCCGGATGTTCTACAGCCGCCTGTACGACTACGAGATGCCCGAGATGCAGATGGGGCCGTCGCGCATGGGCTTCCTGCCGTTCGTGCAGGGCGCGGGGCATGTCGGCGGCGCGATCGTCAAGATCGACGGCTTCCTGCCGGCGCGGCACGGCACGATGGTCTATCTGAACGGCGGCGACGACCTGACGACGATCCTGTCGCGCGTCGAGCCGGCCGGCGGCAAGGTCCTCGTCGACAAGACGCAGATCACGCCCGAGATCGGCTACTACGCGACGTTCCTCGACTCCGAGGGCAATCAGGTCGCCCTGCATTCGCAGCACTGAGCGGCCGGCGGATGAGCATGTCCGATGCGTCGACCGACGTCGGGCTCGCGGGTACCAGCCGACGCGATCCGCGCGTCGACGCGTACATCGCCGACGCCGCGCCGTTCGCACGGCCGATCCTCGCGTACCTGCGCAGCATCGTGCATGCCGCCTGCCCCGACGTCGTCGAGGACATCAAGTGGCGCATGCCGTTCTTCGTCCATGGCGGCAACAACCTGTGCCACATGGCCGCGTTCAAGGCGCACTGCGCATTCGGCTTCTGGCGCGGCAAGGAGATCCCGGGCTTGCCGACGGTCGACGGAGAACCGGCGATGGGCAGCCTCGGACGCATCGGGTCGGTCGACGATCTGCCGCCGAAGCGTCGGTTGACCGGCTTCGTCAAGGCGGCCATGAAGCTCGAAGCGAGCGACGCGAAGCCGGTGCGTGCGACCGCGAAGCGCGGCGCGCCCG
This sequence comes from uncultured beta proteobacterium, assembly GCA_963795885.1. Classification (GTDB taxonomy): domain Bacteria; phylum Pseudomonadota; class Gammaproteobacteria; order Burkholderiales; family Burkholderiaceae_D; genus CAHJXF01. The sequence goes on along the minus strand of CAWCJI010000008.1, from coordinate 2,077 downwards.
ACACGCCGGACGACTTCGCGGCGGCCCTCGCGGCACAGCCGGATGCGGCGCGGATCTTCGCCGCGTTCAATCCGACTGCGAAGCGCGACTACGTGGAGTGGATCGTCGAGGCGAAACGCGAATCGACGCGCGCGTCGCGGATCGCGACCGCCGTCGAATGGATCGCCGAAGGCCGAACGCGACACTGGAAGTATCGGCGTTGAAGCGAGGAGGTGATCGCATGTCCATCAGCCGCGAAGGACCGTCATGAACACGCTCATCGTCGTCACCGCAATCGCACTGCTGATCGTCGCCGCGCTGCATGCGTGGTTCCTCGTCCTCGAGATGGTCCTGTGGACGCGACCGGCGGGCCGCAGGACGTTCGGCACGACCGCGGAGTTCGCGGACGCGACGCGGTCGCTCGCGGCGAACCAGGGGCTCTACAACGGCTTCCTGGCCGCCGGCCTGCTGTGGGCCGCGATCGCCACGATCCAGCAGTCGATCTTCGCGTGGCCGGTCGCCGCCTTCTTCCTCGGCTGCGTCGTCGTGGCCGGCGTCTTCGGCGCCGTCACGGTGAACCGCAAGATCCTCTTCGTGCAGGCGGCCCCGGCGCTCGGCGCCGCCGCACTCGCGGCGCTCGCCCGTCAAACCTGAGCGCTGAGCTATCGTGTCAGTTCTCACCAAACGAGGTAACGCATGATCAAGAGAAGCGGGTCCGCCTACTGGCATGGCGGCATCAAGGATGGCAGCGGCACGATCTCCACGCAGACGGGCGTGCTGAAGGAAGCGCCTTACGGCTTCAAGTCGCGCTTCGAAAGCGGCCCGGGCACGAACCCCGAGGAACTGATCGGCGCCGCGCACGCGGGATGTTTCTCGATGGCGCTATCGTTGATGCTCGGCAACGCGAACATGACCGCGGAGAGCATCCGCACGACCGCGACGGTGTCGCTCGATCAGGACGGCAGCGGCTTCTCGATCAAGGCCGTGCATCTCGAAACGAACGTGAAGGTCCCGGGCGCGGACAAGGCCGCGGTCGAGAAGGCGATCCAGGACGCGAAGGCCGGTTGCCCGGTGTCGAAGCTGCTGAAGGCCGACATCACGCTCGACGCGACCGTCGAGGTCTGAGCGGCGTCAGTCCTTCACCACGTCCGCCCCTTTCGGCGGCGTGAACGCGAACGTCGACGCATCGACCTTCGGGTTGCGCTCGACGTTCGCGAACTCGAGCGTGGTCGTCTGACCGAGCGCGTCGCGCAGCTCCATCGCGGCGAGTTCTCCGCCGCGAAAGCCGATCGAGATCTTCTCGAACTGCGTGTCCCGGTTCTTCGGCGTCGCGTCGAGCCACGCGATGCCGTCGCGCGCGCCGGCGTCCTTCAGGTCGAAGCTCCGGTCGAGGTCGCTGCTGCCGAACAGGATCGCGGCCGGCGTGCTGCCGAGCGCGTCGCCCAGCTTCCGGACCGTGACCTGGTTCAGGTCCTTGTCGTAGATCGACAACTGCTGGCCGTCGGCGACGAGCAGCTGCTCGTACGGCTTCGTGTAACGCCACACGAAGCGACCCGGACGCTGGAACACGAAGTCGCCGCTCGCCGGCTGCGAGGCCTTCGTGCGCGACTGCACGCGCTGCACGAACGTCCCCTTCGCGCTCTTCGTCTGCGACGCGAACGCGTGCAGGTCGTCGAGTGCATCGGCCTACGCGACGCCGACCGGTCCGATCAGGATCGCGGCGAGCAATGCATGAACGGCCGCCGATCGCCAGCGGTTCCGTCGGCTCGATGCGTTCATTCGGCCGATGCTCCCGGCACGAGGATCTCGCGATTGCCGTTCGGCTGCAGCGCCGACACGAGCCCCGCCCGCTCCATGTCCTCGAGCAGACGCGCCGAGCGGTTGTAGCCGATCCTGAGCTTGCGCTGCACGTACGAGATCGATGCGCGGCGGTCCTTCAGCACGATGGCGACCGCCTCGTCGTACAGCGCGTCCGCCTCGCCGCCGCCGGCGTTGCCGCCCGGCGCGGCGCCCGCGTCCTCGGCATCGCCGAGCGTGCCGCCCTCGAGGATGCCTTCGATGTAGTTCGGCCCGCCCTGCGCGAGCGCCTGCGCCTTCA
>CAWCJI010000007.1:0-1277552 GCA_963795885.1 uncultured beta proteobacterium | reverse complement strand
ACCGTCTTCAGGACGTCGCTCGGACCGGCCCTCGCGAGCCAGCGGTCCGCGCGGACGATCGCATTCGCGAGCGCCTGCGCGGTGCGCGGATTCTTTCGTAGGAAGTCGTCGAACGCGTACAGCGTCGCGGCCGGCATCGCGCCGCCGAACAGGTCGGTCGTCTCCTGCGCGGTTCGTGTGCTGACGAGCGTCTTCATCTCCTTCTTCTGCTCGAGCATCGTGATCACCGGCTCGATGTTCGCGATGCCGTCGATCTGCCCGCTGCGCATCGCGGCGAGCGCGCCGGCGCCGGTCCCGACGCCGATCACCGAGACGTCGGTCGGCTTCAGCCCCGCGCGCGCGAGATAGATGTCGAGCGTGATGTTCGTCGACGATCCCGGCGCGCTGACGCCGATCTTCAGGCCCTTCAGATCCTTCGCGCCGTTGACCGTCGCGGCCTTCGCGGTCGCGACGCCGACGGTGATCGCCGGCGCGCGGCCCATCAGCGCGAACGCGCGGATGCGCTGACCCTTCGCCTGCATCTGGATCGTGTGCTCGTAGGCACCCGCGACGACGTCGACGCTGCCGCCGACCAGCGCCTCGAGCGCCTTCGCGCCGCCGGCGAAGTCGCTGATCTCGACCGTCAGGCCTTCGTCCTTGAAGTAGCCGAGTCGCTCGGCGATCGTCAGCGGCAGGTAGTACAGGCCCGCCTTGCCGCCGACCGCGATCGACACGTTCGGCTTCTCGAGCGATTGGGCGGACGCGGCACCCGGGATTGCGACGAGCAGGGCCGTCAACGCGGCGACGCAGCGACGCACGACGGTAAGGACGATAAGGTTCAAGACGATCTCCTCGATGCGCGTCCGATGCGCGCGACCGCACGACCCTCGCGGGTGCCGGCCCGTCGGTATTCTAGGGGCTCGTGGCGCGCGCCGCCTTCACTGCGCGAGGCGCGCGACCGCGCCGAGCCCGAGCACGTGCGTCGGCTTCGGCGAGCCGCCGGCCGGTTCGAGCGACAGGCCGTATGCCTTGACCCGGCCGAGCGTCGCCGCGTCGGCGACCGCGACCGTCGTCGCGTCGATGCGGATCGGCCGGTCCTTCGCGTCGGCCGGCAGCACGCCGAGCGAGACCATTCCCTTCGCGTCGCGGGCGCCATCCACAACTGCAGATCCTTGCCGGCCGCCACGTCGACGTTGCCCGCGACCTTGACGAGCAGCGCGTTGCCGTGATCCGCCTCGAACACGACCGCGACCGGGGCGCCGCTCTTCGGGTCGACGATCGTCGCGACCGCGTCCGGCAGCGCCGGGACCTCGACGATCTTCGGCGGCGACTCGACGATCTTCGGCGGCGCTTCGATGATCTTCGGCGGCGCCTGCACGATCTTCGGCGGCGCCTCGACCGCCGGCTGCTCGACGCGCACGATCGTGGTCGGACGCTCGATCGTCGACTCGCGCAGCGCGACGGCGAGCGCGACGAGGGCGACGGTCGCGAACGCCCCCGCGAGGCCGCGCCACAATCCGACGCGATCCCACCACGGCACGGCGACCGGGGCCGCACGCGCGCCGCGCATCCGCGTCTGGATCGCGATCCATACCCGCTCCGGCGGCGCGACCGGCTCCACGCCGGCGGTCAGCGGCGCGAGGCGCTCGCTCCATTTGAACGCGAGGCGACGCAGCGCGGCGTCTTCCCGCATCCATCGTTCGAAGCGCCGACGGGCGCCGCCCGACAGCGTGCCGACCGCGTATTCGGCGGCCAGCATCTCGCGCAGCGTTTCGTTGCCTCGGATGTCCATGATCGTTCGGGCCTACGTCGGCAGGCCGTCCAGACAGCGCCGCATCTTCTCGAGACCGCGACGGATCCACGTCTTGACGGTGCCGATCGGGATCTTCATCGCGCCCGCGAGCTCCGAATGCGTGAGCCCCTGGAAGTACGCGAACGCGATCGCCTGGCGCTGCCCCGCGTCGAGGCGATTCAGGCAACCGCGCAAGGCGTTCGCATCCTGTGCATGGATCGCGAGATCGACCGGACCGCGCTGCTCGGATTCGAGCGTCGCCTCGAGCTCACCGTCGAGCTCGACCGCGAGCCGATCGGTGCGGCGAATGTAGTCGAGCGAGCGATTGCGGACGATCGTCACGAGCCACGTCATCGGCGCGGCAAGCGTTGCGTTGTAGCCGGCGGCACCGTTCCAGATGTTGACGAAGCTGTCCTGCAAGACGTCCTCCGCCCGGCTCTCCTCCCGCAAGATACGCAAAGCGATCGCGAACAGTTTCGGCGACGTCGCATCGTAGAGACGACGAAAGGCGCTGCGATCGCCAAGCGCGACGGCGCTGATCAGCGCGGCCAGCGATGCGGCATCGTTCACGGGCGCCGTCATGGGATCAACGCAGCGTTCCCGTCGCGGCGTAGAGATAGAGCCCGACGCTCGCGAGGAACCCGGTCGCGAACGTCATCGAGCGAAACGTCGGCCGATCGCCGACGTAGCACGCGATGTAGGCCAGCCGCGCTGCGATGAAGACGATGGCCAGCGCGTCGATGACGGCGACCGGCACGTGCTGCAGCACCGCGATGACGACGCCGATCGCGAACAGCGGAAACGCCTCGAGGCTGTTGGCCTGCGCCGCGTTGGCGCGTGCCCGGACGCCGGTCTGCTGCGCGAGCCACACGCGCGGCGCACGGTTGTCGTAGGGCACCGGCGACGGTTCGTTCCGGCCGCCGAACTTCGCGAGGTAGGCGCAGAGGATCGGCAGGATGCCCGCGATCAGCACGCACCAATACGCGACGATCACCGCGGCGACTCGCCGGACGTGATCGCATCGATCCGCGCGCGGACCTCGGCGTCGATCTTCGGCACGATGTCGATCGCCTTCATGTTCTCGACGACCTGCTCGGGCCTCGACGCGCCGGTGATGACGGTCGACACCCGGGGATTGCTCGCGCACCAGGCGAGCGCCAGCTGCGCGAGCGAACAGCCGAGGTCCGACGCCACCTCCTCGAGCCGGCCGACGACCGCATTGCGTTCCGCGTCGAGCAGGCGATCCTTCAGGAACCCGTAGTTCGCGAGCGTCGCGCGGCTGCCTTCGGGCGCGCCGCTCCGGTACTTGCCGGTCAGCAGACCGGATGCGAGCGGGCTCCACGTCGTCAGCCCGAGGCCGATGTCCTCATAGAGCCGCTGGTAGTCGACCTCCACCTGCGTGCGGTTGAAGAGGTTGTACTCGGGCTGCTCCATCACCGGCTTGTGCAGGTGATGGCGCTCGGCGATCTCCCACGCGGCCCTGATGTCGGCGGCCGGCCACGACGACGTCCCCCAGTACAGCGCCTTGCCGCGCGCGACGATGTCGTGCATCGCCCAGACGGTCTCCTCGATCGGCGTGTCCGGGTCGGCCCGATGGCAGTAGACGAGGTCGACGAAGTCGAGGCCGAAGCGCTCGAGCGAGCCGTCGATCGCGTGATGGAGATACTTGCGGTTCAGCGTGTTCTTCTGGTTCGGCCCCTTGTCGAGCCCCCAGAAGAATTTCGTCGACACCACGTACTTCATCCGCGGCCACTTCAGCTCCTTCAGCACCTGGCCCATGATCGTCTCGGACTGACCGAGCGCATAGACCTCCGCGTTGTCGAAGAAGTTGACGCCGGCGTCGTATGCGGCAGCCATGCACTCGCGCGCGAGCCGCGTGTCCATCTGGTTGCCGTACGTGACCCACGAGCCGAACGACAATGCGCTGACCTTGAGGCCGGCGCGGCCGAGTCGTCGATATTCCATTGCTTCTTCTTTCTGCGTGAGGGGTCAGGACGAGCGCCGGTCGAGCACGGCCTGCGCGATGGTACCCACGTCCACGTATTCGAGTTCGCCGCCGACCGGCACGCCGCGCGCGAGTCGCGTCACCGCGAGGCCGCGGTGCTTCAGCAGCTCGCCGATCGTGTGCGCGGTCGCCTCGCCCTCGTTCGTGAAGTTGGTCGCGAGGATCACCTCGCGGACGACGCCGTCGGTGGCACGGCGGAGCAGACGGTCGAGATGGATGTCCTTCGGACCGATGCCGTCGAGCGGCGAGAGCCGGCCCATCAGCACGAAGTACAGGCCGCGATACGTCAGCGTCTGCTCGATCATCAGCTGGTCGGCCGGCGTCTCGACGACCACGAGCAACGACCGGTCGCGACGCTCGGACGAACAGACGTCGCACAGTTCGTGCTCGGTGAACGTGTTGCACGAAGCGCAATGACGGATCGCCGCGACGGCCTTCGTCAGCGCATCGCCGAGCTCGGCCGCGCCCTCGCGATCGTGCTGCAGCAGGTGATAGGCGATCCGCTGCGCGGACTTCGGCCCGACGCCCGGCAGCCTGCGCAGCCCTTCGATCAATGCCTCGAGCGCGTCGGGACTCGACGGACGGGAGGACGAGGTTTCTTCGAGGTGGCCACGGCGCCGCGATTCTACCGGACGATTCCCGCGCGGTCGACGGCTACAATCGCGCGTTTTGCCGTCTGCCGTGTTCGCGCTTCGATCCGGCACCATCCCGTCGACATGAGCCTCGCCGATCAAGTCCACCGCCGCCGCACGTTCGCGATCATTTCCCACCCCGACGCCGGCAAGACCACGCTGACGGAGAAGCTGCTGCTGTTCTCCGGCGCGATCCACATCGCCGGGTCGGTCAAGGCACGCAAGGCGATCGCGGCACGCGACCTCCGACTGGATGGAGATCGAGAAGCAGCGCGGCATCTCGGTCGCGTCGACCGTCATGCAGATGGAATACCGCGACTGCGTGATCAACCTGCTCGACACGCCGGGCCACCAGGACTTCTCCGAGGACACGTATCGCGTGCTGACCGCGGTCGACGCCGCGCTGATGGTCATCGACGCGGCCAACGGCGTCGAGGCGCAGACGCTGCGGCTGCTCGAGGTCTGCCGCGCGCGCGGCACGCCGATCATCACGTTCATCAACAAGATGGACCGCGAGGTCCGCGAGCCGCTCGACCTGATCGACGAGATCGAACGCGCGCTCGGCATGACGGCCGTGCCGTTCACGTGGCCGATCGGCATGGGCAAGTACGTTCGCCGGCGTGTTCGACATCCGCGCCGGCAGCATGCGCGTCTTCAGCCGCCGGCGCGGACCGGGCCGGCCAGGCGTTCGAGACGATCGAAGGCCTCGACGACGCGGCGATCGATGAGCGCTTCGACCACGGCACCGGCACGGTCGCGAAGGCGCGCGACGAGATCGAGCTCGTCGAGCACGGCGTCGGCTCCGTTCGACCGAGGCAGCCTTCCTCGCGGCGAAGCAGACGCCGGTGTTCTTCGGCTCGGCCGTCAACAACTTCGGCGTGCAGGAGGTGCTCGACGCGGTCGTCGACCTCGCGCCGCCGCCGCTCGGCCGCATCGCGATCCAGCGCGCGGTCGCCGCGGACGAGAGCCGCTTCGCCGGCGTCGTCTTCAAGATCCAGGCGAACATGGACCCGGCGCACCGCGACCGCGATCGCGTTCGTGCGCGTCTGCGCCGGCCGCTTCGAGCGCGGCATGAACCTGAAGGTCACGCGCAGCGGCAAGTCGATGAAGCCGAACAACGTCGTGACGTTCCTGTCGCAGCGTCGCGAGCTCGCCGAGGACGCCTACGCCGGCGACATCATCGGCATCCCGAACCACGGCACGCTGCAGCTCGGCGACACGCTGACCGAGGGCGAGCCGCTGCAGTTCACCGGCCTGCCGTTCTTCGCGCCGGAGATGTTCCAGGCCGTCGAGGTCGCCGACCCGTTGCGCGCGAAGCAGCTCAAGCACGGCCTCGCGCAACTCGGCGAGGAAGGCGCGATCCAGGTGTTCCGGCCGCAGCTCGGCGGCTCGCTATTGCTGGGCGCGGTCGGTCAGCTGCAGTTCGAGGTGGTCGTGCACCGGCTCGAGCACGAATACGGCGTCAAGGCGCGGCTGATGGGCACGAAGTACCGGATCGCGCGCTGGATCACGCCGGAGCCGACGGCGGACGGCGAGCGCGAGCTGAAGCGCTTCATCGACTTCTACGCGGCGCGGATCGCGTACGACGCGGTCGACGCGCCGACCTACCTCGCGTCGCATGTGTCGGAGCTGCGCGTGGCCGAAGAGGAATGGCCGCGGATCCGGTTCCACGCTTTGCGCGAGCACGCGGGACTGGTGTTCCAGTCGGGGCTTGCGGCCTAGGGTCGTCCCTCCGCGACCGCCGGCCTCGCCGCGCCTTCTCAGCCGCGTCAGGATGACCGTCGTCCCGCGAAGGCGGCAACCCAGTGTCGTGATGTGGCCTCAGCCGGGCATGACGAACGCCGCTCGGTGCGGCGCCCGCATCGGCGACGCGGCAATGCACCGATCGTCTGCGCAACTCGTCGTCCTCGGCGAAGCCCGGGACCCAGTAGTCACCGAGGCAACCAGAACCCCGGCCTTCGCCGGGCCAACGCCGGTAGACGCAACCTCAGGCCGCCAGCGCCTCGACCACCGCCTTGTTGAACGCGGGCAGGTCGTCCGGCTTGCGGCTCGTGATCCACGTGCCGTCCCTGACCACTTCCTGGTCGACCCACTTGCCGCCGGCGTTGCGGATGTCGTCTTGCAACGTCGGCCAGCTCGTCATCGTGCGGCCGTCGACGAGGCCCGCCGACACCGCGAGCCAGCCGCCGTGGCAGATGATCGCGACCGGCTTCCTCGCCGCGTCGATCGCCTTCAGGAACGCCTGTGCGTCCGGCACGATGCGCAACGCATCGCCGTTCGCGACGCCGCCCGGCAGCACGAGCCCGTCGTAGTCGTCGGCGTTCGCCGCATCGATCGTCTTCGTGACGTCGATCCGGTCGCCCTTCTCGTCGTGGTTCATGCCCTGCACGTGATCGGGCTTGTCGGACAGGACGTCGACCTGCGCGCCTGCGTCCTCCAGCGCCTTCTTCGGCGACGTCAGTTCCACTTGTTCGAAGCCGTCGGTGACGATCATCGCGACGCGCTTGCCTTCGAGTCTGGCCATCGGAGCTCTCCTTGCGAATGACATCGAGTCATTCTTGAGTGCCGGCGACGGCCGAAGTTCAGGCGCCGCGCACGCGATCAGGTTTGCTCCGATCCGTCCCCGCGCGGCCTTGCCGTCAGAACGGGAACTTCATGCCCGGCGGCATCGGCAGTCCGGCCGTCACGGCGGCCATCTTCTCGGTCGACGTCGCCTCGGCCTTGCGGACCGCGTCGTTGAACGCGGCCGCGACCAGGTCCTCGAGCATGTCCTTGTCGTCGCCGAGCAGCGACGGATCGATCACGACGCGCTTGACGTCGTTCTTGCAGGTCATCGTGATCTTGACGAGGCCTGCGCCCGACTGCCCCTCGACCTCGATCGTCGCGAGCGAGTCCTGGACCTTCTTCACGTTGTCCTGCATCTGCTGGACCTGCTTCATCATGCCAGCCAGCTGGTTCTTCATCATCGATGTCCGCCTTCCGGGTAAGAGGCGCCGTCAGACCGGCTTGATCGAGCCGGGCACGACCGCCGCGCCACCGAAGTCTCGCACGACCGCCCGCACGAACGGGTCGGCGCCGATGATCGCCTCGGCATCGGCCTGACGGGCCGCGCGCTCCTCGCTCTTCGTCGACGCGACGGTCGTGCCGGTGACCGCGCCGACCTCGATCGTGACGCCGACCGGACGGCCGAAGTGCCGGGCCAGTGCGGCCTTGAGCTTCTCCATCGGCGCGGCGCTGCTGAGCAGCGACTTGATCGGCACGCGCAGCACGATCGAGCGATCGTCGTGCGAGACGAGTTCGCTCTGCTGGACCAGCTCGCGCGTCAGGCCGGTCAGCCGCAGTTGCTCGACCACGGCGATCCAGTTGACGATCGCGAGCGGCGCCGGCTGTGCAGCGGGTACGACCGGTTCGAACACGGCGGGCGGCACATCGGGTGTCTTCGCACCGACCGGCACGGACGGCGCCGCTTGCGCCGACGCTCGCGCGGTCGGGGTCGCCATGGCTGCGGGCAGCGGCGCCTCGGGCTTCGAGGCGGGCGTCGGCGCGACCTCCACGCGACGCGCCGTCTGCTTGGCGCGCTCCGGTGCAGGCGCCGGCAAGCGAGCGCCGGCGCCGTCGTCGATCCGGAACGCGAGCATCCGCAGCAGCGCCATCGAGAAGCCGGTCGTCTCGTCGGGCGCGAGCGGCAGGTCGCGACGACCGTGTGCCGCGATCTGGTAGTAGAGCTGCACGTCCTCGGCCGACAGCTTCGCGGCGAGCGCGCGCAGTCGCGTGTCGTCGCTGTCGTCCGTCGAGTCGACGCCGCCGGCGTCCGGCTCGATCGTCTGCATCCGCGCGATGCGATGGAGCAGCGCGCCGAGCTCGACGAGCGCCGCGTTGAACGACAGGCTGCGGTCGGCGATCTCGTCGACGATCGTCATCAGCGACGGTCCGTCGCCGTCCGCGAGGGCATCGAGGATGCGCAGCAGGTAGGTCTGGTCGAGCGCGCCGAGCATGTCGCGCACGGCCGCCTCGTCGACCTGTCCTGCAGCGAAGGCGACCGCCTGGTCGGTCAACGACAGCGCGTCGCGCATCGAGCCGGCCGCCGCGCGGCCGAGCAGCGTGAGCGCGCCGCGCTCGAACGCGACGCCCTCGGCCTCGAGCACGTGCGCGAGGTGCGATGCGATGTCGGCGACCGGCATCTGCTTCAGGTTGAACTGCAGGCAGCGCGACAGCACGGTCACCGGGATCTTCTGCGGATCGGTCGTCGCGAGGATGAACTTGACGTGCTCGGGTGGCTCTTCGAGCGTCTTCAGCATCGCGTTGAACGCGTGGCTCGACAGCATGTGCACTTCGTCGATCATGTAGACCTTGAAGCGCGCATTCGCGGGCGCGTAGATGGCCTGCTCGAGCAGCGCGGCCATCTCGTCGACGCCGCGGTTCGACGCGGCGTCCATCTCGATGTAGTCGACGAAGCGCCCCGCGTCGATGTCGACGCACGGCCGACAGACGCCGCACGGCTTCGACGTCATGCCGCCCGTGCCGTCGGGCCCGATGCAGTTCAGGCACTTCGCGAGGATCCGCGACAGCGTCGTCTTGCCGACGCCACGCGTGCCGGTGAACAGCCACGCGTGATGCAGCCGCTGCTGGTCGAGCGCATGGCGCAGCGCGCGGACGACATGCTCCTGGCCGACGAGCGTCTCGAAGCTGCGCGGCCGCCACTTGCGGGCGAGGACTTGATAGGACATGAAGTTTTGCGGAGCGACCGGCGACCGCAGATCAGGATTGCGCTTCGCGGACGTTCCAGAAACGTCGAGTGCAAGGCGCGGTACCGGAGATGTAGCAACGCTACGTCGAGGATCCGCAACGCCGCCATCGGCGTTTCTGGAACGTCCGGAAAGGCGAGCCGGGTCCTCGGCACTTGCGGTGAGTGACTATGGCTGCTTCGTTCCCGACCTGACCAGGTTCGCCACGCCGCAATGCGAGGGGGCCCGCCACCGACGATTCTAACGTACGCCGCAGCGATCGGTCAGTGATCGTCGACCTCGCCGTGCATGCGGCAGACCGACGGATGACCCGTCGTCGCGCCCGCGTCCGACGACTTGAATTCGCCGCTTATGTCATCATCTTCGGACGACAACGGTCGTTGCCGCGCGTACACATGCGACGCCGCCCGACCAATCCACACTCTCGAGGTCGTCTCATGAGCGAAACCATCAAGACCGTATCGGACGCGATCGTTCGATACCGACGTGCTGCAGTCCAGCGGGCCTGTGCTGGTCGATTACTGGGCCGAGTGGTGCGGCCCGTGCAAGATGGTCGCGCCGATCCTCGACGAAGTGTCGAAGGACTACGCCGGCAAGCTGACGGTCGCCAAGATGAACGTCGACGAGAACCAGTCGGTGCCGGCGAAGTACGGCATCCGCGGCATTCCGACGCTGATGCTGTTCAAGGACGGCGCGATCGTCGGCACGAAGGTCGGCGCGTTGTCGAAGTCGCAGCTCACGCAGTTCATCGACACCGCGATCGGCACGGTCCGCGGTCAGGACCAGGTGACCGGCTGACGGCGTCGTTGCGCAGGCCGCGCCCCCGGGCGCGACCTGTATGATGCATCCGTGCAACACCTGAGCCGGACCGGCCGCCGAAGTCCGGCCGGAGGCTTGTGAAATCGCCGCGACGGGTCGCACAATCCGTCGCAGCAAGGTAGTGACAGTCGATCGGTCGGCCGCACGACGGCCCGCCGCGTGTGACTCGCTCGACAACGAGTCCACCCACCGCTTTTTCGCGCAGCACCGTCCCTGGTGCCCCGCGCCTCCTCTTCGAAGCATCGCTCTTTGGTCCCGTCGGGGTGATCCCCGCACATTCGTCGTACCTCCCCATCCGTCTCGAACGTTCGCTCGACGACTCGCGCCCCGGCCTTTCCGGGGCCCCTCACCCGCACCAGACCCCATGCATTTATCCGAACTGAAAGCCCAGCACGTCTCCGCCCTCCTCGAGATGGCGAATACGCTGGAGATCGAGAACGCGAACCGGATGCGCAAGCAGGAGCTGATGTTCGCGATCCTGAAGAAGCGCGCGCAGACCGGCGAGCAGATTTTCGGCGACGGCTGCCTCGAGGTGCTGCCCGACGGCTTCGGCTTCCTGCGCTCGCCCGGAGGCGAGCTACATGGCGTCGCCCGGACGACATCTACATCAGCCCGTCGCAGATCCGCCGCTTCAACCTGCACACCGGCGACTCGATCGAAGGCGAAGTCCGCACCCCGAAGGACGGCGAGCGCTACTTCGCGCTGGTCAAGGTCGACAAGGTCAACGGCTTCCCGCCGGAGGCGTCGAAGCACAAGATCATGTTCGAGAACCTGACGCCGCTGTTTCCGGACGAGCCGCTCGTCCTCGAACGCGAGATGAAGGGCGACGAGAACATCACCGGCCGCGTGATCGACATGCTCGCGCCGATCGGCAAGGGCCAGCGCGGGCTGCTGGTCGCGTCGCCGAAGAGCGGCAAGACGGTGATGATGCAGCAGATCGCGCACGCGATCGCGGCCAACTATCCCGACATCGTGCTGCTCGTGCTGCTGATCGACGAGCGGCCGGAAGAAGTGACCGAGATGCAGCGCTCGGTCCGCGGCGAAGTCGTCGCGTCGACCTTCGACGAGCCGGCCACGCGTCACGTGCAGGTCGCCGAGATGGTGATCGAGAAGGCGAAGCGCCTGGTCGAGATGAAGAAGGACGTCGTGATCCTGCTCGACTCGATCACGCGCCTCGGCCGCGCCTACAACACGGTGATCCCGGCGTCGGGCAAGGTGCTTGACCGGCGGCGTCGACGCGAACGCGCTGCAGCGGCCGAAGCGCTTCTTCGGCGCGGCCCGCAACGTCGAGGAAGGCGGCTCGCTGACGATCATCGCGACGGCGCTGATCGAAACCGGCAGCCGCATGGACGACGTGATCTACGAGGAGTTCAAGGGCACCGGCAACATGGAAGTGCACCTCGAGCGCCGCCTCGCGGAGAAGCGCGTCTACCCGGCGATGAACCTCAACAAGTCGGGCACCCGCAAGGAAGAGATGCTCATCAAGCCGGAGTTTCTGCAGAAGATCTGGGTGCTGCGCAAGCTGCTGTACAGCATGGACGAGATCGAGGCGATGGAATTCCTGCTCGACAAGATGCAGAAGACGAAGAACAACAACGAGTTCTTCGACCTGATGCGTCGCGGCAGCAGTTAAGGCCGGGAGCCCGTCCGCTCTTGACGCCGGCGTTCGGCGCGGCGCGTCGCGAGCGCCGCCATCCCGAACACGCCGACCAGCAGCAGCGCTTCGGCCGACGGCTCAGGCACCGTGGGCGTGGGGGTCGCGGCGATGACGAGGTGGTCGTCGGCCCAGGTTCCGGCGAAGCCGCCTTCGAACGCCCCGTTGATCAGCATCGTCAGCGCGCTGACGTCGAGCAGCGGAAAGGGTTCGAACCCGCCGCCGAGCAACGTGTTCGCGACGGTCTGGAACTGCGACAACGACATCCCGTCCAGACCGGCGAGAGAGCCGGAAAGTCCGGTCAGCATGAGATCGCCGAACGGGACGCCGGCCGGGTGCGGCAGGATGCCCGCCGCATTGAAGTCGATGTTCAGCCGCAGCCCCGCGACCTGCCCCCCGAAGATGCCGGACGAGGTGCTGGTCGGATCGACCAACGTCGCGTTCAGCGGGGCCGCCGGACCGGTCGCCGGCAGATAGATCAGCAACGGATTGTCCGTCTGGCCGGACGTGAAAAGCATGAAGTTCCCGCTCGCGAGCCCGAGCGTCATGCCGAGCGGATAGAGGCTGTCGAAGTGGTCGCGGACCAGCGATGCGGGCGGTCCGGCGCCAGGGTCCGCGCCCCACGTGTTCTGCGAGAAACTGTAGAACTCGCCGTCGGTGAACGTCGTGGCAACGACCGGCGGACTCGTGAGCGTCGCCGCGGCGAGCGCGGCGGCATACAGCGGGCGGAGGCTCTTCACGTTCGCTCCCCGTGGCGAAGAGAGAGTGCACGCTAGCATGCGGCCCGCGCACCGACAACGTGAACATTCACGCGCCCGCCGGGCGACCGACGCGCGTGCGGGGCTGTTCAACGACGGTCGCCGTCTGGCATAATCGCGCGTTCACCAACCGGAAAGTAGTCCGGCATCATCGCGCGACGCTCCGTCGTCCACCGCATCTTCCGTCGCGCGTCACGGACCGGCTCCCGAACCTCGAGGCCCGCATGAAGAAAGACATCCATCCCGCATACCGTGAAGTCGCGTTCGTCGATCTGTCGAACGACTTCAAGTTCATCACGCGTTCCACGGTTTCCGCGCGCGAGAAGATCACGATCGACGGCAAGGAGTACCCGCTCGTCAAGATCGAGGTCTCGTCCGAGTCGCATCCGTTCTACACCGGCAAGCACAAGTCGTCGACACGGCCGGCCGCGTCGAGAAGTTCCGCCAGAAGTTCGGCAATCGGGCCGGCAAGGCCGCTGCCTGACGGTCGACCGTGCGAATCCCGCGGGGCCCGCTCGGCAGGCTCGCGGTTTCGGACCCAAGGCAGCTGCGGCTGCCTTTTTTCTTGTGCGGCGCCCGGCAGGATGTCGGCCGCGCACGCGATGGGCGGCGCGCCACCACCGTGATGGATGCACGTCGTTCGCGCTGACGATCGACCGCTCCGACCTCCGCTCGAACCGACGTCCGATCCCTTGAAGACGCCCGATGGCCTGTCCTCGTTGCGCCAGCCGACGCAGGCGCCGGCGCGGCTGACCGCCGAGGCGACGCTGAAGTTGCCACGCTGGGCGCTGGTCGCGCTCTGCCTGCTGTACATCCTGCCGGGCCTCGTCGGCCGCGATCCGTGGAAGAGCGAGGACGCGTCGGCGTTCGGCGTCATGTGGACGATGGCGCACGGCGCGGGCTACGGCGGCGTCGCCGACTGGCTGCTGCCGAACGTGTTCGGCGCACCGATGCTCGACTCGGGCCCGCTGATGTACTGGGTCGGCGCGATCTTCATCGCGTTGTTCGGCAATCTCGTCGGTGCGGCGTTCGCCGCGCGGCTCGCCACGGTCGCGTTCTTCTTCGTGGCCGTCACCGGCATCTGGTACGCGACCTACCTCGTCGGTCGGCGCCGCGCGGCGCAGCCCGCCGCGCTGGCGTTCGGCGGGCAGCCCGATCCGCGCGACTACGGCCGCGTGCTGGCCGACGGCGCGTTGCTGATCCTGCTCGCGACGATCGGCTTGCTGATCCGCGCGCACGAGAGCTCGTCGGACGTCGCGATGCTCGCGATGCTGTCGGTCGGCCTCTACGGCATGGCACGCAGCCTCGACGACCCGATGGCCGGTGCCGGCTGGGTCGCGCTGTCGATCGTCGGGCTGATCGATTCCCGCGGTCCCGCGCCGGCGATCGCGATCGCGGGGCTGTGGATCGCGTTGCTCGCATTCGATGCGGACTTCCGTCCGGCAAGACGCGCCGCGTTGGTGGTGACGCTGCCCGCGACGATCGTCGGCCTCGCGATCTGGCCGCTGCTGACATGGCTGCTCGTCGCCGACGGCGGCACCCACATCGCGATGCGGTTGACCGAGTGGCGGCAGTACTTCGACGGCATCGATGCGCAGGCCGCGGCCAAGTACCTGCGCACGCTGCCGTGGTCCACCTGGATCGCGTGGCCGCTCGCGGCCTGGGCCGTGTGGAGCTGGCGCGACCGCCTGCGCGAGGCGCACTTCGCGTTGCCGGGCGGCTTCGTCGTCGCGATGGTGCTCGTGCTCTGCTCGACCTCCGACACGTCCGACGGCCAGCTGCTGCTCGTGCTTCCCGGCCTGTGATGCTCGCGGCCTTCGGCCTGCCGACGCTGCGTCGCGGCGGCGCCAACGCGTTCGACTGGTTCAGCCTGCTGCTGTATTCGGTCGCGGCGTTGCTGATCTGGTTCGCCTGGTTCACGAAGATGACCGGCATCCCCGCGGGCTTCGCACGCAGCCTCGCGCGGTTGACGCCGGGCGCGACCTATCGAGTTCCAGGCCGCCCGTGTTCGTCGCTCGCGCTCGCGGCGACGGCCGCGTGGCTCGCGCTCGTGCGCTGGCGGCTCGTCGTCGCATCCGAAGATGGTCTGGCGCAGCGTGGTGCTCGCATCCGGCGGCGTGATCCTCGCGTGGACGCTGACGTCGACGCTGTTCCTCCGCACCATCGACTACGGGCGCACGTATCGCGGCGTCGCGGCCGATCTGGCGCAGGCATTCGCTGCCGCGCAGCGCACGCCGGAGCCACGCGCGAATCGACGCGGCACGCGTGCCGAGCGCCGACGCCTCCGTCGACGCCGCCCTCGTCCGAGCGTCGTGCATCGCGACGGATGGCGTCGGGCTCGCGCAGCGCGCGTCGTTCGCGTGGTTCGGCGGCCTGCGCTTCTCGCACGTCGACTACGACGGCCGCAACGTCGACGAGTGCGACTACCTGCTGCGCCAGGACCTGACGCGAAGCCCGGCGCACCGACGACGCTGCCGGCCGGCAAGCTGGAAGCTGCTGTGGGAAGGACGGCGAGCATCGGACCGCGACGAGCGCTTCCGGTTGTTCCGCAAGAGCGGCAGCGCGACGACGCAAGGGCGACGTCGACGCGATCGATCGCAACGACAGTCGCGACGCGCCGTTCAACACGCCGCCGGCACCAGCCCCGGCCGGGGCGACCACCGCGCCGACGACGACGCCCGCGACGCCGAGATCGTCGAGCACCGTTCGATGACGGTCGATGCGACGACGGCGGTGCCGACCGCGGCATCGACGGCGGCGGTGCCGCCCGACGAACGTCCCCGCGGCGCGGCGCTGACGCGCCGCATCCTCGCGCAGGCCTGGCCGGTCCTGATCGGCCAATGGGCGCTGCTCGCGTTCGGCGTGACCGACACGATCATCGTCGGCCACTCGTCGCCGCAGGACCTGGCCGCGATGGCGCTCGGCGCCAGCATCTACGCGAGCGTGTTCGTCGGGCTGATGGGCGTCGTGATCGCGTTGACGCCGATCCTCGGGCAGCACTACGGCGGCCAGCGCGCACGAGGCGCATCGGCACGCACCTACATGCAAGGCCTCTGGCTCGCCGTGTGGCTGACCGCGGTCGGCGTGACGGCGATGGCGTTTCCCGCATGCGTGGCTCGTGATGAGTGCGGTCGGCACCGCCGTCACGCGACAGCGTCGCGCGCTACCTGCATGCGCTGATGTTCGCGCTGCCGGCGGCGCTCGTGTTCCGCACCGTCTATGCGCTCAACGTCGCGGTGTCGCGGCCGAAGGTGACGATGGCGATCAACCTCATCGGCGCTCGCGCTGAAGGTTCCGCTGAACTAGGCGCTCGTCTACGGCAAGTTCGGCGCTGCCGGCGCTCGGCGCGGCCGGTTGCGGCTACGCGACCGCGATCGTGATGTGGGGTCGTGCGGCATCGCGCTGCTCGCACTGTCGCGCGATCCGTTCTATCGCCGTCTTCGGCTTCCGCTTCGACTGGCCGCGCTGGGCCGAGCAGCGCGAGCTGCTGCGGCTCGGCATCCCGACCGGCCTGTCGTACATCGTCGAGGTCACGTCGTTCACGTTCATGACGCTGCTCGTCGGCGGGCCTCGGCACGCGCGTGACCGGCGGCCACCAGATCGTCGCGAACCTGGCCGCGCTGCTGCTTCATGCTGCCGCTCTCGCTGTCGGTCGCGACGTCGGCGCTGGTCGCGCAGGCGATCGGCGCGAACGATCGCGGCCGGCGCGCGGCGCGCGACGCGCGCCGGCCTGCGGCTCGCGGTCTGCGATCGCGCGTCGTCGTCGTCGACGTCGCTGTGGTTCGGCCGCGGCGCGATCGTCGCGCTCTACACCGACGACGCGGCGGTCCGCGCCGATCGCGCTGTCGCTGATCGGCTTCGTCGCCGTCTTCCACTGCTTCGACGCGATCCAGGTCGATGTCGGGCTTCATCCTGCGCGCGTACAAGCACGCGGTCGCGCCGATGCTCGTCTACACGGTCTCGCTGTGGGGCGTCGGCCTCATCGGCGGATGGTGGATCGCGTTCCACCCGGTCATCGGCGGCGCGCCGCTCGGCGCGCAAGGGCCTGTGGGCCGCCGCGACGGTCAGCCTCGGCCTCGCGGCCGTGGTCCTGCTCGGTGGATGGTGCGCGTGTCGCGTCGGGCGTCGCGCGGCGCGACGGGCGGCCTCACACTCGCAGGAAGTGCTCGCGGTAGTGCTTGAGCTCTTCGATCGACTCGTGGATGTCCGCGAGCGCCTCGTGCTTCTGATGCTTCTTGAACGACAGACGCGACCTCCGGCTTCCAGCGCTTGCAGAGCTCCTTCAACGTGCTGACGTCGAGGTTGCGATAGTGGAAGAACGCCTCGAGCTTCGGCATCGAGCGCGCCATGAAGCGGCGGTCCTGGCAGATCGAGTTGCCGCACATCGGCGACTTGCCGCGGGCGACGTAGCGGCTTCAGGAACGTCGAGCAGCGCCGCCTCGACGTCGGCCTCGCGTCATCGTCGACGCGCGCACGCGCTCGGTCAGGCCGCGACGCGCCGTGCGTCGCCGTGTTCCAGCCGTCCATGCCGGCCAGCATCTCGTCGCTCTGATGGATCGCGTAGACCGGCGCCTCGGCGATGGCCGCGAGCGTCGCGTCGGTGACGACCACGCGCGACCTCGATCATGCGGTCGGTGTCGGGATCGAGCCCGGTCATCTCCATGTCGACCCAGATCAGCGCGGTCGGTCGCCGGCCGGATGGCTTCGCGTCTTGTGACATAATTTTCTGGCTGTCGCGTGGGGGGCGTGCGTCGCGCAGCACCGGCACGATGTGCCTGCGTGTCGTTCGCGCGCCGCCTGCAGGGCGCCTGGTCGCGAAGTCGGATCGGATGTTCTCACATGTTCACCACCCTCTTCGTCTGCGCGCTCGTGCGCGACCACGGTCGGCAAGCTCTGGCTCTCGTCGCGCCAGATCGCGCACGTCGTCGATCCATCGCGCGCGGTCCCGCCGCGCTTCGCCGAGCGCGTGTCGCTCGCCGCGCACCAGAAGGCGGCCGACTACACGATCGCGCGCACGCGGCTCGGATGATCGAGACGCGTCGTCGGCGCCGCGCTGCTGGTCGCGCTGACGCTGCTCGGCGGGCTGCAGGCGATCGACGACCGGATCGCGCCGCTGGCTCGCGACCGTCGCGCCGCTGTGGCACGCGCTCGCGCTGGCCGGCTGCGTCGCGATCGTCTTCGCGATCGTCGACCTGCCGTTCGCGCTGGTATCGGCAGTTCCGGCTCGAGGCGCGCTTCGGCTTCAACCGGATGACGCCGCGGCTCTTCGTCGTCGACCTCGTCGAAGGGCGACGGTGCTCGGCGCCGCGCTCGGCGCGCCGCTGCTCGCGGCGGTGCTCGCGCTGATGAACGCGGCCGGCCGCTGGTGGTGGCTCTACGCGTGGCTCGTGTGGATCGGCGTTCAACCTGCTGCTGCTGTGGCTGTTCCCGACCGTCATCGCGCCGCTGTTCAACAAGTTCGAGCCGCTGTCCGACGCGTCGCTGAAGACGCGCATCGAAGGGCTGCTCGCGCGCTGCGGCTTCGCGTCGAAGGGCGTGTTCGTGATGGACGGCAGCAAGCGGTCGGCGCACGGCAACGCGTACTTCACCGGCTTCGGCGCCGCGAAGCGGATCGTGTTCTTCGACACGCTGGTCGACCGGCTGTCGGGCGCCGAGATCGAGGCGGTGCTCGCGCACGAACTCGGACACTTCGCGAAGAAGCACGTCGTCGAAGCGCATCGTCTGGTCGTTCGCGATGAGCCTCGCCGCGCTCGCGCTGCTCGGGTGGCTCGCGCAGCAGCCGTGGTTCTACGTCGGTCTCGGCACCGACCCGACGATCGCGATGCAGCGACGTCTTCGCGCTGCTGCTGTTCTTCCTCGTGCTGCCGGTCTTCACGTTCCCGCTGTCGCCGCTCGGCAGCCTGGCGTCGCGCCGTCACGAGTTCGAGGCCGACGCGTACGCGGCCGACGCACGCACGAGCCGGACGACCTGATCCGCGCGCTCGTCAAGCTGTACGAGGACAACGCGTCGACGCTGACGCCCGACCCGCTGCACTCGACGTTCTACGACTCGCATCCGCCGGCGGCGCTGCGGATCGGCCGGCTCGAATCGATCGACGCTGTCGCGACACGGCGGCGCGCTGGTCGCCGCAACCCGCCGCCTGATGCGAGGATCGACCATGATCAAGACCTTCGCCGACCTGTTCGCCGCGCACTGCCGCGCGCTCGAAGGCGGCAGCGCGATGAAGGACGACGCGGTCCGCGCGCAGCTGGCCGAGCTGCCCGACTGGACGACCGACGGCAAGCGCATGCAACGCCGGCTACCGCTTCGCGAACTACTGGGAGACGATCGCGTTCGTCAACGCGCTCGCATACGTGGTCCATCGCGAGGATCACCATCCGGAGTTCGACGGTCACGCTACGACGCCGTCGACGTGCGCTTCGACACGCATTCGGTCGGCGGCATCTCCGATCAACGACTTCATCTGCGCGGCGAAGTGCGACGCGCTGTACGCCGAGCGGCCCCGAACAGCCGGCTTGAAGCGAGCGCGGGCGGATCGTCGCGGCACACGGACGTCACTACGTCGTCGTCACCGACGCAGGCGAGCGGCTCGTCTGCTTCACGCGCGGCAAGAAGAGCGAGGCCGCCTGCGGCGACTTCGTGCAGCGTCGAGGCGGACCGGCCCCGGCCAGGGCGTCCTCGCACCGATCGAGCCGCGCCGCAACCTGCTGTCGCGCTCGAACGGCTTTCGCACGAAGCTGCTCGCCGCGAACATCGACCGCATCGCCATCGTCGTCGCGACGTCGCCGCCGTTCTCCGAGGAGCTGCTCGGGCGCACGCTGGTCGCGGCCGAGAGCATCGACGTGGCGGCCGCGCATCCTGCTCAACAAGGTCGACCTGGTCGACCGGCTCGACGCGGCGCGTGCGACGCTGCAGACTCTACGTCGGACCTCGGCTACGCCGGTCGACGAGGTGTCGATCCGAGAACGATCCGGACGAGCGCCGACAAGCGGCTCGGCGCCGGCGCTTCGACGGGCTGACGACGCTGCTCGTCGGGCAGTCCGGCATGGGCAAGTCGTCGCTGCTGAACCTGCTCGTGCCCGACGCGCAGGCCGCGACGCGCGAGATCTCCGAAGCGCTGCAGACCGGCAAGCACACGACGACCGACGCGCGGCTGTACGCGTTGCCGACGGCTGGGTCGTCCAACCCATCGTTCAGCGGCGGCGCGGTCATCGACACGCCGGGCTTCCAGGAATTCGGGCTCGCGCACCTGACGCCGGGCGACCGTCGAACGCGGCTTTCGCGACCTGCGGCCGTTCCTCGGCCAGTGCCGCTTCGTGAACTGCACGCATCTGCACGAGCCGGGCTGCGCGGTCCTCGCCGCGCGCGACCGCGGCGACATCGCTGCCGCGTCGCTACGATCTCTTCGCGAAGCTGACGCGCGAGAGCAGCACGTTCCGCGATCGCTGACGCCGTGAAGCTGCTGACCCGCGCCGACAACCTGATGATCGCGACGCTCTGGCAGCAGATGCTCGAGAGCGGCGGGCATTCGCTGCGAGGTGCGCAACCGCTACATCGGCGCCGCGGTCGGCGAGCTGCCGGCCGACCAGGTCGCGCCGCAGATCTGGATCCGCGACGATGCGCGATCTGGACCGCGCACGCACGCTGCTCGACGAACTCCGCCGGCCCGCACCGCTTGCCCGACTGGTGCTGCTTTCGCTGCGGCGAACTGGTCGAGGGGCAGTTCTTCCAGTGCTGGAACTGCGAGGCGACGCGACCGACCTGACGCACAGGGCCGTTCAAGGCGCGTAGGTGTTGGCCGCCTGCGCGTCGAAGATCCGCGTCAGGCTCAGCGGTGCATCGTTCGGCGTCAGCAGCACGAGATGGACGCCGTCGACCTGCTTGATGCGCACGCGCCGCGTCACGTGGCTGCCGCCCGAGTCCATCTCAAAGGTGACCGTGCGGCCGTGGACCGCGTAGGTCCCGGCGCCGTTCTCGTCGACGAGGACCCGGTCGTCGCGCTTGACGGTATAGCCGCTCGTGAAGTGGCCGTCGCTCGTGAAGTCGATCGCATGGCGCGTGCGCACGTCGCTGACGTTCGAGACCGAGACCCACTGTCCGGGATAGATCGCGATGTTCGGTTGGCGCTCGAGCGCGTCGACCTCCGCCGAAGCCGACGCATTGTCGGGCTGGCTGAAGAACCCGCGAGCGAGCGCGCCGCGGCTCGACAACGCCGGTTTGGCGGCCATGAACGTCAAGCCGCCGACGATGGCCAGGGCCACGGTGATCCGGAGCGTTCTCATGTACGAGCCTTCATCCTCGATTGTCTCGTCCGACCGGACGCGTGGCAGCGCGCGTCGCCGGTTGCCGGGCTACGCATCTGTCTGAATTTCGACCGGGGCGCGAAAATCTGAAGCGCGGAACCGGTCGTTGGTCCGGTCGGAGGAACCGACGGACGGAGGGGTCGTCGTCGCGTCAGAGCGCGGCGCGACCGTTCGGCTCGTACGCGAAGTTGACGACGACCTCGTACGTGCCGGGATACGGCAGTCCACGGACGCGGGCCGGCTCGAAGCGCATCGCGGAGAACGTCTTGACGAGCGAGTCGACGTAGTCCTGCGACATCGTCGATGCCGTGACGATCACGTCGATCGTCTGCCCCTGGCTGGAGACGACCAGCAGCAGCCGCGTCAGGCCGATGCGATGCGGGTCGTCGTTCTCGGGCAACGTGAACACGGGATAGCTGATCGGCGTCGGCGACTCGACGCGGACCGACTCGCTGGACGCTTCGTCGACCGGGTCGGCGTCCGTTGGCTCGACGATCACGGCGGGAGGCGCGGGTCGCGGAGCGGCCGCGACCTTCGGGGCGCCGGCCAGCGCGATGCGCTCGGCCACGGGCTGCATGACGACCGGCGATGCGGCCTTCGGGATGCTCACGACCGGCTTTGGCGACGGCGCGCCGATGGTCACGCGCAGCGGCGTCGAACCGACGGCACCGTCGACGGCCGTCGATTGCACGGACCAGCCGAACAGCGCCGCGCCCGCGTGGACGGCACCCGACACCGCGACGGCGGCGAACACCCGGCTCGCGGCGATGCTCATGGAGTACTCGGGCGGACGGTTACTGCGCGTTGCCGGCCGACGAGCCCCTGCCGCCCGTGCCCGGCTTCGCGGCCGGGACCGGCGCGCTCGCGCCGTCGGTGGCCGCGGGCGTCGTGCCCTGCCCCGGCGCGCTCGACGCGTCGGCCGCCGCGGCGACGACGCGCACGGTGCTCAAGCGGCTGACGCCCCCGACGTTCGCGAGCTCGATCCGGACATGCGTGCCCTTCTTCAGATAGCCGATGTCCTTGACCTTCGTCCCGTCGGCGAGGGTGATGTCGGGCAGCGCCCCGCGCACCGAGTAGTTCATGCCGCCGACCGCGAGCCGCGCGTTCTTCGTGTCGACCCAGTCGACGGCGAGCACGTCCTTGCGATCCGGCAGCACGACCGGCTTGGTCGCCGGCACCTCGACCTTCTTGCCCTGCGAACCGTCGGCGCTCTTGACCATCACGACGGCGTGAGCGCCGTCGACCGTCGCGAGCCCGAGCGCGCAGAGGACCAACGCGCGGACCCGAAGCGAAACCATCTGGCGGCGAAGCGTGCTGTTCATGTGATTCCCCGAGCGAACTCTAGTTGTTGATGACTTCCTGCCAGAACACGCGGCGACCGCCGGTGATCGACGCCGGAACGGGCACGTCCTCGGTCGGGCTCGATCCGTCCGACAGGTGGATCGGCGCCGCGATCTTTCCGCTGGGCAGCTGGACCAGGCTCGCCCGGCTCGCGAGCGAGTTGCCGAGGAACAGACCCGAGTAGAGCGGCTGCGTCGTGTTCTGCAGCAGTCCGCCGTTCTCGTAGTCGATGATGTAGTACCAGCTCGAGCCGCCGGGGATGCAGACGTCCGACGACGGGATGTTGGTCGTCAGCACGAGCGCGTTGACGGCGAGCTGCGGGTCGGCGTTGATGCGCTCGCCCGACGACAGGTTGAAGTCGACGTACCAGCCCTTCTCGCTCACGTAGTTGATCTGGCTCGACGACAGCTGACGCTGCGTCGAGTTGAGCTGCGTGATGGTCTGCTGCTGAAGGCTCGCGCGCAGCGGCGTGATCAGCGGCGTCGTCGTCATGTCGTCGATCAGGCCGTACATCGACTGGGTCTGCGACGTCAGCACGTCGGAGTCGCCGAGATACTCGCCGGTCCCGATGTAGACGAAGCGTCGGCTGACGCCGCTCTTCGTGATCTCGGCGAGCTGCGGTTCGACCGTGATCGACTGCGGCGTCCCGGACGCGTCGACGAGCGTCGCCAGCTTCTTCACGTTCCAGAGCGCCGTGTCGGTGCCGGTCAGGTCGAAGCGCCAGACGTTGCCGCGCAGGTCGCCGCCGTAGACGAAGTCCGTCGTGTTGTTGACCGACGCGTTGGCTGCGTAGGCGCTGACCTTCGCGAGGCCCGACGGCGACCCGGGCGTGCCCACGCCGGTCGGGATGTCGCGAATCAAGGCGCCGGTCCGCGGGTTGAGCACGAACAGGTGACCCTGGCCGTCGCCGCCGGTGGTCGAGCCGTTGTCGTAGCCCGAGGTCACGAGCACGACCCAGCCGGCCGCCGCGGTCTTCGTCAGGACCGGTCGTCCGAAGCTGTAACCCTGGTTCGCCGCGACCGTCGCGTTGGTCGTGGCGTTCGGGAACTCCCACATCACGCGCGTCGCGGCATCGGCCTCGTCGCTGACGATCGGATTGGTCACGTCGAGCGCGTAGTAGCCGTTGCCGCCCTTCGCGAGACCGCCGATCAGCATCGTGTGCCAGTCGGGGATGCTGCCGGTCGATCCCTGTGTGTTCGTGAAGTCGACGTCGCCCGAGATCGGCGTGCCGTCGACACGATAGACGTGATAGAAGCCGCTCTTGCGCGTCTCGAGGTTCATCGAGCCCCAGACCAGCTGCGGCACGTACGCCCAGAGTTCGGCGCCGTTGGCGGCGGAGAACGCGTGCAGCATGCCGTCGTTGCTGCCCTGGAACACGACGCGCGGACGATTCATCTGCACGTTGCGGAACGCGGTCGTGCAACCGGCGGCGGGCAGGCTGTAGCACGGGTCGGCGTAGTGCTCGCTCGGGGCGCGCACCAGCAGCGGCTCGGCGTCGACGAGGTCGCCGAGCAGGTGGGCACGCGTGCGATACAGCGATCCTTCGTACGTGCGGTCTCCGCGCAGGTACTCGATCACCGCGGCGCCGTCGTTCGGACCCGGCGGCGACGTCGGCGACGCGAAGATGCCTTCCTGCTGGCTGGTCAGCTTGGTGGCCGTCGTGTCGGACGACGAGCGGAACTGGATGCCCTGCGAGCCGCTGTACGACACGATGTATCGGGTCGACGGCGTCGTGTTGTCGAGCTGCGCCTGCGCCGACGACGGCCAGTTCGGGGTCGACGTGTCGATCACGCCGGTCGTGAGGTTGACCGGATAGCTCTGCAGGTTGCCCGTCCACGTGCCGGAGTTGTACGTCGACGTGTACGACGCGTTGTCGCCGGCCACGATGTTCGGATTCGAGACCGTCACCGCCGCGGCCGCGCCGTCCTTCGCGATGATGTCCTGCGCGACGCCGTCGATCGACTTCAGCAGCTGCGCCTCGTTTTGCGCGAGGTACGCGCTGGTCGTGCCGCCGGCCGCCGCCATCGCGTTCAGCGTCGCGACGGCGCTCGCGTTCTGTACGGTGTCGCCGAGCCCGATGACGTAGGTCTGGATGTCGTACGGATTGCCCTGCAGCGTGGCGGACCGCAGCGTCGTCACGGCCTGGATCGCCTGCGCCGATGCCGGTCCGAAGTTCCAGTTGGTGCCGTCGTAGGTGTTGGTGCGGTCCTGGTTGCTGTAGAGATTGCCGTTCTGGTCGCCGGTCGGCGTGCCGTCGGTGACGAGCATCACGAAGTTGCGCTGGCAGGTGTGCTGGATCGGCGAGTTGTTGCCTTCGAAATAGTTCAGCGCGGAGGTCAGCGTGCCCTTGAGCGGCGTGAAGACCGCCGCGTTCTTGATGTCGGGGGCGCCCTGGTCCAGCGTCTCCTGCCCGAGCGCGGCCATCATGGTCGGATACGGCGGGCTCTGCGGATCGTCGGCCATGACCGGCGCGATCAGGACTCCGGCGCCGGTGATGTCGCCGTAGTAGCCGTAGCCGCGCGGCACGTAGAACTGCATCGGGTACGGCGGATTGCTGACGGTGAAGCCGGCGTCGGTCGGCGTGTAGCAGAAGCCGCCGACGTTGTTGTAGAACGTGCCCGGATCCCACGACGCGACCGGCGCGTGGTCGAAGTACTCGTTGAAGCACGTGCCGGAGCCGTCGTAGGCCCACAACGAGTTGAACTGCCAGCCGATGTAGAGGACGTCGAGGATGTCCGGGTCGTCGCTGGCACGCGAGTACGTGACGTAGGTCCCGCCCGAGAACGGTTCCGGATTGGCGACGCAGGCGAGGTTGTTGTGCGACACCGAGACGCCGATGCCGGTGACCGCATCGATGCTCGTGCAGTCGTCGGTGAAGAACATCGTCGTCGGATCGCCGAAGTAGTACGCGTACGTGTTCAGCAGCGACTGATCGGCCAGCTGGAAAGACATCAGGCCCCAGTTGAAGTTGGACCGGTACGTCGTGACGATGTCGGTCAGCACGCGGCGACCGATGTTGCCGCGCGTCTGCGAGTTCGTGCCGGTGATCAGCATGCCCGCCATGTACGCGTCCATCGATTCGGAGTTGTCCATGACCGCGAGCACGTTCGGACGCACGGTGTTCTTCACGACCATCGGGACATCGGACAGATCGGTCTGCTGCGCGATGGCGCCGGACATGCCGAGCAGCGCGAGGCACAGGATGCAGACGAGACGGATCAGGCGTGAGCAGGACATGGACTCCACCGCTTTCTTGTTACTTGGCGACGATCGCCTGGACGAAGCTCTTGGTGTTGCGCGGACCGCTGACGCGGACCGTGACGCGATACGAGATCTGCGGCGCCATCGCGAACGACACGTCGCCGACCTTCTTGCTGCCACCGCCGGCGGCGGTGTTGCTCGTGTAGCAATTGGACGAGGCATCGACGACCGGAATGGCGCCGGTGCAGAGGCGGTCGATGACGTACTGGGCCGTGTACGAGCCGTTGACGGTCGTCGACGGCACCGTCGACCAGTCGCCGACGGCGAGCGGAATCCCGTTGACGTCGGTGGCCTGCCGGCTCGGGTAGTACACGCACGATCCGGTCGAGCAGCTGGCCGGGAACGGCGCGTCGGGCGCGACGCTCGAGATCGCGTCGAGCTGCGCGAACGCGACCTCGACCGACGTATCGGTCGCGGCGAGCGCGGCCTCGCGGAACGCGAAGTTGCCGGCGATCATGTTGTTCGCCTGCGACGCGCGGACCAGCGCGACGCCGGCGAGCGCCATCGCGACCAGCGCGATCATCACGAGGATCAGAACGACGCCGTCCTCGCGGCGGCTCGGCAGTGCGCGGCGGGCGTTCACAGGTTGCCCCACAGCACGTTGCGCATCGGCACGATGGTCTGGTAGACCTTGTAGCGGTAGTGCTGCCAGTTCGGGTCCGACGACAGGTCGATGATCGGCGCCGGATTCGCGGCGGTGTCGCGCCATGGGCACGGACCGTTGTTGACCTCGAGGCTGACGTTCGTGCACGTCGTCGTGACGATCCCGGCTTCCATCTTGTCGCTGCGAGTCACGACGGCGATGCGGACGGCCTTGATGCGCTTGCGGTTCGTCGGGCTGGTCGCGAGCGAGCTGGCGTCGAAGGTGCCGGTCGCGCTCGTCCACGTGTCGACGCTCTGCGTGCCGACCGGCGCGACGCCGTACTGCGCCTTCAGGGCGACGACGTTGTGGACCAGCGAATAGGTGATGACGCTCGGGAGGAGGCCCGTCGTCGACTGGATCATCTGCAGGTTGCCGTTGACGACCTGGTAGGTCCTGCTCGCGATCTGCTTCGGGTTCAGCACGCGCGAGCCCGTCGCGAAGTTCGGCCAGCCCACCCCGCTGCTCGCGTTGACGTTGTAGATGCCGACGCTCTGGTCGTGCTTGACGGTGTGCGTGGCAGGCACGAGCGCCGACACCTGCATGACCGCGCAGTCGCCGGTGTCGCCGGCGTTCATCACGATCATCACGTCACCGGCCGCGAAGCCGTCCATCCGCGTCACGACGAGGTCGTCGGTCGGCGAGGTCATGCTCGACGTGGTGTACGACGGGAGCCCGCCGAGCAGGTCGCCGGTATTCACCTGCAGCGTGTCGTTGCCGGTCGGCAGCCCGCTCGTCGTGATCACGAGCGGTGCGAACGTGAAGTTGGGGATCGGACCGCCGGCGAGCGTGGAATACGTGTGGGTCGAGGCCTGCAGGCAGTCGAAGGCCCACGGGTCCGCGACGCCGGCGCCGGCGTTGTGGATGTCCTGCTGCAACTGCGCGAGGGCGACGAGGCCGTTCTCCTGCGCCTCGGAGCCGGCGGTCGTCGTGCGCTTCTGCGCCTCGTAGCTGCCGAGCGTCTGCAGGATCGCGCCCGAGGCGATCAGGCCGATCACGAGGCCGACGAGCAGCTCGACCAGGGAGAAGCCGCGCTCGCGATGAAGGATGGGTGTCATGGTCGCGGACGCCTCAGTTGACCTGGGCAACCGTGGTCTGGCTGTGATACGTCGTCTCCTGCGCACGCTTCCAGCAGACGACCACCGTCACCGTGTTGTTCGTCCCGATCGAGACCGCCTGCGTGCCGCTCGTCGCGCCCGGCAGCGTGGCCGTGACGTCCGCGAGCCACGCGAGCACGGTCGGGTTCGTCGTTGCGGCGCCCGAGGCCTGGCATGGCGCGCCGCTGTTCATGTGGTTGTAGTTGGCGATGTTCGGCCGGTCGGCCCAGATCTGGCCGATGATCTGCGACGCCAGATAGCTGGCATCGGACCGGTACTTCGCGTCGGTCGACGAGGCGACCGAGCTCGACTGCAGGCCGATCAGCCCGATCACCGCGAACGAGAAGATCGCGATCGCGACGAGCGCTTCGATCAGGACGAAGCCGCCTTGGGTTCGGGAACGTGCGTGCGTCATCGCGGCCTCACGAACAGGCGAGCTGCGTACCGCTCGCAGCGAGCGGATCGCAGACGAAGATCCGTCCGCTCATGTCGCCCGACGAGACCAGCACCCGTCGCTGCATGCCGGCGCTGGGGGCCGTGATGTCGATCCGCGTGATCGGGGCGCCGCCGACCGGATTCGGGACCACGCGGCCGTAGCCGTTGAACGTGACGCGCTGTCCGCCGGACGGCGTGATCGCGATGGTCGTCGCGATGCTGCCGTCGTGATTCGACGTGGTCTGGATGACGTTCGCCGCGGGCACGCTGCCGATGGGAAGCGCGCAGCCGGTCGACACGACCCAGCCGGTGCCGGTCCCCGACCAGTCGAAGCACACCTGCTGATTGCGACGGATCGCCTCGGTCCGCGCGTATTCGAGACCGTGCGCCATCGTCTCGGAGCTGCCGCGGACTTCGGTGTTGCGGATGAACGCGGTGAAGGCCGGGGTCGCGATGGCCGCGAGGATGCCGAGGACCACCATCGTGACCAACAGCTCGATCAGCGTGAAACCGCGCTGGTGACGGACGTTCAGCATTGATCCCCCGGACGCGAGAGCCAGCAGGCGACGGGCAGACCGGCGGCGCCGACGAAGGCCCTCGTGGCCTTGCCGTTCGACTGGTCGATCGTGAATTCGTAGCCGGCCATCGCACCGATGCCGGCCGCATGCAACACGAACGACTGGTCATCCGTCTGCGTCGTGGCCGACGGATCGTTCGTCAGGTAGCAGGTGAACGTGAAATAGTTCGAGTTGCTGGGCGCCGTCGGGACGCCGCACGACGTGCCCGAGGTGCCGTAGTTCTTGTTGTCCTGGAAGTACTGTTCCATCTGCCCGCGAAGGCCCGCGATCTTCGAGGTCGCTTCGCTGAGCCGGCCGCGCGTGATGTAGCTCGAGTACGACGGCAGCACGATCGCGGCGAGGATCGCGATGATCGCGACGACGATCATCACTTCGATCAGCGTGAAGCCCGCAGGGCGGCGCGGAGCGGAATATCGCAGGGGATGCATCGTTGGAGACTCGTGTTGATCGGCGAAGTACGCGAACGCAAGTTCGACATATCGCTCGATTACTTGAGTGCCCACGACGTCGCATCGACTCCGTTCGCACCGTCAGAAACAGGCAGTCGGCGTGCCAGCCGCGTTGTGCGGCCGGCTGCGGTCGACGAGCGGTCGATCCGGGTCGCGGTGCGACGCGACGCCTCGACCGCGACGCATGCACGGGTGACCGGCTTGGTCAGTTCGTGACGGGCTTCGGCGATCCGCATCGAAAAGCGGCAACGATGCCGTGGCCGTGCCTGCGACGACGGTCGGTCCGCTGGTCGCCCACGGGAACGACTGCTTCGGCGTCCTCGTCGACACGTGCGGCATGCGATCGGAGCGGCAGCCGCGACGCTCGTCGCATGGTTCGCAGGACCGACGGCGGTCGCACCGACGGACGGTCGGCGCTCGCGTCGTCCCGCCGCTTCTGACGCCGCCCGGTCGCGACCGGTCCAGGCATCGCGGCATGATCCTCGGCCCGTCGTCCTACGCCGCATCGCGCTCGAAACTGATGGGGCGCGGCAAGCCGGCGGCACAAGCTGCGCGGACTCCGCACGTCCCGACCCGCGCATGCGCATCGGTCGCGACGGCGGCAACCATTGCAACCGCGAAGGAGACGTGATGGATAACACCAAGACTGACGACCACGCGAATCGGGATCCCATCACCGGCGAGCCGGGCGCCCACCCGGTCGGCGTCGGCGTGGGTGCCGCGGCAGGCGGCATGGCCGCGGGCGCCGCGGCCGGCACCGTCGCCGCGGGCCCGATCGGGACCGCCGTTGGCGCGGCGATCGGCGCCGTCGTCGGCGGACTCGGCGGCAAGGCGGTCGCCGAACGGATCGACCCGACCGTCGAGTCGGAATACTGGCGGCAGAACCACGCGAGCCAGACGTACGACACCGAGGGGCGGGGCTACGACGCCTACGAGCCGGCGTACCGCGTCGGCGCGGAGAATCGCAGCGCGAAATACGCGAACCGGTCGTACGACGACGTCGAGTCGAACCTGCGAGACGACTACGAAGGCGCACGCGGCGAGTCGCACGTCGAGTGGGACCGTGCCAAGCATGCGGTGCGGGCTGCCTGGGATCGCGTGTCCGACCGGAGCTGAGCGTCGGGCGGTACCGATTCACGAACCCCGCATTGCGCGGGGTTCGTCATTGTGGCGATGCCGCTTCGTCGAGCAGCGGCGGCTCGACCGGTGGATCGGCGAGCGGACGGCCTGCCGAAACGCGCCGGCGCTTTTGCAGGCGCGAAGACTTCGCAGTTATAATCGCGCCCTTCGTCGGGGGTATAGCTCAGCTGGGAGAGCGCTTGCATGGCATGCAAGAGGTCAGCGGTTCGATCCCGCTTACCTCCACCACGAACACGGCACGTGGTCCCCATCGTCTAGAGGCCTAGGACACTACCCTTTCACGGTAGGTACGCGGGTTCGAATCCCGCTGGGGACGCCAGTTCTCGACTGGCATGGCCAAGCGATCTAGCCCAGCCCTCGCAGTCCTTCGCGCACCGCGCGAACCACCCGGTCCCGTCCGAACAGTTCGAGCGTCGCATCGACCGACGGCGTCTCCTTGCGTCCCGCCGACGAGGACGCGCAGCGGCACCGCGAGCTGCGGCATCTTCAGCCCGTGCTCGGCGAGCACGCCCTTCAACAATGCAGCGATCGCCGCGCGGTCCCACTCGACCTGCTCCGCGCGATCGACGAAGGTCTGCAACGCGGGCAGGACCGAGGTCGGCACGTTCGACGCGCGCAGCGCATCGTCGACGACGACGTCGCGATAGAACAGCATCGCGGCGTCCGCGAGCGCGACCAGCGTGTCGCAGCGATCCTTCATCAACGCGATCACCGACGCGAGGTGCGCCGGGTCCGGCTCGGCGCCGCGCGTCGCGCATCAGCGGCATCAGCAGCGTCGCGAGGCGCTCGTCGTTCGCGGCCTTGATGTAGTGGTTGTTGACCCACGCGAGCTTCTTCGGATCCCAATGCGCCGCGCTCTTCACGAGATGCCGCGTGTCGAACCATTCGACCAGCTGCTCGCGCGTGAACAGCTCCTCGTCGCCGTGGCTCCAGCCGAGGCGCGCGAGGTAGTTGACCATCGCCTCGGGCAGATAGCCGTCGTCGCGATACGCGAGCACGCTGACCGCGCCGCGCCGCTTCGACAGCTTCTGACCGTCGTCGCCGAGGATCACCGGCACGTGACCGAAGCGCGGCAGCGGCGCGCCGAGCGCGTGGAAGAGGTTGATCTGCCACGGCGTGTTGTTGACGTGCTCGTCGCCGCGGAAGACGTGCGAGATCCGCATGTCCCAATCGTCGACGACGACCGCGAAGTTGTACGTCGGCACGCCGTCGGCCCGCACGATGATCAGGTCGTCGATCTCGTGGTTCGCGATCGTGATCGGCCCCTTGACGAGGTCGTCCCACGTGACCTCGCCATCGACCGGATTCGCGAAGCGGATCACCGGCTCGACGCCGTCCGGGACCGGCGGCAGCGTCTTGCCCGGCTCGGGCCGCCAGCGACGGTCGTAGTGCGGCTTCTCGCCGCGCGCGCGCTGGGCGTCGCGCATCGCATCGAGCTCGGCCGGCGTGCACCAGCAGCGGTAGGCGGTGCCGGCCGCGAGCATGCCGTCGATCGCCTCGCGATAGCGGTCGAGCCGCTGCATCTGGAAGAACGGGCCTTCGTCGGCGTCGAGGCCGAGCCAGGCCATGCCGTCGACGATCGCGTCGACTGCTTCGGGCGTCGATCGCGCGACATCGGTGTCCTCGATCCGCAAGACGAACTTGCCACCGAAGTGACGCGCGTAGGCCCACGAGAAGATCGCCGTTCGCGCGGTGCCGAGATGCAGGAAGCCGGTGGGCGACGGGGCGATGCGAGTGCGGACTTCGGCGGCCATGGTCTTCGTTCGCGTCGCCCGCGGCGACGAGCAGCGACGGGGACGCGATGTTACGGGATCGCGGCGCCCGTCGTCGAAGGCGGGAAACGAAGACGGCGCCCGCAGGCGCCGTCGTTCATCGAGCGACGAAGGCTCAGCTCGTCGTCGCCTTCAGCCGATCCCGCAGCATCTTGATCTGGTCGTGGTTGCGCTGCGTGCCGTCGAGTTGCCTGCGAACGACCGCCTGGACGTCGGCCGGCAGGTTCTTGCCTGCTGCGTCGCGATACTTCTTCAGTGCCGCGTCCTCGCCGCGCTCGGCCTCTTCCAGGACCGCGAGATCGTCCTTGCTCGTCAATGCCGAACGCACGGACACCCATCCGCGATGCATCGCACCCGCCGCGGTGCCGCCCGTCTCGGCCTCGCCGCCATACGAGGCGACGAGCCGCTGCAACTCGGCCGCGCCGCTGGCGCAGTCCGTCGCTCGCGCGGACAGCGTCGACTTGATCTCGGCCGACTTCGCATGCTCGGCACATTCGCGAAAGCCGTATTCGCCGTCCTTGCAGGTTTCGATCAGGTCGTTCAAAACGTCGACGACGTCGGAACGATCGGTCGCGGTCGACCTGCTCATCGTGTTGTCGGTCACCATCATCGAACTCCTTCGCTGGAGCGCCACCGGTGGCGCGATGGGCCCACTCTAGGCAGCGACGCGAGCACGACTTGTCAGACATTGCACCATCGACCCGTCGGAAGAGCCTCGCGACCGGCAATCCGCCGTGTGCGCGCGACCGTACCGACCCCTGCGCGGGTCGGTCGGACAAGGCTGTATCGCCGGACGATGGCTCGAACCAGGCGGCGCTCACGCGGAAGCGGCGCACCCTGCTGTGCTACCATGCGCGGTGCTGCGCCCGTAGCTCAGTTGGATAGAGTACTTGGCTACGAACCAAGGGGTCGTGGGTTCAAATCCTGCCGGGCGCGCCACCATTCAAGGGCTTACGGAAACGTAGGCCCTTGTCGTTTCGGGCGGGCTCGTGTGGGGCGAGTGGTGGGCGCACATCGCCATGAATCTGCGCGGCTACTTCGCCCGACCGCTGTCATCTTCTTCCTCGGCATGATCGTCGGGCATCCATTGCCATTCGATCAAGCCCGACGCGAGGATTGAGCGAGAGCATGCCGCTGTCCCGACTCGATCCCCGTGCAGCCCTGATCATCGTCGATCTGCAGAAAGGCATCGTCGCCCAGCAGTGGACGGAGCCGGCGGGCGAGATCGTCGCCCGTTGCGCGCGGCTCGCCCGCCCTTCCGCGCGCGGCGCTTGCCGGTCGTGCTCGTCAACGTGACGGCGATGCCGCGCGGCCGGACCGATGTTGGCGGCGGCGGCTCGGTCTTGCCGCCCGATTCGACCGAACTGCTGCCCGAGATCGCCGAGTCTGCCGACGACCTGCGTGTCAGCAAGCAAGCCGCAGGCGCCTTCCATCGAACGATGCTCGACGACCTGCTGCAGCAGCGCGGTGTCACGCAAGTCTTCGTCGTGGGCATCGCCACCAGCCGCGGGGTCGAGTCGACCGCGCGCAGCGCCCAGGACCTCGGCTACG
This sequence comes from uncultured beta proteobacterium, assembly GCA_963795885.1. Taxonomy (GTDB): domain Bacteria; phylum Pseudomonadota; class Gammaproteobacteria; order Burkholderiales; family Burkholderiaceae_D; genus CAHJXF01. Next base: position 1,244,600 of record CAWCJI010000007.1, on the reverse strand, counting down.
ACGTGGTGCTCGTGACGGACGCGATGACGGACCGCGACGCCGACGTCCATCGCCACTGCGTCACCGCGACGTTCCCCCGCATCGGAGAGACCGAGACCACCGATCGAGTGCTCGATCGGCTCGAGGACCGGTCCTGATCGCCCGAGGCGCGCTCAGACCGCAGCGTCGCACGGTCCTTACGCATCAACACTTGTCACGCGCACGACGCGACCATCTGCTCCCGGAAATGTCGCATTGCGACCCGCTGCAAGCGTATGTTGCTGTCTCACCCAGCACGTCGCGGCAACACTTCGGAGTGATCCAGCGCGGACGGGCTCGCCGGCGTTACGTCGAATCGTCTTCGCCTGCTCCGCATGCGGTGGCTTCACAGGCGACTTTAGACGCGACGCAAGCATCACCGGCCCATCGAAGGGTTCATGGTCGGCGCACGCGCAGCCAAACCGTCGGTCGGCTCCCCGCTTCCGCGACAAACCGTCCTGATCGTCGGTGCCGGCCCGGTCGGCTCACGCTGGCGACTGAACTGATTCGCTTCGGCGTGCCGGTGCGAGTCGCCGAGAAGGCCGCGCAGCGGACGGACCTGTCGAAGGCACTCGTCCTCTGACTCGCAAGTCAGCCGGCGCTGCGCTCACTGCCGCGGCACCGTGCGTACCGGTCACGATGGCGCTTGCCGCTCGCACGGGCCGACCGGATGCTCTTCGGCACCCGAGTCGCACGCCGACTCACGGGCAATGGTGATAGATCGCCGTGTCCTTCGAATGCGAGAACCTGACCGTCGTCGGCGACACGATCGTCAGCCGCTGGACCTCGGTCGTCTTCGCCGTCGGCGTGCCGTCGCCGAGCGCCGTGCAGGTCGTCGACATTCGATAGGAGTCGCTGTCGTGCGACAGCACCTTCGTGCGACAACCGCTCGCGTGCGGGCCTGCGAACGCCTGGCCGTCGAAGCTGAACTGCGCGGCGAACGGCGCGTCCTGACAGGCCGTGCCGTCGCGCACCCAGGTGCCTGCGGCGATCGGCACCAGCGAGTTCGTCGATGCGGTCGCAGCGCCGGCGAAGAAGAACAGGCCGAGCAGGGCTGGTAGCGACGTGGAACGCATGAATGGTCCTTTCAGGATCGTGAGCGGCTGATGCGAAGGCGAACGTCTCGGCCGCAGCGGCGAAGGATGATGAACCAACGCCGTGAAGTCGGCTCGGCTTCGATCGATTCGCTCGTGGCCAGCGGACAGCGTCGATCTCTTAACAGGTCGCACGGGTCAGCGCCCGTGCCGTGGTCGGCGTCGCATCAGCGAGTCGGCCACGACCCACGCGACGCCGGTCAGCGCCAGGTTCACCGCGTTCTCGTTCCAGTTCATCCGGCTCGCCGGTTCGCCGATCAGCATCGGCGCGTGGACCAGCACCGCGAAGGACGCATACATCACCGTCAGCAGGATCGCGGCGAGGCGTGCCTTGACGCCGGTCACGATCGCGATGCCGCCGAGGATGTGCGCGACGCCGGTCGCGTAGCCCCAGAACGCCTGAGACGGCGGGATCCACGTCGGGACGAACGGGATCGTGAGGCTCATGTAGAAGAAGTGCGCACCGCCGAACAGCACCGCGCAGACGCCGAACAGACGTCGGCCGACGCTCACGAGACGCGTTGCGACGTCGTCGCGAAGCGCGGCATGGCTCGCATAGACGATCAGCGCGCCGGCAGCGACCGCCAGCTCCTCCGCCGTTCCGCTGTACGCGCCGAACACCGCCGGATTGCGAAGGACGACGCGCCCGTTCATCAGGGCCACGACGATCAACGCGTAGTACGCGGTGAGCGCCGCGGCCGCGACAACGACCGTGCGACGCCATTCGATCGCGACGCCGGCCGCGAGGATGAAGACTCCCGCCGCGTACGCCAGGACCGTTCGGCCCGGGAAGCTCTTCGGCACCGGCTGCCCGAGAAGGAAATCGCCGGACGCCAGCGCGACCACGCCCAACGCGATCACGCCGAGTCCGAAGACTCGACGGCCCAGCAGCGGGTGCGTCGGTTGGTCGGTCATCGCTTCGCTTGCACGACGCTCATGTCGGACGTCACCGCGATCATGCGCTCGATCGGACGAGCCCAAGGCCGGACGCCTGCGGACCGACCGGCCGAACCGTCGATCGACTCGCGCGAATCGCTCGTGCGCGATCCTCATGCCGTGGCGGCTGCAAGTCATGCGCAATCGGTCGTTCGCTTGCCGATGCGACCGACTACAGTGCCTGTTTTTCACGGCAGCGCCGTCTCGATCGGCGGCGAGTGGCATGACCGTCGTTCCACCATCCGTTCACGCAACGACCGGCCGCGCGACTCGCAGTCCGCCTTCACGCGTCGCGATCCGCTCGTTCGACGCGCCGCTCGGTGCCGAGGTCGTCGGCCTCGACCTCTCGGTCCCGCTCGACGACGACACGTTCGCATCGATCGTCCACGCGCATCTCGATCGCCACGTGCTGGTCTTTCGCGATCAGCGCATCACGCCCGAACAGCAGATCGCGTTCAGCCGGCGCTTCGGCCCGCTGCAGATCCACGTCCTTCGTCAGTTCCAGCTGGCCGGCTATCCCGAGATCCTGGTCGTCTCGAACATCAAGGAGAACGGTCAGCCGATCGGCCTCGGCGACGCGGGACATTACTGGCACTCGGACCTGTCGTACAAGGAGACGCCCAGTCTCGGTTCGATGCTGCATGCGCAGGAGCTGCCGGGCGAAGGCGGCGACACGCTGTTCGCGAACATGCATCTCGCGTACGACACGCTGCCGGACGACCTGCGTCGCGCGATCGAAGGCCGTCGCGCCGAGCACTCCTATCTCGCGAAGTACGAAGACCTCCGCAAGCGCAGCCCTTGGCGTCCGGCGCTGACCGAACAGCAGCTTGCCGAGGTCAAGCCGGTCGAGCATCCGATCGTCCGGACCCATCCGGGCAACGGCCGCAAGGCCCTCTTCGTCGGCGAACACTTCACGACGCGGATCGTCGGGCTACCCGACGACGAGAGCCACGAGCTGCTCGATCGGCTGTTCGCACACAGCGTCCGTCCGGAACACGTCTATCGGCATCGCTGGCAGCCGCACGACATGGTGTTCTGGGACAACCGATCGGTGATCCACCTCGCGGCCGGCTGTCCCGACGACATGCGTCGTCGACTGAACCGCACGACGATCGAAGGCGACATGCCGGTCTAGGTATCGAGCGTCGTGCGGCTCGCTACGAGCACGCTCGTCGTTATTGCGCTTCGCCTTCGTCGTGCGGGCTCATCCGCGCGAGGCGTGCTTCGAGCAGGCGGACCCGTCGGAGCAGCGACACCGCGACCGCGAGGCCGCTGCCGTCGAGCTCGAAGTGCTCGCGCAAGCGGCTCGCGGCGCGCGCGAGCACGATGCTCTCGGTCTCGAAGTGGATGCGTGCTTCGCTGCTCCTGCCGACCGACCGGCAGCGCGCCGCACTCGATCAGCTCGCGCAGCAACGACGGCGGCAGTCCCGACATCTCGGCGAGCTCGTCGAGCGAATAGTCGGACCGCGCCTCGAGCCACACGACTTCGCTGCGTTCGATGACCATCATGGGCCTCCGCTCGACGACCGCACGCGCGGATTGAACGATCGACGCGGCCTTCAACTGTTCGTACAGCGCCCGCTCCGCGGCACTCGGCGACGGCGGCACCTCGATGCGCACGACCGCGTAGAGGTCGCCCGCCCTGCCCGCCGGCGGCCGGCAGGCCGCGCTTCGCGAGTCGCAGCTTGCGTCCGGCGGCCGTGCCGGCCGGGACGTTGATCTCGACCGGACCACCCGGCGTCGGCACCTCGACCGCCGCGCCGAGCACCGCTTCCCACGGCGCGAGCGGCAGGTCGAGGTAGAGGTCGCGGCCGCTCACGCGATACAGCGGATGCGGCTGCAGCTCGAGCACGACGTAGAGGTCGCCGGCTCTTGCCGCCGCTCGCGCGACGCGCCGCCCTTGCCGGCCGAGTCGCAGCCGCTGGCCGTCCTGCGGCACCCTTCGGCATCTTGACGCGGAACGTCTGCGAGACGCGATGCGGCAGGCCGTCGTCTCCGACCTCGGGCAACGTCGAGATTGAGGTCGAGCTCGCTGCCGGCGTAGACCTGCTCGACCGTCACCGGCGCGGCGACCTCGAAGTCCTGGCCGGGCGTCGGGCCGCGTGAACGACCCGCCGCGTGCCGCGCCCCGAATGCCGCGAACAGGTCGGACAGGTCCACGTCCTCGAACCGCGCTTGACCGCCGCCGAACGACTCGTCGAACGCCTGACCGCCGAAGTCCTGCTGCCAGCCGCGCGACGGCTCGAAGTCTTCGCCGGGCCGATGGCGGCCGAGCTGGTCGTAGGCTGCGCGCTTCTCGGCATCCTTCAGCGTCGCGTACGCCTCGGCGACGTCCTTGAACTTGGCTTCGCCCTCCGGATCGCTGCGAGACGTCGGGATGGTACTTGTGCGCGAGCTTCCGGTACGCCTTCTTGATGTCGGCGTCCGACGCGTCGCGCGCGACCCCGAGCACCTCGTAGTAGTCCTTGAACTTCATCGTCCGGCCGCACGAGCGATCGTCGCCGACGACATGGCCGCGCCTACATCGCCACGGTGCGATGCTCGCCGAGGTCGACCGGCGGGTTGCCGGTCACGGCGGCGCGCGCCATCTTGAACAGCTGGACCGGCTTGCTCTCCTTCACGTCCCAGTACTCGGCCTTGTAGACGTCGACCCGGATCATCACGAGGTTCGCGATCGTCGATGCCGTCGGGAAACCACGCCTTCACCATCGGGCTCCAGAGCCCTTCCATCCGGACGCGGTCGTGCTCGAGCGACGCCTCGCCGGACAGCGAGACGTAGATGTCCTTGTGCGTGTCGACGTATTGAAGTCCGACCTCGGCGTTCTTCGCGACGGCCAGCGCCGGCGGCGACGTGCGCGACGTGAAGAACCACAGCGTGCCGTCGAACTGCTTCTGCACCGTCGTCATCGGTCGTGCGGTCAGGCTGCCGTCCGCGTCGAGCGTGGTCAGCATCGCGTACCGCATATCCTTGATGCGGTCCCAGACGTCGTGCGTGATTCTCTTGGGTGGTCATCGCGGGGGTCCTTGAGTGGTGGAGAGCGGCGTCACAGCGAACTGCCGACGGCGAACGCGAGGATGACGAACAGGATGAACAGCGCGATCGCGATGAAGAACAGCGTCTTCGCGATCGAACGTGCGCCGGCCGCGACACCGGTGAAGCCGAAGAAACCGGCAATGACCGAGATGATGAAGAAGATCAGGGCCCAGCGCAGCATGGTGGTCCTCCCGGTGAGTGGATCGCCGAGTATCGAGAGCGGCCGCCCGCGACCCTATCGGACGACGACCCATCCTCGCTTCGGATCGGTCGGTCGCGGCCGTCTCGATGCTCGCGTCGCTCGTGACGCGTCATCGCTTCGGCAAAGGCCCCGATCGTGCGCCGACTTCGGGTCGTCGGCCGCATCGGCGATCGGGGCTGCGCGCATTGAACGCGACCGTCGACGCGTCCACCCGCCCGGCGAATGCGCTGGCCCTCGGCGCGATCGTGCTGTGGGGTGGCCTCGCCTGGCTCGGCGTGCGGCTGTCGACGATGCCGCCGTTCTTGCTGGTCGGGACGGCGCTCACCGCGGCCGGCGTGCTCGCGTCGCCGACCTGGCGCGCGTGGCGCGTGCCGCCGCGCGTCCTCGCGCTCGGCGTCTATGGCCTCTTCGGCTTCCACTTCTTCCTGTTCGTCGCGCTCAGGCTCGCGCCGCCGCTCGAAGCGAATCTGATCAACTACCTGTGGCCGCTGCTGATCGTGCTGCTCGCGCCGCTGTTCCTGCGCGACACGCGGCTTTCCCGACGGCACGTGATCGGCGGGGTGCTCGGCTTCGCCGGCGCGATCGTCGCGATCGCGGGGCCGTCGCATGCAAGCGGCCTCGCGCCTTTCAAGCCCGACGCGGCGTGGGGTTACGCGTGCGCACTGTTGTCGGCGTTCATCTGGGCGAGCTATTCGCTCGCGGGGCAGCGGCTGCGGCGCGGCGGCACCGCGTTCCCCACCGCAGCCGTCGGGCTGTTCTGTCTCGTGTCGGGGCTGCTCGCGCTCGGCTGTCACGCGGCTCTCGAGCCGCGCTACGACTTCGACGCGAGCGGACATCGCGCCGCTCGCGGCGCTCGCGATCGGGCCGATGGGCGCGGCCTTCTTCCTCTGGGACGCGGCACTGTCGCGCGGCGATCCGCGCGTCATCGGCACCCTCGCCTACGCGACGCCTGTGATCTCGACCGCGTTGCTCGGGCTCGACGATCCGTCGCGGCTCGGCTGGTCGACGCTCGTCGCGCTCGCGCTCGTGGTCGGCGGCGCCGCGATCGGCTCGCGTCGCGGCTGAACGAAGACGGGCCCGCGCAAAGAGGCGGGCCCGCGGTGTCACGATGGTCGAGTCGGATCGAGGACGACCCGACCCGACCGACTCGTTGCGGTCAATGCACCTGCACGTCGATGCGGCGCGGTTGCGCGTCGCGTGCCTTCGGGATCCGCAAGCGCAGCACGCCGTGATTGAACTCGGCCTCGACCTGTTCGGCGTCGAGTTCCTTGCTCAGCGTGAACGTGCGGCGATAGCGGGTCACCTGGACTTCGGCGTGGCTCGCCGAGATGCCTTGCGGCATCGGCAGGCTCAGCTCGCCGTCGATCGTCAGCTGCTCGGCCTCGACACGGATGTCGAGCTTGTCCTTCGGCACGCCGGGCAGGTCGGCGTACAGCGTGATCGCCGTCGCGTCCTCGACGACGTCGACCGGCGGCAGCAGCGTGCCTTCGTCGCGCTGGCGACCGTTGGCGCCGTTGCCGTTCGTCTTGCGTTGCGGATCGGGCTGTTGCCCGTTGGAACGGGCGACGGACTGGCCGTTGCTCATGGCATGGCTCACGGACTCGTTCATGGTGTCGGTCATGGTCATGATGATCTCCTTGGACTGGGGTCGCGGTCGCATCACTGCACGGTGATGCGGCGTGGTTGGCGTCGACTCGCGGCGCTTCACGCCGACGTGCAGCACGCCGTCGCGATAGTCGGCCGATGACGGTGTCCGGATCGATGTCCTCGGGCAGGCTGATGACGCGGCGGAAGCGGCCGGCGAAGCGCTCGTTGATGTGCGGCGTCGTCTTCGTCGTCGGCGGACGCGATGTCCGGCGCCCGCTCGCCGGCGAGCGTCAGCACGCGGCGGTCGAGGTCGACCTCGATCTTCGATGGATCGAGGCCGGGCGCGAACGCATAGATCTCGACGGAGTTCGGCGTGCTGCCGACGTTGAGCGCCGGAAAGCCCTGCGCGAAGCCGCGGATGCTCGGGCGTCGCCGCATCGAGCGCCGCGCGACACATCGCGCTGCAGCCGCGTCCATCTCGGAAAACAGGTCACGCGAGAACAAGCTGGGATACATGGTCTGGCCTCCTTCGACGTGAGGGCGCGACCGGGCTGGTCGCGCCCTGAACACCGCCGATCTAGGTCGGCGTGCCACGCTTTCAAGAGGTCACGCGCAGGAATTTTTCAGCGCGCGCCGAACGACGGTCGGTCAGGCCAGGTCGCCCCACAGGTCGTGACCGTCGGCGCCGGTGATGCGGACCGTCGCGAACGTTGCCGACGCGGACCTTCTGGCGCCACGCGAGCCGCGCGCTCGCCGACTGCGGCGGCGGATGAAGACGTTGCCGTCGATCTCCGGCGCGTCGGCCGACGAGCGAGCGACGCCGCCTTCCGGCGTTGACGTCGTCGATCAGCACGCGCTGCAGCGTGCCGACGCGGCGCCGCATGCGTCGCGCGGAGATGTCTTCCTGCACGGCCATGAAGCGCGCGCGGCGCTCCTCGCGGACCTCGTCGGGCAACGCGCCGTCGAGCGCGTTGGCGGTCGCGCCGTCGACCGGCGAGTACGCGAAGCAGCCGACGCGATCGAGCTCGGCCTCGCGCAGGAAGTCGAGCAGGTACTCGAACTCGGCCTCGGTCTCGCCGGGGAAGCCGGCGATGAACGTCGAGCGGATCGTCAGGTCCGGACAGATCGCCCGCCACGCGCGGATGCGGTCGAGGTTCTGCTCGCCGGACGCGGGACGCTTCATCCGCTTCAGCACGTCGGGATGCGCGTGCTGGAACGGCACGTCGAGATACGGCAGCACCTGGCCGTCGGCCATCAGCGGCAGCACCTCGTCGACGTGCGGATACGGATAGACGTAATGCAGGCGCACCCACGCGCTCGTCACGCGTCGCCGCCGGTCAGCGTCGCGAGCTCGCGGACGAGCTCGGTCATCCGCGTCCTGACCGGACGGCCGGCCACGAAGTCGGTGCGATAGCGCAGGTCGACGCCGTACGCGCTCGTGTCCTGCGAGATGACGAGCAGTTCCTTGACGCCGCTCTTCAGCAGGCTCTCGGCCTCGCGCATCACCTCGCCGATCGGCCGCGACACGAGGTCGCCGCGCATCGACGGGATGATGCAGAAGCTGCAGCGATGGTTGCAGCCCTCGGAGATCTTGAGATACGCGTAGTGCTTCGGCGTGAGCTTGACGCCGTGGTCCGTCGGCACCGAGATCGACGAACGGATCGTGCGGCTTCGGCAGGTGCAGGTGCACGTGCCGCATCACTTCGCTGCGCCGCGTGCGGGCCCGGTGACCGCGAGCACCTTCGGATGGACCTTCGCGACGACGTCGTCGCCGGCCGCGTCCTTCTTCGCGCCGAGGCAGCCGGTCACGATGACCTTGCCGTTCTCGGCGAGCGCCTCGCCGATCGCGTCGAGCGACTCCTGCACGGCCGCGTCGATGAAGCCGCAGGTGTTGACGATCACGAGGTCGGCGCCGTCGTAGGTCTTCGACGTCTCGTAGCCCTCGGCGCGCAGCTGCGTGAGGATCTGCTCGGAGTCGACCAGCGCCTTCGGGCAGCCGAGCGAAACGAAGCCGACCCGCGGACGGCGACGGCCGATCCGAGGCGTCCGCGAAGGCGCTGGCCGATGGTCGTCCAGCTGTCCAGTGCGAGCTGACCGCTCGTCCCGCGAACCGGCACGCCGTTCGTCGACCGTCTGAGCGATCGATCGTCGTCCCGCGAAGACGGAACCGAGCGCAGCGAGTCGGAGCGCGTCGCTCGATCGCGCGCGGAGTCGCCGGCGGGACGACGGCCTACTTCTTCGCCTTGTCGCCGGTCGCCACGGCTCCGTCGCGCCGTCGGTCACGGCCGTCGCACCCGGAAACGGCGAACCCGTTGCCGAACATCGTGCGCGTCTGGTTCTGCATCTGCTCCTGCATCTGCATGAACATGTTCTTGCTCTGTTCCATGTAGCTGCCCATCATCGACTGCATCATCGGCGCCTGCCCGGCGAGGAACTGGGTCCACAGCTCCGGACCGAAGCCCTTGCCGTCGTACAGCTGACGCGTCGGGTCGCCGAGCTGCTCCTTCATCTTCTCCTGGATGTCGATGAAGGCCTGGATGTTCTTCTCGAGGTACGTGCCCATCATTCCCTGCATCGCGTGGCCGTAGAACCGGATCATGTGCGCGAGCATCGGCGACGTGAACATCGGCACGCCGCCCGCCTCTTCCTCGAGGATGATCTGCAGCAGGATCGAGCGGGTCAGGTCTTCCTGGCTCTTCGCGTCGAGCACCTGGAAGTCCTCCTGCTGCGAGCACCAGTTGCTTGACGTCCGCCAGCGTGATGTAGGTGCTGGTCTCGGTGTCGTACAGGCGGCGATTGGGATACTTCTTGATCAGCCGTGCTCGCTGCCATGTCTCTCCGAAGCGTCGCGGAACCGCGCCTTGCGCTCGGCGCGCCGCGGTGCGTCGCCCGCGACGATATTTCGATGGGGGCGGGATTTTACATGACGAAACGGCGTCCGCGGCGTGCGCGCCGGACCGGCCGCTCAGCCGCTGCGTCGGCGGCTCTCGTCGACGGTCGCCTGCAGCCAGGCCGCGTCGGCGCAGCGGACCACGTCGCCGACGACGAGGATCGCCGGACTCTCGATGCCGGCGCGCGAACGAGGTCGTCGGGCAGCGTCGGCGAGCGTCGCCGACGACGTGGCGCTGGGCGTCGGTCCACGCGGACTGCACCGCCGCGGCGGGCAGATCGGCCGCGAGCCCGCCGTCGATCAGCGCATCGACGATCTGGCGGCATCGGCCGATGCCCATGTAGATCACGATCGTGAGGCCGGTCGCCGCGATCGCCTTCCAGTCGACGTCGGGCGCGAAGCCGTCGTCGCCGTCGCGCGCGGCGCGCGATGACCGGTGACGAAGATCGACGCCCTGGCTCCAGTCGCGATGCGTGACCGGGATGCCGATCGACGCCGGGCCCGCGATGCCGCTCGAGATGCCCGGGATCGACGCGGACGTCGACGCCGGCCGCCACCAGGTGCGCGCGCTCCTCGCCGCCGCGACCGAACACGTACGGATCGCCGCCCTTCAGCCGTACGACGTGGCGGCCGTCGTTCGCCTCGACCGAGCATCAGCCGCTCGATGAACGCCTGCGGCGTCGACGGCGCGCAACGTCTCGGCCTTCCGCCTCGACGCCGCTGCCGGCAGTACGGGCCGCGCTTGCCGACGTGGACGACGCGCGCGGTCGGCCGACGCATGCGCGAGCACCGTCGGGATCGACCAGGTCGTCGACCAGGATCACGTCGGCCGCACGCGATCGCCTTGACCGCGGCGATCGTCAGCAGGTCGGGATCGCCGGGGCCGGCGCCGACCAGCGTCACGCGGCCGGTGATCGCTGTCGTCATGCCACGGTCCTGGATCGCGCTTCACGCGACCGCCTGTCGCGTCCATCGGCCGTCGCGGCGATCGCATCGCGCGCGCGGCGATCGCTCGCACTGCGCCGCGATCGCTTCGGGCACCGGCCGCTCGCCCGACAGCACGGCCTGGATCCACAGCGCCGTGCGACGCGGCGTCGCGCGACTCGGGCAGGATCGGCAGCGAGCGCACACGCCGGTCTCGCCGGTGCACGACCGCGCTCGACGGGCCGCCGAGGAAGCGCTCGATCGTCGCCGGCCGCCGCGCATTCGCGACCGGCTCGCCCTCGGTGCCGCGCATCAGCAGCACCGCGCCCGGCTGCGCGAACCTGCGTGAAGTAGCTCGGACAGCGTCGCGTGGTATTCGGGATGCGTGAAGCTCGCGAGCCGCACGGCCGGACCGTCGAACGGCTGCAGCAGCTTGACCAGCGTGTGCGCCGGACCGCGCACGCCGAGCAGCGCGGCGCAGCGCGAGCACGCGCGCGAGCGGCGGGTTGAGATCGTTGATCGCCATGAAGACCGGCTCGCCGCGCGCGATCTGGCCGGTCGCGTCGTCGACGGTCGCGGCACATCGGCAGGCCCATCGTCTCGAAGATCTCGGCGCGTCGTGACGCGCGGCGGCGGCGCGCCCGCCGAAGCCGTCGGCGTGTCGAACGCGTGGGCCGAGCGCAGCGACTCGCGATCGGCCTCGCGACGCGGGCGTCGCGACCTTGCCGTGGACCAGCACCGGCACGCCTTCGCGGGCGAGCAGGCAGGCGAGCAGCGGCGTCAGGTTCGGCATGTTGCGCGCGCCGTTGTAGCTCGGGATCACGACCGGGATCGACGGCTTGCCGTGCCGCGTCGACGCGGCATCGGCAACGCGCAGGCCGCAGCGCATCGGTCGCGTCGAGGAAGCCGGCGAGCTCGTCGATCGACTCGCCCTTGATGCGCATCGCGAGCAGGATGCGCGCCGACCTCGAGGTCGCCGATGCGGCCCTCGAGCAGCGCGCCCCACAACAGCGCGCGTCGTCGCGCCGACAGCGCGCGCGCGTTGTCGCGGCCGCGGCCGATCTCCTTGATGTACGCGCGCGCAGTCGAGCTTCTCTTCGCTCATGGTCGGTCCGCGAATGCCGTCTCTCGCGTTCGACGGCGTCTCGACGTGGTCACCGCTGACTCATCGCGATCGCCCCTCGCGGCACGGGTGTCGTACGCGCGTTCGCGCGTCGCGTCACGCGACGCCGCTCAAGTATGCAGAAACCGTGCCACGGGTTTCGGCAACCAGCCGCTTCAGCTCCGGCAGGCACGACCCGCATTGCGTCCCGCACTTGCAGTCGTCGCCTGCAGCGTCGCGAGCCGTTCGACCGCGTCGCCGTCGAGCCGTTCCAGCGTCGCCGCGATCGTCGGTCTCGCCGACGTTCCAGCAGTTGCAGACCATGCGGCCGCGCGGCGTGAAGCCCGACGGCGCCGTGCCGCCCGGACTGCAGCAGCAGGCGGCCGAGCGGCGGCCACCGGCGAGGCCGACCTTCGAGGTATTCGCGCAACCAGCTTCGGCCGACCAGTCGCCGCGCAGCGACACCGCCGGCGACGGCGCCGTCGCCGCACCAGCACGCGGCGCGCATGCCCGCGCGCGCGTCGTCGTACCGCAACAGTGCGACGCGTACCGCGCCGACTCGCGGTCCGCGGCGTCGACGATCCGAGCCGCTCGCTCGACGAGCGCGACCCGTCGCCTCGTCGAGCGCGCCGTCGTGCGCGCGCGCGGAACAGCACGCCGACGCCGGCCGCTCGCCGCCGTCGGATCGCGTGCCGAACGGCACGCAGCTCGCGTACGCGAAGCGGTCGAAGCGCGAGCGCAGGCGGTCGAGCGTCGCGGCGACCGCGTCGGCGTCGACCCAGCCGAACGCGACGAGCGCCACGGCAGGTCGAGCTTCACGATGCGCACGGCCGCGATGCTTCAGCTCCGGCTGCAGCGAGTCGGGGTCGATCGCCGGCGACGTGAGCGTGTTGACGCCGTAGCGTCGCGTCGCCGCGCGCCGCCGACGTATTCCTCGCCCCAGTGCATCGCGACGAACGCCTGCCCGGCGCGCATCGCGTCCGACACGCGCACGCGCATCACCTGGCTGCCGCGCCGGCTCGACACGCTGCACGAAGTCGCCGTCGTCGATCAGCCGCCGCTTCGCATCCATCTCGGACAGTCGATGCGCGGCTCGGCGCTGTGTCCGAACAGTTGCGGCACGGTGCCGGTGCGGCTCATGCCGTGCCACTGGTCGCGCAGCCGGCCGGTGTTGAGCGCGAACGGATAGCGCGCGTCGACCGGCTCGGCGACGGCGCCGGTACGGCGTGACGACGAAGCGCGCGCGACCGGACGGCGTCGCGAACACGCCGTCCTCGTAGAGCCGCTTGCGTCCTTCGCTCGCGCCGTCGCGAAACGGCCACAGCTGCGGGCCGCGCTGTCGAGGATCGCGTACGACAGGCCCGTGATGTCGAGATCGCGGCCGCGCGTCGTCTCGCGATGCTCGTTCCAGATCGACTCCGCGCTCGCGAACGCGAACGACGTGCCGCGCTCCGGGGCCATGTGCGCCTCGAGCCGGCGCGCGAAGTCGCAGACGATGTCCCAGTCGTCGCGCGCCTCGCCGGGTGGCGACACGGCGCTGACGCATGCGGCTGATGCGACGCTCCGAGTTCGTCACGCTGCCGTCCTTCTCGCCCCACGTCGTGGCCGGCAGCAGCACGTCGGCGTATGCGGCCGTCGCCGTCCCGACGAACGATTCCTGCAGCACGACGAGCTCGGCCTTCGACAACGCCTCGTGCACGCGATGCTGGTCGGGCATCGACTGCAGCGGGTTCGTGCAGGCGATCCACACTGCCTTGATCGTGCCGGCGGCGATCGCGTCGAACAGCTCGACCGCGGTCTTGCCGCGCGTGGCCGGGATCGTCGGCGACGCCCCACAGCGCTGCGACCTCCGCGCGATGCTGGGCGTTCGACAGGTCGCGATGACCCGACAGCAGGTTCGCCATGCCGCCGACCTCGCGGCCTCCCATCGCGTTCGGCTGGCCGGTCAGCGAGAACGGGCCGGCGCCGGGCCGGCCGATCTGGCCCGTCGCGAGATGCAGGTTGATCAGCGCCGCGTTCTTCGCGGTGCCCGACGACGACTGGTTCAGGCCCTGGCAGTACAGCGACAGCGCGGCTCGCGACTCGCCGAACCAGCGCGCCGCGGTCGCGAGGTCGTCTTCGCGGATGCCGCAGGTCGTCGCGACATGGCGCGGCGTGTAGTCGCGCACGACGCGCTTCAGCTCCGCCCAGCCTTCGGTATGCGCGTCGATGAAGTCGGTCGCGATGCGGTCGTCCCACAGGCACAGATGCAGCAGCCCGTTGAACAGTGCGACGTCGGTGCCGGGCGCGATCGGCAGATGGAGATCGGCCTCGCGCGCGGTGTCGGTGCGGCGCGGGTCGACGACGATCGTCTTGATCGGCCGGCCCGCGGCGGCCGCGCGCTGCTTCGCGTCCTCGATGCGTCGATACAGGATCGGATGCGCGTACGCCATGTTGGACCCGGCGATCAGCAGCAGGTCGGCGTGATCGAAATCCTCGTAGCAGCACGGCGGCGCGTCGGCGCCGAGCGTCTGCTTGTAGCCGGCGACCGCGCTCGACATGCACAGCCGCGAGTTCGTGTCGACGTTGTTGGTGCCGACGAGACCCTTCGCGAGCTTGTTGAACGCGTAGTAGTCCTCGGTCAGCAACTGGCCGGATATGTAGAACGCGACCGCGTCCGGTCCGTGCTCGGCGATGATCGCCGCGAAGCGATCCGCGACGTGATCGAGCGCCTCGTCCCAGCCGACCCGCGCCAGCGGCTCGTCGCGCGACCGTCGCATCTGCGGATGATGCAATCGGCGATGCAGGATGACCTCGGGCGTCGCCGTCAGGTGCAGCGTGCTGCCCTTCGTGCAAAGCCGCCCGAAGTTCGCCGGATGCTCCGGGATCGCCGCGCACGCCGACGATGCGGTCGTCGCGCGACTCGATGATGACGCCGCAGCCGACGCCGCAGTACGGACAGGTCGACGCGGTCTCGACGACGCCGTCGAGCGGCATGGACGCGGCCGATCCGTTCGGGACCGCGGCCGCGGCCAGTGCGGAGATGTCGATGCGGGAGGTCATGCGCGACGTGCCTTTCCCCGGCGCCGCGCGGCCGGGCCCGGGATCCCGTTCAGGCTCGTCGCTTCACCGGACGAAGCCGGTCAGCGCGTTGGTCGGCACGTCCGGGGCCGCCGTGCCGCTCGGGCCGTGCACCTGCTCGGCGTCGAGGAAGACACGGCCGCCGTCGACCTGCACGGCGAACGCGGTCGTGCAGCCTTCGTCCGGTGCCGCCGCGAGCCCGTCGGCGAGACCGATGCTCCAGTTGTGCAGCGGACACGCGACGCGTTCGCCGAACACGATGCCCTGCGACAGCGGACCGCCCTTGTGCGGACAGCGGTCGAGCAGCGCGAACACGCGGTCGTCGGCGTTGCGGAAGATGGCGATGTTGCCGCCGCTCTTGCGCGTGACGACGCGCGCGCCGAGCACCGGCACGTCGTCGACCGCGCAGATGTCGATCCAGCGGGTGTCCACGCGCTGTTCGGTCCGCGCTGTACTCGTTCACCGTCATAGCGCCGCCACCGGCGCGAACTGACGCTCGTCGATCAGCGCCTTCTCCGGCTGATGCCACGGATCGGGCTCGCCCTGCATCGCGAACTGCAGCCGCTCGTACAGCGCGCGGCGGTTGTCCGCGTCGTCGAGCACGCGCTTCTTGACGTGATCGAGGCCGACCCGGTTGACGTAGTGGCAGGTCCGCTCGAGATACCAGCCCTCCTCGCGATACAGCTGCAGGAACGCGCCCGAGTATTCGAGCACCTCCTCGTGCGTCTTGACCTTCACGAAGAAGTGCGCGATCTCGGTCTTGATGCCGCCGTTGCCGGCGACGTAGAGCTCCCAGCCCGAGTCGACGCCGATCACGCCGACGTCCTTGATGCCGCTCTCGGCGCAGTTGCGCGGACAGCCCGATACCGCGATCTTCACCTTGTGCGGCGAATACATCCGCCACAGGTCGCGCTCGAGCTGCTGACCCATCAGCGTCGAGTTCTGCGTGCCGAAGCGGCACCACTCGCTGCCGACGCAGGTCTTGACCGTGCGCAGCGCCTTCGCGTACGCGTGGCCGCTCGGCATGTCGAGCTCGGTCCACACCGCCTTCAGGTCTTCCTTCTTCACGCCGAGCAGGTCGATGCGCTGGCCGCCGGTCACCTTGACGGTCGGGATCCGGTACTTGTCGACGACGTCGGCGATGCGCCGCAGCTCGCTCGCATTGGTCTCGCCGCCCCACATCCGCGGGATGACCGAGAACGTGCCGTCCTTCTGGATGTTCGCGTGCGCGCGTTCGTTGATGAAGCGCGACTGCGGATCGTCCTTCGCCTCCTTCGGCCACGTCGAGATCAGGTAGTAGTTGAGGGCCGGGCGACAGGTCGCGCAGCCGTTCGGCGTGCGCCAGCCGAGCAGGCGCATCACGTCGGGGATCGACGTCAGGTGCTCGGTGCGGATCGCGTCGCGCGCGTTCTGGTGGGTCTTGTCGGTGCACGCGCACAGCGCCTTCTCGGTCGGCGCCGCCGAGTAGTCGCCGCCCGCGACGAACATCAGCAGCTGCTCGACGAGGCCGGTGCACGAGCCGCACGACGACGACGCCTTCGTGTGCTTGCGGACGTCGTCGAGCGTGAACAGGCCCTTGTCCTTGATCGCCTTGCAGATCGCGCCCTTCGAGACGCCGTTGCAGCCGCAGACCTCGGCCTCGTCCGACATCGACAGCGCCTTGCTCTGGCCCTGATGACCGGTGTCGCCGAGATGGTCCTCGCCGAACATCAGGTGGTCGCGGATCTCGGAGACGTTCTTGCCGTCGCGCAGCAGCTGGAAGTACCACGCGCCGTCGACCGTGTCGCCGTACAGGCACGCGCCGATCAGCTTGTCGTCGCGGATCACGAGCTTCTTGTAGACGCCGCCGATCGGGTCGGACAGCGTGATCTCTTCGCGCGCCGTCTCGACTCGTCGCACCATGAATTCGCCGGCCGAGAACAGGTCGATGCCGGTGACCTTCAGCTTCGTCGACGTGACCGAGCCGACGTAGCGGCCGATGCCGAAGCTGCGCGAGATGCGTGGCGCAGACCTTCGCCATCTCGAACAGCGGCGCGACGAGGCCGTACGCGGTGCCGCGATGGTTGACGCATTCGCCGACCGCGTAGATGCGCGGATCGTAGGTCTGCATCGTGTCGTCGACGAGGATGCCGCCGGGACGCTCCGAGCAGCGCAGGCCGGCCGACTGCGCGAGCGTCGTGTTGGGGCGGATGCCGACCGCCATCACGACGAGGTCGGCCGGCGTCTCGCTGCCGTCCTTGAACCTGACCGCCTTCACGCGGCCCGCCGTCGTCGCCGACGAGCTCGGCCGTCTGCGCCTCGAGCATGAACCTGAGCCCGCGATCCTCGAGCGACTTCTGCAGCATCTTCGCGGCGGTGCGGTCGAGCTGGCGCTCCATCAGCCACGGCATGATGTGGACGACGGTCACGTCCATGCCTCGGAGCTTCAGTCCGTTCGCGGCCTCGAGGCCGAGCAGACCGCCGCCGATCACGACGGCATGCTTGTACTGCGCGGCCGCGTCGATCATGCCGTGCGTGTCGGCGATGTCGCGATACGATCAGCACGCCCTTCAGGTCCTTGCCCGGGATCGGCAGGATGAACGGATTCGAGCCGGTCGCGAGCAGCAGCCGGTCGTACGGCGCGACCGTGCCGTCCGCGGCGACGACCTCGCGACGTCACGCGATCGATCTTCACGATCGTCTTGTTCAGGTGCAGCGTGATGCGGTTCTCGGCATACCAGTCCACGCTGTTGAGCATGATCTGCTCGATCGTCTGCTCGCCGGCCAGCACCGGCGACAGCAGGATGCGGTTGTAGTTGGCATGCGGCTCGGAGCCGAACACCGTGATCTCGTAGAGGTCCGGCGCGATCTTGAGGAGCTCCTCGATCGTGCGCACGCCGGCCATGCCGTTGCCGACCAGGACCAACTTCAGTTTCTTCGAATCGCCGCCGTCCATGGGTTCGCTTCTCTCGTCAACCGTTCGTTCAATCGTTCATCCCGCCTCGGGGCAGGCGGCCTTGGTCATCGTTGACGACCGTGCGCCTTACGCGGTCGCCGACGATGCGCATCCCGGCATCGAACGCCTCGCCAGGTGCCTTCGCGCATCAGCCTGCGGCCCGCTCTTCGCGTTCGCCGCGCAAGGAGCGCACGCGGTCGCGGCGCGAGCCCGAACAGCCATTCGTGGAAGAGGCGCGGCGACCGGCACGATCGGCCGGACCTGGTCGAAGCTCGTCCGTGCGAGGCGCCGTCGTTGTCCCACGATCGGGGATCAAACGAAACGCGGCACGGCACGGTCGAGGGATGCGCACACCGGCCGCGTCGTTGCGGGAGACGCGCTGCGGCGCAGCCATCGTTCGACCGGCCGTTCCGTCGCGTGAGGGCGACGGGCGGCTACGAGCGGAACGCGGTGCGGCATGCGGGACATTTCCGGTGAAGTCGAGTCGCATGCAAGCGCCATGCCACTCGGACAGCCGTCCTTCAAGACCGGTGTCGGGAGCTGCGTCGCCCCGGCGGTTGCCCCGGCCTTCCAGCATCGACGGCGTTCGAAGGCCTCGTGTCCGCCGCGCCTCGCCGTATCGACCGCCGTCGGCACCGCCCACAAGCTGTGCGATGCACCAGCGCGCGCGGTCGCGTCGCAGTGCGGGCGTCGCAGCGACCCCGCGGCGCCGCACGCGTCCGACCGAGGCCGAGGCCTATACTCGCGCGCTCTTTTTTCGATCCTCCATGCTCGTCCTCGGCATCGAAACCTCCTGCGACGAAACCGGCGTCGCGCTGTACGACAGCGCCATCGCCGAGCCGGCGCGCGCGCTGCTGTCGCAACGGCTGCACACGCAGGCCGCGATGCACGAGGCGTACGGCGGCGTCGTGCCGGAACTCGCGTCGCGCGACCACATCCGCCGGCTGCTGCCGCTGCTCGAAGGCGTGTTGTCCGACGCCGACCGCACGCGCGCGGACCTCGACGCGATCGCGGTGACCGAAGGACCGGGCCTGGTCGGCGCGCTGCTGGTCGGCGTCGCGTTCGCGCATGCGCTCGGCTTCGCGCTGCGCAAGCCCGTGATCGGCGTCCATCATCTCGAAGGCCACCTGCTGTCGCCGCTGCTTTCTGCCGATCCGCCGCCGTTCCCGTTCGTGGCGCTGCTCGTGTCCGGCGGCCACACGCAGCTGATGCACGTGGCCGGCGTCGGACGCTACGAGACGCTCGGCGAGACCGTCGACGACGCGGCGGGCGAGGCCTTCGACAAGACCGCCAAGCTGCTCGGCCTGCCGTATCCGGGCGGGCCGTCGCTGGCGCTGCTCGCCGAGCGCGGCGACGACGCAGCGTTCGCGCTGCCGCGGCCGATGCTGCACTCGGGCAACCTCGACTTCAGCTTCTCCGGATTGAAGACCGCCGTCGCGACGACGGCGCGCAACGCCGACCTCGACGACGACCGGACCCGCGCGGACCTCGCCGCATCGTTCCAGCGCGCGGCGGTCGACCTGCTCGTCGCGAAGTCGATGGCGGCGCTGAGACAGGCCGGCTCGAAGCGACTCGTCGTCGCCGGCGGCGTCGGCGCGAACCGGCTGCTGCGCGAAGCGCTGACGACGGCGGCGACGAAGCGTGGCGCGCGCGTCTACTTCCCCGAGCTGCAATGGTGTACCGACAACGGCGCGATGATCGCGCTGGCCGGCGCCCTGCGGCTCGAAGGCGCGCCGCTACCGGCGCTCGTGCATCCGTTCTCGGTGCGGCCGCGCTGGCCGCTCGATCGGCTCGACGTCGCGACCGTCAGCGGTGCAGGATGAACACGTCTCGCCCGCCGCCCTTCCACCAACGGTCGACCGGATAGACCTGCGCACTCGTATAGCCGGGCATCGGGCCCGAGCTCGTCAGGTACTCGTCGTCGTCGACCCACCACCAGTTCTTCGACGCACGCGGCTTGTAGAGCGGATCGTGCAACGTCGAGCCGTTGAACTCGTAGCCGCCGTCGATGCGATGCGGCGACACGCCCGAGGCGACCAGCGCCTGCAGCGCAGCCCAGCGCGTGCGGCTCCATGCGAAGAAGTCGTGCGTCGCGACCACGGTGAAGGTGCCCGCGACGACGAGCGCCGCGGCCGCCACGACGACGTGGGGACGCGACACCCGCGGTGACCCGCCACGCGTGACGAGCCCTGGCAATACGATCGTCGCGACCAGCGCCAGCGGCAGCAGATAGCGATCGAACACCGTCAGTCCGGTCGCCGCGATCAACGTCAGGAAGGCGACGTACGAGAGCGCGACGCCGAACACGAACACCGCCCGCGCATCCGCGGGCGTCCCGGCCGCAATCCCCAACCTGCGCCGTCGAACCGCCTGCCGGACGACGGCGATCGTGGCGGCCGCCAGCACGCTCGCCGACGCGAGGACGGTCAGCGCCGTCACGATCGTCCAGGCGACCGTCGTCGCGCGACTCGGCTCCGGCATGTTCTCGTTCTCCATCAACGTGTCGCCGTTGGTCAACGGACCGACGCCGTACCAATGCAGCACGTTGTCGCCGATCGGGACGACCAGCCCGCGCGTGACGAACGCGATTCCGAGGACCGACGCCACGACGGCGATCGCGCCGATCCGCCATCGCATCCTCCGGCTCGTCGGCATGCACAGCAACGCGACCGGCACGACGAGGAGGCCGACGCCGGACAGCGACGTCAGCAGCGACCACTTGACGTTGCCCCACGCGATCGACGGCGGCACGAGGCTCGCGATGCCGCCCGGATACGGCTTGCGGCCGCTCCACGTCAGCCAGCGCGTGAACGCCTCGTTCAGCAGCAGGCCGATCGCGAGCGGCAACAGCGCGACGACGATCGTTCGCCAGCGGACGCCCCTGCGAACGACATGCGCGAGCGCATAGCCCGCGAAGACGACGACCGCGAACTGACGCATCGTCGTGGTCACGAGGGCGACCGCGAGTCCGGCGACGACGAGGCGATCGTCGTCCCGTTCGATGCCGCGCATGACGGCCAGCATCGACAGCACGACCAGCGCGACGAACGGCACGTCGGTCATGAACGTGCAGGCGAGCGAGAAGTAGATCGGGTTCACGATCGTCGCGAGCGCCGCGACGAGCGCAATCGTGCGGTCGCCCCAGATCGAGCGCATCAGCGCGTACAGCGCGACGATCCCGACGAAGCCGAGGCAGAGCGTCGAGATGCGCAGCGCGTCGGCCGAGTCGCCGAGCACGCGTGCGAACAGCGCGCCCCAGTACGCGAGCACGCCGACGTTGGCGCTCGAGAAGCTGTAGACCTCGAAGTGCCCGTTCAGGACGGAGCGCGCGGCGGCCGCGTAGACCCAGTCGTCGTTGACCGGGAAGTCGCCCCACGGATGCGCGATCGCGATCATCGCGATCCACGTCACCAGCAGGACGACCGTGTCGACGACCCAGCTCGCGCGCGTCCGTGCGACGGTCGACGTCGCGCTCACGCGTTCGAAGCCGGGCGCTCGCCGCGCACGTAACGCAGCCGCTCGGCCGCGAGCACGCGATCGATGCCGAGCGCGAGTCCGCTCGACGGCTGCGTGCGCAACGGCGGCACGATCGACCGGAAGCGCATCTGCCTCGCGTAGATCGCCGAGGTCGGCGCGCTGCTCGTCACGATCCGCGGCGGCCGACGCGAGACGCGCTTGAAGATCGAGACGATCTCGCTGATCGTCGCGGGCTGCTCCGACGCGACGATCTTCACGACGGCATGCGGCGCGACGACGGTCCGCAGCGCATCGATCGTCATCGACGCGGCTTCGTCGACGTGCAGGTAGTCGCGGATCGTGTCGAGCGGCACGAAGATCTGGACCGGCCGATTGCGGACGACGCAGCGCGAGATGTGCGTGAGCAGCCCCTGCTGCTTCGCGGTCGTCTGACCGACGCCGTACAGCGTCGACATCCGCGCGATCAGCGTCGCGACGCCGCGGCGATCCGCGAAGTCGCGCACGCGTTCCTCCGCGTCGAGCTTCGCGCGTGCGTACGAGGTCGTCGGCGCTTCCGTCGTGCGCTCGTCGATGAGGGGCGCGTCCGACCCCGCGTAGATCGCGCCGGCGGAACTCGCGAATGCAAGGCGGCCGGCGCCGGACGGCAGCTCGCATCGACCGAGCGCATCGAGCAGCGTGTCGAGCGCGACCGATTCGGCGACGAGCGCGCCGGCGACGCTGCCCATCGTGCCGACGCCGGCGGCCCAATACACCTCCCACGACTGCCGGTCGCCGACCGCATCGGCGAAGCGAGCCGTCTCGTGGTGCAATGAAACGATCAGCGCGTCGGGCTCGCTCCACGCGAACGGACGCGACGGCACGAACAAGGTCGTGCCGCTCGAGCGCAACGCGCGCTCGAGCGCTGCGCCGAGCAGCCCGCCGCGACCGACGACCCAGGCGACCGTCACGGACGCATGGTCGGTCGCGTCGGCCGCGATGCGACGACGTACAGCGGCTTGCCCATCACGATGCCCATCGTCACCGCGAGGTATTCGGCGATCACGCCGAGCGACATCAGGATCGCGCCCGAGAAGAACGAGACGACGATCAGCAGCGACGCCCATCCCTGGACCGGGATGCGGCCGGCGAAGTGTCCGTACGCCGCATACAAGCCGAGCAATGCGGCCAGCACCATCGACGCGAGACCGGTCAGCGTGATCAGACGAAGCGGCCGCGTGCCGGTCGTCAGGATCAGGTTCCAGAAGTGACCGATCAGCCGGATGTACGAATAGCCCGACGGCCGGTCCATCTCGGCGCGCAGCCGGATCGGCGCATGGCCGATTCGGCCGGCGATCCAGAACAGTCCGACGTCGAGGTAGACGCCATTGCCGCAGTACGCCGCGAGCGTGCGCGCGATCTCGCCGTCGACCAGCCGGAAGCTGTTGAAGCGGCCGATCTGATCGTTGCCGAGCAGCCGGGACGCGATCGCTTTCGCGGTGCGGCTGAACGCGTTGCGCAGGACACCGTGCGGCGGCGGGTTGATCGGTCGCGCGTAGACGAGCTGAAGCGCGGCCGTCTTCGCGCAGTCGAGCATCGTCGCGATGTCGGCGGGGTCCTGCTGCCCATCCTCGTCGATCGTCGCGACCCAGGCGCCGGTCGCGCTCGCCATGCCGGCCAGCGTCGCCGCATGCTGGCCGTAGTTGCGCGACAGCCAGATCGGCCGCACGAACGCGAAGTCCGACGCGAGCGTCTCGATGACGCGATCCGAATCGTCGGGCCCGCAGTCGTGCACGAGCAGGACCTCGTCGATGCGGAACGCGAGTCCGCCGGGCGTGGTCCGCTCGACGGTCCACGGCTCGATCTCCGTCACGAGGCGACGCAGCGTCGTCGCGCCGCGATACACGGGCACGACGATCGAGACGCGGATCGTGCGGTCGACGGATGCGTCCATCGATCAGCGCGCCGGCCGGCCCTTGATGCGATCCGCGACGAGCTGACCCGCGTGATGCGGCAGCGCGGCCAGCGTCTTCCAGTCGAGCTTCAGCTGCGTGCGCAGGAGGTCCATCGGCACCGGCTGGCGATGCGACACGCGATGGACGACGTCGCCGGCGAACTCGACGCGCAACGCGTCGATGCGTTGATGGACGAAGCGGCGTTGCGCGTCGGTCAGGTCGAACTCGAGCAGCCGCTTGCGGTAGCGCATCTCGTTCTGGATGCGTCGCATGAAGCCGGGCGTGCCCCAGCCCGATCCCGCGTAGACGTTGACGCCGTAGCCGTAGTGCGCCTCGACGTCGGACGAGAACGCGAAGCGGGCCCCGGCCCGCGCGAGCGCGATCCAGAACAGATAGTCCTCGCCGGCGCTGAAGAACGCCTCGTCGAAGCGTTGCGCGCGAAAGCGATCGAACGCGTACACGACGGTCGACGTGCCGATGACGTTGCCGCGGACGATCTGGTCGAACATGTCGCCGGCGTACGCGTGCAGGACCGCGTGGTCCGCGATCGGCGGGTGTTCGGCGACGTCGAGACGGCCCGCGCGCGCGAACCCGCCGATCGTCTGGCCGGGCTGATGGAGGTCCGCGAAGTAGAAGTCGAAGCCGGCGTCGAGCGCCTGCGTCGCGTTCGCGAGATGCCGCTCGGTCCAGACGTCGTCGGAGTCGAGGAAGGCGACGCGCGTGACGTCGGCGCCGAGCGCGTCGAGCCCGCGGTTGCGCGCGGCGGCCGGGCCGGCGTTCGACTGCTCGACGACGTCGATCGCGAGCCCGTTCGCGACGTCGCCGAGCGAGGCGACCTCGTCGCGCGCGGAGATCGGCGACGCGTCGTCGACGATCACGACGCGCGGCGGCGCGCAGTCCTTCTGATCGGCGACGGAGCGGACGGCCGCGGCCAGCAGGCCCGCGGTCTCCTGATAGAACGGGATGACGACGGCAACGGTCATGCGTGACGGCTCGATGGGCGCGGACCGCCGGCCGTCCGCAAGGTCGCATAGGATAGTGCGCATCGACCGCAGCGGATCGATCCGCGACATCCGTGCAACATCCGCGCCCGTCGAGCGGGCGAGCGCGCGACGACTGGCCCGTGATTTGCTGTTGATCGGGTCGTCGCGGCCGCATTCGTGTCGTCGTCGCGACCCGCTATCCTGTCGCGCCGCGAGCGACGTCGTTCTCCCGATCTTCAATCATGTCCCTCGATCCTGCGACCGGCTTCACGGTCGTCATCCCCGCCTACAACCCCGGTGCGATGCTGCGCGAAGCGCTCGAAAGCATCGCGCAGCAGACCCTTCCGCCGGCGTTCGTCGTCGTCGTCGACGACGGGTCGACCGATGGCACGTACGACGCGGCGACCGCGTGGCTCGCGGCGTTCGCGCTGCCGGGCACCGTGCTTCGCCAGCGCAACCAGGGCATCTCGGTCGCGCGCAACGCGGCGATGGCGATCCGTCGCAGCGACTTCATCGCGCTGCTCGACGCCGACGACATCTGGCTGCCGAATCACCTCGCGAACCTGCAACGCGCCTACGCGCTGTTCCCGGAGGCCGTCGTCGCGTTCGGCGATTCGAAGTTCTTCGGCGACCCGCGCAGCCGGACCGACTGCCTTGCCCATGCGATCGCGCTGTCGCTGAGCGAGACCGCGCGCGACGGACGATTCCATCTGCTGTCGACGACGGTCTTCGATCGGCTGCTGCCGGGTCAATGGATCCCGGTGTCGGCGCTGTCGTTCCGGATGGACATCGGCAGCCCCGAGCCGCGCTTCGAGACGGCGCTGAAGGCCGGCCTCGGCGAGGATCGCTACTTCCTGTTGCAGATGGCCCGGCGCGGCCGCTTCGTGTTCAGCGACGAGCAGAGCTGTCGCACGCGTCGTCACGAGTCGAACACGACCCATTCCGACAAGGCGACGTGGTTGCACGAGAACGCGCTCGTGCTGCTCGAGAAGATCCGCCTCGACCCCGGACTGGCGTTGACCGCGGCGGAATCGCAGATCGTGGTCGACGCCGAGCGACGCGCGGCCTCGGCGTTGCTGTATGCGTCGAGCCAGGGCGGCATCGGCGCGTATCGTCGCGGACGGCGGACCGTGGCTTCGCATCTGCCGCGTGCGCCCGCGTGGTCGTGGCGCGACGTGGCCCGCGCGGTGGTCGTCAGCACCGGTCTGACCGGGTCCGAATCGCCGAAGTCGACGTAGCGCCGCGGACGCCGTTCGTTCGTCGCGGACGAAATTTGTCGCGGTCGGCCGGAAGTTGGCGCGCGCGGCGAGGACCGCCCGACTGACGCCGCCGATGACGGTCGTCACGCGGCGACGGCACAATTGCTGCTTCACCGGTTCCTGTTTCGACGCCCGCGACCGTCTCGCGGGCCTTTTCCGATTCCCTTCCATGCTGCAAATCGCAAGAACCCTCGTCACGTACCGCGAGCTGCTCGGCATCATGGCCTGGAAGCAGATCATCGTCCGCTACAAGCAGTCGTATCTGGGCCTCGTGTGGGCGGTGCTGAAGCCGATGACGCTGATGCTCGTGTTCACGTTGCTGAACGGCTTCATCTCGATCAACAACAGCACGGTCCCGTATCCCGTCCTCGCGTTCACCGCGCTGCTGCCGTGGATCTTCTTCCAGGAGTCGCTCTCGGAAGGTGTCAGCAGCGTCGTGTCGAACGCGCAGCTGATCCGGAAGATCTATTTCCCGCGCGAGGTCTTCCCGCTCGCAGGCGTCGTCACGAAGCTCGTCGAGTTCGTCATCAACGCCGTCATCCTCGCGCTGTTGATGGCGTACTTCCACGTGTTGCCGGCGGCGACGATCGCGTGGGTGCCGGTGCTGCTGCTCTACACGATCATGGCCTCGCTCGCGTTCGCGTTCATCGGCGCCGCGCTGAACGTGTTCTATCGCGACGTCGGAACGATGCTGCCGATCATCCTTCAGCTGCTGATGTACGCGTCGCCGGTGATCTATCCGATGTCGCTGGTCGAAGCACAAGCTGCTCGAGCAGCAGGTCGCGGGACCGTGGTCGTCGCTGGTCTACGATCTCTACCGGATGAATCCGCTCGCCGGCATCATCGACGGATTCCAGCGGACCATCCTGTTCGATCAGAGCCCGGACTTCGAGGTCGTGTGGCCGGGACTGCTGGTCACGATGCTGCTGCTGCCACTGAGCTTCTGGCATCTTCAAGCGCGCCGAACAATACTTCGCGGACGTCGTCTGAGTCCGCCGCGAACGATGCCGATCATCGAAGTCAGCGACGTCGACGAAGCGTTATCGCCTCGGGCCGTCGCACGAACCTGAGCAACTCGCTGAAGCGGATGTTCACCGGACGTTCGACGCCGGCATCGAAGAGCCACTTCAACGCGCTCGACGGTGTCGATTTCTCGGTCGAAGAAGGGCGAAGTCCTCGGCATCATCGGCACCAACGGCGCCGGCAAGAGCACGCTGCTGAAAGTGTTGTCGGGGATCACGGCGCCGACGACCGGCACGATGGTCGCCCGCGGTCGCGTGGCGCCGCTGATCGAGGTCGGCGCCGGGCTGATCGCCGATCTGACCGGACGGGAGAACGTCTATCTGAACGGCGTGATCCTCGGCATGAGCGTGCGCGAGATGAAGCAGAAGTTCGACGAGATCGTCGCGTTCGCGGAGCTCGAGGACTTCATCGATACGCCGATCAAGCGCTACAGCTCGGGCATGGCGGTCCGCCTCGGATTCGCGATCGCCACGTCGGTCGATGCCGACATCCTGATCGTCGACGAGGTTCTCGCGGTCGGCGACGTCGCGTTCCAGCGCAAGTGCTTCGACCGGATGGAAGACATGATCAAGCGGCAGCGCAAGACGGTGCTGCTGGTGAGCCACAACATCCGGCAGGTCGAACGGTTGTGCACGCGCGTCCTGCTGCTCGACCACGGCAAGATCCTGCTCGACGATGCGACCCGGGTCCGGCGTGTGAGCTGTTCTACCAGCGCAGCGACGAGAAGATCCGCGTCGCCGGCGTCCAGCAGCGCTCGACGAGTCGCTGGGGCAATACGACCGAGTCCGACGAGGTCGCGGTCCGCAGCATCGAGCTGCTC
The DNA here is from genome assembly GCA_963795885.1 of uncultured beta proteobacterium. Lineage (GTDB taxonomy): Bacteria > Pseudomonadota > Gammaproteobacteria > Burkholderiales > Burkholderiaceae_D > CAHJXF01. The sequence goes on along the minus strand of CAWCJI010000007.1, from coordinate 1,217,325 downwards.
GATCATGAACAGCAGCCCGCCGAGACCATCGCGTACCGCAAGGACTTCTTCGTGCGTGTCCGCTTCGCCGTCGACGGCGTGCTCGAAGAACCCGTCCTCGGGTTCGGCGTCCACACGCCCGACCTCCTCTACCTGTCCACGCACAACAGCGACGACCAGATCGTCGTCGATCGCCTCGAGTCGGGCGAGTACGAGGCCGTCTGCAGGGTCGCCCAATGTCCGCTGCTGCCGGGCGTCTATGCGATTCGCCTCGGCATCACCGAAGGGTCGACCATGCGGACGCTGTTCTATGGCGAGAACCTGATCCACTTCCAGGTCGTGCCGAATCCGGACGTCGCGATCCTCAATGCCAACCGGTCCGGCTTCTTCGAGATGAATGCGCGCTGGCAGCACCGGCTGACGGACGCGTCGCGCCAGCTCGAAGCGGACGAACCGCTGCTCTCGTCGGTCGGATGAAGCTGCTGCTCAGCATCGCGCACGACGGCCCCCTGGCAATATGCCAGGCGGACATGCGTCGGTCGCGCACCATCAGCGCCCTGCTGGCGAAGAAGCAAACGGTCACGGTCGCGGCTCTCGCCGAACAGAACGCGAGCTGCGGGCTGAAGGGCGACGATCGGTTGGCGTTCAGGGTCATGTTGTCCGGGTTCAAGACAATCGCGCGGAAAAGCCGGCTGCGGGAGGCCGTCGGCCGGGTCTGCTCTACGTTCGTCAATGAGCAAATGTCGGTCGCGGCCCTCCCGGGCCAGGTCCACCGCATGCTCGCGCGGGTGTCGCAGCCGCGACAGCAGATCGGATTTCTCGACAAGAACCAGCCGGCCGCGCTGCGTAGGTTGAATCGCAACCTCGGCTGGCGCATCAGCAGATGAGATTCCTGATCGTCTCCCGCGTCTTTCCGATGCGCGACCGCAATGCCGGCGACCTGCGGTTCGCACAGATCATCGAACGGCTCGCTGTCGACCATGCGATCACGTTCTGCCCGACTGCGCTCGAATGGCAACGCGATCTCGTCGGCGCCGATGCCGTATCACGCTATCGCGATGCGCTCGCGGCGAGCGGCGCGCGCATCATCGACCATCCGGTGGCGGAGGCGCTGCGCACCGAGCCGTTCGATGCAGCCTTCTTCGAATTCCACGACGTCGCCGCCAAGTACACGCCGTTCGTCCGCTACTACCAGGCGCGCTGCAAGGTCGTCGTCGATTCGGGTCGACCTCCACTTCGAACGGATCGAACGCGAGAGCCTCATCACCGGCACGGACCGCGACGCACAACGTGCACAGGACGCGCGCGCGGTCGAACTCGCGACGTACCGCGCCGCTGATGTCGTCCTCGTTGTCAGCGACCGGGAGGTTGAGGTCCTGAGAGACGCGGGCGTAGACACGCCGGTCTCGGTGGTACCGACGATCAACGACGTCAGCCCAACATTGCCGGCGGTCGGGCCGCGGTCGCGTCTCGTGTTCGTCGGCGGCTTCAACCATCCGCCGAACCTCGATGGCGTCCTCTATTTCTGCCGCGACATCTGGCCCGTAATCCTCTCATCGGTCCCCACGGCCGAGCTGACGATTATCGGCAACGCGCCCACCGACGAGGTCGTTGCGCTCGCGCACGACGGCGTCACGGTCGCCGGCTTCGTCCCGGACACCCGGCCCTATCTCGCGGCGAGCGGCATCGCGATCGTCCCGGTCCGCTTCGGCGGCGGACTCAAAGGTAAGGTCGGCGAGGCGATGGGATTCGGACTGCCGGTCGTTGGGACCAGCGTCGGCGTGGAAGGCTACGACCTGGAGCCCGGCGTCCACGCCGTGGTCGCAGACACGCCGGAAGCGTTCGCCGCGGAGGTCGTCGCGCTGATCAACGACCCGGTCGCTACGAACGGATGCGCGAGCAAGGCTGGCGCTTCTTCGATGCGCGTTTTGGATCGCAGGCGGTGGCGCAACGGCTGTCCGACGCCGTAAAGGCGATTGACGCGGCCCCGACGCGTCGATCTTCGCTCGCCGTGCGGTTCGCCACCGGCCGGCAGTTGCTGCGCATGCGCTTCGATCGTTTTTTACATCAACACCTGCTCTGGCGCCTTCAAAGGTCGCAACGCGCTTGAATCCTTCCGTCGACATCATCGTTCTGAACTGGAACGGCAAGGCTGACACGCTGATCTGCCTCGATTCGCTTTCGCGCCTGGTTTACGACCGCTATCGGGTCATCGTGGTCGACAATGGATCGATCGACGACTCGGTCGCCACGATCCGCGCCGTTTTTCCCGGCCTTCCTCTCGTCGAGACGGGCCGTAACCTTGGCTACGCTGGCGGCAACAACGCCGGCCTGCGCTACGCGCTCGAGCACGACCCGGCCGATTACATCTTTATCCTTAACAACGACACCGAAGCGTCGCCGTCGCTGCTCGCACGACTGGTGGCGGCGGCCGGGCGCTACCCGGCGGTCGGCGTGTTCGGGCCGAAGATCTATTTCAAGGACCGTCCGTCGATCCTCTGGTTTGCCGGCGCGCGCTGGGACCGGACCACACATTCGTTTCGTCACATCGGGATCAATGAACCCGACGCCGCACGCTTCGACGCGCCGATCGAAGTCGACTACATCACAGGTTGCGCGCTCTTCATGCGGCGATCCGTCGTCGAGAAAGTCGGTCTTCTCGACGAGCGGTTCTTCCTGGTCTACGAAGAAGTCGACTGGTGCTATCGCGCGCGTGGGGAGGGGTTTGCGAGCATGACCGTCCCCGATGCGCTGCTATGGCATCGCGTCTCCGCGTCGTTCGGCGGTAGCTCATCGCCGCTGGAGCATTACTTCCTTTCGCGCAACCGCCTGCTCTGGGCCGAGCGACATTTGCCGGTCCTTGAGAGGCGGGGCTCTACCTCGAAGTCCTGGCGAGCTCCTGTTTCCCCGGCTGCTGTGGCGAGAACCGTCGAGCGCTTCGCTGTGGAAGCGCATTTACTGGCTGTTTCATTCGATGGGTTGGCAGGGATTCGGCTCGTACTCAGCCGCGTTCAACCGTGCGCGCCTACGTGGCGTGGCCGACTATCTCACCCGTCGCTTCGGCGACTGTCCAGCTGCGATACGCGCCAAGCCGCGCTGATGCGGCGACCTCACGCCTGATGATGTCCAGCGAACCAGACACCGCGCGGCCGATCGCGCTGTACCTGCCGCAGTTCCACCCGATTCCCGAGAACGATGCGTGGTGGGGACCGCGGCTTCACCGAGTGGACCAACGCGACGAAGGCGAAGCCGCTGTTCAGCGGGTCACCATCAACCGCACCTCCCGGCCGACCTCGGCTTCTACGACCTGCGCGTCCCCGAGACGCGCGAGGCGCAGGCCGACCTCGCCCGCCGCTACGGCATCGAGGCGTTCTGCTACTACCACTACTGGTTCGCCGGTCGCCGGATCATCGAGCGGCCCTTCGACGAGGTGTTCGCAGCGGCGTCGCCGGACTTTCCGTTCTGCGTGTGCTGGGCGAACCAGAGCTGGACCGGCATCTGGCACGGGGCGCCGAACAGGACGCTGATCGCGCAGACCTATCCGGGCCGCCGACGATCATCGCGCCCACTTCGAGTCGCTGCTACCGGCGTTCGAGGATCCCCGTCATGTGCGCGTGGACGGCAAGCCGCTCTTCGTGATCTATCGTCCGCTCGAGATCCCCGACACGAAGCGTGCGGCCGAGCAGTGGAAGGAGATGGCGATCGCGGCGGGCCTCGGTGGGCTGCACCTCGTCGGTTTCGAGTCGGACGAGGCATCCGGCTGGACGCCGGCCGACATCGGGTTCGACGCGCTGATCCGCTACCGTCTTCCCGCGCGAAAGACCTGGCCGACCTGGAACGAGCCGATGGCGAAGGTCCGCCTGAAGATGCGGGCTCTGGCGGCGCGCATGCGCGGCGGCGACGTCCCCATCTTCGGTCCGACCGTCCATCGATACGGCGACCTTCGCGACTTCATCGTTCCCGATCCGACGCCGGGCGTCGAGAGCTATCCGTGCGTGATCCCCAACTGGGACAACACGCCGCGCAGCGGCGTCAACGGGCTCGTGTTGCAAGGCTCCACGCCCGAACTGTTCCGCAGTCAGGTCCGCAAGGCGCTCGACGTGACGGCTCATCTCGAGGATGGGCATCGCCTCGTCTTCGTCAAGTCGTGGAACGAGTGGGCGGAGGGCAACTACGTCGAGCCCGATCGCGAGTTCGGGCTCGGCTATCTCGAAGTGCTGCAGCGCGAGGCGGGCGTCGCGTCGACGGCGCCCGCGCCGGGCCGGCTGCTGGCCGCGGCCTTCTGACGGACGATCGATGAACCCCCGCGTCTCCGTGGTGATCCCGGTCTACAACCGGGCCGACTCGATCGTTGCCGCCGTGACATCGGCGTTGCATCAGACACTGCCGCCGCACGAGGTGATCGTCGTCGACGACGGCTCAGCCGATCGGAGCGCGGAGATGGTCGAGTCGATCGCCGACCCGCGCGTTCGCTGCATCCGTCAGGCCAACGGCGGTGCGGGGTCGGCACGCAACCGCGCGCTCGACGTCGCGAGCGGCGACTGGATCGCGTTCCTCGACTCGGACGACGTCTGGGACGACGGGCGCCTCGCTTCGGCGGCCGCGATGCTCGAGGCCGACGACGAGCTCGACTTCATCCAGTGCAACCGGGTGCACCGGTACGCGGACGGCCGCGTCGATACCGGCCTGCGAGCGGGACCCGAGGTCGTCACCGACGTCCTGGCCTTGCTGGGCGGCTTCACGATCAAGACCAGCGCGGTGATGATCCGGCGAAGCCTGCTGGAACGTTTCCAGCTCCGCTTCCCGACCGACCAGAAGACGTGCGAGGACTATCACCTGTTCTGGCGGGCTTTGCTGTTTGCACGCCATGTCGGCTACGACCCGCAGCCGCACGTCACGATCCATGCGGTGTCGAGCAGCCTGTCGCGGGCGAACACGACGGCGTACCTGCAGAAGGACAACATCAAGACGCTGATCGAAGTCCGCGCCTGGGCGGCGGAACAAGGTGCCGCCGCCGCGCATCTCGAAGCGCTCGACCAGCATCTGCACTGGCAACAGCGCGACTACCTGCTGATGCTGATGCGAGCGCGCGACTTCAGGTCGCTCGCGAAGGCGTGGCGTGTCGCGCTGGGCGCGAGCGGTGCGACGAAGACCTTGCGGGCGACCGTGTCCGCGATGCTCGATGTGCGTCGCGGGGAGCCGTCCGACTCGCTGCCGGCTCCGCGCGCCGGTCGTTGATCAGAGTCGATCGACGCCGAGCTTCGCGCGGCTGACCATCACGCAATCGAACTCGACGATCCGGAGGAACTGGTCGCGCACGATCGGGAACATGCCGCTGATGTCGTATCCGAGTTCGTTGAGTGTCGCGATCGACGTCCGATAGTCCGGCATCCCTTCGTAGATCGGCAGGATCGACGCTTCGCTCTGGAGCGCCCCGACGGACTTCAATGTCGTCGCGGCGCCGCCGAGCACCTCGAGGTCGTACCCCTGCGTATCGAGCTTGAGATAGATGGACCCGGCATCGCGAAGCGACCCGTGCTCCGCGACGACGTCGTCGAGACGGCGGACACGGACCGGCTGGCGATACTTGACGGTGTTGTTCGTCGCGAAGTTGTGCAGCTTCGAATCTCGAGGCTGCAACATCGACGAGAACTGGGTCTCGTTCATCACGTTGATCTCGGTCTCGCCTTCCGCGCGGCCGAGCGCGAGGCCGTGGATCGTCCACTTCGGATCCGAGCCGGACCGCTTCTTCATCGCTTCGCAGAGATGATTGAGCGGCTCGAACGAATGGATCTCCCCTTCGAACCGCACTTCGCGCCGCAGGAAGTCGTGATACTGGCCGGCATTGGCGCCGACATCGATCACGGTCCGTGCGCCGATCCGCTCGAACACCTCACGCAGGTGCTTGGCGAACTCGTGGCGTTCGACGTGCTCCTTGGGAACGAGCTGATAGCCGTAATGATCGACGAGCGTATACGCAGCCGACTTGAGCCACCGAGGTTTCTGCATCGCGGACTGGATCGATAGGTCGCACCAACGTGGCCGGCGAGTATATCGGTTGTCGTCCGCATCAACGCAACGTGGCGCAACGACGCAACGCATGGGTGCCGGCCCGTCGAGGAGCACGATGCGTCGCGTATCATCGCGGCTTTCGGTGGCCGGAGCCGATCCGCGCGTGGCCGAGATCTCTCGTCAGATGATGTCTTCCGCCGCCTTTCGCGGGTTGTTCGACGCGACCGACTCCAGGGTTCCTGCGCCGTTCGCTGACGACGATGACCTGACGGTCGCGCACGACGAGTCGCTGCATGTCGCGATCGCAGGTGGCGCTTCCGACCAAGCGGCGCGCGACTTCCTCGCTCGCTACCGTTCGTCCGGCGTGCGAGCGCTCGCGGATCTGCATGGGGTCTTCCAGCTCGCGCTCGTCGACACGACACGGGCGGAGTGTCTTCTTGCGACCGACCGGCTCGCGATCGCGCCGATCTGCTATGCAGCCGATCGAGGGCGACTGCACTTCGCCTCGTCGGCAAGCGACGTCGCCGCGTCGCTGCGCGGGGCACGCGTCGTCGACGGTGCGGGCCCCGGCACGCTCGATCCGCAGGCGATCTTCGACTATCTCTACTCGCACTGCATCCCCGGTCCGACGACGATCTATCGCGGCGTCAAACGGCTGCTGCCGGGCCACGTGCTGCGCTTCGCGAACGGTCGCGCGCAGATCGAACCCTATTGGCAGCCGAGCTACGACGAGCGCGAGCGCGAAGCGCTGCCCGTGCTCGAATCGCGGTTCCTGTCCACGGTCGAGGCAGTCCGTCGCCCGCGCGATCGACGGCGCATCGAATCCCGGCTGCTTCCTGTCGGGCGGCACCGACTCGTCGACCATCGCCGGCCTGCTGACGCGCGTCTCCGGCCGGCCGGCGGAGACGTACTCGATCGGCTTCGACGCCGACGGCTTCGACGAAATGAGCTACGCGCGCATCGCGGCGAAGCGCTACGGCACGCGGCAGCACGAGTACTACATCACGCCGGCAGACCTCGTCGCGAGCATCCCCGACATCGCCGCCGCCTACGACCAGCCGTTCGGCAACTCGTCGGTGCTGCCGACCTACTACTGCGCGAAGATGGCCGCGGCCGACGGCGTCGACCGGATGCTCGGCGGCGACGGCGGCGACGAGCTGTTCGGCGGCAACGCCCGCTATGCGAAGCAGCGCGTGTTCGACTATTTCGATCGCGCGCCGGCGCCGGTCAGGGGATTGCTGCGCGCGTCGCTCGCACCGTCGGCATGGACGTCGGTGCCGGTCGTCAGGAAGGCGAAGAGCTACGTCGAGCAGGCCGACGTGCCGATGCCGGACCGCATGCAGACGTACAACCTGCTGACGCGGATCGGGCTCGACACGATCTTCGAGCCGGACTTCCTCGCGCAGGTCGATCCCCACGCGCCGCTGAACGAGATGCGCGCCTGGTATGCGCGTTCGAACGCGACGAGCCTGCGTCAATCGCATGCTCGCGTTCGACCTCAAGTACACGCTGACCGACAACGACCTGCCGAAGGTCGTGACCGCGTGCGGCCTCGCGGGTGTCGACGTCGCGTTCCCGTTCCTCGACGACGCGGTCGTCGCGTTCGCGGAGCGGCTCGACCCGGACCTGAAGCTGAAGGGGCTGAAGCTGCGCTGGTTCTTCAAGCATGCGCTGCGCGACTTCCTGCCGCCGGAGATCCTGACGAAGTCGAAGCACGGCTTCGGGCTGCCGTTCGGCATCTGGCTCGGCCGCGACCCGAACCTCAACGCGCTGGCATTCGCGAGCCTCGAGTCGCTGAAGGGACGCGGCATCGTGCGCGCTGCGTTCATCGACCGTCTGCGCGCCGACCTGCTGGCCGACCATGCGACCTATTACGGCGAGCTCGTGTGGGTGCTGATGATGCTCGAGCAATGGCTGCAGGCGCACGCGATGCCGCGAGCCGCGACGTCGCAGGTGGTCTCCGCAAGCGCGTGAACGGCGCTGCGCGACGTCAGCGCAGCAGTGCCGTCGCGGCGAGATGCCGCCAGCCGTCGCGCGACAACGGCGCGGTCCGGACCAGCTTCAGCGCGTAGGTCGCGGCGTTCGCGAATCGCCGACGCTCGCGATAGTCGAAGCAGAACTTCGAATAGACCTTGCGCAGACGTTCGTCGAGCGGCCGACGATAACGACGAAACGCGCGATGCTTGCGCAGCGACCGCAGCATGCGGTCCTCGTCGAAGTACATCGGCCGATCGGAACGCGTGAGGCTGCCGCTGCGGATGCGATAGATGCCGGCATCGTGCGGCGCCAGGTGCAGGTCCTCGAGGACCGCGAGGCGCAGCCACAGGTCGTAGTCTTCGGCGCAGCGATAGCCCTCGTTGAAGCCGCCGACCGAACGCAGCAGGTCGCGCTCGACCTGCACGCCCATCACCTGCAGGCAGCCGCCGCGCAGCAGCAGTTCGACCGGCCGCTCGATCCGCGACACGCGGCCTTCGCGATAGTCGTTCGCGATGCGCGCGTAGACCACCGGCGAGCGACGCTCGAGCGGCACCGGTTCGAAGACCCGGTCGGGGTCGCCGGCCTGGAAATGCGCGGCGCGCCATCGGGCGCCAGGCAGGTCCTCGAACGCGGCTCGCTGTCGGGCGAGGAAATCCGGGAACCAGACATCGTCCGAGTCGAGGAACGCGATCCACGCGCCCGCAGCCGCGAAGATGCCGGTGTTGCGCGCGCCGGCGACGCCGCGTCGCCTCGCGTTCGACATCACGCGGACACGCGGCGACAGCGCCTTTGCTTCATCGAACGCGGCGATCGTCTCGGCGTCGTCGCTGCCGTCGTCGACGATCAGCAGTTCCCAGAAGTCGGGCTCGACCGCGGCGAACAGCGTCTGTGCCACGACCGACCGGACCGACGCGAGCAGCATCCGGCCCGTGTTGAAGACCGGCATGACGATCGACAGGGCGGGCGGTCGCTGCATGACGACTCGAGGTGTGGGGCGTGCGGGGGAACGCCCGAGTATCGAGTGGCACTTGCGTCGTTGCAAGCTCCCGCACGCGCGGCGTTCGCTCGTTTCGTCGTCGACGCGACACGGCCGACCGCCCGCCCGCCTGCGATGTCGCGATCTACACCGCGGCCGGTGCCAGATCGTCGCGGCGCACGAGGTTCTGCGCGAGCCTGAGACCGAAGCGGGTCAGGCCCGCGTCCCACGGCGTGAAGCGCCGCAGCTGGAAGCGGTCGGCGCGCCGGTCCGATGCGCCCCACGCGGTCGACACCGCCGCGTCGAAGCCGAGCTCGCGGACGAGCGCGACATGCGACGCGTCGTAGTCGCGCACCGGCTTGCCGTTCGGATACGCGAACAGCCGGATCGGATCGCCGATGATGTCCTTCAGCTCGCGACGGCCGTCGACGATCTCGGCGCGCGCGGCGTCGGGCGACAGCGTCGTGAGGATCGGATGGCTGACCGTGTGCGCGCCGACCGACATGCCGTAGCGCCGGAGCTCGCGAAGCTGGCCGCGCGTCATCATCAGGTCGCTTCTCGCCGGCAGGCCGGTCCGCGCCGCGACCTCGTCGACGCGGACCTGGCGCTCGGCCTGCGGCAGGTACTTGAGCTTCGTCGAGCAAGCCGTCGATCGCGGCGACCCGGTCCGGTCGTCGTCGCGGTCGGCCAAGTGCCGAGACCGAGCGATGCCGAGGTCGAGCGTCGGCCCGCGATGCAGGCGGACCGACTCGATCACGGTGTCGTTCCACATGCGGCCGCCGTCGAGGAAGCCGGTCGCGACGAAGAACGTCGCCGGCAGCCGCAGCTCGCGACAGGATCGGCGCCGCGACCGTCGCGTTGTCCGCGTAGCCGTCGTCGAACGTGATGCAGGCCGCGTTCGACGGGATCGTGCCGTCCGCGCAGGCGCCTCGACGCCTCGACCAGCGGCATCACGCGAAACGCCGAAGCGAGCCAGCGCATCCGCGCTTCGAACGCGACCGCGTCCGGCTCGCCCGGCAGCAGCGGGTCGCGCTGTCGGCAGCACGCGATGGAAGATCAGGATCGACAGCCGCGGACCCTTCGTCGCGGCCAGCGCGTGGCCGAAGGCGCTCACCGCGCCGGCGACCAGGTTCATCGCTGGTCCGTCCGGTCGAAGCGGCGCACGAGCAGCTCGCCGTCACCGAACGTCTCGCGGTGCGACGACCGTCGACGGCACGAAGTGCGGATCGATCCGGACGTCGGACTCGTATCGATCGCGCGTGACGACCCAGACGTGCGCGGCGCTGCGCGGTCGCTTCGAGCGCGTCGCCGCCGATCACGTAACGGACGCCGTCGCGCTCGACGTCCTGGCGGTCCGGCGCGAGGCCGATCTGCCACGGGTCGATGCCGGGCCAGCGCGCGAGGCGATCGCCGAGGCTCTTCCACTGCGCGTTCGGCGGCGGCATGATCGACAGCGGCCGTCCCCAGCGCGGGCCGACCGCATAGCGCGCGATGCCCCAGTAGACGCTGACGTTCGGGACGACGACGACGTCGCCGCTCGTCGCGGCGTCGCGCACCGCGAGCGCGGCCGGCGCGTACGCCTCGCCCTGCCTCAGCGCCGGGACCAGCGGCAGCGCGGCGATCGCGAGGACGACGATGCAGCCACCGACCGCGAGGGCGGCGACGCGCGCGCGGCGCGCCGCGGCCGCCGCGCCGAGCACGACGAACGGCAGCAGGTTCGCCGCGAACACCGGCTGCTTGTAGATCGGCTTCAGCGCGAGCGCGATCACGGTCGCCACGACCAGCGCAGCGACCGGGATCGCGAGCGTGCGGGCGCGGCTGTCGCGGTTCGCGATGCCGGCGACGACGAGGATCGCGAAGACGACCGTGCCGCCGAGCCGCAGCGCCTCGATGCCCGACGTCCTCCAGCCCGCGACGAGTGCCCCGCCGATCGTCAGCATCGACGCGATCGACCCCGGCGCCGATGCGTCCGACCCACGCAGCAGCGCGCTCGCCGCGATCGGCAGCGCCGCGATACCGAACAGCACCTGCACCACGAGCCATGCGGGCAACGATCGCGCGAAGCTGCCCGACGTCGACCGCAGCAGTCCGCGCTGCCATGCCTCGGCGAACGCGCCGGCGACGATGAACGCGACGAAGAAGAACTCGACCGCGTGGACGTACGCGAGCAGCACCTCGCCGACGAGGCACGCGACGAGCCAGCCGGTCCGTCGGCTCTCGAACCATCGCCGGTTCGCGTAGTAGACCGCGACGACGCAGGCCGGCAGCATCGCGTACATCCGCAGCGTGCCTGCGCTCCACACGAAGCTCGGCAGCACCGCGAACAGCGCGGCGGCGAACCATCCTGCGCGCACGCCGTGGACGCGTCGCGCGACGAAGAACACGACGGCGAGGCTGATCGCGGCCCATGCGAGCGAGTTGCCGAGCGCCCAGCGATCGCTGTCGTTGCCGAGCGCGAGCCATCCGTCGAGCTGCAGGAAGTACAGCGGCGGATGGATGTCGTTGCGGAGCATCTCGACGAAGAAGCGCGGCAGCGGTTCGTTCGCGTGCGTGATCGCGATCAGCTCGTCTTCCCACAGCGAGCCGCGCGACAGGTAGAAGCGCAGCGCGGCGCCGAGGCCGAGCGCCAGCGCGAAGACGACGAGCGCGCGAAGCGCGAGCGGCATGCTTGCGGCGTCGGTGGGCGCGCGTCGCACATCGCGCGCGGCGAACGCGTCGACGGCGGTCATCGGAACACCACGCGTCGGTATGCGAAGAAGCTGTAGAGCAGCAACGTGACGGTCGCCAGCGCGACCGCGAGGAACGGCGTCACGCCGGCCGTGACGAGCGCGCCGTACAACAGGAAGTTGAGCAGCGCGCTCGACAACGCGACAACCGCGTAGCGCGTCAGCTCGGCCTGGCTCTTCGGCGCCTCGACGCGGAACGTCAGCGTGCGGTTGAGCAGCCACGTGACGACGATCGCCGACGCGAGCGCCGGCACGCGCGCCGCGAGCGGCGGCAGTCCCGCGCGGACGAGCAGCCACGTGCCGCCGCCGTCGACGACGAAGCCGATCACGCCGACGACGACGAAGCGGACGAACGGGGCACGGACGAACGCCGGAGTCAAGGCTGCGGATGCTTGAGTTGCGGCAGTCGCAGGTACGCGAGGCGCTTCTGTTCGAGCCGACCCGCCGCGACGCTGTCGAGGATCAGCCCCGCGAGCGACGAGATGGCCGCGAGCAGCACGAGGCCGGTCGCGAGGATCGCCGTCGGGAAACGCGGGACGGTGTGCGTCTCGATGAACGTCACGACGATCGGATACGCCAGCACGCAGGCGAGCACCGTCAGCGCGGTGCCGATGCTGCCGAAGAACAGCGCGGGGCGGATCTCCTTGAACAGCAGCACCTGCGTGCGCAGGATGCGGATCGCGTCGCGATACGTGTTGAGCTTGCTCGACGACCCCTCCTCGCGCGCACCGTAGTCGGTCTCGACCTCGGCGATCGGCATCCGCAGCTGGCTCGCATGGACCGCCATCTCGGTCTCGATCTCGAAGCCCGACGAGATCGCGGGGAAGCTCTTGATGAAACGGCGCGAGAACACGCGGTAGCCCGAGAAGATGTCGGTGAACAGCGGCCCGAACAGCTGCCGGTAGAAGCGGTTGAAGAGCCGGTTGCCGAATGCGTGTCCCTTGCGATGCGCGTCCTGATAGACGTTGCGTCGCGTGCCGACGACCATGTCGAGATGCTCGGCCACGAGCCGGCGCACCATCGTCGCCGCGACGCCGGCGTCGTAGGTCCCGTCGCCGTCGGCCATCAGGTACACGTCGGCGTCGATGTCCGCGAACATGCGTCGCACCACGTTGCCCTTGCCGGGCCATGGCTCGGCCCGCACGATCGCGCCGGCCTGCCGCGCCCTCGCCGACGTGTCGTCGGTCGAGCAGTTGTCGTAGACGAAGATCAGCGCGTTCGGCAGCACCGCGCGGAACGATGCGACCACGCGCGCGATCGACAGCGCCTCGTTGTGGCACGGGATCAGCACGGCGACCGACAGCTTCGCGACGAACTCGTCGAGCTGGCGCGGTGTCATCGCGTCGTCGTTCGAGGCGGCGGCGCCGCGCACGACGTCGGGCGCCGACACGACGCGCTCGTCGCGCGATGCGGGCGTGAACGGCGCGTCGGGGACGAGGAGAGTCATCGTGGCTCCGTCGGATTCGTCGCGGGTCATGGCCGGAAGAAGGCGTCCTGCCGTCGCCACGCGTGACCGGCCGCAGGCTTCAGCGGGACGACCTCGGGTCCGTCGTCGGCGAGCTGCACGGCGCCGAACTGTCCGCCGCGGACGAACGACTTCGGTCGCGTCGCCGCGAGCCGCGCCTTGTGCGCCGGCACGACCAGCGCGCGCGTCGCGACGACGATGACCATCACGTAGTACGGCACGTCGAAGTACGCGAGGCTGAGGAACGCGCCGCCGACGCCGTAGCCGACCATGCTGACCTTGACCATGTCCATCAGCGGCGCGACCCACTCGAGGCCCGCGATGCCCTTCGCCTTCCGCTTGCCGTCGCTCGCCGCGCACCACGTGCAGCGCGCCGACCGCCACGAACAGGAACAACCCGACGAAGCCGTGCTCGCCGAGCACCTGGAAGTAGATGCTGTGCGCGGCGTGGACGTCGAGCGGGTTCGGCTGCGTAGCGGCCGAACGTGTCGAAGTCGTAGATCTCGAAGCCGCCGCCGAGCGGCCGGTCGACGCGCGAGGTTGAACGCCATCCACCAGGCGTTGATGCGGCCCTGCGCGGACGCGTCCTCGTCGTACGGTCTTGATCGTGTGCATCCGCTCGAACCATTCGGCCGGCATGAACGACAGCATCGACGATGCCGGCGAGGCACAGCGCGATGCGCCATGACGAACTTGTTGCGGCTCTTCCACCACAGGAACGCCGCCATCGCGGCGATCGCGACCAGCGCGCCGCGCGAATGGCTGCCGATCGCCGCGAACGCGGTCAGCAGCATCACGGCGGTCATGCCCCACTTCTGCCAGCTTCTTCGTCAGGCCGATCTGCACGTAGCGCATCAGCGGGATCGTCATCACGATCGCGAGCGCGACCTCGTTGTTGCCTTCGATGAACGAGCCCTGCGGGTCCCCAGACGAGATAGTTGCCGCCGGTCAGCGAGCGTGAAGACGCCGCCCTTCGCGCCGAAGAAGCCGAGCGAGCGCGACGATGGTCCACACGATCGCCAGTGGATCTGCTTCTTGTCGTGGATCAGCGCGAGCGCGACGAAGGTCATCAGCATGATCTTCATCACGCGCGACCACATGTCGTAGCCCGACCCGTCGTGGAACGGGAACAGCGACGTGATGCACATCCACATCGTGAAGCGCGATCAGCGCGACCACCGGCGGCGTCAGCGGCAGTCGCCGGTTCGTCCTTCGTCAGCAGCAGCCCGATGAACGTGATGCCCGCGGTCGCCGCCGCGAACTGCAGGTCGTAAGCGAAGCCCGTACGTCAGCCGGTGCGGGTTCATCACCGACAGCCAGACCCACATCACGACGCCGAGCGACGGCCGCTTCAGCATGAACGGCACGCAGGCGAGGAAGAACAGGACGAGGCCGATGTCACGCATGAGATTCTCCGGTCACGAGACGGCCGTGGACGCGCCGCGACGCGCAGATGCGCGAAGCGCGTCGGGAACAGCAGCGTCAGCGCCTCGATGGAGGCGGTCCGGCCGAGCAGCCAGATCCCGCCACAATAGACCGCGGCGCCGGCGACGACCAGCGCGACGAACACGCAGCGGCGTCGCGACGCCGACGAGCAGGTCGCGCAGCACGTGCACGACCGACGAACATCGCCGCCGACACGAGCAGCGGCCGCCACATCTCGGCCGCGACGCCGGCCAGCGACAGGCCGAGGATCGGCAAGTGCGCGGAACATGTTGAGCAGGAACATGACCGGCGCGACCGCGAGCCAGGCGACGCTGAGCCCGACGATGCCGTAGCGCGCGCCGATCCAGAACAGCGGCGGCGCGACGATGGCGCCGAGCGAGCGTCGTGACGAGCGCGACGTCGACGCGGCCCATGCTCATGATCGTCGTCGACACGACCGAGCCGATCATGCGGAACGGGATCGTCAGCGCGACCAGCATCAGCGGCAGGATCGACGCGTGCCAGGTCGGGCCGATCGCGAGCTCGACCAGCTCCGGCGCGACCGCGCGCGATGCCCCACAGCACCGGGAACGTGACGAACGCCATCAGCCGCACGCCGAGCCGCGTGTTGTGTGCGACCGCGGCGCGGGTCGTGCTGGATCTTCGCGAACGCCGCGAACGCGACGCCGTTGATCATGCCGGACGTGCGCTGCATCGGCAGCGACGCGAGGTGCACCGCGACCGAGTAGAAGCCGAGCGCCTCCTTGCCGAGCAACTTGCCGGCGATCAGGATGTCGGCCTGCGACGTCCAGTACCAGACGATGCGGGTCAGCAGCACGTTGCCGCCGAACTTGAACAGCCGCTTCGTGCCGCCGAAGCGGAACGACGGCCCGTAGAACGTCGACGCGAACGCGAACAGCAGCAGTGCGCGCAGCGGTCCGGCGATCAGCGTGCCGAGGATCAGCGCCCACGCGCCGAAGCCTGCGAGCGCGAAGCCGAGCGTCGCGACGTTGCCGACGACCGCGGACACGATCTCGATGCGCGTCGACGGTCCCGAAGCGCATCTCGCGCTGGAACAGGCCGCCGTAGACCGTGCACGGCGCGGCAGCGATGAAGCCGAGCGCCGCGACGCGCGTCATGTCGACGAGGCGCGGTTCGCCGTAGAACGATGCGACCGCCGGCGCGGCGACGATCATCGCTGCCGCGATCACGACGCTGACGAGCAGCGACGCGCCGAAGATCTGCCGGAACTCGTCCGTCGACAGCGTCGGCGACTGCACGATCGACGAGTCGAAGCCCATGTCCGAGATCATCCCGAGGAACATGAAGATCAGCGTCAGCATCGCGACGAGGCCGTAGTCGTCGGGCACCAGCACGCGCATCGTGACGAGCGTGAGGCTCCAGTTCACGAGCTGACCCGCGCCCTTCGCGAGCGCGGAGCCGCGCAGCGCGGTCATCACCTGCGTCGTGAGCCGTTCGCGCGAGGCGCGCAGCGGGATCTGGGCCATCGCCGTCATGCCTCCGTCCGGTCGGTCGGCGACGTCATCGCGCGGCCTCGAACGGCGTCGGGCCCGCCGGCCGCAGCAGCGAGCCGAACAGGCGCTCCTGGCCGTGCGTGGTCTCGTCCCAGCTGAAGCGTTCGGCGTAGCGGCGCGTCGCAGCGCGGTCGGGCAGCGCGGCGAACAGCGTCGAAGCGCCTCGGCGATCGTCGGCCCGTCGCTGCGTCGACGATCATTCCGGCCTCGGGCGCGTCGACGATCTCGCGCGAACCGCCGACGTTGGTCGCGACGACCGGCGTGCCGCAGGCCATCGCCTCGAGCAGCACGTTGGCCCAACCTTCGTGCGACGACGCGAGCACGAGCACGTCGCTCGCGCTGTAGACGATCGGCAGCTCGTCGTGCGCCAGCTGGCCGAGCAAGCGCACGCGATCGGCGACGCCGAGCCGCCGCGCGAGCTTGCCGAGCGCGGTCCCTTCCGGCCCGCTGCCGGCGATCAGCAGCGTCGCGTCGGGCAGCGCGGCGATCGCCTCGATGACGAGGTCGTGGCCCTTCAGCGGATGCAGGCGCCCCACCGATGCGACGACGCGCGCCTGCGTCGACAGCGACAGACGGTCGCGGCGCCGCGGCGCGGGTCGATCGGCATGAAGCGCGGTCAGGTCGACGCCGTTGCGCAGCACCTCGATCTTCGACCGGATCGGCGCCGAGCGCGATGCCGGCGTCGTTCTTCAACGCCGTGCAGACAGCCATGATCGCCGACCCGCGACGCCGCGCGCCCAGCACGATCGCGCGCGCGCGCGACCGGAAGACGCGCGATCTGGTTGATGTCGCTGCCACGTGCGGTGATGACGAGCGGCAGGCGGAACCAGCGTCGCGAGCAGCGCCGCGGCGACGCCGTCGGGAAGAAGTAATGCGCGTCGATCGCGTCGAAGTCGCTGCCGTCGGCGATCAGCCGCGCGATCGTCGCGCGCGCACCGAGCGCCATCGCCAGCGGCGCGAACAGCGCGCCGAGTGCCGGCACGGTGACGTAGCGCGGATGCAGGACGTGCGAGGCCGTGCCGCGCCTCGCGTCGGGGCACGCGCGCGAACGCCGGCGAAACGGCCGAAGCGCGGATGGCGTCGAACGGGAACCACGGCACCGGCGCGACGACGACCGCCGACGTCCGTCCCGACGCCGACCAGATGCACGAGCCGGTTCTCGACGAACACGCCGTGACCCGGCTGCACGCGCGTTCGGATACAGCGACGTGAACGTCAGCAGCTTCATCACGCGCACCTCCGCGTTCGGCCGCGGCGTCGCGCATCGACCGGTCCGGCGCCGTGCCGTCTCGACGGGACGTGCGGCCGGCAGCGGCGCGTACGCGGACGCCGTTGCGACGCAGCAGTTCGTCGAACAGCGCGCGTGACGCGCTCCGCGTTGCGCGCCCACGTCAGGCCCGCGCGCGCGATCGTCCGCGCGCGCCGGCCGCGAGGCGCGTCGCGCAGCGCCGCGTCGCTGCTCAGCTTCTCGATCGCGTCGGTCAGCCCTTCGCGGATCGTCGGGATCGAACAGCAGCGCGTTGACGCCGTCGTCGAGCACCTCGCGGATGTTCGGCTGGTCGGGCGCGACGATCGCGCGTCCGAGCGCGAGGTATTCGAACAGCTTCAGCGGCGACGCGTACGACGACGACGGCCGGCTGCAGCGCGATGTCGAACGTCGACACGTAGGCCGGGATCTCGCTCGCGCGGCACGATGCCGGTGAAGACCACGCGCGACGCGATGCCGAGCGCCGCGGCCTGCGCCTCGAGCGCCGGCGCGCGCCGGTCCGTCGCCGATCACGAACAGCATGCGCGGATGCTCGGGGCCGTCCTTCGCGATCGCGTCGATCACGCGATCGAGGCCGTGCCAGTCGCGCACGAAGCCCGTGAAGCCGAGCACGATGCGGCCGTCGAGCTGCCAGCGCGGCGGACCGACGTCGGTGTCGAACGGACCGCGCGAAGTGCGCGAGGTTGATGCCGTTCGGGATCACCTCGATCGCGGCGGCCGGCGCCGGCCGTCTCGCGGACGATCGATCGCGAGCACCTGCGGTGACCGGCAGCAGCGACGTCGGCGCCGCGCCACGCGGTCGCGCTCGCTCGCGCGTGCGAGTCCGTCGAGCGCGATGCCGTCGAAGCGCTTGCGCTCGGCGTAGATCGGCGCGTTGATCTCGAGCAGCATCGGCAGCCCGAAGCGCGCCGTCGCGCGCACGCCGGCCGTCGAGAACAGGTTGTAGCGCTCGTAGATCACGTCGGGCCCGAACGCCTCGATCGCCTTGCGCGAGCCGGCGGTACGCGAAGAAGCCGTAGCCCACTCGGCGAGCTCGTACAGCGCCTCGGCGGCAGGCGCTTCTTAGCCATGCGACGAGGCCCGCGTCGGACCCGAACGCCGCATGGCCGACCGCGTTCGGGCCCGACGACCAGGACCTCGTGGCCGAGCGCGCGCAGCGCGCCGCACCAGCTCCTCGAGATGGACGTACTGCCCGTCCTTCGAGCGGATGCGATGGTGGTAGAGGATCTTCATGATGCGTGCGGCGCGCCGCGCCGCTCGCGCGACGGCTTACGCCGCCTTCATCGTCGATCGGATGCGCGCCGAGGCTGCCGCCCTCGACCGCCGTGCCGCCTTCGACGACGTTCTTCAGGAACGCGTCGAACATGAGGATCGTCCAGATCGGCGTGCTGTGGTCGCGCGCGCCGGACTGATGCTGCTCGACCATGCGCTTCAGCGCCGCGTGGTCGAACCAGCCGGTGTCGGCGAGCCGCGAGCCGAGCAACGCGGTCCGCACGCGACCGGCGCAGCGGACCGCGGAACCATTCGGCGAGCGGGATCGAGAAGCCCATCTTCGGCCGATACATGATCTCGTTCGGCAGGTACGGCTCCATCGCCTTCTTCAGCAGGCACTTCTGCTCGCCGCCGCGGATCTTCAGCGACGACGGCAGCGTGGCCATCCACTCGACGAGCGGGTGGTCCATCAGCGGCTCGCGCACCTCGAGCGAATGCGCCATCGCGGCGCGGTCGACCTTCGTGTTGATGTCGCCGACGAGATAGGTCTTGAGGTCGATGTACTGGATCTGCGCGAGCGGGTCGTCGGTCGGCGCGCGCTCGCGCATGGCGGCGCATGACCTCGATCGCGTCGTAGCCGGCCGAGCTCGCGCTTGAAGCGCGGGGCTGTACAGCGGCTGGCGCAGCGGCGAGCGGATCAGCGACATCGTGTGGAAGTACGCCTCGACCGAGTCGCGGCCGAGCGCCTCGAACGTCGACTTGGCGCGGAGCACGCGCGGCGCCCAGTCGGCCTTCGGATACGCGCGGCCGAGCGCGCCGAACACCGGCCGGCGCATGCCGAGCGGGAACGTCGAGCGCAGCTTCTCTTCCAGCAGGTGGAAGCGGTAGCGGCGATAGCCGCCGAAGCGTCTCGTCGCCGCCGTCGCCCGACAGCGCGACCGTGACGTTCTTGCGCGCGAGCTGGCAGACGCGATAGGTCGGGATCGCCGAGCTGTCGGCGTACGGCTCGTCGTAGAGGCGCGCGAGCGTGTCGATCAGGTCGAAGTCGTCGCTCTCGACGACCTCGCTGCTGATGCGTCGTGTGGTACCGCTCGGCGACCTGCTGCGCGTAGTCGCGACTCGTCGAACTCGGCCTCGCGAGAAGCCGATCGAGCAGGTGTTGACCGGTCCCGATCGACAGCCCGGCCATCATCGCGACGACCGCGCTCGAGTCGACGCCGCCCGACAGGAACGCGCCGAGCGGCACGTCGGAGATCATCCGCAGGCTGGACCGACTCGCGCAGCCGCGCGACGAGTTCGTCGCAGGCTCGGCCTCGGCGATCGCGATGCGGCGCGCGCCGGTCGTCGAAGCGCACGTCCCAGTACTCGCGCGACGCCGGGATCGGCTGCCCGCGACGGATCGCGAGCGTGTGGGCCGGCGGCAGCTTGAAGACGCTGCTGGAAGACGGTGCGCGGCTCGGGCACGTAGCCGAGCGCGAAGTACTCCTCGACCGTCTGCGGATCGATCGCGCGGCCGAGCCGCGGATGCGCGAGCAGCGCCTTCAGCTCGGAGCCGAACAGCAGCATGCCGTCGGGCAGGACCGTGTAGTACATCGGCTTGACGCCGAGCCGGTCGCGCGCGAGGAACAGCGTCTCGCGGTTGCGGTCCCACAGCGCGAACGCGAACATGCCGCGAAAGCGCGTCGACGCAGGCCTCGCCCCACTCCTCCCACGCGTGGACGATCACCTCGGTGTCGCTGCTGCGTGCGGAACTCGTGGCCGCGCGCCGACAGCTCGACGACGAGCTCCTGGTAGTTGTAGATCTCGCCGTTGAAGACCACGCGCGACGGTGCTGTCCTCGTTGTACAGCGGCTGATGGCCGGTCGACAGGTCGATGATCGACAGGCGCCGATGGCCGAGGCCGACGCCGGGCTCGAAGTGGAAGCCGTCGTCGTCGGGACCGCGATGCGCGATCGCATCGTTCATCGCGACGAGGATGCCGCGCGGCGACGTCGCGGCGCGCGCGCGTGTCGAAGATTCCGGTGATTCCGCACATGCTCGTTCTCGGTGCTCGGGGGTTCAGGGATCGCCGGCGCCGACGAGCCGCGTCGTGCCGATGCGGCCGGCGGCCGTCGCACGGCGGCCCGGGACGTGCGACGCGAGCAAGCTGTCGTACAGCGTCGGCGTAGCTCGCCACCATCGCGTCGATGCTGAAGCGCTCGACAGCGCGCGCTCGCGCGCCGCGATGCCTTCGCCGACGCAGCGCGGTCGGATCGCGCGCATACGCCGCAGCATCGCGGCGCCATCGCCGGCGACGTCGTCGCTCGCGCACGAGCGTGCCGGTGCGTCCGTCGTCGACCAGTTCGGCGTTGCCGCCGACGCGCGTCGCGACGACCGGCAAGCCCGCAGGCCATCGCTTCGAGGATCGTGTTCGAGATGCCTTCGGCGAGCGACGGCAGCACGAACAGGTCGAGGTCGGCCATCAGCTGCCGGCACGTCGTCGCGCGCGCCGGCCAGCCAGATGCGGTCGGCGAGGCCCGAGCGCTGCGACCTGCGCCTCGAGCGCCGTACGGTCCGGACCGTCGCCGGCGATCGACGAGCCGCAGCCGTGCGCCGATCGCGGCGCCGCGCCGCGGTCGCAGGCGCGCGCGAACGCATCGACCAGCAGCGCGCTGGTGCTTGACCGGCGACAGCCGGCCGACGGTGCCGACGACGAAGAGCCGCCGCTCCGGGAAGCGCTCGGCGACCGGGCCGCGTCGCGTGCGCCGACGCGCGCGGCACGAAGCGCGCGACGTCGACGCCGTTGCAGATCTGCGCGATGTCGCGCGACGCGCACGCCGATGCGACTGCTCGAGGTAGCGCCGGATCTCGCCGGACAGCGCGACGTGGCGATGGATGAGCGGCCGCAGCAGTCGCCGCTGCAGGTGATGGCTGCGCTTGCCGCCGGCCACGTCCTGCACGTCCCAGCCGTGCTCGCCATGCACGCGCACCGGCACGCCGGCGAGCGCGGCCGGCAACTGCGCCTCCGAGGCCGCGATGTTGCGGGTGTGGACGATGGCCGGCCGCAACGTGCGGAACAGCCGGTACAGGTCGCGATAGACGCGAGGCCGTGACCCGGCGGCTTGTCCGAGCGCGTGGAACGTGACGCGCTCGCGCGTGATGCGCCGGCGGAAGTCGGTGACCTCGGTCAGCGCGATGACCGCGTGGTCGTAGCGCTCGGCCGGCAGGCGGTTGATCAGGTTGACGACGCCGTTCTCGAGGCCGCCGATGTCGAAGCGATAGACGACGTGCGCGATCAGCGGCCGCGAGGCGCGGCGCGTTCCGACGACGGTGCTCATTGCCGCGCCTCGTCGTGGATCGCCGCGAGACGCGCCGTGATCCGTCGGTTCGGCCGCCGCGACGAACGCCTCGAGGCGGCGCCGCGGCCTTGGCGTCGGTCGGCGCCGTCGATCGGCGTCGTCACGACGATGACCGCCGAGTCGTCGCCGCGCCCGGTCAGCTTGTCGAGCGCGTTGTACGCCTTCGCGAGATAGTTGCTGGTCGTCAGGCGGCCGTTGATCCAGTACCAGCGCCAGGCCAGCAGGCGTTCGTGCCGCCGGCCGGGCCGCCCTTGATCTCGTTCTCGACGACGGCGAGCGGCGTCGCCGGCCGCGGTCACGCTGCGGCGCGCGCTGCGCGATCGAGCCCCAGACCTTGTCGGACACGACGACGACGTCGTTGCCGTACGTGACGAGCGCGCCGTTGGTCGACTGGCCGCTGTAGTAGCGCGACGAACAGCGTCGACCTCGCGATCGCCCGACGCGAACGTGTCGGTTCTCGGTCGAGCGGGCGCTGCTGGTAGTGCGGCACGAACGGCGTGAACGGCGGCGCGTCGGCCTGCCAGCCGTCGATGCGGTCGATCGCGACGGCGCCCGGATGCGGCGCGTCGGCGAGCACGCTCGAGCGAGTCGCCGAGCGCCGGCCACGGCGCCGCGACGGCGATGACCGCCGCCGTGATCCAGCGCGAGGCCGCGGCGGTGCGTGGGCGCCGCGACGCGGCGAGCGGGCTCGCGCGTCGTTCGCCGACGGGCGCCGCGGATCGGCTTCGTCGTCGTCGCGCCAGAAGTTGCCGACCCAGAACAGCAGCATCATCACGAGGCCGAAGAACAGCCAGCCGTAGATCAGGTGATCGACGCCGGTCGCGAGCTTGTTGCTCGACAGGTGCGCGATCATCACGATCATGTACGCGCGCAGCCAGTTCGCGACGATCGGCACCAGGCATGGCCGCGACGATGAACGCGGCACGACGCCACGCGCGCGCGGTAGTTGAGGTACGCGAACAGCACGCCGAGCGTGATCGACGCGATCAGGTAGCGCAGTCCGCTGCACGCCTCGACGACCGACCAGTTGCCGCTCGGGATCGTGAAGTAGTTGCCTTCGCGAAACACCGGCACGCCGCTCAGCCGCAGCGCCATGACCGTGAAGTCGGCCGTGTGGTCCATCAGCGTCGGCATCAGGAAGTCGCCGGCCGGGACCGCGAAGAACAGGAACGCGAGCGGATACAGGATGCGCCGCGTGACGTCGTTGCCGAACACGCCCAGACCAGGCACGGGACCATCGCGACGAACGCGTACTGCTCGGGCGCGTGCACGCCGGCCGAATGGCCGACGCAGCCAGAGCAGGCCGCAGCCGACCAACGGGAGCAGCGCGAGCGGCTGCGCCTTCGGCACCGCCGCGCGCGAGGCGATCGGCGCATGCGCCAGACGAGCCACGCGCTGATCGGGAAGATGAAGTAGCCGTGCGCGAACGTGCCGGTGCGGCCCCAGCCGTCCCACAGGTCGAGCACGGTCTCGATGTAGATCGCGATCAGCGCCGCGAATGCGCAGCGCGAACAGCAGCCCAGCGCGCGCCGCCATGCGGACGGCCGGTGCGACCGGCGCGACGGGCGGCGTCGCGGCGTCGGCTCGATCGACCGGACGTCGCACGGCGCGCCGGCGCGTCGCCGGACCGCGCGGCACGCCGTCGACGATCGTGGCCTGTGCCGTCAGGCATGTTCGACCTCGGTGGCGAGCAGCGGTCCGGGCGGCGTTGCGGCGCTTGAAGCGCGCCGCGAGCCGAACGCCGGTCCCGTCGTCGCGCGGCGGATCTCGAACAGCTGGTCGACGCTGCGATCGAAGCCCGAGTCGAAGCAGCGATCGATGCGCGCGAGGTTGCGCGACCAGTCGTAGTTCTCGAGCACGGCCTGCGCGCCCGGCAGCGCCGAGCCGGCGCCGCGCGCGCGGGTCGTCCAGCAGGTCGACGACGGCGCGCGCGAACGACTCGGCGTCGTCGGCGAGCTGGAAGTCGCGGCCCGGCACCGCGTTGATCGCGGCGGCCGACGTCGTCGACACGACCGTCGCCGCGCCCATCGCCATCGCCTCGAGCGCCTTGTTCTGGATGCCGCGCGCGAGGCGCATCGGCACGACGACGACGCCGGCATGCGCGAGGTACGGCCGCACTTCGGCGCACGGTGCCGGTGACGTGGATCTCGTCGGCCCGCGCGAGCGAGCGCACCTCGGCGGTCGGACGCGCGCCGACGATCCAGAACGTCGCGCCGCGGCAGCTGATGGCGGATCAGCGGCAGCACCTCGCGGCTGAACCACGCGGCCGCATCGACGTTCGGCTTGTAGTCCATCGCGCCGGTGAAGACGATGCGCGGTTCGTCCGGGTCGTCGCGCGGCCGCGGACCAGCCGGCCGGCATCGGGATGCGTCGGGCGAGAAGTAGGCGGCGTCGACGCCGTTCTCGACCGTGATCACCGGCGAGATCAGGTCGCCCGCGAGGCGGCGGAACAGCGCGGACTCGGGCTGCGTGACGAACACGCTCGCGATCGCGCGCGACGCGGTGTAGCGCTCGAAGTCGAGCAGGCGCTCGGCCTCGCGGCGATACAGCCACGCCATCGCGCCGCGACTCGCCGACGCGTACTGGTTCCACTTGTCGGAGTCGACGTCGACGAAGTCGATCAGGCGGTCGACGTCCTCGAGCTCGTTGACGTACTGCGCCATCGGCGACGAGAACACGACGACGCGACGGATGCCGCGACGTTCGACGAGGTCGTCGACCCAGCGCGTCATCCGCGCGTCGCGGTAGTACGGCAACGCGAGCGCCTGCGCCGGTCACGAGGCCGAGCGCGCTGCGCCAGCTCGCGCGCGCGCGCGGCGACAGCGGCAGGCACAGCGTCTCGCCGCCGGCACACCGCCTTGACGGTGTCGACGTGCTGCCAGTCGGCGGGGTCGTCGACGAACGTGCCGACGTGCACGCGGTAGCGCTTCGCGAGGTGCTTGAGCACGTGGTACGACCGCAGCTTGTCGCCCTTGTTCGGCGGATACGGGATGCGATGCGCGAGGAAGAGGAGGTCGTCCATCGACCCTAGCCGAGGCTCCGCGCGATGTAGCGGACCGAGCGCGTTCGCGACCGGCAGCGGCAGCTGTCTGCCACAGCGCGATGAACGCGCGGTACTTCGGATTCAGCGGATTGTTCTCCGGCACCTTCGGCGCCCGGACGAGCTTGTATTCGTAGGCCGAGCGGCTGCGGCGTCGAAGCCCCAGTTGCGCTTGAAGTCGTACGGGCCGGTGCCGACCTTGCTGCGGCCGTAGTCGAACAGCGTGAGGCCGCGCGTCGGCCGACGCGCCGCATCAGCTCCCAGTACTTGAAGTCGTTCGCCGCGGTCTCGCGCGACGCGACGCGCATCGCCGGCGTAGTACGGCAGCACCTCGTCGCGAAAGCAGAAGCTCAGCACGCTCGACACCGCGCGCGCCGCTCGGCGTCGACGACCGTCAGCACCCGGCAGTCGTCGCCGAACGTCGTCCTTCAGCGTCTCGAAGTAGCGCCGCGACTGCGCCGGCGTGCCGTGGCGATGCACGTTGTCGGCATACAGCGCGAAGAAGCGGTCGAGGTCGTCGTCGACCGCGCTGACGAGCCCGGCCTTGATGCCCTTGCGCACCATCGCGCGCTGCTTGCGCGGGATCGCGAGCATGTTCGCGTCGTCGTCGGCCGAGATCGCGCTTGCGGAACGTGACGTAGAGGTCGGTCGTCGGCCAGTCGTCGCGCTGACGCGGACGCAGGTTGCGGCATTCGAGATGGCCGACGCCGAGTCGCTCGGCCCGCGCCTCGGCCGCGTCGAGCAGCGCGTCGGCCGTCTGCGCGATCGGCGCGACGACGCCGCCGTAGACGCAGAACGGCAGCGAGACCAGCGCGTCGCCGAACAGCAGGCTCTTCTGTCGCGCGAGCGGCAGCACGCCGACGACCTGCGCCGTCGCGCTCGGCGAAGAGGAACGTCGTGCGATGGCCGAACACGCGTCTCGACGACGTCGCGCCAGGCGGCGCGATGGAAGAACGTGCGCGTCCGGCGACGCCGTCGACGAACGCGTCCCAGCGCGCGCGGTCGGCGTCGCCCAGCTCGCGAATCGCGATGCGGCGCGCTCGCGGCGTCGTCAGGCGATGCGAGACCGCCTCGTTCGCCGCGCGGGTCGCGGACGTCGATCGCGGTCGGAAGCGGCGGCCGTGCGGTCCGGCGCACGTCGAGCGTGCAGGCGTTCATGGACGTCGGCGGTTCACGCGCCTCGTGCAGGAACACGCGGTCGACGCGGTCCCAGCGGAAGTCGGCGAGCAGTCGACCGAGGCGCGTCTTCCATGCGGTCGAGATTGACGTAGTGACGGAAGCGCGTCTGCGCGTCGATGCCCGCCACGCGCGGCTGCGCCGGGTCGATTTCCCACGGATGGAAATAGAACATGCCCGGCTCGCCGTCGACGCGGTTGACGCGCTGCAGCAGCCAGCGCGACACCGCGTACGGCAGCAGGCGGAAGTAGCCGCCGCCGGCCGCAGGCCAGTTGCGGTTGAACAGCTCGACGGTCGTCGGCGGCACTTCGAGCAGGTCGGGCAGCGACGCGTACGCGAAGCGCGGCGCGTCCGGCATGCCGTAGTGGTCGTGCCGGACCGGATAGATGCTCGAGCTGTAGCGATAACCGGCGTCGCGGATGCAGTCGAGCGCCCACAGATTGTCCTGGTCGATCGAGAAGCTCGGCGCGCGATAGCCGCGCACCGCGACGCCGCCGATGTCCTCGAGCAGCGCCTTGGCGCGGACGATGTCGTCGGTGAACTCGGCGCGGCGTCTGGTCCGATGCGCGCTGGTGGCCGTAGCCGTGGCTCGCGAGCTCGTGGCCGCTGGCGACGATCGCGCCGGACGATGCGCGGATAGCGCTCGGCGATCCAGCCGAGCGTGAAGAAGGTCGCCTTCGACGCCGTGCTCGTCGAGCAGCGCGAGGATGCGCTCGACGTTGGCTTCGACGCGGCACGGGATGCGCGTCCCAGCGTGTCGCGCTCGATGTACGGCGCGAACGCCGAGACCTGGAAGTAGTCCTCGACGTCGATCGTCAGCGCGTTGACGGTCTCGGTCGGCCTGCGCGCGCAACGCGTCGCGACGCGACTGCGAATCGCTGAAAGCGCTCGTCGGTCGGCGGCGTCGTGACGAGGTGCGTGTACATGTCAGGCCGCCTTCCGGATCGACGGATCGCGGCCGCGTCGGTCCGCGTCGGCGCTCGCCGCGTCGCGCGCGGCGAGCCAGCCGGCGAGATGCGCGCGCGATGCGCTCGGCCGCGTGGCCGTCCCACAACTCGGGCGCGCGGCCGCGCTTGCCGCCGGTCGCGAGCACGTCGAGCGCGGCGTCGACGATGCGGCGCGCGTCGGTGCCGCACAGCGTGTTCGTGCCTTCGACGATCGTGATCGGTCGCTCGGTGTTCTCGCGCATCGTCAGGCACGGGCACGCCGAGCGCGGTCGTCTCTTCCTGCAGGCCGCCGGAGTCGGTCAGCACCAGCGTCGCCTCGGCCATCAGGCCGAGCATCTCGAGGTAGCCCTGCGGCGGCAGCATCGCGACGCGCGTGCGGATCGAACGCGTCGGCGAGGCCGAACTCGGCGATGCGCGCCTGCGTGCGCGGATGCAGCGCGAGGACGAGCGGCAGCGCGCGTCGCGATCTCGCGCGAGCGCGCCGAGCAGGCGCGTCAGCGTGTCGCGCGTCGTCGACGTTCGACGGCCGGTGCAGCGTGACGACGCCGTAGCGCGCACGGCCGTCCGCGTCGAACGCGGCCGCGCGATCGGCAGGCCGGCCAGCGTCGTCGCGCCGGCACCGCCGCCGCGCGGTTCGCGAGCAGCGTATCGATCATCACGTTGCCGACGAACACGATGCGCTCGTCGCCGATGCCTTCGGCGTGCAGGTTCGCCGCGGCCGAGCGCTCGGTCGTGTACAGCAGGTCGGCGATCTGGTCGGTCAGCACGCGGTTGATCTCTTCGGGCATCGCGCGGTCGTAGCTGCGCAGGCCCGCCTCGACGTGCACGACCGGCACGCCCTTCTTGGCCGCGACCAGCGCGCACGCGATCGTCGAGTTGACGTCGCCGACGACGAGCACCGCGGCCGGGTCGTGCGCGTCGAGCACCGGCTCGAAGCGCTTCATGATCTCGGCGGTCTGCACCGCGTGGCTGGCCGAGCCGACCTCGAGGTTGACCGCCGGACGCGGCATGCCGAGCGCCGTGAAGAAGCGTCGTTCATCGCGGCGTCGTAGTGCTGGCCGGTGTGGACGAGGATCGGCGGCACCGCGTCGCCGTGCGCGGCCAGCGCGCGGATGATCGGCGCCATCTTCATGTAGTTGGGCCGCGCGCCGACGACGCACAGCACCGGCCGGGCCGACAGCGACGGCGCCGTTCCGTGCGTTCGTTCAATCCGCGCGCCGTCGAGTACCGCTCACGTCCTCACTCCATGCCGCCGGCCTGCGCAGGTCGCTCTTCCGGTCGTGTCGGCTGTGCGGATGCGTCCGGCGACCGCGCGCAGCTGATCGAGCGTGCGCGCGACGCTCGCCACCGACTGTTGCAAGAGCTGTACCTGTTCCGCGAGGCCGTTCAACAGGACGCCGTCGGCGTTGGCCGGCAGGGTCCGCGCGATCGATGCCGCCGCGCCCGCCGACGAGGGAAAGCGTCGGCGCGTAGCCCGGCATCGGCATGTTGCCGGCCTCGGCCGCGTCGGCTTCCTCGTCGGTCAGGCCGCCGCGCAATTCGGTCCGCAACTCCTTCGCCACGTCAGAAACGTCACTTTCCGTCAGGTTGTGCTTCTCGCCGAGAAAGGCGGCGAGCAGCACGCGGTCGCAGAGCACGTTGATCTGGCGCGGGATGCCGCTCGGTGGCCTCGTGGATGGCCGCGATACGCGGCCGGCTCGAAGCTCGGGTCGTTCTGCCAGCCGACGAGGCCGAGCCGGTGCTCGACGTACGCCTGCGTCTCCTCCGCGCCGAGCGGCCCGAGGTGGTACGACGCGATCACGCGCTGGCGCAGCTGCCGCATCTCCGGCTGCTGCATGATCTGGCGGAACTCCGGCTGGCCGAGCAGGAAGCTCTGCAGCAGCGAGCGCTCGTTGGTCTGGAAGTTGGACAGCATCCGCAGCTCCTCGACCGCGCGCGGCGTCAGGTTCTGCGCCTCGTCGACGATCAGCAGCGCGCGCTTGCCTTCGAGCTGCAGCCGGCGGAAGTAGCGCTCGAGCCCGAGCAGCAGCCCCGCCTTGTCCGGCAGCTCGGGCTGCACGCCGAAGAACGCGCCGGCCACCATCCGCAGCATGTCGTCGGCATCGAGCTGCGTGCTGACGATCTGCTTGGCGACCAGGTTGCCGGGCGCGAGCGAGCGCAGCAGGTTGCGGACCAGCGTCGTCTTGCCGGCGCCGACGTCGCCGGTGACGACGATGAAGCCCTCGGCCTGGTGGACGCCGTAGTCGAGGTAGGCCATCGCGCGGCCGTGACCGCGGCTGCGGAAGAAGAACGCCGGATCCGGATTGAGCTGGAACGGCTTGCCGGTCAGTCCATAGAACGATTCGTACATGGCGTCCTCGTCGGGTCGTCGTCAGACCCTCGTTGTCATTCGTCGAACAACCGCGCCCGGGACCGCGCATGGCGCCGCCACGAACGTCGGCATCGCGCTGCACGCGTCGAACGCGACGCGGCCTTCGACTTTCGGTTCCATTCGTGTCCGCCTCGCGACTCAGAAGTCGACGTGCAGTCCGCCGAGCACCGCGTTCTCGCGGTAGTTGCCGCTATACAGCCCCGCCGTGCTGACGTTGCTGTTCTGTGTCGTGTTGCGATACATCACGTTGCCCGAGACGTGCTTGGAGATCTGCCGATTGAGCGAGGCGATCAGGACGCGCTGCCGCGAATCGCCGGTGCCGACGATCGCATGGCTGTTGGACCTCTGCGCGGTCGCGTTGAGCGTCGTGCGCGGCCCGAGCCTGTAGCTCCAGTTGGCCGAGTACGACGTCGTGCGGAACTGCTGCGCCTGGTTGAAGATGTCGAAGCCCACGGTGATCGCCGACAGCCCTTGCGAGTCGGTTCGTGCGACATCGAACGTCACCGTGTTGCGCAGCCCGAGCAACGCGAGCGAGATCGTCGGCGCGCTTCTGCACGTAGAGCTGGTTCGAGAAGAACGTCGACGTCGCCGAACTGCGACGTCGACAGGCCGGCGGCCTGCAGCACCGACGTGACGGCCTGCGCCCGCTGGGTCGGATCGGTGATCGTCGCGCGAAAGAACTGGTCGAGCAGCGCGTAGTTCGGGTCCGGGACCGCCGCGAGCCCGGTGCCCGACGACGTCGTCTGGTCGCGGCTGTAGATCGCGGTCAGCGAATAGCGCTGCGACGACTCGTTCAGCGACGATGTTCGCGGTCGGCCCGAAGTAGCGATGACCGACCTGTCGCGCTGAACTGCGTGTGCCGGCTCGGATTCCAGTCGAAGCCGCCCGAGTACGACGCCCCGGACAGGTCCGGCTGGCCGGTCGTGGGATAGCGATTGCGGTCGTAGCCCGATCGTGGCCGTGCAGGTGGATCGTCGGCTGCAGCACGTACGTCACGTTGCCGCTCGACGGTCTCGGTGATGATGCTGTTCGAGCCGCCGTATTCCTGGTCGGTGCGGTCGAACTGCGCACGCCGAAGCCGACGTCGCGGAACGACGTGCTCGTCTGCACGTTGCCGAAGACCTCGCTCGTGTGGCTGGTCGCGAACGCGAGCTGTCGGCGTTCGACTCAGTGAAGCGATAGCCGAGCGCGTAAGTGATGTCCTGCGTCGAGTCGCGACTGCAGCGTCGGCCCGAACGAGAAGCTGCGGCGCCTCGACGCGATTCGACGACCCGTTGACGGTGTTGGCCGCCTGCGTGCCGAACGGCGAGACGTTCTGCTGCGAGATGTCGGCCGACGCGTCGAACGTCAGCAGGTTCTCGATCAGCGTGGCCCGCAGGTTCGAGTCGAGCGAATTGCGCAGCGATGCGCCGTTCGTGTCGTTGCGCGTAATAGAGGTACTGCGGCGTGTAGTCGAAGTTGACCTGCAGGCGCGGGCCGTTGCGCGCCACGCGGAACGTCGGACTGATGACTCGTGACGAGGTCGGATCGCTCGCTGCCGGCCGGCGACAGATTGATGTTGTCGGACTAGGTCTCGTCGACTTCGAGCGACGACGAGAAGCGCCACGGCGTCCGGAAGCCGCCGGCGAGCGTGTTGCCGACGTCGCCGATGCAGCTGGCGCGGATGCGACCGCCGGAGCCCCGCAACCGGCGACCGCGACCGCGACCGCGAGAATCTTCGAAGGAAACAAGGAACCGCTCGGCACGCCCGCGACTGGATCGTCGTGGGTCAATAGCCATAGTAGCCGTAACTGTCGCCCGGATTCGAGCGGCGTCCCTTGTTCAGCACCATGCCGACGACGTCGCACGACTCGATCGTCGACGAGGGCCTCGCGCAAGGCCTCGTGCGTCGTGTTGTCCGACTCGACGACCATCACGATCTGACCCATGTTGGCGGCCAGCGTGCGCGCTTCGGTCGTCACCAGCAGCGGCGGCGAGTCGAAGATCACGATGCGGTCGGAGTAGCGTTCGCGACAACTCGGCCAGCAGGTTCGCCATCGCCTCGCTGGCGAGCAGTTCGGTCGCCTGGCGGTGCGGGCGGCCGGCCGGCAGCAGCGCGAGCTTGTTGACGTTGGTGCGGACGATCGCGTCGGACAGGCTGACGTGCGAGTCGAGCAGCACGTCCATCAGGCCGACGTCGGGCGCGATGCCGAACTTCTGCGGGATCGACGGGCGGGCGACGTCGGCGTCGACCAGCAGCACCGTGCGGTCGCGCTCCATCGCGATCGACATCGCGAGGTTGATCGCGCAGAAGCTCTTGCCCTCGCGCGGGAACGCGCTCGTGACCATGATCAGGTTGCCGTTGCGGATCGACGACGCCGCCGCCGAACGCGTTCTTCAGCAGCGGCCGCTTGATGACGCGGAACTCTTCGGCGAGCGGCGTCTTGTCGCCGTCGGGCGCGATCATGCCGCCCTCGCGCAGTCGCTGCAGGTCGATCGTGACGCGTCTTGCTGCGCAGGCGCGGCCGGCTGCCGTCGAGTTCGTCGCCGAACGGCGTCGACCGGCGGCGCGGCCCAGTCGTCGTCGGCGACGGGGCCGACGTCGAGCCGCGCCGGCGTCGCTCGCGCGAGTCGCGGCTCGCGCGGCGGATGCGTGCACCGGCTGCGCACGCGGCACGCGCGCCGTCGGCGTACGGCTCGTCCGACGATCGCCGTCGTCGTCGACCGGCGCTCGAGTGCGCGGATCGGCGCGGAACGGCGCCGCCGGTACTTCGTCCATGCGCTTGACCGCGCGTTCGATGAGACTCACGTTGATCTCCTAGGCGGTGTACGAACGCGCGAGAAAGAAGGCGAGACCGGCGCCGTAGAGGCAGACGAGCCCGCGCATCGCCGCGATGAACCAGGTCAGCCGGCGGCGACGCTGGCGGACCTGGCCGTCCGTCCAGATCATCGTCACGGTGCCGAGAATCGGGAGGCCCGAGATTTCGCGCAGCGCCTTGCGATCGGAGAACGTCGGCCGGATCTGGCCCATCAGGAACGCGACGCCGATGCCGCCGGCGAGCGCGCCGAGGAACACCATCGACACGAGCAGCGCTGCGGTTCGGCGCGACCGGACGCGGCGACACGCGCGGCGGGTCGATCACGCGGAACTCGACGAGGCCGGCCGACGCGTCCATGTCGCTCGACATCTGCGCCGACTCGCGACGCGCGATCAGCTTCTCGTAGTTCGCGCGGTTGACCTCGTAGTCGCGATTGAGCTGCTGCAGGTCCGCCTCGATCTTCGGCACGTTGTTGGCCGCGGCCTTCAGGCGGGCGTAGCGCGCCTCGTAGTTGGCGACGCGGGTCTTCAGCGACGCGACCTCCGACTCGGACTGCGCGAGCTGCACCTGCAACTGCTGATAGACCGGGTTGCCCGACAGCGGCGAGCGGTTCGGCGACGCCTTCGACCATCGCGGCGACCTCGGTCTTCTTCTGCTCCTCGAGCTCGCGCGATGATCCGCTTCGTCGAGATGATGTCCGGATACGCGTCGGTGAAGTGCAGGCGCATCTCGTCGAGGTGCTGCTTCAGCGCCGCGATGCGGCCGTCGATCTCGGGCACGCGCGACGTTCTGCGCTGTCGCCGCTGCCGAGCAGGACCGTGTCCTCGCCGGCCATCTGGCGACGCAGCGCGTCGCGGCCGTTCTCGGCTTCCTCGAGCGCGAGCTTGGCGGTGGCGAGTTCGTTGCCGGCGTCCGACATCTGCTGGAAGTAGTCGCTTGACCGTTGCCCGACATCGTCGCCAGGTTGTTGATCTTGAATTCCTTGAGCGCGTTCTCGGCCTGCGTCAGCTTCTGCTCGTACGCCTTGATCTGGTCGTCGATGAAGCGGCGCGCCGTGTCCGAGTCCTTGCGCTTGTTGCCGAGGTTCGACTCGACGAAGATCGTCAGCAGCGACTGCACGACCTTGCGGGCCGAGTCGGGGTTCGAGTTGCGGAACGCGATCGTGTAGAGGTTCATGCCGCCGGACGACCGCAGCTCGATCGAGCGCGTCAGGTAGTCGATCTGGCTCTCGGTCTGCTCGGTCGTCTTCGCCGTCGAGGTTGAGGTCGGACATGCCGACGACCTTCTCGATGTTCGGGCGGCTGATCAGCGTGCGGCTCATCATCGCGATCTGCTGGTCGAGGTTCGGCTCGACCGTCAGGCCCGACATCAGCGGCTTCAGCACCGACTGCGTGTCGACGTAGACGCGTGCCGACGCCTCGTACTGGTCGGGCATCAGGTACACCGACACCGCGCCGACGATGACGATCAGCCACGCGGCGATCAGGCCGATCCAGCGATGCAGCCAGATGTCGCGGACGGCGCGGCGGAACTGTTCGACGATCTCATTCATTGCAGGTCTCTCGCATCGGTCGCGGGAAGGATGGCAGGCAGCGTGCGTCGGGCCGCGTCGATACGCGACCGCGTACGTCGTGCACGCGATCAGAAGTAGCTCTCGGGAATGATCAGCACGTCGCCGGGACGCATGTCGACGTTGGCGCTGACGTCGCCCTTCTGCAGCAGGTCGTTCAGGCGCACGCGGTACTGCGTGTTGCCTTCGCGCGTGCGCAGGATCGTCGCGCGATTGCCGGCGGCGAAGTCGGTGAGGCCGCCGACCGCGATCATCACGTCGAGCACCGACATGTTCTGGCGATAGGGAGTCGTCTGCGGGCGTGCGGCCTGCCCGACGATGCGGACCTGCTCGCTGTACGGTCCGACGAAGCCGGTGACGATGATCGTGACGATCGGGTCCTGGATGTACTTGGTCAGCGCCTTCTCGACCTCGCGCGCGAGTTGCGTCGGGGTCTTGTTCGTCGCCTTGATGTCCTCGACGAGCGGCGTGGTGATCATGCCGTCGGGTCGGACCGGCACGTTGCTCGACAACTCGGGGTTGCGCCAGATGACGATGTTGAGGTTGTCGCCGGGACCGATCAGGTAGGCGTAGTCGGCTGTTCGCATCGACCTGCGCCGGTGCCAGCGGCAACCTTGCTCGCACAACCGGACAGCGCGACGACGGCGGCCGCGCAGCACGGCGGCACCATCGACGCTGACGCGACGCAATGCCATCCCTGCACGCGAAAGTTGGTCCGGCATGGCCGACATCTCCCTGTTTTAACGATTGAAATTCTTCGAACCGCGGCTCGCGCCGCCGCGCTCCGTCGAAGATCGACGCTCGCGATACGTGCGCCGCAGGCGGTCGTCGATTCTAGCAGCGCGACTTGTCGAACGTTGACGACATCGACGAATCGCAATCATGAACGACCGCATCCCGATCGAGCAACATCCATGCCGACGATCGTCGGCGTCGGCGACCGGCCACGCGCGGTCATCGACGCGACGCGTCCGATCGGCACGTCGTGTCGTTCCGCCGCGGCCGCTCGGCCGCATGCGCCTCGCGGCGGTCGACGCACGCCGCACGCGTCCGCTGCGAAGCCAGCGCGCCGGACCTAGGAATGATCCTCGGGCGTTCTCGGGAGAACGGCCGACGACGCGAGTGATTCAGGCGCGATAGCCGCATCCGGGGTTTCCGTGCGGGCTGCTGTCATTAACTGACGTTTTTTGACACTTCCCATCCAGAAAGTGCGCCGCCGGCGCAGCAACGACAGCGCTGTGTCGCGACCGCCGTTTCGAGCCGTGAATCGCCGCTCGAAACGAGCGGCATCGTCGCGCTGCCGGCGTCGGGCGGCGCGGGCATGCTTCTTGTACGTCTGACGCGGTTGCCCTGCCGTCGTGCGACCGCGATCGAAGCGTTCGCCGCCCTGAACGGCCGCCGGCCCGCAACCCTGCTCGATGTCTCGATGATCCGCGTTTTCAGCCACTACATCTCGATTCGCATCGTGCTGCTGATGCTGATCGAAGGCATGCTGCTGCTCGCCGCGAGCTTCGCGGGCGTCGCCATCCGCTTCTCGCCCGCGACGCTGACCGGCGCGACGCTGGTCACGCCGGAAGCGCTGCTGTTCACGTTCTTCATGATCGTCGTGATGGCCGCGCTCGGGCTGTACCAGGACGAGCATCCCGAGTCGTTCGTCTCGATCCTGAACCGCACGATCATCGCGTTCGCCGCCGGCAGCGCGCTGATGAGCGTCGTGTTCTACCTGTTCCCCGACACGTACATCGGCCGCGGCGTCTTCGCGTACACGGCGACGATCGCGTTCTGCTCGCTGCTGATCGTCCGCACGGTGTTCTTCCGCTGGACCGCGTTCGGCGTGCTGAAGAAGCGCGTGCTGATCCTCGGCGCCGGCGAGCAGGCGCGCGGCATCCTCGAGCTCGTCTCGCGCAACGGCCGCAAGGAGTGCGATCGACGTCGTCGGCGTCCATCCGCTGACGACCGCCGACGTCGCGGTGACGCAACGCGCGCATCCTGCCGGTCACGATGTCGGTCAGCGAGGCGGCCCATCAGTTCGGCGTGCACGAGATCATCATCGCGATGCGCGAGCAGCGCGGCGGCGCGCTGCCGGTCAGCCAGCTGCTCGACTGCAAGCTGCGCGGCGTCCAGATCACCGACCTGCAGTCCTTCTTCGAGCGCGAGCTCGGCCAGATCCGCCTCGACAGCCTGAAGGCGAGCTGGCTCGTCTTCGGCGAAGGATGCCGTCAGGGCCTGCTGCGCGAGACCGTCAAGCGCCTGTTCGACGTGCTCGCGAGCGGCCTGCTGCTGCTCGTGCACGCTGCCGGTGATCGCGGTCACCGCGCTGCTCATCAAGCTCGAGGACGCGGTCCGATCTTCTATCGCCAGGAACGCGTCGGCCAGGGCGGCCGCGTGTTCGAGATCCTCAAGTTCCGCAGCATGCGCAGCGACGCCGAGCGCGACGGCAAGCCGAAGTGGGCGAAGTCGAACGACGATCGCATCACGCCGCATCGGCCGCTTCATCCGACGCACGCGCATCGACGAACTGCCGCAGGTCATCAACGTGCTGCGCGGCGAGATGAGCTTCGTCGGCCCGCGGCCCGAGCGTCCGTTCTTCGTCCGCCAGCTCGTGCAGGACATCCCGTTCTACGCGGCGCGGCACAGCGTCAAGCCCGGGCATCACCGGCTGGGCGCAGGTGCGCTATCCGTACGGCGCGTCGCTCGACGACGCGTCGCAGAAGCTGCAGTACGACCTCTACTACGTGAAGAACCACACGCTGTTCCTCGACCTGCTGATCCTCGTCGAGACCGTCGAAGTGGTGCTGTGGGGCAAGGGCGCGCGGTGACGTCGCGCTCGCATCTCGCCGGACGCAGCGCTGATGGACGAGGCGGCACGGCTGGTCATCGCCGAGTGGGGCTTCTGGGGCTACGGCGCCGCGGCGGCCGGCTACGCGGTGCTCACGCGCTGCTGGTCGTGTCGCTGGCGAGCCGGACGCAGACGCGCTCGATCGGGCGTGCTGCTCGCGGTCGCCGCCGTCGTCAGCCTGCTGTGGTCGCGCCATCGATCGCCGCCGGCATCGTCGATGCGCGCGGCGGCATCGCATCGGCATTCCTCGAAGTCCTTCGCGATGCCGCCTGGCTCGCGTTCGTCGGCTGCCTGCTCGGCGGCTCGCGCCGGGCCGCCACCGTCGACGGTGCCGGCGTCCTGCGCCGCATGCCGGCGTTGCTGAAGATCGCCATCGCCGCGGTCGTCGCGATGCTCGCGACGGAGATCGTCCGCTTCACGGCTCCCGCGCTGCTGTCGCCGCCGCTGTACTTACGGCGCTCGCCTGCTGACGTCGATCGTCGCGTTGATGCTGATCGAGCAGCTGTACCGTCGGCACGGCCCCCGACGACCGCTGGAGCATCAAGTTCTTCTGCCTCGGCGTCGGCGGTCTCTTCGCGTACGACCTCGCGATGTTCGCCGACGCGATGCTGTTCCGCCAGCTGGACCTCGAGCTGTGGGCCGCGCGCGGCTTCATCAACGCTGCTGACGATCCCGCTCGTCGCCGTGTCGGCCGCGCGCAACCCGCAGCTGGTCGCTCGACATCGCGGTCTCGCGCCGCATGGTCTTCCAGTCGACGGCGCTGTTGAGCGCGGGGACCTACCTGCTGATCGTGTCGGCGGCCGGCTACTACATCCGCTTCTTCGGCGGCACGTGGGGCGGCATCCTGCAGACCACGTCATCTTCGCCGGGCTGCATCGGGCTCGGCCTGATCGTCGTGCTCCGGCACGCTGCGCGCGCGGCTGAAGGTGTTCATCAACAAGAACTTCTTCAGCTATCGCTACGACTATCGCGAGGAGTGGCTGCGACTGACGCGCGAGCTGACCGAGGAGCACCACGACGAGGGCTTCGGCGCGCGCGCGGTACGCGGCATCGCGAACCTCGTCGAGGCGCGCGGCGGCGGCCTGTGGGTGCGACAGGACCGGCCGGTCTACGAGCGCCTGACGCAATGGCAAGCGCCGCTGCTGCAGCGACGACGGCGAGCCGGAGGACGGCTCGCTCGCGCGCTTCCTGCAGGAACGGCAATGGGTCGTCAACCTCGACGAGTACCGCGCGAGCGCGCCGACCTACGGCGACCTCGCGATCCCGAGCTGGCTCGTCGACGACGACGAGGCGTGGCTCGTGATCCCGTTGATGCTGCACGACGAGCTGTTCGGCTTCATCGTGCTGCTGACGGCGCGCACGAAGATCAACATCGACTGGGAGGTCAACGACCTGCTGAAGACCGCGGGCCGGCAGGTTGCGAGCACGCTCGCGCAGCTCAACGCGAACCGCGCGCTGCTGGTCGCGCGCCAGTTCGAGTCGTTCAACCGCATGTCGGCGTTCGTCGTGCACGACCTCAAGAACCTCGTCGCGCAGCTGTCGCTGCTGCTCAGCAACGCGGCACGGCATCGCGACAACCCGGCGTTCCAGGACGACATGCTCGACACCGTCGACAACGCGGTCGACAAGATGAAGAAGCTGCTGCTGCAGCTGCGTGCCGGTGCGACGCCGGCCGACGAACCGGCGCCGGTCGACCTGCAGGACGTCGTGCTGTCGGCGCTGCAGTCGAAGGCGCCGATGACGCCGCGCCCGACGATCCTCGTCGACGCGCCGGGCATCCGCACGATGGCGCACCGCGAGCGGCTCGACCGCGTCGTCGGCCATCTGTTGCAGAACGCCGCCGAGGCGACGCCGCCTGGCGGAAAGATCGAAGTGCGCGTCCGTTCGCAGGATCAGTCTGCAATAATCGAAGTCGAGGACAGCGGTGTCGGCATGAGCGAGGATTTCATCCGGACGCGCCTCTTCAAGCCGTTCGAGTCCACCAAGAAGAACGGGATGGGCATCGGCATCTACGAGAGCCGCGAGTACATCCGCGAGCTCGGCGGCCAGCTCGACGTCGAAAGTCGCGAGACCGAGGGCACCCGCTTCTGCATCGCGTTGCCCCTGCTGCGGTCCGCTCGCCGCCGCCTGACCCATGGAGAGCCGTCATGAACGATGTCACCGAGGCCGACCCCCTCGCCGTCGCGGGCGAAGGTCAAGCCGGCCGACGAGAAGCCGGTGCTGCTCGTCGTCGAGGACGACCCCGGCATCCAGAAGCAGATGCGCTGGAGCTTCGACCGCTACGAGGTCGTCGTCGCCGAGGACCGCGCGTCCGCGATGGCGCAGCTGCGTCGCCACGAGCCGGCGGTCGTCACGATGGACCTCGGGCTGCCGCCGGACCCGGACAGCACGTCCGAGGGCTTCGCGCTGCTCGCCGAGATGCTGTCGGTCTCGCCGGACACGAAGGTCATCATGATCACCGGCCAGAACGACCGCGCGAACGCGGTCAAGGCGATCGGCCTCGGCGCCTACGATTTCTACACGAAGCCGTTCGAGCCCGAGCTGCTCGACCTCGTCGATCGACCGCGCGTTCCGGCTGGCCGGCCTGCAGCGCGAGAACCGCGTCCTGCAGAGCGTCAACATGCAGCTGCCGCTGGCCGGCCTGCTGACGCGCGACCCGGCGATG
Source organism: uncultured beta proteobacterium (assembly GCA_963795885.1). Taxonomy (GTDB): domain Bacteria; phylum Pseudomonadota; class Gammaproteobacteria; order Burkholderiales; family Burkholderiaceae_D; genus CAHJXF01. Next base: position 1,178,007 of record CAWCJI010000007.1, on the reverse strand, counting down.
CTGCGCTCTGCCGGAACATCGAGCGGCTCGCGCCGTCCGACGTGACGGTGCTGCTGCTCGGCGAGAGCGGCACCGGCAAGGAGCTGCTCGCGCGCGGCCTGCACGACCTGTCGCCGCGCAAGGACAAGAAGTTCATCGCGCTCAACTGCGCGGCGATCCCCGAGAACCTGCTCGAGAGCGAGCTGTTCGGCTACGAGCGCGGCGCGTTCACCGGCGCGGCGAAGCAGACGAAGGGGAAGATCGAATACGCCGACGGCGGCACGCTGTTCCTCGACGAGATCGGCGACCTGCCGGGCGCGCTTGCAGGCGAAGCTGCTGCGCTTCCTGCAGGAGCGCGTCGTCGAGCGGATCGGCGGCCGCGAGGAGATCCCGGTCGACGTCCGCATCGTCTGCGCGACGCATCAGAACCTGAAGGAGCTGATGAAGGCCGGGCGTTTCCGCGAGGACCTGTTCTATCGGCTGTCCGAGATCGTCGTCGACATTCCGCCGCTGCGCGCCCGGCAGGGCGACGCCGCGCTGCTCGCGCGCGCGTTCGTCACGCGCTTCTGCGCAGGCGCAGAACCGCAAGCCGCTGGTGCTTTCCGACGACGCGCTGGTCGCGATCGAGGCCTATCAGTGGCCCGGCAACGTCCGCGAGATCGAGAACTGCATGAAGCGCGCGGTCATCATGGCGGACGGCCAGTTCATCAACGCCGACGACCTCGCGCTCGACGTCGAGAGCGCCGAGCCGAAGATCTTCAACCTGCGGCAGGTCCGCGACGACGCCGAACGCGGCGCGATCCTGCAGGTGCTCGGCAAGGTCGACGGCAACATCGCACGCGCCGCCGAGATGCTCGGCGTCAGCCGCCCGACGCTCTACGACCTGATGCGCCGCTTCGGCATCCGGTGAATCGTTCGCCGGCGGTCGCGGACATCGTCCGACGCCGCGGCGGACAGCAGGACCGAGAGGAGAACAACACATGAAGCGGACGACCCTCGATCGACGCATCGGCATCGCCGCCTGCGCCGCCGCCACCGTGCTGGTCGCGGCATGCCATCGCGACAAGCCCGAAGACCACATGGCGCGCGGCAAGCAGCTGGCCGGCAAGCAGAGCCACGCCGCCGCCGTCATCGAATTCAAGAACGTGCTGCAGGCCGACCCGAACTCGGGCGAGGCACGCTACCTGCTCGGCCGCGAGCTGCTGCTGCAGGGCGATCCGAAGAACGCCGAGATCGAGCTGCAGAAGGCGTTCGACGCAGAAGTACGACCCCGAGAACGTGCGTGCCGCTGCTGATCAAGGCGCAGCTGCTGCAAGGCCAACCCGAGAAGGTCACGAAGCAGATCGGTCGTGCGGACCTGAAGACGCCGGAAGCGAACGCCGTCGCTGCAGACGATGCTCGGCAACGCGCTGATCGGCGAAGGCAAGACGGACGAGGCGCTCGCCGCGTTCACGGCAGCGCAGAAGCTGGTGCCCGACTATCCCGAGGCGAAGCTCGGCGCGGCGCGCATCAAGGCGATCAAGGGCGATGCGCCCGCCGCGGAGTCGGACGTCGATGCGGTACTCGCGAAGAATCCGAAGCTGGTCGATGCGCTCGTGCTGAAGGGCGATCTGTCGCGCGTGCACGGCGCCACGCCGCAGGCCGTCGAGGCCTATCAGGCGGCGATCAAGCAGGACCCGCACAGCTTCGTCAGCCGCCTCAACCTGGCCGGCGCCTATGTCAGCATCCATCAGCTCGATCTCGCGCAGCAGCAGATCGACGAGCTGAAGAAGCAGTCGCCCCGCCATCCCGGCGTCGCGTACATGGACGCGCTGATCGCGTTCAACAAGAAGGACTTCGCGCGCGCGAACGACGCGATCGCGACTGTCGCTCGCGTCGGCGCCCGAAGAGCGGACTCGCGCAGCTGTTGGCCGGTGCCATCGCGACGGCGATGAACCAGCCGGCACAGGCCGAGACGCACCTGACCGACGCGATCAAGATCAACCCGAACAGCGTCTATGCGCGGAAGCTGCTGACCACCGTCTACCTGAAGCAGCGCCAGCCGCAGAAGGCCGAAGAGGTGCTCGCGCCCGCGCTCGCGGCGGCGCCGAACGACGGCACGCTCGTCAGCCTCGCCGGCGAGGTCGCGCTGCTGAAGGGCGACTTCAACGGCGCCGCGAAGTACTTCGACCGCGCGGCCAAGATCAACCCCGCCGATGCGAACATCCGCACGCAGGGCGCGGCGGTCGACTTCGCGCGAGGCGACGAGGCCAGCGGCTTCGCGGAGCTCGAAGCCGCGTCGAAGGCCAGCGTCGACAATCCGAAGCCGGACATCGCGATCGTGCTCGCGCGCGTCCAGCGCAAGCAATACGACCAGGCACTCGCCGCCTGGAAGACGCTCGAGAAGCGACAGCCCGACAATCCGCAGACCTACAACCTGCGCGCGGCGATCGACGTCGGCCGTGGCGACCTCGCGTCGGCCCGCAAGTCGCTGGAGCACGCGGTGCAGTTGCAGCCGACGTACTTCCCGGCCGTCGCGAACCTCGCGGCGCTCGATGAGCGCAATCACGACGTCGACGGTGCACGCAAGCGCTTCAAGGACCTGCTGGCGAAGGATCCGGGCAACCTGTCCGCCCTGCTCGGCCTCGCGCAGTTCGAGAACAACCACGGCTCCGGTCCCGACGTCGTCATCCCGCTGCTGAAGGAGGCGCATCGGACCAACTCCACGTCGGAGCAGCCGGTGGTCGCGCTCGCGGGCTACTACGCGTCGATCAACGATCCGAAGCAGGCGCTGACCGTCGTCCAGCAGGGACTCGCGCAGTCGCCGAACAGCCCGAACTACCTGAGCCTGTCGGGCCAGCTGCTGATGCAGACCGGCAGCTCCGACCAGGCGATCGCGGCCTATCGCAAGCTCGTCAGCCTCGATCCCGATTCGCTCGATCGACAGCTCCGCCTCGGCCAGGCCGAGGTCGCCGCGAACCAGGCCGACGGCGCGGTCCAGACCTTCTCGAACGCGCTGAAGAAGCGGCCCGACGCCTACCAGGCGCAGGCCGCCGCCGTCTCCACGCTGCTGCGCGCGAACAAGGTCGACGAAGCGACGAGACTGCTCGCGAGCATTCGCCAAACGTCGCCGAAATCGCCGGTCCTGCCGGAGCTCGAGGGCGACATCGATCTGGCCGCCAAGAAGTACGCGGATGCGACGGCCTCGTACAAGAGAGCGGTCGCGCAGAGCCCGAACCCGAACCTCGTCATCAAGACGTTCACGTCGATCTACCTCGGCGGCGACGCGAAGGACGCGAACGCGTTCCTGTCCGACTGGATCAAGGCCCATCCGAAGGACATCCCGGTGCGGCTGTTCGATGCCGATCTCGCGTTGCGGGCCAAGGAGTATCCGCGCGCGACGCAGAGCTACCGCGCGGTGCTCGAGCAGACGCCGAACGACGTCGGCGTGCTGAACAACCTCGCGTGGGCGCTCTGGCAGCAGCGCGACCCGCAGGCGCTGAGCTACGCGCAGAAGGCGAGCGCGATCGCGCCGAACAGTCCGCAGGTCGGCGACACGCTCGGCTGGATGCTGGTCGAGCAGGGCCAGACGAAGCGCGGCCTGGAGTTCCTCGAGAAGGCGAGCGCGGCGGCACCGACGCAGCACGATATCGCGCTCCATCTCGCGAAGGCGCAGATCAAGGACGGACGCAAGGACGACGCCCGCAGCACGCTGCAGGCGCTCGTCAAGGCGGCGCCCGACAGCGCGGAAGGCAAGGAATCGAAGGACCTCATGGCGACGCTGTGATGCGATGACGCGACGCCGCTGCGAACCTGCCTGCGGCCGTCGCGCGACCACCGTTCGAATCCGCTGGCCGGGACGCGCGACACGCGGCTCGGCGGCTCAGGAGCAAGACGACATGCAATCCATCCTCGACCGGCGACGCGCTCGCGTCGTCGCCGCCCTCGCGATCTGTGCGCTGCTGGCCGGGTGCCCGTTCGACTCGGCCGAAGACCACCTCGCCCGCGGCAAGCAGCTGGCCGAAGAGCACGATCACAACGCCGCGATCATCGAGTTCAAGAACGCGTTGCAGAGCGAGCCGCAGTCCGCCGAGGCGCGCTTCCTGCTCGGCCGCGAGCTGCTCGAACAGGGACAGGCGCGAGCGGCCGAGATCGAGCTGCAGAAGGCATACGACGGGCGCTACGACCGCGATGCGGTCGTCCCGTTGCTCGTCAAGAGCCAGGTGCTGCAGGGTGCGCCGGAGAAGATCTCGGCATGGGTCGTCAAGAGCGAACTGAAGTCGCCGACCGCGAACGCCGAAGTGCAGTCATGGCTCGGCTTCGCGGCGCTCGCGCAGAACAAGGTCGACGAAGCGTCGGTGGCCTACCAGAATGCGTTGCGCTTCGTCCCGACGTACCCGGCAGCACGCCTCGGCGAAGCACGCGTCCGCGCGATGCACGGCGAGCTCGATACCGCGTACACCGAGGTGCTCGACGTCTTGCAGGCGCAGCCGAACAACGTCGAGGGCCTGATCCTGAAGGGCGACATCGTCCGCGCGAAGGGCGACATGCCCGGTGCGATCGAGGCGTACATCGCGGCTACGAAGCAGGATGCCCGCAGCGTCACCGCGAAGCTCGCGCTCGCCGACGCCTACGTCGTCGCAGGCAAGTCGGCCGAGGCCGCGCCGGAGGTCGCCGCGCTGAAGAAGCTCGCGCCTCTCAACCCGATCGTGAACTACTACGATGCGTTGATCTCGTTCAACAAGAAGGACTACCTGCACGCGAACGATGCGATCGCGCTGTCGCTGCGAGGCAATCCGGCGAATGCGCCGGCGCAGGTGCTGTCGGGCACGATCTCGCTCGCGATGAACCAGCCTGCACAGGCGGAAGTGCACTACATCGAGGGCATCAAGCTCAGTCCCGGCACGGTCTTCACGCGGCGGGTGCTCGCGAGCCTCTACCTGCGGCAGGGGCAGCCACTGAAGGCGAACGAGGTCTTGCAGCCGGCGCTCCGGGCGATGCCGGACGACAGCGGCCTGCTCAGCCTCGCCGGCGAGATCGCGCTGCAGCTCGGCAACGTCTCGGGCGCGTCGAAGCTGTTCGACCGGGCGGCGAGCATCGATCCGTCCGACATCGGCGTCCGGGTGCGCGGCGCCGCCGCACACCTCGCGAGCGGCGACCAGGTGGGCGGCTTCGCGGCCCTCGAGTCGGCCGCGAAGGCGAGCGGCAACGATGCCAGGCCGGACATCGCGCTGGTCGTCGCGAACCTCAATCGTCGCGACTACGACCGTGCCGAGTCGGCGTGGAAGGAGCTCGAGAAGCGCGAGCCCGACAACCCGTTGACGTACAACCTGCACGCCGCCATCGACCTCGGCCGCGAGGATGTGCCCGGCGCGCGCAAGGACTTCGAGCACGCACTGCAGATCCAGCCGAAGTACTTTGCCGCTGCGACGAACCTCGCGGGCCTCGACGAGCGTGACGGCAACATCGACGCGGCGAAGCAACGCTACAAGACGCTGCTCGCGAAGGATCGCAACAACACGCTCGCGATGCTCGCGCTCGCGAAGCTCGAGGCGAAGTACGGGGCGGGGCCGGACGTCGTGCTGCCGCTGCTGCAGGAGGCGCGCCGCGTGAGCCCGACTGCCGAGCAGCCGGTCATCGCGCTCGTCGACTACTACGTCTCGCAGAACAATCCCAGGCAGGCGCTGCTGGTCGCGCAGGAAGGCCTGGCCGGCGCACCGAGGCAGGAGTCCTATCAGCGACTCGTCGGCGAACTGCAGCTCCAGCTCGGCGGCATCGACCAGGCCATCGCCGCGTACCGGCAGCTCGCCGCGGAGCATCCCGACGTCATGGAGTATCAGATCCGCCTCGCGCAGGCGATGGTGCAGGCGAACCAGAGCGACCTCGCGCTGCCGATCTTCGTCAACGCGCTGCGAGCGAAGCCGGATGCGTATCTCGCGCAGTCGGCGGCCGTCGGGACGCTGGTCGCCGCGCGCAAGGTCCCGGAGGCGACGCAACTGCTCTCGGAGATCCGGAAGATCTCCCCGAAGTCGCCGGCGATTCCCGAGCTCGAAGGCGACGTGAAGCTGGCGTCCAAGCAGTACGGCGACGCCGCCGCGTCCTATCGCAAGGTGCTCGCGCAGACGCCCTCTTCGCCGCTCGTCGTCAAGCTCTACTCGGCGCTGCAGCTCGGCGGAAACGTCAACGACGGCAACGCGCTGCTGGCCGACTGGTTGAAGACGCATCCGAAGGACACGATGGTCCGCATGCTTGACGCGGACATGGCGATGCGGGCGAAGGACTACGCGCGCGCGGCACAGGAGTATCGGACGGCGCTCGAGAGCCGGCCGAAGGATGCGTCGTTGATGAACAACCTCGCGCTGGCGCTCTGGCAGCAGAAGGATCCGCAGGCGCTCGGCATCGCCGAGAAGGCGAGCGACCTCGCGCCGGACCGTCCCGAGGTCACCGACACGTTCGGCTGGATGCTCGTCGAGGACGGACAGGTCCGCAAGGGCATCGAGCTGTTGCAGAAGGCGGCAGCGGCGGCGCCCAAGCGCGGCGACATCGCATTGCATCTCGCGAAGGCGCAGATCAAGGACGGCCGCAAGGACGCCGCGCGCTCGACGCTGCAGGCGCTGCTCCGACTCGCGCCGGGCAGCGCGGAAGCGAAGGAGTCGAAGGACCTGATGGCGACGCTCTGACACGCGAAGAAGCCTCGGCCGCATGGGAGCGGCCGCGGGCGAGCGGACAATGACGTGTCCCGAACAACGCCGTTCGCCATGCGCATCGCCCTGCTTCTCGTCGCCGCCCTGCTGCTGCCGACATCTCCCGCGTCGGCGGCACTCCCGCTCGACACGATCAAGCTGCCGCCCGGTTTCACGATCGAGCTCGTCACCGACCGCGTCCCGACCGCCCGCGAGATGACGCTCGGACGCTTCGACGGATCACGCGGCACGCTGTTCGTCGGCAGCCAGTCGGGCGAGGTCTATGCGGTCGGACTCGACGCGGGCCGCGCGGCGAGCGTCAAGGTGATCGCCCGCGGGCTGCAGATGCCGGTCGGGGTCGCATACCGGCGCGGCTCGCTGTACGTGTCGGCCGTGTCCCGCATCGTGCGGATCGACGGCGTCGACGGCGATCTCGATCACGTGTCCGCGCCTGCCGTCGTGACGGACCGCTTCCCGACCGAGACGCATCACGGCTGGAAGTTCATCGCGTTCGGACCGGACGGCGACCTGTACGTGCCGGTCGGCGCCCCGTGCAACGTCTGCGAGCGCGACGAGAACCGCTATGCCGACCTCCAGAAGATCCGCGTCGACGGTTCGGGCGACACGCTCGTCGCGCGCGGCATCCGCAACACCGTCGGCTTCGACTGGAGCCCCGACGACGGCTCGCTCTGGTTCACCGACAACGGCCGCGACATGATGGGCGACGACGTGCCGTCCGACGAGCTCGATCACGTGCCGGCCGGCACGAACGCCGCGCCGCATTTCGGCTTTCCGTATTGCCATCAGGGCGACCTGCCCGATCCGGAGTTCGGACGCGGCAAGCCCTGCTCGCAGTTCGTACCGCCGTCGGCATTGCTCGGTGCGCATGTCGCATCGCTCGGCATGCGCTTCTACCGGCCGGCGAGCGGCGCCGCCGAGGCGTTCCCCGCGAGCTATCGTCGCGGCGTCTTCATCGCGGAGCACGGCTCGTGGAACCGTTCGAAGAAGAGCGGCTACCGCATCGTCCACGTCGCGATCGACGGCGATCGCGCCACGAGCCAGCAGGTCTTCGCCGAAGGCTGGCTGCGCGGCGACGAGACGGTCTGGGGCCGACCGGCCGACGTGCTGCCGCTCCCCGACGGATCGCTGCTGGTGTCCGACGATCTGGCCGGCGCGATCTACCGGATCCGGTACACGCACCCTTGACGACGTTGCCGCCGGCGAGGCGCGCGAGCGGAGTTGCGACGCGAGTCGCCGCGTCATCGGTCGCCATGCTGCTCGCGGCCTGTGCGAGCTTCACGCAACAGCCGGCGGATGTTTCCGCGAGCCGCTATCGGCTGCAACTGCTCGGGATGCGGACGTTCGCCCATCGGATGGCGTTCGACGCGACGGTCGTCGGCGGACTGTCCGGCATCGACTACGATCCGTCGACCGGCCTCTACGTTCTGATCAGCGACGACCGATCGCGCGAGTCGCCGACGCGCTTCTACACGGCGCGGCTCGCCATCGACGAGCAGGGCTTTCACGACGCGACGTTGCAGTCGGTCGTGACGCTGAGGACGCCCGACGGGAGCGTCTTCCCGCGCGACGCGGCCGACTCGGAAGCGATCCGTTTCGATCCCCGCACGCACACGTTGTGGTGGTCGAGCGAAGGACTGCGCCGACCCGAGCGCGGACCGTCGGGACTGATCGATCCGTTCGTGCGCCATGCGACGCTCGATGGCGCGTATCTCGGCGAAGTGCCGCTCGACCCGATGTTCCACATCACGGCGGACGCCCGCGGTCCGCGCGACAATCTCGTCTTCGAAGGCCTGACGCTGTCGGTCGACGGCAGATCGCTGTGGGTCTCCATGGAGGCCCCGCTGCTCCAGGACGGACCGATGGCGACGATGCAGGACGGCGCGTGGGCGCGGATGTCGCGATACGACCGCGACGCGGAGGACGGCTTCGGCCCGTTGCGCGAACAGCTCGCCTATCGCATCGGTCCGATCCCGTCGGCCCGCACGTGGACGTCGTCGCATGCGCAGACCGGCGTCTCCGAGATCCTCGCGGTCGACGCGACGCACCTGTTCGTGCTCGAACGGGCGTTCGTGCTCGGACCGAGCTGGCGCATCCGCCTGTTCGAAGCCGGACTCGAAGGCGCGTCCGACGTCAAGGGAATCGACTCGCTCGTGGACCCGCAACGCGACCTTCGTGCCGATGACGAAGACGCTCGTGCTGGACTTCGATGCCGTCGGCGTGCGGATCGACAACCTCGAAGGCATGTGCTTCGGACCGACGCTCGCGAACGGCCATCGCACGCTCGTCTTCGTCTCCGACGACAACTTCAGTCCCGGTCCAGGTCACGGAGCTGCTCGCGTTCGAGGTCGTGCCGCGTTGAACGCGACCGCCCATCCGTTCCGCAACAAGACCGTCGCGACGATCCTGGCCGCGCTCGGCGGCACCTTCGGCCTGCATCGCTTCTATCTGCAGGGCACGCGACGACGTATCACCTGGCTGTATCCGCTGTTCTGCTGGACGCTGATCCCGACGTTCGCCGGCTTCATCGAGGCGTTGACGTTCGCGCTGACGCCCGACGAGAAGTGGGACGCGCGCTGGAATGCCGGCTCCGACCGCCGCAGCGATTCGGGCTGGCCGGTCGTGCTGCTCGCGGTCGCGACGTTCTTCGGCGGCGTGCTGTTGCTGATGACGTTGATCGCGTTCGCGATCGGACGGGTCGTTGGCTCGGGCGAGACGTTCTTCTGACTTCGAGCGTCGATCGCGCTAGTCGAACAGCCGCTGCTGCGGCGACGGCTTCGGCGGCGCGATCGGCCTGACGAAGCGCGACGCGTCGAACGTCTTGCGCTGACGGTTGAGCCCGTGTCGCGCCACCGCCGCGTGGAAGCGCTTCGCGATCAGCTCGGCCCAGATGCCTTCTCCGGTCATCCGCTTGCCGAACGTCGCGTCGTAGTCCTTGCCGCCGCGCAGGTCGCGGATGCGCGCCATCACGCGATCGGCCCGCAACGGGAAGTGCGCGCGCAGCCACTGCTGGAACACGTCGTTGAGCTCCCACGGTAACCGCAGCACGATGAAGTGCGCGCTGTGCGCGCCGGCATCGGCAGCCGCCGCGACGATCTTCTCCATCTCGTCGTCGTTGACGAACGGGATGACCGGCGAGACGTTGACGGAGACCGGCACGCCGGCATCGACGAGCGTGCGCACCGTTCGCAGACGCCGCGTCGGGCTGGCCGCCCGCGGTTCGAGCTTGCGCGCGAGGTCGTGGTCGAGCGTCGTGATCGTGATCGACGCACGCGTGAGTCCCTGTGCTGCGAGCGGGGCCAGCAGGTCGAGATCGCGTTCGATCAGCGACGACTTCGTGATCAGCCCGAACGGATTGCGTGTCGCCGACAGCACTTCGAGCACCGCGCGCGTGATGCGTCAGTTCGCGCTCGATCGGCTGATAGGCGTCGGTGTTGACGCCGACCGCGATCGTGTCGGGCACGTACGACGGCTTCGCGAGTTCGCGCACCAGCAGTTCGGCCGCGTTGACCTTCGCGAACAGCCGCGACTCGAAGTCGAGCCCGGGCGACAGGCCGAGGTAGCTGTGCGTCGGCCGAGCGAAGCAGTAGATGCAGCCGTGCTCGCAGCCGCGATATGGATTCAGCGACAGCCGGAACGGGATGTCCGGCGAATCGTTGCGCGACAGGATCGTCTTCGCGTGCTCGTCGGTGACGATCGTCTTCAGCGGCGGCGGCTCTTCATCGTCGGGGTTCCAGCCGTCGTCGAACCGTTCGCGTTGATCGACTTCGTAGCGACCACGGACGTTCGCCACCGCGCCCCGGCCCTTCTGCGGCGTGGGGACGAACACGAGCGGCTGCGCGAACGCCGGCTCGTCGTCGGGTCCGACGACCCCGCCCGATCGCGTCAGGTCTCGAGCGCGCTGGTCTCGAGGAGCTGGCATCCGCCGACCTTCCACGACTTGTCCGGCTGCCGCCGCATCGTGAACAGCGCGCGCCACACGCGGCCCTCCGAGTCGGTGATCTGCACCGCCTGGACCCATTGCCCGTCGACCAGGGCGACGCGCTCGAAGCGGACGCTCGCGGGCCGATAGACCGCCTCGTAGTTGTCGCGGACCATCTCGAGGAAGTGATCGGACGAGCCGAACATCCGCTGGATGTCGGCGGTCGCGAAGCCGAACGCCCGATCCGCATCGTCGTGCTCGAACGCGTCGATCTGCAGCCGGATCGTCTGTTCGATCGCCTGCCGATCGGACGGGGCGAGCCGCTCGGCCGCGACCGCGGCGACCTGCGGAACGCCGATCAGCAGCGCCGTAATGAGCGCGCCCAGCGCGACGGCGATACGCCGAGGTCGACCCGACCATAAAGTGAACATTCGTTCATCCTACCGGAGGTCGCGACGTTTGCATACCGGCGATAATGCGAGCCCGTCCTCGGACACGACGCATGCCGCGCTTCCAGAAGACCCGCATCCATCCCGCGACCGCCGTCCTGATCCTGCTCGCGCTGTACGCGCTCGGCGGGCTTGCGTATGCGGCGTGGATCCACAGCCGGGAGTCGGTGGAGATCTGGGCCGGCGTCGCGGTGCTCGCGGCGATCGCGGCGTTCGTCCACCAGCGCTACGTCATCCGCAAGCGCGGCCGCGATCGAGCGTAGGAACGTCGTCAGGCCGCCTCGCGCACAGCCTTCTTGCGCTCGTGTTCCTTCAGGTGGCGCTTGCGCAGCCGGATCGACTGCGGCGTGATCTCGACCAGTTCGTCGTCGGCGATGAACTCGACCGCGTACTCGAGCGTCATCTGGATCGGCGGCACGAGGCGCACGGCTTCGTCGGTGCCGGACGCGCGCACGTTCGTCAGCTGCTTGCCCTTGATCGGGTTGACGACGAGATCGTTGTCGCGCGAATGGATGCCGATGATCATGCCCTTCGTAGACGCGGATCGCCGGGCACCGTGAACATGCGGCCGCGGTCCTGCAGCTTCCACAGCGCATAGGCGACCGCCTCGCCGTCGTCCTGGCTGATCAGCACGCCGTTGCGGCGCTCGGCCATCTCGCCGCCCTTGACCGGCGCGTAGTCGTCGAAGATGTGGCTCATCAGGCCGCTGCCGCGCGTCAGCGTCATGAACTCGCGACTGGAAGCCGATCAGGCCGCGCGCCGGGATGCGGTACTCGAGGCGCACGCGTCCCTTGCCGTCGGACTGCATGTCGGTCAGGTCGCCGCGACGGCGGCCGAGCTCTTCCATCACGCCGCCCTGGTTCGCTTCCTCGACGTCGACCGTCAGCAGTTCGTACGGCTCGTGCTTCACGCCGTCGACCTCCTTCAGCACGACGCGCGGACGCGACACCGCGAGCTCGAAGCCTTCGCGACGCATGTTCTCGACGAGGATCGTCAGGTGCAGTTCGCCGCGGCCCGACACCTCGAAGATCGTCTCGTCGCCGGTGTCCTGCACGCGCAGCGCGACGTTCGCCTTGAGTTCGCGTTGCAGGCGATCGCGCAGCTGGCGGCTGGTGATGAACTTGCCTTCGCGCCCGGCGAGCGGCGACGTGTTGACGCAGAAGTTCATCGTCAGCGTCGGCTCGTCGACGCGCAGCAGCGGCAGCGCGTCCGGCGTGTCGGGCTGGCAGATCGTCGAGCCGATGCCGAGCTCCTCGATGCCGTTGATCAGCACGATGTCGCCGGCCTAAGCCTCGTCGACGATCGCGCGATCGAGCCCGTGGAACGTCAGGACCTGGTTGACGCGCGCCCGGATCGGCGTCGATCCGGGACCGTTCATCACGACGACGTCCTGCAGCGGCTTGACGCGGCCGCGGCTGATGCGGCCGATGCCGATCTTGCCGACGTAGCTCGAGTAGTCGAGCGACGAGATCTGCAGCTGCAGCGGGCCGTCGGAGTTGTCCTCGCGCACCGGCACGTGCTTGATGATGGCCTCGAACAGCGGGCGCATGTTGTGGCCTTCGTCGCCGGTCTCGAGGTGGGCGATCGTCTCGCCCTGATGCGGCGTCGCGGCCTGTTCCTCCTTCGCATCGGGCATGTACTTCATGTCGGTGAACGCGTAACCGCTCAGCGCCGACGCATAGACGACCGGGAAGTCGAGCTGCTCCTCGGTCGCGCCGAGCTTGTCGAACAGGTCGAACGTCGCGTTGATGACGTAGTCGGGCCGCGCGCCGGGGCGGTCGATCTTGTTGACGACGACGATCGGCTTCAGGCCCTGCGCGAGCGCCTTGCGCGTGACGAAGCGCGTCTGCGGCATCGGTCCTTCGACCGCGTCGACCAGCAGCAGCACGCCGTCGACCATCGACAGCACGCGCTCGACCTCGCCGCCGAAGTCCGCGTGGCCCGGCGTGTCGACGATGTTGATGTGCGTGCCCTCGTACTCGACCGCGCAGTTCTTCGCGAGGATCGTGATGCCGCGTTCCTTCTCGAGGTCGTTCGAGTCCATCACGCGCTCGGCGACGTGCTGGTTCTCGCGGAAGGTGCCGGACTGGCGCAGCAGCTGGTCGACGAGCGTGGTCTTGCCGTGGTCGACGTGGGCGATGATGGCGATGTTGCGAAGGGAACGGTTGTCGGTGCGGCTCATGCGGGGCTCGCGAATCAGGAGGAGGCCGGGATCGACGCGCGTCGCGTCACCGGCGTTCGCCGCATCCGCGCGCAACCCGCGAGTATAACAGTGCAGCCGCAACAAAATCGCTGAACGATGTCGGCGATCGGACGACAGCCGTCAGCGTCGCGCGACCAGGCGAACGGGCGCGAGGCGCTCGTCGTAGCCGACGTGTCCGGTGCCGAGCAGCACCGCGCCGCGGCGTCGTCGGTGCCGCGGCTCGATACACGCGCACGCGCCCGCGATGCGTCGCCGTCGAGCCACGGCGAGGCGCTGCCCGTCGGCGAAGCGTCCCGCGCAGATCGTCGTCGAGATCGATGCGCGGCAGCGCGCGCGATCAGCGTGTCGACCGGCAACAGGCACCGCTCGCGTTCCGATTCGTCGAGCGCCTCGAACGCGTCGAGCGCGATGGCGTCGGCGAGCGTCACGTCGCCGACGCGCGTGCGCCGCAGTGCGGTCAGATGGCCGCCGCAGCCGAGCGCGGCGCCGATGTCCTCCGCGAGCGTCCGGACGTACGTACCCTTCGAGCAATCGACCTCGATCAGCAGCGACGGATCGTCGAAGCCGACGGCTTCGAGCCGATGGATCGTCACGGGCCGCGGCGCGCGTTCGACCTCGATGCCGCGACGCGCGTACGCGTACAGCGGCTGGCCGTCGCGCTTGAGCGCGGAATGCATCGGCGGCACCTGCAGGATCGGCCCGCGGAATCGCACGAGGACGGCATCGATCGCGGCCCGATCGACCGCGACGTCGCGCGTCGCGAGCGACCTGCCCCTCCGCATCGCCGGTGTCGGTCGTGACGCCGAGCCGCATCGTCGCGACGTAGGCCTTGTCGGCGTCGAGCAGGTCGGACGCGAACTTCGTCGCCTCGCCGAAGCAGAGCGGCAGCAGGCCGGTCGCGAGCGGATCGAGCGTGCCGGTGTGGCCGCCCTTCGCCGCGCGCAGCGCGCGACGCGCGCGAGCGAGCGCCGCGGTCGACGTGATGCCGCGCGGCTTGTCGACGAGCAGGACGCCGTCGACCGCGCGCCACGCGATCTTCGGCTTCGCGACCGACATCGTCAGTCGGCCGACCGCGTCGCGTTCGCCTGGTCGATCAGCTGCGACAGCTCGGCCCCTTCCTTGACCGACCGGTCGTGGACGAAGTGGAGCGTGGGAACGGTGTGGATCTGCAGCCGCTTGAACAGCAGGCTGTGCAGCCAGCCGGCCTTCGCCTGCAAGGCCTCGCGTGCCGCCTCGCCGTCGTCCGACAGCGTCGTGAAGAAGACCTTCGCGTGCGCGTAGTCGGGCGTCAACTCGACGTCGGTGATCGTGACGAGCATCGCCCGCGGATCCAGGACTTCGCGCGGGATCAGCTCGGCGAGGTCGCGCGCAATCTGCGACGCGATCCGCAGGTTGCGGTTCGGGATCGACTTCGAATGCTTGGTGGTCATGTGTGCCTCGTTGTCACGACCGGCGGCGAACGAATCGCATGACGCGAAGATCGCCGGGTTGGAAGACGTCATCGCCGTCGAGTGCGAAGCCCGCGCGCGCAGCGCGGCCGCAACGGCCTCATCGGGATCGTACGTGTTGTGCAGGCGCGTGAGCAGCACGACCACCGGCTCGGAAGCGAGGCTGGCCGTGAGCTGCGACAGATCCTGCCCGATGACCGACGGCGCGCACTTGCCCGAGGGATAACGCGCCGGCAGGCCGGTCGCGGGGTAATCCGCCGGTACGCCGCGGATCCGCAGATCGAGATGACGGCCCTGCGCGGCATGCGACAACGGCAGCAACAGCTCGTTCGGCACGACGAGGACCGGAGCGTGCCTGGCTTCGGCGGCAATCCGCGCGACGATCGGACGTCCACGGTTCCTTCACGTGATCGGCCGACAGGTAGCGCTCGAGCGCGATGGCGTGCACCCCGATCAGCGCGACCGACGGCGGCGACGCGCAACCCGCGCGAGCGGAACAGCATCGCCGCCGCCGCGAGCGCGATCGTCAGCGCAGGCGCCGCGCCGATCATCGCGCGCGATAACAGGATCGGACTGATCGCTAGCTGATCGCGACGTTGAAGCGCGATCGGAAGGATCGCCAGCGCACCCAGCATCAGCGCCCAGCGCCGCCGATCGACCGGCCGATCGCGCAGCATGCCGCCCACCATCGCGGCGGCGATCCACCAGGTCGCGCGCAACATATCGAGTCCGATCAGGTTGTGCAGCACGAACGTCAGCCGTCGAAGCTCGGGCTTCGGGATCCAGAAGTCGCCGGTGACTTCGCGCGCTCTGCGCGATCAGCAGCGGCCAGTCGGGCGCCCACAGCATGCGCGATCAGCACGCCGGCGGCGACGACCGGCACGATCGTCGTGCGGCTGTCGCGATCGACGAACCACACGCGAGGAACGCCGCCGCGGCGGCGCCGAGGACCAGCACCGCCGTGTTGTTGGTCCACACGACGACCAGCGCACCGACGAGCAGCAGCGCCCAGCCGAGCGGGCTCGACGCGGTCGAGTCCACGCGAACGCCCGGCGCCGCGTCGGTCGTCTCGAGCGCGCACGATCGCGCAGGCAGCCGAGCGTCAGCAGCGCCGCGCCGAAGCACAGCAACGCGTACGGCCGCGCCTCGACCGAGAAGTAGACCTGGAACGGCGTCAGCGCGAACAGCAGCGCGGCGAGCGCACGCGATGCCGAAGCGGCGCGTCGCCGGCGCCGCGCGCCCGGTCGAGCATCGCGACCCGCCGGCGTACACGAGCGCGATCGGTCGCCGAGGCCGAACAGCGCGCGACAGCGACCGCATGGCGACCGTGCCGTCGCCGAACGATCCCGATCCAGCCGTGCAGCAGCGCGAAATACAGCGGCGGATGCGGATCGCAGGTCGGCACCAGCGTCCACAGCGCGCGCGAGCGGCTGCTTGCGCGTCCCACCACGAATAACCCTCGTCGAGCCACAGCGCGTCGCGGTCGATCACCGACCAGCGCACCGCGGCCGCCAGCGCGAGGATCGCGAGCAGCAGGCCCAGGAAGCGACGCGGACGCCGCACGACGATCGGATGCGTTCATGCGGATCGGATCGACGACGGTCTCGGACAGGGCGGACACCCGCACGCCGCCGCGGGGCGTGCGGCGCCGCGGGCCGCGCCGCACGGGACGCTACAGCGTCCGCGCGACTTCCTGGACCTCGAAGATCTCGAGCTGGTCGCCTTCCTGGATGTCGCTGAAGTTCTTCAGCGACAGGCCGCACTCGAAGCCGGCCCGGACTTCGCGTGACGTCGTCCTTGAAGCGCTTGAGCGAATCGAGCTCGCCGGTCCACGTGACGACGTTGTCGCGCAGCAGGCGCACCATCGCGCCGCGACGCACGACGCCTTCGGTGACCATGCAACCGGCCACCGCGCCGACCTTCGGGATCTTGAAGACCTGCGCGGACCTCGACCATGCCGATCTGCTCTTCGCGCTTCTCCGGCGCGAGCATGCCGCCCATCGCCGCCTTCACCTCGTCGACCGCGTCGTAGATGATGTTGTAGTAGCGGATGTCGACGCCGTTGGCCTCGGCGAGCTTGCGCGCCTGCGCATCGGCACGCATGTTGAAGCCGATGACGACCGCCTTCGACGCGATCGCGAGGTTGATGTCGGACTCGGTGATGCCGCCGACCGCCGCATGGACGATGTACGACGCGCACCTCGTCGGTCGACAGCTTGTTCAGCGCGTGGACCAGCGCCTCCTGCGAGCCCTGCACGTCGGCCTTGACGATGAGCGGCAGCGTCTGCACCTGCCGGCGCCCTGGTCGAACATGTTCTCGAGCTTCGCGGCCTGCTGCTTGCGCGAGCTTGACGTCGCGGAACTTGCCCTGACGGAACAGCGCGATCTCGCGCGCCTTGCGCTCGTCGGCCGAGCACCATGACCTCTTCGCCGGCGAGCCGGCACGTCGGTCAGGCCCTGGATCTCGACCGGGATCGACGGACCGGCGGACTGCGACCGGCTTGCCGTTCTCGTCGAGCATCGCGCGGACGCGGCCGAACGACGAGCCCGCGAGCACGATGTCGCCGCGCTTCAGCGTGCCCGACTGCACGAGGACCGTCGCGACCGGGCCCCTGCCCTTGTCGAGCTTGCGCTTCGATCACGAGGCCGCGCGCCGGCGCATCGACCGGCGCCTTCAGCTCGAGCACTTCGGCCTGCAGCAGCACCTGCTCGAGCAGCTCGTCGATGCCCTCGCCGGTCTTCGCCGACACCGGCACGAACGGCGAGTCGCCGCCGTACTCTTCGGGCAGCGACCTGCTCGGCGACGAGCTCCTGCTGGACGCGGTCGGGGTTCGCGTCCGGCTTGTCGATCTTGTTGATCGCGACGACGATCGGCACGCCGGCCGCCTTCGCGTGCGCGATCGCTTCCTTCGTCTGCGGCATCACGCCGTCGTCGGCCGCGACGACCAGGATGACGATGTCGGTCGCCTTCGCGCCGCGCGCGCGCATCGCGGTGAACGCCTCGTGGCCCGGCGTGTCGAGGAACGTGATCATGCCGCGCGGCGTCTCGACGTGATACGCGCCGATGTGCTGCGTGATGCCGCCGGCCTCGCCGCTCGCGACGCGCGCCGTGCGGATCTTGTCGAGCAGCGACGTCTTGCCGTGGTCGACGTGACCCATGACGGTGACGACCGGCGCACGCGGCATCGACGGTCCGGACTCGGACGCGTCGGCGTCGACCAGCATCGCCTCGGGATCGTCGAGCTTGGCGGCCGTGGCCTTGTGGCCCATCTCCTCGATCACGATCATCGCGGTCTCCTGGTCGAGGACCTGGTTGATCGTCACCATCTGGCCGAGCTTCATCAGCTGCTTGATGACCTCGGACGCCTTGACCGCCATCGCATGCGCGAGGTCGGCGACCGTGATGGTCTCCGGCACGTGGACGTCGCGCACGATCGGCTCCGCCGGCGCGCTGAAGCTCGCTCGCCGTCGTCGTCGGCGTGCCGATGACGGCCGCCGCCGCGCGGGCCGCGCCAGCCGGCGCCGAACGAGTCGCCGCGCGTCTTGATCGCGCGCTTCTTCGCGGCGTCGTCCTGCCAGGTCGACGACAGCGCCGCCGACTTGACCGACTTCTTGTCCTTCTTGTCGTCCTTCTTGTCCGTCGCCGCGCCGGCCTTCGCGGCCGGCTTGTGCAGCGTGCCGGCGATCGGCACCGCCGGCTTCGCGGCGACCGCCGTCGGCGGCGCGACGACCGGCGCGGGCGCCGGTGCCTTCGCGACGCGCTTCGTCGTCATCAGCTTGTTGATGCCGGCCACCTCGGCCTCGACGGCACTGGCGCGCCTGCGCGGCGCGCCTCGGCCTCGGCCTTGGCGCGCTGCTCGGCTTCGGCGCTCGCGGTGCGCGCGGCCTCGGCCTCGGCCGGATCCGGTCGCGGTCGCGGTGCGCCGCGCGAGCTCCTCGGCCTCGACGCTGCGCGCGCTCTTCGGCCGCGGCCTGCTCGGCCTCGAGCCGCTCCTGGCGCTCGCGCGCCTCGGCGGCCTGGCGCGCGATCAGCGCGGCCGTGCGCTCGGCTTCTTCCTCGCGCAGACGAGCGCTCGTGCGTGCGCCGATCGACGTCGACCGGCGTCGGCTCGACCGGCTCGCGCGGGCGCCGGCTCGGTCTCGAGCGCGTCGTCGCGCTTGACGAACACGCGCTTCTTGCGCACCTCGACCTGGATCGTGCGCGCCTTGCCGGTCGCGTCGGCCTGCTTGATCTCGCGACGTCTGCTTGCGCGTCAGCGTGATCTTCTTCTTCGTGTCCGTGCCGCCGTGCGCGCTTGCGCAGCGCGTCGAGCAGGCGCGCCTTGTCGTTCTCCGACAGCACGTCCTCGGGCGATTCCTTCGCAACGCCGGCCGCGCGCAGCTGCTCCAGCAGCACGCGCGGCGGGCAGCTTCAGCTCCTGCGCGAATTGGGCGACGTTGTTGCTTGCCATTCAGTCCTCTGTTTCTCTCGATGCGTCGCATCCGTACCGCGGCTCGGGAGCGCGTCCGCGTCGCTCAGGCGAACCAGTGTTCCCGCGCCTTCATGATCAGCGCCTTCGCGCGCTCGTCGTCGATGCCGGTCATCTCGGTCAGCTCGTCGACCGCGAGCTCGGCGAGCGTCGTCGCGCGTGAAGACGTTGCCGCCGCGAGCTTCGCCGCGAGGTCGCGGTCCATGCCGTCGAGCGACAGCAGGTCCTCGGTCGTCTTGCTCGATGCTTCTCCTCGTTGACGATCGCCTCGGTCAGCAGCGCGTTGCGCGCGCGGTTGCGCAGCTCGTTGACGGTCTCCTCGTCGAACGACGTCGATCTCGAGCATCTCGGAGATCGGCACGTAGGCGACCTCTTCGAGGCTCGCGAAGCCTTCCTGCACGAGGATGTCGGCGACTTCCTCGTCGACGTCGAGCTTCTCGATGAACAGCTGGCGCACGTGCGCGGTCTCGGCGACGCTCTTCTCGGCCGACTCCTCGGCCGTCATCAGGTTGATCTGCCAGCCGGTCAGCTCGGACGCGAGGCGCACGTTCTGGCCCGCGCGGCCGATGGCGATCGCGAGGTTCTCCTCGTCGACGACGACGTCCATGCTGTGCTTCTCCTCGTCGACGACGATCGACGACACGTTCGCCGGCGCGAGCGCGCCGATCACGAACTGCGCCGGATCGTCGGACCACAGCACGATGTCGACGTTCTCGCCGCCGAGCTCGTTGCGGACCGCCTGCACGCGCGAACCGCGCATGCCGACGCAGGTGCCGATCGGGTCGATGCGGCGGTCGGTCGTGAACACGGCGATCTTGGCGCGCACGCCCGGATCGCGCGCGGCGGCCTTGATCTGCAGCAGGCCCTGCTCGATCTCCGGCACCTCGAGCTCGAACAGCTTGATGATGAATTCGGGCGCGGTGCGCGACAGCATCAGCTGCGGACCGCGCACCTCGCGGTCGACGCGCAGCACGTAGCGCGCGCACGCGGTCGCCGACGCGCAGGTTCTCCTTCGGGATCATCTGGTCGCGCGTCAGGCGCGCCTCGACGCGGCCCGGCCTCGACGATCGCGTCGCCCTTGTCCATCCGCTTGACGCTGCCGGTGACGATCGACTCGCCGCGCGCGAGGAAGTCGGACAGGATCTGCTCGCGCTCGGCGTCGCGGATCTTCTGCAGGATGGTCTGCTTCGTGTCCTGCGCGAAGCGATCGGCCGTATTCGGCCGGGTCGAGCTGCTCCTCGATGTATTCGTCGACCTCGATGTCGTCGATCTGCTCGCGCGCCTCGGACAGCAGCTCCTGGCGATCGGGGAACTCGAGTCCGGCGTCGTCGGGCACGACCTGCCAGCGGCGGAACGCCTCGCTGTCGCCGGTCTCGCGATCGACCGACACGCGGATGTCGACGTCGCCGGGGAAGAGCTTCTTCGTGGCGGCGGCCAGCGCCTGCTCGAGCGCGCCGAACACGACTTCCTTGGCGACGTTCTTCTCGCGCGCCAGCGCATCGACCAACAGCAGGATTTCCCGACTCATCGCTTCCTGCCTCCAGCAAGACCTTTGGAACTACCTTTGAATTGGATGCGCGGGACGAGCCGCGCCTTCTCCACTTCGTCGAACGCGAACTCCAGCATCTGCTGGCGCCGTCGCCGCCGTCGAGCCCAAGCCCGAACCGCGTCGGCGGCGCGGCGTCGGCCGTCGTCGGGCTCGATCGCCTGCAGCACGCCCTGGAACTGCTTGCGCCCGCGCGCCTGGCCGTCCGGCGACATCCGCAGCTTGATCTGCGCCTCGAGCCCTGCGAAGCGCGCGAAGTCCGCCGGCTTCTTCAGCGGGCGGTCGAGCCCCGGCGACGAGATCTCGAGACGCTCGTAGTTGACGTTCTCGACCGTGAACACGCGCGACAGCTGGTCGCTGACCCGCGCACAGTCGTCGACCGTGATCGCGCCGACCATCGGGCCGATGCCGGGGCCGTCACCGGCCGGCACCGCGTCGGGGTTGTCGATGAACACGCGCAACACGCCGCCTCCGGCCCATTCGACGTCGACCAGCTCGTAGCCCAGCCCACGGACCGTCTGTTCGATGACCGACTCGCTCCACACCGTCGATCCCTGCCTTCAGCCCCTGCTCGCACCCGCGCACGCCACGCCTGCATGCCCGTCCGATGCGCATCCGCACGCGCGGGCCCTTGCCGCTCCTTCATCTCGCACCGATCCGAGGAAAAAAAAGTGGGCTCGAAGCCCACTTGTCTCGCAAAAGATCGGTGCCTTGCCGCGCTTTCGCGCGGCCGCCGCGCCGTTTCCGACGCCACGCCCGGCCTCGAACGAATCGCGGCTGGTCAACAGCGGATGTATAGCAGGCAAGCGGCCGACCAACAAGCGTTGCGGCGGGGTGAAGACGCGTCGCAGCCAGCGCTGCGGCCCGCGACGCCCGGCGCAACGAATCAGCCGGTGCGACGACGCCGCGGACGGCGCTCCGGTACCCGGCTGCTTGTGGAACTGCGGCCGCCGCGGCTTGCGCGTGCGCGGCCCGGTGCCGAAAACGCACCGAGCGCCGTCACCGAGCGGGTCGATCCGACCCTTCGGCAGGTCGCCGTCGGCGCTGCCGGCACGCGCTCGGGCGGCCACCCTTGCCGCGGCCCTTGCCGCGAGCCTCGCCGTTGCCCCGTTGCCGAACGGACGCGGAGGCCGCGGACCGTTCGCCGTTGCGTGCCCGCGGGGCCGTGCCGTCGAAGCCGCGCCGCGGTCCGCGCGCCGCCGGGTGCCGTTCGCCGTCGCGTTGCCGAACGCGCCGGTCGGCATCATCGGGTCGATCACGCCGCGGCGCCTGCGGCCTCGTGCGCCGCTTGGTCTCGCGCTCGCGATCGCCGACGCCCTTGCGTCGAGACACCGAGCTCGGTGCACCAGCGCCGCACCAGCGCCGGGTCGAGCTCCTCCCAGCGGCCGCGGCTGAGCGTCGCGCGGCAGATGGACGCCGCCGTAGCGGATGCGGATCAGCCGGCTGACGGTCAGCCCGACCGCCTCGAACATGCGACGGACCTCGCGGTTGCGTCCTTCGCCGATCACGACGCGGTACCAGCGGTTCGAGCCTTCGCCGCCGGCGAACTCGACCGTCGAGAAGCGCGCGGGACCGTCGGCCAGCGTGACGCCGTCGAGCAGCTTCTGGCGGCCTCGGCGTCGAGTTCGCCGAGCACGCGGACCGCGTACTCGCGCTCGAAGCCGTAGCGCGGATGCGCGAGCCGGTTCGCGAGTTCGCCGGACGTCGTGAAGATCAGCAGCCCTTCGGTGTTGAAGTCGAGCCGTCCGACCGCCAGCCACTTGGCGCCCTGCACCGTCGGCAGCTTGAGAAGACGCTCGGCCGACCCTGCGGGTCGCTGTGGCTGACGATCTCGCCGGACGGCTTGTGATACAGCAGCACGCGCGGCGCCCGGGCCGCGACACGGCGGGCGAGCGGCTTGCCGTTGATGCGGATCTGGTCGGTCGGGCCGATGCGCTGGCCGATGTGCGCCGGCTCGCCGTTCACCGACACGCGACCCGGCGACGATCATCTCCTCCATCTCGCGGCGCGAGCCGAGCCCGGCGTCGGCGAGCAGCTTGTGCAGCTTCGGCGCGTCGGCGTCGAGGTCGATCGTGACCGGCTTGCGCTGCGTCGAACGGCCGCGGACCGCGGGCGATCGGCGTGTTCGCGTTGACGTAGCCGGCCGGCGGCTGATCCTCGAGCTCGGCTTCGAACTGCGCGTCGTACGAGTCGTCCTCGAAGAAGTCCTCGGGCGGCTGCTCGTCGGCACGCGTCTTCGGCCGCGCATCTCGGCGAAGCGTCGTCGTCGTCGACGTCTCGGGAAAGTGTCGTCGTCGATGTCGGCGATCGTGTCGTCGACGTCGTCCGCGCCGATCGCCGTCTCGACGCAGCGGCAACGGCAGCGTCCTCGATCGGATCGACGACGTCGCTGGTGCCGATCAGCTCCTCGATCGGCCACGGATCGCCGGCACCGGCGATGCGCGGCGTGACGCTCTTGCCAGCGCCCCGCGCCTTGCGGACGCGGACCGTCCGCCGCGCGCGGCGGACGCGGACCGCGCGGCGTAGGCTTCGGCCCCCGAGGCGGCCGGCGCGGACCGTTGTCGCCTGTCCGGCGCCGTGCGCTGGACGCCGCGCCTTCGACGGCCGGCTTCGCATTCGCGGCGCCGGTTCGGACGCCGATTGCGCATCGGCGCCGCTCGCCGTTCGAGCGCGGCGCGCCGGCCGCGGCCGGCGCGACGGCGCCGTCTGCCGCAGCCGCGGAAGCCGGAGCGCCGTCGGCGGGCGACGGCTGCCGCGTCGACCGCGGGCTGCTGCACGGTCGACCCGTCGTCGGGCGCGGCCGGATTACGCTGCGGGTTGCGGGGAGAGCGGCGGTGGAATCTGCGCAAAGTCGATGACCTCTTGGAGAAGCGGCGCCGCGGAATCGGGTTCGCCCGGCTGCGGGAAGCGGCGGTAAGTCGGACAGGGCGGTCGAGGCCGAGGTCGTCGAGGAACGTCCTCGTCGTCGCGTACAGCGCGGGCCGGCCCGGCGCCTCGCGATGACCGATCGCGTCGATCCAGCCGCGCTCCTCGAGCGCGCTTGATCACCGGCGTCGACACGGTCACGCCGCGCACGTCCTCGATGTCGCCGCGCGTGACCGGCTGCCGGTACGCGATGATCGCCAGCGTCTCCATCACGGCGCGCGAATAGCGCGGCGGCCGCTCGGGGTTCAGCCGCGCCAGGTACGTCCGCATCGACGGCCGGGTCTGGAAGCGCCAGCCGCTCGCGATCGGCGTCAACGCCAGTCCGCGGTCGACTCCCACTCATCGGCGAGCTCGACGATCAGGCCGCGGATCTCCTCCGCATCGAGCTGCGTCGTCGAAGAGTCGCCGCAACGCCGCCATCGCCAGCGGTTCGGACGCGGTCAGCAACGCCGCTTCGAGCACGACCTTCGCATCGGTTGGTTTCATCCGGTCCTGCGGGACGGGCCGGTCGGCGCAAGGGCCGACCGCGGGATCAAGCTTCGGGGTGGAAGTTCGCGAGCACGAGCGAATCGCGAACCAACGGCGTCATCGGACGCTCAATCAACATGTTGTCGACGTTCGAGTCGAGGGCGGCGCTCGAAGCAACCCACCCTTGCATCGCTGCGGATCGATCGCCTCGCGAAGGCGGGGTCCGCGCGCTTCGGCATCGAGGGAACGAGTCGAAGGGGACGGAGCCGAACGACCGGGTCGAAGGCCGACCGAATGAACGACTCGACCGGCCGGAGACCCTGGCTCGAGCCGGGCCGCGTCACTGCGCCGCCCGGAGCCCTTCGTTACGCCGACGAGTATAGCGACGGACCACGGCGTGCACAACCGGAACGAGAACCGGCCCGTCCGGGCGCAGGCTTGCGCGGCGCGTTCGCCGCGAAGAGTGCGGCGTCCTCCGATAACAATGACCGATCGACGCGGTTCTAATGGCGCCGGCCCCGAGCGTCCGTCGCCCGGGTCGCTTCCCGTCACCTTCGAGGACTCCGCTTGCACGAACGCATTGCCGAAATCGCCGCGCCCTCGCTCGAACGGTCAGACGATCGGGGCGTTTGAAGGACGCCGACGTTCGACACGCTGTTGGTGAGCATTCGCAGACGGGTCGCCGACAAACGTCGCCGCGCTGGTCGACGACCTCGCATGGTGGGTCGTGGTGTTGCCGGACCTGCAAGGCGCGCCGGTCTTCGACACGGCCGCCGCGCCGCCGGTCGATCCCTGGATGGTCGACGGCGAGACCGCGCTCGATCCGCGCCGCAAGCCCCAGGCGCTCCGTCCCGGGCCGGTCGATCCCACCGTCGGCGTCACCGATGCATGGCGCGCGACGGTCGTGGCTGCCGTCGACGCCGGCGCGTCGGGCTTCGTCTGCCGCGACGCCGACCGGCTGCCGCCGTCGTTCTGGGCCGCGTTGATCGGGTCGATGCGCGAGGCCGATCGTCCGCTGCGCTGGGTCGCCTGGACCGCGGGCCTCCCGGCCGGCGACGTCGAGACCCTCGTCGCGAGCGGCTTCGATACCGTGGCGAGTTCCGTCGCCTGGTGGGACGGCGCGCTCGCACTGGCTCGCCGACGAGGCGCGTCGGGCGCCGTCGGCGCAGCGGCTCGCGTTCCCGATCGATCCGTTCGCGGCAGCGCCCGCGGCGACGCCGACGATGTCGATCGAACAGCGGCTGAAGCTGGCCGCGGTCACTCGGCGACGCGTTGCTCGTTCCCGAAGCGGTCTGGTCGCAGGTCGACTGCGGGCCGGTCAATCGCTGGCTCGCGGCGCGCGCCGCGGACGCGGCCGCCGGCGGCGTGCGCTTCGTCAGCGGCGAGGACGCACCGGTGACGGTGCTGGCGAAGTCGCCCCGCTTCGACCTTCGGGCGAGCGACGACGCGCTGGTCGTCGTGCTGAATCCGGACGCGCGTCGACGCGCGTGTCTCGCGGCGAACGTCGTGACGACTGCGCTGAGCGGCTTCGGCCGTTTCGACGAAGTCCTGGGCGACAACCCGAAGAACCCGAGGCTCGCGATCGATCCGTGCGGCACGATCGAACTCGAGCCCGGCGAGATGCGAACGTTCGAGGCGCGCCGGCTGCCGGCGATCCGGCTGCCGACGCCGAATGCGAGACGCTCCGCCGAAGCGGCCATCGACCGGCCGCGCCTCGCGATCGAGGCCGTCACGCCGTCGGTCGACGGCGGCCGCTTTCCGGTCAAGCGGATCGCGGGCGAGACGGTGCGCGTCGAGGCCGACATCCTGATCGACGGACACGAGAAGCTCGCGGCCGCCGCTGCTCTATCGCGCCGCCGGCGACCGCGACTGGCGCGAGATCGCGGATGGAGCCGCTCGCGCAACGATCGGTACGCCGCGAGCTTCCCGCTGCAGCGGGTCGGCCGACACGAGTTCACGATCGAAGCGTGGCGCGACGTCTTCGCGACCTATCGCAACGAACTCGACAAGAAGTTCGCGGCAGGCCTCGACGTGTCGCTCGAGCTGATCGAGGGACGCAAGCTCGTCGAGCGACGCGCTCGCGAGCGCGACGGCGTCGAAGCGATCGGACGTCGCGCAGGCGTCTGAACGGCCTGCTTCGGACCGTTTCGACCGACGTGGCCGGCGATCGCGCCGCGATGGCGACGCAGGTCGCCGCGCTGCTCGCGTCGCAGACGCTGCTCGACATGCACAAGGCGGATCGTCGCGACGTTCGCGACGCGTCCCGACGCGATCTTCCCGGTCGACGCCGAGCGCAGCGCCGCGTCGTTCGCCGCGTGGTACGAGCTGTTCCCGCGATCGCTCGGCAATCGCGCCGGGCGCGCCGGCGACGCATCACGGCACGTTCGACGACGTGATCGATCGACTGCCTGCCGTGCGCGAGATGGGCTTCGACGTGCTGTACTTCCCGCCGATCCATCCGATCGGCAAGCGCAACCGCAAGGGCCGCAACAACAGCCTCGACGCGCGAGCAGGACGATCCGGGCAGCCCGTACGCGATCGGCTCGGCCGACGGCGGACACGACGCGCTGCATCCGGAGCTCGGCACGTTCGACGATTTCAGACGCCTGCGCGACGCGGCGCTCGCCAACGGCCTCGAGCTCGCGCTCGACTTCGCGATCCAGTGCTCGCCCGACCACCCGTGGCTGAAGGACCATCCGGGCTGGTTCGCGTGGCGGCCCGACGGTTCGCTGCGCTACGCGGAGAACCCGCCGAAGAAATACGAGGACATCGTCAACGTCGACTTCTACGGCAGCGGCAAGGGCGCCGACGCGGCACCGGCGCTGTGGACCGCGTTGCGCGACGTCATCCTGCTGTGGGTCGAACAGGGCGTGCGCATCTTTCGCGTCGACAATCCGCAC
The DNA here is from genome assembly GCA_963795885.1 of uncultured beta proteobacterium. Lineage (GTDB taxonomy): Bacteria > Pseudomonadota > Gammaproteobacteria > Burkholderiales > Burkholderiaceae_D > CAHJXF01. Next base: position 1,151,018 of record CAWCJI010000007.1, on the reverse strand, counting down.
ACCAAGCCGCTGCCGTTCTGGGAATGGATGATCGGCGAGGTGCGCGCGCGCTATCCGGACACCATCTTCCTGTCGGAGGCGTTCACGCGGCCGAAGGTGATGTATCGCCTCGCGAAGGTCGGCTTCTCGCAGTCGTACACCTACTTCACGTGGCGTCACACGAAGCAGGAGTTCATCGACTACCTGACCGAGCTGACCGGCCCCGAATCGCGCGAGTCGCTGCATGCCGCGCCCCGCGACTTCTTTCGCCCGAACTTCTTCGTCAACACGCCGGACATCAATCCGGTCTTCCTGCAGCGCTCGGGCCGCGCGGGCTTCCTGATCCGGGCCGCGCTCGCGGCGACGATGTCGGGGCTGTGGGGCGTCTACAGCGGCTTCGAGCTGTGCGAAGCGACGCCGGTGCCCGGCAAGGAAGACTATCTCGACAGCGAGAAGTACCAGCTGCGCGCCTGGGACTGGCAGCGGCCCGGCAACATCGTCGCGGAGATCACGGCGCTCAATCGCATACGGAACGAGAACCCGGCGCTGCGGACGCACCTCAACATCCGCTTCGAGAACGCGTTCGATCCGAACATTCTCTATTTCTCGAAGTCCACGGAAGACCGCAGCAACATCGTGCTGGTCGCCGTCAACCTCGATCCGTACGCGGCACACGAGGCCGACTTCGAGCTGCCGCTGTGGCGCTGGGGGCTGCCCGACGACGCGGCGGTCGACGCGATCGACCTGCTCGACGGCCGGCGCTTCCGCTGGGCCGGCAAGCGCCAACGGATGCGGCTCGACCCGGGCGTCAACCCCTATGCCGTCTGGCGCGTGACGCTCTGAACGCGACTGACCACTCATGGCTTCGTATGACCTCTTCCAGCCAGACCGCGCACCTCGACCGATCGAGCAAGGCTCGCGTCGCGCGCACGACGGCCGACGCGACGCCGGTGAAGTCGCCGCAGCCGATGCCGGACAACGCGCGCGATCCGCTCTGGTACAAGGACGCGGTCATCTACCAGTTGCACGTCAAGTCGTACATGGACGCGAACGGCGACGGCATCGGCGACTTCGCCGGGCTGCTGACGAAGCTCGACTACATCGCGTCGCTCGGCGTCAACACGATCTGGCTGCTGCCGTTCTATCCGAGCCCGCGACGCGACGACGGCTACGACATCGCCGAGTACACCGGCGTGCATCCCGACTACGGCACGATGGCCGACGCGAAGCGCTTCATCCACGAGGCGCACAAGCGCAACCTGCGCGTGATCACCGAGCTCGTCATCAACCACACGTCGGACCAGCACCCGTGGTTCCAGAAGGCGCGCGCCGCGAAGCCGGGCTCGGCGGCGCGCAACTACTACGTGTGGTCCGACAACGACCAGACGTATGCCGGCACGCGGATCATCTTCTGCGACACCGAGAAGTCGAACTGGACCTGGGACCCGGTCGCCGGCGCCTACTTCTGGCACCGCTTCTTCTCGCACCAGCCGGACCTGAACTTCGACAATCCGCAGGTGATGAAGGCGGTCATCAACGTGATGCGCTGGTGGCTCGACCTCGGCATCGACGGCCTGCGCCTCGACGCGGTGCCCTACCTGTCGAGCGCGAGGGAACGACCAACGAGAACCTGCCCGAGACGCACGAGATCCTGAAGCTGATCCGCACGCGAGGTCGATCGCGACTACCCCGGTCGACTGCTGCTCGCCGAAGCCAACATGTGGCCCGAGGACACGCAGCAGTACTTCGGCGACGGCGACGAATGCCACATGGCGTTCCACTTCCCGCTGATGCCGCGGATGTACATGGCGATCGCGCAGGAAGACCGCTTCCCGATCACCGACATCCTGCGGCAGACGCCGGACATCCCGCCGAACTGCCAGTGGGCGATCTTCCTGCGCAACCACGACGAGCTGACGCTCGAGATGGTCACCGACCGCGAGCGCGACTACCTGTGGAACTTCTACGCGGCCGATCGTCGCGCGCGGATCAACCTCGGCATCCGCCGTCGCCTCGCGCCGCTGCTCGAACGCGACCGTCGCCGCATCGAGCTGATGAACTCGCTGCTGCTGTCGATGCCCGGGCACGCCGGTGATCTACTACGGCGACGAGATCGGCATGGGCGACAACATCCATCTCGGCGACCGCGACGGCGTGCGCACGCCGATGCAGTGGTCGCCCGACCGCAACGGCGGCTTCTCGCGCGCCAACCCGGCGTCGCTGGTGCTGCCGGCGATCATGGATCCGCTGTACGGCTTCGACGCGGTCAACGTCGAGAGCGCAGGACACCGATCCGCATTCGATGCTGAACTGGATGCGCCGGATGCTCGCGATCCGCTCGCAGCATCAGCGCGTTCGGTCGCGGCACGCTGCGCATCCTGTACTCCGGTCAATCGCAAGGTGCTCGCTTACCTGCGCGAGCACTCGAGCGCCGACGGGCAGATCGAGACGATCCTGTGCGTCGCGAACGTGTCGCGGTCCGCGCAGCCGGTCGAGCTCGAGCTGTCCGAGTTCAGCGGCCGCGTGCCGGTCGAGATGATCGGCGGATCGATGTTCCCGGCGATCGGCTCGCTGCCGTACCTGCTTGACGTTGCCGCCGTACGGCTTCTTCTGGTTCACGCTCGCGGCCGAGGCGCAGCTGCCGGTGTGGCACGTGCCGCGCCCGAGGCGCTGCCCGACTTCCGCACGCTGGTCGTCCGCAAGGACATCGACGAGCTGATCGAAGGCGACGCCAAGAAGACGCTCGAGACCGACATCCTGCCGGGCTACCTGCAGAAGCGCCGCTGGTTCGGCCAGAAGGACGGCAAGCTCGACCTCGGTGCAAGCTCGCGCTCGCGATCGAGCTGCCGCGCGACGGCCGTCCGCTCGGCATGGTGCGAGATCGAGACGAAGGCCGCGCCGCTCCGGCGCGGCCGAACGCTATCAGCTGCCGTTCGGCTTCTTCGGCGAGGACGAGCACGGTGTCCGCGCTGCCGCAGCAGCTCGCGATCGCGCGCGTGCGGCGCGGCCGCCAGGTCGGCTTCCTGACCGACGCGTTCGCGCTGCCCGAGTTCGCGCATCGGCATCGTGCAAGCATCTGTGCCAGAAGACGCGCATCCAGACGCCGGACGGCGTCGTCGAGTTCGAGCCCACGTCGCACCTCGCCGAGCTGATGCCGACGCTGATCGAGAACCGCACGGGCAGCGGCGTGCGCTGGCTGTCGGCCGAGCAGAGCAACAGCTCGCTCGTCATCGCCGACGCCGCGGTGCTGAAGGTCCTGCGCCGCGTCGCGGCCGGCATCAACCCCGAGGCCGAGATCACGCGCGTGCTGACCGAACGCGGCTTCGCGAACACGTCGCCGCTGCTCGGCGAAGTCGTGTCGCGTCGCGGCCGACGGCACGCCGCACCTGCTGATCGTGCTGCAGCGCTTCGTCCACAACCAGGGCGATGCGTGGCAGTGGACGCTCAACGTGCTGACGCGCGTGTTCCGCTCGATCACCGTCACGCGGCCCGCGTTGCCGCCGGTGAGCGGCGCTGCGCCGGCCACGACGAACACCGAGGCCGCGTCGGCGACACGACGGGTGCGATCGAGTCGACCGCGCTGGCCGAACTGCAGGTGGCCGCCGGCGTTCTCGGCAAGCGGCTCGGCGAGCTGCATGCCGTGCTGGCCGAGCCCTCCGACGACCCGGCGTTCCAGCCGATCGACGTCGACGCGACCATGGCCGACGCGTGGGGCCAGGCCGCCGTCCGCCAGCTCGACGCCGCATTCGACATCCTCGGCGAGCGGCTGTCCGCGTCCGACGGCGGCGCATCGATGTTCACCGTCGACGAGCGGTCCGCTCGCGGCGGACCTCGTCAAGCGCCGCGCGGCGATCACGAAGGCCGCGTTGCGGATGGCCGGCCGCGCCGTGGGCTCGAAGGCGACGCGCATCCATGGCGACTTCCACCTCGGCCAGGTGCTCGTCACGCAAGGCGACGCAGTCATCATCGACTTCGAGGGCGAGCCGGCGAAGCCGCTCGAGCGAGCGCCGCGAGAAGATGAGCCCGCTGCGCGACGTCGCGGGGCTGCTGCGATCGCTCGACTACGTCGCGGCCGCGATGAGCCTGAAGTCGGGACCGTCCGACGTCGGCGAGGCCGGCGAGACGAAGAAGCGCGAGATCGTCGCCCGCTACCTGCCGGCTGCGAAGCGGGCGTTCCTCGACGACTACCGCGCCGAGGCGAAGCGGATCGGGCATCGCTGGAAGGACGAGGACGGCGAAGCAGGCGCTGCTCGACCTGTTCACGATCGAGAAGGCCGCGTACGAGCTGTGCTACGAAGCGAACAACCGGCCGACCTGGATCGGCGTGCCGCTCGCCGGCCTGGGAGCTCGTCGAGCGCTGAGCCAACGCGGCTGCGCGCGCAAGCGCGGCAAGCCGACGAGCACGGAGAAGGATCCGACCTGATGGCTACGAAGCGACGACGAGAGCCGCGACGCGCGCTCCGGAGAGCGCGGACTGCGACGCAGCGCGGCGCGGCCGATCCGCTGGCCGGCCGACGCGGTCGAGCCGTTGGCCGCGCATCACGACGCTCAGGCCGTCGACGATCGAGGCGCTGATCATCGCGCGGCACGGCGATCCGTTCTCGCGTCCTCGGTCCGCACCGGGTCGGCGACGCCGACGTCGTTCGCGCGTTGCTGCCGTCGGCACTCGTCGGTCGAGGTCATCGACGCGGCCGCGAGCGACGGCCCCGCGCGATCGCTCGGCACGCTGAACCGCATCCACGACGCCGGACTGTTCGAAGGCAGCGTCGCGAAGGCGACCGGCAACCGCTCGGGACCCTCGTATCGCCTGCGCGTCACGTGGCCGAACGCCGACGGCGGCACGACGGTCGAGGAGATCGACGACCCGTATTCGTTCGGCCCGCTGCTCGGCGAGCTCGACCTGCACCTGATCGGCGAAGGACGCCATCACGAACTCGGCGACAAGCTCGGCGGCCACGCGACGATCGTCGAAGGCATCGCCGGCACGCGCTTCGCGGTGTGGGCGCCGAACGCGCAGCGCGTGTCGGTGGTCGGCGACTTCAACGGCTGGGACGGGCGCCGCCATCCGATGCGCCGACGCGTCGAGGCGGGCGTGTGGGAGCTGTTCGTGCCCGCGCGTCGCGGCCGGCCAGCGCTATCAAGTACGAGATCGTCGACGCGCACGGCGCAGCTGCTGCCGCTGAAGGCCGACCCGGTCGCGCTCGCCGACCGAATTGCCGCCCGGCACGGCGTCGCTCGTCGCCGACGACGACGCCGTTCGCGTGGACCGACGAGGCCTGGATGCAGCGATCGCGCCGCGCGTCACGCGCCCGACGCGCCGATCGCGATCTACGAGGTGCACGCGGGCTCGTGGCTGCGCGACATGGAGCACGAGCGGCCGCAGCTTCGACTGGAACGAGCCTCGGCGGAGCGGCTGATCCCGTACGCGAAGTCGATGGGCTTCACGCACCTCGAGTTCCTGCCGGTGATGGAGCATCCGTTCGGCGGCTCGTGGGGCTACCAGCCGCTCGGGCTGTTCGCGCCGACCGCCCGCTTCGGCACGCCCGACGACTTCGCGCGCTTCGTCGACCGCTGCCATGAGGCCGGCATCGGCGTGATCCTCGACTGGGTGCCGGCGCACTTCCCGAACGACGCGCACGGCCTCGTCGCGCTTCGACGGCAGCGCGCTGTACGAGCACGCCGACCCGCGCGAAGGCTTCCACCAGGACTGGAACACGCTGATCTACAACTTCGGCCGCAACGAGGTGCGCGGCTTCCTGATCGCGTCGGCGCTCGAATGGCTCGAGCGCTATCCACGTCGACGGCCTGCGCGTCGACGCGGTCGCGTCGATGCTGTATCGCGACTACAGCCGCAAGCACGGCGAGTGGGTCCCGAACATCTACGGCGGCCGCGAGAACCTCGAGGCGGTCGCGTTCCTGCAAGGAGCTGAACACCGTCGTCGCCGAGCGCTGCCCCGGCGCGATGACGATCGCCGAGGAGTCGACCGCGTGGCCCGGCGTCACGGCGCCGGTCGCCGACGGCGGCCTCGGCTTCTACTACAAGTGGAACATGGGCTGGATGCACGACACGCTGCGCTACATCGAGGAAGACCCGATCAATCGCCAGCTGGCATCACGACGACATGACGTTCGGCATGGTGTACGCGTACTCCGAGAAGTTCGTGCTGCCGATCTCGCACGACGAGGTCGTGCACGGCAAGGGTTCGCTGATCAACAAGATGCCGGGCGACGACTGGCAGAAGCACGCGAACCTGCGCGCCTATCTCGTCGTTCATGTGGACGCATCCGGGCAAGAAGCTGCTGTTCATGGGCTGCGAGATCGGCCGACTACAAGGAGTGGAACCACGACGCGTCGCCGGACTGGCACCTGCTCGACGACGCCGCGTCATCGCGGCTGCAGCGCCTGCGTGCGCGACCTCAACCACCTGTACGCGGCGACGGCCGGCGCTGCACGAGCTGGACAGCGATCCGTCGGGCTTCGCGTGGATCGTCGGCGACGACCGCGCGCAACAGCGTGTTCGCGTTCCGGCGCTCGGGGCGCGACGCGTCGCGACGTCGTGATCGTGGTCGTCAACATGACGCCGGTGGTGCGCAGCGACTACCGGATCGGCGTGCCGCGCGCCGGGCGCCTGGCGCGAGCGCTTCAACAGCGACGCCGCCGACTACGGCGGCTCGGGCATCGGCAATCAGCGGCATGGTTCATGCCGAGCGACGAGCCGCGTCGCACGGCATGCCGGCGTCGGTCGTCGCTGACGCTGCCGCCGCTCGGCCGCTGCTGATCCTCGAGCGCGGATCGAGCTGACCGGATTCGCGCAGCACCGTAGTCCTCAAGGGGATGGTCGATGTGGCACCCGCCGGACGGCATCCTGCCGGGCCAGCCGTATCCGCTCGGCGCGACGGTCGACGACGATCGGCGTCAACTTCGCGATCTTCTCGGCGCATGCCGAGAAGATCGAGCTGTGCCTGTTCGACCCGGGCGGCCGGCGCGAGATCGCGCGCTACGAGCTGCCCGAATGCACCGACGAGATCTGGCACGGCTACCTGCCGACGCTCGAGGCCGGGCCAGCTCTACGGCTATCGCGCGCACGGTCCGTACCAGCCCGAGCAGGGCCACCGCTTCAACCCGCACAAGCTGCTGCTCGACCCGTACGCGAAGAAGCTCGCCGGCCAGCTGAAGTGGACCGACGCGCTGTTCGGCTATCGCCTGCACTCGCCGCGCGCCGACCTGTCGTTCGACCGCCGCGACTCGGCCGCCGCGATGCCGAAGGGCGTCGTCGTCGACGACGTCTTCCGCTGGGGCGCCGACCGCGTCGCCGACGACGCCGATGGAGCGACAGCGTCATCTACGAGGCGCACGTGCGCGGCCTGACGATGCGGAACGAGCGCATCCGCGCCGACGAGCGCGGCACGTTCGCGGCGCTGGCCGACCCGGCGATCGATCGACCACCTCGTCAAGCTCGGCGTCACCGCGATCGAGCTGCTGCCGGTCCATGCGTTCCTGCAGGACCGCCGGCTGGTCGAGCACCAGCTGCGCAACTACTGGGGCTACAACACGCTCGGCCTTCTTCGCGCCGGAGCCGGAGCTACCTCGCGACCGGCGAGCTGAACGAGATGCGGATCGCCGATCAAGCGGCTGCACGCGGCCGGCATCGAGGTCATCCTCGACGTGGTCTACAACCACACCTGCGAGGAGAGCGAGCGCGGGCCGACGCTGTCGTTCCGCGGCATCGACAACGCGAGCTACTACCGGCTGCATGCCGGACAACCCGCGCCACTGCATCAACGACACCGGCTGCGGCAACACGGTCAACACGGCGCATCCGCGCGTGATCCAGCTGATCATGGACTCGCTGCGCTACTGGGTCGACGAGTTCCACGTCGACGGCTTCCGCTTCGATCTCGGCGTCACGCTCGGGCGCGAAGCGACCGGCTTCGATCCGAACGGCGGCTTCTTCGACGCGCTGCGCCAGGACCCGATGCTCGCGCGCGGTCAAGCTGATCTCCGAGCCGTGGGACATCGGCCCCGGCGGCTACCAGCTCGGCAACCATCCGCCCGGCTTCGCCGAATGGAACGACCGCTATCGCGACGACGTGCGGCGCTTCTGGAACGGCGACGCCGGCATGCGCGGCGCGATCGCCGCGCGGCTGCACGGCTCGGCCGACCTGTTCGACCACCAGCATCGCAAGCCCTGGGCGTCGGTCAACTTCATCACCGCGCACGACGGCTTCACGATGGCCGACCTCGTGTCGCTACAACGGCAAGCACAACGACGCGAATCGGCGAGGACAACCGCGACGGCGCCGACGACAACCACAGCTACAACTGGGGCGTCGAAGGGCCGACCGACGATCCCGGCATCGTCGCGACGCGCGCGAAGGTCCATCGCTCGATGCTGATGACGCTGCTGACGTCGCACGGCACGCCGATGCTGCTCGGCGGCGACGAGTTCGGCCGCACGCAGCACGGCAACAACAACGCGTATTGCCAGGACAGCGAGATCTCGTGGGTCGACTGGACGCGTGGCCGAAAGCGACGCGGGCCGCGCGCTGACCGCGTTCACCGCGCGGCTGATCGCGCTGCGTCGCGAGTACCTCGGCGCTGCGCGCGAACTACTTCATGAACGGCGAAGGCCGAGCTCGGCGGCGGCCTGCACGACATCGCCTGGTTCGACGAGAAGGGCGAGGTCGATGACGCGAGGAGGCGTGGCAGTTCACCGAGGGGCGTCTGCTCGCCTGCCGCCGCATCTGCCCGCGAGACGGGCACGCTCGATGCGACGCTGCTGCTGCTGAACGGCGCGTCCGAGACGCACGCCTTCGCGCTGCCGCCGCCGACGATCGCGTGGACCGCTCGCGATCGACAGCGCCGATCCCGAGCGCGCCGGACGAGCCGGTCGACGACGGCCACGACCGAGGTCGAGGCCGCACAGCCGCGATGCTGCTGGTCGGTCGACATCCACCGAACCGCATCATGACCACGAGCATCATCGCACGTCGCCTCCCGTTCGGCGCGGAGCTCGTCGCGCCCGAGCCGCACGCGCTTTCGCCTCTGGGCGCCGTCGCTGCAAGCAGCGTCGCCGTCGTCGATCGAAGGCGGGCCGCGACATCGCGATGCAGCCGGCGGCGACGGCTGGTTCGAGGTCGAGCATCGACGTGCGGCGCCGGCACGCGCTATCGCTATCGCGTCGAGCCGCCCGACGGCGGCGAGCCGTTGCTGGTGCCCGATCCGGCGTCGCGCGCGCAGGACGGCGACGTGCACGACCCGAGCATCGTCGTCGATCCCGAAGCGTTCGCTGGACGCACGACGAATGGCGCGGCCGGCCGTGGTGCGAGACCGTCATCTACGAACTGCACGCCGGCCTCGCCGGCGGCTTCGACGGCGTCGCAGCGGATGCTGCCGCGCCTGGCAGCGCTCGGCGTCACGGCGATCGAGCTGATGCCGATCGCCGACTTCCCCGGCCCGCGCAACTGGGGCTACGACGGCGTGCTGCCGTTCGCGCCCGATGCGACCTACGGCACGCCCGACGAGCTGAAGGCGCTGATCGACGCCGCGCACGGCCTCGGCCTGATGGTGTTCCTCGACGTCGTCTACAACCACTTCGGACCGGACGGCAACTACATCGGCGCTCTACGCCGACGCGTTCTTCCGCGACGACATCAAGACGCCGTGGGGCCGCGCGATCGACTTCCGCCGGCAGCGAGGTGCGCGACTTCTTCGGCAACAACGCGCTCTACTGGCTGCGAGGAGTTCCGCTTCGACGGCCTGCGCCTCGACGCGACGCATTCGATCGTGCCGCAGGACTGGCTCGAGGAGCTCGCCGGCGTGCGTGCACGGCGTCGATCGACGCGACGCGCCACGTCCACCTCGTGCTCGAGCACGAAGGCAACGCGGCGCACCTGCTCGGACCCGACGCGGCATCTCGGCGGCTACGACGCGCAGTGGAACGACGACGCGCACCACGTGCTGCACGTGCTGCTGACCGGCGAGACCGACGGCTACTACGTCGACTTCGCGGACGAGCCGGCCGACAAGCTCGCGCGCTGCCTGTCCGAAGGCTTCGTCTACCAGGGCCAGCCGTCGACCTTCCGCAAGGGCGCGCCGCGCGGCGAGCCGAGCAAGGACCTGCCGCCGACGGCGTTCGTGCTCGTTCCTGCAGAACCACGACCAGATCGGCAACCGCGCATTCGGCGAGCGCCTCGCGACGCTGGCGCGATCCGGCGGCGCTCGAGGCCGCGTTCGCGCTGCTGCTGCTGTCGCCGCAGATCCCGCTGCTCTTCATGGGCGAGGAAGTCGGCTCCGAGAAGCCGTTCCTGTTCTTCACGAGCTATCCGACGACGAGCTCGCCGAGGCGGTCCGCGAAGGCCGGCGCGGCGAGTTCGCCGGCGCGCGTCGGCTTCGCCGATCCCGAGGTGCGCCACACGATCCCCGACCCGAACGCATCCGGACACGTTCGAGCGCTCGCGCATCGAGCTTCGCGTCCGGCGTCGACGTGCCGCACCGAGGCCGCCGTCGAGGCGACCGCGCGCGCGCGGCCGGCACCTGATCACGCTGCGACGCGACGCACATCGTGCCGCGGCTCGACGGGCTCGCGTTCGCTCGGCGCCGAGGCGGTCGGCCCGACGGCGGTCGTCGCGCGCTGGCACATGGGCGACGGCGCGGTGCTGACGATCGCCGTCAATCTCGGCGCCGAGGAAGTCGCCGATGCCGGCGCATCGCTTCCGGCTGCGCGGCACAGCTGATCCACGCGACGCCCGACCGCTGCGGTCAAGGTGATGGACAGGGTGCCTGCCCGGCTACACGACGTGGGTCGCTGCTCGAGCGCCGCGACGTGAGCGCGCCGACGCATCGGAACCGGGCCAGACGACGACACGACGCGATCGCGAGGACGCACCGACGCAGGCGCGGCATCGACGACGACGCGTCGACGAAGCGGCCGCTGCTGCGGCGCTCGCCGAGGAAGCCGGCATCACGACGGTGTGGCAGGACTATCGCGGCGTCGTGCACACCGTCGGCGTGCGCGACGCTGCGCGCGCTGCTGAGTGCGCTCGAGCTGCCGGCCGCGACGCACGACGAGATCGCCGCGAGCCGCACGCGCCTCGCGAACGAGGCCGCGGGCCAGGTCGGCGACGCGCTGCCGCCGCTGATGACCGCGCGTCGTGCGCGCGCCGATCGCGCTGCCCGTCGGGCGCGCGCTTCGCCGGCCGCGCCTACCGCGTCGACGCTCGAGGACGGCGAGCGTGCGCAGCGGCCGCTTCGCGCGACGGCGACCGTCGATCGTCGACGGCGATCGAACGCTTCGGCTATCACCGCCTCGAGGTCGACGGGCCGACGCGTCGATCACGCTCGCCGTCGCGCCGACCGCGCTGCTACGGCGTCGACGACGCGCTGTCGGACTGCGGACGCGACCGCGGCGAACGCGCCGTGGGGACTCGCCGCGCAGATCTACAGCCTCGCGCAGGACCGCGACGGCGGCCTCGGCCACTTACGGTGCGCTCGCCGAGCTCGCACGCGCATGCGCGCACGCACGGCGCATCGGCGCTCGCGATCAGCCCGGTCCACGCGATGTTCTCGGCCGACCTGCATCGCTGCAGTCCGTACGGACCGTCGAGCCGCCTGCTCGCGAACGTGCTGCACGTCGATCCGCGCGGCGTGCTCGGCGACGAGGCGTTCGACGCCGCGCTCGCGGCAGTCGGCGGCGCGAGCGAGCTCGACGCGCTCGCCGCGCATCGCGCTCGTCGACTGGCCCGCGTCGTCGGCGCTGCGGCTCGCGCTGCTGCGCGCGCTGTTCGATCGATTGCAGGCGCGCGACGACGACGAGGCACGTCGCCTGCGCGACGAGTTCGCCGCGTTTCGCGACGAGCACGGGCGAGGTGCTCGAGTCGCATGCGCGCTTCGAGGCGCTGCACGCGATGCTCGCGGCCGACGATCCGGCGATGCTCGGCGGCTGGCGCAGCTGGCCCGCCGAGTACCGCGACCCGCGACGGCGACGCGGTGCCGGCGCGTTCGCCGACGAGCACGCCGACGACATCGCGTTCCACGCGTTCCTGCAATGGCAGGCGGCGCGGCAGCTCGACGCGGCGCAACGCGCCGCGCGCGAAGCCGGCATGGCGATCGGCATCGTCGCCGACCTCGCGGTCGGCGCCGACGGCGGCGGCAGCCAGGCGTGGAGCCGGCCAGCGCGACATGCTGATCGGCCTGTCGATCGGCGCGCCGCCCGACCTGCTCAACGCGCTCGGCCAGTCGTGGGGACTCGCCGCGTTCTCGCCGCGCGCGATGCGCACGCAGCGGCTTCCGCCCGTGGATCGACATGCTGCGCGCGGCGTTCGCGCACGCGGGCGGCATCCGCATCGATCACGTGCTCGGCCTGACGCGGATGTGGCTCGTGCCCGACGGCGCCGACGCGACCGACGGCGCCTATCTGCGCTATCCGTTCGACGACCTGCTGCGGCTGGTCGCGCTCGAGTCGTGGCGGCATCGCGCGATCGTGATCGGCGAGGACCTCGGCACCGTGCCGGAGGGCCTGCCCGAACGGCTCGTCCGCGGCCGGACCTGCTCGGCATCCGCGTGCTGTGGTTCGAGCGCAGTGGCACGTGCCGGGCCAGCCGTTCCGCGCCGCCGCACGAATGGTCGCACGCGCGCGCTCGCGGTGACGACGACGCACGACCTGCCGACGACCGCCGGCTGGTGGAGCGGCCGCGACATCGACTGGCGCGCGAAGCTGTCGCTGTTCGGCGATCACTCGACCGAAGCCGCAGGAGCGCGCCGCGCGCGACGACGGAGCGCGGCATGCTGTGGGACGCGCTGTGCGAGGCCGGCGTCGCGCACGGCGAACGTCCCGCCGCCGACCGACCCGCCGATCGTCGAAGCGCTGCGCTTCGTCGGCGCGACGCCGGCGCCGCTCGCGCTGTCGCCGGTCGAGGACGTCGCTCGGCTTCGTCGAGCAGCCGAACCTGCCCGGCACCGTCGACTCCCATCCGAACTGGCGCATGCGCATGCCGCGACCGGTCGAGCGCCTGCTCGAAGGCGACGACATCGCGGCGCGCCTCGCCGCATTCGCCGAAGGACGCGCCCGGCGCTGACCGTCCGCGTTCACATCGACAGCACTCGAATGACCGACAAGACCGACCGTCGCCGACGCCGCTGCGCGCGCACGACGTCGCAGCAAGGGCGGCGTGCCGCGCGCGACCGCGCGGCTGCAGTTCCACAAGGACTTCACCTTCGACCAGGCGACCGCGCTGGTCCCGTACTTCGCGCGCCTCGGCGTCAGCCACCTGTACGCGTCGCCGATCCTGAAGGCGCGGCCCGGCTCGACGCACGGCTACGACTGCGTCGACGTCGGGCTCGTCAATCCCGAACTCGGCGGCGAGGACGGCGCTGCGCCGGATGGCCGACGCGATCCACGCGGCCGGCATGGGCCTCGTCGTCGACATCGTGCCGAACCACATGGGCGTCGGCAGCCGACAACGCGTGGTGGCAGGACGTGCTGCTGTGGGGTCCCGACAGCCGCTATGCGCACTACTTCGACATCGACTGGCAGTCGACCGACCCGGCGCTGCGCGGCAAGCTGCTCGCGCCGTTCCTCGGCTACGGCTACGGCGAGACGCTGGCGTCCGGCGACCTCGTGCTCGCGTTCGACGACGCGACGAGGCTTCGAGGCGCGCTACTTCGACGAACCGCTTCCCGATCGCGATCGCCGATCACGCGGCCGTTCTCGACGGCACCGGTCACGCCCGATCTGCACGACGCGGCGCGGCTGTTCGAGCGCGTCGTCGCGATCGGCGACCTGCCGCGCGACGACGCTGCGCGAGCGCGACGTCGATGCTCGCGCGATCGCGACGCACGCTCGCCGACGGCGCGCGATTCGCTCGCAGTCGGCGCTTCGCGATCCGACGACGCCCGGTCCGCGATCGATCGGGCGATCGCCGCGCCATGCGACGTCGACGCGCCGAAGGTCGCGCGCGGCTGCACGCGCTGCTCGAGAGCGCAGTCGTATCGGCTCGCGTCGTGGCGCGTCGCGGCCGACGAGATCAACTGGCGCCGCTTCTTCGAGGTCACCGAGCTCGCCGGCATCCGCGTCGAGCGCGACGAGGTGTTCGACGCGATGCATGCGACGATCTTCCGGCTGTATCGCGAAGGCGTGATCGACTGCGGTGCGGGTCGACCACGTCGACGGCCTCGCCGACCCGCGCGCCTATTGCCGCGAGCTGCAGTCGTCGACTCGAAGAGCTGCCAGCGCGAGCGGCCGCGCGTCGCGCTGGACGCGGCCGTGGATCGTCGTCGAGAAGATCCTCGCGGCCGACGAGGACCTGCGCGAGCGACTGGAAGGTCGACGGCACGAGCGGCTACGACTTCATGAACGAGGTCGGCGCGCTGCTGCACGATCCGCGCGGCGGCCGAGCCGCTCGCCGCGTTCTGGGCCGCGACGACGCTGCGGCCGCCCGACTTCAAGACCGAAGAGATCGCGGCGCGTCGCCAGATCCTCGCGGAGAACCTCGCGGCCGAGTTCAACGCGGCGGCGCGCGCGCTGCATCGCGTCGCGCGTGCCGACATCGACACGCGCGACATCGCGCTGATCGCGATCCAGCGCGCGCTGACCGAGCTGCTCGTGCAGTTCGACGTGTATCGCACCTACATCGACGGCCGCGGCCGCAGCGCCGCCGACACCGACGGTGATCGTCGGCGCGCTGCGCGCCGCGCACGAGACCGTGCGGCCGTCGGATCGCGCCGTGCTCGCGTGGCTCGACCACTGGCTCGGCGGCGCACGACCAGGACGACGACAAGCCGATGCCCGATGTCGTCCCGCAGCCCGAGACGCGTCGCCAGCGCGACGAGCGTCGCCATCGCGATCCACGCGCTTCCAGCAACTGACGCCGCCGCTCGCCGCGAAGTCGGTCGAGGACACCGCGTTCTATCGCTACGGCCGGCTGATCTCGCGCAACGAGGTCGGCTCCGAACCCGGGCGACTTCGCGCTGACGATCGACGAGTTCCACGCGAAGTGCCTGCGCCGCGCGCCAGACGTTCCCGCACGCGATGCTCGCGACCGCGACGCACGACCACAAGCGCGGCGCCGACACGCGCGCGCGTCTCGCGGTGCTGTCCGAGATGCCGCAGCGATGGATCGCGACGATGCGGCGCTGGATGATCGCTCAACATGCCGGTCGAGCAACGCGCGACGCAGGTCGCCGAGGTCATCGCGGAGAACGCGCCGATGACGCCGCCGGCCGGACTGGCCGCGAAGGCGCATGCGGTCGCCGAGTCGGCCGACCTGCCGCTGCCCGAGGACCAGATCATGCTGATGCAGACGCTGATCGGCGCGTGGCCGCTCGACGCTCGACCGGCACGCTCGATGCGAGCGACCCGGCGATCGCGGCCGACGCATCGAATGCGTTCGTCGAGCGCGTCGCCGCGTGGCAGGTGAAGGCGCTGCGCGAGACCAAGCGTCCGTCCGACTGGGCGATGCCGAACGAAGCGTACGAGCCGACTTGCCGCGCGTTCCTCGATCGCATCATGGACGCCGGCGGCGAGCCCGTTCGTGCGCGAGGCGGCGGCGTTCGTCGCCGTCGATCGCCCCGGCCGGCGCGTTGAACGGACTCGTGCAGGTCGACGCTGCACCTGACGGTGCCCGGCGTCCCCGACTGTACCAGGGCACCGAGTTCTGGGACTTCAGCATGGTCGACCCCGACAACCGCAGGCCGGTCGACTACGACGCGCGCCAGCAGCGCACTGCAGGCGCTCGAGCCGCAGACGTCGAGCCGGCGGCGCTGCTGGCCGACTGGCGCGACGGCCGCATCAAGCAGGCGCTGATCGTCGCGGCTCCTCGCGTTGCGCGCCGAGCAGCCGGACGCTGTTCGCGCCGGCGACTATCAGCCGCTCGTGTCGAAGGGCTCGCAGGCCGGCGACGTCCTCGCGTTCCTGCGGCGCCCGGCGGTCGGAGCGCATGCTGGTCGTCGTGCCGATCCACGCGGCCCGCTGCTCGAGGGCAGCGACGTGCCGCACGTCGACCCGTCGCGCTGGGACGACACCGACGTCGTGCTGCCGCCCGGCACGGCGTCGAACGCGTGGTTCGACGTGATCGACCGGCGCCGTCGCCGCAAGAGCGTGTCGCGCCGCCTGCGGGTCGCCGACCTGCTGAGCCGATGCCGGTCGCGGTGCTGCGCGACGCGTCGCGCGGCTGAACGCGTCGGTCGTGCCGAGGCTTGCGCCGAAGCGGTCGGTCATCGACTGATTCGCTTCGCGACGACCGCGATCGTCGCGAGCCGCGCGGCAAACTCTCCTCGACGACACGAGGAGCGGCGATGGACCAAGCGAACGAGCGGCGCGGCGCGATCAACCGGCGCGACTTCATCAGGATCGGCGGTGCGGCTATCGGCGGGCTCGCGGCGCTGTCGAGCGAGTCGCGTGCGCAGGTACCGCTCGACGTCCCGCCCGCGTCGCGCGCGACGACGCCCATCGCGGGCGACCCCGACGCGTCCGACATCCTGGTCGACACGCTGATCGCGTGGGGCGCGACGCACGTCTTCGGCATCGTCGGCGACGGCATCAACCCGATCATCGAGGCGCTCCGCAAGCGCCAGGACCGCATCGCGTTCATCGGCGTCCGGCACGAGGAGGCCGCGGCGTTCATGGCCATCGGCGTTCGCCAAGCACACGGGCCGGCTCGGTGTCTGCCTCGCGACGACCGGCCCGGCGCCGCGCACCTCGTCAACGGCCTCTACGACGCCGCGTACGACAACGCGCCGGTGCTCGCGATCACCGGCTCGACGTTCCACGACCTGCAGGGCATGCACTTCATGCAGGGCGTCGAACACGGTCAAGCTGATGGAGGACGTCGCGCTCTACAACGAGCAGGTCAGCGGCCCGGCGCATGCGCGTGTTCGTCGTCAATCGCGCATGCCGCGCGGCGCTCGGCGGTCGCGGCGTCGCGCACCTGACGATCGCGAAGGACGTGCAGGCGATGAAGCTGTCCGCCGACAAGCCGTCGATGGAGAACCACGGCGGCCGGACGTCGGCGTCGTGGTCGCCGCCGACGGCACGCCGCCGCGGATCAGCTGCAGGCCGCCGCCGACGTGCTCAATGCCGGCGGTCGCGTGGCGATCCTCGCGGGCGCCGGTTGCCTCGGCGCGCATGCGGAGCTGCGACGCAGCTCGCCGACACGCTCGGCGCGCCGATCGCGAAGGCCTATCTCGGCAAGGCGCTGCTGCCCGACGACGACCCGCTGACCACCGGCGGCATCGGCCACCTCGGCACCGAGCCGTCGACGTGGACCATGCACACTTGCGACACGGTCCTGATCCTCGGCTCGATGATGCCGTGGATCGACTACTACCCGAAGCCCGGCCAGGCGCGCGGCGTGCAGATCGACATCAAGCCCGACACATCGGCATCAAGTATCCGGTCGAGATCGGCCTGACCGGCGACATGAAGGCGACCCTCGACGCGCTGCAGCCGCTGCTCAGGCGCAAGACGGACCGCGCGTTCCTCGCCGATGCGCAGCGTCGCATGCGCGACTGGAACGACCTGCTCGACCGGGTCGCGTCGACGCAGAAGTCGTCGCGGCTGCGGCCCCAGACGGTGGTCCGGGCGCTGAGCGACCAGGCACCGGCCAACGCCGTCTTCAGCCTCGACACCGGCGCGAACACGCACTTCGCGGCACGGATGATCCGCATCCGCGAGGGGCAGGCATGGAGCGGCACCGGCATGCTCGCGAGCATGGCGTCCGGGCCTGCCCTTCGCGATCGCGGCGTCGTACGCCTACCCGGATCGACCGTCGATCGCGGTCGTCGGCGACGGCGGCCTCTCGATGCTGATGGCCGAACTGTCGACCGCGGTCTTCCACCGCCGCAACGTCAAGGTGCTCGTGCTGAACAACGACACGCTGGGCGAAGTGAAGTTCGAGCAGCGCGAGATCGGCAATCCGGAGTTCGGCTGCGCGCTGGGGCACATCGACTTTGCGCGGTCGCTGAAGCGGTCGGCGGGCAGGGTTTCGCGCATCGACGGTCGACGACCTGGCCACCGGCGATCAGGAGCTGGCTCGCGGCACCGGGCGTCGCGGTGCTCGACGTGCAGGTCGACGGGGAGGAAGAACCGACGATGCCGGACAAGGTCGCGGCATGAGCGAAGCGCACGACTGAATGGTGGGCGGTACTGGGATCGAACCAGTGACTTCCACCGTGTGAAGGTGGCACTCTACCGCTGAGTTAACCGCCCGATCGAACGCCGCTTCGAAGGGACCGCCGGACGATCGGGGCGCGAATTATCGCATGCGTCGCGTCGGCGCTTTCCAGACGGTCCGGCGGACGGCCCG
Organism: uncultured beta proteobacterium; assembly: GCA_963795885.1. Lineage (GTDB taxonomy): Bacteria > Pseudomonadota > Gammaproteobacteria > Burkholderiales > Burkholderiaceae_D > CAHJXF01. The sequence goes on along the minus strand of CAWCJI010000007.1, from coordinate 1,132,736 downwards.
ACCGCTCGAGCGAGCACCACACCGGCGGGCTTCCGACTTTCGCGCGCGATCGCCTCGAGCGCGGCGCGATGCGCGACGGTCTCGTCGTCGTCGGCGCGCAGCACGATCAGCGCCTTCGCGATCGACCGACGACCCAGCCCGCACTCGACCACCGCGCGCGGCGCGATGTCGATGACGCAGGCTCTCCTGGCCGCGCGTCATCGCGAGATACACCTCGGCGAGCAGCTCCGCGTCGAGCAGCGCGCCGTGCAGCGTGCGATGCGCGTTCGACACGCCGTAGCGCTCGCACAGCGCGTCGAGGCTGTTGCGCTTGCCGGGATGCAGCTCGCGCGCCATCGCGAGCGTGTCGATCACGCTCGCGCAGTGCTCGCAGGAACGGCGGGTCGCGTCGACGCGCGCGAGCTCCTCGTCGAGGAACGCGACGTCGAACGCCGCGTTGTGGATCAGGATCTCGGCGCCGGCGACGAAGTCGCAGAGCGCGTCGACGATGTCCTCGAACGCGCGGCTTGTCGGCGCAGGAACTCGGTCGTCAGGCCGTGCACGGCCAGCGCGCCGGGGTCGCTGTCGCGACCCGGGTTGACGTAGTGGTGGAACGTGTTGCCGGTCGGCCGGCGGTTCAGCAGCTCGACGCAACCGATTTCGATGATGCGGTCGCCGGTCTTCGGGATTGAGGCCGGTGGTTTCGGTGTCGAGGATGATCTGGCGCATGCACTCGGGTGCGGATACGCGATGGTCGGACGCGCACAGTGCCGAGCCGCGACGAACTGACGCGGACGCAGCGTCGGTCGGCTCCGCGCGCAGGGCTCCACGCCGCGATTGGCGAGCGCGTCGGCGCGTTCGTTGTCGACGTGCGCCCGAGTGACCGCGCACCCAGCGCCAGTCGATCTGGTGCGGCGCGGCCGCCGGCGTCGAGCGCCTGCCACAGGTCGACGTTCTTGACCGGCTCCTTCGCGGCGTTGACCCAGCCGCGCTTCTTCCAGCCGACGATCCACTTCGTGATGCCGTCCATCACGTAACGCGAGTCGGTGTGGAGCACGACCCGGCACGGCCGCTCCAACGCTTCGAGCGCGCGGATCGCGGCGGTCAGTTCCATGCGGTTGTTGGTCGTCAGCGCCTCGCCGCCGAACAGTTCCTTCTCGTGGACCGCGCCGTTCCTGCGGTCTCGAAGCGCAGCACCGCGCCCCAGCCGCCCGGGCCCGGGTTGCCCTTGCAGGCGCCGTCCGAGAAGATCACGACGTCAGGCGTCGACATGGGCATCCGTCCGTCGCGCGTCCGCCGATGCGGGTCGAGTCTCGAGCGACTCGCGCGTCGCGCGATCGCGTTGACCGTGGGCTGCAACGCCGACGCGACCGCGCTTCGCGGTCCTTCCACGCGCGGACCGATCAGCCGCATGCCCTGCACGCGCTTGATCGCGTGGACCATGTAGATGGCGCCGCAGAACGACCACCAGCGCTCGCCGGCGCGCTCCATGAAGCCGAAGCGGGACTGCCAGCGCTCGCGATTGAACGGCGGCCGATAGCAGCCGAAGTGGCCGCGATGGACCTCGAAGCCGAGCAGCTTCAACCAGTCCTTCAGTCGCGGCAGCGACGAGGAACTGCCCTTCGCGCGGCAGGAACGGCGCGTTGAACGACCGACCGACCACCTGCCGCAGGCCCCACAGGCTGATCGGATTGAAGCCGCTGATGACGACCTGCCCTTCGGGCATCAGCACGCGCTCGACCTCGCGCAGCACCCGGTGCGGGTCGTCGGCGAATTCGAGCGCATGCGGCATCACGAGCAGGTCGATGCTCTGCGATGCGAACGGCAGCTCCTCGAGGCGCATGTGCACCTGCGCGCGCCGCACGCGCGCGCGCCGCTCGCCGCATGTCGTCGACCGTCGCCGCAGTCGCGCGGCGGCTCGCCGGCCGGCGAACACGAACGGCATGCGGTTGCTGCGCAGCGCCTGCAGTTCGAGTCAGGCCGATCTGCACCGCGTTGAAGCCGAAGATGTCGGCGACGAGCGCGTCGAACTGCGCCTGCTCCCACGTCGAGCACGTACCGGCCCGGCGCCGTTTCGAGCCATTCCGACAACGCTATAATCGATTCGCGATGCCGGGTCGATGCGCCCCGGCATCGGCGGTGCGATCCCGTCACGTCATTCGCCGAACCCCGTCGCCGCACGCACTTCTTCGAACGGACCGACCCGTCTTCGACGACGCCGCCGTCGAAGATCGGACATCGATCGCAGCGCGCCCGCAGTCCGAGACGTCGTCCGCGCATGCGCCTCGTCCGCGACGGCGCGCGCCGCACCGACCTGCACCACCGCCGTCCCGCGCCGCTTCGTTGCGCTCTGATCCACCGCTCTCATTCGCTGATCGGACTCGATGGATTCTTCGACGGCGACCGCTGACGGTCTCGCCGTCCCCGCGTTCAAGGACAACTACGTCTGGCTGCTGTGTCGCGGTCCGATGCGGTCGTCGTCGACCCGGGCGACGCGGCGCCGGTGGAGCGCGCGCTCGCGCGAGCGGGGGCTCACGCTGCGCGCCATTCTACTCACGCACCATCATGCCGATCACGTCGGCGGCGTCGCCGGCGCTCCTCGCCGCGCGCGGCGACCTCGACCTGGCCGTGTACGGCCCGCCGAGCGAGGCGATCGCCGGCGTGACGACGACGCTCGTCGAAGGCGATCGCGTCACGATCGATGCGATCGATGCGTCGTTCGACGTCCTCGACGTGCCGGGCCACACGCGCGGGCACATCGCGTACGTCTCCGTCGCGACCGAAGGCGACGGCCGCCGCTGCTGTTCTGCGGCGACACGCTGTTCGCCGCCGGCTGCGGACGGCTCTTCGAGGGCACGGCCGACGCAGATGCACGTCGTCGCTCGGCGAAGCTCGCGGCGCTGCCGCGGCGACACGCAGGTCTACTGCGCGCACGAGTACACGGTGACCAACCTGCGCTTCGCGCGAGCGGTCGAGCCGGACAACGACGCGGTCGTGCGCCGCAGCGCCGACGCGACCGCCGCACCGCGCGCGCGGCGAGCCGACGCTGCCGTCGACGATCGCGCTGGAACGCGCGACCAATCCCTTCCTGCGCGTCGGAGCAGCCGGCGGTCCGCGACGCGGTCGAACGGCAGACGGCATCGAGCGCGCCGATCGCCGGTCGCGACGTTCGCGGCGCTGCGACGATGGAAGGACGCGTTTTGATGCGCGTGCCTTCGACCGTCGACACGCCGAGCACCGCGCGCGGTCGCTCTTGCGAAAGGCTCCGATGACCTTGCCCCTCGTTCCTCGAGGCCGCGTACGCCGCCGCTGCTGCTCGCGCTCGGCGGTTGCGCCACCACCGCATCGCAACACATGCCGACGACGACGAACGGGCAACCCGTCGCGACCGGCGAGCCGTCGGAGGCTGCCGCCGACACCGGCGCCAGCAAGCCCGCCGCGACCGTCGTCGACGCCGAGCAATCCCGCCGCCGCGCGCTATGTGCTGCCCGGCTCGTTCAACAGCAGCGGCGCCATCGGCAGCATCGTCGTGACCAATCCGGTCGCCCCGCGCACGCTCGACCTGACGCGGCACGAGGACGACATCTGGGACCGCATCCGCACCGGCTTCGGCATCCCGAACATCGACACGCCGCTCGTCGCGGAACAGCAGGCGTGGTACCTGTCGCATCCCGACTACCTGCGTCGCGCGGTCGATCGATCGAGCCTCTACCTGTTCCACGTCGTCGAGGAGCTCAACAAGCGCGGCATGCCGACCGAGCTCGCGCTGCTGCCGTTCGTCGAGAGCGCGTACAACCCGATGGCCTACTCGCGGGCGCACGCGTCCGGCATGTGGCAGTTCATCCCCGGCACCGGCAAGACGTACAACCTCAAGCAGGACTGGTGGCGCGACGAGCGGCGCGACGTGATCGCGTCGACCGATGCCGCGCTCAACTATCTGCAGACGATCTACGAGATGCACGGCGACTGGCATCTCGCGCTCGCGTCGTACAACTGGGGCGAGGGATCGGTGAAGCGGGCGATCGAGCGCAATCAGGCGGCCGGTCTGCCGACCGATTACCTCAGCCTGTCGATGCCCGACGAGACCCGCAACTACGTGCCGAAGCTGCAGGCGCTCAAGAACATCATCGCGAACCCGGAGGCCTTCGGCGTGACGCTGCCGAAGATCGACAACGAGCCGTACTTCGTCGTCGTGCCGCGCAATCGCGACATCGACGTGCGGACCGCCGCGCGCCTCGCGAACATGTCGATCGAGGACTTCCGCGCGCTCGAACCCGTCGTTCAATCGGCCGGTCATCAGCGGCGCGTCGGCGACGCCGCTGCTCGTGCCGACCGATCGCGAGAAGGAATTCAAGAGCGGGCTCGACGCGCAGGGACCGCTCGCGACATGGCAGGCGCACACGGTCCAGCGGCGCGAGACCGTCGAGCGCATCGCCGCCGCCTACGGCATGACGGCCGCCGCTCTTCGCGAGGTCAACGGCCTCGGCCCGCGTGCGCAGGTGCGGCCCGGGCAAGCGCTGCTCGTGCAGAAACGCGGCGAAGGCGACGTGCAGCTGCGCTTCGCGTCGTTCTCACCGCCGAGCGACGCCGGCCTGTTCATCACGTCGCCGAGCCCATCGTCGTATCAGGTGCGACGCGGCGACACGCTCGGGTCGATCGCGCGCCAGTTCCGCATGTCGCCGGCCGAGCTCAGGAGTCTCAACCGCCTGAAGAGCCAGCAGGTGGCGGTCGGTCAGCAGCTGCAGGTGCACACCTCCGCGCCGCAGATGGTGAAGGTCAAGGCGGCCGGCACGTCCGCCACGACCGGCCGCGCCGGCAGGCCTGCCCCGGTCCGCTCGACGTCGGCCAGACCGGTCGTCAAGGCGCGGACCAAGCGCTGACGACGTCGGGCCGAAACGAATCGAGCCCGCGGAAGCGGGCTCGAACATACGTCGAATCGATCGACGCGATACCGGCGTCGGGACCGTCCGGAAGACGGTCCCGAACGAGCGATCAGGCGGTCGTCATCGCACCCGCCCCGCCCCGCACGAACGACGAGACCTGGCGGCGGCGCTGCCAGCGAGGAAGGCCAGCGGCGCGATCAGCAGGACGATCGTCGACGGCTCCGGAATGCGCGAGATGGCGAGATCCCGAAGGTTCGTGAAGTCCGCGTCCGACGAACCCTGCACGCTCAACGTGAACAACGAACCGACGCCGCCGAATGCCGCGGCCGTCGTGTTGACGACGATCACGATGGTGCTGTTCAACGCAGCCACCACGTCCATGTAGCTGGAATCGGAGAACGGATTGAAGTTGTCGAACGTGAAGTTCGAGCCGCCCGCGTCGCCGAGCCAGTGATTCTGGAAGCCGGCAATGGTCCCGTTCGGCGCGTAGCTGGTCTGATACACCGAGCCGAACTCGTTGCCGTCCGGCGTATCGATGCTGATCGACACGTACGGCGTCGAACCGACGTTGACGAAGAACGTGGCGTACCGATACGACGTGGTCAGGTTGATCGCGCTCGGAAACGGCTCGTCGGCGGCAAAGTCCTGCGGGATGCCGTTGCGGCTCAACCGGCCCTGCTGGATGCGATCGGCGGACGTGATCGACGTCGTGATGACATCGGCTTGCGCGGCTGCACAGGCGAGCGCCGTGAACAGAACGAGGAGGTGCGTGAGGACGCGGAGGGGTTTCATCATCGTGTTTCCCGTGGATTGATCATCGGCGGACCGCCGGTCTGCGGTCCGCCCCTTACGAACGTCTACTGCTTGAACCGGTGCGACCTCAATGCGTCAGCGCGTACTGGACCGCGGCGTTGGCCATGGCGATGCCGAAGCCCGGAGTCCCGATCGACGCCCGGTTCCATGCTGTCGATCGCGGTCGCCCTCATCGCCGTCTTGACCTGATCCGGCGTGTAGCCCGGCTTCGCCGACAGGATCAGCGCGGCGATGCCGGCGCCGTGCGGTGCCGCGGCGGACGTGCCGAAGAACGGCAGGAAGCCAGGCGTGTGCGTCGTCACCCCATCGGCCGCCGCGACGTCCGGCTTCTGCAGCGTCGTGCCGCCGCTGGTCGCGAAGAGGAAGTTCCCGGGGGTGATGGCCGAGCCGTCCGGGTTGAAGAAGATCTTGCGCGGACCGTCGGAGCTGAACGTCTCGTTCAGGTTCGCGAAGCCGGTGAACGGCCGGGTGCCGGTCTTCGCGCTGTTCCAGTACGTCGCGGCCATCGACATCGTGTTCAGGCCGGCGTTGTGGCCGTAGGTCGAGCCGGTCGTGCCGAGCGACAGCGTGCCGCGATTCGTGTCGAGATGCAGCGCGCGCGCGTCGCCGGCGTACTTCACGACCACGATGCGGCTGTTGACCGGGAACGCCGAGCCATTGCTGCGATACGCGATCTCGAAAGGATCCTCGCTGCCGTCCTGCGAATCGGCGCTGAACGCATAGATGGCCGTACCCGCGGCGTTCAGCACGAACAGGTCGTAGTCGTTGTTGCTCGCGCCCAGCGGATCCGACCACTTCAACGTGATGTACGTCGTCGCCGTGGTCAGCACGTCGTAGTTCTGCGTCCCGGTCGAAGCGAAGTTGTGGAAGAAGCCGGTCTCACCGGTGGCGGTGTTGATCACGCCGGTCACCACGCCACCGTTCTTGAAATCGCCTTCCCAGGTTCCGCTCGTGCCGCGCGTGACGTTGCCGCTGTTCGCCGCCGCCGAGAAGTACGTCACGCCCATCGCGGTCACCTGATTGACGGCCTGCGCGATGATGCCGTCCTGGAACGCGCCTTCGTCGAAGTACGTGATGTCGTCGACGATCACCTTGCAGCCGGCATTGGCCAACGCGATGATGTTGTCGGCGAAGCCCGTCTCGCTCTCGAACGCCGTGGCGAAGATCAGCTTCGCGCCAGGCGCCATGTCATGGATGATTTCCATCATCGCCGCGCCTTCGTCCTCGCCGCCGACGTCCGAGCCGTCCTGGCCGGGGAGTGAGGTCGTGCCGGGCGGCAGGTCGCCGCTCGCGATCAGCGCGGCGACGCGCGCGGGCGTGGCGCTGTCGGAAAGGACGCCGACCGTCACGCCTGTGCCGTTGTAACCGGACGAGACCACCGTGTTGGCCGCATGTGCGATGTATCCCTGCGACGTCACCGAACCGACGTTGGTGTGGCCGAGGGCCGGATTACGGATCGACGTGATGTCCGCGCGGCTCGCGAGCGGAAGGATGGCGGCGACCGGCAGGGTGGCCGTCACCGCGTTCCAGCGCGTCGACGTGTAGTTGACGACGCCGTTCGACGCCTGGATCGCGTTGATGAGGTCGGGAGAAAGCGTGCCGAAGATCTCGACGCGAATCGTCGTCGGGGGCACGCCGTTGCCGGCCGCGTCGGGTGCGGTCAGGTCGGTGCCGGCGAGCGGGGTGATGGCGTTCTTGAACGACGAGACGCTGGTGTCGTTGGTCGCGGACAGGATGCCGAATGCGAGGTTCGAATCGAGCTTCTTCTGCGCCGGTGTGAAGTTGGCCTTCACCGCGGAGATGGCGGCCATCTGCTGGAGGACATCGGGTGAGATGTCCTGCGCGCGGGCCTGAGACGTCACGGCCACAACGGCGAGACAAGCGATTCCGAAACTCTTTTTCATGCACGATCTCCGGGATGGGTACAGCGTTCGACGAGGTGGCATCGGTCGGCGCGCTGGACGCGTCGGACAGGAACGGAGCTCGAGCGGCTCCCGATGCGAAGTGGCTTGGGCAAGGGGTGTCGGATGGGACGCGTCGAAACGATCGGTCGATCGCCTGCGTCGCGTGCATCCTGAATGCGCCGATGCAAAAACTGCGCCACTGGCAGTAAGTCACGCATTCGGCGGCGCATTGTCGTCACAAGTTTGAAACGTGAACGACCTTATGTAAGCCGCGTCGACAACGTTCTTGCGATGCGGCTGAACGCGAGCGACCGATGATGCCGCCGCCGCCCTGACCCGACGACGCAAATCGGTGCGACCGCGCAGCAGGACGTTGCTGTCGGACGCCTGGTCGCTTGCGAACGATCGCGAAGGATCGCTATGCGGTCCGGCGAGCCTGCACCGACCACAACCGCGCGAGGTCCGCTGCGCCGTCGGTACCGCCAACGGTCTTCAGCACCTGCAACGCCTTGGCCTTCTGTCCCGCCTGCAGATAGGCGATGCCGAGATGCAGCTTCGCATCTTCCGGCCGGCGCAGGCCGCCCTTCTTGATGCCCTGCTCCATCAACGCGATGCCCTTCGCGGCCTGTCCGTAGCCGACATAGTTGTAGCCGAGCGTGACGAGATCGTTGCCATCGCGCGCGGCCACGGCCGTCGCTCTCCTGCTTCGCGAGTTGCGCCTGCTCCTCCGAATAACGCCGGTTCGCGAGGTCGGCGAGGCGCTTCTGACGCTCGACGTCGTTGCCGGTGCCGAGGACCTTGCTCGAGAACCCCTGGTCGACGATCTTCTTGGCCTCGGCGGTGTACTCGTCGCCGAGCGCCATCTGCGCCGCTTCCATGTAGTCGCTGGTCGTCGACATCAACCCGGTCGCGAGCTTCAGCCGATAGACGTCGAGCGACAGTCGATCCGAGAAGCCCGGCTTGCTCTGCAGGCGCGCCAGCAGATCGACCCAGTAATCGCGCTTCGGATAGTAGGTGACGAGCCGCTCGAGGGTCGCGGTGTAGCCGGCGTTGTCCTTCGCCCTTGAGATAGCAGCTCGCCTGCATCTGCAGTTGTTCCTCGGGCGGCGCGCGACCCGATGACTCGTCGCCGACGTCGCCCAGCATTCGCGAGACGTTCGCACAGTCGCCGGCGAGGTAGTACGACTGCAGCAGGATCGTCCGCATCTGCGGATCCGTGCCGCCTTCCTTGAGATACCGCTGCGTCCACGTGGCCGCATTGGCGTACTCGTGCTGCGTGTAGTACTGGCCCGCGATCGACTGGACCATCCGCAACTGCTCGGCGGCCGGCAGCTTCCCGCTGTTGATCGACCGCCACTTCGCTCGCGACGTCGCCCGGACGCCGCCGCCACCGCCGCGCGCATCCGCTCGATCGTGACCTGCTCGGCTGCGGTCTTGCCCGGCGCGGCATCGGCTTCGCGCACCTTCGCGGCCGCATCGGCATAGCGCTTCGCCTTCAACGCGTCCTGCGCTGCCTGCAGCGGTCGCCCGACTTCGGGACGCATCGCCTGCGCATGGCGACCGGGATCGACGCGCACAACGCGACGGCGCGAAGCCAGCGACAGCGACTCGCGTCGCGGACTGCAAGGCGCTCTTCGGATCGAACATGCTCATGGGTTCCTTGCGATGGGCTGCGATCGGCAACGACGTCGAAAGGCCGTCGGCGCCGCGTCCGGCGACCGACGGCTCGACAGTTCGCCGCGCGGCGACGACGGCGCGCAGCGACGCGACGTCAGTTGATGAACTGCTCGTTGCCGACGATGCCGATCTTGGTCAGGCCGATCCGCTGCGCCGACGCCATGACCGCGGCGACGGACGCGATAGGCGACCAGCTTGTTCGGGCGGATGTGCACCTCGGGCTGCACCGGCTGCGCGACGGCGGCCGCCATCTTCGCTTCCATCGCGGCACGCGTCGGCTGCACTTCGCCGTTCCACACGACGGTGCCGTCGAAGTCGATGTCGAGCTGCACGACCTCCGGCTTCACCGGCGGCGGCGGCGGATTGCCGGCCGGCATGTTGAGGTTCACCGCATGCAGCTGGATCGGGATCGTGATGATCAGCATGATCAGCAACACCAGCATCACGTCGATCAGCGGCGTCGTGTTGATGTCGACCATCACTTCCGGTTCGCCGGAAGCCGCCCGACGAACCGACGATTCATTGCCATGTCGAATCACTCTCCGAACGCGTGATCGCACTCGACGATGCGTCGACGGTCCGGCAAGCCCGACGTCGCGGCGTCAGCCGCCACGCGGCGGCGGCTCGGTGATGAAGCCGATCTTGACGATGCCGGCGCGCTGGCACGCGAACACCACGCGCCCGACGTATTCGTAGCGCGCCCCGCCGTCGCCGCGGATCTGCACCTCGGGCTGCGGCACGTTCGGCGACACCTTCTTCAGCCGGTTGACCAGCGTCTCGACGTTCGGCACCTTCTGCTCGTTCCAGAAGATGTCGCCGTCCTGGTTGACCGCGATGTTGATGTTCTCGGGCTTCGTCTGGCGCGGAACGTTCGACTTCCTTCGGCAGCGTGACCGGGATCGTATGCGTGACGACCGGGATCGTGATCAGGAAGATGATCAGCAGCACCAGCATGACGTCGACCAGCGGCGTCGTGTTGATCGCCGAGACGACTCTCGTCCTCGTCGCCGCCATCCGTCGCCAACGGTCATCGCCATGGTTCAGCTCGCTCGCGAGACGGCCGCGGCGCGACGCGTGACGGTCGGCCGGCGCGACGCTCGGCGGCGGCGACGACGCGCGTCGTCCCGCCGCCGAGCAGCACCGAGTGGATGTCGTTGCCGAACGCGCGGACGCGCTCCATCGCCGTCTTGTTGCGGCGGACCAGCCAGTTGTAGCCGAGCACCGCCGGCACCGCGACCGCGAGACCGATGGCCGTCATGATCAGCGCCTCGCCGACCGGGCCCGCGACCTTGTCGATCGACGCCTGGCCCGCGATGCCGATGGCCGTCAGCGCGTGATAGATGCCCCACACCGTGCCGAACAGCCCCACGAACGGCGCCGTCGAACCGACCGTCGCGAGGAACGCGAGGCCGTCCTGCAGGCGGTTCTGCACGTTCTCCATCGCGCGCTGCACCGACATCGTGACCCAGGTGTTCAGGTCGATGCCGCCGAGCAGGCCCTCGTGCCGCTCGGTCGCCTGGCATGCCGGACTCGGCGATGAAGCGGAACGGGCTGCCCGCTCTTCAGCGTCGTGATGCCTTGCGGCGACCGACGGCGCGTTCCAGAACGTCTTGTTCGCCGCCTTGGCCTGCTTCATCAGCTTGGTCTGCTCGAACAGCTTCGTGATCGATGATGTACCAGCTGCCCATCGACATGATCACCAGCACCACGAGCACGGTCTTCGCGATGAAGTCGCCGCCCTTCCACAGCGCCTCGAGACCGTACGGGTTCTCGACCGCTGTCGGTGCGCGGTCGGCGTCGCGGAGACGTCGGTCTTCGCCAGCGCTGCCGTCGGCCGGCGAGGCGTGGCGGCGGTCGTGGCCGGCGCGTCGGCGGCCGGCGCCGCCGGCGTCGTCGCCTGGGCCAGGCGCGACCTGCGGCAGCAGCGATCGCGCCGATCAGCGCCGCGAAGCATCCACGGCGAACCCGATGGCTCGCAGGTTGTTGCGTCAGTTTCATCATTTCTCCAGAAGATCGCGTTGATCCGATACGTTCAGGGATCGGAGGTCGAGCGGCCGTGACGCATGCCGGTTCGCACGCGTGACGACGGGCTTACTCGCGCTTGAACGAGAACGGCAGTTCGAAGACGACGTCGCGTCCCTGCCCGACGCACTTCAAGTCGCGCACGATGCCTGGTGCGCTGCGCGGGCGAAGACGCGGTTCGACGAACTGACGACGAGACGTCCTTGATCTCGCCGCGTCGCCGTCGACCGTGAACCGCAGCGACCGCCTCGCCGCGTCCAGATGCCTTCGCGAATCGCGTCGCGCGGATAGGCCTGGTCGCCCAGCGCCGTCGCGTAGTTGGGGCACGCCGCGTGCGGTCTCGGCGCCGGGCGGCGCCGCCGGTGCCGGGCGGCGCCGGGCGGTGCGACGGCAGCGATCGGCGGCGACTCGGTCGGCACGACACTCGTCGTCGTCTGGATCGCGTTCGGCGGCGGCGGCACGTTGACCTGCACTTCCGGCGGCGGAATGTACGGCGGCGGCGGCGCCACGAACTTCGGCGGCGGCGGCAACTGGACCGGCGGCGGCGGTGGCGGCGGCTTGATCTCCTCGATGATCTGCGTCTCGAGCGGCTTCTTCACGACCTCGATCACCTTCGTCGCGAGACCGTTCAGCAGCGCGTACACGAGCGCGATGTGCAGAAGGATGACGACAGCGATGCCGACCAGTGCTTGGTCGGATTGCGCTGCTCCTGCGCGTAATCCATAGGCCCTCAAATTCTCAAGAAGAGCTCGCCCCGCGCATGGCGAACGGACCGCCCGGTCGGCGTCGTGCGTTCGTCGCCATCCGGGCGCAGCCTCGAACGCGGCGGATGTTACACCAACGTTTCGGGACGACGCCCGATCTTGGCGCAAACCCAGCGCTTCGCTGATAAAGGACTACCGAAAAAGCCAGATTCATGCCTGCGTCATGCGTGGCGATCACCTGGCAAGGTGCTCCGCGCTTTGCGACGCGCATGTGTCGCATGCATAAAAAAAGCCGCGGCGAACCGCGGCTTCTTCGTGCGCTTGAACTGCTTACTTGTACGTATAGGTCAGGCGCGCGTAGTACGTCCGGCCGTGCGGGTCGCCGATCGTCGGATCGTAGCCGACCTGGAAGTACTGCCCCTGGTCGGAGATCGGCGGGTTGCGGTCGAGCAGGTTCTTGATGCCAAGCGTGACCTTGAGCGACTTGAGCGCGGTGTAGCTCGCGAGCACGTCCCACGACTCGTTCGCACCGACCTGACGCGTCCCCGAGTAGTCGAGGTAGCCGGAGCCCCAGTTGTAGACCACCGCCGCGCCATAGGGGCCATAGTCATAGGCCGCCGTGATCACCTGCTTGTAGCGCTGCACCGGCCCGAACAGGAGGAACTGGCCGACTTCCTCGCTGAAGCCCGCATCCGTCGGCTGGCGGATGCGCTGCGAGATGATGTACGTCGAATCCAGGTTCAGCGTGATCGCGCCGTAAGCCTGCAACGGGAAGCGCGAACGCAACGTGAAGTCGACGCCCTTGGTGATCTGCACACCGAGGTTCTGGTTGAAGTTGCCGACATAGTCGATCACCGTCGTCCCGGCTGTCGGATCGAAGCGGGTCGCGATGTTGCCGGCGAACACCGACGAGCTGGTGCGGGTGGTCGGGTTGAACTTGTTGATGTAGTCCGTCAACTGGACGTCGGCACCGGCGACGCCGATCAACTGGCGCTGCCTGACATAGAAATAGTCGGCGCCGAAGCTCAGGTCACGTGCCGGCTCGAGCAGGAAGCCGAGCGTGAACTGACGCGACTTCTCCGGCAGCAACGCCGCGTTGCCGCCCTGCTTCACCTTGAGCTGCGCATTGCAATAGGTGCCGTTGAACTGCGTCGCGCATCGATTGCCGCCATTGCTCGCGTCGTAGAACGGGTCGTTGTAGACGCCGCCGCTGTTGGTCTGGGTCGTGCCCTGATACAGCTCCGGCAGCGTCGGCGCACGGAAGCCGGTGCCGACCGAGCCGCGCAGAAGCAGTTCGGGCATCGGTTGCCAGCGTAGCGTCCCCTTCGGGTTCGTCGTGCTACCGAAGTCCTCGTAGTGGTCGTAGCGCGCGGCCAGACCGGCCTCGAGATTCTTGATGACCGGCACGTTGAGTTCGAAGAACCCGGCGTAGACGTGGCGCTGCGCATTGACCGGCTGAAGGTCGCCGCCGCTACCGATGATGTCGCCCGACGAGAAGATCGTCGCAGGATTGTCCGCATAGCGTTCGAGACGGCCTTCTGCGCCGACCGCGACCGCCAACGGACCGGCCGGCAGATTGAACAGGTCGCGAGACGCATGACCGTCGACGGAATCCCGCTTGGAGTCGCCGGTACGAACCACCTGATCGATTTTCGTCGCCGCGATCGCTGCGGCGCCGGCCGGCGTCTGCGAGATCGAGAACGGATTGATGTTCGGATCGATGCCGCCGGCCGCGAGGACCGCCGCGACGTAGCCCGGCTGCTTCGGCGTGAGGCCGCCGGAGCGAAGCAGCTTCGATTCGGAAACGTAGCCGTCGACGTAGCTGTCGGTCGCGCGGTCGCGCGTGTGCAGCGCGCCGATGTTGTAGTCCCAACCGAATCCCGAGCCTTCGAGGCCGACGAGCGCGCGGTCGAACTTTTCCTTCGACACGTCGGTTCGCGGACCGGCAGCGAGCGTTCGCAGATAGATGTCGGCGTAGCCGGGGTAGCCGCCGCTCGCGACGTTGACGCCGGGAATGGCGGGCACGATGCCGTTGCCCGGGTAGTAAGGACCCGTGCTCGGATACAGGACCGGCGTCTGGCCGACGTTGTACACGGTCGCTTCGGAGGCCGGCGTCGGCGAGATCACGAACTTCTGGCGCGTCTCGGTGTGGTTGCCTTCGATGAACAACTGGTTGTTCGGGCCGAGTTGCAACGTGCCGCGAACGAAGACGCTGCCCGACTCCGTCGGGTTGTAGATGTCGATGACCGACGCATAGTCGTATCGGCAACGCGTGTCCGTCGCGCTCGTGCCGAACGAAGCAGGCGGCGCGCAGGCGGCAGCGGTACCAACGTACTTCGGTGCGTACGGACTGACCAGGCCGGCGCTCGTCGAGATGTTCGCCGGGATGGAATTCGACGACAGGCGGTTGATGCCGAGGTCGGGGCGATACGCGCTCGATGCGTAAGAGCGCTCGTTCGCGGCGATCGACCCCTGCTTGCGGTAGTCGACCGAACCGAAGATGTTGAAGCCCTGCGACGTCAGGTCGCCGTAGCCGGCCGTGGCGGTCGCGTTGCCGTAGTTGCCGCCCTTGTTGTCCGTCGAGTAGTACTGCGTGTCGACGACCGCGCCGGTGAAGTCCTTGCGCGTGATGAAGTTGATGACGCCCGCGATCGCGTCCGTTCCGTAGATCGCCGATGCACCGTCGCGCAGCACTTCGACGCGCTCGATCGCCGCGAGCGGAATGTCCGTCAGGCTGGCGCCGCTGCCGTCGAACGAATAGACCGCGAGGCGGCGGCCGTTCAACAGGATCAGCGTGTTCGCCGGGCCGAGGCCGTGCAGCGAGGCGCCCTGGAAGCCGGGGCGGCCCGCGTCGCCGAGGGCCAGCGTCGCGTTGTAGCCACCGCCGTTGTTGGCCGCGATCCGGTCGAGCAGTTCGGCGGCGCTGACGACGCCGAGCTTGTCGATGTCCTCGCGCCTGATGACCGTCACCGGCAGCGCGGTCTCGCCTTCGATCCGCTTGATCGACGAGCCGGTCACCTGGACCCGTTCACCCTGCTGGACGTCGGCCGTGGTGTTGGTCGGGACCTGCGCGAATGTCGGCGTCGCGACCAGCGCCATGCCCGCAAGGCCGCCACCGAAGGTCAGGCGCAGGAAACGCGCGATAGGCACTTCTCTAAACATGAAGGATTCCTCTAGCTGGTTCTGGCAGCGAGGCGGACGCTCGCTTGCTCAAAATGTCTTGTGTGGAAGAAAAAACCCGGCTGTTCGACCACATCGATCTCGCCTTTTTAGTCTAGGCGAACTTGCTTTGAAATCTGAAGCAAAACCCCTCGACAACCCACAAACCCCCGCTTTGCCGGGGCCGGATGTTGGTTTTTGGCGACGAAACGGCACCATCCGTCGCGGTTGAAACACGGTCGACATGGGCGGGCGGACAGCCCGGGCCGACGCGCGGCGGTCGACCGGCGCATCGCGCACAATCGCGTCATTCCGCGTCGGCGTCCGTCGATGCATGCGCCCCACAGGAGTTTTCGATGTTCGACTGGGATAACCCGTACCCGACCATCCGCTCGCCGCTGTTCGCCCGCAACGTCGTCGCGACGTCGCACCCGCTGGCCGCGCAGGCCGGCCTGTCGATGATCGCTCGCGGCGGCAATGCCGTCGACGCGGCGATCGCGACGGCGGCCTGCATGACGATCGTCGAGCCGATCTCGAACGGCCTCGGCAGCGATTGCTTCGCGCTGGTCTGGGATCCGCGGTCGACCGACGGCCGCGCGTTGCACGGGCTGAACGCCTCCGGCACGGCGCCGGCCGCCTGGAACGTCGACTATTTCAGGAAGAAGCACGGCGACGTCTTTCCGCAGCGCGGCTGGGACACGGTGACGGTGCCGGGGGCCGTCGCCGGCTGGGTGGCGCTGTCGGAGCGCTTCGGCGTCCTGCCGTTCGACGACGCTGCTGGCGCCGGCGATCGAGCTCGCATCGCGCGGCTACGGCGTGTCGACGATCGTCGCGAACAAGTGGGCGGCGCAGACGCCGGTGCTGAAGCGACCAGCCGGGCTACGCCGATGCGTTCATGCCGAACGGTCGCGCGCCGCACCCGGGCGAGCGCTTCGTCTTCGCCGACGCGGCACGGACGCTGACGTCGATCGCCGAGACCCGCGGCGAGAGCTTCTATCGAGGCGCCGGTCGGCCGCCGCGATCGCGGCGCACGCGCGGGCCTGCGGCGCGGCGATGACCGAACGCGATCTCGGCGACTACCGCATCGACTGGGTCGATCCGATCGAGAAGGCCTGCCGCGGTCGCGACGGCACCGACTATGTCCTGCACGAGATCCCGCCGAACGGCCAGGGAATCGCCGCGCTGATGGCGCTCGGCATCGCGAGCCATCTCGACCTCGCGCGTCATGCGGTCGACTCGGTCGACGTTCAGCACCTGCTGATCGAGGCGATGAAGCTCGCGTTCGCCGACGTCTATCGCTACGTCGCCGACCCGCGCCACATGGGCGAGGTCACCGCCGCGCACCTGCTCGACGACGGCTATCTCGCCGACCGCGCGCGGCTGATCGATCCCGGCGCGCGCCAGCGACTTCACGCACGGCGTGCCGCAGTCGTTCGTGCGCCCGAGCGGCACGATCTACCTCACGACGGCCGACGAGTCCGGGATGATGGTCAGCCTGATCCAGTCCAACTACATGGGCTTCGGGTCCGGCGTCGTCGTGCCGGGCACCGGCGTCAGCCTGCAGAACCGCGGCGCCGGCTTCTCGCTCGACCCGTCGCATCCCGAACGTCGTCGCCGGCGGCAAGCGGCCGTTCCACACGATCATCCCGGGCTTCCTCACGCGCACCGTCGCCGGCCGCCAGGTTCCGCAGATGAGCTTCGGCGTGATGGGCGGCAACATGCAGCCGCAGGGCCATCTGCAGACGCTGGTCCGCATGCTGACGTACGGACAGCAGCCGCAGGCGGCATGCGACGCGCCGCGCTGGAAGGTCGGCACCGGACTGTCGGTGGACTGCGAGAAGACGATGGCGCCGCGACCTGCGCCGACGCGCTGACCGCGCGCGGCCACCGCATCGAGTCGATCCCCGACACCGTACATGGACTTCGGCTCCGGCCAGTTCATCTGGAAGCTGTCCGACGATCCGGAGGACGGCTACGTCGCCGCGAGCGACTCGCGCCGCGACGGCCAGGCCGTCGGCTTCTGACGCGCGGCCGTCGGACGGACCGCGCCGAGGCGACGCGGCCGCTCGGTGTATCGACTTCCGGCCCCGTCGGGTATCCATCGGCGACCGGCGCAGGAAGCGCAGCCGATGCGAGCAACGCATGTCACGACCCGCACCACCATGCAGCAAGCAGCGACCCACGGCCGCAGGACCCGGCATCGACGAAGCCCTCGAGCGCGAACTCGCAGGACTCATCGTCGAGGCGCTGAACCTCGAGGTCCAGCCCGACGAGATCGCGGCCGACGCGCCGCTCTACGGCGAGGGCCTCGGCCTCGACTCGATCGACATCCTCGAGGTCGCGCTGGTCGTCTCGAAGAAGTACGGCTTCCAGCTGCGCTCCGACGACGAGAACAACGTCCGGATCTTCCAGTCGCTCGGCAGCCTCGCCGCGCACATCGCGGCCCATCGCACGAAATAGACGTGCGTTCGATGGCGCGGCCGATCCCCGCGCGTGCGGCCGATCCTCCAGCCTCGAGGAACGACGCGGCCGAGATCGTCCGCGGGCCGCATCGGCCGGTCCGCTATCTCGCGGGCTTCGTCGCCGTCGTCGGCGTCGCCGCGTACTTCGTCGCGTTGCATGCGCTGATCGTGACGCGCGCGATGCCGACGCTGACGTTGATGCTGATCCTCGCGCCGTGGGTCGGAGCGATCGGGTCGTTGACCGCGGCGAAGCTCGGTCGGACATCGTCGCCGTCGATGCGGGTGCTCGCCGTGCTCGGCGGCGTCGCCGTCCTGGCTGCCGTGGTCGTCGCGACGTTTCACTTCGCGTGGCACGAGCCGGCGAAGGCCGACGTGGTCCTCTACGTCGAGAACCTCGCGTTCTTCGGCTGGTCGTCGTCGCTGTTCGCGCGCGAGCCTGCTTCGGCGGCCGCGAGGCGCTCGTCACGCGGATGGCGCGCCGCGTGCGTCGCGGCGACATGCCGCCGCCGGTCGTGCGCTACACGCGGCGCCGTGACGATCGGCCTGGGCGCGTTCTTCGTCGCCGTGATGGCGCTGTCGACGCTGCTGTTCGTCGACGCGTCGCGCGACGGTCTGGTCGCTGTTCGTCAACCTGCTGATCTGGCCGCTGGTCGGCGCCGCGTTCGTCGTCGAATACGCGGTCCGGTCGACGCGTGCTGCGCGACGTCGCGCACGTCCCGTTCATGCGCCGGCGTCCACGCGTTCCGGCGATCGCGACGCATCGGCGGCGCCAAGCACCGTCGAGCGGACCGGCCGATGACGACGCTGCCGCTGCTGGTCTCGACGGCCCGGACGCCGTCGTCGCATGGCGTCGCGGACGAGCCGATCCGCGCGCGCCGCTTCGTCGCCGACGTCGACCGGCCTCGCCGCGCGCCCTGCCCGACCGCGGCCACGTGCTGAACGTCTGCCAGCGATCGCTACCGCTTCGCGGTCGGCCTCGCGGCGGCGATGGTCCGCGGCCAGATCAGCCTGCTGCCGCCGTCGACGCACGCCGGCACCGTCGCGCAGCTCGCGCCGCGCTTTCCCGACGCCTACTGCCTCGCCGAGACGCGCGCAGCCGACATCGACCTGCCGCAGATCGCTCGTCGATGCCGACGGCGCTGCCGACGCCGACGCGGATCGACGAACGTCGATGCCGCGGCATCGGACGAACAGACCGTCGCCTACGTCTTCACGTCCGGATCGACCGGCGCGCCGACGCTGCATCGCAAGCGCTGGGGATCGCTCGTCGTCAACGTGCGTGCCGAGGCCGAGCGGCTCGGCTGCGGCGACGGCGCGCCATCGCACGCGATCGTCGCGACGGTGCCGCCGCAGCACATGTACGGCTTCGAGTCGTCGCTGTTGATGGCGTGGCAGAGCGGCGCATGCGATCGTCGCCGAGCGTCCGTTCTATCCGGCCGACATCGTCGCGGCGCTCGCGCGACTGCCGGTGCCGCGGATGCTCGTGACGACGCCGTTCCATCTGCGCGCGCTGATCGACGACGACGCGCGCGCTGCCGGCGGTCGCCCGGATCGTCTGCGGCCACCGCGCCGCTGTCGCACGCGCTCGCCGCGGACGGCCGAGCGGCGCTTCGACGCGCCGGTCGCGGAGATCTACGGCTGCACCGAGACCGGCCAGCTCGCGTCGCGGCGACCGACGGCCGATCCCCGCTGGCACGCTGCTCGGCGACGTGTCGAGATCGGATCGTCGTCGACGGGCAGGCGACCGCGAGCGGCGGCCACATCGAGCAGCCGACGCCGCTCGGCGACCTGATCGAACTCGGCGCCCGACTTCGCGACGTCGCGCCGCTTCTCGCTCGGCGGCCGCTCGGCGGACCTCGTCAACATCGCCGGCAAGCGGACGTCGCTCGGCCATCTCAACCTGCAGCTGCAACGCGATCGACGGCGTCGTCGACGGCGTCTTCGTCGCGCCCGACGACGACGAGCGCGCGGCGGCGTCGCGCGGCTCGCGGCGTCGTCGTCGCGCCGACGCTCGACGCGGCGCGACTGCTCGCGGCGCTGCGCGACGCGCATCGACGCGGTCTTCCTGCCGAGGCCGATCCACTTCGTCGACCGCATGCCGCGCAACGACACCGGCAAGCTGACGCAGGCGCTCGCTGCAGCGACTCGTCGTCGTCGATCGGCGCGCGACCGCGCTGCGCGCGCGACGCGGACGGCGCGCCGCGCCGCGATGACCAGCCTGCCGCTGCCGATCGCGGCGGACCATCCGGCGTTCGACGGTCACTTCCCGGCGCGGCCGATCGTGCCCGGCGTCGTGCTGCTCGACGCGGCCTGCGCGCGATCGGCCGTCGGTCGCGAGCTCGGCGCGGTCCGACCGCGCTGCCGCATCGGCGCCGCGAAGTTCCTGTCGATGGTCGGCCCGGGCGAACCGGTCCGCGCTCGCGTTCGAGGCGTCGCGACGACGGCCTGTCGGTTCCGGCTGCAGGTCTACGCCGGACACGCCGGACGACGAGCGGCTCGCGATGACGGGCGACGTGCGCTTCGCACGCGGCGACGTGACCTGATGGCCGCGATCTGGACGACCGCAGCGCGAGCGCGGCCATCCGGCGATGCTGCGCGCTCTTCGTCTGGATCGCGCTGCACGCTCGGCCGTCCGATCGCGCGGCTGCTGCTGCATCCGATCGTGCTGCTACTTCGTGTTCGCCGGCGGCGCCGCGCGCGCCGCGTCGCGCGACTACCTGAAGCGCGTGCTCGGCCGCGAGGCGACGGCTGCGTCGACGGCTTCCGCCACGTCCACTGCTTCGCGTCGACGATCCTCGATCGGCTGTACCTGCTCAACGGCCGGCACGCACCTGTTTCGACATCGACGTCATCGGCGGCGACGTGATGCGGCGCGCGATGGCCGAGCGCACGTCGGCGGACGGCAGGCCGACGGCGCGGCGCGTTCGTGATCGGCGCGCACCTCGGCAGCTTCGAGGCGGTGCGCGCCGGCGGCCGCGGCGAGAAGGACCTGCGCGTGTCGATGGTCATGTACGAGGACAACGCGCAGTACCTCAACCAGCGTCGTTCGCCGCGATCAACCCGAAGCTGAGCGGAGTCGATCATCGCGCTCGGCCGCATCGACTCGATGCTGCGCGTCAAGCACGCGCTCGACGACGGCGGGCTCGTCGGCATGCTCGCCGACCGCACGCTCGCCGAGGAAGACGGCACGCCGGCCGTGCGCGCAGGTGACGCTGCTCGGCGACGACGGTCTCGATCCCGACCGGCCCGTTCCGCATGGCCGCGATGCTGCGGCGGCCGGTCGATCTTCATCGTCGGCGCTCTACCGCGGCGGCAACCGCTACGATGTCCGCTACGAGGAGCTGTCACGACTTCTCGACGCCTCGACGCACGTCGCGCGAGCGAGCGCGCGGCCGCGACGACCGCCGCGATCGACGCGCGCGATCGCGCGCTACGTCGACGCGGCTCGAGCACTACTGCCGCGACGCGCCGTACAACTGGTTCAACTTCTTCGACTACTGGAACGACGCGCGCGCGGCCGGGCACGCATCGCGCGCGCGACGCGACGACGCGCGAGCAGGCGCGCTGAACGACGCGGGTCGTGAAGCGCTTCGCGCTCGCGCTGTGTCGCGACTGCTCGCGTCGCGGCGCCGGTTCGCCGCCGAGCCGTTCAACGCCGAGTACGCTGATGCAGACGCTCGCGCAGCAACCGGGCGAGCCGCGCCGACTTCGTCGGACCGCAAGTACCTCGCGTCGCTCGACCGGCCGCTCGAGTCGTCCGGCGAACTCGTCTACGTCGCGCCGGCGCGACTTCGAGAAGCGGACCGATCAAGCCGAAGCCCGAGACGCTGATCGTCGACGGCGACACGCTCTCGATCGAGCGCAACGGCACGAAGCGCAGCCTCTCGCTCTCGTCGTATCCCGAGGTCGCGGCGTTCACCGACAGCATCCGCGCGACGCTCGCCGGCGACCTCGGCGCGCTGTCGCGCAACTATCGCGTCGCGGTCGACGGCACGCTGGCGCAATGGCGGCTGACGCTGCTGCCATCGGACCAGAGGATCGCCGGCGTCGTCAGCCGCGTCACGGTCGAACGGCCACGACGACCGCATCGACGCGTTCGAGGTCCTGCAGGCCGACGGCAACCGCTCGGTGACGACGCTCGTCGCCGCACGTCGGCGGCTGATGCGACGATCGACGCGGCGACCGCTGCCGACGCGCGACCGATGACCGGTCGTCGCGTCGTCGCCGTCGTCGCATGGCTGGTCTGGATCGCGACCTGCGCGATCGTCGTCGCGCACGCGCGCTTCACCGCCGACCTCTCGGCGTTCCTGCCGACGCACCCGACGCCCGAGCAGCGCGCTGCTGATCGACCAGCTGCGCGAAGGACCGGCGTCGCACCTGATCCTGGTCGCGATCGACGGGCGCGCGGCGCGGTCGACGACGCCTCGCTGGCGGCTCTGTCGCGGCAGACCGCGACCACGCTTCGACGCGACGATCGCTTCCTGTCGGTCAACAACGGCGAGGTCGCGAACGGGTCGGCCGATCGCACGTTCCTGTTCGACCATCGCTATCTGTTGAGCGACCGGGTGACGGCGGAGCGCTTCACCGTTCCGCGGCCTGCATGCGGCGCTCGAGGACAGCCTCGACCTGCTGTCGTCGTCGGCCGGCCTGATGCTGCAACCGCTGATCGCGCGCGATCCGACCGCCGAGCTCGTCCACCTCGTCGAGTCGCTGGCGCGGGCCGCGACCTGCCGACCGTCGACGGCGCGTGGGTCGTGCGGCCGTGCGAGCGAGCGACCGCATGCGCTGCTGGTCGCCGAGACGCGCGCGGCCGGGTTCGGACATCGACGGGCAGCAGTCGGCGATCGACGCGCTGCGGGCCGCGTTCGATGCCGCGAAGCGCGCGAGCGGCGCGTCGGTCGCAGGCCGCGCGCTCGTGCTGTCCGGGCCGCCGGTGTTCGCGGTCGACGCGCGCAACACGATCGAGCGCGAGGCGCGCCGGCTGTCGATCATCGGGCTCGTGCTCGTGTCGTTGCTGCTCGGCTTCGTCTATCGCTCCGCCGCGCGCGCTGGTGCTCGGGCTGCTGCCGATGATCACCGGCGCGCTCAGCGGGCTCGCGGCGGTCGCGACTCGGCTTCGGCGTCGTCCACGGCATCGCGCTCGGCTTCGGCGTCACGCTGATCGGCGAGGCGGTCGACTACGCGATCTACCTGTTCGTGCAGCGTCCGGGCGGCGATCGCGACGATCCCGCCGGCTTCTGGGCGCACGATCGCGCTCGGCGTCGGCGACGTCGGCGATCGGCTTCGCGCGCGCTGCTGTTCTCGGGCTTCCAGGGGCTCGCGCAGATCGGGCTGCTGTCGATCGTCGGCCTCGTCGTCGCGGCCGCGGTCACGCGCTGGGTGCTGCCGGCGATGCTGCCGCGTCGGCTTCGCAGGTGCGACCGATGCCGGCGCTCGGCTCGCTGCTCGCAACGCGCGTGCCGCTCGCGCGCCGTCGCTGCGCTGGCCGTTCGATCGTCGCTCGCCGTCATCGCCGTCGTCGCGCTGGCGGTCCATCGCGACGCGTCTCTGGAGTCGCGAGCTCGGCTCGTTGAGCCCGATGTCGTCCGAGACTGCAGGCGATCGACGAGCGCCTGCGCAGCGAGCTCGGCGCGCCCGACGTGCGCGACCTCGTCGTCGTCAGCGCGTGCCGACCACGAGAGCGTGCTGCGCGGCAGCGAGGCGGTCGTCGCGACGCTGGCGCCGCTGATCGCGCGACGGCACGCTGCTCGGCGTCGAGGCGCCGTCCCGATCTACCTGCCGAGCGAGGCGACGCAGCGACGACGCCAGACGCGCTTGCCCGACGACGCGACGCTGCGTCGCGACTTCGCGGCCGCGCTCGAGGGCTGCCGTTCACGAAGACCGGCTTCGACGGCTTCTACGCCGACGTCGCGCGCGAGCAAGCTCGATGCGGCCGATCGACGAGTCGACCTCGCCGGAACGTCGCTCGCCGCCGGCGCTGCGCGCGCTGCTGAGCACGCATCGCGACGACGCGGCCACGTCGGCACTGGACCGCCGTCGTCGCGCTGCGCTCGTCGCCGACGGTCGAAGCTGCCGCGCGCGCACGCATCGCGGCCGACCTCGCGCGCGCTCGATGCGATCGGACGGCGACGCAGATCCGGCTGATCGACATCAAGAACGAGACGCAGAGCCTGTACGCCGAGCTACCTGTCCGAGGCGCTGAAGATGGCCGGCATCGGCGCGCTCGCGCATCGTCGCTGCTGCTCGCGGTCGCGCTGCGCGACGCGCGCCGGCTGCTGCGCGTGCTGGTGCCGCTCGCGCTCGCGGTGCTGCTCGTCGCGGCCGCCCACGCGGTGATCGCCGGACCGCTGAACCTGTTCCATCTCGATCGGCCTGCTGCTGATCGTCGGCGTCGGCTCGAACTACGCGCTGTTCTTCGATCGGCGCGCGCGCGGCGGCGACGGACACACGCGACGATCGCGCCGGTGCTGACGTCGCTCGTCGTCGCCAACCTGACGGCGGTGATCGGCTTCGGCGTGCTCGGCCTGTCGTCGCTGCCGGTGCTGCACTCGATCGGCACGACCGTCGCGCCGGGCGCGCTGCTCGCGCTCGCGCTGGCCGCGATCTTCGCGCGTCGAGGCCGATCGCGTCCGCTGAAGCGGCGCGATGACGCGCGCTCGGCCGCGCCGCTCGCGGCTCGTCGTCGCGTCGCTCGCTCGCGGTCGTCGCCGCCTGCGCCGGCAGGCCGGACACGTTGCCGGTCGAGACTCGTCGCCGCGCCCTGCGCGACGCCGGTCGACACGCTCATCGTGCTGCTGCCCGGCGCGCGCGACAAGCCGCACGACTTCGTCGACCGACGGCTTCGTCGACGCGATCTGCGGTCGCGCGGCATCGCGGCCGACGTCGCGCTGGTCGACGCCACGATCCCCTACTACCGCGACCGCGACATCGTCGCCCGGCTCGACGAGGACGTGGTCGAGCCGGCGCGCGCGCGCGGCATCCGCCACGTCTGGTTCGCCGGCATCTCGCTCGGCGGCCTCGGCAGCCTGATCTACGCGAACGAGGACCGCGCGCGCGGCGATCCCGTCGACGGCCTGCTCGTCATCGCGCCGTACCTCGGCGAACGCACGATCGTCGCCGAGGTCGCCGCGTCGGGCGGGCTCGCGCAGCTGGGCGCCGCCGGGCACCATCCCGCCCGACGACGACGACCGTCGCATCTGGCAGTGCGCTGAAGACGCTGACCGTCGAGCGCGCGACGCGACGTTGCCCGCGCTCTACCTCGGCTACGGCGTCGACGATCGCTTCGTCGCCGCACATCGACTGCTCGCCGACGCGCTGCCGCCCGATCACGTCTTCACCGCGCCGGGCGGTCACGACTGGCCCGCATGGCGCGCCGTATGGCCGCGCATGCTCGACGCGTCGCCGCTGCCGCGCGGTGCCGCCCGTTGGTCCGCGCCGGCGACGATGACGACGGCGACAGCCGATGCTGCGTGCAGGGCTCGATCGCGCTGCACGTGTTCGCGGCCGGCGCGTTGACGACGCAGCCGTCGTGGTGGCCGATGGCGCTCGGCGGTCGTCGTCGCCGACCACGCGGCGATCGTCGGCGCAGGGCTGTGGCCGACGAGCGCGCTGCTCGGACCGAACCTGCGGCGCCTGCCGCCCGCCGGCGATCGCGCGTCGCGAAGTGGCGCTGACGATCGACGACGGCCCCGACCCCGACGTCACGCCGCGCGTCCTCGACCTGCTCGACGACGCTCGACGCACGCGCCACGTTCTTCTGCATCGGCGAGCGCGTGTCGCGTCACGCCGGCGCTCGCGCGCGAGATCGTCGCGCGCGGCCACGCGCATCGAGAACCACAGCCATCGCCATCGTCACGACTTCTCGTTGCTCGGCCCGCGCGCCTACGATCGCGAGATCGCCGCGGCGCAGCGCGCCATCGCCGACACGGTCGGCGTGCGCCGCGCTTCTTCCGCGCGCCGGCCGGCCTGCGCAACGTGTTCCTGCAAGGGGCGCTCGAACGGCACGGGCTGGCGCTCGCGAGCTGGACGCGGCGCGGCTTCGACACCGTGACGCCGCGACCCGCAGCACGGTCGCGCGTCGCCTCGTCGCACGGACCTCGCGCGCCGGCGACATCCTGCTGCTGCACGACGGCCATGCGGCGCGGACTGCGACACGGCGCGCCGGTGATCGTCGACGCGCTGCCGCTCGTCGTCGACGCGCTGCGTCGCGCGATCGGCTGGCAGCCGGTCACGCTCGCGGCGGCGTGCGATGACGGCCGTCGATGAAGCCGTCGCTCGACGACTCCGGACGGGAGCAAGCGCTCGTCGTCGCCGCGGCGTCGCCGGTATCGCGACGTCGGCGGCGACTTCGCCTGGCGGTTCGCGCGCGGCAAGCTCGACGCGCGATCCGCTGTTCGCGACGCTGCTGCGCGACCGGCGCGATCCCCGACGCGGCGTGCCTGGTCGACCTCGGCTGCGGCCAGGGCCTGCTCGCGACGTGGCTCCACGCGGCGCGCGGACGCGCTGGACGGCCGACGACGCGCGCGCGAATGGCCCGCCGCGTGGCCGGCGCCGCCGAAGGTCGCGCACCTATCTCGGCGTCGACCAGTCGCGGCGCGACATCGCGCGCGCGAAGCGCGCGATGCCGCCGTTCGCGCCGCGTCGTTCCGCGGCGACGTCCGCACGCTCGGCATGACGATGCTCGACCGCTGCGACGTCGTGACGCTGCTCGACGTGCTGCAGTACCTCGACGCCCGACGCGCAGGAACGCCTCGTCGCCGCGATCGCGGCGAGCCTGCCGCCGTGGGGCGTCGTCGTGCTGCGGGTCGGCGACGGTCGGCGCGTGCGTCGCGCTCGGACCGACGCGGTCGACCTCGTCGTGTGCGCGTTGCGCGGCCATCCGCGCTGGCGCGTCCGCATCGGCGCCCGGTCGCGAGTGGCGGGCGCTGCTCGAGGGCCATCGGCTTCGCGGTCGAGGTGCTGCACGACGAGCGCGCTCCGGCGCGACGCGCCGCGCGCCTTCGCGCAACGTGCTGCTGCGCGCTTCGCGCGCCGCGCGACGACCGGTCGAGCCGACGACCGCTCCGGTAAAATCGCCGGCTCCCGCACGTCGCCGGATCACTGCCTTGCAGCCGCTCCGCATCCCCGCCTACACGATGACGAGTTGCCTCGGCCGCGGCATCGGCGCCGACGCTCGCCGCGCTGCGCCGCGCATCGCAGCGGGCTCGCCCGCTGCGACTTCGAGACCGTCGACCTCGACACGTGGATCGGCGCGGTCGACGGCGTCGACGACGAAGCGCTCGACCCGTGCGCTCGCGCGCTTCGACTGCCGCAACAACCGCCTCGCGCAGCGTCGGCCTCGCGCAGGACGGCTTCGTCGACGCGGTGCGCGCCGGCCGTCGCGCGACACGGCGCCGACCGCGTCGGCGTCTTCCTCGGCACCAGCACGGCCGGCATCCTGCAGACCGAGCTCGCGTACCGCGCGCCGCGCCGCCGGATGCGACGGCCCGCTGCCGTCGTGGTTCCACTACGCCGAGACGCACAACACCTATTCGGTCGCGGACTTCGTGGCGCATGCGCTTCGGCCTCTCGCGGTCCGTCGTTCGTGGTGTCCGCCGCGTGCGCGTCGAGCGCGAAGGTGTTCGGCAACGCGGCGCGGATGATCGCGGCGGGCCGCATCGACGCGGCCGTCGTCGGCGGCGTCGATTCGCTGTGCCTGACGACGCTGTACGGCTTCCGCTCGCTCGAGCTGGTGTCGAGCCGGCCCGGCGCAGCCGTACGGCGCCGATCGCGACGGGCTGTCGATCGGCGAGGCCGCGGCGTTCGCGCTGGTCGAACGCGCCGACGGCGCGGGCGCGACGACGACACGCCGCGGCTCGTCGGCGTCGGCGAATCGAGCGACGCGCATCACATGTCGTCGCCGCATCCGGAAGGCCTCGGCGCGCGATCGCGCGATGGCGGCGCGCGCTGCGTTCGGCCGGCGTCGGTCGCCGACGACGTCGACTACGTCAACCTGCACGGCACCGCGACGCGCAACAACGACGCGGCCGAGGACCGCGCGGTGTTCGCGCTGTTCGGTCGCGACGTGCCGGTCAGCTCGACGAAGGGCGCGACCGGCCACACGCTCGGCGCGGCCGGCGGCTGCGAGGCGGTCGATCGCGCTGCTCGCGATGCGCGACGGGCTTCGATCCCCGGCGGCGTCAACACGACCACGATCGATCCGGCGCTGCGCAGCGACTACCGCATCGACAACGACGCCGGCCGCTGCGCCGCGTGTTGTCGAACTCGTTCGGCTTCGGCGGCGCGAACTGCAGCCTGCTGTTCGCGGCGCCCGGCATGACGGCGTCGACGCGACGCGTCGTCGTCGTCGCCTGGATCGAAGGCATCGGCCTGCGCGGGCCGGGCCTCGCCGGGCTGGGCCGCGTGCGTCGACGTGCTGGCGGGCGTGACGCCGCTACCGCGCGACGCCGACCGTGCTCGTCGCCCCGCCGTCGCTGCCGCCGGCCGAGCGCCGCCGCGTCGGCAAGGGCGTGAAGATCGCGCTCGAGGCCGGCTTCGAGGCGGTCGCGCACGCGGGTCGCGATGCGTCGACGCTTGCGAGCGTCTTCACGTCGTCGTCGGGCGACGGCGACAACTGCGATGCGATCTGCCGCGAGCTGGCCGGCGATCGGCTGATCTCGCCGACGCGCTTCCACAACTCGGTCCACAACGCGCCGTCGGGCTACTGGGGCATCGCGTCGGGATCGATGGAGCCGTCGACGAGCCTCTGCGCGTACGACGACAGCTTCGTCGCCGGCCTCGACGACGCGCTGACGCAGCTCGCGGGCGGTGACGCGACGCGGTGCTGCTGGTCGCGTACGACGCGCCGTATCCCGAACCGCTGGACGCGCGCGCGGCCGACGCCGGACAGCTTCGCCGTCGGCGCTCGTGCTGACGCGCGAGCCCGGACCGCACGCCGCTCGCCCGCATCGCAGTGGCCGCCGGTCGATCGAGCGACGACGCGACACGCGATGCGCGACGCGGCGCTCGAGCGCTGTCGCGCGACGATCCCCGCCGCGCGCGCGCTGCCGCTGCTCGCCGCGCATCGCGCGCGACGCCGTCGACCTCGCGGTGTTCGTCGACGCCCGCGGCGCGCGCACGGCACCGCGCCTCGCATCCGCATGCGAGCCGGAACGTCGTCGACTCGAGAGACCATCGCATGCGCCTGAATCGCGACGAGCATCGCCGCCCTGATCCCGCACGCCGGGCCGCATGGTGCTGCTCGACGAGGTGATCGAATGGGACGACGACGCACATCGTCTGCCGCAGCGACGATGCATCGCGGACCGCGGCAACCCGCTGCTGCGTCGCCGGCCACCTGTCGTCGGTCTGCGCGCATCGAGTTCGCGGCGCAGGCGATGGCGGTGCACGGCAGCCTCGTCGGCCGACGATCGGCGACGACGACGCCGACGACAAGCCGCGCGCCGGGCTTCCTCGCCAGCGTGCGCAACGTGCGGATGGACGTCGACGCGTCTCGACGACGTGCGCGGCGTCCTGACGATCGAGGCGGACCGCGAGGCGGGCGACGAGCCGCAACGTGCTCTACCGCTTCGACGGTGCGCGCCGGCGACGCGGCTGCTGGTCTCGGGCCGCGCGGCCGTCGTGCTGCAGGACGACCGACGCGCGACGACCGGCGCGTGACCGGACGGCGCGCACACGCGCGCTCGTCACCGGCGGCAGCGGCGACATCGGCGCGGCGATCTGCCGGCGGCTCGCCGCGCGACCACGACGTCGTCGTGCACGCGAACAGCCGCATCGATCGCGCGCAGGCCGTCGTCGACGCGATCGTCGCGACGGGCGGTCGTGCGCACGGCGGTCGCGTTCGACGTCTGCGACGCCGCGGCGACGTCGGCCGGCGCTCGAGCCCTGCTCGCCGACGGACCGATCCAGGTCGCTGGTCAACAACGCCGGCATCCACGACGACGCGGTCTTCCCCGGCATGCGCGCCGACCAGTGGTCGCGCGTCATCGACGTGTCGCTGAACGGCTTCTTCCACGTGACGCAGCCGCTGACGATGCCGATGATCCGCACGCGCTGGGGCCGCATCGTCAACGTGTCGTCGCTGGCCGCGCTCGCCGGCAATCGCGGGCAGGTCAACTACGCGGCGGCGAAGGCCGCGCTGCACGGCGCCACGCAAGTCGCTCGCGCTCGAACTCGCGAGCCGCGGCATCACCGTCAACGCGGTCGCGCCGGGCATCATCGCGGGCGCGATGGCCGGCGCCGCCTTCGACGCCGAGCGCGCATCGCGAAGACTGGTGCCGATGAAGCGCGCGGGCACGCCCGACGAGGTGGCCGACCTGTCGCGTTCCTCGCGTCGCCGAAGGCCGGCTACATCACCGGCCAGGTCATCTCGATCAACGGAGGCATCCCGTCATGACGACGGCAGCCTCACGCCGGCGGCCGCGGCGCCCGCCGCCGCGTCGCAGTCCACCAGAACGAGCTGATGCTGTACTTCGTGCTGCTGCAGCTCGTCGTCATCGTGCTCGCCGCGCGCCTCGCCGGTCCGGGTCGCGCTGCGCATCGGGCAGTCGCGGCCGTCGGCGAGATCGTCATCGGCATCCTGCTCGGCCCGTCGCTCTTCGGCGCGGTCGCGCCCGACGCGTTCGACTACGTGTTCCGCTCGGTGCCCGCCACGCCGCTGACGATCCTGTCGCAGATCGGACTCGATCCTGCTGATGTTCCAGATCGGCCTCGAGTTCGACTTCGGCCACCTCGCCGAACGCGCCATCGCAAGGTCGCGTCGGAGCGTCGCGATCGCCGGACTCGCGCTGCCGTTCGCGCTCGGCTACGGCTTCGGCCACTGGCGGTCGCGCCGATCGCTACACGCCGGCCGCCGAACCCGGTCGCGTCGGCGCTGTTCGTCGCCGTGGCCTTCTCGATCACCGCGCTGCCGATCCTCGGCCGCATGCTGATCGACCTCGAACTTGTCGCGCACGCCGCTCGGCGTCATCGCGATCTCGGCCGCCGCGATCAACGACGTCGTCGGCTGGCTGCTGCTCGCGCATGGTCACGGCGATCACCGTTCGGACTTCTCGGCCGCCGCTTCGCGCTCAAGGTCGCGCTGGTGGCGGCGTTCTTCGTCGCGTGTCTGGTTCGTCGTGCGCCCGCTCGCAAGCGCGTCGATCCGCGCGCTGTCGACCGATGCCGACCCGTTGCCGCACGGCATTGATCGGCGTGCTGCTCGCGGTCGTCTTCACCGGTGCGATGGCGACCTATCAGCTCGGCATCTTCGCGATCTTCGGCGGCTTCATGATCGGCGTGATCCTGCTCGACGAGCGCGGCGTTCGTCGCCGCGTGGAAGGAGCGCGTCGGCACGTTCGTCGATCGTCTTCTTCCTGCCGATCTTCTTCACGTTCACCGGCCTGCGGACCGACATCGGCAGCCTCGTCGACCGGCGCGGACTGGGGCTGGTGCCTGCTGCTCGATCGCGCTCGCGACGGCCGGCAAATTCGGCGGCTGCTACTTCGCCGCGCGCTGCGCCGGCCTGCCGCATGCCGAGAGCGGCATGCTCGGCATCATGATGAACACGCGCGCGCTGATGGAACTGATCGTGCTGAACGTCGGCCTCGACCTCGGCGTCGATCTCGCCGCGGATGTTCACGATGCTGGTGCTGATGGCGATCTTCAGCACCGTCATCACGACGCCGCTGTTGCGACGCTGGATGCGGCGGGCCGGCTTCGGCGCCGCGTCGGCCGCGTCGTTCGAGGCGCCCGGCCGCACCGCCTGACGCATCACGACCGGTCCGGCGCGTCTCGCCGCCGCCGCGAGACGAGGCGCGGCAAGCGGAGCACGAAGCCGCACATCAGCCGCAGGTGCATCCACGATCAACAGCGCGTTGTCGCGACCGTAACGGAAGTGCGAGACGCCGCCTTCGTCCGCGGTCGAGATAGCGGACCTCGGCGTCGACGTTGACCGGCCGCACGCCGCGCCATGCGAGTCGCACCGACGGCCTCGGGATCGAAGTCGAAGCGCCGCATCCAGCGCGTGCGCTTCCATGATCGCGACGAGCGGCGCGATCGGATAGACGCGAAAGCCGAACAGCGAATCGCCGATGCCGCGACGCGTCGTCGAAGCACAGCGTCTCGAGGTGCGCCCACCAGTTCGACACGCGACGTCCGTTGACGCGCAGCGCCGGCGCGTCGGCATCGAACACCGGCCTGCCGAGGATCATCGCGTCCGGCGACGCGGCGACGCGCGCATGAAGTCGGCGATGCGGATGGCCGGATGCTGGCCGTCGGAGTCCATCGTCAGCGCATGCGTGAAGCCGGCCGTCGCGCGCCGCCCGCAGCACCGTGCAGCACTGCGGCCCCCTTGCCGCGATTGACCGGCAGCGTCAGCACGCGGATGCCGGCATCGCTGCGCGCGATGTCCGCGATCGCCGCGCTCGCTGCCGTCGTCGCTGCCGTCGATCACGACCCAGACCGGCGACCAGTGCGCCCGCGCGGCGCGCACCGTCTCGGCGAGGCTTCGGGCCGGCGTTGTAGCTCGGGATCAGGACGACGTGCGTGCGCGACGCGCACGAGCGACGTGCGATCGCCGTCGACCGACATCCCCAGCGCGAGCTCGACAGCGACGGCAGGTCGTCCGCCGGACTCGCCGCGCACGGATGGCGTCGACCGGCGATCGCGGCGTCGTCCGCCTCTCGACGGCGAACGGCTCGACGTTCCACAGGTCGCCGAGCTCGCGCGTCGGCGAGCTCGTCGACGAAGTAGTCGCGCAGCTCGCCGACGAACGCGTTCGACGTGCGCGTCGGCCGCGACGTCGAAGCGCTTGCCGAGCCGCACGCGATAGCGCATCGGCAGTCGCGGGCGGCTTCCTCATCACCGACCAGCCCTTCGACAGGAACGGCGTGTCCGTCTCGATGATGACGGTCTGGATCGGCACGCCGGCGACCCGCGCCATCGCCGCGAAGCCGCCCTTGAACTCGTTGACCGGCGCGGCGAGCGTGCGCGTCGCCTTCGGGGAAGATGATCAGCTGGCCGCCGGTCTTCAGGTCCTCGGTCGACAGCCGGAACATCCGCGCGCGGCCCGTCGTTGCGGATGTAGCCCGCGAGCCGCGCGCCGGCGCCGAGCAGGATGTTGTCGAGCATCGACGCCTTCATGATGCAGTTCAGGTTCTCGAGCCGCGAGATCAGGATCAGCGCGTCGAGGCCCGACGGATGGTTCGGCGCGATGATCATCGCCTCGTGCGGATCGATCGCGTCGAGCGCTCGTCCGCGTCGACCTCGAGCACGCCGCAGAGGCGCGTCAGCTCGAAGTAGCTGCGATAGACGAACGAGATCACCCGACGGCCGATGCGCCTGCCGCGCTCTCGCGACACCGTGTGGCGGATGACGAACGCGGGAACGAACCAGCCGAGGTGCACCGAGCCGAGCAGCACCACGACGAAGTAGAACGCGGCGACTCGCGACAGATGCGCGAGTCCGCGGGCGATCGCCGGCGGCGATGCGTCTTGCACTGTCGGTCAGTCCCGCACGCGTCGACCATCTCGCGTCGACTGTCCGAAGACCCACGCGAAGCCGATGCCGGCGGCGACGTAGCTCTTCGGCGCACGAGCGGGCTGTCCTCGAACGTCGCGCCCGCGCAGCGTGTCGGCGCGCACGAAGCCGCCGACCCAGAAGCGATCGAAGCGCTTCGACAGCGCCGCGAGCAATTGCGCGCCCGCATAGCCGCCGCGACTGCGATACGCCGGCCGGCCGGGCTGCGCATACTCCTCGTCGACGTCGTAGAAGTACGCGTCGCGCTTGCGGTTCTGGAAGATCGGGCCGGCCGCGATGCCGAGGTTCAGCCCGCCGTAGCCGGCCACGTCGAACACGTCGAGGTTGAGTCGCGGCGACGTCTGCCAGCCGATGCCCTTGAAGCCGCCGCCGAGCGTGACGCCGGTCGAGACCGGCAGGCGGAAGTCGAGCTTCGCATCGCTGCGGGTCGTCGCTGCGCGCGAGATTGACGACGAGCGCCGGGCCGACCTCGAACGAGCCCGAGAGGTCGGGCATTCCCTGCCGCGCCTGGTTGCTCGGAGCTGCGGACCGGCTGGCTCGCGTTGACCGCGAGCTCGAAGCGGATGCGGTCGGTGTCGAGGAACTCGGCGCGCACGCCTTCGCGATCGGCCTTCAGGATGTCGCCCGCGATAGATCAGGTACGGGAACGGCAGCACGTAGCCGCGCGACTCGTCGGAGCCGCGATAGTCGGGCAGCCACAACGCGCCGGCGCCGACGCCCGCCTCCCACAGCGGCCTGCTCGACCGCGCGCGCAGCCGCGCACGCGACGACGCCGACGCCGCGCCGATCGCGAGCCGCGCGAGCCGCCGGTCGCGCCGACGTCCCTGCACGCGATCTGCCGCGCCGATCCGGCGCGCGCGCCGGAGGCGACGCGGCGGGGTCGCGCGGCGCAGTCGACGTCGCGGATGTTGGCGCGCCGGCGGCGCATCGCGTCGATCGTCCGCCGCGCGTTGATCAGCGAGCTGATCCGGTAGATCGTCTTGAAGGCGACGATCGACGGCCAGATCGGCGTGCGGCCGAAGATGTCGCCGGCGAACAGCGACAGCAGCGCCTCGCGAACGCGCAGCACGTTCTGCGGCGCCATGAACAGGTCGCGCATCGTCGGGTTCGTCACGCGATAGATGAACCACGAGAACTCGCGCGGTCCCTTGACGCATCACCCGATCGAAGCGCTTGCGACGCGAGCGCCGCACTCGCCGGACGGCTCGCGTCGAGCCGCGCGTGCACGAGGTCGGCGCCGACGAACGCGCTGTTCATCGCGAGGATACACGCCCGACGAGAACACCGGATCGACGAACGCGAACGCGTCGCCGAGCAGCAGGTAGTCGGGCCCGCGGCGTCTGCGGTCGTCGCGTAGCTGTAGTTGCCGGTCGCCTCGGCATCGCCGAGCAGTCGCGCGTCGCGCAGCCGCTCCGCGAGCGCGCGGGCACAGCGCGATCGTGTCGAGGAAGAAGTCGTCGACCGACCGGTCCTTCGGCCGCGTCTTCAGGTAGTACGGCCAGCAGACCGCGCCGACGCTGGTCGCGCCGTCGGACAGCGGGATGAACCAGAACCAGCCGTGCGCGAACCAGAAGATCGTGATGTTGCCTTCGAGCTTGCCCGGCAGTCGCTCGGCGTTCTCGAAGTGGCCGTACAGCGCCGAGCTGTTGTGCTGCCTCGTTGCGGACCTTCGCGCCGAGCTTGTTCGCGAGGAACGTGTCGCGACCCGACGCGTCGATCGACGATGCGCGCGTCGTAGCGCACCGTCGCGCCGTCGTCGTACTGCGCCGTGACGACGCCGCCGCTGCCGTCGCCGCGCAACGCGACGTCGCGGACGCGGCATCCCTCGATCACCGTCGGCGCCGCGACGGGCCGCGTTGCGGATCAGCACGTGATCGAACTCGGAGCGACGGACCTGATAGGCCATCGCCGATGTCCTTGTCCCACGCGTCGCCGAATTCGAGCAGCGTGCGGTGGTCGTGCCACGGCGACACGAACTCGATGCCCCACTTCTCCATGCCGAGCGCCGCGACCTCGTCGGCTCACGCCGAGCTTGTCGAGCAGCGCCATGTTGGCGGGCAGCAGCGATTCGCCGATGTGGAAGCGCGGGTGATGCGCCTTCTCGAGCAGCGTGACGCGATGGCCGCGCGTCGCGAGCAGCGCCGCGGCCGTCGACGCCGGCCGGTCCGCCGCCGATGACGACGACGTCGCAGTGGACGTCGGCGCCGGCGGCGCGGACGGACGCGCGCTCCGCGCTCGAAGGATGCGGCTTCTTGCATCGACGGAATTATCGCATCGCGGGCATCGATAGGACCATCCCGCTGCCGCCGGTGGAGGCGCCGCCTGTCGCAAACTTCGCCGCAGCGCGCAGGAAAGTCGACCGCCGCGGGCGATTGGCTACAATGCCCGGCACCCGGGACCGACCAATGACCGCCTCCGCAACATCGCCTCGCACGATCGCCCCATCGACCGCCGGTCGCCCCGGCGGTGACACGCCGGCCGGCGTCGACCGCCTCCCGGTCCGGGCCGCCAACTTCCTGCGCCATGTCGTCGACCACGACCTCGCGCACGGCGCCTACGCGGCGCGGCTCGGCGTGCCGCATCGGGCCGGCGGCAATCGACGACGCCGCGATCGATCGCGCGGTGTTCGCCGACCCGGCGCGCGTGCGCACGCGCTTCCCGCCGGAGCCGAACGGCTACCTGCACATCGGCCACGCGAAGTCGATCTGCCTGAACTTCGGGCTCGCGCGCGACTACGACGGCGTCTGCCACCTGCGCTTCGACGACACGAACCCCGAGAAGGAAGACGTCGAGTACGTCGACGCGATCATCGAGATGGTCCGCTGGCTCGGCTTCGACTGGAACGCGCGGCCGTTCGAGCGCGAGATCGACGAGGCCGTCGACGACCATCTGTACTTCGCGAGCGACTACTTCGAGCTGCTGTTCGAGTTCGCCGATTACCTGATCCGCACCGGCCACGCGTACGTCGACAGCCAGTCGGCCGACGAGATCCGCGCGATGCGCGGCACGCTGGTCGAGCCCGGCCGCGACTCGCCGTATCGCACCCGCTCGGTCGACGAGAACCTCGCGCTGTTCCACATGATGCGGGCCGGCGACTTCCCCGACGGCGCGCACGTGCTGCGCGCGCAGATCGACATGGCGTCGCCGAACATCAACCTGCGCGACCCGGTGCTCTATCGCATCCGCCACGCGCATCACCATCGCACCGGCGACGCGTGGTGCATCTACCCGATGTACGACTACACGCATTGCGTGTCCGACGCGCTCGAGAACGTCACGCATTCGGTCTGCACGCTCGAGTTCGAGGACCATCGTCCGCTGTACGACTGGGCGCTCGAACGGATCGTGCCGGTGCTGCGCGCGCCGCAGTTCATGCACGCGATCGACCTCGTGCGGGCGCTGCGCGACGGGCGACGTGGAGGCGCAGGAAGCGTTCGCGCTGCGCTGCCGCCACGTTCGGCCACAAGCTGTTCGCGAGCCTCGAGGAGCGCGAGATGCAGGCGCTGTTCGATCGCTGGGACGGCTCGACCCGGCGCGATCGACGCGCGACCTCGACGCGTTCTTCGACCTGCTGCTCGCACAGCCCCGAGCAGTTCGCGCCGCTGCTGACGCACGCGCTCGACACGAACCCGAACGGCGGCGGGATGCCCGGCGCCGCCGGCATCGGCGCGCCGAACCCGTTCGGGCTGCCGCACCAGTACGAGTTCTCGCGGCTCAACCTCACGTACGTCGTCACCAGCAAGCGGAAGCTGAAGCAGCTGGTCGACGACGGCCACGTCGACGGCTGGGACGACCCGCGCATGCCGACGCTGGTCGGGCCTGCGGCGGCGCGGCTACACGCCGGCCAGCATCCGCCTGCTGTGCGACCGCGGCGGCGTGTCGAAGTCGAACAGCTGGACCGACTACGCCGAACTCGAGCAGGCGCTGCGCGACGACCTCGATCCGAAGGCGGCGCGCGCGTTCGCGATCCTCGATCCGGTCCGCCTCGTCGTCACGAACTATCCCGGCGGATCGCAGCGAGGTCTGCACGGCGCCCGTGCATCCGCATGCTGCCGGACGCGCGGCGAGCGGCAGCTTTCCGTTCACGCGCGAGCTGTGGATCGAGCGCGACGACTTCCAGGAGACGCCGCAGAAGGGCTTCTTCCGGCTGTCCCGCCGATCGGCGACAAGCCGGGCGGCGTGGTGCGGCTCAAGTACGGCTACGTCGTGCGCTGCACCGGCTTTCGCGAAGACGCCGACGGCCGCGTCGTCGAGGTCACCTGCGAGTACCTGCCCGACACGTTCAGCGGCACGCCGGGCGCGGACCGCGTCAAGGTCAAGGGCAACATCGCGTGGGTCAGCGTCGCGCATGCCCAGCCGGCCGAGTTCCGCCTCTACGACCGCCTGTTCACCGAGGCGCAGCCGGACGCCGGCGGCCGCGACTTCCTCGAGGTCGCTGAACCCGCCGTTCGAAGACGACCGTCGCCGGCTTCGTCGAGCCCGGGGTCGACGCGTCGCCGGAGGCGGCGTTCCAGTTCGAGCGCGTCGGCTACTTCGTCGCCGACCGCGTGGACTCGACGATCGCGAAGCCGGTCTTCAATCGCAGCGCGACGTTGCGCGACGCCTGGCAGAAATAGGCGACCGCGATGACGATGACGCGAGCGATCGTTCGAAGTCGTCTGATCGCAGCGTTCGTCGTCGCGTGTCTGGCATCGCTCGCACCGGCGCTGCATGCGCAGACGCCTGCGTCCGCCGCGCCGGCCCCGGCCGCGCAGCCCGATCGCGAGATCCAGGTCGCGGCCGACGCGTTCGTCAAGGATGCGACGGCTGCCCGACTGGGTCGAGCCGCGCGCGTTGTCCGACCGCAGGACGGAGGGTCCTGCGGTGATCGCGGCTCGCTCGACCATCAGATCCTGGTCGGCGACGCCCACGACGATCTACGTCCGCGTCGCCGTGAAGATCAACGACGCCGGCGCGCTGTCGCCGTTCGGCCGCGTGCCGCTCGCGTTCATCCCGGCCTATCAGAAGGTCGCGCTGCACGCGCTGCAGGTCCTCCGCGACGGCGCCGTGCTCGATCGGCTGCCGGCCGCGCAGGTGCGCTTCCTGCAGCGCGAGACCGGCCTCGAACGCAACGTGTACAGCGGCGTCGTGACCGCGTCGATCCTGGTCGACGACCTGCGCGTCGGCGACACGCTCGAGGTCGCGCTACTCGGTGATCGGGACGAACCCGGTGTTCGGATCGAGGTTCGGCAGCGTCGAGAACTGGGACCAGCCGTTGCCGGTCGACGATCGACGGCGTCGTCGTCAACGCGCCCGCGTCGCCGGCGCATCCGCTGGAAGTTCCACGGCGATCTCGCGAAGGACTTCCCGCGCCCGACCGAACACGTCCACGACGGCGTGCGCTCGCTGACGTTCGAGGAGCACGACCTGCCGCGCGTCGCCGGCCGAGGCGCTTGACGCCGCCGGGCTTCAGCACGTTCCGCTGGATCCAGTTCTCCGAGTACGGCGACTGGCAGGCCGTCGCGACGTGGGCCGCGTCGCTGTTCGACGAAGGCGAAGCGCCGAGACGCCGAGCGCGCGCAGCGATCGTCGCGACGCTGATGGCGAAGCCGACGGTCGAGGAGCGCGTCGTCGGCGCGCTCGAGTTCGTGCAGTCGCAGGTGCGCTACTTCTCCGTCTCGCTCGGGACGAGCTCGCATCGACCGACCGCGCCGAACACCGTGCTGGCGCGGCGCTACGGCGACTGCAAGGACAAGTCGCTGCTGCTCGTCACGCTGCTGAAGGACATGGGCATCGCCGAGCACGCCGGTGCTCGCGCGGCTCGGCAACCGACCGGCTTCGACGACTGGCTGCCGACGCCGCTGGCGTTCGATCACGTGATCGTCGCGGTCGATGTCGACGGTCAACGCTACTGGCTCGACTCGACGCGGCAGGGCCAGCACGGCGCGCTCGCGACGATGGGCCAGGCGCACGACGGCGCGCAGGTGCTGCCCGCGTCGTCGACCGCGGGCCGGCTGCAGCGCATCGACGTGCCGAATCGCGACGCGCTCGTGCTGAACGAGCGTCGTCGAGACGCTGACCGTGCCGGCACTGGACGGCGACGCGACGCTGCAGGTCGTGCAGACGCTGCACGGCGTCGCCGCCGAAGCGACGCGCGCGGAGCTCGGCATGACGATCAAGGAACGCGTGACCGAGTCGCTCGACGACCGACATGCAGAAGCGCTATCCGGAGGCGGAGCTGGTCGGCTCGCGCTCGGTCGACGACGATCGCAGCACCAATCGGCTGACGCTGACGGCGACGTTCGCCTTGAAGAAGCCGCTCGAGCATGCCGACGGCAGGTACAACGTCCGCTATCGCGCGCCGAACTTCGTGCGGCTGTTCCTGCTTCCGCCGGAGACCGCGCGGCGCACGCCGATCGCGCTGCGCTACCCGGTCCATGCGGTCTATCGCTTCGACGCCCACTTCCCCGACGACGTGGCGGTCCTCGAGCGGCACACGACGACGTCGCGTCGAGGGCCGCTACTTCAAGTCGTCCGAGGTCCGTGCGTTCGCCGGCAATCATGCCGACGTGACGCTGACGATGGACACGCTCGCCGCCGACGCGTCGCCCGCGGCGGACCTGCCGGCGCTGCGCGACGACATCAGCAAGCTCGACCGGAGCGCTGCCCGACGCTCGTCGTCGATCCGCGACGCCGACGTCAAGAAGCCGGCGTTCCTCGGCCTCGGCAAGAAGGACTTCGCGGCGACGCTGAAGGAGCGGCAGGAGGACACCATCGCGAAGGTCAGCGCCGACGATCGACGTCGGGCCGGCTGACCGGCAGCGACCTCGCGCGCGCCTACTGCGCGCGGGCCGACGCCTATGCATCGCTCGGGCAGGCGCGACCTCGCGTTGCAGGACGCGGACCGGGCCGTCGAGCTCGACGCCGAACGCGCCGGCGTCGCTGACCTGCCGCGCGCAGATCCGCGTCGTCGCCGGTCGCTTCGACGGGGCCGTCGACGACGCGACGCAGGCCATCGTGCTCGGCGCGGAGCGCGGGCGGGCCTGGCAGGTCCGCGGCGAGGCACGCTTCCATCTCGGTCGCTATGCCGAGGCCGCCGACGACTTCGCGAAGGCCGCGACCCTCGATGGCGACGATCATCTCAAGGCCAACCACGAGATCTGGCGCGCGATGGCCTGGCGCCGGTCGAACCGGCCGCTGCCCGATGACCTCGCCGCACGTGCGGCCGCGTCGCGCGATGCGGCGTGGCCGCGACCGGCGCTCGCGCTGTTCGCGGACCGCATCGGGCCCGACGACCTCGCCGCCATTGCCGCGAAGCGCAACGGCGACGAGGCGACGATGGCGGGCACCGAGGCGGACTTCTACATCGGCGAGTTCTATCTCGCGAGAGGCGACGCCGCGAAGGCGCGCGAGGCGTTCGAGTCGGCCCGCGTCGCGCGGCGTCATCGTCTACGTCGAG
This sequence comes from uncultured beta proteobacterium, assembly GCA_963795885.1. Lineage (GTDB taxonomy): Bacteria > Pseudomonadota > Gammaproteobacteria > Burkholderiales > Burkholderiaceae_D > CAHJXF01. Next base: position 1,092,179 of record CAWCJI010000007.1, on the reverse strand, counting down.
TACAGCGCGGCGTCGGTCGAGCTCGGCCATCTGGGCGCGCCGGCGCACTGACCCGCCGGCGGGCCTGCGTTCAGGCCGTCGGCCTCGCGATGTCCATCGTCCGGTCCGTCAATGCGCGCGCCACCGCGTCGACGACCGCGTCCCAGCGATCCGGCGCCGGACAGCGGAACAGCCGCGCGGTCGGATACCACGGCGAGTCGTCGCGATCGAGCATCCACCGGAAGTCCGGCGCGAACGGGAGAAGGATCCAGACCGGCCGCCCCATCGCGCCGGCGAGATGCGCGACCGACGTGTCGACGGCGATCACGAGATCGAGCGTGTCGATCACGTCTGCAGTCGCCGCGAAGTCGACCGCCGTCGTGCTTTGCGCGAGCCCGGGGTTCGCGACGCACAGGGCGTCGAACGGCTCGACGTCCGTCGGCCGGATGTCCTTCTGCAGCCCGATCCACTCGACGTCGACGCGCGCGAGCAGCGACGCGACGGACGTCAACGGCAGCGAGCGTCGCCGGTCGTTCGCATGCGTGGTCGCGCCGGACCAGGCGATCCCGATGCGTCGCCGACGGGCGATCGCTGCGTTCGAGCCGTTCGCCGGGTCGAGGTCGACGCGACGACCAACGGTCTGCCATCTCAGATAAGGCACCGTCTTGCCTTCGGGCTCGACGCGACCGAGCAGCAACGGCAGGCTCATCAGTGGAACGTGGAAGTCGATCGACGGTGACGGTGTATCGAGTGGGATGACGTGCCCGAAGTCGCCGCGGTCTTCGAACAGCCGGACCAGCGCATCGGGCACCGCGAGCACGGTCCGCGCACCGGCGGCCGCGAGCGCGGGCACGAGACGAACGAACTGGATCGTGTCGCCGAGTCCCTGCTCGGCATGGACGAGGACCGTGCGGCCGACGGCGTCGGCGAGGCGGGCCAGGCGCGGCGCGTCGAAGCGCCGCCGCGGCGACGGGAAGTCGGCGCAGTCCCAGCGGGCCTCGTAGTCCTTCCAGCCGCGCGCGAAGTCGCCGACGGTCAGTTCGGCGAGCGCGAGGTTCCATCGCGCGATCGCGAGGTCGGGCTTCAGTCGCAGCGCGTCGCGATACGCGGCGATGGCCTTCGTCGGTTGCGCGGCGTCGGCCAGCACGTTGCCGAGATGCGCGTGCAGCAACGCGCGCCGCGGCGCGGCCGCGACCGCCCGCCGCGACGCCGCGATCGCCGCGTCGAAGTCGTCGACCGCGAGCAGATCCTGCGCGAGCTCGTCCCACCCGTCGGCATCGGTCGGCACCGTGTCGGTCAGCTCGCGATGCACGCGCGTCGCCGCCGCGACCTCGCCCGACAGCCGCAGCGCGCGTCCGAGATTGAGCTTCGTGCGCACGTGATGCGGCGCGGCCATGGACGCGGCCTGCAGGCGCTCGACGGCCTCGACGGGCCGGCCCGATTCGATCAGCGCGCTGCCGAGACCGTTCGCCGCTTCGACGTCGGTCGGATCGCGCTCGAGCGCTTCGCGATAGAGGACGAGCGCGTCGTCGATGCGCCCGCCGGTCAGCATCAACGCTGCGAGATTCGCCCGTGGCACCGACCAGGTCGCGTCGAGCTCGATCGCGCGTCGATAGTGCGGCTCGGCGGCGACGGTCGACCCGCGACGGAACAGCAGGTCCGCGAGATCGACGTGCGCCGCGACGAAGCCGGGCGCGAGCGCCAGTGCGCGTTCGAATGCGGTGATCGCGTCGCCGACCTCGTCGAGCCTGGACAGCGCGAGGCCGAGGTCGTGATGGAAGCCCGGCACGTCGGGCTGCAGCCGCACCCGCTGACGCATCCGCGCGACCGCCTCGCGGAATCGTCCGGCTCGATACAACGCGGCGGCCAGTCCGCCGAGCGCCGCGACGTCGTGCGCATCGCGCTTCAGCGCCCGCCTCAACGCCTCGATCGCCTCGTCCGGCTTGCCTTCGTCGAGCAGCCGCAGGCCATGCGCGCGATCGTCGTCGTTGGGCGGGTTCAATGGGCTCGGCTCGGACGGGGTCGAAGGATGGGACGCGCGGCGAGCGGCGATTCTAGGCGCGCGCGGGCGCGGTCATCGCGTTCATAATCGCGCTTCGCTCATCGAACGCCGACGTCGCGTCGCGCCGACTGCCATGGACTCCCTCGAATCTTCCCGCGCCGCCGTGCGCCAGCGCATCGCCCGTCTGCGCGAGGCGCTCGCGCGTCACGGCTACGCGGCCGTCCTCATCCCGTCGTCCGACCCGCACCTGTCCGAATACCTGCCGGAGCGCTGGGCGAGCCGCGTCTGGGCCTCCGGGTTCACCGGCTCGGCCGGCACGCTCGTCGTCGCGCGCGACTTCGCCGGCGTGTGGGCCGACAGCCGCTACTGGGTCGCAGGCCGACGCCGAACTCGCCGGCACCGGCATCGAGTCGATGCGCATTGCCGGGCGCCGGCGAGCACCGCGCACGTCGACTGGCTCGCCGAGCACCTCGGCGCGGGCGACGTCGTCGCGGTCGACGGCAGCGTCATCGGCCTGGCCGCCGCGCGTCAGCTGCAGGGCCGCGCTGTCGGCGCGCGGCATCGACGCTGGTGCACCGACGTCGACCTGCTCGACGAGGTCTGGCCCGACCGCCCCGCGCTGCCGACGCCGCCGGTCTACGAACACGCGAGCCCCGTTCGCGCCGCGCTCGCGCGCCGACAAGCTCGCCGACGTGCGCGCCGCGATGAAGACGGCCGGCGCCGACGCGCACTTCGTCTCGACGCTCGACGACATCGCGTGGCTCTTCAACCTGCGCGGCAGCGACGTCGACTACAACCCGGTCTTCGTCGCGCATGCGCTGATCGAGCCCGATGCGGCGACGCTGTTCGTCGGCGACGGCAAGGTGCCGGCCGACGTGCGCGATGTCGCTGACGGCGCGACGGCGTCCGCATCGCGCCGTACGGCAAGCGCGCGCGACGCGCTCGCGTCGCTGCCGGCCGGCCGCGCGCTGCTGCTCGATCCGCGCCGCATCACGCTCGCGTTCCGCGAGGCGGTGCCCGACGCGCGTGAGGGTCGTCGAGGCGATCAATCCGTCGACGTTCGCGAAGTCGCGCAAGACCGCCGACGAGGCGGCGCACGTGCGTCGCGCGATGGAGCAGGACGGCGCGGCGCTCGCCGAGTTCTTCGCATGGTTCGAGGACGCGCTCGCGGAGTCGCGCGCCGGCGGCGCCCGCGATCACGGAACTGACGATCGACGAGCAGATCACGGCCGCGCGCGCGCGCCGCCGCGGCTTCGTGTCGCCGAGCTTCTCGACGATCGCCGGCTTCAACGCGAACGGCGCGATGCCGCACTACCGCGCGACCGAGCCGTCGCATGCGACGATCGAAGGCGACGGTCTGCTGCTGATCGACTCGGGCGGCCAGTACACGTTCGGGCACGACCGACATCACGCGCGTCGTCCCGGTCGGCACGGCATCGGCCGAGCAGAAGCGCGACTTCACGCTGGTGCTGAAGGGCATGATCGCGCTCGCGTCGGCGCGCTTTCCGCGCGGCACGCGCTCGCCGAGCCTCGACGCGCTCGCCCGCGCGCCGATCTGGGCGGCCGGCGTCGACTACGGGCACGGCACCGGCCACGGCGTCGGCTACTTCCTGAACGTCCACGAAGGTCCGCAGTCGATCTCGCCGCACGCGCCGCCGGAGCCGCATACGGCGATGGAGCCGGGCATGATCACGTCCGACGAGCCCGGCATCTATCGGCCCGGCAAGTGGGGCGTGCGGATCGAGAACCTCGTGCTCGCGGTGCCGGCGCGCTTCGACGGTGCGGTCGAGGGTCGCGGCGAGTTCGGCGAATTCCTCGAGTTCGAGACGCTGACGCTGTGCCCGATCGACACGCGCTGCATCGACGTCGCGTTGCTGCGCGACGACGAGCGCCGCTGGCTCGACGGCTATCACGCCGAGGTCGCGCGGCGCGTCGGACCGCTGGTCGATGGTCCGGCACTGGCGTGGTTGCAGGCCCGCACGAGACCGCTCTGACCATCCGATGTCGGCCGGACACTGAATGGCTCGGGCCGCGCGCGGCGCGCAGCGTGTCGGCCGGTTCTTAAATCGCGCCGCCACGTGCCCCGACGCCCGCATCGCGGAACCTCGTCCCGCATCTCCACTCGATAGCTGCGCAGTCCCGCACTCGATGCCGCATGTCGCGGCGAGCGGGCGCCCGCCACGCCACGACTGGAGATTTCAATGAACCGCATCAGCAAACTCGTTTTCGCCGCCGCCTGCAGCCTGCCGATCCTGTCGATCGCGCAGACGGGCGGGTCGATGGCACCGCCGGCGAAGATCCAGCCGGCCGACCAGCCGAGCTCCGACCTGCAGAAGCAGAAGCAGCAGCAGACCGGCAACGCCACGCAATACGGCCAGCAGGGCAGCGCGGACAGCACGCAGACCAGCACGACCGATTCGTCGACGACCAAGACCAAGCACGCCGCGAAGGCCAAGAAGAGCACCTCGACGCCGTCGACCAACAGCCCGAACTCCGCGCCGGAGAACTGATCTCTCGCGACGATGCAAAAAGGGCGGCCTCGGCCGCCCTTTTTTTCGCTGCGTGCCGTCAGCTTCGGCGTGCGACGGCGCCGTAGATCACGAGGATCACGATCGCGCCGATCAGCGGCGGCGATGAAGCCCGCGTTCTGGTCGGACCCGTAGAAGCCGACCGCCTGCCCGACGAAGCGCGCGAGCAACGCGCCGGCGATGCCGAGGATGACGGTGAGGATGAACCCCATGTTGTCGCGCCCCGGATGCAGGAACTTCGCGAGGACGCCGACGATGAAGCCGACGACGATCGTGCCGATGATGCCGTATACCCATGATGCTCTTCCCTTCGATGTGATTGACCGGCACCATCATCGCGTCGGACGTCAGGCCGTAGGACGAAGCGCCTTGTAGCGGATGCGCTTCGGCTTCGCGCCTTCCTCGCCGAGGCGCTTCTTCTTGTCCGCCTCGTACTCCTGGTAGTTGCCGTCGAAGAACGTCCACTTCGATTCGCCTTCGGCCGCGAGGATGTGCGTCGCGATGCGGTCGAGGAACCAGCGATCGTGGCTGATGACGAGCACCGAGCCGGCGAACTCCAGCAGCGCGTCCTCCAGCGCGCGCAGCGTCTCGACGTCGAGGTCGTTCGACGGCTCGTCGAGCAGCAGCACGTTGCCGCCCGCGAGCAGCGTCTTCGCCAGGTGCAGCCGGCCGCGCTCGCCGCCCGACAGGTTGCCGACGATCTTCTGCTGGTCGCCGCCCTTGAAGTTGAAGCGGCCGAGATAGGCGCGCGACGGCATCTCGAAGCGCCCGACCGTCAGCAGGTCCGCGCCGTTCGAGACGTCCTCGAACACGGTCTTCCTGTTGTCGAGGTCCTCGCGGGTCTGGCCGACCAGCGAGATCTTCGCGGTCGCGCCGATCACGATCTCGCCCGCAGTCCGGCTTCTCCTGGCCCGCGATCATGCGGAACAGCGTCGACTTGCCGGCGCCGTTCGGGCCGATGATGCCGACGATCGCGCCGGCCGGAACCTTGAACGACAGCCCGTCCATCAGCACGCGGTCGCCGTACGCCTTCGTGACGTCCTTGAACTCGATGACCTCGTTGCCGAGCCGCTCGGCGACCGGGATGAAGATCTCGTTCGTCTCGTTGCGCTTCTGGTATTCCTGCGAGCTCAGTTCCTCGAAGCGCGCGATGCGCGCCTTCGACTTCGCCTGCCGCGCCTTCGGGCTCTGGCGCACCCATTCGAGCTCGGTCTTCAACGCCTTCTGACGCGCCGACTCGCTCGACTCCTCGACCTTCAGCCGCTCCTGCTTCTGGTCGAGCCACGAGCTGTAGTTGCCCTTCCACGGGATGCCCGTGGCCGCGGTCGAGCTCGAGGATCCATTCGGCGGCGTTGTCGAGGAAGTAGCGGTCGTGCGTGACGCCGACGACCGTGCCCGGATAGCGCTGCAGGAACTGCTCGAGCCACTCGACCGACTCGGCGTCGAGATGGTTGGTCGGCTCGTCGAGCAGCAGCATGTCGGGCTTCGAGAGCAGCAGCTTGCAGAGCGCGACGCGGCGCTTCTCGCCGCCCGACAGCGGACCGATCTTCGCGTCCCACGGCGGCAGCCGCAGCGCGTCGGCGGCGATCTCGAGCTGGTGCTCGGTGTCGCTGCCCGCGGCCGCGATGATCGCCTCGTACCTGCCCTGCTCCTCGGCGAGCTTGTCGAAGTCGGCATCGGGCTCGGCGTACGCCGCGTAGATGCGCTCGAGCTCGGCCTTCGCGACCATCACCTCGCCCATCCCCGATTCGACCTCCTCGCGGACCGTCTTGTCCGGGTCGAGCTGCGGCTCCTGCGGCAGGTAGCCGATCTTCATGTTCGGCATCGGCGACCGCCTCGCCCTCGATGTCGGTGTCGATGCCCGCCATGATCTTCAGCAGGCTCGACTTGCCGGATCCGTTCAAGCCGAGCACGCCGATCTTCGCGCCCGGGAAGAACGACAGGGAGATGTTCTTGAGGATCTGGCGCTTCGGCGGAACGACCTTGCCGACGCGGTTCATCGTGTAGACGTACTGGGCCATGACGAGTGCGGGTGAAACGAGGAAGTCGAGCTTACCCGATCGATCGTCGCGGACCGCCGGGCGAAATATTCAACCGAATGGTTTGACATTAGGCGCGCGGCCGGCTTATATTCAACCTTATGGTTAATCAATCTTCCGCTCGCCTCGACGTCGTCTTCGGTGCGCTCGCCGATCCGACCCGCCGCGCGATGCTGGGCGCCCTGTCGTCGCGGCCGTCGACGGTGGGTGCGCTCGCCGCCCCGTTCGACATCTCGCTCGCCGCGGCGTCGAAGCACATCAAGGTCCTCGAACGCGCGGGGCTCGTGCGCCGCACGGTCCGGGGCCGCGTCCATCACTGCGCGCTCGACGCACGACCGCTGCATGCGGGCTTCGAATGGATCCGCCACTACGAGGCGTGGTGGAACCGCAAGCTCGACGTGCTCGAAGAACTGCTGCAGCAGGAAGTCGCGAACGAGGCGTCCCGCGTGAAGACAGTCCTGAAACGGCCCGCATCGAAACCCGTTGCATCGAACCGCAAACCGAAGAGGAGCAAGCCATGAGCGCCATCGCCAGCCATGCGATCGACGACTTCGCCGTCGTCGCCGCCCCGCAAACCGTCCGTCTCGAACGCCTGCTGCCCGGCCCGGTCGAGCGCGTCTGGGCCTATCTCGTCGAGCCGGACAAGCGCCGTCGATGGTTCGCCGACGGCCCGATGGACCTGCGCGTCGGCGGCGCCGTCAGCCTCGTCTGGCGCAACGGTCAGCTGTCGAAGGGCGACATCCCGGCGCCCGACGGCTTCGGCGGCCGCGACGGCGTGTCGCGCGGCGAAGGGTCGGTCACGGCCTACGATCCGCCGCACCGGATCGCATTCACCTGGGCGCACGAGGGCGGCCCGGAGACCGAGGCGACGTTCGAGCTGACGCCGCGCGGCGACCGCGTGCTGCTGGTCGTCACGCATCGCCGTCTCGCGACCGACGGGCTGGTCCTCGGCGTGTCGGCCGGCTGGCACGCGCACCTCGCGATCCTGCAGTCGGTCCTGGAAGAGACGGACCCTCCGCCGTTCTGGGCGACGTTCACCGAGATGCGCGCGACGTATCGCCGTCGATACGACCTGTGAAGCGGCGAGGCGGCCCGGCAACAGGCCGCCTTGCCATCGCTCGTGCGGCGCGGCTACACTCCGCCAAGTTCATCGCGTTCCTGTTCGCTCCATCGCATCCGATCCATGACCCTGCGTCGCGCCGCGTTCTACTTCTGGTTCTTTACCTGTCCCATGGCGGCGGAGAGACGGTAGCGCGCAGCGAACAGCGACCGACCCGAAACCGCCACGACGTTGGCGGTTTTTTTTTGCCGCCGGTCGTCGAAAGCTCAGGGCTTGCCAAAGCCTGCCGAAACGTTTGATCACGGAGTCCCTCATGCCGATCAGCACCGACGACCTTCGCATCCGCGAAATCAAGGAGCTCACCCCGCCTGCGCATCTGGTGAGGGAGTTCCCGTGCTCGGAACGCGCGTCGCGCACGGCCTTCTCCGGCCGCACGGCGATCCATCGCATCCTGCACGGCGCCGACCAGCGGCTGCTGGTCGTGATCGGCCCGTGCTCGATCCACGATCCCGACGCCGCGAAGGAATACGCGCGCCGCCTGGTCGTCGAACGCGAGAAGCATGCGAAGGACCTCGTGATCGTGATGCGCGTCTACTTCGAGAAGCCGCGGACCACGGTCGGCTGGAAGGGGCTGATCAACGACCCGGACCTCGACGGCAGCTTCCAGATCAACAAGGGCCTGCGATCGGCGCGCGAGCTGCTGCTGACGATCAACGAGATGGGCCTGCCGGCCGGCTGCGAATACCTCGACGTGATGACGCCGCAATACATCGCCGACCTCGTCACGTGGGGCGCGATCGGCGCGCGGACGACCGAGTCGCAGATCCATCGCGAGCTCGCGTCCGGGCTGTCGTGCCCGGTCGGCTTCAAGAACGGCACCGACGGCAACGTCAAGATCGCGATCGACGCGATCAAGGCCGCGTCGCAGCCGCATCATTTCCTGTCGGTCACGAAGGGCGGTCATTCGGCGATCGTGTCGACCAACGGCAACGAGGACTGCCACATCATCCTGCGCGGCGGCCGCGCGACGAACTACGACGAGACGAGCGTCGCCGCCGCCTGCGCCGAGATGAGCCGTGCCGGCCTCGTGCAGAAGGTCATGATCGACGCCAGCCACGCGAACAGCCAGAAGGACCCCGAGAACCAGGTCGCGGTGGCCGCCGAGATCGGCCGCCAGGTCGCGGAAGGCGACTCGCGGATCGTCGGCGTGATGGTCGAGAGCCACCTCGTCGCCGGACGCCAGGACCTGAACCCGGGTCAACGGCTCGCGGACCTCGTGTACGGACAGAGCGTGACCGACGGATGCCTCGGCTGGGACGCGTCGGTCGAGGTGCTCGACCAGCTCGCGTCGTCGGTCCGCGATCGCCGCGTGAAGGAGAACGAGCGCTCGTACGTCGGCAAGTAGCGCGGCCTCAGCGCTGTCCGACGATCTCCTTGAAGAAGGCGTCGCTGTTCGGCTTGCGTCCGAGGAAGTGCTCGACGAGCTGTTCGGGCGGCGCCTGGCCGCCCTGCGACAGGACGTCGGCGCGATAGCGGGCGCCGTCGACCGGATTCATCAGCTTGCCGTGGAAGCCCGACAGCATGTCGAGCGCGAGGACCTCGCTCCACATGTAGCCGTAGTAGCCCGCGGCGTAGCCGCCCATCAGATGGCCGAAGCTCGCCGGGCCGAGCGTGCCGGGCACCGTGCCGAGCGGCGTCTTCCGCTCGAGTTCGACCCACGACTGCAGCGCCTCCGGCGGCGTCGCCGTGGTCAGCGACAGGTCGTACTCGGCATAGAACCATTGCACGCCGTAGCGGATGCCGCGACCGTAGCGTCGCGCCGCGTCGAGCTGGCCGATCTGCTCGTGCGTGAGGTGCGGACAATCGCGGCAGATGTCGGCGAACAGCTTCAGCGCGTCCTCGCGACGGGCCCACTCCTCGAACATCTGCGACGGCGCCTCGACGAAGTCGCGCTTCACGCTCGTGCCACCCTCGTCCGCGTAGCGCGTCTTCGACAGCACGCCATGCAGCACGTGGCCGAACTCGTGCATCAGCGTCTCGAGCTCGCCCTGGTTGAGGCCGGCCCGGTCGAGATTCGCGACCAGCGCAGAGATCGGCGTGCGATAGCCGGGAGAACCGGGCTCGCGATCGAGGGTCGAGACCGCGAACACCGGCCAGGCTGCAGCGTGGTTGTACTTGCCGTCGCGCGGATAGAGATCGAGATAGACCGTCCCGACGTAGGCGCCGTCGCTGCCGTCCGGCGCGCGATCGAGCACGTCGTAGACGCGCACGTCCGGGTGCCAGGTCGGCGCGTTCGACGGGACGAAGCGGATGCCGTACAGCGTCTCCGCGACCTTCAGCGTGTACGCGATGCTCGCCTCGGTCGGGAAGTACTTGCGCAGCGCCTCCTGATCGACCGCGAAGCGCGCCTTCCTGAGCTTCTCGGAGTAGTACGACACGTCCCAGCGGTCGAGCGTCGTCGTCGCGACCGGCTGATGCAGGTCGTCGGCCTTCCACTGCGCGAGCTCGCCGTACTCCTTCTTCTCGAGGTCGGCGATCGCCGCATGCACGTCGTCGAGGAAGCGGTAGGCGGTGGCGGGCGTCCGCGCCATGCGCCGCTGCAGCACGAACGACGCGTAGTCGGGGCGGCCGTAGAGCTTCGCGAGCTCGAGGCGCAGCGCGTCGACGCGATCGAGCAGCTGGATGTTCGCATCGCCGCCGTATCGGCTACGCGCCATCCAGTAGCGCTTGCGGGCATCGGCGTTCGACGCCAGCTGCATGAACGGCAGATACGACGGATAGGCCATCGGCAGCGAGTAATTGCCGTCGGCATCCTTCTTCTGCGCGGTCAGATAGTTGTCCGGCAGGCCGGCCATCTCGGCAGGCGTCATCACGACCCGCGTGTCGTCGTCGCGCAGGTTCTTGTCGAAGCGCTGCTGCAGGTCGGTGATTTCCTGGTTGATCTCCTTGACCCGGCGGCGCTTGTCCGGACTCAGCGTCACGCCGGCGTCCTCGAACTGTTCGAGCAGGTCCTGTCGATACTGGGCCTGGATGGCATCGACCGGCTTCGCGGACTTCACCCGTCGATAGAGTGGCTGGCTCTGGAACAGATCGACCTGGAACGGCGCGAGCTTCAGCTCGCAGGCGTCGGCCGCGTCGCGCGTCGCCTTGTCGACCGCGACGTTCGCGATCAGCGACAGCGGTCCGTCGAGGTCGTTGGTCGCGACCGCGAGCGCATTCCATTCGTCGAACACGCCCGCGGGTCCGCGCTTCGCTTCCATGTCGGCCTGCATGCGGCGAAAGCCGTCGATCGCCGGATCGCACAGCGCGTTGATCGCGACGTCGTCCCAGAGCGGGATCTGCGGATGCGCCGGCGCGGCTCGCGCGGTCGTGACGGCGAGAAGGGTGATCAGGAGGACGGCGATGCGCATCGGCAGGATCCGGTTGATGTGAGTCGGTCGCGGCGTGCGTTCACGCCGAGTTCTTGTTCTTCTGCCACTGCACGTCGTTGCCGCCGGCATGGCGATTCAGCACCCGCGCGAGCACGAACAGCAGGTCCGACAGGCGGTTGAGGTAGTGGCGTGCCTCGACCCGCACCGGCTCGGCCTTGCCGAGCGCGACGACGCTGCGCTCGGCCCGCCGCGCGACCGTCCGCGCGACGTGCGCGACGCTCGCTGCGCGCGACCCGCCGGGCAGGATGAACTCCTCGAGTCGCGGCAGCTTCGCGTTGTACGTCGCGAGCCGGTCGTCGAGCGTCGCGACCTGCGCCTCGGTCACCATCGCGTAGCCGGGGATCGACAGCTCGCCGCCGAGATCGAACAGGTCGTGCTGGATGTCGAACAACGCGCCGCGCACGTCGTCGGGGAGGTCCTCGCACGCGAGCAGGCCGAGCGCGCTGTTGAGCTCGTCGACGTCGCCCATCGCATGAACACGCAGCGCGTCCTTGTCGACGCGCGTGCCGTCGCCGAGGCCCGTCGTGCCGTCGTCGCCGGTGCGCGTCGCGATCTGCGTGAGCCGCTTGCCCATCAGCGGTCGCTCGTGATCGCGGCGCCCTTCGCTCGCACGAGCTCGAGGTAGTTGGCGCAGCCGCGCAGCGCGACGTCGTCGGCCGTGATCCGCGATACCGGCAACGCGGACAGCCAGTCGTGATAGCGACCCTTGTCGACGAAGCGGCGCATGAACGCGTCGACGTCGAACGCGTCGCCGAGATGCGTCAGCACACCGCCGGTCAGATAGATCCCGGCGCCCGCGTGGAACACCAGCGCGAGGTCGCCGGCGAACGAGCCGAGCAGTCCGCAGTAGTGACGCAGCGATGCCGCGGCCGGGCTCGACGGGTCGGCGATCGCGCTCTTCACGACCTCGCTCGGATCGCCGTCCGCGACGCCGTCGAGCACGTCGTCGGGCGCGAGCGCGCGATGGACGAGCGCGATGCCGGCACCGCAGCAGACGCGTTCCCACGACGTGCGACCGAACTGCGCGCGCGCGACGTCGAGGATGCGACGATCCGCGTCGCTCTCGGCCGCGAAGCCCATGTGGCCGCCTTCGCTCGTGACGGCGACCGGCGGTGCGTCGGGCTCGATCGCAGGCGTCAGCGCGGCGCAGCCGAGCCCGGTGCCGGGTCCGAGGATCACGCGAGTCCCCGGCGACGCGGGCGTGCCGGGAGAGACGACCGACACGTCGGCGTCGCCGACCGTCATCAACCCGTAGGCCTGCGCCTCGAAGTCGTTGATCAGCGCGACGCGCGACAGACTCAATGCCGTCTTCAACGCGCGCGTGCTGACCGTCCACGGCGCGTTCGTGAACTTCGCCTCGCCGTCGACGGAGACCGGCGCCGCGACCGCGAGGCACGCCCCGTCGATCTCGTCGCTCGACGCGCCGGCGTCCTCGAGATAGCGGGCCAGCAGCGCGGCGAGGTCGGAGAACTCGGCGTTGCGGTACTCGTGCCGTTCGGTGAGCTTGCCGTCCCGCGCGATCGCGAAGCGCCCGTTGGTCCCGCCGATGTCGGCCACGATGCGCGAACCGCGTAGGGCTTCAGCGCTGCTCGGAACGTCGTTCAAGTTGGTGACCGTGCGTTTGGGAGGGAGCCGATTGTACGATCGCGCCGCGGAGGCGTCGCAGGACGCCGTTCTCGAGGACTAAACTAGCCGTCCGTGCCGGCGCGCCGCCGCAGGAGATGCCCATGAACCAACCGATCCCTCATCCCGCGCTCTTCAAGCGCCCGCTGCCGCAGCCGTTCGTCGACGCGTTGGCCGAACGGTTCGGCGAGCGCTTCTCGATCGCGGAGTCGGTTCGCGCGCATCACGGCCGCGACGAGTCCGCGTTCGATCCGATGCTGCCGGACGCGGTGGTCTACGCGCACAGCACCGAGGAGGTCGCCGAGATCGTCAAGCTGTGCTCCGCACACGAGGTGCCGGTGATTCCGTACGGCACCGGGTCGTCGCTCGAAGGCCATCTGCTCGCGATCCGCGGCGGCATCTCGCTCGACGTGTCCGAGATGAAGCGCGTGATCGCGGTCAACCCCGAAGACCTCACGGCGACCGTGCAGGCCGGCGTCACGCGCAAGCAACTGAACACCGAGATCAAGGACACCGGCCTCTTCTTCCCGATCGATCCGGGCGCCGACGCGTCGCTCGGCGGCATGGCCGCGACGCGGGCATCGGGCACGAACGCGGTCCGCTACGGCACGATGCGCGAGAACGTCGTCGCGCTGACCGTCGTCACGGCCGACGGCAAGATCGTCCGCACCGCGCGCCGCGCGCGCAAGTCGTCGGCCGGCTACGACCTGACGCGCATCTTCGTCGGCAGCGAAGGCACGCTCGGCATCATCACCGAGGTCACCGTCAAGCTGTATCCGCAGCCCGAGGCGATCTCGGCGGCCGTCTGCAACTTCGCGACCGTCGACGACGCGGTGCGCTGCGTGATCGAGACGATCCAGATGGGCGTGCCGGTCGCGCGCGTCGAGCTGCTCGACGCGGCGTTCGTCCACGCGGTCAACGTGCACAGCAAGCTGACGCTGACCGAGACGCCGCTGCTGCTGTTCGAATTCCACGGCTCCGAGGCCGGGGTCAAGGAACAGGCCGAGATCGTGCAGTCGCTCGCGAGCGAGCACGGCGGCATGGAGTTCACGTGGGCGACGAAGCCCGAGGACCGCTCGAAGCTCTGGGCCGCGCGCCACGCCGCATACTTCGCGGGGCTGCAGGTCAAGCCCGGCACGCGTGCGATCACGACCGACGTCTGCGTGCCGATCTCGAAGCTCGCCGACTCGATCGGCGCGACGGTCGCCGACTGCGCGAAGTCGAGCCTGCCGTCGCTGATCCTCGGTCACGTCGGCGACGGGAACTATCACGTGATGCTGCTCGTCGATCCTGCGAAGCCCGAGGAATTCGAGGAGGCCGAAGGCATCAACCATCGGCTCGTGTCGCGCGCGATCCAGCTCGACGGCACCTGTACCGGCGAGCACGGTGTCGGACTGCACAAGATGTCGTTCCTGATCGAGGAGCACGGCGAGGACGCGCTCGATCTGATGCGGTCGCTGAAGCGCGCGTTCGACCCGAAGAACATCATGAACCCGGGCAAGATCGTCTCGCTCGACGTGTGACGCAGGTGGGAGACGGAGATGGCATCCGGCTGGACGAACGACAACGCGGTCAGCGAGCAGATCGACGCGACGATCGAGGACGGCATCAAGCGCGCGCAGGCCAAGCTGGCCGCTGCGGGCCCGGGCACCACGCATTGCGACGAGTGCGAAGTGGAGATCCCTGCGGCGCGTCGTGCGGCCGTGCCCGGCACGCGGCTTTGCGTGCGCTGCCAGGAAGAAGCGGATCGCGCCGATGCGGTGTTCTCGGGCTACAACCGGCGCGGCAGCAAGGACAGCCAGCTACGCTAGTCGCGGGCGATCGCATCGGACCGCGAAGCGCATGAAGCGCGTCGTCGCGACGGCGTTGCTCGTGCTGCCGCTCGCCGGTTGCTCGTGGTTCAGTCGAAAGCCGGCCGCCGCGGCGCCGGCCGTCCCGACGGCCGCGACCCCGGGCCCGTCGCCTGCGGCGCCGAGCGTCGAGTCGGTCGCCGCGGCCCGAGCCGCTTGCCAGAACTACGACGCGCTGGTCCGCGAGTCGCCGTTTCCGCGGGACGCGATCATCCGCGGGATCGACGCCGGGACGGCGTCGGTGGTCTTCGCGGTCGACGGCACGAAAGTCACCGTGTTGTCGGTGACGTCGTCGGCGCCGCCGTTCGGCGATGCCGCCGCCGACGCGGCCCGCAAGCTGCGCTGCACGGTCGACCGCGCTGCGCGGTTCCCCATTTCGTTCGAGTGGCGAACGGTGCGCTGATCCGAAGATCGAGGGATGGCTGCGTGACGCCGTTCGACGGACGGCCGCCTCAACGTCGATTCGCGGCGTGGGCGACCGGCGCTGCATCCGGCAGGAATCCGGCGACGAGGCCGAGCAGCGGCAGATAGGCGCACACCGCGTAGACGGACGCGACGCCGTGCGTGTCCGCGAGCTGACCGAGCACCGCGGCGCCGACCCCACCCATGCCGAACGCGAAGCCGAAGAAGAGGCCGGAGACGGTGCCGACCTTGCCCGGCACGAGCTCTTGCGCGTAGACGACGATCGCCGAGAACGCCGACGCGATCACGAAGCCGATCACGAAGCTGAGCGCGGTGGTCCATTCGAGGCCGACGTGCGGCAGCAGCAGCGTGAACGGCGCGACGCCGAGGATCGACGCCCAGATGACGCGCTTGCGGCCGATGCGGTCGCCGATCGGACCGCCGAGCAGCGTGCCCGCCGCGACCGCCGCGAGGAACACGAACAGATGCAGCTGCGCCGCCTGGATCGACAGCCCGAACTTCTCGATCAGGTAGAACGTGAAGTAGCTCGTGATGCTCGCGAGGTAGAAGTACTTCGAGAACACGAGCAGCAACAGGATCGCGATCGCGGTGATCACCTGTCTGCGCGGCAGCGCCGCGTGCGTCGCTCGCTGCGCCTTCAACTGCGCGCGGAACGCGGCGAGATTGGTCATGTACCACGTGCCGACCGCCCACAGCACGCCGATCGCGAGCAGCGCAGCGAGCGCGAACCACGCGACGCTCTTCTGCCCGTTCGGGATCACGAGCCACGCGGCCAGCAGCGGGCCCGCCGCGCTGCCCGCGTTGCCGCCCACCTGGAAGATCGACTGCGCGAGACCGTGCCTGCCACCGGACGCCATCCGGGCGATCCGCGACGACTCCGGATGGAAGATCGACGAGCCGGTGCCGACGAGCGCGGCCGCGACGAGCAGCACCCCGTAGGTCGGCGCGAACGCGAGCAGCACGAGGCCGCACAGCGTCGAC
The DNA here is from genome assembly GCA_963795885.1 of uncultured beta proteobacterium. GTDB lineage: Bacteria > Pseudomonadota > Gammaproteobacteria > Burkholderiales > Burkholderiaceae_D > CAHJXF01. The sequence continues at coordinate 1,076,263 of CAWCJI010000007.1, read as the reverse complement.
GCCATGCCGATCGACAGCGAGCGCGGCTGCGGCCGACGATCGGTGTACAGCCCGATCAGCGGCTGCAGCAGCGACGCCGTGATCTGGTACGTCAGCGTGATCAGGCCGATCTGCACGAACGTCAGCGAGAACGTGCCTTTCAGCAGCGGATAGATCGCGAGGATCAACGACTGGATCATGTCGTTGAGGAAATGCGAGAAGCTGAGCGCGCCGAGCACGCGCAACGACACGCCGCCGCCCGCGGCTCGCGGATCGGCGGCCGATGCGGCGATCGACGGGGCCGCCTGATCGAAGGCTTCGATGCCGGCCGCCGGGTGGGTCTCTGCCGTCGCGCTCATGTCGTGCCCCTGTCCGTGCTCTCGAAGGACGGCAGCTTAGGCGTGCGGGCGTCGGCTGGTTTACGATAGAACGACAACCTTTGGCGAGTTCCTGCCACGCCCTTTCCGATGCCGCGTGTCCTGAAGCACCGTCTGCTGAACGTCCCGGGCTACGACCCGACGCCTGCTCGGCCCGTGCGGCTGATCGCGCGCGACATCGAGCACGACGCACGCTTCCCGACGCATCGGCATCGCTGGCACCAGGTGCTGTACACGGCGCACGGCGCGCTGCGCGTGTCGACGGCCGACACCGCATGGTTCGTGCCGCCGTCGCGCGCGATCTGGATTCCCGCCGGCATCCATCACGCGGTGACGATCCTCGAAGACGCGCAGATGCGCTCGCTGTACGTCCTGCCGGCCGCGAGCACGATCCCGACCGACGGCTGTCGCGTGCTCGAGGTCACGCACCTGCTGCGCGAGTTGATCGCGGAGCTCGGATCGTCCGGGACCGAGACCGACGCGCGTCGCGAACGCCTCGTCAGCGACCTGATCCTCGACGAGCTACGGGTCGCGAAGCCGTTGCCGGCCGGCGTCGCGCTGCCGTCCGACAAGCGCCTCGCGGCGCTGTGCGGCGCGCTGCTCGCCGAGCCGTCGTCGACGCGGACGCTGGACGAATGGGCGCCGCTGGTCGGTGCGAGCGCGCGGACGCTGGCGCGTCTGTTCGCCGACGAACTCGGCACGACGTTCGCCGCATGGCGCCAGCAGATGCGCCTCGCGCATGCCGCGCCGCTGATCGCGCGCGGCTGGCCGCTATCGCGCGTCGCGGCGAGCCTCGGTTATCGCAGCCAGAGCGCGTTCACGGCGATGTTCAAGCGCACGTTCGGCGCGTCGCCGTCGACGTTCTTCGCGTCGAACCGGCCGCCGCTGCGCTGATCAACGACCGCCGAACCACTCGGGCGGCAGGCTGGACGGCACGAGGATGCGACGGTCGACGTCGTTGATGTCGCGCAGGCCGCACAGCGCCATCGTCGTGTCGAGCTCGCGACGGATCACGTCGAGGCAGGCCGTGACGCCGGTCTCGCCCATCGCGCCGAGTCCGTACAGGAACGCGCGGCCGATGAACACGCCCTTCGCGCCGAGCGCGATCGCCTTGATGACGTCCTGTCCGGATCGCACGCCGCCGTCCATGAGGACCTCGATGCGCGAGCCGACCGCCTCGACGATCGCCGGCACCGCGGCGATCGACGACATCGCGCCGTCCAGCTGACGGCCGCCGTGGTTCGACACGATCATCGCGTCGACGAGCCCCTGCTCCGCGAGCTTCGCCGCGTTCTCGGCGTCTTCCGGATCGAGGATGCCCTTCACGATCAGCTTGCCGCCCCATCGATCCCGGATCCACTTCACGTCGTCCCACGACAGCCTCGGATCGAACTGCTCGGCGGTCCAGGCCGACAGCGAGCTGACGTCCTTCACGTTCTGCGCGTGCCCGACGATGTTGCGGAACGTCCGGCGCTTCGTGCCCAGCATCGCGAGGCACCAGCCGGGCTTCGTCGCGAGGTTGATCAGGTTCGCGACCGTCGGCTTCGGCGGCGCGGTGAGACCGTTCTTCACGTCCTTGTGACGCTGGCCGAGGATCTGCAGGTCGAGCGTCAACACGAGCGCGCTGCAGCGAGCGGCCTTCGCGCGGTCGATCAGGCGGCCGATGAACTCGCGGTCCTTCATCACGTAGAGCTGGAACCAGAACGGCGCCGACGTGTTCTCCGCGACGTCCTCGATCGAGCAGATGCTCATCGTCGACAGCGTGAACGGCACGCCGGCCTTCTCGGCCGCGCGCGCCGCGAGGATCTCGCCGTCGGCGTGCTGCATGCCGGTCAGGCCGGTCGGCGCGAGCGCGACCGGCATCGAGACCGGCTGCCCGATCATCGTCGACGCGAGCGAACGGTTCGTCATGTCGACGGCAACGCGCTGGCGCAGCTTGATGCGCGCGAAGTCGGTCTCGTTCGCGCGATAGGTCGACTCGGTCCACGCGCCCGAGTCGGCGTAGTCGTAGAACATCTTCGGCACGCGTCGCTTCGCGAGCACGCGCAGGTCTTCGATGCTGGTGATGACGGCGGTCATGGAACGATTCGAGGCGTGGCGCGAACGGGCCGGGTGCGAGATCCCGAAGCATACGACGCGATGCGGCGCCGGTCGCATCGACACCGACCTGCGCAATCGAGCGATACTCGGCGGCACCTCCCGGCCATGCATCAACGAAGGCGCGTCGTACGCGAGCCCCATGTTCGACCGACGCTGCACTTGGACCCTCCTTCGATGTGAAGGGCGCACGCCGAGCCCCGACGCATCGTTGCGTGCGATCGATCGGGTCCACGGTGTGCAGACACGATGACGCGATGGCTCGTAGTCGTGCTGACTCTCGTCCTCTTGGCCGGCATGCTGTTCGGCTACGACCAGGGCGTCATCTCGGGCGCGTTGGCCGGCATCGAGGCGACTTTCGCGCTCAGCCTCCTGATGCTCCAGGTCGTGACCAGCTGGGTGACGCTCGGCGCGCTGATCGGTTCGCTGATCGCAGGCGAGCTCGGTGATCGACTGGGTCGAAAGCGCACGATCCTGATCGCAGGCGCGCTCTTCACGGTGGGTGCGGCCGTCCAGTCGCTGGCGGCGGACACCACGGTGCTGGTGGCGGGACGTTTGATCGTCGGCGCCGGCGTCGGCATCGCGGCGGTCGCGGCACCGCTGTACGCAGCAGAGCTGGCGCCGGCCGCGCGGCGCGGACGGTTCATTTCCGCGTACCAGCTCGCGATCGCGATCGGCATCTTCCTCGCTTATCTGGTGAACGGCGCCCTGGCCGGACCTGCGCACTGGCGATGGATGCTGATCGTCGCCGCGATCCCGGGAGCGGCTCTCGTGCTGGTCGCACTCGTGGCACCGGAATCGCCACGATGGTTGATGTCGAAAGGTCGCCGCGCCGCCGCGGCCGACGAGCTCAGACGTCTCCAGCCGCACGAGGATCCGGCCAGGACGCTCGATGCGATCGCGGCGGGCACGCGCGACGACCCGCGACCGGCCGCATGGCGCGAGCTTCTTCGTCGCGAATGGAGGCGGCCGCTGGTGGTGGCGCTCGGCCTCGCCACGCTGCAGCAGTTCACCGGCATCAACGCGGTCATCTACTACGCGGGCAAAATCTTCGAGGCCGCCGGTTTCGTCTCGGAGGCGGCGCGCTCGTCCATGACGACCTGGGCGATCGGCGGCGTCAACGTGTTGGCGACACTGATCGCGATCGCCTTCATCGACCGGCTCGGCCGACGCTCGCTGCTGCTGGCCGGCCTGATCGGCATGGGCATCAGCCTCGCGGTGGTGGGAACGGCCTTCCGCTACATCGGCGACGCCGACGCCGACCACGCGGCGGCCGCCGCCGCGACGTCGACTCCCGGGATCGTCATGGCCATCGCGCTGGTCGTGTTCATCGGCTGCTTCGCCTTCTCCCTCGGCCCCGTGACGTGGACCGTGATAAACGAGATCTTCCCGTCGCACATCCGCAGTCGCGGCGTCGCCCTCGCGACCGCTGTGAATTGGGGTGCGGCATGGTTCGTCAGCCAGTTCTTCCTGTCGCTGCAGACCGTCGTCGGAAGCTCGCTGTCGTTCTTCGTCCTCGCTGCGATCTGCGCGATCGGGTTGCTCTGGGTCCATCTGCGCGTGCCCGAAACGAGAGGCGTCGCACTCGAGCAGATGGAGAATCTGTGGAAGCGGCACCGCTGAAGAAGGCGGCCACGCGGATCCATCGCTCGGCGCCCGTCGCGTCCCATCACCGGTTGACGGCCCGCATCCCCGCATCGTCGTAGCGCGTGCCGGCCGCGAAGCCGACCGGCGCGACGGCCTCGATGCGCGCGAGGTCGTCGCGCGTCGAGCACGACGTCGACCGCCCCGGCGTTCTCCTCGAGCCGCTCGCGTCGCGTCGTCCCGGGAATCGGCACGATGAAGTCGCCCTGCGCGAGCAGCCACGCGAGCGCGAGCTGCGCCGGCGTGCAGCCCTTCTCCGCCGCGATCTCGCCCGACCTTGCGCGACGACGTCGAGGTTCTTCTGGAAGTTGTCGCCCGGGAACCGCGGGTTGTTGCGGCGGAAGTCGCCCGCTCGGGAAGATCGTCGATCGAGCTGGAAGCGGCCGGTGAGGAAGCCGCGGCCGAGCGGGCTGTACGGCACGAATGCCGATGCCGAACTTCTCGCAGCAGCGGCAGCAGCTCGTCCTCCGGATCGCGCGACCACAGCGAGTACTCGGTCTGCAGCGCGTGGATCGCGATGGACCTCGAGCGCGCGCTCGGAGCGTCTCGGGCGCGGCCTCGGACAGGCCGAGGAAGCGCACCTTGCCTGCGGTGACGAGGTCGGCCATCGCGCCGACGGTGTCCTCGATCGGCACGTTCGGGTCGACGCGATGCTGGTAGTACAGATCGATCGTGTCGACGCCGAGCCGCATCGAGCGAGTCCTCGCACGCCTGGCGCACGTACTCGGGTCGGCCGTTGATGCCGAGGCGCTCGCCGTTCGGCCCGCGCATGTTGCCGAACTTGGTGGCGAGCACGACCTCGTCGCGTCGACCGGCGATCGCGCGAGCCGACGAGCTCCTCGTTGGTGAACGGCCCGTACATGTCGGCGGTGTCGAGGAACGCCGATGCCGAGGTCGAGCGCGCGATGGATCGTCGCGATCGCTTCGGCGGCGTCCGCGCGTCGGCCGCGCCGTAGAACTCCGACATGCCCATGCAGCCGAGGCCGATCGCCGAGACGGTGGGTCCGTCGGTTCCGAGTAGTGCGTGTCTTCATCGTGTTTCCTTGCCGATCGAGTGGGTCCGGCGTTCGGACGGACGCAAGTCGCGTCGAGTTCGACCGCGAGGCCGGATCGGACAAGTTTGCCGGCCTCGAACGACGTGTTAACGTCGAATGATGAACGCTCCCGTCGAACTCCCGATCGCACAGCACGCGTCGCCGCCGGCCGTCAGGCCGCAGGTGGCCGACGCCTTGCTCGCGCTTCCTGCCGGCACACAGCGTGCTGTGGAAGCAGGCCGATACGCGGCCCTACGAATGCGACGGCCTGTCGATGTTCCGCCAGCAGCCGATGGTCGTCGCGCTGCCCGACGACCGAGGAGCAGGTCGCGGCGGTGCTGCGCATCTGCGCGCGGATGCTCGGCGTGCCGGTCGTCGCGCGAGGCGCGGGCACCAGCCTGTCCGGCGGTTCGATGCCGCACGGCGAAGGCGTGCTGCTCGCGCTCGGCAAGCTCAACCGCATCGTGTCGCTCGACCCGCTCGCGCGGACCGCGGTCGTGCAGCCGGGCGTGCGCAACCTCGCGATCTCCGAAGCGGCCGTGCGTCACGGCCTCTACTACGCGCCCGACCCGTCGTCGCAGATCGCCTGCAGCATCGGCGGCAACGTCGCCGAGAACTCGGGCGGCGTGCATTGCCTCAAGTACGGCCTGACGGTCCACAACGTGCTGCGCGTGCGCGGCCTCACGATGGACGGCGAGGTCGTCGAGTCTCGGCTCCGAGGCGCCCGACGCGCCCGGGCTTCGACCTGCTCGCGCTGATGGTCGGCTCCGAAGGGATGCTCGCCGTCGTCACCGAGGTCACCGTCAAGCTGATCCCGAAGCCGCAGTCCGCGCAGCGTCATCATGGCGTCGTTCGACGACGTCGAGCACGGCGGGCGACGCGGTCGCGGCGATCATCTCGGCCGGCATCATCCCCGCCGGGCTCGAGATGATGGACCAGCAGGCGACGCGGATGGTCGAGCCGTTCGCGAAGGCCGGCTACGACCTCGACGCGGCCGCGATCCTGCTGTGCGAATCCGACGGCACGGCCGACGAGGTCGACGACGAGATCGCGCCACATGGAGGCCGTGCTCGGCGCGTCGGGCGCGAAGCGACTCGTGGTCGTCGCAGAACGAGACCGAACGCCTGCAGTACTGGGCCGGTCGCAAGAACGCCTTCCCCGCGGCGGGCCGCGTGTCGCCCGACTACTACTGCATGGACGGCACCATCCCGAAGAAGCGCCTCGGCGAGATGCTGCAAGGCGATCCAGGCGATGGAGGACAAGTACGCGCTGCGCTGCCCGAACGTGTTCCATGCCGGCGACGGCAACCTGCATCCGCTGATCCTGTTCGACGCGAACGACGCCGACGAGCTGCGCCGCGCCGAGGACGTTCGGCGCCGAGATCCTCGACGCTGTGCGTGACGCTCGGCGGCACGATCACCGGCGAACACGGCGTCGGCATCGAGAAGATCAACCAGATGTGCATCCAGTTCGAGGCGCCGGAGCTCGAGCGCTTCCGCGGCGTCAAGCGCGCGTTCGATCCGAAGCCGGCCTGCTCAATCCGGACAAGGGCATCCCGTCGCTGCATCGCTGCGCCGAATTCGGTCGGCTGCACGTGCACGGCGGCGCGTTGCCGCACCCGGACCTGCCGCGTTTCTGATGGCCAGTCGCTTGCAGGAAACCGGCGTGCGATCCGCGACCGGACGCCGGGGTCGCCGTCGACGGACTCGCCGGACTGATCGACGCCGTCCGCGACCGCGGCATCGACCGGGTCGCCGCTCGCGATCCGCGGCGGCGGCACGAAGTCCTGGTACGGCCATCGCGTCGAGGGGACGCCGCTCGACGTCCGCGTCCACAGCGGCATCGTCGACTACGAGCCGAGCGAACTCGTCGCTCGTCGCGCGCGCCGGGCACGCCGCTGTCGCGAAGATCGAGGCCGTGCTCGCCGGGACACCGCCAGATGCTGGCGTTCGAGCCGCCGCGCTTCGCGCCCCACGCGGCCTCGATGCCCCCGAGCGGCGGCGACGCGATCTCGCGGGCGATGGTCGCGGTCGGCCCGTGGCGCGACGCTCGGCGGCTGCGTCGCGACCGGCCTGTCGGGCCCGCGTCGCATGGCCGCCGGCGTCGCTGCGCGACTTCGTGCTCGGCGCGCGCATGATCGACGGCCGTGGCCAGCACGCTGTCGTTCGGCGGGCAGGTCATGAAGAACGTCGCGGGCTACGACGTGAGCCGCGCGCTGGCCGGCATCGCTCGGCACGCTCGGCATGATCACCGAGGTCTCGCTGAAGGTGCTGCCGCTGACCGGCGCAGACCGCGACGCTGTCGTTCGCGATGGACGAGGCGACGGCGCTCGAGACGCTCAATCGCTGGGCGGGCCAGCCGCTCGCCGATCACGCGCGAGCGCGTGGCTGTCGCAGCACGCTCCGGTCGCTACACGTCGCGCGAGCGGCCGGTTGCTCGTGCGTCTCGAAGGCAGCGAGGCCGCGGTCCAGTCCGGCATCCGGCGCATCGGCGGCCTCGACGTCGAAGCCGCCGAGGCCGACCGCGTCCTGTGGCGCGGCCTGCGCGAACAGACCGCATCACTTACTTCATCGTCGCGGCCGGTCGACGCGCCGCAGTGGCGACTCGTCGCTGCCGTCGACCGCGCCGCCACTCGACGCCGAACGCGCTCGGCTTCGCCGACCAGCTGATCGAATGGGGCGGCGCGCAGCGCTGGATCTCGACGGCGGCCGATGCGTCGGTCGTCCGCGACACGGCGACGCGCCTCGGCGGCCACGCGACGCTGTGGCGCGCGTCCGACGACCTGAAGGCGCGGCACGGCGTGTTCACGCCGCTGCCCGCGCCGACGATGACGCATCCATCGACGGCTGAAGGCCGAGTTCGATCCCGGCCGCCTCTTCAATCGCGGCCGCCTCTACCCCGATCTCTGAGCGGCGCACGCCGCCGCACGCCACCGACCCCTGCATGGAAACCCATCTCGCCGACTTCATCCGCGGCACCGCCGACGGCGACGAGGCCGAAGCGATCCTGCGACGCTGCGTGCATTGCGGCTTCTGCACCGCGACCTGCCCGACCTACCAGCTGCTCGGCGACGAACTCGACGGCCCGCGCGGACGCATCTACCTGATCAAGGAAGTGCTCGAAGGCGCGCCCGGCCACGCGCGTCGACGCGGCTGCATCTCGATCGCTGCCTGACCTGCCGCAACTGCGAGACGACGTGTCCGTCGGGCGTGCAGTACGGCCGCCTCGTCGACATCGGCCGCAAGCGTCGTCGAGGAACGAGCCGAGCCGAGCCGCGGCCGCTGCGCGAACGGCTCGAGCGCACCGCGCTGCGCGAAGGACTTGACGCGACGCTGGCTGTTCGATCCGGCGATGAAGATCGGCAAGGCGGTGCGGCCGATGCTGCCGGAGGCGCTCGCGACCAAGGTGCCGCCCGCGACGCAGACGTGCCGCGCGCGCTCAGGCCGCGCAGGCATCCGCGCAAGATGCTGATGCTCGCCGGCTGCGTGCAGCCGGCGATGGCGCCGCAGCGTCAACGACGCCACCGATCCGCGTGCTCGACGCGCTCGGCATCGAGACGATCGTCGCGCCGCAAGGCCGGCTGCTGCGGCGCGATCCGCCATCACCTGAACGATCAAGACGGCGCGCTCGACGACGTGCAGCGCAACATCGACGCCTGGTGGCCGCACCTCGAAGCGGGCGCCGAAGCGATCGTGATGAACGCGTCCGGCTGCGGCGCGATGGTCAAGGAGTACGGCCACCTGCTGCGCCACGACCCGGCGTACGCGGACGAAGGCCGAGCGCATCGCGCGAGCTCACGCGCGACCTGTCCGAGATCCTGCGCCGCTCGCCGACACGCTGGTCGGCAAGCTGTCGCCGCCGACGACGCGCCGCGTCGCGTGGCATCCGCCGTGCACGCTGCAGCACGGCCAGCAGATCCGCGGCACCGTCGAGGCGCTGCTGACGGCCGCCGGCATCGACGTGAGGCTGTGCGCCGAGAGCCACCTGTGCTGCGGGTCGGCCGGCACCTATTCGGTGCTGCAGCCGGAGCTCGCGACCGCGCTGCGCGACCGCAAGCTCGCCCAGCTCGCGGCGACGCAGAGCCGCAGGCGATCGTGTCGGCCAACATCGGCTGCATCACGCACCTGCAGAGCGGCACCGATCGACCCGGTGCTGCACTGGATCGAGCTGATCGCCAACGCGCTGACGCAGGGCGGCGCCGCGCGCACGGACTGTTCCCCGGCGAGACGCGCCAGGCGCCGCCGCGTGCGCAAGGGCCGCGGGCCGAAGCCGATCCCGGATCCGCGTCGGCCGTTGTAGCGGTCCCGTTCCATGATCGAAGCCATCGCCATCCTGCTGGTCTACCAGCTGATCGGCGAGACGCTCGCCTTCTCGTTCGGCCTGCCGATCCCGGGACCGGTGATCGGCATGGCGCTGCTGCTCGTGACGCTCGCGCCTGCGACCCGCGCTGCTCGCGAAGATCAAGCCGACCGGCGAGCACGCTGCTGTCGCACCTGTCGCTGCTGTTCGTGCCGGCCGGCGTCGGCGTGATGGTCCACTTCGCGCGGCTGGCCGACGAAGGCGTCGCGATCATCGCGGCCGTCGTCGGCAGCACGCTGCTCGCGATCGTCGCGACGGCGGTCACCGCGGCGTTCCTGATCCGGCGCACCGACGCGTCGCGCGCGCGTCGTAGCCGCGAAGGCTGACACGTGCATCCGGTCGTCGACACCTGGGTCTACCTGTCGGCGTCGCCGCTGCTGTGGCTGACGCTGACGCTGGTCGCCTACCTGTCCGCGTTCCTGCTCTATCGCGCGAGCGGCTTCAATCCGCTCGTCAACCCGGTCGCGATCGCGATCGTGCCTGCTGCTCGCGATCCTGCTCGGCACGCGCACGTCGTACCGGACCTATTTCGACGGGGCGCAGTTCGTGCACTTCCTGCTCGGGCCGGCGACCGTCGCGCTCGCGATCCCGCTGTACGAGAAGTGGGGCAAGCTGAAGACGCACTGGGTCGCGCTCGTCGTCGCGCTCGCTCGTCGGGGTGACCGTCGCGTCGGGCTCCGCCGTCCTGATCGCCCATGTGCTCGGCGCGTCGCCGCGCACGCTCGCGTCGCTGGTGCCGAAGTCGATCACGACGCCGGTCGCGATGAGCATCAGCGAGAAGCTCGGGCGGCATTCCGTCGCTGACGGCGGTCTGCGTCGTGATCACCGGCATCGTCGGGTCGGCGCTCGCGCGCTTCGTGCTGAACGGGATGCGGATCCCGTCGCACTGCCGTCCGCGGCTTCGCGCTCGGCCTGTCGTCGCACGGCCAGGGCGTCGCGCGCGCGTTCCAGTGTCAGCGACGAGATGGGCGCGTTCGCCGGCCTCGCGATGGGCCTGACCGCGCTCGTGTCCGCGCTGCTGCTGCCGTACTTCGGGCGCTGGCTGCTGTCGCGTCGCTGCGTTGACCGCGAAGGTCTACGACGCGGTCGTCGTCGGCGGCGGCCACAACGGCCTCGTCTGCGCTTGCGACCTCGCGGCGCGCGGCCTGTCGGTGCGCATCGTCGAGCGGCGCGGCATCGTCGGCGGCGCGGCGGTCACCGAGGAGTTCCATCCGGGCTTCCGCAACTCGACCGCGAGCTACACGGTCGGCCTGCTGCACGCCGACGATCGTGCGCGACCTGCGGCTGCACGAGCACGGCTTGCGCATCGTGCAGCGGCCGTTCTCCAACTTCCTGCCGCTGCAAGCGGACGACGACGCGGACCTCGGCGATCGCGCCTGCCTGAAGATCGGCGGCGGCCTCGACGGCGACGCAGCGCGAGGTCGCGAAGTTCTCGTCGCGCGACGCCGAGCGGCTGCCCGGCCTACGACGCGATGCTCGACGGCGTCGTGGCGCTCGTGCGCACGATGCTGACGAAGACGCCGCCGAACGTCGGACCGCGCGACTTCGCGTCGATCGGCGACTGGTGGTCGGCGTGGGATCTCGGCGGTCGCATGCGCCGCATGGACCTGCCCGGCAAGCGCGACCTGCTCGACCTGTTCACGAAGAGCGCCGGCGACGTGCTCGACGCGTGGTTCGAAGTCGGCGCCGATCAAGGCCGCGTTCGGCTTCGACGCGATGGTCGGCCACTACGCGAGCCCCTACGCGGCCGGCTCCGCTTACGTGCTGCTGCATCACGTGTTCGGCGAGGTCGACGGCCGCAGGCCGGCGTGTGGGGCCACGCGATCGGCGGCATGGGCGCGATCACGCAGGCGATGGCGACGGAGGCCGAACGCGCGCGGCGTCGAGATCAGCGTCGATGCGCCGGTCGCCCGCATCGTGATCGACGGCCCGAGCGGCAACGTCGGCGCCGCGGCGTCGCGCTCGAGGACGGCACGCGCATCGACGCGCCGGCGCATCGTCTCGAACGTCCATCCGCGGCTGCTGTTCCTGTCGCTGGTCGATCGAGGCCGAGCTGCCCGACGACTTCGTCGCGCGCATCACCGCCTATCGCAGCGGCTCGGGCACGCTGCGGATGAACGTCGCGCTGTCGTCGCTGCCCGACTTCGCGGCTCTGCCGGGCGCGCATCACCAGCCGCATCACGAGAGCGGCATCGTGATGGCGCCGTCGCTCGCGTACATGGAGGACGCGTGGATCGACGCGCGTCGCGACGGCTGGGGCGCGCGGCCGATCGTCGAGATGCTGATTCCCGTCGACCGTCGACGACACGCTCGCGCCGCCCGGCGCTGCACGTCGCGAGCCTGTTCTGCCAGCACTTCGCGCCGAGGCTCGAGGCGACGTCGGCCGCACGCTCGCTACGTCGACGGCTGGGCCGACGACCGCGCGCGCGACGACGCCGCCGATCGGGTGATCGCGACCGTCGCGCGCTTCGCGCCGAGCTTCGCGGCCAGCGTCATCGCGCGCCAGGTCCACACGCCGCTCGACCTCGAACGGAAGTTCGGGCTCGTCGGCGGCGACATCTTCCACGGCGCGCTGTCGCTCGACCAGCTGTTCTCGCGCGCGGCCGGTCCTCGGCCACGCCGACTACCGCAGCCCGATCGCGCGGCTCTACCTGTGCGGCTCGGGCACCATCCGGGCGGCGGCGTCACCGGCCTGCCGGGCCGCAACGCGGCGCGCGAGATCCTGCGCGATCGCTGACCGACCGCACCATCGAAGCATCGATACGTCGAGGGCACGCTGCATAATCGCGTCGGCTCCGTCACGACCGCGGCACGCGCTCGAAGAGGCGCTCGCAGCGCGACGCGTTCGATCGCAGCCGTCGAGCGACAAGACGGCCGAGTTGCCTTCGCAGACAACGTCACTTCAGGGAGAAGTCATGGAGTCGATTCGCAACACGCTCATCGTCGCCGTCGCGGCGTGCGCAGGGTGGTCCGTTTCCGTCGCGGTCGCGCAGGAACGTGCCCCGCTGTACCCGAAGGCCGACGTCGATGCGATCGTGGCCACGAAGAAACTCGCGTATGTCCGCGACTCGGACCAGAAGAAGATCGAATACGAGTTGCGCGACGGCCGGTCCTTCTACTCGTTGGCGACCTCCGGTGGACGCAACCTGACCCTGAGCGGCAGCTACGAGGTCACGGACGACGGTCATCTGTGCTTCAAATGGCAGCCCGACCGCTACGTGACCCTCCCGGACGCCTGCTACGTGTTCCGGCACGACGGCGAGAAGGTCGTGATCGCGGGCGCACGCAACCCGTCCGGCAAGATCGGCGAGCTCGTGCCGTAAGCGCACGACCGCTCGCCTCAGCGCCCGCACCGCGATGCCTCTTCGTCCCGACCTCGACCGCGTCCGCCGCCGCAAGGTCCGCTTCTGGGCGATCGTCGATTCGTCGGTGTCGTACACGCTGGCCCTGCCGCCGCTCGCCGAGCACTTCATCAGCCTGCTGTACTGGTCAACGGCAAGCTCGGCGGCAGCCCGGTCGCGCCGACGTTCACGCCGCTGCAGATGTTCTTCGTCTGCCTCAGCGGCACGCTGGTGGCGATCTGGTGCGTGGCGCGCTACCTGAAGCCGATCGGCGTCTTCGCGCTGATCGACGGCTGGGGCCGCGTCTGGATCTCGCTGCTGATCGTCTGGTTCGTCGCGGTCGAGGGCGCACCGCGCGTGCTGCTGCTGTTCATCGTCACCGAGATGATCGGCGCCGTCGCGCAGCTGCACGAGGTCTATCTGCGCAAGCCGCGCGGTCGCGCGGGTCGTCGTCTCACCGTGACCGTGGTTCAGCCGGCGCCGTCCAGTCGCCCGAGCATTGCCTGCGCCGCCGCGGGCGCCCGCTCCTTCGCGCCGTTGATGAAGTACACGAACGCATCGCGCGGCCGGATCGCGGCCGTCGCGGCGATCGGCTTCGTGGCGGGACTCGTCTCGCCGCGGGCCCAGGCCCGTCCGACCTCCGTCCATTCGTCGAGCTCGGCGTCGGGATAGCCGGTCTCGATGTCGGCGCGAGCCCGCATCAGCCGCGCGTAGACGAAGTCCGCGGTCACGTCGCCGATCATCGGATAGTCGTCGGAGTCGCTGCAGACGATCGCGACGTCGTGCCGACGCGCGAGCTCGACGAACGCCTCGCAACGAAAGCTCTCGTGCCGGACGTCGAGCGCATGCCGCAGCGGGCGGCCGCCGGCCTCCTTCGGCAGCAACGCGAGGAAACGCGCCGAAGTCGTCCTGCATCGAACTTCTTCGTCGGCATGAACTGCCACAGCAGCGGGCCGAGCTTGTCGCCGAGCGATGCCAGGCCGCTGTCGACGAAGTAGCCGATCGAGTCGGCGCCGTCGGCGAGCACCTTGCGGTTCGTCGCGAAACGCGACGCCTTGACCGAGAAGACGAATCCGTCCGGCGTCTCGTCGCGCCAGCGAGCGAAGCTGCTTTCGCTCTGCGTCCGGTAGTACGTGGCGTTGATCTCGATCGCGGTGACCTGCGTGCTCGCGTAAGCGAGCTCGTCCTTCTTCTTGACCTCTTTCGGATAGAACGTCTCGCGCCACGGATCGTAGTTCCAGCCGCCGATGCCGACGTGGATCGAGCCGGCCTGAGTCTTGCGATTCGCCAAGGAGCCTCCGAAGCCGTCGAGGATCCGGCACGTTAACACCGCGCCCGTGCGCTTCCGCCGTGCGCGACGCTTCACGGCACAATGCGGGCTCGCGCACTCCGGTGCGTCCGCAGTCCCCCTTCACCGAGGAGATCGACATGTTCCGTCCCATCCGCAAGACCGCCGCGGGCCTGGCAGCCGCCGCAGCGCTGGTCGTCCTGGCCGCGTGTTCGTCGCTGATGCCCGGCAGCAGCAGCGACAAGGTCACGCTGACCGGCGCGCAGGAAACGCCGCCGGTCGCGACGTCCGCTTCGGGCAGCGGCTCGATCAAGATCGCCGACGACGGCAGCGTCACCGGATCCGTCACCGTGACGGGCATGGCCCCGACGATGGCGCACATCCACCAGGGCGCGCCCGGCGTCGCCGGCCCCGTGATCGTGCCGTTCAAGCAGGACGGCAACACGTTCACCGCGAACCCCGGCGCGAAGCTCACCGAGACGCAGCTCGCGGCCTATCGCGCCGGCAACCTGTACTTCAACGTTCATAGCGCGGCCCATCCCGCCGGCGAGATCCGCGGTCAGTTGAAGCCGAGCTGATCGGCACACCCGAGCGGGCCGCCGTGTTCGGAACGGCCCGCTCGCTCGAAGCAGTTCATCGATCGGGCCTGTAAGCCGAAGCATCCTTCGACCGTTGCGCTACATCCCCTTTCGCCCCGCGCGCCTGCAGGCACGCACCCGGCGCGCGGCCCGAGGCACGCATCGCTACGTCCGCGAGTCGCTCGCGATCAATCCCGGCGGCCCGCCCTGGCATCGGGGGTTCGTCGCCGTCGGCAACATCGCGATGGCGATCCTGCTCGCGTGGCTTCTGCACACGCCGGCCGCCGCGTATCTCGCGGTGGCCTACGGTCTGCTCTACACGCTGTCGGATGCGGAAGGCACGCTCGGCATGCGGCTGCATGCGATCGCATGGGCGACGGCCTTCATGGGCGTCGGTTCGATCTCGGCCTATCTGCTGCGCGGCGATCCGGCCGCCATCGTCCCGGTCTTCTGCGTCGGCACGTTCGTCGCGGGCGTGCTGTCGTGGGCCGGACTGCCGTTCATTCGCGCGCCGCGCTTCGGCATGATCGTCTTCTGCATCGTGCTCGCCATCGACATCGCATCCTGGCAACGGTTGCTGCTCCTGCTGGCCGGGACCACGGCGACCGCCGTCGCGCTGGTCGTGCTCGACCACGCCCTTCTTCCCGACAAGACGCGCACGCAGTATTCGACGCTGCGAGTCGCGTGGGGCCTCATCAACTCCGACCGCTACACGGTCTTGCGGTTCGCGGTCTGCTACGTGGTCGCAGCGGCGATCGGCTGGATGGCCGGACGCGCGATCGACGAGGTCCATCCGACCTGGGTCGCCGTCTCGGTGCTCGTCGTCATGTGGCCGGACTGGCAGAAGAGCCACCAGCGCGTGCTGCAACGGGTCTTCGGATCGATCGTCGGCGCGGGGCTCGCGATGGCGATCGCGCCGCACATCGACGACCCGCGCGTGCTCATCGCGCTGATCATCGGATTGTTCTTCTTCGTGCCGGTCGGCGTGCGCCGCAACTACTGGCTGCACTGCATGCTGATGGCGCTCGTCATCTTCCTCGGCATGAAGCTCGCGAGCGACGCGGGCTTCACGCGCGAAGCCGTCGAGGAGCGCGTCGCCGACATCGTGCTCGGCAGCCTGATCGCGCTGCTCGGGACGCTGTTCGCCTTCCGCAACCGCGACCACGCGGCGGCGGCGGCCTGACGAACCCGCGATTCGACTAGCGGGACCCCCGGCCGCGGCCGCGCAGCGCCGTCGCGATCAGCGCCGCCCCGAGGAAGATCAGTGCGACGGTGCTCGGCTCGGGCACGGCGCCGACCTGGAACGCGCTGACCGACGCGGTCGCCGCACCGCCGACGCAATCGGTGCAGTTGATGAAGAAGCCGAACGAGCTCGTGCTCGTGAAGCTGTAGTTGCCCGACTGCATCAATGCGGCACCCGGGTCGGAGAGCACCGTCGCGACGCCGTCCGCGATCACGCCGAACAGGTCGTAGCCGGCATAGATGTCGGCGGTCGAATAGGTCCAGTGGAACGAGATCGTGTCCGAGCTGCCGACGCCGCCGTGCGACACGGTCACCTGGCACGGACCCGCGTAGCCGCTGATGGCGCCGGTACACCCCTTGACGAACGGATCATCGGCGCCCACCAGCGTCAGCTGCGTCGGCGAGATCGTCGTCGTCGCCCCCGACACGTTGCCGGTGAACGTCGACGCGAACGTGCCCGGCGCGAACGGGCCGGTGAAGCCGCTGAAGACCGTCGCGTGTGCCGCGAGCGGCAGCGAGCCGGCGAACGATGCCGCGAGCAGCGCGACCGCCATCACGAACTTTTTCATGTCGTTCTCCCTTGTGCCTCTATTGAAGGACCGTGCTCGACTGGGCCTGCTGGATCAGCGAGTCATGGTCGGCCTGCAGCAGGTAACCCTGCGACAGCGCGTTGTCCGCCGCTGCCTTGACGGCGGCGACATAGCCGGCGTGATCGCTGTAGCGCTCCTGCAGCGACAGCCGCGGGTCGCCGTTGGCGACGCGCTGCGCCTGCGTCGTCGCGAACGGGATATAGCCGCCGATGTAGTTGCAGACCTGGCCCGCGTGGAAGCCGGCCGACGTGATGTTCCAGCCGAGATAGGTCCCGAGCGGCGCGTCGCGCAGCACCGTCGGCACGCCGCCGAGCTCGTTGCCGTCCGCATCGACCCGCGGCACGCGCATCGGGATCGTCGCGCAGGATCGTCGGCGGAAAGTTCGTCGGCACGCCGGTCGCGTCGACGCGGTTGAATTGCATACCCCAGTCGTAGTCGAACGCCGGGTTGACGAAGTTCTCCGGCAGGAAGATCGACGCCGGCACGCCGGGCACGCCGGACGGGAAGCCCATCGCGGCCTGCGTCGGCTGCACGAGGTTGCCGCCGGTCAGCGTCGGATAGCGGCTCGGCGGCGGGGTCGCGCCGGTCATCAACCAGTTGCGCATCGCGACGCGCAGCACGTTCGTGATCTCCGTCTCCGAGACCGGGTTCGGCGCCGAACGTGCCGGTGCCCCAGTTGTTGCCCGGGCAGTTGACCGTCGGCGACGACGGCGCGACGTTGAAGCCGCCGGAGCCGCCGCCATGCGTCGTGCTCGGGATGTAGTAGCGACGCACGTTGCGCGGGAGCGGAATGTCGCTGTTCGCCGACGTGCCGACCCACGACGTCGTCATCTTGAGCGCGAACACCTCGGATCCGCCGAAGTGCTCGATGATCTTCGGGCACGTGCCGGTCGCATTGCATCGATCGAGGATGCTGTGCGTGCCTTCACCGCGGACGACGTCGTTGTACGGGGACCACCACTGCGGTCCCTCGCTGCCGAGCTGATAGAGCTCGAGCACGCCGTCGGGCTGTCCCCAGCGAACGTCGGCGGCCACGCGGCGGCCGGCGATGATCGGCCAGGCGCCTTCGTGAACGATGCGACCGGACTCGTCCTGGTTGAAGCCGAGGTCGATGTACTGCCGCGTGAAGTTGCCCGACTGCGAGACGCCGCGGATCACGGCCCACTTGACGAGCCCGGCGATCGGGTTCGCCTGGCCGGTGTCGTCAGCCGTCGAATAGCGGAAGAACGAGTTGACGTCGCGGAATGCCGCGATGCCGACGCCGAGCAGCCACGCGTTCTGTGCCGGATAGACGAGCTGGTAAAGCAGCTTCGGATCGAAGCCGTTCTTCAGGCACACGTGAACCGGCAAAGTCCCCGGCAGATCCATCGGATTGATGTCCTGCGCCGTCCCGGGGAACGGATTGCTGGCGTCGCAGTGCGCGAAGGCCCAGTCGCTGCTCGCGACCGGAGTGCCCAGCGTGATGTTGCCGTCGATGGTCTCGTGCGTGTGCGTCATCAGCACGGCCTTCGACGTGTCGAGCGTGGCCGGCAGGTACGGGATCGGGTTGCCCATCACGAGCAGCGGCTCCGATGCCACGCCGGAACGATTGACGATGCGCCCGAGGATCGTGCCGGTGACCGGGCTTCCGTCGGCGTTCTTCGCGTACGGCACCGAGACCCAGTGGTTCGTGCCGGACGAGTGGATGGCGGGGATCGCCGTCGCACCGGCGTTGTCGGCCTGCCAGCCGCTCGCCAGGCCGATGTCGCCGAAGCCGCGCTCCGCCGTGACGATGGTGATGGCACCGCCGCGGTTCGGGACGTCGTGCCACATGAAGCCGGACGCCTGCGCGAGGTTGACCGGCACCGTCAGCGTGAACGTCGTCTCGTAGTGAACCAGGCCGTCACCGCTCTTGCCGAGCTGGAGGTCGGTGATGATCGTGTTGTGCGAATCGGTCGGATCGAGCGTGCCGAACGCACGACCACGCAATTGCTGGTACGCGGGCGTTCCGCCCAGCTGCGTCGTGCTGTCGATGACGAACGACGTGACGCGTGCCTGCGCCGGGCCGGCGACGAGGAGCGGTGCCGCTGCGACTGCGGCGACCGCGAGGGTGCGCCATGCGCCGCACGCGTGGGTCGAACGTTGCATGTTGTCTCCTCGTCCGCGCCGTCCGGCATGCGGCGGCGCGTGATCTCTGTGGTCGTACGCGCGGATGGGCGCTCGCCGGATGCCCCGCATCGGCGAGCCCGCAGGCTAGGCGCGCCTTATTTCACTGTCAAGGATGGGTGACAAAAGAATTCGACGCGACCGCGATTCGGGTCTTAGCATCGCGGCCTGTAATGAATCGTTCATCAAACGAAGACAGGAGAACCGCATGAACACCCGAGCGAAAAGCGCACTTCCGACGTTCGTCGTCGCGTCGACCATCACCACCATCGCGTTCGCTGCCGGCGTCTTCGCCGCGCCTCTGCTGAAAAGCGCCTACGCGCAGGCCGCGCCCGCGGCGCCGCTGCAGGCGCAGATCATCGACGTCGATGCGCTGGACGGCGCGGCGATCGGTCCGATCCAGCCGGGCACCGAGCTGCGCTCGAAGTTGCTCGTCGTCACGGACAACGCGACGGTCGCCGTCCAGCAGGGCAACACGCCGAAGCACTTCCACGCGGGCAACGACGAGATCCAGTACATCATCGCCGGGACCGGGACGTTCTGGCTCGGCGATCAGCAGCGGCAGATCAAGCCGGGCGACCTGATCGTGGTCCCGAAGGGCACGCCGCACGCGGGGACGGTCCCGACGTCCGGCGCGTTCAAGGCGATCGCGATCAAGATCCCGCCGCAGGCCAGCGGCGACGTGCATCTCGTGCCGTAGGCGTCCACGGCCCGCGCACGGTCGCGGTCAGCCGGGCGTTCGTGCATCGACTGGCGATGCAGCGTCCGCGTCGATCAGCCGTTCGGTCGCGGCCGACGCGCGCGACCACGACAGCCACGCATGCCGCCCCGCGCCGCGCAGCGTCGCCATCGTCACCGCGGTCGCGTCGTCGATCGACTGCTGCTTCCACGGCAGGTCGCCAACGCCGACGATCGCGACCACCGGTCGCGACACCTCGGCCGCGGTGAACAGCGACATCGCGTGGACGACGTCGTCGTCGAAGTCCGGCTTCGCGCCGGGATGGCCGACGAGCAGTCGGTGCGGAATGCGAAGCGCATCGAAGGTCGCGACGAGCGGATCGCGCCACTTGCGCTTGCCGGGCACGACGAACGCCATGTCGCGCCATGGCGTGCCCGCAGAATGGATCTCGATCAGCCAGCGACTCGCGGCGTCGACCTCGTCCCGCGGACCGGACCGTCGCTCGACCCGGAGCGCGACGGAGACCGGCAGCTCGAAGCCCGACCGCAACGAGGGCAACGACGCTATCCGACCGCCTTGGCCATGTCCTCGACGACCTTCTTCGCGTCGCCGAAGACCATCATCGTCTTGTCCATGTAGAACAGCTCGTTGTCGAGCCCGGCATAGCCGGCGGCCATCGAGCGCTTGTTGACGATGACCGTCTTGGCCTTCATCGCCTCGATGATCGGCATGCCGAAGATCGGGCTGCCCGGTCGTGTCTGGGCCGCCGGGTTCACGACGTCGTTCGCGCCGAGCACGAGCACGACGTCGACCTGCCCGAACTCGCCGTTGATGTCCTCCATCTCGAACACCTGCTCGTACGGGACTTCGGCTTCCGCCAGCAGCACGTTCATGTGGCCCGGCATGCGGCCGGCGACCGGATGGATCGCGTACTTGACGCTGACGCCGTTGCTCGGCGAGCTTGCTCGGTCAGCTCCTTCAGCGCATGCTGCGCGCGCGCGACCGCGAGGCCGTAGCCGGGCACGATCACGACCGTCTCCGCGTTCGACAGCAGGAAAGCGGCGTCGTCGGCGCTGCCCGACTTGTACGACTTCTGCGCACCGCTGTCGGCTCCGGCCGTCGACACCTCGGCGCCGAAGCCGCCGAGCAGCACCGCGATGATCGAACGATTCATCGCCTTGCACATGATGTACGACAGGATCGCGCCCGACGAGCCCACGCACGAGCCCGCGATGATCAGCACCGGGTTGTTGAGCGTGAAGCCGATGCCGGCCGCGGCCCATCCCGAATAGCTGTTCAGCATCGACACCACGACCGGCATGTCGGCGCCGCCGATCGGAATGATCAGCGTGACGCCGAGCACCAGCGCGATCGCGACCATCATCAGGAACGCCGCGGCGCTGCCGGTGATGAAGTAGCCGATGCCGAAGCCGAGCATCACGAGCGCGAGCAGCAGGTTCAGCAGGTGCTGGCCGCCGAAGCTGATCGGCTTGACCGCCTGACCTTGCCCGACAGCTTGCCGAACGCGATCAGCGACGCGGTGAACGTGATCGCACCGATGAACGCGCCGATGAAGAGCTCGACGCGCTGCGCGCCGGTGTGTTCCGTCGCCGGCATGGAACAGCGCCGCGATCGCGATCAGCACGGCCGCGATGCCGACCAGCGAGTGGAACGCCGCGACGAGCTCCGGCATCTTCGTCATCTGCACGCGCCGCGCCATCGTCGCGCCGATCGCGCCGCCGATCACGATCGCGCCGCCGATCAGCCACAGCACCGGCCGGTTCGCGACGAACAGCGTCGTGACGATCGCGATCGCCATGCCGATCATGCCGAACGCATTGCCGCGTCGCGACGTGAGCGGCGACGACAGCCCCTTCAGCGCCAGGATGAACAGGACCGCGGCGACGAGGTACGCGATCGCGGTGATGTTGACGAGAGTCTCGGTCATGCTCCTTCTTCTTCTTTGGTCACTTCGGGTCGAGCAGCGTCGTCGTTCCCGCGCACGCGAGAACCGGCTTCGTCACTCGTGCGCGGACGTCACGAATGCGCAGCCTTCGCGGGAACGACGGACGTCGTCTTGCGTTCCTTCTTCTTGAACATCTCCAGCATCCGCTGCGTGACGAGGAAGCCACCGAAGATGTTGATCGACGCCAGCATCACGCCCAGCGCGCCGAGCACGCTCGTCAGCGTGATCGGGCCGTCGATGTCGACCGTCTGCAGCATCGCGCCGACGATGATGATGCCGCTGATGGCGTTCGTGACGGACATCAGCGGCGTGTGCAGCGCCGGCGTGACGGTCCACACGACGTGGTAGCCGACGAAGATCGCCAGCACGAAGATCGTGAGGTTCTGGATGGTCGGGTCGATCATGCGGGTCTCCTGATCAATGGCGCGCCGATTGTCGTCCGGACGCGGGCACGCCGCCAATGCGCTGGGTCAAGCGAGCCGATCTTCGTCGCGCTCGTCCTGCTGCGCGGTCGTTAAGCGGCCTTCGGCGGCGCGGCGATCTTCTTGTCTTCGGCCGTCAGCACGCGACCATCGCGCGTCAGCAGGCACGCCGCGACGATGTCGTCCTCGAGGTTGACGACGAACGCGCCTTCCTTGTCGCTGACGAGCTTGAGGAAGTCGAGCACGTTGCGCGCGTACAGCGCCGACGCGTCGGCCGCGACCTCGCCCGCGAGGTTGGCCTCGCCGACGATGTGCACGCCGTACTTCGTGACCGTCTTGCCCAGTTCGGACAGCGGGCAGTTGCCGCCCTGTTCCACCGCGAGGTCGACGATCACCGAGCCCGGCTTCATCGACCTGACCATGTCTTCGGTGATCAGCACCGGCGCCTTGCGGCCGGGGATCAGCGCCGTCGAGATGACGATGTCGGCCTGCTTGATGCGCTCGCCGACCGCGACCGACTGCCGCGCGAGCCACGACGGCGGCATCGGCTTCGCGTAGCCGCCGACGCCGGCCGCGGCCTCGCGCTCCTCGTCGGTCTCGAACGGCACGTCGATGAACTTGCCGCCGAGCGATTCGATCTGTTCCTTGACCGACGGTCGGACGTCGGACGCCTCGATCACCGCGCCGAGGCGCTTCGCGGTCGCGATCGCCTGCAGGCCGGCCACGCCGGCGCCGAGCACGACGACGCGCGCGGCCTTCACGGTTCCGGCCGCGGTCATCAGCATCGGCATGAAGCGTTGATAGACGTTGGCCGCGAGGATGACTGCCTTGTAGCCGGCGATGTTCGCCTGCGAGCTCAGCACGTCCATGCTCTGCGCGCGCGTCGTGCGTGGCGCGGCCTCGAGCGCGAAGGCGATCAGGCCGGCCTCGGCCATCTCGCGCATGTTGTCTTCGTCGAAGCGATCGAGCATGCCGACGAGCGCGGCGCCCCGCTTCATCTGCGCACGTTCCGCGTCGTTCGGCGCGCGGACCTTGACGACCATCTCCGCCCCGAGGGCGTCGGCGGCCGACCCGATGGTCGCGCCGGCCGCCGTGTACGCATCGTCGATCGCACTGCTGCCCACGCCTGCCCCGTTCTCGACGATCACCTGGTGCTTTGCAGCGACCAGTTTCTTGACCGTCTCGGGAGTCGCGGCGACGCGGCTTTCGCCCGCGCGCGACTCTTTCGGGACGCCAATTCTCATGATGACTCTCCTCGGCTTTTGCTCTGCCTTGCTGGCGTCCCGACGGCGCGCCGCTCGCGCGACGACCGTGCGCTCGAGCGGCGGGCGATGGTAGCACGCAGGCCTCGGGCGACCGCATGATCGGCCGCACGGCGGGGACGTAATATAGGCGCATGACCGAGCCCTGGAAGCCGAACGTGACCGTGGCGGCGATCGTGACCGGTCGCGGTCCGACGGCCGGCCGCTACCTGATCGTCGAGGAAGAGACGCGCGACGGGCTGCGCTTCAACCAGCCGGCCGGTCATCTCGAGCCGGACGAGAGCATCGTCGACGCGGTGGTGCGCGAGACGCTCGAGGAGACGGCGCACCGGCTCGTGCCCACGGGCCTGCTCGGCATCTACCTGTCGCGATCGATCAAGACGAGGCGCGACGAGCCCGCCGAGCCGGTCACGTATCTGCGCTTCGCGATCGTCGGCACGGCCGACGAGTCGGTCGAAGGCCGCGCCCTCGACGACGGCATCGTGCGGGCGCTGTGGATGTCGGCCGACGAACTGCGCGCGTCGCGCGACCGGCATCGCAGCGCGATGGTCATGCGCTGCGTCGACGATCACGCGTCGGGCCGGCCGCTGCTGCCGCTGTCGGCGCTCTACACGGACCCGTCGGCGATGGCGGTCTCGCGATGAAGCGGCGCATCGTCGTCGGCCTGTCGGGCGGCGTCGACTCCGCCGTCTCGGCCTGGCTGCTGAAGCAGCAGGGTCACGACGTCGTCGGCCTGTTCATGAAGAACTGGGAGGACGACGACGACGACGAATACTGCTCGACGCGTCAGGACCTGATCGACGCGGCCGCGGTCGCCGACGTGATCGGCATCGACCTCGAGGCCGTCAACTTCGCGGCCGAATACAAGGACCGCGTGTTCGCGGCGTTCCTGTCCGAGTACGAGGCGGGCCGCACGCCGAACCCGGACGTGCTGTGCAACGCCGAGATCAAGTTCAAGGCGTTCCTCGACCATGCGATGCGGCTCGGCGCGGATCGCATCGCGACCGGCCACTACGCGCGACTCGCGCCGGACGACGACGATCGTGTCCGATTGCTGAAGGCGATCGACGACACGAAGGACCAGAGCTACTTCCTGCATCGGCTCGATCAGTCGCAGCTGCGACGCGCGCTGTTCCCGCTCGGCGACATGCGCAAGACCGACGTGCGCGCGCTGGCCGAACGCATCGGGCTGCCGAACGCGCGCAAGAAGGACTCGACCGGCATCTGCTTCATCGGCGAGCGACCGTTTCGCGAATTCCTCAACCGCTACCTGCCGACGAAGCCCGGGCCGATCCGCACGCCGGACGGCACGCCCCACGGCCGCGTCGTCGGCACGCACGTCGGCCTCGCGTTCTACACGCTCGGGCAGCGGCGCGGCATCGGCATCGGCGGCGTGAAGAGGGCGAGCGACGACGACGCGGCGAGCGGCGCGTGGTTCGTCGCGAGGAAGGACATGGCGACGAACACGCTGTGGGTCGTCCGCGGCCACGACCATCCGTGGCTGCTGACGACGCGTGTCGTGTTCGACGACGCGAGCTGGATCGCCGGCGAAGCGCCGCGCTCGACGCGGCTGTCCGCGAAGACGCGCTACCGGCAGCACGACGCGCCGTGCCGCCTCGAGCGCGACGGTGACGATCGCTGGGCGCTGCTCTTCGACGACCCGCAGCGCGCGGTGACGCCGGGCCAGTCGGCGGTGCTCTACGACGGCGACGTCTGCATCGGCGGCGGGGTGATCACGGCCGGCGAGTCGCGCGACACGACCAGCGCATGGCGCCATCCGTTGGCGGACGCCAGCGTCTCGACGGTGGTCTAGCGGCGCGTCGGGATCGCGGCGTTCAATCGTCGCTCGCCGGCAGCGTCGCGCGATACGCATCGATCAGCGGCTTCAACGCCTCGCGACGCGCGAGGCTCTCCGGCCTGCCAGACGTCTTCGCGCTCGTAGTACTCCTCGAAGGCGGGCGTCGTCGCCGGCAACACGACCCACGGCTGCTTCGACCCGGTGAAGATGTGGACGTCCGGCGGCAGGCGGTCCGGCTCGTCGAGCGTCCCGACGCGCACGAACGTCACGATCGGACCGGCGCCCGCGAAGTGGCTCCAGACGGCGACGCGGCAGCGCGGGCAACGCGCGATCCGCTGGCCGAGCCCGCTCGCCGACGGCGTGACGACGATCTCGGGTTCGCCGGCGAAGGACCGCACGCGGTCGGTCTCGATCATCGCGTTGAGCGCGAACGCCGCGCCGCTCTCGCGCTGGCACCAGCGGCAATGGCAGCAGTGCACGACCAGTGGCGCGCTCGCGAGCCGATAGCGGACCTGGCCGCAGGTGCAGCCGCCGTCGAGCGCGCCGCTCGTGTCGGACATCGATGAGTCGATCGTCATCGAACGAAAGATACCGAACCCGCGAGGCGCGCGCGTCACACGAGGCCGAAGCGCTCGATGCACTGTTCGAGGCGCAGCGCGTGGTTGATGATGGCCATGTGCGTGAAGCCCTGCGGGAAGTTGCCGCGCTGGTCGCCGGTCGCCGGATCGACCTCCTCGCCGAACAGCTGCAGGTCGTTGCCGCGGTCGAGCAGCCGCTCGAAGATGTCGCGCGCCTCGCGCGTACGCTTGCCGAGTGCGAGGACGCCGGCACGCCAGAACGCGCAGGCCGTGAATGTCCCCTCGTCGCCGTCGAAGCCGTCCGAGTGCCGATAGCGATAGACGAGGTCGCCGACGAGCAGCTCGCGATCGATGGCCGCGAGCGTGTCGCGCATCCGTTCGTCATCGACGTCGAGGGCGTCGAACAGCACGATGCGCAGGACCGAGGCATCGAGCACGTCGGACCCGTAGCCCCGCATGTACGCGCGCCGGTCCGCGTTCCAGCACTCGCGTTCGTATTCGACGCGCAGCTCGCGCGCCGTCGATCGCCATCGTTCGACGTCGTCCGGCACGAAGCCTTCGACGTGTTCCGCGATGCGACTCGCGCGATCGAGCGCGACCCACAACAGCGCCTTCGTGTGCAGCAGGTCCTCCGGCGCCTCGCGCAGCTCCCAGATGCCGCGGTCCCGCGATCCGCGGTGTCGGGCCGCCTGATCGGCGAGGTTCGTCACGAGTTCGACGAGCCCCTCGCCGATCGTCGACGGCGGGTCGAAGCCGACCGCGTCGAGATAGCCGTGCAGCGCGATCAGGAACTCGCCGAAGATGTCGTACTGCTGCTGGTTGGCCGCCGCGTTGCCGACGCGGACCGGCCCGACGTCGTTCCAGCCGGGCAGATGGTCGAGCTCGCGTTCGGCCGGCGTGTCGCCATCGATCGCGTAGAGCAGTCGAAGCTCGTGCCCCTGGCTGCGGTCGGCCGCGCGAAGGAAGCGCAGGTACTCGGCGGCCTCGCGCTCGAGGCCGAGGCTGCAGAACGCCGTCACGGAGAAGCTCGCGTCGCGGACCCAGCTGTAGCGATAGTCGAAGTTGCGATTGCCCGGCACGGCCTCGGGCAGGCTCGTCGTCGGCGCCGCGATGATCGCGCCGCTCGGCCCGTGCGTCAGCAGCTTCAGCACCAGCGCGCTGCGGACGACCGCGTCGCGATACGGACCGTCGTAGCGGATGCGCGCGGTCCAGCGGCGCCAGTAGTCGCGCGTCCGTTCGAGGCTCGCCTCGAACGCGGTCGCCTCGCGCAGTCCGATCGCGACGAAGGCCGTGCCCGACGTCGCGAGTTCGAACGCGACGACCAACTCGTCACCGTCGATCGCGATCGGATGCGAGCTCGCGACCTGCAGCGCGAGGCCGTCGCCGCAGTCGATGCGGCACGACCGTTCGGCGCGCCGCACGACGTCGATCGTCGCGAGCCCGAAGCCCGGTGTCGCGCGTACGACGAAGCGACCGGCGACCGGGCCGTCGATGCAGCGGAGCACGCGAACGACGGCGTCGTGCGGGACGCCGTCCGGCCCTTCGTCGGGCAGCGTCGCGAGCGCGTCGATCGGCATGAAGTCGGTCAGCGTCGCCCGGCCGTGCGGGCCCGCGAACGTCGTCTCGACGATGTTCGTGCCGGGCTCGTATCGACGCGAGAACGCCTTGGCGTCGTCGAGGTCGATGCGCGCATGACCGCCGTTCGCGTCGTCGAGCAGCTTCGTGAAGAGTGCGGCCGAGTCGTGCCGCGGCCAGCACAGCCAGTCGATCGATCCGTCGGACGAGACCAGCGCGGTCGTGTGGGTATCGCCGATCAGCGCGTAGTCGGCGACCGGCCGACTCATCAGAACTTCGCGATCAAGGCCAGGCCGACGACCATCAGCAGGCCGCCGACGATGCGGCCGACGCCGGCCGGATGCTGCTCGAAGCCCATCAGCCCGAAGTGGTCCATCACGAGCGACGTGATGACCGCCATCGTCACGGTCACGCCCATGAACACGGCCGCGCCGAGCTGGTCCGCGGCGAGCACCATCGACAGGATGTAGGTCGCGCCCATCACGCCGCCGATCCACGCCCACCACGGCACGAGCGCGATGTCGTCGGCCGACGGCAACCGCTGTCCGGACACGAGCGCCATCGACGATCGCCGTCGTCAGCGCGACCGTGAAGATGATGACGATCGACCACAGCGGCCGGTCGAGCGTCTTGTTGAGCGTCGCGTTGCTGCCGCTCTGGATGGTGTTGAGGATGCCCGTCGCGACGACGAACGCGATCAGCAGCGGCTTCACGATGCGTCCGCCGGTTCGGGTCCGCGGAACGCATCGACGCGGCCGGGCGTCGCGAGCCTGACGGGCCGCCCGGTCCGCGCGGACTCGTAGATCGCGGCCATCACGATCTGGTCCTGCAGCCCTTCCTCTCCCGGCGTGCGGGGCTGCGTGCCGTTGCGGATGCAGGTCGCGAAGTGATCGAGCTCGAGCGCGAACTGGTTCTTGCGCGCCATCGCGAATTCGCTGGTCTGCTCGGCCTCGCCGTCGCGGCGTGCGATGCGCAGCTTCTGCCCGTCGTACGCGAACGCGTTCTCGATCTCCGCGACGGCCTTCGATCCGATGACGCGGATGTTGCGATGCTCGTGCGCGCTGTAGCTCGACGCGCAGTTCGCGATGACGCCGGACGGGAAGCGCAGCGTGAACGCGACGTTCGACTCGACCTCGCGAAAGCGCGGGTCGCCTTCGGGACTTTGGATCGTGGCCATGACCTCGTTCGGCTCCTCGCCGAGCAGCGCGCGCGTCGTGTTCAGGCAGTACAGCCCGACGTCCGGCAGCGAGCCGCCCCCGGCGAGCCGCGCGTTCTGCCGCCATTGCGACGGGTCGCCCTGGTTCTGCGTGTTGATCGCGTCGATCAGCTGCACGTCGCCGAGCTCGCCGGCCCGCGCGCGGCGAGCGAGTGCGTGATTGTTCGTCTCGTACTGGCAGCGATACGCGATCATCAACAGCCGCTGCGCGCGACGGCAGGCATCGATCATTTCGCGCGCCTCGTCCGCCGTGTTCGCCATCGGCTTCTCGCACAGCACGTGCTTGCCCGCGCGCGCGGCCTGCACGACCGCGTCGCGATGCAGGCCGTTCGGCAGCACCACGTAGATCGCGTCGATGGCCGCGTCGTCGCGGATCCGCGAGAAGTCGCCGTAGCCGTAGCACGCCGACTCCGCGATGCCGTACTGCGTCGCGACGGTCCGCATCTTCGCGCCGTCGCCGCTGATCAGCGCGACGGGCCGCGCGTGCTTCGCTTGCGCGAACGCCGGCAGGATGTTCTCGAGCGCGAGCCGCCCGAGGCCCATCACCGCGAAGCCGACCCGACGCGACGGCGGATCGGCGTTCGGCGGCGGCTCGTCGGGACGCTCGGTGGCCGCATGGATCGGCGGGAACGTGACGCGGCCGCCGGCGACGTCGCCCTCGTCGATCGGTGCCGCGGCTGCGGTCGCGGGAGCGCCGGTCAACGCGGCGCCGAGGCCGACGCCGCCGGCGATCATCAAGCGACGGCGGGCTTCATCGAAAGACTGGGTCATGGCGACGCCGAATGGATGGTCGAGCGATCGAATCTAGCGCCGGCTCGCGCGCCGCGGCCGCCGCCTCGACTGCATCGACTGTAGGAATCGGCCGCGCGCGACGGGCGTTCCTTCCGGTCGACCCGTCGAGCGCGGCGCACGGCCCGGTATCATCGAAGCGCGGCGCGCCCGCCCGCCTCACCGTTCGTCCAGTTCGCCGCACCGACCGCCGCATGGCCGCCGCCGACCTCTCCAAGCTCAAGATCGACCGCGGCAGTGCCGCGCCGCGCAAGCGACGCCGCATCCGCTGGTGGATGGTCGTGCTCGCGCTCGTCGTCGTCGCGATCGCGGCGCGGCTGCTGATGCCGCATCCGGTCGCGGTGCAGACCGCGTCGGTGGTGACGCGCTATCCGGCGCAGCAGGTCACGGTGCTGACGGCCTCGGGCTACGTCGTCGCGCAACGCAAGGCGGCGGTCGCGACGAAGGCCACCGGACGGCTCGAGGAACTGCGCGTGCAGGAAGGCAGCCGCGTCAGGCGCGGCGACCTGCTCGCGCGGATCGACGCCCGCGACGTCGAGGCGCAGCTGGCCGCCGCGAACGCGAACGTCGGCGTCGCACGCGCGATGATCGCGTCGGCCGAGGCCGACGAGAAGAACTCGACGATCGAGCTGAACCGCAACCGCGACCTCGTCGCGCAGCACTTCGTGTCCGCGTCGGCGCTCGACGCCGCGGTCGCGCGCAACGATCGCGCGGTCGCGGCCACGAACAACGCGCGCGCGTCGCTGACCGCGGCGATCGCGAACGCCAACAACGCCAAGGTCGCCGTCGACTTCACCGAGATCCGCGCGCCGTTCGACGGCGTCGTCGTCACGAAGAGCGCGAACGTCGGCGACATCGTCACGCCGTTCTCGTCGGCGGTCGACTCGAAGGGCGCGGTCGTCAACATGGCCGACCTGTCGACGCTCGAGGTCGAGGCCGACGTGTCGGAGGCCAGCCTCGCGAAGATCACGGTCGGCCAGCCGTGCGAGATCCTGCTCGACGCGCTGCCCGACACGCGCTTCTCCGGCTCGGTCAGCCGCATGGTGCCGACCGTCGATCGCGCGAAGGCGACCGTCACGACGAAGGTGCGCTTCGACCGGCTCGACGATCGCATCCTGCCGGACATGAGCGCGAAGGTCAGCTTCCTGTCGCAGAAGGTCGACGCGGCGGACAACAAGCCGACGATCGCGGTCTCGCCGGATGCGGTCGTCAAGCGCGACGGCCACGACACGGTGTTCCGCCTGAAGACCGACGGCGAGCGCACGATCGCGGAGGCGTTGACGGTCGCGACCGGCACGACCTACCCCGACGCGATCGAGATCACGTCGGGCAATCTCAAGTCGGGCGACAAGCTGATCGTCAGGCCCGACGAGAAGGTCACGAACGGCACGCCGGTCGTCGTGCAGGCCAAGTGACGGCGGCCGACCTCGACGCCGTGCGGCCGCAGGCGGACGGCGCGCCGCCGCTCGTCGCGATCCGCGACCTGCAGAAGATCTACGTGCGCGGCGACCAGCCGGTGCCGGTGCTGCTCGGCATCGAGCTCGACATCGCGCGCGGCGACTTCGTGTCGCTGATGGGACCGTCGGGCTCCGGCAAGAGCACGCTGCTGAACCTCGTCGCCGGCATCGACAAGCCGACCGGCGGCAGCATCGTCGTCGACGGCGTCGACATCGCGGACCTGGGCGACGCGGACCTCGCGGCGTGGCGCGCGGCGCACGTCGGCTTCATCTTCCAGTTCTACAACCTGATGCCGGTGCTCGACGCGTTCGAGAACATCGAGCTGCCGCTGCTGCTGACGCGGCTGTCGCGACGCGAGCGCCGCGAGCACGTCGACGCGGCGCTCGCGATGGTCGGGCTGTCGGACCGCGCCGACCACTATCCGAACGAGCTGTCGGGCGGCCAGCAGCAGCGCGTGGCGATCGCGCGCGCGCTGATCAGCGACCCGACGCTGATCGTCGCCGACGAGCCGACCGGCGACCTCGACCGGACCACCGGCGGCGAGATCCTCGACCTGATGGACCGGCTCAACGCGGACCTCGGCAAGACGATCGTGATGGTCACGCACGACCCGCGCGCCGCCGCACGCGCGCGTCGCATGGTCCACCTCGAGAAGGGCGTGCTCGTCAGCGACGCCGACTGGCAGGCCGCGCTCGAGGCCGAACTGCACGCCCCGCACGCACACTGATGCCCATGGACCAACGGATCGTCGCGATCACCTATCTCGTCCGCGACTACGACGAGGCGATCGCGTTCTTCACGCGCACGCTCGAGTTCGAGCTGCTCGAGGACACGCCGATGGAAGACGGCAAGCGCTGGGTGCGCGTCGCGCCGCGCGGGTCGGCGTCGACCGCGCTGCTGCTCGCGCGCGCCGCGAACGACGAGCAGCGCGCGGCCGTCGGGCGACAGGCCGGCGGACGCGTGGCGTTCTTCCTCTACACCGACGACTTCGAGCGCGACCACACGACGATGCGCGCGCGCGGCGTCCGCTTCGTCGCCGCGCCGCGCGACGAGGTCTACGGACGCGTCGTCGTGTTCGAGGACCTGTACGGCAACCGCTGGGACTTCATCGAGCCGCGCATCGATCCGAACGGAGCGTCGCAACGATGACGATGGCCCCGCCGCCCGTCCAGCGCGACATCGCCGTCATCGGCGGTGGCGTCGTCGGCCTCTGCGTCGCGTGCTTCGCGAAGCAGATGACGCCGGACGCCGAGGTCTGCGTGATCGAGCCGGACCCGAGCTACGAGTTCGCGTCGACGCTACGCGCGTCGGGTGGATGCCGCGTGCAGTTCACGAACCCCGAGAACGTCGACATGTCGCTGTTCGGCATCGAGTTCATCCGCGGCTTCACCGACACCATGTCGACGCCCGAGGCGCCGGCGTACGCCGACTGGGTCGAAGGCGGCTATCTCGGCATCGTGCCGCCGGACCGGATGCGCGCGCTCGAGGACGCGGCCGCGATGCAGCGCTCGCGCGGTGCGATCGTCGAGGTGCTGTCGCCGTCCGAACTCAAGCGGCAGTTTCCGTCGATCCGCGTCGACGATCTCGGCGGCGCGGCCTACACGCCGCACGACGGCTGGTGCGACCCGAACGGCCTGTTGTGGGGCCTGCGCCGCAAGGCCGCATCGCTCGGCATCGACTTCGTCCGCGATCACGTGATCGGCGCGACGGTGACGCCGACCAGCGTCCGCAGCCTGCGGCTCGCCGGCGGCGGCATGGTGATGGCGTCCGCGATCGTCAACGCGGCCGGCGCGTGGTCGGGACAGGTCGCGAAGCTGATGGGCATGACGCTGCCGGTCGTGCCGTTGAAGCGCTACGAGCACTACTTCACGCCCGCGACGCCGGTCGAGCGGCTGCCGTACGTGAAGGACACCGCGCGCCTCGCGTTCCGGTCCGAAGGCGAAGGCTTCTCGGGCGGCCTCGTCGACGGATCGACGAAGCGCGGCTTCGACTTCGAGGTCGATCACGACTGGTTCGAGCGCGTCGTGTGGCCCGCGGTCGCCCATCGTTTCCCGGCGTTCGAGGGCGCACGCTGTCATCGCACGTGGGCCGGCCTCTACGAGCAATGCGAACTCGACGGCAACCCGATCATCGGCCGCTGGAACAGCCGGCTGGCGAATCTGTACACGGTCGCCGGCTTCTCGGGCCACGGCATGATGCACGCGCCGGCCGCCGGCCGCGCCATCGCCGAGCTGATCGCCTTCGGCAAGTACCAGACGATCGACCTGACGCGGCTCGGCTACGAGCGCGTCGAGGCGAACGCGCCGTATCCCGAGACCGGCATCCTCTGAGGCCGTGGCGGCGCGATGTTCTTCATCCTCAAGCTGCTCACGCGCAACGCGCTTCGCCAGAAGCTGCGGATGAGCCTGACGCTGGTCGGCCTCGTCGTCGCGATCTCCGCGTTCGGACTGCTGCGCACGATCGTCGACGC
The DNA here is from genome assembly GCA_963795885.1 of uncultured beta proteobacterium. Lineage (GTDB taxonomy): Bacteria > Pseudomonadota > Gammaproteobacteria > Burkholderiales > Burkholderiaceae_D > CAHJXF01. Next base: position 1,043,376 of record CAWCJI010000007.1, on the reverse strand, counting down.
GTGGTACGCCGGCGTCGACGCGACGTCGTCGGTGCGACTCGATCACGCGCAACTCGATCTCGCTGGTGTTCCCGCTGCCGCTCAACTACGGCCAGCGGATGCGCCAGGTCGACGGCGTGACCGGCGTGTCGTGGGGCAACTGGTTCGGCGGCGTCTACATCAGCGAGCGCAACTTCTTCCCGCAGTTCGCCGTCGACGCCGCGAGCTACCTCGACATGTATCCCGAATACGTGCTGCCGCCGGGCGAGCTGAAGGCGTTCCTCGCGGATCGACAGGGCGCCGTCGTCGGCCGCAAGCTCGCCGACCGCTACGGCTGGAAGGTCGGCGACCAGATCCCGCTGCGCGGCACGATCTATCCCCGGCACGTGGACGTTCACGCTGCGCGGCATCTACGACGGGGTCGACGCGAAGACCGACGAGACGCAGTTCCTCTTTCAATGGGCCTACCTCAACGAGACCGTCAAGAAGCGCTACGGCCGCCGTGGCGACCAGGTCGGCTTCTACATCGAGCGGCTGCGCAATCCCGACGACGCGGCCGACGTGTCGCATCAGATCGACGCGCTTCTTCGGCAACTCGCTCGCCGAGACGCTGACCGAGACCGAGAAGGCGTTCCAGCTCGGCTTCGTCTCGATGACCGAGCTGATCCTGATCGCGATCCAGGCCGTGTCGCTTCGTCGTCATCCTGATCATCATGGCGGTGATGGCGAACACGATCGCGATGACGGCGCGCGAGCGCACGGCCGAGTACGCGACGCTGAAGGCGCTCGGCTTCGGGCCCGCGTTCATCGGCTGGCTGATCGTCGGCGAGTCGCTGGTGATCGCGCTGGTCGGCGGCGTCGGCGCGATCGCGGTGACGTTCCCGATCGCGAGCGCGTTCGGCGAAGCTCGTCGGCTCGCTGTTCCCGATCTTCGCGGTGTCGCGCGAGACGGTCGCACTGCAGCTCGCGGCGGCCGCGATGATCGGGCTCGTCGCCGCGGCGTGGCCCGCGTGGAGCGCCGGTCGCATCCGCATCGTCGAAGGCCTGCGGCACGTCGCATGAAGCCCGCGACTTGAAGACGATCCCGTTCAGCTACATCGCGCGCAACGTCTACGGCCGCAAGGTGACGACGTTGCTGACGGCCGGCGGCATGGCGCTCGTCGTGTTCGTGTTCGCGAGCGTGCTGATGATGACCGAAGGCATCCGCTCGACGCTGGTCGCGACCGGACAACCCGACAACGTGATCGTGATCCGCCGTGCGGCGGGGACCGAGGTGCAGAGCGGCATCGATCGCGGGCAGGCCGCGGTGATCGAGAGCCTGCCGGAGATCGCGACCGACGGAACCGGCGCGAAGCTCGTGTCGAAGGAGCCGGTCGCGATCATCAACCTGCCGAAGCGCAAGTCGAACGCGAGCGACCCGGACAAGCCGGCGAACATCGTCGTGCGCGGCACGACGGATGCCGGCTTCGCGATGCGGCCGCAGGTGCGCATCGTCGAAGGCCGGCCGTTCCGGCCCGGCACGTCGGAGATCATCGCGGGCCGCAGCGTCGCGCGCGGCTTCACCGGCGCCGGGCTCGGCGAGAGCCTGCGCTTCGCGCAGCGCGACTGGACCGTCGTCGGCATCTTCGACGCGGGCAGCAGCGCGTTCGAGTCGGAGGTCTGGGGCGACTCCGAGCAGCTGATGCAGGGATTTCGCCGCCAGTCGTTCTCGTCGGTGATCCTGCGACTCGCCGACCCGTCGCGCTTCGACGGTGGTCAAGGACGAGCTCGAAGTCCGACCCGCGCCTGACCGTCGAGGCCAAGCCCGAGAAGCAGTTCTACGCCGAGCAGTCGGAAGCGCTCGCGAAGTTCATCGGCTACCTCGGCACCACGCTGTCGATCATCTTCTCGATCGGCGCGATCGTCGGCGCGATGATCACGATGTACGCGAGCGTCGCGGCGCGCACCGGCGAGATCGGCACGCTGCGCGCGCTCGGCTTCCCGCGCAGCTCGATCCTCGTCGCGTTCCTCGTCGAGTCGCTCGTGCTCGGCCTCGTCGGCGGCATCGTCGGCCTCGCGGCCGCGTCGGCGATGCAGGCGGTGAGCCTGTCGACGATCAACTTCCAGACCTTCTCGGAGCTGACGTTCCGCTTTCAGCATCGACGCGGCCGATCGTCGTCGAGGTGATGGCGTTCGCGCTCTTCATGGGCTTCGTCGGCGGCTTCCTGCCGGCCTGGCGCGCGGCCCGGATGAAGATCGTCGACGCGCTGCGAGCCGCGTGAACGGACGCGTCCGTAACGAAGCGGTCGCACGAAACCGACGGATCGCCGCATCAAGCGGCGGCGCCGTCGCCGGACCCCGCCAGCGACAGCCGGACCACCGCACCGGCGGTCGAGGAGACCCCATGTCACTCGCGCTTCCTGACGTTCGTCGTCGATCGTCGCGATGTTCGTCGGCGCGATCATCGCGACGATGTCGTCGGCCGTGGTTCTGGCCGTTCGCCGTGGTCGTTCGGGCTGCTGACGGTCGTCGGGCTCGTCGACCTCGCGCAGACCAAGCACTCGATCCAGCGCAACTACCCGGTGATCGGCCACTTCCGCTTCCTGATCGAGGCGATCCGGCCGGAGCTGCGGCAGTACCTGTTCGAGGACGACGCGGTCCGCGACGCCGTTCTCGCGCGACCAGCGCTCGATCGTCTATCAGCGCGCGAAGCGCGAGCTCGACAAGCGGCCGTTCGGCACGCAGCTCGACGTCTACCAAGTCGGCTACGAATGGATCAATCACTCGATCGCGCCGGCGCCGGTCCAGCATCACGACTTCCGCGTGCAGGTCGGTCGCGTGGCCGACGCCGACGACGCCGAGCGGGTTCGTCGCACAAGCCGGGCGTGCACGAAGCCGTACGCCGCGTCGGTCTTCAACATCTCGGCGATGAGCTTCGGCGCGCTGTCGGCCAACGCGATCCGCGCGCTGAACCGCGGCGCGCAGATGGGCGGCTTCGCGCACGACACCGGCGAAGGCTCGATCTCGCGCTACCACCGCGAGTTCGGCGGCGACCTGATCTGGGAGATCGGCTCCGGCTACTTCGGCTGCCGCAACGACGACGGCTCGTTCTCGGAGGAACGCTTCGTCGAGAACGCGACGATCGACCAGGTCAAGATGATCGAGATCAAGCTGTCGCAGGGCGCGAAGCCCGGGCCACGGCGGCGTGCTGCCCGGCGCGAAGGTGTCGATCGAGATCGCGCGCGCGCGCGGCGTGAGGCCCGGCGTCGACTGCGTCTCGCCGGCGCGGCATCCGGCGTTCTCGACGCCGATCGGACTGCTCGCAGTTCGTCGATCGGCTGCGCCGGCTGTCGGGCGGCAAGCCGACCGGCTTCAAGCTGTGCATCGGCCATCCGTGGGAGTTCTTCGGCATCGCGAAGGCGATGGTCGAGACCGGCATCACGCCCGACTTCATCGTCGTCGACGGCGGCGAAGGCGGCACCGGGGCCGCGCCGGTCGAGTTCACCGACCACGTCGGCGCGCCGTTGCTCGAAGGCCTGCAGCTGGTCCACAACACGCTCGTCGGACTCAACCTTCGCGAGCAGGTCCGCATCGGCGCGTCGGGCCGCATCGTGACGGCGTTCGACATCGTCCGCACGATGGCGCTCGGCGCCGACTGGTGCAACTCGGCGCGCGGCTTCATGTTCGCGCTCGGCTGCATCCAGTCGCAGTCGTGCCACACCGATCGCTGCCCGAGCGGCGTCGCGACGCAGGACGCGCTGCGGCAGCGCGCGCTCGTCGTGCCCGACAAGGCGACGCGCGTCGCGATCGTTCCACGAGGAGACGCTGACGGCGCTCGCCGAGCTCGTCGCGGCGGCGGGCCTGATGCATCCGATCGAGCTCGGCCCCGCAGCACATCGTGCGACGCGTGGCGCAGAACGAGGTGCAAGCTGCTGTCGGCGGTCGCGCAGTTCATCCGGCCCGGCAGCCTCGCCGAGGGCCGCTTCGAGCAGACGATCTTCGAGACGTTCTGGCCGATCGCGCGCGCCGACAGCTTCGCGCCGGCGCGCTGACCGTGAGCCGGCCGGTCAGAACAACGCCTTGAACTGGCCGCCCCAGATGCGCGGCTCGTTGATGAAGCCGGTCAGGTTGTTGAAGTCGATGCCGCCGGTGATGCGGACCTGGTTCGTGATGTTGCGTCCGAACACGGCGAGTTCGTATTTCCCGTTGGCCCAGTCGTAGCCGGCACGCAGGCCGCCCAGCAACAGCGACTTGCCGGTGAACTCCGGCGACTCGTACAGGAAGAAGTTGACCTTGCTGCGGTACGACCAGTCGGTATAGACGAACGCCTCGCCGAACGGCAGGCCCGGCAGGCTCGCCGGGACGCCGTAGCGCGCGGTGAAGTTGCCGATGACCTTCGGCGCCTGCGGCAGCGGGTTGCCGTCGATGTGGAACGTCCCGGGGATCGTGCCCGGCGTGTTCGTGACCGTGCACGCGGCGCAGCCGGCGACGACCAGGTTGCCGTCCTTGATCTTCGTGAAGTTGTAGCTGCCGTTGAGCGTCACGAGCAGCGCCGGCGTGATGTACGCGTCGAGTGTCGCCTCCACGCCTCGTCCGACGGCGTGCTTCGCGCTCAGCAGGATCGTCGTGTTCTCCTGGCCGCCGACCGCGCTCAACTGCTGGTTCTTCACGGTGTAATCGAACACGCTGAACGAGAAGCGCGCGCGCTTGTCGAGCAGGTCGCCCTTCGCGCCGACCTCGAACGACGTGTTGGTCTCCGCGGGCGCCGACGTCAGCGGGCCGAAGGCCGATGCGGGGAAGATGCTCGACCCGCGGAAGCCGGTCGCGACGCGGCCGTAGAGATTGACGTCGGGCGTCACCGCGTACGTGCCGCTGACGTCGTAGCTCGCCTTCGAGTCCGACACGCCGCGCGTCGTGCCGGCCGAGGTGTCGATCGTCGTGTCGGAGGTCGACGTCGTCAGGAACTTGCGGTCGCGCGTGTAGCGGACCCCGGCGCGCAGGTCGACGCGGTCGAACAGCTGGTAGTTGACCGACGCGAAGGCGGCGACCGCACTGTTCGTCTGCGTCGCCTGAACCGCAGTCGTCGGGCCGTGGAAGATCGTGTCGTACGTGAGGCTGTTGATCACATAGTCTTCGTGGAAGTAGTACAGGCCGCCCTGATATCGCAGAGGCCCGGAGTTCGTCGACTCGACGCGAAACTCCTGCGTCAGCTGCTCATGCCCATGCAGCGCGTCCGACGTCTCGTCGGCGAACGGGATGAAGCCAGGGCCCGACGGCGGTGCGTAGACCGCACCATAGCCGCCGTCGATGTCCCCACGACTGAACGAGCTGACGTGCTCGTACGCGCTGATCGAGTTCAACGCGATCGGGCCGAGGTCCCAGCGCACGCGGACGTTGCCGCCGTTGCTCTCGAGCCGCTGGTTATTCCCGCCGTCGAAGTACACCTGTCGCGGATTGAAGTCGTTCGCGAAGTCGTTCGTCCCCGGCTTGATGATGTTGGCGCGGAACAGCCGCGCCGAGCCGTCGAGCTCGCGATCGTGGACGTTGACGAGCACGCTCAGCGCGTCGGTCGGCTTGATCAGCACCTGCAGTCGCGCCGCGTTGTCGTCGTAGCCGTCGAGCTTCTGATCGGGCGCATGCGGCGCCTCGTTCGCGATGTAGTCGTTGCGGTGCTGGGACTGCACCGACAGCCGCGCCGCGACCGTGTCGGACAGCGGCACGTTGATCGCGCCTTCGTAGTTGTCGGTGTTGAAGCGCGCGGCGCTCGCGTTGAAATAGCCTTCGAGCTTCTGCGACGGCGCGACCGAGTCGATCTTGACGACGCCGGCCGGCGTGTTGCGGCCGAACAGCGTGCCTTGCGGACCGGCGAGCACTTCGACCTGCTGCGTGTCGAAGATCGGGAAGCCCTTCAGGATCGGGTTCTCCTGCACGACGTCGTCGTAGATCAGCGAGACCGGCTGCGACGCGTTCAGGTGGAAGTCGGTGTTGCCGTAGCCGCGGATGTAGAAGCGCGGGAACGCGCGACCGAACGACGATTCGATGTTGAGGCTCGGCACGCGGCCCGACAGGAAGCGGATGTCCTCGCCGGACGAGTTCAGCACGTCGAGCTTCTCGCCACTGATCGTCGAGATCGACGACGGGACGTCCTTGATGTTCTCGGTGCGTCGCTCGGCCGTCACCGTGATGGTGTCGAGCTGACCGACGTTGGCCGCCGCATCGGTCGTTCCCTGTTGCGCGAGCGCGCCGGACGATCCGAGCACCGACGTCAGGACGACCGCGTGTGCGCGACTGAATGGACGGATCGGCTTCCTGCGCGAGTGGTGATGCATGGCGGCTCCCGGTTGATGTCCGGCTCGCCGATGCAAGTCACATGCCACGCTTCTTCACGCGACGTCATGACATGTCATCGACGTGCGCATCCCCTCACGCTGGGGGTGCTTCTGCTCGGGACGCAACAGGGCGGCTCCGCCACGTTGACTGCGCCCGACGCGTCCACAGCATGATCGCGGCGATACGCCGCGATCGACCCGGGACCCCGCGACGTTCAGGACGTCTTCTTGATGATCCGCGTGATCGGATCGGTCGTGGCCTGCGTCTCCATCCACTGCCGAATGCGATTCGCATCGCCAAGGCGCGTGAACTTGCCGAACGAATCGAGCAGCACGATCACGACCGAGCGACCCTCGATGACGGCCTTCATCACCAGGCACTTGCCGGCTTCGCTGATGTAGCCGGTCTTCTGCACGACGATGTCCCACGACGGATTCGCGACGAGCGAGTTCGTGTTGTGGAACGCGAGCACGCGACGGCCGACCGGCAGGCTGTAGTTCGGGTCGGTCGAGAACTCGCGGATCGTCTCGTTCGCCGATGCCGCGTTGACGAGCTTGACGAGATCCTCGGCGCTCGCGACGTTGCGGCTCGTGAGACCGGTCGGATCGTGGAAGTCGGCGCTCGTCATGCCGAGCGCCCGCGCCTTCGCGTTCATGGCGGCGATGGCCGCGTCGAGACCGCCCGGATAGTTGCGCGCGAGTGCATGGGCCGCACGATTCTCGGACGACATCAGCGCGAGATGCAGCAGGTCGCGACGCGACAGCGTCGTGCCGACGGCCAGTCGCGAGCTCGAGAACTTCTCGGTGTCGAGGTCGTCGGCGGTGATCGTGATCATCTCGTCCATCGACGGATGCGACTCGAGCACGACGAGCGACGTCATCAGCTTGGTGATCGACGCGATCGGCAGCGGGACCTTCGTGTTGCGCGAGAAGAGCACGTCGTGCGTGCCGTCTTCCATCACGAGCGCGACGCTCGACTTGACGTCGAGGTTCTCCTCGACCTCGCTGAGCGCGTCGCCGCCGATCCGCAGCCCTTGCAACGACGCGATCGACGGCCGCGCCGGCACGACCGCATAGACCTTGTGAAGTCCGACGCCACGACGCCGCCCGCCCTGCCGCAGGATGGCGTGGTGCACGCCGGGGACCGCACGGCGCACGGCATACGTCCGGCCGCCGGCCGGCAACACGGTCCGGACCCGCGCGCTCGCCGTGGGATGCAGCTTCGCGTGCACCGACGCCGAGGCATCCGCGACCATCGACATCGACGCGGCCACGGCCACGAACGCGGAGATTGCGAACCAGCGGCGGCCGTACGAGCGAGACGAAACAGCGGCGGGGACGGCGACGGACATGCGGCTCTCCGGATCGTTGGTCACCGCAGTGTAGAGGGCCATCGAAACATGTTCAAGATGAAAGACATAGAAAACGTCGTTCAGGCGATTTGTGAAGCATCGGGTGTTGTGCGAATGCAGCGCTCGCCCGACGCCGCCGGCCCGGTAACGCGCGAGCCCCGCGTCAGGACGACCGCTCCACGCGACCGGCGATCGCCTGCGCCGACCTCGACCGTCGTCGCACGGCCGCCGAGGTCCCGCGTCCGGGGCGCGCCCGGATCCGCGAGGCATGTCCTCGATCGCCTGCAGCACCGCGGCCGCGGCGTCGGGATGGCCGAGGTGCTCGAGCATCAGCGACCCCGACCAGATCATCGCGATCGGATTGGCGATACCTTGCCCGGCGATGTCCGGCGCGGACCCGTGGACCGGCTCGAACAGCGACGGGAAGTGCCGTTCCGGATTGATGCTGGCCGACGGCGCGATGCCGATGGTGCCGGTGCACGCCGGGACCGAGATCAGACAGGATGTCGCCGAACAGGTTCGACGCGACCACGACGTCGAACCACTCGGGATGCAGCACGAAGTTCGCGGTGAGGATGTCGATGTGATAGCGATCCACCGTCACGTCGGGATACTGCTTCGCCATCGCCTCGATCCGCTCGTCCCAGTACGGCATCGTGATCGAGATCCCGTTCGACTTCGTCGCCGACGTCAGGTGCTTCTTCGGTCGACGCTGCGCGAGCTCGAACGCGAACTTCGCGATGCGATCGACGCCGATGCGGCTCATCACCGTCTCCTGCATGACGACCTCGCGATCGGTGCCGGGATACATGCGCCCGCCGATGCTCGAGTACTCGCCTTCGGTGTTCTCGCGGACGACGTAGAAGTCGATCTCTCCCGGCGCGCGCGCACGGCCGTCGCGATCGACGAGCGGCGATCGCACGCCGGGCATCAGCCGCGCACGGCCGCAGGTTCACGTACTGGTCGAACTCCCGGCGGAACTTGATCAGCGATCCCCACAGCGAGACGTGGTCCGGAATCAGCGCCGGCCAGCCGACGGCGCCGAAGAAGATCGCGTCGCATGCGGTGAGCTGCGCGTTCCAGTCGTCCGGCATCATCGTGCCGTGCTGCGCGTGGTAGTCGCAGCTCGCCCATTCGATCGGCACGAACTCGAACGCGATGCCGAAGCGTCGAGCCACCGCCTCGAGGACGCGGACGCCTTCGGGCATCACCTCCTTGCCGATGCCGTCGCCGGGAATGATCGCGATGCGATGCGGCTTGTCGTTCGTTGCCATCGCCAGGTGTCCTCGAGTGTCGTATGAATGATCAGCGCACCGCGCGCGCTTCGTCGAGCGGCGTCGACGCGTCGCAGGACAGCGTCCGGTCGCGCATCGTCATGAGCCGAGGAAGCGCGTGAATCCGGCGACCGGTTCGCGCTCGGTGACGAGCGTGTTCTCGATGCGAGCCGGATCGGCATAGCCGAGGCTCATCCCGCAGACGAGCATCTCGCTGTCCGGCATGCCGATGTGCTCCGCGATGATGCGATGGAAGCGCGTGAACGCCGCCTGAGGGCACGTGTCGAGGCCTCGTCCGCGCGCCGCCACCATCACCGCTTGCAGGAACATGCCGTAGTCGAGCCACGAGCCGAGCTCCAGGATGCGATCGATCGTGAACATCAGCCCGACCGGCGCGCCGAAGAACGCGTAGTTGCGACCGTGCTGCGCGTGCATGCCGGCCTTGTCGTCGCGGCGTCAGGCCGAGCAGGCCGTAGAGGTCCCAGCCGACCTTGCGCCGTCGATCGATGTACGGCGACTCCCACTTCTTCGGGTAGTACGGATACTCCTCGACGTGACGAGCGCGAGTCCTCGGGGTCGTCGTGCGCCGCGAGGATCCTTTCCGACAGCCTCGCGAGCGAAGCGCCAGTCAGCACCGTGACCTTCCACGGCTGCATGTTGGTCCCGGACGGCGCGCGCGACGCGACGGAGAGGATCGCCTCGATCGTCTCGCGCGGGATCGGGGTCGGCAGGAACGCGCGGATCGAACGGCGCGACATGATCGCCTCGTCGACGGCGGCTTGCGAATCGAGGATGGAGTCGTTCATCGCTTGCGAGGTTCGAGGCGGCTGCATGCTAGCGCATGCGACTCGCACGAGGCCTCGCGACGACGAGCGCGACGCCGACGACCGCGCAGGCCATTCCGAACAGTGCACGGTGGCCGAGCGACTCGCCGAACACGAGCCACGCCATCAGCGCCGTGACCGGCGGCGTGAGGTAGAACAGGCTCGTCACGCGCGTCGCCTCGCCGCGGCGGATCAGCGGGAACAGCAGCGCCATGCCCGCCGATCGACAGGCCGAAGACCGACCACGCGAGGGCGCCGATGAACTGCGGCGTGAACCGCACGCGCCAGGTCTCGAAGATCAACGCGAGCGGCACCGTCAGCGCGAGCGACGTGGTGAACTGGATCAGCGTCCCGGCGCTGAGGTCGAAGCTCGGACAGCGGCTCTTCTGATACAGCGTCCCGACCGTGATCGACACGAGCGCCACGACGGCGAGGCCGATGCTCGCCGCCGGCATCGCGACGGTCGCGACCTTGTCGAGCACGACCAGCAGTCACGCCGATGAAGCCGAGCGCGAAGCCGACCCACTGGCGCGACGTGACCCGCTCGCCGATGGCCGGCGCCGCGAGCGCGGTCACGACCGGCTGCAGGCCCGACGATCAATGCGGCGAGGCCCGCCGGCATGCCTTCGGAGATCGCGACCCACACGCCGCCGAGATAGCCCGCCTGCAGCAGCACGCCCGCGATGGCGATGTCGAGCATCGCGCGCGGCGCGGGCCACGGCACCTTCACGAACGGCAGCGCGAGCAGGAGGACCGCGATCACGCCGACGAAGCGCAGGTTGAGGAACCACAGCGGCGACGAATACGGCAGGCCGAACTTCGCGACGACGAAGCCGGTGCTCCAGATCAGCACGAAGACGGCCGGCGTCGCGCGCAGCCATCCGCTGTCCTGCGATGCCGGCGCACGCGCGACGTCGGCCGCGGTGTCGACCACCGCATCGACCTCGCCGCCGGCCGGCTTCACGCGACGTTGGCCGAGCGGCGCTCGGCATGCATCGCGGCCTGCGCCACCGTCTCGGCGTGGATCGCGCAGGTCTGTTCGATGTCGGTCCCGTAGCCGCCGGCCATCATGACGACGATCGGCACGTCGATGCGGTCCGCGAGCGCGAACACGCGACGGTCGCGCTCCGCGAGTCCTTCGGCCGACAGGTCGAGGCGGCCGAGGCGGTCGCCCCGTGCGGGTCCGCGCCGGCGAGATAGAACAGGAAGTCCGGCGCGAAGCGCGCGAGCATCGTGTCGAGCGCGCGATCGAGCGCCGCGAGATAGCCGTCGTCGTCGCAACCGTCGGGCAGTCCGACGTCGAGGTCGCTCGCCTCCTTGCGGAACGGGAAGTTCTTCTCGCCGTGCAACGACAGCGTGAACGTCCGCACGTCGCTGCCGAGGATGCTCGCGGTCCCGTTGCCCTGATGGACGTCGAGATCGACGATGCCGAACGACAGCGGGGCCAGCCCCGACGCGGCGCGCTCCCGTTCGTGCACGCGCACGGTCACCGCGACATCGTTGAAGACGCAGAAGCCGCTTCCCTTGTCGGCATACGCGTGGTGCGTGCCGCCCGCGAGGTTGACGGCCACGCCGTCGTCGAAGGCGGCGCGACTGGCGCCGAGCGTCGCCCCGACCGATCGTCGGGCGCGTTCTGCCATCGCCGGCGACCACGGGAATCCGATCTCGCGCTGCGCGCTTCGAAGGCAGCGTGCCGTCGAAGACCGCATCGACATAGGTCGCCGTATGCGCGAGCAGCAACTCGTCGCGCGTCGCGGCCTTCGGCCTCGACCAGTTCGAGTCCGGGCACCCGGCCGAGCGCCAGCTCGCGCGTCCGGTGGTACTTGCGCATCGGGAAGCGGTGGCCCGCCGGCAGCGGGCAGCACGAACTCGTCGCTGTAGAAGGCCTTCATCGTGACCTGGTCGTCACCGGCCACGGGTGGAACGGGAAAGCCTTGACATTGGTGCAGATTGCCCTAAAATCGACATTGCTGCGACGCAACAATAGCGAGTCCGCGGACGCACTCCGAACCGGCGGTGATGGCCCGACTGCGGTTCAACGGAACGTGTCCGCAGCGCCGACAAGAGCCGATCACACCTTCGGAGATCCCACATGGCAACGACACACCACCCCGCTCAGCCCGGAACAATTCACGGCTGCCTATCAGTCGAACCTCGAGACGCTGTTCGCATTGTCGCAAACCGCGTTCACCAGCGTCGAGAAGATCGTCGCGTTGAACCTCAACGTCGCGAAGGCGACCCTGCAGGATACGCAGGACAAGGCGCGCGCGGTGCTGTCCGTCAAGGACCCGCAGGAACTGCTCGCGTGGAACGCGCAGCAGCTGCAGCCGGCCGCCGAGAAGGCCGTCGCCTACTCGCGCCTGATGTACGACATCGCGACGTCGACGCAAGCCGAGTTCACGAAGGTCGCCGAAGCGCAGCTCGCCGATGCGAACGCAAGTTCGTCGCGATGATCGACTACCGCCGCGAAGAACGCGCCCCCGGGATCGGAGACCGCCGTCGCGATGATGAAGTCGGCCGTCGCCGCCGCGAACTCGGCTTATGACAGCCTTTCGAAGGCGACGAAGCAGGCGGTCGAGATGACCGAGGCGAACGTCACCGCCGCGACCAACGCCGCCGTCAAGACGCGCGCGCGCAAGAAGTGACGTCGACGGCCAGTCGATTGGCGCAGCCGCGTGACGGTAAATCGAGAATCGGCATGCTTGTTGCTTGAGAGATTGACCGTCGGACCGGCGAGCATGTCCGTGCCACCCCCGAATTCGGCTCGCCGAATCCCAGCGGCCTCCGTCGTCTCCTCGGCATCGCTCGCTTCCTTCGGAACGGCATGCCTTCCAGGCCCGGGTCGTCAAGCGACCCGGGCTTTTTTTTATTCCGCATCCGCGTCGGCCATCGCGCGCCGGGCGGAACAGCGCGTAGCCGCGCGCGCGCAGCAGGCACGCGGGACACGTGCCGCATCCGCGGCCCCAGCGTGCACGTGCGTGCGGTCGCCGAGGTAGCAGGTGTGCGTCTCGCTCGCGAATCAGGTCGACGAAGCGGCTCGCCGCCGAGCGATTCGGCGAGCCGCCAGGTCGCGGCCTTGTCGAGCCACATCAGCGGCGTTTCGAGTGCGAAGCGCCGGTCCATGCCCAGGTTCAGTGCCAGCTGCATCGCCTTCATCGTGTCGTCGCGGCAGTCGGGATAACCGGAGTAGTCGGTCTCGCACATGCCGCCGACCAGGATCGTCAGATCGCGACGCGACGCGACCGCCGCAGCCAACGTGAGGAACAGCAGGTTGCGTCCCGGCACGAACGTCGTCGGCAAGCCCTCGGTCGTCGAAGACGATCGCCGCGTCGCTCGTCAGCGCGGTGCTGCCGACCGTTGCGATGACCGACGCGTCGAGCAGGTGGTCGTCGCCGAGCCGCTCGTTCCATCCGGCGTTCATCGCGCGCATCGCGTCGCGGACCGGCTCGCGGCAGCTCGAGCTCGACCGCGTGCCGCTGGCCGTAGTCGAAGCCGATCGTCTCGACGGTCCGGAAGCGCTCGAGCGCCCACGCGATGCAGGTGGTCGAGTCCTGTCCGCCCGAGAACAGGACGAGTGCGCCCCGATCCGCCGCGGGTCGCGTCATCGACCCGCCGCTCGCCGTCATTCGACGGCGGTGTAGCGCGCCGCCAGGCGGTCGAGGCCGCGCTTCGAGCGCGGCGAACGCCGCGTCGATCCGCTCGGCCGGCCCCTTCACGCCGAGCTCGATGTGGCGCTCGGCGCGCAGCGCGACCTGCGGGATCGTCGCTCGCGGCCGCGGCCGGATCGCCGACCGACGGCAGGCTGAACACGCGGACGCCGTCGAACGTCGGCTTCGATCTGCTCCATCAGCGGCGTCACGCGCGACTCCGGCTCCGAGAACACGAGCACCGACCGCTCGGCTCGTCGGCGCGCGATGGAACAGGTCGGCGTAATGCGTCTCGAGCACCCACTCGAGCATCGGCCATGCCATCACCGGGAAGCCCGGCACGAACCAGTGGTCGTCGAGCGAGAAGCCGGGGATCTGGTTGTACGGGTTCGGGATGATCGACGCGCCGACCGGGAACTCGCCCATCCGCAGCCGCTGGCGATGCTCCGGCGACGCATCGAGCGCATCCGGACAGCGGGTTCGCGCGACTCGGCGTTCATCTTGCGCGATGCGCTGCCGGATCAGCTCGGCGGCCTCGGGATGGAGCGCGACCTCGACGCCGCGCGCCTCGGCGGCTGCCTGGCGCGTCTGGTCGTCGGGCGTCGCGCCGATGCCGCCGGTGACGAACACCACGTCGTCGTCGCGAACGTGCGCGCGAGCACCGCCGCGATCGCCGTGCGATCGTCGCCGACGTACTGCGCCCACGACAGCTCGAGGCCGCGGGCGGTCAGGAGCTCGATGACCTTCGACAGGTGCTTGTCGGTGCGGCGGCCCGAGAGGATTTCGTCGCCGACGATGACGAGGCCGAAGCGCTTCATCGCACCTCCGCCACGACGACGTTGCTCTCGCCGCGCTCGGCCCGCAGACGTTGCAGCGCATGCAAGCCGTAATGCGTGAATGCGAGCCCGCCGAGGATCGGCACGAAGAAGAACAACGGCGGCACGAAGTTCAGCAGGCTGACGATCGTGCCGAGCGCGAAGAAAGCCTTGCCGTGGCGCGCGAACAGCGTCGCACGTTCTTCGGCGCTCGCATGCGCGACGAGCGCGTCGTAGCGGAACATCCGGGCCGTCGCCCATCCCCACCACAGCAGCGGCACGAGGAAGGCGAGCGGCGCGATCAGCCACAGCGGCAGCGTCAGCACGAAGCCGACGATGAAGACGACGCTGACCCACAGCGCGTTGCCGAGGCCGACCACGTAGCTGCCGCCGCGCTTCAGCGCGAGCGTCGGGTAGTCGCGCGAGCCGACGTGCGCGACGACCGTCGGCATCGCGACCGTCGCGATGATGATGAGCGCCGTCAGCGCCATCGCGGCGAACACGACGCCGAAGTAGACGAGCCCCGACGATGAACGTCAGGCCGTCGTCGACGCCGAGCCACGAGAAGCCGGCGGTGAGCCATCCGCCGAACAGCGACGTGCCGATCCAGTCGACCATCCAGCCGATCGCCGCGTGCCGGAACACGATAGCCGAGGACGCCCCAGCCGACCAGCGCGACGAGGAACGGCCAGACGGCGAGCCACAGCATGCGGGGATGGAACTGGCTCACGATGGCACGGCCGAGCGCGCGGGCGATGTCGTTCATGCCGCGAAGCCTAGCGCACGAGCTGCCGGCCCTGTCGGTCAGCCGCGTACCATCCTTTTCAGTCCGAGCCACTGTTGCGCCCAGAAGCCGCGGCCGTAGTCGCGCCCGTCGAGCTGGTCGCGGATGCCGGTGGCCGGGTAGCCCGGTTCGAAGTTCGCCGAGCCGAACAGCACGTCCCAGACCGGGAACAGCACCGCGAAATTGCAGCCGCGATGGACGCCTTCGTGGCCGTCGCCGATCGCATGATGGCGGCGGTGGAAGCGCGGCGAGACGAGCAGCCGCTCGCCGAAGCGACCGAACGACAGCCGCATGTTCGCGTGTTGCAGGCTCTCCAGGCTGCGCCGGGCGATCAGGAGGCCGACGAACTGGCCCGGCTGCACGCCGATCAGCACCGCGAGCAGCGCGAAGATGCCGTCTCGCACGAGGTCGTCGAGCAGGTGGTTGCGATCGTCGGCCCACATCGACATCTGCCGCTGGCTGTGGTGCAGGCTGTGCAGCCCCCACCACCAGCGAAAGCGATGCTGCCCTCGATGAATCCAGTAGTCGGCGAGGTCGAGGACGACGAGGTACAGGACGAACGCGACGATCGGAATCGACGTGACGCCGGGCCACAGGTCGTCGAGATTGAAGTTGGACACGCCGTCGAGCCGCAGCATCCCTGCGAGCTGGTCGACGAGGGGATCGAGGACGAAGAACAGCACCAGCGAGAACAGACCGAGCCGATGCAGCAGCGTGTAGACGACGTCGACGCGGACCGCGCGGCGATCGGTCCACCGCTCCGCCGGACGCCACGCCTCCAGCGGCCGCAGGATGGCGTACAGCACCGCGACCTGGACCAGCCCGAGCAGGAAGAACTCGACGCCGTCGTAGGCCTCGTCCATGAAGCCACCGCCGTCGAAGCGGAACAGCAGCGGCTGGACGACCGTCATGAAGACCCAGCTGTGGACCGCGGTGAACACGGCGCCGAGCGACGCGAACAGTGCGCTCACGACGCCCGCTCCGACGGATAGTCTCGCAGCGTGCGGAAGCAGTGGCCGCGCTGCTCGAGACCGGTCATCAGCGGATCGAGGATCGTCGCGAGCGGTTCCTTGCGCGACCAGATGCCCAGGTGCATCAGCACGACGTCACCGGCCTTGAGATGCGCCAGCGCGCGGTCGAGCAGCAGCTGGTTCGGGTACCGATCGCTCGGCAGCTCGTCGCCGACGAAGCCCGCATCGCTCCAGCCGAAGTGCCGGTAGCCGCACGAGCGGCCGAACGCGATCAGGCGCGGCGACGCATGCCCGCCCGGCGCGCGCCAGAACGGGTCGAGCCTGGCGCCGGTCAGCGCCTCGAAGCGCTTGGCGACGCGATCGAGTTCGCCGCAGTATTGCCCGGCGTTCCACGACAGCGTGCGCCCCGCCTCGGCGCCGAACTGCGGGCGCACGCGGACGCGGTCCGTCCCGTCGTCGCCGCGGTAGTACACGTGATCGAAGGTGTGCGTGCCGAACGCGTGACCGTCGGCGACCAGCGACTTCCAGTACGGCGCCCACGATTCGTCGAGCGACCAGTCGCCGCGCGTCGTCTTCTCGTTCGCGAGGAAGAACGTCGCCTTCGCGTGATGCTGCTCGAGGACGCCGCGGATCAGCTCCGCCTGGCTCTCGCTGCCGGTGTCGAACGTGAGGAAGATCGGCGCGCGTCCGTCGGGACACGTCGCCGCCGCGGACGCACGACCCGGCAGCAGGAGCGTCGACGTGCCGACGGACATCGCCAGCGACATCGCGATCAGGCGGCTCGCACGCTCATTGCCGTGCGACATGGTCGTCGAAGTAGATCCCGTGCGGCGACCTGCCGACGGCCGCCTGCCCGACCAACGCCCTCTTCGTCATGTCGACGACGCTCACCTGCTTGATCCACCGCGACGTCACGTACAGCGTCGCGCCCGTCGGCCGTCAGCTCCATGCAGTCGGGCCCGCCCGGGACCTTGATGTCGGCGACCTTGGTCCAGTTCGTCATGTCGACGATCGACACCGTGTTGTCGACGCGGTTCGAGACCAGCACGTGCTTGCGGTCACCGATCGCGAGGAAGTTGTGCGCGCCCTTGCCGGTGACGACATGCGCGACCGACTTCTGCGCACGCCAGTCGATCACGTCGACGTAGTCCTCGCCCATGATGCCGACCATCAGCCGGTTGCCATCGGGCGTCAGCGCGATGCCGGCCGGCAGCTTGCCCACCGCCATCGTCCACTTGACCGCCTGGCTCCGCACGTCGATCGCGGCGATCTCGTCGGATCCCTGCAGGGTGACGAACAGCGTCGCGCTGTCGCCGGAGAAGACGATGTGGCTCGGCAGCTTGCCGATCGGGATGCGCTTGACCAGCTTGAAGCCGTCGGCCTCGTAGATGTCGACGCGATTGAGGCGCAGGCAGGTCACGGCGAACCACTTGCGGTCCGGCGAGAACGCGAGCTGGTACGGATCGTCGATGCCGCGGATCACGCGTTCGACATTGCCGGATCGTCCGTCGAGGAACATCAGGCTGTTGCCGGCGGAGCTCGCGACGATCACCTCGTGGCCGTCGGGCGTCGCCATCAGGTGATGCGGCTCCTTGCCGGTGTCGATCGTGCGCACGGTCTTCAACGAGACCGGGTCGACGATCGAGATCGTCGCGTCGCCGCTGTTGAGGACGACCAGCATCCGGTCGTCCGGCACCGCCGCCCTGCCGTTCGAGATGCCGCTGAAGACGGCGACCGCCGCGAACGAGACGAGGGCGGGGCGAAGTCGAACGATCGAGAACATGCGCATTCCGTGAGACGTGGCGCGCAGGCCGCTCACGGCCGACGCTCGACCCGTCGGGTCGATTCGAGCTTAACGCGCGTGCCCGCGTCCGCGATGACGCACGGCGGCACCTAAATGCCGTTCGGCGCGTCGCGCCGCGTTCAGCGTTGCATCTGGTCCCAGATCTTCTGCAGCCGCTTGACGGACACTGGCATCGGCGTCCGCAGCTCCTGAGCGAACAGCGCGACGCGCAATTCCTCGAGCAGCCAGCGGAACTGGTCGAGACCCGCGTCGGCCGTGCCCTTCCGCGACGCCTGGGCACGCTGCCAGTGCCGCACCAGCGGCGCCATCTCGGCCATCCGCTGCGCGTCGCGGGCCGGGTCGGCGACGACCTTGTCGATCCGCAGCGCGATTCCTTGCAGGTAGCGCGGCAGATGCTTCAGCTGTTCGGGCGGCGTCGTCTCGACGAAGCGCCGGTGGACGAGTCCCGCGAGCTGCGCCTCGACGTCGACCAGCGCCGCCGGATGCTTCTTCAGTGCCGGCAGTTTCTTCACGACGGCCTGGGACTGGTCGAGGATCGTGCCGACGGTGCGCGCCGTCTCGTTCGCCAGCAGCACGATGCGGCTCTTCGCGTCCGCCTTGCGCGCGTCGAACGTCGCGGCGTCGGTCGGCAGCGGATCGCCGAGCGCCGCACGGTCGAGCGCTGCGCCGACGATCTGCTCCCGCAACTCGTCGGCCGTGCCGAGCGCCATGAACTGCATCGCCATCCGCGTCGCATCCGGCAGGTTCTTCTCGAGATAGCGAAGCTGCTCGGCGAGCTGCAGCCGGAACAGGCGCGCGAGCCCCGCGCGATGGGCCGCCGCTGCCTCGGCGGGCTCGTCGTAGACCTCGAGCGTGACGTGGTCGCGGTGATCGACGAGCGCCGGGTAGCCGATCAGCGACTGCCCGCCGCGGCGCACCTCGAGCAGCTCGGGGAGCGCGCCGAAGGTCCAGTCGGTGAGCCGCTCGGCCGTGAGCGGCACGACCGGCGACTCGGCGAGGTCGACCGGCGCGGGCTCGATGGTCGCTGCCGACGCTTCGCGCGGCGGAGCGACGGCGCCGCCGACGCGCGCGAACGCCTCCTTGAACTGATGGCGCGCTTCCTGGCCGAGCTCGGCGCGCAACGCGGCGAGGTTGCGGCCCATCGCGAGCTGGCGGCCGTGCTCGTCGACGATCCGGAAGTTCATCGCCAGGTGCGCGGGCACCGCCTCGGCCTTGAAGTCGCCCGGCTGCGCGACGATGCCGCGTTCCTCGCGGAGATCGGCGATCAGCGCGTCGATCAGCGGACCCTGCGGCTCGGCGCGCGCGACGAAGCCGTCCGCGTAGTCGGGCAGCGGCACGAGATGCCGCCGCAGCTTCTGCGGCAGCGACTTGACGAGCGCGTGGACCTTGTCGTCGCGCATGCCGGGCACGAGCCACTCGGTCCGCGCCGCGTCGACGACGTTGAGCGCATACAGCGGCACCGTCATCGTCACGCCGTCGCGTCGGCGAACCCGGCTCGAAGCGATAGTCGAGCGCGAAGACGATGCCGCCGATCGCGAGCGTCTTCGGGAAGGCGTCGCTGCCGGCGCCGGCCGCCTCGTGCCGCATCAGCTCGTCGCGATCGAGGTACAGCAGCCGCGGGCTCGCCCTTCGCGGCGTCGCGATACCACGCCTCGAACGCGGTCCCGCTCGCGATGCCGGGCGGCACGCTTCGCGTCGAAGAACGCCACGAGCAGCTCGGCGTCGACCAGCACGTCCGGCCGTCGCGTCTTGTGCTCGAGCTCCTCGACGGCGGCGACCTGCTTGCGATCGTGCGCGAGCATGCGCGCGGTCGTCGGCTCGCGCGGCTCGTACGGCGGCGGCTCGTGGCGGTCGCGATGCAGCAGCGTCTCGACGATCGCTTCGCGCAGGAACAGGTCGCGCGCGTGGACCGCGTCGATCGGCGCGTAGTCGACGCGCCGCTGCTGATAGACCGGCAACCCGTAGACCGTCCCGCGTTCGAGCACCACGACCGTTGCGCGGCTTCTTCTCCCAGTGCGGATCGCCGTGCGACGTCCTCACGAGATGCGCGCCGACCGCCTCGATCCACTCCGGCTCGATCCGCGCGACGCTTCCGCGCGTACAGCCGCTGCGTCTCGACGAGTTCGGCCGCCATCACCCAGCGCGCCTTCGCCGCCGCGCTCTTCTTCGCGAGCGCGGAGCCCGGCCAGATCGAGAAGCGGATGCCGCGCGCGCCGAGGTACTGCGCATCGCGCGACTGCTCGTTCGTCGGCACTTCAGGCCGATGTTGCCGAGCAGACCCGCGAGCAACGCCCGATGGATCTGCTCGTAGCTCGCGGGCTTCGCGTCGACGGCCAGCGATGCTCGGCGACCGTCGTGGCGAGCTGCTGATGGACGTCGCGCCATTCGCGCATCCGCAGCGGCGAGATGAAGCGCGAGCGGCAGAGGTCGCGCAGCTGCCGCTGGCTCTTCTTGTGCTGCCCGTCGGCCGCGACTTCCTTCGCATACCAGTCCCACAGCTTCAGGTCCGACAGGAAGTCGGAGCGCTCGTCGACGAAGATGCGCTGCGCCTCGTCGGCAGCCTCGCGCTGCTCGGCCGGACGATCGCGCGGGTCCTGGACCGACAGCGCGCTCGCGAGCACCAGCATCTCGGCCATGCAGTCGCTCGCCTCGCGCGGCGACGATCATCCGCGCCGATGCGCGGATCGAGCGGCAGGCGTCCGAGTTCGCGGCCGGTCGGCGTCAGCTCGCGCCGCGTCGTCGACGGCGCCGAGCTCGTTCAGCAGCTGATAGCCGTCGGTGATCGCGCGCGGCAGCGGCGGCTCGATGAACGGGAACGCTTCGATCGTCGCCGAGGCCGCAGCGTCTTCATCCGCAGGATCACGGCGGCCAGCGACGACCGCAGGATCTCCGGATCGGTGAACGCCGGCCGCGCCTCGAAGTCCGCCTCGTCGTAGAGACGGATGCAGACGCCGGCCGCGACGCGCCCGCAGCGCCCCGCCCGCTGGTTCGCGGCGGCGCGGCTGATCGGACTCGGTCCGCAGCTGCTCGACCTTGTTGCGATAGCTGTAGCGCTTGACGCGCGCGATGCCGGTGTCGACGACGTAGCGGATGCCGGGCACCGTCAGCGACGTCTCGGCGACGTTCGTCGCGAGCACGATGCGGCGCGCGTTCGACGGCTTGAACACGCGCTCCTGCTCGTCCGCCGACAGCCGCGCGAACAGCGGCAGGATCTCGGTGTGCGGCGGATGGTGCCCGCGCAGCGCCGCGGCGGCGTCGCGGATCTCGCGCTCGCCGGGAAAGAACACCAGCACGTCGCCGGGACCGATCCGCGCGAGTTCGTCGACCGCATCGACCATCGCGTCGACGACGCCTGCGCTCGTCGACCGGCGGCGCGTCCTTGCGTCTTCTACGGCGTCGGGCTCGCTTGCGCGACCGGCCGATAGCGGACCTCGACCGGATACAGGCGGCCCGACACCTCGATCACCGGCGCCGGCCGTCGCCGCCGAAATGGCGTCGCGAAGCGGTCGGCGTCGATCGTCGCCGACGTGACGATCAGCTTCAGGTCGGGACGCCGCGGCAGCAACCGCTTCAGATAGCCGAGCAGGAAGTCGATGTTGAGGCTGCGCTCGTGCGCCTCGTCGATGATGATCGTGTCGTAGGCCGACAGCAGCGGATCGCTCTGCGTCTCCGCGAGCAGGATGCCGTCGGTCATCAGCTTGACCGACGCACCCGGCTGCAGCCGATCGTGGAAGCGGATCTTGTAGCCGACGTGCTCGCCGAGCGGCGTGCCGAGCTCCTCGGCGATGCGTCGCGCGGTCGCCGTCGCGGCGAGCCGCCGCGGCTGCGTGTGGCCGATCAGCCCGCGCCCGCCGGCGCCGAGGCCGCGACCGATCGACAGGCAGATCTTCGGCAGCTGCGTCGTCTTGCCCGAGCCGGTCTCGCCGCCGACGATGACGACCTGGTTCGATCGCGGATCGCCTCGGCGATCTCGTCGCGTCGCGCGGAGACCGGCAGCTCCTCGGGGAACGCGATCGGGCCGACCGGGTTCGGCGACGAGCGGCCGCGGATGCGGTTCGGGTCGACGCTGCGATGCCGGCCGGCGCGGCGATCGCGATGCTGGATGGGTCGTGTCGATCGGCAAGAAAGGATCGGACGAACGTCCGATCGACGAGGCCGCGAGGTCGCGGCAGGAGCGAACGAAGCGGGGCGGCCGCTCGTGACGATCGGCCACCGATGCGGACCCGCACCGGCGAGTGCCGTCATTATAATGACCCGATGACGACCACCGAAGCGGTCACCGTGCCTTCCGCCGAACTCGAGCCGCTGTCGCGCGACGAAGCGCGCGACGACGTCACTTCGGCGAACGACGACAGCGAGATCGCGACGCATCCGGAGGCCGACGCGCTGCTCGACGGCGAGCTCGGCGACAGCCTCTATCGCGCGCAGTTCGTCGCGTGGTTCCGTGCCGTCGCGCCGTACGTCCACGCGTTCAAGCGGAAGATCTTCGTCGTCGCCGTCAGCGGCGACGCGATCGTCGCGGGCCGGCTCGCTCGCATCTGCGAAGACCTCGCGCTGTTGCGGGCGCTCGGCATCCGCATCGTCGTCGTCCACGGCTCGCGTCCGCAGATCGAGGAGCAGCTGCGGCTGCGCCAGGTGGAGTCGCACTTCCACAACGACATGCGCATCACCGATACCGCCGCGCTCGAATGCGCGAAGGAAGCGAACGGCGAGATCCGCCTGGACATCGAGGCCGCGTTCTCGCAAGGCCTCGCGAACACGCCGATGGCGAACGCGGACATCAAGGTCATGTCGGGCAACTTCATCACGGCGCGGCCGGTCGGCGTTATCGACGGCGTCGATTCCAGCACACCGGCGTCGTGCGCAAGGTGTCGGCCGAGGTCATCCAGCTCGCGTTGAACGCGCGCGCCGTCGTGCTGATGTCGCCGCTCGGCTTCTCGCCGACCGGCGAGGCGTTCAACCTCGACATGGAAGACGTCGCGTCGTCGCGTCGCGTCGGCGCTGCACGCCGAGAAGCTGATCTTCCTGACCGAGGGCCGCGGGCTGGTCGACGCGGAAGGCGGGCTGATCCGCGAGCTGTCGGAGGAAGCGGCGCAGAAGCTGCTCGACGGCGGCGACGCTCGCGGAACCGATGCGTTCTATCTGAAGCACGCGTTGCGCGCGATCAAGAACGGCGTGCCGCGTGCGCACTTCGTGCCGTTCGCGCTCGACGGCGGCGCGCTGCTCGAGATCTTCACGCACGACGGCGTCGGCACGATGATCGTCGACGACGACCTCGAGGAGCTGCGCGAGGCCACGATCGACGACGTCGGCGGCATCCTGAAGCTGATCGAGCCGCTCGAGGCCGACGGCACGCTGGTCAAGCGCGGCCGCACGCGGATCGAACGCGAGATCGATTACTTCAGCGTCATCGAGCACGACCTGCGGCTGTTCGGCTGCGCGGCGCTCTACCCGTTCCCGCAGGAGAAGATGGGCGAACTGGCGTGCCTGACGGTCGACCCCGAGGCGCAGGGCATGGGCGACGGCGAGAAGCTGATGAAGCGCATCGAGCAGCGCGCGCGGGCGATCGGCATCGACCGGCTGTTCGTGCTGACGACCCGAACCGCGCACTGGTTCCTGAAGCGCGGCTTCACGGTGGCGTCGGTCGACGTGCTGCCGAAGGATCGGCAGCGGATGTACAACTGGTCGCGGATGAGCCAGGTCCTCGTCAAGAAGATCTGACGACCGGCGCTCGGATCACGGAGCCGCGTCGCGCGGACGCGGCCCGTGATCGACGCGTGACCCGTTACTGCGCCTTGACCTCGACAGGCTCGCCGACCGTCACCTTGCCGCCCGGGTTGCGAGCGAAGTTGTAGGTCACGACGAATGCGTGCGCCGGCTCGCCCGGCCATGCGTCGGCGGGGAACGTCGGATACTTCGCGCGGTGGACGAGCGTCTTCGCCATGTCGTCCAGCACCGTCGAGTTCGACGTCTGCGTCGTCTTCGCGGACGTCACCTTGCCGCGTCGGGTCAGCGAGAACGTGACTTCCGATCGGCCGCTCGGCTGTTCAAGGCTGACCTCGCGACCCGTCGGGAACCGCTTGCCTCGATCGAGCGCCGTGCGCACCTGACCGACGTACGACGAGACCGCGTCGGCGTCCGCATCGGCGGCCCGCGCCGGCACGAAGGCGAACGATGCGACAGAAAGCAGGAGGGCGGCGGCGGTGCCGGCGCGACGGAGGATGTGGCTCATCGGAAAACTCCCTGAGTGTGATGCCGCTCGAGATGGCGGCGAGCGGTGCGACTGTGAACCGGGGACGCGAATATCGTCTGTGAACTAATGCCGGCCGCATGCAGGCAAGAACCGCGTCGCCCGACGCACCGGCGTCGCAACGCGCGTGAGATCGAGCTGCTTCGAGGCAGGCGTCCGATGCCGGCCGCATCGATCAGGCGTCGACGCGTCGTCGGTCGAACGAAGTCACGCGTCGGCAGACGCGGACACCACTGTCAGTTGCCGCGCTCGACCCACTGCGTCGCGAAACGGGCAAGCTCGGCGGCGCGCTTGAGCCCGAGCTTCTCGCGCAGGTTGGCGCGATGCGCCTCGACGG
The DNA here is from genome assembly GCA_963795885.1 of uncultured beta proteobacterium. Taxonomy (GTDB): domain Bacteria; phylum Pseudomonadota; class Gammaproteobacteria; order Burkholderiales; family Burkholderiaceae_D; genus CAHJXF01. The sequence continues at coordinate 1,019,031 of CAWCJI010000007.1, read as the reverse complement.
TCTTCGCGCTGCGGCCGAGCTTGTCGGCGATCTCGGCGACCGTCAGGCCCTGGCCGATCATCCGCAGGATCTCGAACTCGCGATCGGTGAGGTTGTCGATGAACGACACGGTCTCGTCGACGCCGCTGTTGAGGAAGCGCTGGACCATCACGGTCTGCATGCGGTCGCTGACGTAGACGCCGCCGTTGAGGATCTTGCGGATCGCGGCCAGCAGCTTCTCGGTCGCCTCCTGCTTCATCACGTAGCCCTTCGCGCCGGCGCGGAACGCGCGGTCGGAATAGAGCGCCTCGTCGTGCATGCTCATGACGAGCACCGGCAGCTGCGGCTGCGATGTCGCGGATCAGCTTGACCAGTTCGATGCCCGACGTGCCCGGCAGCGAGATGTCCACGATCGCGAGGTCGACCGTCGTGTCGCGCAACACGGCCAGCGCCGAGTCCGCATCGCCGGCCTCGCGGCAGACGTCGAGGTCGGGCTCCCGATTGACGAGTTGCGCGATGCCTTGCCGAACGATCACGTGGTCGTCGACGATCAGGATGCGAGCCTTGACCGGCAGCGGACTGATCGTGGATGTTGCATCGTTCATATGGCATTCCCTTGTTCGCGCATCGTCTGTGCCGCTTCCTTGTCGAGAGCGACGCGGAGCGGACACCTCCTTCCCCACCTGCTTGATGTCGAGCTGCGCATTGAGCAGCCTCGCCCGATTGCGCATGCTCGCAATGCCGATGCCTTCGGCGGCCTCGACCGCCGCCGCGAGCGTGCCGCGATTCGCGACCGTCAGGATGATCTTGCCGCTCTCTTCGCGCAGATCGACCATGATCTTGCCGCCGGCGCCATGCTTGACCGCATTGTGCACGGCTTCCTGCGCGATCCGGAACAGATGATGGGCCGCCATGCGGCTCGCGACCGGGATCGTGCCGTCGGCGTTGAATGCGCACTGGATCCCGTAGATCGTCGACACGTCGCGCGCCAGCACCGACAGCGCGACCGCGAACGCGTTGTCTTCCGGACCGACGGGCCGAAGGCCGCGCGCGAGCGCCCGCGTGTTCGAGATCGCCTGGTTGGTGAGCGCCGCGATCTGCTGCGCGTCGCGCGTCTCGGGCGCGTTGCGGTCTTCGAGACGGTTGGCGAGCGCCTTCGCGAGGAACGCGATGCCGGTCAGATGCTGGCCCGAGCCCGTCGTGCAGTTCGTGCGACAGCCGCTCCTTCTCGCGCTCGATCGTCGTCAGGTCGCGCGCGAGCATTTCGAGATCGTCCGTCTCCGCCGGTTTCGCTTCGGACCGCTGCACGACCGTCGGCGCGAGCGCGCGGTCGTGATTCTGGGCCTCGCTCTCGTCGACGGCTGCCGATGCGCTCATCCGGCTTCATGCGTGCCGTGTCTTCACCGCGCCGCGATCCTGGACGGACCGGCGCTGTAAAATTGCGCAGGAGTTTACAGAGGAACGTCGATGAGCAGAACCGTCCAGTGCATCAAGCTCGGCCGCGAGGCCGAAGGTCTCGACTTCGCGCCGTATCCCGGCCCGCTCGGGCAGCGGATCTACGAGAACGTCTCGAAGGAGGCGTGGGCCGCGTGGCTGAAGCAGCAGACGATGCTGGTCAACGAGAACCGCCTGAACCTCGCCGACCCGCGCGCGCGGAAGTACCTGGCGACGCAGATGGAGAACCACTTCTTCGGCGACGGGGCCGACGCGGCGGCGGGCTACGTGCCGCCGGCAGGGTGACGCTGCACCGCGACGTTCGCACGGCAGCGACCGCGACGTAGGCACGGTTAAGCGTTCCGAGGGCGTCGCCCGCTAGGCGGACGGAGCGCAGGGACCGGAGCGTACTCAGTACGTGAGGATCCCGAGCACCGCCCAACAACGCGGACGGCGCGTTCGCGGCGATTCACTCGGCGGCTTCGCGCTCGAGGTCCTCGACGCCGATGTGCCGGACGTCGCGACCCTTGACCATGTAGACCGTGTACTCGCACATGTTCTTCGCGTGGTCGCCGATGCGCTCGAGCGCCTTCACGATGAACAGGATCTCGATCGAACGCGAGATCGTTCGCGGGTCCTCGATCATGAACGTGATCAGCTGACGGACGATCGCGCGATATTCGTCGTCGAGCGCGATGTCGTCGCGGACGACCTGCGCGGCCGCGATCGGATCGAGCCGCGCGAACGAGTCGAGAGCCTTGCGCAGCATCTCGATCGCGGTGTCGGCGATGTGCGCGAGCTCGACGCGCGGCATGTTGGCGCGCTCGGCTTCGTGGATCATCCGCGCCATCCGCGCGACCTTCTGCGCCTCGTCGCCGATGCGTTCGAGGTCCGTGATCATCTTGACGACGGTCATCAGCATGCGCAGGTCGCCGGCGGTCGGCTGCCGGCGCGCGATGATGTGGCTGCAGCGCTCGTCGAGCTCGACCTCGAGCCGGTTGACCATCTTGTCGCCGTCGACCACGCTCTCGATCAGGGCCATGTCGCCCGACGCGAGCGACTCGACGGCGCGCATGATCTGCTCCTCGACGAGCCCGCCCATCCGCAGCACGCTGGAGCGAACCGACTCGAGCTCGGTGTCGAACTGCTTCGAAGTGTGTTCAGCCATAACCGCCATTCTAGACGGACCTCCACGGTTCGGACGAGTGTCGCGCGATGCCTCTTGCGACGGGGTCCGGTCGTTCGAGCCTAGGGCTTCGACGTGACAGTTTGATGGCGCGCCTTCCCGCGATCCGTCGCGCGGGACGCGACGGATCAGTCGGGCCGACCGAACGTCCGGACACCATCGTCACCCGCCGCGAACAGCAGGTCGGCCCCGCGCAGCGCGAACAACCCGCATTCGACGACGCCGGTGATCGCGCCGATCGCGGTCTCGAGCCCGCGCGCGTCGACAATCGTCCATCCGGACGACGTCGATGATGCGGTTGCCGTTGTCCGTCACGAGCGGCTCGCCGTCGCGCCGGGACGCACGTGCGATCGTCGGCGCGCCAGGCCCCGGTCACGCGCGAGCGCCTCCAGCCTCCGATAGACCGCGAGCGGGCCATCGGGATCACCTCGATCGGCAACGGCGAATCGGCCGAGCACCTCCACCCGCTTCGACGCATCGACGATGCAGACGAACTGGCCGGACGCCGCGGCGACGATCTTCTCGCGGGTCAGCGCGCCGCCGCCGCCCTTCGTCATCTCGAGCCGATCGTTGATCTCGTCGGCGCCGTCGACATAGAACGGCAACTCGCCGACCTCGTCGAGGTCATAGACCTTCACGCCGGCCGCGGCGAGTCGTTCCGCACTGCGGCGGGAACTCGCGACGGCGCCGGCGAAGCGCGCATGGTGCACCGCAAGGAGATCGATGAAGTGATCCGCCGTCGACCCGGTCCCGATCCCGACGATCAGGTCGCGCGTCAAGCGCGGCTCGGTCCAGGCGAGAGCCGCGGCGGCCGCGGCGCGCTTCTGTTCGGAAAGGTCCATGGCCCCTGTCGGCGCGCGGCGTTATGCTCGCGATTCGATCACAACGTCGTTCTCGCCGGACGAGTCTAGCAGCGACCGTCATGACCACCATCCATCAGGAGGCGTCGCCGCCGCCGAAGCGCCGCCTTCGCACGGTGCTGCTGTTCGGCGGCGCGCTGTTGTTCCTGTTCGAGGAATGGCTGTGGATCGTCTGCCTGCGGCTGTTCGCATGGCTCGGACGCCTCGGCGTGCTGCGCTGGGTCGACGCACGGCTCGTCCGCCTTGCGCCGATGGGTGCCCTGTGCATCCTCTGCATCCCGATCGCGCTGCTGTTTCCGGTGAAGGTCGTCGGGCTCTGGATGATCGCGAGCGGCAAGTTCTTCGGTGGCTGCGCGGTCATGCTCGCCGCAAAGGTCGCCAGCACGGCGATCATCGCGCGCATCTTCCTGACGACGCGCACGCAGCTGCTGCAGATGCCGTGGTTCGCGCGGCTGTACAACGTGACCTGCGCGCTGCGCGATCGCGTCCATCAATGGCAGATGGAACAACCGGCGTGGCGCGACGCGAAGAAATGGCTGCAGCGGCTGCGACGCTTCCTCGGCTTCGGCTATCGCAGGCCGGCGGGCGTCCGCGGCGGTGCGATTCGTCAGGGCGCGCTTCGGCGTTGGCGCCGCACGCGACGCAAGGCCGTCATGGCGGCCAACCTCGCGCGTTCGGGCAGCGCGCAGGACAAGCGGCGCTGACGCTTGCCGAGTCGACGCCGGTTGCGCCGACGCTCGCGCTCACGTCTCGATGGCCGCGACCGCCGTGCGGCGGCTGCCGGTGACGAGCGCGACTCCCGCGCAGGTCACGACGATGCCGGCGATCGAGACCGCGTTCGGCACGATGCCGTAGAGCAGCCACTCGAGCAGCACCGCGACGATCGGCGTCAGGTAGAGGAGGCTCGTCACGCGCGCTGCATGGCCGTGCCGCATCAACGTGTGCAGCGCGTTGACGGCGAGGATCGATCCGCCGACGACGAGGAAGACGACGGCGCCGAACAGTCGCCAGTCCCATTGCACGACGAAGCCCTCGACCGTGTACGCGAGCGGCGCGAGCACGACGAGCGAGGCGACGAACTGGATGAGGCCCGCGCTCCGCAGGTCGACGTGTGCGCAATAGCGGCGCTGGTACAGCGTGCCGGCCGTGATGCACGCGAGCGCGACCGCGATCGCGATCAGGCTGCCGGTGGACGCCGCGTCGGCGTCGATCTTGCGAGCGACGACGAGACCGACGCCGGCGAGCCCGAGCGCGATGCCGACCCACTGACGAGCGCCGAGACGGTCGCGACCTGCCATCAGCAGCGCCGTCAGCAGCGGCTGCGTCGCGAGGATCAGCGCCGTGATGCCGGCGGACATCCCGAGGTACTGCGCGTAATGGCTGCCGCCGAGGTTGCCCGCATGCATCAGCAGTCCGGCCACGATGACGTGGAACCATCCGAGCCGGCCGGTCGGCCACGACGGCCGCGACCACGCGACCACCAGCGCGAGGCAGACGATGCCGAACCCGAAGCGCAGCGAGAGGAACGTGAACGGCGCGGCGAACCGCAGCCCGGTCTTCGTCGCGAGATAGCCGGAGCCCCACATGAGCACGAAGTACCACGCGAGGACCGCGTCGGGGATGCGGCCACCGCCCGACCGCGCCGGCTCCGCATCGCGCGGACCGGCGGCCTCCACGCTCACTTCCTGCGTACCGGCGGCAGGTCCGTGCAGACGCCTTCGTAGAGCTCGGCCGCCATGCCGACCGATTCGCCGAGCGTCGGGTGCGGATGGATCGACTGCCCGATGTCGGTCGCGTCGGCGCCCATCTCGACCGCGAGCACGAGCTCGCTGATGAGGTCGCCGGCATGCGTGCCGACGATCGCGCCGCCGACGATGCGATGCGTGTCTTCGTCGAAGATCAGCTTCGTGAAGCCCTCGTCGCGGTTGTTCGCGATCGCACGACCCGACGCGGCCCACGGGAACTTCGCCACGCCGACCTTGCGGCCCATCTTCTTCGCGTCGTCCTCGGTGACGCCGACCCACGCGATCTCCGGATCGGTGTAGGCCACCGACGGGATCACGCGCGCGTCGAAGAAGCTCTTCTGTCCGGCCGCCGCCTCGGCGGCGACGTGGCCTTCGTGGACCGCCTTGTGCGCGAGCATCGGCTGGCCGACGATGTCGCCGATCGCGAAGATGTGCGGCACGTTGGTCCGCATCTGCTTGTCGACGTCGATGAAGCCGCGGTCCGTGACCGCGACGCCGGCCTTGTCGGCCGCCGATCTTCCTGCCGTTCGGCACGCGCCCGACCGACTGCAGCACGAGGTCGTAGCGCTGCGCCTCCTTCGGCGCCTGCTCGCCTTCGAACGTGACCCAGATGCCGTCGGGCTTCGCCTCGGCGCCGACGGTCTTCGTCTTCAGCATGACGTGGTCGAAGCGCTTCTCGTTCATCTTCTGCCAGACCTTGACCATGTCGCGGTCGGCGCCCTGCATCAGCCCGTCGAGCATCTCGACCACGTCGAGCCGTGCGCCGAGCGTCGAATAGACCGTTCCCATCTCGAGACCGATGATGCCGCCGCCGATGACCAGCATGTTCTTCGGCTGCGCGCGCAGCTCGAGCGCGCCGGTCGAGTCGACGATGCGCGGATCGTCCGGCAGGAACGGCAAGCGGCACGGACTCGGAGCCCGCGGCGATGACCGCCTGCTCGAACTTCACGACCTTCTTCGCGCCGTCGCTCAGCACGACCTCGATGTGATGCGGATCGACGAAGGCGCCGACGCCGGTCACGACCTCGACCTTGCGCATCTTGGCCATGCCGCCGAGGCCGCCGGTCAGCTTCGCGACGACCTTGTCCTTGTGCGCGCGCAGCTTCGCGAGGTCGACCGCGGGCGGCGCGAACGCCACGCCGAGGTCGGCGAAGTGCGCGGCCTCGTCGATGACCTGCGCGACGTGCAGCAGCGCCTTCGACGGGATGCAGCCGACGTTCAGGCAGACCCCGCCGAGCGTCTGGTAGCGCTCGACGAGGACCGTCTTCAGGCCGAGGTCCGCGGCGCGGAACGCGGCCGAGTAACCGCCGGGTCCCGAGCCGAGGACCATCACCTGGCATTCGATGTCCGCCTTGCCGGCGAACTGGCCGGCGACCGGCGCGGGGGTCGGCTTCGCGCCGCTCTGCGCGGGTGTCGGAGCCGGCGCCGCGGGCTTCGCGGGCTCCGCAGCCGAAGCGGCGGCCGCGTCGGGCGACGTCTTCGGCGCGTTCGCGGCCTGCGACTCGGGAGCCGACGGCTGATCGCTCGCCGCGCTCGCGTCCGCCTCCGCGGTCGCGATGACGGTTCCTTCGTTGATCTTGTCGCCGAGCTTGACCTTCAGCTCGACGATCTTCCCGCCGGTCGACGCCGGGATCTCCATCGACGCCTTGTCGCTCTCGATCGTGATCAGCGACTGATCGGCCGCGACGACGTCGCCCGGCTTGACCAGCACCTCGATGATCTCGACGTCCTTGAAGTCGCCGATGTCCGGAACCTTGAGCTCGATCATCGCGGGCTCACAGCAGCGTGCGACGCATGTCGGCGAGCACCTCGGACAGGTACGTGACGAAGCGGGCGCCCTGCGCGCCGTCGATCACGCGATGGTCGTACGACAGGCACAGCGGCAGGATCAGCCGGGGCTCGAACGACGTGCCGTTCCACTTCGGCTTGATGTCGGACTTCGCGATGCCGAGGATCGCGACCTCGGGCGCGTTGATGATCGGCGTGAACATCGTGCCGCCGATGCCGCCGAGCGACGAGATCGTGAAGCTGGCGCCCTGCATCGCGGTCGGACCGAGCTTGCCGGCGCGCGCCTGTGCGGCGAGCTCGCCGGTCTCCTTCGCGATCTCGGCGACGCCCTTCTTGTCGACGTCGCGCAGCACCGGCACGACGAGGCCGTTCGGCGTGTCGGCCGCGAAGCCCATGTGGTAGTACTTCTTCAGGATCAGGTTGGAACCGTCCGCGTCGAGCGAGCTGTTGATCTCCGGATAACGCTTCAGCACCGCGACGCAGGCCTTCATCACGAACGCGAGCATCGTGACTTTCGGCGCGGCCTTGTCGCGCTTCGCGAGCGCCTCGTTCGTCGACTTGCGGAATTCCTCGAGGTCGGTGATGTCGGCCTCGTCGTATTGCGTGACGTGCGGGATCACGGCCCAGTTGCGCGCGAGGTTCGGGCCGCTGATCTTCTTGATCCGCGACAGCGCGAGCGTCTCGGTCGGACCGAACTTCGCGAAGTCGAGCGACGGCCACGCGGGCCAGCCGGCGCCGAAGCCGCTCGTCGGTGCGACCGCGGCGGCGGCCGGTCGAGCGCCTGCGCCGCCGGCGAGCGCGGCCTTCACGAAGGCCTGCACGTCTTCCTGCGTGATGCGGCTCTTCGGACCGCTGCCGGTCACGCGATTGAGATCGACGCCGAGCTCGCGGGCGAACTTGCGGACCGACGGGCTCGCATGCGCGAGCGTCTGGTCGGTCGTCGCGGGCGGCGGCTCGGACGCGGCGGCCGGCGCTTCGGCGCGCGGCGGCGGCGACTCGGGTTTCTTCGCCGGCGTCTCGGCGGGCGACTCGACGGTCGGCTTCGCCGCGCTGCCCGCCGGCGCGGGCACCGGCGCCTTCGACGGCTCCTGTCCGGATGCGCCCTCGAGCACCGCGATGACGTCGCCCTGATTGACCTTGTCGCCGACCTTGATCCTCAGTTCCTTGACGACGCCGCCGGCCGACGACGGGATCTCCATCGATGCCTTGTCGCTCTCGATCGTCATCAACGACTGCTCGGCCGCGATGGTGTCGCCGACCTTCACGAGCAGCTCGATGACCTCGACGTCCTTGAAGTCGCCGATGTCCGGGACCGCGACGTCGATCGAGCCGCCGCCCGCCGGCGGCGGCGCGGGCGATGCGGCCGGCGGCCGTACCTTGCCTTCGGCGGCGGCCTCGGGCGCGGGCGTCGCCTCGGACGGCACGGCCTTCGTGTCCTCCGCCGCCGACTGCTCGGCCGGCTTCGGCGCCGGCGCCGCCTGGTCGTCGCCTTCGGCACGCCTCGGCGATCGCGATCAACGATGCCTTCGTTGACCTTGTCGCCGACCTTGACCTTCAGCTCGGTGATCTTGCCGCCGGTCGACGCAGGGATCTCCATCGACGCCTTGTCGCTCTCGATCGTGATCAGCGACTGCTCGGCCTGCACCTGGTCGCCCGGCTTGACCAGCACCTCGATCACCTCGACATCCTTGAAGTCGCCGATGTCGGGGACCTTGAGTTCGATCATGTCGTCGATCCCGTTCGCTGCTTCGAGGAAGTCATCGGTCAGGCCGTCGCGGGATTCGTCTTGTGCGCGTCGATGCCGTACTTCGTCATCGCCTCGGCCACCTTCGCGGCGGGGACGACGCCGTCGTCGCACAACGCCTTCAACGCCGCGACGACGACGAAGCGCCGGTCGACCTCGAAGTGCGATCGCAGCTTCGGGCGGGTATCCGAGCGGCCGAAGCCGTCGGTGCCGAGCACGGCGTACGTGCGGCCGTTCGGCATGTAGGCGCGGATCTGGTCGGCGAACAGCTTCATGTAGTCGGTCGACGCGATGATCGGGCCCGACGTCTTGTCGAGCTGCTGCGTCACGTACGGCACCCGCTGCTTCGCGGTCGGGTTCAGCAGGTTCTAGCGCGCGACGTCGGCGCCTTCGCGCGCGAGTTCGGTGAAGCTCGTGCAGCTCCACACGTCGGCCGCCACGCCCCACTCCTGGTCGAGCATCCCGGCGGCCGCGATCACCTCGCGGAGGATCGTGCCCGATCCCATCAGCTGCACGCGCGTCTTCGCGCCCGAGCCCCTCTGCAGCAGGTACATGCCCTTGACGATGCCCTCCTCCTGCCCCGGCTTCAGGCCCGGATGCGGGTAGTTCTCGTTCATCACCGTCAGGTAATAGAACACGTTCTCCTGGTTCTCGACCATGCGGCGCAGGCCGTCCTGGACGATCACCGCGAGCTCGTGCGCGAATGTCGGGTCGTACGACACGCAGTTCGGAATGGTGGCCGACAGGATGTGCGAGTGGCCGTCCTGATGCTGCAGCCCTTCGCCGTTCAACGTCGTGCGACCGGCCGTGCCGCCGAGCAGGAAGCCGCGGGCCTGCATGTCGCCCGCGGCCCACGCGAGGTCGCCGATGCGCTGGAAGCCGAACATCGAGTAGTAGATGTAGAACGGCATCATGATGCGGTTGTTCGTCGAGTACGACGTCGCCGCCGCGATCCACGAGCTCATCGCACCCGCCTCGTTGATGCCTTCCTCGAGGATCTGCCCCGCCTTGTCTTCCTTGTAGTACGAGACCTGGTCGCGATCGACCGGCTCGTACAGCTGGCCCTGCTGGCTGAAGATGCCGAGCTGGCGGAACATGCCTTCCATGCCGAACGTGCGCGCCTCGTCGGGAATGATCGGCACGACGCGCGGCCCGAACTCCTTGTCGCGGATCAGCGCGGTCAGGATGCGCACGAACGCCATCGTCGTCGACATCTCGCGACCTTCGGCGGTCGGCGCGGTCACGGCCTCGAACGCCGACAGCGGCGGCACCTTGAACGTCTCGTCGGCCTTCGTGCGTCGCTGCGGAAGATAGCCGCCGAGCGCGGCGCGGCGCTCCTTCAGGTACTTGATCTCGGGGCTGTCGTTGTCCGGCTTGATGAACGGGACGTCGGCCAGCTGGTCGTCGCGGATCGGCAGGCCGAAGCGATCGCGGAATTGACGGACCGCGTCGTCGGTCAGCTTCTTCTGCTGGTGCGTGGTGTTCTTGCCCTCGCCGATCTTGCCCATCCCGAAACCCTTGACCGTCTTCGCGAGGATCACGGTGGGCTTGCCGACGGTGTTGACGGCCGCGGTGTAGGCCGCGTAGACCTTGTGCGGATCGTGGCCGCCGCGATTGAGGCGCCAGATGTCCTCGTCGGTCATCCGCGACACCATCTCGAGCGTCTTCGGGTCCTTGCCGAAGAAGTGCTTGCGGACGTACGCGCCGTCGTTCGCCTTGTAGTTCTGATACTCGCCGTCGACGGTCTCCATCATGATCCGCTTCAGCGTGCCGTCCTTGTCCTTCGCGAGCAGCGGGTCCCAGTAAGAGCCCCAGATCACCTTGATGACGTTCCAGCCGGCGCCGCGGAAGTCGGCCTCGAGCTCCTGGATGATCTTGCCGTTGCCGCGCACCGGACCGTCGAGGCGCTGCAGGTTGCAGTTGACGACGAAGATCAGGTTGTCGAGCTTCTCGCGCGCGGCCATGCCGATCGCACCCATCGACTCGGGCTCGTCCATCTCGCCGTCGCCGCAGAACACCCACACCTTGCGGTTCGCGGTCTTCGCGATGCCGCGCGCCTCGAGGTACTTCAGGAAGCGCGCCTGGTAGATCGCCTGGATCGGCCCGAGGCCCATCGACACGGTCGGGAACTGCCAGAACTCCGGCATCAGCTTCGGATGCGGATACGACGTGACGCCGTTGCCGTCGACGTCCTGGCGGAAGTTCGAGATCTGTTCCTCGGTCAGCCGTCCTTCGAGGAACGCGCGTGCATAGATGCCGGGCGCCGAATGACCCTGGATGTACAGCAGGTCGCCGCCGTGATCCGCGGTCGGTGCATGCCAGAAGTGGTTGAAGCCCGCGCCGAGCATGTTGGCCAACGACGCGAACGACGCGATGTGGCCGCCGAGGTCGCCGTCGCCCTTGTTCGCGCGCACGACGATCGCCATCGCGTTCCAGCGCATCATCGAGCGCAGCTTCTCCTCGATCTCGAGGTTGCCGGGATTGCGGACCTCCTTCTCCGGCGGGATCGTGTTGATGTACGGCGTGTTCGCGGAGAACGGCACGTCGGCGCCGTTGCGCCGCGCGGTCTCGATCAGGCTTTCGAGCAGCTGATACGCGCGTTCGGGGCCTTCCCGTTCGATCACCGCCGTCAGCGCGTCGACCCATTCGCGGGTCTCGGCGGGGTCGACATCGTCGGCTCGCGCCATCGGCATCTGGTCGGGCTGGGCGGCCATGGTCGTCTCCTCGGGTGTGACAGTCGTCAACGGCTCGTCGACGGCCGGGCGGACGACGCGTTGCGCATCGTGCCGCACATGCCGCGTTCGGCGGCGTTTCGGGGCAGTGTAGAGGACCGACCGCGGCCCATCAAGCCGACTCCCGGACGGCAACGCTGCGATAAACTCGATCGAATCCTTTCCTTGCTGGTGGCGATTTGCACGAGACCGCCCACGACCCCTTGCGCGACGCGGCCGATCGACGCACCCGACTCGAGCGGCTGCTCGAACGCGTGCGGCTCGGCACCGAAGGGTCGGTCGCACGCTGGTACTGGCTCGCACCGCTGTTCGCGATCGTGCTGTTCATCGCGGTCATGCTCGCGGTGCTTTACACGCTGCGACAGGACGAGATCGATCGACAGCATCAGGCGCTGTTCCGCGACGTCGAGGCGACACAGGAGGCGTTCGTGGCGCGGCTCGCGAGTCAGCAGGAAGAGCTCGTGCAGTTGTCACGGGAGTTCGACGCGAGCCGCGGCGGCGAGCCGTCGTTCGTCGCGGATGCGCGCGCGATCCTGCGCAGCCATCCCTCGCTGATGACGATCGCGTGGATCGACACGCAGCGCACGTGGCGCCGCGTCGTCGCGCCCGACGTGCAATTCGACGGCGGTCCGCGCGAGGAAGGCGACCGCATCGAGAACGCCGTGTCGCGCGTCGCGTTCGATGCGGCGCGCGATCGCCGCCAGCCGCGCTATTCGGTGCCGTACGCCGCGGCCGACGGCGACATGTACATCGAGCTGCACGTGCCGATCTTCGACGGCGACCGCTTCGACGGAACGCTCGTCGCCGTGACGTCGTTGTCGATGCCTCGCCCGCACCGCGATCCCGACCGAAGCGGCCGCGGCGAAGTTCAACGTGATGCTGGTCGACTCGAACGGCCGCACGCTCGCGAGCAGGCTCGGCCCCGGCGGGCTCGTCGACTCGCAACTGACGGCGAGCACCGTCACGCTGCCGCTCGGTCCGCCGCTCAACGACGTCTACCTGAAGGCGACCGCGTTCCGTACGCGCAGCCAGCTCGCCGACAAGTTCCTCGTGTGGGCCGTCGTCGTCCTGTCGCTGCTGATCGTGTGGACGCTGATGTCGCAGATGCGCCATCTGCGGAGACGGCAGGAAGCCGAGGCCGCGCGCGATCGCATCTTCAACCTGTCGCTCGACATCCTCGCGGTGATCGACAACCACGGTCGCATCGTGCGACTCAACCCGGCCTGCGCGCGCATCCTCGGCCGCGAGCCCGCGAGCCTGTCGGGCGCTTCGCTGCTCGACCTCGTCCATCCGGAAGATCGCGCCGCCACCAGCGACGAACTGGAACGGATCGCCGAAGGCGGCGTCGGCAGCGCCTTCGAGAACCGCTGCCGTCGCTTCAACGAGGACGGGACGACCGAGTACCGCTGGCTCGTCTGGAACTTCAATCCGGATCTCCAGACCCGCGGCGACAAGCGGCTGCTGTACGCGGTCGCGCACGACATCACGCAGCGTCGCGCGCGCCAGTACGCGCTGCAGGCCGAGACCGCGTTCCGCCGCGCGATGGAGGACTCGATGCTGACCGGCATGCGGGTGCTCGACATGCAGGGTCGCATCACGTACGTCAATCCGGCCTTCTGCCGCATGCTCGGCTTCGACGAGAACGACCTGCTCGGCGCGACACCGCCATTCCCGTACTGGCCGCGCGAGCGCCACGAGGAGAGCGCCGCGCACCTTCGGCGGATGCTCGCGGGCGACACGCCGCCGACCGGACTCGAGGTGCGCGTGAGGCGCAGCGACGGGACCGACCTCGACACACGGATGTACGTGTCGCCGCTGATCGAAGCGAACGGCGTGCAGAGCGGCTGGATGACGTCGATGACCGACATCACGCAGAGCAAGCGTGCGCGCCAGGAGCTCGCCGAGGCGCAGGAGCGCTTCCTCACCGTGCTCGACGAGCTCGACGCGGCCGTCTCCGTGTGCGCGTTCCGGACGGCGACGACCGGTCGATCGCGACGCGCTGCTGTTCGCGAACCGGCACTACCGCAATCTCCTCGGCGACGACGCCCGCAGCCATCACGAGCTCGACGAAGCGGCGCGGCTCGCGCCGGCCGGCGACGACGACGAGCGCGCGTCCGACGGGCTCTCGCGACGAGGTCTATCACGCGCGCGCCGAACGCTGGTTCGAGGTCCGCACGCGCACGATCCAGTGGGTCGACGGCGCGCCGGTGCGCATGCAGGTCGCGACCGACATCACCGAACGCAAGGCGACGCAGGAACGCGAGCGGCAGCAGGAAGAGAAGGTGCAGCTGACGAGCCGCCTGATCACGATGGGCGAGATGGCCTCGTCGCTGGCGCACGAGCTCAACCAGCCGCTGACCGCGATCAGCAACTACAGCATGGGCACCGTCGCGCGCGTGCGTCGCAACCTCGCGACCGGTGCGGCGACCGACCAGGCCGAGCTGCTCGCGATGCTGCAGAAGACGTCGGCGCAGGCCGAACGCGCGGGCCACATCATCCGACGCATCCGCGAGTTCGTGAAGCGCAGCGAGCCGCGCCGCCGTCGCTGCCGCATCCGCGCGATCGTCGACGACGCGGTCGGCTTCGCGGACATCGAGGCGTCGAAGCGGCACATCGCGATCCGCACGCGCGTGCCGGCGGACATCGCCGACATCGACGCCGATCCGATCCTCATCGAGCAGGTGCTGCTGAACCTGATCCGCAACGCGTGCGAGGCGACCGGCGATGCGCGCGGCGCCCACGAGCGCGCGATCGTGGTCGAGGTACAGGACGTGGTCGGCGTCGTCGGCTCGACGCTGGCCGACGGCACCGACGGCGTCCCGATCGCACAGGTCGAGTTCGCGGTCATCGACCGCGGCCAGGGCATCGGCGACACGTTGCACGACAAGCTCTTCGAGCCGTTCTTCAGCACGAAGGCCGAGGGCATGGGGATGGGGCTCAACATCTGCCGGTCGATCGTCGAGTACCACGGCGGTCGCCTGTGGGCCGCCGCCAATCCGGCCGGCGGCAGCATCTTCCGCTTCACGTTGCCGCGTTCGGCGCGCGCGTCGGCGTCACGGACCGCGCAGGCGAAGGTCGAGGCGGCAGCGGCGACCGAAGGAAGCTGATGCCGAAAGCCGGGCTTCTGACGCCGCACATCGCGCGCTGAGCCCGGCGGTCCGACGGCCGCTCGCATACAATCGGTCGATGTATCGAGACTTGCCCGTCGACGCCCGTCGCGAACCGGTCCGCCCGACCAGCCTCGTCTACGTCGTCGACGACGACGAGGCGGTCCGCGACTCGTTGCGCTGGCTGCTCGAAGCCAATCGCTATCAGGTCGCCTGCTTCGCGCGCGCCGAGGAGTTCCTCGCGAACTACGAGCCGTCGCGCACGGCGTGCCTGATCCTCGACGTCCGCATGCCGGGCATGAGCGGCCTCGAGCTGCAGGAACAACTCGTCGCGCGCGGCGTCAACCTGCCGATCCTGTTCATCACCGGACACGGCGACGTGCCGATGGCGGTCTCGACGATGAAGAAGGGTGCGATCGACTTCATCGAGAAGCCGTTCAACGAGGCCGACCTGCGAAGTTCCGTCGAACGCATGCTGGCCGCGGCCGAGGAAGAGGCCGAGGCCCGACGGCGCGGGCGCGAGCGCGACGAGTTGCTGTCGCGGCTGACGGCGCGCGAACGTCAGGTGCTCGAGTGCATCGTCGCGGGCCGTCTCAACAAGCAGATCGCCGACGACCTCGGCATCAGCATCAAGACGGTCGAGGCGCACCGCGCGAACATCATGGACAAGCTCAACGCGGGGACCGTCGCCGACCTGCTGCGACTCGCGCTTGACGCGCGGCTGACGACGTTCGCTTCGCGACGTCGATCGGACGCGACGTCGTCGAGCACCGGCAAAAAAAACCCCGCCGAAGCGGGGAAATTTGCCACCCACCCTAACTCGTTCAGGCCTTGCGCGCGCGCCTCGTGCGACTCGCGACGAGCGCGGCGCCGGCGATCGCGAGCAGCGCGATCGACTCCGGCTCCGGCACGGCCTGCGACGTGCTCGAGCCCTTCGAGAAGCTCATCGTCTTCGACGCGGCGCCCGACGGCGTCGCGAGGCTCGCGATCGTCGACGCGACCAGCTGCGCATCGCCCGACACAAGCGTCGACGGCGCGTCTGCGGTCTGCATTGCGGTGTCGAGCAGGCGACCGGACAGCTGGTCGAGGCTCGCTACCGGCGCCGCAGTCGCGGTCATGGCGAAGCCGCATGCGATCGGCAACAGTGCGTAGCGAAGAACGTTCATCGAGACCACCCCTTGAATGATTCGGACTGCATCGGCGAAGCTGCCGGTTTGTGTTGACTTATCGCAAATGCTATGCCTAGCAAACTAAGTGTTTGATTCGCAACGATCGCGACCGACTGCAGCGCGAGGCCACCGGCGCGACTGGTAAACAATTCGACAGTTCGTCGCCCCGACGGACGGATCGCGTCACGCCTCGCTTCGGCTCGCCGTCGCGTGCTAACGTCGACGCCCCCGATGCCGTCCTCCGCGCCCCATTCGTCCCGATGACCGCCCGCCTGCTCGACGGTGCCGCGCTGTCGCGCGCGTTGCGGGCCGGTGTCGCGGAGCGGGCCCGCGCGCTCGTCGCCAGGAACATCGAACCGGGTCTCGCGGTCGTGCTGGTCGGCGACGACCCCGCATCGGCGATCTACGTTCGCAACAAGATCAAGGCGTGCGCCGACGCAGGCATCCGGTCGACGCTCAGCCGGCTGCCGGCGATCACCATCCAGTCTTCGCTCGATGAAGAGATCGACCGGCTCAATGCCGATGCGACGACGCACGGCATCCTGGTGCAGATGCCGCTGCCGCGCGGCATCGATGCGGCTCGCACGATCGAACGCATCGCGGTTGAAAAGGACGTGGACGGCTTCCACCTGCTTTCCGCCGGCGCGCTCCTCACCGGTCGCATCGACCACGGCGACACGGGCTTTCGCCCCTGCACGCCGTACGGCGTGATGCGGATGCTCGAGCATGCCGAGGTGCCGGTCGCCGGCGCGCATGCGGTCGTGATCGGTCGCAGCAACACGGTCGGCAAGCCGATGGCGCTGATGCTGCTCGCGGCGAACGCGACGGTGACGATCTGCCACAGCGCGACGCGCGATCTCGATGCCGTCGTCCGTCAGGCGGACATCGTCGTCGCTGCCGTCGGCCGACCGCATACCGTGACCGCGGCCATGGTGAAACCCGGCGCGGCCGTCGTCGACGTCGGCATCAACCGCGACGCCGACGGCAAGCTGGTCGGCGATGTCGACTTCGCCGCGGTCCGCGAGGTCGCGGGCTGGATCTCGCCTGTGCCCGGCGGCGTCGGTCCGATGACCATCGCGATGCTCCTCGAGAACACCGTGCTGTCCGCCGAGCGATCGGCCCTTCGAACGAGTCCGCCATGACCGCGACCGCCACGCCTTCGATCAACCCGCTCCTCGACGACGCGCGAACGATCCGCTTCGATGCGATCGACGCCGCCCACGTCGTCCCCGCGGTCGATACGGTGCTCGCCGACGCCGACACGGCGATCGCCGCGCTGCAGGACTCGTCCGTCGAGCCGACGTGGTCGTCGTTCGTCGAACCGCTGACGCGCGCGACCGAGCGGGTCGGTCAGGTGTGGTCGGTCGCCTCGCATCTGAACTCGGTGGCCGACACGCCGGCGCTGCGCGAGGCCTACAACGCGTGCCTGCCGAAGGTGACCGAGTTCTGGACGCGGCTGTCGCAGAACACCGTGCTGTTCGAGAAGTACCGGGCGATCGAACGTTCGCCGGCGTTCGAGTCGCTGTCGCCGGTGCGGCGTCGCGTCGTCTCGAACGCGCTGCGCGACTTCCGGCTCGGCGGGGCCGAGCTACCGCCCGAGCAGAAGGCGCGGCTCGCCGCGATCGAGGACGAGCTCGCGCAGTTGTCGCAGCGATTCTCCGAACACGTGCTCGATGCGACGAACGAGTACGTGTTCGATGTGCCGGATGCCGCGGCGCTCGACGGCCTGCCGCCCGACGCGCTCGCCGCGGCGCGTTCGTATGCCGAACAGGCGGGCGTCCCCGGCTATCGCATCACGCTGCACATGCCGTCGTACCTCGCGGTCATGCAGTTCGCGAAAGACCGCGAACTGCGCGAGCGGATCTATGCGGCCTATGTCAAGCGCGCGTCTGAGTTCGGCAAGCCCGAACAGGACAACGGCCCGCTGATCGCGCGCATCCTCGAGCTGCGCTCCGAGGCCGCGGCGCTGATGGACCACGCGAACTACGCGAGCCTGTCGATGGTGCCGAAGATGGCCGATGACCCCGACGACGTGCTGGCCTTCCTCGAGAAGCTGCGCGACCGTGCCAAGCCGTTCGGCGAGCGCGACATGGCGGAGCTGTCGTCCTTCGCGAAGAGCGACCTGGGCATCGACAAGCTCGAGGCCTGGGACATCGCGTTCGCGTCGGAGCGGCTGCGCGAACACCGCTATTCGTTCTCGCAGCAGGAGGTGAAGAGCTACTTCCCCGAGTCGAAGGCGCTCGAAGGATTGTTCCGGGTGGTCCGCCGGTTGTTCGGGGTCGAGGCGCGCGAACGGGTCGGTGCCGACGCGCCGCCGCGCTGGCATCCGGACGTCCGTTTCTTCGACCTCGTGGACCGCGACGGCGGCCTCGTCGCGCAGTTCTATCTCGACCTCTACGCGCGCGCGGGCAAGCACGGCGGCGCGTGGATGGCGTCGGCGCGCAACCGGTCGCGTCGGGCCGACGGCAGCGTGCAGACGCCGATTGCGTACCTGACGTGCAACTTCTCGGAACCGCTGCGCGATCCGTCGGGCGCCGTGACGCGCGAGGCGCTGTTCACGCACGCCGAGGTCAACACGCTGTTCCACGAGTTCGGGCACGGGCTGCATCACATGCTGACGCGCGTCGACGAAGCGGCGGTCTCCGGCATCCGCGGCGTCGAATGGGACGCGGTCGAACTGCCGTCGCAGTTCCTCGAGAACTTCTGTTGGGAGTGGGACGTCGTCGAGCACATGACGTCGCACGTCGAGACCGGCCGGCCGATCCCGCGCGAGCTGTTCGACCGCATGCTCGCCGCGAAGAACTTCCAGGCCGGCATGCAGACGCTGCGCCAGCTCGAGTTCGGCATCTTCGACATGCGGCTGCACAGCCGCTTCGACGTGCACGGGACGAAGACGATCATCGACCTGCTCGACGAGGTGCGTGGCGAGGTCGCCGTCTTCGACGTCCCGTCGTACAACCGCCAGCCGAACCAGTTCTCGCACATCTTCGCGGGCGGCTATGCGGCCGGCTACTACAGCTACAAGTGGGCCGAGGTGCTGTCGGCCGACGCGTACGCGCAGTTCGAGGAGGATGGCGTCCTCAACGAAGGGACCGGCGCGCGCTTCCTGGCCGAGATCCTCGGCGTCGGCGGCAGCCGGCCGGCGCTCGAGTCGTTCATCTCGTTTCGCGGACGCGAGCCCGATCTCGAGGCGCTGCTTCGGCATAATGGAATGGTCGAGGCGGCATAGTCCGGGAGCAGCGATGACGATGATGACGCGGTGGACGATGTTCGCGCTGACGCTGTGCATCGCGTCGGCCGCGTCGGCGCAGTACAAGTATGTCGATGCGAACGGCAAGGTGACGTACAGCGACCAGCCACCGCCGCCGAACGCGCGTGCCGTCGCGGCGCCGAAGATCGCAGACGTCGGGCCCACGTCCCCGCTGCCGTTCGAGCTTCAGCAGGCGACGTCGAAGTACCCGGTCACGCTCTACACCGGCGCGAAGTGCGCGCCGTGCGAGGAGGCACGGTCCTACCTGCGCGGTCGCGGCGTGCCGTTCACGGAACGCTCGGTGACCAGCGACGAGGACATCGCGCTCTTCAAGCAGCAATCGCCGGACGGGACCGCGCCGGTGATGCAGGTCGGCAGTCGACGCTCGATCGGCTACGCGGAGCCGACCTGGGGCGCGATGCTCGACGAGGCCGGCTACCCGACGACGAGCAAGCTGCCGGGCGACTGGCAGAACCCGGCGCCGACGCCGCTGTCGCCGACGACCCGGGCCGCGAGCCAGAACGTCGCACCGCCGACGCAGGCCGCCCGCGGTCCCGCAGCGACGACGCCGACACCGGCGCCTGCGTCGAACGCCCCGCCCGGCTTCCGGTTCTGACGGTGCGACTCACGCGCGGCGTGGTCGTCCGCGCGTCATCCGGTCGCATCGATCTCCGCGCGTCGCGCATCGCGGCGTAAGCGTCGCTGCCCGACGCGACAACGACGTCATGCGACCTGCGGCAGCCGGTCGAGCAGCTTGTCGAGCGTGATCGGATAGTCGCGGACCCGCACGCCGGTCGCGTTGATAGACCGCGTTCGCGACCGCGGCGCCGACGCCGCAGATGCCGAGCTCGCCGACGCCCTTCGCCTTCATCGGCGACGAGATCGGGTCGGTCTCGTCGAGGAAGATCACCTCCTGATGCGGGATGTCGGCATGCACCGGCACCTCGTAGCCGGCGAGGTCGTGATTGACGAAGAAGCCGCGGCGCTTGTCGACCGCGAGCTCCTCCATCAACGCGGCGCCGACGCCCATCGTCATCGCGCCGATCACCTGGCTGCGCGCCGACTTCGGGTTCAGGATGCGACCCGCCGAGCACACCGCGAGCATCCGCCGCACGCGGACCTCGCCGGTCGCCGCATCGACGCCGACCTCGACGAAATGCGCGCCGAACGTCGACTGCTGATAGCGCTTGTCGAGGTCGCCGTACTCGATGCCGTCCTCGGCCACGAGCCCGTCGGCGCCGGCCGCGTCGGCCAAGCGTCGTCGGTGCGGCCGCGCGGCGCTGACGGTGCCGTTCGTGAACACGGCGTCGCTCGCGCTCGCGCCGACCTTCGTGCGCCACGACCTCGCGCAGCTTCATGCACGCGGCATAGACGCCGGACGTCGAGTTGTTGCGCGCCCCACTGGCCGCCCGAGCCGCACGACACCGGGAACGACGAGTCGCCGAGGCGCACCTCGACCTTCTCGAGCGGCACGCCCATCGTCTCGGCCGCCGTCTGCGCGATGATCGTGTACGTGCCGGTGCCGATGTCGGTCATGTCCGTCTCGACGGTCACGATCCCGCGCCCGTCGAGCCTGACGCGCGCCGCGGACTTCGTCAGCAGGTTGTTGCGGAACGCCGAGGCCACGCCGTAGCCGACGAGCCAGTGGCCGTCGCGCATCTGGGCCGGCCGCGGCTGCCGCCGGTTCCAGCCGAAGCGCTCGGCGCCCGTCGTCAGGCACTCGACCAGGTGCCGCTGCGAGAACGGACGGCCCGGCTTCTCGGGATCGACCTGCGTGTCGTTGCGGATGCGGAACTCGATCGGGTCGAGGCCGAGCTTCTCGGCCATCTCGTCCATCGCGATCTCGAGCGCCATCAGCCCCGGCGCCTCGCCGGGGGCTCGCATCGCGTTTCCTTCCGGCAGGTCGAGCACCGCGAGCCGCGTCGTCGTCAGCCGGTTCGGGCCCGCGTATAGCAGCCGCGTCTGGTTGACGGCGGTCTCGGCCCCGCCGCCCGGCAGGTCGCCCGACCAGCTCTCGTGCGCGATCGAAGTGATGCGGCCGTCGCGGCCGGCACCGATGCGAATGCGCTGGATCGTCGCGGGACGATGCGTCGTGTTGTTCGGGATCAGCGCCCGCTGCAACGCGATCTTCACCGGCCGGCCAGCCGCGCGGGCACCGAGCGCCGCGAGCACCGCATCGGCGCGGACGAACAGCTTGCTGCCGAAGCCGCCGCCGATGTACGGCGACACCACGCGCACCTGTTCCTTCGGAAGGCCGAGCGTCTTCGCGAGGTCGCCGACGCCCCACGCGATCATCTGGTTCGACGTCCAGACCGTCAGGCGGTCGCCGTCCCACGCGGCCGTCGTCGCATGCGGCTCCATCATCGAGTGCGACTGGTCCGGCGTCGTGTACGTCGCGTCGAACTGCACCGGTGCGGCCGCGAACGCGCCGGCGAAGTCGCCGAGCTTCGTCTCCGACGGACCGCTGAATGCGTTCGGCTTCGGCGGCTGCGCGGCCGACCTCTCCGTCGCGAGATCGAACTTGCCGGGTGACGCGGCGTACGAGATGCGCAGTCGCCCCGCCGCGTCGCGCGCCTGCTCGAACGTCTCGGCGACGACCACCGCGACCGCCTGGTGGTAGTGCTCGACGCCGGGTCCGGCGAGCAGCCGCGCGGTGTTGAAGTTGCCCTTGTCGAGCTTGCCGGCGTTGTCGGCCGTGACGACCGCGAGCACGCCCGGCGCTTCGCGGGCGGCACGCGTGTCGATCGAGACGATGCGGCCCTTCGCGATGGCCGCGCCGACGATGTAGCCGTACGCCGCATTCGGCGCGACGTCGTGCCGCTCGTACGCGTACGGCGCGGTGCCGGTCGTCTTCAGCGGACCGTCGATGCGGTCGGTCGCGCGTCCGATGACCTTCAGCTGGTCGATCGGGTTGGTGGTGGCGGGTGTGTCGAACTTCATCGTCAGGTCCTCGCTTGCGTCATCGCGGCGGCGAGCGTGCGCTCGGCGAGCGTGACCTTGAAACCGTTGTCGTGCGCCGGATGCGCATCCGCGAGCAGCCGCGCCGTCACCGCCTTCGCGCCCTGCGGCATCGCCGCCTCCGCCGCTTCGACGCGCCACGGCTTGTGCGCGACGCCGCCGAGCGCGACGCGACCCGATCCGTCGCGCTGCACGATCGCCGCGACGGACACGAGCGCGAACGCGTATGACGCACGGTCGCGCACCTTGCGGTAGACGTGCGTGCCGCCGACCGGCTTCGGCAGCGTGACGGCCGTGATCAGCTCGTCGCGTTCGAGCGTCGTCTCGATGTGCGGCGTGTCGCCCGGAAGGCGATGGAAGTCCGCGATCGGGATGACGCGCTTGTGGCCGTCGGCGCGCACGGTCTCGACCTTTGCGTCGAGGACGCGCATCGCGACGGCCATGTCGCTCGGATGCGTCGCGATGCACGCCGCGCTCGAGCCGACGATCGCATGCTGTCGATTGACGCCGTCGATCGCGCTGCAGCCGCTGCCGGGCAGGCGCTTGTTGCACGCCTGGTTCGTGTCGTAGAAGTACGGGCAGCGCGTCCGCTGCAGAAGGTTGCCCGCGGTCGTCGCCTTGTTGCGCAACTGTCCTGATGCGCCCGCGAGCAACGCGCGCGACAGCACGGCCCAGTCACGACGCACACGCGCGTCGGACGCGAGGTCCGTGTTGCGAACGAGTGCTCCGATCCGCAGCCCGCCATCGTTGGTCGGCTCGATGCGATCGAGCCCGAGCCCGTTGACGTCGACGAGATGCGTCGGCGTCTCGATCTGCAGCTTCATCAGGTCGAGCAGGTTGGTGCCGCCGGCGATGAACTTCGCGCCCGGGTCGCGCGACAGCGCCGCCGCGGCATCGGCCGGCGAGGTCGGCTTCTCGTAGGTGAACGCCTTCATGCCGCACCTCCGGCGACCTCGGTGATCGCGTCGATGATGTTCGAGTACGCGCCACATCGACAGATGTTGCCGCTCATCCGCTCGCGCAGCTCGTCGGCCGACAGCACGGGCGATGGGACGAGGTCGACGGTGACGTGGCTCGGGACGCCGCGCCGGATCTCGTCGAGGACGCCGACGGCCGAGCAGATCTGGCCCGGCGTGCAGTAACCGCACTGGTAGCCGTCGTGCTTCACGAACGCGGCCTGCATCGCATGCGGCCGCTGCGGCGTGCCGAGTCCCTCGATCGTCGTGACCTTCGCGCCGTCGTGCATCACCGCGAGCGTGAGGCACGACGCGATGCGCCGGCCGTCGAGCAGCACGGTGCAGGCGCCGCACTGGCCCTGGTCGCAGCCCTTCTTCGTGCCGGTCAGCCGCAGATGCTCGCGCAACGCGTCGAGGAGCGTCGTGCGCGTGTCGAGCGACAGCGTCTCGGAGCGCCCGTTGACCTCGAACGTCACCGTGCGGGTCGGCACGGCCGTGCCCGGCCCGTCGGCCGCGCGTGCGTCGCTCGCCGCGAGCATCGGCGCGGTCGTCACGACGGCCGTGGGCGCCGCGCTCGCCGCGAACGACGCGGCGCTCGCGAGCAGGAAGTCCCGTCGGGACAGATTGGAATCGGGCTCGTCGTTCATGGCTTCGGCTTAGGGGATGAGATGGGTTCGGGCGTCGGCGTGTCCGCATGACTTCGGATGGCCGTGCGGTCGAGAAGCCGCTTTCCGGATGATCGCAAATCCGTCGAAGTTCTGCCGCGGGGCATGCCCGACCCCGGCCTACACTGCGGGCTTCGACACTCGGGCGTCTTCACGCCGTGGCCCATGCGCATCGCGACCTGGAACGTCAACTCGCTCAACATCCGCCTGCCGCACGTCCTCGACTGGCTCGCTCGCAACCCGGTCGACGTGCTGGCGCTGCAGGAGACGAAGCTCGCCGACGACCGCTTTCCGAGGCTCGAGCTCGAGGCCGCCGGCTACACCGCGTGCTTCGTCGGACAGAAGACGTATAACGGCGTCGCGCTGCTGACGCGGCTCGATGCGCCCGCCACCGAGGTCGTCGCCGACATTCCGGGCTTCGAGGACGACCAGAAGCGCGTCATCTCCGGGACGGTCGACGGCGTCCGCGTGATCAGCGCGTACGTCCCGAACGGCCAGTCGGTCGGCAGCGACAAGTACGCCTACAAGCTGCGCTGGATGGCCGCGTTGAAGGACTGGCTGCAAGGCGAACTGGCCGCGCATCCGAAGCTCGCGGTCGTCGGCGACTTCAACGTCGCGCCCGAGGATCGCGACGTGCACGATCCGCTCGTGTGGGAGGGACAGACGATGTTCTCGATCCCCGAGCGCGACGCGCTGAAAGGCATTGCGTCGATCGGACTCGTCGACGCGTTCCGCCTGTTCGAGCAGCCGCCGAAGTCGTATTCGTGGTGGGACTACCGGATGCTCGGATTCCAGAAGGGCCGCGGACTGCGGATCGACCACATCCTCGTGTCGGATGCGCTCGCGAAGACCTGCACCGCGTGCACGATCGATCGCGAGGAACGGAAGAAGAAGCAGCCGTCGGACCACGCGCCGGTGGTGGCGACGTTCGATCTCGGGTGACCGTGTGGCATGTCGTGTCCGTCGCGTCGAATCGAGCGACCGGCGTTCCCGCGAAGTCACACGATTCTGAAGTGACGGCGGCTAGCGCACGTCGTCCAGCCCCAGGTCCTGGATCTTCCGGGTGATCGTGTTGCGGCCGATGCCGAGCCGTTGCGCCGCCTCGATCCGCCGGCCGCCGGTGTGACGCAGCGCCATGCGGATCAGCGTGGCTTCGAACTGCCGCGTCAGCGCGTCCATCACGTCGTGGCGATCGAGCGCCAGCATGTGCGCGGCCATCCGTTCGAGCTCGACCCGCCACACGTCGTCGGAGCCGGACGGCGCCTCGCCGTTGATCGATCCGCCGCCGGCGTGGCCGTTGAGCGTCGCGTCGTGGCGGCCCGACGGCTCGGTGGACTGCTGGATGCGCGACAGCGACGTCGTCCGCGCCATGTCGGGCGGAGCCCCGCGCATCTCCGGCGGCAGGTCCTTGATCTCGACGACCTGCGCCGGCGCCATCACTGTCAGCCAATGACACAGATTCTCGAGCTGCCGGACGTTGCCGGGGAACGGCAGCGTCACGAGCAGCTTCATCGCCGCGTCCGACAGCCGCTTCGAGTCCACGCCGAGCTCGCGCGCGCTCTTCTGCAGGAAGTTGCGCGCCAGCATCGGGATGTCCTCGGCGCGCTCGTGCAGCGCCGGTAGCCGCAGACGGATGACGTTGAGCCGGTGGTACAGGTCCTCGCGGAACAGGCCGGCCCGCACCAGGTCCTCGAGGTTCTGATGGGTCGCCGCGATGACGCGGACGTTCGCCTTCATCGGGTTGTGGCCGCCGACGCGATAGAAGTGGCCGTCGGACAGCACGCGCAACAGCCGCGTCTGCAACTCGGACGGCATGTCGCCGATCTCGTCGAGGAACAACGAGCCGCCCTCGGCCTGCTCGAAGCGGCCGCGCCGCATGCTCTGCGCGCCGGTGAACGCGCCGCGCTCGTGGCCGAACAGCTCGGACTCGAGCAGTTCCTTCGGGATCGCCGCGGTGTTGAGCGCGATGAACGGCGCGTTCGCGCGCGGGCTGTGTCGGTGCAGCGCGCGTGCGACGAGCTCCTTGCCGGTTCCCGACTCGCCGGTGATCAGCACGGTCACGTTCGACTGCGACAGCCGACCGATCGCGCGGAAGACGTCCTGCATCGCCGGCGCCTGCCCGAGGATCTCCGGCGTGGCCTCGACCTTCTCCTCGATGCCCGCCTCGCGGAGACTCTCGTCGACGGCGCGACGGATCAGCTCGACGGCCTGGTCGACGTCGAACGGCTTCGGCAGGTACTCGAACGCGCCGCCCTGGAACGCGGACACCGCGCTCTCGAGGTCGGAGAACGCGGTCATGATGATCACCGGCAGCCCGGGATACCGTTCCTTCGTGGCCTGCAGCAGCTCGAGGCCCGCGTTCGGCGTCGCGCCGCCCGGCATGCGGATGTCGGACACGAGCACCTGCGGCGACTCGGTCTCCATCGCCTTCAGCACGTCGGCGCTGTTGGAGAAGCTGCGGCACGGCAGGTTCTCGCGCGCGAGCGTCTTCTCGAGGACCCAACGGATCGACTGGTCGTCGTCGACGATCCAGATCGGCTTCATCGACATGCGGTACCGGCGGGAAGGCCGAGGGACAGGGTGCGGGTCACGGCAAGGGTGGAGACAACCATCGGGTCTGACGAAGTCACGGCAAAGGCAGCAGCATGCGGAAGTCGGTACGGCCGGGGCGGCTGTCGAAGTCGATCGTGCCGTGATGCTCTTCGACGAACGTCTGCGCGAGCGTCAGGCCGAGACCCGTCCCCCCTTCGCGACCCGACACCAGCGGCAGGAACACGCGATCGCGAATCTCGGCATCGATCCCGGGGCCATTGTCGATCACATGCAATTCCAATGCCAAGCGATGACGGGTGCGCGTGATCGTCATCTGACGGCCGATCCGCGTGCGCAGGACGATCTCCGCATCGCCGGCCGCGATCCGCGGCGACAGCGCGAGCGCCGCGTTGTGCGCGATGTTGAGCAGCGCCTGGATCAGCTGCTCCTTGTCGCCGCGGAACTCGGGAATGCTCGCGTCGTAGTCGCGCGTGATGACGAGGCCCGCCGGATGCTCGGCCATCAACACGCTGCGCACGCGTTCGCAGACCTCGTGGATGTTGACGTCGCCGACGATGCGTGCGCGCCGGTGCGGCGCGAGCAGCCGGTCGACGAGGCTCTGCAGGCGGTCCGCTTCCTTGATGATCACCTGCGCGTAGTCGAGGAACTCGGCGGACATCGGGCGGGACGGGTGGTCGCCCGACGCCGGCGACGCCATCTCCATCTGCAGCAGCTGCGCGGCGCCGCGGATGCCGCCCAGCGGGTTCTTGATCTCGTGCGCCAGGTTGCGGATCAGCTCGCGGTTGATCGCGGTCTGGTCGTGGATCCGCTCCACGCGGTCGATGCGGCGCTGCCGGTCCGCCTCCTGCATCTCGAACACGACCGGCGTCTCGGGCTCCTCGTGAAGCACCGTCACGATGCCGTGGACCTCGATCGGTTCGCGGCCGGGCCGGTGCAGCGCGAAGTCGAGCCGCTTGTTCGCGTACTCGAGTCGGCGGGCGTCCTCGAACAGCTCGTCGATCAACGCGCCGTTGACGAACATCGCCGAGAAGCGCTGGCCGCGCGTCGTCCGCAGCGAGAAGTCGAGCAGCGTCTCGGCCGCGCCGTTCGCGAAGGCCATCCGGCCGTCGGCGTCGACGATGATGACCGCCGACGTCAACAGGTCGAGGCCGCCGTAACGCGCGGCGTCCCCGTCGGTCACCGGGCGAACGGCGCCGTCGATACCCGCACTACTGGACCTTGCCGATCTCGCTCCTGATCGACGCGATGTCGCTTTCGGCCCGCGCGATGTCTTCCTTCAGCCGGTCGCGACGGTCGAGGTAGCGCTGGTAGTTGCGTTCGTTGCCCTGGCGTTCCGGCTCGCCGTTGTTGTACTCGCGCTTGAGGTCGGCGAGCTGCGTCTCCTTGTCGCGCAGCTCGTCCTCGAGGATGCGGCGGCGATCGTTGTCGCGCGCCCGCTGCGTCGACGGGTCGACCTTCGGGAAGCCGGACGGCGTCGCCGCTTTCGCCGGAAGCTTGGGGCTGGGAATCACGACCGGATCGACCACGACCTTCGTGCAGTTCTTGCCGCTTCCGACGTTCCCGTAAACGATGCGTCCCTGCTCGTCGACGCATTTGGTGATGTCTTGAGCGTGCGATGACCCACAGACGACGACGAGTGCGAACGAGACGAGACCTGAAGTTGTTGAGCGACGACTTGTCATGGCAAACGCAAACGGAAAACGGATAGACCGGTCCGCCCAACGCGGTCTCGAATCATACGCGGCGAGCTGATCTTCTGCCGTGAACGTCCGGCGGTCGCGATGCGTGGACAACGCCCGGCGACAAACCGCGGTTCACAAACGACACGCGGCGCCGCAGCGCCGCGCTTGTCGCCTTGCAACAGCTTACAGCGAGTAATACATGTCGAACTCGATCGGATGCGTGGTCATCCGGAAGCGAGTGACCTCCTCGAGCTTGACGTCCATGTAGGCGTCGATCATGCCGTCGGTGAAGACGCCGCCCTTCGTCAGGAACGCGCGGTCCTGGTCGAGATGTTCGAGCGCCATGTCGAGGCTCGAGCAGACGGTCGGGATCTTCGCGTCTTCCTCGGGCGGCAGGTCGTAGAGGTTCTTGTCGGCGGCCTCGCCCGGATGGATCTTGTTCTCGACGCCGTCGAGACCGGCCATCAGCAGCGCCGAGAACGCGAGGTACGGGTTCGCGGTGGGATCGGGGAAGCGCACCTCGATGCGACGCGCCTTCGGGCTCTGCACGTACGGGATGCGGATCGACGCCGACCGGTTGCGCGCCGAGTACGCGAGCTTGACCGGTGCCTCGAAGCCCGGGACGAGACGCTTGTACGAGTTCGTGCCGGGGTTCGTGATCGCGTTGAGCGCCCGCGCATGCTTGATGATGCCGCCGATGTAGTACAGCGCGAACTCCGACAGGCCGGCATAGCCGTCGCCCGCGAACAGGTTCTCGCCGCCCTTCCAGACCGACTGGTGGACGTGCATGCCCGAGCCGTTGTCGCCGACCACCGGCTTCGGCATGAAGGTCGCCGTCTTGCCGTACGAATGCGCGACGTTGTGGATCACGTACTTCATCTTCTGCAGCCAGTCGGCGCGCTCGACCAGCGTCGAGAAGCGCGTGCCGATCTCGCACTGGCCGGCACCCGCGACCTCGTGGTGATGGACCTCGACCGGCACGCCGATCGCCTCGAGGATCAGGCACATCTCGCTGCGCATGTCCTGCAGCGAATCGACCGGCGGCACGGGGAAGTAGCCGCCCTTGACCGCCGGACGATGGCCGAGGTTGCCGCCTTCGATCTTGAGGCCGGTCGACCACGACGCCTCCTCCGAGTCGATCTTGACGAAGCAGCCCGACATGTCGACGCCCCAGCGGACCTGGTCGAAGATGAAGAACTCGGGCTCGGGTCCGAAGTACGCGACGTCGCCGACGCCCGACGACTTGAGGTAGGCCTCGGCACGACGCGCGAGCGAACGCGGGTCGCGCTCGTAACCCTTGCCGTCCGACGGCTCGATCACGTCGCAGCGTGATGCAGACGGTGGTCTCCTCGCGGAACGGATCGATGAACGCGGTGTTCGGGTCCGGCATCAGGATCATGTCGGACGCCTCGATGCCCTTCCATCCGGCGACCGACGACCCGTCGAACGCGTGGCCCTCGTCGAACTTGTCCTGGCCGAAGTGCGAGATCGGCACCGAGACGTGTTGCTCCTTGCCCTTGGTGTCGGTGAAGCGGAAATCGACGAACTTCGCTTCGTTGTCCTTGACCAGCTTCAACACGTCCGACGAGGTCATGCTCATCAACTGCTCTCCTGATCGTTGTTCGGGGATGGAATCGCGTGCGGGAGGTGGACGCGGCGGCGGGACGGCGGGAGCCGCTCCGCGACGCGGGAAAATATAGCATCGAACGTTCCAGCGTCAGGCCGCCGGGCGCGTCGCGATCCCCATGGGCGACGTGCGCCTCGCACGCGCCTGCGCGCCCTGCCGTGAAGCGTGCGGACCCAGGCTTCGCCTCCATTTCGTGCACCGCATCAAGCGGGCGCGAGGAACAGGGACTGGAGGTCGTTCAGGAAGCGCAGGCCGTGCGCGGTCGCACGCAATCGGAAGGCGTCGCGCTCGAGCAGGCCGCGCGCCTCGGCTTCGGCCAGCGGACGCTCGATCGAAGCCAACGCGAGGCCGGTGCGTTCCTCGAAGCGCGCGAGCGGCACGCCGTCGACGAGCCGCAGCGCGTTCAGCATGAATTCGAACGGCAGCTCGCGAGGTGCGACCGGCGCTTCCTCGAAAGCCGCGGCCTGCTCGTCGAAGCGCGCGAGGTACACGTCCGGACTGCGGACGCGCGTCTGCCGCACGATGCGATCGGGGAACGACAACTTGCCGTGCGCGCCGGCGCCGATGCCGAGGTAGTCGCCGAAGTTCCAGTAGTTGAGGTTGTGGCGCGATGCGCGGCCGGGCTTCGCATAGGCCGAGACCTCGTAACGCTGCCATCCACCGCGCGCGACCTCGACGGCGATCGCCTCCTCGATCGCATCGGTCGCGTCGTCGTCGGGCAGTCGCGGCGGGTACTTCGCGAAGAGCGTGTTCGGCTCGAGCGTCAGTTGATACAGCGACAGGTGGGACGGCGCGTAGGCCCGCGCGATCGCGACGTCGCGGGCGGCACCGGCGGCGTCCTGGCCCGGCAGCGCATACATCAGGTCCAGGTTGAAGTCGTCGAAGAGCGCGCTCGCGATCTCGACCGCGCGGCGCGCCTCGACGCCGTCGTGGATGCGGCCGAGCGCCCGCAGCGCCTCGTCGTCGAAGCTCTGGATCCCGAGCGACAGCCGGTTGATGCCGAGCGCGCGATAGTCGGCGAAGCGGCCTGCCTCAGCGGTACCCGGGTTCGCCTCGAGCGTGATCTCGGCGTCGGCCTCGATCGGCAACCGCGCGCGGACCTCGGACAGCAATCGATCGATGGCCGCCGGCGCGATCAGGCTCGGGGTGCCGCCGCCGAGGAAGACCGCGTGCACGCGACGGCCCCAGACCTGCGGCAACACGCGATCGAGGTCCGCGACGAGCGCGTCGACGTAGCGCGATTCGGGAATCGCCTCGATGCCGCCACGCGGCTCGTGCGAGTTGAAGTCGCAATACGGGCACTTCTTCACGCACCACGGGAAGTGGACGTACAACGTCAGCGGCGGCAACGTCGTCAGGCGCGTGCCCGTCGAGACGTTCGCGAAGCGCGGTCGGGCGATCGAACGGATCGCGCCTTCGGGGACGATCGGGATCACGATGCTTCGACGGCGTGCAGGCGCAGCTCGTCCAGCAGCTTCGTCAGGGCGAGCGCGCGATGGCTGATGCGGTTCTTCACCGCGGGGTCGAGCTCGGCGACCGTGCACTCGTGACCGCTCGGCACGAAGTACGGGTCGTAGCCGAAGCCACCGTCGCCGCGCGGCTCGTCGACGATGCGCCCTTGCCAGCGGCCGCAGGCGACCACCGGCTCCGGATCGTCGGCGCGACGGACGAGCACGAGGCAGCAGACGTAGTGCGCGTCGCGACGTGCGGTGCCGGCGAGCGCCGCCACGAGCCTGGCATTGTTGCGCCGGTCCTGCTCGGCTCGATCGACGCCGTCGCCGACTTCCGCATAGCGAGCCGACCGGACGCCCGGCGCGCCGTCGAGCGCATCGACGCACAGGCCGGAGTCGTCGGCGAGCGCCGGCAGTCCGCTGGCCGCGCTCGCATGGCGTGCCTTCGCGAGCGCGTTCTCGACGAAGGTCGCGTACGGCTCTTCGGCGTCGGCGATGCCGAGCGCGCGCTGAGAGACGGTCTCGAAGCCGAGCGGTTCGAACAGCGACGCGAACTCGCGCAGCTTGCCGGGATTGTTCGAGGCGATGACGATGCGGGACATGGAAGGCCGACGATGAAGCCCGCCATTATCCGCGGCCGCGGGAGACGCTTCCGTTATGCTCGGCGCCCCGCCCGTCCGAGGTCGCGCCGATGATCGTCGTCCACCACCTGAACAACTCGCGCTCGCAACGCGTGCTGTGGCTGCTCGAGGAGCTCGGCGTGCCATACGAGGTCAAGCGCTACGAGCGCGATGCGAAGACGATGCTCGCGCCGCCGGCGTTGAAGGCCGTGCATCCGCTCGGCAAGTCGCCGGTGGTCGTCGACGGCGACGCGACGCTGGCCGAGTCCGGCGCGATCGTCGATGCGCTCGTCGACGCGTACGACGACGGCACGCTGCGTCCGGCGGCCGGCACCGAAGGGCGACGCCGCTACACCTACTGGCTCCACTACGCGGAGGGATCGGCGATGCCGCCGCTGCTGCTCGCGCTGATCTTCGGTCGTCTGCCGAAGGGACCGATGCCGTTCTTCGTGCGCCCGATCGTCAAGGCGGTCGCCGAGAAGGCGCAGCGGACTTTCATCGGACCGCAGTTGAAGACGCATCTCGAATGGATGGAGAGCGAGCTCGCGACGCGGGAGTGGTTCGCCGGCGACGCGTTCACGGCAGCCGACATCCAGATGAGCTTTCCGGTCGAGGCGTTCGCCGCGCGCGGCGGCCTCGACCCGAGCCGCGCGCATCTCTGGGACTGGCTCCAGCGCATCCACGCGCGACCGGCGTACCGGAAGGCGCTCGAAGTCGGCGGCCCGTACACGCTGATGCGGTAGCGGTCGACGATCGTCCCTGCGACCGGTCGGTGCGGCGAAGACGCCGCCTCGCGTCGCTCGTGGTCCGGATCGATGTTCACGAACGAGACGCGACCGTGATAGGCCTTCGTTGGAGCGACGGCCTCTTCGATCCGAAGCGCGCTACGGACGCCGCGCACCGTGCCCTTCGAGCCGATCCGCGGCTCCTTGCCGGCGATCAGGTTGGCGATGTTGCGCCGGTGGCGATAGATGATCAGCGCGCTCATCACGACGATGACCGCGGCGAACGCGTCGAAGCCGACCAGCAGCGCGTAGTAGAACGGCGCGAACAGCGCGGCGACGAGCGCGGCGAGCGACGAGTAGCGGAAGAAGAACACGACGATCAGCCACGTCAGCAGCGTTCCGAGGCCGAGCCACCATGCGATCGCGAGCAGGACCCCGAGCGCGGTCGCGACGCCCTTGCCGCCCTTGAACGCGAAGAACACCGGATAGAGATGTCCGAGGAACACGGCGAGCGCGACCGCCGCGACGCCCGCCTCGTCGATGCCGACTCGATCGCCGAACGTGGCCGCGAGCCACACCGCGAGCCACCCCTTGAACGCGTCGAGCAGCAGCGTCGCGGCCGCCGCGCCCTTGTTGCCGCTTCGCAGGACGTTCGTCGCACCCGGATTTCCCGAGCCGAAGCTGCGCGGGTCCGCGATGCCGGACACGCGGCTGACGACGATCCCGAACGGGATCGAGCCGAGCAGATAGGCCGCAACGACCGCGACCAGGACGGCGATCGTCGGCGTCACGAGGGAAGCCGAACGCGCGGCACCGGTGCGCGGCTCACGCCTCGACGAGCGCGCAACGGACGGCTCGCGCGTCGAGGACGTCGACCAGCGCGCGCGGATCGATGCCGACGAGATAGCCGCGGCGTCCGCCGTTGATGAAGATGCGCGGCAGCTCGAGCACCGTCTCCTCGACGAACGAGCGCAGCGGCTTGCGCGTGCCGAACGGTGACGTGCCGCCGACCTGATAGCCGCTGTGACGCTCGGCGACCTCGGGCTTGCACGGCGCGATCCGCTTGACGCCGATCGCGCGTGCGAGCGCCTTCGTCGAGACCTTGCAGTCGCCGTGCATCAACACGATCAGCGGCACGCCGGCGTCGTCCTCCATCACGAGCGTCTTCACGACCGCATGCTCGTCGACGCCGAGTTCGCGTGCCGACACCGCGGTGCCGCCGTGCTCCTCGTATGCGTACGGATGCTCGCTGAAGGCGACGTCGTGATCGCGCAGCCAGCGCACCGCCGGCGTCTCGGAAACGTGCGCATGCCTCGACATGACGGGCATTATAGAGGCCATGCAACCCCACATCCCCACCGCCGATGAAGGAGGAAGCGATGCGATCCCGCCTCGCCGCAACACGTCGCCCCACGCTGCTCGTCGCGTTGTTGGTCGCGTCGCTCGCCGCTCTGTCGGCCGGCCGGGCTGACGCCGTGGAGCGCGCACTCGACAAGGAGGTGCTGGTCGACGCAGACGTCGACCACGTATGGGCCGCCTGGACGACGCGGGACGGCATCGTCAGCTTCTTCGCGCCGGATGCCGAGATCGATCCGCGCGTCGACGGCGCGTTCCACATCTTCATCGATCCGTATGCCGCACCGGGCAGCAAGGGCGCCGACACGATGCGCTATCTCGCGGTCCAGCCGAAGACGATGCTGAGCTTCGACTGGAACGCGCCGCCGTCGCTGCCGATCGTCCGGCAGCAGCGGACGGTCGTCGTCCTGCGGTTCCAGCCGGTCGGCGACAAGACGCGCCTCACGTTGCATCACACCGGCTGGGGCGACCCCGACGGCGCCGACGGCGCGCAATGGGACGCGACCTACCGCTACTTCGATCGCGCGTGGGATCACGTGCTCGGCAACCTCAAGAAGCGCTTCGCGCCGGGCGGCGGACCGCAGGACTGGACCGACTGGCTGAAGCAGCTCAAGGCCGAGCATCCGGGCTCGTGAAGATCCTCGTCACCGGCAGCGCCGGCCATCTCGGCGAGGCGCTGATGCGCACGTTGCGCGGCTCGGCTCACGAGACCGTCGGCGTCGATGTGTGGCCGTCGCCGTACACCGATCGCGTCGGCTCGATCGTCGATCGATCGTTCGTCGCGTCGGTCGTGCGAGGCGTCGACGCGGTGCTGCATGCGGCGACGCTGCACAAGCCGCACGTCGCGACCCGCGCGCGACAGGACTTCGTCGACGTCAACGTGACCGGCACGCTGAACCTGCTCGAGGAAGCCGTGGCGGCGCGCGTCGGCGCGTTCGTCTTCACGAGCACGACCAGCGTTTTCGGCGACGCGTTGTCGCCCGCGCGGGACGGCTCGGACGCGGCTCCGGCGGCGTGGATCACCGAGGACGTCGTGCCGATCCCGAAGAACATCTACGGGATCACGAAGCTCGCGGCGGAGGAGCTGTGCGCGCTGATGCAGCGACTGCATGGGCTGCCGTGCGTGGTCCTCCGCACGTCGCGCTTCTTCGCCGAGGACGACGACCTGCCGGAACGCGCGGCGGCGCACGTCGACGCGAACCTGAAGCTCAACGAGCTGCTGTATCGCCGCGCGGACATCGCCGACGTCGTCGACGCGCATCTGATCGCGATGGAGCGTGCCCCGGCACTCGGCTTCGGCCGCTACATCGTCAGTGCGACGACACCGTTCACGCGCGATGACCTGTCCGCACTACGCAACGACCCGGCGCGGGTCGTCGAGCGCCGCGTGCCCGGCTACGTCGCCGAATACGCGAAGCGCGGTTGGACGATGCTCGACGACGTCGACCGCGTGTACGTCAACGAGCGGGCTCGCAGCGAGCTCGGCTGGGCGCCGCGCCACGACTTCGCGGGTTCGATCGAGACGCTTCGTCGAGGAGAATCGTTCGGAAGCGAATTGGCCAGGGCCGTGGGCAAGAAGGACTACCACCGCGCGGCTTGAGCGACGCCATGTGCGGTCCTAGCCCCTGTCGCGGCGCGGAGAAACGTCGATGCTCAATCGATTCCACGTCGTGACAGCGCGACGATGATCGACATGAACAATGCGCCGAGACCTGCACCGAGCCCGGCCGAACCGAACGGCGAGTCCGCGACTGCGAACAGCACCGCGACGAAGATCACGGCGAGGAGAACGATTGCGACCTCGCGCCGGCTCGGGCGGCCAGGGACGAAGCCGACCGGCCGGAGCCACCCGCGAGCGATGGCAATACCGGGGATGAGTGCCAGCACGACGAAGAGGACCGTCAGCACAAGCCAGTTCATGTTCATGATGATCGGCTCTGAATCAGACAACTTAGCGAGATCCCACGCTGGTTGAAGCGTCCGATCGGTGGATTGACGTGCGCGGCTCCAACTTCTTCAGACCCTCGCGCTCGCCGCGATCACCCGCGACACGGCGGCCGTCAGCTTCCTCGCGTACGGCACGTGCAGGAACTCGTTCGGGCCGTGCGCGTTCGAGTGCGGGCCGAGCACGCCGCACACCATGAACTGCGACTTCGGAAAGCCCTTCTCGAGCAGGCTCATCAGCGGGATCGTCCCGCCCTGCCCGAGGAAGCCGCACGGCGCACCGAACGCCGCATTCGACGCGTCGTCGAGCGCGTCGGCGAGCCACGGCTCGAGGTTCGGCGCGTTCCATCCGGTCGCGATGCCGCGGTCGGGACGGAACGCCACCTTCGCCCGATACGGCGCGTCGAGCTCGAGCACCTGCTTCAGCTCCGCGAGCGCCGTCGGTCCATCGACCAGCGGCGGCAACCGCAGCGACAGCTTGAACGCCGTCCGCGGTCGCAGCACGTTGCCGGCATCCGCGATCGGCGGCAGACCTTCGGCGCCGGTCACCGACAAGCGTCGGCTCCCACGTGCGGTTCAACAGTGCCTGCACGGGATCCTTCGTCGTCGGCTGCACCGTCTCGCCGTGGTCGCCGCACGACCACGGAAAGCGCTTCCAGACCATGTCGCCGAGGATCTGCGCGGTCTTCTTCGCCTGGTCGACGCGTTCGGCCGGCACGTCGCAGTGGAAGCTCTGCGGCAGCAGACGGCCGTTGCCCGAGTCCTCGATGCGGTCGAACAGCTGACGCATGATGCGGAACGACGACGGCACGATGCCGCTCGCGTCGCCGGAGTGCACGCCCTCGTCGAGCACCTGCACCTCGAGCACGCCGGTCACGTTGCCGCGCAGCGACGTCGTCAGCCACAGCTGGTCGTAGTTGCCGCAGCCCGAGTCGAGGCAGACGACGAGCGACGACCTCGCCGAGACGTTCGCGCAGCGCGTCGACGTACGGCAGCAGGTCGTAGCTGCCCGACTCCTCGCACGTCTCGATCGAGGCCGACGCAGCGCGGCCGCGCGATGCCCTGCCGGTCGAGCGCCTGGATCGCGGTGACCGCCGCGTAGATCGCGTAGCCGTCGTCGGCGCCGCCGCGGCCGTACAGCTTGCCGTCCTCGAGCTTCGGCGTCCACGGACCGAGGTCGGCGCGCCAGCCGCTGAACTCGGGCTGCTTGTCGAGATGGCCGTACAGCAGCACCGTGTGCGACGACGTCGGCGGTCTCGTCGCCAGCCGGTCGTCGCCGGCACCTCGAAGAAGATCACCGGCGTGCGGCCTTCGAGCCGGACGATCTCGAGCTTCAGACCGGCACCTGCTGCTCCTCGACCCACGCAGCCGCGTCGCGGACGACGCGTTCGAGATAGCCGTGCGCGACCCAGTCGCGATCGAAGGCCGGGCTCTTCGCCGGGATCGCGATGTAGTCGGTGAGGCGGTCGACGATCGACTCGTTCCAGCGACCGTCGACGAACGACTGAAGTTCGACGGCATCGATGGCGGTTGCGGGTACACGTGCGTTCATGACGACTCCTCGGGCGAACGTCGACCGTAGCGCAGTCGTGCATCGCACGCAAATCGCTTCGCGATCCGCGTCTCGTCACCCGCGCGGATGGTGCTTCGCATGCAGCGAGCGGAGCCGCTCGCGGGCGACGTGCGTGTAGATCTGCGTCGTCGAGATGTCGGCGTGGCCGAGCAGCAACTGCACGACCCGCAGGTCCGCGCCGTGGTTCAGCAGGTGCGTCGCGAACGCGTGCCGCAGCGTGTGCGGCGACAGCGGCGCCTGGATCCCGGCCTCGATCGCGTACTTCCGGATCAGCTTCCAGAACATCTGTCGCGTCATGCCGCCGTCCGACGGCCCGTCGCCTTCGCGACGGGCGGTCACGAACAGCGCGTCGAGCGCGCGCGGTCCCGCGAGCACCGGGCGTCCGTCGCGAAGGTAGGCGCGGATCGCGTCGAGCGCCGCGTCGCCCATCGGGACGAGCCTTTCCTTGTCGCCCTTGCCGACGATCCGCACGACGCCTTCGTCGAGTCCGACCATCGTCGTGCGCAGGCCGACGAGCTCGGAGACGCGCAGCCCGCTCGCATACATCAGCTCGAGCATCGCGCGGTCGCGCAGGCCGCGCGGCGTCGATGGATCGGGCGCGCCGAGCAGCGCGTCGACCTGCGACTCGGACAGCGTCTTCGGAAAGCGCGGCGGACGCTTCGCGGTCCGCATGCGCCGCGTCGGATCGACGCGCGCCGGATCGCGACGCGCGAGATGACGGTAATAGCGGCGCAGCACGGCGAGCCGCCGGTTCGCGGTGCTCGCCGACGACGTCGGATGACGATCGGCCACATAGGCGTGAAGATCGTTCTCGGTCGCGTCGTCGATCGACGACGCGCGCGTCGCGAGCCAACGCGCGAACAGCGTCAGGTCACGACGATAGGCCTCGAGCGTGTTCTTCGCGAGGCCGTCCTCGAGCCAGACCGCATCGCAGAACGCGTCGATCGAGGCGGCGCTGCGAGCGAGTTGCGGCGACGGCGCATCGTCCTGCGCAGCGACTCGCGCGTCATCTGGCATCCGTGGGCTCGGGGCCGAACGAGGCATCGCGTCATTGTGCCTCGCGCGCCGATCGTCCACGATCGAGCCGGCGTCGATGACGGCTCGGTTATGATGCGCCGCCCGACGAATCGCCCCCCGACGCGAGGTGCATCGTCGCCATCAGACGCCGCGGCGAATCGTCCTCATGCGCAAAGCTTCCCGTTCGAGTCGCGACGGCATCGTGCCGTGGCTCATCCTCATCGTGTTCGTCGTCGCGGCCGACCAGCTGACGAAGATCGCGATGGTGCGGTTGTTCTCGTACGGACAGCGGACCGAGGTCGTCCGCGGCTTCTTCGACCTCACGCTGCTGTTCAACAAGGGCGCGGCCTTCAGCTTCCTGTCGACGAGCGCCGGCTGGCAGCGCTGGTTGTTCACCGCGATCGGCCTCGTCGCCGCGATCTTCATCGTGTTCATGCTCGCGCGGCACTCCGCGCAGAAGACTGTTCTCGGCCGCGCTGTCGCTCATCGCGGGCGGCGCGCTCGGCAACGTGATCGACCGACTCGTCCACGGCCACGTCGTCGACTTCCTGCTGCTCTATCACCGCGACTGGACCTTCCCCGCATTCAATGTCGCGGACAGCGCGATCACGGTCGGCGCGGTGCTGCTGATCCTCGACGAGCTGTGGCGCGTGCGGCGCGGACGTTGATGTTGCGATGAACGATCTCGCCGGCAAGCATCTCGTCCTCGGCCTGACCGGCGGCATCGCCGCGTACAAGTCGGCCGAACTCGCGCGCCGGTTGCAGGACCACGGCGCGACGATCCAGGTCGTCATGACCGAAGGCGCGACGCGCTTCATCACCGCCGTCACGATGCAGGCGCTGACCGGACGTCCGGTGTTCGTCGATCAGTGGGACGCGCGCCAGCCGAACAACATGGCGCACATCGACCTGTCGCGCGAGGCCGACGCGATCGTCGTCGCGCCGGCGTCGACCGACTTCGTCGCGAAGCTCGCGAACGGCCTCTGCGACGACCTGCTGACGACGATGTGCATCGCGCGCGAATGCCCGCTGCTGATCGCGCCGGCGATGAATCGCCAGATGTGGGCGCATCCCGCGACGCGACGCAACGCCGCGCGTCTCGTCGACGACGGCGTGACGCTGCTCGGACCGGCGTCCGGCGACCAGGCGTGCGGCGAGATCGGCGACGGCCGCATGCTCGAGCCCGACGAGATCGTCGAGGACGTCATCGCGTTCTTCCAGCCGAAGCTCCTGTCCGGCAAGCGCGTGCTGATCACGGCCGGCCCGACGAAGGAGCCGATCGACCCGGTCCGCGCGATCACCAATCATTCGTCCGGCAAGATGGGCTACGCCATTGCGCGTGCGGCGCGCGAGGCAGGCGCCGACGTCACGCTGGTCTCGGGTCCGACCGCGCTCGCGACGCCGCGCGGCGTGCGACGTCTCGACGTCGAGACCGCGCGGCAGATGCACGATGCGGTGCTGCCGCTCGCGTCCGGCGTCGACTGCTTCATCGCGCGTCGCGGCGGTCGCGGACTGGCACGTCGCGAACGCGGCGCCCGAGAAGATCAAGAAGGCCGGCAACGACGGACCCGCGCTGCGCTTCTCGCCGAATCCCGACATCCTCGCAGCGGTCGCCGCGCTTTCGGACCGGCCGTACTGCGTCGGCTTCGCGGCGGAGACCGGCGACCTCGACCGCCAGGCCGAGGACAAGCGCATCCGCAAGAAGGTCGACCTCATCGTCGGCAATCGAGCCGACGAGGCGTTCGGACGCGACGACAACGCATTGACCCTGTACGACGCGAACGGCAGGACGCCGCTCGGCCACTCGGACAAGCTGACGCTCGCGCGTCAGCTCGTCGCCGCCATCGCCGCACGCCTTTCGACGCGCGGCGCCTGATCGAACCTGCCGGGGCGGCAGGGCCTGCTAATCGGTCGTCACGCGACGTGGCGACCGGTCTCGCTCACCAGGTATAGCCGCCCGGGTAGACCGGGTTGTTCGCACCGACCGTCACCGTCGCCGCCGCGCCGTTGATGTACGCCGACACGTCGGCGGGCAGCAGCAGGCGCTGCGCCTGCAACGCGTTCGCGGCGACCGCGACCTGCGCGACGTAGTTCGCCTTCGAGCCGTAACGCTCCGTCAGCGAAGGACGCGGGTCGTTGATCGCCGTGCGCGCCGCCTGCGTCAATCGCGAACGGGATGTACGAACCCGACGACTCGCAGCCGTCGGGACCCGAGTACGCCGTGGCGCGCAGGTTCCAGCCGGTGGTCGTGGCGAGCGGCACGGCAACCGGCGGCAAGCGAATGCCGGCGACCTCGTTGCCATCGGCGTCGACCTTCGAGACGAACGACTGGTACACGTTGCCGGTCGGGACCGGCGGGTCGATCGTCAGGATGCCGCTCGCGAAGTTCGGGCCGAAGTTGAAAAGGTTGCGCACGGTCACGAGACCCGTATAGAGCACGTTCGGAATCGACGGCCAGGCGCAGCGATGCCTGCGGCACGACACCGATGCCGAGACCGGACTGCGCGGTCGTCTGCGTGAGCACGGCCGTGCCGTCGGAACGACGCGGCACCAGGCTCGCCGGCGGCGCGGTGCCGTCGATCCACTGGTCGAGGTCCACGAAGAGCGCCCGCAGCGCAGGATTCTGGTCGACCGAGTTCTGGAACTGCTGGCAGACGCCGAGCGAGTTGACGGCCGCGGGACCGGCGTGCTGCGTGCCCGAGATCAGGTAGTTGCGCACGAACGTCGGGTCCGCCACGTCGTTGCCGGAGCCATCGGTGTGCAGCAGCGAGCCGGCCTTGACCCAGTACTCGTTCGCCGAATCGATGTTCATGATCTTCGGACACGTGCTGGTCGCCGTGCACTTGACCCCGCGCCCGTCGACCTTGCCGGTGAAGGGATCGGTCGTCGTCGTGTACGAGAACGGGAACGGCGCTTCCGGATAGAGCTTGTTCTGGCGATTGCGCTCCGTACGCCCCGACTGCTCGAAGCGGTAGTTCAAACCGAGCCCGTCGCCGGCCCCGACCCAGTTGAACACGCCGTCGTAGACCTGCTTGTTGTTGATGTCCTGATTGAATCCGAGCCAGATGTAGTCGTTCATGAAGCGCGCCGGCTGCGACTCCGTCCACGAGATGACGCGACTGACGTTGCCGGCCAGGGGGTTGGCCGTGCCCGCGCTGTCCTTGGTCGCGTAGCGCAGGAACGAGAGGAAGTCGCGGACGCCGGCGAAGCCGACGCCGCCGACGACCGGGTCCTTCGCGGTGAACGTCAGTTCGTAGATCGCGCTCTGCGTGAACGGCGTGCCGGCCGGCAGCAGCGCGATCGTGTTCGCGCTCGTCCACGTCCAGCCGGTCGACGGGATCGTGGTCGGCGTGTCGGTCAGGTGCTGCTTGACGGTCAGCGTCGCCTTCGTCGTGTCGGTGCTGTTCGTGTTGTACGCCGTCGTGTACGACGTCGTCGTCGCGTTGTCGAACTCGATGTACTCGTAGTCGAGGCCGGTGATCGACGAGCCGTCGGCGTTCTTCGCGATCGGCGCCGTCAATGCCATCGAGTAGTTCGTCGGCCGACGTGCGCGCGACCTGGTCGGCTCCCAGCCGACCCAGACGATCGTGTAGCCCTGGCTCATCAGGAACGCGGTACCCGCGTCGGCGGCCGTCGTCGGGTTGTTGCCGCCGCCCGAGCCGTTGAAGAGGCCGAACAACTTGCTGCCGCGGTTGACCTCCTCGACGAAGACCTTCTTGTTGCCCTTGGTCTGGTCGACCGGCGTCAGGATGTAGAAGTCCATCGAGTAGTCGACGAGGCCCTGCGCGTCCTTCGGCGCCAGCGCGATGTCGGTGATCATCGTGTTGTGCGAATCGGTCGGATCGAGCGTGCCGTTCGCGGTGCCGATGATTTTTTGATACTCACCGACCGATCCGAACGTCGTGCCGCCGAAGGTCGGGTTCTGGCTCGGCGGCGCCGTCGTGCTCGTGGTCGAATTGATGGCGATCGTCGTGATGCCGCCACGCGGTGCGGCGGCCGCCGTCGGTGCCGGCGCCGGATTGTTGTTGTTGCCGTTGTCGTTGCCGCCGCAGCTGGCGAGCGACGCGCAGATCGCGATCGCGACAAGCGACAGCCTGGCTGTCGCCTTGGTCTGGAACATGTGGTCTCCTCGTCTTATGCCCCGCGGCTCATCGAATGCCGCTGGGATGCAGTCCGGGCGAAAGGCGTGCGTCTCCGCGCTTCGGCTGCGTGCGTGCATCTTGCGACTGGCGCGCAGGCGGGATACTTGACCTAGATCAAGTTTCCGATTCGCCGCGGACGAGACGAGGAAAGACCTGTCACGGCATACTCGCGGCCACTCCCGACACGAGAGGCCCGAT
This sequence comes from uncultured beta proteobacterium, assembly GCA_963795885.1. Classification (GTDB taxonomy): domain Bacteria; phylum Pseudomonadota; class Gammaproteobacteria; order Burkholderiales; family Burkholderiaceae_D; genus CAHJXF01. Next base: position 976,570 of record CAWCJI010000007.1, on the reverse strand, counting down.
GAGAATCGCCGTCCGCATCCTGGACCCGCGCATCGCCGAACGGATGCCGAGCTACGCGACGCCGGGCAGCGCCGGCCTCGACCTGCGCGCCGCGCTGGACGCGCCGCTGGCACTGGCGCCCGGCGCCACCGCGTTCGTCCCGACCGGCCTCGCCATCCACCTCGAGGATCCTGGATATGCCGCGATGATCCTGCCCCGCTCCGGCCTCGGCCATCGTCACGGCATCGTGCTCGGCAATCTGGTCGGACTGATCGACTCCGACTACCAGGGCCCGCTGATGCTGAGCGTGTGGAACCGCGGCAGCGAACCGTTCGTGCTCGAGCCGTTCGAACGCGTCGCGCAACTGGTGATCGTCCCGGTCGTGCAGGCCGCGTTCGAGGTCGTCGAGCAATTCGGCGAAAGCGATCGCGGCCAGCGCGGGTTCGGCAGCTCCGGTCGCGCCTGACCGCTAGAATTCCGCCGAGGAACCTTGCCCCACGGGCTTCGTCACATTCGTATGCCGACCTACGACTCCATGCCCAGCAGCAGCCCGATCGCCCGGCGGAAACGCCGCTGGTGGTTGATTCCGCTCGTCGTCGTCCTGCTGATCCTGATCGCCTTCCTGTTCCCGTGGAAGCTCAATTTCCTGCGCGACACGATCGCGAAGAAGGTCGAGGACGGCACCGGCCGCAGCTTCGCGGTCAACGGCGACATCTGGCTGTATTGGCTGCAGGGACCGCGCGTGACGATCGACGGGCTGCAGCTCGGCAACCCGTCGTGGGCGTCGACGCCGCAGATGGCGTCGGTCGATCACGTCGACGCGACCGTCTCGCTCGCGAACCTGCTGCGCAAGCGGCTCGTGCTGAAGACGCTGAACGTCGTGAAGCCGGTCGCGACCCTCGAGCAGGGACCCGACGGCAAGCGCAACTGGTACTTCGACAAGCAGCAGAGCGACTCGAGCACGTCGGTCGTGATCCAGCAGATGGCCGTCGACCAGGGACAGGTGCGATACCTCGACAAGGCTTCGGACACCGACGTGCATGCGGAGCTCGCCACGGTGACCGGCGCGAACGTCGACACGAAGGGCGGCGGGTCGACCAACGGCGTCGGCGCCAAGGCGACCGGCACGTGGAAAGGTCTCAAGCTCGCGGTCGACGCCCATGGCGGCGACGTGCTGAAGCTGCAGGACGCCGACACGGCCTATCCGTTCAAGGTCGATGCGACGATCGGCGCGAGCCATGTCGCGGCCGACGGCACCGTCACCGGCCTCGCCGCGCTGAAGGCGGCCGACCTCAAGGTCTCGCTGTCCGGCAACAACCTCGGCGAGTGGTACCGCATCGTCGGCGTGGGTCTTCCCGAGACGCCGCCGTACGCGACCACTGGCCGCGTGCGGATCAGCGACGGCGTCTATCGCTACGAGGACTTCTCTGGGCACATGGGTTCCAGCGACATCGCGGGATCGGTCGCGTTCGAGAAACGCGAGAAGCGACCCTTCGTGTCGGGCACGCTCGCGTCGAAGCAGCTCGACCTCGACGACTTCGCGCCGATGACCGGCAAGAAGCCGGAGCCCGCCGTCGCTCCGAAGGTCGTCGATGCGACGAAGCCTCAGAAGCTGTTGCCGCAGCAGACGTTCAGCACCGAGAAGTGGAACACGCTCGACGCCGACGTGCACTTCACCGGCGAGACGATCAAGAACGCGGGGTCGATCCCGTTCGATCATCTCGAGATCCACGCGACGATGCAGGACCGCGTGCTGTCGTTCACGCCGCTGTCGTTCGGCTTCGCGGACGGCAAGATGGGCGGCAACTTCCGCTTCGACGGCAGCGCACAGCCACTGCATGCGACCGTCGATGCGCGCTTCAGCGACCTGTCGCTCGCGAGGCTGACGCCGAAGGTCACCGACACCAGCAAGGCGTCGTTCGGCCGGCTCAACGGCACGGTCAAGGTCGACGGCCACGGCGACTCGATCGCGACGATGCTCGCGAGCGCGAACGGCAGCGCGCAGATCGCGATGGGTCGCGGTCAGTCGAGCTCGCTGCTGCTCGAGCTGGTCGGCCTGCAGGGGCCGCAGGTCGTGCGCTACCTGCTCGGCGACACCGACTCGAAGATCGATTGCGCGATCGCCGACTTCGGGCTCGTCAACGGCGACATGGCCACGAAGACGTCGCTCGTCGACACCGACAAGAACATCATCACGTTCGTCGGCGATGCGAACTTCAAGGACGAGAAGATCGACTTCCGCGTCACGCCGTTGCCGAAGCAACGCAGCATCGTGGTGCTGCGCACGCCGTTCAACGTGAGCGGCACGTTCGCGAATCCGAGCGTGCTGCCGGACTTCGGCACGCTCGGCGCCCGCGTCGGCGGCGCGATCGCGCTCGGTATCGTCAACCCGTTGCTCGCGCTGCTGCCGCTGGTCGAGACGGCGCCCGGCAAGGACGCGGACGTCGACTGCGCCGCGCTGCTGGACAAGATCAAGGAACGCGCCCGTCAAGAACACCGACTCGTCGGCACAGGTCCGGCCGGCCAAGGCACCGAAGGCGGTGGTGCCGAAGACGGCGGAGCCGGTCGCGAAGGCGGATTGAGCGCGAGGCGGTCGAGACGGGCGGCCTTCTCGCCGCGACGCGTCAGCGCCGGCGGATCACGTGGGACCAGACGGTCCCGATCTGCTTCTGCTCGACGAGTTCGTTGCCGGTCTGGCGCGAGAACGCCTGGAAGTCGCGGACCGATCCCGGATCGGTGGCCAGCACGCGCAACAGCTGTTCGCTCGACAGCGTCGACAACGCCTTCTTCGCGCGCAGGATCGGCAGCGGACAGGCCAGTCCGCGCGCATCCACCTCGGCATCGACAGTCAGTTCGGTATCCATGCGGTCTTCGGTGATCAGGGTGATGGAGAGGTCGGTTCCGGCGCCGCGCTCGACCGCGCGTCGGCCACCGCCGGACGCGGCAGATCGATGAACTCGACCGGCAGTCCGCGCGCTCGCATCCAGTCGGCCATCGCATAGCCGGTGCCGGCGCGCCACGGCCGCAGCCGCTCCGGCGCGACCAGCCGGAATTCCGCGAGCTCCTCGTTCAGTTCGATCGTGCCGGTCGCCTCGACATGATAGGCGATGATCAGTTCGTTCTTCCGCATGAACTCGTAGACGCCGATCAGCGACATCCGCACGACGTCGAGGTTCGTCTCTTCCTTCAACTCGCGCGCCATGCCGGCCTCGGGCGTCTCGTCGGCTTCGAGGAAGCCGGTGATCAACGCGAACATCCCGTTCGTCCACGCGGCGTTGCGGGCAAGCAGGATGCGGCCTTCGTACTCGACCAGCGCGGCGAGCACCGGCAGCGGATTGTTCCAGTGCACGAAGTGGCATTGCGGACACGCGGCACGCGACCGGCCGCCGTTGTCGCGCTGCGTGAGCGGCGACGCGCAATACGGGCAATAGCGATACGGCTCGACGGTCACTTCTTCGGATCGTCGCCGCCGGTCATCGCGTCGGCCGCCTTGCCCGCGACCTTGCCGGCCACCTTCACGGTGCCGACCGCCGCGTCGGCGGCGAGGCCGACGGTCTTCGCGGCCACGGTGCCGGCCGTGTCGACGACGGCCACGACGGCGCATCCGCCGCCCATCGAAGCGGCGATCAGCGAAGCGACGAGAGCGCGGGGCGAGGCCATCGGCGTGCGGTTCGGGACGGTCATGCGGCGGTCGACGGAAACACCGGCGGTCGCGGATGGAGCCGCGCCATCGACACCGCATCGACATAGATGCCGTCACGCAAAGCATAGGCCCGATGCGTGCCCTCGACCACGAAGCCATGGCGTCGATACAACGCGATCGCGTGCTCGTTGTCCGCGAACGCCGTGAGCTCGATCCGCAGCACGTTCATCCACCGGTCCGCGCGATCGAGCGCGACCGACAGCAGCGCATGGCCGATGCCGCGCCGATGCCAGTCGTCTCGGACGGCGATGCCGAGTCCGATCGCATGTCGACGCCGCGGCGACGCCGACGCCGACGACGGGAACAGGTCGAGGTGTCCGACGATCTCGAAGAAGTCCGCCTCGCCGTTCGTGACGCGTACCTCGGCGACGATGGCGAATGAGGCCGGATCACTCTTCGCCATCCGCTCGCGCCAGCGGTCGACCGACGGCATCGGCAGCTGCAGCGTGCCGGCGATCGCCTGAGGGCCCGACAGGATCGAGGCGACGGCCGCGTAGTCCGAAGGTTCGGCACGCCGGATCCGCAGGTCCTCCGGCGCGACCGCCTCCGTCATCGGACCCGTTCTTCGACGAATCCGCGCACCGACGCGAGCGCTGCGCCGAGCTTCGACGGGTCGGTCCCGCCGGCCTGCGCGGTGTCGGGCTTGCCGCCGCCCTTGCCGCCGACCTGCTGCGCGACGAAGTTGACGAGCTCGCCGGCCTTGACCTGCCCGACGAGGTCGGGCGTGACGCCGGCGATCAGGCTGACGCGGCCGGCGTCGACCGTCGACAGCACGATCACCGCGCTCTTCAGCTTCGACTTCAGCTGATCCATCGTCTCGCGCAGCGCCTTGACGTCGGCGCCATCGAGCTGCGTCGCGAGCACGCGCGGGCCGCCCGGCTTGCCGGCCACGTCGATCGCCTGCGAGGCCAGGTCGTCGCCGGCCGACGACGCGAGCTTCGACTTCAGCCGGCCGAGCTCGCGTTCGAGCGACTTCACGTTGTCGAGGATCTGCGCGATCCGCTGCATGACCTCGTCGGGCTGCGTCTTCAGCGCGGACGCGGCCTCGTGCACCTGCGCGTCGAGCTGCTGCACGACTTTCAATGCGTTCTCGCCGGTGACCGCCTCGATGCGTCGCACGCCGGCCGCGACGCCGCCCTCGGACACGATCTTGAACAGCCCGATGTCCCCGGTGCGCGCGACGTGCGTGCCGCCGCACAGCTCGTGCGACGTGCCGATCTCGAGCGTGCGGACGACGTCGCCGTACTTCTCGCCGAACAGCGCCATCGCGCCCTTCTTCACGGCCTCGTCGTACGGCAGCACGTTGATGCGGGTCTCGACGTTGGCCAGCACCTCCTTGTTGACGATCTCCTCGACGCGACGGATCTCGTCGGCCGTCAGCGGCGCGTTGTGCGAGAAGTCGAAGCGCGTCTTGTCGGCGTCGACGAGCGAGCCGCGCTGTGCGACATGCCCGCCGAGCACCTCGCGCAACGCCTTGTGCATCAGGTGCGTCGCCGAATGGTTGCGGACGGTCGCGGCGCGCCGCTCGGTGTCGATCGCCGCATCGACGTTGTCGCCGACCTTCAGCTCGCCGTGCGTGACGCGGCCGTGATGGCCGAACACGTCGGGCTGGACCTTCTGCGTGTCGAAGACCTCGAAGCGCGCGCTGCGCGTTCGACAGCTGCCCCGCGTCGCCGACCTGCCCGCCCGACTCCGCATAGAACGGCGTGCTGTCGAGCACGATGACGGCCTCGTCGCCTTCGCGCACGCTCGGCACCGACGTGCCGGCGACGTAGATCGTGCCGATCGTGCCGCGCCCGTGCGACGCCTCGTAGCCGGTGAACGTCGTCTTGTCGCCGGCGTATTCGAGACCGCCGGCGGCCTTGAACTTGCCGGCCGCACGCGCCTGCGTGCGCTGCACGTCCATCGCGGCCTCGAAGCCCGCCATGTCGACCTCGACGCCGCGCTCGCGGCAGATGTCGGCCGTGAGATCGAACGGGAAGCCGTACGTGTCGTACAGCGTGAACGCGACCTTGCCGTCGAGCGTGCCACCCTTGCCCGCGCGAACGAGCTCGCCGTCGAGGATCTTCATCCCGTTCTCGAGCGTCTCGCCGAAGCGTTCCTCTTCCTGCTTCAGCACGCTCGCGATGCGGTCGCGCTGTTCCACGAGCTCCGGGTATGCGGCGCCCATCTCGTTCGCGAGGTCCGCGACGAGCGCGTGGAAGAACGGCTTCGTCTGTCCGAGCTTGTAGCCGTGCCGCAGCGCGCGCCGCACGATCCGCCGCAGCACGTAGCCGCGGCCCTCGTTCGACGGGATCACGCCGTCGGCGATCAGGAAGGAGCACGCACGGATGTGGTCGGCGATCACCTTCAGCGAGTTGTCGGCGAGGTCCTTCGCGCCGGTCTCGCGCGCGGCCGCCGCGATCAGATGCCGGAAGAGATCGATCTCGTAGTTGCTGTGGACGTGCTGCAGCACCGCCGACAGCCGCTCGAGGCCCATGCCGGTGTCGACCGACGGCTTCGGCAGCTTGTGCATCGTGCCGGCCTCGTCGCGGTTGAACTGCATGAAGACGAGGTTCCAGATCTCGATGTAGCGGTCGCCGTCGGCCTCCGGCGATCCCGGCGGCCCGCCCCAGACGTCGGGCCCGTGGTCGTAGAAGATCTCGCTGCACGGCCCGCACGGGCCGGTGTCGCCCATCGACCAGAAGTTGTCGCTGTCGAACTGTTTCCCGCCCGGCTTGTCGCCGATGCGGATGCAGCGCTCGGCCGGCACGCCGATCTCCTTCGTCCACAGGTCGAACGCCTCGTCGTCGTCGATGTAGACCGTGGTCCACAGCTTGTCCTTCGGCAGCCCGTAGACCTCGGTGATCAACGTCCACGCGAAGCGGATCGCGTCGCGCTTGAAGTAGTCGCCGAAGCTGAAGTTGCCGAGCATCTCGAAGAACGTGTGATGCCGCGCGGTGTAGCCGACGTTCTCGAGATCGTTGTGCTTGCCGCCGGCGCGCACGCACTTCTGCGACGTCGTGGCGCGGACGTACGGCCGGCGGTCGACGCCGGTGAACACGTCCTTGAACTGGTTCATGCCGGCGTTCGTGAACAGCAGCGTCGGGTCGTTGCCCGGCACGAGCGACGACGAGCGGACGATCGTGTGCCCTTCGGCTTCGAAGAACTTCAGGAATCGATCGCGGATGTCGGCGGCTTTCATCGGGTCCGTTCTACAGCAGTGCGACGCCGCTGCGTCTGGCGGCGCCGGCGAGGTCGTGGTCGTTGGTGGCGAGCGGCATTCCGCGGCGCGCCGCGAGCTCGAGATAGAACGCATCGTATGCGGTCAGCCGGTCCTTCGTCGCGAGGCGCCGCAACGTCAGCATATCCGGCCCGGGCACGTCGACCTCCGCGCCGAGCGCATCCATCCGCGCGATGCCGTCGTCGACGCCCGCGGCATCGGTGCGGCGGCGACGCTCGGCCGCCATCAGTCCGTTCACGACCTCCGCGTGCCTGATCGCCGGGACGCAGAGCGAATGGTCCTTCAACGATCCGAGGAGCCGCTCCGCTCGATCGTCGTGCTCGTCCCCGAGCACGAACGCCACCGCGACCGACGCGTCGACGACATAGCGCATCAATACTTGCGTCCGGCGTCGATGAGGTCGCGCGCCTTCCACTTGCCGAGCGAATACTTCTTTCGCAGCTCGACGAGACCGTCGACCGCGAGCGCGCGTCGGGCGGCCGCCTCGGCGGCCCGATCGACCGCCGGCACGAGTTTCGCGACCGGCTTGCCATGGCGCGTGATCGTGATCTCCTCGCCGCGCTCGACACGCTGGAGCAGTTCCGGCAGGTGGGTCTTCGCATCGAACGCGCCGATCGATTCCATCGCGTCTCGCTTCTGGTTGGACTGGTTTGATCATAGCGACGTCGGATCGATCGTGTCGATGCGATCGGTGCAGATCGCGTCGACGCCCCACGCCGAAAGCCGCGTGGCGCGATCGACGGCGTTCACGGTGTACGCCATGACGGCCAGGCCGACCGCCTCGAGACCCTCGACCTGCCGCGGGTCGAGCCTGCGGTGGTCGGCGTGCACGCTGACGCATCCCATCGACTTCGCGCGTCTCGCGGTGTCGTCCTGCACGTCGCGGACGAGCAGGCCGCGCGGCTGGCGCGCCGCCGCCTTCGCGACTGCGTCGAGCGCGACCGCGCTGAACGACGAGAACAGGACCTGGCTCGCCTTCGCATCCAGCGCGACGGTGGTCTCGCCGACCACCCGTCCCGTCTCCGCCTCGCGACCCGGCGACGGCTTGATCTCGACGTTCATCCACAGGCCGTGCTCGATGCAGAAGCGCACGACGTCGTCGTAGCGCGGCACCGGCTCGCCGGCGAAGCGGCGATCGAACCACGACCCGGCATCGCATGTCGCGAGCTCCGCCCACCGCGTCGAAGCCACGCTGCCGCGGCCGGCGATCGTGCGGCCGAACTCCGCGTCGTGCATCAGCACCGGCACGTCGTCGGCCGTCAGCATCACGTCGAACTCGACGCCGCGATAGCCACGCGCGACGGCTTCGCGTAACCCGGCCATCGTGTTCTCCGGCGCGAGCGTGCCGCCGCCGCGATGCGCGATGCATCGCGGCCCCGGCCACGACGGCGACGTCAAGTCTTCGTCGCCGCCGGCTTCTTCGCCGTCTTCGTCCGGCGGGCCGCCTTGCCCTTCGGCACGCTCGGGCACCAGGGCCGCCTGCTTCATCGCGACGTCGCCGAGCCTGACGGCGTCGTCGAGACCGAGCTTCGGCGGCTTCTCGCCGGACCACACCGCGTCGAGCTGCGCATCCATGATGTCGCGGACCTCGTCGTAGTTCGGCAGGCGGATGCCGCGAGACGTCGCGCCGAGCGACGTCGCGGCGCCCTTCATCACGGCGGCGAGCCCCGGCAGCTTGTCGTAGAAGCCGGTGCGCTCGGAGACCGTGTACGCCGCCGTCGTCCACGGCAGGCTCAACGTCTTCTGATGCCATTCGGTCGCGACGACCGGCGTCGCGAGGTACGCGAGGAACGCGGCGATGCCGTTGTAGACGTCCTTCGTGCGGCCTTCGATCGCCCACAGCGCGGAGCCACCGACCAGCGTGTTGACCGGCTGGCGCGCACCCTCTTCGTAGAACGGCAACGGACCGACGCCGATCTTGAACTTCGCTTCCTTGACGATGTCGCCGATCGAGCCGCTCGCGGTCGTCAGCACGCCGCACTCGCCGGCCGCGAATTTCTGCGTCGCCTTCCTCGCCGTGACCCGACGGGACGTACAACTCGCTCTTGACCCAGCTTTCCATCAACGCGATGTGCCGCACGTGGACGAGATCGTTGAACGTCAGCGTGGCGCCGGGACCGTCGAGCCCGTTGTTCTTCGTCGCGATCGGCTCGCCGTGCAGCGCACCGATGTTCTCGATGTGGATCCACGCCGGATCGCTGGTCGTGTAGCTGCACTTCATGCCCTTGCCCGCGTCCTGCAGCGCGATCAGTTGCTTCTGCAGCTCGTGCCACGTCGCCGGCGGCGCGTCGGCAACGCCGGCCTTCTCGAACGCCGACTTGTTGTAGAGCAGGACCGGGACCGATGCCTCGAGCGGGAACGCGCGCAACCGGTTGCGCTCGTCCTTCATGAACGTCACCGCGCCCGGGATGAAGAACTCGAAGTCCTTCGACTTGGCCAGCGGCAGGATCTCGTAGATCGGCTTGACGGCGTTGCGCGCCGCGAGCAGCTCGCCGGAGCGGACCTCGCTGACCTCGAGCAGGTCGGGACCGTCCGGCAGGCTGGCCGCGGCCACGCCCAGCGCCGTCGTCGCCTTGTCGTCGCCCTTGAACGAAAGCTCGACGCGATAGTTCTTCTGCTCCGCATTGAAGGCGGCGACCATCTGCGTGAACGTCGTCGCCGAGACGCCGGTCAGCGAATGCCAGACGCGGATCTCGGTGACGGCGGAGGCGGTCAGCGGCAGCGCCGCGAGCGTCGCCGTCGCGACCGCGACGAGGAGCGAGCGGAGCGACACGCGCGCCGGGCGGAACAACGAAACGTGACGACCCGAATGCATCGCGGGCTTTCCTTCCATGCCGAAAACGGAGGCAGATTATAGTCAGCCGCTCGCGACGGGGCCGCTTCGCGTCCCGTCCATACAACGCCCGCCATGAACGATTCGCGAACCCGTGCCGATGACCGCCGTACCTCGCTCGCGGGCGTCCGCGTGCTCGACCTGAGTCGCGTGCTCGCGGGCCCGTATTGCGGGCAGCTGCTCGCCGACCTCGGCGCGGAAGTCATCAAGGTCGAGCGGCCGGTCACCGGCGACGACACGCGCGCATGGGGCCCGCCGTACGTGAAGGACGCCGACCGGGCTCGACACCGACGTGTCGACGTACTACGTCGCGGCCAATCGCGGCAAGAAGTCGATCGCGATCGATCTCGCGAGCGCCGACGGACAGCGGCTGGTCCGCGACCTCGCGCTGAAGAGCGACGTCGTCATCGAGAACTACAAGGTCGGGCAGCTCGCCCGCTATGGTCTCGACTACCCGACGCTCGCGAACGACAAGCCCGCGCCTGATCTACTGCTCGATCACCGGCTTCGGGCAGACCGGTCCCTGGGCGAAGCGTCCCGGCTACGACTTCATCGTGCAGGGACTGTCGGGCTTCATGTCGATCACCGGCGAGCGCGAGGACGCCTGCCCGACCTGCCACGGCGGGCCGCCGCAGAAGGCCGGCATCGCGATCAGCGACCTGCTGACCGGCATCTATGCGGCCAACGCGATCCTCGCAGCGCTGCTGCACGTCCGCGCGACGGGCGAAGGACAGCACATCGACATGGCGCTGCTCGACGTGATGGTCGCGACGATGGCGAACATGAACACCGCGTACCTGAACAGCGGCCGGGTGCCGGGCCGCGCCGGCAACGCGCATCAGAGCATCGTGCCGTATCAGGTCTTCGCCTGCGCCGACGGTCATCTGATCCTTGCCGTCGGCAACGATCTGCAGTTCCGCCGCTTCTGCACGGCCGCCGGATGTCCGGGGCTCGCCGACGACGCGCGCTTCGCGACGAACCCGGCGCGGGTCGCGCATCGCGACGTGCTCGTGCCGCTGATCGAGGCGATCCTGCTGGGCGGCACCAAGCATCACTGGATCGACCGCCTCGAGGCGGCCGAGGTGCCGTGCGGTCCGATCGACAGCATCGCGGAAGTCTTCGACAATCCGCAGGTCGCGGCGCGCGGCCTGCGCTTCGAGATGCCGCATCGACAGGCGGGCCGTGTCGCGCTGGTCGCGAACCCGATGCGGATGTCGGCGACGCCGCCGGTCTACGACCTGCCGCCGCCGTCGCTCGACGAGCATCGCGACGAGATCGTCTCGATGATCGAAGGCGACCGGCGCTGACGGCCGCGATGCGGTTCCTGGTCAGCGCACTCGGCAGCGCCGGCGACGTCCATCCGTTCGTCGCCGTGGCCGAGGTGCTGCTCGCGCGCGGGCACGACGTCACGATCATCGCGTCGCCGACGTTCGAGCGGACGGTCGTTCGGTCCGGCGCGACGTTCGCGCCGTACGGCACGACGACGGACTACGAGGCGCTGCTGACCCGACCGGAGCTGTGGAACCCGCGCCGCGGCGCCCGCTTCATCATCGACGAACTGTTGCGCACGCTGCCGGAGGCCCATGCGACGACGGCCGCGCTCGCCACGCCCGACACGATCCTCGTCGGCAGCACGCTGTCGTGGGGGATGCGACTGGTGCAGGAGCGACAGGGTCTGCGCGGCGCGACCGTCCATCTGTCGCCGGCCTGCCTGCTGTCGGCCTACGAGACGCCGGTCGTGCCCGGGGTCGGGGACGTGTCGTGGATGCCACGCTGGGTCCGGACGCGCGCCGTCGTCGCCGCCGAGCGCTTCGTGCTCGATCCGCTGATCGGCCCGCGACTGAATGCCTTTCGCACGACGCTCGGCCTCGAACCGGTCGCGCGCATCTGGAGCCGCTGGATGCATTCGCCGGACCTCGTCGTGGCCGCGTGGCCCGAGTGGTTCGCGGCGACGCAGCCCGACTGGCCGCCCGGCACGCGCACGACGGGCTTCCCGATCTTCCGCGACGGCGGCGCGGGACTCGACGCCGGCCTCGTCGCGTTCCTCGAGGCCGGCGCACCGCCGGTCGCGATCACGCCGGGTTCGGCGATGGCGCACGGCCGCGCGTTCATCGCCGCCGCGCTCGACGCATGCGACGCGCGCGGCCGTCGCGCCGTCGTCGTCACGCCGTATCGCGACCAGTTGCCGGCGTCGCTGTCGGCGTCCACGCATCACGTCGCCTACGCGCCGTTCGCCGAGCTGCTGCCGCGCGTCGCCGCGCTGGTCCATCACGGCGGCGTCGGCACGAGCGCGCAGGCGCTGGCGGCCGGTATCCCGCAGGTCGTCGCGCCGTTCGCGCACGACCAGCCGGACAACGCGGCACGACTGCGTCGTCTCGGCGTCGCGTCGGTCGTGAAGCCCGGCGCGAAGCCGGCGAAGTGGCATGCGGCGCTCGGGCGCGTGCTCGACGATCGCGACGTCGCCGTTGCCGTGGCGCGTGCCTCCGAACGATCGAAGGCGGCGCCGCCGGCGGCGGCCGTCATCGCCACGCTCGTCGAACGACTGGGACACGAGGCGATCGAACCGCTTGCCGCCTGACAAGCGTCGGGCGGTTCAAGCTCGACCACGAGACTCCACGAACGGGACCGACCCATGCGCAGCGTCATCCGCGGTGAAACAGGCATCGAGATCGTCGACGTCGAGGCGCCACGGCCGCGGTCGACCGACGTGCTGGTCCGCGTGCATGCGGCGGCGCTGAATCGTGCGGACCTGACGATGGCGGCCGGCGCGAAGCACGGCAAGCTCGGTGGTGCCGGCACGCCGCTCGGCATGGAATGGGCCGGCGAGATCGTCGAGATCGGCGACGAGGTGCACGGCTTTCGCGTCGGCGATCGCGTGATGAGCTCCGGCAAGGCGGCGTTCAGCGACTTCGCCGTCGCCGACCATCGACGCGTGCTGCCGCTGCCGGGAGGCGACTTCAGCTACGAGACCGCGGCCACGCTGCCGGTCGCACTGCAGACGATGCACGACGCGATCGCGACGAACGGCAGCCTCGTGCGCGGAGAGTCCGTGCTGATCCAGGGCGCGTCGTCGGGCGTCGGCCTGATGGGCCTGCTGATCGCCCGCGAGCTCGGCGCATCGACCATCATCGGCAGCGCGCGCGACGCCGGACGTCGCGGGCGCCTCGCCGGATTCGGTGCGAACGTCGCGATCGACCCGGACGACGATGACTGGCCCGAACGCGTCAAGGACGCGACCGAGGGCCGCGGCGTCGACCTGATCGTCGATCAGCTCGCCGGCACCGCGATGAACGGCAACCTGCGTGCCGCCGCGATCGAGGGCCGCATCGTCAACGTCGGTCGCCTCGCGGGGACCCACGGCGACTTCGACTTCGACCTGCATGCGTTGAAGCGCATCCGCTACATCGGCGTGACGTTCCGCACGCGCACGGTCGACGAGGTTCGGGACGTCGTCGACCGGATGCGTGCCGACCTGTGGCCGGCGGTCGAGAGCGGCCGGCTCGCGCTGCCGATCGCGGCGCGTTACCCGCTCGAACGGATCGAGGAGGCCTTCGCGTCGATGGCCGCGAACCGCCACTTCGGCAAGATCGTCGTCACGCTCGGCGATCGTCCGGCGCCGGGCTAACGGTCGCCGCGCGCGGCGACGCGGACGTCGCGCGGCTGCATCGAACGTTCGTCGTCGAAGCGTCCCTTCCGCCACGACGCGTCCGTGCTCGAGCTGCACGTAGCGGTCGCAGAACGAACGCGCCTGGTCCCGCGAATGCGTCACCAGCAGCAGCGTCATGCCGTTCGCACGCATCTCGGCGATGCGCTGCAGGCACTTGTGCTGGAACGCCTCGTCGCCGACCGCGAGGATCTCGTCCGCGAGCAGGATGTCGGGCTCCATGTGGACGGCGATCGCGAAGCCGAGGCGCATGTACATCCCCGACGAGTAGTTCTTGACCGGCGTGTCGATGAACGCCTCGAGCTCCGCGAACCGCACGATGCTGTCGTAGCGAGCCCGCGTGTCGCGGTTCGCGAAGCCGAACAGGCTCGCGTTCAGGTAGATGTTCTCGGCGCCGGTCAGATCGGGATGGAAGCCGACGCCGAGCTCGATCAGCGGCGCGATGCGGCCGTGCGTCGAGACCGAGCCCGACGTCGGCCGCAGGATGCCGGCGATGACCTGCAGCAGCGTGCTCTTGCCCGAGCCGTTGGGCCCGAGCAGCGCGACGGCCTCGCCGCGCGAGATCGTCAGCGACACGCCGTCGAGCGCGCGGAACGGTTCGCGATGCGGACGCCAGCGCGGGTTGAAGACGCCGACCAGCCGCGCCTTCAGGTCCCGCACGCCGTTGTGCAGGACCGAGAAGTCCTTCGTCACGTCGTCGAGGCGGACCACCGTCCGCCCGGCGACACGCACGCGCGCGGTTCGTCCGATCACAGCCGCTCGACGAGGCGATGCGCCTGGCGCCAGTAGCACACCACGCCGATCGCCAGCGACAGCGACGACCAGAAGACGACGAGCAGCGTGTCGCGGACGGTCGGCCGATGCGATGCATAAAGCAGCGCGTGGAAGCAGTCGAAGAACGGCACGAGCGGATTGAGCCGCAACCACTGCCCGATCGATTCCGGAATCGAATCGATCCGGTAGACGATCGGCGTGGCCCAGAACAACAGCCCGAGCGCGACCTCGGCCAGATGCTTCGAGTCACGAAAGAAGATCTGCGACACCGACAGGACGAGGCAGAGGCCGGCGATCAATCCGAGGAACGCGAGCAGATAGATCGGGTACAGCAGCATCGCCCAGTGCCAAGCACCGTCGAGCTCGGGAAACAGCACGAAGAAGATCGCGATCGCCACGGCCCAGAACGACAACCCCGCGAGGAAGTTCGCGAGCGGCACGAGCAGATGCGGGAAAGCGCATCTTGCGCAGCAGCGCCGCGTTGTCGAGGAACCAGTCGCCGCTGCGGCCGACCAGTTGCGTCAACAGTCCCCAGTGAACGACGCCGGCCACGATGTAGAGGGCGTAGCGCGGCTGGCCGGTCGGCATGATGTACGTGAAGACGACGAAGTAGGTCAGCGTCGTCAACAGCGGGTTCGCGAGCGACCACGCGAAGCCGAGCCACGCTCCCATGTAGCGAACGCGAATCTCCTTCACGACGAGATTGCGAAGCAGGTCGACGTACGCGAAGCGAGGCGCCGGAGGCCTCGTCGTCGCGGCGAATGCGCGCGCGTCAGACAGCATCGACGGCTGCAGCGGTGGGCCGTGGCTCGCACGACTCGACGCACGCATTCGATGCGGACGGCGCCTTCTCCGCGGACGTCGTCGCGACGATGCCGAACTGGCGGCGCCAGAAGCTGTCGCTGGTCAGTTGCGGATACGCCTCGCGATAGGCTCGCGCCAACTCGTCGTATCGGATCATGAAGACGGTCGTCGTGCGCACGAACCTCCAGAGGTTCGCGAAGAAGCGCGACTTCGAGTGCTCGAGCAGCATGCCCGTCCCGGTCCGGTCGTTGAAGACGAGCGAGCGGGGACGAAGGAACGTGCCCCGCAGCGGCAGCACGTAGCTCTTCTCGAAGCGGGCCGCCATCCTGTGGAAGAAGATGCGGGGCAATAGATGGCCGTTCGCCGAGAACAGGCGGAGCAGGCCTCGCCAGCGCGTCTCCCGGATGCCGGTCCACTCGGCGTGCCGCGCCAGTTCGCACGACAGCGGCCGCATGCGTTCGACCTGCGTGAGCGCCTGCACGCGACGCCGCGGTTCCGAGAGGTCGGCATGGTCGCGGAAGAAGTCCGGGCCGCGCCGGATGTCGTCGATCGCCATGACCGCGGCCGATGCGAGTTCGTACTGGCTCGACAGGTTCGGCAGCAGGAACATCCGCAGGCAGACATAGAACGCCAGCATCCGGCCGCCGACGAAGCCGTGCACGATCTGCAGCAGGTGGTTGCGCGTATCGAGATAATTCGTCTGCGGCGCGTGCTTGAACGCGAAGTCTTCCTGCCACGAGGCGATGCCGTTCGCCGTGACGAGCTCGAACCGGTTGCGCAACGAGAAGTCGATGTCGTCGCCGCGGACGAAGTAAGGAAACGGGTAACCGACCGCGTGCGCGAGCGGGAAGGCGAAGTACCACCAGGATCCGTAATCGGCCGACTGCGGATGCTCGTTGCCGGCCAGCACGGTGGGGTCGCGCAGGTCGACGCCTTGCCGCATCGCGCGGCACAACCCGTCGAAGCGCGCACCGCATTCGAACTGGCGATACGGCTCGCGCGACAGCAACATGGCGCCGGCGATCGCGGTCCGCGGTTCGCGCGCGTGGGCCAGCATCGCGATCGTGCGACGGATCGATTCGACCTCGCACGACGCGTCGTCGTCCATGAACAGCGCGTGCGTGAACGAGCCGTCGTCGTTGAGATGCATCATGCCGCGCGCGAAGCCGCCGGCACCGCCGAGATTGCGGTTCGCGATCAGCGTCGCGCCGGGCACGTCGGACGGTTCGAGGTTGCGGCTGTTGTCGACGACGACGAGCGCGACACGATCGGCGAAGCGCGGATCGTCGAGCAGTTGCCGCCTCAACCGCGCGACCGCCGGCACGACCTCCGCCTTGCGGTCGTAGTGCGTGATGCAGATGCCGAGGCGGATGTCGCGGACCGGTGGCGTCGACGTCATGAACGCGAAGCGTTCCAGTTCGCTGTCCCCGAGCGCGTGAAGCGACAGGAACAGGATCCCGTCGGCACATCCCTTCCACGCGTCGATCGGCCAGCGTACCGTCGTCGGACGATCGGACTCGAGCTCGATCTCGTCGATCATCGTCGAGATGCCGCCCGCCGCCATCTCGTGCAGCCGCGCCGTCACATGGCCCCGGAAGTGGATGTCGATCGCGAGGTCGTCGAGCGGCGACGTGTCCTTCCAGCGGCGGATCGACAGACCGTTGAAGTACGTGTTGAACCAGATGACGGCGCCCGGCGCGAGCTTCCAGCACTGCCGACGATGATCGTGAAGGACGAAGTCGTTGGCCCGGTAGTAGAGCGGTACGTCGGTGCACAGCCCGAGCGTCGGTGCCACGCTGCTCTGGACGAGATGCATCGCCCGATCGAACGACGAGCTGATCATGTCGGACCGCCCTGGGACCCGCTCTCGCGCTGGTCGGTTCCGGTCCAGGAGATCGACAGGTCGGCCGGCAGCCCCCGGCGCGTTTGGGCCTGACGACTGGCGCGCCACCCGTGCCACAGCGCCGCGAACCCGGCGACTTCGCGTTGCACGAGCAGCAGCCGCACGGCCTCGCGGATCACGACGAGCGCGCTGCCCAGCGCGAACCAGACCGGCCGATACGTTCCCTCGCGCTTCATGTAGTCCTTGACCAGCGGCCGGTTGCGCATCGTGTGAAAGCGATACAGGTCCGACGCATCGTTGAAGTGCCGGAAGCCGAGGTCGATCTGGCGCTGCGCCCGACGACGCTCCAGCGCGAAGTGATCGACGTACAGCACGCGCGTCACCTTCGACGCGAGCCATCCGTAGATCGCGTCGTCCCACGTGATGAAGAAGCGCGGGTCCGGCATGCCGATCCGGTCGACGACCTCGCGGGCGACCAGCATCCCCTCGAAGACGCCGACGTTCGTCGCGATCGCATCGCGGTCTCGAAAGACGTTGCCGCACACCGGATAGGGCATCGCGAGTCGCTCGGAAAATCGTGCCTGCCAGAAGAACGGTTTGCCGTCGAAGTCCCATCGACGCCCGTGGATGCATCCGGCGTCGTCCATGTGCGGGACGAGGCCGGCGAGCCCGTCGGGCATCGCGCGGACGTCGTCGTCCATCAACCAGAACCAGCGATGCCCGTTCCGGTGGGCGGCCCGGACGCCGGCATGGAAGCCGCCCGAACCACCGGTGTTGCACGGCATGCGCAGGTAGTGCACGCGCGGATCGCGGGCCGCGAGGTCACGCGCATACGCCTCGGTTCCATCGCAGCTCGCGTTGTCGACCACGAAGACGGCGCGCAACGGGACGCTCTGCGCAAGCAGGCTGTCGACGAGTTCGGCGAGCATGCGATGACGGTTGAACGTCACGATGACCGCGGCCACGTCGACCGCGGATTGCGCTTCGCATGCCGTCACGGACAGCACGCGCTCGAGTCGGTCCCTGTCGGTCCTTGCCGGCTCTCGTCAGGCGTCCGCGCCGCGACCATCCGACGTCGGCGGTGCGTCCTTCTCGCCGCGCGCGGCGGCAGAGCGGTGGCTTCGGTGCCGATCCACCGAATCGCCTCGACGCTTTCCATCTTGATGCCTGCCCCCGCTCACGACTCGTGCGTGACTCAGCAACGGTCGTACCCGTGAGTCAGGAGAAGGGGTCGTCGCGACGTGCGCGATCGTCACCGGACGAAACGGCTTGCAGCACTCGCAAGATGCCGATGCGTCGCGACGCATCGGGCGCCACCGCGGTGTGTCGGCGACGGTCTACGAAGACGTCACGACTTGATCCGCCAGCCGCTGCGCACCATCCACGTCGACACCGACAGTGCGACGACGAAGAACGCGAGCGTCATGCCGACGCTCACGCCGATGTGCACCTCGGACTGATCGAAGAAGCTCCATCGAAAGCCGCTGATCAGGTAGACCGACGGGTTCAGCATCGACAGGTCGCGCCACGGCTGCTTCAGCATGCTGACCGAATAGAACGGGCCCCCGAGGAACGTCAGCGGCATCACGATCAGCATCGGGATCATCTGCAGCTTCTCGAAGCCGTCGGCCCAGATACCGATGATGAAGCCGATCAGGCTGAACGTGACCGCCGTCAGCACGAGGAACGCGAGCATGAACAGCGGATGCGCGATCTGCAGCGGCACGAAGAAGCTCGCGGTCGCGAGGATGATCAAGCCGACCAGGATCGACTTCGTCGCGGCCGCGCCGACATAGCTGATGACGATCTCGAGGTGGCTGATCGGCGCCGACAGCAACTCGTAGATGGTGCCCGTGAACTTCGGGAAGTAGATACCGAACGATGCGTTCGCGATGCTCTGCGTCAGCACCGACAGCATGATCAGGCCCGGCACGATGAACGCGCCGTACGACACGCCGCCGATGTGGTCGATCCGCGAGCCGATGGCCGAGCCGAAGACGATGAAGTACAGCGCGGTCGACAGCACCGGCGAGATGATGCTCTGCGTGACCGTGCGCCACGTCCGCGCCATCTCGAAGCGGTAGATCGCGAGGATCGCCGGCACGTTCATGCCGGTTCCTTGACGAGGTCGACGAAGATCTCCTCGAGCGAGCTCTGCTTCGTGTGCAGGTCCTTCAGTCGCACGCCTTCGGCGGCGAGGTCGTCGAGCAGCGTCGACACCGCGGTCCCGGTCTGCCGCGGGTCGTAGACGTACGTCAGCATCCGGCCGTCGGCCGCGAGCGTCAGCGGATGGTGCGTGAGCGTCGCCGGGATCGTCGTCAGCGGCGCCTGCAGCTCGAGCGTCAGCTCCTTCTTGCCGAGCTTGCGCATCAGCGTGACCTTGTCCTCGACCAGCAGCAGACGGCCGTGGCTGATGACGCCGACGCGATCGGCCATGTCCTCGGCCTCGTCGATGTAGTGCGTCGTCAGCACGATCGTCACGCCCGACTCGCGCAGCGCGCGGACCAGCGCCCACATGTCCTTGCGCAGCGCGACGTCGACGCCGGCCGTCGGTTCGTCGAGGAACAGCACGCTCGGCTCGTGTGCCAGTGCCTTCGCGATCATCACGCGGCGCTTCATGCCGCCCGACAGCGTGCGGATACGGCTGTCCTTCTTGTCCCACAGCGACAGTTCGCGCAGCGTCTTCTCGATGTGGGCCGGATCGGGCCGCTTGCCGAACAGGCCGCGGCTGAACGACACCGTGTCCCAGACCGTCTCGAACGCGTCGGTCGTGAGCTCCTGCGGCACGAGACCGATCATCCCGCGGACGGCGCGATACTCGCGCACGATGTCGCGGCCGTCGACGGTCACGGTACCGTCGCCGGGCCGGACGATGCCGCAGATGAGGCCGATCAGCGTCGTCTTGCCGGCGCCGTTCGGCCCGAGCAGCGCGAAGATCTCGCCGCGGCGGATCTCGAGGTCGACGTTATCGAGCGCCTTGAACGACGACGCGTAGGTCTTGGAGACGTTCGATACCCGGATGATCGGCGGCGGCGCATTCATGGGCCGCGATCATCGCACGCGGTCGTGACCGGCGTGACGGGCACGGCACCGGACCGTCGAACGACGGCCGGTCGGCACGGGTCATGTCCGGGAATCAGCTTCGCGTCAGCGTCGACGTGTCGAAGCGCGGGTGGGTCAGCGCGTTGAGGACGTGATCTCGCCACCGGTCGCCGATGAACAGATAGTCCTTCGCGACTCCTTCGCGCACGAAGCCGAGTCGCGCGAGCAGCGCGGCGCTGCGGGCGTTCTCCGGCAGATGATTCGCCTGGATGCGATGCAGCCGCTTCTCGTCGAACATGTAGCGGATCGCCGCGGTGAGCGCCTCGCACATCAGGCCGCGACCCTCGTAGTTCGCATCGATCTGGTAGCCGAGGATGCACGACTGGAAGGGCCCGCGGAAGATCTGCGAGAAGCCGAGTCGTCCGATCACGCGGCGGCTGTCCGGGACGGTGCCGTCGAAGAGGTCGAAGCGGACCGCGCGGTCCGCGTGGAAGTCGTCGACGGCGCGCGCGATGCTGCGCTCCCAGAAGCCCACGCTGTAGAAGTCCTTCGGTGCCGGCGGGTCCCAACGCGCGAAGTGTTGCCGGTTGCGCGTGAAGAACGCGACCGTCTCGGCCTCGTGACCCGGCGCGACGTGCGCGACGCGCAGCCGCGGCGTCGACAGCACCGGCAGCGTCGGGTCCGCCGAGACGGTCGTCATTCGATGCGGCACGCTTCTTCGAACGACAGACGAGGGCTGCGACCGAACAGCTTCTGCGGGTCCCCGTAGCCGATGCTGCAGATGAAGTTGGTCCTGATCTCGGTGCCGGCGAAGAACGCCTCGTCGATCAGTCCCTTGTCGATGCCGGACATCGGCCCGGTGTCGAGCCCGAGCGCGCGGGCCGCCATGATCAGATAGGCCCCTTGCAGCGATCCGTTGCGCATCGCGGCGTCTTCGATCATCGCCGGCTTGCCGACGAACCAGCTGCGCGCGTCGGCATGCGGGAACAGCTTCGGCAGCTGCTCGTAGAACGCCATGTCCATGCCGATGATCGCGACGACCGGCGCCGCCATCGTCTTCGGCCGATTGTTGTCGGACAGTGCCGGCTCGAGTTTCTTCTTCGCCTCCGGCGATCGCACGAACACGAGCCGCGCCGGCTCGCAGTTGGCCGACGTCGGACCCATCTTCATCAGGTCGTAGACGGCATGCAGCTGTTCGTCGCTGACCGGGCGGTCGAGCCAGCCGTTGTGCGTTCGCGCGTCGCGGAACAGCTGGTCGAGGCAGGCATCGGGAACCGGCTCGTGATGCGGTCGAAACGTCGGGTCGGGCATGGTCGCTCCTGGAAGTACGGGGATGCGGAACCGCGGCGCACGATGCGACGTGCACGGATGCGGGCGGTCAAGCAGCGTCGAGCGCCTCGCGGACGAAGTCGAGCCGGTCCTGTCCGAAGAACATCGCCGGCCCGACGAACATCGTCGGCGCGCCGAAGACGCCGCGCGAGACGGCTTCGTCGGTCGTGTTGCGCAGCGCGCCCTTGACGTCGGCGCTCGTCACCTCCGCCATGATCATCGCCGGGTCGAGGCCCGCCTTCTGCAGAACGCCCGCGACGACCGATGCATCGTTCATGTCGCGGCCGTCGACCCAGATCGCGCGAAAGACCGCATCGACGTAGTCGTGAAAGCGTTCCGGATGCTTGATCTGCATCGCGACGGCGCCGCGCATCAGCAGCAGCGTGTTGATCGGAAAGTGGCTGTTGTTGCGCAGCGGAACCCCGTAACGCGCCGCGTAACGAGCGAGGTCGTCGAAGACATAGCGGCCCTTGGCGGGAATCTCCATCGGCGACTGGTTGCCGGTCGCCTGGAACACCCCGCCCAGCAACAACGGACGATAGTTCAGCGTCGCGCCGGCCTGGGCGCAGATGGCGGGCAGCTGGGTCCACGCGAGATACGACGCCGGGCTGCCGACATCGAAGAAAAAATCGATTTGCTTCATGGTGTTCGGGGCGTCGTGGCGACGGCCCGCCGGCATTATGGACCGTTCGATGACCGACCGCAGGAACGCCGGTTCGTTGTATCCGACCGATCCGGGTGACGAGCGGCGGCGACGAACCGGCCGCCTCGCCGGGCGACGATGGGCGGCCGGTCTTCGCTCGCGACACGGCGAAACGGCCTGCATCGGCCACCGAGGCAATTTGTGTTCAATGACAGCTCACGGTAAATTCGCGCGCCCCCTTTGTGACAACAAGAAATCGCCTCGAGCGTTTCGTTCCTGCCATGCATGCTCATCGCCCCCTATCCGACTGACGAACTCGATCGCCAGCAAACGCTCGACCAGCTAGACGTCCTCGATCAGGCGCCGGACCCGGTGCTGGACGGTCTCGTGCGCAGCGCCGCCGCCGTTGCCGGTTGTCCGATCTCGCTCGTCAGCCTCATCGATCGCGATCGGCAGTGGTTCCTCGCCCGGACGGGCACCGACGCAAGCGAGACCCCGCGCGACGTCGCGTTCTGCGCGCACGCGATCCTCGACGACGCGCTCTTCGAGGTTCCCGACGCATCGCGCGACGCCCGCTTCGCCGACAACCCGCTGGTCGTCGACGAGCCGAAGATCCGCTTCTACGCCGGCGCGCCGATCAGCGTCGAGGGTCACAACGTCGGCACGCTGTGCGTGATCGATCGCGAGCCTCGCGCGATGACGCTCGAGCAGCGCGGCCTGTTGCGCGATCTCGGGGACGCGGTCGGACACTGGATGCACAGCCGGCGTCAGGCGCAGCGCATGCACGAGGCCGAGTCGTACAAGCGTCATCTGTTCGAACATCTCGGCGAAGCCGTGCTAGTCGCGGGCGACGACTTCCGCATCCGTGACGCCAATGCGAGCGCCGCAGCGCTGTTCGGACGATCCGCCGAAGAGCTGACGACGCTGTCGATCGTCGATCTGCTCGACGAGGAAGGACAGCGCTGGCTGGCCGAGCCATCCGGACGCGGGCCCGGACGTCCTCGGCGACGCCTCGCGTCACTGGCGCTTCGTCGCATCGCGACGGGAGGAGCTTCGCCTGCGCGGCGCGCCCGCATCGGCTCGATGACCGATCCTTCGTCGTCTGGATCCGCGACGTCGAGGAGATCCGCGCACACGACGAGCGGTTGGGCCGGCTGTATCTCGCCGTCCAGCAGAGCAGCGAGAGCATCGTCAGCACCGGGCTCGACAGCCGGATCCAGTATGCGAACCCCGCGACGTTCGTCAACTTCCGGCTACAGCGCCTCGGAACTGATCGGAAGCAACGCGAGCATCCTCGGCTCGGGCAAGACGCCGCGAGCGACGTTCGAGGAGCTCTATCGGTGCCTGAACGCAGGCGAACGATGGCAAGGGCATCTGCTGAACCGTCGCAAGGACGGGACCGAGTTCACGCAGGAGACCACTGATTTCGCCGGTCCGCATGCCGGACGGCGCCATCACGCAATACGTCGCGGTGATGAAGGACGTCACCGAACGCCTGCGGCTCGAACAGGAACTCCGCGAATATCGCGAGCACCTCGAGGAGATCGTTGAGCAGCGCACGCGCGAACTCGCGGACGCCATGCACGCCGCGGAGGCGGCAAACGAGGCGAAGAGCGCGTTCCTCGCGACGATGAGTCACGAGATCCGGACGCCGATGAACGGAGTCGTCGGCATCCTGGACGTCCTCAAGCGTTCGCCGATGAGCGCGTACCAGACCGACCTCGTGCAGACGATGGGCGACTCGGCGAGCGCGCTGCTCGGCATCATCGACGACATCCTCGACTTCTCGAAGATCGAGGCCGGGCGCCTGACGATCGACCGCGACGTGGTGAATCTTCCGGGCTTGATCGAAAGCGTCTGCTGGAGCCTGAAGCCGATCGCCCGCGCGCGCGACGTCTCGCTCCGGGGCTTCATCGACCCGAGGCTGCCCGACGAGGTCCTGTCCGACTCGACGCGGTTGCGACAGATCCTCAACAACCTGATCGGCAACGCCATCAAGTTCTCGAGCGGGACCGACCGACGCAGGTCGGGTCGACGTGCGCGCCGCGACCTGGCGACGACGGGTCGTTGGTCATCCGGGTCGTCGACAACGGCGTCGGGATGTGCGCGCGATGCGCAGGCACGGATCTTCAAGCCGTTCGAGCAGGCCGAAGGCGCGATCACGCGCCGCTTCGGGGGAACGGGGCTCGGGCTGTCGATCGTCTCGCGACTATGCGATCTGCTCGGCGGGACGGTCGAGGTCGACAGCGAGCCCGGCGCGGGCGCGGTCTTCACGGTAACGCTGCCCATGCAGTCGCCCGAGGACGCCCAGGCCTACGGCATCGACAGCCGCCTCGCCGGCATTCACTGCAAGGTCGTCGCACCGGAGGCGGACGTTCGATCCGACTGGACGACCTACCTGCGGGCCTCCGCCGCGGAGGTCGAGCCGCTCGACGGGATCGCCGCGTTACGTCGCTCGCTCGAGCAGCACTCCTTCTTCATCTGCGTCGCGATCATCGATGCCCGCGGTGACGGCATCGACCTCCGCGAGGTCGATTCGCTGCGCGCGTCGTTCCATCTGCTGCTGGTGCTCGTCGGGCAGGGACAGCATCGCGAGCCGCGCGTCGTCGACGCGGGATCGGTGTTCATCGAGAGCCGGCTCGTGTTCCGCGAATCGATCGTGAAGGCCGTCGCGCTCGCGGTCGGCTTCGAGACGCCGGTCGATCCGGTCGCCGTCAATGGCCGCGCAGCGATCGACAGGCAGGCCGCGCCCGCGTACGGCACGTCCGCGCAACGTCTGATCCTGGTCGCCGAAGACAACACGATCAACCAGAAGGTCATCCTCACGCAGCTCGGCGTCCTCGGCTTCGCAGCGATCGTGGTCGACGACGGCGAAGCGGCGCTCGAGGCGTGGCGCAAGGGTCACTTCGGCCTGATCCTGACCGACGTCCACATGCCGCTGCTCGACGGCTATGCGCTCGCGCGGCAGATCCGCCGCGAGCAGGGCGAAGCCGGTCGCGTCCCGATCATCGCGTTGACCGCCAACACGTCGCCGGGCGAAGCGGATCGCTGCCGGGCAGCGGGCATGGACGCCTGCATGAGCAAGCCGATCTCGCTCGACAACCTCGCGCAGATGCTCGACCGATGGCTGCCGCGTGGCGAGAGCGCGAGTCCCGATCCGCGCGGTGCGACCGATCCGCCGCCCTCCGCGTCGATCTTCGATCCCGGTGTCCTGGCCGACCTGATCGGCGACGACGAAGCGGTGATCGACACCTTCATCGAGGACTTCAAGGGAGTCCTGTGGAGTTCGGCCACCGAGATCCGCACCGGCGCGCAGGCCGGCAACTGGGCGGCGACGGGGGCGATCGCCCATCGGCTCAAGTCGTCCGCGCGGGCGGTCGGCGCGCTGGAACTCGGCGAGCGTTGTCAGGCGCTCGAGGACACCGACCCGAACGACGTCGAGGCGCTGGAAGCGGCGCTGGCGGCGTTCGAGGCGGCGGTGACCGTCACCGAGCGGGCGCTGGCCGAACGACGATCCGCCGGGCCTGCCGAACCATCGCTTCCGGCCGCCGCCTCGGGCCCGACGATGTCCGAGGCCGGGGTCGTCATCCTCGACGACCGGCTCGAGGACGTCGAGCGCCTGCGGCAGTCCCTCCGGCAGTACGACGTCGAGGCGCTGGTGCACTGGCAGGACGGTCACCGTGCGCTCGAATGGCTACGGGGCCGCAACACCTCGTCGCTGCTCGTGCTCGTCGACCTCAACATGCCTGCGATGGACGGGATCGACTTCATGCGCCGTCTCGCCGACCAAGGTTACTCGGGCGCGGTGGCGATCGTCAGCAGCGCCGACGAGCGCGTGCTGGAAACAGCCGCGAAGCTGGGGGCGGCGCAGCGACTCGAGATGCTCGGCCACTTCCGCAAGCCGCTGACCGGTCGCCGCCTCGAGGCGCTGCTCGCGCTGTGGCGCGGCTACGTGCCCCGCGACCCGCGCAAGCCGGGCCGGCGCTTCACGGCGAACGAGGTGCTGCGCGGGGTCGTCAACAACGAGATGGTCCTGCACTACCAGCCGAAGGTCTCCATGGTCGACGGCAGCGTGGTCGGCCTCGAGGCGCTGGTCCGATGGGACCATCCGGACGAAGGACTGGTCCCGCCGGGCCTGTTCGTCGATGTCGTCGAGGCGCAAGGCGGCATCGACATGCTGACCGGAGCCGTCCTGTCGCTCGCGCTCGCGCAGGCCCGTCGCTGGAGCAAGGCGGGGACGCCGCAGCGCGTGGCGGTCAACGTGTCGATGGGCAACCTCCTCCGCCTCGACTTCCCCGAACTGCTGGCGGCCGAAGCGGCGCGCTACAAGGTCCCGATCGGCGACCTCCGGCTGGAGGTGACGGAGTCTCGTTTGATGAGCGACCAGCGGGCGCAGGTCGGTGCGCTCGCACGACTCAAGCTGAAGGGCGTCGGCCTGTCGATCGACGACTTCGGAACCGGACACTCGTCGCTGAGCCAGTTGCGGGACATCCCGTTCGACGAGCTCAAGATCGACCGCAGCTTCGTCCACGGGAGCAGCAAGCACTCGACGCAGCGCGCGCTGTTCACGGCGAGCCTCGGCGTCGCGCACGAACTCGACATGCAGGTCGTCGCCGAAGGGGTCGAGGACCGCGCCGACTGGGACTTCGTTCGAAGCAACGGCGTCGACTCGGCGCAGGGCTACTTCATCGCCGTGCCCATGCCGGCCGACGCATTGCCGATGTGGTTCGAGCAATGGAAGCGGCGCGTGCCGGAGCTGTTGCCGTGACGGACACGCCGCGCATCCTCGTTCTCACCGCGCGCGCCAGCGACGAGGAGGTCATCCGCGAACAGCTGGGCGATGAATATCGCGACGTGCACGCCTGCAGCGAACCGTCGCGATTCGCGTCGGCCTTCGAAACCCATCGGCCGCAGATCCTGATCGTCGGCCTGAGGCGCGTCGCGGAGTCGGAGCAGCAGTTGTCGTCGATCCTCTCGCGGGCGGGCGTCGTGGCCCCGTTCAAGGCGTTGCTGTTGTGCGACAAGGAGGAAGTGCAGCGAGCCTACGCGCTGTGCCAGGACGGCCGGTTCGACGACTACGTGCTGTTCTGGCCGATGGTGCACGACGCGCGGCGCCTCGCGATGTCGGTGCGGCAGGCGCTTCGCACGCTCGACACGGCCCGCGTCACGTCGGCGCTGCCGCAGGCGAACGTGCATGGGCGCCGGCTGTCGACGCTCGGCGACACGCTCGAGCGCGAGCACAGCATCACGGACCTCGCGATGGAACAGGCCCGGCGTGCATTCGAACGAGCGGGCAGCGAGATCCGTTCCGCGCTCGACCAGTTCGGCGAGCAGATCGCCAATACCGGACTCGACGACTCGGTGATGGTTCGCGACCGGGCGCGCGTCCTCGCGGAGCTCGAACGATTCGGCCGCAACGCGATCCAGCCGCCGCTGACGCGCGCCATCGATGCGACGAGGCCGCTGGAACAGCGGCTCGCCGCGACCCGGACCGGACTCGCGCCGCAGCTCGAGGCGGCGAAGGCGCTCGGCGAGCGAGCGATGGCAAGCACGCCGCTGCTGCTCGTCATCGACGACGACGAGTTCATCCGCAAGGTGCTCGAACGGTTGCTGACCTCGGCCGGCTATGCGGTCGAAGGCCTCGGCTCGGGCGCGGACGTGGTGATGTTCCTTCGCCGCTGCCAGCCCGACCTGATCCTGATGGACGTGCAACTGCCCGATGTCGACGGGATCACGCTGACCCGGCAACTGAAATCGATCGACAGCTACGCGGCGATCCCGATCGTCATGTTGACGGGCCAGGGACAGACGAACGTGGTGGTCGAAAGCAGGAACGCGGGCGCCGTCGACTTCGTCGTGAAGCCGTTCGACCGGGCAACGCTCCTTCGGAAGGTCGCCGCGCAGCTCGGCTTGCCATGACCCGCGCGCGACAGCCGCGCGACGGACGTCACCAGCGTTCGATCCAGGGTCGGAGGTCGAGCTCGAACGTCCAGGCGTCGCGCGGCTGCGCGTGCAGGTGCCAGTAGTTCTCGGCGATGTGGTCGGGGTCGAGGATGCCGTCGCGATCCTTCAGCGCCGCCCGCTCGGGGAACTGCGTCCGGATGAACTCGGTGTCGATCGCGCCGTCGACGACGACGTGCCCGACGTGGATGCCGCGCGGTCCGAGTTCGCGCGCCATGCTCTGCGCGAGCGCCCGCAACGCATGCTTCGCGCCGCTGAACGCCGCGAAGTTCGCGGCGCCGCGCAGCGACGCGGTCGCGCCGGTGAACAGCATCGTGCCGCGCTCGCGAGCGACCATCCGCCGCGCGACCTCGCGGGCGCAGAGGAAGCCGGCGAAGCAGGCCATCTGCCAGACCTTGAAGTAGCGCTGGGCGGTCTGGTCGAGGATGCTCGACGGCACGTTCGCGCCGATGTTGAACACGAAGACGTCGATCGGACCGACGTCGCGCTCGATGGTGTCGACCATCGCGATGACCGCGTTCTCGTCGCGCGCATCGACGCCGAACGGCACCGCACGGCCGCCGGTGGCCTGGATCAACTCGACGAGGGATGCCAGCTTGTCGGCGTTGCGCCGCACGACGCACGCGACGAAGCCTTCGCGCGCGAAGCGCCGCGCGATCGCGCCGCCGGTCGCGTCGCCGGCCCCGATGACGAGCGCCACAGGATCCATGTGAGTGTCGTGAGGTGGTCGCGGGAAATCGAACCTTAGCCGAAAGCAGGCGGCCCCGGCGGCAACCTCAAGGCCACGGCCGACCGCCCGGCACGAGTCCGCGCGACGCGACAGTCGGCCATCGCGACGAGACGTCGCGTACGGCCCCGTCGCTTAGTCCGCGTGCCGGATCGCGTCCGCGCCCCGCCGGCGGCTCGAGGCGGCTCGCACCCGAACCGCCGGAGGAGCGACGTCGAGGCCCGCGCGACGCCCGATCAGGCGTCGGCGCCGTAGACGGCGAACCCGTCCTTGCCCCGGTCCTTCGCCGCGTACATCGCGACGTCGGCCCGACGCAGCAGACACCGCTCGTCGATGGACGGATCGTCGCGCAGGCACACGCCGACGCTGGCCGTCACCTGCACCTCGTGTCCGTCGATCACGACCGGCACCGCGATCGCATCCACGATCTTGCGTGCGACGAGGGTCGCGCCGTCGACGTGCTCGAGCCGCTGGACGATCACGACGAACTCGTCGCCGCCGAGCCGCGCGACCACGTCTTCGGCACGCACGCATCGCTTCAGGCGGAGCGCGGTCTCCTTCAGCAGCGCATCGCCGGTGGCGTGACCACCGCTGTCGTTGACCTCCTTGAAACCGTCGAGATCGACGAACAGCACCGCGATCATCGAATGCATGCGCTCGCTCGACCGGACGGCCATCGCGAGCAGTTCGCCGAACATGACGCGATTGGGCAGACCCGTCAGCTCGTCGTGCGTCGCCATGTGACGGATGCGCAGCTCGGCCTCCCTGCGTTCGCTGATGTCGCGACCGACGCCGCGATATCCCCCGAACGCGCCGTGCTGGTCGACGATCGGCTCACCGCTGATGCTGACGTGACGGCGGCGACCTTCACCGTCCGTCCAGACCAACACGACATCGCGAAACGGAAGGCGCGCCTCGAGCCGGGCCTGATAAGGGCCTTCGGCATCCGGCTCGAAGTCCATCCCGATCTCGGAGAAGCGCTTGCCGATCGCACGGCCGCCACTCAGCGAGACCATGTCGTCGACCGCCCGGCCTTCGACGAAGGTCAGGCGAAGGTCGGTGCCCTTTTCCCAATACCAGTCGGACGACAGGTCGGTGAGCGCGCGAAAGCGGCTCAGGCTTTCGCGCAGGACCTGCTCCGCTTCCTTGCGCTTCAGGAACTGGCCGACTTGCCGGCCGATCACGCGCATCGTTCGCAGCAGCGGCTCGTCCGGCTCGCGCAGCTCGCGGCTCGCGAAGGCGAAGACGCCGACCACCGAATCGTTGAGAAGCACCGGCGCGAAGAACGTCGCGCGCTCGCCCGTCTTCGCGATGCGCTGGGCCCACGCGGTCTGCGACTCCTTGAGGTCGGCGACCCAGCGTGGCTCCGCCGCGACGATCACGTCGCGCAACATGCCTTTCGCGGGGATGACCTTGTCGGACTCGTTGCGGTAGTAGTCGACCGCGTCCCGGCTGATGCCGGGTCCGCTCCAGCCCGCGATCAATCGCGTCGTGCCGATCGCATCCTCGACGCGGAAGAAGCCGGCGGTCTCCCATTGCTCGCAGCCGCAGATGACGGCCATGACGGATTGCAGGACCTTGCGGCTCGTCGCGGCCTCGGCGAGGCGCTGGGTCACTTCGTGCTCGAGCGCCATCAACGCCTCGGCGCGCCGCTGCTGCGTCAGGTCGCGCGCCGTCCCGTGAAAGCCGAGGAAGACGTCGTCGCGAAACACCGGCTCTCCGGATAGGACGTGATAGCGCAGCAGGCCGCGATCGTCCCGCATCGTGTACGGCAACTCATAGAACGGGCGCCGTTCGTCGAGCGCCCCGAGGAATGCCGCGAGGCCGGGCGAAGCGACGGCGACGCCGGACCATTCCGCAGGCCGCTTGCCGAGTTGCGCCTCCATGATGTGGCGACCATCGGAGATGTGGCGGCCGCCGAGGTGGACGAGTCGCTGGTCGTCGTCGAGCGTCCAGTACCAGTCGCACGCCATCTCCAGCAGGTGGCGCAAGTCGACCGAGCGACCGCGCGCGTCGTCGCCGACCGCCATGACCCACGGCAAGATGGCCGAATCGCGGAAGAAGTCGGTCGCGCTTAACGAGGATCGAGACGCCATGACGAGAGAGACGCCGCAGGAGTTGCGCGGATCGATCGGGCATTCCGCACGCTTGCGAAATTATCGGCAGCGCGACGTCAAGCTTGAGGTCGACGACGTGGCTGGGCCGGCGGTGCAACGCGTCGAACGTCGTTCCCCGAAAGCAACTTGCGCAACCCCATCAACCGACGAACGTCAATACGTCTCGAAGTGCAGCCGACCCGTCTTCTTCATGTCGGCGTGCAATGCCGACCAGTCGATGCCTTGTTCGGCGCAGATGTCCTCGATGGCGTCGAGCACACCGGCTTCCATGCCCTTCAATCCGCAGACGTAGACGTACGTGTTGGCGTCGCGGAGCAACGCCGCGACGTCGCTCGCCCGCTCGCGCATCGCGTGCTGCACGTAGCGCTTCTCGCCCGATGCGGCCTGCGGGCCCTCGCGCGAAAACGCGAAGTTGATGTCGATGAAGTCGTGCGGCAGCTTCGTCAGCGGGCCGAAGTACGGCAGCTCCTTCTGCGTGCGCGCGCCGAAGAACAGCATCAGCTTGCCGCCTTCGTTCAGCGCCGTGCGGCGACGGCGACGCTCGGTCATCGCACGCATCGGCGCGCTGCCGGTCCCGGTGCAGATCATCATCAGGTTCGAGCCCGGATGGTTCGGCATCAGGAAGCTGGTGCCGAACGGGCCGATCACCCGGACCTCGTCGCCCTTCTTCAGGTCGCAGACGTAGTTCGATGCGACGCCGCGGATCGGCCGGCCTTCGTAGTCGACCGTCACGCGCTTCACGGTGATCGACAGATTGTTGTAGCCGGATCGTTCGCCGTCGCGCGGGCTCGCGATCGAATACTGGCGCGCGTGATGCGGCCGGCCGCGGGCATCGACGCCCGGCGGCAGGATGCCGATCGACTGCCCCTCGAGCACCGGGAACGGCGTGCCGCCGAAGTCGAGCACGATGTGGTGCGTGTCGCTGTCGGTCCCGAGCTCGGTGACGCGGAAGTTGCCCGCGACGGTCGCGCTGATCGGCGCCTTGTGGCCGTACAGGTTGACGTAGGGATGCGAGGCCGACCACGGCGGCACGTGCGACCCGGAGCGCGGATCGGCGAGTTGCGACGGGTCGAGCTCGAGCGCCTCCTCGTCCTCGGCGGCATCCGCGGCACCGATCGGTTGCAGCGCGACTTCGGGTGCGTCGTCGAGCGCCCTCTCGGCCGGCAGTTCGTCCCACGTCAGCTGCTCGTCGATCGAATAGGCGGCCGGCTTCAGCACCGTGCGCCAGTTGTCGATCGAACCGGTCGGGCACGGCGAGATGCAGGCGAGGCAGAAGTTGCACTTGGCCGGGTCGACGACGTAGTTGTTGTCGTCGTGCGTGATCGCATCGACCGGGCACGTCTCCTCGCAGGTGTTGCAGCGGATGCAGACCTCGGGGTCGATCAGATGCTGCTTGAGGACGTCGGGGTTGGCGGCCATGTCATTCAGTCTCGTCGTTCCCGCGCAGGCGGGAATCCAGTGTCGTCCGGCGCGCGTTCTAGGTCCGCTCGTCTGCGATGACGAGCGAAGCGCGCACTCGATCTCGTGACTGGATCCCCGCCTTTGCGGAATGACGAAAGCCGTGCGCGCCTTTCGTCAATTGAACCGGATGTATTCGAAGTCCAGCGGCTGCTTGTTGATGCCGATCGGCGGCGGCGCGATCCAGTTCGCGAAGCGACCGGGCTCGGACACGCGCCCCATCAGCGACGCAACGAACGCGCGGTCCTCCGGCGTCGGCAGCCACTCGCGCTCGCGCATCGCCCACTCGCTTTCGCTGACCACCTGACCGTCGGGACTGACGCGCACGCCGGCCAGCGCGCCGATGCGTCGGTTGAATGCCTTGTGCGGCACGACGAGCCGATGCGGCAGGCCGGCCTTCTCGATGACCTTGTTCCAGCGGTTGACGCCGGCGACCGAGTCCTTGATGAAGTCGTCGCGCAGCACTTCGTTGAGCGCATTCAGCATCGGCACCTCGCGCTCGACGAGCTTGCCGTCGGTCACGCCGAGCACGCGATACGTCTGGCCCTGCAACCGATGATCGTCGTCGCGCTTCGTCTCCTCGTAGCGGCCCTTCAGGCCCGAGTTGTAGAAGATCGCCGCGTTGCTCGACTCGTCGGCGCCGAACAGGTCGATCGTGACCGAGTAATGGAAGTTGACGTAGCGCTGGATCGTCGGCAGGTCGATCACGCCGGCCGCGCGGATCTTCTGCGGATCGTCGGTCTTCAGATCGTTCATCACCTGACACGTGCGGTTGATCACGCGCGACACGCCGGACTCGCCGACGAACATGTGATGCGCTTCCTCGGTCAGCATGAACTTCGTCGTGCGCGCCAGCGGATCGAAGGCGCTCTCGGCCAGTGCCGACAGCTGGAACTTCCCGTCGCGGTCGGTGAAGTACGTGAACATGTAGAACGCGAGCCAGTCCGGCGTCTTCTCGTTGAACGCGCCGAGGATGCGCGGGTTGTCCTGATCGCCCGAGTTGCGATGGAGCAGCGCCTCGGCCTCCTCGCGGCCGTCGCGGCCGAAGTAGCGATGCAGCAGGTAGACCATCGCCCACAGGTGGCGGCCTTCCTCGACGTTGATCTGGAACAGGTTGCGCAGGTCGTACTGCGACGGCGCCGTCAGCCCGAGGTGGCGCTGCTGCTCGACCGACGCGGGCTCCGTGTCGCCCTGCGTGACGATGATGCGTCGCAGGTTCGCGCGATGTTCGCCGGGCACTTCCTGCCACGCGGCTTCGCCGAGATGCTCGCCGAAGTGGACCTTGCGATCGCCGATCGCCGGATTCAGGAAGATGCCCCAGCGATAGTCGGGCATCTTGACGTGATCGAAGTGCGCCCAGCCGCTGGGATCGACGCTCGTCGCGGTCCGCAGATAGACGTCGTAGCCGTGCGAGCCGTCGGGGCCCATGTCCTGCCACCAGTTGAGGAACTCGGGCTGCCAGTGCTCGAGCGCACGCTGCAGCGTCTTGTCCTCCGCGAGGTTGACGTTGTTGGGGATCTTGGTGGCGTAGTCGATGGTGGACATGCTTCTTTCCGAATGTGTCACCCCGGCGAAGGCCGGGGCCCGATGTGATCGTTGCCGTGCGCGCGACTTGGGTCCCGGCCTTCGCCGGGACGACTGGAATCGCTAGACCCGATTCCAGTCGAACTGCGCCTTCTCACCCTTGCCGTACAACTTCAGCGCGCCCTTCTCGCCGACCGCGTTCGGGCGGTTGAAGATCCAGTTCTGCCACGCGGTCAGTCGGCCGAACACGCGCGTCGTCATCGTCTCGCGACCGTTGAAGCGCAGGTTCGCTTCCATGCCGGTCAGCGCGTCGGGCGACATCGCCGTGCGCTCCTCGATCGCGATGCGAACCTCGTCGGCCCAGTCGATGTCGTCGGGCGCCATCGTCACGAGCCCGAGTGCGAGTGCGGCATCGCCGTCGAGCGCGTCGCCGATCTTCGCGCGCACTGCCGCGAGCGCCGGCTCCTCGTCGTAGAAGCGCCGCGCGAGACGCGACTGACCGGTCGCCATCGGGAACGGCACCTCGTGCCCGTCGTCGCCGAGATTCAAATCGTTCACGACGATCCTCGGCGCCTCGTCGGGCGCGTCGGGCAGCACGAGCATGTAGCTGCGGTCGCAGGCGAGCGCGAGCTCGAGCAGCGAGCCGACGAAGCACGATCCCTCGTCGATCAGCGCGAACAGCGTGCGCGACGACACGTCGAGCCGCGACAGCGTGCGGCGCAGGAAGCCGATCGTCTCGCGGACGAACCAGTGATCGGCATGCTTCGCCACGATCGCGTCGGACGCCAGCACCGCCGCCGCATCGCCCGCGGTCTTCAGCACCCACGTCCCGATGTCGAGCTCGTTCGTGCGCATCGACAGGATCGCGTCGTCGAGGTCGCGCGCCATCGCGAGCGGCCACCAGGCGGCGCCCGCGTCGACGATCGCGTCGACGGTGTCGGGCATCGTGCCGGTCGGTCCGTTGACCGTGAACGTCGCGACGCGCTTCGCGCGATCGATCGCGACGTCGACGTATCGATAGTGCAGTCCGCTCGCGTCGACGGTGCGTTCGATCGGCGTCAGCGCGACGCCCTTCGCATCAAACGGGCGATCGCTCTGCTCCGCCAACGCCGCCGCGCGCTCGGCGACCTTCTGCGCGAACACGGCCGGCTTCGCGATGTCGTCGACGAGCCGCCACTCCTTCGCGCGCGCGCCGCGGACGCCTTCGGTCGTCGTGCAGAACACGTCGGCGAGGTCGTGACGGACGTGGCGCTTGTCGGTCACGCGCGTCAGGCCGCCGGTGCCGGGCAGCACGCCGAGCAGCGGGACCTCGGGCAGGCTGACCGCCGACGATCGATCGTCGACCAGCAGGATCTCGTCGCACGCGAGCGCGAGCTCGTAGCCGCCGCCGGCGCAGGCACCGTTGACGGCGGCCAGGAACTTCAGGCCCGAATGCGCGGAAGAGTCCTCGAGGCCGTTGCGCGTCTCGTTCGTGAACTTGCAGAAGTTGACCTTCCACGCGTGCGACGAGACGCCGAGCATGAAGATGTTGGCGCCCGAGCAGAAGATGCGGTCGCGGCCGCTCGTGACGACGACCGTGCGGACTTCGGGATGCTCGAAGCGGATGCGGTTGACGGCATCGTTGAGCTCGATGTCGACGCCGAGGTCGTAGCTGTTGAGCTTGAGCTTGTAGCCGGGACGGATGCCCGCGTCCTCGTCGATGTCGAGCTTGACAGCGTCGCGACCGGGCCGTCGAAGCGAGCGACCAGTGTCGATAACGTGACGGGTCGGTCCGGTAGTCGACCGGCGCCGCCACCGTCGGGGCGGACGACTCGATGGACGGCGTGCTGGGAACGACGGCTTCGGCAACTGGTCATGAGGCTCTCCGGTCAGCGCAGGCAGGATAGTGCTTGTCTGCGTCCGACGCCTGTCAAGCACTTTATTGCATGTCCACCGAAGGCGCGCCGAGCGCGTCCGCCAGTGCGGCATTCAATGCCTCGAACGACTCGTCGACCGGGCGACCGGACGTATCGAACGTCAGGTCGGCCTTGCGATAGAACGCGGCCCGGCCGGCGAGGATGCGTCGCAGGTCGTCCATCGCCTCGCGGTTCCCCGCCATCGGACGCGTGTCGCCCTGCTCGATCACGCGCTGCATGTGTTCGGCCGGCGTCGCGGTCAGCCACACGGTGAAGCAGTGCGACAGCAGCAGGTTGAAGGCGGCCGGATCGGAGACGATCCCGCCCGGCGTCGCGATGACGGCGTCCGGGAAGCGATCGAGCGCCTCGTCGAGCGCGCGTCGTTCGTACCGCCGGTACGCAGCCGGGCCGAGCAGGTTGTGGATCTCGGTGAGCCCGTAGCCGGCGACGCGTTCGATCTCGCGATTGAGCTCGACGAACGGCACGCCCGCGCGCCTCCGCGAGTCGCCGCCCGAGCGTCGACTTGCCGGCGCCGCGCAGGCCGACCAGCGCGATGCGCCGCTTGCGCGCCTCGGGCAGCGCGACCGTCCCGAACAGGTCCGCGAGCGCGGCCCGCGCGCGCCGCAATGCCTGCGTCGTCGCGGCCCCGCAGCAGGTCGCGGATCAGCAGCCATTCGGGCGAATCGATGTCGTCGCCGAGCAGATCGGCCGGCTGGCAGCCGAGCGCGCCCGCGACCTGACGCAACACGAGGACCGACGCATTGCCGACGCCGAGCTCGAGGTTCGCGAGGTGGCGCTCCGACACGCCCGACGCGACCGACAGCGACCGTCGCGTCATTCCCTTGCGGGCGCGCAGCGATCGGATGCGTTCGCCGAGCGCGACGAGGAACGGTTCGCGCTCGGCCGTGTCGGGCGCATCGTCGTTCGCGGCGCGTGCCTCGGTCTCGCGCTTTCCCGCATGTCATCGACTCCGCTTCCTCAGCTCCGTCGCGCACGCGACGTCCGAACGCATGCATTATCCTGCTTGACGACGCGTCGGCGAGGCCCGTTAAGTTTCCGGCATTCGTGTGAATTATTCAACATGCGGCGCCGTCGTTCGCGACCCGCGGCGCCCGTAGAGCCGCGATCGGAGACCCTGCATGGAGACCGCGGCCGCGCTGCCGTCCGGCGAGCGCTTCAACTTCGCGCGACACCTGTTCGCGTCGAATGCGAGTCGGGCCGAGCAAGGCCGCGTACGTCGACGACCGCGGCCGCCTGACGTACGGCGAGCTCGAGCTGCGCGCCCGCCGCATCGCGGCCGCGCTGCGCGCCGTCGGGCGTCCGGCGCGAAGACCGCGTGCTGCTGCTGATGCACGACTGCATCGACTGGCCGGTCGAGCTTCCTCGGCGCGCTGTACGCCGGCGTCGTGCCGGTCGCGATCAACACGATGCTGACCGCCGCCGACTACGCGTACGTGATCGCGCACAGCCGCGCGCAGGCGGCGCTGGTGTCGGCCGCCTTGCTGCCGGTGCTCGAACGACGCGCTCGGCGTGGCCGACCACGAGGTCGCGACGATCGTCGTCTCCGGTGCCGGCCCGGTATCCGAAGGCCAGGTCCGCGACTCGACGACGTGGCTCGGCGGATGAGCGAGCCGATGGCGAAGGCGGCCGACGACGACCGCCGACGACGTCGCCTTCTGGCTGTACTCGTCGGGCTCGACCGGCCGGCCGAAGGGCACCGTCCACGCGCACGGCAGCCTGTGGTGGACCGCCGAGCTGTACGCGAAGCCGGTGCTCGGCCTCGCCGAGAGCGACGTCGCGTTCTCGGCGGCGAAGCTGTTCTTCGCGTACGGGCTCGGCAACGCGCTGACGTTCCCGCTGTCGGTCGGCGCGACGGTCGTGCTGATGGCCGAGCGTCCGACGCCGGACGCCTGCTTCAAGCGACTGCGCGGCGTCGACGGGCATCGGCCGACGGTGTTCTTCGGCGCGCCCACCGGCTTCGCCGGGATGCTCGCGTCGCCGGCGCTGCCGCCGCGCGAGCGAGGTCGCGCTGCGGATGTGCTCGTCGGCCGGCGAGGCGTTGCCGCGCGACGTCGGCGAGCGCTTCACGACGCATTTCGGCTGCCACATCATCGACGGCATCGGCTCGACCGAGATGCTGCACATCTTCCTGTCGAACCGTCCCGGCGACGTCCGCTACGGCACGACCGGCAAGCCGGTCGACGGCTACGAGGTCGAGCTGCGCGACGAAGCACGGCGCGCGTGATCGACGGGCCCGACCGCAGGTCGGCGACCTCTACATCAAGGGACCGTCGAGCGCGCTGATGTACTGGTCGAACCGCCAGAAGAGCCGCGACACGTTCCAGGGCCACTGGACGAAGAGCGGCGACAAGTACTTGCGCGACGCCGACGGCTACTACGTCTACGCGGGCCGCAGCGACGACATGCTGAAGGTCAGCGGCCAGTACGTGTCGCCGTTCGAGGTCGAGTCGACGCTGATGGAGCATCCGGCGGTGCTCGAGGCCGCGGTGATCGGCGTGCCCGACGAGAACGGCCTGACGCGCACGAAGGCGTTCGTCGTGCCGAAGGACGGCGCGCTCGGCGACGCCGGCGTTCGCCGACGAGCTGAAGGCGTTCGTCAAGAGCCGCCTCGCGCCGGTCAAGTATCCGCGCGAGATCGAGTTCGTCGCCGAGCTGCCGAAGACGGCGACCGGGAAGATCCAGCGCTTCCGGCTGCGCGAGCGGTCGACGTCGCGGTCGTGGCGTGACGGGCGACGCGAGCGCCGCGAACCGCGCGTGTCGCGATCGACGTCGACGGCGAGCGCGTCGCCATCGAATACCGCGCGCATCGACGGGCCGGCCGACGCGCCGCTGATCGTCTTCCTGCACGAGGGCCTCGGCTCGGTGTCGATGTGGCGCGACTTCCCTGCGCGGCTGTGCGCGGCCGGCGGCTATCGCGGCCTCGTGTTCTCGCGACCCGGCTACGGTCACGTCGACGCCGCGTCCCGCACACGTGCGATGGGGCGCGGACTTCATGCATCGACAGGCGATCGACGTCCTGCCGCCGCTGTTCGCCGCGCTCGACGTCGATGTCGAGGCCGACCCGCCGTGGCTGTTCGGCCACAGCGACGGCGGCTCGATCGCGCTGATCCATGCGGCGACCTCCCCGACCGTGTCGCGGGGCTCGATCGTCGCTCGCGCCGCACCTCGACGTCGAGCGCTTCGGCCTCGACAGCATCGCACAGGACGCGCGTCGCTTACCTAGAGACCGACCTGCGCGATCGGCTCGCGCGCCATCACGCGGACGTCGACTCGGCGTTCTGGGGATGGAACGACGTGTGGCTGTCGGAGCCGTTCAGCCACTTCGACATCCACGCGCTGCTGCCGTCGATCCTCTGCCCGGTCCTCGCGATCCAGGGCCGCGACGACGCATACGGAACGATGGCCCACATCGACGGCATCGCCGACGCGCTGCCGGCACGACGCTGCTCAAGCTCGACGACTGCGGACACTGCCGCATCGCGATCGGCCGGCACGCCGTGATCGACGCGACCGTACACTTCGTCGATTCGCACGGCGCGATCGTCGGCACGCGGAAGTCGCACGATCCGCCGGCGCCGGCGGATGCGATCCGAAGAACGAATCGAACGTCACATCAACGCATCGAGGGAGACACCATGAATCGACGTCAGCATCTCTGGTCGCCATCGCGCTCGTCGCAGCGCCGCATGGCTTCGCGGCACGCTCGCCGCGCCGGCCGACCGCACAGGCGCCGAAGCTCAAGGTCGGCTTCATGCTGCCGTACAGCGGCACGTATGCGGCGCTCGGCAACGCGATCGAGAACGGCTTTCGGCTGTACGTCGACGAGCAAGGCGGCAAGCTCGCCGGTCGCGAGATCGAATACGTCAAGGTCGACGACGAGTCGGAGCCGTCGAAGGCGACCGACAACGTCAACAAGCTGATCAAGCGCGACAACGTCGACGTCATCGTCGGCACCGTCCACTCGGGCGTCACGCTCGCGATGGCGAAGGCCGCGAAGGACAACAACACGCTGCTGATCGTGCCGAACGGCGGCGCTGACGCGGTGACCGGCCCGATGTGCGCGACGAACATCTTCCGCAGCTCGTTCTCGAACTGGCAGCCGGCCTATGCGATGGGCGAGGTCGCCGCGAAGCGCGGGCGCGAAGAAGGCCGTCACGATCACGTGGAAGTACGCGGCCGGCGACGAGTCGACGGCCGGCTTCAAGGAGGCGTTCGAGAAGGGCGGCGGCAAGGTCGTCAAGGCGCTCAACGTGCCGTTCCCGAACGTCGAGTTCCAGGCGCTGCTGACCGAGATCGCCGCGACGAAGCCCGACGTCGTCTACGCGTTCTTCGCCGGCGGCGGCGCCGTCAAGTTCGTCAAGGACTACGCGGCCGCGGGCCTGAACCGCAGCATCCCGCTGTACGGTCCGGGCTTCCTCACCGACGGCACGCTCGACGCGCAAGGCGACGCGGCGCAGGGCATGCTGACGACGCTGCACTACGCCGACGGCCTGAACACGCCGCGCGACAACGCGTTTCGCCTCGCGTACGCGAAGACGTTCAAGCTGCAGCCCGACGTCTACGCGGTGCAGGGCTACGACGCGGCGCAGATGCTGGCGATCGGCCTGAAGGCAGCCGGCGGCGACGTCGCGAAGAAGGCGGAGTTCGCGGCGGCGATCGAGAAGGCGCGGATCGACAGCCCGCGCGGCCCGTTCACGATCAGCAAGGCGCACAACCCGGTGCAGGACATCTACCTGCGAAAGGTGGTCGGCAAGGAGAACCGGGTCGACGGCATCGCGATGAAGGCGCTGGCCGATCCGGCGCGCGGATGCCGGATGTAGGGCCGTCGCGCAGCTGAGCATTCGTCGTTCCCGCGAAGGCGGGGACCCGGTGTCGCACGCATCCGCGCGCAAGATGATCGCTGCAACGACGCTGGGTCTCCGCCCGCGCGTCGGACGACAAGATCGCGATGCGGTGCCGCGCTCCGGGGGAGCGGTGAACACGCGATGGACCTCC
Organism: uncultured beta proteobacterium; assembly: GCA_963795885.1. Taxonomy (GTDB): domain Bacteria; phylum Pseudomonadota; class Gammaproteobacteria; order Burkholderiales; family Burkholderiaceae_D; genus CAHJXF01. The sequence continues at coordinate 936,035 of CAWCJI010000007.1, read as the reverse complement.
CCACCTTCCTGATCCAGTGCCTGAATGCGGTCCAGTACGGGCTGCTGCTGTTCCTCGTCGCGTCGGGGCTGACGCTGATCTTCGGGATCATGGGCGTCATCAACCTCGCGCACGGCAGCTTCTACATGCTCGGCGCCTACCTCGCGTTCGCGCTCGCGCCGCTCGTCGGGCCCGTGTTCGGCGAGACGTCGGGAAGCGGCTTCCTCGTGATGCTCGCGGTCGGCGTCGTGCTCGCGGTCGCGTTCGGCTACCTGCTCGAGTGGGCGTTCTTCAGCTATCTCTACGAACGCGAACACCTGCAGCAGGTGCTGATGACGTACGGGCTGATCCTCGTGTTCGAGGAGCTGCGCAGCATCCTCGTCGGCGACAACGTCCACGGCGTCGCGATGCCGGCCTGGCTCGCCGGCAGCTTTCCGCTGTCCGACGTGATGACGTACCCGGTCTATCGCGTCTTCATCTCCGTCGTCTGCGCGATCGTCGCGATCCTGATGTGGCTCGTGATGACGAAGACGCGGCTCGGCATGCGCATCCGCGCCGGCGCGACCAATCGCGAGATGGTGCAGGCGCTCGGCATCCCGATCCGCTTCCTGTATCGCGTCGTGTTCGCGGTCGGCGTCGGACTCGCGGCGCTCGCGGGACTGGTCGCGGCGCCGGTGTCCTCGGTCTACCCGGGGATGGGCAACCAGGTCCTGATCGTCTGCTTCGTCGTCGTCGTGATCGGCGGCATCGGCTCGATCCGCGGCGCGTTCGTCGCGGCGCTGCTGGTCGGCATCGTCGACACGTTCGGCAAGGTGCTGTTCCCGTCGCTCGCCGGCATGCTGATCTACCTGCTGATGGCCGCGATGCTGCTGTGGAAGCCCGAAGGGCTGTTCAAGGCCGGATGACGATGCGCGATCGATCTCCGCGCGCCGACCTCGACGAAGGCCCTCCCCGTGGCGGTCGCGTTCGTCTTCCTCGCGGTCTTCCCTTCGTTCGGCTCGCCGTTCTACGTCGACCTCGCCTCGCAAGATCATGATCTACGCGATCTTCGCGATGAGCCTCGAGTTGCTGGTCGGGCAGACCGGGCTCGTGTCGTTCGGCCATGCCGCGTTCTTCGGCATCGGCGCCTATGCGGTCGCGCTCGTGACGGCGCGCGTCGACGCCGCGAGCCTGTGGCTCGTGGTGGCGGCGGCGCTCGTCGCCGCCGCGATCTACGCGCTCGCAGTCGGCGCGCTGTCGCTGCGCACGCGCGGCGTGTACTTCATCATGATCACGCTCGCGTTCGCGCAGATGGCGTTCTTCGTGTTCCACGACACGCCGGTCGGCGGCGGCAGCGACGGCATCTACCTCTATCTACAAGCCCGCGCTGACGCTCGGCGGCGACGACGCTGGTCGACTTCGAGAAGGGTCGTGCGCTGTACTACGCGACGCTCGCCTGCCTCGTCGCGACGTTCGCGTTCCTCGCGATCCTGCTGCGCAGCCGCTACGGCCGCGCGCTGGCCGGCATCAAGGCGAACGAACAGCGGATGCGCGCGGCCGGCTTCGCGACGTATCCGTACAAGCTCGGCGCGTTCGTCCTCGGCGCGATGATCGCGTCGCTCGCCGGCGTGCTGTTCGCGATGAAGGACGGCGTCGTCAATCCCGAGCTGCTCGTCTGGAACCAGAGCGGCACCGTGCTGCTGATGATCATCCTCGGCGGACTCGGCCACCTGCGCGGCGCGATGCTCGGCGCGCTCGCGTTCACGGTGCTGCAGGAGGTGTTCCAGTCCGAGTCGCTGTTCGGCGGCTTCGCGAAGCACTGGCAGCTGCCGCTCGGCCTCGCGATCATCGCGTTCGTCGCGACGCTGCCGCGCGGCCTGATCGGTCTCTTCGGACGCAGGCGATGAGCGACGCGCTGCTGGTCGCGACCGACGTCTCGCGCCACTTCGGCGGGCTGAAGGCCGTCGACCGCGTCTCGCTGACGCTCGACGCGCGGCACGCTGCACGCGGTGATCGGCACGAACGGCGCCGGCAAGTCGACGCTCGTCAACGTGCTGTCGGGCGAGATCCCGGTCACGTCCGGCCGCGTCACGCTGCTCGGCCACGACGCGACGCGCTGGACGCAGCCGCGGCGCGCGCGCGCCGGGCTCGGCCGCAGCTACCAGCGCAACACGATCTTTCCGGCGCTTCACGGTCTTCGAGAACTGCCGGCTGACCGCGCAGGCGCGCAAGCCGCGCGCCGTGGGACTGGTGGACGCCCGGCGTCGCGCTGCGCCGACAGCCGCGACGCGGCGCAGCGCGCGCTCGAGCGCGCGGGGCTCGCGACGTCGCCGCCGCGAGCCGGCCGGCTCGCTGTCGCACGGCCAGAAGCGACAGCTCGAGATCGCGATGTGCCTCGCGACCGAATCCGCAGGTGCTGCTGCTCGACGAGCCGCTCGCCGGGATGGGCGCCGAGGAGACCGAGCGGATGCTCGCGCTGCTCGACGAGCTGAAGGACGGCCACGCGGTCCTGCTGATCGAGCACGACATGGACGCGGTCTTCCGCGTCGCCGATCGCATCACGGTGATGGTCGACGGCCGCGTGATCGCGAGCGACGCGCCGGCCGCGGTGCGCGCGCGATCACGACGTGCAGGTCGCGTACCTCGGCGAACACGTCGTGGAGGACGCGATCGGATGAGCGCGGTGCCGCGACAGCGACGGCGACCGAAGCGCTGATCGACGCGCGCGACGTCCATGCGCATTACGGGCAGAGCCACGTCCTGCACGGCGTCTCGCTCGCGATCGGCCGCGGCGAGGCGGTCGGCCTGCTCGGCCGCAACGGGATGGGCAAGACGACGCTGATCCGCACGATGCTCGGCCTGCATCGCGCGAGCGCCGGCCGATCCGCATCGCCGGTCGCGACGTACGGCGCGAGCCGCCGGACCGCATCGCGCGACTCGGCATCGGCTACGTGCCCGAGGGCCGCGGCATCTTTCCCGAACCTGTCGGTGCGCGAGAACCTCGTGATGGCCGCGCGGCCGCGGCGCCGTCGGCGATCCGGCGCGCGGTCCTCGTCCGCGCTGCCGCGCGTGGACGCTGGACCGCGTGCTCGCGACGTTCCCGCGGCTCGCCCAGCGCATCGGCCACGGCGGCGGCGCGCTGTCGGGCGGCGAGCAGCAGATGCTCGCGATCGGCCGCGCGCTGATGCTGAACCCCGACGTGATCGTCCTCGACGAGGCGACCGAAGGACTCGCGCCGCTGATCGTGGCCGAGATCTGGCGCATCGTCGGCGCTGATCCGCGCGAGCGGCATCGCGTCGCTGGTCGTCGACCGCAACTATCGCGCGGTGCTCGCGACACACCGACCGCTGCGTCGTGCTGCAGAAGGGCCGCGTCGTGCTCGAAGGCGCCTCGGCCGCGCTGCGCGACGATCCGGCGGCTCGCGCGCTTCCTCGGCGTCTGACGCTACTGACCGCGGAACAGCCCCTGGAACGGGCGCGACACCGGCAGCCGCTCGGGCCGATCGCGCAGCGTGACCTCCATGTGCGTCTCGTCGATGCGGATCGCCTTCGCGATGCGACGATGGTCGACGATCACCGATCGATGGATCTGCCAGAAGACCGCGTCGTCGAGCTGGACCAGCAGCTCCTTCAACGGCGTGCGGATCAGCGCCTCGCCGCCGTCGTGCACGACGCGCGTGTAGCGCGCATCGGACTCGAAGTACACGACTTCGTCGACGCGGATCATCCGGACCTCGCGTCCCGCGCTGCTCTGGATGACCTCATCGGCGCCGGCCTGCGGATCTGCCTCGCGACACCTCTCGAGCAGCGGCTGCAGGTCGTGCGTCGCGACCGAGCCGCGGAGCCGCGCGCTCGCAGCCGCTCGACCATCCGCGCGCCCGCGACGGCCTCGACCGGCTTGACGAGGTAGTCGACGCACCCGCGTCGAACGCCTCGATCGCATGGTCGCCGTAGGCCGTGACGAACACGACCTGCGACGCGTCCTTCGATGCGGCGTGCGCCACCTCGATGCCGGTAGGCCCGGCATGCGGATGTCGAGGAAGCACACGTCCGGCTGCATGCTCGAGCCAAGCGTCCCACGCGTCGGCGCCGTTCGCGCACTCGGCGACCACTTCGAGGCCGGGCGAACGGCGCGCGCGAGCGCGGCCTTGCAGTTGCTCACGCGGCGCCTCCTCGTCGTCAGCGACGATCGCGGCGAGTGCGGGCTTCGCCGCTCATGGACCGTCGCATGCGCGCGCGATGCGGATCGTCGCGACGGTGCGTGCCGTCGCAGGCCTTGCGAGCGACAGCGACGCGTTCGGGCCGAACATGGCCTGCAACCGCTCGCGACAGTTGCGCAGGCCGATGCCTTCGGTCGCACGCCGTCCGCCACGCGCGACCCTCGTCGCGACCGCAGCGTCCACGCTCGGCCGTCCTCCGCGGCGGGGATCGCGATGCGTCCCGCCGTGCAGCGCGGGCGCGATGCCGTGTTCGATCGCGTTCTCCACCAGCGTCAGCAACACGCCCGGCGGCAACGGCTGTGACGCGGCGCGTGCGTCGATCGCAATCGGCATGACGCAGGCGGTCGCCGAGGCGCGCCTCCATGATCGCGAGATAGTGGCGCACGACCTCGACCTCGACGCCGAACGTCGTGCGCTCCTGCGTCAGCAGCTCGGTCGAGCCGCGCAGGAACGACGACAGCGCGCGCAGCAGCGGGCCGGCGCGCGGATCCGCGCTGTCGACCCAGTGCTGGACCGCGGCCAGCGTGTTGAAGATGAAATGCGGCTGGATCTGCCCTTGCAGCAACTGCAGCCGCGCCTCGGCGAGCTGCCGAGCGACCGCATCGCGCTCCTGGACGAGGCGCACGCCGACGAGCTCGCGCTGCATCTGGAAACGTCGAATGGCCGCGACGCTCCAGGCGACGACCAGCACCACGACCACCAGCAGCAGCAGCAGCGGCATCGCCTTGTGGACGAACAGGTCACGCAGGTGAGCGACGTATGCGGCGTCGAAGGTCCCGCCCTCGGAAACGTGGATCACGATGACCGGGCACAGCGCGCTAAGACAGGCGAGCACCAGCGCGGACCCGAAGAAGCGCAGCACCTTGCGCGACGTGTAGCGCTCGGGTTGCAACCACGCGCCGAGCGAGACCAACAGGATCGCGACCGCGCCAGTGGCCGTGGCCGGGAGCGCGAGCGACCAGCGCGTACCGGTCGCGACGAGCGCGATCGTTGTGAGCGCGATCGCGCCGGACAGCATGAGCCATAATTTCAGCCCGGCGCGACTGTAGAGCCAGCGGTCGAGGCACTCGACCTCATGGCGCAACGTCGGCGCCATCCGCGCGTAGTACGGTGCGGCCCACGCGGAATAGCGTCGCTGGAACGCGTTCTGCGGTGGTCCGGAGGTCGACGGCGTGGCGGGCGTGTCCATCGTCGAAGTGTAGTGGCGCCCGGTCGCGCGGCCGGGCTACGCCGCATGAACGGTCGATGCGACCGGCGAAGGCGCCGGATCCCCGCATCGGCGGTCGGAAAGCCGTGCGACGCGAGGGTCGACCCGCGCTTCGCGATCGTGGCGACGGTCGTGCGGCACTTCAAGAAAGCATCAATGCTCAGTTACCGGCTTGAAGTTTCGGCACACCGCTCGTCGCGGAGAACGGCGCGACCCCGGCGCCCGGAGGGTCACGAGGTCGTCGTCGCCGTCGGCAGCTGCGGCGTCTGCCACAGCGACGTCCATCTCGCCGACGGCTACTTCGATCTCGGCAACGGCAATGCGCATCGGCCTCGCCGCGAGCGTCGCGCCGCCGCGCACGCTCGGGCACGAGATCGCCGGAACGGTCGTCGCGATCGGCGACGAGGTCCGCGGCGTCGCGATCGGCGACCGTCGGGTCGTCTATCCGTGGATCGGCTGCGGACGCTGCGCGGTGTGCGCTGCCGGCGACGAGCATCTCTGCAACGCACCCCGCGCGCTCGGCGTCAACGTCGACGGCGGCTTCGCCGACCATGTGCTCGTGCCGCACGAGAAGCTACCTGTTCGCGTACGCGCCGTTGTCCGAGGAGCAGGCCTGCACGTACGCATGCTCGGGCCTGACGGCGTTCAGCGCGCTGAAGAAGGTCGCGAGCCTGTTCGCTGCGTGCGACCGATCAGAGGCTGCTGATCATCGGCGCCGGCGGCGTCGGCCTGTCCGGCATCCGCATGGCCGCGTCGCTCGGCCTGCCGGCGCCGATCGTCGCCGAGGTCGACCGGTCGAAGTGGGACCTCGCGCGCGAGGCCGGCGCGGCCGACGTGATCGATCCGAAGGCCGACGGCGCAGGCCGCGCACTGATGAAGTCGACCGGCGGCGGCGTGCTGGCGGCGATCGACTTCGTCGGCGCCGGCGAGACGTTCGCGTTCGGTTTCGGCGCGCTTCGCAAAGGCGGTACGCTGGTCGCCGTCGGGCTGTTCGGCGGCGCGACGTCGATCTCGCCGGCGATGATCGCGATGAAGTCCGCGCGCATCGTCGGGTCGTACGTCGGATCGCCGGCCGAGATGCGCGAGCTGATGGCGCTCGCGACGACGTCGTCGCTGCCCGAGCTGCCGATCGCCCGCATGCCGCTCGATCAGGCGGCCGCCGCGCTCGAGGCGCTGAAGGCCGGCCGCGTCAAGGGACGCGCGATCCTGAAACCGTAGACAATCCCGCCACGCGCGGCTCGATCGCCGCGGTCGACGCACACCCAGCTCAACGAGGAACCACCATGCCCGATACCGCCGCCGAAGCAGTCAAGCCCCACGTCGCCGCCCGCGTCTACGAAGACCTCGCGCTGTACATCGACGGCCAGTTCGTCAAGGGCGAAGGCCGTCGCGAGCAGGACGTGTTCGATCCGGCGACCGACGCCGTGATCGGCAAGCTGCCGCATGCGACGACGGAGGACCTCGACCGCGCGCTCGCCGCGGCCGCGCGTGCGTTCGAGACGTGGAAGAAGACGTCGCCGATGGAGCGCAGCAAGATCCTGCCGCAAGGTCGCCGAGCTCGCGCGCGAACGAGCGAAGGAGATCGGCGCGAACATGACGCTCGACCAGGGCAAGCCGATCGCCGAAGCGGTCGGCGAAGTCCTGATGTGCGCCGAGCACGCCGACTGGCACGCCGAGGAATGCCGCCGCATCTACGGCCGCGTGATTCCGCCGCGCGTCGACGGCGTCCGCCAGCTGGTGCTGCGCGAGCCGATCGGCGTCTGCGCGGCGTTCACGCCGTGGAACTTCCCGTTCAACCAGGCGATCCGCAAGGCGCTCGCCGCGCTCGGCGCCGGCTGCACGCTGGTGCTCAAGGGACCGGAGGACGCGCCGTCGGGCGTCGTCGCGATGGCGCGGCTGTTCCACGACGCGGGGCTGCCGCCCGGATGCCTGAACATCGTCTGGGGCGTGCCGCACGAGGTGTCGAAGCACCTGATCGAGTCGCCGATCGTGCGCAAGATCTCGTTCACCGGCTCGGTCGCGGTCGGCAAGCTGCTCGCCGGCATGGCGGGCTCGCTGATGAAGCGCTGCACGATGGAGCTCGGCGGCCACGCGCCGGTGATCGTGTGCGACGACGCCGACGTCGAGAAGGCGGCCGATATCCTCGTCGGCTTCAAGTTCCGCAACGCAGGCCAGGTCTGCATCTCGCCGACCCGCTTCTACGTGCAGGAAGGCGCGTACGACCGCTTCGTCGAACGCTTCGTCGCGAAGACGAAGGCGATCAAGGTCGGGCCCGGCAGCGACCCGGCGAACCGCATGGGTCCGCTCGCGCAGAAGCGCCGCATCGCGCCGTTCTCGAGCTTCATCGAGGACGCGCATCAGCGCGGCGCCAGCATCCTCACCGGCGGCAACGCGATCGAAGGCGCGGGCAGCTTCTACTCGCCGACCGTGATCGCGCGACCTGCCGGACGACAGCCGGCATCATGAACGAGGAGCCGTTCGGCCCGGTCGCCGGCATGGTCCGCTTCAAGACCGTCGACGAGGTCATCAAGCAGGCGAACCGGTTGCCGTTCGGCCTCGCGTCGTACGCGTTCACGCGGTCGACGCGAACGCGACGGCGATCGCCAATGGCCTCGAGGCCGGCATGGTGTCGATCAACCACATCGGCCTCGCGCTCGCCGAGACGCCGTTCGGCGGCATCAAGGACTCGGGCTACGGCAGCGAAGGCGGCCAGGAGACCTTCGACGGCTACCTGACGACGAAATTCGTGACGCAGGCCGGTTGTGCGTCGCCGCCCGCGGGCGCACCGCGCGTCGATGCACCGACTGCGCGCGAGCCCGGCGGAGCGTTGTCGGGACTCCTTTACGTCCGCGCCGGCGCCGTCCGGCCGATATCGCTCGTCGATCAGCGGCGTTGCGCGCTGGAACGGTACGTGCTCTGAGCCACCGCCGGCCGATCAGCGCGCCGGCATGAATCGCATCGCACGTTGGCACGGCCGCACGCGTTTCACGAGCCCGTTCATTCGACAGCCCATGCTGTCGGCCCTCCCCGCCCGCCCTGTCCGGAAACCATGATCAAGCGCTGCGCTCGTCTCGCCGCCTTCACGCTCGCCGTGCCGCCGCATCGGTCGCGTTCGCATCGACGAGCGGACTCGTCATCAGCCAGGTCTACGGCGGCGGCGGCAACTCCGGCGCGACGCTGACGAACGACTTCATCGAGGTCTTCAACGCGAGCAACGGGCCGATCAGCGTCACCGGCTTCTCGGTCCAGTACGCATCGGCGGCGGGCACGTCGCTGGCAGGTCACGACGCTGAGCGGCATCGTGCCGGCCGGTAGCTACTACCTGATCAAGGAGTCCGCCGGGCGCCGGCGGCACGGTCAAGCTGCCGACGCCGGACGCGACCGGCACCATCGCGATGAGCGCGACGGCCGGCAAGGTCGCGCTCGTCGCGAGCACGACCGCGCTCACCGGCGCCGCGCCGACGGCGACGTCGTCGACATCGTCAGCTACGGCGCCGCGACGCCGACCGAAGGAACGCCGGTCGCCGACGCTCAGTCGAACACGACGGCCGCGTTGCGCAACAGCTCGGTTGCATCGACACCGACAACAACGCGAGCGACTTCACCGTCGGCGCAGCCCGCCCCGCGCAACACGTCGACGCCGATCGATGCCTGCAGCGCGAACGCGCCGATCGTCACGTCCTGTGCGCGCCGTTCACGGTCCTCGCGGGCAGCGGCGGCACCGGCACGGAAGCGCGAGCGACGTCGACAGCACCGTCAACGGCGTGACGCTCTCGACGCAGACGGCCGGCATCACGCTCGGCACGGTCACGCCGGCGAGCGGCCCCGGCAGCTCGGCCACCGCGCAGATCGTCGTGTCGGCTTCGGTCCCGACCGGCACCTACCCGTTCACGCTGACCTTCACGAACGACCAGTCGCAGACCGCGATGTGCACCGCGTCGGTCACGGCCGGCACGCTGACGCCGATCTACACGATCCAGGGATCGGGCGCGACCAGCCCGCTGGTCGGCCAGGCCGTCATCACGCAAGGCGTCGTGACCCGCGTCAACAACAACGGCTTCTACATGCAGGATGCGACCGGCGACGGCAACGACGCGACGTCCGATGGCATCTTCGTGTTCACGAGCGCGCGCGCCGACCGTCAACGTCGGCGACCTCGCCCGCGTGTCGGCGAGCGTCAGCGAGTTCAACACCGGCGCGGCCACCAACCCCGACACCGCGTCGCACACGGTGACGGAGCTGTCGAGCGTCGGCTCGGTCTCGGTGATCGGCTCCGGCTACACGATCGCACCGGTCGCGATCTCGTTCCCGCTCGCGAACCGTGACGATCTCGAGAAGTACGAAGCAATGCTCGTCACGCTGAGCGGACCGCTGACGGTGGCGGAGAACGACTTCGTCGGCCGTACGGGCAGGTGACGCTCGCCGCGCTCGGTCCGGTCGAGACGCCGACCAATCGCCTGCGCCCCGGACCTGCCGCGCAGGCGCTCTATGCCGACAACAAGCGGCGCAGCATCGTGCTCGAGGACGGCACGACCGCGCAGGACCCGAACCCGACGCCGTTCCTTCGCCGATCGACCACACGCTGCGCGTCGGCGACACGGTCCCGTCGATCACCGGCGTCGTCGACTACGGCCTCGCGACGAGCAGCAACACGGATCCCGGCAGCTGGCGGATCGTCCCGACCGTCGCGCCGGTGTTCACCCGTGCCAACGCCCGCACGACCGCGCCCGACGATGTCGGCGGCACGATCCGCGTCGGCAGCGGCAACGTCGAGAACTTCTTCACGACGTTCACGAACGGCCAGACCGCGGACGGCCAGACCGGCCAGGGCTGCACCGTCGGCACGAGCACCAACGCGTCGAACTGTCGCGGCGCCGACAGCCTCGCCGAGTTCATGCGCCAGCGCGCGAAGATCGTCGAGGAGATCGTGGGCCTGAATCCCGACGTGATGGGGCTGATGGAGCTGCAGAACAACGGCCCGACCGCGATCGGCAACCTCGTCGACGCGCTCAACGCGCGGCTCGGGGCGGTCGTGTTCGCGGCCGTGCCCGATCCGGCGCAGGGGACGGGCACCGACGCGATCAAGGTCGGCATGATCTACAAGCCGGCCAAGGTCACGCGGGTCGGCGCATCGGTCAGCGATCCGAATCCGATCCACAACCGCGCGCCGCTCGCGCAGACGTTCTCCGTCGCGGGCGGGCAGACGTTCACCCTCGTGGTGAACCACCTGCGCTCGAAGGGATGCCCCGGCACCGGCCTCGATGCGGACCAGGGCGACCTGCAGAGCTGCTTCAACAACACGCGGATCAAGCAGGTCGATGCGACGCGCGCATTCGTCGCGTCGCTGTTCCCGTCCGGCCCGCTGCCGAACGTGATGCTCGTCGGCGACTTCAACGCGTATGCGATGGAGGACCCGATCGTGGACATGACGTCGAACGGCTACGTCGACGAGATCGGCCGCTTCAACACGTTCGGCTATTCGTATCAGTTCGACGGATCGTCCGGCCGCCTCGACCACGTCTTCACGTCGCCGGTGCTGTCGTCGAAGATCAAGCGCGCGGTCGAGTGGCACATCAACGCAGACGAGCCGTCGATCCTCGACTACAACCTCGAGTACAAGCAGCCCGCGTGCGGCACGTGCTCGCCCGACTACTACACGCCGACGCCGTATCGCGCGTCCGATCACGACCCGCTCGTCGTCGGCATCTCGTTCGGCACGACGCCGCCGCCGAAGAGCAAGTGATGCGTGCGACCGCCCGACTTCGATCCCTGACCTGACTGGACCGCTTCATGATCCTCAAAGCCACGCTCCTCGCATCCGTCGCCGGATGTCTGCTCGCGACCGGCGCGCACGCGAACGTCGTGACGTTCGCCGGCAGCACGGCGTCCGGGCCGACCTACGACCGGCTCGACGTCGATGCGAGCGGCACGCCGGTCGGCGTGTCGCCGACCGGGACGGCCGTGACGTACAGCGTCTACAGCTTCGGCGTCTCGACGGCCGGCATCTACAGCCTGCAGACGGCCGGCGGCTTCGACACGTACACGTTCCTGTATTCGAGCCCGTTCACGCCGGCGATGGCGACGACCAACGCGCTGATCGGCAACGACGACCTCCTCGCCGGCATCGGCACGTCGGGCTTCTCGCTGACGCTGAACCCGGGCACGACCTACTCGTACGTCACGACGTCGTTCCTGAACGGCCAGGGCGGCACGTTCAGCACGACGATCAACGGCGACGGCACGATCGTGCCGGTCACGCTGCCGGTCGCCGTCGAGTCCGATCCGAAGCTGCTGACGTACACCGGCAGCACGACCGGCGGCGCGACCTACAACCGCGCCGACGATCTCGCGACGCTGTCGACCGACGGTTCGTCGGTCGCGTACCAGACGATCCGCTTCAAGGTCGGCGCGATCGGCACGTATTCGTTCCTGTCGTCCGGCGACTACGACACGTTCCTGTCGCTCTATGCCGGCGGCTTCGATCCGTCGAACCCGCTCGCGAACCTCGTCGACGTGAACGACGACTACCTGCGCCACACGTCGGACTTCGCCGACGATCTCGTACCGGGGATCACGTACACGCTCGTCGAGTCCGCGTTCGCGAACGGCGAGTCGGGCTTCTTCAGCAACGCGATCGTCGGCCCGGGCGCCGTCACGCAGGTGCCGGAGCCCGCCATGGGCGCGCTGATGCTGTCGGGCCTGATGCTGGTCGGCGTCCGCTCGCGCCGCACGACCAAGCACGCGCGCTAGCGTCGCTTCTCGAGGAACGCCGCGCTCGTCGTCGGTCGACGTCCGGCCGAGCGCGGCGTTGCGCGACGGGAAGCGGCCGAAGCGCGCGATCGTCGCTCGATGGTCTCGCGCCGACGCGAGCGCCTGTCGATCCGACAACGTCGCGAACACGTCGAGCGAGCGTTCCTGCATCGCCGCGTCCTCGCTGTGCATCAGCGGCATGTAGACGAAGTGCCGCTGCCGCTCCGGCAACGCGCGATCGAGTCCGCGATCGATCGCGTCCAGCGCGGTCGCGAGCGCGAGCGGATCGAACGCGTAGCTCGCGGCCGTGTCGCGATACAGGTGCCGGGAGAACTGGTCGAACACGAGCACGGTCGCGAGATGGCCGCGCCCATCGAGGTCCGCTGATCGCGGCGGGTCGGCGACGAGCGCCGCATGCAGGTCGGCGAAGCGCGTGCGCACGAGGTCGTCGACGCGTGTGGAACCGCGCCACCAATCCTTCGGTCGCAGATCGTCGAACCAGAAGCCGATGACGTCGGCGATCCATCGGTCGTCGTGAAGCATCGGTCTCGGCACGGTATCGTCGCGGGGTTTCGCGGTCGATGGCTCGACCGCGGGGTTCGACGACATCGTCGCAGAATCGACTGATCGCACATGAACGCATCCACCGAACGCGAGCGCGTGCCGGTCCTCATCGCCGGCGGCGGACCGGTCGGGCTGACGCTCGCCGCGCTGCTGTCGCGGCGCGGCGTTCGCTGCACCGTCGTCGAAGCCGACGGCGGCTACTGCACCGGCAGCCGCGCGATCTGCATCTCGCGCCGCTCGCTCGAGATCCTGTCGTGGATCGGCGCGGAGCGCCGCGTGCTCGACATCGGACTGCCGTGGGTCGGCGGTCGCAGCTACTTCCGCGACCGCGAGGTGCTGCACTTCCGGATGCCGAGCGAGCCGGGCGAGCGCTTCCCGCCGATGGTCAACATCCAGCAGTACGAGATCGAGGAAGCCGCGCATCGGGCGATCGACGGCGCGTTCGGCGACGTGCGCTGGTCGACGCGCGTCGTCGACGTCGTGCGCGGCGAGACCGGCGTTCGCGTCACGATCGCCGATGCCGAAGGCCGCGAGTCGGTCGTCGAGGCGGACTGGCTCGTCGCCTGCGACGGCGGGCGCAGCACGGTGCGCGGCCGGCTCGGGCTGCAGCTCGGCGGCGTCGAGTACGACGGACGCTACGTGATCGTCGACATCGAGCAGGACACGACACGCGACGTCGAACGGCTCGCGTGGTTCGATCCGCCGTCGAACCCGGGCTCGACGATCCTGATGCATCGGCAGCCGGGCAACGTGTGGCGGATCGACTATCAGCTGCGCGACGACGAGGATCCGGTCGAGGCCGTGTCGCCGGAACGGGTGCTGCCGCGCGTGCAGAGCCACCTCGCGATGATCGGCGAGACGGCGCCGTGGAAGCCGCTGTGGATCTCGATCTACAACGCGAAGTGCCTGACGCTCGATACGTATCGTCATGACCGCGTGCTGTTCGCCGGCGACGCCGCGCACCTCGTGCCGATCTTCGGCGTGCGCGGACTCAACTCCGGCCTCGACGATGCCGGCAATCTCGCGTGGAAGCTCGCCGCCGTCGTGCGAGGCGACGCATCGGCCGCGCTGCTGGACAGCTTCTCGATCGAGCGCGTCGCCGCCGCCCGCGAGAACATCGCGTATGGCGCGAAGAGCACCGAGTTCATGGCGCCGCCGCATGCCGGCTTTCGCCTGATGCGCGAGGCCGCGCTGCGGCTCGCGCTGGACGACGACCGCGTGCGTTCGCTGATCAATCCGCGCCAGACGACGCCAATCGCGTATCGCGACTCGCCGCTCAACGTCGGCGACGGTCCCCTGACCGGCCGTCCCGCGCCGGACGTGCGATTCGCCGATGGGACGCATCTGTCGCAACGCTTCGGCGATCGTATCGTGCTGCTCTGCTTCGACGCCGGTCCGTTCGCGATCGACGACGTCGAAACCATCGCGACCGACGGACTCGCGATGCGTGGGCGCGCTACGGCGCCGTGGCGCGCGACGCCGTCCTCGTCAGGCCCGACGGCTACGTCGCGGCGCAGTGGTCGTCTCCGGACGCCGCCGCGATCCGGGCCGCGCTCGCCCGCATCGCGCAGGCCGACGACCCCGTCGAGGCAGGCGTCGACGAAACCGCCGGCGCACACGCCGACCGCACGATCGATGCGCGCTGACGAACTCGATGCGCTATACGCGGCGCTCGCGGAGGCCCTCGGTCGCGTCGGGCCCGAGCGGGCGAAGCTGCTGCTCGCGACGCTGGCGCTCGACCTGATCGCCCATCACGACGATGCCGCCGAGGCCGCGGCCGCGATCACCCGCGCCGAGCGGCTCGCGAAGCTCTGAACGCATCGCGCGACTCGAGGTTGTCGCGTACCCTGTTACCGGCGTACCATGACAACATGGACGACGAAGCCTTCTTCGCGGCGTTTTGCCGCGGCACCCTGGACCCGACCGGCTTCGATCACCGGGCGCACCTGCGCGCGGCCGCGTGCGCGCTCGCGCGAATGCCGTTCCTCGAAGCCTGCATCGCGGTGCGCGACGGCGTGCGGTCGATCGCGGCGCGCGCCGGCAAGCCGGGTCTCTATCACGAGACGCTGACGGTCGCGTTCGTGGCGCTGATCGCCGACGCGCAGGCCGCCTGCGACGGCTCGACGACGGTCGAGCGGCTCGTCGCCGCGCGGCCCGAGCTGCTCGACCGAAATGCGATCGGGCGTCTCTACCGCCGCGCGACGCTGGACAGCGACGACGCGCGACGTCGCTTCCGCCTGCCGGACGCCGCTGCCGTCGAATGCTGAAGCGCGCGACCGCCCTGCCTTCAGACGTTCGCCGACATCAGGACCGTGCACGCGCCGGACGTCCGCACGTCCGACGCGCTTAGGCTTCGCGAACATCCTTTCGACCGGCACCGTCGCGACCTCGCGTCGAGGAACGCCGATCGAACCCGAGGGACCGCATGCCCGAGACGATGTTGGGCGACGTGAAGCTGATCGTGACCGACTGGTTCGGGCCGTCGTCGCGTCCGGAACGCGAAGGCGTGTACGAGCGGCTCGCGCCAGGCGGAGCGTTCACGTGCTGGAACGGTCGCGCGTGGAACGCCGACGCCCATTCGCCGGCCGATGCGGCACGCCAGACGGCGATCAGCCCGCATCAGGCGGTTCCGTGGCGAGGCGTCGTCGAACAGGTCGATGCGCCGTGCGCGACCTGCCGCGGCCACACGGTGGTGGACCGCGGCTACGACGACGAACGCGACGCGGACCTGATCGCCGAATGTCCGGACTGCTGAGTCCGCATCACGCGGGATCGCGGCGTCGATAGACCTCGAATCGCTGGTCGAATTCGACGTAGGCCCGTCCGGGCAGGAAGCTGCGCGCGCGGACCTTGTCGGTGACGTCGAACGCGGTCATCGCCACGTAGCGCGTCGACAGGAGGCCGGGCACCTGTCGATTGACGGCCTCGATCTCGCGCGGGCGCAGGACGACCCATGTCGGATTCAGTCGGACGATCAGCGGACCGAACTCGTCGGTGTGCAACGCCCGCCGCGCCGCGACCATCTCCGGCGACGACATGCCGGGGAAGTCGTACATCTTCAACTGGGAATAGAAGCCGATGTAACCGAGGCTCTCCGAGAAGACGGTGTCGCTGTTCGAATCGGCATGCGCCGCGAGCCAGAGCCCGATCGTCTTGCGCTGACCCGTCTCGATCACCCGCTGCTGGAAACGCATCTCGTAGGCCATGGCCATCGTCAGCGTCGCCATCGCGGCGACGACGACGCCTGACGTCGCCGCGAAGCGCCACGAACCGTTCGGACGCGCGCCGCGCACGATCGTGCGTCCATGGCGAGCATCGATCAGGCCCTGCATCACGAATCCCAACGTGACGATGCTGATGATGGCGACGTTCGGCACGTACCAGGGCGCCGTGTAGGCCGCGACCCGCGTCAGGTAGAACTGGATCAGGAACGTGGCGAACGACAGCGCCCGTCCTTCCGGCTTGCCGCCAGGGATCGCCCAGTAGCCGGCCGCGACGAGCGCAGGCAGCGTCGCCAGTTGCTGGATCACCGGATCCCAGCCGCCGAACAGGAAGTACGTCGGCATGAACGTGTGGCTCACCGACGTCTGCGCGAACAGCACGTCGAGCGGAAAGCGCACGAAGGCCACCAGCCATTCGATCGGCGTGTGCGTCGGCAGCAGCAGACCCTTCGCGACGATCGTGTGGGGGATCGGCGTCCCGTAGTAGAGCGTGGTCCACACGAGCCACGGCAGATAGAGCACGAACGCGATGCCGGCCGCTTGAACGAGTCGTGTCAGCAGAAGGCGTCGCGATGCGGCGGCGCGCGTTCCGCCGGTGCGAACAGCAGGTAGCCGATGGCGAGCGCGACGATGTAGACCACGCTGTCCGGGCGAGTCCATTGCAGACCGGCCCAGGCGAGACCGATGGCGAGCGCCTGCCGTGGCGAACCGACCGACATCGCGCGCACGGTCAGGGCGAGGAAGAACATCATCAGCCCGGTTTCCATCCCGTTGATGCTGAAGTCGACGATCTTGGCGTCCATCACGAACGCGCCGAGCACGAGGAAGGTCGCAGCCCTTCCGAGCCTGCGAGCCGCCGCGATGTCCATCAGGAGCAGCGCGGCTGCTCCGAGCAACGCGCAGTTGATCAGCCGAAAGAGCCACAGGACGAGGTCGTCGGAGCGGTCGAAGGTGACGAAGTCGAGCAGTGCGGGGATCAGGACCCCGAGCGGCGACGTGAACGAGTGGACGCGCTGTCCCGGCGTGAACACCAGCCCGTTGCCCGTCGCCAGATTCTTGCTGGCCCGATACGTGATGTACCAGTCCTCCCACGCGTGCCGGGTGTAGAGAGCGAACGCCAGGGCCCAGAGCGACGCGCCGATGAAGACCAGAACGCGTTTCGTCCGGGGTGACAGGCGGCCTTCGGGCCGGCCGAAGGCGATCGACGATCGTTCGGTCGGGGCGACGGTTTCGTTCAGCATCTGGTCCTGTGATGACGGGCGTCCGGGAGCGGCCGCGCGCAAGCGATAACGAGGCCGCTGTGCTGCGCAACGATCGATCGCGGCGCCGGTGGGGGTAGCCGCGCAGGGCCCGATTGTCGACGACCCGGGCGGCTGCGCCGCACGACGGGCTAGGAGCCGCCGCCCTTGTAGCCGAACGTCTTGATCGCCGCGGTCAGCGTCTGCTTCGTCTTCGGATACGCAGCCCACGGATCGGCCTTGCGGAACGACAGCCAGTCGCGCGCCGTCGCGATCGTCCACTGCGCGCCGGACTTCAGCGTCGGCAGTTCGTCCCACGTGACGGGCATCGAGACGCCGAGCCCCGGTCGCGAGCGCGCCGAGTATGCGACGGCGGTCGTCGCGCCGAGGCCGTTGCGCAGATAGTCGACGAAGATCTTGCCGACGCGGTTCGATCCGCCGGCCTTCGCGACGAAGCGGTCGGGGATCGTCTTCGCGAGATGCTGCACGAGCGCCTGCGAGAAGCCCTTGACGGTGTCCCAGTCGGCGCGCGGGGTCAGCGGCACGACGACGTGCAACCCCTTGCCGCCGCTCGTCTTCAGGAACGCGACGAGGCCGAGCTCCTCGAGCAGCGCATGCGTCAGCACCGCGGCTTCCTGGATCATCTGCCACGTCACGCCTTCGCCGGGGTCGAGGTCGAAGATCATCCGGTCCGGCTTGTCGATCGCCTTCACGTTCGCGTTCCACGTGTGGAACTCGATCGTGTTCATCTGCGCGGTCGACAGCAGCGCCTCGCGCGTCGCGATCTCCATCAGCGACGTGTGCTCGGGCCACAGCGACGGGTCGAGCTCGACGACCCCGGGGATCTTCGCCTCCATGTGCTTCTGGAAGAACAGCTCGCCGCCGACGCCCTGCGGGCCGCGCACCAGCGACACGGGTCGACCCTTCAGGTGCGGCAGGATCAGGTCGGCCACGCTGTCGTAATAGCGCACGAGATCGATCTTCGTCGCGCCGCTCGAAGGGTCGATGACCCGTTCCGGACTGCTGACGCGGATGCCGTCGACGAGGCCATCGCCCTTCTTCAGCACCGGCGCGGCCTTCGCGGACGCCTTCGACTTCGACGACCTGCCCGTGGCGCGCGTCGCCTGATCGTCCGGTGCCGCGGTCGTCGCCTTCGCGCTCCGGCTCGACGTCTTCGCCGATGCCTTCGCCTCGTCGGACGACTTCGTCGCCGGCTTCGTCGCCGCGCCGTCCGGCGGCGGATCGACCGCCTTCTCGCGGACGACCGACGTCGGCGGCTTGTCCTCGCGCAGTCCCTGGAACGACGCGTGACGCAGGTGCCCTTCCGGCGTCCACTCGGCGAACGTCACCTCGGCGACGAGCTCCGGCCGCACCCAGTGCTCGGTGCCCGGCACGCGCTTCGACCAGCGGCCCTGCTTCGTCGAGCCGGTCTCGAACGGCGAACGATCGACCTCGAGCTTCTTCAGCTTGTCCTTCAATTCGCGCGCCGTCGCGAGCGTCCAGCCGGTGCCCATCGCGCCGGCGTAACGCAGCTTGCCGTCCTCGTAGACGCCGAGGAACAGGTTGCCGACCTCGCTCGTCGAGTTGCTGCGATCGGTGTAGCCGCCGATCACGAACTCCTGGCGCTGGATGCACTTCAGCTTGATCCACTGCTCGTTGCGCGTCGACGAATACGGCGCGTCGCGGCGCTTGACGATCACGCCTTCGAGTCCCATCGCGCAAGCCGCCTTCAACACCTCGGCCGGCGACGACGGGAAGTCCTCGGAGAAGCGGATGCGCTCGTGCGGCTTGCGGTCGACGATCGCCTTCAGCGTCTCGCGCCGCCGCCACAGCGGGACCGCGCGCAGGTCGTAGCCGGACAGGTACGGCGCATCGAAGACGAAGTACGTGATCGGCTCGTTGCTCGCGTGGTCGATCGAGTTCTGCAGCGCGTTGAAGTCCTGCCCGCTGCCGCCGTCCTTCAGCACGACGATCTCGCCGTCGAGCCAGCCTTCGTCGAGGCCGAGCGACTCGACCGCCTTCGCGACCCGTTCGAGCTTGTCGGTCCAGTCGTTGCCGTTGCGCGTGATGATCCGCGCCTTCTTCTTCTCGATGCGCGCCAGCACGCGGTAGCCGTCGAACTTCGCCTCGACCGACCAGCCGTCGCCCTCGGGCGGCGCCTTGACGAGCGTCGCGAGCTGCGGCGACAGCGTCTCCGGCAGCTTCGCCTTGACGGCGCCTTCGGGCGGCCCGACCGTCGCGTCCGGCGCGCCGCTCGATGCCTTCGACGCCGCTGTCTTCGATGCCGCTGCCTTCGATGCGGCCTTGCGCGACGGCCTGATCGGCTTCGCATCCGGTCCGTCCGGCTCGACCGCAGGCGTCTCCCGATCCTCGGCCGCGCCCAGCGGCTTCTCGATCACGCTGTCGGGCAGTTCCATCGTGACGTCGTACTGCTCGCTCGGCTTCGCCCAGGCGTCGCGCTTCTTGAACAGCAGCCATGCGTCCTGGCGATCGCCGGGCTTCGCGATGCGGATGAGTTCCCACTGCCCCGCGAGCTTCTCGCCGTGCAGCGCGAAGACGACCTTGCCTTCCTTCATGCCGGCGCGCGGGTCGTTGATCGGCTCCCACGTGCCGCGATCCCACACGATCACCTTGCCGGCGCCGTACTGCTTCTCCGGGATCTGCCCCTCGAAGCCGCCGTACGACACCGGATGGTCCTCGACGTGGATCGCCATCCGCTTGACCGACGGATCGAAGCTCGGACCCTTCGGCACCGCCCAGCTCAGCAGCACGCCGTCGAGCTCGAGACGGAAGTCGTAGTGCAGCCGCGTCGCCCAGTGCTTCTGGATGACGTACGACAGCTGCTTGCCGGAACGCGTCGCCTTGCCGGCCGGCTCCGACGTGATCTCGAAGTCGCGCTTCGCGTTGTAGCGCTCGAGCGGCGTCGCGGCCATCGGTCAGGCAGCGCGTCGCGCGCTCTTCGCCGCGCTCTTGTGCGCCGTCTTGTGCGCCGACTTGCGAGCGGCCTTCTTCGCGGCCGGCTTCGCGTCGGCCTCTGCGCCCGAGTCGTCGCCGTCGCCCGCTTCGTCGTCGTTCGACGCCTTCGCGTTGCCGCCCTTGCGCGCACCGAGGCTTCGCTTCAGCAGTTCGGTCAGATCGATGACGTTGCTCGGGGATCCGCTGTCGACCGCCTCCAGCGGCTCGACCTTCTCGGTCTTGCCGGCCGCGACGCGCTGCTCGACGAGCTTGTGGACCGCATCGGCGAAGCGATCGGTGTAGCCGCCCGGATCGAACGGCACCGTCATGTCGCCGATCAGCTGCTCGGCCATCTTCATCTCGGCGTCCTTGAGGTTGGCCGCCTTCATGCCTTCGGCCGGCAGGTTCAGCGCCGCCGGGTCGCGCAGGTCGTTCGACCAGCGCAGCGTGTTCAGCACCAGCGCCGCGCCCGACGGCACGAGCGCCGCGAGATGCTCCTTCGTGTGCAGCACGACGCGCGCGATGCCGATCACGCCCGGCCTTCGCCATCGCCTCGCGCAACAGCGCGTAGACCTTCTCGCCCTTGTCGGTCGGCTCGAGGTAGTACGGCTTCTCGAGGTAGACGAACGGGACCTCGGGCGCGTGGACGAAGCCCTCGATCTCGATCGTCTGCGTCGTCTTCGGATAAGCGGCCTGGATCTCGTCGGCCGACAGCACGACGTATTCGCCGTTATCGGCCTTCACGCCCTTGACGATGTTCTCGCGCTCGATCTCCTTGCCGGTCCGCTTGTTGATGCGCTTGTAGCCGACCGGGTCCATCGAGCGCTTGTCGAGCCAGTCGAAGTCGACGCCGCTCTCCGACGACGCGGGATAGAGCCCGACCGGGACGTGGACCAGCCCGAAGCTGATCGCGCCTTTCCAGATGGCTCGCGGCATGTGCACCTCGCGGAAGGGCCGCCTCGGCGACCGGTGCTGCAGTCTCGGTCCTCGGGCGTGATCGCGCCGTAGGAATCGAAGAAGCGATGCTATAGGAACGGACCGATGCAGCGCGGCTTGCGCAGACGTCCCCGACCTACCGCCGCGGCGGCGCCGTCGTGTAACGTTCGGCCATGAAGATTCCCGCGCGACTGCAGCCGCTGCTCGACGACGGCCTCATCGTCCGCGTCGTCCGGCAGTTGATGAGCGGCAAGGAGGCGGCCGTGTTCGTCGTCGAATGCGACGGCGGCGACGGGCCCGAGGTCCGCTGCGCGAAGGTCTACAAGGACGCGCAGCAGCGCAGCTTCCGCCAGGCCGTCGACTACACGGAGAACCGCAAGACGGCCAACAGCCGCGACGCGCGCGCGATGAAGAAGGGCACCGCGTTCGGCAAGCGGGCGCGCGAGGAGGCGTGGCAGAGCGCCGAGGTCGACGCGCTCTACCGTCTCGCCGCGGCCGGCGTCCGCGTGCCGAAGCCGTACCACTTCCTCGAAGGCGTGCTGCTGATGGAACTCGTCACCGATGCCGACGGCAACGCCGCGCCGCGTCTGAACGACGTCCAGTTCACGGCGGACGACGCGCGACGCCATCACCGGACGCTGCTCGACGAGGTCATCCGCATGCTGCTCGCGGGCGTGATCCACGGCGACCTGTCCGAGTTCAACGTGCTGATGGCCGCCGACGGGCCGGTGATCATCGACCTGCCCCAGGCGGTCGACGCGGCCGGCAACAATCACGCGAAGGCGATGCTCGACCGCGACGTGACGAACCTCTCGAACACGTTCGGACGCTTCGCGCCGGAGCTGATCGGGACCGAGTACGGCAAGGAGATCTGGCAGCTCTATCAGCGCGGCGTGCTCGCCGTCGGCATGCCGCTGACCGGCCGCGTCGAAGCACCGCGCGGCACCGTCGACCTCGGCGGGCTGATGGACGAGATCGACGATGCGCGCTACGAGGAGGAGGCAAAACGCATGAGGCTGGCGGTCCCGTGAGCGACGACCTGGCGACGCCGGCGCGAGCCGTCCCGGACGTCATCACGCGCGGAACTTCGAGCGGTTCCAACGCATGGAGACTTGGATGAACGTGCATGGAAGCTGTCATTGCGGACGCATCCGCTACGAGGCCGAGGTCGACGCGACGCGCACGACGATCTGCCACTGCAGCGACTG
The DNA here is from genome assembly GCA_963795885.1 of uncultured beta proteobacterium. Taxonomy (GTDB): domain Bacteria; phylum Pseudomonadota; class Gammaproteobacteria; order Burkholderiales; family Burkholderiaceae_D; genus CAHJXF01. The sequence continues at coordinate 913,779 of CAWCJI010000007.1, read as the reverse complement.
TCAGGCGTTGAGCGGTACCGCCTATCGCGTGTCGGTGCCCGCGCGTGTCGAGGACTTCACGCTCCTCGCCGGCACGCCGGCGATCTACGAGAAGACCGGCAGCAGCGGCGCCATCCGGCTGCAGGCGTTCTGCGCCGACTGCGGCTCGGCGCTGTACAGCGCCGCGGCGGTCGAAGCGACGATGTACGTCCTGCGGACCGGATGCATCGCGGAGCGGGCGTCGCTCGTCCCGACGAGACAGATCTGGTGCCGCTCGTCGCTCCCGTGGACGATGGACATCGACGGCATCCCGAAGCATTGACCGCGAGTAGCGCGAGGTCAGCCCGACCTGCGACACGACGATGACCGACGACCCCACCGCCCTTTCGCTGCCGACGTTCGACGACGTGCTCGCGGCCGCGGACCGCCTTGCGGGCCACGCACACGTGACGCCGGTGCTGACGTCGAGGACCATCGACGAGGAGCTCGGCGCCGAGGTGTTCTTCAAGTGCGAGAACTTCCAGCGGATGGGTGCGTTCAAGTTCCGCGGGGCGTTCAACGCGCTGTCGTGCTTCGATGAGCGCCAACGCAAGGCGGGCGTCGTCGCGTTTTCATCCGGCAACCACGCGCAGGCGATCTCGCTCGCGGCCCGCATCCTCGGCATCCCCGCGACGATCGTGATGCCGACCGATGCGCCGACGGTCAAGGTCGAGGCGACGCGTGGCTACGGCGGCGAGGTCGTGTTCTACGACCGCCATGCCGAGGACCGCGAGGCGATCGGCCGACGACTCGCGGACGAGCGCGGGATGACGCTGATCCCGCCCTACGACCATCCGGACGTGATCGCAGGCCAGGGCACGGCGGCGATGGAGCTGATCGACGAGGTCGGCGCGCTCGACGCGCTGTACGTCTGCCTCGGCGGCGGCGGGCTGCTCGCCGGCTCGGCTCTCTCGGTCTGCGCGCTGTCGCCGCAGACGCACGTATACGGCGTCGAGCCCGAGGCCGGCGACGACGGCCAGCGATCGTTCCGCAGCGGCACGATCGTCCACATCGACACCCCGCACACGATCGCCGACGGCGCGCAGACGCAGCATCTCGGTCGCTACACGTTCGAGATCATCAAGCGGGACGTCGACGATGTGCTGACGGTCAGCGATGACGCGCTGGTCGACGCGATGCGCTTCCTCGCGTCGCGGATGAAGATGATCGTCGAGCCGACGGGGTGTCTGGGGTTCGCGGCGTTGCGAAAGCGCGGGCGGGCGCACGCGGGGCAGCGGGTCGGGGTGATCGTCAGCGGGGGGAATGTCGATCTGGCGCGGTTCGCGGCGCTGGTGGGGGGCGAGGGATCGCCTGCCACCGATCTGCGCCGCGTCTGACGATCGCGATCGACCCGAGGACCGACGTTCGTTGGAGGAAATAAGTGCGGAAAGTCACCCTGGAGCGCTGAGTCCTATAGATCGCAGCGGAGGTCCGCGCTTGGCCGAAAGCGGACGACAAGAGTCTGCGGCCCGAAGTCGCATGAGCTGGCATCGTCGACGAGCGAAACAACGAAGGCCGATACGCGGGTTTTCATAGCAGATAGCAGCCGGTCCCTCGTCCGATACCGCGCATGGCGCCGGCCTGCTGCGCTGCGGATTCAGACCGCTATCCCAAGTCGAAGAATCCGCGCCGCAGAGCGATGGTCACCGCATGGGTCCGGTCGTTGGCATTCAGCTTGGACAGGATGTTGCGGACGTGGCCCTTCACGGTGTCTTCCGTGATCGACAGGCGTCCCGCGACCACCTTGTTCGAGCAACCGGCGGCGACGAGTTTGAGGACCTCGATTTCACGATCGGTCAGGTTGTCGTCGAGCGCGTGCTGCGCCATCTCCGAGGCGACCTCGGGGGCGACGCGCCGTTCGCCGGCATGTACGGCGCGCACGGTGTCGAGAAGGTCCAGCCGAAGCGATGCTTTCAACAGGTAACTCTGGGCACCGGCCTTCAACGCTCGTACGGCCTGGACGTCGCCGAGGTAGGTGGTCAACACGATGATGCGGGCTCGCGCGTGGTCCTTGCGGATCTCACGGATGACATCGGTGCCATGCATGTCGGGCAGTCTCAGATCGAGCAAGGTGATGTCCGGCAGGAGGCGGCCGAACGACTCGACGGCCTCGGCGCCGGTTCCCGCTTCTCCGATGACCTTCATGTCGGGCTGTGTGCCGATGATGGTGGCGAGGCCGTCCCTCAGCGTCGGATGGTCGTCGACGACCAGAATCCGGATCGGTGCGTTGTCGTCGCTCATGGGTCGATGTCGTCGTTGATCGACACCCGCCCGGCGCCCGCGGCGACGATGCCTCGATACGAACGTCGTTCGCAGCGGGCTCGCACGCGTGCATCGTTGCGACTGGAAGCGCGCTTCATCGGCGATACGCCAGTCGCGCCGGGATGAGCAACCGGACGCACGTCCCGCTACCGGGCTCGCTCGCGACGCTCAGGTCGGCACCGATCCGTTCGGCGCGCTCCATCATGCCGAGCAGACCCCAATGGCCGTCCCGATCCACGACGGATCGATCCGACGCGGCAAATCCTCTCCCGTCATCGGTGCAGGTGAGCGCGAATCGCTTCCGCCCGTATTCGATGTCGACGCACACCCGTGCGGCCCCTGCATGGCGAAAGGCATTGGTGATCGCTTCCCTCGCGATGTTGAAGAGCTCGTCGAGAACGTGCGGTTGCAACGGCCTGTGGCTCCCCGTGACCGCGACCGCGAACGCGGTGTGCCCATCCACGTCGAGGTCACTCGCCACGTTCTTCAACGCGGGTACGAGTTCCGCATCGGTGAGGTGCTCGGAACGGAGGCTGTTGACGCGGCTGCGACCTTCGGTGATCAAGCGGTCGGCCGTCGTCAGTGCCTTGTCGAGGATCGCACGGGACTGGTCGTCCGGCGTCGTCCGCTGGGCGGCTACGTGGAAGCTCAACATCAGGCCCTGCACGCCCTGCAGCAACGTGTCGTGGAGTTCGCGCGCGATCCGGATGCGCTCGTCCGCGCGTTCCTCGGCACGCGCCCTGATCTCGGCGGCGACGATGCGCAGGCGTAGCGTGAACGCGAGCGCCAGCAGCGCGATGACTGTCACGACGCACGCCGCCGCGAACCACCACGTCTGCCAGTAGCTCGGCTCGACGATGATCGGCGTGGCGGCCAGGGGTTCGGTCCAGACGCCGTCGCCGTTGGAGGCGACCACGCGGAACCTGTACGTGCCCGGTCCGAGGCGACTGTAGACCGCCTCCGTGCGACGGCCGTCGTCCTGCCAGTCCGCGTCGATGCCGTCGAGCTTGTGCCGATACACGACGCCTTCCGGGCGGTTCAGGTTGGCGCCGAAGTAGCTGATGGCGATACGTTGCGGTCTCGGCGCCACCTGGCCGTCCCGAGCGAGCGGTATCCCATCGACCTGAATCGAACGGATCGAGAGGACCGGCGCAGGTTGATGCGCAGTGAGCTGCGTCGGGTCGAGGTGCATGACGCCGTTGAGCATCGCGAACCACAGGCGGCCGTCGCGGTCCTTCGCGGCTGTCGGCAGGCTGCGAAACGGCGCGGGCCCGACGAAGTTGCCCTCGGTCACGACCGTCGTCTGCATCGCGTGCGAACCGTCGGCGAGCCAGCGATCGAATTCCGCGCGCTCCACCCGAACGACACCCCCGAAGCCGTTCAGCCAGAGGTTGCCGTCGTTGTCCTCGACAAGGCCGGTCGCGCCGCGGATCGCGACCCGGTCGACGAAGTTCAGCGTCCGAAACGCGTCGCCACTCCACATCGCCACGCCCTTCGCGCCGCAGACGAAGATGCCGCGCGACGTCTCGGCGAAGATCGTGATGAAGCCCACGCCGTCGGCCTTCGGCTCGATCTCGCGCTCGACATCGCCGGTCGTCAATGCGATGGAGTCGTTGAAGTAGCCGCTCCAGCGGCGTCCGTGCGAGTCGATGAAGACGGTCGTCGGTGGCTTGCCGAAGATGCCCGGTCGCTCGATCGGGCGCCATACCCCGTCCTTCAATCGATGCAGGATGCCGGTGCCGATCGCGACGACGCTGCCGTCGGTATCCTCGACAGCAGCGCGCACGCCGTAGCTCGTCGCCCCAGGTACCGGTGGCAGTCGCGTCAGGTGCTCGCCGACGACGCGATACAGGCCCGTGTTGTGCAGGACCAGCGCCCCGTCGGCGCCGCAACTGAGGCCGTACGGCGTCAGGTCGGGGACGACAGGGTCGACGGACTCACCGACGATGCGGCGTAGCGGATATGCGCTGCCCCCGGCCCAGACCGTGCCATGTCCATCCGCGCACATGTGCCAGTCGCCGCGAGCGGCCTCGGACGAATAGGCGACCAGGACGGACTTGCGAAAGCGATCGAGCCCACGCTTGCCGGCCGCCCACAGGTTGCCTTCGGTGTCGGCCAACAGCGCCTCGACGTCGAAGGAGGCGAGCCCTTGCGCCGGACCATAGATTTCTGGTGGCGGCAGCGCGATGGCATCGTGCGCGATCGCATCTCCGGCGTAGCGAAACAATCCCCGTTCGTGCGTCCCCAACAGCATCGCGCCGTCCGGCAACACGATCAGCGACGCGAGTTCGGTGCGATCGCCGAGCCGCTCGATCACGCGCCCTTGCGGGTCGACGCGCTGGGTGCGGCCGACGTCGTCGGTGCCCAGCACGTCGGTAAACCAGATGGACCCGTCCCGCGCCTCGGCTGCGGCCATGAAGATGTCGACCTCCGCAGCGACGCGATGCAGTGCCTCGTCGCCCTGGCGTCGCAGATAAAGCCTGCCGCCGGCCGCGACCCAGACGCCTCCGCGGGAATCGACGAACAATCCGGAGATCCGGGTGCCGACGGCTTCCTTTGGCAGCGGTTCCTCGTGCCAATCCTCGTCGGGTCCGAAGCGGATGACGGCCCGCTGATGGCTCAATGCCCAGATGGTGCCGTCGGGTGCCTGCTGGAGCCGCTGAAGCGTTCCGATGTCCCTGGAACCGACGTGCCTCCAGTTGGTGGCATGACCGCCCGCGATCCGCGTCGCCCCCTCGACGCCATAGCCGACCCAGACGACGCCGTCGCGCGCGACCAGCAGCGCCGTGACTTCTCTCGTCGGAAGCGGCTCGTCGCCGTCGGCGAGCCGGAAGGGCGAGAACGCGAGGCCGTCGAACACGTAGAGACCGCCCGCGGCGCCAATCAATAGCGTCCCGTCGGTCGCGCGCGGCGAGACGCCCGATCGCCTGCGGGGCACCGTCGCGCGCAGTCCACGCCGTGTGGAACATGCGGCTCAACGACGTCTCATCCGCCTCCGCCCGGCCGGAGGTCACCACGGCAGCAAGACATGCGGCGAGGATGACGAGATAAGCGTGACGCATGCTGGAAACGTCAGGAGTCAGTAGAAGTGCAGCAAGACTAGATCGGGCGACGGGTGGCCGAATGGCGCCGGCATCGACTCGCTTCTGGGCATCGTGGCATCTGTTCGAGCGCGGTCCGACTATGAGGCCGTCCAGGCGTACTTCAGAACCTCCTTTCGAGGGGTCATCGGGACGATCGGATCGTCCCACGACATGCGTCGTGACGAGCGGTGCTGCACTGGTCGTGGCGAGCGACGCGAAGGAACGCCGCCTAACAGTCCGAAATGACTGCCCTCGGCCCCCTCGGCCGGTCCGTGTGCGATGCCGTCGACCGCACGACGATGGTGGTGCGCCGGAGTTCGAGGCGCTTCCATTCCCACCTTGTCGAGGCTCTCATGAACGCACGCACCCTTCGCCGCTCGCTGTCCGCCGCAACGCTCGCCTTCGCCCCGCTGCTCGTGTCCGCACAGGAGCGCCCAGCCCCGATCCACAACGTGGTCCTCGTCCATGGAGCATGGGCCGACGGGTCGAGCTGGTCGAAGATCATCCCGTTGCTGGAACAACGCGGCCTGCACGTCGTCGCGGTCCAGAACCCGTTGACGTCGCTCGCCGACGACGTGGCCGCGACCAAGCGGATGATCGACGCGCAGGACGGGCCGGTCCTCCTCGTCGGTCACTCCTACGGCGGCGCCGTCATCACGGAGGCGGGGAACAATCCCAAGGTCGCCGGCCTCGTCTATGTCGCCGCGTTCGCGCCGGACGCCGGCGAGACGCTCAGCGGCTTGGCGAGCCGGTTCCCGAAGATGCCCGCGTTCGGCGAGATCCGCCCGGTCGATGACGGCTTCCTGCTGCTGACGGCGAAGGGCGTCGCCGAGAATTTCGCCCAGGACCTGACCCCCGCCGAGCAGCACGTCCTGACGGTCACGCAGGGCGCGACCCAGGGCGCGATCCTGTCCACCACCATCTCCAGCGCCGCATGGCATACCAAGCCGAGCTGGTTCGTCATCGCGGAGAACGATCGGACGATCTCGCCCGATCAGGAACGCAGCACGGCGGCGCGGATGGGCGCGAAGACGTTGAGCGTGCCGACCAGTCACGTCGCCATGCTCGCTTCGCCGAAGAAGGTCGCCGACTTCGTGATCGAAGCGACCGGCATCGCGGGAACGCCGGTCGCCGCACTCGACAAGCGTGCCGCCCGCCAGCAACGCCGGGCCGAGCGCGTCGGCGACAAGCCGCTCGACTGAACGGCAAGCATGAAAGGCAGCCGACCATGTTCGCCGTCCTCGATCTCTCCCTGCTCCTCAACGGCGCTGGTGCGGCGCTGACCGTCGCGAGCAATCTGATGAAGCGGATGGGCCGGCTGCGCGTCTTCGCAGTCGGCGCCAACGCCGCCTTCCTCATGCAAGCGGCGGTCGAAGCGAGTGCCCTTGCGTGTGCGTTGCAGGCGGCCCTGCTGTCGATCAACGCGTGGCGGCTCTGGTCACTTCGACGGATGGTCAAGGCCCTCGAAGCGGCGACGCGCGACGCACCGGTCGGCGAATGGCTGCTGCCGCAGATGAAGAAGGAAGTGCTCAAGGCGGGTTCGGTGCTGTTCCGCAAGGGGTCGCCGGCCGACTCGCTGTACTTCGTCGAGTCCGGCCGTACGCGGGCGGTCGAGCTCGGTGAGTCCCTGGAACCGGGGCGGTTGATCGGTGAGATCGGCTTGTTCTCCGAACATCACACCCGGCCGGTGACCGTGGTCTGCGAGACCGACTGCACCGTCCACTCGATGTCCGACGAGGCGGTCCATCTGCTGTTCGTGCAGAACCCGACGATTGCCTTCTATCTCACGAAGTTGCTGGTGCGGCAGTTGCGGAGTGAACTGGACCGGCGATGCTTGGCACGATGAGCATCAAACCCATCTGGCCGGTCTCGGCCCTCCGTCACCTGGGAACCAGTCATGGCGGTACCGGATGCCGCATGCCATCGGTTCCGGGGCGGGGATACAAGTCACGGACGCCGAGTGGTCTCCAACGCCCCTCATCACTCACTCCCCGAGCGGATCATCCCTCCACACGCAATCCGGACCGCTCACTCCCTTCATGTAATCGACGAACGCGCGGACGATCGGCGAAAGCTCGCGTCGACTGGGAAAGACGAGACTGACCTCGACCGGAGACGGCGACCAGTCGGGGAAGAGGTGGACGAGCCGCCCCGCGGCGATCTCGGGGGCGCAGAGGTAGCCGGTCAGCAGGCCGAGTCCGGCTCCGTTGGACACCATGCGATGGATCGTCAGGGCCTCGTTGATCGACACGCGCGGCTTGATCGCGACGCGGATCGTTTCGGTGCCTCGCGAGAAGGTCCAGGGCCGTGCTCGACCGTCCGGCGCCGTCATCGCGATCACGTCGTGTCCCGCGATGCTCTCGATCGATCGAGGCACGCCGCGTCTCTCCAGATATGCCGGCGCCGCGCACAGATGGCGGCGCATCTGTCCGAGCCTGACCGCGATCAGCCCTGACTCGGGAAGCGGGCCGAGCCGCACCGCGACGTCGACCGAGTCGGCCACCAGGTCCGCGGATCGGCTCTCGAGATCGAGCACGAGGTCGATCTCCGGAAAGCGGCGCAGGAATTCGGGGAGCTGCTCGGCCAGCACGTTCACGCCGAACCCGATGCCGGCGCTCACCTTCAGGACACCGCGCGGCTGACCGGCGAGGCTGCCGACGTACGTCAGCGCTTCGCTGAGGCTGGCGATGATCTCGGTGCTGCGATCGAGCAAGGCCTGCCCCGTCAGCGTCAGCACCACGTCGCGCGTCGTTCGCTGGAACAGCCGCGACCCGAGCTCCTCTTCGAGCTTCGCGATCGCCCGACTCACGTTCGACTTCGGCAAGCCGAGCGCGCGCGCCGCCGCCGTGAAGCTCTGCAACGACGCGACCCTTTCGAAGATTCGCAACGAGTTGAGGTCGAGCACCGTTCACTGTCGCACTTTCCTGCACAGCGTGTCCAACAGGCGCGACGAACGATCGATCCGTCGCGCTGTTTAAGTCGAGTGGCCGCGCAAAACGCTCGCGATCCCGAAAAGACTGACCCGGTGAACGGAACAATCGTCGTCGCGGATGCCTCGGTCGATCCACCGGCGGTCTGTCCTTTCCGGACTGCGCCAACGCGTGGCTTCGCACGCCGCGGAGCTTCGCCACCAACCAGACCCGCATCGTCGATGGCGGCAACGAGATGCCTTGAACGAAAGGATGTCCATGACCGATCTCTTCTCTCCCGTGCGCATCGGCGCGCTCGATCTGCCGAACCGAATCCTGATGTCCGCGATGACGCGAACGCGCGCCACGCAGGACAACGTGCCGACCGCGTTGATGGCCGACTACTTCACGCAGCGCGCGGACGCCGGCCTGATCGTCACCGACTGCACCGCCGTCTCGAGGCAGGCACGCGGTGTCATCCGCGGCCCGGGCATCTGGCGCGACGATCAGATCGCCGGCTGGCGCGTCGTCACCGATCGCGTGCATGCGGCGGGCGGTCGCATCTTCTGCCAGCTCTGGCATTGCGGGCGCGTGGCCCATCCCGGCATGCGCGAGGGCGAACTGCCGGTTGCCCCGTCGCCGATCCCGGCGACCGGCGACTTCTTTCTGCCGTCGGGGCACGTGGACTTTCCCGTGCCGCGCGCGCTCGGCATCGAGGAGATTCCCGGCATCGTCGCCGACTTCGCGCAGGCGACCCGCAACGCGCGAACGGCCGGCTTCGACGGCGTGGAATTGCACGGAGCCAACGGATACCTGCACGACCAGTTCCTGCAGGATGGTTCGAACCGGCGGACCGACGCTTACGGCGGCTCGGCATCGAACCGCGCCCGGCTGATGATCGAGACGACGCAGGCGATGATCGCCGCGTGGGACGCCGCGCACGTCGGCGTGCGCTTGTCGCCATCGAGCCATCTCTACGGCGTGGACGACCGCGACAAGCGCGAGACGTTCGGCGTCGTGATCGATCGGTTGAACGCGCTGGGCATCACGTACCTGACGCTGCTCGAGCCCAACGCGAAGGATGCCGAACGGGGCGTGCAGATCCCGCAGGTCGCGGAGACGTTCCGCTCGAAGGTCACGGTGCCGCTGATCGTCAACTCGGGCTTCGACCGGGCGAAGGGCGATGCATTCGTCGCCGCAGGCAAGGCCGACGCCGTCGCGTTCGGCGTGCCCTTTATCGCGAATCCCGACCTGGTCGAACGGTTCCGCAGCGGCGCCGCGCTCAACAAGCCCGATCCCAAGACGTTCTATGGCGAGGGCGCGAAGGGCTACACCGACTATCCGACCCTCGCCGAGGTCGAAGCGGCGTGACGCGTGCGATGGACAACGCTGTCACGCGACCATTCCCTGCGTCCATCGCGACGCCTTGCAAGGAGCTTGATGATGACCCGCATCCTGTTCGTCGGGCAAAAGCCGGAGACCGTCGACTTCTCCGATCCGTCGTTGCCGCCCGGCTTCGACGCCGAAAAGATCAACGCAGGCATCCGGGTCGGCCTCGAGAAGATCAAGGAACGTGGATGGGACGGCGACGCCTGCATGATCACGCCCGACAACGCCGGACGAGCCCTGTTGAAGCGACAGCTCGATGCGGCTTCGTACGATTGCGTCGTGATCGGCGGCGGGCTGCGGATTCCACCGAAGGGACTGGCGCTGTTCGAGTCCGTGGTCAACGTCGTTCACAAAGGGGCACGGGGCGCCACGATCGCGTTCAACACGAAGCCCGAGGACACGGCCGATGCGGCTGCGCGCGCGCTCGAGGCGGCGTAGGCGAGCTTCGCTTGCCTCGACGGCGTCCACTCGACCGCGGATCGACGCCTCGCTCAGCGAACGCCGACGGGCCTCGGATCGCGCATCGGCACGCGCAGCCGCATCGAACTGAAGCACGCGGCTACGGCGGCGAAGACGGCGGCCACGCCGAGTCCGATGGTCGATCCTCTCCCGCCAGGCGCGCCCGACAGCGTGAAGAGCACCGCGAGCAACACGGCGCCGAGCGTCTGTCCCGTCAATCGCGCCGTGCCCAGCATGCCGCTCGCGCCGCCGGAGCGTTCCGGCGGCGCGCTCGTGACGATGGTGTGATTGTTCGGTGACTGGAAGAGGCCGAACCCGATGCCGCAGACCACCATGCGCATGCCGATGGCCACGTTCGTCGGATGCGCCGACAACAGAGCCAGCGCCGTCAGGCCGGCCGCCAGCACGGCCAGACCGATGCCGCCGAGCAATCCGTCCGGATAACGTCCGATCAACCGGCCCGCGACCGGCGCCGCGAGCACCACGCCGAGCGGCCACGCGGTGATCAGCAAGCCGGCCTCCGTGTGCGAGCGCTGATAGGCGCCGAGGAACAGGAACGGCAGCGCGATGTACGCGAGCGTCTGGGCCGCGAAGGCGGCGATCGACGCGCACATCGACCACGCGAAGACCGGGATGCGCAGCAGGTCGATCGGCAGCATCGGCACGAGGCGGCGTCGCTGGCTCCTCACATAGACCACGCCGACGACCGCGCCCGCGACCATCAACGCGACGCCGACGAGCCAACCGGACCCGCCGCCGCTGCCTCGCGTTCCGACCGCCTCGGCACCCAGGAAGACCAACCCGAACATCATCGCGTTCATCACGACGTCGGACGCGCGCAACGACAGGCCGGCGGGCGGCGGGGACACGTTCGGCGGCAGCGATCGGAGGCCGACGAACAACGCGATCAAGCCGACCGGCAGGTTGACGACGAACAGATACGGCCACGTCGCGACCGACAGGATCAATGCCGCGATCGACGGGCCGGCCACCGAGCCGGTCGCGACGACGAGCGAGTTGATGGCGACGCCGCGGCCGAGCAGGCGGGACGGGTAGATCGCCCGGACCAACGCGGCGTTGACGGCCATGATGCCGGCCGCGCCGACGCCCTGGAACGCACGCGCGAGGACCAGCACCTCGAGGTTCGGGGCGAGCGCACACGACAACGACGCGACGGTGAAGATCGCGACGCCGCCCAGATAGACGCGCCGATAGCCGACCAGGTCGCCCAGCATGGCGAGCGGCAGCAGCAGCGCGAGGATCGCGAGCTGGTACGCCGTCACCACCCAGATGGCGTGCGTCGCGCTCGCATGCAGGCTCTGCGCAATGCCCGGCAACGCCAGGTTGACGATCGTCGCGTCGAGGACGGACAGCGAGATGCCGAGGATGGTCGCCGTCATCGCGACGTAGCGCTCGGGCGTCGGCATCCCCTCGTAGGGCACGGAGACGGACATGGCAGGCAGACTACCTCAGCCGCGACGCTTCGATCGGCGAGGCGAGCCTCGAACATCGCTTCCGAGGCACCGACCTACCCTGCAATCGGACTTCCGGTTGAACGAGCCGCGAGGGAGCTGCGTACGTTTCATCGCAGGCGTTGCGCATCCTCGTCATCGAGCCGATCCCTTCCACCATGTCACACCCTCACCATCGATCGAAGCCGGCCGGTCCCCTGCTGGCTTTCTGTGCCGCGGGCGCCGTGTGCCTCGGCGGCTGCACGTCGTTGTTCAGCGAGGGTGCCGCGACGACGGCCGGCGTGGGCGGCTCGGCCATCGCCGGCGCGGTCACGCGCAATGCGGCGGTCGCGTCGGGCATCGGTCTCGGCGTGCTCGCCGCGGGCGAAGCCGGCGCCAAGGCGGTCGAACGCGATTACCACGGCGACCAGCAGGACGTGATCGCGGCCGTCGCCGGTCCGCTCAGGATCGGTCAGGTCGGTCATTGGGAGAGCCGCCACCGCATCCAGCTCGAATCCAACCAGGCCGGCAGGGTCACCGTCAGCCGCGTCATCGGCACCGCGGACCTGACCTGCAAGGAGATCGTGTTCTCGGTCGACGAGACCAAGGACAAGCGGATGGTCAGCGCGTTCTACGTCGCGACCATCTGCAAGGACGCGGCGAAGTGGCGCTGGGCCTCGGCCGAGCCGGCGACCGCGCGCTGGGGGTCCCTGCAATGAACGGGCGAGCGCTGTTCGCGGGCCTCGCTTGCGTCGGCCTTTTCTCCGGATGCACCTCGATCGGTGGATTCGCGGGCGCCGTTGCGGCGATCGCGACCGGCACGGCCACGACCAATCCGGCGATCGGCGTCGGCGTCGGTATCGCGGTCAGGGCCGGGACCGACGCCGAGTTCCGCAAGATCTTTCGCGACATGCAGGCCGACGAGCAGAACCGCATCGCCGCGCTCGCCGGCGGCATGGCCATCGGCGAGCAGCAGAGCTGGGACATCCATCACAAGATGCCTTTCACCGACGAGCGCGGCGAGCTTCGCGTCGTCGGCGTGATCGACAACGCGCTGGCGACCTGCAAGGAAGTGATGTTCTCGGTCGCCGGTGGCTCGAAGCAGACGCCGACCTCGGCATGGTTCGTCACGCAGACCTGCCGCCAGTCGGACGGCCAGTGGCGCTGGGCCGCGGCCGAGCCGGCCGTCGCACGCTGGGGCGCGTTGCAGTAAGCCAGCCGCACCGAACGAGCCCGTCGCGCGAGAAGGTGGATGGTTCGATGCTCGACCGACCACGACCGCATCGCCGCACCTCACGCGGCCAGTGTCTGCCGCACCGCGCGCTCCCATCGACCCATCAGCTCGTCGGCCCGATCCCGCGTCATCGTCGGCACGAACGTCCGATCGGCCTTCCACAACGCCGACAGCTCCGCCTCGTCGGCATAGACGCCCGCCGTCAGCCCCGCGAGGAACGCCGCGCCGAGCGCCGTCGTCTCGATCATCGCGGGCCGCACGACCGGCACGCCGAGCAGGTCGGCCTGGAACTGCATCAGCAGGTCGTTGACGCACGCGCCGCCGTCGACGCGCAGCTCGGCGACCTCCTGCCCACCCGAGGACTTCGCGTCGCGGCTCATCGCCTGCAGCAGCGCGGCGCTCTGGAACGCGATGCTCTCGAGCGCCGCGCGCGCGACGTGGCCGATCGTCGTGCCGCGCGTGAGGCCGGTCAGCGTGCCGCGCGCGTCGGCGTTCCAGTACGGCGCGCCGAGACCGGTGAACGCCGGCACCATCAGCACGCCGCCCGAGTCGGGCACGGTCTCGGCCAGCGCCTGCACCTCGGCACTGCTGTCGATCGCGCACAGGCCGTCGCGCAGCCACTGCACGACCGCGCCGCCGACGAACACGCTGCCTTCGAGCGCATACGACGAGCCGGGACCGCGCTGCGCGACGCGCGTCGTCACGAGGCCGTTGTTCGAGGTCCGCGGCGTCGCGCCGGTATGCATCAGCAGGAAGCAGCCGGTGCCGTACGTGTTCTTCGCCATGCCCGCGTCGAAGCAGGCCTGGCCGAACAGCGCGGCCTGCTGGTCGCCGGCCATGCCGCCGATCGATAGCGGCAGCCCGAGCATGTCCGCGTCGATCGCGCCGAAGTCGCACGACGACGGACGCACGTCGGGCAGGACCGACGCCGGCACGTCGAACAGCGCGAGCAGTTCGTCGTCCCACGCGCCGCGATGGATGTCGAACAGCATCGTGCGCGACGCGTTGCTGATGTCGGTCGCATGGACGCGGCCGCCGGTCAGCTTCCACAACAGCCAGGCGTCGACCGTGCCGAACGCGAGCTCGCCGCGCTGCGCTCTCGGCGCGCGCATCGGGCACGTGGTCGAGCAGCCAGCGCAGCTTCGTCGCCGAGAAGTACGGATCGACGACGAGCCCGGTGCGCTCGCGGATCAACGCATCGCTGCCGTCGGCGCGCAGCTTCGCGCACAGGTCCTCGGTGCGGCGGTCCTGCCAGACGATCGCGCGATGTAGCGGCTCGCCGGTGGTTCGATCCCACAGCAGCGTGGTCTCGCGCTGGTTCGTGATGCCGACCGCCGCGATGTCGGACGCGCGCAGGCCGGCCTTCGCGAGCGCCTCGCGTGCGGTGTCGCGCTGCTGCGTCCAGATCTCGTTCGGATCGTGCTCGACCCAGCCCGGTCGCGGATAGAACTGGCGAAGCTCGCGCTGCGCGACCGCGACGATGCGGCCGTCGCGGTCGAACACGATGCTGCGCGAGCTCGACGTGCCCTGATCGAGGGCGAGCAGGAAGGTCATCGACGCGTCGTCGTGGCCGAGGGGCGGCCACTATAAGCCGCGGCTTCGGCCGCGGCGACGTCGCGACGTCAGACCTGGACCGTCTCCGGCACGTCCTGCGATCGCGGTGCGTGCGCGCCGGGCAGCAGGTGGTCGAGCGTGATCGGCAGCGATCGCGAACGATGGCCGGTCGCGTGCCAGATCGCGTTCGCCACTGCGGCCGCGGTGCCGACGATGCCGATCTCGCCGAGTCCCTTGACGCCGAGCGGCGTGACTTCGGGGTCCGGCTCGTCGACGAAGATCACGTCGATGTCGTGGATGTCGGCGTTGACCGGGATGTGGTACTCGGCGAGGTTGTGGTTCATGAAGCGGCCGAGACGATGATCGACGAACGTCTCCTCGTGCAACGCCATGCCGATCCCCATCACGACGCCGCCGATGACCTGGCTGCGCGCGCCTTTCGGGTTGACGATGCGACCCGCGGCCACCGCGATCACGATCCGCGTGACGCGGATCACGCCGACCTCCTCGTCGACGCGCACTTCCGCGAAGATCGCGCTGTGCGTGTTGCGCTGCTTCCTCATCTCGCTGATCTTGTCGGCGAGTCCCGGCTTCGCGGTCTCCTCGACCTCGATCTCGTCGAGCCCCGCCGCCTTCATCGCATCCTCGAACGTCACCGACGTCGATCGGTCGGCCGCCAGCGCGATGCGACCGTCCTCGAACACGAGGTCTTCGTCCTTCGCATGGCCGAGCGGGCGGCCGTCGACCTTGCGGGCCGCGTCGAGCAGCTTCTTCCGCACGCCTTCGCAGGCGAGGTGCACGGCGGCGCCGGTCGACGCCGTCGCCCACGAGCCGCCTTCGACCGGCGCCGGCGGCAACGAGCTGTCGCCGAGCTTGACGCTGATCCGGTCGACGGGCACGCCGAGCACGTCGGACGCGACCTCGGCCATCACGGTGTACGTGCCCGTGCCGATGTCGGACGTCGCGGACGCGACCTCGAGGCTGCCGTCGCGCAGCAACGTCGCACGAGCCGAGGTCTTCATGAACATCGCGTCCCACATGCCGGTCGCGACGCCCCAGCCGATCAGCTCGTGGCCGTCCTTCCTCGAACGCGGCGCGAGCGGCCGATCCTTCCAGCCGAAGCGCGACGCGCCCTCGGCGTAGGCCTCGCGCAATGCCTTCGACGTGTACGGCTTGTCGTCCATCGCGTCCTTCTCGGAGTAGTTCAGCAACCGGAAATCGAGCGGATCGATGCCCGCGATCTCGGCCATCTCGTCGATCGCCATCTCGAACAGCGTCATGCCGGTCGCGGCGCCCGGCGCACGCATGTCGCCCGGCGTGTACGTGTCGAGCGGGGCGAGCTCGTGCGTGCCCGTCGCGTTGTCGCACGCGTAGTTCATCAGGCCCCAGTTGACGATCACCTCCATGTAGTTCTCGAAGCGCGACGTCGACTGCACCACGTCGTTGACGATCGCCTGCAGGCGACCGTCGCGGTCGGTGCCGAGCGAGATCGTCTGCAGCGCCTCCGGACGATGCACGTGGCTGAACATCTGCTGGCGCGTCATCACGACGCGCACCGATCGCTCGAGCGTCTTGGCCGCGAGCGTCGCGAAGTAGACCTGGTACTGCGGGCGCAGGCCCGACCCGAAGGCGCCGCCGACGAACGGGTTCAGCACGCGGACATCGTCCTTCTTGAAGCCGAACACCGACGCGAGGTAGTCCTGCACGTTCTGCGAGCCCTGCGTCTTGTCGAAGACGGTGATGCGCCCGTCGCCTTCCCAGACCACCGTGGTCGCGTGCATCTCCATCGGGTTGTGATGATGCGTGCCGACGTGGTACTGGCCGGTGAACTTCAGCGGCGAGCCTTCGAAGGCGCCCGTCGCGTCACCGCGCGGCTTCGGCGGCTGGAACGTGTCGCGCTTCTTCTTCGGCTCGAACTTCTCCGGAAGGGCCGCGTCGAGACTCGTGTTGAATTTTTCGGACGCGTACTCGACCTCGACCAGCGTGGCGCCGTAGCGCGCGAGTTCGAGCGTCTCCGCGACGACCAGCGCGATCGGCTGCGCGCTGAAGTGGATCTCGTCGTCGTACAAGCCGCGGAACGGCGACCCGGGCACCGACACCTCGTCGCTGTAGCTGCGGTCGAAGAACGGCAGGTGCGGCCGGTTCTCGTGCGTGATCACCGCGACGATGCCCGGCACCGCCGTCGCCTGCGCGGCGTCGATGCGCGCGATGCGGCCCTTCGCGATCGCGCTCGACACGATCCAGCCGTACAGCAGCTCGTCGGCCGGATATTCGGCTGCGTAGCGCGCCTGTCCGGTGACCTTCGCATGGCCCTCGACCCGGCTGACCGGCTGGCCGATGTGGACGGATTCGTGTTCGCTCGTGGTCGTCATCGATGCATCCTCACGCGACGCGTTTGTCGATCTGCGACTGCGGCGTGCCCGCGGCCGCCTGATGCAGTGCGCGCTGGATCGCCTTCCTGGCGAGGTCGATCTTGAAGTCGTTGTCGCCCTGACCCACGGCACCCTGGGTCACCGCATCGGCGAACGAACGGAACAGCTCGGGCGACGGCGCGTTGCCCGCGAGCCCGAGCTCGGCAGCCGGCACGCGCCACGGCTTGTGCGCGACCCCGCCGAGCGCGACCCGCGCCTCCGCGATCGTGTCGCCGTCGAGCCGCATCGCGACCGCGACCGATACCAGCGCGAAGGCATACGACAACCGGTCGCGCAGCTTGAGGTACGTGTAGTTCCGGCTGAAGCCCTCGGCCGGAAGATCGATCGCGGTCACGAGGTCGCCGGGTTCGAGCACGTTGTCGCGCGACGGGTCGTCGCCTGGCAGGCGGTGGTACGCGGCGAACGGAATGACGCGTTCGCCATCACGGCCGTGGACACGCACCTGGGCGTCGAGCGCGGCGAGCGCCACGCACATGTCGGACGGATGCGTGGCGATGCACTGGTCGCTCGCGCCGAGGATCGCGTGGATCCGGTTGACGCCGCCGATCGCGCCGCAGCCGGTGCCGGGCGCCCGCTTGTTGCACGGCGTCGCGGTGTCGTAGAAGTAGTAGCAGCGCGTGCGCTGGTTGAGGTTGCCGCCGTTGGTCGCGAGGTTCCGCAGCTGCGGGCTCGCGCCCGCGAGGATGGCCGATGCCAGCAACGGGTAGCGTTCGGCGACGCGCGGGTCGAACGCGGTGTCGTTGTTCGTGACGAGGGCACCGAGACGCAGGCCGCCGCCATCGATCTCGTCGATCGAACGCATCGGCAGCCGCGTGATGTCGACGACGGTCACCGGCCGTTCGACGTTCTCCTTCAACAGGTCCACGAGATTCGTGCCGCCGGCGAGGAAGCGCACGTTCGGCGCGGAGCCCGCACGCGTCGCCTCGTCGACCGTGGTCGCGGTCGCGTATGCGAAGCGGTTCATGCGCCCTCCCGCGATTGCAGCACCTCGAGGATCGCGTCGGTGATGTTCGAGTAGGCGCCGCAACGACACAGGTTGCCGCTCATCCACTCGCGGACGTCGGCGCGCGTCTTCGCGCGTCCCTCGTCGAGCAGGCCCCGCGCCGAACAGATCTGCCCGGGCGTGCAATAGCCGCACTGGAACGCATCGTGGTCGATGAAGGCCTGCTGCAGCGGATCGAGCGTGTCGCCGGACGCGAGTCCCTCGATCGTGGTCACGCTGCTGCCGTCCTTCTGCACGGCGAGCACGAGGCAGCTGTTGACGCGACGCCCGTCGAGCAGGACCGTACAGGCGCCGCACTGGCCGTGATCGCATCCCTTCTTGCTGCCGGTCAGTCCGAGTCGCTCGCGCAGCAGGTCGAGCAGCGTCGTCCACGGCTCGACGCTCAGCCGAAGCTCGCGTCCGTTGATCGTCAACGTCGTCACGAGCGCCTCGCTCGTCGCCGTCGCGGTCTCCGTGCTACTCGTCGCCGTGTCCATGTGTGCCGTCCCCTCGCGTCGATCGAGCGAACGACGATATGTCGACGACGCGGCGGTCGTTATGGGACCGGACGCCAAATCGTTGTCAGCGGTCGCGGTGCGTCGTGCGCAAGGACGCGACTCAGCGGCTCGCGACGTCCGTCTCGTCCCAGCCGCCGCCGAGCGCCTTGAACAGCGCGACGAGATCCGTCGAAGCGGTCACCGACGACTGCGCCAGATCGAGCTCCGCCTGATGGGCCTGATGCTCGGCGTTCAGCACGTCGATGTACGCGCCGAGGCCGCTCGTGTATCGATCGCGGGCGAGGTCTCGTCCGCGGCGACTGTCGCCGAGCTGTCGATCGAGTGCGATCGTCCGACGTTGCTCGAGCGCGTACGTCGTCATCGCGTTGTCGACGTCGTGGAATGCGTTCAGCACCGTCTGCCGATACGTGACCACCGCCTCCTGCGCCTGCACATCGGCGACGCGCACCTGCGCGCGCAGCTGCCCGCCCTGGAAGATCGGCACCGTCAGCTGCGCGCCGACGAGGCCGAAGCGCGAGGCCCAGTCGAACAACGTCGACGTCTTGTTCGACGACAGGGCGCCGATCGCGCCGAAGCGCACGCTCGGATAGAGCGCGGCCGTCGCCACGCCGATGCGCGCGGTCGCGGCCTCGTACTCGGCCTCGCGCTGCCGGACGTCCGGACGTCGACGCAGCAGGTCGCCGGGCAGGCCGACCGGCACCTCGGGCGGCAGCGGCGGCAACGCGCCCTCGCCGAGCCGCTCGTCGACGCTGCCCGGCGGCAACGCCAACAGCAGCGCGAGCCGGTTGCGGTTGGTCGCGATCGTCTGCTCGATCGGCGGCAGCTTCGCACGCGTCGCCGACACCTGGACCTGCTGCGTCGCGACGTCCGACGACGGGGCGAGCCCCGCCTTGTTTCGCGACCCGATCAGGTCGGCGAGATGCTGTTCGGCCTCGATGTCGGCCTGCGTGATCGCGCGTTGGCGCTCCGCCCCGCGCAACGTGAAGTAGGCCCGCGCGATCTCGGCGGCGAGCGACACCATCGCGTCCTGGCGTCCGGCCTCGGCGGCACGGATCTGGCGATCGGCCGCCTGGACGTTGCGCCGCGACGCGGCCGAACAGATCGGGCTCCCAGGTCGCATCGAAGCCGACCTGGAACAGGTTCGTGACGATGCTGCCCGACGACGAGGACGACGAGCCCGACGAGCCCGACGAACCACCGCTCGACGACCCGCTCGTCCCGCCGAGCAGTTGACCGATGCCGCCTTCGCCCGCGCGCAGCCGTGCAGCCGCGCCGGTCCCGCCGACCTCGGGGTAGTAGGCGCCCGCCGCCGAGTCGCGCTGCGCCCGCGCCTCGGCGATCCGCAGGACGGCCTCCTGCACGTCGAGGTTCTGGTCCATCGCCGAAGCGATCAGCCCGTCGAGGATCGGGTCGCGGAAGACCGACCACCAGCGGCCCGCGTCCGCGGGCTGCGGCACGACGCGGCTCGGCAGGTCGCTCGCGATGCCCGGGTCGCGCGATGCCGCCCACGACGGCGGCGCGTCGACGGCCGGCTCGTGCGGTTCGGGGCCGACCGTGCACGCCGCGACGGTCGACGCCGCGATCGCCGCGAGCCATCGCATCGGGGACCGTTCAGTGCGCACTCGCGGCTCCCGGCGGTGGCTTCTTCAGCAGCAGCGCGACCGGCGCGACGACGAGTGCCGCGACGCCGAACAACCAGAACACGTCGAAGTACGACAGCGCCTGTGCCTGCGTCTGGACCTGTGCCTGCGCGCTGGCGAGGTCGATGTTCGCGAACGACCCGGGACCGACGTCGAAGCGCGACACGTGGTCCGACAGCCGCACATGGTGGAACTGCGTGCGCCACGCGAGCGCCGTCGTCGCGACGGACACGCCGACGCTGCCGCCGAGGTTGCGCATCAGGTTGATGATCGCGGACGCCTCGCCGTTCTTGTCCGGCGGGATGCCGACGTAGCCCGCGGTCGTCAGCGTCACGAACAGGAACGGCAGCGCGAGGCTCTGGTAGACGCGCGCCATCGACAGGTCCGAGAACTGGATGTCGAGGTTGAGATGCGCGGTATGGATGAATGCGAAGCCGGTCGCAGTGAACGCCGCGATCAGCAGGTACTTGGCCGGCACCTTGCGTCCGACGACCCCCGCGATCGGCATCATCAACGCGGCGCACATGCCGCCGAGCGCGAGCGCCTCGCCGGCCTTCAACGCGTTGTAGCGCAGCAGCGTCTGCGCGAGCTGCGGGAGCAACTGCGTGGTGCTGTACAGCGTGAAGCCGAGCAGGAACATCAGCAGGCAGGCGGTCGCGAACGACCGGTACGTGAACAGCCGCACGTCGAAGACCGGCTGCGGATGCGTGAGCTCCCACCAGACCAGCGCGACCGCCGAGAAGATGCAGGTCGCGAAGAACAGCGTGATCTTCAAGGATGCGAAGCCGTCGTCCTGGTTGAAGCGGTCGAGGACGACCTGCAGGCAGCCGAACGTCATCGCGACGAGGACGAAGCCGAGCCAGTCCGGCACGAAGTTGGCGCGGAACTTGTTCGTGTCGTCGACCACGGCCTGCGGCTCGTCGACGAGGAACCAGATCAGCGTCAGCGCGATCAGCCCGACCGGCAGGTTGATCAGGAAGATCCAGTGCCACGAGTAGTCCTCGGTCAGCCAGCCGCCGAGGACCGGGCCGACGGCCGGCGCGACGACCACCGTCACCCCGTACAACGCGAACGCGATCGAGCGCTTCTCCGGCGGGAACGAGTCGGCGAAGATCGACTGCTCGGTCGGCGCGAGGCCGCCGCCGCCGAGGCCCTGGAACACCCGGAACACGATCATGATGCCGAGGCTCGGCGCGAACGCGCAGGCGAACGAGCTGACCGTGAACAGCGCGACGCAGATCATGTAGAACTTCTTGCGCCCGATCAGCTGCGACAGCCAGCCCGAGATCGGCAGCACGATCGCGTTCGAGATCAGGTAGCTCGTCAGGATCCAGGTGCTCTCGTCCTGGCTCGCGCCGATCGATCCCGCGATGTGCCGCAGCGACACGTTCGCGATCGTCGTGTCGAGCACTTCCATGAACGTCGCGAGCGACACGACGACCGCGATCAGCCAGGGACTCCGGTCGCCGGCGGCCGAGCGGGGAAGCGACGCGTCGGCCATCGCGTCGTCGCTACGGCAGCGCGACGTCGGGCGTGACCGACATGCCGGGCCCGATCACGTAGTTGCGGATGCGGTCGTCGTCGAACACGATCTTGACCGGCACGCGCTGCACGACCTTGACGTAGTTGCCGGTCGCGTTCTCGGCCGGCAGCATGCTGAAGTACTGCCCGGTCGCGCGCTGGATGCTGTCGACGTGTCCGTGGAACGTGACGTCGGGGTACGCGTCGACGACGACGTCGACCGATTGCCCCGGCTTCATGTACGTGAGCTGCGTCTCCTTGTAGTTCGCGGTGACCCAGAGCGTGTCGCTGACGATCGCCATCAACGGCTGGCCGACGTTGATGACGTTGCCGGAGTCGACCGTTCGTCGGGCGATGCGGCCGCTGATCGGCGCGACGACGTGCGTGTACGAGCCCTGCAGCGACTCCGCCTCGACGTTCGCCTGTGCGGCCTCGACCTGCGCCTTGCCGGCGCGCACCTGCGCGAGCGACGACTCGATCTGCGCGTGCGCCGCGCGGGCGCTGTTGCGTGCGGCGTCGCGCTTCGCGCGCGCGGTGCGCTCGGCGGCGACCGCCTGGTCGATCTGCTGCTTCGGGACGGCGTCCGGGTTGACGGCGCGATAGCGCTCGAGGTCCTGCACCGCCTTCGTCAGGTCGGCTTCGGCCTGACGTGTGTTCGCATCGGCCTCGGCCGCGTTCGCGCGCTGTACCGGGATCTGCGCCTGCGCCTGCTCGTACTGCCCCTGCGACGATGCGAGCTGGCCCTTCGCCTGCGCGAGCCTCGCCTCGATGTCGCGCGAGTCGATGTCGACGAGCGGATCGCCGGCATTGACGTGCTGGTTGTCGGTGACGTGGAGCTTCAGCACGCGGCCCGCCGCCTGCGCCGCGACCTGGCTCGTGTAGCCGTCGATGAACGCGTCGTCGGTCGTCTCGTGATGCTTCGAATGCCGCCAGAAGACGATCGCCGCGATGATCAGCGCGAGAAGGACGATCAGTGCGATGGCGACCACGCCCGGCCGCTTGTACAGCGGCTTCTTCTGCTTGCCGTCGTCGTCCTTCTTGTCGCCGTCCTTCTGGTCGTCGCCCTTCTTGGCGTCGTCCTTCTTGTCGCCGTCTTTCTGGTCGCCGTCTTTCTGGTCGCCGCCCTTCTTGTCGCCGTCCTTTGCGTCGCCGCCCTTCTTGCCGTTCTTCGCGCCGTCGTCGGCAGCCTCCTTCGCGTGGCGGTCGGCCTCTCCGAACCCGTCACGAAATCCTTCGCGATAGCCGGCTCGATACGGTGGGGGCTCGTGGGGTTCGTCCATGGGCGACCCGGAACGTATCAGCGAACCGGTTGGGCGCCTTATCAGACGACGGACGAATCGCCCGGCGGCGCGGTCCTGCAACGTCCGTTCGAACAAAAATGCGATGTTCGCGTGCACGGCCCCGCCGTCTCGCGCGTTCAGGAGGCGTCGTACCAACCATCAACCAACGAAGGAACTGACATGACCGCTCGTTTTGGCTTCAAGGCCCTCGCCGCCGTCCTCCTCGCCAGCGTCACGTTCGGCGCGGTCGCCGCCCCGGTCTACCATCATCGGCACCATCGTCATCATCACCACTACCATCGTTGATTCGACGATGCGTCGCCTGGCGCCGCTCGCGGCGGCCGCGGTCCTGGCCGTCTGCGGGCCGGCCTTCGCCGAGTCGATCGGCGAGGTCGACACGGCGTTCAAGCTGATCGGCCCCGACCACAAGATCGTCGTCGACGCTTACGACGATCCGAAGGTCGCGGGCGTCACCTGCTACGTGTCGCGCGCGAAGACCGGCGGCATCAAGGGGGCGATCGGCATCGCGGAAGACAAGGCGGAGGCCTCGATCGCGTGCCGCCAGATCGGACCGATCTCGTTCACGAGCCCGGTCGCCGATCGCGAAGAGGTGCTGACCGAACGCCAGTCGATCCTCTTCAAGCGGCTGCGCGTCGTGCGGATGGTCGACCGCGCGCGCAACGCGCTCGTGTATCTCACGTACAGCGACCGCCTCGTCGACGGCTCGCCGAAGAACAGCGTGACCGTCGTGCCCGTCGACCGCGGCACGCCGATCCGGATGAAGTGACGCCGGCGTCGATGTTGTTCCGTGCACTCGTCGCGGCGCTGCTCGCCGCGGCGCTGTCCGCCGGCCAGGCGGCCGAGCCGGCGACCTACGGCCCCGAGCTCGAAGGTTTCACCTATCCCTATCCGTTGCAGCACTTCGCGTTCACGTCGCAGGGCGTGCCGATGCAGATGGCGTTCATGGACGTCGCGCCGACCGGCAAGCCGAACGGACGCACCGCCGTGCTGATGCACGGCAAGAACTTCTGCGGCGCGACCTGGCAGGCGACGATCGCCGTGCTGTCGGATGCCGGCTATCGCGTCGTCGTGCCGGACCAGATCGGCTGGTGCGCGTCGACGAAGCCCGAGCACTACCAGTACTCGTTCCAGCAGCTCGCATCGAACACGAAGGCGCTGCTCGACCGGATCGGTGTCGAGCGCGCCGTCGTCGTCGGACACTCGACCGGCGGCATGCTGGCCGCGCGCTTCGCGCTGATGTTTCCGACTGCGACCGAGACGCTCGTCATGGTCAACCCGATCGGCCTCGAGGACTGGAAGGCGCTCGGCGTGCCGTGGCGCAGCGTCGACCAGTGGTTCAACCGCGAGTTGAAGCTGTCCGCCGACAGCGTGCGCGCGTACGAGAAGTCGACCTACTACGTCGGCGACTGGAAGCCCGAGTACGAGCGTTGGGTCACGATGCTGGCCGGGCTCAACGCCGGTCCGGGTCATCGGCTCGTCGCGTGGAACTCGGCGCTGATCTACGACATGATCTTCACGCAGCCGGTCGTCTACGAGTTCGGCCTCTTGAAGATGCCGGTCGTGCTGATGCTCGGCACCTCGGACACGACGGCGATCGGCAGCGACATCGCGCCGCCCGACGTGAAGGCGCGCGTCGGGCACTACGACACGCTCGGCCGGACCGTGATCGGGACGATCCCGCAGGGCCGGCTGATCGAGTTCGACGGCCTCGGCCACGCGCCGCAGATCCAGGACCCGCCGCGCTTCCATCGCGCGCTGCTCGATGCGCTGGTCGTTGAGCTTCGGGTCGGCTCGTCGTCGCGCGAGGCCGTACCGATCATCGAAGCGCGTCGCAGAACATTGGCCCCCGGCCTTCGCCGGGGTGACGGCTTTTATCGCTCGCGCCGCTCACGAGCCCAGCATCGCGGCCAGTCCGCTCGAGCGTCGCGTCGTCCGTGCGACCGCCTCGTCGACGATCTCCGGTCGCGCCGTGACGAGCGTCAGCGTCTCGCGCGCCCGTGTGATGCCGGTGTAAAGCAGCTCGCGCGTGACGACGCGCTCGCCGTCGGGCGGCAGCACCAGCGCGACGCTGCCGAACTCGGAACCCTGCGCGCGATGGACCGTCATCGCGAAGGCCGTCTCGACGTCGGCGAGGCGGCTGGCCGCGATCGATCGCGCACCGGTGCCGTCGAGCAGCCACACGCGCAGCCGCGCGTCGCGCGACGACGTCCGCAACGCGACGCCGACGTCGCCGTTGTAGATGCCGGCGTCGTCGTCGTTGCGCGTCGCGATGACCGGTCGACCCTCGTACCAGCCGTCGCGCGCGGGCAGCCGACGTTCGATCGCGAGGCGCTTCTCGATCGCGCGGCCGAGCCCCGCCACGCCCCACGCTCCTTCGCGGATCGCACAGAGCACGCGGAAGCGATCGAACGCCTCGAGCACCGTGCGCACCCACGGCCCGTGGTCCTCGTCGAAGAACGTCGGCGGTCCGGCCACGACCGCATCGACGAAGGTCGCATAGCCCCGGGTCGCGAGCGCGACCGCGTCGTCCGCATCCGCATGGTCGAGCCAGGCGACGCCCGAACGCCGCGATGCGAGCACGCGTCGCACCGCGCCGACGTCGCCCGCGTTGACGGCATCGGCAAGCGTGCCGATCGCGCCTTCGAACCGTTCGCCGTGCCGAAGCATCACGATGTGCTGCGCCAGGTCCGGGCCGTTCGGATCGATTCGCGCAGCGTCGATCGTCGCGCCGCACGCGGACTCGACGTAGCGCGACGTCTCCGCACGATAGCGACCGGCGGCCGCGTCGCGACAGAGCTCGCCCAGCACCGCGCCGGCCTCGACCGACGCGAGCTGGTCCTTGTCGCCGACCAGCACGAGCCGCGCGGACGGCGGCAGCGCGGTCAGCAACGCGTCCATCATCTCGACGTGGATCATCGACGCCTCGTCGACGATGACCGCATCGACGTCGAGCGGGCGCGACGCGTCGTGGGCGAACCGCCGCGAGCCGCGACGCGCGCCGAGCAGTCGATGCAGCGTCCGCGCGGGACCGATGCGCGCGACGAAGTCCGTGAGCGGCAGCGCGTCGCCGAGGCGCGGCGCGAGCGTGACCAGCGCGGCGTCGATCGACTGCCTCAGTCGCGCGGCCGCCTTGCCGGTCGGCGCCGCGAGCGCGATGCGCAGCGTGCCCGGCTCGTCGCTCGTCGCGAGCAGCAGCGCGAGCAGGCGCGCGGCCGTGTACGTCTTGCCGGTCCCCGGTCCGCCGGTCACGATCGCGAGCCGGCTGCGCAGTGCGATGGCGCAGGCCGCCTTCTGCCAGTCGAACGTGCCACCTTCGAGCGGCATGAAGAGCCGGTCGAGCCATTCGCGCACCGCCGCCTCGTCGACGGGCAGTGCGTCCGACGTCCGAGTGCGGACGGCGTCGGCGATCCGGCGCTCGTGGCGCCAGTAGCGGCGCAGATAGAGGCGCTCGTCGTCGAGGACGAACGGCGTGTCGTCGGACGCGCGGTCGGTCGCACGATCGACGACCGCGACTGCGTCGCAGGCCGCGAGCGACGCGATCCATGCCGCTCGATCCGGCGCCACGCGCATGCGCACGAAGCGCAGCGCGTCGAGCCGGTCCGAGGGCCAGCCGAACAGCGCCTCGGCATCGTCGATGGCATCGTCGAGCACGAGGCACGTGTGCCCGCGCCCTTCGAGATGCGCCACGAGTGCCGCCGCGAGCAACGTCGCGTCGTCGATCGAGGTCGACGTCTCGGCCGTGAAGCGTGCGAGCGCGGCATCGAGCGGGCGGAGCCAGCCGCGCTCGACCCAGTGATCGATTACATCGAGGATGTCGCGATGCGCGTCCGTCATGCGGCCAGCGGCTCGCGCGCGAACGCCGCATCGAGCGCGTCGAGCAGCACCGGCGGCGCGGTGAGCACGTAGCAGCCGGCCTCGGGTCCGCGGATGCCGCGCATGAAGAAGACCAGCGCGCCGCCGAGATGCCGCGGGGGATCGTAGCGTTCGCGCAGCCGGGTCTGCAGCAGGCGATGCAGCGCGAGCAGATAGATCGCCGCCTGCACGTCGTAGCGATGGTCCGCCATCGCGCGTTCGATCGCGTCGCGCGTGTAGTCGTCGTCGCGATCGCCGAGCGCGTTCGACTTGTAGTCGAGGATCCAGTAGCGACCGTCGTGTTCGAACACGAGGTCCGTGAAGCCCATCAGCATGCCGTGCAGCCGTCGCGCGGGAAGCGGCGGTCGTTCGCGTCCGCCGAGCAGGTGCGTCGTGCAGAGCCGGTCGATCTCCTGCGCGTCGAGGCGTTCGGTCGGGAACCAGAACTCCATCTCCGGCAGCGTCCGCGACAGGCGCGTCGAGCGCGAGACCGATCGGCGGCAACGCCGTCGACACGATCTCCCGGAGCCACGTCACGGCGTCGGCGGCGCGATGACCCCATCCCTGCCGCTCGCAGCGGCGGACGAGCTCGGCTTCCACGGCCTGCTCGCCGACCAGTGCGAAGCGGCGACCCGCGAGCCATTCGAGCTGGTCGTGGAGGAAGTTGCCGGCCGCGGCGCCGCGCGGAAAGCGGTGCCGCGCCGCTGCGGCCGGCGGGACGGGCGGCGTCGAAACGAGGTCCTCGTCGAGCGGCCCGCCGAGGATCTCCTCCTCGACGGCCGGATCGACCGGCACCGGCACGAACGGCAGTCGCGCGAGGTCGCGGACCAGCGACGAGAAGCTGCCGATCGTCCAGTCGCGCTCGAAGGTCGCGGTGTAGTCGGGCATGTCGGCGAGCGGGCGCTCCGCGATGCGCGGCGGCAGACGCGTGACGGACGTTTCGGCATCGGCCGCCTGCAGCTCCACGGCCGCGAGGCCGTCGAAGCACGCGTGCAGCGCGCCGGCGATCTCGCGCTCGCCGACGGCATGGTCGCCGACGAGCAGGTAGCCGAGCGCACTGCGGTGGAAGGCGCATTCCTTCGCCTGCTTGACGCGCGGCGGCCCGATGCCGAGCCACAGCGCGTGCTCGGCGCGCGTCAGCGCGACATACAGCACCCGCAGGTCCTCCTGCTTGCGCTCGCGTTCGAGCGCCGCGCAGCTTCCCTCGTCGAGCGTCAGCGACAGCCGACGTCGCCCGTCCGCGTCGGGCAGCCACGCGAAATCCTCATCGGCTTCGCGGAACGTGGTCGCGAACGGCAGGCACACGATCCGGTACTGCAGGCCCTTCGCTTTGTGGATGGTCACGACCTTGATCAGCGCATCGTCGCTCTCGAGCCGCACGATCTCGGCATCGACGTCGCCGGCGACGAACGTGCGCTTCTCGATGAACCACCGGATCAGCGCCTGCTCGCCGTCGAGCCGCGCGCTCGCGGCCTGCAGCAGTTCGGCGAGATGCAGCACGTTCGTCAGCCGACGCTCGCCTCCGGCTCGACGCAGCCAGCTCGCCGGCAGGTCGAACGCATGCAGCATGCGATGGATCGCGGCGAGCACGCCCTGCTCGCGCCAGACCACGTTCAATCGCACGAGCGTCTCGACCCGCGCGTCGAACGTGGCGTCGCCGCGTGCGAGCGCCGCGAGCTCCGTGGTCGACAGCCCGAACAGCCGCGTCGCGAACGCTGCTCGCGCGCGCCGCGCGTCGTAAGGCTCGGCGATGGCCGCGAGCCACCGCGTCAGGTCCGCGGCCTCGTCGCTCTGCGAAGACCGACTGCAACTCGGAGAGGAAGGTCGATGGCACGCAGCGCCGATCGAGCGCGGCGCGGATCGCGGTCGCCTCGGTACGATCGCGTACGAGGATCGCGATGTCGGACGGCTGCAGCGCACGGAAGCGATCGTCGACGACGAAGCCGGCACGCGGGTCGGCGAGCATCGTCGCGATGAACTCGGCGCAACGATCGGCGAGGCGCCGCAGCAGGGCGTCCTTGTTGCCTTCGATCGCGTCGTGACTGATCGTGACCGCGGCCAGCGGGCCGTCGGCCGTCACGAGCGTCTCGCCGCAACCGCGCGCCTCGACCGGCACGAACGGCAGCGGTCCGGTCCCGTTCGTGCCGAAGCGGAACGCGCCGTCGCCGCGGGCCTCCGCGTTGCCGAACAGGCGGTTCACGGCCGCGACGAGCTCGACCGTCGAACGATAGTTGGTCGTCAGCCGGTAGTGCCGACCCGCGGTCGCGGCGCGCGCGTCGAGGTAGCTGTGGATGTCGGCGCCGCGAAAGCCGTAGATCGACTGCTTCGGGTCGCCGATCAGCAGCATCGCGGTGTCCCGGTCGTTGTCCGCGGTGCGATAGATGCGGTCGAAGATGCGGTACTGCAGCGGCGACGTGTCCTGGAACTCGTCGATCAGCGCGACCGGCGACTGCTCGATGAGACGACGTCGCAGCGCGTCGCCGCCCGGTGCCGCGAGCGCGCGGTCGAGCCGTTCGATCTGGTCCGCGAAGCCGAAGATGCCGGCCCGTTCCTTCAGCGCGCGGATGCCGCGTCGGACGGCACGCGCGGCGTGCAGCCGCATGGCCGCGGATGTGTCGACGTCGCGCCTCGCGATGGTCGCGAGCGCATCGACGAGTTCGTTGAACGCGTCGAACATCGGCGGCGCGTCGAGCGTCCGGCCCTTGTTCAGGCACTCGGTGAGACCCGTGGGTGCGAAGCGAGCGACGTTCGTCCGCCTCGAGGCCCGTGTGGACCGCTTCGGGGTCACCGGCCCACGCGATCAACGTCGCGAAGCGCGTCTCGACCGTCGCTCGCCGCAACCGCGAACCGCTGAAGCGCCTTCCCGGTCCGACCTCGTCGAGCAGCCACGTCCGCATCGCGACGAAGCGTTCGGCCCATCCGGACTTCAATGCCGCGAGTCCGGCCGTCGCGGACGCGTGGGCGAGGATCGTGCCGAGCGTCTCGTCGGGATCGACGTCGGCCTCGTCGTCGAGCCGCCAGATCAGCTTGCGGACGTCGTCGGTCAGCGCGTCGACGTCGGCCCACTGCGCCTCGACGCGCTTCGATGATGCGTCCGACAGCGGATAGACCTCGCGACGCCAGTAGTCGCGCGTCGCCTCGACGAGCATCGCGTCCTGGTCGGGCTCGAGCGTCTCGTCGAGCGGACTGCCGCTGTCGAACGCATGCTCGCGCAGGACCTTCTGCACCCACGCGTCGATTGTCAGCACGGTCGCGTCGTCCATCGCGTCGGCCGCGGTCGCGAGGCGCCACGCCGCATGCGCGCGCGATGCGTCGTCCGGAAAGTCGGCAAGCAGTCGTTCGAGGAACGGATCGGGCTCGGCACCGTCGTGGTCGCGGAAGTAACGTGCGGCATCGAGCAGGCGACGGCGAACGCGCTCGGACAACTCGCGGGTCGCCGCGATCGTGAACGTCATCACGAGGATGCGCGACGGGTCGAGTGGCATGCCGAAGCCGGTCCCGTCGTCGCCGTGACCGAGCACGAGCCGGACGTACAGCGCCGCGATCGTCCACGTCTTGCCGGTGCCGGCGCTCGCCTCGATCAGACGGCTGCCCCACAGCGGGAACGCGACCGGATCGAGCTGCTCGCTCACGCGGCCTCCCGGTCGCTCGCGACGTCGGCATGCGCATCGATCCGCGCCGTCCTCGACCATGCGACGAAGGGGCCGAACAACCGGTCCGCCCACGACGCGAAGCCGGCGTCGACGAGCGCCTCGAAGTCGTCGAACGCGCGGCGCAGCGCGAAGTCGTCGCGTTCGCCACGCGTGTCGCCGTAGCCGCCTTCGTAGGCGTCGCGTGCCCGCTTGCCGTTGCCTCCGGACGAGGCCCAGGCGATCGCCGTCTCGACCGCGAACGGCAGCGGTGCCTGCATGCCCTGCGACCACGCGCCGAGCAGGTCTGCGAGATGCGCGGCGGCCTCGGCACGATCGAGCGGCGGCAGCGTCAGCGTCGCGTCGCAACCGACGACGATCGTCTGGAAGACGTCGCCGCAGGCCGACGCCGCGAGCGTCGCCACCCAGACGTCGCGCAGCGCGGCGGTCCGCGGCTGGGTCTTCGTCCTCAACAGACGCGATGGACGCATCGCGAGCCGGACCTTCGTGGTGCCGTCCGAACGCAGGCCGTCGATCCAGTCGTCGAGCGCGAGGTCGTTCGCCGCGAAGCGGACCGGTTCCTTGTCCTGCGTTCGCGGATACGCCTGCGCCAATGCTCGCCAGCGTGCCCGCATCGCGCGGACCATCGCGGCCGCTTCGTCGGCGATCGCGTCGCCGCGCGCGAACAGCGGCAGCGCACCGGACCGCGTCAGCGAACGCAGCTTGCGGACGAGGACGGCCTCGTCGCGCGCACCCTCGGGCTCGTCGTCGAACGCGTCGATCAGCGCCTCGCGCAGCTGATAGGCGTCCAAGCCGTCCAGCGTGAACGGCTCGTCGTCGTCCGCACGCTCGGCCTCCGCGCGGACGCGTACGCCGAGCCGCGCGTCGAAGAACACACGGACCGGGTTCTTGAGGAAGCGCGCGAGGTCGGCGATGCCGAGCTCGGTCCGTTCGTCCGGAGCCGGCGACGTGTTCGCATCGAACGGCGCGACCGCACGCGGACCCGCATGCGCGCCGCGCCATTCGCGGGCGAACGTGACGAGCGATCCGCCGTCGAAGTAGCGGCGGCTGAACGGCTGCAGCGGATGCTCGACCGTCAGCTGCGCGAGCACGTCGCCGCCATCGGCCGCCGTCCAGCGCGACGCGACGTGGTCGCGCAGCTGCGATACGAGCACCGACGGCGGCTGCAACGCATCGTCGCGCGCGTTGCGACCCGACCAGCTGATGTACAACGCACGCCGCGCGGACAGCAGCGCCTCGAGCATGAGATAGCGATCGTCGTCGTGACGCGATCGATCGCCCGGTCGGCGCTGACCGGGCAGCGCGACCAGATCGAAGTCGGCACGCGCCTGCTTGCGCGGGAAGTCGCGCTCGTTCATGCCGAGCAGGCAGACGACCTCGAACGGGACCGAGCGCAACGGCATCAGCGTGCAGAACGTGATGCCGCCGCCGAAGAAGCGCCGGGTCGCGTCGAGCCCGTCGAGGCGGCCGAGCCACGCTTCGCGCACGACCGCGAGCGGCACCGGCTCGTCGAAGTCGGCTGCGTCGCATGCCTCCAGCCATGCCGCGAGCGACCCTTGCAGCACGGCGATCGTGAGCCGCTCCCGGTCGTCGACCGGCGCGAAGAAGTCGCCGAGCAACGCGCGGCAGCGCGCGGCCCATTCGGTCGGCGTCGCGGGCTGGGCGACCTGCGCGCGCCATCGCTCGAGCCGGTCGACGAGCGCGATCAGCGCGCCGACCGACGCGGTCTCGAGCCCGCCGATCTCGTCGAACGGCGCGACGCCGGCGAAGTCGCCCGATGCGCCGGTCGCGTACCCGAGCAGCATCCGTCGCAATCCGAAGCGCCACGTGTTCGCGTCGCCCGCGGCGCCGAGTCCGAGGTCTTCGCGATGCGTCGCATCGAGTCCCCAGCGGACGCCCGCGCCTTCGAGCCAGTCGAAGAGCCCGGGCACCGACGGCCCGTCGATGCCCGAGCGACGCGCGGCCGCCGGCACCTCGAGCAGGTCGCGGACCTCGTGCAGGCCGACGCGCCGATCGGGCAGCGTCAGCAGCCACTCGAGCGCGACGACGAGCGGATCGCTGCCGCGCGTGCGCAGGTCGGCGATGTCGAACGGCACGAAGCGCGGATCGTCGCGGTCGTGACGACCGAACACGGCCCGGATCGACGGCGCGAACGTCTCGATATCCGGCACCATCACGACGACGTCGCGCGGCCTCAGCGACCCGTCGGCGAAGCGTCCCAGCAACGCATCCTGCAACGTCTCGACCTCGCGCTGCACGCCGTGCGCGACCGCGAAGACGATCGAACGATCGTCGGCGGCGACCGCTCGCAGCGGTTGATCCGCGGGCGCGACGAGGTCGCGGATGCCGGCCTGCACCTGCGTCAGCAGCGTCGTGCCCGGGTCGTCGTCGAAGACGTCGATCCGCGGCAGGTCGAAGCGCTCGCGCAGCGTCGCGGACTCGTCGACCGTGTCGAGCAGGCGCATGAAGTCGCGGCCCTGCCGTCCCCAGGCGGCGAGCAGCGGCGGCGCATGCAGATGCATCGCTTCGAGCGGAACCGTCGCGAGCGATGCGGACTTCGACGGCAGACGCTGGCGCTCCGTCCGCATCGCCTCGCGCCCTTCGATCACGTCCGCCCAGTGATAGCGGCACGGGTTCGGGATCGCGCAGAGCACCGGCAGGCGCTTCGACAGCGCGGCCAGCGCCTCGAGCGTCTGCGCGTTCAGATAGGCGGCGCCGAAGACGACGACCCGCCGCGGCAGCGCGTCGGCGGGGGCGCGGTCGGCGGCGATCGCATCGAGGAACGCACGATGCACGCGAGGGCGCGTGGCCGACCGCGCAGACGATGGAAGATCAGCGACCAGCGACCGCCACAACTCGGCCTGCCAGCGCGCGTCGTCCGGCATCGGCCGCGACCCACCGTCGCTCGATAGCAGCACCGCGCGCCCCGCTTCCCAAGCGTCGAGCCAGTCGGGACGATAGACCTGGTACTGGTCGAACAGGTCGGCGAGACGCCTCGCCAGCGACAGGCGCCGTTCGGCACCGCGCCGATCGAGATAGCGCGCGACCGCCGCGAACGACGGGCGCTCGAGATGGCGCGGCAGCAGCCGCATCAGCCGCCACGTCAGCGCGTCGGCATCGAGCGTCGGCGCCGCATCGACGAGAGGCCCGAGCATCGATCGATAGGTCCGCCACAGGAAGCGGCCCGGCAGGTCGAAGCGCGTCGCGGCGCAGATGCCGGTCGACGACGCGAGCGACTGCTTCAGCCACTCGGCCGCCGCGGTGCTCTGCACGACGAAGACCTCCTCGTCGAGCGGCCCGGGCGGATGCGCCGACAGCCAGGCGATCACGACGTCGCGCAACGACTCGAGGCGGTTGCCCTGAAGGATCAGCAGACCGGAGTCGGGGGCGTGCGGCATGGGGGTCGAGACGGTGCGAAGCGCGCGACTGTACCGCGGCGCGAGGCACCGGTCGCGTGAGCTCTCGGCAGCGAACGGTTCTTCGCCCGCCGCGTGGTCCGGGAGGTGGAGCAGCAACGGATTCGCCCTTGCGACGCATTCATTCGTGGGAGGCCGTCCGTCCGCTTATCGGTCTGCCGCTGATGCCCTGCCCCTG
The DNA here is from genome assembly GCA_963795885.1 of uncultured beta proteobacterium. Classification (GTDB taxonomy): domain Bacteria; phylum Pseudomonadota; class Gammaproteobacteria; order Burkholderiales; family Burkholderiaceae_D; genus CAHJXF01. The sequence continues at coordinate 879,930 of CAWCJI010000007.1, read as the reverse complement.
TCGGATCGGCCACCGTGCGGGCCACGCTGCGGTCGGACGTCGACGTACGAGCGGGTCGTCCGATCGCGAACCAGTTCGATAACGATTCAGGAGAACACATGAACTCAGCTGTCATGGACCGCGGCGCCACTGTCGCGCCGTCGTCCGCTTCCGTCCCGCCCCCCGCCGCGTCGGTGAGCGCGGTGTCATGGGCTGCCATTTTCGCGGGTGCGGCGGGCGCTGCGGCGCTGTCGCTGATCCTGCTGGTGCTCGGCGTCGGCCTCGGCTTCAGCGCGATGTCGCCGTGGCACGACGCAGGGGCGAGCGCGACGACGCTCGGCGTCTCGTCGATCATCTGGATCATCCTGACGTCGTTGTTCGCCTCGGGCCTCGGCGGCTACATCGCCGGACGATTGAGGACCCGCTGGCTCGGTACGCACACCGACGAGGTGTACTTCCGCGACACGGCGCACGGCTTCCTCGCATGGTCGGTCGCGACGCTGATCACGGCGGGGGTGTTGACCAGCGCGATCGGCTCGATCGTCGGCGGCGGCGTGCAGGCCGGCGCCTCCGCGGTCGGCGGTGTCGCATCGACCGCCGCGTCGGCGGCTGCCGCCGGCGGCGCCGCGGCCGCGGGCCGCTCGTCGAGCGACAACGGTTCGTCGAGCCTGCCGTACTTCACCGACTCGCTGTTCCGTCGCGACCCGTCGGCGGCGCCGCAAGGCGACCCGAACGCGAACGCCGCGTCGAACTCGTCCGAGGTGACGCGCATCTTCGTGCAGAGCCTGCGCAGCGGCACGTTGAGCGCCGACGACACGCACTACGTCGGCCAGCTCGTCGCGCAGCGGACCGGCTTGTCGCAGCAGGACGCCGAGAAGCGGGTCACCGACACGTTCAATCGCGCGAAGGCCGCAGCCGACGACGCCGCCAACAAGGCGAAGGACGCGGCCGACAAGGCGCGCAAGGCCGCGGCCTACGCATCGCTGTGGATCTTCGTCTCGTTGCTGGTGGGCGCGTTCAGCGCGAGCCTGATGGCGACCTACGGCGGCCGTCGCCGCGATCTCTGACCTTCAACCTTTCACGACACCAAGGAGGCTTCCATGCGTTCCATTCTCTTGCTGATGCTCGGCGTGCCGATCCCGATCATCATCCTGATCGCGTTGTTCTCGCACTTCTGACGCCGCCAGGCGTCGCCCAAAAAAATCGGCGCTCGAGAGCGCCGATTTTTTTTAGGGCCGAAGCGGATCAGGTCCAGTCGCCGCCACCGCCGCCGCTGTCACCGCCGCCGCCGAGGTCGATGCCGCCACCGCCTCCGCCCGAACCCCAGTCGTTGCCGTTGCCGAAGTCGATCGAACGATCTTGCAGGTCGCTCGCTGCCCCCGCGTTCGCGTCCGGAATGAAGCCGCCGCCGGCGCCGCTGCCGCCGTCGCGATGATGCAGGACCTCGTCGAGCAGCATGCCGCCCGCCACGCCGCCCGCGACCGCGAGCCCCGTGCCGAGGGCGCCGCTACGCGGCTGCGCGCCGGGCATGCCGCCCGGGCCGTACGGGCTGTAGCCGGGACCGTAACCCTGGTTCATGCCGGGTTGACCGTAGCCGGCCGCGGGTCCGCTAGCCACACCGCTCGCCATGCGGCTGCGCATCAGGCCGCGCCACAGCACGATCGCGAGGACGACGAGGCCGACCAGCCAAACCCAACCCGGAATGCCGCCGCCGGCGCTCGGTGCGGTCGAGCCGTAGCTCGGCGCGACCGCCGGCGTGTTCGACGTCACGGGGCGGGTCGTCGTCGACCGGTTCTGCGCGCGCTGCAACTCCCGCTGGAACGCGCTGAACTTGGCCGGATCGGTGAAGGCGATCTTCGGATCGAGCTGCTGCGCCTTCGAGGCCTCTTCGGACGCCTTGTTGTACGCGCCGTTGTGCGCGAGCAGCTCCGCGTAGACGTAATGCGCCTTCGCGCTGTCCGGATGCTCGGCCACGACATCGGCCATCATGCTCTGAGCCTGCGTGAACTGGCCCGCCTTCACGGCGTCCTGAACCTGCTGCTCCGACGGTGCCGCCCAGGCCACCGATGACAACAGGACGAACCACAAACCGACGAGTACTCTCTTCATCACGACCTCCACAGGACGTACGTAAGCGGCGCGAACCGAAAACCTGGATGCGGTACCTCAGATGATGGCACGACGACCGGGTTCAACGGGCAGCGCGTGATTTGTCGCATGCCCGGCATCCGGGCGGGTTCCGACGACGACGATCCGCATGTCGGCGGACCGCTCGTCCAGCTCAGCCGGCGACCGTCTGATGAAGATGGCCGTCCGGGTCGCGGAAGACCCCGTCGCGATCGGCGCGCCAGACGATCCGCGTGGCCACGACGTCGTTCGCGGCGACCGCATCGGCGCGACGACTCGTCGGCCTCCGATAGCCCAGCAGCTCCAGGTGCGGTGGCTTGCGAGGCGGCTTCAGCGGCACGACGTCGACCCTCGCGTCGTCGAGTCCGTCGAGCGCGACCTGCGCCGGTCCTTCGTTGAGCGTGCGATCGCCCTCGATCAGACCGAGCGCCTTATAGAAGCGCACGGCGGCGTCGACGTCCGCGACCGAGATCGCGCTGTGGTCGATTCCGAGGATGCCGCGTCCGTACCAGCGCGTCTCGCTGCCGGGCGGGAAGCACAGGAACTCGAGCGGATGACCGTCGGGATCGCGGAACTTGACCGCCGTGACGCCGCCCGACGATGCCGGTAGTCGCACGGGACCGGATCGGGAGATCGGCGTCGCGCCGGCTTCGACGGCTCGCCGCCATGCGACGTCGGCGTCGTCGGTGACCAGCGCGAAGTGCTGGAAGCGCGTCGATGCGGCATCGGTATCGCGCGGATAAGGCCTCCCCGCGCTCTCGAATGCATCGAGCTCGATCCGGCTCTCGCCGAGCGTCAACGCGAGCCGCGTTCCGGGACCGGCGAGGCCGAGGACGGCCATCTCGGCAATATCGATCGGCGAAGGCTTTCCCGCGGTGAACCCGAGCGCCTCATAGAACCCCGCGAGCCGCGCGATGTCGGTCGTGACCAGCCGGAATCCGGCGATCGCCTGCAACGGCCCGATCACTTCAGGTGGCACGGGACCCGGCTCGGCTCGACATGCAGCTGCACGGTCATCAGGCAGGCGGGCTCGTCGCCGACGGTGCCCGAGCGATGACCCTTCTTGCCATCGGTCTCGACGCAGCCCTGATCCTCGCCGAACGAGAACTCGCCCGGGCCCTGCTCGATGCGCATGCCGTCCATGCTTTCGATGAACCAGCGGCCCGACAGCACGACGATCCATTGCGGCGCCGGGTTCTCGTGCCAGTCGCCGACCCAGCCGACCGGCTGCACCGTGAACACGACGGTCGCCTCGCCGCGCGCCATCTTGTCGTTCCATTGCGGCTCGGCCGGACCGACGCCCTTCAGTTCGTAGTTCGTCAGCGCACACGGCTGTTGACGACTGACACCGTCGGCGTCGACATGCAGATGCCAATAAGGCACCGATGGCTTGGGACCTGGACCACTCATGGCGAACTCCGATGTGAGGACGACGACGCGCACCGACGACCGTATCGTGCGCTCGTCGCGCGGCACCTGCACATCGTGCCGCGACGTGACAGCCGGTTGCGAACGCGCCGGACGTCGAAGACCTTTGTGACATGGCTGCGCGACGACGCGTGCAGTCGGGCATCGGGCTGACATGCGAACGGGAATCGCGCGATGTCCCTACTTACCCGCGTTGATCGACGATCAAGCTGTCTCGCACAACGCCGGTCCATGCGGCCTCGGCCGCGGCCCACTCAATGGAGTCGATCATGTCGCAGAACGTCGCCGAGTTCGTCTGGAAGCGCTTGTCCGAGTGGGGTCTCTCGCGCGTCTACGGCTATCCGGGCGACGGCGTCGGCGGACTCGACGTCGCGATCGAGAAGGCCAAGGACTATATGCACTACGTGCAGGTCCGGCACGAGGAGATGGCCGCCTTCATGGCGTCGGCGCATGCGAAGTTCACCGGCGAGGTCGGGCTTTGCTACGCGACGTCGGGCCCCGGCGCGATCCATCTGCTGAACGGCCTCTACGACGCGAAGGCCGACCACGTGCCGGTCGTCGCGATCGTCGGGCAGCAGGCCCGCAGCGCGCTCGGCGCGAGCTATCAGCAGGAGGTCGACCTCCAGAACCTGTTCAAGGACGTCGCCGCCGAGTACGTGATGACGGCGGTCGTGCCGACGCAGGTCCGTACGGTCATCGATCGCGCGGTCCGCATCGCGCAGGCCAAACGCGCGGTGACTTGCGTGATCCTCCCGAACGACCTGCAGGAGATGGACTACGAAGACCCGCCGATGGAGCACGGCGCGACGCATACCGGCGTCGGCTACCCGGGCGCGTCGGTGCTGCCGGCACAAGAGTCGCTGCAACGCGCCGCCGACATCCTGAACGCCGGCAAGCGTGTCGCGATGCTGGTCGGCGCGGGCGCGCTGCACGCGACCGACGAGGTGATCGCGGTCGCACAACGTCTCAACGCGGGCGTCGCGAAGGCGCTGCTCGGCAAGGCCGCGGTTCCCGACGATCTGCCGTTCGTGACCGGCTCGCTCGGCCTTCTCGGCACGAAGCCGAGCTGGGACCTGATGAAGGACTGCGACACGTTCCTGATGGTCGGCTCGTCGTTCCCGTACAGCGAGTTCCTTCCGAAGCCCGGCAACGCGCGCGGCGTGCAGATCGACATCGACGGCGCGAACGTCAGCCTGCGCTATCCGATGGAATACTCGCTGGTCGGCGACAGCAAGCAGACGCTCGCGGCGCTGCTGCCGCTGTTGAAGCAGAACACCGAGGACCACTGGCGCAGCCGCATCGAGCGCAACGTCGCGTCCTGGTGGAAGACGCTCGAGGAACGCGCGATGCAGCCGGCCGATCCGATCAATCCGCAACGGATCTTCTGGGAGCTGTCGCCGCTGCTGCCGGACCGCACGATCATGACCGGCGACAGCGGGTCGGTCGCGAACTGGTATGCGCGCGACATCAAGATGCGGCGCGGCATGATGGGCTCGCTGTCCGGCGGCCTCGCGTCCCTCGGCGCCGCGACGCCGTACGCGGTCGCCGCGAAGATGGCCTTTCCCGATCGGCCGGTGATCGGCTTCATCGGCGACGGCGCGATGCAGATGAACGGGCTGAACGTGATGATCACCGTCGGCAAGTACTGGAAGCAGTGGTCCGACCCGCGCTTCATCATCATGGTGCTCAACAACGAGGACCTGAACCAGGTCACGTGGGAGGAGCGCGTGCAGCTCGGCGACGGCAAGACGCCGTCGACGCAGACGATCCCGAACTTCCCGTACGCGAAGTACGCCGAGCTGATCGGCCTCAAGGGCATCTTCTGCGACGATCCCGAGCGCATCGCGGCGTCGTGGCGGGAGGCGCTCGCCGCCGACCGGCCCGTGATCCTCGAGTTCAAGGCCGACCCGAACGTCCCGCCGCTGCCGCCGCACATCACGTTGAAGAACGCGAAAAACTTCATGTCGATGATGACGGACGAGCCCGAGCTCGGCAGCGTCCTGAAGAACAGCGCGAAGGAGCTGCTGGCGAGCGTGTTGCCGGGCAAGGAATGAGGTCGGTCCGGCAGTTGCTGTCCGGTCGACCGGAGACCGTCGCCCCATCGATCGACGCGCCTCGATCGAAGGCGGCGCTTTGGGCCGCGCCGACGTCGTCGAAGCTTCGTGCGCCGAGCCGTCGAGGACCGGGATCGGCGACGATCGTCGAGTCGGCGCGACGCCTCAACCGCGCGGCCGGCACGATCGCGGGCTCGGTGCTGATCGACAGCGCGATGGAGCATCACCGCGGCGACTTCCACAACGATGCGATGTGGACGCCGATCGTCGTGTCGTCGCTGTCGATCGCGGCGAGCCTGCACGGCCATCGCGATCCGCGTCATGGCGCGCATCGCGTGCGCGACGCCGTCTATGCGGCCGCGGGACTGACGGGCATCGTCGGCACTGCCTTCCACATCTACAACGTCACGAAGAAGGTCGGCGGCTTCAGTTGGCAGAACCTGTTCTATTCGGCGCCGCTCGGCGCGCCGGCGGCGATCTCGCTGTCGGGGCTGATGGGGTTCCTGGCCGAACGCGTCCGCGACAATCCGCCCGGCACGTCGCCGACGATCGCGGGTGTCGACGCCGGCCGCTTCGTCGCCGGACTGGTCGGCGCCTCGCTGATCGGCACGACCGCCGAAGCCGGGCTGCTCCATTTCCGCGGCGCCTTCCACAACCCCGCGATGGCGCTGCCGGTGACGATGCCGCCGATCGCGGCCGGCCTGCTCGCGAACGCGGCGCTCGGGCCGGTCGGCATCGAGCGGCCGATGTCGCGCGGCTGGCTGGGCGCGACCGCGATCATGGGGGTCGCCGGCGTCGCGCTGCATGCGTATGGGGTGTCGCGCAGCCATGGGCGGCTGGCGCAACTGGCGGCAGAACACGATGGCCGGCCCGCCGCTGCCGGCGCCGCCGGCGTTCACCGGCCTCGCGCTCGCGGGCCTCGCCGCGCTCGCGTTGCTGGCCGAGGCACGCGATGGCTGACGCGCCGCGTTACCCCGGCTACCGCACGCTCGCGAAGCGCGACACGCCGTCCTGGAACGCGATCACGCGTCGCGTGATCGACGAACGACTCGCAGCGCCCGATGCACCGCGTTTCTTCACGAACGACGAGTGGGCGATCGCCGACGCGCTGTGCCGTCGCATCGTGCCGCAGGACGGTGACCGACGAGCAGGTGTCGCTGGTCGCGCTTGCTCGACGCGAAGCTGTACCTCGACCAGGGCGCGGGCTTTCGCGACGAGGACATGCCGTATCAGCAGGACGCCTGGCGACACGCGCTCGCGGCCATCGACGCGGACGCGAAGGACGAACACGACGGCCTCGGCTTCGCGGCGGTCGATGACGCCGCCCGCGATGCCTACCTGACGCGGATGCACGACGGCGAGGTCGACGGCCGTCACTGGAACGGCATCGATCCGCAGAAGTTCTTCAAGCGTCGCGTGCTGGTCGACGTGCCGCCGCTCTTCTACGGACTGCCGAAGGCGTGGGACGAGATGGGCTTCGGCGGACCGGCGAGCCCGCGCGGCTACGTGCGCCTCGAGGGCAACCGTCGCGATCCGTGGGAAGCCGTCGAGGCGAAGCCCGGCGACCAAGCGCAGTGCCGAACGCCTGAACCGCCGTGTCGTCTGATCCGTTCGACGTGCCGCGCGCGGCACACGGGCGTGCGCCCGACGTGTTCCGCGTCGGCGGCTGGGTGCCGATGCGCGAATTCCGCGACGACGACGAAGTCGACTTCGTGATCGTCGGCACCGGCGCCGGGCGGCGGCACGCTCGCGGCCTGCTCGCGGAGCAAGGCTTCTCGGTCGTCGCGCTCGACGCAGGGCCGTACTGGCGACCGCTCGAGGACTTCGCGTCCGACGAGACCGAGCAGAACAAGCTGTACTGGAACGATCGCCGCGTCGTCGCGGGCGCGAACCCGATCCAGATGGGCGGCAAGAACTCCGGCAAGGCGGTCGGCGGCTCGACCGTCCATTACGCGATGGTGTCGCTGCGCTTTCGCCCCGAACACTTCGCGGCCCGCACGAAGCTCGGCTACGGCGCCGACTGGCCGATCTCGTGGCAGGAGATGTGGCACTGGTACGGGATCGCCGAGCAGCAGATCAACATCGCCGGACCGCTGACCTATCCGTGGGGCCCGAAGCGGCCGCGTTATCCGTATCGCGCGCATGAGCTCAACGATGCCGCGCGACTGCTCGCGAAAGGCTGCGAGGCGCTCGGGATCCAGTGGACCGAGACGCCGCTCGCGACGTTGTCGGCACCGCATCGCGGGCCCGAAGGCAACTCGTCGCCGTGCATGTATCGCGGCTTCTGTCGCTTCGGCTGCTCGACCAACGCGAAGCGATCGGCGCTGACCGTTTGGATTCCGCGGGCGCTCGCGGCCGGCGCCGAGATCCGCGACCTCGCGATGGTCGGCCGCATCGAGACCGGACCCGACGGTCTCGCGACCGGCGTCCACTATCACCGCGAAGGCCGCTGGCGCTTCCAGCGCGCGAGGAACGTCGTCGTCGCCGGCTATGCGGTCGAGACGCCGCGCCTGTTGCTCGCGTCGGCGAACGATCGCTATCCGGACGGGCTCGCGAACAGCTCGGGGCTCGTCGGCAAGAACCTGATGACGCAATCGAACCAGGCGGTCTGGGGCCGCATGGACGAGGAGGTGCGCTGGTACAAGGCCCCGCCGAGCCTCGCGATCACCGAGCACTGGAACTACTGCGACGACAAGGATTTCTTCGGCGGCTACGTGTGGATGGGCCAGGGGCCGTTGCCGATCGAATGGAGCGCGGTGCAGACCGGATCGCGCGGCCTGTGGGGCAGGCCGCTGCGCGACGCGATGCTCCATTACAACCACATGATCGGCGTGAAGATGGTCGGCGAGATGCTGCCCGACGAGGCCAACACCGTGACGCTCGCGGACGACGTCGACCAGTACGGCCTGCGTGTCGCCAAGGTCACCTATCGATGGGGTGACAACGACAAGGCGCTGATCGCGCATGCGCTGGAGCAGATGGAACGCTCGATCGACGCGATCGGCGCGAAGGACATCTTCCGGCAGGAGGACGACACCAACCACCTCGGCGGCACGGCGCGCATGGGCAGCGATCCGGCGACGAGCGTCGTCGACGCCGACTGCCGCAGCTGGGACGTCCGCAACCTGTGGGTCTGCGACGGTTCGGTCTTCCCGACGGTCGGCGGCGTCAATCCGTCGCTGACGATCCAGACGATCGCGATGCGCACGGCCGACCGCATCAGGCGACTCGCGGCAGCCGGCGAGCTGTGAACGTCGCCGTGCACGTTCGGCAACGGAGGGCGGGATGAACATCGACGTGGCACTCGACGCGCACGCGACGATCGGCGAGTCGCCGACCTGGGTCGCGCATCAGCAGGCGCTCTACTGGATCGACGTCAAGGCGCCGGCGCTGCATCGGTTCGTGCCGTCGACGAGGGCGACGCAGACCTGGCGCGTGTCGAGCGACATCGGCGGCTTCGCGCTGCTGGACGACGGCGCCGCGCTGGTCGCGCTGCGGCATGGTCTCCATCGACTCGACCTCGATCGGGGCGGCCTCGAGTTGCTCGTGCCGCCGCCGTTCGATCCCGCGCTGTTCCGCTTCAACGAAGGCGCGTGCGATGCGGCGGGCCGCTTCTGGGTCGGCGTCATGTTCGATCCGGTCGAGGGATCGCCGCCGGAGCAGCCGGGGCGGCTGCACAGCTTCACGTGCAGGGACGGCCTGCGCGCCGAACCGGACGCGGCCGAGCTGCACAACGGCATGGCATGGAGCGCGGACGGACGGACGTTCTTCCTGTCGCACAGCTACAGCCGCACGATCATCGCATTCGACTACGACCCCGACGGCGGACGGCTCTCGAACCGCCGCGTGTTCGCGACGGTGCCCGAGGACGTCGGCGGCGTGCCCGACGGCGCCGCGCTCGATGTCGACGGCGGCTACTGGTGCGCGCTCCACGGCGCGGGCCGCCTTCGTCGCTTCCGGTCCGACGGATCGGTCGACCGCGACATCGAGCTGCCGGTCAGTCAGCCGACGATGTGCGCGTTCGCCGGCGACGACCTCGCGACGCTCTACGTCACGAGCGCGTCGGACGACCTCGACGACGATGAACGGCGACGGCAGCCGTTCGCCGGCGCGCTGTTCCGGCTGACGCCGGGCGCACGCGGCATCGCGCGGCCGTTCGTCGTGCGCTGACCGGCCGACGCGTCGCGTCAGGTCGGCGTCGGGTCGACGGCCTGCGGCACCGGCAGCACCGGGCGCCGTCCGGCGATGCTGCGACGGACGTACGCGACGACCTGCACGAGCACGAGCAGCGACGACAGTCCGACGAACGTCGCGCTGATCGGATGCTCGATGAAGACGCCGAGGTTGCCTTGCGAGATCGACAGCGCGCGGCGGAAGTTCTCCTCGAGCATCGGACCGAGCACGAACCCGAGCACGATCGGCGACATCGGGAACTTCAGGGCGAGGAAGATCGCGCCGATGACACCGAAGATCGCGACCTCGCCGACGTCGAACAGGCTGTTCTTCGTGCTGTAGACGCCGATGCAGATGAAGAAGATCGCGGCCGGATAGAGCAGCCGGTACGGCACCTGCAGGAGCTTCACCCAGACGCCGATCATCGGAACGTTCAACAGGACCAGCAGCACGTTGCCGATCCAGAAGCTCGCGATCAGTCCCCAGAAGATGTCGCGATGGTCGGTGATGAGCTGCGGACCCGGTTGCACACCCTTGATGATCAGCGCGCCGAGCAGCAGCGCCATCACGGCGTCGCCGGGGATGCCGAGCGACATGGTCGGGATGAAGTCGACCTGCGTCTTCGAGTGCGACGCCGCCTCCGGCGACGCGACGCCTTCGATCGCACCGTGGCCGAAGCGCTCGGGCGTCTTGCTGACCTTGCGCTCCAGCGCGTAGGCGATGAAGGTCGTGATCGTCGGGCCGGTGCCCGGCATCGCGCCGAACAGCGTGCCGACCGCGGTCCCGCGCAGCATCGGCATGATCGACTGCTTGAGTTCCTGCCGCGTCGGCCGCATGTCGCGCATCCGCACGTTCGCCTTCGGCGGCTTCACGCCGTGGCGGTTCACGTTCGTCAGGAAGTCGGCGATGCCGAACAGGCCCATCGTCAGCGCGCCGAGCTCGACGCCGTCGGCGAGTTCCGCGAACCCCATCGTGTAGCGGAAGCCGCCGGTGTTGACGTCGGTCCCGACGACGCCGCACAGCATCCCGAACAGCGTCATCGCGATGCCCTTGAGCGGCGACCCTCGCGACATCGTCGCGCCGGCCAGCAGGCCGAGCATCATGATCGAGCAGATCTCCGCCGGTCCGAACTTGAACGCCACCTGCACGAGCAGCGGCGACAGGAAGATCATCACGATGATGCCGACCGACGCCGCGAAGAACGACGACATCATCGTCACGCCGAGCGCGGCCCCGCCGCGTCCGGCCAGCGTCATCGGATAACCGTCGAGGCAGGTCACCGCGTGCGGCGGATGGCTCGGCAGGTTCAGCAGGATCGCGCCGATCGCGCCGCCGTACTGCGAACCGTAGAAGATGCCGGCGAGCATCAGGATCGCGGGCACCGGCGCGATGACGTACGTCAGCGGCAGCAGCATCGAGATCGTCGTCAGCGCACCCATGCCGGGCAACACGCCGATCAGGTTGCCGACGAGCACGCCGATCACCGACCACATCAGGTGGTTCGGCTGCAGCGCGACGGAGAAGCCGTAGTAGAGGTCGAGCAGACTTTGGTACATGCGAGGCCCCCTACGCGAACATGAACAGCGGGAACGTCAGCTTCAGTCCCCAGCTGAAGATGACGACGCCAGCCAGCGTGATGCCGGCTGCGAGGAGCACGCAGTCGCGCAGCGAATTGGCCCGATCGCCGAGGGCCGAGATGAAGACCGCGAAGAACGTCGCGGGGACGAGGCCGAAGTGGGTGCCGCCGACGACGAACGCCGCGACGCCGCCGAGGATGCACAGCCATCCGCGCCACTGCACGCCGCCTTCGCCGGGTGCGGCGGGCAGGTGCCCGACGTTTGCGAGCGGCGCGTCGGCCGACGCCGCCTTGCCACGCGCGACGAACTCGGTGATCGCCATCAACAGTCCGATGGCGACCAGCAGGACGCCGATGACGACCGGGACGTAGCCGGCGCCCATGTTCGTCAGCGTGCCGGTTCGATAGCCGGCCCCGACCACGGCGACCGTGCCGCCCATCGCGATGATCAGCACCGCGCCGATCAGCGTCCGCCTGGAATCCGGCCCCATCTCCATTTCGCCTCCATCTCGATGTCTCTCCGTGTCGCGCGCGGTTTCATCCGCCCGTTCATCGACGTCCGGCCATGATGACCCGACTGCGCGTTGGCTGTCTCAAGCGACGGCAGACGACGGGTCGACGGAAAACTTGATGCGCGGCCGGCTCCAGAACGTCGGCGCGACGACGACCTGCGGATCCTTGCCGACGACCTGCGTCGCCGCCTTCCATGCGCTCGCGAAGTCGGGCTGCGGCGTGATGCCGAGCTTGCGGAACGCACCCGGGTTCGACGTCCCGGCGAGATGGACCGCCGCGGCGCGCTTCAGCGCGTACTCGAGTTCGTAGAAGATCCAGAACGCGTGCAGCGGCGGGTAGCCGTAGCCGTGTCGATAGCGATGCAGGTACTCGGGTCGCTGCGCGAACTCGGCCTCGTAGTCGACGAGCGCGCGCACGCTGAAGTGGCGTCCGTAGAGCTCGACGAGTTCGGCATACGAAGGAAAGCGTTCGGGGTCGATGATCCCGTTCGTCGGCGACAGCGCGATCACCACGCCGCCCTCCTTCAGCACCGGCGCGCGCGGCGAGTAGCGCGGCGGCACCGTCGCGCCGACGGCCGCGATCAGCGCGTTGTTCGCGCTGCCGTACGAGTACGCGGCCGACAGCCCGACGATCAGCACGTCCGCCTGCGGCACTTCCTTCGTGCACAGGGCCTCGGCGCGCTTCCACGACGGTCCGACGATCGCGTTCGAGTGCCCGGCGTAGACGTCGACGAGGCGTCCCTGCGTGCCGCTGATCGCGTTGACGTAGAAGATCGGCTTGCCGGTCGCCTGCTCGAGGACCGCGGTCATCTCGGGCTTCATGCCGGGTGGCTTCGGCCGGTCGGCCGCCTTCTTCTGGCCCGCGATGGTGTTCGGGATCGCGTGGAAGCTGTGATGCGACGCGATGCTGCGGGTCGACGCGAGCCCGATGACGGCGCCGGTGCCGGTGAAGCCGCCCCACGCCTGCGCCGACACGTTGCCCTGATAGACCAGCAGGTCGGCATCGAAGTACGCCTTGTTGTGTTCGACGAAGCGGCCGTGATCGGTGATGCCGAAGAAGCGCAGGTTGTCGGGATCGTCGCTGTCGTGATTGACGAGCTGCCCGAGCGGCGCGAAGCGGTTGTACAGGTCCGGACCGACGTGGTTCGCGAGCTCGGCCCGCGTGTTCTTGCGATGGTTGCTGCAGGCGTTGACGAACAGCATGTCGCGTTCGCGGATCCCGGATTTCTCGAGCACCTCGACGATGCCGGCCAGCAGCGTGCGCGCGACGTTCGCCGGCCGCGTGATGTCGTCGAAGCCGATCGCGACCCGCATGCCGGGCCGCGCGAGCTCCGCGAGCGGCGGCGATCCGGCGGGCTCCGCGAGCGCGCGCGCCACGGCGGCGGCCGGGTCCGGCGCGAACGCGGGGTCCGTGAATTCCGCGACGACCGCCGAGTCGGGCACCTCGATGTCGAGCTTGCGCTCGCCGTAATCGACGGCGACCGTCTTCATCGCGATGCGGTCGCGACGACCGGTTCGGCGAACAGGCCGCGCGCCGCGTTGCGCACGACCTTGCCCATCGCGTTGCGCGGCAGCTCGTCGGCGAAGACGACCCGCTGCGGCAGCTTGAATGCGCTCAGGCGCTCGCGGCAGAACGCGACGATCTCGTCGGCGTCGACCGGTTCGCGCGCGACGACGCAGAGCCCGACCACCTCGCCCCACAGCGCATCGGCCAGCCCGACGGCCACCGCCTCGCGCACGTTCGGATGCAGCATCGCGACGTTCTCCACCTCGAGCGGCGAAATGTTCTCGCCGCCGCGCAGGATCATCTCCTTCTTCCGTCCGACGATCGTGACGAAGCCGTCGTCGTCCTGCACCGCCATGTCGCCGGTCCGGAACCACGGACCCGCGAACGCGCGTCGCGTGTTGTCGGGATCGCGAAAGTACTCCTTCATGATCGTCGGTCCCTGCAGGCCGATCTCGCCGACCGCTCCTCGCGGGCCGGGGCTCTCCGTCGTCGTCGAGGATCGCGAGCGACTGCGGCGGGATGACCTGCCCGATCGAACCGAAGCGACGCGGCGCGTGCAGCGGGTTCATCGTCGCGAGCGCGGTCGTTTCGGTCAACCCGTAGGTCTCGATCAGCAGGCGGTCTCCGAAGCGCGCCTCGAAGCGGCGCGCGAGGTCGATCGGCGTCGGAGCCGACGCGACCTTCAGGTAGCGCAGGCCGGTCTCGCCGCGCGCCGGGGCCGTCGCTTCGTGCGCCATCAGCATGCCGAGGATCGTCGGCGACGCGCTCGAGCTCGTCACGCGACCGTCGCGGCACTGCTGCCAGAAGCGCGTCGCGCTGAACCGCGGTTCGAGGCAGACGGTGCCACCGCCGTACAGGAACGGCAGGTGGCTGAACATCAGCGCGTTCGTGTGGAACAGCGGCATCACGCATAGCGTGCGCTCGCCGGGCTCGATCTCGAACGCCCGATGGACGATCGTCACGCCGGCGACGACGTTCGCATGCGACAGGACCACGCCCTTCGGATGGCCGGTGGTGCCCGACGTGTAGATCAGCAGCGCGCCGTCGCCGGCCTCGATGTCGCGCGCCTCGAACGGATCGCCGTCGGTCGACCGGATGGCCACCGACGCGTCGTCCGGTCCCTGCAGCACGACGACCTTCGGCTTCGATGGGAGCAGCGGCATCGCGGCGTCGAAGGCCTCGCGAAGCTCGTGGTCGACGACCACGCAGCGGCTCCCCGCATGGTCGAGCACGTAGGCGAGCTCCGTCGCCGTCAGCCGCGTGTTGATGGGGTTGGCGACGAGGCCCGCGCGGAACGCGCCGAAGTACGCGGCGACGAGCAGCGGATCGTTGCCCACGATGAAGCTGACGCGATCGCCCTTCACGAGACCCTGCGCGAGGAAGTACCGGGCGAAGCGGTTCGCGAGCGCATCGAGCGCGTCGTAGGTCCACGACTCGGACCGCGCGGAGAACTCGATCGCCGGTCGCGAAGCGGTGCCGCGCGATTGCAGCAGGTCACCAGCGAGCATCGTTCCTCCGGATCGGTTCGGCGCCGTCGCGCGCTCCGCGACCGTTGCCGCGCGGACGCACCGTCACTCGGGCTTCACGTCCGCGTCCTTGACGACCTTCGCCCACTTGGCGATCTCGCCGTGGACCTGCGTCGCCATCTGCGTGGACGTGGTGTACGTCCCTTCGACGCCCTGCTGCGCGAACGTCGCCTTGACGTCCGGCTGGTCGAGCAGCTTCTTCACTTCGGCGTTGAGCCGGTCGAGGATGGGCTTCGGCGTGCCGACCGGCGCCATGAGGCCGTAGGTCGCCGCGACGTTGAAGCCGGGCAGCCCCGCCTCGGTCGCGGTGGGGACGTCCGGCATGACGCTCGACCGCGTCTCGTTCGCGTACGCGAGGATGCGGATGTTCGCGTTCTTCAGGAAGGGCGCGATCGCCGGACCGGTCTCGAACGTGGAGTTGACGTGGCCGCCGAGCAGGTCGGTCATCGACGGACCGCTGCCCTTGTACGGGACGTGCGACAGCTTGTCTCCGGTCATCAACTGGAAGAGTTCGCCGCCGAGGTGCTGTGTCGTGCCGACGCCGGCCGACGAGAAGGTCACCTCGCGGGGCTTCTGCTTCGCGTACGCGATGAACTCGGCCAGCGTCTTGACCGGCACGCCGCTGTTGACGACGACGGCGAGCGGCGCCTTGCCGAGCATCGAGATCATCGCGAAGTCGCGTTCGAGGTCGTAGTTCGTCTGCTCGGGCGCGAGCGAATGGCTGATCGATGCCGCGGTCACGGCGCACATCAGCAGCGTGTAGCCGTCCTTCGGCGCCTTCGACGCGTAACGGACACCGATGTTGCCACCGAATCCGGAGCGATTCTCGACGACGAACGCCTGGCCGAGCTGCTTCGACAGCGCCTGGGCGACGACGCGGCCGATGACGTCGGACGATCCGCCCGGCGGGAAGGCGACGATCAGCGTCACCGGCCGCGCCGGATAGTCCTGTGCCCAGACGCCGTTCGTGAAAAGCGAAATCGCGGCGAACAGCGCGAGCCTGAGGATCTTCATGCAGTCTCCTTCATCGACACGGCATCCCATTTTTTGGGATGTCATCTTCTAGATTCGGGACGATCGTGCAGCACGATCCACGATGCGTCAAGCCCTCCGGGGTTTCGTAGTCCCATTTGCTGGGATGGCCATCTCAAATTATTGACACATCGAAACCCGGTCACTACCATGGCCGTCGGTCGATGGCGGGCGGAGCGCCGCCGCACGAACGTCGCGGGAACGGGATGGACAAGACGCTGCTGAAGGGACTTTCGGTGCTCGAGACGCTCGCACGGATGGACGTCGCGCCGCGCTCCGTCGACGACGTCGCACGGCAGGTCGGTCTGTCGCGGAGCAATGCGCACCGCACGCTGCAGACGCTCGCCCATGCCGGCTACGTCGAGCGCGATCCGGTCGGCGGGTCTTACCGGAGCACGATGAAGCTGTTCTCCCTCGGCTTGCGGCAACTCGGGCAGCTCGACGTCCGCAAGATGGCGACGCCGTACATCGAGGACCTCGCGCGCGACACCGGCGAGACGGTCCACCTGTCGGTGCTCGACGGACTTGAGGTGATCTACATCGACAAGATCGACAGCGTGCAGCCGATCCGCGCGTATTCGATGATCGGCGGACGCGCGCCGGCCTACGCGGTCGCGACCGGCAAGGCCCTGCTCGCGGCCGAGCGCGCCGACCATCTCGATCGCTTCGACGGCACGCTGCAACGTCATACCGCGTCCACCATCGTCGACCGTCGGGTCCTCAAGGCCGACCTCGCGCGGGCGGCGCGACTTGGCTACGCGATCAATCGCGGCGAGTGGCGCGACGGCGTCGGCGGCGTCGCGGCGCCGGTCTTCAACGGGTTCGGCAAGCCGGTGGCGGCGATCGGCATCTCGGGGCCGCTCGACCGGCTCACGATGCAGCGGATGAAGGCCTGGGCGCCGGCCGTGATGACCGCCGCCGCGGACCTCTCGCGCGATCTCGGATACCTGGCCGCGCCAGCGGCCGTCACGGCCTGATCGGGTACGGCATGCCGACGTCCTCCACCGCCGACGACAGCGCACTCCCGCTCGCCGGCATCCGCGTCATCGAAATCTGCAACGTCGCGGCCGGGCCGTTCTGCTCGATGCTGCTCGCCGACATGGGCGCCGACGTCGTCAAGGTCGAGCATCCCGATGGCGGCGACACGCTGCGCAGCTGGCCGCCGATCTCGGACGGCTTCAGCGAGAACTTCGCGTCGCTGAACCGGAACAAGCGGTCGGTCACGCTCGACCTGAAGAACGCGGGCGACGTCGCGCTGCTGCGCGAGATGGTCGTCGACGCGCACGTGCTGATCGAGAACAACCGGCCGGGCGCGATGACGCGGCTCGGCCTCGACTTCGCGCAGCTCGCCGCGATCAACCCGCGGCTCGTCTACTGCTCGATCTCCGCATACGGCCAGACCGGACCGCGCGCGCAGGAGGGTGGCTTCGACCTGACCGTGCAGGCGATGAGCGGCATCATGAGCGTGACCGGCGAGCCCGGCGCGGCGCCGGTCAAGTGCGGCGTGCCGCTCGCCGACTTCGCCGCCGGTCTCTACGGCGCGTTCAGCATCGTGTCGGCGCTGCGCGTCGCGGAGCGCGACGGTCGCGGGACGCACCTCGACGTGCCGATGCTCGGCGCGACGCTCGGCATCGCCGCGCTGCAGACGTCCGAGTTCTTCGGCAGCGGCCGCGACCCCGTCCGGCTCGGCTCGGCGCATCCGCGCAACGCGCCGTATCGCGTGTTCCGCAGCGCCGACGGCTACTTCGGCATGGCCGCCGGCAACAATGCGTTGTGGCGCGCGGTCTGCACGACGATCGACCGGATGGACCTGTTCGCCGACGAGCGCTTCGCGACGCCGAGCACGCGGGCGCGCCATCAGGACGCGCTGCTGCTGCTGCTCGAGGACGAGTTCGCGAAGGACACCACGGCGACCTGGCTCGAGCGCTTCCGCGCGGCCGGCGTGCCGTGCGCGCCGATCAACTCGTATTCGGAAGTGCTCGCCGATCCGCAGGTCGAGCACATGCAGTGGGTGCAGCCGATCGACCTGCCGAACGGCGTGCGCACGAAGACGTTCGCGGCGCCGGTGAAGATGTCCGGTGCGAGCCAGCCGATCCGGTCGCGGCCGCCGGCCCTCGGCGAGCACAACGACGAAGTGCTCGGCCCGCTTCGTCGCGCCGATCGGGCGAAGGGAACGATGGCGTGAGCGAGCCGCTGACGATCGACCGCGACGGCGGCGTCTGGACGTTCACGCTGGCGCGGCCCGACAAGCGGAACGCGCTTGTCCGCGGAACTGGTCGACGCGCTGATCGCCGCGGTCGACGATGCGCATCGAGCCGACGCGCGCGTGCTGGCGTTTCGCGGTGACGGTCGCAACTTCAGCGCCGGCTTCGACTTCGGCGACGTCGATCGCGCGAGCGAAGGCGACCTGCTGCTGCGCTTCGTGCGGATCGAGACGCTGCTGTCGAACGTGGCTGCGTCGCCCTGCGTCACCGTCGCGCTCGCGCACGGCCGGAACTTCGGCGCCGGGGTCGACCTCGTCGCCGCGTGTCGACGTCGCATCGCGTCGAGCGACGCGACGTTCCGCATGCCGGGGCTGCGCTTCGGCCTCGTGCTCGGCTCGCGCCGCTTCGCCGCGATCGTCGGACCGGTGCGAGCCGGCACGATCCTCGAACGCGCGCGCGCGTTCGACGCGAGCGAGGCGCGGGCCATCGGCTTCGTCGACGAGGTCGTCGAGCCGGCCGACTGGCCCGCCGTCATCGCGGAGGCCTCGACGACGGCCGACGACCTCGACGGACCGACGCGTGCCGCGTTGTACGATGCCCTGCGAACCGACGACCGCGACGCCGACCTCGCGGCGCTGACGCGATCCGCGTCCCGCCCGGGCCTGAAGGAGCGGATCGCGCGCTACCTCGCCGCGAGCTGAGCGCCCGCGGCGCACCGGAGACCCACGATGCCCATCGATTCCACGACCGACAAGCGACAGTCGTTGCAGACGCTCGTCGCGTCCATTCCCGACGGTGCGTCGATCGCGCTCGGCGGCAGCTTCCTGCATCGCGGGCCGTTCGCGTTCGTCCGCGAGCTGATCCGGCAGGGCAAGCGCGACCTCGAGATCGTCAAGCAGTCGCCCGGCTACGACATCGACATCCTGTGTCGCGCCGGCGTCGTCCGCAAGCTGCGCGCCGGCATCGTCGCGATGGAAGGCAACTTCGGCCTGGCGCCGTTCTATCGGCGAGCGATCGAGCAGCAGGCCGTCGAGCTCGAGGAGCATGCGTGCGCGAGCCTGACCGCGGGTCTGCGTGCGTCGGCGTACGGCATCCCGTTCCAGCCGTGCGGCGGCCTGCACGGCAGCGACCTGCCGGCGCTGAACGGATGGAAGCGCCTCGACGACCCGTACGGCCGCGGCGAGCCGGTCTGGGTGATCCCGTCGATCCGCCCCGACTACGCGGTGATCCACTGCAACGAGGTCGACGCACAGGGCAACGTGCGCGTGCTCGGCACGTCGCACTGGGACCGCATCATGAGTCGCGCCGCGAAGCACGTCCTCGTCGTCGCGGAACGCGTCGTCGACACGGCCGTGTTCCAGCGCCAGCCCGAGGTGACGCTCGTCCCGCACTTCCTCGTGCATGGGTTCGCGGTCGTGCGCAACGGCGCGTGGCCCGGCTCGTGCTCGCCCGACTATGCGATCGACTACCCGGCCGTCGAGGCCTATCTCGAGCACGGCGACGACGCGTTGCAGACCCATCTCGACCGCGCGCCGGAGGCGTCGCCCGCCCGGGCGTCCGAGGATGCGCATGCCTGATGCGTCCTGGTCGCCGTTCTCGTACGTCGTCGTCAATCTCGCGCGCTTCATCCGACCGGGCGAGGTCACGTTCTCCGGCGTCAACTCGACGCCGCCGATGCTCGCGTGCCTGCTCGCGAAGAAGGCGTACGACTGGGGCTTCACGTACATCAACGTCGCCGGCGGCGTCGATCCGACGCCGTCGCACGTGCCGATCTCGAGCTCCGACCCCGCGCTCGCCGAAGGCACCGCGTCGATCTTCGACAACGAGGACTTCTACGATCTCTGCACGCGCGGCGGCATGGACCTCGCGTATCTCGGCGCCGCGCAGATCGACGGCGAAGGCTGCGCGAACAACTCGGCGATCGGCAGCTGGCATCGGCCGAAGGTCCGTCTACCGGGCGGCGGCGGCGGCGCCGTGATGTTGCCGACGGCGAGGCGCGCCTGCACGTGGCGCACCGAGCACTCGCGCCGCACGCTGGTCGAGAAGCTCGACTTCCGCACGTCGTGGGGCGGGTTCCACGGCGTCGTCACGCCACTCGCGGTGTTCGTCAAGCGCGACGGGCGGCTCGCGCTGCAGTCGTGGCATCCGGAGTCGTCGCTCGACGAGGTGCGCGACCGCACCGGCTTCACGTTCGACGCGACCGCTGCCGAGCCGACCGCCCCGCCGACCGTCGCCGAACACGAGGCGATGCGGCTGCTCGATCCGCGCGGCCAGTTCGAGCGCGACGCGAAGGTCTCGTTGCGATAGCGTGGAAGCGCGCCGCGTGAACGACACCGTCGTCGCCCGCTTCGCTGCCGCATGGCGCGATCCCGCGGGTCGCGGCGTCGATCGCGCTCGCCGACGAACACGAGACGTGGTCGTATGCCGCGCTGCTCGACGCGGTCGGGTCGCTCGCCGGGCGGCTGCGGGCGGCCGGCGTCGGGCGCGGCGCCCGCGTCGCGCTGACGCTCGATCGCTCGGCCCGCTTCGCGATTGCATTGCTCGCGGTGCTCGCGGCGGGTGCCTGCGTCGCGCCGCTCGAACCGGGCCTCGGGCTCGACGAGTCGCGGCGCCGCTTCCGGCTCGCGCGCCTGCGATGGATGCTCGGCACCGCGACCGGCCTCGACGACGACGCGCTGGCCGAGCTGCAGGTGACGCGTCTCGATCCCCACGCGCTGCCGTCCGCCGATCCATCGTGGGCGCTCGACGCGTCGCCCGACGATCCGGCGCTGCTGCTGTTCACGTCCGGAAGCACCGGCGTCTCGAAGGGCGTGCTGCAGAGTCATCGCGGCCTGGCCGCCAACGCCGCCGGCGTGCTGGCGCACACCGGCCTGACGCCCGCAGACCGCCTGCTGCACCTGATGCCGATGGTCCACACGAACGGCATCAACAACCAGCTGATCGTGCCGCTGCTCGCCGGCGCGTCGGTGTTCGTCGCGCCGCGCTTCCGTGCCGACGACATGCCGTCGACGTTCGATCGGGTGCGGCCGACGATCGTGACCGGCGTCCCGACGATGTATGCGCGGATGCTGCCGCTGACGTTCGGACCCGAAGGTCTCGAGGCGCTGCGAATGCTTCGGTGCGGGTCGGCGCCGATCACGACGGAACTCCATCGTCGCATCGAGGCGAAGTTCGGTCGGCCGCTCGTCGTGTCGTACGGACTGTCGGAAGCCACCTGCACGTCGACGATGAACCCGCCCGATGCGCGCCGCATCGGATCGGTCGGCACGCCGCTCGCCGGCCAGCACGTGTTCGTCGCGGGGCCCGATGGCGCACCGATCGACGAGCCCGATCGCGACGGCGAGATCTGTATCGCCGGTCCGGGGCTGATGCTCGGCTACCTGACCGACGCGTCGCACGGCGAGCCGGAGCCCCCCGGGCCGGTCGTTCGCACTGGCGACCTCGGCCGCTTCGACGCGGACGGCTTCCTGTCGATCACCGGGCGCCTGAAGGACGTCATCATCCGCGGCGGCGAGAACCTCGCGCCGCAACTGATCGAGAACGTGCTGTGCGAGACGGCCGGCGTGGCCGCATGCTGCGTGGTCGGCCGCCCCGACGACGACCTCGGCGAAGTCCCGGTCGCGTACGTCGTCCGCGCGCGCGACGCGACCGGCGAGTCGCTCGACGCCGACGTGCTCGCACGCGCAGTGACCGAGCGGCTGTCGCGCATCCATCGACCGGCCGCGTTCTTCTTCGTCGACGCACTGCCGGAGAACGCGGTGGGCAAGGTGGACCGCAAGGCGCTCGTCGCGCGGGCGAGGGCGGACGCGACGGCGTCGACGATCATGGCAGCGGCACCGTGACGACGGTCCGCGCGCGCGCGGCCGCATCATCGGCATCGACCGACGTCGAGGTCCATCTCGACCTCGTCGGCGGCCTCGCCGGCGACATGTTCGTCGCCGCCCTGCTCCACGCGTTTCCCGAACACGTCGCGCGCGTCGACGACGCGATCGCGGCGATCGGATCCCTCGCATCGGTGCGCTGCGAGCTCGTCGACCATCGCGATGCCGTGCTCGCGGGCCGACGCTTCGTCGTGACGAACACGGCGGCAGCCGCCTCGTACGTGCGAGCCGCCGACGGGCTGCTCGCATCGCAACGACGGCATCGAACAGCGCCGCATCCGCACCAGCATCCACACGACCACACGCATCGGCAAGACCGCGCGTGGCGCGACATCCGGGCCGGCCTCGAGGCGGCGCCGCTCGACGACGCGACGCGCGCGCACGCGATCGCCATCTTCGCGCGGCTCGCGGCGGCCGAGGCGACGGTCCACGGCATCGCGGTCGACGATGTCGCGTTCCACGAGGTCGGCGCGTGGGACTCGATCGCCGACATCGTCGCCGCCGCGGCCGTCGTCTCGGCGGTGGCCGCGACCCGATGGACCGTCGGCCCGGTTCCGCTCGGCAGCGGGCGCGTGCGGACTGCACACGGTCCGCTGCCGGTCCCGGCGCCGGCGACCGCCCTGCTGCTCGAAGGCTTCGCGACGATCGACGACGGCGTCGGCGGCGAGCGCGTGACGCCGACCGGCGCGGCGATCCTCGCGCATCTCTGCGACGGCGACGCGGGCACGACGACACCGCCTCCGCGGACGCTGCGACGGCAGGGTCTCGGCTTCGGGACGCGGACGCTGCCCGGACTGTCGAACTGCGTGCGCGTCCTCGTCTTCGAGCGGCAGGACGTCGCGCCGCCGAACGGGCGCGACACGCTCGCCGCGATCGAGTTCGAGATCGACGACCAGTCCGGCGAGGACCTCGCGATCGCGATCGATCGCCTGCGTGCCGAGCCCGGCATCGTCGATGTCGTGCAGGCGCCGGTGTTCGGCAAGAAGGGCCGCGTGATGATGCACGTGCGTGTCCTCGCTCATCCGGACGCGCTCGACGCGGCCGTCCGCGCCTGCTTCGACGAGACGACGACGATCGGCCTGCGCCACCGGATCGTCGACCGGGTCGTGCTCGCGCGCGAGACGGCCACGGTCGAGGTCGATGCGCGACCGCTGCGCGTCAAGCGGGTCATGCGACCGCACGGCACGACCGCGAAGGCCGAGGCCGACGACGTCGCGCCGGAACGGCTCCACGCGAAGCGCGCGGAGCTGCGGCGTCGAGCCGAACGCACGGCGCTCGAACCGGCGGATCCGTTCGATGACTGACGCGATCGGCGAGGCCGACGCCAACCTCGACCCGCTCGACGCGGCCCGCGTCGACGCGCTCGCGGCCTGCCTGCGATCGATCGGCGCGGTCGCCGTCGCCGTGTCCGGCGGCGTCGACAGCATGACGCTCGCCTCGTTCGCGCGACGCGTCGTCGGCGACGTCGAGGTCATGCACGCGACATCGCCGGCCGTGCCGCCCGAGGCGACGCGCCGCGTACGCGATCGGGCCGCGATCGACGGATGGCGGCTGACCGTGTTCGACGCCGGCGAGTTCGCCGATGCGGCCTATCGTGCGAATCCGGTCGACCGCTGCTTCCATTGCAAGACCCATCTGTACGACGCGATCGCGGTCGAGACCGGCCGGCCGGTGCTGTCGGGCGCGAACACCGACGACCTCGGCGAGTACCGCCCCGGGCTCGTCGCCGCGGCGCGGCACGGCGTGCGGCATCCGTTCGTCGAGGCCGGCATCGACAAGTCGACCGTGCGCCGCCTCGCGCGCAGTCTCGGGCTCGACGACATCGCCGATCTGCCGGCCGCGCCTTGCCTGTCGAGCCGCGTCGAGACCGGCATCGCGATCGAACCCGCGATGCTGTCGATGATCCACGCGGTCGAGAGCGACGTGCGTTCGCTGCTGGCCGACGCGAACCCCGCGACCGTCCGTTGTCGCGTGCGGGCGAGCGGCATCGTGGTCGAGCTCGACGAACCGACGCTGTCGCGGTTGCCGGATGCGCACCGCGTCGCCATCGACCGTGCGGTCCGCCGTCACGCCGCGGCCGGCGACGCGACGGTCCGCATCGAGCCCTATCGCACCGGCAGCGCGTTCATCCGGATTCGCGGATGAGCGCCGACGAGGTGACGCTCGACGTCGATCGCGAACGTCGCATCGGACTGCGCCGAAGCCATCTTCGCCGCCGGCAAGTCGACCGCGCAGCTGGAGCACATCCTCGCGCTCGGTGCGACACGCGGCGAGCCGCTGCTGCTGACGCGCCTCGACGCCGACAAGCTCGCGACGCTCGACGCGACATGGCGCTCGCGGCTCGACTACTGCTCCGTCTCGCGCACCGCGATCCTCGGCGACGTCCCGCCGCCGATCGGGCGCCTCGATCGTCGCGCTGGTCGCGGCCGGCTCGTCGGACGTCCCGGTGCTGCGCGAGGCCGAGCGGACGCTGCGCCATCGAGGCGAGGTCGCGACGGTCTTCGCGGACGTCGGCGTCGCCGGACTATGGCGGATCACGAGCCGGCTCGAAGAGCTGCGCGCGTTCCCGATCGTCGTCGCCGTCGCGGGGATGGACGCGGCGTTGCCGACGGTCCTCGGCGGACTGCTCGCCGCGAGCATCGTCGCGGTCCCGACGTCGGTCGGCTACGGTATCGCGGCCGGCGGCCATGCCGCGCTGCACGCGATCCTCGCGAGCTGCGCGCCGGGCATCGTCGTCACGAACATCGACAACGGCTACGGCGCGGCATGCGCCGCGTTGCGGATCGCCCGCATCGTTCGTGCGGCGACGGCGTTCGTGGAAGCGGAACGCTGACGCGCGGGCGTTCGCGGCAGCGGGTCGCGCGTCCCGTCAGATCTCGACGCGCGAGCCGAGCTCGATGACGCGATTCGCCGGCAGCTTGAGGAACCCGGCGACGTTGGCCATGTTGTGCGACATCGCCGCGAACAGCCGCTCGCGCCACAGCCACATGCCTCTCTTCTCGCGGGACGCGATCACGACCGCGTGACTGAGGAAGTACGAGACCTTCGACGGGTCGACGTGCAGGTTCATCGCCGAGCAGCCGGTCAGCGCGAGCGGCAGGTCGACCTCGTCCTTGAATCCGTAGTTGACGATCACCTGCCAGCAGTCGCGGTCGAACGACTGGATCGCGATGCGCTCGTGCGGCGGCACGCGCGGCACCGTGCGGTTCGCGACGTTGACGAACAGCACCCGCTCGTGCAGCACGCTGTTGTGCTCGAGGTTGTTCAACAACGCGTGCGGCACGCCGTTCGGCTCGATCGTCAGATACACCGCGGTGCCCGCGACGCGCACCGGCGGATCGACGAACAACGCGTCGAGGAAGTCCTTCAACGGCGCGCTGCCGGCACGCAGGCGCGCCTCCGCGAGCATCAGGTCGCGTCCGCGTCCCCACGTGGACATGATGACGAAGATCAGTCCGCCGATGACGAGCGGATACCAGCCGCCCTGCAGGAACTTCAGCAGGTTCGCGGAGAAGAACACGCCGTCGATCGCGAGGAAGAAGCCGGTCGACAGCACGCACAGCCACCAGTTGTAATGCCACGTGTAGCGCACGACGAAGAACGTCAGCACGGTCGTGATCAACATCGTTCCGGTGACGGCGATGCCGTAGGCCGAGCCCAGCGCGGTCGACGATCCGAAGCCGAGGACCGACAGGATCACGGCCCCGAGCAGCAGCCAGTTGATGGTGGGCACGTAGACCTGCCCGATCTCGCGCTCGGACGTGTGGAGGATCGCGAGTCGTGGCAGGAAGCCGAGCTGGATCGCCTGCTTCGTCATCGAGTACGCGCCGGAGATGACCGCCTGCGAAGCGATCACGGTCGCGGCCGTCGCGAGCACCACCATCGGCAGCAGTGCCCATGCCGGAAACAGGTGGTAGAACGGACTGTCGACCGCCGTCGGTTCGGTGAGCAGCAATGCGCCCTGCCCGAGGTAGTTCAACGCGAGCGCGGGGAAGACCAGCAGGAACCACGACATGCGGATCGGCGACGCGCCGAAGTGACCCATGTCCGCATACAGCGCCTCGGCGCCGGTCAACGCGAGCACGACGGAGCCGAGCGCGACGAAGGCGATCCATCCGTGCTGCCACAGGAACGAAAGGCCGGCGAACGGATTGCACGCGGCGAGGATCGCCGGCGCCTTGAAGATGCCGATCATGCCCATGATCGCGAGGATCGCGAACCACGTGACCATGATCGGTCCGAAGACGACGCCGATGCCGCCGGTCCCCCGCCTCTGCACCATGAACAGCGCGATCAGGACGCCGAGCGCGATCGGGATCACGAACGTCTTCAGCTGCGGCGCGACGAGCTGCAGCCCTTCGACCGCGCTCAGCACCGAAATGGCCGGCGTGATGACGCCGTCGCCGTAGAAGAGCGCGGCGCCGAAGACCCCTGCGATCAGCAACAGGCGGCGCAGCCGCGGGAAGTGCAGCACGGAGCGCGACGCGAGCGCGAGCAACGCCATGATGCCGCCCTCGCCGCGGTTGTTCGCCCGCATGATCAGCGTCACGTACTTGAGCGACACGACGACCGTCAGCGACCAGAGGATCAGCGACACGACGCCGACGATGTTCGTCGCCGAGTTCTCGAGGCCGTTGGCCGAGTCGAAGACCGTGCTCATCGTGTAGAGCGGGCTCGTGCCGATGTCGCCGAACACGACGCCGATCGCCGCGAGGACCAGCCCGGAGTAGGCCGATCGCGCGCCGCCCCGTTCGTGCCCGGCGGCCTCGTCGGCCGCTTCGCCGACAGCCGCGTCGGCACCCGCGTCGGCTCGCGCGTCGGCTCGTCCTTCTGAGGTCGTCATGTGTTGGAGCTCGCTCGAACGATGCCGAGCCGCGATTATCGTCGGTCGCGGCGTCGCCGGGAATCGGCGTGAACCGGATCGACTCGTCGCGATGGTCGTCGCGATCGAACGAGGCCGTCGGTCGGCGGCACGGACGGCGCGCCGTGCAGCCGTCTTGATCACATCTTTACGAGCCGGCGTCCGATCTCTCCACGAGCTTGAGGTCTTCGATCCTAGGATCACGGCCTTCGTCACGCGGAGTTCTCATGCCGTCCCGCACTTTGTCGCTCGCGATCGCCGTCGTCGCTACCGTCCTGTCCAACACCGCTCGTGCGCAGGCCGCCGACGCCGAGCTGCCCGCGATCTGCACCGACCGGCCGACGAAGTCGAACGCGGCCTGCACCGTCGAGGCCGGTCACTTCCAGTACGAGACCGACCTCGTCAACGGCTCGCATCTCAGCGTCGGCGGCGTGCGGACCGACACGTGGCTCTTCACGAATCCGACGGTCAAGCTCGGCGTGTCGGACGCCGTCGACCTCGAGTTGAACGTCGTACCGTGGGAAATGGTGCGCACGCGCGACGCGTCGGGCGACACGTCGATCCTGCGCGGCCCCGGCGACACGTACGTCCGCGTCAAGTGGAAGTTCTACAGCGACGACCAGACGACGATCGCGCTGCTGCCGTACGTCAAGGCACCGACCGCGCGGCACGGAATCGGCAACGGCGCGATCGAGAGCGGCGTGCTCGTGCCCGTCAACTACGTCGTCGACGACAAGATCACGCTGACGTCGGTCCCCGAGTTCGATTCGCTGAAGGACGGCGACGGCATCGGCCATCACTTCAACACGTCGCAGCTGATCAACGTCGGCTACGCGCTGCCGCACAGCATCACCGTCTACGGCGAGCTGTGGGGCGACTGGAACGTCGACCCGGCCAAGACGATTCGCCAGTACTCGGCCGACGCGGCCGTCGCGTGGGGCGTCACGAAGTACCTGCAGCTCGATGCGGGCGTGAACGTCGGCCTGAACCGCGCCACTCCGTCGATCCAGGCGTACGTCGGCCTGTCGCAGAAGTTCTGAGCAGAGCTCGACGCGTGACGGCGACGCGTCGCGTCGCTGCTGTAGATTGCGTGGCGTCCACGCGCCGACATGTCGACCCGCCCCGATCCTGATGCACTGCTCGCGCAGATGCGCGGGCAGGAGTCCGCGCGTGCCCGCGGCCGTCTGCGAATCTACTTCGGCGCGTCGGCCGGCGTCGGCAAGACCTACGCGATGCTGACGTCGGGCCGACGCCTGCGCGACGACGGCCGCGACGTCGTCGTCGGCGTCGTCGAGACGCACGGTCGCGCCGAGACCGAGGCGTTGCTCGCCGGGCCCGCGAACGGTCCGCCGCTCGAAGTGCTGCCGCGCGCGCGTCGCGATCGCGACGTCGGTCCGCTCGGCGAGTTCGACCTCGATGCCGCGCTGGCACGTCATCCGCAGCTGATCCTCGTCGACGAGCTCGCGCACTCCAACATGCCCGGGTCGCGACATCCGAAGCGCTGGCAGGACGTCGACGAGCTGCTGACGGCAGGCATCGACGTGTTCACGACGCTCAACGTGCAGCACCTCGAGAGCCTGAACGACGTCGTCGGCGGCATCACCGGCATCCGGGTGCGCGAGACGGTGCCGGACACGTTCTTCGATCGCGCCGACGAGGTCGATCCTCGTCGACGTCACGGCCGAGGAGCTGCTGGCGCGACTCGAGGCGGGCAAGGTCTACCTGCCCGAGCAGGCGCAGCGAGCCGCGCGCAACTTCTTCCGCAAGGGCAACCTCATCGCGCTGCGCGAGATCGCGTTGCGACGGACCGCCGATCGCGTCGAAGGGGACGTGCAGGCCTATCGGGACGAACGTGCGATCGACCGCGTGTGGGCGACCGATGCCGCGCTGCTGTGCTGCATCGGGCCCGACCCGGGCGCGGAACGCATCGTCCGCGCGACGGCCCGGCTCGCCGTGCAACTCGACGTGACGTGGCAGGCGGTGTACGTCGAGACGCCGCGGCTGCAGCGCCGCGTGTCGGCCGAGCGCGAGCGCATCCTGCGCATCGTCGCGCTCGCGCAGCAGCTCGGCGCGTCGGTCGCGGTGTTGTCCGGCAACGATGTCGCGGACGCCCTCGCCGACTACGCGCGGCAGCACAACATCGCCCGCATGGTGCTCGGACGCAGCCGCGCTCGCGGCGTGCTCGCGCGCCTCGGCCTCGCCGAGTCGATGCCGGACCGGATCGCGCGCGCGGTGCCCGAGATCGACCTCGTCGTCGTCGGCGGCGGCGCGCGATGCGCAGCCCGCCGAGCCCGTCGCGACGGCATCGTCGACGCAGCGCTCCGGACCGCGCGAGCCCGCGGACCTGAAGCGACGACGGGTCGCGTACGCTACTCGCGACGATCGGCATCGCGGCCGTGACGGCGGCCGCGATGCCGCTCGCGCGCTGGCTCCATCCGACCAACATCGCGATGATCGTACCTGCTCGCGGTCGCGCTGATCGCGATGCGCTTCGGACGCGGCCCGGCGGTGCTCGCGGCGTTGCTCGCGGTCGCATGCGTTCGACTTCTTCTTCGTGCCGCCGCGCTTCTCGTTCGCGGTGGCCGACGTGCAGTACGCTGTCACGCTCGTGACGATGCTGACGATCGCGCTGGTCGTCGGCACGCTCGGCCGCGAACCTGCGCTATCAGGCTCGGGTCGCGGCCTATCGCGAGGAACGGGCGCGCGTGCTGTACGAGATCGCGCGCGACCTCTCGAAGGCGCTTCGCGTCGACGACGTGGTCGCGCACGTCGCGCATGGCCGTCGGGGCGCTGCTCGGGCCGACGTGCACGTGCTGTTGCCGGCCGTGGTCCCGCACAGGACGGGCCGCTCCCTCGCGATCGACGCGCGCTGAACGGCGCCGCCGACTTCGAGCCGGCGATCGCGCAGTGGTCGTATCGAGCAGGCCACGCCGGCAGGCGCCGGGACCGACACGCTTTCGGGCAGCCCGTGGCTGTTCCTTCCGCTGATGACGCGCGATCGGCGCGCGCGGCGTACTCGCGTCCGTCCGTCGCAGCGACGGCTGCTGATGATCCCGGAGCAGCGCCGCCTGCTCGAGACGCTCGCGGCGCTGTCGCGACCGCGATCGAGCGCGTGCACTACGTCGACGTCGCGCAGAAGGCCGAGGTCCGCGATCGAATCGGAACGGCTGCGCAACTCGGTCCTGTCCGCGCTCTCGCACGACCTGCGCACGCCGATCGCTGCGATCGCGTCGACTCACCGAGTCGCTCGCGCTCGCGGCGGACCGCGACCGGTCCGGCAACGAGGGCTCGTCCGCCGACGAGAGCCTCGTCGATCGCGCGTGCGCGCGGAGGTCGCTCGCATGAGCGCCCTCGTCGAGAACCTGCTGGACATGGCCCGCATCGAGAGCGGCGACGTCCAGCTGAAGCGTCACTGGCATGCGATCGAGGAGACGATCGGGACCGCGCTGGCCGCGTTACGCCGCGAGCTGCGCGGTCATCGGGTCGTGACGCGCGTGCCGCCGCACCTGCCGCTGGTGGAGTACGACGCGGTGCTGATCGAGCGGGTCGTCCACAACCTGCTGGCCAATGCGGCGAAGTACTCGCCGCCGGGCTCGACGGTGTCGATCGAGGCGTGGGCGGAGCCCGATGCGCTGTGCCTGGCCGTCGAGGACGACGGGCCCGGGCCTGCCGGACACCTTCGACAGCGAGGCGAAGGTCGAGCACCTGTTCGAGAAGTTCGCGCGCGGCGTCGACGAGTCGTCGACGACCGGCGTCGGTCTCGGCCTTGCGATCTGCCGCGCGATCGTCGAGGCGCACGGCGGCACGATCGGCATCGAAGCGGCGAAGACCCTTGCCTTGAAGCCGCCGGCCCGGGGCTTTCGCGTCGTCGTGATGCTGCCGCGGCGCGAGGCGCCCGCGGTCGACGAGACGAACGACAGCCGCGGCGACGCCGGCGCTCGCGCGACCGCATGAGCGATCCGGTCCGCACCGCGGTGCTCGTCGAGGACGAGCCGCAGATCCGTCGCTTCGTGCGGACCGCGCTCGAGCACGAGTCGCTGGCGGGTGTTCGAGGCGTCGACCGCACGGCAGGGGATGGTCGAATGCGGGACGCGACAGCCGGACCTCGTGATCGCTCGACCTCGGCCTGCCGGACGGCGACGGCCTCGACTGTCATCCGCGACGTGCGCCGATGGTCGACCGTGCCGATCATCGTGCTGTCCGCCCGCTCCGACGAGGAGCAGAAGATCGCCGCGCTCGACGCACGGCGCCGACGACTACCTGACGAAGCCGTTCGGCATCGGCGAGCTGCTCGCGCGCGTGCGAGCGGCGTCGCGCCGGCGCCAGGTCGCGCGCAGCGGCGACACGCCGACCGCGAGCTTCGGCGACGTCGCGATCGACCTCGTCGCGCACACGGTCACGCGCGCCGGAGCAGCCGGTCCATCTGACGCCGACGGATATCCGTCTGCTGACGGTCGCTCGTCACCCATGCGAACAAGGCGTTGACGCAGCGCTACCTGCTGCGCGAGGTGTGGGGACCGAGCCACGCGGAGACAGCCACTACCTGCGCGTCTTCATGGGCAACCTGCGCGCGAAGCTCGAAGCGATTCCGGCGCAACCGGCGCACCTGCTGACGGTGACCGGCGTCGGCTATCGGCTGGACGTCGGAGGCTGACGGCGGCGCGATGCCGATCGGCGATCGGTCCGTCTCCGGCGGCGACGAAGCCGATCGTTGCAGGTCGAGCGATCGTCGTCCGGTTCCACGCGACGCGCGAGGCGCTTTCTTCTTTAGACTCGGCGGCGTCGCCGTTCGTCCCTCGAGTCCGTGCCCTCCCCTCGTCGCCTCCGCGCGTCCGCTGATGTCGCTGCCGTCCGCATCGCGCGCGTCGTCGCCGTCGCGACCGCGTTCGGCGCGCTCGTCGGCGGCTGCATCGACCTCGCCCCGCCGCATCGACGGCCCGCCGCGCCGGTCCCGACGACCTGGACCGGTCGAGGCGCCGCCGACGACGTCGTCGACCGCGACTTCGGAATCGACTGGCAGGACTTCGTCCTCGACGATCGCCTGCGGCGCGTCGTCGCGCGCGCACTCGTCCAGAACCGCGACCTGCGCGTCGCGGTGCTGAACATCGAGAAGGCGCGCGCGGCCTATCGCATCCAGGCCGCGGCGCAGGTGCCTGCCGTCGGCGCCGCCGCGTCCGGTTCGCGCGCGCGCAGCGAGGGCGTGACGACGACCGTCTACTCGGCGACGATCGACGCGGCCTACGAGCTCGACCTCTTCGGCCGCGTCCGCGACCTGAGCGATGCCGCGCTGGCCAGCTACTTCGCCGTCCGCGAGAACCGTCGCGCCGTCGAGGTCGCGCTCGTCACGGAGGTCGTCGATGCGTGGCTCACGCTCGCGGCCGACGAGGAGCAACTCGCGCTGGCCCGACAGACGCTCGCCAATCGCGAGCAGAGCTATTCGCTGACGACGAAGATCCACGACCTCGGCGGGGCGACCGGCCTCGCGGTCGCGCAGGCGAAGAGCATCGTCGACGCGACCCGCGTGCAGCTCGGCAACGCGCAGACGCAGGTCGCGCTCGACCGCAACGCGCTCGAGCTGTTGATCGGCGAGCCGCTGGCCGCCGACGACGCGCCCGGCCGCAAGCTGCCGTCCGATGCGAGCGTCCTCGTCGACGTGCCCGGCGACCTGCCGTCCGTCGTGCTGCTGCATCGGCCCGACGTGCAGGCGAGCGAGCGCGTCCTCGTCGCGGCCGACGCGACGATCGGCGCGGCGCGTGCCGCCTTCTTCCCGCGCATCGTGCTGACCGGCAGCGGCGGCACGCAGAGCGCGGCGCTCGACCAGATCTTCCGACGCGCGAGCGGCTACTGGAGCATCGGCCCGTCGATCACGCTGCCGATCTTCGACGGCGGCATCAACCGCGCGACGCTCGACAACGCGATCGCCGATCGCGACATTGCCGTGGCGAACTACGAGAAGACCGTGCAGACCGCGTTTCGCGAAGTCGCCGACGTCCTCGCCGCGCGTCGCACGCTCGCCGACCGGCTGGACGGACAGCGCGCGTTCGTCGACAGCTCGGCGACCAGCCTCAGGCTGTCGGACGCGATCTTCCGTCAGGGCGGCAGCGGGTACCTCGCGGTGCTGACGGCCGAGCAGTCGCTGTTCGGCGCGCAGCAGTCGCTGATCGCGCTCCGGCTCGAGGAACAGACGAGCCGCGTCGCGTTGTATCGCGCGCTCGGCGGCGCGTGGAAGGACGAGGACGCGCTCGAATGACGACGTCGGGTCGCCGCTGGTTCGTGGTCGTCGTCGTGCTCGTCGTGATCGGGGCGGCCGTCGCCGTCTTCGCGCGGCCGAAGGACGACGCCGACTTCGTCGATCACGACGGCGCCGGTCGTCAAGCGGCGACGTCGAGGACGGCGTGCTCGCGACCGGTCACGATCGAGGCCGCGAAGCTCGTCAGCGTCGGCGCGCAGGCGACCGGCGTCGTCACGAAGCTGTACGTCGCGCTCGGCGATCGCGTGAAGAAGGGCCAGCCGATCGCCGAGATCGACTCGTCGAACCAGCGCAACGATCTCGCAACGAGCCGAGGCCGGCGTGCTGAGCGTCCGCGCGCAACGCGCATCGAAGGTGGCGCTGCTGACGCAGACGCGGCTCGCGGCCGAGCGGCTGCGGGCGCTGGTCGCGATCGACGCGGGCTCGCGCGCGGACCTCGAGACCGCCGAGGCGACGCTACGCGACGACGCAGGCCGACATCGCGTCGCTCGACGCCCAGCTGTCGCAGGCGCAGATCGCGGCGAACACGGCGCCGCGTCAACGTGGGCTACACGCACGTCGTCGCGCCGATCGACGGCACCGTCGTCGCGGTCGCTCAACGAAGAGGGCCAGACGGTCAACGCGGCGTTCAACGTGCCGTCGATCATCAAGCTCGCGCAGCTCGACACGATGGTCGTCAAGGCGCAGATCTCGGAGGCCGACGTGCCGCGCGTGCGGCCCGGCATGCCGGTCTACTTCACGCTGCTCGGCGATCCCGACCGCCGCTACGACGCGACGCTGAAGCGCGTCGAGCCGGGTCCCACCACGCTCGCGACCGACGGCGGCGGCAGCGGGACGCGCGAGCGCGTCCGCATCGTCCGACACCGCGAAGGCGATCTACTACAACGGCATCTTCGACGTGCCGAATCCGGACGGCAGCCTGCGCATCGCGATGACGGCGCAGGTCACGATCGTCGTCGGCGACGTGCACGACGTCCTGTCGATCCCGAGCACGGCGCTCGGCGCACGCGCGCCCGACGGCCGCTACCGGGTGCGCGTCGTCGACGGCCCGAAGACCGAGGAACGGCTGGTGCGCATCGGCCTCGACAATCACGTCCGGGCCGAGGTCCGCGACGGACTGAAGGCGGGCGAGCTGGTCGTCGACCAGCGACGCGGCGTCGAACGTATCCGCTCGCTGAGTCGCCGATGGCCGTCGCCGAACCTCAGATGGACGTCGCCGAGCCGAAGCCGGACGTGACCCGGCCGGACGCCGCGCAGGCGCGGACAGCCATGGCTCGACCGCACCCGACGGCCACTCGATCGGAGGCGATCGGTGCGTTGCTCGCGCTGGACGGCGTCGAGCGTACCTACCGCGCCGGCGACCAGGTCGTCCACGCCTTGCGCGGCGTGTCGCTGTCGATCGCCGCCGGCGAGATGGTGGCGATCATGGGCGTCGTCGGGCTCCGGCAAGTCGACGCTGATGAACATCCTCGGCTGCCTGGACAAGCCGGACGCGGGCACGTACCGCGTCGCCGGCGAGCCGACCGGCGCGATGTCGGCCGACGAGCTGTCGCGGCTGCGGCGCGAGCACTTCGGCTTCATCTTCCAGCGCTATCAGTTGCTCGACGACCTGAGCGCGCTGCGCAACGTGGAGATGCCGGCGATCTATGCCGGCGTGCCGACCGCCGAGCGCCATGCGCGGGCGACGACGCTGCTGACGCGCCTCGGCCTCGCGGGTCGGCTCGCGCATCGGCCGAACGAGTTGTCGGGCGGCCAGCAGCAGCGCGTGTCGATCGCGCGCGCGCTGATCAACGGCGGCCAGGTGATCCTGGCCGACGAGCCGACCGGCGCGCTCGACTCCGAGAGCAGCGCCGAGGTGCTGCGCATCCTGCAGGAGCTGAACGCGCAGGGACACACGGTGATCATCGTCACGCACGACGCCGCCGTGGCCGCGCATGCGCATCGCGTCATCGAGCTGCGCGACGGCATCGTGGTGGTCGATCGCGCGGCTTCGTCGTCGGTCGCGACGACGGCGCGCCCGCTGCCGGCCGAGCACGACGGCTCGCGGCTGATCGAGTTGCTGAACCACGCGGCGGAGGCGGCGTTCATGGCCGCGCGCAACATGGCGGGCCACCGGATGCGCACGCTGCTGACGATGCTCGGCATCGTGATCGGCATCGCGTCGGTCGTGTCGGTCTCGGCGCTCGGCGAAGGGTCGCGTCGCGAGCTGGCCGCGCAACTCGCGACGCTCGGCACGAACACCATCGACCTCAACCCCGGGCGCGGTTCCGGAGACCTGCGCGCCGGCACGCGCAAGCCGCTGACCGCAGGCGACGCGAAGGCGCTCGCGGAGCTCGACTACATCGACGGCGTGTCGCCGGTCGTCAGCACGAACGTCACCGTGCGACGCGGCAACGTCGAGCGCGGCGCGGCGGTCCGCGGCGTCGGCGCACAGCACTTCCACGTGCGCGGTTTCCCGATCATCGACGGACGCTCGTTCGACGAGCGTGCGGTCGCTTCGCAGTCGCAGGACGCGGTGATCGACGAGCAGACGCGGCTCGCCCTGTTCCCGGACGGCTCGTCGCCGCTCGGCCAGTCGATCCTGATCGGCAGCGTGCCGGTCCGCGTGGTCGGCGTGGTCCAGCGGCCGAAGTCGCCGTTCTTCGACAACGGCCTGGCCGTCTACGTGCCGTATACCACCGCGTTGTCGCGACTGTCCGGCGCGTCGGCCCTCTCGACGATCACGATGCGGGTCAAGGACGGCGTCTCGACGCTCGTCGCCGAAGGCGGCATCACCGCGCTGCTGAAGAAGCGGCACGGCTCGCTCGACTTCTTACGTCAACAACACCGAAGCCTTTCGCCAGACCCGTGCGAAGTCGGAGGGCGCGCTGTCGCTGCTGGTGTCGTCGATCGCGCTGATCTCGCTCGTCGTCGGCGGCATCGGCGTCATGAACATCATGCTGGTGACGGTCAGCGAGCGCACGCAGGAGATCGGCATCCGGATGGCCGTCGGCGCGCGTCGCGCCGACATCCTGCGTCAATTCCTGATCGAGGCCGTCCTCGTCTGCATCCTCGGCGGCGTCGCCGGCATCGTGCTGGCGCTCGGCATCTCGGCCGCGTTCGACGCCTTCGCGGTGTCGGCCAGGATGCCGGTCTCGATGAAGGCCGTCGTCGTGGCCTTCCTCGTCTCGACCGGCATCGGCGTCCTGTTCGGCTACATGCCGGCGCGCAAGGCGTCGCGGCTGAATCCGATCGAGGCGTTGGCTCGGCTCTGAGCGGCGACGAGGCGGAAACGCCGCAGAGTCGTCAGGTCTCGAACAGCGCCGTGTATCGACGCTGCATCTCCTCGGTCGACACCGTCTCGATGTGGCCGCCGAGCAGCCATTCGTGCCCGAACGGATCGCGCACGGTCCCCGAACGTTCGCCGTAGAACTGGTCCTTCAGCGGCCGAACGACGACGGCGCCGGCCGCGATCGCCTGCGCGAACAGCACATCGACGTCGTCCACGTGCAGATGGAGCGAGAACGTGGTCCCACCGAGCGACCGGGGGCCGTGGATGCCGGCTTCCGGGTATTCGTCGGAGAGCATGACCGTCGCGGGTCCGATCCGGATCTCCGCGTGACCGATGCGGCCGCCCGGCTCCGTCAGGCGGAACAGCTCTTCGGCGCCGAACGCGTGCCGATAGAACTCGATGGCGTCGCTCGCGCTGTGGACCCGCAGATAGGGATAGACCTCCTTGACCTCGCTCATCGTTCGCTCCTTCCACCTGCTGGTTGCGCGTGGCGTGCTCGCACGGTCCGCCCATGATCGACGGCCCTCGCCGGCTCGTCTTGAACGTTTTTTACCTGATCGCGGGACGCGGCGTCACCGCGAGCGGCCGGTGATGCTGGGTGCGATCGGCGCCGGCCGGCCGATAGCGGGTCGGCGTGACGCCCGCGAAGTCGCGGAACTCCCGCGTCAGGTGCGATTGATCCGCGTAGCCGGCCGACACGGCGAGCCCGGCCAGATCGTCGACGCCGCCGGTCGCGAGGCTCCGCAGGACCGTGTTGAAGCGCTGCAGACGATCGTAGTGCTTCGGCGTCAGGCCGACGGCCGCGCGGAACAGCGCGATGAAGTGGCGGGCGCTGTAGCCGGAGTCGCGATGGGCGTCCGCGACCCACGAACGACGTCGGCCCTGCGCCAGCGCCGCCGCGACGGCCGGATGCATGAGCAGCGAACGCTCGATGCGCGTCGTCAGGTCTCGCTCGAGGACTCGAAAGACCTCGGCGGGATCGCCCGCATCGAGCAGTCGTTCGCGCACCTCTCCTCCCCGCGGACCCCACAGCGCATCGAGCGGCACGTGTCGGCCGGCGAGCTCCGCGGCCGGCATGCCCAGAACCGGGCCCGCCATGCCGGGACGGAACGCAACGCCGACCACGGCACCGCCCGGCTTCGGCCCCGCCCGGTAATAGCCCCACTGCGGACCGTGGACGATCCCTCGCGTCCAGACGAGCGGGTCATCGGACGTGGAGGATGGCGAACAGGCGAACGACGCGTCGTGCAGCGCGAAGATCAGCTGCGCGTTGCCGGACGGCAGCATGTGCTCGGTGTGGGGGTCGGGTCGATCGCGTCGCGACCACCAGAAGCATGCGACGAAGGCATCGAGCGGCGGGCCGGGACGATAACGAATCAGCGACATCGGTTTGCGGGACGAACGAGTTGCGGCGACGACTCAGCCTGCGATCGGACGATCGTGTCCGGGAAGATGACGCAGATACATCAGGAACGCGAGCGTTCCGGCGTAGAAGAAGAGGTGCGCGGGAAAGCTTCCGTCGACGAGCTCATGTGCGGCCGCGACGACGAAGACGAGTCCCAGCAGTACGGCCGCCGCCGGCTCGATCGCGGACCAGAGCAGTCCGACGGCCGCGATGATCTCGATCCCGGCGAGGACGTAGACGAAGTGCGCGTGCGACGGCCCGAAATCGCCATGGCTCGCCCGCAGCAGGGTCCGCGCGCTGGCCCAGACGATGTAGGCGACGAACAGGAGTCGAAAGCCCGCCAACGCCGTGTTGAAGGAGATCGTTCGCATCGTCGACTCCGTACAAAAGTACCATGGTAGCATCGCTTCGAACGATGACGAGCCATGGGAGCAGCGATGCGTGAGGTCGAGCGGGTACAGACGGGCGTGCGGGTCGAGAAGCGTCTGTTGAAGGTGATGAAGGCGCTCGCCGAGTCCCTCGACCTGTCGCTCGGCGATCTGATCGAAGGCATCGCGCTGCACGCGTTCGAGAACAAGGCGCCGTTCAGCGCCGCCACGATCAAGAAGATCGCGCAGTTGAAGGTCGTCTACGAGCTGGACCTGTCGGCGGCCGACAGCCATCAGCTTCGGGAAGGTCCGGGCAGGCGCTCCGGCGCCTAGGCACCGACGTTCGAGGCGACTCGAGCGGATTCGCCGATCCTCGGCCGGGAGCTAGCCGGCGACGCATCCGGCAACCGCATCGAGCGACCGAGTGGCCGGCGATCGGCCCGGAAACACGCTTCCGCGGCGCCCCGGCCCGCAGTCGCGTCGGCCGTGCGCGACGCCGACGACCGGGGCGAGTCGAAGGCGCGACTCGCAGGCGGGCA
This sequence comes from uncultured beta proteobacterium, assembly GCA_963795885.1. GTDB lineage: Bacteria > Pseudomonadota > Gammaproteobacteria > Burkholderiales > Burkholderiaceae_D > CAHJXF01. The sequence goes on along the minus strand of CAWCJI010000007.1, from coordinate 841,237 downwards.
CATGCATTGCTGACGACTGCGTTGATTCCACCGGTCGACCGGACGAGGCGCGCCTTGCCCGCGTTGGTCGCAGTGATGAACGGAACGACTCAACCTTGGTGATGCCGCGCATGTTCGATGTGTTCCGCCGACTCAAACTGGTCGCCGCTTTCGTCAGCGCGCGTCGCTCCGACTACGCGGAACTGGCGTCTCTCGAGTGGGCTCAGCTGAGTCGTTCGCTCGTCCAGCTGGCTTGTGGAGGGATCTTCGCATCGCTGTCCATGCTGTTCTTCCTCGGCTTCTTTTCGCTGGCGGTGGTCGTCTCGGCGTGGGATTCCGATTGGCGGATCGCGACCGCCTGGCTCGTCGCCGTCGCGTGGCTCGTCCTCTGTGCCGCCGGCGGCGCGGTCGCCTGGACGGCGCTGCGGCGACTTCATCCGTTCGAGTCCGTGCGCGATGAGTTGAGCAAGGATGTCGCCGTGATCAGGACGGCGCTATGAGCGACTCGAAAGCGAGTGCGGCCGAGCGGCTGGAACGCGTCCAGACGGTCTTCGCGGTCCGGCGCGCGCGCCTGGCGTCGGACATCGCCCGACCGCCGTCGCGATCCGCAGGGTCCCGGCCGCTCGACAAGTTGCAGGACCGCGGCTATTCGGTCGCGCTGCTGCTGGCCGGGACCGCCTTCCTGCCGAAGCTTGTCGGCCTCGCATGGCGACGACGCAAGCTGCTCCTCAACGCCGCAGGAGCGGGCCTGCGGATCCGACGTTGGCGAACCCGGCTGGAGTCGCATGCGGATCGCCGAAAGTAGCCGGTGAGCCGACTGACCCGACTCCTGTTCGGCACCGCGGCCGCCGTCGCGACGTCGACCTACATCGCACGCAACGCGCCTGATGCAAAGCGCACCGGTCGCGTGCGCCCGGCGCTTCCGGCGAGTCCGACCCCGGTGCCGGTCGAAGCGACCCCGAATGCCGTCGCCGCTCCACCCGCCGCGTCGCATCGAGCGCCGAGCCTTCGCTCGCTTCTCGACGTCGCCATCGCCGCGGCGAAGGACTGGTCGAACCGACGCGCCGCCAGCAAGGGTGCGGCGCTCGCGCTCTACACCCTCCTGTCGATGGGGCCGATGCTCGTCCTCGTGCTGTCGTTCATCGCTTTCTTCGTCGATCGCGACACGGCGCAACGGCTGATCGTCGATCAGCTGCAAGCGCTCGTCGGAGATCAGGGCGGCGCCGTGGTGAAAGGCATGTTGAGCGCGCAGGACGACGAGAAGAAGGGATTGATCGCCGGCCTCGTCTCGTCCGCGCTGGTGCTCGTCAGCGCCACGACCGCGTTCGGCGAGTTGAAGGGGAGCCTCGACGAGCTCTGGGACGTCAAGGCCACGGCGGGTTCCGGCGTCTGGAACCTGTTGCGCGAGCGCTTCCTGTCGCTCGGCCTGCTGCTGGTCCTCGGACTGATGCTGTTGTCGTCGCTGGTCGTCAGCGCGGGTCTCGCCGCGGTGACCGGCGCCTTCGGGGATTCACTCGGATCGGTCCTGGCGAAGGTCGCCGCCGGGACGATCACGTTCGTGGTGCTGATGGTCCTGTTCTCGGTGATCTTCAAGTTCCTGCCGGCAGTGAAGCTCGCCTGGAGGGATGTCATCGTCGGCGCGGCGGTGACGTCGCTGCTGTTCATGCTCGGCAAGACGGCGATCGGACTCTATCTCGGGCACGGCGGCGCCTCCAATGCGTTCGGCGCCGCGAGCTCGCTGGTCGCACTGATCGTGTGGATGTACTACTCCGCGCAGATCTTCTTCTACGGCGCGCTCTTCACCCACGACTATGCGACGACGATCGGGAGTCGTCAGGGACCTTGAGCGACGGCCGGCGACGAGGCCGTGGACGAGGTGGCCGTTGCCGAGCGCTCGGGATCGAGTCGATGATCTCTGCGACGGGATTCGACCGGAGAAGACCTCGGCGGGATCGCACGTCGAGGTACGGACGTCGCGGACCTGCATGACCCGACCCGTCGATCGCCCGACTGCTCAGAGACCGAAGATCAGTTCGTGCGCGCGGGAGCAGCCCGGAGCTCGCCCATCTCAAATTGTAGTTCCGGTTCGTCGGTGGCGGCCGCTGCCCTGTCGCACGAACGCCGAAGACCCAGATACGTCGCGAGCTGGTTGAGCGGCTGCTGAGCCAGGTCCTGGTCGACCACCGGTTGAGGACGCAGACAAGGCAGGAACTGGCCGCTGCCGGCCTGCGCATGCAGCGCTCCGTTTTCGATCACGATGCGACCGCCGCTCACGACCGTCTCGGGCCAGCCGGTGATCCTCTTTCCCTCGTAAGGCGTGTAGCCGACGCGATCGTGCAGTCCGGCGGCCGTGATGACGGACTGCCTGACCGGATCCCAGACCGCCAGATCCGCGTCCATTCCGACCGCCACGTCGCCCTTGCGATGCGCGAGACCGTACATCCGTGCGTGGTTGGTCGCGGTGAGCGCCACGAACTCGTGGATGTCGATCCGGCCCTTGTGAACGCCTTCGGAGAACAGCAGCGGCATGCGGACCTCGATGCCCGGCACCCCGTTCGCCATCTCCTTGAACACCGTCTTGTCGCCTTTCGGCAGCTTGCCGCTCGCATCGAAGCGGAACGGCGCGTGATCCGAGGAGTAGAGCCGCGAGCGTCCCATCCTTCAGGCCGGCCCAGACCGCCTCCTGCGATGCGACGTCTCGTGGCGGCGGGCTGCAGCAGTACTTCGCGCCTTCGACGCCCGGCAGGTCGATGTCGGACGCCTCGAGGAACAGGTATTGCGGACAGCTTTCCGCGTGGATCAACGCCCCCTTCGCGCGGGCCGATCGGATGACGTCGATGGTCTCGGCGCCGGACACGTGGACGATCAGCACGGGGACATCGATGAGGCGCGACATCGTGACCGCCCGATGCGTCGCTTCCGTCTCGGTGAGCGGGTCGTGCGCGACCGCATGGAACTTCGGCGCGACGTGCCCCCGCGCGAGCAGGCGCTTCGCGATCCAGCGAATCATGTCGTGGTTCTCGGCGTGCATCATCACCAACGCGCCTTCTTCGCCGGCAACGGCCATCACATCGAGCAACTGCGCGTCGTCGAGCTTCAGCTGGTCGTAGGTCATGTAGACCTTGAGCGACGTGATGCCGGCTCTGATCGCAGCTGGCAGATCGACCGTCAGGGCCTGCTCGTCGGGATCGGTCAGGATCAGGTGGAAGGCGTAATCGATCACCGCCTTCGATGCGGCCCGCTGTGCGTAGTCGGCGACGACCTTCGGGATGCTCTGTCCGCGATGCTGGACCGCGAACGGCAGGATCGTCGTCGTCCCGCCGAATGCGGCCGACACGGTTCCCGAGTAGAAGTCGTCGGCGCACATGAGGCCCATGCCGGACATCTGTTCGATGTGAACGTGGCTGTCGATGCCGCCGGGGAGCACCCAGCGGCCCGTGGCATCGATGTCGCGGCGTCCCGGCGGCAACCCGGAGGCGACGGCGGCGATGACGCCGTCGCGGATCCCGATGTCCGCGTACCAGGTCTCGCGATGGTTGGACAGCCGCCCGTTGCGGATCGTCAGGTCGAACGAATCGAGGTTCATGCGAAGAGGCCGCGCGGCCGCTGCGGCGAAGGGCGGAACGACATCGAACCAGTATCGAAGACGGCTGCGGCGCCGTCGCCTGCCGATTCGTCGGCCGCCCTTAACGCGCGGTTAAGGACACGGCCACGCGCGCGACTCGGCTCATGCAGCGATCGGTAGAGCCGCTTCGCTCGCAAGCGAGAATCCCTGCCGCTTCAACAACTGACGCAGCTCGACGATGAACGCCTGCGTCAGTTGCGACAGAGGCTCGTAGCTCAGATGCACGAGGTTGGCCTGCAGGATGGCCGCGTCCGATACTTCGCGCATGACGAGTTGCCCGTTGCCGGACCAGCTCCGCACCGAGAATTCGTCGACCAGCGCGACGCCGGCACCGGCCTGCACCAGCGAGCAAGCATTCTGCGGCGAGCCGACCTCGATCGCCGCCTTCAGCGGTTCGTTGGCACGTTCGTACATGCCGCCGACCAGATGACCGAATGGCGAATCCTTGTCGTACGCGATCAGCGGATGTGACCGCAGATCGGCGAGCGACAACGTCGCATGGCGTGCCAATTCGTGATCGCGCGGGAACACGCAGACGACCCGGTTGCTGCACAACGGCGCGACCTCCAGGTTCGGATGCGACATCGGCAGGATGACCACCCCGAGGTCGGCCCGACGATTGAGCAGCCGGTCCTTCAGGTACCCGTAGTTCAGGCAGTGGAGCGTGACCTTCACATCGGGGTACCTCGCGCGGAAGAACGCGATCGCCTGCGGGATGATCATCTGCCCGATGCTCGGGCTGCTGACGATGTTGAGGATGCCGCTGCGGTGCGTCGAGAGGTCGTGGGCGAGATCATGGACCCGCTGCACCGCCTCGTAGACGCCCTCGACCTCGTGGAACAGCTTCTTGGCTTCCGGGGTGGAGTAGAGGCGCCCCTTGATGCGCTCGAACAGCGGAAACCCGACGCGCTGTTCGGTGTGCGACAGCAGACGGCTGACCGCCGGCTGCGACACGAAAGAAGCTGCGAGGCCCCGCTGATCGAGCCGGTCATCATCACGGCGCGAAAGATCTCGATCTGGCGCAGATTGAGAACCATCGGGTTCCCGGGGTTCCGGACGGGCATGACGGACATGAGCGCTCTGGCAGCGACGGCAATTCGAATCCGTTCGCAAGGTCCGTGCCAAAGAGTGCGGTCGAGACACGCGGTGATCGGCGCGTGCCGGCCGTCACCAGCCAACTGCGAGGTGGAGTGGCAGATACACCGCCATTCCCGCGACGATCGTGCCGAGCACGCTGCCGCGCCAGCCGTAACACGCGAGCCCGGCTGCGACGGCGAACAGCCGTGCGTCGCGCCAGGTCGCGAGCGAAAGTCCGTCGGTCAGCAGGACCTCGGGCGCGATGACGGCCGCGAGCGCCGCGACCGGCGCGAATTGAAGGCCTCGACGGGCCCACTCCGGCAGCAGCCACGGTCGATTCGAGATGAAGAAGAACGAACGCGTGACCACCGTGATCGACGTCATGCCGACGATGATCAGCATCGTGGTCCAGTCGTCCATCGTCAACGCCCCGCGATGCGGCGCGCCGGCCACGAATCGAGCAGCAGGCACAGCGAGACGGCGGAGACGATCGACAAGACGATGTTGAGCTTGAGCGGCAATGCGAAGGTCGCGACCGCAGTGGCTGCGGCCACGACCGTCGACAACGCGCGCAGCGGCGTCGTCACGAGCGAACACGTCATGCCGATCAACGCCAGGATGCCCGCGAACCCGAGGCCCCACGTCGCCGGCACCGCATTGCCGAGCGCGATGCCGGCCAGGCTCGGGCCCACCCAGCAGACCCAGCCGGCGGCGCCGAGCCCGAGCCAGTAGGCGTCCTGCGTCTCGATCGATGCGAGATTGCTGGCCGGATCGGGAAAGCGCCTCGTGAACAGCACGTAGTTGAGATCGCCCATCAGATAACCGCCCGCGAGTCGCGTCGCGAGGCCGCGATGCATCGCGTAGGGGCGCAGATGCGCACTGAAGACCACGAAGCGCAGGTTGACGCAGAAGCACGCGGCGAGGATGAGCCACGCCGGCGCGTGCGCCTGGATCAGCGGGATCGCCGTCAGCTGCGAACTTCCGGCCAGCACGAAGACGCCCATCAGCAGCAGCTCGGCGGGGTGCATCCCCGACCTGACCATCGCCACGCCGGTCATCAGCGCCCACGCCATCGTTCCCGCGCCGACGACGACCATGTCGCGGACGCCTGCGCGAAACGCCTCGTGACGAAAGAGCTGGCGAAGCTCAGCGCGCTCACTCATCGATCGTCGATCGTCCGACGCTCGGCCTGCCAGCGCATGTACCCGGCCATCACCTCCGCGCTCGGCGGATAGGTCCCGTCGATCGGGGCGCCCTGCCGGATCAGCTCGAGGACATAGACCTCGAGCCGTTCCTGCTCGATCGCCGCGTCGGCGATGTCGCTGGCGAGGTGCCGCGGTACGCACACCGCTCCGTTCTCGTCGCCCACGATGACGTCGCCCGGAAAGACCGCGACCCCCTGCAGCCCGATCGGCGTGTCGTGATCGATCACCATCAGATGGGCGAACGACGAGATCGACGTCGTGCCTGCCGCGACGACCGGGAACGGCATGCGGCTGACGAAGTTGGCGTCGGACACGCTCGTGTCGAGGACGACCGCCGCCACGCCGCGGACCATCAGCGCCGTGCTCATGATGTCGCCCATCATCGAGACACCCGGATTCGAACCCGTTCCGCAGACGATGACCGACCCGGACGGCGCAGCGTCGAACGCGAGCCGATTGCGGCTGGGCAGCGTGCCCTTCGAGATCGCCACACGGAGATCTTCGCGAATCGGAATGGACCGGATCGTCCAGGCGGCGCCGCAAAACTTCGCGGCGGCCGGATTGAGTGGACGGCTGTCGGGAAAGAAGCGCGTGTGCAGTCCTTTCTGGAACATGACGGCCGACAGGGTCGGGACGCCCACCGACATCAGTCGCGTGCGAACGTCCTCCGGCACGGCCACGTAGGTTTCGGGAGCGGTCTCGCCGAGCGGGGCGAAGGTCGGATGCGTGGTCATAGCGGCCGCGTCGCGAGACGCGCGTTGCGAGTGATGGTTCAGGCGCGATGCCCTGTGCTCGCGACGAACGCGCGAGCGAGCGTGTGACGCGGATCGTCGAAGAAGCGGTCCGGCTCGGCCTCCTCGACGATCTCGCCTGCGGCCATGAAGACGATGCGGTCGGCGACCTCGCGTGCGAAACGCATCTCGTGCGTGACGACGAGCATCGTCATTCGTGCGGCGGCCAGCGCCGTCATGACGTCGAGCACGTCACGAACGAGCGCAGGGTCGAGTGCGGACGTCGCCTCGTCGAACAGCATCACGCGCGGCTGCATCGCGAGCGCGCGCGCGATCGCGACACGCTGCTGCTGACCACCCGACAGCTGCGATGGATACTTGTCGCGATGAGCGACGAGGCCGACGCGTTCGAGCAGCGCGACGGCGCGGTCCTCGGCCTCGCCGCGTGGAAGTCCGAGCACGGTGCGAGGCCCTTCCATCACGTTCTCGATGGCGGTCCGGTGCGGCCACAGGTTGAAGCTCTGGAACACCATGCCAACCTGGGCGCGCAGCGCCGCCTTGCGCGCACCGCTTTCCTCCGGATCGACCAGAGTCCCGCCGACGTAGAGCTCGCCGGCATCGTGTCGCTCCAGCTGGTTGACGATGCGCAGCAGGCTGCTCTTGCCGGCGCCGGACGGACCGATGATCGCGACGATGTCGCCTTCGCCGACCGTGAGGCTGACATCGTCGAGCACCGTCGTCCGGCCGTAGCGCTTCGACACGTGTCTGAGTTCGACGATCGTGGTCATCGCGGCGCGACCCCGTAGTCGAGATGCCGCTCGAGCCACGACTGCAGCACCGCGAGCACCGTCGTGATCGCGAGGTAGATGAGTCCCGCGGTGCCGAGGATCTCGGCGACCTTGTAGGTACTGCTGTAGATCGACTGGCTCGTCGCGGTCAACTCCTGCACCGAAATGACCGACACGAGCGACGTGTTCTTCACCGCGTTGATCGCCTGTCCGATGTACGGCGGAAGCGCCGGCTTGACGGCGAGCGGCAGGACGACGCGGCGCATGACCTGCCAGGGACGCATGCCGATCGCGTCGCCGGCTTCGATCAGGCCCTTCGGCACGGTGAGGATCGCCGCTCGGAAGATGTCGACGTAGTACGCGGCCGCGTTGACCGACAACGCCACGACGCCGGCCGTGAACGGCGGCAGCAGGATGCCGATCGTCGGCAGCCAGTAGTAGATCGCGAAGACCTGCAGCAGCATCGGCGTGCCGCGGACGAGCCACACGAACGTCCACGCCGTTCGACTCAGCAACCGGCTTCGGGAGATCCGCATGAACGTGAAGCCGAGGCCGATGATCGAGCCGAACATCAGCGACAGCACCGACAGCACGATCGTCATGCCGGCACCCGCCAGCAGGAACGGCAGGTAGGTGCGGATCGTGTCGAGGTCCACGTCGATCGCGTGCGTTCAGCGCGACGAGGCCGCGGGCGACGCGTCGCGTGCGAAGACCATCGGAAACTCCGGCACGTCGTACGAGCGGAGGCGGCTTTCGTGCACGGCGGCATCCTCGACGAAGAGGTCGCGGCCGATCGCATGGACGACGCGCGGCGCAGCGAACTTCATCGCACTGATCGACGAGCCCGACGGTCCGAAGCTCAACGTCGCGCCGAAGTTGAAGCAGTGGACGTTCTTCACCCATGGCGCGGTGCCGGGCCAGCGCTCCGTGAACGCCATGCCGGCATCCAGATACGGGTACGCGCCCATCCGCGCGTTGCGCTCCGTCGGCGGCGGCGCGTAGCGGTCCGACCATCGCGCGACCTGGTCCGCCAGGCCGGACAGCTCTTCGCGCAACGCGAGATCGGTCTCGAAGCCGGTGCCGCAGATCACGAAGTCGGCATCGATCGCGCCGCGCGACGTGCGAAGCCGAACCCCGTTGCCCCGGTCGATGACCTCGGCGGCGGACACCGCCGCGCCGGTCACGAGCTCGAAGTTCGCGTGCATCGTCGTGCGCTCCCACGTCTCGCGGGTCAGCGCCTTGCGCGTCGTCAGGAGGTAGTTCATCATTCGCCAGCGCGTGTCGTCGGGAAGCTCTCCGAAGTGGCGCAGGAATCCTTGGTACGCGAGTACCTTGTAAGGCTGTACGCGCTGCAGCTCGTCGCGACGGCACAGCATCCGCACCTCGGCGGCGCCGTGCTCGAGCGCGGTGGCCGCGTTGTCGAACGCGGAAGCCGCCGCCCCGATGACGGCCACGCGCCGCCCTTGCAGCACGTCGAAGTCGATCGCGTCGGCCGCGTGGGCGCGCAGGTGACGCGGCAACGCCTCGATCTCGGGCGGCAGCCACCAGCATCACGCTGGTCTCGATCCCCTGCGCGAGCACCAGCTTGCGCACGAAGGCGACCCGGGTCGCTCCGTCCGCGATCATTTCCACCCGCAGCAGCGCGCGATCCGTTCCTTCGACGGGAGACACGCGCCTGAAGCGCACGCCGTTCCGGACCGGCAATGCCAGCACGCGACAGAAACCAGCCGAGATACGCCTGCCAGAGCGACTTCGGGATGTACTTGATCGCAGCGAACGCGGCAGCGCCGTGTTGCGCCTCGTACCAGGCCTGGAACGTGAGACTCGGCATGCCCAGGTCCGGGCCGCCGATGTGCTTCGGCGTGCGCAACGTCTGCATCCGCGCGAACCGCATCCAGATGCCTTCGTCGCCCTCGTCGGCTTCGTCGATCAGTTCGATCCGCGTGATCCGTTCGCGCAGGAGCGCCGCGGCGATCGCGAGCCCGCCCTGCCCCGCACCGACGATCAGCACGTCGAGGACCGGTGCGCCCTCGTGGGTACGCGCTGGGACCCATGGCTGGTCGGGGTAAGCGACGAGCTGCAGGTCGCGCGCAACGTCGCGTCCGAGGTCGACGAGCGACGTCGGGATCATCGCGGTTCCATCGCCGCGACGTCGTGGTCTTCCAGCGATCGCATCGTGCCTTCGAACGCCGCGTCGAGGCCCGTGCTGGGCATAAGGTCGAATTCGTCCGCGAAGCGCTGCCACGACAGTAGCCCGTTGTCGCGTGCACCGCCGAGATCGATCGTGACCGCACCGACGCGCGGCTCGCGCGTGACCTCGTAGCGGAAGCGGCGGTAACGTCCCTGCAGGCGCTCGCACCACTCGGCAAGCGTCCAGGCGTGCTCGCTGCCGAGGTTGTAGACGCGGTGACCGTGGGTCGGCGCGTCGGCGAGGGTCGACAAGCGCGCGGCGACATCCGGCGCATAGCTCCAGTTCTTCAGGCACGGACGCTCGAACGTGGCGAACGCTCCCGCCCTCGCGAGCTCGTCGACCTGATGGAATCTGGCTCATCGTGTCGCGAACCCCCGTCGCATACTCATGCGGGCCGAAGAAACACGACCCAGCCTCGCGACGACCCAGTCGAGGCCGTGCAGCTCACCAAGGCGTGCGGTGATCGATTCGCCGCACGACTTCGTGATCGCGTAGAGCGTGCGCGGCACGCGCGCGACGTCCTCGTCGATCAGGCTGCCGTCGGGCGGCTCGCCGCCATAGACCGCGATCGAGCTCACCGTCACGAAGCGCCGCACGCCGCCGTTCGCTGCTGCGGTCATTGTCGCCGCCAGGCCGGCGAGGTTGACCGAGACGATCGTGTCCGCGGCGCTCCTTTCGCGTTCGGCAGAGGCCGTGACGGCGGCCATGTGCACGACCCGATCGATCCGGTGCTGACGGAACAGGAGGTCGAGCAGCACGTGATCGCGCACGTCGCCGACTGCCTCGATGAAGCGACCCGGCAGCGCGCGAAAGCAATCGGCCCTGTCCTCCGTGATCGGCGCGCTCGAGAGCCCGATGACCGAGTCCCCGCGCGCGAGCACATGCTCGACGAGGTTCAAGCCGACGAAGCCGCTCGCGCCGGTGATCAGGAGGCTCGCTGTCATCGCGCGTCTATTGCGGCGGGTCGATGCCGAAGTTGCGGCGATAGAGCGCGAGGTACGTCCCGTCCGCGCGCGCGCGTTCGACGACGCGATCGACTGCGGCCTTCAACGCGACCGCGTCTTTCTGCATCACGATCCCCTGCGCGTTGACGCCGCCGCCCGCACTGACGATCCGCACTTCGCCGGGCCTCGCCTTCTCGTAATGGATCGCGGCCGTGAGCCCGGTGATCGCGACGTCGATGTGACCCGTGTAGAGCGACAGGAAGACGTCGCTGCCGCTCGGCATCGGCAGCAGATCGCGATAGCCGCCGATACGTCGCATCGCGTCCTCCTGGAACGAGGCCGCCACGACGCCAACGGTCCGACCTCGGACATCGGCGAGGCTATGCATCGTCGTGTCGTCCGCGCGGACGACGGCGACCATCCGCTCGTATGCATAAGGCTCCGAGAAAAGGAACACCTGCTTCAACTGCTCGCGGATGCGGACGCCGGTGATCACGAGGTCGAGCTGCCCGGACGACAGCGCCGGCATCAGCCCACGAAAGTCCACCTTGATCCATCGCACCGGCAACTTCAGATCGCTCGCGATCAGGTTGCCCCAGTCGATGTCGTAGCCGGTCAGCTCGTTCTTCGAATCGACCCACGTGTTCGGAGGCGCCGTGCCCGACGTGCCGATCTTGAGATAGCCGCGTGCGCGGATCTGTGCGAGGTCGTCGGCGGCGGCAGCGGAGGCCGCGAGCAGGAACAGCACGCCGAGCCCCAGCGCGTGAAGGAATCGACGCATCAGATCGAGCGGATCATGCCGCCGTCGACCCGGATCGCGGCGCCCGTGACGTACGAGGCGCGGGTGCTGGCGAGGAACGCCACGACGTCGGCGAACTCTTCGGCGCGGCCATAGCGGCCGGCGGGGATCGCCGCCTGCGAGGCGCGCGCGACGTCGTCGACCGACCGTCCCTGCTTCGACGCGGCGACCGCGTCGAGCTGATCGACACGCGCCGTGTGAATGCGTCCGGGGAGGACGACGTTGACGGTGATGCCCTGTCCCGCCAGCTCGGTCGACAGCGACTTCGACCAGCCGACGACCGCCGCCCGGACGCCGTTCGACAGCGCGAGGTTGGGAATCGGTTGCACGACGCCCGACGAGGACACGGTGATGATGCGGCCCCACTGCCGCTCGCGCATCGACGGCAGGACCAGCTGCGTGAGGTAGAAGAGGTTCGCGGCCATCGTCTCGAACTGCGTGATCCAGGTCTCCGGCGCATGGTCGGCAGCGCCGCCGGGCGGCGGCCCGCCGCCGTTGTTGACGAGGACATCGAGCGCACCGATCGACGACACGACTTCTTCGATCTGGGGCCTTCGGCTCATGTCCAGTGCGACCGGCGACACGCGCGCGGCGACGTCCGCCGGCAGGGCTTCGATCCATGCACGGATGTCGTCGACCGAGCGAGCGGCCGCGGTGACGCGCGCTCCTTCGACCGCGAGGACCCGCGCGATCGCCGCCCCGAGCCCGCGGCTTGCTCCGAGCACGAGCGCGTGCTTTCCGTCGAGTCCGAGATCCATCAGTCGAGCTCCTGGAGCGCCGCGAACTGCCGCGCGACGAGGCGAGACACGTCGGCGAGGTCACGTGCCGTGAGGCGCGGAGCCGGCTTTCGCAACGACGCCGAACGGATGGCGCCGCGCATCGCCAGCGTGTGCTTGCGGATTGCAAGACCGATGCCCGGCTGCTGCTCGTAGCGCGCGAGCGGAAGGTAGGCATCGAAGAGGTCGAGCGCGCGGTCGACATCGCCGTCGGCATGCGCGTTGCAGATGTCCACCATCATCTCGGGATACGCGAAGCCGGTCATCGCGCCGTCGCTGCCGCGTTCGAGTTCCTCGATCAGGAACAGGGCGCCGTTGCCGCCGACGATGCTGACGCGCCGCACCTCGCCGCGATCGCTTGCCGCGCGCAGCGCTTCGAGCTTCTGCAGGCCGGGCCAGTCCTCGTGCTTGACCATGATGCAGGTCGGGACCGACTGCAGGATCCGCACGATCACCCCGACGCTCATCTGCACGCCGGTCGACTGCGGATGGTCCTGCAGGACGAATGGCGTGGAGCCGAGGGCGTCGCCGACCATCCGGAAGTAGTCGACGATCTGGTCGTCCGTGCGCACCGTCGACGGCGGGGCCACCATCACCCCCGCGGCGCCGGCCGCCATCGATGCCTGTGCGAGATGGGCGAGTCCGGCGAGCCCGGACTCGAGACGCCGACGATGATCGGTACGCGGCCATCGACCGCGTCGATCACCGCGCGCATCAACGCGAGGCTTTCGTCCGCTGTCAGCTTCCGCGCCTCGCCGATAAGATCCTACAACGTCAGCCCTGGCCGCGCCTGCATTCAGATAGAACTCCACCATCGGCGGGACGCTTTCGAGATTGAGCATCCCCTTCGCTCGGTGAAGGGCGTCACCCGCGCATCACGTAGACCCCCTTGGCTGTCTCGTCGAGCAAGCTCCATGTCCATTCTTCTTCGGTTATGGCGAAGCCAGTCGCTTCGGACGCTGTTCGCGGGATCAGGGTCGAGCGATCGGCGGCAGCGTCAGCAGGTACGCCGACCAGGGCCGTCCGCCAACGCACGTCGGCGAGCCTGGAATACGGCATCACGGTCCCTGGCACCGCCTTCTGCGGATCGGCGAGGAAGGCGTCGAGCGATGTGGCGTTCCAGGGTGATGCACTTTGAATTCCGCGGAGTGCGCGGCTGTAGCGGGAGCCTGCGACGCTGGCCGCCTCGCGCCCGGCGAGCCCCTGCAAAGCTCGGACCGGCACCGTCGCTCCCCATCGACCGTGTGGCACGCGGCACATGGCCTCGAACGAGGCCTCGCCCTCGTCCGCTGGCCCGGCTTGACGCACGGGTGTTCGACAGATGACGCGGCGGCCGTGATCGCGACCGCGATCGCGACGACTCGCATCTGGCCCGGCGACGAAGGCGCCGTCATCCGAGCACCGCGGGCGTTGCATGTACGCGGCCATGTCGTCGCCGGCGCGCAGAGCCAGCGCCGCGAGCGGACCAGTCGGGTTGTAGCCGGAGTTGTGCGCGATACACCGACGCGCCGACGACGAAGAGATTCTGCGCGTCCCAGTGCTGCAGGTGCGGCGAGACGACGCTGGTCGCGGGTCCGCGCCCATGATCGTGCCGCCGGTGATGTGCGTGCTCTGATAGACGCGCGCGTCGAATGGCGTCGTGCAGCGTGCTTGCAGGCGCGACGATGTCGGCGTTGATCGCCTTGGCGATCTCGGCCTGCTTGCCGGCGATGTACCTCGACATCTTCAGCTCGTTGTCGCGCCAATCGAAGTTCATGCGGATCAGCGGCAGGCCGTAGGCATCGGTGTAAGTCGGGTCGAGGTCGAGATAGTTCTCGCGTGCGGGTAGCAGCTGCCTTGCATGCCGACGTTCATCGAATGCGCATACCAGTCGGCGTTGGCCTTCTTCCAGGCGCTGCCCCAGCGCGGCGTGCCGGGCGGCAGTCGCCGACGCGATCGGCCGCCCGTGAAACATGCTGGCGTTGATGCCCGCGCCGCCGAGGAAGCCGAGGCCGGCGTGGTCGAAGTTGTCGTTGTTGAACTCGTCGATGGTAGCCTGCGTGCTGCCGGTCGCGAGGAACGGGTTGAACCACTTGTCCTTCATGAAAAGGTGACGCCGCCGCCGACCTGGTAGCAGAAGTTCTTGCCGACGACGCCGGTCTCGGAGACGGGGTCGTAAGGCCTGCCGATTCTGCCGTAGCAGCAGCCGCGTGTTGCTCATCGTGAACGCGCCGAGCATCACGACGTCGGCCGGCTGCTCGTATTCCTCGCCCGTGAGCGGTCGACGTAACGCACGCCGGTCGACTCTCTTGCCCGCCCTGGTCGTACGTCAGGCCGAGGACGTGGCAATTGCAGGCGCACCTCGAAGTTCTTGCGCTGCTCCAGCATCGGATAGAGCAGCACCTCGGGCGATCGCCTTGGCCTGCGCCTCGCAGATGAAGCGCTCGCAGTGGCCGCAGTACTGGCACGCGCCGAGCTTCTGGCCGTCGGGGTTTGTGTAGGCGCCCGAAGAGTTCGCCGCCGGCGTCGGGAACGGCTTGTAGCCGAGCTTTTCGGCGGCTGCCTTGAAGGTCAGGCCGCCTCGGTGAACTCGAGCGGCTTTTGCGGGTATTCGCCGTCGCGCGGCGCCTCGAATGGATTGCCGCCCGGCGGATGCGTGCCCTTGATGTTGCCGGCCTTGCCGGAGATACCGAAGAGCTTTTCGAACAGCTCGTGGTACGGCCGCATCTCCGCGTAGCGTCGTGCCCCAGTCCTGCAGCGGCATGTCCTTCGGGATCGCCGCCCTTGCCGTAGCGCGGCTCGTTGCGCGTGCGCAGTTGCGGATCGTAGTCGGACCAGCGCCAGGTGTGGCCGTTCCAGTGGTTGGCGGCGCCGCCGAGGCCTTCGCCCGGCAGGAACGCCTCCATCCAGCGCACCGGCAACGCGGTCTCGCTGCGCGCGTGGCGCAGCGTGTAGGTCTGCACCGACCAGTCCTGCACCAGTCCCTGGTGCGTGTCCCAGCGCAGCTCGTCGCGCTGCGTCGGCAGCTTCGCTTCGGCGCCCTCGCGTGTGGTCGCCGCCGCGCTCGAGCACCAGCACCTCGATGCCGCTGCTCGGTGAGCTGCCGCGCCGCGAGGCCCGCGGTCAGGCCGCCGCCGACCATGACGACGGTCTTATTCGGGAGTTTCTTGATCATGGCGCTCTCCTAGCTGAAATCCGCGATCGACTTCGGGTCCTTCGCGCCCGGGAAACGGCTTGCCGCGGTACTGCACCATGTCGATCGTGTGCGTCGCCGGCAGACCCGGGATAGCCGATCATTCTTCCAGAAGACCTTGTCCGCATTGCCGCCGTAGATCGGGTCGGCGAAGCAGGCCTGCACGAACAGCGGGTAGACCAGCTCGTTGAACCAGGCAGCCGAGCGGCAGTCGCGCGTCGTCGACCTTGCCCGCGCCGAGATCGACGAGGAACTGCGTCGCCGACCGCCGGCGACAGTCGGTCGAACGCCTTGCCGTAGCGGATCTTGCAGGCCGCGTTGACGGCGGCGATGCCGGCCTTGAAGTGCTGTTCGGGCGTCATCGGCAGCTGGTAGCCGTGCTCGCGGCTTGCCCGTCAGCCAGGGCCCACGGCCGTAGCCCTTCGCCCCCTTGCCGAAATCGCCTGCCAGCTGTCGGTCGATGTAGGCGGCCAGGCCGCACGCCGACGCCGTTCGGGCGTGATCGAGTCGGCCGGACACATGACGTTCACCATGCTTCGACGAACGCGGCCTCGTCGCGTCCGAGGCTCAGATAGCCCTGCGGCGGCGAGACAGAAGTCGCCGGAGGACAGGCCGCGCTCGCCGCGGCGACCTCCGATGGTGCCGCGAACGACGCGAACGGCCAAGCGCCCGCGACCCCGACGGCCTTCCTGAAAAAACCGCGACGCCCGTCTTCCGATTGCCGCTCGTCGTTCATCGTGAGACTCCGTCCGACCCGCGCGAGCGATCGATCAAAGCCAGCTGTACGACAGGCGGGCGTAGTAGTTGCCGCCGCTGAGTCCGAACGGCGTAGCCGCGTTGTAGATCTGCGCGCCGTTGAACGTGGACGCGCTGAAATTGTTCGGATTGGTCTTGCTCGGATAGACGTTGAACAGGTTCTGCGCGCCGATCGCGAGCACCAGGCCGCGACTGATCGTGTAGCCGAACTCGAGATCGGTGATCCACTTCGGGCCCTCGTGCGAGTAGCCGTTCGCGACCGTCGACGGATTCGTGAAGGAGCCGTAGCGCGTCTCGCGCAAGAACGTTCGCCACGGTCCGTAGGTCCACTCCGCGCTGAGGATCTCCTTGTTCTTCGGCGTCGTCATCGTCAGCTGGTCCTGCGAGAGCTGATTGAAGATCTGCGTGCCATAGAGCGTCCGCTGCGCATTGGCCGCGACGCTGTCGATGCGCGTGTTGTTGAGATTCGTGGCCAGGGTCCAGTCGATCGATCCCCAGGGACCGAGAGGCGTGCGATAGAGGCCGACGATGTCGACGCCGGTCGTCGTCGTGTCGACGCCGTTGAGGAAGTAGCGCGCGGCATCGATGCCGGTGATGCCGTTCGCCTTCAGCAATGCTGACAGCGTCGGATCGAGCACGCCCGACGGAGACAGGCCGATCTGCGCGCTCTGCACGATGCGGTCGCGAAGCTTGATCGAGTAGCCGTCGATCGTGACCGTCATGCGGTCGATCGGCTTCAGGACCAGCCCGGCGCTGAAGTTGACCGACTTCTCGGGCTTCAGCGGCTGCGAACCGATCAGCCGCGCCGCCGTCGAGTTGACCGGCAGGTTCGCGATCGTGTAGTCGACTCCCTTGTACTGCGCGGTCGCGCCGGCCGAGTAGTACTCCTGCCCGAGCGAGGGCGCGCGGAAACCGTTGCTGACGGCGCCACGAACGGCGATCTGCTGCGTGATCTCGTAGCGCGTGGCGAACTTGCCGCTCGTGTTGCTGCCGAAGTCGCTGTAATGCTCCTGGCGTGCTGCGAGATCGATGTCCCATCCCTTCAGGATCTGCGTCGCGAAGTCGACGTAGCCGCCGACGCTGTTGCGCGACGCATCGAGCGCGTCGGCCGGTCGGAAGCCCGAGAAGGCCTGCGCGCCCGGCAGATCGGTATGCAGTCCGCGCTCGGCCCGGTGAGTACCGGCTGGCCGCCGTCGGCGTACGACGCGACGTCACCGGACTCGATGCCGTATTCGTCGTGCCGCACCTCGGCGCCGAACGCGATGGTCAGGGGCGCTGCCAGGAAGCCGAAGTAGTAGTCGTTCTTCAGGTCGAGGTTGGTCGTGGTCTCCCTCGCGGTGAACGCGCCGTCGTAGAACGACGTCGGGCTCAGCACGCCATAAGTCGGGTTGACCGAATCGGTGAGGTAGGTCTCCGCACGGTTGGAGCCGTGCGTGACGCTCAGGTCCCAGGACCAGCCGAAGAGCCGGTCGCCCTTGAAGCCAGCGGTCAGGCTGTTGTCGTTCTGCTTGACCACGAGGCGGGGCTCGAAGCCGTCCGGATAGATCGCGACGACGTTGTTGACGTTGTTCGCGGCGCGGAAGCCGACCCAGTTCTTCCCGTTCGACTTCATGATCGTGCCGAAGCCGTAAGCGGTGACGAACTCGTTGATCGGCTTCTCGGCGTTGAACTCGGCCGATTGCGTATCCGACTCCGGAATCCCGTAACCCTTGTAGACGATGCCGGCCGGCTGGTTGTTGCGTGGGTCCCCTGAGTAATAGCGCGGTGTCAGCGTCGCGTCGATCGCGCGATTCGTGAGGTCCTGCTTGATGTCCTGGGCCGAGACGTTGATGAAGCCGTCGGCGCCGAGCGCGAAGCCCTGATTCAACTGGTAGGTCTGGTTCAGGCCGTCGCCATCAAAGTACTTGCCGGCCTGCGCCGTCGCATTGCCGCCCGACGGCGCCGACTTGAGGATGATGTTGATGACGCCGGCGATCGCGTCGGATCCGTACTGTGCGGCAGCACCGTCGTTCAGGACCTCGATCCTCGCGATCGCCGCGGTCGGAATGGCGTTGAGATCGACGCCCTGCGACCCGATCGACACGGAGCCGGCGACGTTGACGATCGACGTCGGGTGGAAGCGCTTGCCATTGACCAGGACCAGTACATGGTCGGGATTGAGGCCGCGCAGCGTCGCGATGCGCACGATCGACGTCAGATTGCCGCCGGCCTGTGCAGGGATGTTGTACGACGGCAGGACGTTCGACAGTTCTTCCTGCAGACCGGGCTTGCCGCTGTGCTGGAGCGTGTCCGCACTGAGGACCTGGACCGGCGCCACGCTGTCCGCGACCGTACGATTGGACTGCCGGGTACCGGTGACGATGATCGAGTCAAGAGGTCCCGGCGAGGCCGCTCCGGGCGTCCCTGCTGCATCGGTGGACGACTGCGCGGCAGCGTGGCCGCCGATCGCCAGCGCCAGCGTGGTGGTACTCCAGAGAACGGTTTTGCGCATGGGAAGCTTTCGTCAGAAGACCGGCGACGGAGACGGAATGTCCTGTTGAACGTGTGCTCGCATTGTTGGGAGCGCAGACATTGCTGTCGCATGCCGATTTGGTGTGCGCCCATAACGTCTCGTTAAGGCATCGCACTCGGCGATCGGACGGAGCCGGCCGCTCGTCCGCATGTCGGGTGGCGCCGCCACGCAAGGACCGTGATCCGCGTCGTCTACGACTGCACGACCGGGCGCATAACAGCGCGTTATGGACGGCCGACAAAGAAGCAATCCCCGCTTCGCGTCGCGGTCGCGGCACCTGCCTAGACTGACAGGCAGCGGCTTCGTCGCCAGGACCCTGGATCGCAGCGACGCACGACAACCCGCTTCTCATCCGAAAGGTGCTCATGACCACAACGCGACGCGGCTTCCTCCAACGCATCGGCGCGGTGGGCGGTTACTCGGCCGCCTACCTCTCGATGCAGGCGCTCGGATTGCTGCCGACCGCGAGCCGGGCCGAGCCGATCGCGCTCGAGCCAGGCGGCGGTCGAGGCAAGCGTGTCGTGATCCTCGGGGCCGGCATCGCCGGCATGACGTCGGCATACGAGCTCGGGAAAGCCGGATACGCGTGCACGCTTCTCGAGGCGCGGGATCGGGTCGGCGGACGCAACTGGACCATTCGGCGCGGGACACGTCTGGATCTGACCGACGGCACTTCACAGACCTGCGAATTCGATCCTGGGCTTTACTGGAACGCGGGCCCGGCGCGCCTGCCGAGTCAGCACCACAAGGTGCTCGGATATTGCCGCGAGTTCGGCGTGCCGCTCGAAGTCGAGGTCAACACGTCGCGCAGTGCGATGCTCTCGAACGCGAACGCGAACGGTGGTCGTCCGATCGAGATGCGCCAGGCCGTGAACGACACCCGTGGCGCGATCGCCGAACTGCTCGCGAAGGCGCTCGACCGCGGCGCTCTCGACCAGGAGATCACGAAGGACGACCGCGATCGCGTCCTCGCATTCCTCGTGCAGTACGGTGACCTCACGCCGGACAAGCTTTACAAGGGCTCATCGCGGTCCGGCTACGCGCGGCGCCCGGGCGGCGGCGACGATACGGGTTCGATCCGTGATCCGTTGTCGCTCGACGTCCTGCTCGACGAGGACCTGTGGAACGGCGTGCTGTTCGAAGAGCTGATCGACCAGCAGGCGACGATGTTCCAACCCGTCGGCGGCATGGATGCGATTCCGAACGCATTCGCGAAGCGCCTCGGCGACGCGATCCGTCGCGGTTGCGATGTGACGCAGATCCGTCGACGCGCAGACGGTGTCCGCATCCACTACGTCCACAAGCCGAGCGGGGCGACGCGGATCATCGACGCCGACTACTGCATCGTCACCATTCCGAGCCCGGTCCTCGCCAAGATTTCGTCGGACTTCACGCCGGCTTACCGCGCGGCCATCGCCAACATCGAATGGCAGCAGTCGGTCAAGATCGCCTGGCAGTCGAGACGCTTCTGGGAGCAGCAGTACGACATCTACGGTGGCATCTCCTGGACCAAGGGCATCACCAACATGGTCTGGTATCCGAGCGCCGGAATGTTCGGCGATCAGGGCATCATCCTCGGCTCGTACACGAGCGGTGCCAACGGCGAAGCTCTGGCGCGTCTGCCGTTATCGGAACAGTTCGAGACGACGCGTGCCGTCGTCGAGCGACTTCATCCTGGACACGGCGCCGAACTGCGCCGACCGATGGGGATCGCGTGGTCCAAGGTCCCGTACTCGCTCGGCGAAGCGGCACATTATCGCGAGGGACAAGTGGCCGAGTACCACTTGTTGAACGAGCCGGACGGGCCGTTCTACTTCGCGGGAGACTACCTCAGCAAGGTCGGCACGTGGCAGGAGAGCGCGATCACATCGGCGCACCGGACCATCGCTCGGATCGACGAGCACCGTCGCCTCGCGTGAGGTCGGACCTCTTGCAGTCGAAGCCACGCGGACCAACGACACCGACGGGCGCGTGAGGCAGGCCCCTGACGAGGCGCGATGCGAGAGGAGGCAGGGATCAGGGTGCCGGCCGCACGAGCAACACCAATACGGCGCGCAGGCAATGAAGGAAGCCACCAAAGCAAAAGGCCGGCTTGCGCCGGCCTCTTGCGGGTCATGTCTGGTGCCGCTGCCCGACGGAATCGAACTGTCGACCTTCGCATTACGAATGCGCTGCTCTACCGACTGAGCTACAGCGGCGTACTGCCGGTACCACGAAAGCCCGCGATTATACGGACACGCGGACGGGCGCGCCAACGCGACCGATGCCGCTACTCGGCGTCGGGCTGCTCCGACGGCAGCGCCCGGTGGAACGCGTCGAGCGCCAGGCACGCGTCGACGATGCGCAGCGTCGTCGCGAAGCGGTCGAGATCGCAGTCGAAGCGGCGTGCGTTGAAGATCTGCGGCACCAGCGTGACGTCGGCCAGGGTCGGCGTGTCGCCATGGCAGAAACGTCCGGTCGACGGCGACGCCGCGAGCTGCGCGTCGAGGGCCGCGATCCCGGACTCGACCCAGTGGCGATACCACGCGTTCTTCGCGTCCTCGTCGACCTTCAGCACCTGCGTCAGGTAACGCAGCACGCGCAGGTTGTTGAGCGGATGGATCTCGCATGCGATGCTCAGCGCCAGCGACCGGACTCGGGCACGCCCGACCGCATCGGGCGGCAGCAGCGGCGGCTCGGGGTGGAGCTCGTCCAGATACTCGACGATCGCGAGCGACTGCGTCAGCGTCGCCGGCGGCGTGCTCGCGTCGTCGACGAGAACGGGCACGAGTCCTTCGGGATTGAGATTGCGGAAGTCCGGGCCGAGCTGCTCGCCGCCGTGCCGGACCAGGTGGATCGGTGCGTAGTCGTACGGCAGACCCTTCAGGTTCAACGCGATGCGGACGCGGAACGAGGCCGAACTGCGGAAGTAGTTGTAGAGCCGCATGACCGCTGTCGGATCGACCGTCAGTCGGTCATCGAGCCGATCGAGCTGCCGCGATCGGTATTGCCGCCGAGTCCGGGCGGCAACGGGAAGCGGACGCTCTCTTCCACGCCCGGCAGCTTGCGCACTGCGCGCACACCGAGCTCCTTCAGCAGGCCGATCAGCTCCGACACGAGCAGTTCCGGCGCCGACGCGCCCGCCGTGATGCCGACGCGCGTCTTGCCGACGAGCCATGCCGGGTCGAGCTCGCGCGCGTTCTCGATCAGGTGGGCCTCGACACCCATCCGCGAACCGACCTCGCGCAGCCGGCTGCTGTTCGAGCTCGACGGGCTGCCGATCACGAGGATCAGGTCGCATTGCGGGGCCATGAACTTGACGGCGTCCTGGCGGTTTTGCGTCGCGTAGCAGATGTCGTTGCGCTTCGGCTCGAGGATCGTCGGGAAGCGCCGCTTCAGCGCGCTCGTCACCTCCGCGGCGTCGTCCATCGACAGCGTGGTCTGCGTGACGTACGCGAGCTTGTTCTCGTCGCGCACCTGCAGCCGCATCACGTCGTCGACGTCCTCGACGAGGTGGATGCCGCCTTCGGCCTGGCCCATCGTGCCCTCGACCTCGGGATGGCCCTTGTGGCCGACCATGATGATCTCGCGTCCGTCGGCCTGCATCTTCGCGACCTCGACGTGGACCTTCGTGACCAGCGGACAGGTCGCGTCGAACACCTTGAGCCCGAGTTCGCCGGCCTCGGCGCGCACCGCCTGCGACACGCCGTGCGCGCTGAACACGACGGTGTGGCCGCGCGGCACGTCGTTCAGGTCCTCGATGAAGATCGCGCCCTTGGCGCGCAGGTCGTCGACGACGTACTGGTTGTGGACGATCTCGTGGCGAACGTAGATCGGCGCGCCGAACTGCGCGATCGCGCGCTCGACGATCTCGATCGCGCGGTCGACGCCGGCGCAGAAGCCGCGCGGCTGCGCGAGCAGCATCGTGCGCTCGGCCTGGTCGCCGGTGTCCGCGGCGGCGTCGGCGCCAACGTCCCGCCTCACCTCGGTGATGACTTCGTCCATCAGATGATCCCCAGGATTTCGACCTCGAAGCGCACCGGCCTGCCGGCGAGCGGATGGTTGAAGTCGAAGACCGCATAGTCGCTTTCGAGCGACTGGAAAACCCCCGCATAGCGTCCGCCGCCCGGGGCATTGAACTCGATCACGTCCCCGGGCGAATAATCGCTGCGTTCGCTCTCGGCCTCGAGCAGCTCTTTCGGCACGCGCCGCACGAGGTCGGCGTTGCGCGGACCGAATGCGTCGTCCGGCGGAAGATCGAACACGACGTGCGTTCCGACCGACAGGCCGAACAGCCGTTCCTCGAGCGTCGGCGCCAACTGTCCGGCGCCGAGCTGGATCGTGGCCGGCTTGCCGCCGAACGTGTTGACGACGTCGACCGCGTCCGGCATCAGACCGACGCGATAGTGCAGCGTGAGGTATGAGTCGGCGCGAACGGTCGGCGACGCAGCGGATGAGTCCGGTGCTGCTGCGGCGAAGCTAGACATGCGGCAAGACCGGTGAGGCGCGCAAGGCCGAGTCCGACATTCTATCGAAGAGAGAGGTCCCCGTTGTCCCTCGCCGATTGGCCTGCCGTGGAACGGCCGCGCGAACGGCTGCTGCGACACGGCGTCGCGGCGCTGTCGGACGCGGAGCTGCTGGCCGTCTTCTTGCGCACCGGGACCGCCGAGCGCGACGCGGTCGAGCTCGCGCGCGCGTGTCTCGCGTCGTTCCGCGGCGTGCGCGGCTGCTGAAGGCGTCGCAGGCGCGACTTCTGCGCGATCGCCGGACTCGGGCCCGGCACGCTACGCGCAGCTGCAGGCCGTCCGTCGAGATGTCGCGGCGCTCGCTGCTGGAAACGATGGCCGAGCAGCCGCTGCTTCGACGTCGCCCGACATCGTCCGCGACTACCTGACCCGGACCATCGGATCGAAGCCGCACGAGGTCTTCATGGCGTTGTTCCTCGACGCGCAACACCGGCTGCTCGCCGCCGAGGAGCTGTTTCGCGGCACGCTCGCGCAGACCAGCGTTCATCCGCGCGAGGTCGTGAAGCGCGCGCTGCAGATCAACGCCGCGGCGGTGGTGTTCGCGCACAACCACCCGTCCGGGCGTCGCCGAGCCGAGCCGCGCCGACGAGCTGCTGACCATCGCGCTGGCGAACGCGCTGGCGCTGGTCGACATCCGCACGCTCGACCACTTCATCGTCGCGGGTCGCTCGTCTACGCGTTCTCGGAGCACGGCAAGCTGTGAGCGGAAACGCCGTCGCCCGGAACCAGGTTGATTCGCCAGCGCTTTTCCGGCTATGATCGCGGGCTTCGTTCGTTTGCACACCACTTGATTGCATCGCCGTCCGCTTCACCGACGCGCGAGCCCGAATTTTCTGGAGATGCCGTCATGGCACGCGTTTGCCAAGTCACGGGAAAGAAGCCGATGTCCGGCAACAATGTTTCCCACGCCAACAACAAGACCAAGCGTCGCTTCCTGCCGAACCTGCAGAACCGCCGCTTCTTCGTCGAGAGCGAGAACCGCTGGGTCAGCCTGCGCCTCACCAACGCCGGCCTGCGGACGATCGACAAGAACGGCATCGACGTCGTGCTCGCGGACCTGCGCGCCCGCGGCGTCAAGTTCTAAGGAGTCATCGTCATGCGCGACAAGATCAAGCTCGAATCGACGGCCGGCACCGGCCATTTCTACACGACGACCAAGAACAAGAAGACGACGCCCGAGAAGATCGAAATCAAGAAGTTCGATCCCGTGGCGCGCAAGCATGTGGCCTACAAGGAGACGAAGATCAAATAAGAGGGCCCTTGCCGCGCCACTGCTCGCAGCGGCGTGATCGAACGGCCCCGCCTCGGCGGGGCTTTTTTGTCCACGCTCGTCGCGTGAGCCGGGATCATCGCAGCGAGAGGCCGTCGTCATGGCCTTCATTGCCGGCAACCCGACGCTGGTGTCGCGTCGCGTCAGCCATGAAAAAGGCCCGCCGAAGCGGGCCTTTCGTCGATGCACCCGTCGCCGGTCAGGCGGCGTAGCTCCGCAGGCGCAGGCTGAAGTCGTGCAGCGCCCGCACGCCGCTTCCTTCGGCGCGCTTGCACCAGTCCTGCAACTGCGCGAGCAACTGCTCGCTCGACGCGCTCGAACGATCCCAGATCGCGGCCAGCTCGCGTACGCATCTCGTGCAGCTTCGCGAGACGCGGGCTTTCGGCGAGCGCGCCTTCGACCTTGACGCGCCTGGCCGGCGACAGCTTCGTCGACGTCCTTGTGCAGCCAGCGGCGCGCCGTCCGGACGCGCGCGACGTCGGTTCGTCGGCGCTGGCGCGACCTCTTCGCGGTACGCACGCTTGAACGACTTGGCGTACTTCGCCATCACGTCGTAGCGATGCGCGATGACGGCGTGCAGGTTCTCGAGATCGACCACGGCGCGCGGCTTCTCCTCGAAGCGCGGCTTCGGCGCGACCTTCTTGACGGTCGCGAGCTTCAGCGACGACAGGATGCGGATGTACATCCAGCCGATGTCGAACTCGTACCAGCGGCTCGACAGCTTCGCCGACGTCGCGAACGTGTGGTGATTGTTGTGCAGTTCCTCGCCGCCGATCAGGATGCCCCACGGCACGATGTTGCGGCTCGCGTCGGCGCAGTCGTAGTTGCGATAGCCCGAGAAGTGACCGATGCCGTTGATGACGCCGGCGGCCCAGAACGGGATCCACATCATCTGCACGGCCCAGACGGTCGTGCCGAACCCCATCGCCGAACAGCAGCCAGTCGACGACGAGCATCAGCCCGACGCCGTGCCAGACGAACTTGCTGTAGACGTTGCGCTCGACCCAGTCGTCCGGCGTGCCGCTGGCCGTACTTGTCGATCGTCTCGTCGTTGTCGGCCTCGGACATGTAGAGCTCGGAGCCCTGGAACAGGACCTTGCGGATGCCCTTGACCTGCGGGCTGTGCGGGTCGTCGACCGTCTCGCACTTCGCGTGATGCTTGCGATGGATCGCGGCCCACTCGCCGGTCTGCATGCCGGTCGTGAGCCACAGCCAGAAGCGGAAGAAGTGCGAGACCGCCGGATGCAGGTCGAGCGCGCGATGCGCCTGGCAGCGGTGCAGATAGATCGTGACGCCGGCGATCGTGACGTGCGTCAGGACCAGCGTCGCGACGACGATCTTCCAGATCGGCCAGTCGAGGACGCCGTACGACATGAAACTCAGGACTTCCGGGGGAATCATTCGAATCTCCGCTGGGCGCTCGTCGAGCGCGGGTGGTCGAACGGCGCCGATTATACCGGCAAATGCAGATTGTTTAGTGAAAACCAAGACTTACGCGATCATAAAACGACGCATCGAGCCGTCGAAACGATCGTCGGTAGGATTCGACGGTCGAGCGGCGGCAACGTTCAACCGCCTTTGCGCGCAGCCAGCGCAATCGCGGCCGGCGACGAGCTCGACGACGGCGCTGCACCGAGCGCCTCGTCGGTCACGACGCGCACTTCGCGCTGCGGGAACGGAACCTCGATGCCGGCCTTCTTGAACGCGGCCCAGATCGCGCGGTTGACGTCCGAACGCAGGACGTCGGTGCCGGCCTCCGGGTCGGGCACCCAGAACGTCAGCTCGAGGTCGATGCCGTCGACGCCGAACTCCTTCAGCGTGACGGTCGTCGCCGGATCCCGCAGCACCCGCGGCTGCGCGTTCGCGGCCTCGAGCATCAGCTTCATCGCCTCGTCGACGTCGCTGTCGTACGAGACGCGGATGCGCGTGACGGCGCTGCCGTTCTTGTCGCCGTAGCTGAAGTTCTGCACCGCCTGGTTCAACAGCAGCTCGTTCGGGACCAGCGCCTCGACGCCGTTCGGCGCCCGCACGACGGTGCAACGCGTCGGATCTGCGTGACGCTGCCGTTGTACTTGTCGACCGTGATGACGTCGCCGATCCGCAGGCTGCGGTCGAGCAGGATGATGAAGCCCGACACGTAGTTGCTCGCGATCCGCTGAAGGCCGAGGCCGAGGCCGACGCCGAGCGCGCCGCCGAAGACCGACAGCACCGTGATGTCGATGTCGACGAGCCGCATCGCGACAGCACCGCGACGACGATCAGCACCGCGTTGCCGAGCCGCGCGAGGACGATGCGGATGCTCGGGTCGATCGAGTCGGCGCGCATCAGCCGCGCCTCGAGGATCGCGCCGACCCGAGCGCCGCGATCATCGTGATCGCGATCCAGACGACCGCGGACAGGACCTGCCAGACGCTGATGCTGAGGTTCTTGCCGAACGTGAACGTCGCGTCCGGTCCGCTCAGCGTCGAGATCGACGTCGGGGAAGAAGCCGGTCACGCTGCAACGCGACGAGCAGCCACGCGAGGATGCCGAACCAGCGCTCGACGAGCATCATCCCGGGGCTCGGCTTGAAGACGCGACGCAGCGTGTAGAGGCCGACATGGATGCCGACGAACGCGATCGCGAGCGTCGAGCAGATCCGCAGCAGATGCGCCGGCTGTCGATACGCGTGCATCACGCGCTCGGCCGCGATCAGGAAGATCCAGGCGAACAGCGGCAGCAGGATGGCAGTCAGGCCGCCGTAGCGCGACTGGACGAGCCGTGCGTTGCGCTCCGGGTCGCGCTCGATGTAGCGGTCGGCGCGCCGCGCGAGCGCCTTCTTTCCGACGCGGGCGAGCAACCAGGCGACGAGCAGACAGCCGGCGATCGCCGCGAGCTGCCACAGCAGTTGCGGCCGGTGCAGGTCCTTCCAAGTGTCGAGCAGCAGTGAGTTGAAGTCGTCGGTGTCCATGTCGGGTCGGGGTCCGTCGATCATGAGATGGCGCGAGGCCCGTTGATGCGACGAACAGGCCGGGTCGAGGCGAGCCTCGGCGTATGAACGCCGCCCGGCCGCCGCGTTCCCTGCCGGCTCACGCGCTCGCGAGGCGCCTCGTCAGCACCGCGGCGAAGAAGCCGTCGGTGCCGGTGCGATGCGGCCACAGCTCGAGAAGCGCCGTCGCGTCGACGGCATCGCCGAGCGCGATGCCCTGCTGCGCCAGCACGTCGGCGGCCGAGACGAGCGCGAAGTCGGGATGAGACCCGACGAATGCATCGACGATCGCCCGGTTCTCGTCGTCGAGCAGGCTGCAGGTCGCATAGACGAGACGGCCGCCGGGCTTCAGCAGCTCGACGCGGCGTCGCGAGGATGCTCGCCTGCTTCACGGTCAGCTCGGCGACCGACGCCGGCGACTGGCGCCACTTGAGGTCGGGATTGCGACGCAGCGTGCCGAGCCCGCTGCACGGCGCGTCGACCAGCACGCGGTCGGCCTTGCCGGCCAGCCGCTTCAGCTTCGGGTCGCGCTCGCTCTCGATCAGCACCGGATGGACGTTCGACAGCCCGCTCCGCGCGAGCCGCGGCTTCAGCTTCGCGAGCCGCTTCGCCGACACGTCGAGCGCGTACAGGCGGCCGGTCGAGCGCATCAGGTCGCCGAGCGCGAGCGTCTTGCCGCCGGCGCCCGCGCAGAAGTCGACGACCAGTTCGCCGCGCTTCGGGCGCCACCAGCGACGCGAGCAGCTGGCTGCCTTCGTCCTGCACCTCGACGCGGCCGTCGACGAAGATCCGTTGCGCGGCCAGCGCCGGCTTGCCGACGAGCCGGATGCCGTGCGGCGCGAACGGCGTCGCAGCGGCATCGAGGCCGGCGGTCTTCATCGCGTCGAGCGCGTCCGCGCGGCTCGTCAGCATCGTGTTGACGCGCAGGTCGAGCGGCGCGGGACGGTTCAGCGTCGCGGCGAGCGCCTCGAGCTCGGGCAGGCTCGAAGCGCTCGGCCAGCTTCGCGAGCAGCCAGTCGGGCAGGTTCGATCGCGTGGCCGACCGACATC
This sequence comes from uncultured beta proteobacterium, assembly GCA_963795885.1. Lineage (GTDB taxonomy): Bacteria > Pseudomonadota > Gammaproteobacteria > Burkholderiales > Burkholderiaceae_D > CAHJXF01. The sequence goes on along the minus strand of CAWCJI010000007.1, from coordinate 812,889 downwards.
GTCGAGCGGTCGACGGTCGCGACGCGCCGCAGCCACGTGCGCTCGGCGGCCTCGAGCGTCGCGGCGATCGGCTCGACGCCCGCGGTGTCCGCGAGGCCGAGCAGGATCATCCGGCGCGCGAGCGGCCCGGCGCCGCTCTGCGCGAGCTGCGCGTATTCGAGCTTGTGGCGAAGCACCGCGAACACGCTCTCGGCGATCAGGCCGCGGTCGCGATGGCCGAGCATCGGGTTCGCCTTGAACCAGCGCCCCAGCTGCGTGTCGGCCGGCAGGTCGAACTTGAGCACCTCGCCGAGCAGCGGCCTCCGCCTGCTCGACGACGTTGCCGTGGAAGCCCCGGGTCGGCGCCACGTCGCGGACCGGCGCGCGACGCTGCGCACGCAGACGGCCGCGAGCGCTGCGCCTTCCCGCCGCGCCGCGCATGCGGTTTCGGGGCGACGTTCATGCGGTCCCGTTCATGGCGCGGCGTTCATGCGGCGACCATCAACGCGTCGTCGACGATCGCGCCGTCGAACGCGACGCGGCCGGCCGACAGGCCGATGCGCCCCGACACGAACCACTCGATCGCGCGCGGAAAGAGCCGATGCTCGGCGGCCAGCACGCGTGCCGCGAGCGAGTCGGGCGTGTCGTCGGCGCGGACCGGCACCGCCGCCTGCGCGACGATCGCGCCGGCGTCGACGACCGGGCTCACGAAGTGCACCGTCGCGCCGTGCACGCGCACGCCGGCCTCGAGCGCGCGTCGATGCGTGTCGAGTCCCGGGAACGACGGCAGCAACGAAGGATGGACGTTCAGCATGCGATCCGCATAGCGATGGACGAAGGAATCGGACAGCACGCGCATGAAGCCGGCGAGCGCGATGCAGTCGGCGTGATGGCGGTCGATGGCGGCGGCGAGATCGACCTCGAACGCCTCGCGCGACGGTGCGGCCTTCGCATCGAGCGCGACCGTGTCGATCCCGGCGCGCTTCGCGAACGCGAGGCCCGCGGCATCGGGCCGGCTCGCGATCACGCACGCGACGTCGGCGGACCAGCGCTCGGCCTTGCACGCGGTGACGATCGCTTCCATGTTGGACCCGCGGCCGGAGATGAGGATCACGATCCTCTTGGCGATCTGCTCCACCGCGGCGATCTTAGCATCGGGCCCTGCGCGGCCGCCCGGCCATGCGCGCGGTCCGCCGGAGGCCGCCCCTTATAATCGCGATCCCTCGCGGCCTTCGCGCGTCTTCGCTTCGCGACCTCCCACGACGTTCATCACGAGTCCGGCGCACCACTCATGCGGGTCTTTCGCGGCCTTCCCAATCCAGCCAGCCGGACGCCTTGCGCGCTCACGATCGGCAACTTCGACGGCGTCCATCGCGGCCACCGCGCGTTGATCGAGCGCGTGAAGCGGCCGCGCGATCAGCTCGGCGTGCCGGCCTGCGTGATGACGTTCGAGCCGCATCCGCGCGAATTCTTCTACGGTCGGATGCTCGCCGAAGGCACGCCGACGAACGGCGATGGCAAGCCGCCGGTCGCGCCGCCGACGCGGATCGCGAACCTGCGCGACAAGCTCGATGCGCTCGCCGACTGCGGCGTCGATCGCGTCATCGTCGAGCGCTTCAATGCCCGCTTCGCGGCGCTGTCGGCCGAGCACTTCATCGAGGACATCGTCGTCGCGGGCTGCCACGCGCGCTGGTTGATGGTCGGCGACGACTTCCGCTTCGGCGCGCAGCGGCGCGGCGGCTTCGCGATGCTCGAGGACGCCGGCGAGCGCTTCGGCTTCGCGGTCGAGTCGCTGGCGTCGGTGATGGTCGACGCCGCGTCGAACGACGACGGCGCCGGCGAACGCGTGTCGAGCTCCGCGATCCGTGCCGCGCTCGCCGCCGGCGACCTCGACGCGCGCCGAGCAGCTGCTCGGGCATCCGTACTTCATCAGCGGCCACGTCATCCACGGCAGGAAGCTCGGCCGCACGATCGGCTTTCCGACCGCGAACATCCTGCCGCACGGCCATGCGCACGACCGTCAGACGGCGCTGGCCGGCATCTTCGTCGTGCGCGTGCACGGCGCCGCCGACCAGCCGTTGCCCGGCGTCGCGAGCCTCGGCATGCGCCCGACGGTCGAGGACACGGGGCGCGTGCTGCTCGAGGTCCATCTGTTCGACTTCGCGGCGAGCCTGTACGGCAAGCGCGTGCGCGTCGAATTCCTCCACAAGCTGCGCGACGAGGAGAAGTACGACGACGTCGCGCGACTGACGGCGGCGATCGCGGCCGACGCGCGCGCCGCCCGCGCGTGGTTCGGGCTCGCCCAGGACGCCGCGAGCGTCGAGGCGCGACGCGACGGCGCGGCCGTCTCGGCGACCGACCGAATTAGCTGAGCGGTCGGGGCCCGTTCGCCCTCGACCGCCGACACGCGCTTCGAACAGCGACGCGCCGGAGGACCGGCGCTCCGATCCTTTTTGCACAGGACCGCGCGACCCGCGGCCGATCCCATCATGTCCGAACCGACGAAGAAGAAAGACGGAAGCGTCGACTACAAGTCGACGCTCAACCTGCCCGACACGCCGTTCCCGATGCGCGGCGACCTCGCGCAAGCGCGAGCCGCAGTGGGTCGCCGAATGGCAGGCGCGCGGCGTCTATCGCCGCATCCGCGACGCGCGTCGCGGCGCGCAGCAGTGCATCCTGCACGACGGCCCGCCGTATGCGAACGGCGAGATCCACATGGGCACGCGTTCAACAAGATCCTGAAGGACATGGTCGTCAAGTCGAAGAACCTGGCCGGCTTCGACGCGCCGTACGTCCCGGGCTGGGACTGCCACGGCATGCCGATCGAGATCCAGATCGAAAAGCAGTACGGCAAGGGCCTGCCGGCGTCCGAGGTCCAGGCCAGGTCCCGCGCGTATGCCGAGTCGCAGATCGTCGGGCAGATGGCCGACTTCAAGCGCCTCGGCGTGCTCGGCGAATGGGACCGTCCGTACAAGACGATGAACTTCTCGAACGAGGCGGACGAGCTGCGCGTGCTCGGCCGCATCCTCGAGAAGGGCTACGTGTTCCGCGGCCTGAAGCCGGTCAACTGGTGCTTCGACTGCGGTTCGGCGCTGGCCGAGGCCGAGGTCGAGTATCAGGACCGCGTCGACCTGTCGATCGACGTCGGCTTCCCGTTCGTCGACGACCAGCGTGATGCGCTCGCGCGTGCGTTCGGCCTCGCGTCGCTGCCGACGGCCGGGCTGGATCGTGATCTGGACGACGACGCCGTGGACGATCCCGGCGAACCAGGCGCTCAACGTCCATCCCGAGTTCGACTACGCGCTCGTCGAGACGCCGCGCGGCCTGCTGATCGTCGCCACCGAGCGGGTCGAGGCCTGCCTCGCAGCCTACGGGCTGGAAGGTCGCGTCGTCGCGACCTGCAAGGGCCGCGACGCTCGACCACGTCGCGTTCGCGCATCCGTTCTATCCGCGCCGCTCGCCGGTCTATCTCGGCGACTACGTGACGCTCGACACCGGCACCGGCATCGTGCACTCGTCGCCGGCCTACGGCATCGAAGACTTCGTGTCGTGCAAGGCGAACGGCATGAAGGACGACGACATCATCAACCCGGTGACGGGCGACGGCACCTACGCGTCGAGCGAGCCGCTGTTCGGCGGGCTGTCGATCTGGGACGCGAACCCGAAGATCGTCGAGACGCTCCGCGACGCCGGTGCGCTGTTGCGCGTCGAGAAGTTCACGCACAGCTACATGCACTGCTGGCGCCACAAGACGCCGATCATCTATCGCGCGACGTCGCAATGGTTCGCCGGCATGGACGTCGCAGCCGAACGGACGGCGGCACCCGACGCTGCGCGAGACCGCGCTCGCAGCCGTCGACGCGACCCGCTTCTTTCCGCCGTGGGGCAAGTCGCGGCTGCATTCGCATGATCGCGAACCGGCCCGACTGGACGCTGTCGCGCCAGCGGCAGTGGGGCGTGCCGATGGCGTTCTTCGTCCACCAGGAAACCGGCGAGCTGCATCCGCGACACGCTGGCGCTGCTCGAGGAAGTCGCGCAGCGAGGTCGAGCAGGCCGGCATCGAAGCGTGGCAGACGCTCGACGCGCGAGGCGCTGCTCGGCGCTACGACGCGGCACGCCGGAGACCGACGCTCATGTACATGAAGAACCGCGACACGCTCGACGTGTGGTTCGACTCCGGCTCGACGTTCCAGACCGTGCTCGGCGGACCGAGCTGCACGGCTCGCACGCGGACGCGCTGCGCTTCCCGGCCGACCTGTATCTCGAAGGCTCGGACCAGCATCGCGGCTGGTTCCATTCGTCGCTGCTGATCTCGTCGCATGCTGAACGGCCGCGCCGCCGTACGACGCGCTGCTCACGCACGGCTTCGTGCGTCGACGGCGCAGGGCCGCAAGATGTCCAAGTCGCTCGGCAACGTGCATCGCGCCGCAGAAGCTGGTCGATCAGTACGGCGCCGAAATCATGCGCTTGTGGGTCGCGTCGACCGATTACTCCGGCGACCTGTCGATCTCCGACGAGATCCTGAAGCGCGTCGTCGAGAGCTATCGCCGCATCCGCAACACGCTGCGCTTCCTGCTCGCGAACACGTCGGACTTCGATCCGGCGCGCACGCGCTGCCGGTCGACGAGTGGCTCGAGATCGATCGCTATGCGATCGCGCGGCTCGACGCCTTGCAGATCGAGCTGCTCGCGCACCTCGACGAGTTCGAGTTCCATCCGGTCGTCGTCGAAGCTGCAGACGTACTGCTCCGAAGACCTCGGCGGCTTCTATCTCGACGTGCTGAAGGACCGCCTCTACACGACGGCCGCGGACGGCTCGCGCGCGCCGCTCGGCGCAGACCGCGCTGTGGCACATCACGCAACGCGCTGCTGCGGCTGCTGGCGCCGTTCCTCTCGTTCACGGCCGAAGAAGCGTGGGCCGTGTTCGCACCCGATGCGGTCGCCGAACGCGGCACGATCTTCGCCGAGACCGTGCACGTGCCGCCGAAGCTCGCCGACGCCGACGCGCTGCTCAACAAGTGGCACGCGATCCGCGACGTCGCGCGCCGTCGTCGCTGAAGCAGCTCGAGGAAGCGCGCGCCGCCGGCACTGATCGGCTCGTCGCTGCAGGCCGAGATCGAGATCCGCGCGCCGTCGGACCGCTACGAGCTGCTGCACGAGCTCGACGAACGACCTGCGCTTCGTGATGATCACGTCGCAGGCGGTCGTTCGCGAAGCGGCGCACGAGGCGGACTGCGACGTCGTGGTCGACGCCGTCGCCGCATCCGAAGTGCGACCGCTGCTGGCACTGGCGCGCCGACGTCGGCCACGACCCGGCGCATCCGAAGCTGTGCGGCCGCTGCACGGCGAACCTGTTCGGGACCGGGGAGTTGCGGACGGCGGCGTAAGGAAGCGGCGCGCGCTTCGCGGAGCAGGCTGCCGCCAGTCGTTCGCCGACGGCGGCCTGCGACGGGAAGCCCATGTCGGGCATGTCCCGTCGCGCTGCGAGCCGCCTTCCCGAGCGACGGGGCGTCCGTCCGAACGACGACGGCGATCGAGCAGCCGCTAAGCCGATGCGAAACGGACCGCGCCCGTCGCCTGCTCCGCACGACGGCGAACCACGAGGCCGAGCCCGAGCGCGCCTGCGAGCAGCAGCGCGGTTTCCGACGGCTCGGGGACCGGGATCGCCGTGATCAGCAAGAGGTCCTGCGCAGTCGGACTGTAAAGAAGGTCGACGTGGTAGCGGATCGGCGTGTAGGCCAGCGCCGACCAGTCCGCCGCGCTCGCGGCGCCCACCATCGGATCCGTGCTCGTGGCCTGGAACGTCCCGGTCGCGAAGCCATTCGATCCGGACGTCTCGTACAGGGTCTCCCAGATCGCCGTCTGCGCGAGACCCGAACCGTTGGCGTTCGTCACGACGCTCAAGCCGAACAGCGCGGAGATCAACCGATCGAACTGTCCCGACTTCGTGACACCCCATGCATCGACGCCGTCGATGATCGAGTAGTCGTCGTACGTCGTGCCGAAATACAGTTCCTGCGTCAGCTCGGCGCAGAACGTGACGAAGGGATTGCCGTCGAGCGTGCCGGAGTACTGGCCGGCGTAGGCGGAGAACGACGCGATCGGGTTGGTCGTCGAGGTGCTCTCGACGGTATCGATCGTCGACCAGCCGTAGGTGAATCCGCTGAGGTAGACGGTGCTCGCGTCGGCGTGCGAGGCGGCGAGGCCGAGCGTGGCCGCACCGATGATCGAAAGAAGGTGCTGTTTCATGGGATGCCTGCAGTGAATGTCGTCGGGAAGTATTCGTCGATCGGCGATCGACCCGATGAGAGACAAATGCAGGAACAATGCCTAGAGGGATCGAGGCGAGCGTCGCGGGGCGCGACGGGGTGAAGTCCGCACGCGCGTGATGGGTCCGGCGCGGATCGGCGCGGTCCGATGCCCAAGCGCGTCCGATTCGGCGGGAAATCGTCAGTCGGGTGCGGGCGCGGGTTGTGCTTCGGGTTCCCCTCAGACCGCGATCTGCGCGAGCAGTCGCGCCCGGTCGACCGGGTCGTCGGGCCGCCCTTCCAGCACGACCTGGCCGCGCTCGATCACGTAGAAGCGGGTCGCGAGGTCGAGCGCCCGCCGGACGTTCTGTTCGACCAACACGATCGGGATGCCGTCGCGCGCGAGGCCGCTCATCAGCGTGAAGAGCTCGTCGACGATGATCGGCGCGAGCCCCTCGGTCGGCTCGTCGATCAGCAGGAGCCGCGGCTCGCCCGCCAGCACGCGCGCGATGGCGAGCATCTGCTGCTCGCCGCCCGACAGCGTCGTGCCGAGCTGCCTGCGGCGCTCGGACAGTCGCGGGAAGCGGCCGTAGATCTCGTCGAGCCTGCGGGTCGATGCAGCGCGCCCGCGACCCGGCACCTGCATGAACCCGAGCCGCAGGTTCTCGTCGACCGTGAGGCCGGGGAAGATGCGACGATCCTCGGGCACGAAGCCGATGCCCCGCCGGCAGATGCGGTCGGGCGCGAGGCCGGCGATCGGCTCGCCGTCGAAGCGGATCGTGCCGCTGGTCGGGGTGAGCCAGCCGGCGATGGTCTTCATCACGGTCGTCTTGCCGACACCGTTGCGACCGAAGAGGCCGATCACTTCGCCTCGTCCGAGCCGTAGCGTCACGCCCTGCAGCACGTGGCTCAGTCCGTAGTGCGTGTGCACGTCCCGCAGCTCGAGCATCGCGTCAGGCATGCGCGGTCCCGAAGTAGGCCGACTGCACCGCGGCATCGGCCCGCACGACCGCCGGCTCGCCTTCCGCGAGCTTGCGGCCCTGATGCATCACGACGACGTGATCCGAGAGGCCCATCACCAGATCGACGTCGTGCTCGACGAGCAGGACGCTGATGCCGTGGTCGCGCGACAGGCCGCGGATCAGCACCTCGGTGTCGCGCGTGTCGGCATGGCTCATGCCCTGCGTCGGTTCGTCGAGCAGCAGCAGCCGCGGACTCGTGGCCATCGCGACGGCGATCTCGAGGCGCCGCTGTTCGCCGTGCGACAGCGTGCCGGCCAGCTCGTCGCGCTTCGCACCGAGGCCGTACGCGTCGAGCAGCGCGTCGACGCGCGCCATGCGCCACGCGGCTCGCGCCGACCGGCCTGAACGCGCCGCGCCCCCGTTCGAGGAACTGCGCGGCCAGCCGCAGGTTCTCGTGGACCGTGAGCTCGAAGAACAGGTTGGTGATCTGGAACGACCGCGCGAGGCCGCACGCGAGCAGCTGGTCCGGGCGAAGCCCGGTGACGTCGCGGCCGTCGAGCGTCACCGTGCCGCGGCTCGGGCGGAGCGCGCCGCTGACGAGGTTGAAGAGGGAGCTCTTGCCCGCGCCGTTCGGACCGATTACCGCCGTGATCGCGCCGCGGCGCGCATCGAACGACACGCCGTCGACGGCCGCGAGCGTGCCGAAGCGGACCGACAGGTCGCGGACCGACAGCACGACGGCGCCGTCTGCGGCGCTCATGACGTGCGCCTTCGCCGTAGCAGCGTCGCCGCATAGCCGACCAGCCCCCTCGGCGCGACGATCACGACGACCATGAACAGCACGCCGATGAGGATCTGGTGATGCTCCGTATACGACCCGATCACCGAGCGCAGTGTGGTCGTCAGCGCCGCGCCGTACAGCGGTCCGATCAGCGTGCCGGTCCCGCCGATGATCACGTTGATGACGGCGTTGCCCGACACCTGGAAGAACATCAGCTCCGGCGACACGAAGCCGCGCAGCATCGGATACAGCGCGCCGCTCGCGCCGGCGATGGCCGCGGCGAGCACGAAGGCCGCGAGCTTCGCGCGCCTCGGGTCGAAGCCGATGAACGCGAGCCGCTGCTGGTTGCTGCGGATCGCCGCGAGCTGGCGGCCGAACGGCGTCTCCATCAGGTACGCGAGACCGGCGTAGACCAGCGCCGTGAAGACCAGCACGACGACGAAGAAGCTCGTCGGGTCGGTCGACGCCACGCCCGGCAGCACGCGTGCCGCGGGGACGCCGATCAGGCCGTCCGAGGCGCCCAGCTTGCGCGTGTTGAAGACGATCCGCGAGACGACCTGCGCGAGGCCGAAGCTGATCAGCGCGAAGTAGACGCCCTTCGAGCGGATCGCGATCAGGCCTGCGATCACGCCGGCCACCGAGGCGACGACGGTGGCGGCGATCAGCGCGATCCAGAACGAGTCGCCCCACGACTTCAGCGCCAGCGCCGACGCGTAAGCGCCGATGCCGAAGAACAGCGCCTGCCCGAGCGGCAGCAGGCCGGTGCAGCCGAGCAGGAGGTCGACCGACAGCGCGAGGCCGCCGAAGATCAGCGCCTCGGTCGCGAGCCGCAGGTAGAACGCGTCGTCGAGCGCGCGCGCGACGATCGCGAAGACCAGCGCGATCGCGACGAACAGCAGCGCGAGCCGTCGCGTGGCGCCGATGGCGCGGACCGGCGACGCCGGCACCGGCGAGAGCACGGCCTCAGGCATGACCGAGCCGGCCGAACAACCCCTGCGGACGCCACATCAGCACGACGACCATGATCCCGAACAGCAGCGGGTCGCTCCACACCGGCGAGATCCAAAGGCTCGAGATCGACTGGATCTGCGTCAGCAGCAGCCCCGCGACGACGGCGCCCTTGATCGATCCCATCCCGCCGATGATGACGACCGAGAACGCGATCAGCACGAAGTCGGTCCCCATCGTCGGGAACACCGAGTAGATCGGCGCGAGCAGCACGCCGGCCAGTCCCGCGAGCGCGACGCCGAACGCGAACGTGCCCGCGTAGACGACGTCGACCGGGACGCCGAGCGACGCCGTCATGTGCCGGTCGAACGCGGCGGCCCGCACCATCGCGCCGATCGACGTGCGGAACACCAGCCTCCACACGGCCGCGATGACGACGGCGCCGAACAGCATCACGAACAGCCGATAGTTCGGAAAGAAGAGGCCGACCATCTCGGTCGCGCCGCCGATCGGCGCGTCGATGCGCAGCGGGTTCGCGCCGAAGACGAGCTTCAGCACGTCCTCGACCACGATCGACAGGCCGAACGTCAGCAGCAGCGTCAGCGTGTGTCGATCACCACTGTGGAAGACGCGCTGGATCAGCCCGCGCTCGGTCGCATAGCCGACCACCGCCATCAGCAGCGGGGTCAGCAGAAGCGCCCACCAGAACGACAGGCCGGCCGCGATCAGCGCCACCGCCGCGTAGGCGCCGATCGCATAGAACTCGCCGTGCGCCATGTTGATCACGTCGAGCAGGCCGAAGATGATCGTCAGCCCGAGCGCCATCAGCACGACGGCCACGCCGATCGACAGGCCGTTGATGACCTGCGGCGCGAGGACGAACAGCAGCCAGTCGAACATGGGCGGATGGCGCCGCCGTCAGAACTTCGTGCAGAGGTCCGGGCCGATCGCCGCGTCGGCCGCGACCTTGCCGACGATCGTGAACTTGCCGCCGTCGACCTTGACCGCATACATGTCCTGCATCGCCTGGTGGTCGCCCGCGCGCAGCGTCTTCAGGCCCTGCGGCGTCTGCCACTGGATCCCGCGCATCGCGTCGCGGACCTTGTCGGTGTCGGTGGACTTCGCCTTCTCGACCGCCGCCTTGTAGAAGTACAGGACGCCGTAGCTGTCCGCGCCGTAGAGGTCGGGCGCGTCCTTGTTCATCGCCTCGAAGTCCGCGACGAACTTCCTGTTCTCCGGCGTATCGATGCTGGTCGCGTAACCGACGCCGGTCACGAAGCCGTCGGCGGCCTTGCCGATCGCCGGCAGGTTCTGCGACGTGACGGTGCCGGACGCGCCGACGACGACCAGGTTGCGGTTGATGCCGAACTCGGCCATCTGCGTGAAGAGACGCACCGTGTCGTTGCCGGCCACCGACGTGTACATCACCTGCGGCTGCGCCGCGCGGATCTGGCCGAAGAATGGCGAATAGTCCTTGTTGCCGAGCGGCGCGAAGACCTCGCCGACCGTCTTGGCGCCCTTCGCCTCGGCGGCGGCCTTGAACGCGGCGACGGTGCTGCGGCCCATCTCGTAGTCGGGTCCGAGATAGAACACCGAGGCGTTCGGCTTCGTCTTCGCGAGCCAGTCCGCGAGCGCGGCCGACTGCATGCCGGCGCGCGCGTTGACGCGGAACACGTTCGGCGAACACTTGTCGGTCGTGATCGAGTCGGCGAACGACACGGTCGTCGCGATCAATCGATTGTTGCGTTCGGCGACCTGCCCCACCGCGAGCGTCGCGCCGGAGTTCACCGTGCCGGTCAGGAAGTCGACCTTGTTGACGCCGAACAGCTTCTCCGCCTTCTGCACCGCGACGGCGGGATTCGCCTCCTCGTCCTCGTAGATCAGTTCCACCTTGCGACCGGCGATGCCGCCACCGGCGTTGATCTCCTTCAGCGCCAGCTCGAGGCCGAACTTCACCTGCTGGCCGATGCCGGCGTACGTGCCGGTCAGCGGCGTGACGACGCCGATGCGGATCGGTGTCGCGTTCTGCGCCGCGGCCAGCAACGGCAGGGCCGATAACGCGCACGCGATGGTACGGATGACGAATCGATGCATGGATGTCCCCTCTGTTGTTGGAATGGATCAGCGACCGACGAACTTCGGCTTGCGCTTCGAATGGAACGCTTCGACGCCTTCCTTGAAGTCTTCGGAGCTGCGCAGCCGCGAATAGCAATGACCTTCGAGCTCGATCGCGATCGACAGCGGCGAGTCCTCGGTATCGTTCAGCAGCTTCTTCGCGGTCCGCTGCGCGAGCGGCGAGAAGCTGCGCAGCTCGTCGACGAGCGCATCGGTCGCGCTCTCGAGCTGCGCGTCGGGCACGCACTCGGTCGCAACGCCCCACTCGTACGCCTGCGGGCCGGGGATGCGGCGCGACCGCATCACGATGTCCTTCGTGCGCGTGATGCCGATCATCTTCTGCAGCCGCGCCGATCCGCCGGAGCCGGGGATCTGGCCGAGCTTCTGCTCCGGCAGCGCGTACAGCGTCGTGTCGGTCACGATGCGGAAGTCGCAGGCGAGCGTGAGCTCGAACCCGACGCCGAAGCAGTAGCCGCGACCGGCCGCGATCACCGGCTTCGTGCAACGCGCCGGTGCCGCGACGTTCCACGCGAGCTTCGACACGTGCTCGGGCACGGCCTCGAGGAAGCCCTTGATGTCGCCGCCGCTCGAGAAGTGCTCACCCTGCCCGCGCACGACGATGACGCGCACGGCGTCGTTCGCATCGAGCGCCTCGAACGCGATGCGCAGTTGCTCGCGCGTGACCATCGAGACGATGTTGAACGGCGGCCGGTCGAGCACGATGTCCGCGCGTTCGCGGGCCGCGTCGATCTCGACACGAAAGCCGTCGAGGTCGGCGGGCAGCGTGACGGCCGGGTGTTTCAGTTCGTTGAGATGCACGAAGGTCCTTTCGGGCGTTGCGACGGAGGTCGGGTCGGGTTGCGGATCGGGCATCAACGGGGGCCATCGTCCCGCCGCTCCGGGTCGGCCAGCGGCGTGCCGGCGAGCGCGCCGATCCCGGTCCCTGCGATCACGTCGGCGAGCACCACGTCGCGCTCGCCGGGGATCCGCACGCGCGTGAAGACATGGCCCGACGACGTGATCGGCTTCGTCGCGTCGAGTCCCATCTTGGCGCTGATGCCCTGCAGGTACGCCGGCGTCGCGACGTCGCCATGCGCGCCGCGCGACACGACAGTGGTCGACGGATCGAGGATCGATCCCTGCGCGCCGGCGACCACGACGAGGTCGCGATCGGCCTGGAATCGCGTCGCGACGGCCCACTCGACCTCGGCCGGGTCGTGGACGTCGACGTCGTCGTCGACGACGGTGACCTGCTTGATGTCGTAGTGGCCGCCGAACGCGCCGAGGATGACGTTCTTCGGCTCGCCTTCGCGGCGCTTCTTCATCTTCACGTACAGGTGGTAGCGCGCGACGCCGCCGACCGACAGGTGCACGTCGACGACGTTCGGGAAGCTGCGCTGCAGGTGCGCGAGCATCGTGGCCTCGCGCGGAATCGCGCCGAGCAGCAGATGCTCCATCTCGGCCGGGACGATCGTGTGATAGATCGGCGCGGTGCGCGTCGTGATCGCGTCGACGGCGATCACCTCGCGATCCTCCTTCGCGCTGTAGTACTTCGGGAACTCGCCGAACGGACCCTCGGGCTCGCGCACGTGCGGCAGCAGCCGGCCTTCGATGACGATCTCGGCATCGGCCGGCACGCGCACCTCGTTCGTCACGCACTTGACGACCGGCAGCGCCTCGCCGCGCAGCGCGCCGGCGATCTCCAGCTCGTCGTGGTCGATCGGCGTGATCGCCTGCGACGACAGCAGCGTCAGCGGATCGACGCCGATCACCACCGCGACGTCAAGCGACTGTCCCTGCTCTTCCGCCGCCTGGTAGAACGCGTGCAGGTGGCGCGGCAGCAGCAGGACGCCCATGCGGTCGGGGCCGTTGATCTGGATGCGATTGATCGACACGTTCTGGATGCCGGTCTTCGGGTTGCGCGCGATCACGAGTCCGGCCGTGATGTACGCGCCGCTGTCGTGCTCGCTGTGGGTCGGGATCGGCAGCAGCGCCTGCACGTCGAGCGGCGGCTCGGCGGCGGCGAAGCGCCTCACCGTCTGCTGGCACGGCGCCTCGACCGACGACACCTCGCGCCACGGGATCGGGTTGTCCGCCGCGTGCCGAAAGCGCGCGAGCAGTTCCGACTGCGGCACGCCCATCGCCTCGGCGATCCATGCACGCCGCGAGATGAAGCCGGACACGACCGGGATGGCGTGGCCGCCCGGATGCGGGAACAGCGTCGCCTGCCGCCCGTCGAGCCGCTTCGCGATCGCGGCGAGTCCGTGAGTCAGCGGCTGGTTCTCGCGGACCACCGCGAGCCGGTCGGTCGCGGCCAAGAGCCGCAGCCAGCCGCGCAGGCTGTACGGCCACGACGCGTCGTCGTTCGTCGTCATCGACCTCGTCTCCACGGCAGGACCCGCTGCTCGATCTCGTTCAGCGCGAGCGTGAACAGGAAGCCGAGGATGGCGATCGCGATCAGCCCGACGTACATCGTCTCCACGGTCAGGATCTGCCACGCGTTCCAGATCATGTAGCCGAGCCCGCTCTTCGCACCGATCATCTCGGCGATGGCGATCAGGATCAGGCCCATGCCGATCCCGAGCTTGATGCCGGCCATGATCGACGGCAGCGCGCCGGGCAGCGCGATCGTCGTGAACACCTGCCAGCGGCTCGCGCGGAAGTTGCGGCCGACGTCGAGATAGATGCGGTCGATCTGCATCACGCCGGACATCGTGTTGATCAGCACCGGATAGAAGACGCCGAGCGCGACCATCACGATCTTCGACGACTCGTCGAGCCCGAAGATCAGCAGGATCAGCGGGAGGATCGCGCTCTTCGGGATCGGGTAGGTCGCGGCCACGAGCGGATCGATCGCCGCGCGGATCGGCCGATAGAGGCCCATCAGCACGCCGAGGATCAGCGCCGGGATGCCGCCGACGAGGAAGCCCCAGAACAACCGCTTCAGGCTCGCCCACAGATTCGTCCACAGCTCGCCCGAAGCCGACAGCGTCCACGCCTGCTCGGCGATCTTCGACGGCGGCGGGAAGAAGCGCGCGTCGATCCAGCCGAGTCGCGCCGCAGCCTCCCACAGCAGCAGCAGCACGACCGGCGACCCGATGCCGATCGCGCGCTCGAACGCGCGCTCGCGAAGCCCGAGGTTCGTCATCGCACGGCCTCGCGCGGTGCTTCGCGGACCGCTTCGTCTTCCTTCGCCCGCTCGACCTCGTCGCGCAGGTCGCCCCAGATGCGGTAGACGAGCTCGCCGTATGCCGGCTGATGTCGCAGCTCGAGCACGTTGCGCGGCCGGGTGAACGGCACGTCGATCAGCGCCTTGACGCGCCCCGGATGCGCGGACATGACCATGATGCGGTCGCCGAGCGTGACCGCCTCGTCGACGCTGTGCGTGATGAAGACGACGGTCTTCCGCGTCTCCTCCCAGATGCGCAGCAGCTCCTGCTGCAGCAGCGTCTTGTTCTGCTCGTCGAGCGCCGAGAACGGCTCGTCCATCAGCAGCACTTCGGGATCGTTCGCGAACGCACGCGCGATCGAGACCCGCTGCTTCATGCCGCCCGACAGCTGGTGCGGATAGCGGTCCGCGAAGCGGGTCAGGCCGGTGCGGTCGAGGAAGTAGCCGACCGTCTCCTTGATCTTCGACGACGGCACGCCGCGCATCTTCAGCCCGTAGGCCGCGTTGTCCCACACCGTCATCCACGGGAAGACCGAGTCGCCCTGGAAGACCATCGCGTTGGCGGGCCGTCCGTCGTCGCCGCTCGCGACCGTGAACGTGCCGCCGGTCGCGTTCTCGAGCCCGGCGAGGATGCGCAGCAGCGTCGTCTTGCCGCATCCGCTCGGCCCGACGATGACGAAGAACTGGCCGGCGGCGATGTCGAGCGTCAGCCCCTCGATCGCGACGAACGTGCCGTCGCGCGTCGCGAACGCCTTCCGCAGGTCGCGCAGCGCGATCTTCGGCGACGAAACGGCGGCCATGGACACTACTTCGCCGCCGCGTACGGACCGAGCGTCTTCACCGCGGCCTCGACGAACGACTGGTCGACGACCGCGTTCATCGTCGTCGGGTCCTTCGCCTTGCCCTCGAGATAGCCCTGCTCGGCGTAGAACGCGAAGTCGCGCTTCAGGCTGTCGAGGTTGACGCGACCGTCGGGGTCGATGCCGTTCGGCGTCATCTTGCGATACAGCTCGGCGTCCTTGACGTTCGTGTCCTGCACCAGCATCGCGATCAGCTCGGGCGCGTTGCGTCCGGCGAAACGCCCGTCCTTCAGCGCGTCGTTGTAGAAGCGGGCCGCCTTCACGTACGCGACCATGAAGCGCTTCGCCACGTCGGGCCGCTTCTTGATGAAGTCGCCGCCGTACAGCAGCACCGCGACCTGCTGACCGGGATACAGCTTGTCGTCGGAGAAGCGCACGGCCGCGCCGGTCGCGATCGCCTGCGTCGCCGACGGCTCGGTCGTGATGCTCGCGTCGATCGCACCGTTCGCGAGCGCCGGCACGTGCTGCGGATAGCCCATGTAGACGTGGTTCACGTCCTTGTAGGTCAGCCCGCCCTTCTTCAGCGCCTCGTTGAGCGTCGAGCCCGGCGATCCGCCTTCGCCGGCCTCGGCGACCTTCAGCCCCTTCAGGTCCGCGTAGCTCTTGACCTTGCCGCTGTCGACGAGCTGCTTGCGGACCAGGAGCGGCATGTAGTCGTAGTGCGGCGGTGCCGAGCCCTTGTCGGCGACGATCTTGATGTCGATTCCGCGCGCCGCCGCGTTGTAGAGCCCGGCCGACGACGCGCCGGCCGCGACGTCGAGTTGCCCCGCGCCGAGCGGCGCGATCATCTTCGGGCCGGCGTCGAACGGCACGAACTCGACCGCGATGTCCTGTTCCTTGAAGTAGCCCTTGCGCTCGGCGATGAAGAACGCCGCATCGCTGATGACGCCGTTGACGCCGACCTTCACCGTGGCCGGTGCGGCGAATGCGCCGCCACAGGACGCGAGCAGCAACGCGACCGCGACCTTCCTGATCGATCTCATCGAAGCATCTCCTCGTTCGTGTCGGCCGGCGTCTGCGCACCGGGCGGGGTCTCTTCGCGCACGTACTCCCCCGCGACGAGCTGTCGCCTGAGGATCTTGCCCACCGGCGACTTCGGGATCTCGGCGCACGAAGACGTATTCGCGCGGCCGCTTGAAGTTCACGAGATCGGAACTCCTGCAGTGCGTCTCGAGCGCGGCGACATCGACGTCGCCCTTGCGCTTGATGAACGCGACGACGCGCTGCCCCCAGCGCTCGTCCTTCAGCCCGGCGACCGCGACTTCGTCGACGTCCGGATGCAGCGACAGCACCGACTCGATGTCGACCGGCGAGATGTTCTCGCCGCCGCTGATGATCATGTCGTCGACGCGGCCGGTCACGTAGAGGTCGCCGTCGTCGTCGAAGTAGCCGGTGTCGCCGGTGAAGTACCAGCCGTCGCGCAGGCTCTTCGCGTTCGCGTCGGGGCGCCGGTGATAGCCCTCGAACGCTTCGTCGCCGGCGAGGTCCGCGATGATCTGGCCTTCGACGCCCGGCGCCACGCGCTGTTGCGGCGACGCCGCGTCGAGCGCCACGACGCGCAGCCGTGCGTTGACGCCTGCCTTGCCGGCGCGAGCCGGGCTTCGTCGACCGCGTCCTGGTTGATCGAGCAGGTGTAGACCTCGCTGCTGCCGTAGTGGTTGACGAACAGCTCCGGCGCGAAGGCGCTTCGAGAGCCGCATCAGCAACGCGTCGTGCATCGGCGCGCCGGCGAAGCCGAGCTTCGTCACCGATGCGATGTCGGTCGTCGCGAAAGACGGCTGCGCCGAGCAGGTCGTGATACAGCGTCGGCACGAGATAGAGATGCGTGATGCGTCTCGGCCTCGATCGCCTGCGAGCGCGCCGCGGCCGTCGAACTTCGGCATGCAGACGAAGCGGCCGTCGACCAGCGCCAGCGCGAGCAGCGACCGCACGCCCATCGTGTGATACAGCGGCATCACGCCGAGCGTGCGTTCGCCGTAGCCGATAGCGGTTCTGCGCGACGTGCGCGAGCGCCGCGATGCGCTCGGCGCGCTGGCGCCGCGGCACGCCCTTCGGCTTGCCGGTCGTGCCCGACGTGTAGAGCATCAGCGACCAGTCGTCGGCCGCCGCGTGCGGCGTCGGGCTCGACCGCGTCGCCGAGCCAGTCGTCGAAGCACACGTGCGCGCCGACGCGCCGCGCCGACGCCGATGCGCGCGACGCGCGCGCCGAGCGTCGACGCGTCGACCGCCGGCCTGCACGACCGGCTCGAAGACGAGGCATCGGGCTCCGAGTCGGACAGGCAGTAGTCGATCTCGTCGGGCTTCGCGCGCCAGTTCAGCGGCACCAGCACGATGCCGGCGAACTGGCAGGCCCAGTGCAGCGTCGCCGTCTTCGTGCCGGTTCTGCAGCAGCGACACGAGATGATCGCCGCGCGCGAGCCCGAGCGCCGCGAGTCCGCGCGTCACGCCGCCGATGCGCTGGCTCCAGTGCGCATACGTCAGCCGCAGGTCGCCGTCGACGAGCGCGACCGCGCCTGGGTTGCGCTCGACGCTCTGCAGGAAGCCTGCGACCGAGATCAAGCATCGACGGGCTCCCCGATGGCGGCCTTGCGGCGCATGCGCGACTTCCAGCACCGCAGCGACGATCGGCGTGTAGCCGGTGCAGCGGCACAGGTGGCCGGACAGCATCTCGCGGACCGCCGTCTCGTCGGGATCGGTGCACCCGCTCGAGCCAGTCGGCGCACGACATCAGGATGCCGGCGGTGCAGAACCCGCATTGCAGCGCATGGTTGCGCTTGAACGCGAGTTGCAGGTCGCCGAGCAACGCGTCGTCGCCCGCGAGGCCCTCGATCGTGTCGACGCGGCGGCCGTCGACCTGTACCGCCAGCGTCATGCAGGCGCGCTGCGCGACGCCGTCGACGCGCACCGTGCACGCGCCGCACACGCCGTGCTCGCAGCCGACGTGCGTGCCGGTCGCGCCGAGCTCGTGGCGCAGATAGTCGGTCAGCAGCAGGCGGGGCGACGCGCGCGCCGCTGCGCGATCGGCCGTTCAGCACGAAGGTCACCGGATGCGTCGCGTCGCGTTTCAGGATCGCCGCCGTCATGTCGGACTCCGCTGGTTCGTGGCGCCGCGCGCCTGTTCGATCGCCTTCCGACCGAGGCGTCGCACGAGATGGCGGCGCGCGGTCGCGCTGATGTGCGGGTCGTCCTGCGCGCTCGAGCGACCACGCGAATTCGTTCAGCGCGTCGTCGAGCGCCGAGCCGTCGAGCGCGTCCCAGTCGCGGGCCATCGGACGGTCCGCGATGCCGCCCACCGCGAGGCGGATGCCGCGTCGGACCGACGACGGCCGCCGCCGCGCAGACCGCGAAGTCGCCGTGGCGGATCGAGAACTCCTGGAAGCCGTGGCCGTCACCGTCCGTGGCGCAGCGGGAAGCGCACCGACTCGAGCAGTTCGTCGCCGCGCGCGCGCGGTCGACAGCATGCCGGTGAAGAAGTCGTCGGCCGCGACCGTGTGGCGCTTCTTCGCGCCACGCAGCGTCGACGTCCCCGCGTAGCGCGAGCAGGCACAGCGGCAGCTCGGCCGACGGATCGGCATGCGCGATCGAGCCGCAGACGGTGCCGCGATTGCGGATCTGGAAATGCGAGATGTGCGGGAACGCGAGCTGCAGCAGCGGCACCTCGCGCGCGAGCGTCGGGCCGCCATTCGACCGCCGCCTGCGTCGCCGCTGCACCGATGCGCAGACCGCCATCGGTCGACGTCGACCGAAGGCCAGTCGTCTTGCTGCGCGAGATGTCGATCAGCAGCTGCGGCTGCGCGAGCCGCATGTTCAGCACGGCCATCAGCGACTGGCCGCCTGCCAGCATGCGCGCGTCGTCGCCGTGCTCGGCGAGCAGCGGCCGTCGCCTCGTCGGCGGTGTCGGCGCGCACGTAGTCGAACGGCAGCCGGCTTCACGATCGGCTCCCGAACAGCGCGCAACCAGCCGCGCGTCCGAGCGGCCTCCGACGCGTCGCGCGGCCTGCGGCTTCGCCGGCGTGCCTGGCGACCGAGCGACTCGAAGAGCTGCGCAACGATGACCTTCGCGGCGCCCTCGAGCATGCGGCTGCCGACCATCGCGACCTTGCCGCCGACCTGCGCCTGGTAGTCGTAGTGCAGCCGCGTGCCTTGTCGGCGTGGCTTCGAGCCGCACGAGCCCGTCGCCGCGCGCCGGTGCCGAGCGACGACAGCCCCTGACCGCGCGAGCCGCAGGCTGTGCGGCGCGTCGATGTCGGACAACGCGATCGCGCGCCTCGTAGCGCGCCTTGATCATGCCGACGCCCACCGTCACGTCGGCGCGGTAGCGATTCGGCCCGATCGGCGTCGAGCGCGTGACAGCCGGGGATGACGCGCGCGAGCGCCTGCGGGTCGAGCAGCACCGCGAAGACGCGCTCGGGCGTCGCGGCGATGTCGACCGTGCCCGACGCCTGCAGCGCGAGGCCGCCGGCGACCGGCGCCGCGCTTCGGCACCGCGCGGCTTCTCGCGACGGCGGCGGATCGTCGGTGCCGAGCAGCGCCAGCACGCGCGACGGCGTGAGCGGCAGCCGCATGTCGGCGACGTCCGTCGAGCGGCCGCAGCGCATCGGCGAACGCGTTCGCGATCGTCGGCGGCGTGCTCATGTTGTTGCCTTCGCCGAGGCCCTTCGCGCCGAGCGGCGTGAACGGGCTCGGCGTCTCGAGATGCACGATCACCGGATCGGGGATCTCGCAGGTCGTCGGCATCAGGTAGTCGGCGAGCGTGCCCGACTGGAAGCTGCCGTCGGCGCCGTAGCGGAACTCCTCGAACAGCGCCGCGCCGACGCCCTGCGCGAACGCGCCGCGGATCTGGCCGTCGGCGAGCGCGGGGTTCAGCAACGTGCCGGCGTCGTGCGCGGTGACGTAGCGGTCGATCCGGCACGCGGCCGGTGTCGGGGTCGATCTCGAGGCCGCAGATGTCGAACACGAAGCCGTAGGCCGCCGACGTGTTGACGCGGTCCTGCGTCGTCGGGCGCGGTCAGCGTCGGCGGCGTCCAGAACGCGGTTTCGCGCAGCCCCGGCTCCATGCCCTCGGGCATCAGCGCGGGCGCCCAGTGCGGGCTCGCGGCGAGCGCGCGTGAACGGCTGCGCGTGTCGGGCTGCGCCGGCTGACAGATCTGCCCGTCGTCGAAGCGCGACGTCCGTCGACGTCGCACGTCGAACTGCTGCGCCGCGAACGCGGCGACCTTGTCGCGCAGCGCGCGTCGCGGCGAGATGCACCGTGCCCGCGACCGCGCCGGCGAAGCGGCTGCTGTAGTTGCCGGCCGCGACCGACCACGCATCCTTCGCGCTGTCGAACTCGACGTTGACGACGACCTGGTCGGGCTCGAGGCCGAGCACGTCGGCGACGACCTGCGCGCACACCGTCATGTGTCCCTGGCCCGGCCGGCGCCGACGCGATCGTCACGTTGACGCCGCCGAGCAGGTCGATCGCGACGGTCGCGCTCGCGATGCCGCCGTTCTTCGGGCCGGCCTTCGCGCGTTGCGCGGGCGTGAGCACCGCGCTGATGTAGCCCATGTTCGAGATCGACGGCTCGACGATCGCCGCGATGGCCGATGCCGTACAGCTTGCCCGGCGCGCGCGCGACGCCGCGCTGCGCGTTCGTCGCAGACCGGCCTGTCGTCGCCGCAGCGACCGCCATCGCGGTGAGTCGCTGATAGTCGCCGGAGTCGAGCACCGCAGCCGGCTGCGGCGGTGTACGGGAACTGGTCGGCGCGCACGTAGTTGCGCAGCCGCAGCTCGACCGGATCGATGCCGCAGCTCGACCGCGATGCGATCGAACAGGCGTTCGAGCGCGAAGTAGACCTGCGGACCGCCGAAGCCGCGCACGAGCCCGGTCGGCGTCTTGTTCGTCACGACGACGCGATTGCGAACCGCGAGATGCGCGATGTCGTAGGCGCCGGTCAGCGCGCCGTGCATGCGATAGAACGTCGCGGGCTCCGGCGCGCGCAGATAGCGCGCCGACCTCGTCGGCCTGGTCGTAGCGTCAGCGCGCGCGACGCGGCCGTCGTCGTCGACGGCGGCCTCGATCGTCGTCAGTCCGCGCGGTCGCCGACGTCGCGGCGCTCAGATGCTCGAGCCGGTCCTCGACCCACTTCACCGGCGCGCCGGCCTTCCGCGACGCGAGGCACATCAGCACGACGTACGGGAACACCGCCTGCTTGACGCCGAAGCTGCCGCCCGAGTCGCGCGGCACGCGGTGGCGCAGCTTGTTGCCCGGCACCTTCAGCGCCATGCGCCATCACCGCGTGCAGCGAGAACGGCCCCATGAAGTTCGACGTGACGTCGTAGCCTTCGTCGCCCGGCGAGGTACTCGGCGATCACGACGCCGCATTCGATCGGCGTGCACGAGTTGCGCGGATAGTGGACCGTCAGCGCGACGCGATGCGCGCGCCGCTGTCGAACGCCGCCTCCGGATCGCCGTACCGGTAGCGCGGTCCGACACGACGTTGCTGCCGACCGCGTCGTGCAGCAAGGCGCATCGGTCCGTCGAGCGCGTGCTCGATGCCGATGACGACCGGGCAGCG
This sequence comes from uncultured beta proteobacterium, assembly GCA_963795885.1. GTDB lineage: Bacteria > Pseudomonadota > Gammaproteobacteria > Burkholderiales > Burkholderiaceae_D > CAHJXF01. The sequence continues at coordinate 791,270 of CAWCJI010000007.1, read as the reverse complement.
CGCGCGTAGTCGACCCGGATCGCGTCGATCGCGTCTTCGGCGAGGTAGCGATCCTCGGCGAGCACGACCGCGACCGGCTCGCCGACGTAGCGCACGCGATCGACCGCGAGCGCCCAGTGCTGCATCGGCTGCTTGACGCCGACGACGAACGGCTGCGACCAGCGCCGGACATCGTCGCCGATCGAGCACCGCGCGCACGCCCGGCATCGCGAGCGCGGCGTTCGCGTCGATCGCTCACGAGCTCGGCATGCGGATGCGGCGAGCGCAGCACGGCCGCGTGCAGCGTCCCGGGCTTGACGCCGAGGTCGTCGCCGAACGCGCCGCGCCCGGACAGCAACGCCGCGTCCTCGAGGCGTTCGAGCTGCGGCCGACGTGCCTCGTCGACGCTCGCCGTCCGTCGCGATGTCCTGCTCTCACGCGCAATCCCGCGCCCTCCTCGGTCTGGTGGCGCAGTCTCGACAGCGGCGCGGCGCGACGCAATTGCGTGCGGCGCGAAAGGGTCCGCGGAGTCCGGCCGCTGACCAATTCGTCTGATGATTTGCGTGGCGCGGCGCAGCAATCGGCCGTGACGTCATCTGCGCGGCGTGCCGGAGGCGCACAACGCTGCGATGGGTGGCGCGAGCAATCGGCGGTCGCCGCTTCGCTGCGCGGATGGGCACGACGAACGGTCAGGGACCGGTCGCACAGACGCCCGCGAGCCCTCAGACCTGCACGGCTCGCGGGACGCGTCCTGGCCGTTCGGTGGTTCGAACAGGTTGACGACGCGTCGGTAGTCGCTCGGCGTGATGCCGAGGTGCTGCCGGAAGAAGCGCGAGAAGTGCCCGGGGGCCGAGAAGCCGAGGTCGTGCGCGACTTCGCCGACCGGCTCGCCGCCCTTCGACAAACGCTGGACCGCCGCCTCGAAGCGCAACACGTTCGCGTAGACCATCGGCGTCACGTGCGTGTCGCGCTGGAACAGCATGAAGAAGTGCGCGCGCGACAGGCCGGCGCGCTTCGCGAGGCAGTCGACGTCGAGGTCGCGCGCGATGTCCTGCTTCATCAGTGCGATCGCCTGACGCACGCGCGGATCCATCGCGACCGGCGGCTTGCTGCGGAGCAGGCTGACGAGATCGCGCCAGCCGGCGTAGCTCTCGACGATCGCGGTGATCATGTTGAACAGCAGGTGCTCGAGGCGCTCGGCCGACACCTCGTCGCCCCACCACAGCTCGAGCACGAATTCCTCCGCATGCTTGCGCGTCGCGTCCGAGATGCGAATGCACGGCTGCGGGAAGAAGCGCGGATGCCCCGACATCGCGAGCGACCGTTGCAGGTCGGCCAGCCAGCCCGGCTCGATGTACAGCGCGAGGATCAGCGTCCGCTCGCCCGGCGGCACGTCGTGCTCGTAGGCGTGCGGCTCCCACGCATTGACCAGCACCGCGCTGTCGTCGGTCAGCGGGGCGCGCTCGCCTCGGACCGTGAAGGCGCTGTCCGCGCCGCCGGCCTTGAGCAGGATGTGGCAATGATGATGAGCATGACCGACCAGCGGCGCATCCATGTCGAGCAATGCGACCCGGCCGAAGCGGCCCTGGAATATTTTGACGGCCGAGGACACGAAGGGAGCGTCGAGGACGGGCGGTAGAAGCGGCGAAACAAGATACACCGCTGCCCGAGGGCATTGAACCGGGGCAGACCCGGATCGCTCGTCTGGCCGACGAGCCCGCCCGCGGCCTCATGGCCGCAGCGGCGACACGGAACCCGGTGCGCTTCGAGGAGCGCGGCGGCCCACGCGGATCAGGCGCCGAAGTACCGCCAGCGTCCTTCCGACACGACCGCGACATTCCCGTCGACCACCTGGATCGCCGTCTCGTCGTCGATGGCATAGGCGGGACCGCCGATGTCGGCCGCCCACCGCTCCGCGTGTGCCATCGTGTTCTTCGCGAAGCGCCGGGTAGTCGAGATGCGGGAAGATCGAGAAGTCGACGATCCCCAGCGTCGCGTCGTCACCGGTGATGGGCGGTTTCGTTTCGACGAAGCCTTCTCCCACACGAGGCGTCATCACCATGCTTCCGGCGCTCAGGCCGACCCAGACGATGCTTTCGAGCGACGGCAGCCGCGCCGCGAGTCCCGACCGACGCATCCAGTGGCAGAGGTAGAGCGCATCGCCGCCCTCCACCAGCAAGACGTCCGCCGCCCGGACCCACGGCACCCAGCGGTCTTCACCGATGCTGGGGAGCGCGGTGAGCTCGAGCACACCGATCGATTTCCATCCGAGTTCACACATCGGGCAGCCGGACCTGCCGTTGATGAACCGCCAGACCCCTTCCGGACTGCCTTGCGGGTGGCCGTATAACGCGGTGGGGATGCACAGGGCGCTGGAGTCGGCGATGGGCTTGCCCAGCAGCTCGACGAGCGCGTCGTGGATGCTCGCGTTCCTGATTCCGGCAGAGGTCAGGAGAAGCTTCATCGTGCGTTTCCAGTCACGGTCGATGGGTCGGTCCGCGTGGTCACCGGCACGTGCAGTGACGTCCCGCCTCGTGCCGCTTCGCACCGCATCCCGATGTCGACCGAGTCGCCCGTGAGCGCCGGATCGATGCCGACGAACGCAAAGCCTCCCACCTCGTGCGCCGCGCGGCGCCCGTCGTCGCGACCGACGAGCCGGCGCTCTCGCGACCCGCGTCGTTGCTGTGCCTTCGCTCGACCCCTTGTCCTCAGGCGGCTTCGCGCGTCGCCGGCGACGTGTCGACGATGCGGCCGAGCGCCGCGCTCGAGGTTCGCGACGGTGCGATCGATGTCGAGCAGCTTGTCCAGGCCGAACAGCCCGATCCGGAACGTCCTGAAGTCCGCCGGCTCGTCGCACTGGAGCGGTACGCCGGCCGCGGTCTGCAGCCCTTCGCCGATGAACGCCGCGCCGCTGTGCAGGCCGGGATCGCTCGGTGTAGCTGACGACCACGCCCGCGGCCTGGAAGCCCGGAGCCGCGACGCTCGGCAACCCGTGCGCTTCGAGGAGCGCGCGGACGCGCCGGCCGAGCTCGAGCTGTCGCGCCTTAGGTTCTCGAAGCCCGCCGCGCGCGTCTCGATCATCGCGTCGCGCGTGAGCCGCAGTGCGTCGGTCGGCAACGTCGCGTGGTAGGCGTGTCCGCCGCGTTCGTAGCTCTCCATGACCTGCAGCCACTTCTTCAGGTCCGCGGCGAAGCTGCTGCTGACCGTGTCGTCGATGACGTTGCGCGCGCGTTCGCCGAGCATCACGAACGCACAGCACGGCGATCCGCTCCAACCCTTCTGCGGCGCGCTGATCAGGATGTCGACCCCGGTGCTCTGCATGTCGACCCAGACCGCCCCCGACGCGACGCAGTCGAGGACGAAGAGGCCGCCGACCGCGTGGACCGCATCCGCGACCCGCCGCAGATAACCGTCCGGCAGGACCATGCCGGCCGCCGTCTCGACGTGCGGTGCGAAGACCAGGTCGGGCCGCTTCGACTGGATCGCGGCGACGACGTCGTCGATCGGTGGCGGCGCGAACGGCGCCAGCGGCGCCGACGAGATCGGACGCGCCTTCAGCACCGTCTGTTCGGACGGGATGCGCCCGGCGTCGAAGATCTGCGACCAGCGGTAGCTGAACCAGCCGTTGCGGATGACGAGCGTCTTCTTGCCGGTCGCGAACTGGCGCGCCACCGCTTCCATGCCGAACGTGCCGCTTCCGGGCACGACGACCGCGGCCTGCGCGTGGTACGCCTCCTTGAGGATGCCGGAGACGTCCCGCATGACACGCTGGAACTTCTGCGACATGTGATTCAACGCGCGATCGGTGAAGACGACCGAGTACTCGAGCAGTCCTTCGGGGTCGATCTGGGGCAGCAGGCCGGGCATGGGATTCCCTTCGCGTCGGTTCTGAAGACGGTCTTGGAGACTAGCACCACTGCCCGCGGGAAGCTCGGGGTGACGACGGGCCGCGTCCGATCGTCGAGGGAGCCTCGGTGGCGACCGCAGGGTCCGGAGATCGGACCGGGCCGCTATCCCGCCTGCCCCAGCAACGCGGCCCGCAGCCCCTTGTCGATCGCGCGCTCGCCGATGAACATCTTCAGCAGCGCGACGTAGAAGTCGTCGCCGGGGATCGGCTCGCCGATCGGCTTGCCGGCGACGAGCACGCGCGTGCCGGTCGACGCATGGAAGTCGAGGTCGATCTCCTGGCCCTTCTTCACGCCGTCGGGAATGCCGCGCACCTGCGCGTCGAACGCGTCCATCCGCGGCCTGAGCGCGTCGAGCGCATCGCCCTTGTAATTCTTGCGGATGCCGTCGGCGAACGTCTTCGCGAGCAGGTCGGGCCCGACGTCGATCAGCATCCGGACGGCGATCCGCTTCGGGCCGGGCTCGGCGAAGATCGCGTCGGCGTCGTCCGACTTGCGCGGCAGGTACAGCGCCGCGACGTAGCCCTTGAACCATGCGGCGGCGCGCACGCCGATGCCGTTCAGCACGAGCCGCGTGCCGTCGACCGAAGCCCGGTCGTCGAAGCGCTGCCCTTCGCGCTCGACCGCCGCCGCGGTCGCGGCAGGCGCCGCCGCGATCGCGATCGCCAGTGCCAGCGCGACGCGCGCGACGGCGCCGATTCGCCGCCTCGCGCCGCACCCTGCCTTCGAGCCGCCCACCATTCGTTCTTCCACGCGTTAACCTTCGTCGTTCGTCACCGGGATCACCCTTGTCCGTCGCCCTGCTGCTCGTCCCCGACTTCGCGCTGATCCTGCTCGGGTGGCTGCTGAAACGATACGCGCGATTCGAGCTCGGGTTCTGGACCGGGCTCGAACGGATGGTCTACTTCGTCCTGTTTCCGTCGCTGTTGTTCACGTCGACGGCGACGGCGAAGCTCGACTTCGACGCGACCGCCGGCGTCGTCGGCACGGCGCTCGCCGCCGTGTTCACCGGCGTCCTGCTCGGCTATCTCGCCCGGCCGCTGTTCAAGCCGCCGTCGGCCGTCTTCGCGTCCGGCGTGCAATGCGCGTTCCGCTTCAACTCGTATGTCGCGCTCGCGCTGGCCGGCCGGCTCGGCGGCAGCGACGGCATCGCGCTGATGGCCGTCGCGCTCGGCGTCTGCGTGCCGATCGCGAACGCGTTCGCCGTCTACGCGCTCGCGCGTCACAACGACAGCGGCGTGCTGCGCGAGATGGTCCGCAATCCGCTGATCGTCGCGACCGTCGCCGGCCTGATCGTCAACGTCGCCGGCGTGCATCTGTTCGAGCCGATCCTCGCGACGCTGCTGCGGCTCGGCAACGCGTCGATCGCACTCGGCCTGATCGCGGTCGGCGCCGGGCTGCGGCTCGGCGGCGCGATCGCCGAACGTCCGACGCTCGCGTGGTTCACCGCGGTCAAGCTGGTCGCGGCGCCGGCCGTCGTCCTCGCGCTCGTGACGCAGTTCCGGTTGCCGCCGCTGCAACGCGAGATCGCCGTGCTGTTCGCAGCGCTGCCGTCTGCGTCATCCGCCTACATCCTCGCGGTGCGGATGGGCGGCGACGGCGCGGTGGTCGCGTTCATCGTGTCGGCCAGCACGGTGCTGTCGGTCGTCACGCTGCCGCTGTGGATCGCGGCCGTGCGATGACGTCGACCGCGTCGCCGCGCGAGCGCCCACTCGACGTGCTCCCGCACGAGCGGCGACGGATCATCGCGGCGGGCGAGCAGCGCGGACCGGATCGCGATCCGGTCGCCGTCGTCGAGCGTCGACGCGAGCGCGTTGCCGAGCGCGACCGCGACGTTGCGCAGCCAGCGCTCATGGCCGATGCGTCGGATCGCGCTCCCTTCGGTCTCGCGCAGGAAGTCGTCTGCGCTCCACGCGAACACGTCGACGAGCGTGCGATGCGCGAGCGGCCGCACGTCGAAGTCCGGCAGCGGCGACCGCTCGGCATAGCGGTTCCACGGACAGACCAGCTGGCAGTCGTCGCAGCCGTAGATGCGGTTGCCGATCGCGGGCCGGAGCGCCTCGGGGATCGGACCGTCGTGCTCGATCGTCAGGTACGAGATGCAGCGCCGCGCATCGAGGACGTGCGGCGCGACGATCGCGCGCGTCGGGCAGACGTCGATGCAGCGCGTGCAGGTGCCGCAGTGATCGCCTGACCGGCTCGTCGACCGGCAGCGGCGACGTCGACGAACAGCTCGCCGAGGAAGAACATCGATCCGCCCGCGCGCGACAGCAGCAACGTGTGCTTGCCGCGCCAGCCGAGTCCCGCACGCCGCGCGAGCTCGACCTCCATGACCGGCGCCGAGTCGGTGAAGACGCGATGGCCGAACGGCCCGATCGCGTCGGCGATGCGGTCCGCGAGCCGCTGCAGCCGCGAGCGCAGGACCTTGTGATAGTCGCGGCCGTGCGCATAGCGCGAGACGTTCGCGCGTCGCGGATCGGCCAGGACCGACCACGATGCGTCGACCCAGTCGCGTTCGGCGTCGTCGGCTGCGGCATCGTCTTCGCTCGCCGGCAGGTAGTTCATCCGCACGGCGATGATGCTCGTCGTGCCCGGCACGAGCTCGGCGGCCCGTGCCCGGCGCATCCCGTGCCGCGCCATATACTCCATCGACCCGTGATAGCCCTTCGCGAGCCAGTCCTGCAGCCGCGCCTCGGTCGTCGATGCCATCGCGCGACCGGCCTCGTCGCGCGGCGTCGCGGCGCAGATCGCGGCCTCCGCGAAGCCGAGCTCCTGCGCCCATCGCTTGATCGATCGCGCGAGCGCGATCCGCTGGTCCTCGTCGAGGTCCGTGATCGTCGTGTCGTATGGCGGTCGTCATGGCGCGACGATTGTATGACCGACCCTCTCGCGACGTCGCTGCGACGCGCGTCGCCCACCGAGGCGGACAGCGCATCGCTCGGCGACGACTCGCCGACCTCGTCGCCGACGTCTTCCGCGATCCGCCGGTCGATGGCTTCACGATCCATTTCAGCGGTGATCTCGGCGCCGGCAAGACGACCGTGGTCCGCGCGTTGCTGCGCCGACTCGGCGTCGAGGGTCGCATCAAGAGCCCGACCTACACGCTGGTCGAGCCGTATGTCGTCGAAATGCCGAAAAGCGTTGAATCTCGACGAGACATGAAGTTACACTGCTACCACTTTGATTTTTATAGGTTCGAAGATCCGCGTGAGTGGCTGGAAGCGGGTTTTCGGGACTACTTCTCCGATGCGGCTCTGCGGCTGGTCGAATGGCCCGAACGCGTCGTCGGCGACGACGGCGCGCGGCTGCCCGCGCCGGACATCCACGTGCGGCTCGAGACCGACGGCGACGGCCGGGTTGCGACGCTCACGGCCGGCACCGACCGGGGCGCTGCGTGGCTGACGCGCCCGCGCGCGGCCGGCGACGCGTCGTCAAGCTCGGGCTGAGCGGAGGACTGCTCGGCGCGACCCGTGCGCCGCTCGTGCTGTCGCTCGCGGTCGCCTTCACGCATTCGGCGCATGCGGCCGGCATCGTCGGCGTCCGCGTCTGGCCGGCGAACGACTACAGCCGCGTGACGATCGAGAGCGATCGCGCGCTGCAGGCGACGCACTTCCTCGTCGACGGACCCGATCGCCTCGTCGTCGACGTCGAGGGCTTGAGGCTCGACGCCGCGCTGCGCGATCTCGTCGCGAAGATCCAGCCGAACGATCCGTACATCAAGCAGGTCCGCGTCGGGCAGAACCGGCCGAACGTCGTGCGCATCGTGCTCGACCTCAAGAGCCGCGTGAACCCGCAGGTCTTCAACCTCGCGCCGGTCGGCGAGTACCGCTATCGGCTCGTGTTCGATCTCTACCCGGAGCAGGCCGAGGACCCGCTGCTCGCGATCCTCGCGAAGCCCGACGGCGAGATCCTGATGAAGCGCGATGCGCCGCCGGAGTTCGTGCCGGACCGGACGGCCGACCCCGGCGCGAAGCCGCTGCTGAAGGCCGACGACGCGCCGCCGCTCGTCGAAGCGACGAAGAGCGTGCGTCCCGACCGCGGCGACGCGCTGACGTCGAAGCCGCCCGCGGTCACGCGCATCATCACCGTGGCGCTCGACCCGGGTCACGGCGGCGAGGATCCCGGCGCCAGCGGCCAGGGCGGCAGCCACGAGAAGGACGTCGTCCTCGAGATCGCGAAGCGCGTCAAGCGCAAGCTCGATGCCGAGCCGAACATGCGCGTGATGATGACGCGCGACGACGACTTCTTCGTGCCGCTCGGGGTCCGCGTGCAGAAGGCGCGTCGCGTCCAGGCCGACCTGTTCGTGTCGATCCACGCCGACGCGTTCGAGTCGCCCGACGCGCGCGGCTCGTCGGTGTTCGCACTGTCCGAACGCGGCGCATCGTCGACGCAGGCACGCTGGCTCGCGAACAAGGAGAACGCCGCGGACCTGATCGGCGGCGTCAACATCGCGACGCGCGACAAGCAGCTCGCCGGCGTGCTGCTCGACCTGTCGACGACCGCGCAGATCAACGACAGCCTGAAGCTCGGCGACGCGGTGCTGCACGAGATCGGCGGCATCAACCGGCTGCACAAGGGCGAGGTCGAGCAGGCCGGCTTCGCGGTGCTGAAGGCACCCGACATCCCGAGCATCCTCATCGAGACCGCGTTCATCTCGAACCCCGACGAGGAGAAGCGTCTCAACGACGATGCGTATCAGGAGAAGCTGGCGGACGCGGTCGTCAAGGGCATCCGCCGCTACTTCGCGAAGAACCCGCCGCTCGCGAAGACGCGCGTGACGAGCTGAGGCGCCCGGCCCTCATCGCGCGAGCTCGATCACGTGCCCGTCGGCATCGAAGCCGAGCGACAGGATCGTTTCCGTATCGTCGTCGTGGTTCCAGTGCTTCAGGTCGTCGTGCGACCCGTACTCGGCTCGCGCTTCGACCCCGTGCAATCCCATGCGCTTCATGACGGCGACCGGCACGGTCCAGATGCCGTCGAAGGCCCGCGGTTCCTGGCCCATCCGCGTGATGTACTCGTCGACGCCGACACGTGCGAAGAACGCGCGCTGCGACTCGACGGTCTGCCGATAGGAGTCGCAATAGGCGACCTCGGCCTCGCGCTCGCGCCGCGTCTGCTCGACGTCGTGCGCCGGCGATCGGTCGAGCGTCGCGATCCGTCGATCGCAGTCCGCCCCGCGTTCGCGAAAGTCCTTCTGCAGGATGCTGCCGTGCCAGAGCACGAGCGCGCGATCGTCGATGACCTTCCGACGGCCCGCCGCGAACAGGTAATTGGCGCACGACGACGCGCACAGGTTCTCGACCTCGACGTCCGCATGCCGATCCGCGATCCAGTTCGCGAGTCGGATCCCGGCGGCGACGTCGCCACCGGGCGAATCGACGACGACGCGCTCCACGCGCTCGTCGGCATGACGCGCCATGAATGCGTCGACCGAACGACCGCTGATCGAGCCCGAGAAGTGGATGATGCCGCCGCGATCGCGCGGGTCATCCTGCTGCACGGGCTCGGCTGCGCAACCGCCGAGCAAGCCGACAACGACCCACGCGCGCCACGCGGCTCGTGAGAAAACACGACGATGGACGACGGCCGCCGCGCTCGCCTCATTGCAATCTCCCGAGCGTTGCCGAACACACGTCGCCATTGCTGGACAATGCACCGATGAATGATCGATCGAGTCTCGCACAGACGTTCCGGACGGCGGTCGGACGGCTGCGGTCGTTGCGCCCGGGACCATCGTCGCCGGCGCGTGCGTCGGCTGCGGCGGACGCAGCGCCGACTGCCGACGTCGGTGCCGCGCTCGCACGGCTCGACACGATTCGCGACGAATGCCGGCGGCTGGTCACGCGGCGGGCGTCGCTGTCCGCCGGCGTCGCCGTCGTTCCCTTGCCGGGCCTCGACGTTGGCAGCGACGTCGTGATCCTGTTGAAACTGTTGCCGCGCATCAACGAACGGTTCGGCCTGACCCCGGCGCAGATCGATGCGCTCGACACCGAAACGAAGCGCATCGTGATGATGTTCATCGGCAGCGTGGGCTCCACGCTGGTCGGGCGGCTGATCACCCGCGAGGTCGTGATCCGCATGCTGATGAAGATGGGCGTGCGGCTGAGCGCGGCCGGCATCGTCAAGTTCGTGCCGCTCGTCGGTCAAGCGGTGTCCGCATCGATCAGCTTCGGCGCAATGAAGATGCTGGGCGACCGCCACATCGACGACTGCTACGAAGTCGCGCGACGCGCGCTGCTCGCGTCGGCGGACGGCGGTCAGACGGTCGGAGTAACGCCTGTGACGGACCGCAACCGTTCCCGAATGACGCTGGACGACACGAGTGCGTTCAACAACGAGAATAGGCACGACGAACCGTAGATCGAGACGATCAGCAGCGGCGCCGCGACGGCCATGAGCGACGCGAACGCCGGCGGGTCTTCGCTCCGCACGGCGGTGACCAGCACCGGGATCGCGACGGTGACCACGAACGGCACGACGAGCGCTGCGGCGAGAATCCAGCCTTGCCTGCGAAGCGTGATCGGATCGATCGGCGCCGCTCGTAGCGCCGCCAGCAACGCGGCGAAGCGCGCGCCGGAGAGGCGACGGGTTTCCGGAACGGCGACCCTGACAACCCAGGCGATTGGGAAGCGATTCATCGATCTGACGATAGCCCGACGAGCCTCGCTCGCCGGACTCCAAAGATCAGGTGGCGTCGGCCAGTGCCAACCCGATTCCCGCAAGAATTCCGACGGCACCGCCGGCGACCGCGCCGACGGCGTTGCCCACGCCGGGAACCATGCTACCCGCCGCGAACCCGACCACCCCACCGGTCCAGCCGATCGCGAGAGTCATCGCGATTGATCCGGCGAGTGTCATGCCTCCCGCAACATCGTCGACCTGCTGCATGGTCGGTTCGTACAGGGCGCGCTCCTGAAGAAATGGCATCAAGACGATGCATCCCGAGGATCCGATGCGCAGCATGCGCTCTCAGCGATCGTGCCGCGTCATCCCGTCGCACGATTGACTTGCGGCTGCTTCCATGCTGCCCGACGACTCCGCTGCCGATCTCTCGGCTCGAGGCTCACTCCGCGAACGTCAACGCCACGCGACCGATCTCCGCAAACTCCACGTCGACCCGTTGACCCGGCTTCGCGTCGAACGGCTTCGTCCACGTTCCCGTCGTGACGACGTCGCCGGCCTTCACGCCGCGCGGCGGTCCCGCGCGACCGTCCGCGTCGTACGTCGGCAGGCGGCCGAGGTGGGCGACGAACCACGGCAGCAGCACCGCCGGATTGCCGAGCGCGTGCGAGCCGACCGCCGACTCGTGCGGCTTGCCGTCGAACGACAGCACGACCGGCTGCCGACGCAGGTCGATCTTCTTCCACGACGTCACGCCGTCGCCGAGCGCGAACGCGCCGTTGACCTGATGGTCCGCGAGCTTCGCGAGCGGTGGCACGTCCGGGAAGTCGACGATCCGTGAACTGACGACCTCGATCGCGGCATGCATCGATTCGATCGCGGCGGCGACCTCGTCGGTCGTGTACGGCGTGTCGCGAGGCGGCAGGTCGATCCCGAAGCGGTACGCGATCTCCGCCTCGACGATCCGCTGCGACAATGCGCCGCGCGCGACGCCGCCGTCGTCGACGATCAGCGCCGGCATGATCGGCGCCGCGATCGGCAACGCGTCGCGCGAGTCGGCGCCGGCCTTCCAGGCGGTCGCCTCGTCGCCGGGCCACGCGATCGCGCCGACGCGCGACTGCACCGCATAGGCGTCGTCGGACGATCGCAGCGCCGACGCGACGCGCTCGCCGAGCACCCGGGGTCCGCCGCGACGGGCCGCGACGAGATGCGCGACGACCTCGTCGAGCGTCCACGGAAAAGCGCTCGCCGGAGCAACGTCCTCGTTCACGGCACGGTGCTCCGCTTCTTCGCGAGCGCAGCCCAAGCCAGCGGCAACAGCGACACGACGACGACGCCCGCCATCACGAACGCGAGGTTCGACTTGACGACCGGGATGTTGCCGAAGAAGTAGCCGAGCGCGATGAAGATCGCGACCCACAGCACGCCGCCGAGCGCGCTGTAGAACTGGAACGTCGCGTGGCGCATCGACCCCACGCCGGCCACGAACGGCGCGAACGTGCGGACGATCGGCATGAAGCGGGCGATCGTCAGCGCGACCGGCCCGTACCGTTCGTAGAACGCATGCGCCTGGTCGAGCGCGCGACGATTGAACCAGCGCGACCCCTCCCACTGGAACACGCGCGGACCGATGTAGCGGCCGATCCAGTAGTTCGACGTGTTGCCGAGGATCGCGGCGATGGCGAGGACGATGCCGAGCACCCACGGGTCCATGCTGCCGACCGCGGCCAGCGCGCCTGCCGCGAACAGCAGCGAGTCGCCCGGGAGGAACGGCGTCACGACGAGGCCGGTCTCGCAGAACACGATCGCGAACAGGATCGCGTAGATCACCACGCCGTAGTGCGCGACGAGATCGGCGAGATGGACGTCGAGGTGAAGGACGAACTGGACGAGCTGCAAAAGGAGGTCCAACGAACGGCTCCCTGGCGAAGGCGAGATGGAAGTCGACGCGCATGATCGCATAGGGGTGCGGCCTATAATCCGAGGCGACTCTTCGAGTCGCGCCTTGTCCTCCTCCGATCGATTTCACGCATGAGCGCCGTCCCCGCTTCCGACGACCGCGCGCGCGCCGACGCCGCGCCCCCGCGTTCGATCCGGGCGCTGCCCGACGTCCTCATCAGCCAGATCGCGGCCGGCGAGGTCGTCGAGCGCCCGGCGTCCGTCGTCAAGGAGCTGCTCGAGAACGCGATCGATGCAGGCGCCTCGCGGATCGACGTGAAGCTCGATGGCGGCGGCATGCGGCGCATCGTCGTGGCCGACGACGGCTGCGGCATCGCGGTCGACGACCTGCCGCTCGCGCTCGCGCGGCATGCGACGTCGAAGATCGCGAGCCTCGACGACCTCGAGCGCGTCGCGACGCTGGGCTTTCGCGGCGAGGCGCTCGCGTCGATCGCGTCGGTCGCGCGCGTGACGCTGACGACCCGCACGCGCGACGCGACGCACGCGTTGCGGTCGATGCCGTCCGACGACGCGTCGACGTCGCGTCCGACCCCGGCGGCCGGCGGTTTCGGCACGTCGGTCGAGGTCGCCGACCTCTATCACTCGACGCCCGCGCGCCGCAAGTTCCTGAAGTCGGAACAGACCGAGCTCGGGCATTGCATCGAGGCGTTCCGGCGCCAGGCGCTCGCGCGGCCGGACATCGCGTTCACGCTGTCGCACAACGGACGAGTGGTCGAGCATCTGAACGCCGCATCGCCGGCCGACCGGGTCATGCAGCTGCTCGGCGACGACTTCGCGGGCGCGCATCGGCCGCTCGCGTGGGGCGGCGGCGACGTGCGACTGGCGGGCTTCGCGGGTCTGCCGACCGCGAGCCGCGCGTCGCCGAACGCGCAGTACTTCTACGTCAACGGCCGCTACGTCCGCGACCGCGTGCTCAATCACGCGGTCCGTGCGGCCTATCAGGACGTGCTGCACGGCGATCGTCACCCGGCCTACGTGCTCGCGCTCGAGCTCGACCCCGCGCAGGTCGACGTCAACGTGCATCCGTCGAAGACCGAGGTGCGCTTCCGCGACTCGCGCGGGATCCATCAGCTGGTGTTCCGCGGCGTCGGCGACGCGCTCGCGCACGGCGCCGAGGTCGCGAAGGCCCCGCAGGCCGAGGCGTTCTCGTATCGAACCCACGATGGCGGCGATGCGATCGGCGTCGCGCAATCGACCGCGTCGTACGGACGGTTGTTCGCCGACGCGGGTCGCGCGTTCGACGGGCTCGACTCGCCGCAACGCGCCGCAGCCGCGCTGCAACCGCGCGCCGACGAGCCGGTCGCGGACGGCGGCCTCGGCTTCGCGCTCGCGCAGCTGCACGGCATCTACGTCCTCGCGCAGAACGCGAGCGGCCTCGTGCTCGTCGACATGCATGCGGCGCACGAGCGCATCCTCTACGAACGCCTGAAGAGCGGACTCGACGACGGCCGCGTGGCCGTGCAGAGCCTGCTCATCCCGGTGACGCTGCGCGCCGACGCCCGCGAGGTCGCGACCGCGGACGAATGCGCGGACGTGCTGGCCACGCTCGGCTTCGACATCGCCGTGCAGTCGCCGACGTCGCTCGTCGTGCGGGCGCTGCCCGCGCTGCTCGCGGTCAACGACGACGCCGGCGACGTCGAGCAGCTCGCGCGCAACCTGCTGCGCGACCTCGAGATGTTCGGCGCATCGCGCGTGCTGACCGAGCATCGCAACGAGCTGCTGTCGACGATGGCATGCCACCGCGCGGTCCGCGCGAACCGGCGACTCACGATCGACGAGATGAATGCGCTGCTGCGTCAGATGGAGATCACCGAACGGGCCGACCAGTGCAACCACGGCCGACCGACGTGGACGCAGTGGTCGATCGCGGACCTCGATCGCCTCTTCATGCGAGGCCGCTGACGTGCGCGGCTCGATGACGCGATGAAGTCGCTCGGCACCCGTGCCGCCGGCGAGCGGCTCGAACGGATGCAGGCATCGCCCGGCTGGGCCGGCGACGGCTTCCGCAACCGCGCACCGATCCCGCCGGGGTTGCGCGACCGGTCGGTGCCCGGTCCGACGATGACCGACTTCCTGTGCGGCGGCGTCGACCGCGTGCCGAACGCGCCGCTGCCGTCGCTCGATCCGCGCGCGACGTGGACCGCGGCGCCGTCGTCCGGTCTGCGCGCCACGTGGCTCGGCCACTCGACGGTGCTGGTCGAGATCGACGGCCATCGCGTGCTGACCGACCCGGTGTGGGGTCCGCGTGCGTCGCCGTCGCGGCTGATCGGTCCGAAGCGCTTCCAGCCGGTGCCGGTGCGCCTCGCCGACGTGCCGCCGGTCGACGTCGTCGTGATCTCGCACGACCACTACGATCACCTCGACTACCCGACGATCCGTGCGCTGACGAAGTCGAACGTGCCGATCGTGACGTCGCTCGGCGTCGGGGCGCACCTCGAGATGTGGGGCATCGCGCCGGGGCGCATCACCGAGCTGGACTGGTGGGAGACGCATCGCGTCGCGGGCACCGACCTCGCGATCACGGCCGCGCCGTCGCAGCACTTCTCGGGTCGCGGACTGAAGGACCGCAACGCGACGCTGTGGTCGTCGATCGCGATCGAGTCGTCGCGGCATCGCGTGTTCTTCAGCGGCGACACGGGCCTGACGACGCAATACGCGGCGATCCGCGACCGCCTCGGACCGTTCGATCTCGTGATGCTGGAGATCGGCGCGTATCACCCGTCGTGGGGCGACATCCATCTCGGTCCCGAGCATGCGGTCGAGGCGCATGCGTTGCTCGGCGGCGGCGCGTTCCTGCCGATCCACTGGGGCACGTTCGCGCTCGCGATGCATGCCTGGGACCAGCCGCCTGAACAACTGCTGTCGATCGCCGCTGCGCGGGGCACGCCGCTGCTGATGCCGCGGCTCGGCGAACCGGTCGAGCCGTCGCGCGGCCCGCTCGTCGCGCCGTGGTGGCGCGTGGTGCGCGGCGGTCATGCCGCGTCGGAGCCGCCCGGAGACCCGGCCGTGTCGATGCCGAAGGCGATGCCGTTCCCGTTCGACTGATGCCGGCCACGGCCGCGCCGATCATGGCGCTGACCGGCCCGACCGCGGCGGGGAAGTCGAAAGCCGCGATGGCGCTCGCGAGCGTCCTGCCGATCGAGATCGTCAGCGTCGACTCCGCACTCGTCTATCGCGGCATGGACATCGGCACCGCGAAGCCGTCGCTCGCCGATCGAGCCCGCGTGCCGCATCACCTGATCGACCTCATCGACCCGTCGGAGAGCTATTCGGCCGCGCGCTTCGTCGCCGATGCCGACGCGGCGATCGCCGACGTCCGTGCGCGCGGCCGCGTGCCGCTGCTGGTCGGCGGCACGATGCTGTACCTGAAGGCGCTGCGCGACGGCCTCGACGACATGCCGGCGATCGATCATTCGGTCCGCGACGCGATCGAGCGCGAGGCTGCGGACGAAGGCTGGGACGCGATGCATCGCAAGCTTGCTGACGTCGACCCTTCGACGGCCGCGCGCCTCGCGCCGTTCGACGCGCAGCGGATCTCGCGCGCGCTCGAGGTCTGGCGCGGCGCCGGGGTCACGCTGTCGAGCCTGCAGCGGTCGCAGCCGTCGTCGGTCACGCAGCCGCTGGTCGTGCTGTCGCTCGAACCGTCCGACCGCGGCTGGCTGCATCGACGCATCGAAGCCCGCTTCGACGCGATGCTGGCCGACGGGCTCGTCGACGAAGTGAAGCGCCTTCGCGACCGCGGCGACCTCGACGAACGGATGCCGTCGATGCGCTGCGTCGGCTATCGGCAGGCTTGGGATCACCTCGAAGGTCGCATCGACGCCGCGACGATGCGCGAGCGCGGTATCGCGGCGACGCGTCAGCTCGCGAAGCGGCAGACCACCTGGCTGAGATCGATGACCGATCGCGTCGTGTTCGACTGCGTCGTCGACGACGCGAACGATCGCGTCGTCGGCGAGGCGGTCAGGCTGATCGAGTCATCGACTGCTGCGTCGGCAACTCGGGCCTGACGCCGACGCCGACCAGCCGCGCCGTCATCCCGCGCAACCACGGGCTCGACGCGACGACTCGCATGCCGGACGGCACCGGCAGCGTCGTCGACGCCTCGAGCGCACGTGCGACGAGGTGCTTCTGCACGAAGACCTGTGCACCTTGCGTCGCGCGCGTCGGCCACGCGCGGCGATGCTGCACGCGACGCAATTCGTCGAGCGTCGGCCTGCGCTCGGCGACGATCGGCGCGAGCAGGTTCGCGGTCGCGACCGCGTCCTGGATCGCGAGGTTGATGCCGACGCCGCCGACCGGCGACATCGCATGCGCCGCGTCGCCGATGCACAGCAGGCCGTCGACCGCCCAGTCGCGCAGGCGATCGACGGTGACGGTCAGCACCGAGACGTCGTCCCAGCCCTTCAACGTCGCGACGGCCGACTTCGCGTCGCCGACGTTCGCCGGCATCGCGGCGACGACCGCGTCACGAAACGCGTCGAAGCCGCGCGCGCGCAGCGTCTCGATCGAGCCCTTCGCGATCACGTAGCCGCATTGCCAGTGATCGCCGCGATCGATCAGCACGAAGATCTGGCCGTGCGTGAACCGCGCGAGCGGCGGCTGGCCGTCGTGCGCGTCGCGCGGCAGCGCGAACCATACGACGTCCATCGGCGCGCCGAGCGAATCGACGACGAGCTTCGCGACCTCGCGCATCCGCGAGTGCCGGCCGTCGCACGCGACGACGGTCCGCGCACGGATCTCGATCGGACCGTCGGGCCCTTCGGCGCGCAGGCCGTCGACCCGCGCCCACGTGCCGTCCGCGCGCCGCTCGCCGATCAGGTCGCGCGCCTCGGTCTTCATCCGCAACGCGTAGTTCGGCGACTCGCGCCCGACGCGGGCGAGCAGGTCGAGCAGGTCCCATTGCGGCATCAGCGCGATGTACTTGCAGCTCGTCGACAGACGCGTGAAGTCCGCGATCGGCAGCACGGCGTCTTCCCATTGCATCGACAGGTGCTCGATCGTCGTGTGGCGAATCTTCAGCAGTGCGTCGAGCAGGCCGATGCGCTTCATGACCTCGAGCGTCGACGGATGGATCGTGTCGCCGCGGAAGTCGCGCAGGAAGTCGCCGTGCTTCTCGAGCACGAGGACCCGCACGCCGGCCCGCGCGAGCAGCAGGCCGAGCATCATTCCGGCCGGACCGCCGCCGGCGATGCAGCAGTCGGTGTCGAGCGTCTCGGTCGCCATCGCCGGTCTTCGTCGACTACACGAAGCGGGTGCCGATCTCGCCCGGGCGGACGACGCCGATCCGATACGGCGTCTCGCCCTCGCTCGCGAGCAGTCGCATCGCGGCGTCCGCATCGGCCGGCGCGACGACGATCACGAAGCCGATGCCGCAGTTGAACGTGCGTCGCATCTCGTCCTCGTCGATGCCGCCGGCGAGCGCGAGCCACGGGAACACCGGCGGGCGCGGCCACGTCGACGCGTCGATCTCCGCGAACACGCCGTCGGGAAACATCCGATGCGTGTTCTCGGTCAGGCCGCCGCCGGTGATGTGCGCCATGCCCTTCACGTCGACGGTCTCGAGCAGGCGGCGGACCGGCTTCACGTAGATGCGCGTCGGTGCGAGCAGTGCGTCGCCGAGCGGCCGGCCATCGTGCTCGACGAACGGCGCGTCGAGATCGGCATGCGCGCGCTCGATGACCTTGCGCACCAGCGAGTAGCCGTTCGAATGCAGCCCGCTCGACGCGAGCCCGATCAGCACGTCGCCGGCCGCGATGCGCGTACCGTCGATCGCCTTCGACTTCTCGACGACGCCGACCGCGAAGCCGGCGAGGTCGTATTCGCCGACCGGGAACGCGTTCGGATGCTCGGCCGTCTCGCCGCCGATCAGCGCGCAGCCGGCCTGCTCGCAGCCGGCCGCGATGCCCTGGACGACGGCGGTCGCGACCGCGACGTCGAGGCGCTCGCAGACGTAGTAGTCGAGGAAGAACAGCGGCTCGGCGCCCTGCACGAGGATGTCGTTGACGCTCATCGCGACGAGGTCGATGCCGATCGTCTCGTGGCGGCGCATCGCGAACGCGAGCTTGAGCTTCGTGCCGACGCCGTCGGTGCCCGCGACGAGCACCGGCTCGCGGTAGCGCTTCGGCAACTCGACCAGCGCGCCGAAGCCGCCGATGCCGGCGAGCACTTCGGGCCGCATCGTGCGCAACGCGTACGGCTTGATGTTCTCGACGAGCGCGTCGCCCGCTTCGATGTCGACGCCGGCGTCGCGGTAGGACAGAGCGCTCATGGCGGATCGAAAGGGCAGTGGGCGGCGACGGGCCCGCGCGGCTGATAAAATCCGGCGGTTCGGCGTGCGCCGCGCCGAACACGCGCCGACCGACCCCGTCGGGACCCGGGGCCGCATTCTATCGCGGCCCCCGCGACGTTCGCCGTCTTCGGACGGCTCGCATCGCTCCGCCGCCCCGCGCGATCGAACACGAAGAGACCGATGCCGGCCCGGCGACAGGCGATGCGACCGGCCCCGACCACCCGATGATTCCCGCCTCGACCCCTGCATGATCCGATCGGACAGCGCGCCGTCCCCGTTGCTGCGGCAGACGCTGACGTGGATCGTCGTGGTCATCGCGATCGGCCTGTTCCTCTGGCTGCTCGCGCCGGTGCTCACGCCGTTCCTGATCGCGGCGATCATCGGCTACATCCTGAACCCGGGCGTCGACTGGCTCGCGCGTCGTCGCGTCCCGCGCTGGCTCGGCACGACGGCGATGGTCGTGCTGCTGATCGCATGCTGCCTGCTGCTGATCCTGATCGTCGTGCCGGTGCTGCAGCGCGAGTTCGTGCAGGCGCGCGCGAAGCTGCCCGACCTGTTGCAGCGGATGCAGACGTCGCTCGCGCCGATGCTGTCGCGGATGTTCGGCGTCGACGTCGAGTTCAGCGCCGACGCGATCCGCAGCTACGCCGCCGAGCACTTCAACTTCGAGCAGATCGGTTCGTCGGCGCTCGCGTATCTGCGCGTCGGCAGCGCCGCGGCGCTGTCGTGGCTCGCGACCGCGTTCCTCGTGCCGATCGTGCTGTTCTATCTGCTGATCGACTGGCACATGGTCTGGTCGCGCCTGCAGTCGCTGATCCCGCGCGGCCTGCACACGCGGCTCGGCAGCATGACCGGCGAGGTCGATGCCGTGCTCGCGCAGTTCCTGCGCGGCCAGCTGCTGGTGATGCTCGTGCTCGCCGGCTACTACTCGATCGCGCTGTCGATCGCGCGCTTCGACGGCGCGCTGCCGATCGGCCTGCTGACCGGCCTGCTCGTCTTCGTCCCGTACGTCGGCTTCGCTTCGGGTCTCGTGCTCGCGCTGCTCGCGGCGCTGCTGCAGTTCGGCAACGTCTACGGCTTCGCGGCGGTCGCCGTGATCTACGGCATCGGGCAGATCCTCGAAAGCGTGTTCCTCACGCCGCGCCTCGTCGGCACGAACATCGGGCTGCATCCGCTGGCCGTCATCTTCGCGCTGCTGGCCTTCGGCGAGCTGTTCGGCTTCTTCGGCATCCTGCTCGCGCTGCCGGTCAGCGCCGTGCTCGTGGTCGCCGGCAAGCACGTGAAGCAACGCTACTTCGACAGCGACTTCTACCGGGGTCGCGATCCCGAGGTCCGCGGTGCGACCGAAGCGCTCGACCGGGCCGGCGCAGGCCGGCGCGAGACGCCATGACGACGGCGACGCAACTGCTGATCGAGCTCGAGCCGCCGCCGCTGCCGAGCTTCGACAACTTCGTCGTCGGTCGCAACGCCGAGGCGCTCGCGGCCGTGCGCCGCCTGTGCACGCACGACGACGACGGCGACGCGAACCGCTTCGTCTATCTGTGGGGCGTCGCCGGCAGCGGCCGCAGTCATCTGTTGCGCGCGGCCTGCGACGCGGGCGACGGTCGCTATCTGGAACACGCGGTCCCCGCCTCGATCAACGAGGCCGTCGATTCAGTGCCGCCGCTGATCGCGATCGACGACGTCGAAGGCACCGACGGCGCGACGCAGGAAGCGCTGTTCCATGCGATCAACGTGCTTCGCGCGCGATCCGGAACCGCGCTGATCGTCGCCGGCAACGCGACGCCGCGCGACGTCGTGCTCGCGGCCGATCGCGACGACCTGCGCTCGCGGCTCGCGTGGGGCCTCGTCTATCGGCTCGACGAGCTCGACGACGCCGAGAAGGATGCCGCGCTCGTTCGCCATGCGGCCCAGCGCGGCTTCCCGTTGCCGCCCGACGTCCGCCGCTACCTGCTGACGCACTTCTCGCGCGACCTCGGCTCGCTGATGCGGACGGTCGACGCGCTCGATCGTCATGGCCGGGAGCAACAGCGCGTGCTGACGGTCCCGCTGATCCGCGACTACCTGCAGGCGCGCCTGCCCGAAATCGCCTGATGGTCGCGAACGCCATGTCCCCCGTCACGAGGTCCGACTACGAAGCCGTCGCGTCGCGCGACGACGTTCGTCCGCGACTCGCGCTGTTCGACCTCGACTACACGCTGCTGCCGATCGACAGCGACTTCGAGTGGGGCCGCTTCCTCGCGGACAAGGGCATCGTCGACGGCGCGTGGTTCACGCGACGCAACGCGGAGTTCTTCGAGCAGTACAAGGCGGGCACGCTCGACATGCACGAGTTCCTCGCGTTCGCGCTCGCGCCGCTGGCGTCGCACGATCGCGCGACGCTCGACCGCTGGCATGCCGAATACATGCGCGACGTGATCGAGCCGCAGATCCGTCCGGGCGCCGTGGCGCTCGTGGCCGCGCATCGCGAAGCCGGCGACCTGTGCGCGATCGTCACCGCGACCAACGCCTTCGTGACGGCCCCGATCGCGCGTCGCTTCGGGGTCGACCATCTCGTCGCGACGGTCCCGGCGCAGGCCGATGGCCGCTTCACCGGCGGCGTGCGCGGCGAGCCGTGCTTCCGCGAAGGCAAGGTCACGCGCGTGACGGCCTGGCTCGAGACGCTCGGCGCGTCGTGGGACTCGTTCGCGTCGTCGACGTTCTACAGCGACTCGCGCAACGACCTCGCGCTGCTCGACCACGTGACGGATCCCGTCGCGACCAATCCCGACGACACGCTGCGCGCGCATGCGGCCGCGCGCGGCTGGCGTCATCTGATGCTCTTCGATGATCCGCAAACTGTTCGATAGGCTGTTCGGGTCGCGTCGCGCGGCCGCGACCGCGGGACCCGCCGGCGTGACGCAGGGCGCGAAGCCCGAGGTCGGGACGGCGGCCAGCGCGACGCCTGCCGCACGCCGTGCCGCGCGCGGCAGTCGCGCGAAGGTCGTCGGCCGCGGCGCGCGCGCGTCCGGCCCGGTGATGGTGCCGCCGTCGGTCCACGGCATCGACGCGAAGCTCGTGTCGGCCAACGCGACGCGCGTGACGAAGACGCTGCAGGACGCCGGCTTCAAGGCGTTCGTCGTCGGCGGCGCGGTGCGCGACCTGCTGCTGCACGTGAAGCCGAAGGACTTCGACGTCGCGACCGACGCGACGCCCGAGCAGGTGCAGCAGCTGTTCCGGCGCGCCCACCTGATCGGCCGTCGCTTCCGTCTCGTGCACGTGATGTTCGGTGCCGACACGATCGAGGTGTCGACGTTTCGTGCGCCCGGGAGCACGAGCGTCGCCGATCCAGTGACCGACGGGACCGCCGCCACGCCGCCGGCGCCCGCGCCGGCCTCGTCGCCGTCGCGCCGCAACGATCGCCGTCCGAGCGGCCCGTCGCAACTCGCCGACGAGCACGGCCGCGTGCTGCGCGACAACGTCTTCGGATCGCAGGAAGAGGACGCGGCGCGGCGCGACTTCACCGTCAACGCGCTGTTCTACGACCCGTCGACGCAGACCGTCATCGACTATCACCACGGCGTCGAGGACCTGAAGGCGCGCACGCTGCGGATGATCGGCGACCCCGAGACGCGCTATCGCGAGGACCCGGTGCGGATGCTGCGCGCGGTGCGCTTCGCGGCGAAGCTCGGCTTCACGATCGACGACGAGACGCGTGCGCCGATCGCGCGACTCGCGCCGCTGCTCGAGAACGTGCCGGCCGCCCGACTGTTCGACGAGATGCTGAAGCTGCTGATGTCGGGCCACGCGCTCGCGTGCCTCAAGCGGCTGCGGGCCGAAGGCCTGCACCACGGCATGCTGCCGATGCTCGACGTCGTGCTCGAACAGCCGATGGGCGAACGCTTCGTCACGCTCGCGCTCGAGAACACCGACGAGCGCATCCGCGTCGGCAAGCCGACGACGCCGAGCTTCCTGTTCGCGTCGCTGCTGTGGCACGAGGTGCTGAAACGCTGGGACGAGGCGAAGGCGCGCGGCGAGTATCCGATCCCCGCGCTCGCGTCGGCGATGGACCAGGTGCTCGACGCGCAGACCGAGAAGCTCGCGATCCAGCGTCGCTACACCGCCGACATGCGCGAGATCTGGGGGCTGCAGCCACGCCTCGAACGACGCAGCGGCCGCGCGGCGTGGCGACTGCTCGAACATCCGCGCTTTCGCGCCGGCTACGACTTCCTGCTGCTGCGTGCCGCGGCCGGCGAGATCGATGCGTCGCTCGCCGAGTGGTGGACCGCGTTCATCGACGCCGACGCCGAAGGCCGCGAGGCGCTGCAGGCCGGACTCGATACGTCCGAGGCGGGCAGCCCGAAACGCAAGCGGCGACGTCGCAAGAAGCCGTCCGGCGCGGAAGGCGACGCGGATGCGGGTCGCGATGCCGACACGGACGAAGCCGATCCGGACCGCGACCTCGCGACTAGGGACGCGGCCGATCCCGGACGGGCACCGGCGACCGATGAGAACGACGAGCCCGGCTCGCCTCCCGGCCCGGACGCGTCCGCGGCCTCCGTGTCCGACCCGACGACGCCGCGCCGGCCGCGTCGCCGTCGAGCGAAGAAGCCCGTCGATGCCGTCGATGCGGCGCCGCCGTCCGACGTGGCCGACGACGCATGAGCATGCAACCGGTGACCGCGTACGTCGGCGTCGGCGCGAACCTCGGCTTCGCGCGCGACGCGGTCCTGAATGCGCTCGCGGACCTCTCGCGGCTGCCGTCGACCGATTTCGTCGCCGCGTCGGGTCTGTACAGCAGCGCACCGATCGACGCCGAGGGCCCGGACTTCATCAATGCCGTCGCCGAGATCGAGACGACGTTGCCGGCGCCCGAGCTGCTGACCGCGCTGCAGGCGATCGAGACGCGCTACGGCCGCGTCCGCACGACGAAGAACGCGCCGCGCACGCTCGACCTCGACCTGCTGTTGTACGGCGACGGCATCGTCGCGACGCCGGACCTGACCGTGCCGCATCCCCGTCTGCACGAGCGCGCGTTCGTGCTGCTCCCGCTGATGGAGCTGGCCGGTCCGATCGCGATCCCCGGACGCGGTCGCATCGATGCGCTGGCCGAAACCCTCGGCGCTCAGCGCGTCGAGCGGCTCGACCCATGAGCACGGCCGGCCTCATCTCCCCACGGGCATCCATGGCAGACAGACCGCGTCACATCGTGATCGAAGGACCGATCGGCGTCGGCAAGACGTCGCTCGCCGAGCGGCTCGCCGAACGCCTGAAGGGCTCGACGCTGCTCGAGCGACCGGAGGCGAACCCCTTCCTCGAACGCTTCTATCGCGACAGCGCGCGCTATGCGTTCTCGACGCAGGTGTTCTTCCTGTTCCAGCGCATCCGTCAGCTGCGCGAGCTGGCCGAACGCGAGCTCTTTCACGAGACGTTCGTCGCCGACTTCCTGCTCGAGAAGGACGCGCTGTTCGCGTCGCTGACGCTGGCCGACGACGAGCTCGAGCTGTATCGCGAGATCTACGCGAACCTCGCGGTGCAGGCGCCCGTGCCCGACCTCGTGATCTATCTCGATGCGTCGCCCGCGTCGCTGCTGTCGCGGATCGCGCAGCGCGGCCGTCCGATGGAGGTGTCGATCTCCGAGGACTATCTCGCGCAGCTATGCGAGGCGTACACGCGCTTCTTCTACCAGTTCGAGGCCGCGCCACTGCTGACGGTCAACACCGAGCACCTCGACTGCGCGAACGACGACGAGGACTTCGAGCTGCTGCTCGAGCGCATCCGCCAGATGCGCGGCCGTCGCGAGTTCTTCAACCGCGGCGACTGACCGCGACGTTTCTGGCATGCTGCGCAGCCCCGCGGAGTGCGGGGCTCGCACGCATCGTCCATGAAGATCGTCACCACCATCGAAGAGCTGCGAGGGCAGCTGCGCGGCCAGCTTCGGACGGCCTTCGTGCCGACGATGGGCAACCTGCACGAAGGTCATCTGTCGCTGATGCGGCTCGCCGCGCGACACGGCGATCCGGTGGTCGCGAGCATCTTCGTCAATCGCCTGCAGTTCGGACCGAGGGACGACTTCGATCGCTATCCGCGGACGTTCGACAGCGACTGCGCGAAGCTCGAGGCCGAGGGCGTCTACGTGCTGTTCGCACCCGACGAGCGCGAGATGTATCCGGAGCCGCAGGAGTACCGCGTGCAGCCGCCGCATGCGCTCGGCGACGTGCTCGAAGGCGAGTTTCGTCCCGGCTTCTTCATCGGCGTGACGACCGTCGTGCTGAAGCTGTTCTCGTGCGTGCAGCCGCGTGCCGCGATCTTCGGCAAGAAGGACTATCAGCAGCTGATGATCGTGCGTCGGATGGCGCGCCAGTTCTCGCTGCCGACCGACGTCGTGGCGGCGGAGACGGTTCGCGCCGACGACGGGCTCGCGCTGTCGTCGCGCAACGGTTACCTGAGCGCGATCGAACGCGCCGAGGCGCCGACGTTGCAGCGTGCGTTGACGTCGATCGCGGCGGGGGTCGCGCAAGGCGTCGATGTCGGCGGTATGCGAGATCTCGAAGCGCATGCGCTCGACGACCTGCGGGGCCGCGGATGGCGCCCCGACTACGTCGCGGTCCGACGGCGGAGCGACCTCACGGCACCCGACGACGCGGCGCTCGCCTCGCGCGAGCCGCTGGTCGTGCTCGGGGCCGCCTGGCTCGGCGCGACGCGGCTGATCGATAACCTCGAGATCGAGCCGCACCAATGAAAAGGCCGCCCGGAGGCGGCCTTCGAAGCGCGGCTTTCGGGCCGGCGGCGCGTCGCGCCGCCAGCGTCGCCTACTTGGTCGCCGAGCGCAGCAGGATGTCGTTCTTCACCGACTGCACGCCGCTGACGTTACGCGCGATCTGAACGGCGCGATTGATCTCCGCCTGGCTCTTGGCGAAGCCCGACAGCTGCACCGTGCCCTTGAACGTCTCGACCTTGATGTCGGTCGAGTCGACCGTCTTGTCCAGCAGGAAGTCGGACTTGACCTTGGTCGTGATCGTCGAATCGTCGATGTACTGACCGCCGCTCTCCTTCGTCGGCGACGAAGCGCACGCCGTCAGGATCATCGGGGACGCGAGGCCCAGGGCAGCGGCCAACGCCACGGTGCGCAATGTCGAATGATTCATGGCAACCTCTCTTGAGTTTTCGAAGGACCGTCGCGGCGCGTCGGCGTTCCGCCAACCGGCGAGTCACGTCCGCCGCTGCGACAGTGATCGAAGATTCTCGACGGGGTGTCGAGGGGTTGGCGTAGGACGCAGCCGCATCGGGTTGTCGCCGCGCGAACCAAGAACGCGCAACGCGCGCGCGCAGCCCGGTCAGGCGCTGAAGCACGCCCGGCGCGTCGGGGCCGGCCCGGTATGCCGGGAACAGCTGTGCGAGCTGCGAGTCCGGCAGCCGCAGGTGGCGCTCCGCGACCTGCGCCACGACATCGCGGAAATCCGTCGTGACCGCGACGTCGCGGCCTTCGTGAAGGCTCGACTCGGCGATTCCCGGCCAGCGTCCGAGCACCTTGCCGCCGGCGACCGGGCCGCCCATCACCCACATCGCGTTGCCATGGCCGTGGTCGGTCCCGCGGTTGCCGTTCTCGTGCGCGGTGCGTCCGAACTCCGACATCACGACGACGACGGTGTCGTCGAACATCGGCCCGAGCCGGTCGGCCAGCACGCCGAGGCCTTCGCCGAGCGGGCGTAGACGGTTCGCGAGCTGTCCTCGAGCCGTGCCCTGCCCGGCATGCGTGTCCCACCCGCCGAGCGCGACGAACGCGAGTTGCACGTTGGGATCGTTGCGCATCAGGCGCGCGAGGCGTGCCGCATCGTCGGGGAAGCCGTTCGGCAGCGGCGCACCGTTGTTCGCCGCCATCTGTTCCTTCTCGTTCGCGCTCGGATCGAGCGATGCGAGGACCTCGCGACGCGCGTCGAGCGACTCGCGGAACGTTCGCGACGCGGCGTCGTCGCCGTCGTACAGCTTGGCGAACGCATCGGCGATGCGCGGCTGGTCGAGGACCGTCGGCCGCGTCGCGCCCTGCCCTTCGCCGATCGACGCGACCGGAATCGGACCGGCATAGATCCGCGGCAGCACCGCGCCGACCGCGAGGCCGCGCGTCGGCGACGCCTTGCCCGGCAACTCGCCGAGCAGGCGGTTCATCCATCCGTCCGACGTCCGCTTCACGCCCGGCGTGCCGGACTCCATGTAGTCCTGCGCGTCGAAGTGCGACCGCGTCGGATCGGGCGAGCCCGACGCATGCACGAACGCGAGCTTGCCGCCGCTCCACAGCGGCATCAGCGGCGCGAGCGCCGGATGCAGGCCGAAGTGGCCGTCGAGGTCGAGCAGCCCGTCGGTCTGACCCGGCGCCGGCAACGCGATCGTCGGTCGGTAGCGCGCGTAGTCGGCCTCGCCGTACGGCGCGACGACGGACAGCCCGTCGACCGCGCCGCGCAGGAAGATGACGACCATCTTCTTGCGCGAGGCCGTGCCGGCCGCTTCGGCCGACGTCGGTCCGACCGCGGCCCACGCGGAGCGGCCGACCGGCATCAGCGACGCGAGGCCGGCCATCGAGAGCATCTGCACGACTTGTCGACGTTGCATGATTGGTCCTTCGCTGATCAGCGATGCATGAAGTCCGGGCTGCCGAGGACGAGCGCCGCCGCGAGCTGCGGCTCGGTGCCGAGCACGACGCCGCGCGTCTTGTCGCCGATCGTCGGACCGAGCGTCTCGAGGAGCGGCACCGCCTGCAGCGCGACCGAACGGGCCGCGGGCGTCGGCGCCGGCGCTGGCGGCCTGCTGCGTGGCCTGCGGCTGCGGCGGCGGCGCGGGTCGATCGATCGGCAGCCGGCCGCTCGCGAGCGCGGTCACGAAGTTGATCCGGCGCGTCACGCCCTCGGGGTTCAGCCACGCGGCCTCGGTGTTCTTGTAGCCGTCGGGCGTGAGGCATCCGTACAGCGGCATGCCGAGCTGCGCGAGCACGCCGACCAGCGGCTGCACGTTGACGACCTGCATGCCGCTGGCACGAGCCGCCGATACGACGTACTGATACGGCGTCTTGAACTTCGCGGTCATCGCGGCCGGCGAGCGGAACTCCGGACTGGCGAGCAGCGTGCGCATCACCTCGCGGATGTCGCCGTCGGTCGCGAGATAGCGCGCCGTCATCCGGTCGACCAGCGACGGCGGCGGCTCGTCGGCCACGAAGTACTGCGCGAGCTCGTAGCTGATGTGACGGGCGGTCGCCGGATGCATCGCGAGCACGTCGAGCGCGTACTCGCCCTCCTGCTGGCCGTTCGGCGCGATGCGATGCCCGAGCCATTCCTTCGTGCCTTCGTCGTGACGACGCGGCGCGAAGATGAACAGGTTCCGGCTCTCGACGCCTTCGAGCGGTCCGCCGCGTCCGGTCGCGCGGCCGTCGAACGTCCAGCCGGTCAGCATCCGCGCGAGCTCGGTCACGTCCTTCTGCGAGTAGCCGCCCGGCTTGCCCTCGTTCGCGACGCCGAGCGTGTGCAGTTCCATCAGCTCGCGGGCGTAGTTCTCGTTGAGGCCGGCCGGCTGCTTCGCCGCCTTGATCGCGACCTGATTGACGACGGCGTCCGCGCCCGTCGACACCCAGTTGTCGAGATAGAACAGCATCGCCGGATGCTTCGCCGTCGCGCCGAGCAGGTCGCGGAAGTGGCCGAGCACGTACGGGCGGATCGCATCGCGCTCGTAGTTCGCGACGAGCGCGCGATCGAGGTCCTTGCCGACGAACACGTTGAAGTGGTTGAACCAGAAATCGGTCATCACCTCCTCGAGCTGCCGCGGGCTCTCGATCGCCTGGACGAGCCGCGCCTCGGAACTCTGAAGCGTGAGTCGACGATATTCCTCGCGACGCGCCGCGACGACGTCGTCCTTGACCTGGATGCCGACCTTGTCGTCGGCCGTCTTGCCGGCCTGCGCGGCCTGTGACGCGCGCACGGCCCGCTGTTCGCTACGATAACCGTCGATCAACGTGCCGGCCGGCAGCCGCTCGACGTCGAGCGCCGCGAGCCGCGACTGCAGCGCGTCGCCGACCACGATGCGCTCCGGATGCAGCTGCTCGTCGATGTACGCGTCGACGCCGATCCGCCGCACGCGCTCGACGTCGCCTGGGCGAGGACCGAACGCGACGCGATTGAGCACATGCGCCACCAGCGCGTCGTCGTTCGCCGCGACGTCGACGGCCCACGAGCGCTTCGCGTGGAGCGCGAGGCCGACCGCCACGGCGATCAACGCGACCGCTGCGATCGCTCGCCGCGACCTGGCCGGCCGGCTACGGAATTGTTCGGAATACATGATCGCCCCGGGGTGCGTGTGGAGGCCCGATCGGCCACCGTGATCCGACGATAGCGCGTCGCCTTGCGTCGTGGTGTGAGCGAGTGCAACAGACGCGCCCGACCCATCACCGACCGTCACCCCGCCGCTCGACGGCATCGATGCGTCGACGAGCGGCGGCGAGTTGTCGCGATCAGCTGACGACGCCGTTGTGCTTCTTGTTGAAGACACGCGCGCTCTGGCGGTTCTCGCGCGCCTGCACGCGGGCCTGCTCGTTCGCGCCGACACGCCCATTGGCCGCGGCGCGGGCGATCGAACGATCGGTGCGGGCCTGACCGCGTTCGAGCGAGCCGGCTTCGTGCGTCGACAGCTGGCCGGACTTCTCGCCCTGCTCGATGCGCGCCTGCTGGTTGACGTTGCGCTGCACGTCGGACTGCATCCGCTGCGACGACGCGGACGCCGGGTTGCCCACCTGTGCATCGTGCTTCTGGTTGTAGATCGCGCCGCTCTCGCGGTTCTGCGCGCGCGTGATGCGCGCCTGCTCGCGGGCCGACACGCTGCCGTTGCGATCGGCGTTCGCTTCCATCTTGTCGATGCGCGTCTCGCCGCGCTCGAGGCGCCCGGCTTCCTTCGTGTTGAGCTGGCCCGACTGCAGGCCGTTCTCGATGCGCTGTTGCTGATCGACGTTGCGTTGCGTGTCGGACTGCGTGGTCTGCGCGAGTGCCGGCGCCGCGAACGCGGCGGCGAGGACCGACGCGAGGCCGAGGCGGACGAGTCGAGCGTGCATGGTGTTCTCCTGTGAAGTGGATCTGGCGATGCCCCGGTCGTCACCGATGCGACGGCCGCAGGTCATCAACGACGCGGTGCGACCGATCGTGCACGCCGCTCGTGTAACGCGCTGTAAGACTCTGTGAGGACTCGTCGGCCTCAGCCGAACAGGAAACGCCACAGCCGGCGCACCGCGCGGCGTTCGTCGCCGCACGCGTCCGCCTCGATGCGAGCGGCCCGTGCGCCGGGGTCGGCGAGGCGCACCGCGTGCTGGCGCGACCGATACAAACGGTACGCATCGGCGACCTGCTCGGCGTCGCCGCGAGCGATGCGGCCCGCGTCCGCCGCCCGTCCGAGCAGCGCGATGTTGCCGACGTTCGCGACCAGCGGCCGGTCGACCGCCGCATAGGCGAGCACGAGGTACTGCACCGCGAACTCGATGTCGACCATGCCGCCTTCGTCGTGCTTGAGATCGAACAGCCCCGAGCGGTTCGGATGGCCGTCGTGCATCCGGACGCGCATCGCGACGACCTCGTCACGCAGGTGCGCACGGTCGCCCTCGTCGAGCACGCGCGCGGTCAGGATCGCGACGCGCTCGTCCTCGAACGCGGCGCCGATCGCGCGGTCGCCGGCCGCGAAGCGCGCGCGCGTCAGCGCCTGGTGCTCCCACGTCCACGCGCCGCCCGGTTCGCGTTCGCGACGCTCGCGACGTTCGTAGCGCGACCACGCCTCGAAGCTCGAGACGACCAGGCCGGCCGCGCCGTCGGGTCGCAGGCGCAGGTCGATGTCGAACAGCGCGCCCGCGGTCGTGCGCGCGGTCAGCCAGACGTTCAGGCGCTGCGCGAACCGTGCGTAGCGATGCGCGGCCTCGGCCGCGTCGGCTTCATGGCGCGCGTCGTAGAGGAACACGAGGTCGAGGTCGGATGCGTAGCCGAGCTCCTTGCCGCCGAGCTTGCCGAACGCGATCACCGCGAACGACGGCCTCGCCGGCAGTCGTGCCGCGTCGGCCCGGCCTTCGACGAAGTGCGTCCAGCAATGCGCGATCGCGGCGTCGAGCACGAGGTCGGCGAGCGCCGACAGCTGGTCCGACAACGACTCGATCGGCAGGCGTCCGCCGAGGTCGTCGATCAGCAGGCGGAAGGTCTCCGTGTGATGGACCTCGCGGAGCACGTCCATCTGCCGTTCGGCGTCGCCGGCGAGCAGTGACAGTCGACGCTCGAGGTCGTCGGCCACGTCGTGCCAGTAAGACGCCCACGACGCGCCGTCGCGCATCGCGTGCTCGGACTCCGGCGCGTCGATCAGCTCGTCGAGCAGCAGCGGGTGGCGCGTCACGTAATGCGCGGCCCACGGGCTCGCGGCCAGCAGCCGCGTCACGCCGGTCAGCACGGCGGGATACTCGTCGAGCAGCGCGAGGTACGCGCTGCGACCGGCGATCGCCTCGATCAGGTCGAACCAGCGGCCGAGCGTCGCGTTCGGATCGGCGGTCGCCGCGGCGGCAGCGACGAGTCGCGGCACGAGCCCGTCGAGACGCGCGCGTGCCGCGGCCGACAACGTGCGCAGGCGCGCGCTGCGGCCGAGCGCGGCGAGCCGACCGAACGCGACGTCGGGAGGCACGAAGCCGGCGGCCGCGAGACGCTGGTTGAGCGACTCGACGACCGCGGCATCGTCCGACGCCGTCGATGCGGGACCGGCGAACGTCAGCCACAGGTCCTGCACCGCCGTGCCTTCGTCCGACGATCCGTTGCGAGCGTCGTCGCCGAAGATCGCGTCGAACTGCGCCTCGACGAAGCGCCGCTGCGCGTCCAGCTCGTCGACCAGCGCATCGAACGGCCGCTTGCCGTCGACCTCGACGAGCCGCGCGCACATCGCGCCGATGCGCTCGCAATCGTCGTCGGCTTCGCGGGGCGGCAGCACGTGCGTCTGCGCATCGTCGAGATATTGAAGACGGTGCTCGACGTTGCGGAGGAAGTCGTAGGCGACGCGCAGCCGGGCGCCGACGTCCGCGTCGAGCAGGCCTTCGTCGACGAGCCGGTCGAGCGTCGCTCGCGTCGGCCTCAGGCGAAGCGCGGCGTCGCGCCCGCCGCGGATCAGCTGGAAGTGCTGCGCGACGAATTCGATCTCGCGGATGCCGCCGCGCCCGAGCTTGACGTCGATGCGGCCGCGTTCGACGCCGCGACGAGAAGCGCGACCGGTGCGGACGCCTTCGCGTCGCTCGGCCTCGGCGCGGATCTGTCGATGCAGCTTGCGCAGCGCGTCGATCGCGCCGAAGTCGAGGTAGCGTCGATAGACGAACGGCGCGATCAGCCGGTCGAGCTCGCGCGACGCGTCGCGCCCGAACACCGGACGCGAGACGACGCGACCCTTGATCCAGGCGAAGCGCTCCCAGTCGCGCGCGCTCGTCACGAGATAGCGCTCGAGCATCGCGAAGCGCGTCACGAGCGGACCCGAGTCGCCGTCGGGACGCAGCCGCATGTCGACTCGGAACACGAAGCCGTCGGCCGTGACGTCGGCGAGCGACGCGATCAGCTTGCGGCCGAGGCGCGTGAAGAACGTGTCGTTCGCGATCGGTCGTGCCGTCGAACGCGACGGATCGGGCCGCGTCTCGCCGTCCTCGCCGTAGACGAAGATCAGGTCGACGTCGGACGACACGTTGAGCTCGCCGCCGCCGAGCTTGCCCATGCCGACGACCATCAGGTCCTGCGCTTCGCCGCGCTCGCCGCCGTGCGGGACGCCGTGCGTCGTCGCGAGCGCGCGCGCATGGAATGCGAGCGCCTCGTCGATCGCGACCTCCGCCAGCGCCGTCGTCGCTTCCATCACCTCGCCGACGTCCGCCTGCCCGCCCAGGTCGCGATCGATCAGCGCCGCGAAGAGCTTGCCGCGCAACGTGCGCAGACCGGCGTTGAGGTGCGCCTCGTCGCGCCACGCATCGCCGCGCTCGCGGACCATCGTCGCGACGACGACGTCGCGCGTGACCGGCGCGGCGCCGAGCGATGCGATCTCGTCGCGCCATGCCGGCCGCGCGTTCGCGATGCGCACCCGCCAGCGCGAGGCGGTGCTCGCCTCGGGCACGTCGATCGCGATCGCGGTCGACATCACGGTGTCGGTCGAGGTGGCCACGGTTAGAATCGGTCCGCAGTATCCCGCAGTTCCCGTCCGCCGTTGCTCGGCGGATTTCGCACGCGAGGCCGCCATCCCGTCGAGTCGATCCTGGGTCTTCGCGCACGTCGCGACGTCCGCCGTCGAGCGATCGGCTCGCGCGCGCCTTCCGGTGCTTCGCCGACCGTGTTGATCTTGCGTTCGCTGCGCGGCATCGGCCGGGCGCTCGTCGACGTCGCCGTCGTCGCGTGGATCCTGCTCGCGATCGCGATCCTCGTGTTGCGATACGCGGTGCTGCCGGATGTCGATCGCTATCGCGGCGACGTCGAACGGCTCGCGAGCCGGGCGTCGGGCGAGACGGTCCGCATCGGCGCGATCGAGGCATCGTGGCCCGGCATCTCGCCCCGGTTCGTGGTCCGCGACGTGACCGTCGTCGATGCGAACGGCGCGACGACGCTGACGCTGCCGAGCGTCCGCGGGACGTTGTCGTGGCGATCGCTGGTCGCGTTGCAGCCGCGCTTCGCATCGCTCGAGGTCGACGGCGTGAACCTCGACGTGCGGCGCGACGCGGCCGGCCAGCTGTTCGTCGCCGGCTACCCGATCCGCAAGCGGACGACGCCCGACAGCCAGGCCGCCGAGTTCCTGCTGGCGCAAGACGACGTCCGCATCGCCGGCGCGACCGTCACGTGGCGCGACGAGATGAACGAGCCGGGATCCGCACCGTCGGCCCGTCGGCCGTTCGTGCTGACCGACGTCGCGTTCGAACTGCGGCGTTCGGGATCGCGTCATCGGGCGGCGTTGCACGCGACGCCGCCGGCCTCGCTCGCGGCGCCGCTCGACGTGCGTGCATCGATCGATCATCCGCTGTTCGCGACGCGGCTCGCGGACCCGGCCGCATGGAGCGGCGAGGTCTACGCCGACGTCGCGACCGGCGACGTCGTCGCATGGCGCGAGTGGCTGCCGCTGCCGTCGACGGTCGACGATGGCCGCGGACGCGCGCGGGTGTGGGCCACCTTCGCGCGCGCCGACGCGCCGGCCGGCGTGTTCGCGAAGCGGCTCGCGACGCGCATCAAGCGGCCCATCCCGCCGGAGCTCGACCGCATCGCATCGGTCACGGCCGACCTCGCACTCGACGACGTCGCGGTGCACTGGGGCACGATGGCCGACGCGCCCGAGTACGCGGCGATCGGCTCGATCGACGGCCGGATCGTCGGCTCGCAGTCGATGACCGAACAGCACTTCGCCGCGCAGCACATGGCCCTGCAGCCGCGCACCGGGACGAAGGTGCCGCCCACCGACTTCGACATGCATCGTGCGATCGGCGGCGCGATCGACGACGAGACCGGCACCGCGTCGCTCGGCGCGATCGACATCGGCGTGTCGCTCGGTCTCGTGCCCGCGCCGCTGGTGCCGCCGGCGATCGCGGAGAAGCTCGCGGCGCTCAAACCGCGCGGCACGCTCGAGCATGCGGCAGTCAAGTGGACCGGCGCGATCGCGGCGCCGCGCACGTTCGACGTCGATGCGCGCTTCGCGAACGTCGCGATCGCGCCGCAGGCGCCGACGGCCGAGGCGATCGCGGCCGCTGCGCGCACGATCGTCGGCGCGAACGGACTCGTGCGACGGCCGCGACCGGCGTTCGGGCAGCCCGGGATCGTGAACCTGAGCGGGTCCGTTACCGCGACGCGAACCGCCGGCGCCGACGCACAGTCGGCGGTGACCACCGCGACGGTGGCGATCGCCGGCAACGACACGTCCATCGTCGCGCCCGGCCTCTTCGACGAGCCGACCATCCGGCTCGCGCACCTGAACGCGGCCGTCGGCATCCGCGTCGACGGCGGCGACGTCGAGGTCAAGGTCGATCATGCGTCGCTCGACAACCCGGACCTCGCGGCCGAGGTCGACGTGCTGTTCCGCCACGGACCGAAGAGCGGCGGGCTCGTCGATGCCGACGGCAAGCCCGGCCGCGGATGGCTCGACGTGAACGCGAAGGTGACGCGTGCCGATGTCGGTCGCGTGCCGCGCTACCTGCCAAACATCATCGGCGAGCGCGCGCGGCTCTATCTGTCGCGTGCGCTGATCGCGGGCCGCGTCGAGGAGGCCACGATGCATCTGCGAGGGCCGCTCGAGAAGCTCAACCTGCGCGAGATGCCCGATGCGCTGGCGAAGCCCGATCCGGTCCCGGTCCGCGAGGCGTTGATCCGGGTTCGCGATGGTTCGCCGCGCGCGGCCGGCGCTCGCGGCAACGCACCGACGGCCGCGCCGGACGACGCGCTGCTGCACGCGGTCGTCAAGGTGCGCAACGCGACCTATCAGTACGGCCCCGCGCGCCGACCCGGCGATCCGCTGCCGCTGTCCGGCGTGCAGCCGTCGCCGACGTCGATGATCGCGTGGCCGACGTTCGAGGACGTCGATGCCGACGTCGTGTTCGACGAGGCGAAGATGACCGTGCATGCGCGCTCGGCGCGCGTCTACGGCTACAGGCTGACCGACATCACGGCCGAGCTGCCGGCGCTCGCCGATCCGTCGCACGTGCTGCGCGTGTCGGGCAAGGGGACCGGCCCGCTGCAGGACCTCGTGCACTTCATCAACGAGAGCCCGATCTCGCGCTGGCTGCATCGCTTCACCGACACGACGCAGGCGACCGGCGACGCGGCGCTCGCGCTCGCGCTGGACCTGCCGCTGTCGCATCCGCGCGATGCCGCGCTGGCGGGCAGCGTGCGCTTCATGACGAACGACCTCGCGTTGAACGCGATCATCCCGCCGCTGCGGAAGATCGACGGCCGCATGGACTTCACCGACCGCGGCCTCGCGATCGACGGACTCACGGCCGAGGCGCTCGGCGGTCCGCTGAGAGTCGACGCGAAGACCGGCAGCGACGGCTGGATCGACCTCGGCGCGAAGGGCACGGTCGACGTCGGCGTGCTGCAGAACGAAGCACGTCAGAGTCGGGCAGACGGGCTCGAGACGCCGGTGTCGAGCGCGGTCGAGCGCGCGGCGCGCTTCCTGTCGGGCCGCGCGAACTACTCGGTCGCGCTGCGCGTGCGAAGCAAGCGGGCCGTGGACCTGTCCGACGGCGTGGCAACGGCGCCCGACGCGAACACGCCGACGCAGCCCGACCTCGTCGTGCAGTCCGATCTCGTCGGCCTCGCGATCTCGCTGCCCGAACCGCTCACGAAGCCGGCCGACGCGAGCTGGCCGTTGCGGATCGAGCTCGCCCGCAGCACGTCCGCCGGCGCGGCCGCGCCCGATCGGGAGGACATCCGCATCGCACTTGCCGATCGCATCGACGTCGACATCGCGCGGAAGCGCAATGCGCAGGACCCGCAGGACCGTTTCGCGGTGACGCGCGCCGGCTATCGCGTCGGCGGTGGCGACGCGACGGGCACCGGTCCGTCGGACGTCACGGTCACGCTGCCGAGCCTCGATGCCGATGCATGGCGCGAGGCGTTGCGCGAAGCCGGCCCGCCGGCCGCGACGACCGCGAAGCCGCCATCGGACGCGTTCGATCGTCTGCTGCCCGAGCACGCGACGTTGAAGACCGCGCAGCTGCGGGCGACCGGCCGGGACTTCACGAACGTCGATGTCACGGCGGAGCGAACGGCCGCGGGCTGGCGCGCGAACGTCGCCGCGGACCAGGTCGCCGGCACGCTGTCGTACACCGACGTGTCGGGGCAGACCGCGACGCGCACCGGCGTCGCGCCCGCGTCGACCGGCAAGCTCGTCGTGCGCCTCGATCGGCTGTCGATCCCGCCGGCGGAGCCCGGCGCCGTTCGCACGGCGAGCCCGCTCGATGCGAGCAAGCAGCGCGACTTTCCGGCGATCGATGCGATCGTCGAACGCTTCGAGCTGCGCGGTCGCACGCTCGGCCGGCTCGAGGTCGTGGCCGAGAACGTCGACGCCGGCGACGGCACGCCCGGCGATCGCGAGTGGCGGCTCGAGAAGCTCGGCCTGACGACACCCGAGGCACGCTTCGACGCGCACGGCGTCTGGGGCCGGATCGGAGCGGACGAGAAGACGAGCCTCGACTTCACGCTCGACTCGTCGAACGTCGGCGCGCTGCTCGATCGCCTCGGCGTCGTCGGCACGATCCGCAACGGCACCGCGCAGCTGTCGGGCAACGCGGCATGGAACGGCGGTCCGACGACGATCGACTTCGGCTCGATGTCTGGCAGCCTCAAGCTCGCGGCCGACAAGGGCCAGTTCCTGAAGGCCGAGCCCGGCATCGCGAAGCTGCTGAACATCCTCAGCCTGCAGGGACTCGCTCGACGGCTGACGCTCGACTTCAACGACGTCTTCGACGCCGGCTTCGCCTTCGACACGGTCCGCGCCGACGCGAAGGTCGAGCACGGCATCGCGACCACCGACGACTTCACGATGCGCGGCGTGCAGGCGCTGGTCACGATGCGCGGCAGCGCGGACCTCGGGCACGAGACCGCGGACCTGCATGTGCGGATCGAGCCGCAGATCAATGCCGGCGCCGCGTCGCTCGGGCTCGCGGTCGTCAATCCGGTGCTCGGCCTCGCGACGTTCGCCGCGCAGTACTTCTTCAAGGACCGCATCTCGCAGGCGCTGGCGTTTGAATACAATGTCGAAGGTCCGTGGGCGAAGCCGAACGTGACGAAGATCGACCGCAAGGGGCGGGTCACGACGGTGCTGCCGAAGAAGACCGTCGACGCCGGCGGCGCGTCGACGAAGGCGCCGATCGCCGCGTCGTCGTCGCCCGCCGAACCCGCACGCGCGGCACCCTGATCTCCCGAACCGGTTCACGACCTTGACCGACGCCGCATCGACCGACCTGCCGAAGCATCTGCGTATCGCCGCGATCCAGATGGTCTCGGCCGCGACGGTCGACGCGAACCTCGCGACCGCGCGTCGCCTGATCGCCGAAGCGGCCGACGGCGGCGCCGAACTGATCGCGTTGCCCGAGTACTTCTGCCTGATGGGCCGTCGCGACACCGACAAGGTCGACGTGCGCGAGGAAAGCGGTCACGGACCGATCCAGGACTTCCTCGCCGATGCGGCGCGCCGTCACCGCGTGTGGCTCGTCGGCGGCACGCTGCCGGTGTCGCTCGGCGACGGCGTGACCGACCGCATCCGCAACACGACGTTCGTCTACGCGCCCGACGGCTCGGTCGTCGCGCGCTACGACAAGATCCACCTGTTCGGCTTCACGAAGGGCACGGAGCACTACGACGAGTCGCGAACGATCGCGGCGGGCAGCGCCCCGGTCGTGTTCGAAGCGACGCTCGGCGATCAGCCCCTGCGCGTCGGCCTGTCGATCTGCTACGACGTGCGCTTCCCCGAGCTGTATCGCGGGTTCGCGGCGGCCGGCGGCCCGCCCGACTTGATGTTGGTGCCGGCCGCCTTCACCTACACGACCGGCTCGGCGCATTGGGAGATCCTGCTGCGTGCCCGCGCGATCGAGAACCAGTGCTACGTGCTCGCGCCGGCGCAGGGCGGCCGTCACGAGAACGGCCGGCGCACGTGGGGGCACAGCATGCTGGTCGACCCATGGGGCGAAATCGTCGCGATGCTGCCCGAAGGCGAAGGCGTCGTGGCGGGCGCCATCGATCCGAACCGCATCGCCGAAGTCCGCGAGAACCTGCCCGCCTTGAAGCATCGCGTCCTGTGACCACCCTCCTCCGACAAAAGAATTCATGAAACTGATCGAACCCGGCATCGAAGCGCTGTCGACCGCGAAGCAGTGGTTCCTCGACCGCTACGGCCTGACCGAAGCCGACGTCGGCGCGACGCTCGCGGAGATCTTCCAGCGTCGCGTCGACTACGCCGACGTCTACTTCCAGTACGCGCGCTCGGAATCGTGGAGCCTCGAGGAAGGTCAGGTGAAGTCGGGGAGCTTCGACATCGAGGAAGGCGTCGGCGTGCGGGCCGTCACCGGCGAGAAGCAGGCGTTCTCGTACTCCGACGACATCAATCGCGACGCGCTGATGGCGGCCGCGCGCGCGGCGCGCGGCATCGCCCGCAGCGGCGGCAAGGGCGTCCGCCGCGTGGTGGCCGGGCCGGCGTCGTCGATCGCGTCGCCCGACATCCGTCGCGCGCTGTACGCGCCGATGGACCCGCTCGCGACGATGGATCCGAACGCGAAGATCGCGCTGCTCGAGCGCCTCGAACGCGCCGCGCGGGCACGCGACCCGCGCGTCAAGCAGGTCATGGCGAACCTCGCCGGCACCTACGAGGTCGTGATGGTCGCCGCATCGTCGCGCTTCGCGCCCGACGTGCTTGCGGCCGACATCCGTCCGCTCGTGCGGCTGTCGCTGACGGTGATCGCCGAGGAAGGCGGCCGTCGCGAGCAGGGCTTCGCCGGCGGCGGAGGACGCTTCGGCTACGCGTTCTTCGACGACGCGCTGCTCGACACGTATGCCCGCGAGGCGGTCGATCAGGCGCTCGTCAACCTGTCCGCGAAGGCGGCGCCGGCCGGCCCGATGACCGTCGTGCTCGGACCCGGCTGGCCCGGCGTGCTGCTGCACGAAGCGATCGGCCACGGCCTCGAAGGCGACTTCAACCGCAAGGGATCGTCGGCGTTCTCGGGCCGCATCGGCGAGCGTGTCGCGGCGCCCGGCATCACGATCGTCGACGACGGCACGATCCCGGATCGACGCGGCTCGCTCAACATCGACGACGAAGGGAACACGACGCATTGCACGACGCTGATCGAGGACGGCATCCTCGTCGGCTACATGCAGGACACGCTGAACGCGCGGCTGATGAAGACCGGCGTCACCGGCAACGGGCGACGCGAGTCGTACGCGAGCCTGCCGATGCCGCGGATGACGAACACGTACATGCTGAACGGCACGCGCGATCCGAAGGAGATCATCGCGTCGGTCGCCGACGGCCTCTACGCGGTCAACTTCGGCGGCGGCCAGGTCGACATCACGAACGGCAAGTTCGTGTTCACCGCGACCGAGGCCTATCGCATCGAGAACGGCCGCGTCACCTATCCGGTCAAGGGCGCGACGCTGATCGGCAACGGTCCCGACGCGCTGACGCGCGTGTCGATGATCGGCAACGACATGGCGCTCGACGGCGGCGTCGGCACATGCGGCAAGGAAGGCCAGAGCGTGCCGGTCGGCCTCGGACAGCCGACGCTGCGGATCGACGGTCTGACGGTCGGCGGCACGGCGTGATCCCGACGACGATCGCCGGTCGCATCGCGGCATGCCGCGTTCGACGCGGTCGATGGTCGTCCCTCGCATCCGGGGCTCTGTTGCTGATCGGCATCGGCGCGCACGCCGCGACGCCGGGCGACAGCTACGCGGTCGTGTCGTTGGTCGGCGACACGATCTCGATCGTCAACCACGAACCGGTCACCGGCAGCGCCCTCGACCGGAACGACCAGAATCAGCTGAAGCTCGCGGACGGTCACTTCGATGCGCTCGCGACGCGCGTCGCGACCGACGCGATCGGTCGTGCGGCGCCGGAGGCGCTCGTGCAGGTCGTCGACGTCGGAGACCACGAGCCGTTCGGGGATGCGAACGCGCTGTTCGAGCCGAACGGAACGTTGCCGGCGCTCGTCGATGCCGTGAAGCCGCGGCTCGCGCGACCCGACACGCACTACCTTGTCGTGCTCAGCAGGTTCCGCGGCGAGGCGCAGCTGCGAACGGCCAACGGCGCGATCGGCAGCGGCAAGCTGACCGGCCTCGGCTTCTATCTCGACGCGGCAAAGCACTTGCGAAGCGGCGCCACCAGCGAACGGGGACGCGGCTTCGTCGCGCCGTTCGCGTACGTGCAGGTCACGCTCGTCGACCTGCGGACCGGTGCGGTCGTCAGGTCCGAGAGCGCGACCGAGTCGACGACGCGCGCCAACGTCGGACCCGGCGCGAATCTCGAGCCGTGGTACGCGCTGACCGCCGGACAGAAGGTCCAGCTGCTGCACCGTCTGCTCGCACGGGCGTTGGAGCGCACCGTCCCGCGCGTCGCGGCATCGAGTTGACGGCGATGGGCCGGCGTCGCATGGACGCCAGACGATCGAACTCCCGGTGACGGCAAGCGTCCCGCACGTCGGCTCGTACGCGGCGCGCTTCCCGTAAACTCGCGGCAGCCGGCCCACCGCGCCGTGCAGGGATACGGATCGATGGCCAAGAACAGACGACCGATCACGATCGACGACCTGTGGGCGCTGCAGCGCTTCGGTCCACAGACGTTGTCGCCGGACGGACGATGGGCCTGCGCGGCCGTCACGTCGTACTCGATGGACACCAACGAGTCGACGTCCAGGCTCTGGCTGTTCGCGACCGACGGCAGCACGCAGCGGCAGATCACCAACGGGCCGAAGGACGCCGACCCGCAATGGTCCCCCGACGGCCGCTGGATCGCCTTCACGTCGCGCCGTTCGAAGGTCGACGGCGCGATCGACGACGAGCCGCAGCTGTTCGTCCTCGCCGCCGACGGCGGCGAGGCGATGAAGGCGACGCACCTCGGGACCGGCGTGTCCGCACTGCGCTGGTTCCCCGACAGCAGACAGATCGCGTTCGTGTCTTGGGTATGGCCGAACGAACGCGGCGTCAAGGCGCAGACCAAGCGCGCGAAGGCGGAGCGCGACGACAAGGTCAAGGCCTTCGTCGTCGAGCAGAACCACTATCGCTACTGGGACCACTGGTTCCCGCGCGGCCGCGAGCCGCACGTGCACGTCGCGACGCTGCCGATGGAGACGTTCGAAGCCGGCGGCTCGGCCGATGCGCGCGTGCGAGACCTGTTCGAGGGGACGCCGTTCAAGCTGCCGTTGCAGGAACCGGATGCGAACCTGTTCGACCTCAGCCCCGACGGCGGCGAGATCGCGTTCACGTACGACTTCGACCCGGACCCACGCGCGCCGGCCTTCACCGACATCGTCGTGATGGACGTGAAGAAGGGCAAGTGGACGTCGCCGACGCGCGAGACGGGCCGCGCGGAGGAACAGCCGCGCTATTCACCGGACGGTCGCTGGATCGCGGTGCACTCGTCGGACCTCGCACGCGCGCACAACGAGCAGCCGCGACTCGCGTTGATCCGGCGCGACGACGCGACCGTCGTGCCGATGACGTTCGGCTGGGACCGGGGTCTGCACGGCGCGGTCCACTGGTCGGCCGACTCGAAGCGCGTCCTGTTCCTCGCCGAGGACGAGATCGCGCAGCCGATCTGGTCGATCGACGCGCCGTCGGACGCGATGCCCGCGAGCGACGCGCCGCGCGAGCTGCTGCGCGGGCCGCAGCACGGCGGCGTCGCGACCGACCTCGCGATCAGCCGCGACGGCTCCACGCTCGCGTATGCGCGGTCGTCCCAGACGCATCCGCCGATGCTGTTGGCATGCGATGCCGACGGCGCGCGCGAGCGCCCGATCGAGGCGATCAACGCGCCGCTGCTCGAACGCCTTCGCTTCGCCGACGCGCACTCGGTCACGGTGGCGGGCTTCGACGGCGACCCGGTGCAGATGTGGGTCGTCACGCCGCCCGGCTTCGAGCTCGACGACAACGCCGGCTCGAAGAAGCGGGTCAAGCATGCGAAGAAGCAGTGGCCGCTGATGCACTCGATCCACGGCGGCCCGCACACGTGCGCGAACGACGCGTGGCACTGGCGCTGGAACACGCAGCTGTTCGCGGCGCAGGGCTACGTCGTCACGTCGGTCAACTATCACGGCTCGACCGGCTGGGGCCAGGCCTTCGTCGGCTCGATCAACGGCGATTGGGGTCGTCGCGAGCTCGCCGACGTCGAGGCGGGCACCGAGTACATGCTCGCGACCGGGCGCATCGATCCGAAGAGGGTCACGGCGACCGGCGGCAGCTACGGCGGCTACATGGTCGCGCTGATGAACGGTCGCGCGACGCGCGGCCGCTATGCGGCGTACGTCTGCCACGCGGGCTGCTTCGACTGGGTGTCGATGATGGGCTCCGACGGCTACTTCTGGTTCGGCCACGAGCTCGGCGGTTTCCCGTGGGAAGACGAGGCGCGCGTGCTCGCGCAGTCGCCGCATCACTACGCCGCGTCGTTCGAGACGCCGACGCTCGTCGTCCACGGCGAGCTCGACTATCGCGTGCCGTACTACCAGGGTCTCGCCTACTACGACTCGCTGCGCGTGAAGAACGTGCCGTCGCG
The DNA here is from genome assembly GCA_963795885.1 of uncultured beta proteobacterium. Classification (GTDB taxonomy): domain Bacteria; phylum Pseudomonadota; class Gammaproteobacteria; order Burkholderiales; family Burkholderiaceae_D; genus CAHJXF01. The sequence goes on along the minus strand of CAWCJI010000007.1, from coordinate 748,280 downwards.
GCTCGTCTTCTTTCCCGACGAGAACCACTGGATCCTGAAGCCGCAGAACTCGCGGCTTTGGTATCGCGAGTTCTTCGGCTGGCTCGGCCGCTATACCGCGCAGACGACGGCCAAGGCCGTCCGTTCGACGAAGAAGGATCGGGGCGCCTCCGCGGCCGCCGCATGCTGAAGGTCGAGCACCTCGCGAAGAGCTACGGCGCCAATCGGGCCGTCGTCGACGTGTCGCTCTCCGCCGCTCGCGGCGAGGTCGTCGGACTGCTCGGGCCGAACGGCGCCGGCAAGTCGACGACGGTCGCGATGATCTGCGGGCTCGTCAAGCCGGACTCGGGCAGCGTCACGATCGACGATGCCGCGATCGAGTCCGACAACAGCCCGGTCAAGCGCCGCATCGGTCTCGTGCCGCAGGACGTCGCGCTGTTCGAGGAGCTCGGCGCGCGCGACAACCTCGAGCTGTTCGGCGCGCTGTACGGCATCGAAGGCCCGCTGCTGAAGGAGCGCGTCGATGCGGCGCTCGAGCTCGCCGGCCTCGCCGACCGCGCGAAGGACAAGCCGTCGCGCTACTCGGGCGGCATGAAGCGGCGTCTCAACATCGCCGCAGCGCTGGTCCACGACCCGGACCTGCTGGTCCTCGACGAGCCGACGGTCGGCGTCGATCCGCAGAGCCGCAACGCGATCTTCGACGCGCTCGAGACGCTCGCGGCGCGCGGCAAGACGATCATCTACACCACGCATTACATGGAAGAGGCCGAACGTCTTGCGGACCGCATCGTGATCGTCGACCACGGCCACGTCGTCGCAGCCGATACGCCGTCGGTGCTCGTCCGCAGGCTCGGCAACACCGGCCTCGTCACGCTCGAGGTCGGCGGCGACGTCGACACGCAGGCGCTGCTCGCGGAGCCCGGCGTCACGCGAGCCGATCAGCACGACGACGTGCTGACGCTCGCGATCGCGGATCTCGGCGCGAGCCTGCCGCACGTGCTGACCTGGCTCGCGGCCCGTGGTCACGCGGTGCGCCGCGTGACGAGCGCGCAGGCGAACCTCGAGGACGTGTTCCTGTCGCTCACCGGCCGTCAGTTGCGCGACTGAGCGACGCACGCATGAACACTTACCTGAACGCGTTGCGCGCGCTGGTCCGCAAGGACCTGATCCTCTACTTCTCGAACCGTCGCACGCTGCTGGTCTCGGTCGCGGCGCCGATCGCGATCGCCGCGTTCTTCGGCTCGCTGTTCGGCCGCTCCGCCGACAGCGAGCGATCGCGCATCCCGATCGCGGTCATCGATCTCGACGGCAGCGCGACGTCGAAGGGGATCGCGACGAGCCTCGTGAACGACCCGACGTTCGAGGTGAGGCCGCTCGACGCGACGGCCGCGGCCGACGCCGTGCGGCGGGGCAAGCTGCGCGCGATGCTGACGATCCCCGCGCGCTTCGGCGAGCAGGCGCCGCGTGCGCTGTTCGGCGGGCGCGACAAGCCGACGATCGAGATCCGCTACGACCCGTCGCAGGCGATCGAACTGCAGGTGGTCGAGGGCCTGTTGACGCAACACGTGATGGAGGCCGTCACGCGCTCCGCGTTCTCGGCGGCGGGCGGTGCGGCCGACATCACGTCGGATGCGCGCAGCTCCGTCGAGCGTAGCGCCTCGATGTCGCCGGATGCGAAGCGCGACCTGCTGACGCTGTTCGATTCCGTCGAGAAGGTTCGTCGCGACGAGCCGGCCGCGACGAGCGGCGGCGGTGCTGCGACCGGTCTGCAGCTGCCGTATGCGACGAAGGAGATCGCGTCGCAATCGAGCACCGGCAATCGCTACAATTCGTACACGCATTCGTTCGTCGGCATGGGCGTGCAGTTCATCCTGTTCATGGGCATCGACCTCGGCATCAAGCTGCTGACCATGCGACGAATGGGGTTGTGGCAGCGGTTGCGCGCGGCTCCGTTGTCGCGCGGGTTCCTGCTCGGCAGCCAGCTCGCGAGCGGTGCGCTGATCGCGTCGCTGCTGTTCACGATCGTCTTCGTCGCCGGCATGCTGCTGTTCCACGTGCGCATCGAAGGCAGCGTTGTTGGGTTCGTCGCGCTCGTCGTCACGTTCGGTTGCATGACGGCCGCCTTCGGACTGTTCATCGCGGCGCTCGGCCGGACGCCGGAAGCGACGCGCGGCCTCGCGTTGTTCGCGACGCTCATCATGGTCATGCTCGGCGGTGCCTGGGTGCCGGCGTTCGTGTTTCCGCAGTGGCTGCAGACCGCGTCGCTCGCGGTTCCGACGCGTTGGGCCGTCGACGGCTTCGATGCGGTCACGTGGCGCGGCCTCGGCTTCGACGCCGCGTGGCCGCCGATCCTCGTCATGATCGGCTCGACGCTGGCGTTCGGGCTGATCGCGGTGTGGCGCTTCGATTGGGACGAGAAATCGGTTTGACGGAGCCGGGATGAGAAACCGTCCTACCCCGCCCTCGCCAGCGTCGCCTACAGGGTCGCGCGCGACGCGACGCGGATAATCGCCCGACCTCCACGGCCCTCGCGCCGTCGTCATCCGATGCGCTTCGCGGTCGGCAGTCGCGCAAGCCTCGACTCGAGTGTGTTTCGAAATGCGATCGATGACGACCACCGGACACCCTCCTCATGCTTTCGAATAATCCCGTCGTCGCCGACGACGACGTCCTGGTCGACGATCGCCGCGTCCTGGACCTTCCGCTCCGCAAGTCCGTGACGCCGTCGCGCGACGTCCGTGTGATCGTGCGCACCGCACTCGACGAGGCGGACGACGAGCTCACCCGATTTCGCGACGGGCTGACAGCGAAGCCGGCTGCGAGCTCGCCGAAGTTCTTCTACGACGCGCAGGGATCGGCACTCTTCACCGCGATCTGCGCGCTCGACGAGTACTACCCGACGCGCACCGAGGCGTCGATCTTCGAGCGACATCGCGACGACATCGCCGCGACGCTGCCGATCGGCGGTCAGTGGATCGACCTCGGCTGCGGCGACGGCCTGAAGGCACGTGGGTGGCTCGAGCCGACCGCGGCGCAGCGCTACATCGGCGTCGACATCGCCGAAGGCTGGTTGCGCGACGCGCTGCGATCGCTGGCCCGCAGCCGCACGCCGGGACGTCTGCGGTCGCGGTCGATCGACGTGCTCGGCGTGGTCGCCGACTTCACGCGGCCTTTCGACTTGCACGACGTCCTGGCCGAGGCACCGGGCCTGCCGCCGGTGTTCTTCTATCCCGGCTCGTCGATCGGCAACTTCGTCGTCGACGACGCGCGTGCCTTCCTGAGATCGGTGCGGGACCATATCGCGGACTTCGCGACCGACGGCGGCAAGCTGCTGATCGGCGTGGACCTCGTCAAGGATCGGGGGATCCTCGAGGCCGCGTACGACGATGCGATCGGCGTCACGGCCGCGTTCAATCGCAACGTGCTGCGGGTCGCGAACCGGCTGCTCGATGCCGACTTCGACCCGTCGGCGTTCGCCCATCGCGCGGTGTTCGACGAGACGTTCGGCCGGGTCGAGATGCAGCTCGTCTCGCGTTGCGCACAACGCGTGCGGATCGGCACGTCGACGGTCGCGTTCGACGACGGCGAGGCGATCACGACCGAGTATTCGCACAAGTACACGATCGACGGCTTCGCCGCGCTGCTCGAGTCGGCGGGCTTCGCCGGCGGCGAGCGGTTGCATTGTTGGCGCGATCCGCAGGACTGGTTCGGCGTGTTCGTCGCGGAGCCCGCGTGAGCTCGCTGCCCGTCGGGCGTGCCGGCGAAGATCCGCACGAGGCGCGTCAGGCGGCCCTGCTCGACGACTATCGTCGGATTCGCGCGTTGACGGTCGCGATGACCGACGGGCTGTCGCCCGAGGACTGCCTGCTGCAGTCGATGCCCGACGCGAGTCCGGTCAAGTGGCATCTCGCGCACATCACCTGGTTCTTCGAGACGTTCGTGCTCGAGAACGATCCTTCGTATGTCCCGGTCGATCCAGCGTATCGCGTGCTGTTCAATTCGTACTACGTCGGCATCGGCGAACGACATCCGAGAGCCGAGCGCGGGCTGATCTCCCGTCCGTCGCTGGACGAGGTGGTCGACTATCGACGCATCGTCGACCAGCGCGTCGCGCGGGTCATCGACCGAGCGGCCGCTGACGGCTGCGCAGCTCGACGTGATCGAGCTCGGGCTGCATCACGAACAGCAGCATCAGGAGCTGCTGCTGACCGACCTCAAGCATCACTTGTGGAAGAACCCGACGCGTCCGGCGTATCGAGGCGCCCCACCGGTGCCGCATCGCGAGTCGCCGAAGCCGACGTCCTTCGTCGAGCGGCCCGGCGGCATCTGCCGCATCGGCCATGACGGCGACCGCTTCGCGTTCGACAACGAACGACCGCGCCATCGGGTCTGGATCGAACCGTTCGCGATCGCGTCGCGTCCGGTGACCTGCGGCGAATACCGCGCGTTCATCGACGACGGCGGTTATGCGAGGCCCGAGTTCTGGTTGTCCGACGGCTGGGACGCGTGCGTCCGCGAGGGATGGCAGGCGCCGTTGTACTGGCAGCGCGATCGCGCCGACGCGGACTGGTCGCTGTTCACGTTGTACGGCATGCGACCGTTCGACGGCGAAGAGCCGGTCGCGCACGTGTCGTACTACGAGGCCGATGCCTACGCGCGCTGGGCCGGCGCGCGCTTGCCGACCGAAGCCGAATGGGAATGCGTCGCGCAGTCGGAGCCGATCGACTCGGGTCGCCTCTACGACGGCACGAACGTCCATCCGCGGCGTGGCGACGATGCGGGCGGCGTGCAGCAGCTGTTCGGCGACGTCTGGCAGTGGACGCAGAGCGCGTACCTGCCGTACCCGGGCTTCGCGACCGCACCCGGCGCCGTCGGCGAGTACAACGGCAAGTTCATGATCAACCAGATGGTGCTGCGCGGCGCGTCGTGCGCGACGCCGGCCGGCCATGCGCGCGCGAGCTATCGCAACTTCTTCCCGCCGCAGACGCGCTGGCAGTTCTCGGGGATCCGCCTCGCGCGCGACCTCCAGCCTCACTCGATCGGCACCGACCGATAGCGCTGCACGTCGGCCGGCGCGACCGCCGGCGCGCGATTGCCCCAGCTGTTGCGCACGTAGCTCAGGACCGCCGCGATGTCCTGGTCGTCGAGCTTCTGCGCGAACGGCGGCATGCCGTAAGGCCTCGGATTGCCGTCGGTCCCCGGCGGGAAGCCGCCATTGAGCACGGCCCGGATCGCGTTGATCGTCGAGCCCATCATCACGCCGGTGTTGTGCGCGAGTGCGGGATAGGCATGCGGCACGCCGGCGCCCGACGGCTGATGACAGCCGTCGCAGTTCGCCGCGTAGATCTTCGCGCCGCGTTCGAGCAGCTCCGTCCGCGTCGACGGCGCGACGACGACCGGCGGCGCATCGTCGGACACCTTCGCCGGCAGCGACTTCAGGTAGATGGCCATCGCCCGCAGGTCGTCGTCGGCGAGGTGCTGCGTGCTGTCGTGCACGACCTCGGCCATCGGTCCGAACACCGCGAAGCGTTCGGTCACGCCGTCCTTCAGGAAGCGCGCGACCTCGTCGACCGACCAGTCGCCGAGGCCCGCGTCGCGATCCGACGTCAGCGACGGCGCGTACCAGTCCTGCACCGCGATCACGCCGCCCGACAGCTCGTCGGCACGCGCCGTGCCGCCGAGGAAGTTGCGCGGCGAATGACAGGCGACGCAATGGCCGAGGCCGCTCGCGAGATAGGCGCCGCGGTTCCACGTCGCGTCGTGCGCCTCGTCGGCTCGATAGACGCCGCGCTCGAAATACAGCAGACGCCAGAAGAAGACGAGGGGTCGCAGGTTGTACGGAAACCGCAACTCGTGCGGCGTGTTCGCGCGACGCACCGGCGGCAGCGACATCAGGTATGCGTAGATCGCATCGGCGTCCGGTCGCGTGATGCGGGTGTAGTTGGGATAGGGGAACGCCGGATAGAGATACTCGCCGCCCTTGCCGCGCCCGTCGTGCAGCGCGCGCCAGAAGTCGTCGGCCGACCAGGCGCCGATCCCGGTCTCGCGATCAGGCGTGATGTTGCTCGTGAAGATGCGACCGAAGATCGTCGGCACCGCGACGCCGCCGGCGAACGGCTCGCCGCCGCGCGCCTGATGGCAGCCGATGCAGTCGCCCGCCGCCGCGAGATAGCGCCCGCGTGCGACCGGGTCCGACGACGCGACCGGATCGAGCGCTGCCGTCGCCGCGTTCGTCGGCACGGCCGCCTCGTCGGCATCGCGATGCGTGAACGTCCAGGCGACCGCGACGGCGACGATCGCGAGCGCCACCACGACGACGACGGTCGCCACCGCCACCAGGACGACGACGCGTCTCATCGAATGCCGCAGGCGATCGGCAGCGGATCGCTTCGCGGCGCCGGTCGGCGGTCGGGTTGCTGCAGCGACAGCCAGCTCGCGGCCGCCACGATGTCGTCGCCGCTCATCCGCTTCGCGATCGTCGCCATGCAGTTCGGCTCGGGGCTGCGATGCGAGCCCGACTTCCACGAGCCGACCTGCTCGATCAGGAAGTCGCGCGGCATGCCGGCGAGCGCGGGGATCGCGCCGTCGGCCGCCGTCGTGCCGGCCGCTTCCGGCCCGTGGCAGGCGACGCAGGCAGGCACGCCTTCGGCGGCTCGTCCCTCGTGGACGAGCGCGCGGCCTCGTTCGACGGCAGCGGCATCGACCGGCTCGCGACGGCGAAAGTCGACGACGCGCGGGTCCGGCGTCTGAGCCTCGAACCAGGCGGCGATTTCCTCGAAGTACGCGTCGCGCTGTCGCGCCATCAGGAAATTCATCGGCGCATAGGTCCGGACGCCGTCGCGGAACGCGCGCATCTGCGCCGCGAGGTAGGCGGCCGGCTGCCCGGCGAGCCGCGGGAACGCGACGCCCGGGATGCCGGCACCGCGATCGCCGTGGCAGCCGCTGCAAGCCTGCATCCGCTGCCCGATCGTGTCCGCCACGTCGGCCGCAGCCGCCGGCGTCGCCGCGAGCAGCGACGCCAGGATCATCGCGACACGCATCACGACGAGCGCCACCGGCGATCGTGCCCGATCGATCAAGCGCGGACCTCGACCCCTTTCCAGAACGCGATGCGGTCCTTGATCTCGGCGGCGGCCGCCTTCGGATCCGGGTAGTACCAGGCCGCGTCCTTGTTGACCGAGTCGCCGACGACGACGTCGTAGTAGCTCGCCGTCCCCTTCCACGGGCAGACCGTGGTCGTCGACGACGGCCGCAGATGCTCTGCCGGCACCGCGTCCTTCGGGAAGTACTGATTGCCTTCGACGACGACGCAGCGATCGCTCGCGGCGATCAGCGTCTCTTTCCAGCGCGCTTCGACCATCGGGTTCTCCTCGTGAATTCGTCTTCAATACCACAGCGGCCCGCGCCGCGCGAAAGCGCTATGCCGCACCGCACAAACCTGTTATGCTCGCCGTCGCGGCTCTTGCTCCAGTCCCCGGCCGCCGTCGATCCGACGCGTCATTCAGACTCCGCAGTTCCTGCTCGTCTGTGACTGGCCCCGCGTTCGCGGGGACAGGCCTGCACTACCAATCCAATTCATGTCCTTCTCCAGCCTCGGCTTGTCCGAGCCGCTCGTGCGCGCTTGCGCGGACAGCGGTTACACCACCCCCACCGCCATTCAGGCGGAAGCCATCCCGGCCGTCCTGTCGGGCGGCGACCTGCTCGCAGGCGCGCAGACCGGCACCGGCAAGACCGCCGGCTTCGTCCTGCCGATCCTCGAACGCCTGTCGCAGAACCCGTCCGCGCCGCAACCGGCAGGCAAGGGCCGCATCGCGGCCCGTCCGCTGCGCGCGTTGATCCTCGCGCCGACCCGTGAACTCGCGGCCCAGGTCGAAGCGAGCGTGCGCGTCTACGGCAAGTACCTCAAGCTGAAGTCGGTTGCCGTGTTCGGCGGCGTCGGCTTCGGTCCGCAGGCGTCCGCGCTTCGCAATGGCGTCGACATCCTCGTCGCGACGCCGGGTCGGCTGCTCGACCACTACCAGCAGCGCACCGTCGACTTCTCGAAGATCGAGACGCTCGTGCTAGACGAAGCCGACCGCATGCTCGACATGGGCTTCATCCACGACATCAAGCGCGTGTTGTCGGTCCTGCCGGAGAGCGTCAACGGCGTGCGCCGCCAGAACCTTCTGTTCTCGGCCACGTTCTCCGACGAAATCCGCGCGCTCGCCGACAAGCTGCTCGACCATCCGAAGGCGATCCAGATCGCCGCGCGCAACTCGACGGTCGAAGTGATCGCGCAGAAGGTCCATCCGGTCGACCGCGACAAGAAGCGCCAGCTGCTGACGCACCTCATCCTCGAGAACGACTGGCATCAGGTGCTCGTCTTCACACGGACCAAGCACGGCGCGAACCGTCTCGCCGAGCAGCTCGCCGGCGACGGCATCACCGCGCTCGCGATCCACGGCAACAAGAGCCAGGGCGCGCGCACCGCGGCGCTCGCGAAGTTCAAGTCGAACCAGCTGCAGGTGCTGGTCGCGACCGACATCGCGGCGCGCGGCATCGACATCGACCAGTTGCCGCACGTCGTCAACTACGAGCTGCCGAACGTCGCAGAAGATTACGTCCACCGCATCGGCCGCACCGGCCGCGCGGGCGCGACCGGCGAGGCGGTCTCGCTCGTCTGCGTCGACGAGAACGGCCTGCTGCGCGACATCGAGCGCGTGATCAAGCGCAGCCTGCCGAAGGAAGTCATCGCGGGCTTCGAGCCGGACCTGCGCGTCAAGCCCGAGCCGATCCAGCGCACGCCGAACCGCGGCGGCGCTCGTCCGCAGCAACCGCGTTCGAACGCATCGGCCAAGCCGAATCATGCGAACGCGCCGAAGAGGCCCTCGGGCAACGGCGGGCGCCCGGGCGGCAACGGTTCGCGCCCGACCGGCGACGGCAGCACGCGTCGTCCGCGCTTCGCATCGAGCGGGCTGACGAGCTCCGGCAACCGCTGATTCGATCCCATCGTCGTCCCGGCGGCGCCGGGACGCGATCGGCGCCGGCGCGACCGACGTCGCAGTGGCGTATCGGGCGCTTCATTACACTGCCCGCATGACGACCGAGCCGGCAAGCGACGACGACGACGCGATCGCCGATGCATGGGCGATGCGGCGGGCGATGGCGCTCGACGACCGACCGACCGCGACGACGCGCGACGCGGCCGGGCCGCATCCGTACGAAAGTCTGACGCCCGAGTGCGCGCTCGATGCGCTCGAGTCGATCGGCTATCGCTGCGACGGACGCCTGCTCGCGCTCAACAGCTACGAGAACCGCGTCTATCTGATGGGACTCGACGACGGCTCGCAATGCGTCGCCAAGTTCTATCGTCCCGAACGCTGGACCGACGCGCAGATCGTCGAGGAGCACCGCTTCGTCGCGTCGCTGGCCGCGATCGAGGTGCCGGTCGTGCCTGCGCGTGCCGACGACGCTGGCACGACGCTGTTCCGTCACGGCGGCTTTCGCTTCGCGGTGTTCGATCGTCGCGGCGGCCGCGCGCCCGAGCTCGAGAGCAGCGACACGCGCGAGTGGCTCGGTCGCTTCATCGGGCGCATCCATGCCCTCGGCGCCGCGACCGACTACGTCGAGCGCCCTGCCCTCGACATCGCGACGTTCGGCTTCGAGCCGCGCGACTGGATCGCCGAGCACCGCATCGTGCCGCCACCGATCGATGCGGCCTGGGCCGGCATCGTCGACGTCGCACTGCAGGCGGTCGCCGCCTGCGACGCGGCAGCCGGCCCGTCGCGCATGTTGAGGCTGCACGGCGACTGCCACCTCGGCAACGTGCTGTGGACCGACGGCCCGCACTTCGTCGACTTCGACGACAGTCGCATGGGACCGGCCGTGCAGGACCTGTGGATGCTGCTGTCGGGCACGCGCGGCGAGATGACACGGCAGCTCGCCGACCTGCTCGAAGGCTATGCGCAGTTCGCCGCGTTCGACGTGCGCGAGCTGCGACGGCTCGAGGCGCTGCGCACGCTGCGGATGATCCATTACAACGCGTGGCTCGCGCGACGCTGGGACGATCCCGCGTTCCCCGCGGCGTTCCCGTTCTTCGGCAGCGAGCGCTACTGGCAGGACCAGGTCGAGCGGCTGCACGAACAGGTCGTCGCGATGAACGAACCGCCGCTGTCGCCGTAGTCCGCGTCGCGCGCCGCCGTCCGCGATCGTGCGAAGATCGCGGCCCATGTCCTTCGACCTCATCTCCGGCAAGACCCGCGACCTCGGCGGCTTCTCCGTCAGTCGGGTGCTGCCGTCGGCCGTGCGTCGCACGGTCGGGCCGTTCGTGTTCTTCGATCATCTCGGCCCCGCGACGCTCGAGGTCGGACAGGCGATCGACGTGCGGCCCCATCCGCACATCGGGCTCGCGACCGTGACGTTCCTGTTCGCCGGCGAGATGATCCATCGCGACAGCCTCGGCACCGATCAGCCGATCCGCCCCGGCGACGTGAACTGGATGTCGGCCGGTCGCGGCATCGTCCACTCCGAGCGCTCGCCCGAAGATGCGCGACTGCGCGAGCAGCACATCCATGCGATCCAGAGCTGGGTCGCCGTGCCGATCGAGCACGAAGGCGACGAGCCGTCGTTCGCGCATCACGACGCATCGGAGCTGCCGATCGTCGAGCGGCCCGGCGTGCGCATCACGATCATCGCCGGCACGGCCTACGGCGCGTCGTCGCCGGTCCACGTGCTGATGCCGACGCTGTACGCGGCCGCGACGATGGACGGCGGCAGCATGCTGACCGTCGAGGCCGAGCACGACGAACGCGCGGTCTTCGTCGTCGACGGCGACGTCACGCTCGACGGAGAACCGCTGCCTGCGGGGACGATGGCCGTGCTCGCGTCGACCGGCGAGGCGACCGTCGCCGCACGGAGCGCCGCCCGCGTCATGCTGGTCGGCGGCGCGGCGCTCGACGGGCCGCGCGCGCTCGAGTGGAACTTCGTCGCGAGCCGCCGCGAGATGATCGACGATGCCCGCGCCGCGTGGCTCACGTATCCGAACGAACGCTTCCCGCAGGTGCCCGGCGAGCACGAGTGGATCCCGTTGCCCGAGCGGCCTCGACCCGAACCGACCGCGATGTGACGATGCCGATGATGACGATGATGATGAAAGGTCGGGTCATGAGAAGCCTCGCCGTGCTGGTCGTCGCGGTCTCGGCTGCAGTGCCGCTGTCGGTCCGCGCCGACGACAGCACCCGGCCGCTCGCCGACGTCCTCAATCTCGACGCGACCGTCACGTCCGACGTCGTACCGGACCTCGCCGTCGTGACGCTCGCGATCGTCCGCGAAGGTCCCGAGGTCGCGCCGCTGACGAGCGACGTCAACCAGGCGCTCGCGAAGGCCTTCGCGGATGCGAAGGCGGTCCCCGGCGTCGTCGCGGCGAACGCCGGGTACACGACGTCGCCGCGCTACGACAGCCGCGGCAACCAGACGACCCGCAGCGGCTGGGAGGTGCGCGCGCAGGTCGTGCTGAAATCGAAGGACTTCAACGCGCTCGGCGCCCTCGTCGGCCGGCTCGCGCAGACGCTGCAGATCGTCGGATCGGGCTTCGAGCTGTCGCCCGAGCTCCGCGGACACGAGAGCGCCGCGCTGATCGACCGCGGCGCGCACGCGTTCCAGGACAAGGCGGCCGCCACGACCCGCGCGTTCGGCTACGCCGGCTATTCGATCCGTCAGGTCACGATCAGCGACGCCGGACAGAGCGGGCCGCGCCCGATGATGCGGCTCGCGTCGCCGATGAGCGCGTCGTCGGCCGCCCCGCTGCCGATCGAGGCCGGCCCGGTGACGTTGACGCTGACCGTGTCGGGATCGCTGCAGCTGCGCAAGTGACGCCTGCGGACCGTCGCGCCTGATCGCGGCTCGTCGTGCGGCATCGTCGGCCCGTCGATCCGGGCTGGCGCGCCGCTGCGCCGCTGCCTATCGTGCCGACTCGATCCGTCATTCGATGAAACCGCCATGAAGACCACATCCCGCCATCCCGCCACGTCGCGGCTCCTGTCGACCGCGCTGCTGACGTTGTCCGCGTTCCTCTTCGCGCGCGCGGCGTTCGCGGCCGACGTCGTGACCGAGCCGCGCCCGGTCGGCACGTTCAAGTCCGTCCGACTGGTCGGCTCGGCGGACCTCGTCCTCACGCAGGCCGACGCGCCGGCGCTCGCCGTCGAAGGCGAGCGCGACTCGCTGCAGTACCTGAAGGTCGAGACGCGCGGCGACGAGCTCGTGCTGACGTACGACACGGGCTCGCGCCGCGTCTGGTGGGGCAGCGACAAGCGCAGCCCCCGCTTCCTGCTGTCGGCGAAGACGCTCGATCGCATCGTGACCAACGGCAGCGGCGACATCCGCGCGGATGCGTTCACCGTGCCCGGCGACTTCGAGATCTCGGTCGCCGGCTCGAGCGACGTCAAGTTCGGCACGTTGGCCGCACGCAAGCTGCTCGTGCGGATCAGCGGGTCCGGCGACGTGATGCTGTCCGGCGGCGTGTTCGAGCAGAACGTGCGGATCGCCGGTTCCGGCGACTACCGGTCCGCGTCGCTGCAGAGCGCGAACGCGACGATCTCGATCGCCGGCAGCGGCGACGCGACGCTGTGGGCACGCGACAATCTGTCCGTCACGATCGCCGGAAGCGGCGATGTCAAGTATTATGGCAAGCCCGCAGTTTCGAGGTCGATCACGGGAGGCGGATCGATCACCGGACTTGGCGACAAACCCTGACGGCGCGCACCCGCAAGGCGATTGCGGCGCTTAACCGGCCCGCAATCTCCGATGAGCGTTACGCGTCGCGCCGCACAGACCACTGCCGCCTTCGCCGATCCGAGCGAGGCCCGATCGCCTGCGATGCAGGCCGTCAATCGTGCGTGGCGTTACCAGTACAGCGACCTGCGCGAGGCACGCGCATCGGCAGCCAATGCCGTGTCGTTGGCCGAAGCGTCGCAGGACTCCGAGGCGCTGGCCCACGCGCTGTTCCAGTCGGCGTACGCGGCGATCCGCGCCGGCATCTCCATCGAAGCGACCCGATCCGCGAGCGAGTGCCGCGCGTTGTTCGAGTCGCTCGAAGACGATCGCGGCGTGTGGCTCGCGCGTGCGCTGCAGGCGTTGTGCGCGCGACTCGACGGCGAGCCCGACCGCTCGATCCGCATGCTGGCCGAGCTTGCCGCGCACCCGCCGCTCGACGTCACGCCGACCGACCTCTTCGTCGTCCACGTCGCGCTGTCGCTCGGCTACCGCTACACCGGCCTGCTCGAGCCGGCGCTGAAGTGGCACTTCCAGGCCGTCGACACCGCGCGCGACACGAAGGACCCGCTGCTGCTGGCGTCGACGCTGTGCAACCTCGGCGGCTATCACACCGACCTTCAGAACCCGGACGAGGGATGCCGGCTGCTCGAGGAAGGTTTGATCCTCGCGTCGGCGTGCGACGCCGATCGCACGACCATCATCATCGCGCTCAACCTCGCGCAGACGTACGCGCAGCTCGGACGTCATCGCGATGCGCTGGCGTTGTGCGAGAAGTACCTGACGCAGGAGCGCTACGTCCTCGCGATCGGCGTGAGCGAGCCCGAGGTGCCGCTGACGCTCGCACTGACCTATGCGAACGCGAATCGCGCGGAAGACGCGCGCCGCGTCTTCGAGGGAATCCGCGGCGAGCTCGTGCGCGGCGGCCGGAACGGCGGGACGCCGTACGTGTTCTGGACCTACGTCGAGGCGCGCATCGAGCTCGCGGCCGGCGAGCCGGGACGCGCGACCGAGATCGCGCTCGCGACGCTCGATGCCGTCGACGAGCAGACCGTCGATTCGCCGTCCTACCTGATGAGCCTGCACGAGATCACGGCGGCCGCGTTCGAGATGGTCGGCGATCACCGTCGCGCGTTGTTCCATGAACGTCGTCGCGCGACGATCCGCGAGCGCCTCGCACGGCTGGCCGCGCACGTGGCGAGCCTCACGCACACGATCCGTCACGAGCTCGACACCGCGCGTGCCGAGCGCGATCGCGTGATGGCGCTGCACGCGGAGCTCGAGCGCGAACACGAGCGGCTCGCGACGCTGAACGCGGCGCTCAAGGTCCAGATCGCCGAGAACCAGCGGCTGCACGACGAGCTCAAGGAACAGAACTATCGGGACGCGCTGACCGGGTTGCACAACCGGCGCTATCTGTACGAGCGCGGCCCCAAGCTGCTCGCCGAGAGCGCCGAGCAGGGCACGCCGCTGTGCGTCGTGATGCTCGACCTCGACCACTTCAAGCGGCTCAACGACCTGCACGGGCACGTGGCCGGCGATCGCGTGCTCGGCGCGCTCGGCGCGCTGCTGCGCGAACGGTTGCGCGGGGACGACGTCGTGTGCCGCGTCGGCGGCGAGGAGTTCGCGTTGATCCTGCCGTCGACGACGGCCACCGTCGCGCACGAGCGGCTCGCCGGCGTGCTCGACGACTGCAGGCGCCTGCAGGCCGCCGCGGGCGCGGAGCCGTTGCCGTCGGACCTCACGTTCTCGGCCGGCATCGCGTGCGCACCGAAGCACCCGACGACGATCGACGCGCTGATGCTCGCGGCCGACCGCCTGCTCTACCAGGCGAAGCGCGACGGTCGCGCGCGCATCGTGGCGGACGTGGACGAAGGCGCGTTCGTGCCGACGGCGTCGGCGGTCGCGCGGCAGGGGTCGTCGGAGGGGTGAAAAAAAGCCGCGCTAGGGCGGCTTGGATGACTCGGGGACTTCGCTGCGGCTGTCGATTCTGAGACCGGCATGCTCCGGACCCATGGACCGGAATGCGGCCTGTCGATGCGACCGCGATGCTGCGGACTCGATCGATAGCGGGCATCGAGCCCGCCATCGATCGGACCATCTGCGGGAGTCTCGATCCCCGCGCTGCGCGCGGGGCCCCTCGAGAGGCCCTCCGATGGTCTACTTGACCGCCAGCCTCTTCGGCTGCACCACTTCCTTCTTCGGCAGCGTCAGCGTCAGCACGCCGTTCTCGTATGCGGCTTCCGCGCGGCTGTCGTCGACTTCGGCCGGCAGCGTGAAGTTGCGAACCCACGAGCGGGTCGCGCGGCTGCTGTGGAGGACCTTCGCGCCTTCTTCGGCTTCGGTCTTTTCTTCGGCCTTGGACTCGGCCTTCACGCGAACGACGGCGCCGTCGATCTGCACGTCGATGTCGTCCTTGTTCACGCCGGGGATCTCGATGCGCGCTTCGAAGCGGTCGTTCTTCTCGACGACGTCGAAGCGGGCGGCGATCGCCGACGCGGCTTGCACGTTGCGCGCCAGCGGATAGACGATCCCGTCGAACAGACGGTCGAACGAGACGCCGTTGAGCGGCTGGACGCGCGGCTGCACGCGGCCTGTGCGATTGAGGGTCAGATACATGGATTCACTCCGGATTGGTTGGTCGCGGGTCGTTCCCGCCTGGCTCTGCAGATAGGCGGCGCCGGGTCCGAATTCAAGTCCTTCGTGCGATCCGCGATCAGCGCGTCGATCACGGCGAGCGTGCGCATCGTCGCCCCGCGATGCGCGGCCGCGAACGCGATACCCGCGTCGCGCATCCGCTGCCGGCGCTTCGCGTCGTGCGCGAGATCGATGGCCGTCACGACCAGCGCGTCGTAGTCGGCGACACGCACCGCGGCGCCGACCTTGACGGCCTCGTCGCTGGCCGACGCGAAGTTGAACGTGTGCTGGCCGATCACGATCGGGCAGCCGGCCGCTGCGGCCTCGATCAGGTTCTGCCCGCCGAGCGGCACGATGCTGCCGCCGATGTAGGCGACGTCGGCCGCGAGGTAGTACGCCCAGAGCTCGCCCATCGAGTCGCCGATCCAGACCTGCGTCGCCGCGGTCGGCGGTCGGTCGTCGCTGCGCCGTGCGACCTCGAGCCCGCGTGCGCGGACCAGCGAGACGACGTCGTCGAAGCGCTGCGGATGACGCGGCACGATCGCGAGGACGACGCGGCCATCGTCCCTCGCGAGCGGATCGTCGGCCGCGTGCCGGACCCATGCATCGACGATGCGCTCCTCCTCGCCGTCGCGCGTGCTCGCGCACAGGAAGATCCTCGGCCTCGGCTCGATCGCGTCGAACCAGGCGCGGAACGCGAGCGCCCGTTCGCGCTGCACGTCGGGGACGTCGGCGTCGAACTTGACGTTGCCGATCGTCGCGATCCACGGGCTCGTCGCGTCCTCGCGATCGGCGAGCATCGCGAAGCGCTTCGCGTCGGCATCGGTCTGCGCGAGCACGCGCGCGAAGCCGCGAACGGCCGGCCTCATCAGCGACGGCCAGCGGCTCGCCGCGACCAGCGACTTGGCGGACAGCCGCGCGTTCGCAAGCACCATCGGCACGCCGGCGCGCGCGGCGGCGGCCATCAGGTTCGGCCAGATCTCGGTCTCCATCACGATGCCGACGACGGGCCGCCAGCGCCCGAGGAACGCGGCCACGGCGGGCGGATAGTCGTACGCGAGGTAGGCATGCGCGACGCGATCGCCGAACAGCGCCTCGGCCGCCTCGCGACCGGTCGGCGTCATGTGCGTGACGAGGACCGGATGACCCGGATGCGATGCGAGGAGCGCCTCGACGAGCGGCGCGGCGGCGCGCGTCTCGCCGACGGAGACGGCGTGCACCCAGAGATGACGACGCGAACGCGTCGAGCGGATCCGGGCGCGGCCGAGGAAGCGCTCGTCCCAATGGCGTCGATATGCCGGCTGGCGGCGCGATCGCCACAGCAGGTACAGCGCGATCACCGGCGTCGCGACGAACCAGAGCGCGCTGTACGCGATCCGCGCGACGCGCGCTCGCGAATCGTCGGTCGTCACGACGACGTCGACGCCGGCGGACCGAGCACGCCGAGCTGCTGCAAGGCCTCGAGCACGGCCGGGAGTCGGGGCTGCGCGCCGAGCTCGCCGAAGCTGCCGAGGTTGATCGCCCGCGGCGACCAGTACGGCGCGTATCGCCAGCGGGGCGTCGCGCCGAACAGGCCCACCGTCGGCACGTCGAGGGCGGCGGCCAGATGCAGCAGGCCGGTGTCGACGCCGACGACCGCCGTGACCTGCGCGAAGAGCGCGGCGCAATCGACGAGCGTCAGCGGCGGCGCGACGATCGTGCGATGGCCGTTGAGCGCCGCTTGCCGCGCGAGACCTTCGGCAGCCTCACGCTCGGCGGCATTGCCGGACGGCAGGACCGGCACGAGCCCTGCCTCGCTCAGCGCCTCGACCAGCGCGCTCCAGCGCTCCGGCGGCCAGGCCTTCTCGGCACGCGCGGTCGCATGCAGCAGCACGACGTGGCGCGCCGTCGGGTCGGACGCATCGACCAGCCAGTCGAACCGACGCGCTGGCACGTCGAGCTCGAAGCGCGGCAGCCCGAGCGCGCCGCCGTCGTAGCCGAACGCGGCGGCCGCGAGCGCGCGCATCCGTTCGATCGCATGCAGGCGCGGATCGACGGCGTAGCCTTCGTCGTAGAGCAGCCGAGCGAGCGGCTCACGCACGAGACCGAACGAGAAGCCGACGCGTCGACCGCCGTGCGTGAGTCGCGCGCGACGTGCGATCAGCGCGCTCTTCAGCAGTCCCTGCGTGTCGAGTACCGCGTCGTATCGCTCGGCGCGCAGCGCGACGTCGAACGCACGACGCTCGTCGTGCGTCGACGAGCGATGCGGTGCACGACGCCAGCGCCGCAGCGCGATCGGCACGACCCGCTCGACGCCGGTCGCGAGGCCGACGAGATCGGCATACGCTTCCTCGACGACCCAGTCGATCGTCACGCCAG
Organism: uncultured beta proteobacterium; assembly: GCA_963795885.1. Taxonomy (GTDB): domain Bacteria; phylum Pseudomonadota; class Gammaproteobacteria; order Burkholderiales; family Burkholderiaceae_D; genus CAHJXF01. The sequence continues at coordinate 730,559 of CAWCJI010000007.1, read as the reverse complement.
GCATCGCTCGACGCAGATCGGCGATCACCGGCAGGTTGTGGACGACATCGCCCATCGAGCTCGTCTTGATGACGAGGACGCGGGTCATCGGCGTCGCGTGCGACCTGGACGACGACGGATTGCAGGTCCCGCGCCGCACGGTCGCGGCGCGGGCCATCGGAGGTTGTGTGACACAATTCTGCCCGGCTGGCGATCGGACGATTCTACCGACAGGGCCTCGCATCCCGAGGGACGACCGGCGACTGCGTGCAGCGCCGCGCGAACGAAGAGACCAGTCGCCGAGCCGCCGAGCCGATGCCCTCCCCGCCGCTTCCCGTCTCCGCCGTCCTCATCACGTACAACACCGGTGATCAACTGGCGCCGTGCCTGCGCTCGCTCGCGTTCTGCGACGAGATCGTCGTCGTCGACTCCGGCAGCGACGACGCGACGCGCGACGTCGCCCGACGGCACGGTGCCCGCGTCGTCGAGGAGGCGTGGCGCGGCTTCGGTCCGCAGAAGCGCTTCGCGGTCGGGCTCGCGCGGAACGACTGGGTGTTGTGCGTCGACGCAGACGAGGAAGTGTCGCCGCGCGCTCGCGACCGCACTGGCCGCAGCCCTCGCCGCGCCGACCCACGTCGCCTATCGCATGCCGCGCTCGAACCGGTTCATGGGACGCTACCTGAAGCACGGCGAGGGCTTCCCCGACTGGAGCCTGCGCCTCTTCGACCGGCGGCGCGCGCAGTGGAGCGACGACGCGGTGCACGAGAAGGTCGTCGCATCGGGCCCGGTCGGACGTTTGCCCGAGAGCGCGGTACTGATGCATCACTCGGCCGAGAGCCTCGCGACGTACCTGGACAAGCAGAATCGCTACACGAGCCTGCAGGCCGACGCGTTGTTTCGCAGCGGCGCACGCGCCAACGTCTGGCGGCTGCTGCTGTCGCCGGCACTGCGCTTCATCAAGTTCTACGTGATCCGCCTCGGCTTCCTCGACGGCCTGCCGGGGCTGGTGCACATCGCGATCGGCTGCTTCAACAGCTTCGCGAAGTACGCGAAGCTGCGGGCGCTGCAGGTCGAGCAGCCACGTGGCGCGCCGCGCGTCCTGCCCGACCAGCCGGTCGACGGCGCGCTCGAAGACCACCGATGACGGTGCTCGTCACCGGCTGCGCCGGCTTCATCGGATTCTTCGCATGCAGGGCGCTGCTCGCGAGAGGCGACGAGGTCGTCGGCATCGACAACGTCAACGACTACTACGACGTCGGGCTGAAGCACGACCGGCTCGAGCAACTCGAGAAGCTGCCGGGCTTCCGCTTCGAGAAGGTGGACATCGCCGACGCGGAAGCGATCGCACGCGTGTTCGCCGCGGGCCGCTTCGACCGCGTGCTGCATCTCGCGGCGCAGGCCGGCGTCCGCTACTCGTTGATCAACCCGGCCGCGTACACGCACAGCAACCTGATCGGCTTCGCGAACGTGATCGAAGCCTGTCGACGCCACGCGGTCGGCCATCTCGTCTACGCGAGCACGTCATCGGTCTACGGCGGCAACCGCAAGCTGCCGTTCGTCGAGACCGATGCGGTCGATCATCCGGTCAGCTTCTACGCGGCGACGAAGAAGGCGAACGAGCTGATGGCGCACAGCTACGGCCACCTGTTCGGCCTGCCGACGACCGGCCTGCGCTTCTTCACGGTGTACGGACCGTGGGGACGGCCCGACATGAGCCCGATGTTGTTCGCACGGGCGATCGTCGACGGCCGGCCGATCGAGGTCTTCAACCACGGCGACATGACGCGCGACTTCACGTACGTCGACGACATCGTCGAAGGGACGATCCGCGTGCTCGATCGGCCGGCGACGCCGGACGCCGCGTTCGACGCGACGCGTCCCGACGCGGCGACGAGCAGCGCGCCCTGGCGCATCTACAACATCGGCAATCATCGCTCGGTCAACCTGCTGACCTACATCGAGATGCTCGAGCGGGCGCTCGGCCGCAGCACCACGAAGATCATGAAGCCGATGCAGGACGGCGACGTGAAGGACACCTACGCCGACACGTCGCGGCTGCAGGCCGCGGTGGGGTTCGCGCCGTCGACGCCGCTCGACGTGGGACTGGCGCGCTTCGCGGAATGGTTCAGGCGCTACTACGGCGTATGACGATCAGAACGGCAGCGACGCGCCCGGCTTGACGTCGGTCAGCACGCGTCGGAAGTCGGACTGGATGCGCGCGAGGCCCTCGCTGGTGTCGGACTCGAAGCGCAGCACGATCACGGGCGTCGTGTTCGACGAGCGCGCGAGCCCGAAGCCGTCGGGATATTCGACGCGAAGCCCGTCGATCCTCGAGATCGAGTCGGCACCGTCGAATGTCGCCTCCTGCCGCAGCCGGTCGATCAGCATGAAGTTCTCGCCTTCGTCGAGCTTCCACTGCAGTTCCGGTGTCGAGATCGCGTTCGGAAGGCCGTTGAGCACGGCGCTCGGGTCCCTGCCCGCGGCCTTCGCCTTCGTGAGGATCTCGATCAGGCGCGCGCCGGCGTACATGCCGTCGTCGAAGCCGTACCAGCGGTCCTTGAAGAAGACGTGGCCGCTCATCTCGCCGGCGAGCGGCGCACCGGTCTCCTTGAGCTTCGCCTTCATCAGCGAGTGGCCCGGTCTTCCACATCAGCGGGCGACCACCGTGCTGCTCGACCCACGGTGCGAGGTTGCGCGAGCACTTGACGTCGTAGATGATCTCGCCGCCCGGATTGCGCGAGAGCACGTCTTCGGCGAACAGCATCAGCTGGCGATCCGGGAAGATGACCTGACCGTCCTTCGTGACGACGCCGAGCCGGTCGCCGTCGCCGTCGAACGCGAGGCCGACCTCCGCGTCGCCGATGGCGAGCGCGTGCATCAGGTCCTCGAGGTTCTCGAGGTGCGCCGGATCGGGATGATGGTTCGGGAAATTGCCGTCGACCTCGCAGAACAGCTCGACGACGTCGCACCCCATCCGTCGGTAGAGCTCCGGCGCGAACGCTCCGGCGACGCCGTTGCCGCAATCGATGGCGATCTTCAGCGGCGATGCGAGCTTGACGTCGCCGGCGATGCGGTCGAGGTAGGCCTCGCGGATGTCGTGCGTCGAATACGATCCCGCCCCGCTTTCGAAACGGTCGTCGACGACCCGCTGATAAAGCGCCTGGATGGCATCGCCGTGGATCGCATCGCCGGCGACGACCATCTTCAGGCCGTTGTAGTCGGGCGGATTGTGGCTGCCGGTGACCATGACCGCGCACTTCGTGCCGAGGTGCTCCGCGGCGAAGTACGTCATCGGCGTCGTGACCATCCCGAGGTCGACGACGTCGAGCCCGGCGGACCGGATGCCCTCGGCGAGGGCGGTCGCGAACTCCGGCCCGGACAGGCGCCCGTCGCGACCGATCACGAAGGCCTTCTGGCCCAGGAGCTTCGCTTCCGATGCGACTGCACGACCGACGGAGCGGACGACGTCGGCCGTGAGCGTGTCGCCGACGATGCCGCGGATGTCGTAGGCCTTGAAGATGGAGGGGGAAAGCATGATGGCTTCGCGAGGTCGGGTACTCACCGGCCGATGTAAAATGCCGGCTTGTCGGGCACTCGCCGATCTTAGCAGGCCGGTCCTTCAATGCCTCGCCACCGCCCGCCATGGGCGCCCTCGGACGAGACGTCTGCGCGGCAACGCCGAACGACGGTTTTCGGCAGCACACCCTGGATAGACCCCATGCTAAGAGCGGTCTGGCAATACCGAAATTTCATACTGGCTTCGATCAAGGGAGAGTTGAAGGGCCGCTACGCTCGTTCGCGTTTCGGAGCCGCGTGGCTGGTGTTGAATCCGCTTGCCCAGGCGAGCATCTTTGCGCTGGTTCTCTCCGAAGTCCTTGGTGCGAAACTTCCCGGCATCACCGACAAGTCGGCTTATGCGATCTACCTCATGGCCGGCATGGCGGCCTGGAGCTTCTTCACCGAGATCGTGACCCGTTGTTCGACCGTCTTCATCGAATATTCGAGCGCGCTCAAGAAGATCGCATTTCCTCGCCTATGCCTTCCGATCATCGTCGGCGGCGGCGCGTTGCTCAATCATCTGCTGTTGCTCACTGCCGTCGCCGTCGTCTTCCTGTTCTTCGGGCGGCTACCCGGCCTCGCCTGGTTTGCATTGCCGATCGCGATGGTGATGATCATCGCGCTCGGATTCGGCTTGGGCCTGCTGCTCGGCGTGTTCAACGTCTTCGCGCGCGATGTGGGGCAGGTGCTCGCCATCGTGTTGCAGTTCTGGTTCTGGCTGACACCCGTCGTCTACGTTGCGGAGGCTCTGCCGGAAACGCTGCGCTTCTGGATTCGACTGAATCCGATGACGGCTGTGGTGAGGTTGTACCAGGACGCGCTGCTCAACAATGCGGTCCCGAATTTGACGACGATGTTGATTCCGCTCGTTCTCGGCGGGACGCTCAGCACGCTCGCCTTCGTCGTCTTCCGCAGGGCAAGCCCGGAACTGGTTGACGCGTTGTGAAGGCCGTTGCGGACCGCGCCGTCGACGGCGTCCCCTCGCTGGGCCATGGTCAGCAGTCGGGAACGGCCGCCCCGGTGCTCGTCGTCGACCACGTCAGCAAGAATTATCCGAGCTATGCCAGCAACGCGAGCCGTTTCGCGAAATGGATCGGCTTCAACAGCGTGCCGAAAGCCGATCACTGGGCGATTCGCGACGTCAGTTTCGAGTTGTTCCCCCGTGAATCGATCGCCATCATCGGACCGAATGGCGCGGGAAAGAGCACGCTGCTCAAGCTCATCACCGGTACGGTGCGGCCGACGACCGGCACCGTCGCGCACCGGGGACGGATCAGCGCGATGCTCGAGCTCGGCCTCGGCTTCAATCCCGAGTTCACCGGACGACAGAATGTCTATCTCGCCGGCGGCTTGATGGGGTTCAGCACATCGGAGCTCGACGGCCAGATCGACGCCATCCGGGCCTTTTCGGAACTGGATCAATACTTCGACGAGCCGCTCCGCATTTATTCGAGCGGCATGCAGGCGCGCCTGGCATTCGCGGTCGCGACCGCGACGCGTCCGGACATCCTGATCGTCGACGAGGTGCTCAGCGTCGGCGACTCCTATTTCCAGCACAAGAGCTTCGACCGGATCAACGCGTTTCGCGCGGCGGGCACGAGTCTGATCTTCGTCAGTCATTCGATGGGCGACGTCCGGAGCCTCTGCGACCGTGTGATCCTGCTCGCCCCCGGCAAGGTGTTGAAAGACGGTCCTAGCGAGGAAGTGATCGACTATTACAACGCGCTGGTCGCTGCGCGTGAGACCGGGGAGCTGGACATCGAACAGCGCCGCGAACGCAGTGGGATGGTCGTCACGCGTTCCGGCAGCGGCGAGAGCCGCATCGTCGAGCTTCAACTGCTCGACGCAGACAGCCGAGCACCGGTGCAGACGGTCCGTGTGGGCCAGCGCCTGGTACTGGACGCCGTCATCGAGAACTCGCAGAGCGTTCCCCGCCTCGTCCTCGGCTACCTGCTCCGTGACCGCCAGGGCAACACGATCTGGGGAAGCAATACCTGGCACACGAAGCAACCCCTCGCGACGAAGTCCGTGGAGGCCGGCGCGGCGTCGCGCGTGCGTGTCGAGCTCGAGTTCGAAGCGCGGCTCGGACCCGGCTCCTATTCCATCAGCTATGCGCTGCACGCCGACCAGTCGCACGTTGGCGGCAATTACGAATGGGTCGACAACGCGCTGGTCTTCGATGTGGTCAACCTCGAGCATGCGTTCTTCATCGGTAGCAACTGGCTACCCGCCGCCTTCAGGCTCGTGACATGAGCCGCGGTCAGCTCGACCGGGTGTATGCGCGCTTCGAGGAACGGTTTCGCGGCTCGCGCGACGAAATCCTGGCCCGTCTCGCGGTCTATCGGCCGCTACTGGCGCTGATCCGGGAGAAGCGCCCGGCGCCTACGGCCATCGACTGCGGCTGCGGACGCGGCGAGTGGCTGGAGCTGCTGCACGACGACGGCTGGAACGCGCTCGGCGTCGACACCAACACCGACATGTTGTCGATCACGTCGAGTCATGGACTGACGGCGGTTCGCGCGGACGCGGTCGCCTATCTCACGACTCGGCCCTCGGAGTCGGTCGACATGATCTCCGCGTTTCATTTCGTCGAGCACCTGCCGACCGAAACGCTGCTGACGTTCATCGCCGAGGCGATGCGAGTGCTTGCGAAGGACGGGGTCATCCTGCTCGAGACGCCGAATCCGGAGAACCTGCTGGTCGGCACGTGCAACTTCTATCTGGACCCGACGCACGATCGACCGCTACCGCCGCAGTTGCTCCAGTTCTTCGTGAACGATGCCGGCGCCAGCGTGGCCGAGATCATCCGGCTCAACGGCGAGCGTCGCACGGCAGCGCCCGAGGGGTCGATCGAAGCAGCGGTAAGGCCTTTGTTCACGAGAGGCCTGGATTACGCGATCCTCGGAACGAAGTCGTCCGACCCGGACTTCGCGAACGCCATCAGCATGCTCGGACGAGCCCTCGGGGAAGTGCCTCCGGTGGACCTTTCGTCAGTGGCTGCCGCGGACACGGCTCTCGCCGCGCGCTACCGCGAGGTTGCAAGCGGCCTGGAGGCTTCGAAGTCCGAGGCTGACTCGCAGGATCGGCGCCTGACGCACGTCGAGACCACGTTGAACGACGCGGGTTCGGTGATCGCGTCACGTGTCGACGACGGCTTCGCGGCGATGCGCGATGCGCAGCGAAGCGCTGAAGAACGGATGACGCAAGCGATCGCGAGCGTGTCGAGCCGTCTCGTCAAAATGGAAAGCGACTATTCGCTGCGCGGCGAGCTCGAGGATGCGCGCGCACGGTTGACGAGCGTCATCCATCAGGCGGCGACTCGCGAGACCGAGCTTCAGGCGCAGATCGCGAGCCTGCGTCACGAACTGCAGCAATCGCTTCAGCAGTTCGCCGCGCAGCGCGCACAGGAGTCGGCCATCGCACGGCAGCTCTCGCTGATGTACGAGAGTACTTCCTGGCGCATCACGCGACCGATGCGGCTTCTCGTCGACATTGCTCGCAAGTCACGACGGGCAGGGGCGCCGGCGATAAAGGAGACGCGCGGCCTCTTGCCGGAAAAGTCGACCGACAAGCCGCGTTCGAGCTTGATGATCGATCCGCATCCGGAGGCGATCGCAGCATGGTCGGCCCTGTTCGAGAACGACAGCCGGTCAAGGAAGTCGTGATGCGGCTGTGGATCGATGGCCAGTGCCTGCAAAGCGTCAGCAGAATGCGCGGAATCGGCCGCTACGTCAGCGAGTTCATTTCGGCGTTAAGTTCATTCCAGGCGGGCATCGAGCTGGAGATCTCGTTCAATGCGGCGATGCCGGACGAGGCGGTCTTGGCTCGTGATCTGGTCAGACCATGGATCCCGCCGAGACGCGTCCATGTCTGGCAAGGCATGTCGCTGGACGGCGAGGCGACGGCCGGTTACACCGACATGCGAAGGGCATGCGAGATCGCATTGGCCCATCACGTCGCCTGCCTCGAGCCGGACGTGGCGCTTTCCGCGAGTCCGTTCGAAGGCTTGCACGATGCCTGCGTGCCCTTCCAGCCTCCTGTCGCGAGGGACTTCGGCACCGCAGCGCTCTTCTTCGATGCGATCCCTTATCGGTTCCGACAGCGCTACCTCGCGTCGAACCATGCGTGGGTCGCGTACGAGAGGCGGCTCAAGGCCCTCAACGCCTTCGACCAATTGCTGGCCATCTCCGAATTCTCGCAATCCGAGGCCCTGACGTTGCATCCGGGCGCGCGCGTCGTACCGATCGACGCCGGTGTGTCGCCCGAATTCATGGCATTGGCAGCGCAGGACGCCGACCCCCTGCTCGCGTCGCGCCTCGGCCTCGAGCCGCAGTTCATGCTCTATGTCGGGGGCCTCGACTGGCGCAAGAACGTTGGTGCTGTCATCGACGCCTACGTTCGCCTGCCCTCCACGACACGCAATCGCCTGCAGTTCGTCGTGGTCGGCGATTACCCGCTTTCGGCCGAGATCGCGACCGTTGGGCAATGGCTTGGCCTCGGACTGCCGAAGCAGAATCTTCGGATGCTGGGGCACGTCTCCGACAGCACGCTCGTGCAGTTGTACAAGCTGGCGGTCGTCGCGATCCAGCCTTCGCTGATGGAAGGATTCGGCCTCACGGCCCTCGAAGCGATGGCTTGTGGAACTCCCGTCATCGCCGCCAATGCGGGGGCATTGCCCGAGGTCATTTCGCATGCGGAAGCATTGTTCGATCCACTGGATCCGGCGGACATCGCGAACCACATTCACCGCACGTTCACCGACGCCGCGTTCGCCGCCGAGTTGACCGAGCGGAGTCGCGAGCGCGCGAAGCATTATTCGTGGGAACGATCGACGACGCTCGCAGCGCATGCGCTCGAATCGATCGTCAGGCCTTCGTCGAGCGCCCGACCGCGGGACCGCGCGACCCTGCGGCAGGCCACATTCGAGGAAGCGAAGCGCGCGCGTCTTTCGCCACGAATGGCGATCTTCCTCGCCGCAGCCGAGGCGGACCCACCCGGACCCGAACGATTGTTGATCGACGTCACGTCGACGTGTCGCATCGACCATGCGACCGGTATCCAGCGTGTCGTGAACCGCATCACCGCCGAGCTCGTCGCTGCCCGCGCCCGCGACGACGCGGTCCGTCTCACGTACTGCGATGCGTCGGACGCAGTACACGAGGCCGCATTGATCGACGGCCGGCTTTCGTTTGCCGGTAGATCGGATGCGCCGAAGATCCGCTTCAACGCTTCGGATCGTCTGCTGATGCTCGACAGCTCCTGGGAATTCTACGAAGCCCATGACCACGTTCTGCAGATGGCGCGTCTGCAGGGATGCGAAGTCGTCTCGACGCTCTACGACCTCGTCCCGGTCATGTTGCCCGCGTTCTGCGACGACGGGATGCCTCCGGTGTTCGTGCGATGGCTGAAGGTCGCGTTGCTGCACTCCACCGCATTCATCTGCATCTCGCGGGCGGTCGCGGACCAGCTCGTCGCGTTGCTGCAGACGATCGAATTTCCACGTCCCCTCAAGGTCGGCTACTGGCCGCTCGGGGCCGACTTCCGCGTTGCGCCGACGCAGCGGATGTCCGCTCCGAACGAGACTTGGGCTCGAAGCCCGATGTTCCTGATGGTCGGAACTCTGGAGCCGCGCAAGGCCCATCGGGTCGCGCTCGAAGGATTCACGCAGTTGTGGAAAGAGGGATTCGATGGTTCGCTCGTCATCGCTGGAAAGCGCGGCTGGGGCGTCGACACGCTCGTCGAAGAAATCCTGCGGCACGAGTTATTCGGCAAACGACTGACGTGGGTCGAAGGGCCCGACGACGCGAGACTGCAGGAGCTGTACCACGCGTGCGATGCGTTGATCGCCACTTCCTATGCAGAAGGGTTCGGCCTGCCGCTCGTCGAGGCGGCGTTCCATGGAAAGCCGATCATCGCTTCCGACTTGCCGGTGTTCAGGGAGGTCGCCGCGTTCGCGGGCCGAGCCATGTTCTTCGAGACGGGCTCGTCGAGCGCACTCGTGAGCGCGGTCCGAACCTTCGTCGAGACGCCGCCAGCGACAGTCGACGATCCGACTGCACATACGTGGACGACCTGGGCCGAGAGCGCGCGCCAGCTCGAGTCGGTGATTCGCGACGACGCCTGGTACCGAGTCTATCGACCTGCTCACTCGCTGCAATCGAACTCTGCTTCGGGCATCGGCCGCTTGTCGATGGCGCGCGCGCTGGGGGCCGACGAACAGCGATTCGAGCTGACGCTCGTCGACGGGCCGTCTGCGTCGGACGACGACCGCTATCGCAACATCACGATCAAGTTCACGAACCTGTCCACCATCCCCTGGTCCAGCGAAGGGACGGAAGACGGCCGTTTCGGCATCCAGCTCGGTGGACGAGTTTTCACGGAGGACGGCCTCGTCGTGAAAGACGAGAACCTGCGAGCCCGCATACCTCTCATCCTCGCCCCTGGCGACTCCGCCTATCTGCGGCTGAGCCTGTTCGCCTCCTACTGGAAGCTCAAGGGTCACTTCGTCCATGTCCAGCCGGTTCAGGAGGGGATCACGTGGTGGGACGAGGCGATGATCTTTCCGACATGATCTTCCTCATCACGCCGCTTCGCAGATCTACACGCTGCGGGCAGTCATCATCCGGAGGCACGTCATGACCGACCGCACCGCGCCCGAATCGATCTCGAGGGAAACCTTGCTCGACTCGCTTCGAACGATCTCGATCGACGGAAGCGAGCCGGGGTCGCTCGCGCCGTACGTCGAACAGGATCTCGACCGCTTCCTGATCACCTACAACCTCGCGTCCATTGTCGCGACCGAGGTGCTCGAGATCGGCGCCAATCCGTACTTCCTGACGATCCTGCTGAGATGGTTTCGCCCCGATCTCTCGATGCAGCTGATCAATTTCTTCGGGAGCGGCGAAGGCACGTTCGTTCAGCACGTCAGCCTTGCAAGATCTCCGCGAGACGACCTCGCCGACCGGTTCGACATGAGCTACGCGAGCGCCGATATCGAAGCGCGACCGCTGCCATTCGACAACGAGCGGTTCGATCTGGTCCTGTTCTGCGAAGTGCTCGAACACTTCATCGTCGACCCTTATCACGCGCTGCTGGAGTTGCACAGGACGTTGAAGGTCGGCGGCCATCTGCTGCTCACGACACCGAATGTCGCGCGACTTGAAAACGTCGCGCGCATCCTGGATGGGCACAACATCTACGATCCGTATTCGGGTCATGGACCCCATGGACGTCACAACCGCGAGTACACCCGCCACGAAGTGGCCTGGATGCTTTCCACGCTCGGCTTCGAGCCCGTAAACCACTTCACCGCCGATGTCCATCCGCGTTTGCAGACAGTCGACGTCGAAGGCCTGCCGATGCCGCCCGGACGTCTTCACGACCTCGGCCAATACCAGTTCCATCTATGGAAGAAGACGTCTGCGAATGTCGCGCCGCAGAGGCCGGCATGGCTCTATCGCAACTGGCCCGGGTCACTCGACCCGAGACCACTCTGAGCGCCGTCCGCATCTCCGACGAGATGGCTGGTCGTTCGATTCGGATGTCGAGGCCGCGGCCTTCGGAGCCTTGTCGGCATCCGTGCGATACGCGGCCTCGCCACTGACCCCCGCAGACCCATGAAACCATCGGCGAACGGTTCCGGCGGCGCGTCACGCAGACGGCTCGTGGATCTCGGCATCTTTATCCTTCTCGCCACGCTGATCTGCGTAGCCGGCCGTGACGCCATCGTCACGCCCAACGTGGAGGTTGGTGACTTTGCGGCCAACAGCCTGCTGATCCAGGACGCCAAGTCGCTCCATCTGCTCGTCGGCAATTATTCGCGTGTCGGCTTCAATCACCCTGGTCCGGCGATTCTCGACACACTCGCTTTCGGCGAATGGTTCTTTTATGACCTGCTGCATCTCGCGAGCTCGCCCTTCTCGGGTCAGCTGATCGCGGTCGCCTGCTACTCGGCGTTCTGGAGCCTGTGCCTCTTCAGGCTGATGAGGCGCATGACCGGATCACCGCGGATGGCAGCGGTCGGGCTGGTCATATTCCTGCTGGTCACCGCGATCAGCGACCCGGCATTCCTGACCGGCGCATGGTTTCCAAACCTGTATTACTTCCCATTCGCCGTGACGCTTCTGGCCGCGGCGCGCCTTGCGCGCGGGACGGCGGATTCGGTGCAAAGCCTTGCGCTGGGTGCTGGCTTCCTGATCAACGGGCACGTTTCGTTCGCGGCCGTCCTGGTGCTGCTCTTCGTCGGCCTGATCGGCTTCAACGTCGTCGCTTGTCGTCGCGGCGAACCCGACGCGTGCTTCCTTCGGCGGGCCTTCTGGACGCTCAACGGCCGTGCCGTCGCACTCGGATGGCTGACGTTCCTTGCATTCCTGGTGCCGCTCGCGGTGGAGACCGTCCGGCATTTCCCGGGACCCGTGGCGGCCTACATGGCCTTCGGCTCGCAACAGGAACCGAATTCCTTCGAGGCGGTGGGTCGCTACATCAGCGTTTATTGGGGCGGCGCCGGGACGTTGCCGATTCCGGTGCTCGCCAGTGTCGTGCTCGTCTTCCTGAGCCGCTCACTGCGGGCCGGTCACGACCTCAGATCGACGCTCTGGATGCTGGTGGTAGCGACCATCGCTCTCGGCTTCTACGTGCGCTACGGCGTCGATCTGCTCGATCAGGTTTACATCGCTTTCTTCTATTACGCTGTCCCCGCGCTGTTGGCGGCCATGCTGGCGCTTGTGGTGATCGAACTCGATTCGTCTCGCCACAAGCCTTTCGTGCTGGCGGCTGCGATGGTCTGCGCCATCGCGGTCTATTCGATGATCAGCAAGCCGGTGGGCTATCAAGCCCAGTACAACGATCCGACGGTAATCGATCTCTATCGGTCGCTCGAGACGGTCAAGAGCGACAAGCGCCTCGTGCTCGATCTCAGCCAGTCGTCCGACTGGGGAACGATCTGGTCGAAGGTGCTCGGCGCGCAGATCTATGCAAAGCGTCGCCACGAGGACCTTTTCTGCATCAACAAGGGCTGGCACATCAGCTTCACGCCGCGAGGCCATTGCTCGCCGGAAGAGGCGATCACGAATCGCAGACTGGTCGTGCGCGGGCCGAACACACGCCTCCCGGACGCAATCCATCCCGAGATCGTGGCCGCGGGGTTGACCCTGTACGCCTACCAACCACCGACGGGCACCGACCTCATGGACGTCAAGGTGGCCGAACATGCGTCGCTCTTCCAGGATTACTTCCTCGGTACGGGGTGGTCCGGCGTCGAAGGGCCGTTTGTCTGGTCCGACAGCGACGAGGCCCATGTCGTGCTCGATCTGGGAAAGGAGTTCGTCGGCAACGTCTCCTTCGATCTCGGCGCTTTTCTCCCGCATCCCGACTCGACTCAGGACGTGGAGATCTACGTGGCGAACCGGCGGGTGGGGGCAGCGCATCTGTCGCAGGCGACGCCCCGGCAAAAAGTCGTCGCGCACGTGCAGACGCTCGGCGTCAATCGAATCGATTTCACGTTGAAGATCCTTCATCCGATCTCGCCGAAGGAGGCCGGGCTGTCCGACGACTTCCGCAGGCTCGGGGTTTCGTTATTCGGTTTCGAGGTCACGCCGGGCTGATCGCGTGCCGATCGCGACGCGCCCTGCACCGGCGACACGGCATCGTCGGAACCGGGACGCGGCGAAGATCGCGGATCGGTCTTTGTTACACTGTCCAGGCCTCGGTCGGCGTCTTGCCGACTGCTTCGCCGACGCAAAGTTGTTTCACGGGCCGCTGCGATTTGCGCGCCCCATCCACCCACCCATGAAAACAATGAGCGCCGCCGGCCATCGTGCTGCCGCATTTGGCTGCACGCTACGACCGCCTGCGACGCAGCGGCGCGGATCGTCATGACGGAACAAGTCGGCCTGGTGCCATTGGTCGTCGACCTCGACGGCACGCTCATCCACACCGACATGCTGCACGAGTCGACGCTGCGGCTGTTCAGGGACGAGCCGTTCAAGCTGTTGGTGATGCCGAGTTGGCTGTCGCAAGGCAAGGCCGTGCTGAAGCGACGCATCGCGGAGCGCGTGCAGTTCGATGCCGGCTGCCTGCCGTACAACGAAGAGCTGATCGATTGGCTGCGTTCCGAACGCGACGCGGGACGTCGCCTCGTGCTGTGCACGGCGTCCGACGCGTCGATCGCGGAAGTCATCGCCACGCACCTCGGTCTGTTCGACACCGTCATCGCGAGCGACGGCGTCCGCAACCTGTCGGGCAGCGAGAAGGCTTCGGCGCTCGACGCCGCGTTCGGACGGGCCGGCTACGACTACGCGGGCAATTCGCTCAAGGATCTTCCGGTCTGGGCGCACGCGCGACGGGCGATCGTCGTGAACGGGTCGAAGGCATTGCTCGGGCTGGCCGAGAAGGCGACGGCGGTCGAGCGCGTGTTTCCGCCGCGTCCGATCGGCCTGAACGTCTGGCGGCGCGTGCTTCGCGTCCATCAGTGGATGAAGAACGGGTTGCTGTTCGTGCCGCTCCTCGCGGCACACGACGTCGGCAACGTGGCCGCGTGGATGTCGATGCTGGTCGCCTTCGTCTCGTTCAGCCTCTGCGCGTCGTCGGTCTACATCGCCAACGACCTGCTCGATCTCGAAAGCGACCGGCGCCACCCGCGCAAGCGCCACCGGCCATTCGCGTCGGGCGCCGTCGCGTCCTGGGTCGGTGTTGTTCTCGCACCGGTGTTGCTGCTCGCGAGCGTCATCCTGGGCTCGTTCGTCGGCCCGGCGTTCCTCGGCTGGCTCGCCTGCTACTTCGTCGTGACCTGCGCTTACTCCTGGACGCTGAAGCGCTACATGATCGTCGACTGTCTCACGCTCGCCATGCTCTACACGCTGCGGATCGTCGCAGGTGCGGCCGCCGCAGCGATGCCGCTGTCGTTCTGGCTGCTCGCGTTCGCCGTCTTCCTGTTCCTTTCGCTCGCGTTCGTGAAGCGTTATGCGGAGCTCGAACTGCAGGTCGAGAGCGGAAAGCAGAAGGTCCACGGGCGCGGCTACTACACGACCGACGCGCCGCTGATCCAGAACCTCGGCGTGACGTCGGGTTATGCGTCGGTCCTGGTGCTCGCGCTCTATCTGAACAGCGAGGCGGTGCTTCGGCTCTACCGCACGCCGGAGGTCATGTGGGGGACGGTCCCCGTCATGCTGTTCTGGATCAGCTGGATGTGGATGCGGGCGCATCGCGGCCAGATGCACGACGACCCGCTCGTGTTCGCGGTGAAGGATCGCGCGAGCCGACTGGCGGGCGTCGCGTTCGCGGCGGTCCTGATCGTCGGATCCGTCGGGTGGCCGTGGTAGCCGTATCGTCGTGGGGCCGCCTGTCGGCCGCGGACCACACGATCCGCTTCCTGACCGACCCCGCCAGTCTCGACGGCGTCGGGGCCGGGTCGCCTCGCGCGCTCGCATACGGCAACGGTCGCAGCTATGGCGACGTGTGCCTCAATCCGGGCGGTTCGTTGTGGATGACCCGAAAGCTGGATCGCTTCATCGACTTCGACGCGACGACCGGACTGTTGACCTGCGAAGCCGGCGCGCTGCTGCGCGACATCCAGCGCACGCTGCTGCCGCGCGGTTGGCTGTTGCCGGTGACGCCGGGAACCCAGCTCATCACGGTCGGCGGTGCGATCGCGAACGACGTGCACGGGAAGAATCATCATGCCGTCGGCTCGTTCGGCGATCACGTGCAGCGTCTCACGCTGTTGCGCAGCGACGGAGAGTCGATCGAATGCGGCCCCGATCACCGGAGCGACTGGTTCGCAGCGACGGTCGGCGGCATGGGCCTCACCGGAGTCATCGGGCAGGCGACCATTCGCCTGCGACGGGTCGCCGGGCCTTGGCTGTCGACCGAGACGATTCCGTTCGAAACGCTCGATGCGTTCTTCGACCTGGCCGACGGGTCCGAAGCGGGCTGGGAACAGACCGTCGCGTGGATCGACTGTGCGTCGTCGCGCGGGCGAGGCATCTTCATGCGCGCCAACTTCGGCGGCGACGATCGTGCGTCGAACCCGCCGAAACGACCGCTTCGAATGCCGTTCACGCCACCGTTCTCGCTCGTCAATGGCGCGACGCTGAAGCCGTTCAACACCGCCTACTTCCACTTGCAGAAGCGCGCGGCCGGGACGGGCGTCGTCCATTACGAGCCGTTCTCCTATCCGCTCGACAACATCCTCGAATGGAATCGGATGTACGGCACGCACGGCTTCTATCAATACCAGAGCGTCGTGCCGCGCGACGTCGGCGCGAAGGCCGTGGAGGCGATGCTGCAGGCGATCGCCAGGTCCGGCCAGGGATCCTTCCTCGCGGTGCTGAAGACGTTCGGCGATCGACTTCCGAAAGGTCTGATGAGTTTCCCGCGTCCCGGCGTCACGCTGGCGCTCGACTTCGCGAACCATGGCGACGCGACCGAGCGGCTGTTCGAGCGACTCGACGCGATCGTGCGCGACACCGGCGGGCGCCTCTATCCGGCGAAGGACGCGCGGATGCCGCGCGACCTGTTCGAGTCCGGATATCCGGAACTGGCTCGCTTTTTGCAGTTTCGTGACCCGGGCATCAGTTCAGCGATGTCGCGACGCTTGATCGGAAGCTGATGGCGACGACGGAGGCAATGAGGCGGATCCTGATCATCGGCGCGACGTCGGCGATCGCGGAACACTGCGCGCGACGCTGGGTGGCTGAAGGTCCGACGCACGTGACGCTGGTCGCGCGCGACGCCGCGAAGGCGGAACGGATCGCGGCCGACCTGCGCGTGCGCGCCCCGTCGGCGACCGTCGCGCTGCGCAGTGTCGATTTCGTCGATCCGGCGTCGATCCGGGCGCTCGTGGATTCGGTCGCCAGCGCCGGGCCGATCGACGTCGCGCTGATCGCGCACGGATCGCTGCCCGACCAGTCCGTCTGCGAGTCCGATCTCGTGGCGTGCCGCGAGGCGCTAGAGATCAACGCGGTGTCGCCGGCGCTGTTCGCCGAGGCGATCGCCGGCGCCATGCAACGCGCCGGGCGAGGCCACCTGATCGTCATCGGCTCCGTCGCGGGGGACCGCGGTCGCAAGTCGAATTACACGTACGGTTCGGCCAAGGGACTGCTGGACCGCTATGCGCAGGGATTGCAGCATCGGTTCGCGATGACGGCCGTGCGGGTCACGTTGGTCAAGCCGGGCCCGACCGACACGCCGATGACCGCGACGATGAAGGCGAAGGGCGGCAAGCTCGCCGATCCCGACGACGTCGCCCGCCTCATCGTCGACGGTGCGCGAAGCGGCAAGCCGGTCGTGTATGCGCCCGGCAAGTGGGCGCTGATCATGTTCGTGATCCGCAACCTGCCGCGCGCCGTGTTCGCGCGGATGAACATCTGATGAACGGAATGTCGAATAGACCTCCGCCGGCTCCACGGCTCGGCGACCACGCAAGCGTCGAAGCGTTGACGCCCCTCACTCCGGACTCGGCATCCGCTGCATCGGCACGTCGATGAAAACCGAAAAGATCGTCCTCCCCGGCGGCGCCGGCCTCGTCGGCCAGAACCTCGTCGCGCGCCTGAAGGCGCGCGGCTACTCGAACATCGTCGTCATCGACAAGCATCGCGCCAATCTCGACGTCCTTGCGCGGGTCCAGCCGGACGTCGTCGTCGAGTATGCCGACGTGTCAGTCCCCGGTCCCTGGGAGCGCCACTTCGACGGGGCCGACGTCGTCGTGATGCTGCAGGCACAGATCGGCGGCATCGACTGGCAGGAGTTCGTCCGCAACAACGTCGACTCCACGCGCGTGATCCTCGACCTGATCCGGACGAAGCACGTGCCTTATCTCGTCCACATCAGTTCGTCGGTGGTCGAGTCCGTCGCCGACGACTTCTACACGCGCTCGAAGAAGGAGCAGGAGCAGATGGTCCTCGCGAGCGGCATCCCGTGTCCGGTCCTGCGGCCGACGCTGATGTTCGGATGGTTCGACCGCAAGCATCTCGGCTGGCTGTCGCGCTTCATGAAGAAGGTGCCGGTGTTTCCGGTTCCGGGTCACGGTCGCTACATGCGGCAGCCGCTGTATGTCGGCGATTTCTGCAACGTGATCATCAGCTGCATCGAGCAGCGCATACCGGACGGCATCTACAACATCTCGGGACACGAGAAGATCGACTACATCGACATCATCCGCGACATCAAGCGGGCGACGGATGCGAAGGCGACCATCGTCAAGGTGCCCTACGGCGTGTTCCACGCGTTGCTCGCGACGTGGGCGCTGTTCGACAAGAACCCGCCGTTCACGACGCAGCAGCTGTCGGCACTGACCGCGAAGGACGAATTCGAGGTGTCCGACTGGCCCGGCCGCTTCGGCGTCGCCTACACGCCGTTCGCACGCGCGATCGACGAGACGTTCAACGATCCGCGCTACGGCAACGTCGTGCTCGAGTTCTGACGATGGGGCAGACGATCGCCGTTCTCGGTGCGGGCCCGATGGGCCTGGCCGTGGCCTATCAACTCGCACGCGACGGTCACTCGCCGGTCGTCTTCGAAGCCGACGACCGGGTGGGCGGCATGACCGCCGCGTTCGACTTCTCCGGACTCACGATCGAGCGCTACTACCACTTCCACTGCATCTCGGACCACGCGTTCCTGCAGATGCTCGACGAGCTCGGCATCGCCGATCGCATGCACTGGGTCGAGACGAAGATGGGGTACTGGTATCGCAACATGCTGCAGCCGTGGGGCAATCCGGTCGCGCTGCTCAAGTTCCGGGGCCTCGGCCCGATCGCGAAGATTCGCTACGGGCTGCACGCGTTCCTCTGCACGAAGCGCCGCGACTGGCGTCCGCTCGACCACGTCGAGGCGATCGGCTGGATCAAGCGCTGGGTCGGGCCCGAAGCGTACGAGGTGCTGTGGCGTCGGCTCTTCGACTACAAGTTCTACGACCTCGCCGACAACCTGTCCGCCGCGTGGATCTGGAGCCGCATCCGCCGCATCGGCCGCTCGCGGTACGACCTGTTTCGCGAAAAGCTCGGCTATCTCGACGGCGGATCCGACACGTTGCTGCGCGCGATGCGCGCCGACGTCGAGGCGCACGGCGGCGTGTTCCGGCTGAAGTCGCCGGTCTCGCGCGTCGCGATGGATGGCGGTCGCGTCGAAGGGGTCGAAGTGGCCGGACAGCTCGAGCGCTTCGACAAGGTGATCAGCACGATCCCCCTGCCCTACGTTCCGCGGCTCATGCCCGACCTGCCGCCCGACGTGCTCGCGCAGTTAAAGGCCGTCAAGAACATCGCCGTCGTCTGCGTGATCGCGAAGCTGCGACGTGCCGTCACCGAAAACTTCTGGCTGAACACGAACGACCCCGACATGGACATCCCGGGTCTCGTCGAATACACGAACCTGCGGCCGCTCGACCATCACATCGTCTACGTCCCGTTCTACATGCCGGGCGAGCATCCGAAGTTCGCGGACGGCGACCAGGTCTTCCTGGACAAGGTTCGCGCGTATCTGAAGAAGATCAATCCGGACCTCGTCGACGACGACTTCATCGACATGCGGGCGAGTCGATATCGTCACGCGCAACCGATCTGCGAGCCGGGTTACCTCGATCACATGCCGCCCGTGGCGCTGCCGGTGCGCGGGCTCTGGGTCGCGGACACCTCGTACTACTACCCCGAGGATCGCGGAATCTCGGAGAGCATCGACTTCGGCAGGAAGATGGCGCGGGACGCGACGGCGTGATCGGCGCGTTCAAGTCCCGCCAATTCGTCCTGTTCCTCGTCACCGGCGGCACCGCCGCGGCGGTCAACTTCGGGTCGCGCATCGTCTACAACCGCTGGATGACGTTCTCCGCGGCCGTCGTCCTCGCGTACATCACCGGCATGATCACCGCGTTCGTCCTCGCGAAGCTGTTCGTCTTCAAGGACAGCAAGCAGGCCGCACATCGGTCGATCGCCTTCTTCGTGCTCGTCAACCTCGTCGCGATCCTGCAGACGTGGGCCATCAGCGTCGCGCTTGCCTACTGGCTGTTGCCCGCGCTCGGTGTGCGGCAATTCGTGCGCGAGATCGCGCATGCCGTCGGCGTCATCGTCCCGGTGTTCACGAGCTACCTCGGCCACAAGCGCTGGACGTTTCGGGCCTGACGCGATGAACGCGCGCGGCGCCGTCATCGGCTTCCTCGTCATCACCGCGGCCTATCTCGGCGCGCTGGTCTGGGCCGACTCGCGCAATCACGTGTTCTCGGCGCTGCCGCGCCTGCTGGCGGCGCTGCCGTTCCTCGCCGGCCTTTCGATGCTCGCGTACCTCGTGCGCTACGCGCGCTGGTACTGGCTGCTGGCTCGGGCCGGCCACCGCACGCGCGTCGGACGCGGGTTCCTCGCGTACCTCGCCGGCTTCGCGTTCACGGCGACGCCCGGCAAGGTCGGGGAGCTGCTTCGCGTCCGCTACCTCGTGCCGCAGGGCGTTCCGCCGTTCCGCGTCGTCGCCGCCTTCGTCTACGAACGCGCGTTCGACCTCGTCGTCGTGCTGGCGCTGGCCTCGTTCGCCGTCGATCGCGCCGGCGTGTTCGTCGTCGCGACGATATTCGTGGTCGCGTTCATCTCGTGCGTCGGGCTGTTCGCGACGCATCCCGGATGGCTCGACGTCGCCGCCCAACGGCTGCGGCTGACGCGGCATCCGCGGGTCGGGCGACTCGTCGCGACGCTTCGGGACGGACTGGCGATGTGCCGGACGTGGGTGACGCCGCTGGACGTCTGCGTGGCCGCGGCCGCCGGGCTCGTCGCATGGAGCATCACGTCGGCCGCGTTCGTGTGGCTCCTCGGCAGGCTCGGCGTGTCGATCGCGACGCTGCCCGCCTTCGGCATGTACCCGCTCGCGATGCTCGCCGGGGCCGCTTCGATGTTGCCGGGGGGAATCGGATCCACCGAGGCGGCGATCGTGGCGCTGCTGCTGTTCGTCGACGTGCCGATCGCGACCGCGACGCTGGCCGCCGTCGGCATCCGCCTCGCGTCGCTTTGGTTCGCGATCGCATGCGGCTTCGTCGCGGCTGGCGTCCTGGAAGCGCGCGACGCGCGCCGGCGATCGATGGTTCGCTCGTAGCGTCCGCTATCATCCGGTCCCAGTCGAGCGGCACACCGCCGTTGCCGATCTCGACGCCTCCAACGAGACGCGTCGCGCCACGACGAACATTCGCCCTCCTCCACACAAGAGCCGCTCACCGCGACCATCCATGACCAAAACGGCCATCATCACCGGCATCTCCGGCCAGGACGGTGCCTACCTCGCCGAACTGCTCCTGCAGAAGGGCTACAAGGTCTTCGGCACCTATCGCCGCACGAGCTCCGTCAACTTCTGGCGCATCGAGGAACTCGGGATCGAGAAGCATCCGAACCTCGAACTCGTCGAATACGACCTCACCGATCTCGGCACCAGCCTGTCGCTCGTCAAGCGCGCGCAGCCGGACGAGATCTACAACCTCGCGGCGCAGAGCTTCGTCGGCGTGTCGTTCGAGCAGCCGACGACGACCGCGCACATCACCGGCATCGGCGCGCTGAACCTGCTCGAGGCGATCCGGCTGCTGGACCCGAAGATCCGCTTCTATCAGGCGTCGACGTCCGAGATGTTCGGCAAGGTCCAGGCGATTCCGCAGAAGGAGGACACGCCGTTCTATCCGCGCAGTCCGTACGGCGTCGCCAAGCTGTACGCGCACTGGATGACGATCAACTATCGCGAGTCGTACGACATCTTCGGCTGCAGCGGCATCCTGTTCAATCACGAATCGCCGCTGCGCGGTCGCGAGTTCGTGACGCGCAAGATCACCGACACCGTCGCCAAGATCAAGCTCGGCAAGCAGGAACTGCTCGAGCTCGGCAACATGGACGCGAAGCGCGACTGGGGCTTCGCGAAGGAGTACGTCGACGGCATGTATCGGATGCTGCAGGCCGACGCGGCGGACACGTACGTCCTCGCGACGAACCGGACCGAGACCGTGCGCGACTTCGTCACGATGGCGTTCGCGGCGGCGGGATACGCGATCGAGTGGTCGGGCAAGGCCGAAGGCGAGATCGGGCGCGACGCATCGTCCGGCAAGACGCTCGTCCGCATCAATCCGAAGTTCTATCGGCCCGCGGAGGTGGAGCTGCTGATCGGCGACGCGTCGAAGGCGCGCGACAAGCTCGGCTGGGTCCCGAAGACCACGCTCGAGGAGCTGTGCCGGATGATGGTCGAGGCGGACCTGCGCCGCAACGCGCAGGGCGCGTCGTTCTGACCGGACGACGGGCCGCCGTCTCGCACGCCTCGATTCGAGTGATCCCGCGATGACCCCGGCGACGGCCCCGGATGCGATGAAGCCGCTCGTCCTCGTGACCGGCATCGAGGGATTCACCGGCGCGTCGATGCGCGCGGAGCTCGAGCGCGCGGGCTATCGCGTCGTCGGGACGACGCTCGCGAACCCGCAGCCCGGCGATCGGACGCTCGACATCGAGTCCGCCGACGCCTGCCTGCGAACCGTCGGCGAGATCGCGCCCGACTTCGTCATCCACCTCGCCGGCATCAGTTTCGTCGTCTCCGATCCGGCGCGGCTGTATGCGGCGAACGTCGTCGGCACGGTCAACCTGCTCGACGCGCTGGCCGCATTGCCGAAGCCGCCGAAGAAGGTCGTGCTCGCGAGCAGCGCGAACGTCTACGGCAATCGCGAAGGCGATCGACTCGCGGAGACCGAGGAGCCGCGGCCCGCGAACCACTACGCGGTCAGCAAGCTCGCGATGGAGAAGATGGCAGCCAACTATTTCGATCGCCTGTCGATCGTCATGACGCGGCCGTTCAACTACACCGGCGTCGGCCAGTCGACGAACTTCCTCGTGCCGAAGATCGTGTCGCACTTCGCGCGCGGCGCCGCGCAGATCGAGCTCGGCAACATCGACGTCGAACGCGACTTCTCCGACGTCGAGATGGTCGTCGAGGTCTATCGCAAGCTGCTCGAGTCGCCGGTGCGCTCGACCGCGGTGAACATCTGCACCGGCACGGCCGCCTCGCTCGGCGACATCGTCGCGATGATGGAAGACATCGCCGGCTACCGCATCGAGGTGCGCGTCAACCCCGCGTTCGTCCGGCCGAACGACATCCGTCATCTGACCGGCGACCCGGGTGCGATGCGCGCCGCGGTCGGCGACGTGCAGCCGCGGCCGCTGCGCACGACACTGGAGCGGATGTACCAGGCGATGCGCTGAATCGCGCGACGTCGTCTCCCAAAGCCGTCGCGTCACGCCGTTCCGCTACGATGAGCGGCCCCACGCCCGTCGACCTGGCGCGACCCTTGCATCGATCGAAGCAAACGCTTTTTCAGGGACTTACATGATCTTCGTCACCGGTGGCGCCGGCTTCATCGGCTCCAACTTCATTCTCGACTGGGCCACGAAGCACGAGGAGCCGGTCCTCAACATCGACGTGCTGACCTACGCGGGCAACGCGGAGAACCTCGCGACGGTGACCGCGCGCGCCGCCGAGAACGGCTTCCGCTTCGAGCAGGTCGACATCTGCGACGAGGCCGCGATCGCCGCGCTGTTCGCCGAGCACAAGCCGCGCGCGATCGTGCACTTCGCGGCCGAGAGTCACGTCGACCGCTCGATCCTCGGACCGGCCGAGTTCGTGCGGACCAACGTCAACGGCACGTTCAACCTGCTGCAGTGCGCGCTCGCGTACTGGAAGACATTGCCGGCCACGGACGCGTCGGCGTTTCGCTTCCTGCACGTGTCGACCGACGAGGTCTACGGCTCGCTCGGCCCCGACGATGCCGCGTTCAGCGAGACGACGCCGTACGCGCCGAACAGTCCGTACTCGGCATCGAAGGCCGCATCGGATCACCTCGTGCGCGCGTACTTCCACACGTACGGGCTGCCGGTGCTGACGACCAACTGCTCGAACAACTACGGACCTTTCCAGTTTCCCGAGAAGCTGATCCCGCTGACGATCTCGAACGCCCTCGAAGGCAAGCCGCTGCCGATCTACGGCGACGGGCGGAACGTCCGCGACTGGCTGTTCGTCGGCGACCACTGTTCGGCGATCGAGCTCGTGCTCCGCGACGGCGTACCGGGCGAGGTCTACAACATCGGCGGAAAGAACGAACGCACGAACCTCGAGGTCGTCGGCACGCTGTGCGCGACGCTCGACCGCCTGCGTCCGAAGGCGAGCGGCAAGTACGCCGAGCAGGTCACGTTCGTCAAGGACCGTCCCGGTCACGACCGACGCTACGCGATCGATGCGACGAAGCTGACGAACGAGCTCGGCTGGACGCCGGTCGAGAACTTCGAGACCGGCATCGAGCGCACGGTGCGCTGGTATCTCGACAACCAGCCGTGGGTCGCGCGCGTGAAGGACGGCAGCTATCGCCACTGGATCGAACGGCAGTACGCGGACCGGGGCGGGTCGATCGCGTCCGCCGCAGGCGCGGCCGCATGAAGACGCGCAAGGGCATCATCCTCGCCGGCGGGTCCGGCACGCGGCTGTACCCGATCACGCATGCGATCAGCAAGCAGCTGCTGCCGGTGTACGACAAGCCGATGATCTACTACCCGCTGTCGACGCTGATGATGGCCGGCATCCGCGACGTGCTGATCATCTCGACGCCGTCCGACACGCCACGCTTCGAGTCCACGCTCGGCGACGGCAGCCAGTGGGGCCTGTCGCTGTCGTACGCGGTGCAGGAAGTGCCGAACGGCCTCGCGCAGGCATTCGTGATCGGTCGCGACTTCGTCGGCGGTGCGCCGTCGTCGCTGGTGCTCGGCGACAACATCTTCTACGGCCACGACCTGCCGCATCAGCTCGCGAACGCGACTGCCGCGACGTCCGGCGCGACGGTCTTCGCGTATCACGTGCACGACCCGCATCGCTACGGCGTCGTCGAGTTCGACGCGAACAGGCGCGCGGTCTCCCTCGAGGAGAAGCCGGTCGCGCCGCGCTCGAACTACGCCGTGACCGGCCTCTACTTCTACGACGAGCAGGTGTGCGACATCGCGGCCGACATCGCGCCGTCGGCGCGAGGGGAATACGAGATCACCGACGTCAACAGCCGCTACCTGTCGATGGGCCAGCTCGACGTCGAAATCATGGGCCGCGGCTATGCATGGCTCGACACCGGCACGCACGACTCGCTGCTCGAGGCGTCGGCGTTCATTGCGACCTTGCAGCGGCGTCAGGGGCTGATGGTCGCGTGTCCCGAGGAGATCGCGTTTCGCCAGCAGTGGATCGGCGCGTCGCAGATCGAGACGCTCGCCGAGCCGCTGAAGAAGACCGGCTACGGGCAGTACCTGCTGCAGTTGCTCGTCGATCCGGTGCTTTGAGGACGATCCCGTGAGCGCGAAGGCCACCGTCACCGAGACTGCGCTGCCCGGCGTCGTCGTCATCGAGCCCGCCGTGTTCGGCGACGACCGCGGCTTCTTCTTCGAGAGCTACAACGCGAAGACGTTCGAGAGCCTGACGGGCCAGTCGCCGGTGTTCGTGCAGGACAATCATTCGCGCTCGGCGAAGGGCGTGCTGCGCGGGCTGCACTATCAGATCCGGCAGGCACAGGGAAAGCTCGTGCGCGCGACGGCCGGCGAAGTGTTCGACGTCGCGGTCGACATGCGGCGCTCGTCGCCGACCTACGGCCGATGGGTCGGCCTCGTGCTGTCGGCCGCGAACAAGAAGCAGCTGTGGATCCCGCCCGGCTTCGCGCACGGCTTCGCGACGCTGTCCGAGTCGGCCGAGTTCCTCTACAAGACGACCGACTACTGGGCGCCCGAGCACGAACGCACGCTGCTCTGGAACGATCCGACGATCGGCGTCGAGTGGCCGATCGACTCGGAGCCGCTGCTCGCGGCCAAGGACAAGGCGGGCAAGTCGTTCGCCGACGCGGAAGCGTTCGATTGACCTCGATCGACGACTCGACGGCCCGCGTCCTCGTCACCGGCGTCAACGGCCAGCTCGGTCATGCGCTGAAGGCGTCCGTCGCCGACTGGGCGCCGATCGATGCCGACGTCGTGTTCGTCGGTCGCGACGAGATGGACCTCGCGCGCGGCGACGACATACGGCGCGTGCTCGACGAGGTCGCGCCGCGACTCGTCGTCAACGCGGCCGCGTACACGGCCGTCGATCGGGCCGAGAGCGACGCCGACGTCGCGCGCGCGGTCAACGCCATCGCGCCGGGCATCGTCGCCGAATGGCTGGCCCCCCGCGACGGCGCGCTCGTCCACGTGTCGACCGACTACGTCTTCGACGGCACTGCGACGACGCCGTACCGCGAGGACGCGCCGACGAACCCGCTGTCGGTCTACGGCGCGACGAAGCTGGCCGGCGAGGACGCGATCCGCGCGAGCGGCGTCGCGCACTGGATCCTGCGCACGTCGTGGGTCTATTCGGCGAGCGGCGCGAACTTCCTGAAGACGATGATGCGGCTCGCCGAGACGAAGGACGCGATCTCGGTCGTCGCCGACCAGCACGGCGCGCCGATCGACGCGAAGCGGCTCGCGACCTTCATCGGCGCCATGCTGAACGGCGACGCGGGCCGGCCGTCGACGCTCCAGGCGATGATCGGGCGGGTCGCCGCGACGCGGGGCACGTATCATGCGACCGCCGCCGGTTCGACGACCTGGCATGCGTATGCGCGCCACGTCATCGCGGGCTTGCATGCGCGCACCGATGCAGGCCGATGGAAGCTCGCCCCGGATGCGATCGCCGAGACGACGACGGCCGCTTACGTCACGCCGGCGAAGCGTCCGCTCTATTCGCTGCTCGACCATGAACGATTCGTCCGCACCTTCGGCATCGTGCCGCCGCCCTGGCAACAGGACGTCGACGCATGCCTCGACGAGCTGGTCGGCACGCGCCGCTGATCGCGGCCGTTCGATCGTCGGATCGCGGCCGGTCGCGCGTGGCCCACGCCGATCGTGAAGCGCCTCGGCGGGACGATCACCGGCGCGTTCGCGAACCTCGCGGCACAGGGGATCCCGTTCCTCCTGCTGCTCGTCGTCACGCCGATCCTGCTGCGTGCGCTCGGTCATGAGAAGTACGGTGCGTTGATCCTCTTCAACCTCGTGCCGCAGATCGCGGGCCAGCTCGATCTCGGGCTGTCGACCGCCGCGACGCGCGGCTTCACGCAACATGCCGCGCGCGGCGATCGCGACGGCGCGCGTCGCCTGTTCCGCGAGGCGCTGGCGCTGCTGACCGCGTGGGGTGCGGTGCTCGGCATCGTGTTCTACGCCCTGCATCCGGCGATCGCCTCGGCGCTGAAGCTCGACACCGTCGTGGCCGACGCCTCGACGGTCTATCTCGCGGCCGCGCTCGCCGTGCCGCTCGCGCTCGCCAACGCCGCCGCACTCGTCCCGCTGCGGGCGGTCGAGCGCTACGGCGCGATCGCGCGCGTGCAGGTCACCGTCGGCATCGCGTACTGGTCGTCGTGCGCGTGGTGGGCGCCGCGCGGCGGGACGTTGACCCAGCTGGTCGTGCTCGGAACGATCACCGTCGCGCTCGCGACCGTCGCGCTGTACGTCATCGCGCGCCGCGAGCACGATCTGCCGCCGCTGCCTCTCACGGCGCCCGAAGGCACCAACCTCGCGACGCCGGTCACGCCGGCCGACTCCATCGCGTCGCTGCCGACGACCGTCGCGCCGCTCGCCGCGACCGCGTCCGACTCGCAACCGCGAACGTTCCTGCTGCGGCCGTTCCTGCGGCTCGGCGCGGGCGCGTTCATCGCGCAGGCGAGCTCGCTCGCGACCTACAACGCCGACAAGCTGCTGGTCTCGGCGCTGATCTCGCCGGCAGCGGCCGGCGCGTACGCGATCTGCACGAGCATCGCGAACAAGATCCTGCTGGTGATCGCGTCGGGCGCGACGTTCACGTTCCCGCGCGCGGCGCGGCTGCACGCGGAAGGCGACCTCGATCGCGTCGCCACGACCTATGCGTTCGCGACGCGCATCTCGGTGCTGATCGCGAGTGCGCTGGCGATCCCGTTGATCGCCCTCGCCCCCGAGTTCCTGTCGATCTGGATCGGGCCGGGATTCGCGGCCGACTACGGGCTCGACGTTCCGCCTGCTGACGCTCGGCTACGCGATCACCGCGAGCTCGGTCGTCGCGTCGAACGTCGCGGTCGGCATCGGCGAGGTGGCGCTGCCGGCGACGTTCGCACTGCTCGGCGGCACCGTCACGCTGATCGCCGTCGCGTTGCTCGCACCGCGCTACGGCGCGCCCGGCGCCGCCGGCGCGGCCGTGATCGGCATGACGCAGTCGCTCGTCTTCAACGACCTGATCGCGCGCCGCATCGGGCCGGCGGCGCGCGTCGCCTCGTGGCGATTGATCGGGCGGGTGGTCGCGCTCGCGCTGCCGGTCGGCATCCTCACCGCTGCCGCGGGCACGGCCGTGGTCGGCTGGGTCTCGTTGTTCGCGCTCGGAGGCCTCGCAGTCGTCGTGTTCGCCGGCATCTGGCTGACGACCTTCGGCCGCGTCGCCGAGCGCGACCTCCTTCGTCAACTGTTCCTTCGTACGCGTCATGCACCCTCCGTCTCCTGAACGACGCGTTCGCGCGCCGCATCCGTGAATAAGCCCGCGCCGGAGCATGCTGCGCAGCTGCCCGTCGCGCTCAGCGCGTCGAGCCTGATCCGCCCGCTGACGGGCATCGGGCAATACACGCTGCACGTCGCGCAGGCGCTCGAGCGCGAGCCGGACCTGTCGATGCAGTACTTCTACGGCTACGAGTGGGACGACACGGCCGAGCCGCGCGAGGTGCCGCACATCGCGCTGGCGAAGCGATGGGTCAGGCGGCTCGTGCCGCGCCCGTACGAGTTCAGTCGCGCGATCCAGCAGAACCGCTTCAACGCGGGCGTGGCGACGCGCAAACCGACGCTGTATCACGAGACGAACTTCCTGCCGTTCGAGTTCGACGGTCCGATCGTGCTGACGATCCACGACCTGTCGTACCTGCGTTATCCCGAGACCCATCCCGACCTGCGCGTGCGCATCATGAACAAGCTGCTGCCGCCGGCGATCGAGAAGGCGACGCACCTGCTCGCCGATTCGGAGTTCACGCGTCAGGAAGTGATCGCCGAGTTCGGCGTGCCGGCCGAGCGCATCACGACCACGCTGCTCGGCGTGTCGAAGCAGTTCGTGCCGCGCGATCGCGCGTCGTGCGAACAGACGCTGCGCCGCTATCGCCTGCAATACGGCGGCTACGTGCTCGCGGTCGGCACGCTCGAGCCGCGCAAGAACCTGCTGCAGGTGATCCGCGCGTACGTCGGCCTGCCGACGAAGGTCGCGCTCCGCTTTCCGCTCGTCATCGTCGGCGGCAAGGGCTGGAAGTCCGAGGAGACCGATAGCGAGCTCGGCGCGCTGCTCGCGAACGGACGCGCGAAGCATCTCGGCTACGTCTCGGAGGAGGACCTGCCGGTGATCTACAGCGCGGCGCGCCTGTTCGTGTTCCCGTCGCTGTACGAGGGCTTCGGGTTGCCGGCCGCCGAGGCGATGGCGAGCGGCGTGCCGGTCATCGTGTCCGACCGTGCGTCGTTGCCCGAGGTCGTCGGCGACGCCGGCATCACGATCAAGCCCGACGACGTCGACGGGATGCGGCAGGCGATCGTGCGATTGCTCGAGGATACCGGCGAGCGTACCCGCCGCGCCGCGGCCGGCATCGCGCAGGCCGAGACGCTGACGTGGGAACGATGCGGCCGCATGACGGCGCAGGCCTATCGACAGGCCGCCGGCCACGGCTAGCGATGCGCGTCCTGCACTTCGGCAAGTTCCCGGCTCGGCACTTCGGCGGCATCGAGACGCACGTCAAGGGACTGACCGAAGGACTCGCGGCGGCCGGCCTCGACGTGACGAACCTCGTCTACGACCTCGGGCGAACGTCCGGCGGCGTCGTCGAGAGCCGCGCCAGCGGCGTGACGATCGTGTCGGTGCCGTGCCGCGGCACGGTCGCAAGCCTGCCGATCGCGCCCGCGGTCCCGCGGACCGTCGCACGCCTCGTCCGCGAGGCGCCGTTCGACATCGCGCACGCCCACTTCCCCGACCCGCTCGCGTTCGCCTGCCTGCCGTCGGCCGGACGCGCGGCCCGCATCGCGTCGTGGCACAGCGACATCGTGCGGCAACGCGTCTTCGGTCGGGTCTACGGCACGATCGCGCGGACCTTCTTCGATCCGCTCGACGCGGTGGCCGGCGCGACCGTGTCGCATCTGCGCGAGCCCGCAGATCGACGACTTCCGCCCACGACAGCGCCATGTCGTCCCGTACGGCATCGACGCGTCGCGCTTCGCGCCGACGCCCTCGACGCTCGCGCGAGCCGATCAGCTGCGACGCGAAGCCGGTGGCCGGCCGATCGTCTTCGCGCTCGGCCGGCACGTGTACTACAAGGGCTTCGAGACGCTGATCGACGCGATGCAGGACGTCGACGCGTTGCTGCTGCTCGGCGGCCAGGGGCCGCTGCACGACGCGCTGCGGACGCGTGCGCACGCGCTGCCGATGCGCGACCGGGTTCGCTTCGTCGGCCGGATCGACGACGGCCTGCTGCCGGCCTATTACCACGCGGCCGCGGTCTACTGCCTGCCGTCGCTGGCGCCGAGCGAGGCGTTCGGTCTCGTGCAGGTCGAGGCGATGGCCGCCGGCAGGCCGATCGTCAACTGTCGACTCGACAACGCGGTCAACGAGGTGGCGCCGGACGGCGTCTGCGCGTCGACCGTTCCGCCCGGCGATGCGTCCGCGCTGGCGGCCGCGTTGACGCGCCTGATCGCGGACCCGGCGCTGCAGCGGCGGCTCGGCGACGCCGGTCGTCGTCGCGTCGCGGAGCGCTTCTCGATGGACGCGATGATCGCCGCGACGCTCGCGATGTACCGCTCGGTGCTCGGCATCGACGACGCTCCGTCGACGACGAGTCGCGCGACGCAGGTCGTATGCTGACATCCGTGAAACCCGTCGACGGTCCGCTCGCCACCGGTCCGCGGCTCGCCGAAGGCGCCCGCCGCCGCGTCGCGATGCTGCGCTGGTCCGGCGCCGGCCTGCTCGTCGCCGCGACGTTCGCGACCGTCGCGCAGATCGTCTACGGCGACGTCGAGCTCGACCGCATCACGCTCGCCACCGTGTGGTGGTGCCTCGGCGCATGGGTCCCCGCGACGTTGCTCGTCGACCGTTTCATCCACACGCCGGCGACCGAGGGAAGCATCTGGATCGTCTTCTCGACGGCGGTCGTCTTCGCGCTGCTGGTCGCGCTGTTCGGCGTCACGCACGCCTTCTACTCGCGTGTCGTCGTCGGCTCCGCGTTCGTCGGCGAGACGGTGTGGCTGATCGTCGGCGTGCGGCTGCTGATTCGCGGCCACGTCCTGCGCCTCGGCGTGTGCGAACCGGCGGTGCTGCAGCTGCTGTCGGATGCGCGCACCGCGGTCGAGTCGCCGCTGTCGCACGTGCGCGCCGAGCTCGTGCCCGCGCTCGCGCTCGACGAGCTCGCGGCGCTCGACGGCGTCGTCATCGATCGCTACTCGAACAAGGACGATCGCCTGAAGCGGCTGATCAGCGCGCTGAAGCTCGCCGGCGTGCGCATCTACTCCGCCGATCACGTGCACGAGTTGCTGACCGGGCGGCTGTCGCTGCAGCAGACCGAGGACAGCTTCCTCGACGATTCGTCCGGCAAGGTCCTGTACGGCCCGATCAAGCGGGCGCTCGACGTGATCGGCGCGTTGATCCTGCTCGTCGTGGCCGGACTGCCGATGCTCGTGATCGCGCTGGCGATCCGCGTCGGCTCGCCGGGTCCGGCGCTGTTCCGCCAGCGCCGCATCGGGCTGCACGGCGAGCCGTTCGAGATGCTGAAGTTCCGGACGATGCGCGAGCCCGCCGATCCGAACGCGTCGTCGCTCGGACGCATCACGCCGCTCGGCGCGCGACTGCGCAAGTACCGCATCGACGAGCTGCCGCAGCTGATCAACGTGCTGCAGGGGACGATGAGCCTGATCGGTCCGCGGCCCGAGTGGAGCGAGACCGCGACCGAGTTCTTCGAGTTGATCGCGCACTACCCGTATCGGCATCTCGTGCGACCCGGCATCACCGGCTGGGCGCAGGTCAACCAGGGGCACGTGACCGACGTGGCCGACGCGAAGATCAAGCTCGAGTTCGACCTCTACTACGTGAAGCACCTGTCGTTCGCGCTCGACCTCGTGATCGGGCTGCGCACGATCATGACGGTCGCGACGGGCTACGGCGCGAAGTGAGCAGGCGTCCGGCCGCCGCGACGACCGCGTCCTCGGCGATCGCCTCCATGCACAGCGCGCGCCCGCAGGCGGCGGGGTCGCTCCTGCCCGCCGGCAGCGCCGCGGCGTCGAAGCGACGGCCGCAGCGGCGCACCCAGTCGACCTCGCGGCGATAGAGCTTGCGCTGGTCGCGGCACGGGAAGTCGTCGACGGTGACCGCCTCGAACGGGCGCGTCGGCCCAGAACCGGCCGGGGCCGTGGACGACGCGCGAGCCGGGTCCGAACAGCGCGACCGTCGGCACGCCGACGACGCGCGCGAGATGCGCGATGCCGGTGTCGGGACAGACCAGGCAGCTGCGCCTCGGCCAGCAGCCGCCAGAGTTGCGCGAGGTCGAGCCGGCCGACGAGGTCGATCTCGTGCGTCGCGGGTGCCGACCGTCGTCGAGGACGTCGCGTTCGTTCGCGCCGCCGCTCCACACGATCGTC
The DNA here is from genome assembly GCA_963795885.1 of uncultured beta proteobacterium. GTDB lineage: Bacteria > Pseudomonadota > Gammaproteobacteria > Burkholderiales > Burkholderiaceae_D > CAHJXF01. The sequence continues at coordinate 698,373 of CAWCJI010000007.1, read as the reverse complement.
AGGCCGTCGTCGCGTCAGTCGGTCCGCGAGCGTCGCCAGTCGTGCGGCCGGCCATTGCTTCAGCGGCGTGCTCGCGCCGACGTGCAGCACCGCGTACGGTCGCGTCGGTCGATCGAAGTCGCGCGCACGGCGGCGCCGGCCATTCGCCCGCCGACGAACGGCAGCCGGCTCGGTCCTCGAAGCCGTCGTCGCACAGACTGCGTCGCGGCGATGTCGGCCCACGCGCCGGGCCGGTCGGGATAGGCGACCGCGCGATCGAGCATCCAGTTCTTCCACGCGGGCCGGTCGGCCGCGAAGCCGACGACGCGGCGCGCGCCGGCCGCACGCGCGAGCCACGCGTAGCGGTTGTCGTCCGGCACGATCGCGAGGTCGTACGGTCCGCTGTCGAGCACCGCGCGCTGCGTCGCGTGTCGTCGATCGAACGGAAGCGCCGTCGCGCCGTACGGACGCCCCGCGAACAGCGGCGCGAACGCCGGCCGCGCGAGCACGACGCGCTCGGCGTCCGGATAGCGCGCGGCGAGCGCCTTCAGCAGCGGCGCGAGCAGGATCGTGTCGCCGAGCAGCAGGTAGTGCGCGACGAGGATGCGCCGCACCGGCGTGCGCCGCGCGCGCCGCGGCCGCGCGAGCGACGCGAGCGCGCGGACGACGTCACGCGCGGACGCCGAGCCGGTCATCGATGACGCCACGCGGACGCTCGAGCGCTGGCGCATCGGCGCTCTGCGGCGGGCGACATGCGGACATGGCGGGGAAGGCGAACGTCGGGGCGCCACGCGTTATAGTCCGCGGCCCCGCATCGCCCATGCGACCCGCGTCGCCGTCACGACCCATGTCGACCTACGTCATCGGCGACCTGCAGGGCTGCGCCGCGTCGTTCGACGCGCTGCTCGAGCGCGTGCGGCTTCGATCCGCGCGTCGACCGGGTGTGGCTGGTCGGCGACCTCGTCAATCGCGGACCCGACTCGCTCGGCGCGCTGCGACGCGTCGATCGCGCTCGGCGACGCCGCGACCGTCGTGCTCGGCAACCACGACCTGCATCTGCTCGCGGTCGCGGCCGGCGTCCGCAAGCGCCGGGCCGCGACGACACGCTGGCGCGACGTCCTCGCCGCGCCCGACGCGCACGCGTCTGCTCGACTGGCTGCGCAGTCGCCCGCTCGCGCACCGGCGCGATCGGTCGCGCGGCGCCGACGTGCTGATGGTCCACGCCGGCGTGCTGCCCGGCTGGAGCGCCGACGACACGATGGCGCGCGCCGGCGAGCTCGAGGCGGCGCTGCGCGGCCGACGACTGGCGCGACGACGCTCGCCGACGCTGTTCGGCAACCAGCCCGACGCATGGGACGACGGCTCTCGCCGGCGCCGACCGGCTGCGCGCGATCGTCAACGTGCTGACGCGGCTGCGCTTCTGCTCGGACGACGGCCGCATCGACTTCGAGGCGAAGGACGCGCCGGCGTTGTCGGGGTCGCAGCTTCCCGCCGCCGCCGGACGGCTTCCTGCCGTGGTTCGACGTCCGGCGACGCACGCACGCGCGACACGCTCGTCGTCGTCGGCCACTGGTCGACGCTCGGCCTGCTGGTGCGCGACGACGTGATCGCGCTCGACACGCGGCTGCGTCTGGGGCGGCGCCCTCACAGCAGTTCGTCTCGAGGATCGAGCGCTGTTCCAGGTGCCGTGCCCGCAAGCGCAGCGCGCCGGGTTGACGTCCGGGCACGACGATGCACGGTCGACAGCGCTTCGAGCGCTCTCGCCGCGCCTCGTCGTCGAGCCCGAGCGCCGTCGCCGATCATCGCGCGTGCCTGCGCGCCGACGTCGTGTCGCGACGTCGCCGCGCGCGTCGATCGCGTCGACGAGGCTGCAGCTCGGCGACCATCGGACCGTGCCGCGCGATGCGCACGCATCGACTCGAACATCGTCGATGTCGCCGACGTACAGCGTCGCGGTCGTCGGACCGCCCCGGGCGTCGCGATAGCGGATGCCGGCCACGACGATCGGCGCGCCGGCGTCGATCGCCGGCTGGACCAGGTTCGCGTGGAACGGCAGCAGTCGCGTCGCCGTCGCCGACCGTGCCCTCGGGGAACATGCCGACGAGCTCGCCGTCCGTCAGCATCGTCGCGACGCGCTGGTTCACGTCGCGCACCGCGTGACGCTTGCCGCGCTCGATGAAGATCGCGCCGGTCCGGTCGACGAGGATAGCCGAGCAGCGGCCAGCGCGCGATCTCGGACTTCGCGATGAAGTGCGCGGGGCGGATCGAGTGCACGACGAAGATGTCGAGCCACGACAGGTGATTCATCATCAGCATCGCGCCGCGGCCGTCGGGCCGCATCGCGTCCTCGACGACGTCGGCCATCGCGGCACGCGTGCGGTCGGCGCGGCACGACGACGAGCCGTACCCGCATGATCGCGAGCAGCCGCGCGGACCACCAGCGGATCACGCGACGATGCCGCGACGGGCCGCTCAGCGGAAAGATCGATCGCGACGATCAGCAGGCCGAGCGCGACGTGCAGGAACATGCCGACGACCGTCGTCGCGAAGCGCGGCCACGATCTCGACGCAGCGGGCATCGCGAAGGATGCGGTCCGCGTGCTCAGTCGCGGCTCTCGTGGACGACGCACGCCGCCGACGATCGTCGCCCGCACGCGGCCCTGTCATCTCGTAGCCGCCGAACGGCGTGTTGCGGCCCTGGCTCCTCAGCGTCGACGGTCCGACGACCCAGTGCGCCTCCGGATCGAACACGCAGAGGTCCGCCGTCGCGCCGACCTCGATGCGCGCCGACCGGCCGCCTGGAGACCGGACCGATCACGGCCGCTGCGCGATGCGTGACGCGCGCGAGCGCGTCGGCGAGCGGCATCCTTTCCTCGTCCGCCCACTTGAGCACCAGCGGCAGCAGCAGCTCGAGGCCGGTCGCGCCCGGCTCCGCCTCGCCGAACGGCAGCAGCTTGCGCGTCGTCGTCGACCGGCGTGTGGTCCGAGCAGATCGCGTCGATCGTCCCGTCGGCGAGCCCCGCGCGGATCGCGTCGCGGTCGCGCTGGCCGCGCAACGGCGGATCGATGCGGCAGCTGCGCATCGAAGAAGCCGATGTCGATGTCGGTCAGGTGCACGTGATGGATCGCGACGTCGCAGGTGACCGGCAGGCCTTCGGCGCGCGCCGCGCGGACCAGCGCGATGCCGGCGGCAGACGACAGCCGGCACAGATGGACGCGCGGCGCGCGCGCCGGGACCGAACGATCGCAGCAGCTCGAAGATCGTCAGCAGCGCGACCGTCTCGTTGCTCGCCGGCACCGACGGCAAGCCGAGTCGCGCCGCGACCGGACCGCTCGCCGCGACGCCGCCGCGACCGAGATACGCGTCCTGCGGCCGCCACCAGACCGTGAAGCCGAACGTCTGCGCGTACTGCAGCGCGCGCAGCAGCACCTGCGTGTCGGCGATCGGCACGTTCGCCTGCGAGAAGCCGACGCAACCGGCGTCGCGCAGCTCGGACATCTCGGTCAGCGCGACGCCGGCGAGCCCGACCGTCAGCGCGCCGAGCGGATGGACGTGCGTGCGGTTCAGCGTCCGTGCGCGATGCTTCAGCATCTCGACCAGCCCGGGCTCGTCGAGCGGCGGATCGGTGTCGGGCGGACAGACCAGCGTCGTCACGCCGCCGGCCAGCGCCGCGTCGATCTCCGACTCGAGCGTCGCGCGGTATTCGGAACCCGGCTCGCGCAGCCGCGCCGACAGGTCGACGAGGCCCGGGACAGACCACGAGGCCGCCCGCATCGATCGTGCGGTCGGCGCTTGAAGTCGTCGGAGCCCTGCGCCTGCGGATCGACGACGCCGACGATGCGGCCGTCCGCGACCAGCACGTCGCGCGGCGCGTCGACGCCGCGTCGCCGGATCGAGGACACGGCCGTTGCGGATCGCGAGCTTCATGGCGAGGTCGGCCGCCGTCATGCCGCCGCCAGGATGCTCATGACGGCCATCCGGATCGCGATGCCGAACGTGACCTGCGGCAGGATCACGCTCTGCGAGCCGTCGGCGACCGACGACTCGATCTCGACGCCGCGATTCATCGGCCCCGGATGCATGACGATCGCGTCGGGCGCCGCGAGCGCGAGCTTCTCGGCGGTCAGCCCGTAGCTCTTGAAGTACTCGTGCGCCGACGGCAGCAGCGCGCCGTTCATCCGTTCGTTCTGCAGCCGCAGCATCATGATCACGTCGACGCCGTCGAGGCCCTTCGCCATGTCGGTGAACACCGACACGCCCATCTGCTCGAGGCCCGCCGGCAGCAGCGTCCGCGGCCCGATCACGCGCACCTCGGGCACGCCGAGCGTCGTCAGCGCGTGGATGTCGCTGCGCGCGACGCGCGAGTGCAGCACGTCGCCGACGATCGCGACGCGCAGCTTCGTGAAGTCCTGCTTGTAGTGACGGATCGTGTACGCGTCGAGCAGCCCCTGCGTCGGATGCGCGTGGCGTCCGTCGCCGGCGTTGACGACGTGGATGTGCCCGTGGTCGCTCGCCGCGGTCGGCGCGGTCGAGGTGCTTCGCGATCAGGTACGGCGCGCCGCTCTGCGCGTGGCGCACGACGAAGATGTCGGCGTGCATCGCCGACAGGTTGTCGATCGTGTCGAGCAGCGACTCGCCCTTGTTGGTCGACGACGCCTGGACGTTGAGGTTGATGACGTCGGCCGACAGTCGCGCCGCCGCGATCTCGAACGTGGTCCGCGTGCGGGTCGAGTTCTCGAAGAACAGGTTGAACACGCTGCGGCCGCGCAGCAGCGGCAGCTTCTTGACCTCGCGACGCGGATCGACGAGTCCCGGCGAAGCCGGCCGCCGTGTCGAGGATGTGCGTGATCAGCGCGCGCGGCAGCCCCTCGATCGACAGCAGGTGATGCAGCTCGCCGGCGCGGTTGAGCTGCGGGTTGCGCATCGTCAGCGCCCGTCGCCGAGCGACGCGGCGTGTCGCGCGATCGCGAACGCGAAGCGCCGCCGTCGTCCTGCGACAGCACGAACTCGCGATCGCGCGGCAGCGTCAGCCGGCGCCGGCCCAGCGCGCGGCGATCGGCATCTCGCGCGCGTCGCCGCTCGGGCGTCTCGCGATCGATCAGCACCGCGAGGTCGACGCGCGCCGGACGGCCGAAGTCGAACAGCACGTTGAGCGCGCCGCGCAGCGTGCGGCCGCTGTACAGCACGTCGTCGACGAGCAGGATGTCGGCGCCGTCGACGTCGAAGTCGATGTCGGTCGGCTTGACCTGGCCGTGCAGCCCGATGCGGTTGAAGTCGTCGCGATAGAACGAGATGTCGAGCGCGCCGGGCGCTCCCGGCAGCCCGAGGTCGCGATGCAGCCGCTCGCCGATCCACGTGCCGCCGCTGTGGATGCCGACGATGCGCGGCGACGCGGTCGCGCGCGCGTCCCGACGTGCGCCGCGAGTCGCGTGCGCAACGCGCGTACAGCGCCTCGGCGTCGGCGGCGCGGCGGTCGTCGTCATGTCTGCGGCAACGCTGTCGAAGTAGCGCTGCAGGATGACCTCGGCGGCGACGTCGTCGAGCGCCTTCGCGCGTCGCGCGACGCCGGCCTGGCGACGGTCGCGATGCAGCGCGTCCGCATCGATCGAGCTGTAGCGCTCGTCGACGCGCTCGACCGGCAGCCGGAAGCGTTCGGCCGAGCCGCATCGCGAAGCGCTCGCAGCGCGCGAGCGCCGGGCCGCTGCGCGTCGACGCGTGGCGCTCGGCGAGTCGAGCGGCAGCGGCACGCCGACGACGAGGCGCTCGGGCCGCCATTCGTCGCACGAGCCGCTCGATCGCGTCGAAGCCTTCGTCGTCGCGGTCGGCGTCGACGATCGCCGTCGCGTGCGCCTGCCGCAACAGATCGTTGCCCACGGCGACGCCGATGCGTCGCGCCCCGACGTCGAAGCCGAGGACCGTCTCGCTCAAGATCGCTCGGCCGCGCGTCAGGCATGCCCTGCCTCGCCCGACAGCATCGCGGGATCGAAGCCCGAGCAGGTTGATCGCGGATGCGCGGCGGCGCGCGTGCGGCACGTCGAAGACGACCGACGGATCGGCCGGCACCGTCAGCCACGCGTTGAGCGCGATCTCGTTCTCGAGCTGGCCCGCGTCCCAGCCGGCGTAGCCGAGCGCGACCATCACGTGCTTCGGACCGCGGCCGTCGGCCATCGCCTCGAGGACGTCCTTCGACGTCGTCAGCGAGAGCCCGTGCCGTCGTCGCCCTGCGCGGTCAGCGTCGAGCCGTACTCGACGTCGGACTGGTCGTGCAGCACGAAGCCGCGATCGGTCGCCATCGGCCCGCCGTAGCAGACCGGCTGCGCGCCGAGCACGTCGATCTCGAGCTTCATGTCGACGCGCTCGAACAGCTTCTCGAGCGTGAGGTCGGTCGGACGGTTGATCACGACGCCCATCGCCCGCTCGGGCGTGTGCTCGAGCAGATAGACGACGGTATCGGAGAAGCGCGAATCGGCCATGCTCGGCATGGCGATCAGGAAGTGGTTGGCGAGACTGAGCGTCGACGAGGCGGACGGGTCGACCGGAGCGGAGCCGGTCGCCGCCCGCGTCGAGCCGTCCGCGGATGACGGATCGGACATGCGCGCATTGTAAACGGCGGGTCGGGTCGGCACAATCGAGCGGCCGACGCCATGGCGTGCGCCGGCCCGTCGCCACCCTTCGTCTCGCCTCGCGGCGACCGACCTCCGATGCCCCTGCACGCCACCCGCGCTACGAACGCGGTCTCGTCTGGTTCCGCCGCGACCTGCGCGTCGACGATCAGGCCGCGCTGTACCACGCGCTGCGCAGCTGCCGCGAGGTGTGGTGCGTGTTCGTCTTCGACACCGACATCCTCGATCCGCTGCTCGCTCGCGGACTGCGTCACGATCGTCGCGTCGAGTTCATCCGCGGCGTCGCTGATCGAGCTGTCCGACGCGCTGGCGAACGCTGTCGCCGGGCGGTCGCGCGAGCTGATCGTGCGTCACGGCCGGGCGACCGACGAGGTGCCGCGCGCTCGCCGACGCGCTCGCGGTCGACGCGGTGTTCGTCAACCACGATCACGAGCCGTCGGCGATCGAGCGCGACCGAGGTCGTCGCCGACCGCCTCGCACGCGACGGCCGCGTGCTGCGTCGACTTCAAGGACCAGACGATCTTCGAGAAGGACGAGATCGTCACGCAGGCCGGCACGCCGTTCACGGTCTTCACGCCGTACAAGCGCGCGTGGCTGAAGGCGCTGACGCCGTTCCACGTCGACGGCGTATCCGGTCGACCGGTACGTCGAGCGCCTCGCGGCCGTGCCGCAATCGCTCGATCGAGACGATGCCTTCGCTCGACGACCATGGGCTTCGCGAAGACGAACCTCGACGAGATCGGCATCCCGCCCGGCATGTCGGGCGCGCACCGGCTCTTCGACGAGTTCGAACCGCTGATGCCGACTACGCAGAAGCGCGCGACCCGCCGGCGGCGCGCGGCACGTCGTACCTGTCGGTCCACCTGCGCTTCGGGACGATCTCGATCCGCGCGCTCGCCCGCGCGGCGCTCGACCGCGCGCGGCATGCGGCCGACGACGCGCGGCGCCGAGACGTGGCTCGGCGAGCTGATCTGGCGCGACTTCTACTTCCAGATCCTCCACCACCGACCCGACCTCGCCGAGCGGCGCATCGTTCAAGCCGCGCTTCGACCGCATCGCTGGGAACGCGGCGCGACCGCCGACGACCGCTTCGACGCGTGGTGCGAGGCGCGCACCGGCTACCCGCTGGTCGACGCCGCGATGGCGCAGATCAACAGCGACCGGCTTCATGCACAACCGCTTGCGGATGGTGACCGCGAGCTTCCTCGCGAAGGACCTCGGCGTCGACTGGCGTCGCGGCGAGGCGTACTTCGCGGACCAGCTGAACGACTACGACCTGTCGGCGAACAACGGCGGCTGGCAGTGGGCGTCGTCGTCGGGCTGCGACGCGCAGCCGTGGTTCCGCATCTTCAATCCGGTCACGCAGTCGGAGCGCTTCGACCCCGACGGCACGTTCATCCGCCGCTACCTGCCGAGGCTCGCGAAGCTGTCGAACGCGGCGATCCACGCGCCGTGGCTCGCGAGCGAGGCAGAGCTCGCGCGTGCGGGGATCGTGCTGGGGCGCGACTATCCGAAGCCGATCGTCGACCACGAAGCGGCGCGACGGGTCACGCTCGCGCGCTACGCGGTCGTGCGCGGCGCGGCGCCGTGACGCCGCGCCGCGCGACAGGTCAGGCCGTCTGGCCCCGCTTCGCTTCGACGTGCATCGTCAGCAGCTCGAGCAGCTCGTCTTCCTGATACGGCTTGCCGAGATACGCGTCGACCCCGAGTTCCGCCGCGTGGCGACGATGCTTCTCCGCCGTTCGCGACGTGATCATGATGATCGGGATGCGGCGATAGCGTTCGTCGTTGCGCACGTTGCGGGTCAGGTCGAAGCCGTCCATGCGCGGCATCTCGATGTCGACCAGCATCACGTCGGGCACGTAGTCCTGCAGCTGCTCGAGCGCGTCGACGCCGTCCTTCGCCAGCACGACCTGGTAACCCTCGCGCGACAGCAGACGCTGCGTCACGCGACGCACGGTCAGCGAATCGTCGACGACCATCACGGTCGGCAACGTCTGCAACGTCGCGCCGAGCTTGCGGCGGCTGCGTCGACGTCGCGTCGGCTCGACTGCGCCGACTGCAGCTCGACGTCGCGCGCCGCTTCGGCACGGATCGCCTGCGACAGCTGGACCGGGTTCAGGATCAGCACGATCTCGCCGGAGCCGAGCACCGTCGCGCCGGCGATGCCGGTCATCCGCGCCAGCTGCGGCCCGAGATTCTTGACGACGACTTCCTGGTTGCCGACGACCTCGTCGACGTGGATCGCGATGCGATCGCCGGCCGAGCGCAGGATCAGCACCGGCGACGTCCGCTGCGCGACCGGCGCCGCGTCCTCGAGGCCGAGCAGCGTCCCGAGGAACGCCAGCCGCACCGCGCCACCCGCACGGTCGAGCTCGCCGGCCCGATAGGCGTCGGCGAGCGGTTGCGGACGCAGCTGATGGACCTGCTCGACCAGCACCGCCGGCATCGCATAGACGCGGCTGGCGACCGACACCAGCACGACCTGCGTGACCGCGAGCGTCAACGGCAGCGTGATCGTGAAGCGCGTGCCGCGGCCGGCGTTCGCTGTCGACCGCCACGCGGCCCGCGAGCTCCATCGCTTCCGCGCGCACGACGTCCATGCCGACGCCGCGGCCCGCGAGTTCGGTCACTTCGGTCGCGGTCGAGAAGCCCGGATGGAAGATCAGCTCGGCCGCCTGCGCATCGCTGATGTCGGCTCGTCGCCGATCAGTCCGAGCTCGCGGCCCTTCGCGCGGATGCGGTCGTGATCGAGACCCGCGCCGTCGTCCGAGAACGTCATCACGATCTCGTTGCCTTCCTGCCGCACCTCGACGAGCAGCTCGCCGGTCTCGCCCTTGCCCATCGCGCGACGCGCGTCGCGCGTCTCGATGCCGTGGACGATGTGGTTGCGCAGCAGGTGTTCGAACGGCCCGGCCATCCGCTCCAGCACGCTGCGGTCGATTTCGACCGAGCCGCCGCGGATGTCGAGGTTGACCCGCTTGTCGACTTCCTTCGCGGACCGCCGCGCGACGCGATAGAGCCGTTCGGCGATGCTCGAGAACGGCACCATGCGAACGCTGCATCAGGTCCTGCTGGAGGTCGCGCGTCATCCGTCGCTGCGACGTCAGGTCGACCTCGGCCGAATCGAGGCTCTTCTGCAGATGCTGCTGCACGGTCTTCACGTCGTTGACCGACTCGGCCATCATCCGCGTGAGTTCCTGGAAGCGCGTGAAGCGGTCGAACTCGAGCGGGTCGAACTTCTCGCGCTCGGCACCGGCCGCCTGTTGCGACTGCATCTGCGACTGCATCTGGAACTCGGCCTGCAGCTCGATCTCGCGCAACTGCGCGCGCAGCCGCTCGACGTTGTCGGACAGGTCTGCCATCGCGCCCTTGAGCTGCACGACCTCGTTCTCGATCCGTGCACGCGAGATGCTGACCTCGCCGGCGAGATTGACGAGCCGGTCGAGCGTCTCGGAGCCGACCCGCACGACGTGCTGCGGCGACTGCTTCTGGTCGCGGGCGCGCGGCGCGGCCGTGACCGGCGCGAGCGTCTCGACGAGCGGCGCGGCTTGCGCCGCGGTCTCGACGGTCGCCGCTTCGGCCGGCGCCTGTGCGGAAACCTCGGCGACCGCTTCGACCGGCGGGCGCTGCAGCTCGTCGAACAGCTCGAGGCTGCGATCGTGCGCGGCCACCAGCTCGTCCATCAACGGCATCGGGACGTCGGACAGCCGCGCGGCCGACTCGACCCGCGCCTCCATGTCGTGGACCACTTCGCCGAGCCGCATGGCGCCGGCCATCCGCGCGCTGCCCTTCAGCGTGTGCAGATGACGCAGCAGCAGTCGGGACGGCGCCGCGTTGTCGCGATGCGACTGCCACGTGCGCAGCAGCTCGCCGATCTGCGGCAGCACTTCGTTGCCCTCCTCGACGAACACGTCGAGCAGGTCCGGATCGAGGTCGTCCGTGACCGCGGTCTCGCGCTCGCTCGGGACGACGCGGCGCGCCTGCGGAGCCGCTTCGAGCTCGGCCATCGCGGACGCCACGTCGACGTGAACGACCGGGTCGTCCTCGAGCGCTGCGACGGGCTCGTCGACTGGCTCTTCTTCCAATGTCGCAACGGGCTCGTCGACCGGCTCTTCCTTGAATGCCGTGACCGGCTCGTCGACCGGCTCGTCGGCGACCGGCATGTCGTCGACCGGGACCGGCGCTTCGAGCACCGGTGCTTCTTCGTTCGGCGCCAGCGGCTCGAACTCGAACTCGGCGGACTCGTCGTTCGCGGACGACGGCGCGTCCGGCATCGTGGTCGCATCGATCGGCGCCGCCGTCTCGAAGTCCTCGACGTCGCCAAACGCTTCGCTCGAGACTTCGGCAGCGTCGTCCTCGAGCGGCGCGAGATCGACGGATTCGTCGAGCGCGACCGGCTCGTCGTGCGTCGGCGCCGCCGGCACCGATGCGATCGGCTCGTCGCCGAAGTCGAGCGCCTCGAAGGACAGCTCGGTCGGCGCGGCCTCGACCGGCGTCGGTGCGGCCTCGACCGGCGCAGGCGTGACCTCGGCCGGCGTCGACGCGACGGTCGGCGCTGCGAACTCGCGCTGGAGCGCGATCAGCGCCGCGATCCGGACCGGATCCGGCTCCGGCATCCGTTCGGCTGCGAAGCGATGGAGCATGCGGCGCAGCGATTCGACGGCGTCCTGCATCACGTCGACGTGCTGCGTGGTCAGCGGGACCGGGTCGCGGTACAGCGACACCAGCACTTCCTCGATCGCGCTCGCGAGGTCGTGTGCCGGCGCCAGGCCGACGGTCGCCGACGACCCGGACAGCGAGTGGACCGCGCGAACGGCGCTGTCGGAGACGACGCGGTCGAGCTCGTGCTTCCACTCGGCCAGGTCCTGCGTGAGGACGCGCAGCAGCTCGTCGGCCTCGGTCAGATAGATGTTGAACAAGGCGACCGACAGCGTCAGCGATCCGATGCGGCGCAGCTCGTCGCCGGCCGGCACCATGTCGCGCGGCACGAATGCCACGACGTTGTCGCTGCGCTCCGGCGCCGCGGCCGTGACTTCGGCTGCTTCCGCTTCGTGCAGCGCCTCGTCGGCCGGGTTCTCCAGCGTGACGGGCTCGTCGACCGTCGCATCGTTCGCCGCCACCTCGGGAATGTCGAGCCAGTCGAGCGACGACCCCGTCTCGTCGGCAGGCATCGCGACGACCTCGATCGTCTCGTCGGTACCAGCGACCGGCGTCTCGTCGACGGCATCGGTCGTCGGCGATGCTTCGTCGGCCCCGGACGTCGTCGATGCGGTCGCGTCGGCGGCGGGATGCCGAGGCTGCTCGCCGAAGAACCGCAGCTCCGCTTCCTGATCGGGTCCGATCACCTCCGTCGCCGCATAGGCGGGGTCGGCGATTTCGCCGTGCGTCGGCGTGAACAGCGTGTCCTCTTCGAGCAGCGGCTCGTCCTCTTCGGGCGCGGGCGCCGGTTCGATGATCTCGGTCGTCGCGAACGTCAGCTCGGGCTCGGCGATCTCCGTCGCGGCGAACATCGGTTCGGGCTCGACGACCTCGGTGGCCGTGAACGTCGGCTCCGGCTCGACGATCTCGGTCGCGGCGAACGTCGGCTGTACCTCGCGGACCGAGATCGGCGCGGCCGCCATCGCCGGCGGCGCCTGGCCCGCGCGCACGGCGCGTGCCGCCTCCACCAACGCGTCGGGCACGCGCGACGAGCCGCCGTGTTCGTGAAGCTCGGCGATCCAGCCCGACAGATAGCGGATCGCGTAATCGATCAGCGCGCGCAGGTCCGACGACGCCGGCACCTGGTCGGCGATGTGTCCATTCAGCGTGTCCTCGATCGCCCACGCCGCCTCGCCGAACGACATCAGCCCGACCATGCGGCTGCTGCCCTTCAGCGTGTGGAAGCCGCGACGCAGATTGATCGTGGCCGTCGCGTTCTGCGGGTCCGCGTCGAGCACGCGCATCGAGTCCGTCGCGTCCTGCAGCACCCCCCCGCCTTCTTCGAGGAAGATGCCGAGCAGTTCCGCATCGACCGCTTCGAGGTTGTCGGCCGACGGCACCGCGACGACGGGTTCGGCGGGCGCGACCGACGGTGGCGCGATGCCGACCGAGCGATCCGCACGCGCCGCCAGCGCGACCACGGCATCGGCGATCTCGGCGACGGCAGCGGCGCCGAGCGGCGCCTGCGCCGCGCGTCGCAGCGAGCCGAGGACCGTCGCGGCCTCGTCCTGCAGCGAACGATCGTCGATCAACGCCGCGTTGCGACGGACGTCGTCGACGGCCGCGGCCAGCTGGTCGCGCAGCGCGCGGTCGGCCGGATCGGCCCGCAGACGCATCGCGTGGTCGCGCGCGTCGGCGGCCCGATGGGCGATCTCCTGCTCGAGCGTCTGTTCGGAATCGAGGACCTGCGTCGCGGCGAACGCGATCTCGCTGTAGGTCAGATCCGTCGGCGCCTCGGGTGCTTCGACCGCCGGGAAGCCGTCGTGCGCCGCGTCGATCACCGTCGCCGTCATGTCGTCCGACGCGTCGGTCGGCGCCGCGGACGTCGCCGGTCGCCCGATCGCCGCGCTGAAGCGGCCGGTCTCGGCGTCGAACGCGAACGCGGCCGGATCGATGCGATCGTGCTTGATCTGATCGACGTAGAACCCGACGGCACCGAGGCTCTGCGCGAGCGTCTCGAAGACGCCCTGGTCGAGCGCGCCGTCGTGCTCGACGAAGCGGGCGATCGTGCCGCGCGCATGATCGACCGCGCGATGCGCGTTGTCGTGGCCGAGCAGCGCGAGCGCGCCGCTGACCTGCGCCAGCGCCTTCTGCGCCTCGGGCAGTCCCGCACGCGCCGCGGGGTCGCGGAAGAATGCGTCCAGTTCCTTCTCGGCGCTGCGCAGGTTGGCTTGCAGCTCGGCGACGAAGGCGGCGACCGTCAGTCGCTCCTCGGCTTCGCGCGACATGCGATCGAGCCAGTCGACCGGCGTCGACGGATGCGGCTGTCCGAGCGCCGACGCCTCGAGTCGCGCGACGACCAGCGCCGCGCGCTCGTCGAACGCATCGTCGAGCAGACCGCGTCCGTTCGAGCGCGCCTTCGACGAACAGCAGTGCGGTCGCGACGTCGAGTCCGACGGCCGCCGGTGGTTGCCGCGGATCGAAACCGAGGTCGGTCGCGATGCCGTCGATGACCTGCGCGACCTGCGACAGGCCGCGCCGGCGCAACGCGCCGATGGCGTCGAGCAGCGCCGTCGTGTGCTTCGCGAAATCGGGGATCTGCTTGACGTCGCCCGCGACGACCGCGGCCCACGCCGACTTCGAAGCGCCGAGTGCTTCGCGTGCCGCCTTCAGGCCCGCCGGGTCGACGCGACCGTAGCGTTGCTTGTCGAAGTCCGCGGGGACGGCGCCCCCGAGGCGGTAACGCGCCTGGACGTCGCGGACGTGCTGCGTGACCGGTGCCGCGATCGCGACGAAGAACAGCGCGTCGGCGAACAGGCGCTCCGCGACCGCGTTCGAGCCGTCGACGAGCTTGCGGATCTGCAGGTTGATGCGGCCGGCCAGCCGCTTCAGATGGCCGTGCTGCGGCGCCGCCGTCGCGAAACCGTTGTTGGCGAGCGCGTCGAACAGCGCGCGCGTGGCCCACCAGAACGCGCGCTGCTGGCTCTGGGCCGGCGTCGCGGTCGCCGCGATCGACGCGTCGATGGCGGTCACGGCGCGCGCGAGGTTCGCGAGCGCCTTCGTGTCGTTCTCGTCGCGGATGTAGCGCAACAGCGCCGCGCTCGAACACGGCGCGCTGCTCGATGAGGCCCGTGCGATCGAGCGCCGTACCGCCGCGCTTCGCGCGGCGGACGGACGCCGAGATCGACCAGGAAGAGGTCGGCCGGATGGATGCGGTCGACGCCCCGCGCCGCGAGCAGGTCGCGATAGCTCGGGAAGAGGTTCAGCGGTTGCTGGCGAGCGCCTCCCTGCAGGTCCTCGAGGTATTCGACGATCGCGCGGCAGCCGCCGATGATCGCGTCCAGCGCCGTCGCGTCGCAACGCTCCGGCTCCGCCTCGAAGACGGCGAGGAATTCCTCGATCGCCTCGGTGACGCGCGTGACGCCGGCGATCTCGCCGAGCTCCAGCGCGCCATGCGCCTGATGCAGATGCGAGCGGGCGACCCGCAACGACGCGAGATCGACGTCGGCCCGATCGACGCCGGCCGCGCCCGCGCGGAACGTCCGCAGCGCGGCCGTCGCCTGATCGAACGCCTGGACGATCTCGGGCAGCAGCCACGCGATCGTGCCGGTGTCCACGTCGGCACCGCCGCCGCCTGCAACGGAGTGCTCGACGCCTTCGCTGAAGGCCGTCGCTGTCAGATCGCTCATCGCTGAAATTCCTTCACCGTCGCCGCGGGCTCGCCCGCAGGACCGAGACCCGGCCGCGGCCGGATCAGTTGACCTTGAAGCGGGCGACCGAGCTCTTCAGCTCCAGCGCCAGGGCCGCGAGCTGCTGGATCGACGTCGCCGTGCGCCGCGTGCCGTCGGATGTCTCTTCGTTGACCGTGAGCATCCGTTCCATGCTCGCGGCCATGCCGTTCGCGGACTTCGCCTGCACCGACGTGTCCTGCGAGATCGACTCGATCAGCTCGGCGAGCTGGCGCGAGATGCGGCCGATGTTGGCGAGCGACTGGCCCGCGGCGTCGGACAGCTTCGCGCCCTCGACCACGCCTTCGGTCGACTTCTCCATCGCGGAGACGGCGTCCAGCGTGTCGGTCTGGATGGTGCGGACCAGCGCGCCGATCTGCTTCGTCGCCTCGCCGGAACGCTCGGCCAGCCGCTGCACTTCCTCGGCGACGACCGAGAAGCCGCGACCCGCCTCGCCCGCCGACGCGGCCTGGATCGCCGCATTCAGCGCGAGGACGTTCGTCTGCTCCGTGATGTCCGAGATCAGCTCGATGATCTCGCCGATCTCCTGCGACGACTCGCCGAGGCGCTTGATGCGCTTCGAGGTCTCCTGGATCTGGTCGCGGATCTCGTTCATGCCGGTGATCGAGTTCTGCACCGCGTGCTGCCCGTCTTCGGCGGCCGCGAGCGATTGACGCGCGACGGCCGCGGACTCGGCGGCCGAACCGGACACGTCGCCGATCTGCCGCGCCATCGCCAGCACCGCGTCGCCGGTCGAACGGAGCTCGCGCGACTGCTCTTCGGATGCCGCGAGCAGCCGGTTCGACGTCTGTTCGGCGGTCGACGACGCGTCGGTCACCTGTTCGACGGTGCTGTTGATGCGGCCGACCAGCGTGCGCAGCTCCTCGACCGTGTAGTTGACCGAGTCGGCGATCGCGCCGGTGATGTCCTCCGACACCGTGGCCTGCATCGTGAGGTTGCCGTCCGCGACCTCCTGCAGCTCGTTCATCAACCGCAGAATGGCGACCTGGTTCGCTTCGTTCGCGCGCTTCAGGTTGTCTTCCTGTTCTTCGGCGAGCGTGCGGCCCGTGGCGCGCCTCTTCGGCGCTCGGCCGCGGCGCGATCGACGTAATGCACGAGCGATCAGCACCGCGCCGAGAATCGCGAGCAAGGCCGATCACGAACGTGAACCAGAGATAGTTCGACGAGCCGGTGACCTGCGACGTCCGCAGCAGCCTCAGGTCCGACGAGCAGATCGTCGTCGCGCTTGACCGACGCGTTCGCGGCCTGGCTTGCACCTTCGCGACCGCTCGGCAACGCCTCGACGACGCTCGCGCAGGTCGCCCTGGAACTGCCGCGATGCTCTTCTGCAGCGCCGTCGGCGCGGTCGCGCGACTCGGCATCGCGCGCACCGGCCGACGCGCCCCGTCGACCGGCCTCGCGATAGGCGCGCGGCGTCGCGCGCCGAGCGCCGTCGCTCGGTGCCCGACCCGCCGGCGCAGATGCGTCGCGCGATGCGCTGCGCGAGCATCTGCAGTTGCGCCGCGGCCGCGCATCGCGCGGCGCGGCGCTGGCCGGAGCTTCGGCGGCGAACGCATCGTTCGCATCGGCGAGCGCCGGCGGCGGCGTCGCCGAGCTCGCGGCGTCGCGCCGACCGGCGGTCGATCAGCACGCTTGCCGTTGTCGACGATCGCCTCGACGCCGGGACTGCGTGTCGTTCCAGTCCTTCGCCACCGGCGTCGAGCGCGGCGCGCTCGCCGGCCTGCGACCGCCGGCACGGCGATGTCGTCGATGGTCCCGCCCTTGTCGAGCGCGTCGATGCCCGCCGCGAGACGGTCGCGGCTGTCGCGCAGCTGCGCCATCGCGTCCGGCGTCGCCTCGCAGCGCGCCCGGCATGGCCTTCGCGAGCCGCTGGGACTGCAGTCATCAGGTCGTCGATCGTCTCGGCGAAAGCCGCGTTCGCCGGCTTGCCGCGTCAGGCTCGAGCAGGATCATCGTCATGAAGACGACGAACAGGGCGATCGTGACGCCGATCAGCCAGCGCAGCCGACACGGAGCCGGGGTCGGCGCGGCACGGCCGGCGCCGCGACGGCGACGTCCGGCGCCGCATCGCCCATCGCGACGGCCGCGGCGGTCGCGCTCATCGGCGTCGGCACGACTGGCCGGGCTTCGGCGTCGTCTGGTTGGAACGCACTGTCGACGGACCACGAGATAGCCATGAATGCCTCATTGGTTGCTCGGCCGCGCGAGAACCGGCGCGTCCTGTCCCGCCCGTCATCGGCATCGGCACGACGAACTGGAGCGGGTCGGCACGCGCGTGCCGCGGCCCGTTCGCAGCGATGCGAAGACGCGGCGACGACGATGTCAGGCGCGCGTCGCATCGACGCGCGCGATGTCGAGGAAGCGCGGATCGGCGGCCAGCGCCCTCAGGTCGAGCTCCTGCCATTGCCCGTGCTGCGCATCGACGAGTCGCGCTGCGGACCCACGGCTGCGAAGAGCGTCGGCCGCGTCCGCGCGATCGTCGTCGGACTCGACGGTCAGGTCGGCCGCGCTGCGCAGGCCGAGCATCCGCGACACCAGCATGCCGGCCGAGAAGTGCAGGTCGGTCGAGAACGCCAGGACGCGGCTCTCCTTGTCGAGCGGCGTCGCGGGACCGCCGGCGAACAGCGACAGGTCGACGATGCCGAGCAGGTTGCCGCGCACGTTCGCGAGGCCGCGATACCACGGCTTCGTCAGCGGCACCGGCATGATGTCGGGCACCGCCAGGATCTCGCCGGCGTCGGCGAGATCGATCAGCAGGCGATCGGCACCGATCTGGATGCCGAGCCGGTTGACGGCGAGCGGCGTGCCCTGCGCGCGGCGCAGCTTGTCGGCGAGGCCGGTCTGGAAGTCGCGCAGCCGCTCGCGGCGCTTGATCGTCGCGAGCTTGGCCGACGGCCGTCTGGACGGCGCTGCCGCGGCGCTGCCGCCGGACGCGCCGACGGAGACGCGTGCGACTCGATGGATCGCGACGGCGAGTCGGCCATGTCAGACCTCGCAGGCCCGGATCTTGGTCAGCAGGTCCTTCGGATCGACCGGCTTGACGACGTAGTCGCGGGCGCCCTGCTTCAGGCCCCAGTAGCGATCGGTCTCCTGGCTCTTGCTCGTGCAGATGATGATCGGGATGTGCGACGTGCCCGGGTCGCGGCTGATCGTGCGCGTCACCTGGAAGCCGTTCTGGCCCGGCATCACGACGTCCATCAGGATCAGGTCGGGCTGCTCGCTCTTCGCCTTCGTCGACGCGCCTCGGCGCCGTTCTCGGCGGTGACCACGTCGTAGCCGTTCTTGCTCAGCAGTTCGGCGAAGAAGAAGCGTTCGGTCGCGGAGTCGTCGACGACGAGGATCTTGTGGAGTGTCATGGTGGCGTGGTCTTCGGAGTCTCGGGTCGGCACTGACGGACGGCATGAAGCGCGATGCTCGAACGACGCCGGTCAGGCGACGGCGCGACGCGCGTGCAGGTCGACCGTCTTCAGCAGGCTGTCCTTCGTGAACGGCTTCGTCAGGTATTCGTCGGAGCCGACCATGCGACCGCGTGCACGGTCGAAGAGGCCGTCCTTGCTCGACAGCATCACGACCGGCGTGGCGTGGAAGCGCGCGCTCTTCTTGATCAGCGAACAGGTCTGGTAGCCGTCGAGGCGCGGCATCAGGATGTCGCAGAAGATCAGGTCGGGCTGGTAGTCGTTGATCTTGGCCAGCGCGTCGAAGCCGTCCTCGGCGAGGATCACCTGGCAGCCTGCCTGCACGAGGAAGATCTCGGCGCTGCGACGGATCGTGCTGCTG
Organism: uncultured beta proteobacterium; assembly: GCA_963795885.1. GTDB lineage: Bacteria > Pseudomonadota > Gammaproteobacteria > Burkholderiales > Burkholderiaceae_D > CAHJXF01. The sequence goes on along the minus strand of CAWCJI010000007.1, from coordinate 679,603 downwards.
TCGTCGATGACCATGACCTTCAGGCCCGCGATGTCGGTGGTGGTGGCCATGCGTCTTTCCGTTCGTTTGCGGATCGCGATCGTCACCCGGGCACCGCGCGAAGGCGCTGCTTCGATCGTGCGACGTCCGCGATCGCCTTTCCTTGACATCGTCGAACGATCGCGGACCGGCGATTCGAATCGCGCGGACCGCCCTGCCTGCAGCCGTGTCGGTCGTTCGAAACGATTGTAGCGTCGACCGATTTCGCGCGACCGCACGATGGTCGCGACGCGGGCCGGCCGGCCCGTTGTGCCTCGGCAACGGCAGCTAGGGGAAAGCTCTAGCGCCGGCGACGCCGCTCGGGGGCCGACGCCTAGGCCGGCGCGACGCGCGCGCCGGTCAGACCTCGATCATCTCGAAGTCTTCCTTGCGGGCGCCGCACTCCGGACAGGTCCAGTTCATCGGGCACGTCCTCCCACCGCGTGCCGGCGGCGAGCCCCTCTTCCGGCGCGCCGGCCGCTTCGTCGTAGATCCAGCCGCAGATGAGGCACATCCAGGTCTTCATGTTCGTGAATCGCAGGTAGTTGGAGGGGACGGCGGGCGACGACGGCGGCGCGGCTGCGCGACGCCGGTGAGTGGCGACGCCGTCGAGCGGGGCCGCCCGGGTTCCGAAGCGTAGAATGCGCCGCTCGCGAAGCGACCGGGCCGCGTCCGATCCGTCGTGCGCGGCGAAGTCTAGCGCGATGCGCCCGGGCGACCGCACCGCGTCGCGCCCGCGTCGTTCCGATCCCGCCCGCATGCCCCCACCGCTTCCCGTCGTCATGACCTTCTCCGCCTGCGACCCGACCGGCGGCGCCGGGTTGCAGGCCGACCTGCTGACGATCGCGAGCATGGGCTGCCACGCCGCGACGATCGTCACCGGCTACACGGTGCAGGACACCGCCGGGCGTCGAGGAGTTCGTCGCGGTCGACGCCGACCACGTCGACGACCAGGCCCGCACGATCCTCGAGGACATGCCGGTCGCCGCGTTCAAGATCGGCGTGCTCGGCGACGTCGAGACCGTCGCGGCGGTGGCCGAGATCGTGTCCGACTATCCCGGACCTGCCGGTCGTGCTCGATCCGGTGCTCGCGAGCGGCCGCGGCGACGCCTTCGCCGACGACGACACGCTGCTCGCGATCCGCGAGCTGCTGATCCCGCAGGTCACGCTGATCACGCCGAACAGCTACGAGGCGCGCCGCCTCGCCGCGATCGAGGACGGCGCCGAGCCCGACGACGCGCCGAAGGCGCTGTCGCTCGACCGGCCGCGGCCGCGAAGCTGATCGGCTGGGGCTGCGAGTTCGTGCTGATCACCGGCACGCACGAGAACACGACCGAGGTCGTCAACCGCTGTACGGCGAGGAAGGCGACGCGGTCGGCGCTGATCCGCAGCGACGCGTGGCAGCGCCTGCCGGGCTCGTACCACGGGTCCGGCTGCACGCTCGCGTCCGCGATCGCGGCGCTGCTCGCGACCGGCGTCGATCTCGAGGAGGCGGTCCGCGAGGCGCAGGAATACACGTGGCAGACGCTCAACGCCGCTTTCCGGCCCGGGATGGGCCAGTTCATCCCCGACCGCTTCTTCTGGGCGCGACGGTCGTCGCAGCGCACGCTGCACGGCGGCGGCCTCGAGATCGGCAGCGGACGATGAGCCGCCGTCGCGCGCGGCGTCCGCGGCCGATGCCTGAGCACGGGCTGCCGGTCGAGCGCGCTGCCCGCGTCCGCGACCGCGCGTCGCCGGTCTCTACGCCGTCACGCCCGACGTCGACGACACCGAGCGGCTCGTCGCGGCTGGTCGACGCCGCGCTCGCCGGCGGCGCCGCGCTCGTCCAGTACCGCAACAAGTCCGCGACGCCGACGCTGCGCGCGCGAGCAGGCGACGCGACTCGCGGCGTGCTGCGCGGCGCACGGGCGGCCGCTCATCGTCAACGATCACGCTCGACCTCGCGCTCGCGATCGACGGCGCCGGGCTGCACGTCGGCGCCGACGACTACGCCGACGGCGACGGCGCTTGCCGGCGCTGCGCGACGCGCCTCGGACCGGACCGCCTCCTCGGCGTGTCGTGCTATCGCGACGTCGACCGCGCGCGCGACGCCGTGGCCGCGGGCGCCGACTACGTCGCGTTCGGCAGCGTGTTCGCGTCGGCACGAAGCCGCCGCGCCGCCGGCGGCGCTTCGACCTGTTCCGCGAGCGCGCGCGCGTCTCGGCGTCCGCGCTGGTCGGCATCGGCGGCATCACGCGCGACAACGTCGCGGCGCTGATCGACGCCGGCGCCGACGCCGCGGCCGTCATCGCCGACCTGTTCGCCGACCGCCGACGTCGCGACCGTCGACGGCGCGCGCCCGCGCGTTCGCCGCCCGCTTCGACGCGGCCGCCCCCCTTCACCGACCACTCGAACCCTCGCCCCGTGACCGAATCCCGCAACGACGCAGCTGTTCGCCCGCGCGCTCGAGCACCACGCCGGGCGGCGTCAACTCGCCGGTGCGCGCCTTCCGCCAGGTCGGCGGCGTGCCGCGCTTCGTCGAAGCGCGCCGAAGGGCCGTACTTCTGGGACGCGGACGGCAGGCGCTACATCGACTACATCGGCAGCTGGGGGCCGGCGATCCTCGGCCATGCGCATCCGGCGGTGGTCGCGGGCCGTCCAGGACGCGGCGACGCGCGGCCTGTCGTTCGGCGCGCCGACCGAAGGCGAGATCGAGATGGCCGAGACTGCTCTGCCGGCTGGTCCCGTCGATCGAGCAGCGTGCGCCTCGTCTCGTCGGGCACCGAGGCGGCGATGAGCGCGATCCGCCTCGCGCGCGGCGCGACCGGCCGGCCGAAGATGATCAAGTTCGACGGCTGCTACCACGGCCACGCCGACAGCCTGCTCGTCAAGGCCGGCTCCGGGCATGCTGACGTTCAACACGCCGAGTTCGGCCGGCGTGCCGCCCGAGATCACGCAGCACACGATCGTGCTCGACTACAACGACTGCGCGCAGCTCGAGGCCGCGTTCGTCGGAGCACGGCGACCAGATCGCCTGCGTGATCGTCGAGCCGATCGCCGGCAACATGAACCTGGTGCGCGCGACGCCCGAGTTCGTCGCGGCGATGCGCTCGCTGTGCGAGCGCCACGGCGCGCTGCTGATCTTCGACGAGGTCATGAGCGGCTTTCGCGTCGCGCTCGGCGGCGCGCAGGCGCTGTACGGCGTCGTGCCCGACCTGACGGTGCTCGGCAAGGTGATCGGCGGCGGCCTGCCGGTCGCCGCGTTCGGCGGCCGTCGCGACGTGATGCGCCACCTGTCGCCCGAAGGCGGCGTCTACCAGGCCGGCACGCTGTCGGGCAACCCGGTCGCGGTCGCCTGCGGGCTCGACGACGCTCGCCGAGGTCGCCGGCGCCCGGCTTCCACGAGCGGCTCGGCGCGGCGACGCGCGCGGCTGGCCGACGGGCTGGCGCGCGGCGGCGCGACGCGGCCGGCATCCCGTTCTGCAGCGACGCGGTCGGCGGCATGTTCGGCTTCTATTTCAGCGACCGGCTGCCGACCCGGCTCGCGGACGTCAGCGGCGTCGCGACATCGAGCGCTTCAAGCGCTTCTTCCACGCGATGCTCGATCGCGGCGTGTACTTCGCGCCGTCGGCGTACGAGGCGGGCTTCGTGTCGGCCGCGCACGACGACGCCACGATCGACGCAACGATCGGCGGCCGCGCGCGACGTGTTCGCCGACGCTCGCCTGACGCGGGCCGAAAGCCGGACGCCGATCACCGGTCCGAATCAGTCCATCGGCGGCAGCCTGCGCCGACCGGGCGGACTATCATCGCGGACCGTGCCCCGATCGCGGCGCGGCGTCGCCGACTCCTAGCTGAAGGTCGCGTCCCATGCGGTCTGTCGTTGCGATTCCTGATCCCGCTGATCGCCGCGCTGGCGCTGCTCGCGTACATCGTCGTGCCGCAGGTCGACGCGCTGACCGTGCGCTGGTTCGTCCGCGACCTCGATTCGCGGCGCGCAGCTCGCGGCCGCGCCGCTCGCCGACCAGCTGGTCGAGCTGATCCCGCAGCAGGCCAGTGCGCGCATCACGACGCTGCTCAACAGCGTCACGCAGAACGAGCGCCTGTACGCGATCGCGTACTGCGACGCAGAGCGCAGCGCATCGCGTATCGCAGCGCGAACCTGCCGGCGACGATCGGCTGCACTGCAGGGAACCGACGAGCAGCAGCTCGGCATCGCGACGGCGGACGTGGTCGGGTCGATCGTCGACGCTGCCGAAGGGCTCGCGTGCACGTCGCGCGGATCCCGATCCACGACGCCGGACGGCGACGCTCGGCGTCGCTGGTGATGGTCTCCGACATGAGCTTCATCGAGAGCCGCAGCGAGGACACCCGCAAGTACACGATCATCCTGTTCCTCATCCTCGCGCGTGGTCACGTCGCTCGTCACGGTGCTGATCGCGCACCTGTCGTGGCGCGGATGGATCGCCGGCGTCGCGCGCGCTGCTGCGCGGCGAAGGCGTGATCCGGCCGTTCTCGGCGATCGACGGCACGGGCCGGCGGCCGGCCGACGCGGCGACGACCGCGACGCACTTCGATCCCGAGCTGCGGCCGCTGATGTCGGACCTGCGCGGCATCATGCGCGAGCTCGACGACGAGCGCCGGCTGCGCGACAGCGTCGACGACGACGGCGGCGCGTGGACGCCCGAGAAGCTGCGGCAGCTGCTGAAGGACCAGCTCGCCGGCGACGAGATCATGGTCGTGTCGAACCGCGAGCCGTACATCCACGTGCAAGACCGACGCACGGCGTCGAGGTGCAGTGTCCGGCGAGCGGCCTCGTCACCGCCGTCGAGCCGGTGATGCGCGCGTGCTCGGGAACGTGGATCGCGCACGGCGCGGGCTCGGCGGACCGCGAGTCGCGTCGACGCGAAGGCGCACGTCGCGGTGCCGCCGAGCGACCCGTCGTACACGCTGCGGCGCATCTGGCTCACGCAGGAGGAAGAGGAAGGCTACTACTACGGCTTCGCGAACGAGGGCCTCTGGCCGCTCTGCCACATCGCGCACGTGCGGCCGGTGTTCCGCAGCGCCGACTGGAAGCAGTACGTCGCGGTCAACCGGCGCTTCGCCGACGCGGTCGTCGCCGAGGCGCGCACCGAGAACCCGGTGGTGCTCGTCCAGGACTATCACTTCGCGCTGCTGCCGCGGCTCGTCCGCGACCGGCTGCCGCACGCGACGATCATCACGTTCTGGCACATCCCCTGGCCGAACCCGGAGTCGTTCGGCATCTGCCCGTGGCGCAGCGAGCTGATCGAGGGGCTGCTCGGCAGCACGATCCTCGGCTTCCACACGCGCTACCAGGCGAAGAACTTCATCGAGACGGCCGACCGCTTCCTCGAGACGCGCATCGAGCACGAGACGTCGCAGATCTCGTACGGCGGCGTGCGCACGCAGGTCGAGAGCTATCCGATCTCGATCGACTGGCCCGACGCGCCGTCGCTCGAGAAGAGCGTCGAGCAGTGTCGCGACCGAAGTGCGCGAGCGACTCGGCGTGCCGCGCGGACAGTTGCTCGGCCTCGGCGTCGACCGGCTCGACTACACGAAGGGCATCCTCGAGCGCTTCAGCGCCGTCGAGGTGATGCTCGAGCGGCATCCGGAGATGATCGGGCGCTTCACGTTCGTGCAGATCGCGGCGCCGTCGCGATCGGCGCTCGAGGAGTACCAGAACTTCGAGGCGCGCGTGCGCGCCGAGGCGCTCGCGGATCAACCGGCGCTTCGCGCGGCCGCCGCGTCGGGTCGCTCGACCGCGGACGCGCCGACGCGATCGCGCTGCTGATCGAGCATCACGACAAGAAGTCGGTGTTCACGCATTACCGCGCGTGCGACGTCTGCGTCGTCACGAGCCTGCACGACGGCATGAACCTCGTCGCGAAGGAGTTCGTCGCCGCCGCGCGACGACGAGCAGGGCGTGCTGATCCTGTCCGCGTTCGCCGGCGCGTCGCGCGAGCTGCGCGAGGCGCTGATCGTCAACCCGTACCACGTCGAGCACACCGCCGACATGATCCACGCGGGCCTGACGATGCCGCCGGCCGAACAGCGCGAGCGGATGCGCGCGATGCGCGCGCTGGTCCGCGATCACAACGTGTATCCGCTGGGCGGCGCGGATGCTGACTCGACGCGTCGCGCGTGCGGCATCGCGAGCGCATCCGCGCGCGCATCGCGGAGCATCACAGCGAGGCCGAGGAGCGCGGCCGCTGGCGAGCGCAGCGACGCGCGCCTCGACGCGTCGCCGATGATCGATCTCTTCGGCGCCGACGGCACTCGCGGCGCTCGACGCGCCTCGTCGCGACAGACGGACGCTGTACGCATTCGACTTCGACGGCACGCTGGCGCCGATCGTCGAGCGCCCCGACGACGCGCGGGCGCGACGCCGCGACGATCGCGCTGCTGTCGGATCGCTCGGCGACGCTGGTCCCGACCGTGCTGCTGACGGGCCGCGGCCGCGACGACCTGCGCCGCCGGCTCGACTTCACGCCGCCGCACCTCGTCGGCAATCACGGCGCCGAAGGCCTGCCCGACGCGCTGCGTCATCGACGCGACCGCGCAGCGCGCACACGGCGGCGACGATCGCGCGTCGTGGAGCGTGGCTCGCGCAGTGGCCGGCGGCGCTCGGTCCGACACGCGGACCGCGACGACGGCGATCCTCGTCGAGCCGAAGAGCCTATTCGCTGTCGATCCACTATCGCGCGCGCGCCGGACCACGCACGCGGCCGACGCGACGATCGCCGCCGCGATCGCCGCGCTCGTAGCCGCGCGCCGCGCATCATCGGCGGCAAGTGCGTCGTCAACCTGCTGCCCGAAGGCGCGCCCGACAAGGGCACGCGCGCTGCGCTGCTGGTCGCGTCACGAGCGCTGCGACGCCGCGTTCTTCATCGGCGACGACCTGACCGACGAGGCGGCCTTCGTCGATGCACCGCCGTCGTGGGTCACGGTCGCGCGTCGGCGAGACGCAGCGAAGCGCGCGCGCGCTACTTCATCGCCGACCAGCACGACATCGATCGATGCCTGCAGCCTGCTGATCGCGCACGCGGAACCGCGCGCGTTACGACCGGTCGCCGGCCGCGTCAGTCGATGCGGCCGAGCACGACCGTCACGCCGGTGAACGCCTGCCACTTCGGCGACGCATGGTTCAGCCCCCGCGCCGCGCCGAAGTCGACGACCATATCGTGCCGCGGCTCGCCCAGGTCAGCGCCGCGAGGAACTGCGCGGTGCTCGCTCGCGCCGTCTGCCGACTGCCGGCGACACTCGCCGGCGGACTGCCAGCGTTCCGACAACGGATGCGAAACCGCGATGGCGCCAAGCCGTCTGCCAGCGTGACGTGTCGGCGCGATGTGCGCCGAGCCGCGTCTCGATGACGTTGACGTCGCTGTGCCAGCCGGCGAGGTCGACGCTGTAGATCCCGTTGATCGTCCTAGTCGGGCTTGCCGCTGCCGCACTGGAGGCCGGGGCGCGCGGTCGGATACAGCGCGCCGACCTCGAGCCCGAATGCGGATCGCTCGTCGACCGCGAAGCGGCGCTTCAGGATGAAGCCGGTGTCGCCGAAGCCGGTCTCGCGCGACCCGTCGCCTTCGCACAGTGCACGTACGCCTCGCCGACCGACGCGCACGCCCCAGTCGTCGGTGAACGCGTACTTCAGCGTGTACGGCACGCTCGCGCGACGCGAGCGGAGCTCGCCGGCGGCTGGTCGATCGCCAGCATGCCGCCGAACTCGCCTTCGAGCCAGTGCGGGGCGCGACAGCGCCGCCGGTGTGGAGACCGTGGGCCGGTACGGAGTGGCATCGGGCGGCCGTCCGAGTCGTCCGCGCGTGCACGATGCTCGAGACCAAGACGCCGGCCGTCGCGACGACCGCGATGCGCCGACCGCACGCGCGCAGGCCGCGTGGGCGCGTCGTGCGACGTGAGCATCGGGCGCGACTTGCTGCGGACGCGCAGGTGCGCTCGCCGTGCTTCTGCTGCCACAGCGTCCCAGAGCTTGTAGCCGACCGTGACGACGCCGCCCCATTTCGTCGCGGCCTGCAGCATCGGGAACTTGAAACGAGCGGCGACGCAGCGACGCCGCCGACGTGATGAACGGGATAGCGCTTGACCACGTCGAAGGCCCGCGACGCGAGGCTGCGCGACGCGGTCGCCCGGCATCGCGTTGCGGACGATCGCCGAGATCGTCGCGGCTTCGCGCACGTCGAGCACGTGCTGCGCGAGTTCGACGCGCTCGACGGCGGCGCGCATCAGCAGCATCTGCTTGCGCAGCTTCAACGGAACGCTGCGCTCGGCCATCAGAGCGCTCCCGCGGAGGTCGACGACGCCGTCGCAGGTCGGCCGGCGCGAACGCCTCGCTCGCGCCGCTGCCTGCGCGCGCTCGCGCGCTTCCTCGGCCTCGTGGGCGCGCGACCATCTGGCTCAGCGTTTCCTTGTCCTTCTCGAGTTCGGCCAGCGTCGCGCGCGAAGATCGGCGGCCGATTCGTGAAGATGGCCTTTGACGCCGCAGCACCAGCGACCGACCGCGATCACGACGATAGATCAGCGTGATCGCGATCATCGTCAGCACGCGCGTACTCGACCGGCACCGCCGCGACGATCGTGAAGGTGCCCACGACCACGAGCGCCAGCAGCACGAGGATCAGCGCGACCACGCCGAGGACCGCCGCGCCTGAGCAGCCGCTGCATCTCTTCTTCGAGCTCGATGCCGGCGAGCGCGAGCCGCGTGTGGGCGAGCGACGCCGCGGTCGAGACCAGCGACGCGCAGCGACGGGATCAGCTTCGGCGGCAGGCTCTTCGCGGACCTCGGCGTCGCCGGAGCCCGGCGATCGCGGCGCGAGGTGCTGCGCTGGACGGCGGGGCCGAGCGGCGCCGAAGATCATGAGTGGAATCCATCAGGAGCGAACGATTTGCCGGCGATCCGCGACCCGCAAGAATCGCGGATCGTGACATCGACGTGACCGGACGCCGGCGCCGTCAGCGCGGGCCGCTCCGGTATCGCGGATTCAGCTACGCGCGACGACCACGCCGAGAGGAAGCCGATCGCGGCGCCGATGCCGATGGCCTGCCACGGATTCTCGTGCACGTAGTCGTCGGTCAGGATCGCCGCGTCACGGCCCTTCTCCATCACGGTCGCCTGCAGGTCGCTGAGCGACTCCGACGCGCGCTTGAGCGCAGCGGTCGCCTTCTCGCGCAGTTCGGCCGCCTTGTCGCCGGTGGACGATGCCGCAGCGCGCAGGAAACCTTGGGCGTCGTCGACGCCCGACTTGAGGTCGGAAACGATCTGGTCCTTGTGGTCGGCTCATCCTGTCCTTTTGGGCATGTTGAGGCGTTCGTCATGTAAGTCGTCATCGTGGTTCCCTCCGGTTGCTCGATGCGGGATGGTATAACTGCGACCGGCGAGTCTAGCGAGCTCCAACTGTACGCGCGTAGGAAGCCGGCGCCAGCGCTCCTGTCGGACGGATGCCATATCCGACGGACGCGTTCATCCGCGATCGTAGACCCACTGCAGCAGCGCGTCCTGTGCCGGCCTGCGCGCCGCCGCGTTCGGATGGTTGACCAAGACGACACGACGTAGTACTGCGCCGGACGCCGCCAGCACGTAGCCCGCGACCGCGCCGCGCGTCGGCGAGCGTGCCGGTCTTGATGTGCGCCTGACCCGCGACGGACCGCTGGTTCAGCCGCCGCTTCATCGTGCCGTCGAAGCCCGACCAGCGGCAGCGACGCGATGAACTCCGGCATGACCGGCGACGCCCACGCCGCCTGCAGGACGCGTCCCATCGACGCCGCGACTGATGCGCTCGCGGCGCGACAGCCCCGACCCGTTCTCGAGCGACGAGGTCGGGCATCGCGAGGTTCTCGCTCAGCGTAGAACGCTGCGCACGCACGCGCTGCGCGCGATCCGCGTTGGCCGGCGTCCTCGCCGCCTCGGCCGCCATCGACAGGAAGAGCTCGCGCGCCATCACGTTGTTGCTGTACTTGTTGATGTCGCGGACCACCTCCGCGAGGCTCGGCGACTCGTGCTCGACGAGCACGCGTGCGTTCGACCGGCATCGCGCCGTCGCGAACGCCGCCGGCGAGCGTGCCGCCGAGCTCGGCCCACAGGCCACGGACCAGCGCCGCGACGTAGCTGCCGGTGGTCCAGCACGGCCACGTTCCAGGTCTGCTCGCCGCAGGCGCCGGCATAGCTGCCCGCGAACGCGATCCGGTCGGGGCGCGCGAAGTCGGGCACCGCGCGCGAGCGCCAGTCGCCGCACGGACCGTCGGCGTAAGGCGATCGGACCGATGACGAAGTCCGGCAGGGCCGGCTCGCCGCGACGCGCACCTCGCGCCGCGCGTCGTCCGGCACGAAGCGCAGCGTCATCGCCTTGAAGTTGACCAGCAGCGCGTCGGGCCCGACGTTGTACGGCTTGGACGGCTCGTTGTCGAACGCGGCCGGGTCGTACGGCGCGTCGCGTCGAACAGCGTCCGGTCGAGCACGAGGTCGCCGCGGATCGTGCGGATGCCGCGGTCGCGCAGCTGCCGCAGCATCAGCCAGAGGTGCTCGAAGACGAGCTTCGGGTCGCCGGCGCCGCGCAGGTACCAGGTCGCCGTCGAGCGACGATCCGTCCTGCGGCGCGTCGTCGACGAGGACGGTCTTCCACGTATACGCCGGCCCGAGCGTCTCGAGCGCCGCGTAGGTCGTCACGAGCTTCATCGTCGACGCCGGGTTCATCGGCCGATCCGCGCCGAGCGATCAGCACCGCGCTCCGCGACGGCGTGCCGGGCCGGCGATGCGCCGACGCGCTGGACGAAGAGACCGATCGCGCTCGTCGGGATCTGCGCCCGCTGCAGCGCCGCCGCGACCGCCGGCGGCAGTTCGTCGTCGGCGGCCGAGCGGCCGGCGCGCGAACAGCACGCGGCGAGACGTCAGCGTCAAGAAGCCACGTAGCGGATCGGGGAGAAGTCGGGGTGAAACTCGGCCGCCAATGATAACGTGCGATGGAGGACGACGGCCTGCCAACTTGAATTCGCCCGACCGGCCGTATAATCAGCACTCGTTGTCGTCGAGTGCTAACAGATCGTCGTCCGGGTCGCTGGATCGCATCGAACGACCGGCGCTGCGGCCACCGTGCCCGTCGCTTCCACGATCCAATTCCATTCCAAGAGGAGTATCCATGAATCTTCGTCCGTTGCACGATCGCGTGATCGTCAAACGTCTCGACAGGAAACCAAGACGGCATCGGGCATCGTCATCCCCGACAACGCGGCCGAGAAGCCCGATCAAGGCGAAGTCCTCGCCGTCGGTCCCGGCAAGCGCAGCGACAAGGGCGACGTGGCTCCCGCTGTCCGTCAAGGTCGGCGACCGCGTCCTGTTCGGCAAGTACTCCGGCCAGACCGTCAAGGTCGACGGCGAAGAACTGATGGTCATGCGCGAAGAAGACATCATGGCCGTCGTCGAAGCGCGCCAAGTAACGCCGTACCCAGAGCGCACCGCGCCACCGAAGTCGCCGGTCCGCCCCGCACCGAAAGGAAATCACACATGGCAGCTAAACAAGTTCTCTTCGGCGACGACGCTCGCGCGAAGATCGTCAACGGCGTCAACATCCTCGCCAACGCGGTCAAGGTCACGCTCGGCCCGAAGGGCCGCAACGTCGTGCTCGAGCGCTCGTTCGGCGCACCCACCGTCACGAAGGACGGCGTCTCGGTCGCGAAAGAGATCGAGCTGAAGGACAAGTACGAGAACATGGGCGCGCAGCTCGTGAAGGAAGTCGCGTCGAAGACCAGCGACAACGCCGGTGACGGCACCACGACCGCGACCGTGCTCGCGCAGGCGATCGTCCGCGAAGGCTTCAAGTACGTCGCCGCCGGCATCAACCCGATGGACCTGAAGCGCGGCATCGACAAGACCGTCATCGCGATCGTCGAAGAGATCAAGAAGCTCGTCGAAGCCCACGACGACCAGCAAGGAAATCGCGCAGGTCGGCGCGATCTCGGCGAACGCCGACGAGAACATCGGCAAGATCATCTCCGACGCGATGGACAAGGTCGGCAAGGAAGGCGTCATCACCGTCGAGGACGGCAAGTCGCTCGACAACGAGCTCGACGTCGTCGAAGGCATGCAGTTCGACCGCGGCTACCTGTCGCCGTACTTCATCAACAACCCGGACAAGCAGGTCGCCGATCCTCGAAAACCCGTTCGTCCTGCTGTTCGACAAGAAGATCTCGAACATCCGCGACCTGCTGCCGGTGCTCGAGCAGGTCGCGAAGGCCGGACGTCCGCTGCTGATCATCGCCGAAGACGTCGAAGGCGAGGCGCTCGCGACGCTGGTCGTCAACAACATCCGCGGCATCCTGAAGACCGTGCGCCGTCAAGGCGCCGGGCTTCGGCGATCGTCGCAAGGCGATGCTCGAAGACATCGCGATCCTGACCGGCGGCCAGGTCATCGCCGAAGAAGTCGGCCTCACGCTCGAGAAGGCGCAGCTGACCGACCTCGGCCAGGCCGACGCGCGTCGAGATCGGCAAGGAAAACACGACGATCATCGACGGCGCCGGCGAAGCCAAGAACGATCGAGGCGCGCGTCAAGCAGGTCCGCGTGCAGATCGACGAAGCGACGTCCGACTACGACCGCGAGAAGCTGCAGGAGCGCGTGGCGAAGCTGGCCGGCGGTGTCGCGGTGATCAAGGTCGGCGCCGCGACCGAGATCGAGATGAAGGAGAAGAAGGCCCGCGTCGAGGACGCGCTGCACGCGACGCGCGCGGCCGTCGAGGAAGGCATCGTCGCCGGCGGCGGCGTCGCGCTGATCCGCGCGCGTCGACGCAGCATCAAGCGTCAAGGGCGACAACGCCGACCAGGAAGCCGGCATCAAGCTGGTGCTGCGCGCGATCGAGGAGCCGCTGCGCCAGATCGTGCAGAACGCCGGCGACGAGCCGTCGGTCGTGTCAACAAGGTCAAGGCCGGCACCGGCAACTTCGGCTACAACGCGGCGACCGGCGAGTACGGCGACCTGATCGAGATGGGCATCCTCGATCCGGCCAAGGTCACGCGCTCGGCGCTGCAGAACGCCGCGTCGGTCGCCGGCCTGATCCTGACGACCGACGCGATGGTCGCGGAACTCGCCGACGACAAGCCGGCCGGCGGCATGGGCGGCGGGATGGGTGGCGGCATGGGTGGCATGGGCGGCATGGGCGGCATGGACATGTAAGTCCGGCCGCGTCGTCGCGACGCCTCGCGAAACCCCGCTTCGGCGGGGTTTTTTTTCGCCGTCGTCGCGCGCGCAGACGCGCTTTCGCCGCGCGGCGCCGCCGTAGGCACTGCCCGGACTGTCGCGGTCTTGCGTCCGCAGAATGCGACGCACGGCGTCATGCTCGAAGCGAGAGAGCCGATCCCATGGCCGATGAGGCCTCATCGGGCAGGCCGCGACTTCCGCGCCGACCCCTCGACGCCTCCGACAAGACCATCGATCCGCCAGAGCGCACGATGTCCATGAACGACCCGATCCGCTCGTCGCACCCTCGCGTTCCGCGCCGGCGCGCTCGACGCACTGAGCATGCCGCACCCGACCCCGACCCGCTCGGCCACGGCCGTCAATGCCGTCGCGCGGGAGACGTTGCGCCGCATCGCGCCGGAGCAGATCAGCCCGACGCCGGAGGCTACGCGCGCATCTACGCGCGAGATCGCGGCGACGCATCCCGATCATCCGGCAGCGGCGCCGCCGCCCGGTGCCCGGCGTCGAGGGCAAGGCCGAGCGCGTCGCTCATCGCGCGCCTGCTGGCGCAGCTCGAGGCGCATCCACGCCGGCATCACCGTCACGCGCAAGCGCGAAGGCCTCAAGCGCGCGCTCGTCCCGCGGCTCGAGCCGCTCGACGCGTTGTACGCGCGGCTGAATCGACTGATGGATTCGTGGAACGGCCCGAACGCCGAGACCGGGCGGTCAGCGTCGAGGCCGTTCCTCGGCACCGACATCATGGGCCATGGCGGCACGGACGACGACGCGCCCGGCGCGCGGCTGACCGCGTCGCAGCCGTTCGTGGCGCCGTCGAACCTCTTCGCCGCGAACGCACGCCCGGTCCCAGCGCGGCGGCGCCGTCGCGCGGCCGGTCGACGCACCGCGCCCGACGTCCAGCGAGCAGCATGGTCAGCTTTCGCCTCGCCGGCCTGCTCGCGATGCTGCTGAAGAACATCGACGAGCTGACGCCCGAGTCGGCGCTCGTCGGCAACCAGATCGAGCAGATCGGCCGCGTCCTGACCGCGCCGCTGACCGAGAAGAAGCTCGACGAGGCCGAGCGCTGCGTCCGCGCGCTGATCGTCCGGCAGGGCGCGATCAAGCACAGCATCGACGAGACGAAGCGCGCGATCCGCGAGCTCGCCGAGACGCTGCTCGACCGGCTGTCCTCGCTCGCCACGTCGACCGACTCGCATCGCGACGAAGATCGTCGACATCGCCGAGCAGATCGCGAGACCAACGACCTCGGCAAGCTGTCGAGCTGACGCAGATCGCTCGCTGGCCGACGCGCGGTCGCATGTCCGCCAACGTCGCCGCCGAACGCGCCCTGCTCGTCGAGGCGCGGAGAGCACGCGCGGGCGCTGCAGGACGCGCACGGCCGCGCTCGAAGGCGAGCTGCGCGAGGCGAGCACGCTGGTGCGCACCGATCCGCTGACGCGCGCGCTGAACCGTCGCGGATTCAGCGACGCCTACAAGGCGCGAGATCGCCCGTGCCGACGGCGGCCGCGCTGCCGTCGATCGTGCTGCTCGACGTCGACAACTTCAAGCGCATCAACGAGCAGTTCGGCCATTCGGTCGGCGACGAGGTGCTCTGCAACCTGGTCGACGTGCTGCATCGCTGCGCGGCGCCGGCGAACACCGTCGCGCGCTACGGCGGCGAGGAGTTCGCGCTGATGTTCCCCGCGCTGTCGGCGGCGGACGCGGAGCTCGCGCGTCGTCAAGATGCAGCGCGCACTGACCGACCACCTCGCGACCGGTCCGTCGCACCTGCCCGGCCGATCACGTTCTCGGCCGGCATCGCGCGCGTCGAGCCCGCAGAGACGCTGGCCGAGGTCGATCACGCGTGCCGACCGCGCGCTGCGCCAGGCCAAGCAGGCCGGCAAGAACTGCATCGTCGTCGCGGCGATGCACGAGGCAGACCGGCGGTCCGATCGCCTCGCCCCACGCGACGGCCGATCGCGCCGCGAACCGGCCGCGAGCGACTCGCCGTCGCACAGGCGTGGAACAGCGGCGTTTCGCGCGTCTGTTCGGCGCTTCCCGCGATGGCGCCGCCGATTAGATTGCGCGACCACTGACGGCGGAAATAACCGCAAGGCAAACTTCAGTTTTTTCCGGACGCTCCCGATAAGCAATACAACACCGGCGTGACCTCCAATCGGGGCACCGGTCAGCCCGGCAAAGTCGCCGGTGTTTATCGACAGCCCAGGAGAATTTCCATGTCACAGGTCATCAATACCAACGTCTCTTCGCTCAACGCGCAGCGCAACCTGAACGCGTCGCAAGCGTCGCTGCAGACGTCGCTGCAGCGCCTGTCGTCCGGCATGCGCATCAACAGCGCGAAGGACGACGCCGCCGGCCTCGCGATCTCGCAGCGCTTCACCGCGCAGATCAACGGCTCCGACCAGGCCGCCCGCAATGCGAACGACGGCATCTCGCTCGCGCAGACCGCGGAAGGCGCGCTGGCCGCGACCACCGACAACCTGCAGCGCATCCGCCAGCTGGCCGTCCAGTCGGCCAACGCGACGAACAGCTCGAGCGACCGCGCCGCGCTGCAGACCGAAGTCGCGCCAGCTGAAGTCGGAAATCGACCGCGTCGGCAACAGCGCGTCGTTCAACGGCGTCAAGCTGCTCGACGGCTCGAGCTCGAGCTTCGTGTTCCAGGTCGGCGCCAACACGTCGGCGAACGACACCATCGCCGTCACCGGCCTGCCGAACGCCACGCTGGCCGGCCTCGGCACCGTCACGTCGGCCTCGACCCAGTCGTCGGCGATCTCGGGCCTCGGCACCGACGGCCGTCGACGGCGCGACCGACTGCATCTCGATCAACGGCACGAACATCGGCGCCCTGTCGGCGCGCCGGCACGAGCGCGCAGCGCGCGTCGCAGATCGTCATCAGCGCGATCAACGACGTCGCGACGACGACCGGCGTCAACGCGTATCATCGACACGACGACGAACAAGATCACGCTGACGTCGGGCTGCGGCGATCGCCGTCACGACCGGCGGCACGGGCACGACGGACACCGGCTTCGCCGCCGCGACGACGCAACCGCCGACGACCACGACCGGCCTCGGCTCGCTCGACGTCTCGACCTTCGCCGGCGCCCAGCTCGCGATCCAGCAGGTCGACAGCGCGCTCGGCCAGATCAACACCGCCCGTGCGACGCTCGGCGCCGTGCAGAGCCGCTTCTCGTCGGTCGTCTCGAACCTGCAGACGACCAGCGAGAACCTGTCGGCGTCGCGCAGCCGCATCCAGGACACGGACTTCGCGGCGGAGACGGCCAACCTGACGAAGACCAGATCCTGCAGCAGGCCGGCACGGCGATGCTGGCGCAGGCCAACAGCCTGCCGAACAACGTGCTGTCGCTGCTGAAGGGCTGATCGAGACAGCAGACGCAAGACGGCGCGCCCGTTCCGAGGCGCGTCTTCCGCATTCAGGATCCGCGCGAGCGAGTCGACCGCCGGTGCAGCGATTCCGGAGCAGCGCATCAGTCATCGACGGCGAGGCAGTGGAGCACGCATGGATTCGACGACACCGAACATCGCCGCGAGCGTCGCGTCCGGCATCGACGCCGGCCAAGCAGCCGGCACGAGCGACGGCGAAGGTCGCTGCCGACAGCCGCGCGGCGACCGCCGCGCAGCGCAGCCGGAGCCGAGCAGGCCGCCGAACGCCGCAGCGCGATCCGCGTTCGCTGCAGTTCCAGGTCGACGGCGGCCGCGTCGTCACGACGATCGTCGACGAGAACAACACAGACGGTCGTCGTGCAGATTCCCGACGCCGAAGTGATCCGCATCGCGAAGGCGATCGATCGCATGCAGGGCTTCCTCGTGCAGGGCAAGGCCTGAGTCACAGCCGCCCTCGCATGCGCCGCATCCCATGACACCCACGACTGATCATGACCACCTCGATCTCGCTCACCAGCACGCCGCGCGCGTCACCACGCAGGGCATCGGCTCGGGTCTCGACATCGCCAGCATCGTCGACAAGCTGGTCTCGGTCGCTTCGGCGCCGCTGACGCGCGCTGCAGAACCAGGAGACCGCTTACCAGACCAAGCTGTCGGCATTCGGCTCGGTGAGCGAGCGCGCTGTCGACGTTCCAGTCGACGGTCGCGACGCTGACCACGCCGTCGGCCTTCGCCACGCTTCGCGGCATCGATCGGCGACAGCAGCGTCGCGATCGTGTCGGTCGACAACACAACAGTCGAGCGCGCTGTCAGCGCCGGCTCGCACACGCTGAAGGTCTCGCACGCTCGCCGCGTCGCAGCGCACGGCCTCGAGCCCGTTCGCGACGACACCGACGACGGTCGGCACCGGCACGATCACGATCGACGTCGGCAGCTGGAACAGCAACGTACACGACCTTCACGCCGAACGCCGACGGTCGGCAGCAAGACGATCACGATCGACGCGACGAACAACTCGCTGGCCGGCGTGCGCGACGCCATCAACAAGGCCGGCGCCGGCGTCGTCGCGTCGATCGTCAACGACGGCACCGGCAACCGGCTGGTCCTCGCCGGCAGCGACGACCGGCGCGGCGAACGGCTTCCGCATCAGCACGAGCGACGCCGACGGCAACAACACCGACGCGACCGGACTCTCGCAGCTCGCGTTCGATCCGTCGGTGACCGGCGGCACGGCCGCAGACGCAGCATCTGTCCGACGCGGTCGAACGCGAACTTCTCGATCGACGGGCTCGCCGATCTCGAAGCCGACAACACGTCACCGACGCGATCGCCGGCCTGACGCTCGATCTCGCGAAGGTCGGCACGACCGCCACGACGTTCACGATCTCGCGCGACACGTCGGCGGCGACGAAGGCGATCAACAACTTCGTCAGCGCCTACAACACGATCGTCATCCGGCATCGCGACGCTGACGAGCTACGACGCGACGACGAAGACGGCCGGGCACGCTGAACGGCGATTCGTCGATCCGCCTGATCTCGACGCGCCTGCAGTCGCTCTCGCGAGCGTCGTGCCCACCGGCGGCACGCTGACGGACGCTCGAACGACCTCGGCATCAAGTTCGGCAAGCGACGGCCAGCTCACGCTCGACAGCACGAAGCTCGCGAGCGCGCTGGCGAGCGACCCGGACTCCGTCGGCAAGGTGTTCGCGAAGACCGGCGACCGCGGACCGACGCGCTCGTCGCGTACACCGATTCGACCGACAAGACGCAGGACGGCGCGCACGCGCTGACGGTCTCGCAGCTCGCGACGAAGGGCACGCTGACCGGCTCGGCGTCCGCCGGCCTCGCGATCACCGCCGGCGTCAACGACACGCTCGAAGATCACGCTCGACAACGTCACGTCGACGATCACGATCCCGTCGGGCACCTATTCGGACGCGTCGGCGCTGGCCACCGCGCGTGCAGGCGCAGATCAACGGCTCCTCCGACTTCAAGACCGTCGGGTCGAGCGCGGTGGTGTCGGCGAACAACGGCGTCCTCACGATCGGCTCGCAGCGCTACGGCTCGGCATCGGCCGTGATCCGTCGACGGCAACGGCGCGTCGAATCTGCTCGGCAGCTCGCCGACGTCGGTCGCCGGCCTCGACGTCGCCGGCACGCTCGACGGCGTCGCCTTCATCGGCACCGGCCAGACGGCGACCGGTGCGACCAGCACGACGCCGAAGGACTGAAGATCTCGATCACCGGCGGCACGATCGGCACCGCGGGGCAACCTCACGCTCACCCGCGGCATCGCCGCGAGCGTGAACGACCTGCTCACGCAGTTCCTCGACCCGACGAACGGCCTGCTCGACGACCGCGACGAGCGGGCTGAACAAGCAGCATCACGGACGTGAAGGCGCAGGAGGACTGCGTGGACCCCGCGGCTCGACGCGATCCGCGCGCAATACACGGCGCAGTACAACGCGATGGATGCGCTCGTCGCGAGCCTCAACAGCGACGAGCAGCTATCTGACGCACGCAGCTCGCCGCGATCTCCGCCTCGACCAACAGCATCAACGGCAAGTGACCGCGCGGTCACGACATCGAAGGATCCACATGCATCACCAGACTCCGTACGGGGCAGGCGCCTACAGCGCCATCGGCATCGAGACCGGCGTCGACGCCGACGGACCCGCTCGGCCTCGTCGTCATGCTGTACGACGGAGCCGTCCAGGCGATCCTGCGGGCGGAACATCATCTCGCGAACGGCGAGATCGAGGCGCGCGGCCGCTATACGTCGAAGGCGATCGACATCGTCAACCTCGGCCTCGCGGCGAGCCTCGACCTCGAAGGTCGGCGGCGAGCTCGCCGAGAGCCTCGCCTCGCTCTACGACTATCATGAGCCGTCGCCTGTTCGACGCGAATCTGCAGCGGCGACGCCGACATCTACATCGAAGTGCGCACGCTGCTTTCGAGCTGCGCGGTTCGTGGGCCGCGCTGCGCGCGTCGAAGCCGGTCGCGGGCGCGGGCGCACGCTACGTCGCGCCGCACGTCGATGCGGTCGAACGGGTCCAGCGCATCGGCCGGAGCCTCGCCGCATGACGCCGCGCTCGGACATCGAACGACGCATCGTCGACCGCTATCGCAAGATGGCCGACGCGAGTGCGCGGATGCTGACGGCCGCGAAGCGCGACGACTGGGACGGCGTCTGCGCGGTCGAGAAGGAATGCGCGCGGCTGATCGCGGAACTGATCGACATCGGCGACCTGTCGCCGACCGATCCCGCGCTGCGCCAGGAGAAGCTCGAACTGGTTCGGCGCGTGCTCGCCGACGACGCGGCGATCCGACTCCTCAGCCAGCCGTGGCTGAAGAATCTCGATGCGGTGCTGCGCAGCCCGTCGACCGCGGCGCGCGTCAACCGCGCGTACGCCGGCACGGGACTGCTCGCGAGGCTGACGATGCGCGGCGTCGCCGCGGCGTCGCCGCTGTCGCCGTCCTCGTCGTCGCCATGATCGTCGACGAATCGGACGCGCTGCTCGCGGCGCTCGATCGCCGGCTGCGCGTGGACGGCGTGCTCGCGCTCGAGCGGCAGACACCGAATCCGGACGCGACCCGCGCCTCGCGGAGCGCGCCGCTCCGCGGTACCGGTCCTGCCGCGGCATCGCTTCAGGCCGACGACCCTGCTTCGCTCGCGCAACGACTGCCGCTCGGCCGCGTCGTGTCCGCGCGCGTGATCGAGGTGCTCGATGCGAACCACGTCGTCGCGGACATCGAGCGATCGCGCCTGCGCTGACGTGCCCGACGGCGCGTCGTCCGCGAGACCCGGTGACGAAATCGCGCTTCGCGTGCTCGCGCACGAACCGGTCCTGCTGCTGCAGAACCTCGACGCGAGGGACGCGAAGGACGACGGCACCTCGGACGTCGCGATGCACTGGAGCCGCGACGCGATGGAGCTCGCGCGACGCACGGTCGTCGAGGACGGACGCGGCACGCAGACGTTCACGACGCCGATCCTCGAGCTCGCATCCGCAGCCGTGCTCGAATCGACGCCGCTCGACGCGGCGGTCGACGTCGCCGCGAACCGCGACGTCGCCGTCGCGCGACCCGTCGACGATGCCGGCGCCGATGACCGCGCTCGTCCTGCAGGGTCCGGCGTGGGCCGGCCAGCCGATGGAGATCGTCGTGCATCGCGAACGCGCCGACGAGGCGTTCGAGAACGCGGCGCTCGACCAGTGGTGCGGCGAGATCGTCATCGACCTGCCGCATGCTCGGCCGCGTGGCCGGCCATCTCGCGTGGTCGATGCAGGGATTGCGGATCCGCCTCGAAGGCGCGCGACGACGCAGAGCGCCGCATCGATGACCGCGGCGACGCCGGAGCTCGCGCGCGCGCGCTGGTCGATGCGGCACCTGCCGGTGATCGCATTGTCGGTCGGCCGGCCCGACGATCGACGGGACGTCGGTCGCGCCGTGGCTGAGCACGACGACGACGCTGCCGGACGCCGCCGCGGGTCGCGGCCGCCCTGCGCTATCGCGACGGGATGACCGCGCCGGTCGTCGTCGCGAAAGGCCGCGGCCTCGTCGCCGACGAGATCGTGCGGCGCGCCGGCGAGCACGGCGTCGCGATCCACGTCTCGAACAGCCTCGCGGCGATGCTGATGCAGGTCGACCTCGACCGCACGATCCCGCCGCAGCTGTTCCAGGCGGTCGCGCAATTGCTCGCGTGGCTGTACCGCCTCGAAGGCCGCGGCGGCCCCGCCAGACCGCGATGCCGGCATGAAGCGCGACGACGCCGGACTTCGCGCTCGACCATCCGGCCGAGATCCTCGCGATCCTCGAACGGCTGCGTTCGCGAACGCGTGCTTGACGACGGTCGAGTTCGACGGCGGCCATGCGATCGTCTCGCGCGTGCTCGACGTGCAGCGCGACGCGAAGACGTTCGCGTTCGACATCGCGCGCGACGGCGACGCGAACGCCGGCGTTGTTCGCGTCGCGCGCGCTCGCCTTCGTGACCGAGCTCGACCATATCCAGATCGCGTTCGAGACGGGCGCCGCGTGGCCGATCGCGCTCGTCGACGGGCCCGCCGCGGGCGTCGACCTGCCGACGACCGATCACGCGGCTGCAGCGACGCGCGTGGTTCCGTGCCGCGCTGCCGGTCGAGCCGCCGATCCGCTGCACGGTGCTTCGACGAGCACGGCTACGCGAGTCCCGGCCAGGCGATCGACCTCAGCGGCGGCGGGCGCGGCCGTACTCGTCGACGACGTCGCTTCGGCGCTGGCTCGCCAGGCGCGGACCACGAGCTGATCCTGTCGCTGCCCGACGTCGGGCGGCTCGCGCTCGACGCGACGCTGCGGACCGTGCGGCCCCGAGACGGTCATCGCGAACGGCGCCGCCGAGAGCTGCGGCTCGGGTTCCGGTTCGAAGCGGTGCCGCCGAAGACGGTCGAGCCGCATCCAGCGTTACGTGCAGCGGCTCGAGGTCACGCAGCTGCGCGTGCTGCGGCTGCGCGAGCGCTGACGCCGCGCGCGCGTCACACCTGCATGTTCATCACGTCGTTGTAGGCCGCGACGAGCCGGTTGCGGACCTGCACCGTCGTCTGGAAGCTGATGTTCGCCTTCTGCATCGAGATCATCGCGTCCTCGAGCGACACGTCGTTCTGGCCGAGCTGGTACTGATGCGACAGGCTCTCGGCCTGCGTCTGCGCGCCGTTCACGGCCGCGAGCGACTGCTGGATCATGCCGGCGAAGTCGCCGCCGGTCGACGCGTCGGCGCTCCGCTTCGGCGCCGCGCCGAACGCGGCGCTCGCGACCTGATCGAGCGCGTTGCGCGCCGGCATGCCTGACGCGCCGCCGATCTCCATCTTGACTCCTCGTCGCGCGTCCGCCGAAGCGGCCGTCGCTCCGGTCTCGCAGCATAGGCACGCGCGGCGCGCGCCGATGCGTCGAACAGCGGGCGCAATCGCGCGCCAGTTCGCGCGCTTCGCGCGGCGCGTCCGCGCGGCACGATCCGGCGAGGCCGCACGGTCGCGACCGCCGCGCCCGCCGCGGGATCGAGAAGGACGCGAAAAGCGCGGCTATTCCCGCGATCGCGCCGCCCCCATCGTCCCGACAATCGCCTTCATCCCGCACCCCGAGACCCGATCCACGCCGCATGGACGCGCTCAAACGCCTCGTCACCATCCCCGCTTCGCAGCTGGTCGGCCTCGCGATCGCGTTCGTCGCGATCGGCGGCTTCCTGATCGGCGTCTACACCTGGCTGCAGACGCCGGACTATCGCGTGCTGTTCGCGAACCTCGGCGACCGCGACGGCGGCGCGGTGGTCGCGCGCGCTGGCGCAGATGAACGTGCCGTACAAGTACAACGACGGCGGCTCGGCGATCCTGGTGCCGTCGAACCTGATCTACGACACGCGGCTGAAGCTCGCGTCGCAGGGCCTGCCGAAGGGCGGCACGGTCGGCTTCGAGCTGCTCGACCAGCAGAAATTCGGCACGACGCAGCTGCAGGAGCAGGTCAACTTCCAGCGCGGCCTCGAAGGCGAGCTCGCGAAGTCGATCCAGTCGGTCGTCGCCGTGCAGACGGCGCGCGTCCACCTCGCGATCCCGAAGCCGACGATCTTCCTGCGCGAACACCAGAAGCCGACCGCCTCGGTCCTCCTCTCGCTGTTCCCCGGCAAGTCGCTCGACCCGCGCGCAGGTGCAGGGCATCGTCCACCTCGTCGTCGTCGTCGCGTGCCCGAACTCGCCGACCAGAGCGTCAGCATCGTCGACGGCTCGGGCAACCTGCTGTCGCGCACGCCGGAGGTCGGCGGCCTCGACCCGGGCAAGCTCGCGTACCTGCACGATCTCGAGCAGGGCTACGCAGCGCCGCATCACGTCGATCCTCGAGACGATCGTCGGCGCCGGGCAACGTGCACGCCGAAGTGACCGCGGACATCGACTTCAGCCAGATCGAGCAGACCGCGGAGACGTTCAAGCCGAACGGCGCCGCAGGACGTCGCGATGCGCAGCCAGCAGACGACCGAGTCGAGCAACACGAACGGCGACGGCGCGCGAGCGCCGCCGGCGTGCCGGGCGCGCAGTCGCAACACGCCGACCAACGCCGGCGCGCCGCACCGGCGCCGTCGGCCGGCGCCGAGCGGGCCGTCGCAGACCAGCAACGCGTCGAAGAAGGACAACACGGTCAACTACGAGCTCGACCGCACGGTCGAGACGAAGCGCCTGCCGGTCGGCACGATCAAGCGGCTGTCCGCGGCGATCGTCGTCAACCACCGCCCGTCGCGGCCGCGCCGGCCGAGGCGAAGGACGCGAAGGACGCGAAGAAGGACGCGAAGGCCGATGCGAAGAAGGACGAGGCGAAGGCCGCGACGTCCGCGTCCGCTGACGAAGGAGGAGATCGACCAGATCACGGCGCTGGCCCGGGAGTCGATGGGCTTCGACGAGAAGCGCGGCGACTCGATCAACGTCGTCAACGCGAGCTTCACGCAGCCGGACGTGCCGGTCGCCGTCGACGTGCCGATGTGGAAGGACCCGGACAACATCTCGACCGCGAAGGACGTCGGCAAGAACGCCGCATTCGCCCTGCTCGCGCGTACCTGCTGTTCGGCGTGCTGCGGCCGGCCATCCGCCGCGTCTCGCAGCAGGCCGCGCCGACGCCGGCGTTGACGACGTCGGTCGAGACGCCGGTGACCGAGAGCATCGCGACGCCGGTCGCTCGCGTATCCGGAGCATCTGCAGCGCGCGCGCCAGCTGGCCCGCGACGATCCGAAGGCCATCGCCGGCCTCGTCCGCAACTGGGTCGGCGCCAATGAGTGACGTCGGCGTCGAGGACAGCGCGATCCTCATGCTCGCGATCGGCGAGGACGAGGCGGCCGAGGTGTTCCGTCACCTCGGCGCGTCCGAGGTCGCGAAGCTGTCGGAAGCGATGGCGCGGCTCGGCAACGTCTCGCGCGAACGACTGACGATCGATGCTCGAACGCTTCAACGGCGCGGCCGACCAGCAGCCGGCGATCGACGCCGGCGCGGACCACTACGTCCGCTCCGTGCTCAACAAGGCGCTCGGCAGCCGACAAGGCGCGCGTGCTGTGCGACCGCATCCTGAAGGAGCGACCGCTCGAGCGGCCTCGACGGACTGAAGCTGATGGACGCCGCGAGCGTCGCCGAGCTGATCGGCGGCGAGCATCCGCAGATCATCGCGTCGATCCTCGCGCACCTCGACCGCGACCAGGCGTCGGCCGTCATCGCGGCGCTCGACGAGACGATGCAGGGCCAGGTGATCCATCGCATCGCGACGCTCGACGGCATCCAGCCGCAGGCGATGCGCGAGCTCGACGACGCGCTCGAGAAGCTGGTGGCGAGCGGCGGCCGCGTCAAGCGTTCCGACGTCGGCGGCGTCCGCGCCGCGGCCGAGATCCTGAACCACGTCGGCTCCGACGCCGAGGCCGTGATCATCGAGAACCTGCGCGCGAGCGACCCGGAGCTGGCCGACAAGATCATGGACGCGATGGTGATCTTCGACAACATCCTCGACATCGACGACCGCGGCATCCAGCTGCTGCTGCGCGAGGTGCAGTCGGAGTCGCTCGATCATCGCGCTGAAGGGCGCGTCCGAAGCAGCTGCGCGAGAAGATCTTCAAGAACATGTCGCAGCGCGCGGCCGAGATGATGCGCGAAGACCTCGAGGCGAAGGGCCCGGTGCGCGCTGTCGGAGGTCGAGGCCGAGCAGAAGGCGATCCTGAAGACGGTCCGCCGCCTCGCGGACGACGGCCAGCTCGCAACTCGGCGGCAAGGGCGGCGGCGATGGCTTCGTCTGAGCGCGTCGTCGACCGGCCGGCCGAGCGCGCACCGGAGCGCGCGTCGACTCGCGTCATCGCGGCCGACCGGCGTCGTCGGCGTCGAACGCTGGACGATCGGCGCCTTCGACTGCGGCCGCGAATGCGCGCAGGCCCGAGGCGACGCGCGTCGCGGCCGAGCACCTGCCGACGGTCGACGAGGTGACCGCCATCGAGCAGCAGGCCCGCGACGAGGGCTATCGCGCGGGCCTCGCCGAGGCGCGCGATGCCAACGCAGCGCTTCGCATCGCTGCTCGACCGGCGTGTCGGAGTCGGTCGCGAAGATGGAACGCGAGATGGCGCAGACGCTGGTCAAGCTCGCGATCGACCTCGCGCGGCAGGTCGTCCGCGAGAGCATCGCGGTCCGGCCCGAGCTGATCGTGCCGGTCGTCAACGAGGCGCTGTCCGGCATCGCACGCATCGCCGAGCCGGGCGGCATGCACGTGAACCCGGCGGACCTGCCGATCGTCGAGGAACGTCTCGGCGACGCGCTCGCGCACGCGGGCTGGAAGGCGTTCGGCGACGAGCGCGTCGAGCGCGGCGGCTGCCGCCTCGACTTCGCCGGCGGACAGGTCGACGCGACCGTCGCGACGCGCTGGGCGCGCGTGATGGCGCAACTGGATCGGCACGATGCCTGGCTCGAATGACTTGAAGGCGAGCGGTCTCGGCCTCGGTCTGCAACGAGCCGAGCGGCGATCCGTTCGCCGGCTGGAACCGCTATCTGTCCGACTGCGGCGTCGCGGTGCAGGGCGTCGATCCGCTGCAGCGCCAGGGCGCCTCGTGCGCATCGCGGGCCTCGTGATGGAGGCGGCCGGCCTGCGGCTGCCGATCGGCAGCACCTGCCTCGTCGAGCAGCCGGGACAGCGGCCGACCGAGGCCGAGGTCGTCGGCTTCGCGGGCGACCGCATCTTCCTGATGCCGACCAGCGACATCCACGGCCTCGCGCCCGGCGCGAAGGTCTCGGCGATCGACCCGCGTCCGCCGGCGCCGGCGTTCGGCACGAAGCTCAAGGTCTGGCGGCGCAGCGAGGACAAGGCCCGCAAGATGCCGGTCGGCATGGGGCTGCTCGGCCGCGTCGTCGACGGCGCCGGCCGACCGCTCGACAAGCTCGGCCCGCTCGTCGTCGAGGCCGAGTGCGCCGATCGCGAGCCGTCCGCTGAACCCGATCGACCGCGAGCCGATCTCATCGCACGCTCGACGTCGGCGTGCGCGCGATCAACGCGCTGCTCACCGTCGGCCGCGGCCAGCGGATGGGCCTGTTCGCCGGCAGCGGCGTCGGCAAGAGCGTGCTGCTCGGCATGATGGCGCGCTACACGAAGGCCGACGTGATCGTGGTCGGCCTGATCGGCGAGCGCGGCCGCGAGGTCAAGGAGTTCATCGAGCAGATCCTCGGCGACGAAGGACTCGCGCGCTCGGTCGTCGTCGCGGCGCCGGCCGACACGCCGCCGCTGATGCGGCTGCACGGCGCCGCGTACGCGACGACGATCGCCGAATACTTCCGCGACCAGGGCAAGGACGTGCTGCTGATCATGGACTCGCTGACGCGCTACGCGATGGCGCAGCGCGAGATCGCGCTCGCGATCGACGAGCCGCCGGCGACGAAGGGCTATCCGCCGTCGGTGTTCGCGAAGCTGCCGCAGCTCGTCGAGCGCGCCGGCAACGGCGATCGCGCGGCGGCGGCTCGATCACCGCGTTCTACACGGTGCTGACCGAAGGCGACGACCAGCAGGACCCGATCGCCGACGCGGCGCGCGCGATCCTCGACGGCCACATCGTGCTGTCGCGCGACCTCGCCGACCAGGGCCACTACCCGGCGATCGACATCGAGCAGTCGATCAGCCGCGCGATCCACGCGCTCGTCGACGACGCTGACGCTCGATCGCGTCAAGCGCTTCAAGCAGCTCTACTCGCGCTATCGCCGCAACCGCGACCTCGTCAACGTCGGCGCCTACGCGACCGGCAGCGACCCGCTGCTCGACCGCGCGATCGCGCTGCATCCGCAGATGGAAGCCTTCCTGCAGCAGAACATGCGCGACGCGATCGACTCTCGCGTTCGAGCGCGGCCGATCTCGCGCACATCGTCGACTGAATCCGTTTCGCGAGGAGCGATCCCCATGCCCGAAGCCCGCCAACTCACGTTCCTCGAGAAGCTCGAAGCCGAGAAGAGCGACACGCACGCGGTCCAGCTCGCGAAGGCGCGCCAGGCGCTCAACACGGCGGAGGCCCAGCTCTCGCAGCTGAAGACGTACGAGGCCGGCTATCACGGGCAGCTGTCGGACAAGCTCGGCGCTTCGATGACCGATCGACATGCTGCGCGGCCACCATCGCTTCATGGCAGAACATCGCGCATGGCGGTGCGCCAGCAGGAGCTCGAGGTCGCACGCCGACGCGCGAACGTCGACGCGATCCATCGCGTCTGGCAGGAGATCGAGCGGCGTCGCCAGGGATTTCGCGTGATGGCCGACAAGGTCGAGCGCGCGTCCCGGCGCGTCGAGGATCGACGCGTGCAGAAGTCGAGCGACGAGTTCGCGGCGCGTCGGCTGCTTCGCAGCAACATCGGCCTGTAGGCCGCGCCGACCCAACGCATGAAACGGAGAAGCCCATGAACATCGTCACCTCGCCGGCATCGGTCGCACCGTCCGCGTCCGATTCGAGCGGCGCCGCCTCGCGGATCGCGCCGACCGCCGACGGCACCGATTCGAACGCGACCCCGGGCGCCGAGCCGCGCGCCTTCGGCGACGTGCTGTCGAACAGCCTCGGACGCGGTGCGTCCGGTGTCGAGGTCCGCCCGGTCGCCGATGGCGCGCTGCCTGCGACGCGAAGCGGCGGGCGAGCGACGACGGCCGAACAATCGCCGGATGCGACGATCGACGTGGCGCTCGCCGCGACCGCCGATGCATCGACGGGCGTCGATGCGAAGAGCGGCGCGAAGGCCGACGACGACGCCACGACCGGCGACGCGGACGCCGCGTCCGGTCCGATCGCCAGCGACCTCGCGGCGCAGCTCGCGCTCGTGTCGCAATGGGCCGCGTTGGCGCGCCCTTCGACGCCGACGTCGACACCGGCCGCCGACGCCGTCGCACGCGCGACGGCGCGCGACCCGTTCGACGTGAGCGGCAAGCTCGATGCGGTGCGCGGCACCGGGAAGTCCGCGGACGGCGCAGCGAACGCCGCGACCGATGCCACGACGGTCGCGGGCGCTGCTGCGGCCGACGCGGCGCCAAGCCCGATCATCGGCACGATCGACGCGCGCTCGATGACCGCGAAGGCATCGGACCGCACGTCGCAGCGTGCCGATCGCGTCGCGTCGACGATCGCGGCCGTGACCGGCTCGAAGTCCCAGACCGCGACGACGCAGGACACCGATGCACTGCAGGCGACGGCCGCGGATCGGGCCGCCGCAGCGTTCGACCGGCTGTTCGCGATCGCCGGCGCCTCGACGCAGACGGCGGCGACGGACACCGCGTCGGTCGCCGCCGCCCTCGCGGCGCAGCCGACGTCCGGGCGCATCGATGTCGCGGCCGCCGCGGCCGCGCCCGCCGACCCTCTCGCGTCGCGCGAACTGCACGAGACCGTCGGCACGCCCGCGTGGACGCACGAGGTCGGACAGGCGACGCTGCGGATGGCCGCCAACGACCTGCAGAACGTGTCGCTCCGGCTGAACCCCGAGCATCTCGGACCGCTCGACGTCCAGATGCGGATCGACAACGGCGTCGCGAACGTGCAGTTCGCGGCCACCCATGCCGACACGCGTCATGCGCTCGAAGCGTCGCGTACGACGCTCGACCACATGCTCGGCGAGCAGGGCATCAAGCTCGGCGACTGGTCGGTCGGCCAGCAGTCGTCGGATCCGTCGTCGAGCCGTGCCTTCGATGCAGCGACGACGCAGCGCGACGGTCAGCGCCAGGCCTCCTCGCGCGACGGCGGCTCGAACGACGACGCGGGCGTCACGACGACCACGATCGTCGCGCGGACGACGAGCGGGCTCGGACTCGTCGACACGTTCGCCTGACACCGCCGGCGGCGTTCGCCACCGGCGGTCGATGCGACCCGACGCGCGGTCCGCGTCGTCGCAAAGTCCGAAGCAGCCTCGCTTTCGGCGGTCTGTTCCCGGCATCGTCGACGCGCCGTCGTTTCGATAATTCGTTTCGTCGACGAGCGTCGCAGTCAAGACGCGCGAACGACCGACCGAATCTCCCGACGACCCGCCACGACGACCCGCCGCCATGTCCAACGCCGCTGCCGCCACCCTCCCCGCCGAAGACCCGCCCGCGAAGGGCAAGGGCAAACTGCTCGTCATCGTCGCCGCGCGTGTTCGCGCTGCTCGCGGCCGCCGGCGGAGGCGCCGCCTGGTTCTTCCATCAGAAGGCCGCGGCCAACGAAGCCAAGGAGGCGAGGAAGGCAAGCCCGCCGAGAAGAAGGCGGACAGGCAAGCCGCCGGTCTTCAGCACGCTCGAGAACTTCACGGTCAACCTCGCCGGCGAAGGCGACCACTTCCTGCAGCTCGGCGTCGTGCTGCAGTTGAAGGACGAGGAGACCGCCGAGAAGGTCAAGGCCTTCCTGCCGCAGATCCGCAACAAGATCCTGCTGCTGCTGTCGGCGAAGACGCCCGAGGAACTGCAGTCGGCGAAGGGCAAGCAGGCGCTGATCGACGAGATCCTCGTCGCGACGCGCGAGCCGCTGCACGCCGAAGGCGACAACGTGCAGGCCGTGCTGCTCGGCGGCATGCTGATCCAGTAATCGACGTCGCCCGCACTCGCGAGCCGCATCGAGCCGCCATGTCCGAAGACCCAGCTGTCGCAGGACGAGATCGACGCGCTGCTCGACGGCGTCGCCGCCCGAGTCCGACGACGCGCCCGCGTGGAGCGCGCGCGCGACGCGCCCGACGGCTCGCGGCGCTCGGCCGACGGCGTCGGCTGCGTCACCGGATCGTTCGACGTCGCGAGCGCGGGCCGCTTCAACAACGGCCACCTGCCGACGCTGGCGCTCGATCAACGAGCGCTTCGTCGACTCGTTCGACAAGGCGCTGCAGCAGTTCACCGGTCGTCGCGCGACGGTCACGGCCGAGGCACCGGCATCCGTCACGAAGTACGCGGCCTTCACGAACGCGCTGCCGACGCCGTCGAGCCTGAACATCGTGCCGCATGGGCCCGTCGCTCGGCAACGCGCTGTTCGTCTTCGACGCGGGCCTGCTCTACTTCGTCATCGACAGCCTGTTCGGCGGCAGCGGCAGCATCGACCGCGATCGAAGGGCGGCCGCCACTTCACGACGACCGAGCAGCGCCTGATCGGCCGGCTGTGCGAGATGGTCTTCACGCACTACGCGAAGGCGTGGGAGTCGGTGCACCCGATGCAGTTCGAGCTGCTGCGCTCCGAGTCCGAGACGCGCTTCGTCAACCTCGCCGCGCCCGACGATGCGGTGCTCGTCGTACGGCTTCGACGATCGAGTCGGGCACGTCGCGCGGTCGCTTCCAGGTCTGCATGCCGCTCGACGGCATCGACCCGATCCGCGACGTGATCACGCGCGAGGTCGGCGAGAAGACCGCGCTGTCGGACACGCGCTGGAGCGAGCGCCTGGCCGCGCAGGTCGCGGCGGCCGAGATCGAGCTCGTCGCGAAGCTCGCGTCGGTGCCGGTCACCTGCAAGGAACTGCTCGAGATGAAGGTCGGCGACGTGATCGTCCTCGACATCAAGCCGTCGCATCGTCGCGTGCGCCGACGGCATCCCGGTCCTGCGCTGCCGCTACGGCAACGCCGACGGCCGCTACGCGATCCGCGTCGAGGAAGTGATCGTGCCGTCGAGCGGCACCTGACGTCCATCCACCGCACCCGACGACACCGGAGCCGCTCATGTCCAACAACGCCGACAACGTCGACCCCGCCAGCCGGCGGATGGACCGCGGCGATGAACCAGGCCGGCCGGCAACGCCGCGACCGATCGCCTGCTCGAGAAGTTCGGCGACGCGCCGGGCGCGACGGACGAGCGACACGGCGCGCAACGACATCGAGCTCGTGCTCGACATCCCGGTCCAGCTGACGGTCGAGCTCGGCCGCACGCGCGTGCCGATCAAGAACATCCTGCAGCTCGCGCAGGGCTCGGTGATCGAGCTCGACGGGCTCGCCGGCGAGCCGCTCGACGTGATGGTCAACGGCTGCCTGATCGCGCAGGGCGAGGTCGTCGTCGTCGGCGAACGCTTCGGCATCCGGCTCACCGACATCATCACGCCGTCCGAACGCATCCGGAAACTGAATCGATGAAGCATCGGATGACGGCCTGCGTCGCGTTGACGCTGGCCTGCGACGCGGCGTTCGCGCAGACCGCGACGACGACCGCCGTCCCGCCGCCCGCGTCGACGCTCGGCGGCATGCTGCAGGGTCTCGTCGGACTCGCGATCGTCGTCGCGCTGATCTTCGTCGCCGCTTGGGCTGATGCGGAAGATCGGTCCGCGCCAGCGCGGCGGCGGCGCCGTGCAGGTCGTCGGCGGCGCATCGGTCGGACCGCGCGAGCAGCGTCGTCGTCGTCCGCTTCGGCACGCAGACGCATGCTGCTCGGCGTCGCGCCGGGTCAGGTGTCGCTGCTGCACGCCGGCGGAGCCGGGCGAGCCGATCGACGACGCGACCGATGCTGCCGCATCGCGGTCGGCACCGCGCTTCGTCGATCGGCTGCGCGCCGCGCGAGGCCGTGCATGAACTGCCGCACGATCGTTCGGCGTCGCGGCCGTCGTCGCGCTCGACGTTGCTGCTGCGTCGCGCAACCGGCGCTCGCGCAGTCGGTCGGCGGCGTCGGCGCGCTGCCCGCGCTGACGTCGACGCCGACCGCAGGTGGCGGGCAGAGCTACTCGCTGTCGCTGCAGCTGCTGCTGCTGCTGACCGCGCTGACGTTCCTGCCGGCGATCCTGCTGCTGATGACCGCGTTCACGCGCATCATCATCGTGCTGTCGCTGCTGCGTCACGCGCTCGGCACGCAGACGCTCGCCGCCGAACCAGGTGATGGTCGGCCTCGCGCTGTTCCTCACGCTGTTCGTGATGGCGCCGGTCGCCGACCGCATCTACGACGACGCCTACCTGCCGTTCTCGAAGCAGCAGATCTCGCAGGACGAGGCGCTGAACGCGCGCGAGCGCGCCGATCAAGGCGTTCATGCTGCAGGCAGACGCGCGAGCCCGACGTCGCGCTGTTCATGAAGCTCGCGAACGCGCCGGCCGTCGCGAACCCGGCCGACGTGCCGCTGAAGGTGCTGATCCCGGCGTTCGTCACCAGCGAGCTGAAGACCGCGTTCCAGATCGGCTTCATCGTGTTCGTGCCGTTCATCATCATCGACCTCGTCGTGTCGAGCGTGCTGATGTCGATGGGCATGATGATGCTGTCGCCGACGCTGATCTCGCTGCCGTTCAAGCTGATGCTGTTCGTGCTCGCGGACGGCTGGACGCTGCTGATCGCCTCGCTCGTCCAGAGCTTCCAATGACCACGGTCCTCCGATGAACTCGCAAGCCGTCCTCTCGATCAGCCAGAACGCGTTGCAGACCGCGATCCTGGTGTCCGCGCCGCTGCTGCTGACCGCGCTCGTCATCGGCCTCGTCGTCAGCATCCTGCAGGCCGCCACGCAGATCAACGAGGCGACGCTGTCGTTCATCCCGAAGCTGCTCGGCGTGTTCGCGGCGACCGTCGATCGCCGGCCCGTGGATGGTGTCGGTGCTGGTCGACTACATCCAGAAGCTCTTCGAGAGCATCCCGCACGTGATCGGCTGAACGCGTCGCGCGACGCGCCGCTCGTGTTCCAGTTCACCGACGCGCAGCTGCTCGGCTGGCTCGCGACCGTCGTCTACCCGTTCGTGCGCATCGCCGCGCTGATCGTCGACCGCGCCGATCCTCGGCGACCCGTCGGTACCGCGCCGCATCAGGATCGGCCTCGCG
This sequence comes from uncultured beta proteobacterium, assembly GCA_963795885.1. Lineage (GTDB taxonomy): Bacteria > Pseudomonadota > Gammaproteobacteria > Burkholderiales > Burkholderiaceae_D > CAHJXF01. Next base: position 646,266 of record CAWCJI010000007.1, on the reverse strand, counting down.
GTCTTCGTCACGATCATCGTCGCGCCGACGCTCGACGAGGTGCCGCGCGTCGCGCTGCTGTCGGGCGACGGCTTCCTGCTGATCGGACGCCAGCTCGTGATCGGCGCGGCGATGGGCTTCTCGATCCGCTCGCGTTCGCCGCGATCGAATACGCCGGCGACCTGATCGGGCTGCAGATGGGCCTCGGCTTCGCGACGCATCGTCAATCCCGAGACGAACGACCAGACGCCGCTGATCGGCAGCCTGCTGCGCTACTTCGCGATGCTCGCGTTCCTCGTCGCGAACGGCCCGCTGATGATGATCGCCGGCGTGTCGGAGAGCTTCCACGCGATGCCGATCGCGGGGTCGGCCGGCCTGCTCGACGACTGGAAGATGCTCGTGATGGCCGGCGGCACGATCTTCGGGCTCGCGCTGCACATGGCGCTGCCGGTGATCGCGGCGCTGCTCGTGACGAACGTCGCGCTCGGCGTCATGACGCGGGCCGCGCCGCAGCTCAACCTCTTCTCGATCGGCTTTCCGATCACGATCGCCGTGGGCCTCGTCGTGCTCGCGGGGAGCCTGCCGGTCGTCCTCGCACTGTCCGACAGCGCCGTCAACGCGACTGTCGCGCGATTCCTTCGTTAGCGGCCGCGCGCCTATCATCGATCGCTGCGACCGCTTGCGGCCGTTCGACCGACGACAGGACGACGATGCTGATACTGACGACCCAATTCGAGATCGCGCTCGCGTTCGGCGCGATCGGCGCCCTGCTGATGGTGGTGAGCAACCTGATGAAGCGCATGGTCGGCTGCGCGTCTTCGCGCTCACCGCCAACGCGTTCTTCATCATCCAGTTCGCGATCACGCACAACTGGATCCTCGTCGGGCTGCAGGTCACGCTGCTGTCGATCAACGTCTGGCGACTGTGGTCGCTCCGTCGCCTGCTGCTGTCGCTCGAGGCCGTCAACGCCGACTCGTCGATCCGCGACTGGCTGCTGCCGCAGATGAAGAAGAGGAAGTTCAAGGCGGGCACGACGCTGTTCCGCAAGGGCGACTTCGCGAACGAGCTGATCTACATCCAGAGCGGCACGATCCGCTCGCCGAGATCGGCGCGGCGCTCGGGCCCGGGCAGCCTGATCGGCGAGATCGGCATCTTCTCCGCCGAGCACCTGCGCACCGCGACCGTCGTCTGCGAGACCGACGTCGTCGCCTACACGATGACCGACGAGGCGGCGTATCTTCTGTACGAACAGAACCCGCAGATCGGCTTCTATCTGATCCGGCTGATCATCCAGCAACTCAGCGCCTCGTCGGGACTCGCCGCGACGCCGGTCGTCTCGCCGGGTCTCGTCCCCACGTCGGCCTCGCCGGCGCCGGCCTGAACTCGCTGCCGCGGCGATCCGCGGCGTCACCACGGAGGCTCCATGCCCGTTCGTCAACTCTGCGCCACGATCGCGTTCGCCTGCGCGGCGCTCGCGTCGCCGGTCCACGCACAGCTGTCCGGAGACGGCGTGAAGGACGTCCTCGGCAACGCGTCCGACGCGGCGCTCGACAAGCTGTCGAAGCCCGGCGCGTTCTCTGCGGACGACGCGATCCGCATCACGCTGCCCGGCGCGAAAGGCATGGGCGACCTGATGAAGCTGACGGACCAGGCAGGCGTTACCAACGACATCGGCGGCAGCCTCAACCGTGCCGCCGAGCAGGCCGCCGGCGAGGCGAAGCCGATCTTCCGCGCGGCGATCGACCGCATCACGATGAAGGACGCGGTCGGCATCGCGACCGGCGGCAACACGGCGGCGACCGATTACCTGAAGCGGACGTCGGGCAACGAGATCACCGCGAAGCTCGCGCCGCTCGTCGAGGCCGCGTTGGCGCGATCGGGTGTGCTACGGCAAACCTCGCAGCTCGCGCAGTTCGGCATGACCGACGCGAAGCTGACCGACTACGTCACGAAGAAGGCGTCCGATGGCATCTTCACGTACGTCGGCCGCGAAGAGACGCGCATGCGGCAGAACCCGGTCGAGAGCGGCAAGGCGTTGTTGAAGGGGCTCAAGTTCTGACGCCCGCTGTTCAAGCGCCACAACAGAAACGCCCGTTAAGCGCTTGATCGAAAAACCCCGTGCTAGGATGCCCAGCGGTGAAGGCGCCGTCGTTTCACCGCTGTTTCCATCGATGGGCCGCTTCGCGACGATGAGCGCGATCCACGGCCACCGGCGCCCTCGTCCCTGCTTCAATCCACGAGTCCATGCCCGATCGATCTGACGGCGCCGTGCGGATCCTCGTCGTCGACGACCACGGCAGCGACGCGGCCGCCTGGAAGATGGCCGCGAGCGGCGTCGATGCACGCATCGTCGTCCGCGGAGTCCACAGCGTTCCGTCGTTGCAGCAGGCCGTCCTCGACGGCGGCTGGACCTGCGTGCTGTGCAGGCAGTCGCCCGCGCGGCTGTCGCTGAGCGCGGTCGTCGCGATGGTGCAGGTCCTCGAACCGATGCCGACCGTGCTGCTCTATCCGTCCGCGGCCACGGCCGACGAGCGGCGACGCTGGGTCGTCGCCGCGCTGCGTGCGAGTCAGCGAGCGCCGTCGAAGGCGAAGGCGCGGGTCACGGCCGACGCCTCGAGCGGCAGTCAGTTCGATCTCGACCTCGGCACGATGGCCGTCCCGTCGCTGTTCGGCACGACGACGTTCGCCGGCACCGACGCCGAGGCGCTGCGCGCGCTGCGCGACAGCGAGGAACGCTTTCGAACGCTGACCGAGATCGCCCCGGTCGGCATCTTCCTCACCGACGCGTCGCAGCGCTGCGTCTACGTCAACGAGCGCTGGTCCGAGATCATCGGCATGTCGGCATCGGAGGCGCTCGGGCTCGACTGGCGCGCGTGCCTGCAGACGCAGGGCGCGACGCTCGAGGCGACCGCGCTGTTCGCCGCCGATCCGACGACGCCGGTGTCGTTCGAGAACCCGATCGAGAAGGCCGGCCGTCCGACGACCTGGGTGATCGGCCAGATGCGCCCGTACCGCGATTCGCGCGGCGACATCGTCGGCCATCTCGGCGTCATCACCGACATCACCGAACGCAAGAGCGCCGAGCTCGCGATGCGCGAGTCCGAGCGGCGCCTGCGCGAGCTGTCGACGCACATGACGTCGGCCGAGGAGCGCCAGCGGGCGTTGATCGCACGCGAGATCCACGACGACATCGGCAGCTCGCTGACCGGCATGAAGATCGACGTGCTCCGGCTCAGGCAGCTGACCGCGAACATTCCCGAGGCGCAGGAGAAGCTCGCGGCGTTCACGCGGCTGCTCGACTCGAGCGCCGCGTCGAGCGTGCGCATCGCGAAGGCGCTTCGTCCGAGCATCCTCGACGACGGCATCGTGCCGGCAATCGACTGGCAGCTGCGCGAGTTCGCGAAGCGGATGGACATCGACACCGAGTTCGTCGAGCCCGAGCACGAGCCGAAGCTCACGCCCGACCAGTCGATCGCGCTGTTCCGCGTCGTGCAGGAGGCGCTCAACAACGTCGCCAAGCATGCGCAGGCGAAGCATGTCGACGTCGTGCTGTTCACGCGCGCGAACGAGCTGACGCTCGAGATCCGCGACGACGGCCGCGGGCTGCCGCGCAACCAGCCGACGGAGCGCATCGAGCGCAGCGGCGGATTCGGCATCACCGGCATGCGCGAGCGGGTGCTGTCGCTCGGCGGATGGATGGACGTGACCGGCGCGCCGGGGAAGGGAACGACCGTCATGGTCGGCATCCCGATCACCGCGAAACAGGCAGCCAAGCAGTCGTGACGGCCGGAGCGGCATGACGATCCGCGTCGTCGTCGCCGACGATCATCCCATCCTGCGGGCAGGGATGGTGTCGGTGCTGAACGCGTCGTCGGACCTGCGCGTCGTGGCCGAGGCCGGCAACGGCGCGGAGGTGATGCGCGCGATCCGCGACGTGCCGTTCGACGTGCTGCTGCTCGACGTGTCGATGCCGGGCAAGAGCGGCCTCGACCTGATGCGCCAGATCCGCAAGGACAACCCGCGGCTGCCGATCCTGATCGTCAGCTCGTTCCCGGAAGACCAGTACGCGCTGCGCTCGATCAAGGCCGGCGCGTCGGGCTACATCACGAAGATGAGCGCGCCCGGCGACCTCGTGTCGGCGGTGCGGACGGTGTCGAACGGCCGCAAGTTCATCACGCCGGCGCTCGCGGAGATGCTCGCCGATCACGTCGAGCGCCCGGACAGCGCGACGCCGCACGAGTCGCTTGTCGGACCGCGAGTTCCAGACGCTGAAGATGATCGCCGCGGGCCACTCGCTGACCGAGATCGCCGAGGTGCTGTGCATCTCGGTCAAGACCGTCAGCGTCTATCGCTCGCGGCTGCTCGAGAAGATGCGGATGAAGAGCAACGTCGAGCTGACGCGCTACGTCGTCGAGCACCGGCTGATCGACGACGGCGCGTGAGGCCCTCGGCCGCTACAGGTAGTCGAACAGCGTCTTGTTGCCGATCGTCGTGAACGTCTTCTGCGCGGCGGTCAGCGCGGTCTGCTGCTTCGCGAGATCCGCGACCGCCTGCGCGTAGTCGGTGTCCTGCAGGTCCGACAAGCGCGACTGGCCGGCGGTATCGGCGTCGGACGCGACCGTCCCGAGCGCGCCGACTTCGTTCTCGCGCACCCCGACCGACGCCCGCACGCTGAGCGTGTGGTTGAGCGCGTTGTCGACGTTCGCCAGCACGCCGAGCAGGCCGCTCGAGACCTTCGCGACGCCGGCGGTGCCGCCGGTCGGCTTGCTCAGCAGGTCGACCGCGCTCTGCAGCGTCTGGAAGATGCTCTGGTTCGCGGACGGCGCGACCGCGAACTGGTCGCCGTTCGCCGGCGCGCCGGTGACCGTCAGCTGCACGCCGTCGAACTTGATGGCGTTGCCGGCCGTGTAGACGTTGCCGCTCGTGGCCGGCGCCCCGACCGCCGTGTTCGTCGTCGTGTCGATCACCTGGTAGGTCGTCGCGCCGCCCGTGACGCTGAACTGCACGCTGTAGCCGTGGCCCGTCAACGCCGACGGCGTGACGACCTGGCCGGTGTCGACGATGCCGCCGCCGGTGTTCGCGGTCGACGCCTGCGTCGTGAAGACGCCGTTGCCGGTCGTGATGCGGTTGAAGAGATCGCCGCCGTTCTCGGTGCTCTGGATCTGTCGCGTCGCGGAGACCTGCACGAGGCGGTTGCCGTCGTCGCCGGCGTAGCTCGCGCCGGTCGTCGTGCGCGCGAACGGCGTCGTGTCGCTGCGATAGCCGCCGAACAGGAAGTGTCCGTCGCCGTCCTTCGTGTTCGCGAGCGAGACCAGCGAATCGAGCTGGCTCGACAGGTCGGTGGCGAGCGCCGTGCGATCGCTGTCGGACAGCGTGCTGTTGTTCGCCGAGACGACCGTCGTCCGCACGCTTTGCAGCAGGTCGCCGATCTGGCCGAGCGTCGAGTCCGTCTGCCCGAGCAGCTGCGTCGCGACGTCCTGGTTCGAGATGTACTGCGTGTTGGTCGCGAGGGCGCTCGTGGTGCGCAGGATCTCCGTCGCCGCGACCGGATCGTCCGACGGCGTGTTGACGCGCTGGCCGGTCGAGACCTGCTGCTGCGTCTTCGACAGATTGATCTGCGCCTGGTTGATCGCGTCGAGGCCGCGATCGAAGAGCGTGGAGGTGGCGATGCGCATGCGTGGCGGCCGGTCAGGCGGTGAACAGGGCGAGGATGGTCTGGAACATCGTCTCGGCCGTCTGCAGCTCTTGCTCGACGCCTGATAGGCCTGCTGGTACTTCTGCAGGTTCGACGGCCTCCTCGTCGAGGTTCACGCCGGACACCGAATCGCGGTCGTCCTGCGCCTGCGTCAGCAGGCTGCTCTGCGACGTCGCCAGCGACGTCGCTTCGTTCGTCTTGTTGCCGATCAGTGCCGACGAGGCCGTTGTAGTTGTCCTGCGCGCTGCCGGCCGACCGTGACGACCTGCTGCTGCACGTTCGCGAGCAGCAGCGCGTTGCGGTTGTCGCCGGTGCCGCTGCGTGTTCGGACCGACCGTGAACGTGTCGCCGTTCGCCGGCGTGCCGGACAGCGTCAGCTTCCAGCCGTTCTGCGAGATCGTCGCGCCTTCGGTGTACGCGTTGGCGGACGAGATCGTCGTGTTGGTGGTCGCGTCGACGAGGTCGTACGTCGTCGTCGCACCGCTGACGTGGAAGACCACGTTGACCGGCGACTGGAGGTTGCTCGGCAGCGGCGAGGCCGGGATCACCGACAGCGTCGTTAACGCCGCGTTTCCCGCGTTGAGCGAACCGGTCGACAGCGCGACCGGCGCCGCCGCCGCGATCTTCGACGGGTCGGTCGTCGCGACCGCGAAGTCGCGCGCGCCGTAGCTTCGTCGGCGAGATCGTGAAGCGGTCGCCGGCCGACGAGCGCGCCGGTCACGGCGATGTCGATGCCGTCGACGGTCTGCGGCAGGCTCGTGTACGTGTGCGTCGTCTGGTCGGCGAGATTCGTCAGCGTGTAGTTCGTGCCGTCGTACGTCGAGCCGGTAGTCGGCGGTCGTCAGCTTCGTCGCGATCGGCGATCGTGACGGCGATCGCGGCGCCGGCGCTGTTCGACGCGTCCGCGACGACGCTCGGCGACGCCGACCTTGAACAGCGCGCCGCCGATGTTGCCGTCGACAGGTCCTGCCCGAGCGCGTTCTGCGCGTTCAGCGCGGAGCCGAGCCCGATCGCGATCTGCCCGAGCGTGTTGCTGCGTCTGCGTCAGCACCTGGTCGCGGAACGCGAACAGACCGCCGATCGTGCCCTGCGTCACCTGCGCGGTCAGCACGCGCTGCGGCTGGCCGTTGACGACGACCGCGAGCTGCTTCTTCGTCGGATCCTGGTCGATCGGGCACCGACGTCGAGCGTGTTGCGCGGTCGTGCCGACGACCAGCGGCTGGCCGTTGCCGACGAACAGGTTGAGCGTGCCGTCCGACTGCGGCAGCGCCGTCGCGCCGACCGCGCCGGCGATCTGCTGGACGAGCGCGTCGCGCTGATCGAGCAGGTCGTTCGGGATCTGGTCGTTCGCTCGAGCTCGCCGCCGTCGTTGAGGATGCTGTGGTTCAGCGTCGCGACCTGCTGCGCGAGCGTGTTGACGGTCGACACGCTGTCGTCGATCTGACGGTCGACGTCGGCGCCCTGCGACTGCAGCCGGTTGCTCAGGTCGTTGAAGCGCGTCGGCGAGCGTGCGCGCGGTCGACAGCAGCGTCTGGCGCGCGGCCGAGTCCGACGGATTGTTCGCGACGCGTCTGCACCGCCGCGAAGAAACTGTCGTCGCGGCCGACGACAGGTTCGACGACGAATCGGCGAGATAGCCGTCGACGCGCGAGATCTCGCGTCGAGTACGCGGTCGCGCTCGCGCTCGCCGGCGGTGCTGTCGCGCAGCGACTGCGTCAGGAAGTCGCTGTAGACCGCGGCGCACGCGTCGTGACCTGTGACGCCCTGGCCGACGTAGCCGGTGCCGCTGAACAGCGCGATCGACGGCGTCTGCACCGCCTGCTGGCGCGAGAAGCCCGGCGTGTTGACGTTGGCGATGTTGTGCCCGGTCGTCGCGAGCCCGGCCTGCGCGGCGCGCAGACGCCGACAACCCGATGCCCGATCAAGCCGCTCACTGGTCACCTCGTCCGTCGCGTTGCCGATCTGTCACGCATCGGTATCGGCACGCCGACGCGGAAACTGAACGGCGCGGGCGCTCACAGCAGCTTGCTCAGCGGACCCGACAGCACGCGCGCCAGCTTGCGCCGTAGTCCGGATCGGTCGCGTAGCCCGACTTGCCCATCTCGGCTCGCGTACTTGATCGCGTCCCCGGCGACCTGCACGGCCTTCTCGTAGCGCGGGTTGTTCGCGACCATCTTCGCGTAGTCGATGAACGACTCCGCGTACGACGCGTACGCGCGGAACTTCTGCACGACCTTCTGCGCGACGCCGTTGACGACCTCGGTCGTGACCGCGTCGACGGTCGCGCCGGTCCAGCCCGGACCGCGCCTTGATGCCGAACAGGTTGAAGCTGCCGCGTGCCCTTCGCGTCGCGGACCTCGTGCCGGCCCCAGCCGCTCTCGAGCGCCGCCTGGCCGAGGATGACCTTCGCCGGCAGCCCGGTCGCCTCGGCGGCCGCGATGCGCCGCGTCCTTGAAGCGGTCGACGAAATCGCGATGGACCGGCGTGCCGGTCTCGGCGATCGAGCGTCGTCGGCGGGCGGCGCGTCGGTCGACGGCGGATCGAGTCGCCGGTGCCGGGCGACGGCATCGCCTTCGTCGCGCGTCATCGACAACGGGATCGCATCGGACGACGCTCGTCGAGCGTGCTCTTCGACGCGGTCGTCGGCGCGCTCGGGCTTCTTGCCCTGCGCGCGCTCGATCTGCGCGACGAGCGCCTCGGCCAGGCCGATGCCCTTGCCCTTGCTACATCGTCTGCGCGAGCTGCTGGTCGTACATGTCGGTCGCCATCTTCGACGCGTCGTTCGCGAGCGGATCGGTGCCGGGCAGCGTCGCCCGCATGTTCTTCAGCATCATCGACAGGAACATCGACTCGAACTGCTGGGCGACCTTGCGCGTCGACGCGGCGTCGCTGCCCTTCGCCGCCAGCTTGAGCGCGTCGAGCGCGCGCGGGTCGAAGCTGCCGGTGGCCGACGAGCCCGCGCGGCCGCGCGCGAGCGGCGCCGGCGAGCGGTCCGGTCGTGACCGGCGCCCATCGTCAGATCATCTCGAGCTCGGCGCGCAGCGCGCCGGCGGCCTTCAGCGCCTGCAGGATCGACAGCAGGTCCTGCGGCGTCGCGCCGATCGCGTTGAGCGCCTTGACGACGTCGGTCAGCTTCGCGCGCGCCGGCAGGTTGACGAGCTCGCCCTTGTCCGACTTGACCGAGATCTGCGCGTTCGTCACGCCGACCGTCTGGCCCTGCGCGAACGCGTTCGGCTGGCTGACGCTGTTGTCGGCGCTGATCGTCACCGACAGGTTGCCGTGGGCGACGGCGCTCGCCTGCAGCGTCACCGACTGGTTCATCACGACCGAGCCGGTGCGCGCGTTGATGATGACCTTCGCCGGCGGCTTCGACAGCGTCACGTCGAGGTCCTCGAGGTCCGCGAGGAACGCGACGCGGTCGCTCGTGCCGGTCGGCGCGCGGACCTGCACGACGCGGCCGTCGAGCAGCGACGCGGCTGCCGGGCGCGGCGCGATTGATCGCGTGCGCCACCGCCTGCGCGTTGGCGAAGTCGGTCTCCTCGAGCTCGAGGTTGACGAACTCGCCCTGCCCGATCGACGTCGGCACCGAGCGCTCGACCGTCGCGCCGCCGGGCACGCGGCCGGCGTTGAGCTGGTTGATCTGCACCTTGCTGCCGGCCGCCGACGCGCCCGCGCCGCCGAGCAGGATGTTGCCCTGCGCCATCGCGTAGATCTGGTTGTCGGCGCCCTTGAGCGGCGTCAGCAGCAGCGTGCCGCCGCGCAGGCTCTTCGCGTTGCCGATCGACGAGACCGTGACGTCGATCGGCTGGCCGGGCCGCGCGAACGGCGGCAGCGTCGCCGTCACCATCACCGCCGCGGCGTTCTTCAGCTGCAGGTTCGTGCCCGGCGGCAGGTTGACGCCCATGCTGCGACAGCATGGCCGCGATGCTCTGCACGGTGAACGGCGTCTGCGTGGTCTGGTCGCCGGTGCCGTCGAGGCCGACGACGATGCCGTAGCCGATCAGCTGGTTGGTGCGCACGCCCTGGATCGAGACGAGGTCCTTCATGCGCTCGGCGCGCGCCGTTCGACGACGCCGAGTCAGCCGCGGCCGCGCGCGAGCACGAGCGACCGAGAGGAGGCGGAGGCAGTCGGTTGAGCGTCATGGCGGGCTCTTCGATCAGAACGGCGAGACCGTCATGAACAGTCGCGACAGCCAGCCCATCGTCTGCGCCTCGTCGATGTAGCCGGTGCCGCGGTATTCGATGCGCGCATCGGCGACCTGCGTCGACGACACCGTGTTGTTGTTGACGACGGACGTCGGGTTGACGACGCCGGAGAAGCGGATGAATTCGGTGCCCTGGTTGATGCCGATCTGCTTCTCGCCGGCGACCAGCAGGTTGCCGTTGCCGAGCACCTCGATCACGGTCACCGTGATCACGCCGGTGAACGCGTTGCTGCTCGCGCTGTCGCCCTTGCCGCTGAACTCGTGTCCGACGTCGCCGTTGACGCTCGCGCCCTGCAGGAACTTGAGCGGCACGTTGCCGACGATCGTCGGGACGCTGAGCGACGTGCTGCCGGACTTCGTCGACGTCGCGGCCCGACTGCTTCGTCGCCTGCAGCTTCTCGTTGAGCACGATCGTGATGATGTCGCCGACGTTGCGCGCGCGGCGGTCCTCGAACAGCGGCTGGTAGTTGACGGTCTGGAAGATCGAACCGCCGGTCTGCGCGCCCGGCGCGGCGACGACCGGCGCGGGCCGCGCGGTCAGCGGCTGCTGGATCTCGACGGTGCGTCATGCGCGCCGCAGCCGGCGAGCGAGCAGCGAAGCTGCGACGACAGCCGCCCCGGCGAAGGCCGAGGCCCGAGTTGAACTGGATCATGGAGCGAAGAAGATTGGGTCCCGGCCTGCGCCGGGATGACAGTCGGGGTTGCTCGGTCGCGCTCGATCACATCTGCGTCAGGCGCTGCAGCATCTGGTCCGACGTCGTGATCGCCTTCGAGTTGAGCTCGTACGCGCGCTGCGTCTGGATCATGTTGACCAGCTCCTCGGCGACGTTGACGTTCGACGTCTCGACGTAGCCCTGGTTGATCAGTCCGAGCCCGTTCGTGCCGGCGGTGCCGGTCTGCGGCGTGCCGGACGACGCGGTCTCGATGTACAGGTTCTGCCCCTGGCTCGACAGGCCGGCCGGATTGATGAACGTCGCGAGCTGGATCGTGCCGACCGTCGTCGACGCGGCGCTGCCCTGCGTCGTCGTCGTGACCGACGCCGTCCGGTGCCGATCGTGACCGACAGCGCGTTCGCGGGGATCGTGATCGCCGGCTGCAGCGGCATGCCGTTCGACGTGACGATCTGGCCCTGCGCGTCGCGATGGAACGAGCCGTCGCGCGTGTAGGCGGTCGTGCCGTCCGGCTGCTGGATCTGGAAGAAGCCCTCGCCCTGGATCGCGAGGTCGAGCGAGTTGCCGGTCTGCGACAGGTTGCCCTGCGTGTGGATGCGGGTCGTCGCGACGGTGCGCGACGCCGGTGCCGATCTGCAGGCCCGACGGCAGCGTCGTCTGCTGCGTCGACTGCGCGCCCGGCTCGCGGACCGTCTGGTACAGCATGTCCTCGAACACCGCGCGCGAGCGCTTGAAGCCGGACGTGCTGACGTTCGCGAGGTTGTTCGAGATGACGTCGAGCTGCGTCTGCTGCGCGTCGAGTCCGGTCTTGGCGATGTAGAGCGAGCGAATCATGCGGGTTCCTCGAACGGCCTGGGAGTGCTTGCAGTGTGGCCCGGTCCCGGTCGAATCAAGGCACCGATGAAACGGTGTTTTCGCCCGCTATTCTTGGCGGCTCGGCGCGCCGTGCAGCTTGTCTCGGCTCGCGCTGAGCCCACGCAAGGTGCTTGTCTCAGCTCGCGCTGAGCGCGCAAGTGCTTGTCTCAGCTCCCGCTGAGCCTACGCAAGTGCTTGTCTCAGCTCCCGCTGAGCAGCTGCGTCGCCTGCTTGTCATTCTCTTCGCCGGTCGGCATCAGCTTCATCTGCATCTCGAACTGACGGGCGAGGCCGATCATGTCGACCATCGCGGCGGCGGGGTTGACGTTGCTGCCCTCGACCGCACCCCCGGTCACTCGCACCGTCTCGCTCTGGTCGGCCGTGCTGCCGTCCTTCATGCGGAACAGTCCGTCGTCACCCTTCTTCAGCGACGACTCGTCCGGGTCGACGAGCTTGATGCGTCCGAGCACCGTCACGGCGGTGCGGGGCGGCTGCGTCGGGACGCCGGAGACCGTGCCGTCCCTGCCGATCGAGACGGTCGTGTTCGGCGGGACCGCGATCGGTCCGCCGTCGCCGAGCACGTTCTGCCCGCCCTTCGTGACCAGCGTGCCGTCGGCGCTGATGTCGAAGCTGCCGGCGCGCGTGTACGCCTCGCTGCCGTCGGCCGCCTGCACGGCGATCCAGCCGCTGCCGGTCACCGCGACGTCGAGCGCCCGCCCCGTCTGGATCAGGGTGCCGCTGCTGAAGTCCGTCCCCGGCGTCGACTGCGCGACCGACGTGCGCGTCGGCAATCCCTGACCGTCGACGGGAATCGCGCGGTACAGGCTGACGTCGGCGCGATAACCGGCCGTCGAGATGTTGGCGAGGTTGTTCGCGACGACGGCCTGGCGGTCGAGCATGCTCTTCGCGCCCGACATCGCGGTGTAGATCAGACGGTCCATCGTCGGCCTCGCTCAGTGAACGTCAACGCAGGTTGACGAGCGTCTGCATCAGCGCGTCCTCGGTCTTGATCGTCTGCGCGTTCGCCTGGTAGTTGCGCTGCGCGGTGATCATGTCGACGAGCTGCGCCGTCAGGTCGACGTTCGACTCCTCGACCGTGCCCGACTGCAGCGCGCCGAGCGTGCCGGTGCCGGGGACGCCGACCAGCGCCGGCCCCGACTTCGCGGTCTCCGCCCAGACGTTGTTGCCGAGCGGCGCCAGGCCTTCCGGCGACGTGAAGTTCGCGAGCGCGACCTGCGCGAGCGGCTTGGTCTGGCCGTTCGAATACCGGCCGAGGATCGTGCCGTCGTCGGACACCGAGTAGCTCGACAAGCTGGCCGGACGCGAAGCCGTCCTGCGTCAACTGGTTGACGCTCGACGTGCTCGCGCTGGCGAACTGCGTCGAGCCCGTGAAGTCGAGCGTGAACGCGAGCGGCGTCTTGGCGCCGCCGGTGATCGCGGTCGAGATGTTGAACGGAAGCGTCGTCGCCGCCGTGTCGATGACGCCCTCATTGTTGAACGACACCGAGCCGACCGGGGCCGAGCCGATCTGCGTGCCGTCGTTGGTCGCGTAGACCTTCCACACGTTGTCGCCGCTGCCGTTCGTGCCGTTCGGCGACGAAGTACAGCCCGAGCGCATGCGAGTTGCCGAGCGAGTCGTAGACCGACGTCGACGTCGCGAAGTTGTAGGTCGCCGCGTTGGTCGAGTCGAACGTCGCCGGACCGGCGGCGTCGCGCCGGCGTCGAGGGCCGATCGTCGCCGCGACCTTGCTCGTCGCCTGCGGATTCACGTCGGCCTGCGAGATCTGCAGGTCCGTCGGCGACGCGGTCGGCAGGATGCCGCTCGGGGCCGGCCGGATAGCCGGTCAGCCGGCTGCCGTTGTCGTTGACGATGTAGCCGTTCTTGTCGAGGTGGAACTGGCCGTTGCGGCTGAACTCGACCGCGCCGTTGTCGCTGACAGCGGAAGAAGCCCGACCCGTTGATCGCGAGGTCGAGCGGGTTCGACGTCGCCGTCAGCGAGCCCTGCGAGAACGACTGCTGGATCGCCGAGACGCGGGTACCGATCCCCGGCGTGTTCGAGCCGACGAGGCCGCCGGCGGTCGCGTAGACGTCCGCGAAGTGCGCGTCCGATTCCTTGAAGCCGACCGTGTTGACGTTGGCGACGTTGTTGCCGATCACGTCCAGGTTCTTGGACGCGGCGGACAGTCCGGATAGTCCTTGTTCAAAAGCCATCGAGTGCTCCTTGCCGGTGTGGGTCGCGGCGTACGGACTTCGTCGTCCGGACCGCGGGTCCGTGAATCAATAGATCTGCTTGACTTGCGACATCGAGATCGTGCCGACGCCGTTGACGAAGACCGAACCGCCGTTGCTGCCCGGCGTGATGCTCGACACCTCGCCGATCGACAGCGGGTCGGCGCTGACGGTCTTGCCTGCCGACGTCGCCGTGACGGAGAACGTGTACGCGCCGGCCGCGGCGGCCGAACCGGAGTCGGTGCTGCCGTCCCAGACGAACGTTGCGAGTCCGCTCGACTCCTTGCCGAGGTCCGCCGTGTGGATGACCTTGCCGGTCGAGTCGCTGATGCTGACCTTGACGTCGTCCGCGTCGCCCGACAGGTTGAAGCCGGCGACCGCCTGGCCGCTCGCGAGCTCGAGCGACGAGCCCGGGACGAGCACGTTGTGCCCGACCAGCGACGACGCCTGCAGCGACTGCGACGTGCTGACGTCGCCGAGCAGCGAGTCGAGCTGCGTCGACAGCTTCTTGATGCCCTGCACGGTGTTGAGCTGCGCGAGCTGGCTCGTCATCTGCGCGCTGTCCATCGGGTTCAGAGGATCCTGGTTGTTCATCTGCGCGACGAGCAGCTTCAGGAAGTAGTCCTGGCTGCCGACGCGTGTCGGTGCTGCTCGTCGACGACGTGCTGCTCGACTTCGATGAAGTCGCGGACGTGACCGGCGTCGTCGACGCGGCGGTGATGGCGGTGAAGTCGAGGGACATGGCGGTTTCGATCCGGTGTCGGGTTAGTTGCCGAGCGTCAGCGCCTTGAGCATCAGCGTCTTGGCGGTATTCATCACTTCGACGTTCGTCTGGTACGAACGGGATGCCGAGATCATGTTGACCATCTCGTCGACGACGTTGACGTTCGGCATGCTCACGTAGCCGTCGGCGTCGGCCGACGGATGCTTCGGGTCGTAGGTCTTCTTCGGTGCGGCATCGTCCTCGACGACGCGCGCGACCGACACGCCGGCGCTCGCGTTCTGCGACGAGGCACCGACGCTGCCGTTCGAGCCGGCGATGGGGCTCGCCTGGAAGACGACCTGCTTCGCGCGATAGACCTTGCCGTCCGGACCCGCGGCGCTCTCGGCGTTCGCGAGGTTGCTCGCGGTCGTGTTGAGCCGCAGCGACTGCGCGGTCAGCGCGGAGGCCGAGATGCGGAAGACGTCGTTCATGCTCATCGTTCGACTCCTAGCTCGAGACCGCGGACATCAGCGTCTTGATCTGATGATTGAGGAACGAGAACGACGCCTCGTAGCGGACCGTGTTGTCCGCGAACGCCGCGCGCTCCGCGTCGAGGTCCACGGAATTGCCGTCGATCGACGGCTGGCTCGCGGCGGCGGCGGCCGCATCGCTGCTCGAGACGACGACCGCGTTGCTGTCGGCGCTCTGCCCCACGTGGCCCGCATGCGTCGCCTGCAACGTCACGCGCGGCGCCGCCGGGCCACCCGACTCGCCGGTGGCACGCGCGAGCACGGCCGAGAAGTCGACGCTCTTCGCCTGGAACCCGGGCGTGTCGGCGTTCGCCATGTTCGAGGCGATCACCTGCTGGCGCTGGCCGCCGACCTTCAGGGCCGTCTCGTGGAAGCGGAATGCGGCGTCGAGTGCGTTCATGTCGATGTCGTGGGTCGAAAGGACGGGCCTCTCGGGATGGCGCAAGTCTGTGCGGACGCCTCGCGCGGCGATCGGCCGAGAAGGCCGGAAAAAGGCGATCAATTCGGATGAACGTATCGACACGACCCGACGTTCAATGCGTCATCGATCAGACCGGCCCGCCTCGGGCCATCGGGCCATGAACCGACGTCACCGACTTGCCGCGCTGTCCGCTGCCGTACTGGCCGGTGCGACCGCATCGCCCGCTGCCTCGGTGGCCGCCGCGCCGGCCGCCGCACCGACGGTCGAGTCGGTCGCGCGCGACGCGCTGCTCGATGCGCTCGGACCCGCGACCACGGTCCGCGGCGCGACGGCGCTGGTGACCGTCGCCGCTGCCCGACGCGCGCCGCGCGCCGGCGCCGTGCAGCCAGTTCATCGGGTTCGTGCCGCCCGGCGCGCGCCTCGTCGGCAAGACCCTCGTCGGCGTGCGCTGCGCCGACGGAACGACGTGGCAGACCTTCGTGTCGGCCGACGTCCGCGTCGACGCGCCGGTGTGGGAGACGACGCACGCGCTGCGCGCCGGCGAGCCGCTGATGAACGGCGACGTCGTCCTCGGCAGCGCGCCGATGACGCTCGCCGACATCGACGCCGCTGCTGCGGTCGCACGCGGCTCGGGCGCTTCGTCGATGCGCGGACTCGCGTCGCTCGACGGGCGCAGTGCGGCGCCGCTCGGTCGCACGATCCAGCGCCCGGTCGGCGCCGGACGGCCGCTCGCCGCCGCCGACATCCGCGAGGAAGGCCGCGTCAATGCCGGCGAGTCGGTCCGCGTGATCTATCGCGGCGACGGCTTCTCGGTCGCCTCCGAAGGTCGCACGGTCGGCGCGGCGGATCCGGGTTCGAACGTGCAGATCCGACTGGCGAGCGGAGCGGTCGTCAGCGGCACGCTGCGCGGCGACCGGCAGGTCGAACTGCCGCGCTGACCCGGCCGAAACCGAGGGTAAGAATTTCTGACGCCAATGCCTCAAGTCCTCCATGCCCCTGCCGATACCCCATTTGTGCCACTGCGACGATGCTTCGTCAGCGCGGCGCCGAGGGGCGATTCGTCCGATGGATGCGACAGTGCATCCGTCGCGCGAAAGACCCCGGCTATCATGATTTTCTGACTCACCCGGCAGCAGGCGCAGTGCCGTCGACGGATCGGCGGCGCGCCATCGAAAGGATTCAAATGAAGATCCATACCGACGTCTCCCACGCCCTGCAGGGCACCGACAAGTCGACGACCTCGAAGAGCGGCGCCGCGACGTCCACCCCCGTCGTCGCCACGACCAACGCGGTCGGCAGCGTCAACATCAGCGACGCGTCGCGTTCGCTGTCCGCCACGAGCGACAGCACCGCACCGTTCGACGCGAAGCGTGTCGAGCAGATCAAGGCGGCGATCAGCTCAGGCCAGTTCAAGGTCAACCCCGAGGCGATCGCCAACAAGGTGATCGACAGCGCCAGCCAGCTGCTGGTCGGCAAGGCCTGAAGCCACGATGAACGCATCGCCGACGATCCGCACGATCGCCGCGACGTCGAAGCCGGCGCCGCCCGGCGACGACGAGCGTTCGCTGCTGGGCCGCTTCGAGCAGTTGCTCGAACGCGAAGAGAAGCTGATCGATGCGCGCGATGCGGCCGGCCTCGCGGCGATCGCCGACGAGCGTGCGAGCGCTCACCGAGCGGCTCGCGGAAGCGGTGCGCGTCCGTCGCACCACGTCGTCGACGAGCGATGCCGATGAAGCGGAGCTGATCGACCTGTACCGCCGGCTGCGCCACCGGCACGACCTGCGCGCCCGGACGATCCGCCGGCACGCCGAACGCAACGCGTCCGCGTTGCGCGTGCTCGCGCAGGCGTCCGGCAACACCAGCCTCTATCAGGCCGACGGCAGCGTCCGCCTGCAGTTCACGTCCTGAGCAGTCGGCGCGCGAACGACGCACATCGCGTCGCTTCGTCGAGGACCGATAGGCCCGGCCGCACGATGACGCGGCCGCCCTGTTGCACGCGACGTCACGCGCCAATCATCGAAGCACCACGCCCCGGCCGATTGCTCACGGCACCGGCGTGGACTCCGCTGCCGGTTCGGGCTCGGCGGCAGCCGGTTGTGCCGGCGCGCCGCCCTCGACCGGCCGCGTGTCGTCGGCCGACAGCACGACCAGCGTGACGCGCCGGTTGCGCGCGCGGTCTCGCGACGTCGACGTTCGCGGTCAGCGGCCGGAACTCCGCGTAGCCGGCGATGCCGATGCGGCCGGGCGCGATGCCCTGGTCGATCAGGAAGCGTCCGACCGACGCGGCCCGTGCGGCCGACAGCTCCCAGTTCGAGCGGAACTCGCGCGTCGCGATCGGCACGTCGTCGCTGTGACCCTCGATCTGCAACGGCTCGACGAAGCCGGCGAGCACCGATGCGAGCGATCGCAACGCATTGAACGAGGCCGGCTTCAACTCGGCCCTCGCGGGGTCGAACAGCACGGCCGCGTTGATCTCGATCGCGATGCCGTGCGCGCCCCGCGTGACCTGCGCCTGGCCGTCGCGGACGAGCGCCTGCAGATGCTCGTCGACGCGTGCCGCGAGCTCGGTCATGTGCTGCACGCGCCGCACGGCCTTCGCGATCTCGACGCGTTCCGCCGGATCGACCGGCGGCTCGGCCGCAGCAGCCGGCGTCTCCGATGCGTTCGGCGCCGCCGCTTCCGGCGGCGCCCCGACGGTCGCCGTCGGGCTCCGGGTCCACGGTCTTCGGCGGCGGCACGGCCACGTCGCGCCGCGCGACCGGACCGGCGCCCGGCGCGGCCACGTCGTTCTGGCTGAAGGCCGTCGACAGCGCGCCGCTCAGTACGCGATAGCGGCCCTCGTTGACCGACGACATCGCGTACATGACGACGAAGAACGCGAACAGCAGCGTGATGAAGTCGGCATACGACACCATCCAGCGTTCGGTCTTGTGGTTGTGGACGACGCGGTCGCTGTCGCGCTGGCCGCGGCGACGACGACGGGTCGGACGGTGCGGACGACACGGGCGACGGGGCTTTCGTCGTCGTCGACCGGCTGCGTGACGTCGGGCGGCAGCGGCGCGTTCATCGCGACGTCAGCCGACGTTCGCCGGCACGAAGCCGCTGCAGCCGCGCGTGAATCAGGCGCGGATGCTCGCCGGCCGCGATGCCGACGAGCGCTTCCTGCGTCAGCTCGCGCATCAGCGTCTCCTGCGCGACGACGTCGCGCAGCTTGCCGGCGATCGGCAGCAGCACGAGGTTCGCGAGCACGAGGCCGTAGACCGTCGCGACGAATGCGACCGCGATGCCGGCGCCGAGGCGCGTCGGGTCCGCGAGGTTCTCCATCACGTGGATCAGCCCGAGCACCGCGCCGATGATCCCGATCGTCGGCGCGTAGCCGCCCGCCGATTCCCACACGCGGACGGCCGCGCGTTGCGCCTCGTCGCGCGCGCCGAGCTCGACGTCGAGCGCCTCGCGCAGCTGGTCGGGTGCGAAGCCGTCGGCGACCATCTGCAGGCCGGACTTCGTGAACGGGTCGTCGGTCTGCCGCACGCGCGCCTCGAGCGCGAGCGTGCCGTCGCGTCGCGCGAGCTGCGACCAGTCGACGAGACGACCGATCAGCCGATCGACGTTGAAGACCGGCGGGTACAGCGCGCAGCGCGCCATCCGCAGCGCGCGCGCGAACACGTCGCGCGGCGTCTGCACGAGCACCGCGCCGATCGTGCCCGCGACGACGATCAGCAGCGCCGTGCCCTGCAGCAGCGACTCGATGCGGCCGCCGTCGATCCACTGCGCGCCGAAGATGCCGGCGACGGCGAGCACGATCCGAGCAGCGTGCTGGTGTCGAGACGACGGCGAGAGGTCGCTGTTCATCGCGCCGGCCCGGCCGGCGACCATCACTTCTCCTTGCCCTTCGCCTTCGGCTTCGCCTTCACGCCCCAGTCCTTGAGGCCGACGCGCAGCCGCGACACGGCCTGGCTGTGCATCTGGCAGACGCGCGACTCGGTGACGCCGAGCATGGCGGCGATCTCGCGGAAGTTGAGCTCTTCCTCGTAGTAGAGGCCCATCATCAGCTTCTCGCGTTCGGGCAGCGGGCCGATCTGTTCGACGAGCGCCTTCTTGAAGCGCTTGTCGGCGAGTCGCGCCGACGGCTCCTCTCGTTCGTCGGGCAGGTTGCGCTCGAAGAACGACTCGTCGTCGTCGCCCTGCAGCTCGTCGATGTGCACGAGCTGGCTGCCGCGCGCGTCCGACAGCAGCTGCTGGTACTGCTCGAGCGGGACGTTCATCTCGCGCGCGACCTCCGTCTCGGTCGCCGCGCGGCGCTCGCGCTGCTGGACCTTCTGCATCGCGGTGTCGATGTCGCGCTGCGCCTTGCGGGCCGAACGCGGCAGCCAGTCCGACTCGCGCAGCTCGTCGAGCATCGCGCCGCGGATGCGCTGCGCCGCGAACGTCTCGAACTGGATGCCCTGCGCCTCGTCGAAGCGCGACGCGGCGTCGAGCAGGCCCATCATGCCGGCCTGGATCAGGTCGTCGATCTGCACGCTGGCCGGCAGCCGGGCGATCATGTGATGCGCGATCCGCTTGACGAGCGGCGTGTATTGACGCACCAGCGAATCGGACGCCACGAGACCCGCGGCGTTATAGGTCAGCGGTGCGCTGCGTTCAAGCGACTGCTGCAGCATGGTGAACCTCGTCTTCTGATGTGAAAGGGGTCGGGGTCGAGGCCGGCGTCGCGGGTGCGCGTCGGTCGTCGGACGAAAAGCCGGGTTCGCGAACGACGGAACCGCCGTCGACGAGCTCGATCTCGAGGAAGCGCCGCGCCGTCGCGGCCAGATTCGCGTAGGCGACGCCGGTCGCGGGTTCGTCGCGCAGCCGCGGCGTCACGATCTCGAAGTTTTCGATGCCCGTGTTCGCGGACGAGTGCCTTCATCTCGGCATAGGCACCGCGCAACGACGCGCCGCTGCCGCTGGCGACGATCACGACGCGCGCATCGCGACCGAACGCGGCGACGGCCTGCGACGCACGCAGCGCCTCGGCATGGACCACGACGAGGTCGACCTGCGGCTCGACGCCGATCGTCGCGAACGCCTCCGCGATGCCGTGCGAGAAGACGGCCTCGAGGCGCGCCTCTTCGATCGCGTCGAACGATCCGACGCGCGCGAGGGCGCGAGCGGCGGGCAGCAGCAGCAGGTGGCGCGTCAACGGCCGCGCGATGTCGCTGAGTGCGACGTCGCCGGCGACGACGTGCGCGAGCTCGTGCCTGCATGCGACGTCGCATGCGCGCGCGAGCTGCCCCGCCGTGCCGTCGACGAGCAGCGTCGCGCGTGCCGCGGCTGCGGCCTCGCGGGCGAAGTGCACCGCGACCGCGGCCTTCGCCGGATCGCTGCCGGCGACGACCAGCAGCGACGGACGACGTCGCGTGAACAGGCTGCGAAGCCCGGCGGCCTGGTCAGGCATGGAGCGACCCCGAGGACGGGACGCCGACAGCAGGCTCGCGTCGAGCGGCACGGCGCCGCGTGGCCATCGCGGCCATCCACGCCGGCGCATCGTCGGCATGGACGGCGAACGCGGTCGCCGCGGCGCGCGGCTCGAGCGCGCGCGTCACGAGCGCGCTCGACGTCCGGACGCTCGAGGTCCTCGGGCACCTTCTGACCCGTCGACACGTGGTGGATGCGCAGGCGATGACGGATGACCGCGTCGAGCACCGGTCCGAGCCGCATCGGCCTCGTCGGTCTTCGTGATCACGCAGCCCGCGAAGTCGCGATCGGCGAACGTCGCGACGACGTGGTCGAGCGTCTCGGCGTCGCACGTCGCGTTCAACACGACGAGGCGCTTGGCCTTCGCACCGCGCAGCATCGCGATCTGCTCGGCGACGCGCTCGTCGCGCTGGCCGAGGCCGGCGGTGTCGATCAGCACGAGCTTCTTGTCGGACAGATGATCGATCGCGCTCGTCAGCGACGCCTCGTCGTGGATCGACCGCACCGGGATGCCGAGGATCTTGCCGTAGATGCGCAACTGGTCCTGCGCGCCGATCCGGAAGCCGTCCGTCGTGATCAGCGCGAGCTTGTCGACGCCGTGCTTCAGCGCGAAGCGCGCGGCCAGCTTCGCGACGGTCGTCGTCTTGCCGACGCCGGTCGGTCCGACCAGCGCGAACACGCCGCCTGCGGCGACGAGGTCGTCGGCGTCGGTCGCGACCGGCAGGTTGCGCGCGAGGATGTTGCCGGCCCACGTCGTGGCTGCGTCGGCGGCGCAGTCGTCCGGCAGTCGCGACTGGATGTGGCGCGCGAGCGCGGGGGAGAAGCCGGCGAGGACGAGGTCCTGCATCAGCTTCGTCTTCGCCGGCTGACGACGCATCGCGTCGGTCCACGTCAGCGTCGACAGTTGCTCGGTCAGCATCGGCCTGCATCGCGTGCATCTCGCGCATCACCTCGCGGGTGACGTCGCGCGTCACCTCGCGCGAGACGTCGCGCGTCACGGCACTCGTCGCCGCGCGTCACTTCGTCGGTGACCGCCTGGCTGACCTCGCGCTGACGTCCTGCGTCAGGTCGTTGATCACGTCGCGGCCGAACTCGCGGCCGATCTCGCGACTCACTTCCGGCACCTCGCGCGCGACGACGTCGGACAGTTCCTGGGCGCCGAGGACCGGCGCGCTGGCGGCGGTCTGCGGTGCACGAGACGGCCGGCTGCGGCGCCGGCACGGCCGGCTCCGGCGCGACGACCGCCGCGGGCTTCGGCGGCACGACGTCGGCCGGCTGCTCGCGAGGCACCGCTTGCGGCGCGACGTGCATGACCACGTCGTCGCTCGCGAGGGCCGCGAGCTCGTTCGGCGAAGCTCAGGTAGGACGCGGCGGCCGATGCGGCCGCGGTGGCCGCCACCGGCGTCGGCGCGACCGGCGTCGCCTGCGCCGGCGAACGCCGGCCGAACAGCGATGCGAGTCCCTTGCGTCCGACCGACTGCACCGCGTCCTGTCGAGTCGCCGGCTTCAGACCGAGCTCGGTCGGCGTCGGCGGCATCGTGGCGCGCAGCGCTTCGGCCGCGAGCGTCGATGCGTCGGGCGTCGGTGCCGCGATCCGCCGCGTCAGCGCGTCGACCGCTTCGGGCGCCGCCGCGAGGACCTCGACGCCGCCTTCGATGCTGCGGTTCGCGAGGATGATCGCATCGCCGCCGAGCGTGTCGCGGACCTGGCGCAGCGCCGTCCGCGAGTTCTCCGCGACGAAGCGGCGGATGCTCATGTTGACGTCGGGGCTCGCGCCCGAGGTCGTTGCGGCCCGACTGGCGGCGTTCTTCATGCACGTGCTCCAACGATGGTGTTGACCTTGACGGAACGATGGTCGGGAATCTCACCGACGGCGAGGACCTTCAACTGCGGAACGGCGCGACGCAGGAAACGCGACGAGCGGTGCGCGCAAGCGATCGGCGACGAGCAGCGCCGGCGGCAGCCCCTGCATCTCCTGCATGCGGACGGCGCGGACGGTCTCGTCGATCAGCGTCTGCGCGAGGTTCGGTTCGATGCCCGGCGTCGTCGCCCTCGCCCGACATGCCCGCGGCCTGCAGCAGCACGTGTTCGAGGCCCGGGTCGAGGCCGATCACGGACGAGCTGGCTCGCGTTGTCGTAGACCTGCTGGACGATCGCGCGGCCGAGCGCGACGCGGACCGCGGACGTCAGCGTCGCGGGCTCCTGCGTCCGCGTGCCGTGGTCGGCGAGCGTCTCGGCGATCGTCCGCAGGTCGCGGATCGGCACCTGCTCGACGAGCAGGTTCTGCAGCACCTGCTGCACGGTGCCGAGCGTCAGCAGCTTCGGCGTCAGCTCCTCGACCAGCTTCGGCGACGACTTCGCGAGCACGTCGACCAGCTGCTGCGTCTCCTGGCGTCCGAGCAGCTCGGCCGCGTGCGTACTGCACGATGTGGTTGAGATGCGTCGCGACGACGGTGCCCGCGTCGACGACCGTGTAGCCGTTCGCGATCGCGTGGTCGCGATGCGCGGCCTCGATCCACGATCGCCGGCAGTCCGAACGTCGGGTCCTTCGTCGCGCGTGCCCGGCAGCGCGGCGGCGACGTGCGCCGGGATTGATCGCCATCAGCATGCCGCTGTACGCCTCGCCTTCGGCGACGACGACGCCCTTCATCGTGATGCGGTAGCCGCGACGGGCGCAGCTCGAGGTTGTCGCGGATGTGGACCGCCGGCGGCAGGAAGCCGACCTCCTGCGCGAACTTCCGGCGCAGCGACTTGATGCGCTTGAGCAGCTCGCCGTCCTGCGCGCCGTCGACCAGCGGCACGAGGCGATAGCCGACCTCGAGGCCGAGCGTGTCGACGGCGGTCACGTCGTCCCAGCGAAGCCTCGAGCGACTGCGCCGGCGCCGCGGGAACGACCTTCGCGGCGATCGTCTCCTTCTGCGTCGGCCGCCTTCTTGCCGTACCAGCCGAGCGCGGCGGCGCCGAGCGCGAGGCACAGGAACGAGAAGTGCGGCATGCCGGGGATCACGCCGATCATGCCGAGCACGGCGGCCGTGACGTACAGCGCGCTCGTGTTGCGGAACATCTGCGCGCACGACCTGCTGGCCGAGGTTGTCGCCGCGGCCGACGCGCGACACGATCATGCCGGCGGCCATCGAGATGATCAGCGACGGGATCTGCGCGACGAGGCCGTCGCCGATCGCGAGCAGCGTGTAGGTCTTGCTCGGCGTCGCCGAAGCGACAGGTCGTGCTGGACCATGCCGACGATGATGCCGCCGATCATGTTGATGAACAGGATCATGATCCCGGCGATCGCGTCGCCGCGGACGTACTTCGACGCGCCGTCCATCGAGCCGTAGAAGTCGGCCTCGTCGGCGATCTCGGCGCGGCGCTTGCGCGCGACGTCCTCGCCGATCAGGCCGGCGTTCAGGTCGGCGTCGATCGCCATCTGCTTGCCGGGCATCGCGTCGAGGGCGAAGCGCGCCGACACCTCGGCGATGCGGCCCGCGCCCTTCGTGATCACGACGAAGTTGATCACGACGAGGATCGCGAACACGACGATGCCGACCGCGAAGTTGCCGCCGACGAGGAAGTGGCCGAACGCCTCGATCACCTTGCCGGCCGCGTCGGGGCCGGTGTGGCCGTTGATCAGCACGACGCGCGTCGACGCGACGTTCAGCGACAGGCGCAGCAGCGTCGTCAGCAGCAGCGCGGTCGGGAACACCGAGAACTCGAGCGGCTTCTCGATGTGCATCGACGCGAGCAGCACCAGCATCGCGACGGCGATGTTGAACGTGAAGAACAGATCGAGCAGCAGCGGCGGCAGCGGCAGGATCAGCATCGTCAGGATCAGCACGACGAGGAGCGGACCGGCGAGGTCGGTCGCGAGCCGGCCGGTCAGCCACGGCAGCGCGCGCGGTCAACGCGTTGCCCGGACCGGTCGGGCATCGGTGGCGGCGTGCTCATGCGTCGACGTCCGTCTTCGGCGTCTTCGGCGTCGTCCGGCGTGAAGTCGAGGTCGGCCGGGACCGGCAGGCCGCCGGCACGGTCGGATACGCGCCGCCCTGCGTGCGGAAGCGCTTGAGCTGGAACACGTACGCCATCACCAGCGCGACCGCTTCGTACAGCGCGATCGGGATCTCGCGGCCGAGGTCGGTGTGCTTGTACAGCGCGCGCGCGAGCGGCGGCGCCTCGAGGATCGGCATGCGGTGCTCGGCCGGCGATCTCGCGGATGCGCAGCGCGGTCAGCGCCGAGCCCTTCGCGACGACCTTCGGCGCGCGCATCGACGCGTTGTAGGCGATCGCGACCGAGTAGTGCGTCGGGTTGACGACGATGACGTCGGCCTTCGGCACCTCGGCCATCATGCGGCGCGTCGCGGCCTGGCGCTGCAGGCTGCGGATGCGCGCCTTCTGCGCCGGGTCGCCTTCGCTCTCGCGCGCCTCGTCGCGCACTTCCTGCTTCGTCATCTTGAGCGACTTGTGATGCCGCCACAGCTGGACCGGCGCGTCGAACGCCGGCGATCAGCGCGAGGCCGCCGGTCAGCAGCAGGAAGTCCTTGACCATCAGTCTGCCCGAGCATCGTCGACGCTGGCCTCGAGCGACAGCGCGCCGAGCATCGGCGAACGCGTCGCGGTCGGTCCACAGGATCCAGGCGCCGATCGCACCGAGCAGGCGCCGACTTCAGGACCGCCTTGACGAGCTCGGTGAGGCCTTCGGTCGACCACGTGCGCTTGAGGCCCTTGACCGGCGACAGCCGCGACAGGTCGAGCGTGAACGGCCTTGGTCGAGAAGATGAAGCCGCCGAGCAGCGCGGACGCGGCGACGATCGCGGCGCGGCGATCAGCAGCAGCAGCGGCGCGACCGCGACCAGCGCGTCGGTGCGAAGCCGTCGAGCCGCTCGCCGAGCGCGGCCGGCTCGAACGCGTCGCGGCGCGACAGCACCAGGCTGGTCCGCAGCGCGACGTGGTGTGCGAGACCCACTGCGCGCCCAACGCCGAGAAGCCGACGCCGCCGGCGAGCAGCGCGAGGAACGTCGTCAGCTCGCGCGAACGCGCGACCTGACCTTCCTCGCGCGCCTTGGCGAGGCGGCGCGGCGAGGGCGATTCGGTCTTCTCGAGGTCGCTGCCGTCGGACATGGGGAAGACTACCTTCTGGGATGACGCGATGATGAGCGTCGGCCCCCGCGGTCCATGCCGCGAATAGAGCGGAAATCGCCGCTCAGTTCAGGGGCGCTCGGAGCGGCCGGCGGCCGGTCGGCCGCGGGCCGCTAGCGACGCGGCGGCGGCTTGCCGGTCGCTCGGCGCGCGGCGAATCCGAAATGGAGCAGCGCAGTGGTCGGCCGCGCCGCTTCGGCGGACGAGATACGGCCGGACGCAGGCGTCGATCGCGTCGAGCAGCCGTGCCCGGTCGACTTCGTCCAGTGCGACGATCCACCATCGTTCGGCCGCCTGCGCCCGGCCGCCGCTCGACCGGGCGACCGTGCGCATTCGTGGCTCGCCGTCGTCGCCGACGTCGAAGACGACGCCGGACCGGGATCGTCGCTGCGCGATCGCGAGCGACGCCCGCAACTCGGCCGACAGCGCCGCGCCCGGCTCGACGGCCATCGCTTCGACCGGCACGAAGAACGAGTCGGCGACTGCCGCGTAGATCCGGATCGGCCGACCGGCCCGCGGGACGCGTCGCGCGACGCGGACCAGCCCGAGCTTCGTCAGCACGGTCGACGTGATAGTGCAGTCGCTTCAGCTCGACGCCGCAGTCGACCGCGACAGCTCCGTCAGCGATCGCGGGCGCGCCGCGAGCAGCAGCACGACGCGTCGCCGGAGCGGGTCCGAGAACGCGGCCGCGGCGCGCGGCTCGCGGACCTCGCGGAGTCTACTCAGCGTTTGCTGTTTCATTCGGAGTAGCTTGCCTCGTACGCTCGCGGCACGGTATTCGAGGAGACCCGATGTTCGTCCGAAGCGGCTTACGGATCGCGTGGTGCGCGACGGTCGCGAGCGGCATGGTCCAGGCGCACGCAGGCCTTCGCGGCGCCGACCAGCGAAACGATCGCGTCGTGCATGGCGACTGTCGCGGCGGACCTGCACTTCAACGGCACCGTGTTCGCGCGCGTCGACGGCGTCGTGGTCGAGCGATCGTTCGGGACGTCCGATGCCAACGAGCGGAGCGCCATCGGTCCCGGCACGCGCTTCGACCTCGCGTCGGCCGGCAAGATGATCACCGCGGTCGCGGTCGGCTGTGCTCGTCGATCGCGGCCTGGTTCGCTTCGACGCGCCGATCGGCGACTACCTTCCCGATCTCGATCCGGCGTTCCGGCCGATCACGATCGCGCAGCTGTTGAACCACACGTCGGGCCTCGGCAACTACCTGCAGCCCGGCGATCTGCGGGCGATCTCGTCCGCGCGAACCGCGACGGACCTGCTGCCGCTCGCGCTGGCGAACGCGCCGTCGTTCGCGCCCGGCTCGCGGCGTTCCTATTCGAACTCCGGCTTCGTCGTGCTCGGTGCGGTGATCGAACGGGTGTCGGGCCGCAGCTTCGACACGTTCATCGCCGACGAGGTGCTCCTCCCGCTCGCGATGGGCGACACCGGCTTCGACCCGATCGACCGAGCGATGCCGATGACGTCGATGGGGCCGGACGGGACGTCCACCGCCCTGCGACCGTCGCCGCTCGCGTCGTTGCGCGGTTCGCCGGCCGGCGGCATGACGAGCACGGCGGCCGATCTCTCGCGTCTGCTGTCGGCGCTGAGCGACGGTCGGCTGCTGAAGCCCGCGACGTGGGCCGCATTGACCGAGGCGCGACCCGACCCCGGCGGCGGCCCCGGGCTCTACGGCTACGGCTTCAACGTCGCCGTGCGGCCGCGACTGCGCGTCGGCCACGGCGGCGGCGCACCCGGCATCAACGCGGAGGTCGCGTCGTATCCGACGTCCGGCGTGCAGCTGATCGCGTTGTCGAACCGCGACCCGCCGTCCGCCACGACGATGGTCGCGACGCTCGAGCAGGTGGTGTTCGACGATGGGTCCTGCGCATCGACGACGATGCGCTAGCCGCCCGATGTCGCCGATGCGCCGGCGCCGCCCGCGAGCAACGCGAGGAATGTCGGCCATCGCGCGCGCGGCGACCCGATCTTCCTCGCGCGCCTTGGCCGGGCGACGCGGCAACGGCGAACTCAGAGCGTCATGGCTTCGCGGAAGCGACGGCCTCGCCGACCGGCTTCGCAGTCGCGACCGCTTCGCCGACTGGCCTGCCCTCGGCGATCGCTTCGCCGGGCTTCGCGCCCGCGGACGCCGCCTCGGCCTTCGGCGGCATCGCGCCACTCTCGATCGCTCGGTCGACAGCGGGGCTGACGCCGTCGCCTCGAGATCGACGCCGTCGCGGCCGATCCGGTCCTGCGTCGCCTTGTTCAGCACGACGATCGTCACGCGGCGATTGGCGGGGTCGAGCGGCGCCTCGGGCTTCGCGAGCACCGCCGAGCCGAGGCCGACGACGCGGATGATCTTGTTGTCCTCGAGGCCGCCGGCGACGAGTTCGCGACGCGTCGCGTTGGCGCGGTCGGCCGACAGCTCCCAGTTGCTGTAGCTCTTGTCGCCGAACGCGTACGCGGCCGCGTCGGTGTGGCCCGCGAGGCCGATGCGCTGGTCGACGCCGTTCAGCGTCTTCGACAGCTCGCGCAGGATGTCCTTCGCGTACGGCTTCAGCTGCGAGCTGCCGCTGTCGAACATCGGCCGGTTCTTCTCGTCGACGATCTGGATGCGCAGCCCCTCGCTCGTCACGTCGAGCAGCAGCTGGTTGCGGTACGGCGCGAGCTTGGGCGTCGTTGTTGATCAGCGCCTCGACGCGTCTGCTTGCAGGCCCTTCAGGTATTCCTTCTCGCGGCGCGCGCGTTCGGCCTCGGCGGCCTTGATGTCGACGGCGGTCTGCTTGCCGGCGCGCTCGCCTTCCTTGACCTGGCCGGTCGAGCGCGTCAGGTCCTTGCCGCCGCCCTTGATGATGTGCGAGCTGTCGCCGCTGCCGCGAGCCGCCCGACAGCGCGACCTTCAGCGGCGTCTGGAAGTATTCGGAGATGCCCTTCAGGTCGCCCTTCGCCGTCGAGCCGAGCAGCCACATCAGCAGGAAGAACGCCATCATCGCCGTCACGAAGTCGGCGTACGCGATCTTCCAGGCGCCGCCGTGATGGCCGCCCGCGACCTTCTTGATCCGCTTGACGTGGATGACCTGCTTCTCGCCGCCGTCCGGCATGTCGCGCTCCCGATCGGTCCGGCGACTCAGCTTCGCGGCCTTCGCGGCCTGCTTGACGTGGTCCTCGAGCTCCTGGAACGACGGACGCTCGGTCGAGAACAGCACCTTGCGGCCGAACTCGACCGCGGTCGCCGGCGGATAGCCGTTCAGCGACGCGAGCAGCGTGACCTTGACGGTCTGGAAGATCTTCGTCGACTCGGCCGCGGTCTGGCCGAGGATGCTCGCGAGCGGCGCCGCGAAGCCGTAGGCGAGCAGGATGCCGAGGAACGTGCCGACCAGCGCGTGCGCGATCAGCATGCCGAGCTCCGACGGCGGCGCGCCGACCGACTCCATCGTGTGCACCACGCCCATCACCGCGGCGACGATGCCGAACGCCGGCAGGCCGTCGCCGATCTTCGTGACGCAATGCGACGGGACCTCGGCCTCGTGATGATGGGTCTCGATCTCGTTGTCCATCAGGTTCTCGATCTCGAACGCGTTCAGGTTGCCGCTGACCATCATGCGCAGGTAGTCGGTGATGAACTCGATCAGATGATGGTCCGGACTGGATCTTCGGGTACTTGCCGAACAGCGCGCTCTCGCTCGGCGCTTCTCGATGTCGCGTTCGATCGACATCAGGCCTTCCTTGCGCGTCTTCGACAGGATCTCGTAGAGCAGCGCCATCAGCTCCATGTACACGCCTTGTTGTACTTCGAGCCCTTCAGCGTGCCGGGCAGCGCGGCGAACGTCGCCTTCAGGTCCTTCACCGGGTTGCCGGCGACGAACACGCCGACCGCGGCGCCGCCGATCATCAGCAGTTCGAGCGGCTGGAACAGCGCGCCCAGGTGGCCGCCGGCCATGGCGAAGCCGCCGAAGACCGAGCCGACGAGGATCAGGGTTCCGATGATGGCGAACATGGATGACGGGTCTCGGTCCGTGACGGGGATCTTTTTCGACGGACCGCCCAGCGAGTGGCGCAACTCGGGCGCGCGAGAATGCGAGGAATGTCGGCGACCTCGCGAGAATCTTGAGCCGGCGGACCTGCAGGCATGGCAGGATCGCGCCCATCCGACGGAGCGCTCGACGGACGGTGGTCGGTGCGCCGATCGGCGGCCGAGACGCCGGTCGACGGGCGCGGACGGTTCGCCGACGGCCCGTCTCGTGACCGGAGTGCCGATGATCCGTCTGCTTTGCCGTGCTCGCGACCGCTTGTGCGTTCGCCGCTTCCGGCCGACGTGCAGTCCCAGGCGGCGCCTGCCGACGCGCCGCCTGCCGCTGCTGTCGTCGCGCATGCTGCGCGCCGATGCGGCCGTGCTCCGGTCGGCTTACGAGCAACTTCATCCCGGGCTGGTTCGCTACAACACGCGCGACGACCTCGACCGGCGCGATGCCGAGCTCGACCGCGCACTCGATCATGACCAGACCGTGCTCGACGCGTTCGTCGCGTTCACACGCTATACCGCCGGGCTCCGCTGCGGACACAGCTACCCGAACTTCACGAACCAGCCGCGCGCGATCGCGGACCTGCTGAAGAGCGGCGACGACCGCCTGCCGTTCGAGTTCGTCTGGATCGACGGTCGCATGGTGGTGACGCGCAACCTTTCGGACCAGCCGCGCCTCGTGCGCGGCACGATCGTCGAGGCGATCGACGGCGTCGCAAGCGATCGCATCCTCGCCGACCTCCTGCCGCTCGCGCGAGCCGACGGCCACAACGACGCGAAGCGGATCGACTCGCTGCAGCTGCAGGGCACGCGAGCGCTTCGAGGCGTTCGACGTGTACTTCGCGCTGCTCCATCCGAAGACCGGCTCCGGCTACGATCTGCAGACGTCGGCCGGTCGCTTCGCGCTGGCGGGACTGTCTTACGACTCGCGCCTCGCCGCGAAGCACCGAACGCCCGCTGGCGGCGACGGTCCGCTCGGCTGGTCGCTGACCTTCCTGCGACCCGACGTCGCGCTGATGACGATGCCGACCTGGGTCGCCTACAACGATCCATGGGACTGGAAGGCCTGGCTCGCGTCGCGCCTTCGACACGATGGTCCGCCGCGGCACGCGCCATCTCGTCATCGACCTGCGCGGTAACGAGGGCGGCAGCAGCGTCGGCGACGAGATCGCGGCCTACCTCGTGACGCACGACACCGACGGCGTGGCGATCGATCGACGCACGACCTATCGCCGCGTGCCTGACGCGCTGCGTGCCCGTCCTCGACACGTGGGATCCGTCGTTCTTCGACTGGGGCGACGCCGCGATCGGACCGGACGCGCACGGGCTTCTACCGATTGACGCGGTACGACGACGCGGTCGGCGGAACCGTGATTCGGCCGCGCGCGCCGCACTTCGCCGGGCAGGTCGATGTGCTGGTCGACGCGTCGAACAGCTCGGCGACGTTCGAGTTCGCCGAGCTCGTCCAGTCGCACGGCCTCGGCAGCTCGTCGGCGCGCCCGACCGGCGGCAACCTGCGCGGCATCAACGGCGGCGCGTTCTTCTTCCTGCGCCTGCCGGGTTCGCGAATCGAGATCGACGTGCCGCTGATCGGCCAGTTTCCCCGGACCGCGATGCCGGACCGTGGACTGCTCAGCCGGACATCGTCGCGACGCCGACGCTAGCGGACGTCGCGGCCGGGACCGACGTCGCCTTGGACGCCGCATTAGGCGGCGATCGCTGATCGTCTCCGGAGGGCGCTGCCTGCGCTTCTGCGAGACAGCGCGATGCCTCAGTCCTGGTCGAACTTCGCTTCGGAGCGCGCCTTGCGTCTTGCCCGCACGCGACGGCACGTTGCACAGGCCGCAGACGAAGCCGTCGTTCAGGTCGTCGCGATGCGTGACGAAGTGGCCGCCGCACTCGCGCACGCCGTCGTGCCGAGCATGCCGCTCTCGACGTAGCGCACGAGGATCCAGGCCCGCGTGATCGACAGCTTCTCTTCGAGATGGAACGCCTTGGTCTGCTCGCGATAGAGGCGGAACGCGCGGACCAGCGCCTCGGCGCGCGGCGAGCTTGCAGTGCGCCGTCAGGTGCTTGTAGCTGCCGAGGAACAGCGACGAGTGGATGTTCGGCTGCCAGGTCAGGAACCAGTCGGTCGAGAACGGCAGCATGCCCTTCGGCGGCGACTCGCCGTTGATCTCCTTGTACAGGCGCAGCAGCCGTTCGCGCGACAGCGTCGTCTCCGACTCGAGCACCTGCAGCCGTGCGCCCATGCGGGCCAGTTCGCTCGCGAGGCGGATCTGGCTCGCTTCGCCGAGCACGCTCTTGGCCTTGCCGGCCCGGCCGTCGTGCTCATCAGGCTGCCTCCAGCTCGCGCGAGCCGAGCAGGATCGCCGCGTGGACGCTGCCCATGCCGGTCTCGCGATCCTTCGAGTGGCTCGTGATCAGGTCCCACACGGTGCGGTCGTCGAAGCGGAAACGGCACATCAGCATGTTCGACGACGCGATCTTCAGCAGCTGACCCGACGACAGCGACGCGATCATGTCGGCGAGCTCCGGGTCGATGCCGAGGCGGAAGCTCGCTTCGGCCTTGTCCTCGACGATCATCTGGCGCGCCAGCATCAGATACGACAGGTTGGCTTCGCGCACTTCGGACAAGCAGGTTCTCGAATTTCATCGTGGGCGCTCCGGGAAGATCGGTGGCTCGTGGAATGACTGCATTGTGCCGATCCGCGACATTCCGCGACAGTGGCCGCCCCGCCGCGCCGTCGCGCTGGGTGCGCGGCGACGGTCGGCTGTCGGAAGTTTTCCGACACGCGCCGAAAAATGCGTTGCGGATCAGCGGCGACGGTCGCCACGACGCGATCGCTCTGTCCGTCGCGCACGTCGTGCGTTGCGGCGACCGCGCGCCTCAAGAAATCGCCGGTGCTGCCGAAAGGCTCCGCCGCTTGTTGCGGCCGGACGACGCCTGCCGGCGCCCGCGCGCATCGACGAGGTGCCTCGGCTACCATGCGCGGCTCGGTCGGTAATTGCTTGACACGTCAAGCATTGCCGGCGGCGCTCGGCGACCCGCACCCGAATCGTCATGCCTCGCTCGCTGTTTCGCAAGGAAGCCATCGACGCGCAGCGCCAGAAGTTTCTCGGCGAGGCGAGCATCGCGCAACCGGTCCGCGGACGTGGGTCTACACGAGCGACGGCCGTCGCGATCGCCGTCGCTCGCCGTCGCCGTCGCGGTCTGGGGCCAGTACACGCGACGCGAACGGGTGCAGGGTTCCTCGTCCAGCGCGGTCGGCGCCGCGATCGTGCGGATGCCCGACGCCGGCACGCGTCAGCGACCTGATGGTCCACGAAGGCGACGTCGTCAGCGCCGGAACCGCGCTCGCGCAGCTGACGGTCGACCGGTCCGGCACCAACGACGCGGCCGGCAACGAGGCGGTGATCGGCGAGCTGAACAAGCAGGCCGAGTCGCAACGGCAGCAGCGCGACGAGACGATTCGCCTCGGCCAGCAGCAACGTCGACCAGCTCGAAGAGACGCATCGCCAGCCTGCAGGAACGAGATCCGCGAGGCCGACGTCGAGATCAAGCTGCAGAACGAACGACTGGCGCAAGCGAGGCAGCTGCTCGACAAGTGGCTCGACCTGAAGGCGAAGGACTACGCGTCGGAGTTACTACGTGCTGCAGTACCAGAACCAGGTGAAGGACCAGGAGATCAAGGTGCAGGCGCTGCAGCGCCAGCGCGCGTCGCTCGATGAAGGACCTCGGCCGCGGCGCGCAGCCGAGCTGCCGACGATCGCAGTCTGCGCGCGCAGGCGCAGGTCGAGCAGATCGACCAGAAGATGAGCGAGATCGAGCAGAGATCGCCGAGCAGACAGGCGCGAGCACGAGCAGGACGTCAAGCGCGAGATGGTGTCGTCGCGCCGATCGACGGCACCGTGACGAACATCGGCCCGGCACGAGGGCAGACGGTCGCGGCCGACTCGCCGTTCGCGACGGTGCTGCCGAAAGACGGCGCGCTGCACGCGGAGCTGCTGGTGCCCGACGCGCGCGATCGGCTTCGTGCAGGCCGGGGCAGCCGGTGACGCTGCGCTACGAGGCGTTCCCGTACGAACGCTTCGGCCAGTTCCGCGGCACGCGTCGAGAGCGTCGGCGAGGACGTGCTGGACGCGGGCGAGTCGGTCGGTCCGCTGACGGTGCACGAGCCGGTCTATCGCATCGTCGTCGACGCTCGACCGCCAGGACGTCGCGGCCGGCGGCCAGACGCTTGCCGCTGCGCGCCGGCATGGTCGTCGAGCGCCGACCTGCTGATGGAGAAGCGCACGCTGCTCGAATGGCTGTTCCAGCCGGTGCTGCAGCTGCGCGAACGCGATGCGCGGACATCCGCCGTCGGCGACTCGATGATCTTCGGTCGTCGCGTTCCCGTCATCCTGCAGACCGAAGCGCCCGAGTGCGGCATCGCGTGCGTCGCGATGATCGCGACGTACCACGGCTTCATGACCGACCTCGTCGCGATGCGCCAGCGGATGTCGGTGTCGATGAAGGGCACGACGCTGAAGACGATCGCGCAGATCGCCGAGACGATGAAGATGTCGGCGCGCGGCGTGAAGGTGTCGCTCGACGCGCTCAACCGCGTCAAGCTGCCGGCGATCCTGCACTGGGACATGAACCACTTCGTCGTGCTGACGAAGGTCTCGGGCTCCGGCGACCGAAGCAGACCATCACGGTCCACGACCCGGCGCGCGGCAAGCGCGTGCTGAACCACCACGACACGTCGCAGCCACTTCACCGGCGTCGCGATGGAGATGCTGCCGACGCCCGGCTTCCGCACGGTCGAGGAGCGCGAGCGGATCAGCTCGTGGCAGCTGCTGTCGGCGGCGGCCGGCTACAAGTCGACGATCGCGCAGATCTTCCTGCTGTCGCTCGCGCTCGAGGTGTTCGCGATCGCGACGCCGTTCTTCCTGCAGCTCGTCATCGACCGCGTGCTGGTCGGACGCGACGCCGACTTCCTGACCGTGCTCGGCGTCGCGTTCGCGGCGCTCGTCGTGATCCAGTCGATGGTCACCGCGCTGCGCGCGTGGGTCGGCGTCTACCTGTCGACGCAGATCAACATGCGGATGCTGGCCGACCTGTTCGCGCAGCTGATCCGGCTGCCGCTCGCGTGGTTCGAGAAGCGCAACATCGGCGACATCATCTCGCGCTTTCGCAGCATCGACGCGATCCAGCGCACGCTGACGACGACGTTCGTCGAGGCGATCATCGACGGCGTGATGGTCGTGCTGACGCTCGGCGTGATGTTCTTCTACAGCGTGACGCTGACGTCGGTCGTGCTCGGCGCCGCGCTGCTGTACGGCGCGACGCGCTGGCTCGTCTACTACCCGCAGCGGCGCGCGACCGACGAGCAGCTCGCGCACGAAGTCGAAGTCCGGCACGCACTTCATCGAGACGCTGCGCGGGATGATGGCGATCAAGCTCAACATGCGCGAGCAGGAGCGGCGCGCTCGGCTACCAGAACCTCGTCGTCGAGCACGTCAACGCCGGCGTCCGCGTGCAGCAGATCGCGATCGTGCATCGCGCGGCCAACGGGCTGATCTTCGGCCTCGAGAACGTCGCCGTGATCTGGCTCGGCGCGCGCGCGGTGATGGCCGGCGAGCTGACGGTCGGCATGCTGTTCGCGTTCCTGACGTTCAAGCTGCTGTTCCTGACGCGCATCAACACGCTGATCGACAAGGTCATCGAGTTCCGCATGCTCGACCTGCACGCCGAACGCATCGCCGACATCGCGTTGACCGAGCCCGAGGCGATCGGCATGCAGCGCGCCGCGTGCTGTCCGACATGCCGCTGGTCGTGCGCGCAGACGGCATCGGCTTCTCGTACGGCAGCGAGGGCTTCATCTTCCGCGGCATCGACCTCGACATCGCCGGCCGGCGAGACCGTCGCGCTGGTCGGCCCGTCGGGCTGCGGCAAGACGACGCTGATCAAGGTGCTGACCGGGCCTGCTGCCAGCCGAGCGAAGGCACGCTGTACGTCGCCGGCCACGACCTGCGCGAGCTGGACCTCGGCAGCTATCGCAGCCGCATCGGCGTCGTGATGCAGGACGACCAGCTGTTCATCGGCACGATCGAGGACAACATCAGCTTCTTCGACCCCACGCACGACGCGGCGCGCGCGCGCGAATGCGCGCGGGTCGCGGGACTCGACGTCGACATCATGGCGATGCCGATGCAGTACAACACGATCGTCGGCAGCCTCGGCGTCGCGCTGTCGGGCGGCCAGAAGCAGCGGCTGCTGCTGGCGCGCGCGCTTTATCGCAAGCCCGAGATCCTGTTCCTCGACGAGGCGTTCGACCAGCTCGACCTCGATCGCGAATACGAGATCACCGACCGGCTCGTGCAGCTCGGGCTCGGCGTCGTGATCGTGAGCCACCGGCCGGACACGGTGCGGCGGGTCGATCGGGTGATCGACATCGGGCCGAAGAGCGAGTTGAAGGCAGCTTGACGGGGTCCGCGGATCGTCGGTCGTCGGGCTGACGACGAGCGCTGCTGCCGAGCAGCGCTCGTTCGACCTGCGCGGCGGTTCGCCGACCACGGGTCGCGGGCGGCAGTCGGACCTTCGCCCGACGATCGATCAGGTCGCCGACCATGAGCCGGGAGGCCGCAGCTCGAGCGAGCCGCCGACCGGTACCGCGGCGCATCGTGTGCTCAGGCCGGCGATCGCGGCTCTGACTTCCGTCATGGCCGCTTCGTCGATCGCGAGCATCGGACAGCGACCTCGCGTCGCAGGTGACGCGGTACATCTCGATCAGGTCCGTCGGCGAGGAAGCGCCACCGGACCACGCGTCTCCTTGGAAGACTTCGACGAGTCGTGTATCGGGTGCTTCAGACATCAGTGATCCACGAGCCATGGCCGCTATTCGCCTAAGCCTCGCGCGAGATCCTTCTTCAAATCCTCGACGTTCTCGAGGCCGACCGCGACCCGGATCATTCCCTCGCCGATCCCGGCCGCCTCCCGCGCCTCGGCCGGCACGCGTCCGTGCGTCGTCGTCGCCGGGTGCGTGATCGTGCTGCGCGTGTCGCCGAGGTTCGCCGTGATCGAGATCAGCCCGCAGCCGTCGACGACGCGCCACGCGGCCGCGCGCTTCGCCACCGCGTCGCCGTCGGTCTTCAGCTCGAAGCTGACGACCGCCCCGCCCGCCTTCTGCTGACGTGCGATCAGCGTCCGCCTGCGGATGGCTCGCCGAGGCCGGGATACAGCACGCGCGACACGCGCCGGATGCGCTTCGAGCCAGCGTCGCGAGCGCGAGCGCGTTCGACGACTGCTTCTCCATCCGCAGCGACAAGCGTCTCGAGCCCCTTCAGCAGCACCCATGCGTTGAACGGCGACATCGACGGGCCGGCCGATGCGCAGCACCGGCAGCAGCCGGTCGCGGATCGATCGCGTCGCTGCCGCAGCACCGCGCCGCCGATCACGCGGCCCTGGCCGTCGAGGAACTTCGTCGCCGAATGGATCACGACGTCGGCGCCGAGCGCGAGCGGCCGTCTGCAGCGCCGGCGTGCAGAAGCAGTTGTCGACGACCAGCAGCGCGCCGCGCGCCGACGCGACCGCCTTCAGCGCCGCGATGTCGGCGATCTCGGCCGTCGGGTTCGACGGCGTCTCGACGAAGAGCAGCTTCGTCTCGGTCGTCGCATCGCCGCGGCCCACGCGCCGGATCGGTCGGATCGACGTAGGTCGTCGCGATGCCGAAGCGCGACAGGATCGTGTTGAACAGCTGCACCGTCGCGCCGAAGATGCTGCGCGACGCGACGATGTGGTCGCCGGCGTTCAGCAGGCCGATGCAGGTCGTGAGGATCGCGCTCATGCCGGACGACGTCGCGATGCACGCCTCGGCCGTCCTCGAGCGCCGCCAGGCGATCCTGGAACATCGCGACCGTCGGGTTCGAGAAGCGCGAATAGACGAAGCGTCGCCGCTCGTCGGCGAAGCGCTCGGCCGCCTGCGGCCGCGTTGTCGAACGTGAAGCTCGACGTGAGGAACAGCGCCTCGGCGTGCTCGCCGAACGCGGTGCGGCGCGTGCCGGCGCGCACCGCGCGCGTGTCGAAATCCCAGTCGTCGTCCATCGCCCTCGATCATCGCTCGCACCTTCGACGAAAGAAAACCCGCTTCGATACGGCTGAAGCGGGTCGGCGTCGGAACGAACTGGCTGCAGCGCGACGAGGACTCACTTTAGCGGCACTTGTTTTCGGGAGGCCGTTCGTTCGTTGCCACGACCGGCATCGCGAGGCGCCCGCAAGCGGTTCAACTCGGCGCGCAGCGGATTGTCCGCGATGCGCGTCCGTGCAGCGTCAAGTCGCGACGCGTTCGCGTCGTCGCGGCACGATGCGGCATCGTCCGATAGGCCGCGCCGCGGGCCCGGCTATAACCGGCCGATGACCTTCATACCGCATGACCGCTCGGCGACCTCTGGCCGCCTCGTCAAGCAGTCCGTCACCTCGTGGTCCGACGACTACGCGCCGAGCATGGGTGCCGCGCTCGCGTACTACACGGTCTTCTCGATCGCGCCGCTGCTGCTGATCGTGATCTCGATCGCCGGCCTGATCTACGGCGAGGACGCCGCGCGCGGCGCGATCTTCCAGCAGATCAGCGGCCTCGTCGGCGCCGAGGGCGCGGCCGCGGTGCAGGGCCTGCTGAAGAGCGTCAACAAGCCGAGCGAGAGCATCGTCGCGACCATCGTCGGCATCGGCGACGCTGCTGCTCGGCGCGACGACGGTGTTCGGCGAACTGCAGGACGCGCTGAACCGCATCTGGCGCGCGCCGGCGCTGAAGGAGTCGGGCGGCCTGTGGAGCCTGCTGCGGCGCCGCCTGCTCGCGTTCGGCATGATCCTCACGATCGGCTTCCTGATGATCGTGTCGCTGCGTGCTGTCAGCGCGGCGCTCGCCGCGATCGGCAACTGGCTCGGCCCGCGCTTCATCGGCTGGGAGGTCGCTGCTGCACGTCATCAACTTCGTCATCGGCTTCGGCGTGACGACCGTGCTGTTCGCGATGATCTACAAGATCATGCCGCGCGTGAACATCGCGTGGCGCGACGTGTGGCTCGGCGCCGCCGTCACGTCGCTGCTGTTCTCGATCGGCAAGTTCCTGATCGGCCTCTACATCGGCAAGACCAGCGTCGCGTCGGGCTTCGGCGCGGCGGGCTCGCTCGCGGTGCTGCTGGTGTGGATCTACTACTCGACGCAGGTGTTCCTGATGGGCGCCGAGTTCACGTGGGTGTACGCGAACATGTACGGCTCTCGCAAGGGCAAGGACCGCTGCGGCGAAGCCGCCGGCCGTGCCCGCCCGCGCCGCGCCGGGCAGGCGGGCACGACACGTTGCCCGTGACGGCCGCGCGCTGAGCGCACGCCGGGGTCGACGGCTCCTCGACGACCCTAAGGGCGTGTCGGACAGGCGACGTCGCAGACGATCTCGACGTCGCCGTCCCGCTTGCCCGGGCCGATCGTCCACCCGCGACCGCAGGGTCAGTCGCCAGCCGTCGCCGGCGAGTCGCGCTCGATCGAAGCCCGCGGCGGACACCGCGGCCGCGGCACCGTGATCGCGCACGAGCGCGCCACCGTTCTCGACCTCGCAGCACGCCCCAGTCGTCGACCAGCCGCAGCGTCGGATAGACCGTCCCGAGGCCGTCGAGCGCGATCAGTGTCTGCGGGTTGAACTGGAAGTTCGCATGGGACAGCGGCGAGCACTGACGACCGGACCGTGCCGACGAGGCGCGCCCTCAACCAGCCGCGATCCGCGCCTGGCGTTCGGTCTCGCGACGCTCCTCGGCGAGGCGCAGCGTGCCGCCACCGGTCGCATGCCGCGGCGCGGCCTGAGCGCGACTGTCGCGCCTCGACGGTTCGATGACGCACGTCGCGCGTCGCCGAGCAACACGTCGAGACGATCCTCGGTCGCGCGAGCTTCGTGCGCCAACGCGGGCTCGCCGTCGTCGACGCAGCTAACGCCGTACGCGCGCGGCCGGTCGCATACGACGAACGAACGGACGAAGGTCGGCGCCGCGACGAACGCGGACAGGTCGCGGATCGCGTAGTCGATGCGCTCGCGAGGCGTGGCCAGGCCGATCACGACCCCGGTGTACTCGGCGATGCCCTCGTTGATCTCGAGCGCGGCCTCCTCCGCGGCGGCGGTCGGGAAGCGCCGATGGCGCTCGCGTCGGAAGGCCAGCGCGTCGGCGATGGCGCCGCGCCTCGATGCGGGCGCGTCGGCCTTCAATGCCGCGGCCAGCGCCCGCCATTCGAGCTGCAGTCAGATAGCGGCCTTCGAGTCGATGTCGAGATGCATGGTTGGGCATCTCGCGCACGCGTCGAGCTTCAGCCCCGGCTGGATGCCGATGGAAGGAGTCGTCGTGCCGCTCGATCAGCATCGATGCCGCCATCGGTCGCTGTCGTCCGGTCCTCGCGTCGCTCAGCGATCTGCGGTCCAGCGCACGCCGGACCACTCGGTCGGCGTGTTCGGCAGACGATCACGTCGTCGGGCAACGTGCCCACGCCACCAGTCACCCGATCGATGCAGACACGCCGGCGCCGTCGGCTTCGTTCGCGATCACGCCGCGCATGTCCGTGTAGTCGACGAGGAACACCGGGCGCAGCAACGACACGAGACGGGCCCCGACAGCGCGACCGTCGATCGTGCGCGACCGGCACCGTCGACGCGAAGTCGCGTCGTCGACATCACCGAGGTCGCGCCGCCTCGTCTGACCGATCGGCGACGCGAATCGCACAGTCGGCCGGTAGCGCTGATCGCCGCACAACGACATCGCGACGACCGTCATGCCCGCCATGGTACGGCGCCGGCTCAGTTCTCGAGCGCGAGTTCCAGGTTCAGCTGCGAGCGCGTCGACGGCCGTCGACCGGCGGATACAGCCGCGAGTATTCGAGCCGGTCGAGGTACTCGGGCGTGACGTCGCCGGTGATGTAGTCGCCGTCGAAGCACGACGCCTCGAAGCGCGCGATGCCCGATGCCCGGCTCGTTGATCGCGCGCTTCATGTCGTCGATGTCCTGGTACACCAGGACGTCGGCGCCGATCGCCGCCCGGATCTGCTCGTCGTCGCGGCCGCTCGCGATCAGTTCGTGGCGCGTCGGCATGTCGATGCCGTACACGTTCGGGAAGCGCACCGGCGGCGCGGCCGACGCGAAGATCACCTTGTTCGCGCCGGACTCGCGCGCCATCTCGACGATCTGGTTGCTGGTCGTGCCGCGCACGATCGAGTCGTCGACGATCAGCACGTTCTTGCCCTTGAACTCGACGCCGATCGGGTTCAGCTTCTGACGCACCGACTTCTTGCGCACGCCCTGCCCCGGCATGATGAACGTGCGGCCGACGTAGCGGTTCTTGATGAAGCCTTCGCGATACTCGAGGCCGAGGCGCAGCGCCATCTGCATCGCGGCCGGGCGGCTCGAGTCGGGGATCGGCATGACGACGTCGATGTCGCCGAGCGGCAGCTCGCGACGGACCTTCGTCGGCCAGCGTCTCGCCCATCCGCAGCCGCGCCGCGTAGACCGAGATGCCGTCCATGACCGAGTCGGGCCGCGCGAGGTACACGTACTCGAAGATGCACGGGTTGAGCGACGGGTTCTCGCGCGCACTGCCGCGTGTGCAGCCCGCCGTCGTTGTCGATGAAGATCGCCTCGCCCGGCGCGACGTCGCGCACGAGCCGAAAGCCCATGCCCTGCAGCGCGACCGATTCGGACGCGACGAGATATTCGCGACCGTCGTCGGTGTCGCGCTCGCCGAGCACGAGCGGCCGGATGCCGAACGGGTCGCGGAACGCGAGCACGCCGTAGCCCGCGATCTGCGCGACGACCGCATACGAGCCCTCGCACGCGCCGATGCAGTCCCGAGACCGCCTTGAAGATCGAGGCCGGGTCGAGCGAGTAGCCGGCGGTGGCCATCTGCAGTTCGTGCGCGAGCACGTTGAGCAGCACCTCGGAGTCGGACTCGGTGTTGATGTGCCGGCGGTCGATGCGGAACATCTCGTCCTTCAGCTGCTCCCAGTTCGTCAGGTTGCCGTTGTGCGCGAGCGTGATGCCGAACGGCGCGTTGACGTAGAACGGCTGCGCTTCCTGCGCGCTGACGGCCGAGCCGGCGGTCGGATAGCGCACCTGCGCGATGCCGGCGTTGCCCGGCGAGGTCGCGCATGTTGCGCGTGCGGAAGACGTCGCGCACGAGCCCGGAGCCCTTGTGCATCGAGAAGTTCTTGCCGAGCCCGGTCGCGATGCCGGCCGCGTCCTGGCCGCGATGCTGGAGCAGCAGCAGCGAGTCGTACAGCAACTGGTTGACCGGCCCGTTCGAGACGACGCCGACGATTCCGCACATGTTCGAGTCCTCGACCGGCTACGACGAACGCTTGAAGCACGACCCGAGCCGGGTCATGCGAACCATCCTAGAAGTTCACGCGACGCGCCCACTCGTCGGGCAGCCACGGCTTGACGGTGC
Organism: uncultured beta proteobacterium; assembly: GCA_963795885.1. Classification (GTDB taxonomy): domain Bacteria; phylum Pseudomonadota; class Gammaproteobacteria; order Burkholderiales; family Burkholderiaceae_D; genus CAHJXF01. The sequence continues at coordinate 603,927 of CAWCJI010000007.1, read as the reverse complement.
GCACCGCGCTCTCCGCGACACCCGACAGCACCGCGTCGCGCCACACCGGCTGCCGCGGCAGGTCGGTCAGGCCGGCGAGGATCACGAGCGTCAGCACGATCAGCACGCCGCGCGCCAGTCCGAACACGCCGCCGAGGCCGCGGTCGACGACGCTTCAGTCCCGACGCACGAATGATATGGGCGATGGCGCGATTCACCAGCGACGCGAGCAGCAGCATGCCGACGAACAGGATGCCGAAGCCGCGACCAGCCGCACCGTGCCGGCCGGCACCGCGTCGGGCAGCAACGCCGCCATGTCGGCTCCGTAGCGGTTCGCGACCACGAACGCCGCCAGCCACGCGACCAGCGACAGCACTTCGCTTGACGAGCCCGCGCAACACGCTGATGACGATCGACGCGACGAGGATCGTCATCACCACGTAGTCGAACGCGGTCATCGCGAGCGCGCGCGGTCGCGCGGCGTCCGCGACGGCGCGCGAGACCGGACGCAAAGCGGCACGACGGATCCGTCGAGCTTCATCGTCTTCAGCTTCTGCTTCGCCCGATCGGCGGCCTCGCGCGACGCGAACGGCCCGAGGCGCACGCGGGTGCGCAACCCCTGGACTGTCGACACCGACTCGGTGTACGACTTCAATCCGTTGCGCGACGAGCTGGTCGCGCAGCCCTGCGCCTCGTCGGCCGCCGAGAACGCGGCGATCTGCACCGCGTAGCTGCTCGCCGCCGGCGCCGCGGCAGTCGCGGCACTCGGTCTTTCCTTCGAGCGCGGCGAGCGCCCGCGGGTCGTCGCCGGCGTCGACGTCGCGGCGCCGTCTCGGTCGGCTGGCTGCGGCCTTGTCGGCTTGGCGGCCGACGGTCTCGACCGGCTTCGTCGGTCGCTTCTCGGCGTGCCTTCGCGGCCGGCGTGGCGATCTTCGGCTCCGGTGCCGGCGTCGCGGTCGTCTCGGCCGTCGGAGCCGGCCGGGCTGCCGCGGGCGGTCGCGACGGCGTGCGCTCGACGGCGCGGCCGGCGCCGCGGCGGCGGCACGACCGGCAGGTCGGCGGCTGGCCGCAACGGACCGCGCGCGGGATCGGGCACGCCGCGGCGCCCTTCGAACGGCGTGTCGCGATCGGGGATCTGCAGCGCGATGTCGTCGGACGGCGCGACCGGCGTGCGATCGAACAGCATCGGCACGAACACGATCGCCGCGAGGCCGAGCGCGACGGCGCCGATCAGCCGTCGGCGGGCGCGCGTCTTCGAGGCTTCGGCAGGGTCGAGCGGCGGCGCGTCGCATCGGGATTGCCGTCGAGCGTCGCGCGCGGCTTGCGGCTGTTGCGCGGCGAGCGACGCAGCGATTCGAACGGCGCATCGTCGGCGCGGACCGCGTTCGACGGCTTCTGGTCTGCGCGAGAACAGACCCATGGCTGGACGGCGTGACAGAGGCCGCGATCGTCAGTGTCCCGCCGGCGCCTGCCGAGGATGCGGCCGGTCGACGCGGCCGATGCCTGTCCGGCGCGTACCGCGGACCATCATCACGCCGGCGACCGTGTGGAACGATCCGAAGACGACGATTCTATCATCGGGCCCCGCCGCTTCGACCGCCGCCGCCCACGCATCGGCCGGGTCCGGCGAACGCGTCGACGCTCGGCGTTCGTCGGCGTCGGCGAAGCCGCGCGGCCGCGCATCGTCGACGACGCGTCGCAGCTCTTCGGCGGTCGCCGCACGCGGCAGCGGCAGGCCGCAGACGAACCAGCGGTCGACGCGGCCGAGCATCGGCGCGACGATGCCGTCGAGGTCCTTGTCGCGCATCGCGCCGAAGATCGCGAACGTGTACGGATGGAAGCCCATGCCGTCGAGGCTGTGCGCCAGCGCCGCCGCGGCCTGCGGGTTGTGCGCGACGTCGTAGACGACGGTCGGCTGGCCCGGCAGCACCTGGAAGCGGCCGGGCAGCTCGACCGTCAGCAGGCCGGTGCGAACCGCCTGCTGCGACGAGCGGCAACCGTTCGCGCAGCGCGGCGAGCGCGGCGAATGCGCCCGACGCGTTGAACAGCTGGTTCGCGCCGCGCAGCGCCGGATAGCGGCAGGCTCGCGCGGCGCTGTGCCGCGGCCGGCCCAGTTCCACTGCTGCCGATCGCCCGCGTAGTTGAAGTCGCGACCGATCCGCCACAGGTCGGCGCCGATCGACGCCGCGTGCTCGACCAGCGACGCGGCGGGTCGGGATCGGCGCAGATCGCGGGACGGCCCGCGCGATAGATGCCGGCCTTCTCGAAGCCGATCGCTTCGCGCGTCGTCGCCGAGGTAGTCGACGTGATCGATCGCGATGCCGGTGACGACCGCGCAGTCGGCGTCGATCAGGTTGACCGTGTCGAGCCGGCCGCCGAGGCCGACCTCGAGGATCACGACGTCGAGCGACGCGCGCGCGAAGAGCCGCAGGATCGCGAGCGTGGTGAACTCGTAGTACGTCAGCTCGACCGCCGGCTCGACGCGCCGCGCCGCATCGACCGCCTCGAACTGCGCGATCAGCGCGGCGTCGGTCGGCCTCGACGCCGTCGACGCGCGCGCGCTCGTTGAAGCGGACGAAGTGCGGCTTGATGTAGAGCCCGACGCGATAGCCGGCCGCGCGCAGGATCGACTCGAGCATCGCGCACGTCGAACCCTTGCCGTTGGTGCCGCCGACCGTGATGATCGGCACGTCGATGCCGAGATGCGTGCCGAGCCCGAGGCGGTCGGCGACGACGCGCGATCGCTCGAGGCCCATCGCGATCGACTGCGGATGCATGGCCTCGATCGCGGCGAGCCAGTCGTCGAGCGTGCGTCTCATCGCGGCGCCTCGACGAACGAAGAGCGCATTCGCGCGACCGCGGGCCGCATCGTCAGCGGTCGCGACGTCGACGCCCGTGCTAGACCGCGTCGGCGCCGGTCTCGCCGGTGCGGATGCGGACGACGCCGTCGACGTTCGTCACGAAGATCTTGCCGTCGCCGATCTTGCCGGTGCGCGCGGCGCCGACGATCGCGTCGATGGTCCGCTGCATCGCGTCGTCGGTCACGATGACCTCGATCTTGACCTTCGGCAGGAAGTCGACCGCGTACTCGGCGCCGCGATACAGCTCGGTGTGACCCTTCTGACGGCCGAATCCCTTGACCTCGGTGACCGTCAGCCCGGTGATGCCGACGGCCGCCATCGCCTCGCGGACCTCGTCGAGCTTGAACGGTTTGATGATCGCGGTGATGCGCTTCATGGGTCGTCGCCTCGTTCTCGTGTGGACCGCTCGACGGCATCGGACGCACGCGTCCGGCCGGCCGATCGGGTCGCTCTAGGATACCGCCACTCCCGATCGAGACGCCCGGCGGCGAAGGCTCGACGACCGTCGCATACAATGCGCCGGACGCCGTCGATGGACGCGCGCCGGACCGATCGACCGGTTCGCCGCGACGACGAAGACCCGCCGCGCACGAGGCGACGCCGTCGCATCGCCGCATCTCCTCCGCCTCGACGCTCCGTCCACGTTGCCACCGAACCGCGCGCCGTCGCAGGCACCGGCGTCGAATCGAGCTGCGTGAGCGCGACGTCGATCGCGCGATCGATGAAGTACCGCGCGCGCCTCGTCGACGACCTGCGCCTGACTCGGCGCCGATGCGCTGGGACGCGCCTCGGTCGCTGCCGACGCGACGCCGACGCGGGGCGGCCGAGCGTCAATCCGTTCCTGCGCTACGAGTTCCTCGTCGGCGCTGCACGAGACCGGCTGCGCGGACGCTCGAGACCGGCTGGGGCGTCGAGTACCTGACGCTGTGGAACGGCGACGCGCTGGTCGGCGCGTGCCGCTGTATCGCAAGTTCCACTCGTACGGCGAGTACGTGTTCGACTGGGCGTGGGCCGACGCCTACCGCCGCAACGGCGTCGACTACTACCCGAAGCTGCTGTCGGCGATCCCGTTCACGCCGGTCACCGGGCCGCGGCTGATCGCCGCCGACGCGACGACCGGCGCCGCGCTCGCGCAGCGCCGTTGATGGCGCACGTCGCGCGACAGCGAGGCTGTCGTCGCTGCACGTGCTGTTTCCCGAACGGCGACGACGAGGCGGCGCTGCTCGAATCGGCCGGCTGCATGCGCCGCGAAGGCGTGCAGTTCCACTGGACCAACGCCGGCTATCGCGACTTCGACGCAGTTCGTCGACACGCTCGAGCGCAAGCGGCGCAAGAACATCCGCGCCGAGCGGCGCAAGGTCGCCGAGGCCGGCGTGACGCGTGCGCCGCGTCGACGGCCGCGACGCGACCGACGCCGACTGGCGCTTCTTCGCGCGCTGCTACGCGAACACCTACCGCGCGCACTACTCGACGCCGTACCTGAACCTCGCGTTCTTCCGCCGCATCGCGGACGACGATGCCGGAGAACCTGCTGCTCGTGATCGCCGAGCGCGACGACGCGGCGGCGCCGCGCCGATCGCGAGCTCGCTCGTCGTCTTCAACGCGACGACGCTGTACGGACGCTACTGGGGCGAGGTCGAGCACGTGCCCTGCCTGCACTTCGAATGCGCGTACTACCAGCCGCTCGAGTTCTGCATCGAGCGCGGCATCCGGCTGCTTCGAAGGCGGCGCGCAGGGCGAGCACAAGATGGCGCGCGGCTTCCTGCCGGTGCGACGCGCTCGCTGCACTGGCTCGCGCATCCGGCGTTCGCCGACGCGGTCGAGCACTTCCTCGCGCGCGAGGCGGTCGGCATCGGGCACTACGTCGACGAGCTGAACGAGCGCGATCCGTTCAAGCATGGCCCCGGTACCGACGTGCCGGCGTGACGGCATCGAGGCCGACGCAACGCTGAGCGGAAGGCGGACCGGTCGTCGCCGCGAGCGGTTCCGCCCCGCGCGGCGTCACCAGCCCGCAGGCGGCTTGCGATGGATGGCGATGTGCCTGTCTTCCACCGACACGTACTGACCGCGCTCGAGCTCCTTGAAGATGCGGCTGACCATCTCCCGCGACGACCCGACGCGATCCGCGATGTCCTGCTGCGTCAGCCGTTCGTGGATCACCCAGCCGGACGCCGGCCGGCTCCGCCGACTTCATCAGCAGCCGGACGACCCGTCCGTAGACGTCCTCGAGCGCCAGGCTCTTCACGGCTCTCGCTCGCCGAGCGCACCAGGCGGATCAGGTTGCGGATGATCTGCAGCGCGAGCTGCGGATCGTCGGCGAGCATCTGCAGGACCACGGCGCTCTGGACGATCACGCAGGTGGTCTGTTCGAGCGTCATGACCGACGCCGACCGCAAGCCGCCGTCGAGACTCGGCTCGCCGAGGATGTCGCCGGGGCCGAATGTCCCGAGGACGACCTCCTTGCCGGCGTCGCTGCTCGAGTACACCTTGCCGCGGCCGCTCCGGATGATGAAGAGCGTATCGCCGACGTCGCCCTCGTGGATGATCACGGTGCGCGGCGGATAGACCCGCCGCAGCCCGCGGTCTTCGAGCTTCGTCAGCCAGTCGGTGCCGACGGCGTCGACGATCTCTTCATTCATCGGTTGAGGGCTTGGATCCATGCCGGACAGCCGGCTCGTGGACCGGGCGGCTTGCTCGCTCGATGGTAAGGCGCGTGCCCGTCCGAGTCCATTCAATTCCATGTTCGTCATGATGAGGCTCCTTGACGACCCGTGCGTCGTCCCGTCAACCGAAGACGGACACGACGCTCGGCAGGAAGACGACGAGGCCGAGAAAAGCGGCGAGGCCGCCGACGATCACCGTGTGCAGCACCGTGTCGGTCGTGGAATATTCATGGTCGAGGTGGGTGTTCATGATGTGCTCCGAAGAAGGCGTCGATCGGTCGATCGAATGACCGAAGCGTAGGTCTCGCCGACTGCGAAGCCACGGGACATTGACCGGCCGGGCACGCGACTTTTTCACGGCCGCCCGGACGCCGTCCCCGACGTATCGACATCGCGCCGTCTCCGGCGCGTCGAACGCGATCGTTCGACGCGTGCGCCGGTCAGTGGCTGGCGGCTGGTTGCGACGGCCCGCCCGGGACCGCGCCCTCGGGGACGCTTTTCGCGTAGTTCGCGACGCCGATGACGATCTCGTTCGCCGCATCGTCCGGTCCGCCCCAGCCTTCGACCTTCACCCACTTGCCGGGCTCGAGATCCTTGTAGTGCTCGAAGAAGTGCTGGATCTGCTGAAGCCGCTCGGGGTTGATGTCGCCGACGTTCTTCCAGTGGCGGTACCACGGCAGGATCTTGTCGATCGGCACCGCGAGCAGCTTCGCGTCGCCGCCGGCCTCGTCGGTCATCTTCAGCAGGCCGAGGGCGCGGCATCGCACGACGACGCCGTGCACCAGCGGAAACGGCGTGATGACGAGCACGTCGACCGGGTCGCCGTCGTCGGCGATCGTCCGCGGGATGTAGCCGTAGTTGCACGGATAGTGCATCGCGGTGCCCATGAAGCGATCGACGTACAGCGTGCCGGTCTCCTTGTCGACCTCGTACTTGATCGGATCCGCGTTCATCGGGATCTCGATGATCACGTTGAAGTCGTGCGGGATGTCGTTGCCGGCGGAGACGTTGTCGAAGCTCATCTGCGGTCGGTCGCCGAAGGGGACGGGGAAGCGTCCAGTATAGCGATCGGCCGCCTCGCGACGGGTCGGCGCCCGACCGTGCTAACGTCGTCTTCCGCCTTCGCCAGCGAGTCGCCATGCGTCCTCACTTCATCGACGGCGACGCGCTCGTGCCGTCGTCGCAGGCCGTCATCGACGTCGTCGATCCTTCGGACGGCGAGGTCTTCGAGCACATCGCGCGCGGCGACGCCGGCGATGTCGACCGTGCGGTACGAGCCGCACGACGCGCGTTCGAAGGTCCGTGGGGCCAGCTGGACGCCGCGGAGCGCGGTCGCCGTCTGCAGCGGCTGTCGTCTGCGCCTCGCCGAGCATGCGGACGAGCTCGCGACCATCGAGGCGCGCGACTGCGGCAAGCCGCTGAAGCAGGCGCGCGCCGACGCGGCGGCCATCGCCCGCTACTTCGAGTTCTACGGCGGCGCGGCCGACAAGCTGCACGGCGCGACGATCCCGTACCAGGACGGGCACGACGGTGCTGACCATCCGCGAGCCGCACGGCGTGACCGGCCACATCGTGCCGTGGAACTATCCGATGCAGATCTTCGGGCGCAGCGTCGGCGGCGCGCTCGCGGCCGGCAACGCGTGCGTCGTCAAGCCGGCCGAGGACGCGTGCCTGTCGCTGCTGCGGATCGCCGAGCTCGCCGCCGACCTGCTGCCGCCCGGCGCGCTCAACGTCGTCACCGGCTACGGCCACGAGGCCGGCGACGCGCTCGCGACGCCATCCGGACGTCGACCACCTGTCGTTCACCGGCTCGCCGTCGATCGGCAAGGTCGTCGTCCGCGCGGCCGCCGAGCACCACACGCCGGTCACGCTCGAGCTCGGCGGCAAGTCGCCGCAGATCGTGTTCGCCGATGCCGACCTCGACGCCGCGCTGCCCGCGATCGTCAACGCGATCGTGCAGAACGCCGGGCAGACGTGCTCGGCCGGAAGCCGGCTGCTGGTCGAGCGCGCCGCGTACGACCGCGTCCTCGACCTGCTCGGCTCGGTGTTCGAGTCGCTGCGGGTCGGCCCCGCGATGCGCGACCTCGACTGCGGACCGCTGATCCGCCGCTCGCAGCAGCAACGCGTGTGGGACTTCCTGTCCGACGCGCAGCACGACGGCATCCCGGTCGTCGCGCAGGGTCGGGTCGTCGACGACGCGCCGGACGGCGGCTTACTACCAGGCGCCGATGCTGCTGCGCGACGTGCCGTCGACGCACCGGCTCGCGCAGGAGGAAGTCTTCGGCCCGGTCCTCGCCGCGATGCCGTTCGACGACGAGGCCGACGCGGTGCGGCTCGCGAACGGCACGGCGTTCGGCCTCGTCGCCGGCGTCTGGACGCGCGACGGCGCGCGGCAGATGCGGATGGCGCGCGCGATCCGCAGCGGCCAGGTCTTCATCAACAACTACGGCGCCGGCGGCGGCGTCGAGCTGCCGTTCGGCGGCGTCGGGGCGAGCGGCCACGGCCGCGAGAAGGGCTTCGAGGCGCTGTACGGCTTCACGACGCTGAAGACGATCGCGATCCGCCACGGCTGACCGATCGAGACCAACGGAGACGACATGCGATTGCGGGACAAGGTAGCGATCGTGACCGGCGCAGCGTCGGGCTTCGGCGAAGGCATCGCCCGACGCTTCGTCGCCGAGGGCGCGAAGGTCGTCGTGGCCGACATCGCGATCGACGCGGCCGAACGCGTCGCGGCGGATCGTCGGCGGCGGCGCGGTCGCGTGTCGCGGCCGACGTCTCGCAGCGACGGCGACGTCGGCGCGATGCTGGCCGCGACGCTCGCCGCATTCGGCGGCGTGGACATCGTCGTCAACAATGCCGGCACGACCCATCGCAACCGGCCGATGCTCGAAGTCACCGAAGCCGAGTTCGACCGCGTCTACGCCGTCAACGTGAAGAGCATCTTCCTGACGGCGAAGCACTTCGTGCCGCACTTCCGCGCGCAGGGCGGCGGCGCGTTCGTCAACATCGCGTCGACGGCCGGCGTGCGTCCGCGGCCCGGACTCACCTGGTACAACGGCAGCAAGGGCGCGGTGATCACGACGAGCCGCTCGATGGCCGCCGAGCTCGGCCCCGACAACATCCGCGTCAACTGCGTGAACCCGGTGATGGCCGCGACCGGCCTGCTGACCGAGTTCATGGGCGATGGACGACACGCCGGAGAACCGCAGGCGCTTCGTCGCGACGATCCCGATGGGTCGCTTCTCGACGCCGGAGGACGTCGCGACCGCGTGCCTGTATCTCGCGTCCGACGATGCGAAGTTCATCACCGGCGTCTGTCTCGAGGTCGACGGCGGCCGATGCGTCTGACGCGGTTGGCAGGCACGTCGACGTCGACGCTCTTGCGTTGACGGGCACGGCCCCGCAAGATGCCGACCACAACAGAACCCGACCCCGGAGACCACATGGCCGCATCCCTTCCGCCTCGACCGCGACCGGCCCCCGGTCACCCCGTCCTCGCTTCGAGGAGGCGACCTATCGCAAGGTCGGCGTGGCGGCTCGTCCCGTTCCTGATGGTCTGCTACGTCGCGGCGTATCTCGACCGCGTCAACGTCGGCTTCGCGAAGCTGCAGATGCTCGGCGACCTGAAGCTGAGCGACACGGTGTTACGGCCTCGGCGCCGGCATCTTCTTCATCGGCTACTTCATCTTCGAGATCCCGAGCAACGTGATCCTGCATCGCGTCGGCGCGCGCGTGTGGATCGCGCGGATCATGATCTCGTGGGGCGTGCTGTCGGCGCTGCATGATGTTCGTGTCCGGCCGAACGGTCGTTCTACGTCGTCCGCTTCCTGCTCGGCGTCGCCGAGGCCGGCTTCTTCCCCGGCATCATCCTCTACCTGACGTACTGGTACCCGGCGCATCGGCGCGCCCGCATGACGGCGTTGTTCATGGTCGGCATCGCGATCTCCGGCGTCGTCGGCGGTCCGCTGTCCGGATGGATCCTGAGTTCGCTTCGGCGGCGCGACCGGGCTCGCCGGCTGGCAATGGCTGTTCGTCATCGAGGGAATCCCGTCGATCGTGCTCGGCATCGTCACGCTGTTCGTGCTCGACGACCGCATCGACCATGCGAAGTGGCTGTCGCCGGACGAGAAGGCGCATGCTCGCGCGCAACATCGCCCGCGACAACGCACACAAGACCGACGAGTCGATCGGCCGCGTGCTCGACGTCGCCGCGCGTCTGGCTGATGGCGCTGATCTACTTCTCGTTCGTGATGGGGCTCTACGGCATCGAGCTTCTACCTGCCGACGATCATCAAGGCGACCGGCGTCGCGAGCCCGCTGACGATCGGCCTGTTGACCGCGATCCCGTACGCGTTCGCGGCCGTGACGATGGTGCTGATGGCGCGGCACGCCGACCAGACCGGCGAACGTCGCTGGCACATCGCGATCGCCGGCATCGCTCGGCGCGATCGGCCTGATCCTCAGCGTCACGTGGCGCAACGACGTCGACGCTCGCGATGGCGGCGCTGACGCTCGGCGACGATGGGCATCATGGCGACGTTGCCGTCGTTCTGGAGCCTGCCGACTGCCGTTGCTCGCGGGCACCGGGGCGGCCGCGGGGATCGCGCTCGTCAATTCGCTCGGCAACCTCGCCGGCTTCGTCGCACCGTTCGCGGTCGGATGGCTGAAGGACCTGACGAGCAGCACGAATGCCGGCGTCTATCTGCTGCCGGGCTCGCTGGTGCTCGGTGCCATCCTCACGCTGATGGTCCCGGCCTCGCTGCTGCGGCAGCCCGTCGTCGAGACCTGACCGGTCAGGCGCTTCAGGCTCGTCGTGGCAGCCGCGCGGAATTGCGTCGCGGCTCTTCTCGGGGTCGTCGGATCTCCTCGTAGACGCGGCCGAGTTCGAAGTGGATGGCGGTCGCGAGGCGCGGGTCGGGCGACCGCTCGAGCGCCTCGCGCAGCGCCGCCTGCGCCTTGCCCCACAGCTGCGTCGCGCGCGCACAACGCGCCGAGCGCGTAGAACGCGGCCGGCTCGTCCGGGATGCTCGCGGGTCCAGCGCTCCGCCCGTTCGATCTGCGAGCGCGGGTCGTCGACGCCGCTCGCTCGCACGTCGCGCGTGCCGCCCTGCGCGACGAACGCCCCTGCCACCGCCTCGTCGCCGCTGCGGGCGTATTCCTCGGCGAGACGCGCGTCCCATTCGGTCGCGATCGCCGTCTCGATCACGCTGCGCGCCTGATAGCCGAGGCCGGCCGCGTTGAACGCCTGCGCCGCGACGAGCGCGACGTCGCCGATGCTTGTCGGCCTGCGGGACGCTCTGCCACAACGCGAGCAGCGCATGCGAGTCGCCGCCGCGCGCCGCGAACAACGCGCGATAGGCGAGCGCCTTCATCTGACGTGCGGCCGCCGGATGCAGCGCGTCGCGCTTGTTGAGCGTGCGCAGCAGCTTCAGCACCGCGTCCCAGTCGCCGGCGTACTGATGCGCCTTCAGCGCGAGTCGCAGCGACTGGATGTGGCGCGAGCCGGCCGCATGCAGCTGCTCGACGACCGTCAGCGCGCGCTTGCCGTCGCGCGCGTCGACGAGGCACTCGGCCTCCGTCATCAGCTTCGCGGCGCGCAGGCCCGGGTCGGCCTCCGCGCGTCGCAGCCATTCGTCGCGACGGCCGTACTCGCGCATGCGATGCGCGGAACGCGCGGCGACCAGCGCCGCGAGGCCGGCCGTCTCGGGCAGCTCCTGCGCTTCGTCGGCCTCGCGCTCGGCGTGACCGTAGCGACCCTCGAAGTGCGCCTGCAACGCCGCTCGCAACGCCCGCGACGCGCGCTTCTCGCTCTGCCGCTGACGATAGAGCGCGACCCGCTGCGGCATCTGCGACGGTCCGCTTCGCGATGCGGATCAGCGCGTAGACCACGACGAAGACCGCGATCTCGATCAGCAGGAAGAGATTGAGCGACAGGTCGATGCGGTACGGCGGATAGAAGACGACGACGTTGCCCGGGTCGCCGCTCAGCGTCAACGCGAGGCCGACGGCCGCCGCGAAGACGACGACGCCGATCAGGAAGAAGCGCATGCCGGCTCGTGTGACCAGCGGCCCCGAACGATCGCCGCGCGATCGATCATCGCTGGCCCTTGACGTTGCGGGCGGCCGCGAGGCTCTCCGCGAGCGTCGGCATCTCGACGACGGTGTTCGCGCTCTGCGACCTGCTTCAGCAGCGCGAGCGCGGCCTGCGTCTGGCGCGAGCGCAGGTCGAAATACTTCTGCAGCGCTTCGCTGCGCATGCGCGAGGTCGGCGCGATAGGTCGCCTCCTGCCGTCGCGAGCAGCGCGAGGCGCGCGTTCAGCAGCCGCAGCTTGAGGTTCTCGCGCACGAAGTACGCCTGGCTCGGCGTCAGCAGCAGCGCGTCCGGCACCCGCACGTCGCGGACGCGGACGAGTTGCGCGAAGTGCGCCCATGCGGCACCGCCGAGCTCGCGCGATCCGGGCGACCCACGCGCTCGAACCATCCGCTCGACGGATCGACCGGCTCGGTCCGCACCGTCGCGGCCGCGTCGGCCGTCGCTCGACGGCGCCGGCCGCTCGTCCGACAGCAACGGCAGGATGTCGACCATGCCGACGATGGTGTCGATGCGCAGCGCGTTGCCGGCGATGTCGACCGACGGCAGCGCCTTCAGCCGTTCGAGATCCTTCGCGATCGCGCGGCGCAGCACGATGAACTGCGGCCGCTCGGTGCGCGCGAGCGCTGGTCCGCGTTCTGCAGCGCGATGATCGCGCCCTGCACGTTGCCGGCGAGCTGCAGCTGCTGCGACGCGACCGCGAGGATCTGTTCGACCTCGGCGAGCGCCCAGTCGTCGCGCGTGCGCGCGAGGTCCGTGTAGAGCTGCTCGAGCGATGCCTGCTGGCTCTGCGAGTCGGCGACGCGGGCCTCGAGCGCGCCGATCTTCGCGGTGTTCGCGAGCGACTCGTCCTGCACCTGCTGCGCGAGCGTCTGCGCCGATCGGCTCGCGACGCCGTCGTCCTGGATGCGACGCGCGAATTCGCGTTCGCTGCGATCGAGCCGGTTGGCCGCGATGAACCACAGCCCGACGGCGAGTGCGATCAGCACGATGAATGCGAACAGCATCCACAGCATCATCGTGCGCCGCAGCCGCCGCATCTCGTACCCGGCAGCCGACGGTGCCGCATCGACCGCGACGACCGCCGGGACGACGATGGCCGGGGCGGGTTGCGATGGGATGCTCGACACGCGGGTCATTCTATCGCGGCGAGAATGCCGCGGTCGCCGGTCCCGCACAGCCGGACACGCACGAAGCCCGCCTCGCGGGCCGTCTCCGCGATCCGGCGATGCGGCGCGAGCAGCGTCGCGGCGAACAGCCAGTCGCGCGCCGACGCCACGTCGGTGACCGCCAGGAGCGAGCGCTCCACCATCGTCGGCAGATGCGCGATCCCTTCGGAGCTCGTGACGACGAACACGACCGGCCGCCGCTCGACGAAGAGCCGGCGCATCGCGATCGACGCGGCCGCGGTGGGCTCGTCGCGCAGGCGGTGATACGCCTCGACCTCGTCGACCGCGATGCCGAGCGACCGCAGCCGGTCCGCGAACCACGCGCGGCCGCCGTTGCCTCGGACGACCAGCACGCGCCCGTCGAAGCCGCGCGTCAGGCCGAGCTTCGCATCGAGCGCGGCGAACAACGACTCGGAGTCGAAGCGCTCGTCCGGGTCGCCGTCCGCGACCGCGCGTGCCGCCGGCGACACGATCGACGCGTCGTCGAAGCCGAGCGACAGCGAGCGTCGCGCGACTGCCGGGACCCATCACGCCGATCGTCGTCGCGGGCGGCCACGGCTCGATGCGCGCCGCGAGCGCGTGGCGGATCGCGTTCGGGCTGACGAAGACGACGAGCCGACGTTCGTCGACCCGTCGCATCGCGGTCCGCAAGGCCTGCTGGTCGAGCGCAGGCTCGATGGCGAGCACCGGGTAGGCGACCGCGTCGCGACCGCGGGCACGCAACGCGTCGCAGAGCGCATCGGCCTCCGGCTGCGGCCGCGTGACGATCAGCGTCGCGTCGCGGTCGATCGGCGGCGCCTCGTCGGACATCACGCGACGCGCAACGATGCGTTCAGAGCGTGTCGATCAGGACCAGTCCGCCCTGATCGATCAACCGATCGCCGACGGCCCGACCGAGCGCCTGCGCGTCCTCGATGGTCCCGACGTCGGCGTGCTCGCTCGCTGCGACGAGCAACGAACCGTCGGGCTTGCCGAGTACGGCCGACAGGGTCAGCCAGCCATTGTCGTCCCACGTGCCGTGCGCACCGAGCGGGATCGTGCAGTTGCCGCCGAGCGCGCGCGACACCGCACGCTCCGCCTCGACCGCGAGCGCGGTGCGCGCGTCGTGCAGCGGCGCGAGCAGCGCGCGCAGGTCGTCGCGGTCAGATGCAATCTCGATCGCGAGCGCGCCCTGCCCCGGCGCCGGCACGCTGCGCGCGAGGTCCATCCGTTCGCGGATGCGCGACTCGAGGCCGAGGCGCAGCAGGCCGGCCGTCGCGAGCAGCATCGCATCGAAGTCGCCGTGGTCGAGCTTGTCGAGCCGCGTGCCGACGTTGCCGCGCACCGGCACGATCGGTTACGTGCGGATACATCGCGCGGAACTGCGACTCGCGCCGCAGGCTCGCGGTGCCGACGACCGCGCCCGCGGTCAGCGCCGACGGCGACTGCGTAGCGGTTCGACACGAACGCGTCGCTCGCGTCCTCGCGCGGCGAGGATCGCGCCGAGCTCGAGTCCCGGCTCGAGCGTCATCGGCATGTCCTTCAGCGAATGGACGGCGATGTCCGCGCGGCCGTCGAGCAGCGCCGGTCTCGAGCTCCTTGACGAAGAGCCCCTTGCCGCCGACCTTCGACAGCGTGCGGTCGAGGATGCGGTCGCCCTGCGTCGTCATGCCGGCGATCACGACTTCGAGGTCCGGATGGTGCTGCGCGAGCCGCGCGCGGACATGCCCGGCCTGCCACATCGCGAGGCGGCTCTCGCGCGTCGCGATGACGATGCGTCCGGTCATCCGACGAGCGACCGCATCGTCGCGCCACGCGTCACGGATACAGCCCGCGCCTCTCGCGGGCCTGCAACACGCGCGTGCACGCGACGACGAACGCCGCGGTCCGCAGCGGGATTCCGTGCTGGTCGGCGATCTCCCAGATGCGCTTGAACGCGTCGACCATGATCTTGTCGAGCCGCACGTTGATCTCGTCCTCGCTCCAGAAGAACGAGCTGAAGTCCTGCACCCACTCGAAGTACGAGACCGTCACGCCGCCGGCGTTCGCGATCACGTCGGGCACGACCATGATGCCGCGGTCGCCGAGGATGAGGTCGCCGTCGGGCGTCGTCGGGCCGTTCGCACCTTCGAGCACGATCTTCGTCTTGATGCGTTCCGCGCGTTCGCGCGTGATCACGCTCTCGAGCGCGGCCGGGATGAGGATGTCGGACTCGACGTCCCAGAACTCCTCGGTTGCCGATCGCGTCGCCGCCCTTGAAGCCGCCGATGCCGCCGTCCGCAGCGACCTTCGGCGACGAGCCCGGCGATGTCGAGGCCGTTCGGGTTGTAGACGGTGCCGGTGTGGTCCTGCACGGCGACGATCTTCGAGCCGCTGCCGACGAACAGCTCGGCGGCCGACGAACCGACGTTGCCGAAGCCCTGCACCGCGACGCGCGCGCCGTCGATCGGCACGTCCATCCGACGCGCGGTCTCGCGGCCGACGACGAACACGCCGCGGCCGGTCGCCTTGACGCGTCCGAGCGAGCCGCCGAGCTCGATCGGCTTGCCGGTCACGACGCCGGTCGCCGTCGCGCCGACGTTCATCGAGTACGTGTCCATCATCCACGCCATGATCTGCGGGTTGGTGTTGACGTCCGGCGCGGGGATGTCGCTGTGCGGGCCGATGATGAGGCCGATCTCGCTCGTGTAGCGGCGCGTCAGCTTCTCGAGCTCCTTCAGCGACAGCGACTTCGGTTCGACGCGGATGCCGCCCTTCGCGCCGCCGTACGGCAGGTTGACGGCCGCGCACTTGACGGTCATCCACGCCGACAGCGCCATCACCTCCTCGAGCGTCACGTCGGGGTGGAAGCGCACGCCGCCCTTGCCGGGACCGCGCGACAGGTTGTGCTGGACGCGATAGCCCTCGAAGTGCGACACCGTGCCGTTGTCGAGCTCGATCGGGATGTCGACGATCAGCGCGCGCTTCGGGCGCTTCAGCGTCTCGGACCAGCGGGCGAGCGGCCCGAGGTACGGCAGCACGCGATCGACCTGCGACAGATAGGTGGCCCAGGGGCTGTCCGGGGCCTGCGTTGACGAAGGAAAGATTCATGTTCTTCGTCGTGCGCGCCGTCGTCGCCGACCGACGCGTTGCCCTCCGGAAAAGATGGGCCGCGACGATACAGCAATCGAATTTGCGACGTCGCGATGCGCGATCCCGCCGAACGGTCCGGACCGCGGTCGCGCGGGCTAGAATCGCACTCTCGGCATTCAGCAGCGAAACCGTTTCAGCCATGACCTATTGCGTCGCGATGCGCCTCGACGAAGGCCTCGTCTTCCTTGCGGACTCGCGCACCAACGCGGGCATCGACCACGTCAGCACGTTCCGCAAGCTGACGGTCTACGAACGGCCGGGCGATCGCGTCATCGTGCTGATGACGTCGGGCAACCTCGCGGCCGGGCAGGCGGTGCGCCAGCTCGTGGCCGAGACGCAGCGACGACGACGGCGTCAGCATCTGGAACGCGAAGAACCTGTTCGACGTCGCCCGCATCGTCGGCGACGCGGTGCGCAAGGTCCGTGCGCGCGACGCGCAGGCGCTCGAGGACGCGGGCCTCGAATTCACGATGAGCATCATCGTCGGCGGCCAGATCGGCAGCGAGCACTGCCGGCTGTTCCTCGTCTACTCGGCCGGCAACTTCATCGAGGCGATGGCCGAGAGCCCGTACTTCCAGATCGGCGAGTCGAAGTACGGCAAGCCGGTGCTCGACCGGATGATCACGCCGAAGTCGTCGCTGGAGGAAGGCGCGAAGTGCGCGCTGGTGTCGATGGACTCGACGATGCGCTCGAACCTGTCGGTCGGGCTGCCGCTCGACCTGCTGTGTCTACGAGGTCGATCGACTCGCCGTCACGCGCTTCGCGATGATCGACGGCAACAACGAGTACTTCCGCATGATCCACGACACCTGGGGCGAGCGGATGAAGCAGATCTTCCTCGAGATCCCGTCGCCGATCTGGGACACGTCCGGCTCGCTCGACGACGCGTCGACCGAGCCGACACGGATGACCGGCAGCCAGTACTCGACGCAGTCGGAAGCGCAAGCAGCCCGCGCTGCGAGCCGATCCGCGCCGGATTGCCGGCCGACCTCGACGACGAGTCCGATCGGCGCGGCGAAGAGTACAGACGCTCGCCGAGGACGCGGTCAGTCCGTCGCAGTCGCGCTGAACGCCGCCCGGACGCTCAGGCGGCCAGCTGCACGTCGGTCTGTGCGATGCCGTCGTCGCGGTTCGTCGGCGCGTCGGCCGTCTCGTCCATCGCGCCGACCTCGCGTGATGTTCGGCTGGATGTCGGTCATCCGCGCCGGACCGTAGATCGTCGCGAACGCGACGTCCATCGCGTCGGCCCCCGACGCGATCCGCACGACGTTCTCGACCGGCGCGAGGCCGGTCGGGTCGAACAGGACCCACTTGCCGCCCAGGTACGCCTCGAAGATCGCGTGGAAGTCGGGCGGCGGCTCCTGGAATTCGACGTAGCCGACGACGAAGCGCGCCGGGATGTTGAGCGCGCGGCACATCGTGATGCCGACGTGCGCGAAGTCGCGGCACACGCCGACGCGGTTCGCGAGCACGTCGCGCGCCGTCGTCGTCACGTCGGACTGGCCGATCTGGTAGACGATGTGCTCGCGGATCCATTCGATGATCGCCTGCACGCGCGCATAGCCGCGCGGCGAGGCCGCCGAACGTCCGCTGCACCATGCCCGACAGGATGTCCGACTCGCAGTAGCGCGACGGCAGCAGGTACTGCATCACCTCGTCGGGCAGTTCGGCGATCGGTCAGTTCGGCGCGCGTCGGTGTCGGGCTCCTCGAAGCGGCGGATGACGCGCGCGCTTGTATACGATCGACGTGGTGCCGGCGTCCGCATGGACGCGCAGCGAGCGGTTGTGCGAGTTCGGCGGCAGGTACTCGCGCGGCAGCCCCGATCGAACGGCGTCACGTCGAACGACTCGGACAGGATCGTGTGCTCGGGAATGCGAGCCGCCTCGATCTGGAAGAAGAACTCGGCGGGCCCGTTCACTTCGTAGACGAGCTTGCTGTCGATGTCGAAGGTCTTGGTCGTCATGTTCAGTGTTCTGGAGAGCCGCAGCCGAGTGCCGCGGGGTGCCGGTTCGACACCGCGAAGGAGGGCCGAAATTCTAACGCCGCAGCTGCGGCAATTTCGGGTGCCAGACGGCAAACTCAGGCGGCGTCCTACCGCTTCTGCCGGGCGTCGAACCCGGCCGTTCGATGCGCCGCTTCGGTGGTCGCGCCGAACCGCTACCATCGCGCAACCCAACTCGACTTCCAGCACCATGGCCGCACGACCTGCCTCCAGGCTCCGCGACGTCCAGTGCATCTCGCCCGCCGGACTCCATCGCATGGCGTATCGCGAATGGGGCGACCCGGACAACGACCGCGTGCTCGTCTGCGTCCACGGACTGACGCGCGTGTCGAACGACTTCGACGCGTTCGCGCGCGCGGTCGCGGCGCGACTACCGCGTGATCTGCCCCGACGTCGTCGGCCGCGGTCGCAGCGACTGGCTGCGCGATCCGGCGCTCTACCAGCTGCCGACCTACGTCGCCGACATGGTGACGCTGCTCGCGCGCGCCGAACGCGAAGACCGTCCACTGGTTCGGCACGTCGATGGGCGCGCTGATCGGCATGGTGCTGGCGTCGCTGCCCGGGCTCGCCGATCGAGCGGATGATCCTCAACGACGCGGGACCGGTGCTCGGCGCCGCGGCGCTCGCGCGGATCGGCATCGTACGTCGGCGACACGCCGCGCTTCGCGACGATCGACGACGCCGAAGTCTACATCCGCCGCATCACCGCGCCCTTCGGCCCGCACAGCGACGCCGAGTGGCGCTTCCTGACCGAGGTGGTGATGCGACGCGACGGCGACGCATGGATCCGTCACTACGACCCGGCGCTCGCCGATCCCTTTCCAGGCGATCCCCGAAACCGACACCGTGCTGTGGCACATCTACGACGCGATCCGCTGTCCCGTGCTCGCGGTCCGCGGCGAGCACTCGGACCTGCTGTCGCCGCAGACGCACGCGGAGATGGCGACTCGCGGACCGCGGCGCCGCAGCTGGTCGACGATCGCCGGACGTGGGCCACGCACCGACCTTCATGCACGACGACCAGATCGCGATCGCCAAGGATTTCCTGATGTCCCGCTGAGCCTCGCCATCCGGACGCTGGCCTATCGAAAGGACATCGACGGCCTGCGCGCGCTGGCGGTCCTGCTCGTCATCGGCTACCACTTCGGCGTCCCGTTCACGAGCGGCGGGTACATCGGCGTCGACGTCTTCTTCGTCGTCTCGGGCTTCCTGATCACGTCGCTGTTCGACGCGCAACCGGCGATCACCCGGACGGTCATCGCGCGGTTCTATCTGCGCCGCATCCAGCGGCTGATGCCCGCGTTCATCGCCGTCGCCGCGGTGACCGCGCTCGTCGCGACCGCGACGATGCTGCCCGAGGACCTCACCGAGTTCCTGAAGAGCCTGCGCGAGTCGTTCCTGTTCCGCGCCAACGTCTTCTTCGCGCACGCGTCGACCGGTTACTTCGCGGAGCCGACCGCGCAGCTGCCATGGCTGCACACCTGGTCGCTGTCCGTCGAATGGCAGTTCTATTTCGTCTTTCCGCTCGTGGTCGTCGCTGCTCCGCCGGATTCCTGCGGGCTCCGCTCGAATCGCCGCGGTCTGTGTCGCGATCTGCTGTTCGTTCGCGCTGTCGCTCTGGACGGTCGCCGAGCGCCCGCAGGACGTCTATTTTTCCGCGACGGCCCGCTTCTTCGAGTTCCTGCTCGGCACGCTCGCCGCGTCGATCGCCGCGCCGACGATGTCGCGGACGCTCGCTCGATGGATCACCGCGTTCGCCGTCGCCGCGTTGCTCGTGGCGGCGAATGTCTTCGGACCGACGACGCCCTTCCCCGGCTTTCCGGCGGCGATCGTCTGCGCGCTCGTCTGCGTGCTTCTCGTCGTCGGGTCGCGCGGATCGATCCTGTCCATCGACGCCGCCGCGTTCATCGGGCGACGCTCGTATGCGGCCTACCTGTGGCACTGGCCGCTCGCCGCCTTCCTCGCCTACGTGCAGGCGCCGCCGCACGGCGTCGCGACCGCCGGTCTCGTCGTCGTGGTCTTCGTGCTGTCGGACCTGACCTACCGCTGGGTCGAGCGACCCGGCCTGGCGGCGCGACCCACGCTGGCGCGCGCCGTGGCGTTCGCCGGCGTCCTGCCGCTGATGGTCAGCGCCGGCGCCTATGCGCTGGCCGACCGGAACGACGGCTTTCCGGCGCGCCTCGGCGCCGGTGCCGAACATGCGTACGTCAACCTGCGCGGATTCGCGCTGCCACGCGAAGATCGCTGCCACGGCAACGCGTCGCCGCGACTCGAGGATTGCGTCTTCGGCGACCAGGCGGGCGACCGCACGGCGCTGCTGATCGGCGACTCGCATGCGCAACACTTCCGCCCGTTCGTCGCGGTGTTGGCCCGGCAGGCGAACGTGCGGCTGCAGGGCGTGACCGACGATCTCTGCCTCGCGCTCGAAGGCGTGCAGCTACCGCCGCGCTTCCGGTGGCGCGAGGCGTGCGGCCGCGCGATCGAGCGCGACTTCGCATGGATCCGGACCCGGCACTTCGACTTCGTCGTGCTGGGGGCGCACTGGAACGTCTATCCGGTCGATCAGCTGGACCTGCTCGCTGCATCGCTGTCGATCATCGTCGCGAGCGGTGCAACTCCGGTGCTGATCGAGTCCGTCGCGGAGGACGGCACCGATCCGCATGCCTGCTTCTTTCGCGCCGCGAAGCTGCACCGTCCCGACGCCGGCGACTGCACGATCGCGAAGGACAACGACTTCGCACGGTCGGAGAAAGCCCACGTTGCCACGCTCTTCGCGGCGATGCGAGCCCGCTTCCCGACCCTGCGCATCATCGACCCGCAGGCCGTGCAATGCGATGGCGAGCGCTGCCTGATCGAGATCGACGGCACGCCGATCTACCGCGACACGCAACACCTCGACGGCTTCGGATCGACGATGCTGGGTCGTGCCTCGCTCGCCCGATCGGACAATCCCTTCGCGCGCTGAGTCGACGATGCCATTCACGACTCCGCATCCCGCAACGGATCCTGCCGGTAGTACGACGCGAGCAGGCGATACCAGTCGGGATAGGCCGCGGCCAGCCGCTCCGGCGCGACGAAGAACGCCTCGCTGCTGACCGAGAAGAACTCGCCTTCGTCGGTCGCCGCATACGCGTCGATCGGCAACGACGCGTAGTAGCGGTCCGCACGAGCCGACTCGGGATCGACGTGGCGCGGGATCGGACCGCTCGACGGCGTCGAGGCGTGCGTTGAAGTCGTCGAAGCTCGGGCTCAGCACGGCTTGCCAGCGCGACGCGGTCATGCCCGCATGCAGAGCGCGCGAGAACGCCGGCATTCCGTCGACGCTGCCGTTCGTCATGTCGAGCTTGTGGACGAACTCGTGGATGACGACGTTGAACGCGAACGGCGCCGGCCGGCGCGCGGCCGTCGTCTTCGCCGCATCCCACGACAGCACGACCGGCCCGCCGCGTCCACGATTCGCCGGCCGCCGCCTCGCTCCACGCGTGGACGACGCCGTCCTCGTCGACGATCTCGCGGTCGATCACGAAGTCGTCCGGGTAGCACGATGATCTCGTCGAAGCGCGGGATAGGCGTCGAGCCCGAGCTCGAGGATCGGCAGGCAGGCCTGCGCCGCGATCCGCGCCGCGATCGCGTCGTCGACGACGAGATCCGCTGCGGCGCCGTTGATCGCCTTGTCGCGAGGAACGCGCCGCACAGCGCGCGCAGGCGACGTGCGTCGCATCGGCGTCGAGCCGGGCGAGGAACGGCTGCGCTCGACGACGGCGCGACCACCCGGCGTCGTCGATCCAGTCGCGGCGATGGCGTCGGCGCGGCCGCGCCGCGCGAACGGCCAGCGCATCGCGCTACGCAGTCGCCTCGTCGATCCATGCGGCCTGGATCGCCTCGAGGATCTTCTCGTTCGACCGCGCGGGGTCGTCGTCGAAGTCCTCGAGCTCGGTGACCCAGCGATGCAGGTCGGTGAAGCGCACCTTGCAGCGGATCGACGTCCGGATGGCCTTCGTGCAGAGCGATCGCGATGTCTTCGATGTCGGTCCACTTCATGGTCGTCCTCCGTCGACGGCCTGTCTCAGCCATTCTCCTTCGCGTGATTGATCGAGTAGCTTCGGGATCTCGAGCACCAGGTCCGCTGTCGGCCATCATCGCCTGGCACGACAGCCGCGAACGCGGCGTCAGCCCCCACGCCTGGTCGAGCAGGTCGTCCTCGTTGTCGTCCGACGGCTCGAGCGCATCGAAGCCCTGCTTGCACGATCACGTGGCACGTCGTGCACGCCGCCGACATCTCGCAGGCATGCTCGATCGGGACGCCGTGGTCGAGCAGGTTGACGCACAGGCTCTTGCCGACCTCGGCATCGAACGCGGCGCCTGTCCGGGCAGAGTCCGCATGCGGCAGCACCGTGATCGTCGGCATGCGGGGTGTCAGGCGATCTCGTCGAGCCGCTTGCCGGCCAGCGCGCGACGCACGCTCGCGTCCATCCGCAGCTCGGCGAATTGTTCGGTGCCGTGCGCCGAGCGCGTCGATCGCCTGCTTGATCGCGTCGATGGTCGTCGCCCGTCGCCGACGTCGCGCACCGCGTCGCATCTGGCAGCGGATGCGCGCGACCTGCGCGTCGTCGAGCAGCGCCGCGTCGGCGGCGAGCGCGGCCTCGGTCGCGGCCACGATCCGCTGCCGCCTCGACCTGCTGCTTCGCGCAGCGCGCGCGCGCGCATGTCGCTGTCGGCCGCGTCGAAGCTCGTCTTGCAGCATCCGCGCGACCTCGTCGTCGCCGAGACCGTACGACGGCTTGACCGCGATCGCGCCTCGACGCCCGACGTCAGTCTCGCGCGCCGACACCGACAGCAGGCCGTCCGCATCGACCTGATACGTGACGCGGATGCGCGCGGCGCCGGCCGCCATCGGCGGAATGCCGCGCAGCTCGAAGCGCGCGAGCGAGCGGCAGTCGGAGACGAGCTCGCGCTCGCCCTGCACGACGTGGATCGCCATCGCCGTCTGGCCGTCCTTGAAGGTCGTGAACTCCTGCGCGCGCGCCACCGGAATCGTCGAGTTGCGCGCGATGATCTTCTCGGCGAGGCCGCCCATCGTCTCGACGCCGAGCGACAGCGGGATCACGTCGAGCAGCAGCCAGTCGTCGCCGTCCGGCCGGCGCCGATTGCCGGCGAGCGCATCGGCCTGCATCGCGGCGCCGAGCGCGACGACCTGATCCGGGATCGAGATCGATCAGCGGCGGCTTGCCGAAGAAGTCGCTCGACCGCGCGCGCGCACGTGCGGCATGCGCGTCGCGCCGCCGACCAGCACGACGCCGTCGATGTCGTCGACCGCGCAGCTTCGCGTCGCGCAGGCTCCGCGTCGGCCGCGACCAGCGTGCGATCGACGAGATCGCGCGTCGCCTCGACGAACGCGTCGCGCGAGATCGCCGCATGACGATGGACGCCGGCCGCCTCGAACGCGAGGTCGACGATCAGCGCGTCGGTCAGCTCTTCCTTCGCGCGCGCGCGCATTCGCGGCGCAGCCGCGCGTGTTCCGCGTCGGACAGCGTGGACGTCCTCGACGCCCGCGGCCTTCACCGCGAGCGCCGCGAGCGCGCGCGTCGAAGTCGTCGCCGCCGAGCGCCGTGTCGCCGCCGGTCGCGAGCACCTCGAACACGCCCTTCGTCAGCTCGAGGATCGACACGTCGAACGTGCCGCCGCCGAGGTCGTAGACCGCGTAGACGCCTTCGATGCCGTTGTCGAGCCCGTAGGCGACCGCCGCGGCGGTCGGCTCGTTCAGCAGGCGCAGCACGTTCAGGCCGGCCAGCTGCGCCGCGTCCTTCGTCGCCTGGCGCTGCGCGTCGTCGAAGTACGCCGGCACCGTGATGACCGCGCCGACGAGGTCGTCGCCGAGCGTGTCCTCGGCGCGCTGCCGCAGCGTCGCGAGGATCTCCGCCGACACCTCGACCGGCGTCTTCGACGCCGGCGACGTCGTGAAGCGGATCTGCGTCATGCCGGGCGCGTCGACGAAGTCGTGACGCGACGCGTGCTCGGCATCGATTCGTCGCGGCCGCGGCCCATCAGCGCTTGACCGACACGATCGTGTTGCGCGGATCGGTCGCACGCTGCTCGAGCGCCGCGTGCGCCGACGGTGGCGCCGCCGTCGGGCCGGTAGCGCACGGCCGACGGCAGCAGCACGCGGCCCTCCTCGTCGGGCAGCACGTCGGGAACGCCGTTGCGGACGGCGGCGACCAGCGAGTTGGTCGTGCCGAGGTCGATGCCGACCGCGAGCCGCCGCTGATGCGGCGCCGGCGCCATGCCGGGCTCGGAGATCTGCAGCAGTGCCATCAGTGAGACCGGCGTCGGTGCGTCGCCGCGGCGTGAGGTCGCGACGTCGTCGCCGAAGCGCTCGATGAACATCCATCGCCGCACGCTGCTCGGTCGCGGCGATCGACGTCGCCGTCGCGGTCGAGCGCCTGCTCGACGGCATCGAACCGCATGCGTCGCGCGCCGCGTCGAGCTCGCGCACGCAGTCGACTCGATCGCTTCGCCGTCGCTCGATGTCCGCGCCGTCGTCGAGCGCCTCGCGCCATTCGAGCTGCTGCATCAGGAACGCCGGCGGCATCGCGCGTGTCGTGTTCGTCGCGCCGGGTCGCTGGCCGCGCAGCGTGCACAGGTAGATCGCGCGCTGCAGCGGGTCGCGCAGCGCGCGATACGCCTCGTTCGCACGCGTCGCCCATTGCAGCGCGACGCGCTGCTCGGTCGCGCTCGCGCGCGGCGAAGCGGTCGGGATGCACGCTGCGTCTGCACGTCGCGATAAGCGCGGTCGAGCGCCGCGGCGTCGAGGCGAAGCGCTCGGGCAGACCGAACAGCGTCGAAGTGGTTGTCGTGGATGTTCATGCGAGGTGCGGCTCATCACGAAAAACAAGGCGGCCGCGCCGCCTTGGTGTCGCGATCGCGACGCTATGCCGGACGTGCGTCAGATGCGGAAGCTTTCGCCGCAGCCGCACTCGTCCTTCACGTTCGGGTTCCTGAACTTGAAGCCTTCGTTCAGCCCTTCGCGCGCGAAGTCGAGCTCGGTGCCGTCGATGTACGGCAGGCTCTTCGGGTCGACGAAGACCTTCACGCCGTGGCTCTCGAACACGCGTCCTCGGCGACCGGCTCGTCGACGTACTCGAGCTTGTACGCGAGGCCCGAGCAGCCGGTCGTGCGCACGCCGACGCGCAGGCCCTCGCCCTTGCCGCGTCGCTCGATGTAGCGCGGCGACGTGCCGCGCCGCCTTCTCGGTCAGCGCGACGCCAGACTTCATGCGCCGCCGGCGACCGGCACGACGATTGAAGACCGGATCGGCGCCTCATCACGCCGCCTTCTGCTCCGCCGACCGCGACGCGTCGCGTGCTTCGCGCGGTAGTCCTGCGACCGCCGCCTTGATCGCGTCTTCGGCGAGGATCGAGCAGTGGATCTTGACCGGCGGCAACGCGAGTTCTTCGGCGATCGGCCGTGTTCTTGATGCTCATCGCCTCGTCGAGCGTCTTGCCCTTGACCCATTCGGTCACGAGCGACGACGACGCGATCGCCGAGCCGCAGCCGTAGGTCTTGAACTTCGCGTCCTCGATGAGGCCGTCGTCGCCGACGCGGATCTGCAGCTTCATCACGTCGCCGCAGGCCGGCGCGCCGACCATGCCGGTGCCGACCGCCGTCGTCGCCGCTCGCGAACGAACCGACGTTGCGCGGATTCTCGTAGTGGTCGAGGACCTTGTCGCTGTAAGCCATGATGCTCTCCTTGATTCCGTGCACTGCTCAGTTGCGATCGCCGCGCGGTCGATTCACGGACGTTCAGTGCGCCGCCCACTGGATCGATTCCATGTCGATGCCGTCCTTGAACATCTCCCACAGCGGCGACAGGTCGCGCAGCTTCGCGATCTCGCGACTTCAGCAGGTCGATCGCGAAGTCGACGTCCTGCTCGGTCGTGAAGCGGCCGATCGTGAAGCGGATCGACGAGTGCGCCAGCTCGTCGCTGCGCCCGAGCGCGCGCAGCACGTAGCTCGGCTCGAGGCTCGCCGACGTGCACGCCGAGCCCGACGACACCGCCAGTTCCTTGATGCCCATGATCAGCGACTCGCCTTCGACGAAATTGAAGCTGACGTTGAGGTTGTGCGGCACGCGCTGCTCGGCGTCGCCGTTGAGGTAGACCTCCTCGATGTCGCGACAGGCCGTTCCACAGCCGGTCGCGCAGCATCCGGACGCGCTCGTTCTCGGTGTTCATCTCGAGCCGCGCGAGCCGGAACGCCTCGCCCATGCCGACGATCTGGTGCGTCGCGAGCGTGCCCGAACGCATGCCGCGCTCGTGACCGCCGCCGTGCATCTGCGCCTCGAGGCGCACGCGCGGCTTGCGACGCACGTACAGCGCGCCGATGCCCTTCGGGCCGTAGGTCTTGTGCGCGGTGAACGTCATCAGGTCGACCGGCCACGTCGGCAGGTCGATCGCGACCTTGCCGGTCGCCTGCGCCGCGTCGCAGTGGAAGATGACGCCCTTGCTCGCGGCACAGCGCGCCGATCGCCGGGATGTCCTGGACGACGCCGATCTCGTTGTTGACGAGCATGACCGACACCAGGATCGTGTCGTCGCGGATCGCGTCGCGCAACTGGTCGAGCGTGATCAGGCCGTTCGGCTGCGGCTGCAGGTACGTGACCTCGAAGCCTTCGCGCTCGAGTTCGCGGCAGGTGTCGAGCACGGCCTTGTGCTCGGTCTTGACCGTGATGACGTGCTTGCCCTTCTCCTTGTAGAAGTGGGCGGCGCCCTTGATCGCGAGGTTGTCGCCCTCGGTCGCGCCCGACGTCCAGATGATCTCGCGCGGATCGCAGTTGACGAGCTTCGCGACCTCGGCGCGCGCGTTCTCGACCGCCTGCTCGGCGTCCCAGCCGAACGGATGGCTGCGCGACGCGGGATTGCCGAACTGCGACGTCAGGTACGGAATCATCTTCTCCGCGACGCGCGGATCGACCGGCGTCGTCGCCGAGTAGTCCATGTAGATCGGCAGGATCGGTTGCATGCGGTTGTCCTGGATGAAGGTTCCTAGTTGACCAGCGGCGTGCGCCGGCTTGTCGCACGAGGCCGCGCGATCGCGCAGCACGTGCACCCGCGGCGCCTGCTCGCAACGCACGAGCCGTTCGCGCTGCTCGGCGACGAGCGCTTCGAGCGACACGCCGTCGAGAAACTCGACCATGTGCGCATTCAGATTCGCCCACAGATCGTGCGTGAGGCAGCGCCGGTCGTCGAGGCAGTTTTCCTTGCCCTTGACACTGCGTCGCATCGACCGGCTCGTCGACCGCGTCGATGATCTCGGCGACCGAGATATCCGCCGCCGCGCGGCCGAGCCGATAGCCGCCGCCCGGACCGCGCACGCTCTCGACGAGCGCGTTGCGGCGCAGCTTCCCGAACAGCTGCTCCAGGTACGACAGCGAGATGCTCTGCCGACCGCTGATGCCGGCCAGCGCGACCGGACCGGCGTGCTCGCGCAACGCGAGGTCGATCATCGCGGTGACGGCAAAACGGCCTTTGGTGGTCAGACGCATCGGGGAGGACGGCTCAATACTCGACTGCAGGGGTCGGATATTACGATACCCGACTAAAACAGTCAAGTATTGGAGTTGGTCTGGAGCATCGCGACCTGCGCGGCGCGCGGCCCGTCGCCATTGCGAAGAACTTGGGTCCCCGCCTTCGCGGGGGACGGCGGCCGGCGCTGCGCGTCAGGCCGCCGCTTTCTGGGCCATGCGGCGACGGACGAAGTCCACGAGGTTGATGCACGCGTCCTCGACGTAGTCGAGCACCGTCTCGAAGCCGTCGACGCCGCCGTAGTACGGGTCGGGCACGACCGCCGACTCGTGCTCGGTCGCGAAGCTCATCAGCAGCTTGATCTTGTGATGGTATTGGCGCGGCGCGAGCTGCTGCAGCGTCGCGTGATTCTCCCAGTCCATCGCGAGGATCAGGTCGTAGTGCGACGAAGTCGTCCTTCGTGATCTGACGCGCGACGATCGTCTCCATGTCGTAGCCACGCTTCTTCGCCGCACGAATCGCGCGCGTGTCGGGCGCTTCGCCCGCGTGGAAGCCGTGCGTGCCGGCCGACGCGACGACGACGTGCTTCTCGAGCCCGGCTTCGCGCACCTTTGCGCGGAAGACCGCCTCGGCCGTCGGCGAGCGACAGATGTTGCCCATGCAGACGATCAAAATCTTGAATGCTTCGTACTTCGGCATGATCCTTACCTTGTTCTAGTCCTGACCAATCGACGACCGCGAACCGCGGACCATCGCTTCACGATCCGGCTCTGCCGTCAGGCAGCCCGATTCCCCGTCTTGCCGCCGTCGCCGAGCCCGACCAGATGATCGGCGCCGCTCGCGCCGAAGACCTGCTGTCCGCAACTGCGCCAGCTGATCCCGCGCCCGAGCCGCTTCCTCGAACTCGAAGTTGCGCGCGTGATCGAGCATCGCCTTCTCCAGCCGCTTGATCTCGCGCGCCACGTGCTTCTCGTCCATCGCGCCGTAGCGCGCCTTCTCCTGCGCCGCCTTCAGCTCGGTCTTCGCCGACTGCGCGTCGTAGACGCCGTCGATCATCTCGCGGACCTGCTTCTGGACGCCGCGCGGCTCGATGCCGTGCAACCGGTTGTGCTCGACCTGCCTCGCGCGCCGCCGATCCGTCTCGTCGATCGCGCGGCGCATCGATTCGGTGATCGACGTCACCGTAGAGAATCGCGGTGCCGTTGAGGTTCCGCGCCGCACGTCCGATGGTCTGGATCAACGATCGTTCGGCGCGCAGGAAGCCTTCCTTGTCGGCGTCGAGGATCGCGACCAGCGAGACCTCCGGAATGTCGAGACCTTCGCGCAGCAGATTGATTCCGACGAGGACGTCGAAAACGCCGAGCCGCAGATCACGGATGATCTCGGCTCGTTCGACCGTCTCGATGTCCGAGTGCAGGTAGCGCACCTTGACGCCGTGCTCGCCGAGATAGTCGGTGAGCTGCTCGGCCATCCGCTTCGTCAGCGTCGTGACCAGCACGCGTTCGTGGTCCGCGACGCGACGGTTGATCTCGGACAGCACGTCGTCGACCTGGGTCGATCGCGGGGCGGACCTCGATGCGCGGATCGATCAGTCCGGTCGGGCCGCACGAGTTGCTCGACGACCTGGCCCGCGTGCGTATTCTCGTATTCGGCCGGCGTCGCCGACACGAAGATGCCCTGGCGGACCTTGCCTTCGAACTCGTCGAACTTCAGCGGCCGGTTGTCGAGCGCCGACGGCAGGCGGAAGCCGTAGTCGACGAGGTTCTGACCTTGCGCGCGCGGTCGCCGCGGAACATGCCGTTCAGCTGGCCGATCAGCGCATGGCTCTCGTCGAAGAAGATCAGCGCGTCGTCGGGCAGGTAGTCGATCAGCGTCGCCGGCGGCTCGCCGGGCTGCGGCGCCGGACAGATGGCGCGTGTAGTTCTCGATGCCCTTGCAGTGCCCGACCTCGGTCATCATCTCGAGGTCGAAGCGCGTGCGCTGCTCGAGGCGCTGCGCCTCGACGAGGCGGTTCTCCTTGTAGAAGAAGTCGAGCCGCTCGCGCAGCTCCGCCTTGATCGACTCGATCGCGTTGACGACGGTGCCGCGCTGCGTGACGTAGTGCGAGCCCGGATAGATCGTGAAGCGCGGGATCTTCTGGCGCACGCGGCCGGTGAGCGGGTCGAACAGCTGCATGCTCTCGATCTCGTCGTCGAACAGCTCGATGCGCATCGCGAGCTCGGCGTGCTCGGCCGGGAACACGTCGATCACGTCGCCGCGGACGCGGAACGTGCCGCGGCCGAAGTCGACCTCGTTGCGCGTGTACTGCATCTGGATCAGCTTCGCGATGATGTCGCGCTGGCTGAGCCTTGTCCTTGACGCGCAGCGTCAGGATCATCTTGTGGTACTCGTTCGGATTGCCGATGCCGTAGATCGTCGAGACGGTGCCGACGATGACGACGTCGCGCCGCTCCATCAGCGACTTCGTCGCCGACAGCCGCATCTGCTCGATGTGCTCGTTGATCGACGAGTCCTTCTCGATGAACAGGTCGCGCTGCGGGACGTACGCCTCGGGCTGGTAGTAGTCGTAGTAGCTGACGAAGTACTCGACCGCGTTGTTCGGGAAGAACTCGCGGAATTCCGAGTACAGCTGGGCCGCCAGCGTCTTGTTCGGCGCGAGAACCAGCGCAGGTCGGCCGGCCCGCGCGATGACGTTCGCCATCGTGTAGGTCTTGCCGGACCCGGTCACGCCGAGCAGCGTCTGGAACGCGAGCCCGTCGCTCGAGCCCCTCGACGAGTCCCGTCGATCGCGCGCCGGCTGGTCCCCGGCCGGCGCGAACGGCTGGAACAACTGGAACGGGCTGTCCGGGAACGACGACAAGATCGCGTCGTTCGGCGGGGGGGCGAGGTTGGCGGCCATGCTAGGATTTGTTCGGTTGCAGTGCGGCGAACGGCACCACAAGCGCCGCGCGCGCACCAGCGAACAGCCTTGTGCGCTGCGACATGACACAGGATTATCGCGCCGAATCGCCCTCGGAATCCAGTATTTTCTAAATCGAGTCCGATTCAGGCGGTTACGCAAGAGTCGGTAGCAACCCCGTCTGCCGCCCTCGTCCACGAGCGAATGCCATGAGCCTCCCCGTTCACGCAGCGTCGAACTCGTCGCCGAAGGACCCGATCCTGGGCATGACCGAGGCTGTTCCTGCGCCGACTCGCGCGCCGGCAAGGTCAACCTCGGCGTCGGCGTCTACACCGACGCCGACGGGCAAGGTCCCGGTGCTGGCGGCGGTGCGCGAGCCGCCGAGAGCGCAGCGGATGCACGGGATGCCGCGCACGCAGCTATCTGCCGATCGACGGCATGGCGATGCTACAACGCGGCGACGCAGAAGCTCGTCTTCGGCGCCGGCGTCGACGGCCGTCCGCGACGGTCGCGTCGTCACGGTCCAGGCGCTCGGCGGCACCGGCGGCTTGCGAGATCGGCGCCGACTTCCTTCGCCACCTGACCCCCGACGCGAGGTCTGCTGATCAGCGACCCGAGCTGGGAGAACCACCTCGCGCTGTTCACGCAGGCCGGCTTCGACGTCGCGCAGTACCCCTACTTCGACGCGGCGACGCACGGCCTCGACTTCGACGGGATGATCGGCGCGCTCGAACGGCTGCGAAGCCCGGCACGATCGTCGTGCTGCACGCGTGCTGCCACAACCCGACCGGCGTCGACCCGACGCGGGCGCAGTGGGCGACGCATCGTCGACGTCGGTCGCGCGAGCGGCGGCCTGATGCCGTTCCTCGACATGGCGTACCAGGGCTTCGGCGAAGGGCATCGAGCCGGACGCCTTCGTCGTCCGCGCGTTCGCCGACGCCGGCCTCGAGTTCCTCGTCGCGAGCTCGTATTCGAAGTCGTTCTCGCTGTACGGCGAGCGCGTCGGCGCGCTGTCCGTCGTCACGGCCGACGCGCGGCGAGGCCGCGCGCGTGCAGAGCCAGCTGAAGCGCGTGATCCGCACCAACTATTCGAGCCCGCCGACGCACGGCGGCGCGACCGTCGCCTCGTGCTCGGCGACGCCACGCTGCGCGCGCTGTGGGACGAAGAGCTCGACGGCATGCGCGAACGCATCCGCGCGATGCGCGTCGGCCTCGTCGAGCGACTGCGGCAGCGGATGCCGGACCTGACTTCGAGCACATCGAGCGGCAGCGCGGGATGTTCTCGTACTCGGGCCTGACGGCCGCGCAGGTCGCAGCGACTGCGCGACGAGTTCGCGATCTACGCGCTCGACACCGGCCGCATCTGCGTCGCGGCGTTGAACGAGCGCAACCTCGACACTGGTGGCCGACGCGATCGCCGGCGGTGCTCCTCTCGACGCGGCAGCCCGCCGACGTCATGCGCATCAGCACATTGACGCCCGGCTGCACGTCGGTCTCCTCGACGTAGCCGATCGCACCGGGTGTCGAGCGCACGAACGCGATGACGGCCGCGCTGCTCGACAACTCCCGCGGCGGCGCACCCTTGCCGATGTAGCGACGCACGACCCAGTACGCTGCGTACTTGTCCTCGTCCTCGTTCAGATAGTTCTGCAGGAAGCGGCTGCGCACCGCACTGCCGCTCGTCGCATTGACCGCCGTGACCTGCACGCCGTTGACCTCGATCACGCGCCCCGTGTAGACCCGCTCGAGCGTCGCGGCATCGACGCTCGGCAGGTTCGGATTGCCGATGACGACGACACCGCCCGCCGCGCGCGCATCGATCGTCCGGCACGCCACGACGACGACGAGGGCGGCGAGCGAGAGGCAGCGTGCGAGGTCTCTGATCGACATCAGTACACCACGCTGTACGAGATCGAGTAGACGTTCACGGCCTGATCGCGGACGAACGTGGACCCCGGCGAATCGATCAGCGTGGTCCCGTCGTAGACGTGCGTCCGCAGGAACTCGCCCTTCAGCTTGCTCGTCGCCGAGAACGACAGCGACGTGCCGAACGCCCACGAGCTCTGGTGATAGAACAGGAACTGGTCGGCGCCGAACTTCTGCGTCGCGTTGATCAGCGCCGCGTTCGGAATGAATGGCGGGACCGTGTTGGTGTCGATCCGGTTCGCGAGGTCGCGCTGACTCTGCGGCGAGCGGAGGAACGCGTAGCTGACGTACGGCGTCCACGGACCGATCTGCTTCAGGATGGCCGCGTATCCGCGATTGCCCTGCGGCGCGACGCGCGAGTCCGCCGTGTTGCGCGCGAACTCGGCGATCGTGCGAAAGCCGGCCGGCAGCTTGACGTCGGCGCCGGCGGTGATCGTCGTCGACAGCACGTCGTCGACGAGGCGCACGCCAGGCCCCGGAAGGCTGTCCGAGATCTGGTAGTAGCCCACGCCCGGCGCGATGGCGACGAACGGGAAATCGCTTTCCAGCGGGCTCCTGTCGCCGGTGCGGATGCGGGCCGCGGATGAACGCGAACCGCAGGACCGTGTCGTCGCGCACGTAGGCGAGCGAGAAGCCGCCGCCGCGAAAGTCGAGACGCAGGAAGCGCGGCCCCGCGTCCTGGACGCCCGGGATGCCTTGACGGAACCAGTTGCGGATCTCGTTGTTCGACGTGCCGTAGAAGCCGTCGGTCGACAGCTCGCCGTCGCCGAGCTTCCAGGTCTTGTTGAACGACACGCTGACCGCGTCGTTGGCCGGCGCGATCGAATACATCTCGGTCGGCAGCCGCGCGAAGTCGTACGTCGTGCCGACGTCGAGCGTCTCGGAATACAGGTAGAGCGGGATGCGCTGCTTGCCCACGCGGATCAACAGGTCGTTGGTCGGGCGATACGACAGGAACGCCCACGACACGCTGCCTTCGTACCGTCGGTCGGTCCCGTTGTCGGCGGCGACCTTCACCTGCACGGTGGCCGCGAATTCGTTCGTCAGTTTCGCGTCGAGCTGCAGCCCCGCGACCGAGTCGCGCTTGAACGTGCCGTCGTCGTCGATGAAGCGCTGGTACCTGTACGGCTGGTTCGAGACCGCATAGCCGAGCGTGCCGAACCCCGACCACGACAGGTCGATCGCGGCGGCGGGCGGCGCGGGCAGCAGGCCGGCGAGCAGGATCGCGAGCGCGAACGCGGCCCGTCGCGGCGCCGCGCCGGCGATCGTGCGCCGATCGACGGACGCGCTCATCTCGGCACCGTGACCGGCGACTCCGCTTCGTGCGGTCACCGCGGGTGCCGGCGCGAATCGCAACGCGGTGTCGAACTCGAACTGCTCGAGTGCCAGCGAAATGCGCTGGACGATCTGCAGCGGGAGGAACGTCATCGCCTCGACGCGATGCGCTTCCCACAACAGCTTCGCTTCGAGATCCGCTTCCTCGAGCAGCGAGCGGAAGCGGAGGTACCAGCCGGGCGCTTCGTTCGCCGTCAGAAGAGTCGTGTGCCGCTCGTCCGTCGACGACGTCGTCTCGCGCGGCTGCTGCCGCCGCTCGACGACCAGCTTCGCGCGAATCTCGGCGAGGAGCCGCATCAGCTGTTCGCCGACGTCGTTCGCGCGCGCGCGGGAGGCCGTCGTGTCGCGTGCCCGCACGGCGGTCTCGAGCTCGACGACCAGTGGTTGCAGCGTGCGGGCGCCGAGGCTTCCCGCGAGACCGCGCAACGTGTGGGCCTCGCGGGCGGCGTCGTCCCAGCGTCCGCCGTCGAGCATCGCGCGCGTCCTCGTCTCGAAGTCGTCGAAGTCGCGGACGAAGTGTCGCAACAGGCGGACGTACAGCGCCTGGTTGCCGCCGGCGTGCGTGACCCCGACGGTCGTGTCGAGGCCTTCGATCGCCGGAAGCCCGACCATGGCATCCGACGCCGGCCACGTCGACATCGACGTCGTCGGACCGGGGCGCGGGACCGTCCCCGAGCGATGGAAGCGCGCGAGCGTCGCGTACAGCAACTCCGGCTCGATCGGCTTGCTGATGTGGCCGTTCATGCCGAGGACCTGACAGCGCTCGCGCTCGTCGGCCATCGCATGCGCCGAGATCGCGATGATCGGCAGGTCGATGTAGCGTTCGTCGAGCCTGCAGCAGCCGCGTCGCCTCGTAGCCGTCCATCACCGGCATCTGCAGGTCCATGAGGACGACCGAGTAATGGCTCGGCGGATGCGCGCGGATCGATGCGATCGCCTCCTCGCCGTTGCCGGCGACGTCGACCGCGACGTTGCGACTCTCCATCAGCTCCGATGCCAGCTGCTGGTTGATCGCGTTGTCCTCGACCAGCAGGACGCGCAGGCCCGTCAGGTCGACGCCCGCGACTTCGGGGACGGCCGGCGACCTGCGGTCCTGCACGCCGTCGCCGCCGAGCCAGCGGACGAGGTCTCGCAGCGACTCCGGCAGCACCGGCTTCGCGACGAAGTGACGAGCGCCGAGCTTCTCCGCCGTCTCGTGCATCACCTCCGAGTCGTACGCGGAGACGATGACCGGCAGCGGCCGATGGGCATTCGACCGTTCGCGCAGCGCCCGCAGCAGCGCCGCGCCGTCGACGCGCGGCATCACCCAGTCGATCAGCAGCAGATCGAACGGCCGCCCCGCCCGATCGGCCGCGTCGATCTTCTCGAGCGCCGTGTCGCCGTCATCGGCGCAGTCGACGCCGTCCGCATGCTCGCCGCCGACGCCGAGCGCGTGCAGCAGGTCGGACAACGCGAGCCGCGCGTCGGGCTGGTCGTCCACGACGAGCACGCGCATCGCGGCCGCATGCGGGAGCGGCGGCGACGGCGGCGCGGGCGGCGACGTCAGCGGGAAGCGAGCCGTGAACTGGAACACCGAGCCATGCCCGGGCTCGCTCTCGATCCAGATCCGTCCGCCCATCAACTCGACCAGCTTCTTCGCGATCGTGAGGCCGAGTCCGGTGCCGCCGTAGCGGCGGGTCGTCGATCCGTCGGCCTGCGTGAACTCCTGGAACAGGCGGCCGATCTGATCGGGCGTGAGGCCGATGCCGGTGTCGCGCACGCAGAACCGCAACGTCTCGCTGTCGGCGTCGCGATCCTCGACGTGGATCTCGAGCTTGACGTAGCCGCTATGCGTGAACTTGACCGCGTTCGACAGCAGGTTGTTGAGCACCTGCCCGAGCCGCAACGCGTCGCCCATCAGCGCGCCGCCCTCGCCGAGCAGCCGCGGCTCGCTGACGTCGAACAACAGCTCGATGTCCTTCTCGTGCGCGCGCTGGCGCAGCAGCGACAGCGCGTTGCCGGCGACGTCCTCGACGCGGAAGCGGCCGACCTCGAGCTCGAGGCGCCCGGCCTCGACGCGCGAGAAGTCGAGGATGTCGTTGATGATGCCGAGCAGCGATCGCGCCGCGTCGTGGATCTTCTCGACGTAGTCGTGCTGACGCCGGTTCAGGTCGGTCTTCAGCGCGAGATACGACATGCCGAGGATGGCGTTCATCGGCGTGCGGATCTCGTGGCTCATGTTGGCGAGGAACATCGACTTCGCGCGCGTCGCGTCGACGGCCTGCTTGCGCGCAGCCTCGAGCTCGGCGAGGACCGCGCGGCGTCCGGCGATGTCGTCCTCGACCGCCTGCGCCATCGAGTCGAGCGTGCTGCCGAGCGTCGTCAGTTCTTCGACGCCGCGAACGTCGCCGACGCGCGTCGCGTAGTCGCCGGTCGCGAGCCGTTCGGCACCGGCGCCGAGCCGCTGGATCGGGACCAGGACCTGCCGCCGCATGACGCGCACGCCCATCACGATCATCACCGTCGTCGCGGCCATGCAGACCAGCGACAGCAGGATCCATCGCTCGAGCTGCCGCTCGGCGATCGCGACCTCGGCGGCCGTTCGATGATCGGTCAACGACACGAGCTGGTCGACGGAGGTCGAGAGATCGGCCTTCAGCGCGCTGTACTCCTGGCCGTAGACGAGCTTGCTCGCGTAGTCGAGTCGCGGCGCTCCGTCGGAGACGAACTCCTTCGTGTCGGGGTTGTAGAGGCCCTGGGTCGCGGCGAACGCGATCTGCTCGACCTTCTTCATCTTCTCGGTCGCATCGAGCACGCTGCGCAGCGCGGCGAGCTCCTCGTCGCCGAAGCCGCGCTGCTTCATCAGGTCGGCGATCGATCGCTTGATGCCGTCGGTCGGCAGCACGTGCTTGATGCGGCCGGCGATGACGTCGTCCCAGTAGGACCGCGGATGGAAGTCGGGCGGCGCCGGCTTCTGCCCCTCGCGGACGCCGAGGATGTCGTAGTAGTACAGCAGGTAGCGCGGCTCGCCGGTCGCCGTGTAGGCGCGCACGAGTCCCGCGAGCTGCTCGGTCTCCTGCTGCAGCTCGTTCGCGAGATCAAGCGAGTGCTGGCGATGCTCCTGCGCGCTCACGACGCTCTGGTACGACTGCCGGATCAGCACGAGGAACATCGCGTTCGCCGCCATCGAGACGAGCACCGTCACGAAGAAGAGCGACGACAGCTGGCGCAACCGCACGCGTCCGTTCATGCGGCCCCCGCCGTGCCGGTCACGGAATGGACGACGACCGGTCGATGGAAGCCCTTCAGCACGAGCTCGCCGACGAGCTCGCACCGGACCAGCGACGCCACGCTCGCATGGACGCGCGGCGAGATCAGGATCTGTCCGCCCTTGGCCTCCGCGCACAACCGCGCCGCGAGATTCGTGACGGGCCCGATCACGCCATAGTCGCGCCGGCCCTCGAAGCCGATCGCGCCGATCGTCGCGTAGCCTTGCGCGACGCCGATGCCCATCGCGAGGTCGTAGCCGCGCTTGTGCCAGTCGTCGATCAGCGCTGCGAAACGGTCCTGCATCGAGATGGCCATGCCGACCGCGATCGCGGACGGATTGTCGACGCGGACCGGGTCGTTGAAGAAGATCATGATGCCGTCGCCGGCGAAGCGCTCGAGCGTGCCGCCGTGATCCATCACGATGCGGCCCATCGCGTCGTGATACTCGGCGAGCAGGCCCATCACTTCTTCCGGATCCGACGACTCGGCGAAGGCCGTGAAGCCGCGCAGGTCGATGAAGACCGCCGCGATCTCGCGGCGGTGGCTCTTCAACGGATCCTCGACGTCGTTCGACAGCATCAGCTCGACGACCGACGGCGAGAAGAAGCGCTTCAGCCGCGCGAGCTTCTCGACCTCGGCGACCTCGGACGCGACGCGCGCCTCGAGCGTGTGATTGAGCGCGACCAGCGCCGCCGATCGCAACTCGAGCTCCGCGACGAGCCTCGTCATCTCGCGCGAGTACGACGAGACCGCGAGGTGCGTGCGAACGCGGGCCTCGCACGATCGACGCGTTGATCGGCTTCATCACGTAGTCGACGCCGCCGACCTCCAGGCCGCGCGTCTCGTCCTCGACCTCGCTCATCGCGGACACGAAGATGACCGGGATCGCGGCGGTCGACGGATCGGCCTTCAGTTGCCGGCAGACCTCGTAGCCGTCCATGCCGGGCATCATCACGTCGAGCAGGATCAGGTCCGGCTGCGTGGCGGCCGTGCGGGCGATCGCGAGCGCCTTCGGCCCGTCGGTCGCGACGCGCACGCGGTAGTCGGCGCGCAGGATGTCGCTGAGCAAGCTCAGGTTCGACGGCGTGTCGTCGACGATCAGGACGGTCGGCTGGGCGGCGGCCATCGACGGGACCGCCGGAGACGGTCGCTCGACGACGCTCATCGCGAGAGGACCCCGAACGCACGCAGGCGTCGGCCCGCGCGGAGCGCGAGACCGATGAAAGGCGCCTCCCTGGCGTCCACCATAGATCCCATCGGATTCTGTTGTTCTTGTTGCGGCCGCTCGTTCGCGTCCGCTGCTCGGGCGCACTCGAAGGCGCGCGGATGGCCCGATGATCTTCTCACGCCGCCGCAGACGCGCAAAGCAATTCATGCGCCAGCGCTCGTGACCGTTGTCGGCGCTGCGCCGCTCGGCGTTTCGCGTTGCGCCGCAACTACCCGCTGGCTATAATCCCGCCCCTTCTTCCCCGATAGCTCAGTTGGTAGAGCAACGGACTGTTAATCCGTGTGTCCCTGGTTCGAGTCCAGGTCGGGGAGCCAAGTCGAATCAAGAGCTTGCCACGATGCAGGCTTTTTTTACGCCCGCCGGGGTCACACCGGGGTCACGGAGCGGATGACCAGCTCGCGCCGGACCGACCGGACCTTCCTGGTTAGGTTTGCACCGTTTCGTCCCGAGCGCGGAAGCCTCGTTGGACTGTCCAACACACGCGAACATCCTAGGGACGACAGCAACGACCCGTTGCGGTCGCTTGCCTGGCCGCCTCGACAGACCGCTTTGCAGCGGTTGCGGTCGGTGGTCTTCGGCACGCGTGCTCACCCTAAGCACCAAGCACCGGTCGTCGGACGCGGCCACGTCCGCGGGGCGCGAATGGCGGCAATACGGGGCCTAGCAGCCACACGATGCGCAGGAGCCGGATCGTGCAGCCGCGGCGACCGCTTCTCCTCAGGTCCAACGTGCAGTCTCGACCCAAAGCCGTCGGTCACCGCTTTCTACTGGCTTACCAGCCAGCACGCCTTGGCCGCCCCCCCTTGACGTGCATAGCCAATCCCGAAGGCCATTAAGTCGGCCAAGTGAGCGTCGATGAGCGAGCGCCGGATACCCGGCTGCACACCGACGACCGCGAAGCTGAGTCGCGTCGCTGGGACGCTTTGGATCAACGCTTGCGTCGAAGCAAGGTCACCGCGCAAGAAGCGCGACGGCGATGAATGGCGCGCGTGCATCCGCTCCCCCATGTGAGCAAGCAACGTCGCCGGGTCACAGTAGATGACCGACTTAACTAGTTGTCCGGCCACTTCATAGACGTCGCCGACACGCCGTCCACTGGCAGGGCCCCCGGCACCTTTGCAGTGATAGAGAGCGATCTCCACATCCCCTTCATCGGCTCGGGTGACTGCCACAAAATCCGCCGCTTCACCCGTCCTGTGGTCGTAGAACAGCGCAAAAAGGTTCGGCAGTTCAAGCAAGTATTGCTCCAGCCGTTCCTGCACAGTCAGGCGGCCGCCCAGAGCCTCGCGCTTTCGGCGCGTGTCAGCGGAATTATCGTTTGGAAGGAATTCAACTTCGATGGC
This sequence comes from uncultured beta proteobacterium, assembly GCA_963795885.1. Classification (GTDB taxonomy): domain Bacteria; phylum Pseudomonadota; class Gammaproteobacteria; order Burkholderiales; family Burkholderiaceae_D; genus CAHJXF01. The sequence goes on along the minus strand of CAWCJI010000007.1, from coordinate 564,546 downwards.
GCAGTCGGTCCAGTCGATGAAGTCGGCGTCGCCTTCCGCCAACTCCTCGACCCGCAGTAATGGCGCCGCCATCAGGTTCATCCCTTCGAACGACGACTTATCCGCAGCGTAGAATCGCGGCGGGTGGTCGGAAAGCCAATCGGCGAGCGCCATCCATTCATCGCTCGCGGACTCGACTTCGACGGCCAAAGCCCCGTCCAAGGAGGTCACCATGCGTCCGCGGCCGATGGTGAAGGACATCGGAACCACTGACTCCTCGGACAAGAGCGAGAAGCGCAATTCCGAGTCGTCGGGTCGGCAATCGAAACTCGCGATCTCCCACTCGGTGAGGCGGCGGTAGACCACCTGCGCGCCGGGAGCTGGCCGCCACCGAACTCTTGGGTTGACCTTAAAAGCGGCCTTCGGCCAGGTTCCAGCGATCACGACGTCCGGCAGTCGACGGAGTGTCTGTGCGGCGCGAACGATGTCGAGGTGGGTTTCAGCGAACGGCGTTGTCCCTGTAAGTCGGCCGTCTAGCCGTTCGATCCAGTCGAGAAAGTCCGCCACCGTCAGCCGCTGATTGCTCCATATGCGCGAGCTACTACTGGCCCCGATGGTCTCCTTCTCTTCGCCGTCGAAACCACTTCCGAAGAAGTGGCCTTGAACGTAGGCTCGCCCGTCACCGGCGGTCACCGCTCGCTCTGCTTGTGGTCCAGTCAGAGTCCGGTATGTCTCGCTTTGTGAGTTGAAGGTCGTGTTCTTCAGCCCAACATTGAAGAACTTCACAGCCTGAAGGCCGGCCCGGGCGCGGCTCGTCTCTTCGTAGCTCAAGGCGCGGTAGTTGCTGGCGCAGACCTTGTCCATCATCCCGAGGTACAGCTTCTCGGTTCTGCGCGTCGACCCGATGTAGCAGAGCCCCGACGCAACTCGATATACGAGGAGGAAGGCATCATGCCGGATGTTCACCAGCACAGCGGAAGTTGCCCAGTTTGGTGGGTTCTCATCCGCAGTGAGCAACAGCGAGATGCTTCCATCGTCTGAAGACCACTGCTTCATGACGCGAAGCTCCCTGCCAATCGATTCGCCGAAGAGCGCGAAGTCGGGTGGCTGAACGCAGTGAAACACGCGAACGTGCGCGTAGAGTTGCAGCGCGAGTGGCGAGACCGCGTCGTAGTCGGATTCGCTAACCCGCCGAAGCGGGAGCCGCTCAAGAATCGCCTGCTCCGCTGCATCCACCGCCAACTCGCCCATAGCCGCCTCGTCGATCAGGCGTGCCAGGTCGATCCCCTCTCGCAGTAACGCGCTGGTTGCATCCAGAACTCGAGAAGTCGGTGCGATCAGCGTTGCCCCTCCAGTGCTCGGATCGATCCTCGCGAAGCGCCCAATGAACTGGATAGTCGGCACCAATGAACGGTGCGGAGCGTGCAGTGCCGCGATTTTTAGCTTTGGAAAGTCGTAGCCTTCGCCGAACATGTCAACGCATACGATGCCGTCGAGCTCGCCGCTGATCAGACGACGTTCGCAGTCGTCCTGCCGTCGCTTGCTCAGCTTGCTATCGACGGCCTCCACCTTCGCGCCAAGGCCCTGATACAGGGGAACCAGAGTGCGTGCGGCAGCGATACTGGCTGCCCTCACGAACAATCGATGATCGTGACCAGCCTGTCGATCCGCGAGCAATTGCTGAACTGCCGTCTGTGCGGTGACGCGGTCGACATGTTCGTCGTCCAGTTCATTGGCCACCGGTGCAGCACGGAAAGCTACGGGGTCGAAGGCGCCTTCCGCTACTGCCCGCATCACCGGATATCGGTAAACCAATTTGCCCGGAATAGCACGACCGTCGCGCCTGAAAGGCGTGGCTGTTAAGAACACAAATCGGGCGGCTGGGAAGTGATCAAGATACGTAGCCCAGGTCTCAGCCGGCGCGTGATGCGCCTCATCGAAGATCACCAAGTCGAACAAGTCGTGGGGCGCGCCGTTAGTCATTGACGGCGACGAACTACCTGGGGTCGAGACAACCACGTCATGCGCGGCTAGCACTTGCCAGTCATCCGCAGTTGCAGGCCGTCCCTCGTGTCGAAGGACAAGGGGGTTCGGAACTGCCTCGCAGATGGCACCGATACGGCGGAGAGTAGACAGCTCTCGATAGTGGGATGAAACCTGCTTGCGCAGCGCGTTAGACGGCTCAACGATTAAGACGCGCATCGGCCGCAGCAGGAACGGCAGCGCCATCATCACCGAGGTCTTGCCGTAACCGGTTGGCAAACAGACCGTGGCCGGGTCGTCGTGAATCGATACGTGGGCTAGCACCGCGTACAGCGCTCCCAACTGACCCGGCCTGAACCCGAGGTTCGGCGTCGTTACCTGCGCGCTCAGATTTAGAGCGCCCGCGTTTTGCAAAAAGAAGCCCGGCATCTTGTCGCCCTCTACATTGTTGGTCGAAGCCTAATGCAAGGCGTGCCGGTCGTCCGCGGCGCATCAACTCCCACCCTTCCAGCGAGCTGCGCGGATGCAGCCCTCAAGTCCGCGACGTGCTCCATGGACCAGGCGGCGACACGTGCGATCGTCATGCAACACAGGCGCAGCGCCGGGTGTAGTTTGAAATCACGCGGGCGGCGCGGGATGCCATGCTGGCGTGGGTTAAACAGGCCCGGTTGAGGCCGAAGGACTTCCTGTTTGCGAGCCGACCCTACGGCTCACCTTATCTGGGAACCAGGCAGTAAGCCCGGATCCTCGGGCATTGGGTCGACGAGCTGGGCCTGGACCGCGCCGACTATGGGACGCACTCGATGCGACGTACCAAGGCGACGCTGGTGTACAGGCGCACGAAGTACCATCGCCCCGTGCAGCTGCTGATTGGGCACTCCAAGCTGGAGTCGACGGTGCGGTACCCTGCCATCGAGGCCGAAGACGCCCTCGAGATCTCTGAGCAGACGGAGATTTGAGACCGCTAGCGCAGCCACCGCCGCTTGGGGTGGCTGCCGCCGATGCCTGCCATGGGGGACAAGAGCCGGAGCGGTGATCTTGGCCGAGAGCCGTCGTTCCGCCGCGTGGATCCTGCACGACCGCTTCCGACTGTTGCTGCCGCGCCGGACAAAGAGCACCTAACGTCAGCTGCGGCCTCTCAACGACGGACGAGAGGACCTGATGGTCCTGGGTTGGCAGGCAGGGCTACCCGCCTGTGCGCGAGCCGCGACGCGCGCGCTACGATGCGCTTTCACGGCGACTGCGCAATGGTCCCGGCAAAGCCGAGTTTTAGAGCCGGCTGTTCCAAACTCTCAAGGGCAATGTACACCGCTGGCATGAATGAATCACGACAGGTGTTTTGCAATCGGTGTCGAAACCAGACCAGCCATCAATTGCTCACGTCTTATGAGGAGCACTGGATCGACGGCGACCCTTTTGAGGAAGAGACAGTCGCCGAAGGTTGCGATCGATACTTGGTGCTTAAGTGCCGCGGCTGCTCGCAGATCTCACTGGGAGCGCTCGTTCACGACCCAAGGGCGGAGGATAATTTCCGCTACCAACCCTATTTCGAGGGCTGGCACTACTTCCCCGTCCGCCAACGCCGCGCACGTCCGGAGTGGCTGGGTTTTGTAACCTTCAATGTCCAATACCCCTGGGTCAAGCCGCTCATTGAAGAGGTCTACTTTGCCTTTGACGCGGTCAAATACCGTCTCGCAGGAATGTCGCTGCGCACCCTCCTAGACACTGTTATGAACGAACTCGTTGGTGACATTGGCGGGTTCGACTTCAAGCTCACAGCGATGAAAACGAAAGGGCACGTCACCGAAGCGCAGGCAGACCGACTTGCGGCAGCCGTCGACATTGGCCACGCAGCAATTCATCGAGGGCACGTTCCGACAGAAGACGACATCAGGTTCAGCATAGACTTTACTGAGCATCTGATTGCTGGCGCGTTCGTCCACCCGGGTCTTGTTACAGCCATCCAGACCCCACCTGCGCGCCTGAAAAACCCCAAGACCGAGTGATTCCATTTGATAAAATTGCTCAGATGACCGGTATGAAGCCTCAACCTCGCGCCACGCTGCTGCTGCTCGGGTGCTCCGAGCTCGAGCCGACGGTGCGGCGTGCACTTTAGCGACTGTGCCGAAAGCACAGCTTAGTAGGCGTACCCTGATCGAGTTTCGAGAGCTGCTCGTTGGCTGGACGTTGCGCACGATAACGGATCTGTTCGAGGGCCACGGTTTCACAAGAGAGTTCGTCCCGCCCGATGAACTACACGGTGGTCAGCGTCGAGACCTGGTGGAGTGCTACTACGCAGGCATCGAGCTGACGGATCGGGAACAGGTCCGGCGACTACTGTTGGTGTTCGACGATATTCTTTTCGAAATACCCGATTCGTTTGCTGAGGGAAAGCGTAAGCTAATTCGCTTCGTCGAGCGAGATGGTTTTGCGTTCCGCAATGGAAGAATAGTTGACGCGGGTCTTGACTATTCTGTTGACCTCGCGATTCCAGCAACGCTCGATACTAGCCACCTCTATATCTATCTTGATCGCATTAGTGGCTCCATCGAATCTGACCCTGAGTTAGCGGTGGGTTCAACGAAGGAGTTGGTCGAAGCAACGCTAAAGTCAATACTGCGCGGCTGCAATGAAGATTTCGACGAGTCAAAAGAAGACGTCCCTGTCTTATTGAAGAAGGTGCAAAGAGCCCTAGAGCTTGCGCCTGACGGGGTGGACTCGACGCGTCGCGGAGCGGATACGATTAAGCGGGTGCTCAGCAATTTGGGTGCCGTCGCAATCGGAGTGGCAGAGTTGCGAAACTTATATGGCTCGGGCCATGGTCGGTCACAGCGTCGCGTCGTCGACTCGCGACTCGCACGGCTCGTTGTAGGTGCTGGAGGAACGCTATGCAAATTCCTGCTGGAGACCTTTGAGGATCGCCAGAAGCGAAAGGGTGTCAAGCTCTGATTATCATGACGCCGAGGTCGCTTTAGGCATAAGTCCCTGTTTGATCAGTCTCTCCGCCTGTGAATTAGGTTGAAGCGAAGGGTCATTACCCACGCTTCAAACGCACAGCTCGGCCTCCACGCCTTCTACACCGGCATATGAATGCCATTGTCGTCACTGGCGCAGGGCCGGTCGAACGTCGCGTTCGAGTTGTTACCGCTCGTTGGAGTTTGAGCGGAGTGCTAACCGACGGCGTGACTGGCGTGTTTGCGGCCCGACAAAGCAACACTTAAAGGCAAGTGGTCAACGGCGCATGCATGGCCATTCTTGGCGAGTAGACGGGGCGCAGCGGCCGTTGCGATACGCAGCCGTTAAAGCAGGCGCTCGAGCCGCCCTGGCGAAAACCGCTTAGGGTCGGTAGCTCCACCTTGGCCACGGCAAGAGCAGTCACTCTCTGACTGCCCCGCCGCCTGTTGACGATGAACGTCTGGTTCGAGGGGTACAGCGGACGTCCGGCATCTGCGATATTGAACGGCAGCTCTCGGCTGCAGCTGGCGTTCGGTGTTGGGACCCGAGCGGCAACACTCAGTCTGAAGCGGTCGCTCTCCGCAAACGAGCGATCGGCTGCTTCTGGCCAGAAGCCGGCGCACGGGCCGTCACTACCCCTGCATGTTGCTCATCGCGCTTAGCCTAGTGGAGGGTGATTTTCTGAGCGCCCGATCGCGTAGGGCCCGCAGTTCGGCGCACAGTTGCTCAATTTCCATACGCCATTCAGGCGCCAGTGTGACGCCAATCTCCTGCTCGCAACGGGGCTCCATGTTCACTGCTTCCGCAGCCGGGCTAAACAGATCCACCCAGCGAGACTCGCGAGCCCCGGAGGTGCGCGGCAGCAATCGTACCAATGGACCGCCGGACTCGACGAGCGCTCGGCGAGCTGTTGGAGGAAGCCTTCGGTCGAAGCAACATCGGCGAACCGATGCAGTCGTTCAGTCGTCGCGCGCAGTTCAGCCACGGTCTGCGGGCCTCGCAGCCACAAAGCGGCGAGCAACGCGACCGCTTCGCTTGGCACTTTTAGCGCGCGGCCAATGTTCCTGCGAATGACGCATCACGCGGGATCCGCTTGATTCGATCACCAGGGATAGCGGTTTGAGCCGGTCGATCGCTGCCTGGACCTCGATTTTCGACGCGTTCAGCACCGGGTTGCCGTTGTTCCTCTGGTTGCAGCCCGCCGTCAGCGCGTTCGCCGACAGCGGATAGATGTCGGGAACTGTCCGTTCTTTCTCGACGAGCACGCCGAAGATACGACCCTCGAGAAGCGACAATTGGGTTTCAAGGCGGGCCCTCACCACAGGCGAAGATCTTCGGAGTTTCGCTCAGGCGAACGTCCACCACGGACAATCGTGCACCGGGTCCGCTTACCCCGCCGAAGGTGGCAGCGCGTCGCAGCCTGTTCGAGGCGGGTCGCGCCACCGCGCCTGTCCTATCGTCGGCCGATGCTCACTAATGCGCTGCGCCGCGTGCTATCACCCGGACCGGTCCGTGCGGTCCCTCGTCGGCCAGAACGCATGGCGAGATGGCTCGCCGGCGGCGACGACGCCTCTAGCAAGCCGAGGCTCGCGTTGGGTGCCGCATTTCTGCTCGCCCTGAATGTCTCGGCGTGGTGTTGGGCGGTCTGGGCGTCGCGAAGAAGCTCCTCCTTTCTCGGGATCGCCCTGGTCATTTACGGGCTCGGCCTGCGGCATGCCGTCGATGCCGACCACATCGCGGCAATCGACAACGCGACGCGGAAGCTGATGCACGCGGGACAGAGGCCCTTCCTACTCGGCCTCTGGTTCGCGATGGGACACTCGGCGATCGTCACGGTTGTGGCGGTGGCGATCGTCTCGGTCAGTTCGGTCCTCGCGGTCTACCGGCGATTCCAGGAATTGGGCAGCACGCTCAGCACCGCGATTTCTGCGGGTTTTCTGTTCGCCATCGCGGCGATGAACGTCGCGATCTTCGCGTCCCTGCTCCGGTCCTACCGGCATGTGAAGGCGGGCGGGACCCTGGATCCGTCGGACGTCGACCGGCTGCTGCGGGGCCGCGGCTGGACGTCGCGGTTGCTGCGACCGCTCTTTCACCTCGTGACGCACAGCTGGCAGATGTTTCCGCTAGGCGTGCTCTTAGGGCTCGGCTTTGACACGGCGACTGAAGTGGCGATGTACGGCCTCTCGGCGTCGCAGGTAGCGAATGGCCTGCCGGTCCAGACAACCTGGGTGTTCCCCGTCCTGTTCGCGGCCGGCATGTCACTCGTCGACACGTCGGACAGCGTGATGATGGTCGGGGCCTACCGATGGGCGCTGGACCGCCCCCAGCGCAGGTTGTCGTACAACCTCGTTATTACCTTCGTCTCGATCGTGGTTGCAGTCGGGATCGGCGGTGTCGAGGCCGTCGACCTGATTGCGGCGAAGCTGTCGTTGACGGGCGGCGTGTGGGGCATGGTCGGTCGCTTCCGCGGCCGCTTCAACGATCTGGGCTTCGCCGTCGTCGGCGTCTTCGTCGTCGCGTGGGCCCTGTCGTACGCCGCACACCGTCAGCGAAGGACCGACGACGTGGATGCGCGAATCGTCCGGTCCGTGCCATCGTGAGGGAGGGGTCGCCGACCGATCGCGAGGAATGGCGGCGCACGTTTGGGGACTGGCGACGATCACGTCTCCCGCCGCTGCACATCGGCCTCACTCGCAACCCTGGCCACCGTCAGCAGGCGACGTATCGGATCGCTGGACAGACGCCCTCTCATCGACCAATTCGAACGCTCTCGCAGCAGCGAGCACCGTATCAACCTCCCTTACCGTGCGGCCGCGCCAAAGCGCGCGTACGCCGGCGACCAAACGGCCGATCCGGCATTCGGCCATAAGAGGGATTGGCGCGCCAAGGGCCGGTTGCGATACTCGATGAACGGGAGGAACGACAGATGGATGCTGCCAATGCGAGCGAGACGCGCGATCGACACGCCGTGGTCTGGGCCCCGGGCGAAGAGCCCGCGTTTCGCGCCGGCGACCGCGTGCGGGTAGCGAACCGCCGCCCCGTCGGGCACTACCGCGTGCCGGTTTACCTGCGCGGAAAGATCGGCGTCGTCGAAGCGGTGATCGAGCCGATGAACATGGACAACGAGGAAGAAGGCTACGGGCGCAACGCCGGCCGGCTCCTGCACTACTACCGGGTCGCGTTCGCAATGTCGGAGCTCTGGCCCGCCTATGCCGGCCGACCGGCCGACGGGCTGCGGATCGAAGTGTTCGAGAACTGGCTCGAAAGGATCGAGCGATGACCGCATCCGAAACCCATCGTCATTATCCCGATGACCGCCACGTCATGGCCGCAGACCAGCCCGCGCCGCCCGGTTACTACGAGGTCATGGAAACCGCTGTACGCGAATTGCTCCGGCGAAGGGGCTGATCGAGGCGTCTGACATCCATCGGCAGATCGACGTCCTGGACTCGCGCACGCCCGCGCTCGGTGCGAAGATCGTCGCACGGGCCTGGGTCGACCCGGCGTTTCGCTCGCGACTGCTCGCCGACGGCCGGACCGCTGCGAGGAATTCGGCATCACGTTCTACGACGACACGGGGCTGATCGTCCTCGAGAACACCGAGCGCGTGCATAACCTCATCGTCTGCACGCTGTGCTCGTGCTACCCGCGGCCGGTGCTCGGGCTGCCGCCGGACTGGTACAAGCAGAAGCCGTATCGGGCGCGCGCCGTCGCGGAACCGCGCGCCGTGCTCGCGGAGTTTGGCACGCTCATCCCGGACGACGTTGAGATCCGGGTCAGCGACTCGACTGCGATGGTCCGATTCCTCGTGTTGCCGCGGCGACCCGACGACACGGACTCGCTTACCGAAGAACAGCTCGCGGACCTGGTGACGCGCGACGCGATGATCGGTGTCGCGGTGGTGCAGCGCTCGAGGCGCACGGGAGCGCAACCATGAACTCGTCCGATCGACTCACGCGCCTGCCGAACGACATCGGAGGACTGCCCGCGCTCACGATCGAACGGACCGACCATCCGCTGGCGCCGTGGGAGAAGCGGTGTCACGCGCTCGCCGACGTTCTCGATTATCGGAAGATCGTCAATACCGAAGAGAAGCGGCGCGGGGTCGAGTCGCTGGGTGCGGACCTGATCGGTGCGCTGAGCTACTACGAGCGCTGGATCGCCGCCTTCGCGAACATCCTCTTCCAGAAGGGCATCCTGACGCCGGGCGAGCTGGCCATCAAGATGGGGGAGATCGAAGCGCGGCATGCGGCGGCTCGGCCGGCGACGCCCCGGGGACACAAAGCGGCGTGACGCCGGGTCCACCCTGACTGCCGTCGTCCGCATTCGGGAACGCGGCGACGTCATCACCACGCACGCGCCGAAGGCGTTCGGCTCGTCAGTCTGTCGCTCAGATCGACACCACGACAAGCGACAGAGCGAGGAAGACGCCGAGCGCAGCCACCACGATGGAGGTCGCGAACGAGACGCTGGAGCCCGCGGACCTGCCGCCCCCGGACGTCGTGTCGCCGACGTACGCGCGATACCGCAGTCCGGCGGCGGCCGTCGCCACGGCCCCGATGCAGACGAAGACGACGCCAACAGCGAGCGATGCCGTCGCGGCGTAGTGCCTGAGCGACGGAACGAACCCGCCGCCGGCACCGTCTACCGCCGCCATCAGCCGTGCCATCACGAAGCCGAGCCCGAAGAGCGCGAGCGACGTCCGCACCCACGCGAGGAGCGTCCGTTCGGCGGCCCAGCGCAGCCTGAGCGCGTCTCCCGTTTCGGCGGAAGGCTCAATCATTTCGAGCTCGCGTCAACCGCGGCGGCGGCGACATGACCACGCCATCCTGATCGACGATTCGAGGCGCGGCGGCGAGGCGCCGTCGGTGATCGGCCCTCGTCGGTCGTTCTGTCTCGCACGGGTGACCACCCGTCGATCGCAGCGCGCGCCGGACGCGTCGCCGAGAACGAAGTAAAGGGTCTCTGCATGGCTCCCATGCTGCGTGACAGACAGGCTGTGCGCGTCGCGCCGAGGGAGGTTCCGGACACCTCCCTTCCGGCGGACCGGACGGGACCGACCTCCCGGTGCGTCAGCCGACTCAGCAGTCGAGCCTCGGGTCGAATCCGCGCCCGGTCTGTCGGCCGCCGAGGGCCTCGCCATGCAAACTGTCCTGCCGCAGCCACACGACGTGCTCCTTCGGAGGCATGTCGTTCCCCCCGCTCGCGCCTTAAAGTAGATTGCGAAAACTCGCCCGATCGACAGGGGCGATCCCAATGGGACGCCACTTATGTTCCCCGTGATGCCGGTTCGTGGAGTCGTGCTCGTGATGGCGGCCCTGACGTCGACCCTCCCGTGCAGCGCCGCGGAGGACGTCACGGACGCGCCCGTGAGGGTCCTTGCGCCGGTCATGGTCACCGGCTCGAACATCGCGCGGGTCGACGCGGAGCAGGCGAGCCCGATCCAGGTGCTGACGGCCGACGACCTCGTCAGATCGGGCTATTCGACCATCTGGCAGGTGCTGAACGCCATCACGGCGAATGGCCAGGCGAGCCTGTCGCAGAACTTCTCCGCGGCCTTCGCCGGCGGCGCGAGCGGGACCTCGCTTCGCGGTCTGAGTGTCGGCGCCACGCTCGTCCTGATCGATGGACACAGGACCGCCCCCTTTCCGGTCGGCGACGACGACCAGCGTTCGTTCGTCGACATCGCGAACATCCCGTTTGACGCAGTCGAACGCATCGAGATACTGAAGGACGGCGCGTCGGCGATCTACGGGTCGGATGCAATCGCCGGCGTCGTGAACATCATCCTGAGACGGTCCTACGTCGGGACGCGGATCGTGATCGACGCCGGGACCTCCTCGCGGCGCGACGGCAGCACGGTTCACGTTGCGGGCACGACCGGCTTCGGCGACCTGGCCAGCAACGGCCACAACATCTTTGTCTCGACGGAGCTTCGCAGGCAGGACCAGATCCGGTTCGCCGACCGCGGCGGCGCCTTCGAAAAAACTGACTTTAGGGCGACCGGCGGACTGGACGTGACGCCGGGCGTGCCGAACGCGCTCAATGGCGGGCTTCCTGCAAGCGCGACCGGCTACGTGACCGACGGCGATGGAAGGATCGTCGGATTCATGCGGGGATGCGATGCCGCGAGGTTCTCGGCGGGCCAGTGCACCTATTCCAACTCGTGGTCGCAAATCCAGCCGCGGACCGAAAACGACAACCTACTGGCGCGCTTCACGCAGCGGCTCGGAGCCGACTGGCAGCTATCCGCGACAGGCGCCTATTTCGTGAGCAAGTCGCAGCAGGCGCATCAGCCGGCGTCGACCTTCACAAGGGGCTATCAGGGCGTCACGTCCGGGCCCGGTCAAATCCCGACGCTGCTCGACGCCTTGCCGCCGACCTCGATCCCGGCGACGAACCCGAGCTTCCCGTCGGGCACGGGACTAACGGCGGGTCTCCTGCACTACAACTTTCTGGATCTCGGGCCGCAGTTGTTCGAGTCCGATGCCCGGACGAGCCGGCTCGTCGCTGATCTCCGAGGGACGCTTGTAGGTTGGGAGGTCATCGCATCCATCGGCGCCTCCGAGGTCCGCCTGCGGCAGACTGCACACGGCATCGTCAATGCGGCCAACTTGCAGCAGGCGCTGGACAGCACGACGGCACCGTACCTCGTGGGCCAGCCGAACTCGTCTGCGGTGCTCGACTTCATCGCGCCGACGCAATCGACGACTCAGGTGTCGCGGCTCGGGTTTGCGAGCCTCTCGGGCACGCGCGACGTCGCGTCGTTGCAGGGCGGCGCGTTGGCCCTGTCACTCGGATCCGACTTCTATCGACGGACGCAGCGCGAGCGCCCGCCCGCGGACGCCGCCGCAGGGCTGATCGACGGCTTCGGCAACAACTTCGCGATCGGAGCGCAGGATGTCGGCTCGCTCCACGCGGAGCTCCTCGCGCCGCTGACGAAGCGGGTCTCCGTCGAGGCGGCGATACGTTACGACCACTACAACCTCTCGGGCGGCAAGGCCAGTCCGAAGCTCGGCGTCAAGCTGCTGCCGCTCGACGAGCTCGTGCTGCGAGGCACGGTGGGACGGGGATTCCGGGCGCCCGGGCCGGCGGAAAACGGCACTGCCGGACTGACGTTCTCGACCGGTGATACGACGGACCCGATCCTGTGCACCGATCCGGGCAACGCGGCAGCCGTCGGGACGTTCCCGTCGCAATGCAAAATCGGCGCAGGGACGATCGTCGGCGCGAACCCGGTCTTGAAGCCCGAGACGTCGACGTCCTACACGCTGGGCCTGATCTTCGAGCCGACACGGGGCGTGAGCCTGTCGGTCGACTTCTACGGCATCGACGTCAGGAATCAGATCGTGCTGGGCAGCCAACCCGAAACGGTCAGGGGCACCAATCTCGCGCCGCTCCCGCAGGTCCAGCCGGACGGCACGATCGCACTCGTCGTCCCGCCGGTCGCGCCGATCGCGTATTACCACGTCGGGTATGTCAATGCGAACCGGACGCGCACGAACGGCGTCGACATCGATCTGCAGTACGAGCACCGATTTGCGGCGGTTGGAACCGTCCGATCCGACCTGATGATGACGTACGTCAACAGTTACGACCTGACCGTCGACGGGGTGACGTACAGGATCGCGGGCACGCACGGGCTCATCCCGGTGTCAGGGGACACGGGCAGCCCGCGGACGAGGGTCCGATGGGTCACCACGCTTGCGAACGGGCCCTGGTCGGCGACCGCGACCGTCAACTACGTCAGCTCCTTCGACCTCACCGATCCGTCGATCGGTGTCACGAGCTGTGCGTCCGGGTTGACTTTCGGTGCCGGTGCGTCGGCCTACGTCGACCAGCTCGGAGCGGGGAACGTCCCCGCCGGTGTCGGCTGCAGAGTGGGATCCTTGACGACGTTCGACGTGTCGGGGCGTTATGCGGTGAACCGGAACCTGACGATGCGGCTCGCGATCCTGAACCTGTTCGATCGCGCTGCGCCGCTCGACTGGGGGACGTACGCCGGGAGCGGCAAGCCGTTCAACCCGACGCTGCATTCGGCGGGGGCCATCGGCCGGTATTTTTCTCTCGGGGCCACGTACACCTTTTGACGGACGGCTCGCCGTCAGTCGGCCGAAAAGCGGGCTGGTGGGCCTTAAGTCTCGGACGTAACCGTGCGACGCCGCGTCCTGGTCGACGAAACTCCTTGGACGCCGGTCTTACGGGGCCGCAGTGCACGCGCGAGACCTCTCATCCACGCTGGAGATCACATGGGCACAGCGTCCGCTGCGCGTACACCGGGTCGAGCAGGCGGCAGCCGCCTGGCGCGACTCCTGGTCGGCGCCATCATCCCCTTCCTGATGCTGCTGGCGCTGCCGTCGTGGGCGGCCGAGCCCGGCGCGTCGATCTCCGATTTTCAGCACACCACGTGGACCGCCAGGGACGGCGTCCTGCCGGACACCTGGGCGATCGCGCAGACGACCGACGGCTGGCTGTGGTTTGCCGGGCCGAGCGGGCTGACCCGCTTCGACGGGCTCGGCTTTGAGAAGGTGGACGTTGGGCCGAGCGACTTCCACCTGTCCGACGGCATCTCCGCGCTCTACGCGACGACGTCGGGCGCCTTGCTCATTGCGCATCAGTCGGGCGGCGTGAGCGTTCTCGATCGAGGCCGCCTCAGCCAGGTCAACAACGACGCGACGAAACGCGTCGGCGGTATCCACACGTTCGCGCAAGGGGCGGACGGCGTCATCTGGGCTGCCGCCCGGAACGGGCTGCTGCGGTTCGACGGCAAGACCTGGGAGGACGTCGGCCGTGACTGGGACTACCCCGGCGGGTTCGCCAGCGGCGCGTTCGCCGACGCGAGCGGGACAGTATGGGTGGCGGCGTTGAAGGAGGTCTTTCGCCTGAGGAGCGGAAGTCATCACTTCGAGACGGTGCACCTGGCGGTCGCCGAGTGGGCGGACTTCGTCGAGTCCCCCGACGGCCGACTCTGGTACGTCGACCGCTTGGGCCTGCATCGTCTGCCCGACCAGGACGGCGTGCGGCCGCGCGGTCCGTCGGTCAACTCGCGGATGTCGTACATCGGATTGTTCGATCACCAGGGGACGTTCTGGAGCCAGTGGCTCGTCATGAACGGGGTTCCGCTGCCTGCCTCCACCGTACGCGACGTCCTGACGCTCGGCACCGCCAAGACGTACCTCGAAGACCGCGAGGGGAACGTCTGGATCGGCGAGCAGAACGCCGTCGTCCACCGGATGAGCCGCCACAAGCTCGCCAGACTCACACAGCTCCCCGATACGTCGGACCACGTACCGTGGATGAGTTTTGCGGTGGACGGGGCCGGCCGCGTGTGGGTGGCTGCGTCGGGCGGCGAAGGCCAGCCATCGGTCGAGGGCCTCTGGCAGATCGACCGGGGCCTACTGCGCCATGTCCAGGCGGACCGCATCAAGGAGGCGTCGGCCATCGCGGGCGACGCGGACGGCGCGATCTGGGTCGGAAATCAAGAGGGCGTCTGGAAGCTAGAGGATGGCCGCCTCGCGAAGGCCTTTGACCTGCCTGCCGGGAAGTCAGTCCGACTCGCCAACGGGCTCACCGTGAACTGCGCCGGCGGACTATGGTTGACCGCGGTCGGCTTCGGTCTGCTTCGACACGACGGCACCGCGTGGCGGAGCTCCGTGGACGTCAAGGGCCTACCACCCGGAATTCCGAATTTCCAGACTTGTGACCGCGAGAGGCGCCTGTGGCTCGGCTACGGCGACGGCACCGTCGCCCGGATCGATCACGACCGGGCCGTCGTCTTCTCGGCGGCGCAGGGCCTGCAGGTGGGGGCGGTATCCGCCATTCTGGGCGGAAGACGCACGCTGGTCGCGGGCGAACGCGGGCTTGCGGTGTTCGCGGACGGCACCTTCCGCCCACTGAAAGCCGGCATGCCGGCCTTCGAAGGCGTGACCGGCATCATCGAGACGAACGATGGCGACGTCTGGCTCAACGGTGTACGTGGTCTCGTGCGCATTAGGGCAGCGGAGCTCGACCGTGCCCTTTCGTCGAGTGAGGCCGACGTCGGCATCGAACTGTACGACGGCAGTGACGGATACCCCACCCCCGGGTTCTCGGCAGTGGCCAACGGATTCACCTCGCTCGCTCAGGGCGGCGACGGCCGCATCTGGTTCGCGGGCCACGGCGGAATCGCGTCGATCGACCCGTCGCAGGCCCAGCGCAGCGTCGTGCCGGCCCCGCTCGTCATCCGGTCGTTGAGCCTCGGCGGTCACGACCACGCGTTGGCACCGAAGGTGCGGCTGCCCGCAAGCACTCAAAATGTCGAGATTGGCTACGCCGCGCTCGACTACTCGCATCCGGAACGACTGCGATTCCGGTACAGGCTGGAAGGTCTCGACGCCTCCTGGATCGACGCGGTGACACGTCGAAAAGCGTTCTATACCAACCTCGGACCGGGGGCGTATCGATTCGTGGTCAACGTCACGGACGAGAACGGTCTCTGGAGCGACCGTTCTGCAGCGCTCGACGTGGTAATACCTCCGACGTTCGTCCAATCGCGGGCGTTCGAGGTGCTTTGCGTCCTCGCTTTGATCTTGATCCTCACGCTCGCCTATCGCGCACGTGTCCGACGACTCGAAGCGCGTCAACAGGCTCTGTTAAAGGAGCGTCTCGATGAACGGGAACGCATTGCGCGAGAGTTGCACGACACGCTGTTGCAAGGCACCCAGGCCTTGATCTTCCGAGTCCACGCGGCGGCGAGCCGGCTGCCAAACGAGGAGCCGGCTCGAGCGGAACTCGATGAGGCGATGCGCACAGCCGACGACGTCCTGGCCGAAGGGCGCAACCGGATCCAGAACCTGCGAGCGAAGGAAGAGCCGCTCGACGACGTTGCCGCGGCCTTATGCCTCGCCTGCGACGAATTAGCGCGCGGCGGCGAAACACGATCTCGTGTTCTCTGTGAGGGCACTACGCGAGTGCTGGCGCCGGCTGTCGCCGAGGCGAGCTACCTTATTGGCCGCGAAGCATTGTCGAACGCATTTCGCCACGCTGATGCGCGATCGGTCGAGGTCCAGATCATCTTCAGCGACGCCGCGTTTCGCCTCCAGGTGCGGGACGACGGCGTCGGGCTCAATACTGCCGTCGTCGAAGCGGGCTCGACGCCAGGCCACTGGGGCCTCAAGGGTATGAGCGAGCGCGCCCAGACGATCGGCGGTCGTCTCGAACTATGGAGCGGCATCGGATCCGGGACGGAAATCGCACTGATCGTACCGGCCGCCAGCGCATACCGCGAGCCGCCCGCCCGGCGGCGTTGGGTGCGATTCCTGCGAAGTATCGTGGGCAACCGCCTTGGGTCGCCTAGGGTTATCGTCGGGCCCCATTGACCCCTCGATGGTGCCGCCGAGTAAGCGCTTGTGGGCACTGTCGCGCGCGACGTCATGCGAGGCCGTTCAACCGCCGTTGTTGTAGCGTGCACCTCCCATCCGCCGCAGAAACCCGACCATGGCAAGGCATCCATCGAACCGACTCAGGACGAGAAGTACAAGATCGAGTGCCGCGGCAAGCCAACACCGGTCCGTTTGCAACGCAATTAAGGCGATCGATAGGGCCAGATCGCTCAGTCACAGGCCGCTCGTCGCGCGTGTTCGTCATCTCAAAGACAAGGCCGTGCCGAACCATGGCGATCAGCCGAATGAGGCGACAGTCGTCCGTTTGGGTCACATGCCTCGCAGCCTCGGAGAGGTAGGCTCAGGTGGCACCCCCCCGTGGAAGGCGGGGTTCGCCAGTCGCGATAACCGACGGAAGCGGTGAACTGCACCACATTAATGACAACTGCGCCCGATCTTCGGTTCTATCGCCCGACGCCACACGGCCGCCGGCGTTGAAACATGACGACCGTCCTCTACAAGCAGTTGAAGCGGCAGGTCACGGTCGACGGCGCCGACCACGTCATAGCTGTCGATCCCGAAGGCATCCAACTGACCGGCAAGGACAAGCGTCGGCCGAGGGTCAACACCCGCGCCCTTCAATACGCGACTCGCACATCGCAACACCGATCGCCGTCACGATCCCGCATCAGCTTGGCCGTGCTGAACGCGGCGACGTATCAGACCGGGTTCACAAAGCTGATCTAGGGCATTCCTGACGGGAACGGGAAGGGCAGCGAGCGGTGGGAAGACGACCGGCTCGTCTTCAGCGTCGCGTCGATGAGACAGACCGTCTAAGGCGCGGTCGAGGTCTTCGATGCCGAGGTGCGCATGCAAATGGAATTGCCTGGCGTACTCGCGCTCGTTGCAGGCCCGTTGAAAGGGCAGCTAGCGAGAGCGGGACAGAGGTTGCTGACGAAAAAATAGCGCGTCAGCGTGCCCGTCCAGGCGGCAATAAGGCTCGCCAGACCCTTGACGCCGCCGCCGAGCGACGGCTCGCCGTCCGCTTTCGGCCGAGGCTGTGTAAAAACACAATCGGGAGTCCATTCGAGGGGTCGTTCGACCCTCGGCTCAGAGACGATCGTCCAATGCTGAGCGATCTGAGACGTCGTTTTTTCCTGAGTCGCTGTCACGCCATCAAAGATCAGCATTTTTACACGGCCTCGGCCAGAAGCAGACATCGACTTTGAAAGCATATATCTACGTCTTAGATATGAGCGCGTCAGAAGTTGAACATAAGCGCCCAGCAACAAGGCCCTAGCGTCGATCTATTCCTTAAGGATTGGCAATATACAGGCCGCCAATGATAAACCAGCCGGTCATGACTAACAACATCACTGCAGCAATGCGACGTGTATGTAATTTAAATCGTTGAGTGGCATTAACGGAGGCATCACCGGTCGTCACCGTGATCGAGAGGAACACCAACAGACCAAAAGCGAACAACGCAAGGCGGGCGACGACTTCCCCGACGTATGTAGCAACAGGTGCTCCAAGGACGAGCGCCGCTCCAAAGGCGCCTATAGTTATGCCGCAGAGTGATCCCCACGCTAATAACGCGGTCGCCGGCAATGCAACGCCAAAAGTCCGGTAAATCCAGCCAGATCGTGCTGTAAACGGGCCGCGATATGCAATTACGCCGCTCAGTACCCATAGGCACACTGCCCCCAGTACAATCGCTGTACGAGGCATCATGTTCTCACTAGCGAGCTGGAGGATGAATGCGGTCCCGAACCCTTTTTCTGCCACTACCGCGAGGAAAAAAGCGATTGCAGAAACGATTGTGAACAGACGTAGTACGGATTTCGGACGTATCGGGTGTGTCCGCCAAATCGTGATGAGATACTTATTAGTGAGGAGTGGGCCACTGCCCGCCTCGGGTCCGAGTTTGGTTGGATTCAATTTGATACGAGCAGATTTGCTTTGCGGGCCAGCTTGTTTTTTATGCTTCTTTTTAAGTGCCATAGTCGTAGGGATATGGTGTATGGGACAGCATTCGCCTAGCTTCGTCCCTGCAATATGTTGCCAGAGCCTGACACCCGGTGTGCGCTTCTCGCTGCGACTTGACTGAACGCGAGCGGCCGCTGTTGCTTGCCGCGAAGGAGCGCAATGTGTCGAGAGCAGACATCGCCAACCCGCCCCGGCCGCGCCGCCAGCCCCCTACACCTCGATGATCCCCCGCTTCAGCGCGATGACCACCGCCTGCGTGCGGTCGCTCGCCGACAGCTTGGCGAGGATGCTCTTGACGTGGGACTTGACCGTATCCTCTGAGACGAAGAGGCGCTTCGCGATCACCTTGTTGGATCCGCCCGCGGCGAGTTCCCGCAGCACGGCGACTTCCCGGGTCGACAGCGACTCGTCGCCGACATGGGCGGCCAAGGCCGCCGCGACGTCGGACGCGATGTAGCGACCGCCTGCGTGCACCGTGCGGATCGCCTCGAGCAGCTCGATTCGCGCCGCACTCTTTAACAGGTAGCCGCTGGCGCCGGCCCGCAACGCGCGGAGCGCCTGGGCGTCGCCCTCGTAGGTCGTGAGGACCAAGATCCGGGCGCCGGGCCAGGTCCGGCAGATCTCTTTCGTCGCGCAGACGCCGTTCATCTCGGGCATCTGCAGGTCCATCACCGTGACGTCGGGGCGATGGGCGTTGTAGCCAGCGACGGCGCGTCGGCCGTCGTCCGCCTGCCCGACGACCTTGATGTCGGGTTGGCCATGGAGGATGGACGCCAGGCCTTCGCGCAACAACGCGTGGTCGTCGACAAGCAGCACGCGGATGGCCGTCGTTCCTGACGGGAGCGTCGTCATCGGCTCGGCCGGGCGATCCGTTGCAGCCACCGCCGGCCGCTGTCGCGGCCCGGCACGGCGTGAGGCCGCGACGCCGGCGCCGCCGTGGACTCCACGGGCGTCCTCATGGCCGGCCGGCTGCGGAGGTCCCACGGGGCACCGCTCGCTTCGGCTCCGTCGCACATGCGCCTGCACCCCTCTCTTGCCGCCCCGTTATCGTCCCGGCCGGTCGCGCTGTCGACGCGGCTGAGCCCGGGACGGCAGCGAGGCGGCAAGCAGGGCTCTCACGCCCCACGGGGCGCACGCACGCCACGCGTCCGAAGGCCGCGCGTCGAAGCTCGTTCGTCATGGTCTTCGACAACCCTGACCCCGACGGGCGCGGCGCGCCTCCCTCCCCAGAGGGAGGCCGCGGCCCACCGCAATCGGCATTCGATCCGCCCAGTCGCTGCATACCATGCCTCGATGCAACGGCTCTTTTCGATGTTTCCCGGCGAGCGGCCCGGCATCGCGCTGGCGCTGATGCGCGTCGCCCTGGCGGTCATGCTGATCGACGGGGTGTCTGGCCGCTTGCTTCATCTCGGGTCCCCTTGGTTCCTTCTCGCCCCGGGCCTGGTCTCGATCGCGCTTGGCGTCGGACTCGTCACGCCGGTCGCGTGCGCGCTCACGCTAATCCTGGAGGGGGCGGCCTGGCTGTCGTCCGATCGCGATATCGAGGCCGTCCATGTCTGTGCCGTCCTCACGGCGATCGCTCTCGTCCTGCTTGGACCCGGTGCTTATTCGCTGGACGCGCGCCTGTTCGGACGACGCCGCGTCGTCCTGCAGGCGGAGCGCGACGACGACCGGTGACCGCGGAACGCCCGCGATCAAGAACTTAGACGGAGCCACGTCTGGCGGCAAGCTAAACCGGCACGCGTCGGGTGCATATCCGCGTCGTCGGACCCGGTCCGGGGGCGCACGTCACCGACGAGATCACGGCATGGTCGAGCGAGGCGCCCCGGCGCTGCTGCGCGTCCTCCGCAAGAGCTGATGCCCACCGCGAATGCGCGCGCGATCTACCGCCGCCGGAGCGGAATCGAGCCGACCGGTATCCAATGGCTCGGCGCGCGGGGTCGACCGCTGCCTCCAAAGCCACAGCATCGCCTTGGCCTTGGTGGTGTTCGCCTCGCGGCCTCGCGAGCCGACCATGCGTGGATGCGTGCCACGCGGCATGCCTTACCCGGGACGAAAGAGCTCAACATGCGAGACGAAGGCGAACGATTCGAAAGCGCGGCGACCGCGCTGCGGATGCCCCTGGCCGTGGTCGTGATGTTCGTGGGACTGTTGGTGGTCGCGCTTGCGAGCTGGGTATCGAGCGCGTTCGGGGCCGCGCGCGGCGACAAGCCGACCGTCGTCCTCGTGCTCGGCGCGTTCGCGGGCTCGTCGAGCTGGAACGGCATCGCCGCGCGGCTCGTCGCGGACGGCTACCCGGTCGTCGCCGTCGCGAATCCGCTGCGCTGCGTGAAGAGCGACGCGGCATACGTCGGCGACGTCGTCTCGTCCATCCGGGGGCCGGTCGTGCTCGTCGGCACTCGTACGGCGGCAACGTGATCAGCAGCGCGGTCGGCGACCGCACGAACGTGAAGGCGCTGGTGTTCGTCGCGGGCTTCGCGCCGGAGCCGGGGGAGAGCGCGGCCACGCTGTCCAACCGCTTTCCCGGCAGCACCCTCGGCCCGACGCTCGCCCCGCCGGTGCCGCTTGCCGACGGCAGCAAGGATCTCTACATCCAGCAGGACGAGTATCCCGCCCAGTTTGCGGCCGACGTGCCGGCCGCTGACGCCGTAGTTATGGCGGCGACGCAGCGCCCCATCACGGAGGCCGCGCTGAACGAGCCCGGCGCGGGGTCGGCCTGGAAGACGATCCCGTCCTGGTTCTTCTTCGGCTCGCAGGACCGGAACATCGCGGCGGCCGTCCATCGCTTCATGGCGCAGCGCGCGAAGGCGCGGGCGGTGATCGAGATCCAGGGCGGGTCGCACGTCGTGATGGTGTCGCAACCGGATCAGCCGACGCACATGATCGAGGAAGCGGCCGCCGCTGCGCGTCGAATCGAGCAGCGCGGCGACGCCGCTCGCGAGCCGGCCGGAGCGGCTCATCGCCGAGGGCCTCCGCTCGTAGATCGCTCGGCACGCCCGCCGCGGCAGACGCCGCTCGCAAGCAGCACCCCTCCCGTCGACGCGTCTCCCGCCATTCGCGGACCACGCATCACCGGACGAAGCGGCGTCGAGAACCAGGATGCCGAAAGACCCACCTCACCAAGGACCTACCATGCATCGACTCAAAGACAAGATCGCCCTCGTCACCGGCGGCACCAGCGGCATCGGGCTTGCAACCGCACGACGCTTCGTCGCGGAAGGTGCTCACGTCTTCATCACGGGCCGCCGCGCCCCGGAGCTCGACGCGGCCGTGGCGACCGTCGGCCGCGAAGTGACCGGCGTCCTCGGCGACGTCTCACGCGTCGACGACCTTGATCGCCTTTTCGCGACGATCCGCGAGTCGAAGGGCCGGCTCGACGTGCTGTTCGCCAATGCGGGCGGCGGCACACTTGCGCCGCTCGGTCAGATCACCGAAGACCAGTTCGACCGGACGTTCGGCACGAACGTCCGGGGCCTCGTCTTCGCCGTGCAAAAGGCCCTCCCGCTGATGCGCGCCGGGCCGACGATCGTGCTGAACGCATCGACCGCCGCCTCAAGGGGACCCCGGCCTTCAGCGTTTACAGCGCGACAAAGGCCGCGGTGCGCAACTTCGCAAGGAGCTGGACGATCGACCTCAAGGGCGCCGGGATTCGCGTCAACGTCATCAGTCCCGGCGTCGTCCCAACCCCAGGCTATGGCCTGCTCGGGCTGACCACCGAACAGGTGCAAGGGTTCGTCGACGAGCAGCTCGCGACGATTCCGCTCGGGCGCGTCGGCACGCCCGACGAGATCGCCAAGGCGGTCGTCTTCCTCGCCTCGGACGACAGCAGCTTCGTCAACGGCGCGGAGCTGTTCGTTGACGGCGGGATGGCACAAATCTAGAGTGCCGGATCTCCGGACGGTCGCGTCGTTCGCTAAGGACGCGTCCAGTCTGGCCCGCGGGGGGCACTGCAGGCGCGCCGCGCGCCACGATCTCATGTGTCGCGGGCACCCGGGCGCCGACCCGGCCGGGCAACCATCGCGTGGGCCGCACCTCCCGACCCGACCCGGCTGCGCTCGCGCCGCCGGGCCACCGAGCGCGAACCCGCCGGCCGTCTCCGGTGCGCGCGGCTGCAGCACCACCTTCGACGCGACGCCGCGCCGGCGCCGGCGCGGCTCGATGGGCCGCTCGTCCGCGCTTAGGCGGATCCGATCTCGAGTCGCTGGTCCACCGCGGAGTTTGATCGACGATCCGCTGATGGCGGGACGCCGTGGGCTGCGGGTCGACACCCGCGGCGGCGGAGCGGCCGGACGCGACGGCAGGCGCGACGCCGCACCTGACGGCAAGCGGGGGCGGCATGCACGCCCCTCACGCCCTCGCGCGCGCGCCCTTTCGCACGAGCGTTGGACCCCCCTTTCGTGCCGATGCGGATCGGCCGAATGGCAGGCGCGTCACGTGGAATCTCCGTCGATGATGCAGGCATGCAAGACGACGCCGAGCGAGAGATCAACAGGGCAGACGGTCGTGCCGCAGCGTGCGCGCGGAGCGACGCCCCCGCGTGCGACCGGTTCGAGGACATCTTCCTCGCCGAGGCGGTCCATCGCGCGAAGAATCTTGCGCAGCTCGAGATCTACGCTCGGCGCGGGCGTCCCGGCGCAGCGCCGGACCGGGCCGAGCGGACCGACCGGCTTGCCGCCGCCTATGCGCGGCTGTTCGCGGCCGGTCGCGACGACGAGGTGCCGCGGCCGTGCCGCGACCTCCACGACGAGATCGCGCGGGGGCTGACGGCGCTCTTCGGCGCTCGGGCCTGCGAGATCGACCTGCATTTGGAGTTGGACGAGACGCATCTGCCGGGGCTGCAGCGCCAGGCGCTGATCCTGATCAGCGGCGAGCTGATCGTCAACGCCATCAAGCATGCGTTCCCGCAGCGACCGCGGGGACGGATTGTCGTGCGACTGGTTCGCTTCGAGGACCGGGCGCTCCTCAGCGTCCGCGACGACGGCGTCGGTCACGGACCGCACGCCCCGGGCGGACAGGGAGTAGCCCTGGTCGAAGGCCTGTGTCGTGTCCTGGACGGCTCACTGATGCGGGTATCGACCGCAGGGCGCGGGTCCTGCACGTCGGTGGCGTTCCAACTCCGCTGAACGCCCGGCGCACTGGATACGCGGTCGAAACGGTCGCTGGTCGTGGTACCGCCACGGCGCAACGACGGCCCATCGCCGGGCTCGCGGGACGAGGCATCGGCACACCCGCCGCCCTCCGCATTGCCGTCGACGGAAACGACCTCGCGGGGCCGGCGGCACGACGACCGGCCCCACGAGATTGACGAACGCGCGTCAGACGTCCAGATAGACGAGCTGCGTGAAGAACGCCGGGTTTATTAGGAACGTGCCGTACTCGGCGTCGAACGCGGCGGTCGGCCGGGCGGCGATCGTCTCGGCGAGGGTCTTGCCCTCCTTCTTGAGCCGCGCGACGTTTGCCCGGACCGCCACCAGCATGTCGCGGAAGCCGACGAGGTGCGCCCGATCGCTGACGGCGCCGTGGCCGGGCACGATGATCGTGTGGTCGGTGGCGAGCTTCAGGCATTCGTTCACCCAGAGAATCACGCCGTCGATCCCGCCGCCGGCGCCCGCGTCGATGAACGGATAGTGTCCGTTCCACCAAATGTCGCCGACGTGGAGCACGTCAGCCTTCTGGAAGTAGACGAGCAGGTCGGTGTCGGTATGGCCGTACCCGAAGTGCTTCATCACGATGGTCTCGCCGTCGAAGTCCATTGTCTTGTCCGACTGCACGATCACCGTCGGCAATCCGGCGGCCGGCGTCGGCGGGAAGGCGAAGCCCCACTCGATGACGCGCGTCCCCGCGGTCAGGCGCTTAAGCGTGTTCTCGTGCGCGATGATTGTCGCGCCCTTGTCATGCAGCCACACGTTGCCGTCGGTGTGGTCCCAGTGGTAATGCGTGTCGATGAGGAACTTGAGCGGCACGGCACCGGTGCCGTTAAGAGCCTCCTGCAGCCTGGGTCGCGAGACGGCGATGCCGCCATCCACCATCAGCTTGCCGCTCGGACCGGTGTAGACGGCGATGTTCCCGCCGGAGCCGGTCAGCACGCTGACGTGGCCGCGCAGGCGCTGGACCGTGATGGGCGCGGTCGCGGCGTCGTCGTTGATGAGGAGCACCGGCGACACCACTTCGGCGAACGCCGTGACCGACGCCGTCGATGCCACGAAGAAAGACGCGGCGAGCGCGACGCCGACGGCCCGTTGCGAGATTGATGCGATTGCCATGTAAGCCTCCTGGGTTAAATCCATGACGACGCGCCCGGCGGGCTACGACGCTTATAAGCGGCCGCGGGAGCGGACCCTTCGTCCCGCTGCATCGCGACTGCGCTGCGCGCGACCGTCCGACGGCGTCGCGTTATCAATGGTGTCGCGTTGCCCCGTCCTCGGCCTCGGCTGCAGGTCGACCGGGGGTCCTTTGCTCAGCGGGGCCGGTCTAGCGCCGGGCGATCGGCCCGAACACGGCGCGGGCGCGCCCGCGTGGCTTCGGGGGGCGCAGCGCCGTCGACGTCGTCGGCCGGTTTGGGTATCCGACATCGCCGGTGTCGAGCTGACCCGCGGCGCGTGCGGCAAGGACGTCCTGCCGGACCTCCGGGCGGGTGCGAGGCGCCGTCGGGCCGATCTCGCCGGCCCACACGACCTGGGCGAGCGTTGCGATCGCTCCGATCGCAACGGCGTGATGAATCTTCATGGTCGGCATTCCTGGTCGTCGCCGACCGGCGCGGACGACCGTCGTGGTCGTGCGCCCAGTCAGCTGTCCCGACGTTAGGCGCCGTCGTAGCGACGTGCATCGGGCCGAGGGGCTGGAGCACCGTGCCCCTTGCGGCGGATTTGCCGGTCGAATCGACGGTGTGACGCCGCATGACAGGCGAGACCACTACTGCCACATGGCTGGAGCCGATCGCATGCCGTGCCGCTCATGCGACGCCCCGGCCGGCCCTTCCTAAGAGGCAAGACGTGCCCGTACTTCCTGGTGTGCGGTATCGACGCATTCGCAAGCACCGTGGCGACGCGTCCAGTCCGGACGCGGTCGCGGAACACCAAGGAGTTGACATGCACAACGAAGTCGAAGGACTCGATGACGGCCGCCTGACCTCCAGGGCGTCGCTCGTCGTCCTATTGCTGCTGGCCGCCGCCGTCGTCCTGGTGTTCGCGATCCTGGCGACGAACGCGCTGGCCGCGACCTCCCCTAACGACGCGGCTCCCATCGCCGATCGCGTCGCGCCACATTCTGCGACCCACTACGGGACGGCCGAGATCGACGGCATGACGATGTTCTATGGCGAGGCGGGTCCGAAAGACACGCCGGTGGTGCTCCTGCTGCACGGCTTCCGGACGTCGTCGTAGATGTTCCGCGGGCTAATCCCGCCGCTGTCGGATCGCTACCACCTCATCGCACCCGCCTATCCCGGCTACGGTTACAGCGCGATGCCGGACTAGGTGTCGAGTTCCAACAGGTTGTTCATGGCCGGGATGCGGGTCATTGGCGGTCGGTGGTTCAGAGCGGTGTGAGGCCGGTGCCAGTTGTAGCGATGCAAGAACGAGCGCAACGCCAGCGTGCGTTCGGCTGAGCTGCAGTAGGGTCGCGCGTAGGCCCATTCTCGCAAACTGGTCTGCACGAAGCGTTCGGCCCTGCCGTTGGTCTTCGGGGTGTAGGGACGGGTCTTGATGTGTCGAACGCCGAGTTCGTCGCAAGCTGCTTTGAAGGTGTTCTTGTAGCCAGTACCGTTGTCGGTCATGACACGCTCGATGTGAACGCCCATCGCCGCGTAGTAAGCCACTGCGGCATGTAGGAAGGCGATGCAGCTCGCCGAAGTCTCGTCGGGCAGCACCTGTGCAAACGACACGCGCGAGTGATCGTCGATCGCCAGGTGGACGGCATCCCAGCCGATCCCGCGAGCACGGGTCGTGCGGTCGCCACTGATGCGATGCCCGATCCCGTCAATGCGCGCCAGCTTCTTAGTATCGATGTGCAGCAACTCGCCCGGCGTGGCTCGCTCGTAGCGCACCACCGCTACCAGCGGTTCCAGCTACCTGAGCCTCGATAAACCGAGAAGTCGCATGCAGCGGCTGATCGTCGCGCGTCCGCGGCAAGCGCGCTGAGCGATGCGCCATTGCGGCCAACGCTGTCGACGCAACGCTTCCAGTTCCACTCGCTCGGTTGCGCTGAGCGCGCGTGGGCTGCGATGCGGACGCGAACTGCGGTCGGCAAGACCAGCCGAGCCCTCGACTCGGTATCGCGCCAGCCACTTGTAACCGGTGCGCTCGCTTACACCACCAGCCTGGCTCGCCGTCGCCACGCTCCAACCGTCAACCCGCACCCGCTCAACCAGCAGGGCTCGACCTTTGGCCGTCAATCTCGCATGCTTGTGGCTGTTCATCCGTTCCCCCGATTCGGTTGGCTCGAGTCTCGACAACCCCAGCTTCCCAAATCACGAACGGATGAACAACCTCCTGGAACATCACAACTAGGCCCGCTGCGCGTACACATTCGACGACACGGCAAAACTCGTCGATAAGCTAACCGAGCGGCTCGGCTACGCGCTGTACATGATGGATTACGGCGGGCCGGTGGGCATTCGCCTCGCCGCGAAGCATCCGGAGCGGGTGATCGCGTGGGTCAATTAGAACGGCACCCCTACGACGAGGCTCCTGAGATTCAAGGATCCGATCAAAGCCTACTGGGCGAGTGGCGCCCCGAAGGAACGTGAAGCGCTGTGGTGGCTAACGAGCAGCAAGACGACGCTCTGGCGATACACGAATGGCGTGAAGGACCCGCCACTCGTAGTCCCGACGGCTAGACCGTCGATCAGGCGCTGATGGAGCGGCCCGACAACGCTGACGTGCAGCTGGGCTGCTCTACGATTACCGCTCGAACCCGCCGCTCAATTCGCAATGGCAGCCCTACTTCGGTGCCCACCACCCAAAGACGCTGATCGTCTGGGGATAGAACGACGAAATCTTTCCGCCCGAAGGCACTTGGCGGTAGCAGCGGTGACCTGCCCAACGTCGAGATCCACCTACTGATACGGGTCACTTCGCCCTCGAGACCATGGGGCCGCGATCGCCTGATACATGCTGACCTTCCTCGACCAGTCGGTTCGCAGGGAGTGGCCCGCGGCGAAGCGACCGCGCCGTCCCAGGGCGCGACCGGACACGGCGAGCGATCGCGGCAGACCTCTGCGTCGCTGCGTCCGGCGTCCGCGATCGTGTCTGCGATGACTAGATCTCGCGTCGCTTCCGCATGTCATGCCGCAGGCAGCCGCAAGGCCGTGGACCCGGCCGGTGGGGGGACGAATCCGTGGCCCTCTTTGAGGAGTCGGGCGGACGCACGCCGCCCTATGCTGACTCGACGCGAAGGCTCCTGCTCGGACGACTGATGGCCGAGGGGGCCTGCGACCTGGAGGCCGATATGACATCACGCAGGGCAGTCTTGCTGGGGAGCGTGTCCACGATCGTTGCCGCGACGCTCCCCATGTCGGCGACGGCCGGACCTTTCATCCGCAACAACCCCTTATCCGGAGCGACAGACATGAGCATCCTCACCACGCGGGACGGTACGACGATCTATTACAAGGACTGGGGCACCGGTCAGCCGGTCGTCTTCAGTCATGGTTGGCCGCTGTCCGCGGACGCGTTCGAGGACCAGATGTTCTTCCTGGCGCAACGCGGCTACCGGTGCATCGCGGCCGACCGCCGCGGCCACGGACGGTCGAGCCAGCCGTGGCAGGGAAACGACCTCGACACCTACGCAGACGACCTCGCCGCCCTAGTGGCGGAGCTGGACCTCAAGAACGCGATCCACATCGGTCACTCGACGGGCGGTGGCGAGGTCGCGCGCTACATCGGGCGCCATGGCACGCGGCGCGTCGCAAAGGCGATTCTCATCGGCGCAATTCCGCCGGTGATGGTCAAGTCGGCCACGAACACGGTCGGCACGCCGATCGAGGTTTTCGACGGCCTGCGCGCGCGCGTGCAGGCCGATCGTTCGCAGTTCTGGAAGGAGCTGAGCCTGCCCTTCTACGGCTATAACCGGCCCGGGGCGAAGGTGTCCGAGGGGATCCGCGAGTCGTTCTGGCTGCAGAGCATGATGGCCGGCTTCCCCGCATCGTACTTCTGCATCAAGGCGTTCTCTGAGACCGACCTCACTGAAGACCTCAAGCGCTTCGACGTCCCCACACTGGTGCTCCACGGCGACGACGACCAGATCGTTCCCATTGCAGCGTCCGCGTTGCTGTCGTCGAAGCTGATCAAGGGCGCCACGCTAAAGGTGTATGAAGGCGCGCCGCACGGGATGTGCACGACGCTGAAGGACCGCGTGAACGACGAACTCCTCGCCTTCATCAGGTCGTAACGTCCGCGAGGATAGGCGCCAAACGAAGCCTTGTGAACAACGCCCACAAACCCTGGCGGAGCGATCCGCGGGCCGCTGGAGGTGACGATGAGCGGATCGAATGGCGGGTCGCAGCGGCGCAAGACTGCGCGGAGGACGCCGTCGCGCGCCCGAGTCATCGAGAAGCGCACGTGGGAAGTCCTTCTCGACTTCGACACGCGCCGGGTGGCTGCGGCCCGGCAACGACTTGACGGGGTCTTGATGTTGGGTCTGCGCCACTTCAGCGCGATCGGGCGCGCGGTCCCCCTCAGCCTCGCCCAGGAGACCGCCAACGCGATCCGCGACATGGACCGAGCGGCGGCATCCGACGACGTCTCCTGATCGCGTCGCTATCCATCGCGCAGGGGCACGCCCGGGGAGCCTAGCGGCAGCCGGGCTCCCCACCGTCATCGCAGGTGCCATTCGAGGAAGCGCGCCGTACGGCCCTTCGCGAGCGCCGCCGCCGTCTCGTTGTAGTGCTTGCCGGATGACGCACGAAGGCCTATCGCGGGCCTGGGTACGTGCGGACGGGGCCGCACGCATTGCCGGCCCGCGCCGCGACGACCGTCTCCCGGGCGTCCTTCATGATGTACTCGTCCTCTTCGCCGAGGTGCATCAGCAGCGGCCTACGGATGCGGTCGGCCAGGTCGAGTTGCCGCTCGGTCTTGCCGCCGTAGTAAGACGACCGCCGCGTCGGCGCCTTGCCTCGCCGTCACGTCGCGCGCAGGCCAGTGTTGACGCCGAAGATTCCTTCATGACGACCACGGCGGGTGCCGGTGTGCTCAGGGGTCGGGCGACGGGCCCCACGCGGGACGGCGCCGGCTCCCGCTGACCGGAACGCTGCCACTGCGGCCCGGCTCCCCGAGGGGCTGCCGCCGGCACGTCGCCGCGAGACGTCGTGCCCGGTGTCTTCGCCTTCGACGACGTCCGGTCCGGATCGATGAAGTAGATCGGTGGGGCGGTCAGCAAGGGGCCGCCTTCGTCGCCCTCATCCACCGCCATCTCACGGAGTGAACGCCGCTGCGGTAGCGGGCCGAAGGCTCAACCGCTGAGCGTTCGCAACTCACCCTGCGCGATGCCGATCAAAGTCCGGGCGAGCAGCCAGCCGACGACGAACGTGGCGACCGACAGTAGCGACACCGCGACCGTCTCGGTCGTCCAGTCCGGATATTCGATCGCCATCCGCAACGCGGCGATGGCGGCGGCGGCCAAGGGAAAGCTAATGGCCCACCACGACGTGCGGAAGGGACAGCAGCGTCCGAGGTGGCGCAGCCGCCCGCCGAGCACGCACAGGATGAAAAGCGTGAGCCCGAACAGGCACTGGGCGAAGACGTCGACGTGGCCGACGGTCGCGACATAGGCCGACACGCCTACCGCGAAGGGCGCGAGCAGGATCATCAGCGTCGGCTGCAGCGGATCCGGCAAGGGCGGCTCGAACACCAGCCGCGAGAAGATCAGCGTGAACAGCGTGACCGCGAAGAAGAGTCCCACGGCTAATGCCAGGATCATCAGACCGTGCAGGGGCGGCATCTGGAGGAACGGGACCGCTAGCGGAACGTCGAGCAGGCCCACGGCCGGCACGATCCACGCCGGCGTCGCATGCTCCACCGCGTGTCGATCGGTCAGCCACCTTTTCACGATCGCCCACGCGAAGACCAGCATGGCACAGGCGCCGACGGTCCAGAGCGTCCGCGCGACCGCGAGCTGATAGGGCGCGACCACGATTGGCAGCAATAGCAAGCTGATGAACGCCGTGCCAAAAAGGTTGCCCGCGACCGGATGGTTAAATTCCGCTCTCACCACGTGCGGCGAGTCGACGAACTTGACCGCGTAGCCGATGGCCATCGTCAGGAACGCGACGACGGCGATGGCCCCGATCATGACGGAGATCGACATCGGCAGCGCGTAGTGCATGCTCGCGAGTCGCCATGCCACGGCGAGCCCGCAGAGTCCCATCACGGAGCCGAAGAGCGCGACTGGCAGGTACTCCAATCGCGGGCTGCGCATCGCTTTTCTCGCGAGCGTCGTCGTCACCGGACGAACTCCCTACCGATCACTTCCTCCCCCGCCTCGAGCCTGCGCACGAGGTCCTCCGGAATCCGCTCGTCGTCCAACTTCGTCCGAATGCGCTGGTACGAGATCACCGTGTGGCCGTCCAGGGAACCGCGCAGTGCCACGCGCAACGGGAGATCGAGCGCGACGCGCGGCGCCGCCACCATGACCGGCGTGCCGCCGCGCGGATTGCCGTAGATCAGGACGACGGTGGGCGGCATCGACAGACCGACGCTGCGGGCCGCCTCTGCGTGGTCGATGCGCGCGAACACCGCCATGGCCGCACCTTCGATGGCGGCGTACGTGCGCTCGAGCGCCGCGTCGAACGGGATCGCGACGACGAGTTCCACCAATCCGATCGTCATGACAGCGGGCCTCCTGGCCGGATCAATGGACAGCCATGCTCGGCGCGTCGACCACCGGCGCGGGACGCGTCGCCGCGCGTTGCCCGTCGCTCAGCAGGCCGCGCCGCTCGACCGCGGCCACCGCCTGGGTTCGACTGCCGACGTGCAGCTTCTCGAAGATCGACTTGAGATGCGACTTCACGGTCCCGACGGCGATGTCGAGCTGCCGCGCGATCGCCTTGTTGCAGAACCCGTCGACAACGAGGGACAGCACCTCCGCCTCGCGAGGCGTCAGCGCGTCGACCGACACGCTCTCCGCGAGACGCGTCGCGACCTGCGACGCCAGATAGCGTGCGCCGCGATGGACCGCACGGATGCAGGCCACGAGCTCGTCGAATTCGCAGCCGCCTAGCACGTAGCCGCGCACGCCTCGTTCGAGCGCACCACGGATGGCCCACTCGCGATCGATGCCGCCGACGATGACCACCTTAACGGCGCTCGCACCCGGATGCCGAGCACCCTCCGCCCACGCGATGCCGAGCGCGTGGCTCGCCACGACTACGTCCGGGCGCGCTGCGCCCAAAACCGGGAACAGCACCGCTTCCCGGACGGCGACATCGGCCACCTCGGACACGTCGAGGTCCGCGAAGCGGGTGAATCCCGAGCACAGTCCCCTGCGAGCGACGGGGTCGTCGTGAACGACGAGGATTCGAATCGATGAATGGTGCGACATCAGTACCTCCTGAAAACGTGCCGAAGGGAGTGAGCCACGGTCCCGACTTTGGGTGAACCCAGGGGCTTCGTAGGTCTCCAAGGTATCCGCGCCCTTCGCGCCCCGAACCCCTCGATCCAAGGAATTTGCGGTCACTCCATCGAGTGACTGGCCCGTCCGGTCGTCGCCGCGCCGGGCGCCCGCAGAGACGGCCCCGGCAGCGGACGTTCCATGGAACGCGCTTCTACGAACCGCCTAAGAAAATTCGGGCCGGCAACCTCACCGCGAATGCGCGTGTCGCCCTAATTCTGATGGGCTACTGAACGGGCTGACGCCTCAAGATCTGGGGCCGCGCGGATCGTCGACCCACGACGGGACGGCGACTTCTGCAGCACCTGCGAGTGCCGGCCGATGCGTCGAAAGTCGAGCGCGGCATCGTCCTCACCGTCGACGCGTTCGACGGAATTGTCCACAGCACATCGCTCACGGTTTTCCGAAGATTGAAGTACGCGCTGCGATCGACCTTCTGCTGGAGGAACTCAGAACACCGAGAGCGTCGTGCGAAATCTCGAAAGTGAATGAGCGCTGCGATTCTTGAAGCGCGTTCCGCGAAGAGCCCAAACGTCTCGTTGCTCCTGTGAGGTCCATCGAAAGGGGGAACTGCCACACGCCCGTCCTGGTCTCTATGCGCGAGAGAGCTCGGCGCAAGCTCAAAGGGTGCACCCTAGGTGCGGACACTCGAGGAGCCTTCATGCGCAAACGCCCCGTCCGAACTGATAAAACCGAGCCGTCGTTCCTGCTACCCGCGTTGTGCATCATGCTGGTGGTCGTCGCCATGATCATCGCAGTGGCGCTAGGAGCAACGAACGCCTTCGGCGCGGAGCCACGCAGCAGCGCAAACGCGTATGGCGACGCAGGGCGGCTGGTCGGCCGCAGGGTGACTCTTGCGAACGTTGAGTCAGGGGTCTCAAGCGCTCGACGATGCAAGAGGCGATGGCTGAGTCGTTGACCATCGCATGCCGTCGGCTTTCCAACGCTTCTCTTGAGTCGCTTCCGATGAACTGCCATCACTGCTGTTCACCGGTCGCTTCTTTTTCCAACGGATCGGCCTGCCAGGCGGCGTTGGTAGGTTCGCAGCGTATCGAGCGTCCTAACCGGGCTGAACTTCGCCTGCCGACTTCGCCTTGATCGTCTGCCGCTGGATCCGCACACGAGTCAGCGGCTGCGGACTGGTTCGCGGTTCCGCCGCAGCCACCAGGCTCACCGCCGCGAGTAAGACGTCGGTATTAAACTTTGATTTGCCACGCATGGTCGGTCCCGTTCGATCGAGGTCCTGAACCCTGGATGGGAGCCACGTGAACTGATTGCACCGGGGACTGGACTCAACGACGATCGCCCTTTGGACCGGGCTACAGGTGCCTCGACGGCGGGAGCCGACGCAGGCTAGTTTCGCTCCTATGGGTAGTGGGCATTACGGACGTCAAAGCTAAGGGGAGCTTTGGATCCGGAGGAGGCATCCTGAGTAGACGCGCGAAGGCCCCGGGCTCGGACCGACGGATCACCAAGGCGAGCACTGGCCGTCCGGCGTCCACCCGGTTCGGATTCCGACCATTGCCGCGGAAGTGGTGCGACGTCGGCCTCACAGGGAAGCGAATCATCATCACCGGTGGTGCCGTGGATGCCTTCGTTTTCACCCTAACTCAAGCGGGCGCGAAGAGCGCGAACACTGCGCAGATGGCAAGCCTCCGGGACCGTTTCGTTTCGTTTCGTCCCTCCCCTCGGCGTCGCGCCGGCCTTGAGGAAGGAACCTAGCCGACAACCGAGATCTGGACGATTTTCGCGGTCATCGCGCCCGCTCTGTGCAATAGCGGAAAGGGACCCGCCGTTTCCGGACGAGCAGACGATATGCCGTCGTCTCGTCGTTGCAGCGTTGCACCCTCTAGGGGAGGGTGTGCAACGCAGATGTGCAACTGGAGCAGCCCATTGCAAGCCGCCGTTGCACTGCAACTAGCTAAGGGCATTGCGGAAGCTCCCATTCGCCCGTTCGACTGTTGCAGCAACCTGTCGCTTGCAACGCCGACGCGGCGGTTGCAGCCGGAGTTGCAGATATGGCGGCCTTCATGGCTTGCCGGCTTCCTTCTTGCCCGCCGGCGTCAAGACCCAGCGACCGCGACGACGGGCTCTCTGTACAAGGGGTGGAGTCAATTTGCTAAGCGTCCAAAGCAGGCGGTTCACCTTGTATTTTTGCGGCGCCCCATCTTCGGCTATCCATCCACACTTTTTCGCCCATGCTGCCTGAGTGCCAGTGGCATCACTCGCCATCACAGCGACGAGAAGGTTCTCGTCCCGCCAATCGTCGTCTGCGGCCACCTCGGCTTCGTCGTCGTCAATGGGCCGAAAGAACGGGATCGCGATCATCCGTCCCTTTGAGTCCTTGATGGCATCGGTTTCAACCGGCTCCGAGCGAAACGTCAAGTCCACCGGAGCGCCGCGGAACTTGCTGGGATCGCTCTTCAGTTCCGCCATGTCGCCTTCGCGCCAAAGCCGAAGATTGCCGTCGACCTCGTTCAGGAACGCGGAGCCGCCGCGCGGCACGAGGTCTTCGCGCAACGCGTTCTTCCTCGGGTGACACAGATCGACGACTGTGGGGTTCGGAGCGCATCGGGTGAGCTGCCGCAACTGCTTCGCGTGCCGCATCCGCTCACCATTGTCGTTCTCGCTATCCGCGCCGCTCAAACTGACGGCTTGATCTGTATCAACGATGATGAGGGCGATTTCTAATTTCTCGATGAGCGAACAGAGTTCGATGACCCGCTCGTTCAACAAAAAGCTAGCGTCGATGACCATGACCTGGTCCAACACTGCATCGGAGACCTCCATGCATTCGAGAGCTGCCACGAATCGCGTACGAACATCATCCGCATTCTCTCCAGCGATATAGAGCACCTTCGCTTTCTGGCACTGATGGCCGCAGAGAGAACGGCCGTCGGCGACGCTCAAGGCGATCGGCACAGCTACGGCGGTCTTCCCCGACCCCGTCGGACCGGTCAGGGTGTACAGCCACCCTCGGCGGAACAGGTCGTCAACGAGGAAGTCGATGACAGAGCGTTCCTGCACGAACGCGCGGAGCACTTTCGGGGTCAGTTGAACATTGCCGGCCGCTGCGGCCGCGGCGATGTTCGCATGGTCTGTGCGGCCGACCCTAGACAGGGCGGTGGTGGCGCCCATTGGCTGCCCCGCCGGCCGGGGACTGGGACTCGAATGAATCACTGAGCAGATCCACAGCTGACCCGCCGAGCGAGCAACCAAGCCTCGATATCGGACGGCCGATAGCGCACTGAAGAGCCGATTTTGATGTACGGCACTCCATGCCGCTTCGTGACGCGATCCTGTTCGAGGAATGACGTCGATTGGCCGATAAGCTCGGCGGCCTGCTTGGTGTTAATCAGCTTTTCAGGAACGACGAAGCGCGTGGGGGGCGCCAGCTCGCGGTCTTTAGACACAACAACCTCCGGTCACATGAACATGGACCGAAGGCTACGCAACGCTCCCGAATTTTCCGAACCGGAAACCCCTGCGAAATCAGGAGGGTTTGCGGCTTTACAAAACCATCTCGACCGTGAAGAACTTCTCGACTCGGTCCCGTCTCCCCCAGTCCGGCACCGGTTCTCCAGCACGCTCCAGCAGCCTGAGAACGATGCCACGCCTGACCTCGTCATCGGTCGCTCTGCCCAGCACGCCGGCGAGGTAGTGGTCGAGCTCTACGGCGACTCGCTGTAGCCCTTGGTCCACGGAGCGCCGACGCCCTGGGCGCTTCAACCGCTCGTAAGCGAGGCGCTCGGCATCAAGTCGTTGAAAGGTGTTTTCCAGGAAGACCGCTGTGCGCAGATGGCGCATCATCTCCAGCGCCGATAACACGTGACGCTGAAGAGCGGCGAGTTCCTTCGCGACGGCCGCAGGACTCGGAAGCGAGTTGCACTTCTCTCTGACAAAGGGGAGCGCAAGTAGCACCTCCCGGACGTGTTCCGCCACAGCGACCCGCTTCGTTTCCTGGACCCTGGATAGCAGCTGCTCGAAAGGAACAGCCGCAAGGCGTTGCCTTCGCGTCTCCAGTGCTCGCTGTGAAAGCGCGAGGTTCCGCTTGGTGATCCGTTCTTGCCCTTGCGATGGCTCCTTAGCGGGGGCGGCGTCTACGACGTCACTCTGACCAACTGTGCGACGGGTCATGCTTCTACCGGCGTCGTCAAACGGGTGCCCGAACGCGCATCGTTCCACCGACCCACCTGCATGATGGCGGACGCCGCGCTCTGCACTGACTGTCGCACCGGATCCTGATCCAGTCGAGCGTAGATCGCGGTCGTTGCCACATTTCGATGGTTCAGCGACTTGCCAATGATTGTTAGAGACGCACCCATCTTCGCCTGCCAACTGCCCAGCGTGCGTCGAAGGTCGTGAATGCGCAGATCGTTGATCCTATGCCGCTGCGGGTCGACGCCGATGCGCGCACCGAGCTCCTCGAAAGCTTCAACCGCGGATGTCGGGTCGTCGAATGCCAATTGCTCGGCAGCCTCGAGGTCCATGACCTGCCAGCGGGCGGCCGCGCCAACAGCCCGAACGAACGCAAGGGCTCCGGCGCGATCGAGGATCCGCCGCCACCCCTTCACCGGTTCCTTGAAGTGCCCGGACTTCCCCGTCCCGGGAAACACGAAATCCGAGGTGCGGTCTGCCTGTCGGGATACAAGAATCTGAAGCGCCTCAGTCGACAAGTTCACCGTTTGCGGATCATCGTTCTTCGTACGTTCGATGCGCCACTCGCCTCGTTCGAGCGAAACTTCACTCCAGCGCATTGCAAGCACGTTCGCTCGGCGTGCCCCTGTAAGCAACGAGATGAGAACGAAGTCGCGCACCGTGTGGTTCGATTCGGCTGCCAACGCGGCAAAGAAGAGTGGCAGCTCGTCCGCTTGCAAGAACCTGTCGCGACTATCCTCCTTGTTGCGCTTAACCCCAGCTGCCGGATTGCTCGCCCAAAGGCCGGCTGACGAGGCCCAGCCGTAGATGCTGGAAACCAACGCGAGAACACGGTTGGCAGTGGTGGGTTGCTTCGCGAGCGTCAGCTTGCTGTGAATTTCGGCGATGTCACGTCGAGTGATGGACGAGAGCTTTTTCGCTCCAATGTGTTTCTCCAAATGCATGGCGAATTTTGCTGCGTCTTCCTTCCAAGTTCGCTTGTTCGGCCGCGCGTGCCGGACCAGGTATTCATCGAACAGCTGCCCGAAGGTCAGCTCTTCACGCCGTTCACGAGAGTCATCTGCAACGCTCTTGCCGTTCGCGAGAGATGCCATGATCGAAGCGGCCATCCTCCGCGCCTGGTCGATGGTGACCTCCGGATAACGACCAATCGTCACCCGTTCCGGGCGCCCACCACGAACTCGTCGCCTGACAGAAAACGTTTTCGCGCCGTTAGCGGTCACCCGCAATTCGAGCCCCACCACCTTCGCGTCGCGCAAGACGAGGCGGCCTGCCAACGGCGACGAGACACCGTCAATCGACGCCTTCGTAAAATTTGAGAGACCAGCTGCAGCCGTCATGTCTTTCCTTATGGGGTCACGCCGGGGTCACGCAGGAGGCGCAATTCAGAGTGTTCCCGTACAAGGCGAAGAAGGCAAGCGACCGCGCATCTTCTTGTTTTTGCGAGAACATCCAGTGGGGTACAAGCGCACGAAAATGACGCTGTACGGACTGTTAATCCGTGTGTCCCTGGTTCGAGCCCAGGTCGGGGAGCCAAGAACCGAATCGTCGAACCTGCGCCTGGCCCGGACGCGACTGCCGAGCGACTCTTGGCCGTTACGGTGCGGCTTCGCGAGCGCTAAGCCAGGAACGAAGCAAGCAACCGATTCACCTCGTCAGGCCGCTCGTGATGCACCCAGTGCGTCGCATCGGCGATGTGATGGACCGCTCCGTCGTCGCACAACGCCAGACTGTCTTCGGCGAGCGATGCGTCCAGCGCCGTGTCCTGGTCGCCCCAGATGACCAGCGTCGGCACGACGATCCGTTTCGGCGTCCGTCGCGGTAACGCCGGCAGCGCCCGATACCAGTTGAGCATGGCCGTCAGTGCGCCCGGCTGCGACCACGCGGTCTTGTAGACGTCGATCTCCTCGTCGCTGAACGTGCCGCGCCGACTCGATGTCCTCAACGCGCCGGCCAGCATCGCGTGGTTCGCCGACTGCAACACCCACTCGGGCACGAGGGGCAGCTGGAACAGGGCCACGTAGAAGCTCTTCAGCAT
Organism: uncultured beta proteobacterium; assembly: GCA_963795885.1. Lineage (GTDB taxonomy): Bacteria > Pseudomonadota > Gammaproteobacteria > Burkholderiales > Burkholderiaceae_D > CAHJXF01. Next base: position 526,479 of record CAWCJI010000007.1, on the reverse strand, counting down.
CTGGCCGGGATGCGACAGCATGTGCTTCAACGCCACGTCGAGGTTGGGCGCGTTGATGATCGCCAGTCGCTCGATGCGATCGCCGAAGTCGGACGCGAGGCGCCATGCGACGATCCCGCCCCAATCGTGTCCGACGAGCGAGAAGGTCCGTGCGCCCAGCGCATCCGCCAGCGCGATGACGTCCCGCACGAGCACATCCAGACGATAGGCCGCCACGCCGCCCGGCTTCGACGTGAGGCCGTAGCCGCGCTGGTCCGGTGCGATCACCCGGTGGCCGGCGTTCGCGAGCGCGAGGATCTGGTGGCGCCAGCCGTAGGCGAGCTCCGGGAAGCCGTGCAGCAGGATGACCAGCGGACCATCTTCCGGCCCCGCCGCGTCGAGGTAGAAGTCGATCCCGTTCGCTTCGACCCGCAGACCGGTGACTTGTGGATCGATGGGCATCGTGCGCTCGAACGTTCCGACAGTTGCTCCATGCGAGCGGCCGGACGTGCGGAGGCTAGTGCGCGGATCCACCCGTTGTCAACGATCCGCAGGAAGGCATCGACGGCTCGCGCGGGGCAGCCACGTGCGCATCCCGTCGAGCGCCCGGCGCTGGTCGCGGCGCCGATGTAAGGTACGCCGACGCAACGGAGGTTTCCATGAACGCGATCCACTCGATGAAGCGGCTCCACGCGTTGCTGTTCGCGGCCTTGGCATTCGCGCTCGGCGGATGCGCGACCGATCGACCGGCGAGCACGCCCTACAAGGGCAATGCCGTCTGGGACATCGCGTCGGCCCGCGACGTCCCGTCTCGCGCGCTCGACGGTGCCCACGGGTCACGCGCGGCCGCGGCGGCGGCGGCTCGAAGCGCCTCTTGATTCCCCGGGTCGACGCGCTCCGCTATCCTCCGGGACGCGACGGACACCGTCTGCTCGGTCAGGGGAAGCGCATGGCGACGGCGACGAAGGCGGCGGCAAGGAAGACGCGATAGCGGCCGATGTGCGGTCGCTACGAGCTCCACGAGCTCTGGACCGAATACGTCCAGTGGATGGACATCAACCGTGCGGAATGGGACCTGTCGTTCAAGGCGGGTGAGGTCTGCCCCCGCGACCGCATGCCGATCGTGCGGCGCGACGCGGACGGATCGTTGATCGCCGAGCCGCGCCACTGGGGCTTCATCCTGATGGTCGACGGCAAGTCGATCGACCGCGCGACCGGCAAGCCGAAGAAGATCCGTCGCGACGTCATCAACGCGATGAGCGAGAAGCTGACGTCGAACCACCTGTGGAAGTGGTCGTTCGCCGAACGACGCTGCCTGATCCCGATGTCGAGCTGGGACGAGTGGCCCGAGACCGGCGCCGGCAAGCAGCGCGTCCGCGTCTCGATGCCGGGCGAGCCGGTCTTCATGGCGGCCGGCCTATACGACGAGAGCGTCGATCCGAAGACCGGCGCCCGAATGCCGGTCTACACGATGTGCACGGTGCCACCGAACGAGTTCCTCGGTACCGTCCACGACCGGGCACCGATGGTGCTGCTGCCGTCGCAATACGACGGCTGGCTCGACGGCGGCGCAGGTGCGCTGCGGCTCGTCGGCACGCATCCCGACGCGGCGGCATTCGCCGTGCGGCCCGTCTAGCCGTCCTTCGTCATCGACAGACCAGCCCATGTTCACGATCCAGCCGAATCTTCAGACGCTTCCCCTGGACGAGCTCCGGCCGACGCAGCTGACCGTCGGCCTCCGGGCGGTCGAGGACAAGCGCCGCAAGCTCGCCGCCCTGCCGCCGGACGATCGGGAGAGGCGGATGCGGCTCGGCCTGTATCCGGCCGTGAGAGGACCGACCGGTCAACACTTCATCATCGACCGCCACCACGAAGCGCTGGCCGCGCTCCGGGAAGGCGCATCGCAAGTCGTCGTCGGCATGGTCATGGACCTTTCGCACCTGAGCATGGACGGCTTCTGGGTGTACCTCGACCATCGCAACTGGGTGCATTGCTACGACGCGGAAGGCCGGCGTCGAGGCTTCGACGCGGTCCCGAAACATTTCGACGAGATGGCCGACGATCCCTACCGCAGCCTCGCCGCTTCGGTCGAAGACGAAGGCGGCTTCTCGAAGCCGGACGAGCCGTTCTACGAGTTCCTCTGGGCCAACCACTTTCGCGCGCTCATCAAGGCCTCGCGGCTGCAGGACGACTACGACAAAGCCGTGCGGAAAGCGTGCGAGATCGCGCACTCGACGGAGAGCCGGCATCTTCCCGGCTGGGCCGGCGTTCGCGACTGAGCGCCGGGCCCGTCAATGGGCCATCAGCTCCGCGTAGCAGCCCAGCTGCGTTAGCTCGACCTGCGCGACGGCTGGCGGCGATACGGCCTCGTAGCGCGGCTCGTGCTCGTCGAGGACGAGCAGCCCCATGCCGACGCGCTTCTCGCCGATCGGCGGCTGCAACGCGTCGGCGATGACGAACCCGATCGACGGCATCCAGAGCTGGCGCACGTCGCGAACGGTGAAGTCGAGCGCCTGATGGACGTGACCGCTGACCACGAGCGCGAGCCGGTCGCCGAGCGGGCCGGCGGTCAGTCGCTCGGCCGCGGCGGGATCCACGTAACGGCCGCGCCCGCCGCCCGCGTCGTTCGCGGCGCGGACCAGCGGACGATGCACGAAGAGGGCGACGCGCCCATCGGGCTCCATCGATGCCGCCGTCTCGACGATCCAGTCCCACTGCGCGGTCTCGGCGACCGAACCACTGCCGAACAGTTGCGCATTGATGCCGACGAGAGACCAGCCGTCGGACTGCTCAACCCAATGGTCATCGCCGAACAGCGCGACGTAGCGCGCGAGCCGGTCGGCTCGCAGCGGCTCCTCGCCGCTCGCCGTGCCCATGTCGTGATTGCCGGGAATGCAGCGCAGTCGCGTCGGCCATCGTGCAGCGAGGCCGGCGGCGACGTCGAGATCGTCCGGATGCCGTTCGCCGTCGAGGCTGATGTCGCCGAGGTGGATCGTCAGCGCCGGATCGAGCGCCGCCGCGGACTCGGCGGCCGCATGCCAGTTCGCGATGCATTCGGGCGCACGCGTCGACACGTGACTGTCTGCGAGAAGGACGATGCGCATCCTGCGACCTCCGTCGTGCGGCGTTTCAGCTTAAGCCGCGATCGTGACAGCGCCGTTGCGCGCCGACGGTCCGATGTGGACACGAAATCGCATGATGCCGGCGATGCGCGCGCCGGCCGTCGTCCACTCGCATCGAGGACGCACGGCGAATCGTCGTCAATCGTCGGTTCGCGACTTTTCCAGCCACTCGTCGAGCGACACCTCGCTCGTCGGCCGCACCTCGGCGCTCATGCTGTTGCGCATGATGTCGAGCGCCCAGTCGGTCCGATCCTCGCTCTCGCTCGCGACGAGGTCGCGAGGCACCCACAGGCGGTAGTCGCGCATGTGCGCGTCGGCGGCCGTGAACATCACGCAGATGTCCGTCGCGACGCCGCTCAGGATCAGCCGATTGACGCCGAGCTTCGGCAGCAGCACCGGCAGGCTCGTCGCGTAGAAGCCCGACAGGTGGGGCTTGATGACGTGGTAGTCCTCCTTGCGCGGCGCCATCCGTCGCACGAGCTCGCTCGTCGGACTCGACTCGTGCGCGCGTTGCGCGACGATGTCGGACCAGTCCGTCCGCCATTCGCCGAAGTTGTCGTTGACGTAGATGACCGGAATGCGGAGCGCGTCCGTGCGTTCGCGAAGCCGCAACACGCAATCGGCCGCGCGTGTCGCCGCGTCGCGGAGCGGCTCGGCGCCCTCGAAGTCCATGTCGTTGATGAAGTCGATCAGCAGCAATGCGGCCTTCGACGGCGAGGCTTCGCCGTCGATCGATCCTCCTCGTTCCTCGCCGGCCATTCGATACTCTCCCGTGGCTCGTTGTCGTTGTGGGATACGAAGATGCACGCGGCGCGGCGGCCGCGGGCTCGGCGCGCCACTGATCTTGTGTCGTCCGAACGCCAAACCAGCGGACGCCGGCCGGGCGGCCGATCGCGGGTGCGGGCATCATTCGTCCCATGGCTACCGAACCGTCGCCCGCCTCCTTCCACGCCCTCCACCGGCAGGGCTTCGTGCGCGTCGCCGCCTGCACGCCGCGCGTGCGGCTCGCCGAGCCGGCGCGCAACGCCGACGAGACGCTCGCGTTGATCCGCGACGGCGACGCGCGCGGCGTCGACCTGATGGTGTTCCCGGAGCTCGGAATCAGCGCGTACTCGCTCGACGATCTGCTGCTGCAGGACACGCTGCTCGACGCCGTCGAGGCCGCGCTCGCGACGCTCGTCGACGCGACCGCGTCGCTGAAGCCGGTCGCCGTCGTCGGCGCGCCGCTGCGTCGCAACGGCCGGCTCTACAACACCGCGGTCGTGATCGCGCGCGGCCGCGTCCTCGGCGTCGTGCCGAAGTCGTTCCTGCCGAACTATCGCGAGTTCTACGAGCATCGCTGGTTCGCGCCGGGCGCCGGCGTGGTCGGCTTCGACATCGACGTCGCGGACCGGCACGCGCCGTTCGGGACCGACCTGCTGTTCGAGGCGACCGACCTCGCCGACTTCACGTTCCACGTCGAGATCTGCGAGGACTTCTGGGCCGCGACGCCGCCGTCGACGATGGGCGCGCTCGCCGGCGCGCACATCCTGTGCAACCTGTCGGCGTCGAACGTCGTCGTCGGCAAGTCCGACGATCGCGAGCTGCTGTGCGCGTCGCAGTCGATGCGCTGCCAGGCCGCGTACGTTTATGCGGCCGCCGGTCCGGGCGAGAGCACGACGGACCTCGCGTGGGACGGCCAGGCGAGCATCCACGAGCAGGGCAACCGGCTCGCCGAGAGCGCGCGCTTCCCGTCCGACAGCCAGATGTGCGTCGCCGACGTCGACGTCGAGCGGCTGCGGCTCGATCGCATGCGGACCGGCACGTACAACAACGCGGCGGTCGCGGCCGACCATCCGGAACGGCGCTTCCGCCGCGTCGCCTTCGCGCACGAGCCGTCGTTCGACGACGTCGGGCTCGAGCGCTGCATCGACCGCTTCCCGTTCGTCCCCGATGACCCGGCCAAGCTCGATCGCGACTGCTACGAGGCCTTCAACATCCAGGTCCACGGACTGATGCAGCGGCTCACGACGACCGGCACGAAGCGCGTCGTGATCGGCATCTCGGGCGGCCTCGACTCGACGCACGCGCTGATCGTCGCCGCGAAGGCGTTCGACGCGCTCGGCCTCGATCGTCGCGACATCCTCGGCTTCACGATGCCCGGCTTCGCGACGTCGACCGGCACGAAGTCGAACGCGTGGGCGCTGATGCGCGCGTTCGGCACGAGCGCCGAAGAGATCGACATCAAGCCGGCCGCGATGCAGCTGCTGCGCGACCTGCAGCATCCGTACGCGAACGGCGAGCCGGTCTACGACGTGACGTTCGAGAACGTGCAGGCGGGCCTTCGCACCGACTACCTGTTCCGGCTCGCGAACCAGCGCGGCGCGCTCGTCGTCGGCACCGGCGACCTGTCGGAGCTCGCGCTCGGCTGGTGCACGTACGGCGTCGGCGACCAGATGAGCCACTACAACGTCAACGGCTCGGTCGCGAAGACGCTGATCCAGTACCTCGTGCGGTGGGTCGCGAACACGAACCAGTTCGACGACGCGGCGTCGGCGACGCTGCTGTCGGTCGCCGGCACCGAGATCTCGCCGGAACTCGTGCCCGCGTCCGAGAGCGGCGAGCTGCAGAGCACGCAGTCGAAGATCGGGCCGTACGAGCTGCAGGACTTCTTCCTGTTCTACGTCACGCGCTTCGGCCTCAGGCCGTCGAAGGTCGCGTTCCTCGCGCTGCACGCGTGGCGCGATGCGGAGCGCGGCGCGTGGCCGCCGGACTTCCCCGCCGCGACGAGGCACGCCTACGACCTCGCGACGATCAAGCGCTGGCTCGGCGTGTTCCTGTACCGCTTCTTCGAGATCAGCCAGTTCAAGCGATCGGCGATGCCGAACGGCCCGAAGGTCGTGTCGGGCGGCAACCTGTCGCCGCGCGGCGACTGGCGCGCGCCGTCCGACGGCAACGCCCGCATCTGGCTCGACGAGCTCGAGCGCAACGTCCCCGACGCGTGAGCCCTGCTCTCCGGAACGCCCGCTTCGGTCGCGTATCCTTGCAACGCTTCGGCCGATGCCGACCGGGGGCCGCGTCGCCGTCGCGAAACCGGCATTCCGCGAACGCCGGCTCCGCGAACCGCGCCACTCAGGACCCCGCATGACGAACGCCGCCACGACGGACTGCATCGCCGACATCACCGCACCGGATCGCCCGACGCATGCCGGCGCCGCGGATCGCGTCTCGTCCGGCAATGCCGGCCTCGACGCGATCGTGCAAGGCGGCTTGCCCGCGCACCGGCTCTACCTCGTCGAGGGAGCGCCTGGTTCCGGCAAGACGACGATGGCCCTGCAGTTTCTGCTCGAAGGTGCGGCACGCGGTGAGCGGGTGCTGTACATCACGCTGTCGGAAACACGCGAGGAGCTGCACGCGGTCGCGATGTCGCACGGCTGGGACCTCGGCGGCATCGATCTCTTCGAGCTCGCATCGGCCGAGGCTGTGCTCGGGCCCGGTCGCGAGCAGTCGGTGCTGCACAGCTGGGAGGTCGAGCTCGGCGGCACGATCCGACTGATCGAGTCCGAGGTCGAACGCGTGAATCCGCGACGGGTCGTGTTCGACAGCCTGTCGGAGATGCGGCTGCTCGCGCAGAACTCGCTGCGCTATCGCCGCCAGGTCCTGGCGTTGAAGCAGTTCTTCGCCGGTCGCAAGACCACCGTGATCCTCGTCGACGACCTGACGTCGTTCGGCGGCGGCCGCGACGAGCAGCTGCACAGCCTGTGTCACGGCGTGATCACGCTCGAACGGATCACGCTCGGCTTCGGCGCGGCGCGGCGGCGGCTGCAGGTGCAGAAGCTGCGCGGCGTCCCGTTCGCCGGGGGCTACCACGACCTCGTCATCGACCGGGGCGGCATCCGTGTCTTCCCGCGCCTGACCGCGCAGGCCCACCATGCGCCGTTCGTCGGCGAGCCGACGCCGAGCGGGGTGCCGGAGATCGATGCGCTGTTCGGAGGCGGCCCGCGGCGCGGGACGAGCACGCTGATCAGCGGTCCGGCCGGAGCCGGCAAGACCACGCTCGCTTTGCAGTATGCGCACGCTGCCTGCCAGCGCGGCGAACGCGTGTCGCTGTACGAGTTCGACGAACGGGTCGGCACGCTGGTGATGCGCGCCGAGGCGATGGGGCTCGACCTGACCGGCCACATGGAATCGGGCTGCCTGAGAGTCCGGCAGATCGACCCGGCCGAGATCTCGCCCGGCGAGTTCACGGCTCTCGTCAAGGACGAGGTCGAGAACCGCCAGGTTCGGATGGTCATCGTCGACAGCCTGAACGGCTACGTCGCCGCGATGCCGGAAGAGCAGCAGCTGATCCTGCAGATGCACGAGATGCTGTCGTATCTGAACCAGCAGGGCGTCGTGACGTTCCTGCTGAACCCGCAGCTCGGGCTGATGGGCACGATGTCGAGCAGCTCGGTCAACGTCTCGTACGTCGCCGACGCGGTGGTCCTGCTGCGCTTCTTCGAGGCGGAGGGTCGTCTGCGCAAGGCGATCTCCGTGCTGAAGAACCGCGGAGGCGCCCACGAGGACTCGATCCGCGAGCTGCGGATCGATGCGAGCGGCGTGCGCGTCGGCGCACCGCTCACCGACTTCAAGGGCGTCTTGACCGGGACGCCGGAGTACACCGGCGCGCGGTCGCCGTTGATGGAAGATCGATCGACCGGCGCACCCGTGACGAAAGACCCTCCGGTTGGCACATAGAAAGGCCGCCGAGGGTCACCGCGTCCTGATCGCGGCGCCGTTTGCCCGGGATGCGGCGAGCATCGCGACGCTGCTCGCGAACGACGGCTACGACGTCGCGGTCTGCGGCGACCTCGTCGAGTCGCCGAGCGGCTCGACGACCACACCGGCGCCGTCCTGCTGACCGAGGAAGCGCTGATCGGCGATCGCCGTCCGCTCGACGCGGTGCTCGAAGCGCAGCAGCCGTGGTCGGACGTGCCGTTCATCGTGCTGACCAATCGGCGCAGCGGTCCGCACCAGGAAGGCGACCCGACACCTCCGACGCTGCCGACCAGCGCGGCCAACGTCGTGACGCTCGAGCGGCCGCTCGGCGGCGCGTCGCTGATCAGCGCGGTCGCGTCGGCGCTGCGCTCGCGACAGAAGCAGTTCGAGATGCGCAACCGACTCGAGGAGTTGCGCGTCGGCGCGCTCGCGTTCGAGGCGAGCCAGCGACGGCTCGATGCGATCGTCAACTCGATCGACCAGATGATCTGGTCGACGCTGCCCGACGGCTTCCACGACTACTACAACCAGCGCTGGTACGACTACACCGGCGTCCCGGCGGGCTCGACGAACGGCGAGGCATGGAACGGCATGTTCCATCCCGACGATCGCGATCGCGCATGGTCGACCTGGCGCCATTCGCTCGCGACCGGCGAGCCGTATCGCATCGAATATCGCCTGCGCCATCGCTCCGGCCAGTATCGCTGGGTCCTCGGCCGCGCGCAGCCCGAGCGCAACGCGGAAGGCAACATCGTGCGGTGGTACGGCACGTGCACCGACATCCAGGACATCGTCGAGGCGCGCGAGGTGCTGAGCCGCTCGCGCGAGGAGCTCGAGGCGATGATCGCCGAACGCACCGCGGAGCTCGAGCGCGCGCACGACACGCTGCGACAGAGCCAGAAGATGGAGGCCGTCGGCCAGCTCACCGGCGGCATCGCGCACGACTTCAACAACATGCTGACCGGCGTGATCGGCGGCCTCGACATCGTCAAGCGGCGCCTCGCGGCCGGACGCACCGACGGGCTCGAGCGCTTCATGGATGCAGCCGCGCAGTCGGCGCAGCGCGCGGCGGCGCTCACGGCACGGCTGCTCGCGTTCTCGCGGCGCCAGACGCTCGACTCGCGGCCGATCGACGTCAACGCGCTGATCGACGCGCTCGACGAGCTGCTCGCGCGAACGGTCACCGAGCAGGTGACGCTGAAGGCCGTGCTCGCGGCGGACCTGCCGGCGGCGGTCGCCGACGCGAACCAGCTCGAGAACGCGCTGCTCAACCTCGCGATCAACGCGCGCGACGCGATGCCCGACGGCGGCACGCTGACGATCGAGACGAGCGTGGTCGCGCTCGACGCCGACGATCCGGCGAGTTGCCAGGAAGCGCAGCCCGGCCGCTACGTCGTCGTGGCGGTCTCCGACACCGGGGTCGGCATGAGCTCTGACGTGCTCGAGAAAGTCTACGAGCCGTTCTTCACGACGAAGCCCATCGGCCAGGGCACGGGCCTCGGACTGTCGATGGTGTACGGCTTCGCGCGGCAGTCGGGCGGGCTGGTGCGGATCGACAGCGCGGTCGATCACGGCACGACGGTGCGGATCTACCTGCCGGCCGCGGACGCGAAGGCCATCGCCGATGCAGACGAGGCGCGGACCGCGCCCGACGGCGACGGGCAGTCGGTGCTGATCGTCGAGGACGACGAGTCGGTGCGCATGCTCGTGCACGAGGTGCTGTCGGACCTCGGCTATCGCGCGATCGAAGTGCCCGACGCGCCCGCCGCGCTCGACGTGCTGTCGTCCGGGCGACCGATCGAGCTGATGATCACCGACGTCGGGCTGCCCGGCATGAACGGCCGGCAGCTCGCCGACATTGCACGCGCCCGCCGCCCGGACCTGCCGATCCTGTTCGTGACCGGCTACGCGGCCAGCGCCGCGAGTCGCGGCGGCTTCCTCGGCGACAACATGGCGATGATCACGAAGCCGTTCGCGCTCGACACGCTCGCCGGCAAGATCGACGAGATGCTCGGGACGGCGGCCCGCGCCGCACGCTGACGCGCGTCGCTCGACGCGTCGCTCGACGCATCGTTCGACGCTTCACTCGAACCGCTCGCTGCCGTCCGGCTCGACGTGCGGCACGGCGTTCATCGCATGCCGGATCGTCGACAGCTCGAGGTACATGCGGCGTCGCGCGCGACCCTGGTTGCCGAGCGGCCGATGCTCGGCGATGCAGTGCCACGGGTTGTACGACAGCCGCTTCGCGAAGTCCATCTGCGCCGGCGAATCGAAGCGCTGCTTCGGGATGTGCAACGTCGCGACCGGCCGTCGCGGCGACAGGCTTTCGGGCCAAAGCACGCCGGCGTTCTCGATCGGCATCCGGTACGGATCGGTCTGCAGCTGCACGCGCATCTCGAGGTCGACGTCGCCTTCGGCCAGCGTCGCGACCATCGCCTGCCGCAGATAGTCGTCGGGCGGCCGGAACGGCAGCTTCGGGATCGGCGTGCGTCGCGTCGAGGTCGGCCAGAACGAGTACTGCATCGCCTGGCCCTCGCCGAGCAGGTACGGCACGCAGCTGAAGTACGGCGCCTCGAACGGAGAGCTCTGCGTCTTGATGAAGAGGCCCTGCATGACGAGGTCGAGCACGTGCGAGTCGTGCAGGTTGACGAAGTGGAACAGCGACGCGTTCTTGACGCTGTTCAGCTGCAGCTGCGCGTTCGCGCGCGTGTCCGGCGTGACGAAGGTCGGCGTCGACACGCCGAACAGGTCCTGCGTGAAGCGCTCGTCGGGCATCAGCTTCGGGCCCGGCACGTCCATCAACTTGACGCTGATGCTCATGAAGCCGACGTCGTCGATGTCCGGCGTGATGTACGGCCCGGGACCGGAGAAGCGCACCCACGCCGGATAGCGGCGCGCGGTCGCGAAGATGCCATGGCGCAGCGCGTCCGGCAGCCCGTCGTGGACGATCAGCTCGGCACGCACGATGCCCTGCGTCTTCGTGTTGCCGCCGCGCTCGTAGCCGCCGGGCTTCCACAGCAGCCGCATCTGCTCGGTGAACGATGCGATGATCGACTGCAGGTGCGCTTCCTCGTCGGGGATGCGGCCGTTCCTCGGCGATCGCGAAGTGCTCGTCGGGTCGCGCGAGGTTGATCAGCCACGTCACGAAATCCGCGAGCGGATCGCGCAGCAGCGCATCGAACGCGGGACGGAACAACGGGTCGATGCGACGCTCCGCCCGCAGCAGCGCCATCGACGTGTCGCTGATCCAGTTCTTCAGCGCCGACCCGGTGTTGGCCGGCGGCGCCGGACGACTGACGTTCGAGTTCATGTCGGTCCCTTCGCATGCGGTGATCGCGCGATGTACTGCAACGCGCGCAGGCCGGGCATCACGAAATACGCGCCGCCGACGACCGTCACGAACGGCGGCAGTCCCGTGAGCCGCTCGTCCGGCCCGTCGGGTCGCTGCAGCGAGAACACGTCGGTCGGCGAGCCGTCGGGACCGGGCCCGCGATGGCCGGTCAGCGGGTCGCGTTCGTTCGCGAGGCCGTCGAACTTCGCGGCCGTCAGCCACGCGCCCTGCACGAATTCGAACTGCCGCGCGATGTTCGCGCCGAGGCAGACGAAGTGCAGCCCGCTGTCGATCGACGGACCGTCGCCGCTCAGCGCCTCGGCCATCGTCAGCTTCGCGCCGTACTCGCGGCCGCGCCGCAGCAGCCGATGGAAGCGCGTCGACGACACGAGGTCCTGCGCGCGCGCGTCGGCGTCGAGGCCGAGCATGCGAACGAGACGCTCGAACAGGCCGCTCGTGTCGGGCGGCAGGTCCGCGTTGCGCGGGTTCGCGCGGCGCACGTGCGCGCCGAGCGGGCAGTGCCGGCCGCCGGGGTCGCTGGCGTAGGTGAACGCGTTGCGGTCCGGCCCCGATGTCGGATGCTCGTTGCCGGCGACCGACTCGCCGGTCTCGCCGACGAGCGATCGGCCATCGAGCGTGCGGCCGACCATCCGCTCGCCGAGGCGCAGCCGCCGTTCGGCGTCGCCGCTCGCCTGCGCGTCGACGAAGCGCCAGAAGCCGCGCGACGTCCTGACGCAGCTGACGCATCACGAGATAGCTGCCGTTGCGGCCGAAGTCGGCCTTGCCCGCATCGTCGTCGGCGCGCGGCAGGATCGAGCCCGGATCGCGGTCGGGTTCCACGAGCGGACGGTCCGCATAGCCGCCGTACTCGTCCGGATAGCCGAGCACGAACTCGCCGAGGCAGGCGCGGTCGCCGTAGTCGAGTCGCGTCGTGTCCTTCGCGGGGATCGCGCGGTCCCAGTCGATGGTCGGTTGCGAGACCCCGTCCGCGAAGCCGAACGGCTCGACGCCGCCGAAGTCGGCCGAGTCCAAGCACGCGATCTCCTCGAAGCCGGCTCGCAGACCGTCGCGGACCGCAGCGAGCCATCCGTCGAACGTGGCCGCGGTTCCGTAGACCAGCACGGCGGCATGCGGGACGCGATCACCGGCGCCCCAGAGCCAGTACGACGGGTCGTTCGGTCCGACGTCGCCGAGCCTGCGCGAACGCGCCTCGTCGTGGCCGAGCCCGACGACGAACTCCGGCGAGAAGCCGGCGACGATGGCCGGGTCGACGCCGAGCGCGCGCAGCCCGTCGCTCGTGAAGGCCAGCTGCAGCGCGGTCGTCGGCAGCGGCTTCGTCGCGACCGCCGACGTCACCGGCGCCGTGCGCGATCCATGCGCGCGCCGCGGTCGCATCGGTCACGCGCAGCAAAAGGAAGCACGCGGCGGCGAGCTGGCCGTGTCCGAAGCGCACGAGACCCTGCACGTCCGCGAAGTCGACCGGCGCGTTCACAGCAGCTTCAGCCAGTCGATCACGTCGGCGTCGTCCGGCGACGCTGCTTCGAGCCCGACGCGGATGCGATGGTTGCGCGCGAGGTCGTGCAGCGTCAGGCCGGGATAGGCCTTGTACCAGACCTGCGTCGGCACCTGATGCCGCCGCTGGTAGTGCTTGAACGGCATCTCGCGACGCGCGCCCTTCAGCACGAGCCAGTCGGTGTGCGGCCAGCCGAACCCGTTGCTGAACACGATGTTGAGACCCCATCCGACCTTGTTGACGAAGTCGTCCATGTAGCTCTCGTGACTGCCGTCGTAGTTGCTCGCGAACAGCACGCGCTGCGTCCCGTCGATGAACGCCCAGCGTGCGAAGTGGATCGTCTGCACGCGCGTCAGGAAGCCGTCGTGGAAGACGTGACGTGCGGTCCAGTCGAGCGCGACCAGCACGATGCGCAGCACCGCGAGCCGGAACCAGCCCGGCTTGACGGGACCGATCGCCGTGAAGCTGTTCGTCACGTCATGGTCCTCGATCGCCTGCATCGCACGCACGGCGTCGAGGTCGGGCCGCGGGCAGTACTCGGGATCGCGCGTCTCGTGGAGGCGCAGCAGGATCGCCGCGAACGGCAACAGCAGCAGCTCGACCGGCAACAGCAGCAGCGCGACGAGCGGCACGACGATCGCGTGCAGCGCGTTCGCGAAGCGCCAACCGAGCGGCGTCGGGTCGTCCGGCGTCAGCAGCAGCCGTCCGTCTCGGCGCTCGTCGTCGACGAACGTCGATCAGCTCGCGCCGCAGCCGCTGCGGGTCGACTCGTCGAGCCGTCGTGCGCGACGCGTGCGGACAGCGCGCGTTGCAGTGCGCTCTCCTCGCGGACCTGTCGCACGGTGCGGCCGCGCGTGTTGACGTAGCGCACCGCGACCGGCTCGTCATGCGCGACGCAGCCAGCCGAGCAGGTCCGCCGGATCGAAGCCGACGCAATGCGCGAAGACGCGGCACAGGCCGTCGTGCGCGTCGCGTGCGAACGCCTCGAGCTGCGCACGGCCGGGACCGTCGCAGTCGCCGAGGAACACGAGGTAGAGCGGCGGCACCGGCCGCGGCAGTCCGTAGCGCCGCAGGTCGTCTTCGGTCGCATCGTCGACGATCACGAAGCGCGCGAAGTGCAGGCCGTCGAAAGCGCGCGAACGGCACGACCGCATTGTCCGGATCGACCTGGCCCGGCCCGACGTTCATCGTGTCGAGCAGCGCACGCAGCGACGCCTCGCGACCGTCGGCGATCGCCGCGACGACCATGAAGTGCGATTGCGGCGTCAACGCGTGGCCTTCGAGCCGGCCCGTTCCGCGATCAGAACTGCAGGCAGAAGTCGATCAGCCGATCTTGTCCCCAGTAGACCTTGCCGAGGTAGAAGCCGGGGCCGATCAGGCGGATCTCGTCGCGGATGTAATGCGCGAGCAGCGACGTCTCCGAGTAGTCGAGCACGATGCATTCCTTGCCGTCGAGCCAGCTCGGTCCCTTGTAGACCTTCGCGACGATCGCCTGGATGCCGGACATCAGCACGCGGTTCTTCAGGCAGCCGGCCTTCTCGCATCGAAGACCTTGCCCTGCCAGCCGAACGTGTTGATGACCGACGCGATCTGGCCGGTGTACTTCGTGCCCGGCGCGATGATCGCCGTGCCCTCGGCCTGCCCGTTCGGGAATGTCGCCGGCCGGGCTCGCCTTGAACAGGTCGTCGAGCTGCTGCTGGGACATCGCGAACAACTGCGCCACGTCGTAAGCCATCGAACTCTCCTTCAGGACCGTGCTGCCATGGATCGTGGGTTCGGCGCGTGCGTCGCGCAACATCACGTCCGCCGCCTTCTCGCCGATCATGTACACGGCGCTCGCGATGAAGAAGCCGGGGATGCGCGGGAACACCGACGCGTCGACGATGCGAAGGCCGCGTCATGCCGTGGACCGCGAAACGCGCTGTCGACCACGCCGCCCGCCTCGGCCGCGCCGATCGCGCACGAGCACGACGCATGATGTCCCCACGCGTGGTCGCGGACGAACGCACGAATCGCCGCATCGTCGTCGTCGCGAACGCCTGCGCCCGGCAGCATCTCGTCGACGATGACGCCCGCATCGAACAGCGGCGCGACCATGCGTCGCACGAAGCGCACGGCCGCGACGACGGCCGACAGGTCGCGCGCGTCGCGGTCGCTGCCTTCGTCGAAGTAGTGGAAGTCGATCAGCGGCGTGTCGCGCGGATCGGCCGATCTCAGGCGCACGGTGCCGGCGCGGTTCTCGGTGTGCGCCTTCAGCACGGCCCACGTCAGGCAGTCGTGCGTGTCGCGGATCAGCTCCGAGAAGCCCGGTCGATAGCCTTCGAAGCGGGCGAGCAGCGACATGCAGAACACATCGGGCTCGGCGCGCTTCGCGTCGGAACGCAGGATCATCGCGACCGCGGCGCCGTTCGAGTCGTACATCCCTTCGCGCGCGCGATGCCACTGCGTCCACAGCGGATCGTCCTTCGCGAAGCGCGCGCCGTCGAGCACCTGCCACGGCTCGCGGACGCGATACGTCAGCGCGACCTCGTAGCGGTCCTGCAGGTTGCGGCCGACACCCGGCAGGTCGACGCGCACGTCGATGCCGTGCGCCCGCAGCTCGTCCGCCGGACCGATGCCCGGACAACATCAGCAGCTGCGGCGTGTTGAACGTGCCGCCGCACAACACGACCTCGCGTGCCGCACGGACCTCGCGCGCCTCGCCGTCGTCGTCGTTCGGCACCGGATGCGCGCGGTACAGGTGACGGCCCTTGCGATACGCGACGCCGTGACGCGCACGTTGCGATCGTCGAGCAGCACGCGCGTGGCGAGCGCGTCGTATTCGATGTGCAGGCGGCCCGGATGCCGCGCGGCCACGTCGAGCAGCCGCTCGCGCGTGCCGATGCGTCGATGGTTCGACGTCGTCATCGGCGTGTAGCACAGGCCCTCGAAGCTGCGCCGCGTCCACGGACGCGCGTTCGGATCGCCGGCGCCGCGCAGCCACGTCGCGATCGAGGCGAGCGGTCGCGCGAGCGACGCGACGAAGCGGCGCGCCGTGCCCTCGACGAGACGCCGCACCTCGACGTCGCCGAGCGCCGTGAACGGGACCGCCTTCTCGGTCCGCATCCAGCCGCGCCAGCCGTGATGCGACGGATCGATGCCGAGCTTCGCGAGCCATCGCCACACCGGCGCATGCCGGCAGTCCTCGATGCGTCGCGCGTAGCGCCGCATCGACGACGCGCGCCACGAGGCGTCGCCGGTCGCGGCCGCGATGCGCGTTCCAGTCGGAGTCGTGCGGCCAGACGAAGATCATCGCGTTGTGCGCCGTGCAGCCGCCGAGCGTCGCCGCGCGCGGATACAGCACGCCGCAGCCCCGGCTGATACTTCGGATCGCGCGACTGCTGCGCCTCGTCGGCGTAGTGACGCACGTGGAAGTCCCAGCGCATCGCCGCGTTCTCGGTTGCGAACGGATGGAAGGCCGGGACGTCGTAGTCATCGGGCAGCCGCGGGTCGGACTCCGTGCGCGGATCGCTGCCCGCCTCGATCAGGAAGACGCGCATCCCCTCGTCGACGAGGCGCGCCGCGAGCGTCCCGCCTCCGGCACCCGAACCGACGACGACGTAATCCCATTCGCCCTCCGCGGCCGGCGCCATCGCTGCGGGGCGCCGATTCAGAACGTCTTGATGAACGCGATCAGCGCTCGCTTGTCGTCGTCGTTCAGCTCCGGCTCGCGACCCCACGACCGTTCGTCGGCGCTGAGGCCGTCCTGCCGATTGAACTCGGCCGTGCCGAAGTAGTGGCCGCGATTGACGACGAAGTCGGGGCACTTGCTGAGCGCCATCAACGGGGCCGCGATGTTCGCGAACTTCGCGCGCAGCTGCGCATCGCTCGCATCGGGCGGCAACGTCAGCAGGTCGAGCTTGAAGCGGAGCAGCAGGTCGCCGACGCCGGCGATCTGGCGCGCCTTGTCGCCGACGTCGTCGCTCTCCGCGCGCAGCTTCGTGTTCGCGAGCAGGCCGATCGGCACGCCCTGCGGAATCGGCCCGAGCACGACGCCGCCGGCGTCGTCGCCGAGGAACGGGAACGTGCGATGCGTCCAGTTCTGCAGCGGACGCAGCGACTCGGGCACGAACCCGGTCGGGATCGTGATGCTGCTTCGCTGCGTCGTGCGGTCGATGACGCCGGGAACCTTGTCGCCGAGCACGGCGTCGTGCTTGCGATGGTCCGGCCACAGCATCTGTCGATCGACTGGTCGAACACCTTCATGCGGCCCGCGACCGACGGATCGCCGTTGAAGTCGCCGACCGAGTTGTTCAGCAGGAACGGCGCCGTCGACCACACGCTGATCGAGCGTCGGCACGCGCGTGTAGCCACGTCCGCCGGCCGGCATCGCGTACGGCATCGCCTTGCCGTCGAACGGGTCGAAGATCGTGACCGTGCCGACCGACGGCAGGTTCTTGTACGTCTCGCGACGAGAAGTTGTCCCAGATGTTGCCGGCGAAGCGCATTGGTCGCGAGCGGGCTGCAGACGTTCGTCCGCAACAGCGTGACCGGCACGCGCGCATCGGTCGACAGGTAGTTGCCGTCGAGGAAGTCCGGCGCCGCGACGATGGCGCGCATCTGCGCTCTTGAAGTCGTCGGTCTGCGTCCACGACCAGTAGCGATTGAAGCAGTCGACATAGCCGGCGCCGTCGCATCGCGTCGGGTCGAGCGCGACCGGCGCCGGCGGCGCCTTGCTCGAATGGCAGCGCGCGCAGGTGTCGGCGAACACGTCCTTGCCGTGCGCGAGCGTCGCCGCGTCGGCCGTCATGAACGCGGCGCCGCCGGGCGCGTCGGCGAGTCGATCGGGCTGCGCGGCCTTCAGGAAGAACAGCGCGGTCGCCGGCGTCCCGAGCTCGGTCGCCAGCCAGTACGGCGAGTTCTTCTGCGCGTCGGCGACGCGGATCGGCGTGATCGTCTTGCCGCCGACGATCGGGTTGAAGTGCAGCAGCCACTCCTCGCTGAACAGGCCGATGTTCAGGTAGACGCGATTGAGCGCGCCGAGCAGGCCGACCGAGTCGGCGCCGTCCTTCAGCACGTGCGGCGTGGCCGTCGTGGCCGTGTCCTTCGACCAGAACGCCGTCAGCGGACCGTCCGGGAAGAAGTCGTTGAACTGCTTGTTGTCGAGCTCGCCGCCGGCCGAGCTTCTCGTGGCCGATCTGCTGCGCCATCCCCATCCGCGCCGACGAACGCGTACACCGCGTTCATCGTGCGCGGATTGTTGATGCCGTCGGTCGAGACCAGCGACGTGTCCATCGTGCCCGGCCGATAGGTGTGCGTCAGCTGGTACATGAAGTTGCGCTGACCCTCGGGCTTGTTCGAGTTGTAGATGAACAGCCGGTCGACCCACATGTATTGCGCGCCGACCGACGAGCTCAGGTTCGCGTAGGTCGGATGCTCGGGATCGGCCGGCGGATGGATCGGACTCGGACCGATGTGGCAGAAGCCGCACGACATGCCGACGCGATACGGCCGCACGAGGTCCTTGCGGTTGTAGTAGCTCGGGTCGGTGTAGTAGCGCTCCGGGTCCCAGTCCTTCGCGGCCTTCGCATCGAAGTCGGGATTCGGGAACAGCCGCAGGCCCGCGATGCCGGTCGCATAGCCGTAGAACGAGCCGACCGGCAGCTTCCTGCCGTCGCCGAGGTCCTTGCCGCGCGCGCCGATCGCGACGCCGGGATACTTCGCCTCGTTCTCGAACGGATCGGCGACGCAGCCGTTGCCGCGGACGTCGAGCCAGAGGCCGAAGCGCGTCGCATCGGGCGCCGGTCGCATGCTCGAAGCACGGCTCGTTGACGAGGCCGAACCAGCTGCCAGCGGTTGTCGCGCGAATAGCCGAGGCTCGGATGCGAGCTGATGATCTTCAGCAGGTCGAACGCGCCGAACGTGTAGTTCGCTCATCTGCGTTCCAGAAGCGGTCGTTGCCGCCGCTCCAGACGCAGCCACATGTTGCGGCCCTTGACCTCGTCGGGCGTCAAGCGCGACGCCGTTGTCCATGTCGTGGAACTAGTCCTCGGACGCCTGCGGGAACGACGCGGCGTCGCGGCCGGCGAGCTTCGCCTCGTCGACGACGGTGCCGGGTTCGGGCGGAGGCGAGCAGGCGGCGATCGACAGGAGGCACGACGCGAACAGCGCGCGTCTCATCGTCGCAGCGTGACGGACCATCGCAGCTCCCTGTTCGATTGCCCGGCCGGCGAACCGGCAGCGAGCCGGCGACTCTCCGGTCGCCGTGTCCTCGAGGCCGTGCGGACGGCCGCATCGCGGCCAGTTCGGCCGGGCTCTCGCGCCCGCGACGGCGGCCCTTCGCGCAAGTTGCGAATAGGCCATAGTCCGGCCGGCATTGCAAGGAATGTCCCGACGGCGTCGCACATGCGGCGCGGCCGGGGCCCGGCGTCACAGCTTCGCAGGATCGAAGCCGGTCTCCTTGTAGATCGACTGCACGAGTTGCGGTCCGACGCGGCTCGCCATCTCGACGTGGACCTTCGCGAAGGCCTTCTTCCACGCGCGCTTCTCGTCCGGCGTCAGCGTGATGATCTCCGTCTTGCCCGATGCCTTGATCGCCGCGAGGCCGTCGTCGTTCTCCTTGACCGCCGAGTCGTTGAAGTACTTCGACGTGTCCTTCATCGCGCCTTCGAGCGTCGTGCGAATGTCCGGCGGTAGCCCGGCCCAGAACTTCGCGTTCACGATCACCGCGTAGCCGTGGTAGCCGTGGTCCGACATCGTCAGGTACTTCTGCACCTCGTACAGCTTCGACGGCGCGATCACGTTCGTCGGGTTCTCCTCGCCGTCGACGACGCCGGTCTGCATCGCCTGGTAGAGCTCGGAGAACGCCATCACCTGCGGGATCGCATCGACCGCACGCATCTGCGCCTCGATCACCTTCGACGACTGGATGCGCAGCTTCTGTCCCTTGAAGTCGGCCGGCGTGCGCAGCGGCTTGTTGCTCGTCATCTCCTTGAAGCCGTTGTCCCAGAACGCGAGGCCGTGGATGCCGAACTGCTCGAGCTTCGAGAGCAGCTGTCGGCCGATCGGGCCCTGCGTGACGCGATGCTCCTCGTCGAGGTTGTCGAACAGGTACGGCAGGTCGAGCACCTCGAACTCGCGCGCCCCGAGTGGGCCGAACTTGCCGGGCGTCGGCGCGAGCATCTGCACCGCGCCGAGTTGCAGCGCCTCCATCTCCTCCTTGTCCTTGTAGAGCACGGAGTTGTGATAGACCTCGACCTTGACGGCGCCCTTCGTGCGCTCTTCGGCGAGCTTCTTGAAGTACTCGGCCGACTTGCCCTTGTTCGTGTCGGCCGCGACGACGTGGCTGAACTTGATGACGATCGGGTTCTGCGGCGTGCCGAGCTGCTGCGCTTCGACGATGCCGCACGCGATCGTCAGCAGTGCCGCGAGCGATGCCCGCCTCGAGATGCGATTCATGTCTCCTCCGTTGGTGAACCGCTCGATCAGGCGGCCATCTTCTGTCGGTCTTCCCCGATCATCGCGATCACGGCGCGCGTCACGTCGACCGTCTTCGCGGTCCCGCCGAGGTCGCCGGTGTGCAGCGACGGGTCGGCCGTCACGCGCTCGACCGCGCGCATCAACCGCGCGGCCGCCGCTTGTTCGCCGAGGTGTTCGAGCAGCATCACGCACGACCAGAACGTGCCGACCGGATTGGCGAGCCCCTTGCCCATGATGTCGAAGGCCGACCCGTGGATCGGCTCGAACATCGACGGATAGCGGCGCGACGGATCGATGTTGCCGGTCGGCGCGATGCCGAGGCTGCCGGCGAGCGCGGCCGCGAGGTCCGACAGGATGTCGGCGTGCAGGTTGGTCGCGACCAGCGTGTCGAGCGACGCCGGCCGATTGATCATCCGCGCCGTGCACGCGTCGACCAGCTCCTTGTCCCACGACACGTCGGGGAAGTCCTTCGAGACCTGCAGCGCGATCTCGTCCCACATCACCATCGCATGGCGCTGCGCGTTCGACTTCGTGACGACCGTGAGCTTCTTGCGCGGGCGCGAGCGCGCGAGCCCGAACGCATAGCGGATCACGCGCTCGACGCCGACGCGCGTCATGATCGACACGTCGGTCGCGGCCTCCATCGGATGGCCCTGATGCACGCGGCCGCCGACGCCGGCGTATTCGCCTTCGGTGTTCTCGCGGACGATGACCCAGTCGAGGTCGTCCGGTCCGCAGCGCTTCAGCGGCGCGTCGATGCCGGGCAGGATGCGCGTCGGGCGGACGTTGGCGTACTGGTCGAAGCCCTGGCAGATCTTCAGCCGCAGGCCCCACAGCGTGACGTGATCGGGGATGTCGGGATCGCCGGCCGAGCCGAACAGGATCGCGTCGACGTCGCGGATCGCGTCGAGGCCGTCGGCCGGCATCATCACGCCGTGCGCGCGGTAGTAGTCGCCGCCCCAGTCGAAGTCGATGAAGTCGAACGCGAACGGCGCGGCGTCCGACGATGACGGCGACGCGGCGAGTGCCGCGAGCACCTCGCGGCCCGCCGGAATCACTTCCTTGCCGATGCCGTCGCCGGGGATCGTCGCGATGCGATAGGTCTTCATGGTCGTCCTCGTCGGGAGCAACCACGATTGTGCACGACGACCGCGGCAGCGACGGCGGTCGTCGCCGCGCCGCGTTCCGAACGCGCTATTCGACCGCGGCGAGTCGTCCCGACGCGTCGATCACGTCCGCATCCGCATCGATCGCCAGCCGCATCGGCCGACGGCAGCGCACGCGTCTCGACGGTCCCGGCGGCGTCCTTCGCGAAGCGCCGTGCTTCGGCGCCGTGGACCGGACCCTGGTCGGACCACGGCCAGCCGCCGAAGCCGGTGCGCTGATAGTCGGCGAACGCCTGCTGGAGCTCGGCGCGACTGTTCATCACGAACGGCCCGTGTTGCGCGACCGGCTCCGCGATCGGACGTCCCTGCAGCAGCAGGAACTCCGCGGGCTCGTCGCCGTTGACGATCGCCACGTCGCGATCGCTTCGCAGCTCGAGCGCGGCATGCGACGCGATCGACCGGCCATCGATCGCGACGGACCGGCCCGCGAAGAAGTAGAGGCTGCGACGCGTGCCGTCGCCGGCCGCGGCGGGCAGCGTCCAGCGCGCGCCCGGCGCCATCCGGATCGTCCAGATCGCCACGTCCGCATCGTCGCGTGCGGCCCACGACGCCGGCGGCGGTGCCGACGGCTTCGCATCGCCGAGACGGCCGGCGATCACCGCGACGT
Source organism: uncultured beta proteobacterium (assembly GCA_963795885.1). Taxonomy (GTDB): domain Bacteria; phylum Pseudomonadota; class Gammaproteobacteria; order Burkholderiales; family Burkholderiaceae_D; genus CAHJXF01. Next base: position 504,566 of record CAWCJI010000007.1, on the reverse strand, counting down.
CGGTCGCGCGACCCAGGTCGTCGACGAACGTGCGCCGCGGGATGTCCTCCGACCACAGCATCGTGAAGTGCGGGTCGGCCATCTTGTCCGACGCCGCGAGGTTCAGCCAGATCTGGAACAGCTCGACCGGATTCGGACGCGCGGGATCGAGCAGCGGGAACATCTCCGAGTGGACGATGCCCTTGCCCGCCGTCAGCCACTGCACGTCGCCGTGGCCGAAGCGCGCCGCGGCGCCGAGCGAGTCGGCGTGGTCGATCAGTCCGCGACGCACGATCGTCACGGTCTCGAAGCCGCGATGCGGATGCGACGGAAAGCCAGGTACCTCGGCACCGTGGTACATCCGCCAGCCGTCCTTGCCGGCGAAGTCGTTGCCGATCTCGCGGCCGGCAAGAGACGCATCGGGACCGAAGCGGCCGTTCGCTGCCGGATAGCGGTCGTCGTGGTGGACGCAGAACAGGAACGGGTCGATCGTCGCCCAGGGAAATCCGAGCGGTTGCTGGCTGAGGATGGCGGTCGTCATGGCGGTTCGTCCGGATGGAATGCGCGCAGATGGCGATCGATCGCGCCGCTGCAACCCGCCGTGCCGACCGACGGTGCCGCGTCGCCGTTCAGAGCCCGGCGATCAGCATGAACGCGACCGCCGCACCCATCACCAGCGTCGCGGCCCAACCGAAGAAGCGATGGCGCCGACTGATCGTGTAGTCGCCCATCAGCCGCGTCGACTGGCCGATCATCATCAGCACCGCCATGATCGGCACCGAGATCACGCCGTTGACGACCGCGCTCCAGACCAGCGCCTTGATCGGGTCGACGTCCATCGCGCCGAGCAGCGTGCCGATGCCGGTCGCCGCGATGATGATCCCGTAGAAGCCGCGCGCCTCGTGGAAGCCGCTCGACAATCCGCCGCGCCAGCCGAACAGCTCGCTGACCGCGTACGCGGCCGAGCCCGCGAGGACCGGGATCGCGAGCAGCCCGGTGCCGACGATGCCGAGCGCGAACACGAAGAACGCGAAGTCGCCGGCGACCGGACGCAGCGCTTCGGCCGCCTGCGCTGACGTCTGGATGTTCGTGACGCCCGCCCCGTTCAGCGTGACGGCCGTCGCGATCACGATGCACAACGCGATCAGGTTCGAGAACGTCATGCCGAACCACGTGTCCTGCTTGATCCGCGACAGGTGCTCGACCATGTAGGCCGCGTGGTGGCGCAGGGCCTGCGCGTCGACGTTGCGGCGCGAGTCCTCGACCTCCTGCGCCGCCTGCCAGAAGAACAGGTACGGACTGATCGTGGTGCCGAGCACCGCGACCACGATCGACGCGTACTCCGTCACCGACACGCCGGCCGGGAAGAACGCCCACGGCCGGATCGACTCGACGATCGCCCGGTGCCACGGCACGCGCACGGCGAGGATCACCGCGACGTAGGCGAACAGCGCGAGCGTCAACCACTTGAGGATGCGCACGGTGCTCTCGTACGAGAACCGGACCTGCGTGACGACGCTGAGCAGGCCGAAGCCGATCGTGTAGAGCGGCTGCACGCCGCCGGCGATCAGGTGCGTCGCCTCGGCCATCGCGGCGATGTCGGCCGCGATGTTGATCGTGTTCGCGACGACGAGCAGCCCGACCAGGCCGACCGTCAGCCAGCGCGGACAGATCTTGCCGATGTTGGCCGCGAGCCCCTGTTGCGTGACCCAGCCGATGCGCGCCGACAGCATCTGGATGCCGATCATCATCGGCAGCGTCAGGAACAGCGTCCAGACCAGCGAGAAGCGGAACTGCGCGCCGGCCTGCGAATAGGTCGCGATGCCGCTCGGGTCGTCGTCGGCCGCGCCGGTGATGAGGCCGGGGCCGAGGCGCCCCGCGAACGAGCGCTCCGCGTTGCGCAGCCGCGCGATGCCGTCGACCGGCGGCGTGCCGCCCGCGTCCTCGGTCGGCAGCGGCTTCATCGGTCGCCGCGCCTCACGACACCCAGCGCTGGTAGACGTCGCTGTGGCCCGACAGACGCATCGCGATCTGGCTGACGATGCCGTGCGCCTCGTCGGAGTCGCCGACTCGCGACACGGTGCCGGTGGCGAGCAGCGCGACCAGCACGAGCCATCGCAACTGGCCGCGGCGATCGACGACCGGGCCCCGCGGGATCGTCGCCCATGCGACCGCGAACCCCAGCAGGAGCCCGGTCGCCACCTCGAACGCCGAGTGCGCCGACAGCAGCACGCGCGAGACGCCGATCACGACCGCGAGCGACGCGCCCACCGCGACCGCGCGACCGCGCGTGGCATCGTCCCGCTCCTGCGTGAGCCACCACGCGAGCGTCGGCAGCACGGCCGCGGCCAGCATGCTGTGGCCGCTGATGCCGGTGAAGTCGAGCTCGCGGATGCCGATGCCCCAGCCGAGGAACGCGACCTTGGTCGCGAGCACGAGCAGCACGGCGCCGCCGAAGTACGCGGCCCAGCGCCACGCGACGGGCCGCTCGCCGCCGAACCAGAGGCCCAGCCCGATCCCCGACGCGGCCGGCAGCAGCAGCAGCGAGTTGCCCCAGCGCGTGATGAACAACCAGGTGAGCATCGCGATCGTCGAAGAGAAGGCGCCGCGCGTCCGGCGCCGAGCCGCGATGTTCTCACGACTCCGACGACCGACCGCACGGCGGCGCACGCGAAGCGTGGCACGATGCCGACTCGACGAACGACGAGGAGACGCCGATGGATTCGACGCCGAACGACCCGCAGGCGCCGCTGCTGTTCTCGGTCGCGGACGGCATCGCGCGGCTGCGCTTCAATCGTCCCGCGCAGCTCAACACGCTCGACCTCGCGACCGCGACGGCGTTCGAGTCGGCCTGCCGAAGCATCGCGAACGACCACTCGGTGCGCGTCGTCGTGCTGTCCGGCGAAGGTCGCGGCTTCGGGGCCGGCGGCGACCTGCAGGCCTTCCGCGGAGACGCGGCGTCGGCGGCCGTCGCGATCATGCAGCCGATGCACGAGGCAGTGAAGATCCTGACGTCGATCGACGCGCCGGTCGTCGCGAGCCTGCACGGCGTCGTCGCCGGCGGCACGATGAGCCTCGCCCTCGCCTGCGATCTCGCGATCGCGGCCGAGGGCACGAAGTTCAACCTCGCGTACGTCAACATCGGCGCGAGCTGCGACGTGTCGTCGTCGTACCACCTGCCGCGGCTCGTCGGCCTGCGCAATGCGCTGTGGATCGCGTTGATGGGCGAGACGTTCGACGCGGCCGAGGCGCTGCGCGTCGGCCTCGTCAATCGCGTCGTGCCGGCGGACCGGCTGCACGACGAGACCGAGCGGATCGCGACGCATCTGGCGTCCGGCGCGACGCTCGCGATGGGCCGCCTGAAGCGCTTGATGCGCGCGTCGTCGGCGAACGACCTCGCGACCCAGCTCGACCTCGAGCGCGACGCGTTCTGCGACGGCACGCGGACCGACGACTTCAACGAAGGGCTCGACGCGTTCTTCGCGCGCCGCAAGCCCGCGTTCAAGGGGCGCTGACGACGAGCCTCGTCACGCCCGGACCTACAATCGCGCGATGCCCGACGCATCGCCCGACCTGCATCGCCTCCCGAAGGTCCTGCTGCACGAACACCTGGACGGCGGGCTGAGACCCGCGACGCTGCTCGAGCTGCTCGCCGAGCGCGGCATCGAGGCGCCCGCCGCGACGCCGACGGCGCTGTCGCAGTGGATGCTCGCGCGCGCGCATGCCGGCTCGCTGGTCGAATACCTGCGCGGCTTCGCGCTGACCGTCGAGGCGATGGCGACGCCGCGGGCGATGGAACGGGTCGCGTTCGAGGCTGCCGAGGACGCGTGGCTCGACGGCTGCGTGCTCGCCGAGTTCCGCATCGCGCCGATCCTGTTCGAGGAACACGGCGTCGCGATGGACGCCGCGACCGAGGCGCTGCTGGCTGGTTTGAAGCGCGCGACGGAGGCGACCGGCATGCCGTGCGGGCTGATCGTCTGCGGCATGCGGCAACAAGGCGCCGCGGAGGTCTCGCGCAGCGCCGACGTCGCGCTGCGCTATCGCGACCGTGGCGTCGTCGGCTTCGACCTGGCGGGGCCCGAGGCGGGCTTCCCGGTCGGGCTGCATGCCGAGGCGCTGAAGCGGCTGCGCGACGGCGGCGTGAACCTGACGCTGCATGCCGGCGAGGCCGATCGCGCCGAGCGCATCGTCGAGGCCGCCGATGCCGGGGCGACGCGCATCGGCCACGGCGTGCGGCTCGCCGACGCGATCGGCTCGTCGGACCGGCAGCATCTCGTCGACGAGGTGCGGGCACGCGGGCTGCATCTCGAGGTCTGTCCGACGAGCAACGTGCACACCGGCGCGGCGACCTCGATCGCGACGCATCCGATCATCGCGCTCTGGGGCGCCGGCATCGCGCTGTCGTACCACACCGACAATCGCCTGATCTCCGGCGTGTCGATGACCGGGGAGGCGACGCACCTGTCGACGAGGCGGGCTTCGGCGTCGACGACCTGCTGCGGATGGCGTCGCTGGCGGCGCACGCCTCGTTCCTGCCGTCGTCCGCGCGCGAGGCGGCGGCCTTGGCGATCGCCGCGTGGGCCGGCGACCACGGCATCTGACGATCCTGCGCGACGCGACGCATCGACTCGACGATGACGATCAGACGGCGTCCCGGTGCCCGGTCACCATCACCGGGTCGAGACGGATCACGTCGGCATCCGCATCGACGGCGCGATGGCCCGTCACTTCGACGCGATCGAGCTGGATGACCTGGACGCGTTCGGCGGCGGCGACGTCGACGGCCGCCGTGAGCGATGCGGTGAGAGCGGTGGCAACGGCGGCACCGAAGACGAGAGCGCGGAGATTGATGTTCATGATCGGTCCTTGGTTCGTGGGAGTGGGGCTGCGACGGATGAACTTTAGGGACCGCGATTCCGCTTTCCCAGCGCGAAGCGACCGAATGCAGGAATCGGCGACGAACGCGCGGTTTCGGCATGCGAGCCGTCGATGCACGGGCGCGTCCGCCTCGCGAAAGGCGCTGTCATGACCGCGTTCGTCGCGCTGTTGCGGGCCGTCAACGTCGGCGGGACCGGCAAGCTGCCGATGGCGGCGCTGAAGGCGTTCTGCGAGGAGGTCGGTTTCGCGCGCGTGACGACGTACATCGCGAGCGGCAACGTCGTCTTCGCGAGCACGCTGAGCGAGCGACGCGTGAAGTCCGCGCTCGAGGAGCGATTGGTCGCGCATGCCGGCAAGCCGGTCGGCGTGCTGGTGCGCACCGCGGCCGAGATGGCGGCGGTCGTGGAAGCCAATCCGTTCGCCGACCGGCCCGGCAACGCGGTCGTCGCGATCTTCCTCGACGAGGCGCCGCCGTCCGATGCGATCGAGCAGGCGCGTGGACGCGTCGACGAGGAAATCGCGCTCGGTACGCGCGAGATCTACGTGCACTACGGCGCCGGCATGGGCCGGTCCAAGCTCAGGATCCCGGCCGCGGCGCGCGGCACCGCGCGCAACATGAACACCGTCGCGAAGCTCGCGGCGATGGCCGCCGCGCTCTGATCGTCAGCGGCGCGGCTTAGCGGCCGGGCGGTCTCAGTCCTCGGCGTCGGCCGTGATCAGCGGCGATGCCAGGACCTTGTCGATCCGCTGGCCGTCCATGTCGACGATCTCGAAGCGCCACTTCTCCCACTCGACGTGATCGGTCTCGGTCGGCACGCGACCGAGCAGGTGCATCAGCATGCCGGCCAGCGTGTGATAGCGGCCGCGCTCTTCCTCGACGACGCTCCTGAGGCCGAGCACGTCCTTCAGCTCGGGGATCGCGAGCATGCCGTCGAGCAGCCACGTGCCGTCGTCGCGCTTGACGGCCCACGAGTCCTCGCGGTCCGACGTGTGGAACTCGCCGGTGATCGCCTCGAGCAGGTCGTGCAGCGTGACCATGCCCTGCACGTCGCCGTACTCGTCGACGACGAACGCGCTGTGCACGCTCGAGGTCCGGAAGCTCGCGAGCAGGTCGGTGCCGTTCATCGTCTCGGGCACGAAGACGGCCGGCGCGAGGTTCGATCGCAGGTCGAGCGTGGAGCCGCGCAGCATCTGGCCGAGCAGGCTCTTCGCGCTCGCGACGCCGAGCACGTCTTCCCAGCCGCCGACGACGACCGGGAAGCGCGAGTGATCCGAGTCCTGGATCTTCTTCATGTTGTCGGCGATCGGATCGTCGACGTCGAGATAGACGAGCTCGAGGCGCGGGATCATCAACGAGATGACCGCGCGATCGTCGAGCCGGAAGACGTTGCGCGCCATCTCGTGCTCGTGCGGGTCGATGACACCGGCGTCGGACCCTTCCTCGAGCAGCGAATGGATCTCCTCCTCGGTGACCGCGTTGCTCTTCATGCCTCGCAGGCCGAGCACGCCGAGGACGATCTCGGTGGACAGCGTCAGCAGCTTGCCGAACGGCTTCGTGACGATGCCGAGCACCCGCATCGCAGGCGCCGCGAAGCGGGCGATCGTCTCCGGGCGGATCTGGCCGATGCGCTTCGGCACCAGCTCGCCGATGACGATGGTGAAGTACGTGATGATCAGGACCGCGAGCGCCGTCGACCCGAGGTCGGCGTGGTCCTCGGACGCGCCGAGGCGCTGCATCCAGGCCGACAGCGGCCGCGCCAGCGCCGCCTCGCCGACGACGCCGTTCAGGATGCCGATCGACGTGATGCCGATCTGGATGGTCGACAGGAAGCGGGTCGGCTCCTCGGCCAACCGGATCGCGGCCGCAGCGCCTGCCTCGCCGTCGTCGGCCATCTTCTGCAGACGGGCCCGACGTGCGGTCACCAGTGCGATTTCCGACATCGCGAAGAGCCCGTTGACCAGGATCAACACGAAGAGCAAAACGATTTCCATGCGGTGAGAGTGTCCTCGACCCCGAGGGCCGCCGCCGGCCACGCGAAGATTCTACAGATCGATGTCGCAACGCCGCAGACCGGCCGATCGGCAAGCGCCGCGCACGACCGGAACCCTTCGGCCATCCTGCGGTCCGCCTTCCGAAGCGAAGGAGCGTCGACGATGATCCATCACCTGTCCACCGACGTGCTCGATGTCGCCTGCGAGTCCCACGGCGACCCCGACGGCTGGCCGGTCGTGCTGCTGCACGGCTTCCCGTACGACGTCCATGCGTACGACGAGGTCGCACCGGTGCTCGCGGCCGAAGGCGCGCGGGTGATCGTGCCGTGGCTGCGCGGTTACGGGCCGACGCGCTACCGGTCCGCCGCCACGATGCGCTCCGGTCAGCAGGGGGCGCTCGGCGCCGACCTGCTCGCGCTGCTCGATGCGATGGACATCGAGAAGGCTCATGTCGCCGGCTACGACTGGGGCGGCCGGGCTGCGTGCATCGTCGCGGCGCTGTGGCCGGAACGCGTGCACGGCCTGGTGAGCTGCGGCGGCTACAACGTGCAGGACATCGCGAAGTCGGTCGAACCCGCCGAGCCCGAGGCCGAGCATCGGCTCTGGTATCAGTACTACCTGCACGGCGAGCGCGGACGATTGGGGCTCGCACGTCACCGTCGCGAGTTCTGCAAGCTGTTGTGGACGATGTGGTCGCCGACCTGGCGCTTCGACGATGCGACGTTCGACCGCAGCGCCGCGTCGTTCGACAACCCGGACTTCGTCGACACCGTCGTGCATTCGTATCGCCATCGCTTCGGACTCGTCGACGGCGACCCGGCCTACGCGGCGATCGAGGCCGCGCTCGCGACGAAGCCGACCATCGGCGTGCCGACGATCGCGCTGTTCGGCAACGCGGACGGCGTGACGCCGGCCTCTTCGGCCGCGAAGGCGCGCGAGCACTTCACGGGGCCGTACGAGGCCCGCTTCCTCGACGACGTCGGCCACGACGTGCCGCAGGAGGCGCCGCAGGCCTTCGCGCAGGCCGTGCTCGACGCGAAGCGGACCGGGCGCTGATCAGCCCGTCGCGGGCCGCTTCCGGACCGCGCGCTTCGCGAGCAGTCGCGCGGCCTCGTCGCGCATCGTCCGCGCGACCGGCTCGAACGGATCGAGGCTGCGTTCGGCGCGTGCGAGCGCGACCGCGCCCTCGCACGACGCGATCAGGACGACCGCGAAGCGCGCCGCATCCGACGGCGACAGTCCGCCGTGCTCGAGGACCGTCGCGAGGCGTGTGCGCCAGCCCCGGAACACCGTCGCCACCGGGCCGAGCAGCGCCGGCGAGTCCGCGGCGACCGTCACCGCGACGACCGCGCACCCGGCATCGAAGCCGGATCGCACGAGGATGCCGCGCCACAGGTCGAGGAAGCGGTCGGTGACTTCGCCGGCCGGCATCCCGTCGAGCCGGTCCAGCGCCTGCAGCAGCGTGTCGCCGGCGACGTCGAGTGCGGCGCGGACGAGCTCCTCCTTGCCGCCTGGGAAGTGGTGGTAGACCGATCCGCGCGACGCGCCGGTCAACGCGAGGACTTCGGGAAACGACGTGGCGTCGAGTCCGCGCGTTGCGAGCAATCGCACCGCGCCGTCGACCATCTTCTTTCGAACGTCCTTCGCCATCGTCGAAGCGCGAATCGCGGGATGATTGACTATGCTGGTAAGCATAGTTTACTGTGTATGCTTCACAGCATACTTCTGGAGACCGCCATGCCGATGATCGACGTCTACGCCGTGTCCGACCTGTTCCCAGCCGACGCGGACCGGCGGCTCGCCGAACAGCTGACCGCCGCACTGCTGCGCGCCGAAGGCGTCGCGGCGCCCGGCCCGACCCATCTGCACAACACCGGAGCTTACATTCACCGCATGGCGGCCGGATCGGTCCACACGGCGGCCACCAACGGCGCGCGGACGGTCCGCGTCGACGTGAAGACGCCGCCCGGCGTGCTGGATCGCGCAGGCCAGAAGGCGTTCGTCGCCGACGCGACGCGGATCGTCGCGGACGTCAGCGGCGATCCGACGCAGGCCGCTCGCACGTGGGTGCTGCTCAGCGAGGCGGCCGAGGGCGGCTGGGGCATCGCCGGCACGGCCTTCGGTCGCGACGAGTTCGCGGCGCTGGCGCGGCGCTAGGCATCGTCACCCGGTCGCGCTCGCGCGTTTCGGCATCAGCGCGGACGCGACCGCGACGCACACCAGCACGAGCGCCGTCCAGTCGCGCCACGACGGCACTTCGCCGAGGATCGCCATGCCGGAGAAGACGCCGACGACCGGGATCAGCATCGACGACAGCCCGGCCACGGTCGGTGGCAGCGTGCGCGCGATGTTGAACCAGATCAGGTTGCCGATGGTGACCACCATGATCGCGTTGAACAGGATCGGGAACCACTCGACGCCGGCCGGCACGCGCCATCGCTGACCTTCGGTGATGGCGGACGCGGCGACGATCACGACCGAGCCGATCGCCATCATCCAGAACGTCACGGTCATCGTGTCGACCTCGATCGACGTGCGCCTGAAGAGGTGCGTGCCCCACGCCCACGACGCGGCCGCGAACAGGATCAGCTCGACGCCGTACGGATGCGCCCGCAGCGCCATCCAGTCGCCGGCGATCATCAGCGCGACGCCGGCTGTCGCCGCCGCGATGCCGACGACGGTCCGTGCGTCGAGGCGCTCGCGATAGACGACGACGCCGATCAGCGCGGCCCAGACCGGCATCGTGAAGCCGAGGATCGCGGCGCGTCCCGCCGGCAGCATCGTCAGCGCGATCGTCACGCCGGCGTACCAGACGATGACGTTCGGCAACGCGAGGAGCGCGATCTTCGGCAGCGCGTCGCGCGGTACGCGCAGCGAACCGCCGCGCAGCACGACGACCGCACCGAGCAGCGTCGTGCCGATCACGATGCCCACGCTGCGGAACCAGAGCGGCGGCAGCTGCGAGACGCCGATCTTGATGACCGGCCAGTTGAGCCCCCATACTGCCGTGAGGAGCGCCAACAGCATGAGCGAGCGAAGCATCGCGGAGGACGGGTCGGTGGGTGCGCGGGACGCGATGCAGGTCCCGCATCACGCGTCGGCCGGCATTGTCTCCGATCCGGTCGACGTGCCGTCGACGTTGCCGCCGTCATGGCCACCGACCTTCGTCGAGCGCCTCGCGGCGCGATGGAACCGCAATCGCACGATGCTGTGCGTCGGCCTCGATCCCGATCCCGCCCGCTTCCCTCGTCATCTCGCCGAGTCTTCGAGCCGCGATCGCGCGATCTACGAGTTCTGTCGCGCGATCGTCGATGCCACGCACGACCTCGTCTGCGCTTTCAAGCCGCAGATCGCGTACTTCGCGGCGAATCGCGCCGAGGACCAGCTCGAGGCGCTGATCGGGTACATCCACGATCGCCACCCCGGCGTGCCGGTGATCCTCGATGCCAAGCGCGGCGACGTCGGTCCGACGTCCGAGCAGTACGCGCGCGAAGTGTTCGAGCGCTATCGCGCCGACGCCGTCACGCTGCAGCCGTATCAGGGATACGACGCGATCGCGCCGTATTTCGCGTACGAGGGACGCGGCACGATCATCCTGTGCCGCACGTCGAACGCGAGCGGCGACGAGCTGCAGTCGCTGACGCTGTCGGGCCCGGACGGCGAGCCGCTCTATCTGCGCGTCGCGCGCCTGGTCGCCGAACGCTGGAACACGAACGGTCAATGCGGGCTCGTCGTCGGCGCGACCTATCCGACCGAGCTCGGCGCGGTGCGGCGCGCGGTCGGCGACCTGCCGATCCTCGTCCCGGGCATCGGCGCGCAGGGCGGCGACCTCGAGGCGTCGGTCTCGCAAGGGTCGACCGCGCACGGCGGCCTGATGGTCAGCTCGTCGCGAGCGGTCCTGTACGCCAGCCGCGGCGAGGACTTCGCGGAGGCTGCGCGACGCGAGGCGATCGCCACGCGCGACGCGATCGAGACCGCGAGGACGCGGGTCGGCCGCTAGACGCCGCGCGCGGGCGCCGTGTTCGACGGCAACGGACGCCGCTCCGCGTTCGCGTCTGCGCGCCGTGCCGGAAAGCCCGCGGCGAGCGCCTGACCCATCGCCTCCAGCGCGACCGTCAGTCCCGCCTCGAACCGGCCCTGCCGGAATTCGTCGTGCGCGAGGCCGAGCGCGTACAGCCATCGCTGGTCGCCGGCGACGCGCGTGGCGCCGCGGTCCGCGATGATCTCGAGCGCGTGGTCGCACAGGTTCACGTACAGCAGCACCCCGTTGTTCTCTTCGGTGTCCCATGCGCGCAGCGTGCCGAAGAGGTCGAGCGCCCGCTGCCGCGGACTCGTGCCACGGCGAAGCTTGCGAAGCGGCATCGCGGACTCGACGACCAGTCGCAACTCGGCGCGATGGTTCGCTTCGCCGGCCGTGATGATCTCCTGCAGCCGCAGCAGCGTGGCCTGATCGAACAGCGCCCTCTCGCGGCGCAACGGCGACGACAGATGGCGCATCGTGCGCAGCCAGTCCATCACCACGATCCCGAGGCGCCGCCGCCGCTGAAGTCGCCCGACCCGATCGGGCCTCGCGTGACGCCGAAGCCGCCGCCGAATCCGTTGCCGTCGTCCTCCTCGGTCGGCGCGCGACGGCGGCGTCCGACGACGCGGCCGGCCAGCATCGGCTCGAACGAACGATTGAGCGGCCGCCGGCCGGTCAGGTGGACCATGCGGCGCGTCCGGACGTGCCGGATCGCCAGCGTCAGCAGCGCCACGATCGCGAGCGCGGCAGCGGCGATGCTCGCGTTGATCGTCGTGCGCGCGCGCGTTCGCGGAATGGCGACGGTGGGCTCCACGATGTTCGGAAGCGATTCGCCGCCGAGCACGCGCTTGACGCGGTCCACGCCCGCCATCAGGCCGGGGCCGTAGTCGAGCGTGCGGAAGCGGGGGAGGATGTCTTCCTCGACGATGCGATGGAGGTCGAACTCGGTCATCCGCAGCTTCGGCGGCGCTGCGATGCAGACGCGATTCGAGTCGGGGCGATTGTCGCGAGCGACGACGAAGACGACGACGTCGTTGACGCCGGGATGCGCGGTCATCCAGTTGCGGACCAGTCGCGCGCCGTACTCGTCGATCGTCTCCGAGCCGGTCGACGCGATCGTCAGCACGAATGCCTCGACCCCCTTCTCCGCGCGGAACCGGGTCAGCAGCGCGTTGAGTTCCGAATCATCCTGGTCGCTCAGCAACGCGACGTTGTCGTTGACCCGCTGCGAGAGCGACGGCAGCGGCGTCAGCTTCTGTGCACGCGCGTCGGGTCCATGCCCTGCGAGCAGCAGCACGAACGCGCACGCGAGCGCGAACGCACCGGTCCGTCGGAGGCGAGGCAGTCGTCGCGGCGCGGGATCTTCGAAGTCGCAGGTCATCGAACCGGGATCGACAGCGGTGCTGGGAACTTGAGTATGCGGCCCGGCCGCTTCATCGACACCCGGGCGTCGCGCGGGCTCGCCTAGAGCCGTAACAGGAGGCCGCCGAGCGCATGGCGGACCGACTGCTGCCGGACCTGCGCGCGATCGCCGGCGAAGTGCTGCGTCTCGCTCTGCGCGGGCTGCTCCATCAGCACCCATCCGAAGCAGACGGTCCCGACCGGCTTGTCGCGCGTGCCTCCGCCCGGACCGGCGATGCCGGTGATCGAGAACGCGACCTGCGCGCGGCTCTCGAGCAGCGCGCCTTCGGCCATCGCGCGCGCGACGTCCTCGCTGACCGCGCCGTGCATCTCGATCAGGTCCGGCGCGACGCCGAGCATCTCGATCTTCGCGTGATTCGAATAGGTCACGAAGCCGCGCTCGAACCACGCCGACGAGCCGGCGATGTCGGTCAGTGCGCCGGCCGCGAGGCCGCCGGTGCAGGACTCCGCGCACGTGACCATCATCTCGCGCAGCAGCAGCTGCTGGCCGACCTGCGACGCGAGGCTCTCGATCAGGTCGCCGGTCATGGTCCGTCGATCCATTCCACGATGCGAACGGCGGCCGCGATCGCGACCAGGCTGTAGAACGCCGCGATCAGGTCGTCGCCCATCACGCCGAAGCCCGCCCACGCGCCGTCCTTGAAGCGCCGCTCGAAGCGCTTGATCGGCCGCGGCTTGACGATGTCGAAGAAGCGGAACACGCCGAACGCGGCCGCCTGCCACAGCAGGCCCCACGGCGTGAACAGCAGCACGAGCCAGATCGCGACGATCTCGTCCCAGACCATCGCGCCGTGGTCGGCCGCGCCGAGGTCGCGACCGGTGCGCGTGCAGGCCCAGCATCCGATCGCGAATGCGACGACGAGCACGGCGAGCCACGAGCCGGTCGGCAACAGCGGCGCGAGCCAGCACGAACGTCGCCCAGCCGAACAGCGTGCCGAACGTGCCGGGCGCGGTGCGCGGCAGGCCGCTGCCGAAGCCGAGCGCGATCGCGTGGGCCGGATGCGCGAACGTGAAGCGCAGGTCGGGCCGCATCGGCGAAGTCGTCGTCGATGTCATGCGAAATGGTCGAAGCCGCGCACGTTGAAAGACGTGCTGCGGTCGACGCCCGACTCGTCGACCAGGCGAAGCCCGTCGCCGGCGACGACGCGGCCGATTCGCGTCACCGGCGTGTCGACCGCGCGGGCCAGCGCGACGATCGCATCGCGTTCGGGCGCCGGCGCCGTGAAGCAGAGCTCGTAGTCGTCGCCGCCGGCCAGCGCGAGCTGCCAGGCATCGTCGCGGTCGAGGTCGTGCGACGCGCTCGTCGACGGGCAGCGAGGCGAGCTCGACGACCGCGCCGCACCGCGACGCGTCGAGGATGTGTCCGAGGTCCTGGGCCAGGCCGTCGGACACGTCGATCGCCGCGTGCGCGAGGCCGACGAGGCCGATGCCGAGCGCGACGCGCGGCGTCGGACGATCGAGTCGGTCGAGCAGCGCGGGGGCCACGCCGAGGCGCTCACCGTCACGCCGGCGCCGCTCGAGTTGCAACGCGCGTCGCGCCGCGCCGAGCCGGCCCGACACCCACACGTCGTCGCCGGCCTCGGCCGCGTCGCGTCGCAGCGCCCTGCCCTCCGCGACGTCGCCGAAGACCGTCACGCACAGCGTCAACGGCCCGCGCGTCGTGTCGCCGCCGATCAGCTCGCAGCCGAACGCGTCGGCGCACGCGAACAGGCCGCGACTGAACGCGGCCAGCCACGGCTCGTCGATCGCCGGCAGCGCGACCGCGAGCGTGAACGCGAGCGGCGTCGCCCCCATCGCCGCGAGGTCCGACAGGTTGACCGCGAGCGTCTTCCAGCCGATCGATTCGGGATCGGCATCGGCGAAGAAGTGCCGGTCCGCGACCAGCAGGTCGGTCGAGATCGCGAGGGTGCGCCCCGGCCGCGGCGCGAGCAGCGCGCAGTCGTCGCCGATGCCGAGCGCCGCTCGGCCGGACCGGCCGGTCCGAAGTAGCGCGCGATCAGCTCGAATTCGTTCATCGCTGGGGTCGGGCACGGCGCGACGCACACCCGGCCCAGGATCGGACTGCGCGCCGCGAGGCGCGCGGTCAACGCGGCGCTCGTGAACGGCTCTCGGTCGGCCGCAGGTCCGCGCCGAGCTTGTCGAGGACGCCGTTGACGTACTTGAAGCCGTCGGTGCCGCCGAACGACTTCGCGACCTCGACCGCCTCGTTGATGATGACCCGATACGGGATCTCGACGTGATGCGACGAGTCTCGTACGCGCCGATCAGCAGCACCGCATGCTCGACCGGCGACAGCTCCGCGATCGGACGGTCGAGGTGCGGCGCGATCGCGGCACGCAGCGTCGCGACGTGGTCGATCGCACCGTGGAGCAGGCCTCGATAGTGTTCGAGGTCGGCCTTGTCGAAGCCCGGCGTCTCGCGGATGTGCGCATCGATCGCACCCGCGTTGTCGTTGCCGGTCTCGCGCGACAGCAGCCATTCGTAGAGACCCTGCAGCGCGAACTCGCGCGATCGGCGCCGCGCGCTCTTCGGCGGTCCCTTCTTCGCCGACGGGCTTCGTGTCAGACGACGGCGTTGGGTCGCTCACGGCGCACTCACTGCGTGTCGTCCTCGGCGTCGACGTCGTCGTCTTCGTCATCGGTCGCGAGGTCGTCGAGGCGGCTCGCGAGGTTCGCCATCTCGACCGCGACCCGCGCCGCATCGCGGCCCTTGTCGCGCGCGCGGACGTTCGCCTGCTCGTCGGTTCGGTCGTCAGCACGCCGTTCGCGACCGGGATCTCGAAGCGCAGCGCGACGTCGGCGATGCCGGCCGCGCTCTCGTTCGAGACCAGCTCGAAGTGATACGTCTCGCCGCGGATCACCGCGCCGAGCGCGACCAGCGCGTCGAACTGTCCGCTGACGGCCATCTTCTGCAACGCGAACGGGATCTCGAGCGCACCGGGCACCGTCGCGACCAGCACGTCCTCGGCGAGGACGCCGAGCGCGAGCAGCTCGCCGACGCAGGCGTCGCGCAACGCGAGGCAGACCGGCTCGTTGAAGCGCGACTGGACGATGCCGACGCGAAGGTCGGCGCCGGCCAGGTCGGGATGCAGCGTCTCGACGGTCATGAGCGTCCGGTGCGCCGCGGTCGGGCACGTCGGCGTCGACATAGCCGGCGACGCGCAGGTCGTACCCCGCCATCGACGGCATCTTGCGCGGCTTCGCGAGCAGCCGCATGCGGCCGACGCCGATGTCGCGCAGGATCTGCGCGCCGATGCCGTAGGTCCGCAGGTCCATCTTGCGCTGCACGCTCGTCGCCGTGCAGGCGCCGGTGCGGTCGACTTCGGCGAGCGATGCGAAGTGGCCGAACAGCCGGTCGGCCGACTCGTTCGTGTTCAACAGCACGAGCACGCCCGCCTTCGCGTTCGCGATCGCGGCGAGCGCAGCGCGACACGGTCCACGAATGCGTCGACGCGCCGCCGTCGATCAGGTCGAGCAGCGACGTCGGCTCGTGGACGCGGACCAGCGTCTCGGCCTCGGGGTCGATGCTTCCCTTGACCAGCGCGAGGTGCGCCGCGCCGCTCGGCACGTCGCGATACGCGATCGCGCGCAACGCGCCGTGCGCCGTCACCACGTCGCGCTCCGCGACGCGCTCGATCAGGCTCTCGTTCGCGGCGCGGTAGTGGATCAGGTCGGCGATCGTGCCGATCTTCAAGCGTGCTCGCGGCGCGAACGCGACAGGTCGGGCAGGCGCGCCATCGAGCCGTCGTCCTTCAGGATCTCGCAGATCACCGCGGCCGGCGTCGCGCCGGCCATCCGCGCGAGGTCGCAGCCGGCCTCGGTATGGCCCGCGCGCATCAGCACGCCGCCGGCCTCGGCGCGGATCGGGAACACGTGGCCCGGCTGCACGATGTCCGACGGCTTCGCGTCCTTCGCGACGGCCGCCTGTACCGTGCGCGCGCGATCGGCCGCCGAGATGCCGGTCGTGACGCCTTCGGCGGCCTCGATCGAGACGGTGAACTTGGTGCCGTAGCGCGTCCCGTTGGCGGCGGTCATCAACGGCAGCTGCAGCTGGCCACAGCGTTCCTCGGTCAGCGTGAGACAGATCAGGCCGCGGCCGAAGCGCGCCATGAAGTTGATCGCTT
Source organism: uncultured beta proteobacterium (assembly GCA_963795885.1). Lineage (GTDB taxonomy): Bacteria > Pseudomonadota > Gammaproteobacteria > Burkholderiales > Burkholderiaceae_D > CAHJXF01. The sequence goes on along the minus strand of CAWCJI010000007.1, from coordinate 488,151 downwards.
CGGGCGTGACGAAGTCGGCCGCGAGCACGAGGTCGCCCTCGTTCTCGCGGTCCTCCTCGTCGACGAGGATGACCATGCGGCCGGCGGCCATCTCGGCGACGATCTCGGAGATCGGCGCGATGGCGACCGGGTCGGACGACGGCAGCGCGGAAGGACCGGGATTGACGACGGTCAGCATCGGGGACTCCGGAGCAAGCCTGGGGGACACGCGACGCGGCACGGCCTTGCGTCGGGAAGGCTCTATTCTAGGCGCTGCAAGACCGGCGCTGCCGCGCCGCCCGTATCGACGCAGGAGGCCCATGGCCGTCTCGGTATTCGACTCGCGCCTGACGCGCGACTTCTTCGGCACGTCCGGGATGCGCGCCATCTTCGACGAAGGCGCGTTCGTCGCCCGCTGCGTCGACGTCGAGACCGCGCTCGCACGCGCCGAGGCGCGTGCCGGCCTGATCCCGCACGACGACGCGGCGACGATCACCGAGCGCGCGGATGCGTCGTCGCTCGACGTCGCCGCGCTGGAAGCCGAGACCGCGCTGGTCGGCTATCCGGTGATGGCGATCGTCCGGCAGCTCGCGAAGCAGTGCGGCGACGCCGGTCGCTACGTGCACTGGGGCGCGACGACGCAGGACATCATGGACAGCGCCGTGATGCTGCAGGTCAAGGCCGCGTCGTCCCTGATCGAGGCGCAGCTCGACGACGTGCGCGACGCGCTGCGCGGCCTCGCGACGGCGCATGCCGAGACCGTCACCGCGGGCCGCACGCATCTGCAGCACGCGTTGCCGGTGACGTTCGGCTATCGCGCGGCGGTGTGGCTGTCGTCGCTCGACCGGCATGCGGAACGTCTCGCTCAGACGCGGCGTCGCGCGCTGCTCGTGCAGTTCGGCGGCGCGGCCGGCACGCTCGCATCGCTCGGCGGCGGCGGCGGCCTCGCGGTGCGCGCGCATCTCGCAGACGAGCTCGGCCTCTCCGATCCCGGCATCACGTGGCACGTCGCCCGCGACGCGCCGAACGAATGGGTCGCGCTGCTCGCCGCGATCGGCGGCTCGCTCGGCAAGATCGCGGTCGACGTCGCGACGATGGCCTCGTCGGAGTTCGGCGAGGTCGCCGAGCCGTTCGTCGCCGGCCGCGGCGGCAGCTCGACGATGCCGCAGAAGCGCAATCCGATCTCGAGCGAGCTGATGCTCGCGGCAGCGAAGATGCTGCGCGAGCGCGCGTCGACGATGCTCGACGCGATGCTGACCGACTTCGAGCGCGCGACCGGGCCGTGGCACCTCGAATGGAGCGCGCTGCCCGAGAGCTTCCTGCTCGCGTCGAGCGCGCTGCATCAGGCCGCGTTCCTGCTGCGCGGGCTCGTCGTCGACGTCGACCGCATGCGCCGCAACCTCGACCTCACCGGCGGCCTGATCGTCGCCGAGGCCGTGATGATGGGACTCGCGCCCGAGCTCGGCCGACAGGAGGCGCACGACCTCGTCTACGACGCGTGCGGCGAGGCGATCGACGGCCGCATCACGCTGTTCGACGCGCTGATGAAGCATCGCGACATCGTCGAGCGGCTCGGCGAGGAGAAGCTGCGCGCGCTGACCGATCCGGCGAACTACCTCGGTGCCGCGGCGGCGATGGCACGCGGCGTCGTGGAGCGCAGTCGCGGCTCCTGACGCGTCGCTCGCCGCCGGTCCGACTGCTTACGTCGTTTGGCTCCCGATCATCGACTGGAACGCCAGCGCATTCGGCAGCGCGAAGCCGCCGCCGGTGTTGTCGAAGATGCACCAGCGTTCCGCGTCGGCCGGCCAGCGCCCGACCGCTCGCGCGCGATCGCGCAGCCACTCGTCGTCGTAGGCGGACCAGTACATCCGCGGCGAGCCGTGCCAGCGGTAATAGACCGTCGCATCGCGACCGTCGCCGTCCGGCCCGAGCCAGCCGCCGGGCTCCTCGGCGCCCGGAACGCAGGCCGGATCGGCCGCGGCCCGGCCGATCCGCATCGAGCGCAGCAGCGCGTCGGCCTCGTCGGCGAACCACGTCGGATGGCGCGGCTCGCAGACGACGCCGCCGGCGTGCCGGGACCGCAGGCCCGCGAAGAAGACCTCGTCGCGCGCCGCATCGAACGCGAGCGACGGCGGCAACTGCACGAGGACGATCGCGAGCTTCGGACCGAGACCGGCGATCTCGTCGAGGAAGACGTCGACCGGCGCCAGCGCGTCGACCAGCTTCGCCTCGTGCGTGACCGACCGCGGCAGTTTCACGGCGAAGCGGAAGTCGTCCGGCGTCTCGTCGGCCCAGCGGTGCCACGTCGTCGGTCGATGCGGACGGTAGAACGACGAGTTGATCTCGACGCAACGCATCGTCCGCGCGTAGCGAACGAGGTGCGGACCATCGGTCGCGAACGCGGTCGCACAGGGCTTCGGAATGGTCCACCCGGCCGTGCCGACGCGGACGGCTGCGGTCGTCGCATCGGCCGTCCGGTCGCTCACGACCATCGAAGACGGTGCACGCTTCACCCTTGCACTACTAATCATTCGAGTGTATCGTACGATACATCTTAAATCTGCTCTTTCGAGCCAGGAGTTTCGTATGCGTCATCACCATCATCATTTGCATCATCTGGGCCGTCATCTGCACTTCGGACGCGGGCATCGCGGCTTTCCCGGCTTCGGTTTCGGGCCGGGTCAGCTGTTCGGCGGAGACCTCGGCCGCAGCGGCCTCGGCGCCGGCCGCAAGCTGACGTCGGGCGACCTGCAGCTGCTGCTGTTGTCGTTGCTTGCCGAGAAGCCGCAACACGGCTATGAGATCATCAAGTCGCTCGGCGAGCGCTCCAACGGCTACTACACCCCGAGCCCCGGCATGGTCTATCCGGCGTTGACGTACCTCGAGGAGATCGGTCACGCGACGGTCGAAGTCGACGGCGCGAAGAAGCGATACCACATCACCGACGACGGCCTCGCGCACCTCGAGGCGAACCGGGCGAACGCCGACACGTTGCTCGAGCAGCTCGCGTGGATCGGTCAGCGGATGGACCAGGTCCGACGCGCGTTCGGCGAGGCGACGGCCGGCGCCGAAGACGACTTCGACGCGCCGCGGGAGCGCGAAGGCCGGGGACGCCGCGGCGAACGCGACGGCGACGGCGACTTCGTGGCCGAGATCCGGCGCGCCCGCCGCAACCTGAAGGCCGCGCTGGTCGCGAAGTTCGGCGCCTCGCTCGACGAGCAGCGGCGCATCGCCGAGATCCTCGAGCGGGCCGCGCGCGAGATCCGCGGCGAGTGAGTCGGACATTCGATCGAGGGTCGTTCGCATGACAGCCGTTCCAGCGTCCGTCCAGCCGAGGCGATCGTTCGCCGCGATGCGCAATTCGGGCTTCCGGATGCACTTCGCGACGTTCTTCCTCGCGATGATGGCCGACAACGTCGAGCACGTGATCAGCTACTGGGTCATGTGGCAGAAGTTCCACTCGCCGGCGCTCGGCGGCTTCGCGGTCATCTCGCACTGGTTGCCGTATCTGCTGTTCTCGGTCGCCGCCGGCGCGCTCGGCGACCGCTTCGACCCGCGGCGGCTGATCCAGATCGGCATGGTGCTGTTCATGACGGCGTCGCTCGGCTGGGGCTACTTCTTCGTCACCGACAGCCTGCAGATGTGGCAGGCGATGGTGCTGCTGGTCATCCACGGCTGCGCCGGCGTGCTGTGGAACACGTCGAGCCAGCTGCTGCTGCACGACATCCTCGAACCCGAGTTGCTGCCGTCCGGCGTGCGGCTGCTCGCGACGGCGCGCTATCTCGGCGTGCTGGTCGGTCCCGGCGTCGGCGGACTGATCATGCTGACGCTCGGCCCGGCGCACGGCATCCTGCTGAACTCGTCGTTCTACCTGCCGGTGATCCTTTGGCTGTGGAAGGCGCCGTACGGACCGAAGTTCCGCAACGGCGGCCACGTCGTTCCCGACGCGCGCGGTGCGCGGCCTCGCCGACATCGTGCAGACGGCGCGCGACGTGCGCGGCCACGTGCTGATCTGGCCGATGCTGCTGCTGGTCGCCGGCGCCTCGTTCTTCATCGGCGGCAGCTACCAGGCGCAGATGCCGGGCTTCGCGAACGACCTCGGCCACGGCGACCCCGGGGTCGCATACAGCATGCTGCTCGCGGCGGACGCCTGCGGTGGATTGCTCGGGGCCATCGTGCTCGAGACGCGCGGGCTGTTCGCGATGTCGCCGCGGACGGCGCTGATGCTCGCGATGCTGTGGTGCCTGTCGCTCGCGGGGTTCGCCATCACGCGCAGCTATCCGGTCGCGCTGCTGTTGCTGTTGCTCGCGGGCTTCTTCGAGCTGTCGTTCAGCAGCATGGCGCAGGCGCTCGTGCAGCTGAACGCGCCGGCCGAACTGCGCGGGCGCGTGATCGGGCTGTTCAACATGGCGTCGCTCGGCATGCGGACGTTCGCGGGGTTCACGGTCGGGCTGTCGGGAAGCTGGGTCGGCATCCACTGGTCGCTCGGGACGTCGGCGCTGGTGTTGTTCGTCGTGCTGAGCGGACTCGTGCTGCGCAGTCGCTGCTGCGAGCGGCGTGACGAACGTATCGGCGGCTAGCGAAGCGGCAGCGTCCATGTCTGGCCGACGAGGTCCGCGCCGAACGACCGGTGCGGCGCCTCGTTGACCAGCACGAAGCCCGCGGCCTCGTAGATGCGTCGTGCCGAGACCAGAACATCGTTGGTCCACAGCGCGATCCGCCGATAACCCGCGGCGCGGGCGAACCGGATGCAGGCGTCGACGAGCTTCGTGCCGACGCCGAGTCCGCGGGCCGACGGCTCGACGTACAGCAGCCGCAGTTGCGCGACGGTCGCCGACTTGCGGACCAGGAAGACCGATCCGATCGCCTCGCCGTCGCGATCGGCGATCCAGCAGCGCTCGGACGATTCGTCGAAGCGGTCGATGAAGCGCGAGCAGATGCCGGCGATCAGGGCCTCGTAGGTCCAGTCCCAGCCGTACTCGCGCGCATACAGAGCGGCCTGGCGCGCGATGACATGGCCGATGTCGCCGGGCCGTGGGGCGCGAAGCTCCACGGTCGTCGGCGGCCGGTCGCGATCGAGGAGTCGCTCGACCGACCGCATCGCGCCGACGAGCGCGAGCCGCTCGTCGTCGGACAACGGCTCGAGCCGCGTCCCGAGGCGTTCGCGGGTGGCGCGCTCGAGTCCCGCGATCGTCTTGCGGCCTGCCGCGTTCAACCCGACCATCGAGCGTCGACCGTCGTCGGACGCATTGGCGCGACGGATCAATCCGCGCCGTTCGAGCGACTGGACCAGCCGGGTCGTATAGCCGGGGTCGAGGTTGAGCTCTTTCGCCAGCGCCGACGGTGACGCGTCGCCGGCATGGGCGAGCTCGTACAGCAGTCGAACCTCGGCGAGCGACATGCCGCTGCCGAGGTGCTGCTCGTCGAGCAGGCCGATGTAGCGGGTGTAGAAGCGGTTGAACGCACGGATGGCGTCGACGGCGGGCGCGATGGCCGCGATCGCGGGTGTGGCTTCGGTCATGGTTCTTCGGCTCCCGCATCGTTGCTTTCGGCAAGCATATCCTTGCTTTCGGCAACGATGCAAGCGCGCGGATCGGCGACGAAGTCTCTTCAACAGCGGCCGGACATCGGTCACAATGCGTGCGCTCCCGCCAGACGGCCTCGAAGAACCGCGATGAAGCAGGACGCCGCCCTCCTCACCGGCTTCGTCGCGATCACGCGACTCGGCGACGAGGCGATGTCCGACTTCTGGAAGGCGCACGCTGCCGATCCCGAGATCGGGACGTCCACCTTCGATCTGCCGTGCCATCGACCATGCCCCAGAACGCGGTTCTGCTGATCAGCGACATCGTCGACAGCACGCGGCTCGCCGAGACGCTGGGCAGCAAGGCCTATGCGGCGTTGTTCGAGTCTCACGACCAGATCGTTCGACGGCTTGCCGAGCTCCATCAGGGCCGCGAGTTGAGTCGCAGCGACGGCGTCGTCATGCGCTTTCGGTCCGTGAGCGATGCCGTGCGCTTCAGCATGGCCTATCACGCGGAACTGGCGGCGATCGGCGACGCCCTGCAGGTGCGGATCGGCATCCACGCCGGCCCGCTGGAGCTGCGCAACGCCGACGAGCTGCGTGCGACGCAGAGCGGCGTCATGGCCGGAATCGTCATCCCGACGACCTCCCGCGTGACCGCGCTGGCTTCAGGCCGGCAGACCCTCGTCAGCGCGGTCGCGCGCGCCGAACTCGAACACGGGACGGCGCGGGTCGTCAGTCATGGCCACTGGCGCCTCAAGGGAATCGCCGACCCCATCGAGATCTTCGAGGTCGGCGACGCGTCGACCGCCTTCACGCCGCCAGTCGACGCGCCGAAGGCCTATCGGGTCGTTCAGCGGCAGGGACTCTGGCTTCCGCGCCGCGAGATCTCGCACAGCTTGCCCGCGGAGCGGGACCGCTTCATCGGACGCGACGCGGACTTGAACGCCATCGCCGGCCTGATCGACGCGGACGCACGATGCATCACGATCGTGGGGCCCGGCGGCGTGGGAAAGACCCGGCTCGCGCAACGATTCGGTTGGCGTTGGCTGGGCGATTTCGATGGCGGGGTCTGGTACTGCGACCTTGCGCAGTCGACCACCTGCGACGGGCTGGTGAGCGCGGTGGCGCAAGGACTCGGGCTTCGGCTGGACGCTTCGCATCCGATCCAGCAGATCGCTTCGGTCATTCAAGCTCGCGGTTCGTGCGTCGTGATTCTCGACAACTTCGAACAGATCACCCGTTTCGCTCGCGAGACGCTGGGAATGTGGCTCGATGCCGCGGAGAAAGCCCGCTTCATCGTCACGAGTCGAACGGTTCTCGGGCTTCCCGGCGAGATCGTCCACCGTCTGAATTCGATGCCGCCCGCGGAGGGTGCGGACCTGCTCGCCGAGCGTGCGCGCGCGGCGAACAGCGGCCTCACCGACATGACGTTGGGCGCAAAGACGCACGACCACACGTCGCGGAGCTTCGCGAAGGATGCGGAAACGATTGCGTCGTTGGTTCGCCTGCTCGACGGCAACCCACTGGCCATCGAGCTCGCCGCTGCTCGTCTGCGCATCATGGACCTTCCGACGCTGCTCGCTCGGATGAGCCAGCGCTTCAAGGTGCTGGCGCCGGGGAGCGCCCGCATCCCGCGCCACGCCACGCTGCGAGCCACGCTCGACTGGTCGTGGGATCTGTTGTCACCGCCGGAAAAGGCAGCACTCGCACAGGCTTCGATGTTCGAGGGAGGCTTCGACTTAGCGGCATTCGAAAGCGTCGTCGCCATCGAAGACTTTCAGGACGCACCGGCGCCGATGGACGTTCTTCAATCGCTGGTCGAGCAGTCGTTGATCCAGCAACTCGAAACGAGGCGCTTTGGACTCCAGATCAGCGTCCAGGAATACGCCGCGGAGCGTCTCGCCAAGATCGGCGGATCGACCGATGCGGCGGACGCCGCGAAGCGTCGACACGCACGCTATTACGCAGGACTCGACGAGGCGCAGGCGACGGCCGGGCGATGTGCCGAGATCGACAATCTCGTCACGGCGGTGCGACGATCGATCGCGCTCGACGACGAAGCAACCGCCAGCCGCGCGCTCGTCAACTGCTGGGCCGTGTTGAAGCAGTGCGGTCCGTACCGGACCGGCGAGATGCTCGCGGCGGCCGTGCGCGCGATGCCGACCCTGTCGGCGGCTTCGGAAGCCCGCGTCAACTTCGTCGCCGGCAGTGCGCTTCAGGATATGGGCAACTTCACTGCCGCAAACGCCTGTTTCGACGCGGGCATCGCTGCCGCCGGACGCGGCGACGCGGCGCACGAGCAAGCCCGCCTCTTGCGGGCGCGCGGAGAACTGTTGCTTGCAGAACGCCGACTCGGCGCGGCGGAGACGGCCCTCGACGAAGCGCTGGCCGCGGCGAGAGCGATCGACGACGACTTGCTCCAGTGCATCGCATTGAACGCCCTCGGAACGCTTGCTCAGTCGCGCGACGACCCGAAGGCGGCTCTGGCGCGGTATCGCGAAGCGCTACGACTCGCCGAGCGCGTCGGCCATCAGCGCTGGGCCGGTGCATTGCTGGGCAACATCGGGATCGCGCTCTATGCGCTCGATGCACGCGACGAGGCCAAATCGCATTACGTCCGGTCTCTGGCGATCGCGAACGAGTTCGGCGACCAGCGATGGATGGGCAACATGCGCTGCAACCTCGGACTCGTCTTGTCCCATCAGGGACTGCACGAAGAAGCGCTCGTCGAACTCGAAGCCGCGGCAAAGATCGCGCGGCGCCTCGGCCACCTTCGACTCGAGTGCGTCGTCGTGTGGAACCTCGCGATCACGTGTTCGGCGCAGCGTCGATATGCAGAAGCGACGGCGCATTACATCGCTGCGCGCGCCATCGCGACGAAGCTTGGCGACGCGCGCTCCGAAGCGCTGCTCGTCAAGGAACTGGAGGAGCTCGAACGAGTCGCGGTTTCGCAGTGACGATGGTCATCTTGCCGGCGATAGCTCAGTCGTTCGCGATGAACGGGTCCTTCATGTCGCAGATCTGGCTCTGCCATGTCTTGCCCTGATCGTCGCTCCACTTCACGTTCACGACGAACGGATAGAAATTGCCGGCATAGGTCGGGTTGGGCAATGCATCAACCTTGTATTTATCCGGCGTGGAACGGTCATCGTAGCCCACGGCAAATTCGGCGGGATCGCCCCCGTAATCGATCGCGATGCCATCCGGCTCACCCGGATAGGTTCGCGAATCGGTGAAGCGGAAAGACGAATAGCCAGGAGTGATCGGAAGCAGAACGAATCGCGCCGTCGTGCCGCTTCGAATCGCCAGCTTGTTGTAGTCAAAGGTCACGAGGCAGGTTTTGAAGACCACCAGTTTGGTTGTGATCTGGACCCTCAAATTGACCGCGTCACAACTCGCGTCGCATTGCCGGAACGGGGTCTTGATCGTCGGCGGCGGGGTGGGTTTTTCAGGTGGGCCGGGGGGTGCGATCCGTTCCGCGCAGGCAGCAAGCAGACACACTCCCAGCGCCGCGAACGCGAGTCGTACTCGTTTCATTTGTTTTCTCCCAAGTCTCGAAGCGTTGGCTTCGATCGAAAAGCGATGTGCGATCAAGCACGTCGCGATTCTGGCGCACTGTATGCTTGCAATGCGACTAGATCAATGTATTTAAGAGCTCAAGCCTTCCGCTCGGCGAGCACTAAGAATAGTTTCTTTGGCGGAAGCCATCTGATGCATTGCCCGGCGGTCGGAACACATCCGCAAAGACCATCGGAGCCGGAAGTGCGATGCAAAGGTGTCGCGCGTCGCGCTATCGCACGCCCTCGCTGCGATGCTGTCGGAGTGAGACTCCCCTCACTTCGAACGTGACGCGGTCCATGACCACGCCGTTCGCCCCCAGCAGTTCGACCCGGTGCCGTCCTGGCGCCAGTGTCCAGGCGACGCTGCCTCCCCAACCCGCGTCGCGATCATCGACCTTCCATCGCACCGAGTCGGCCAACCGCGCTTCGAGGGTTAGCTTTTGTCGAAGCGGTGGAATGTCGGGATCGAGAGCGATGATGGTCCCTTCGACCGGGCGCGCGATCAACCCGTTGCGGCGCGCGTTCGACGACGACCCGGCGAGTGCGCCGCGGCGCGCCACGCTTGCCGCCTCGGTACCGACGAGGAACACCTCGTCCCTCGGCGCCTCGAGGTCGCCGTCGAAGCGGATCGCGCGACGCACGACGCCCGGCGCGCCGTCGGCAACGCGGTCAGCCGATCGCGACACATGCGCGTCCAGATACCCCACCACCGCCGCCCACACCGGCGCGGCGCCCGACGTTCCCGATACGTCCCACATCGCCGCGCCGCTCGAGTTGCCGACCCATACACCGACCGTGTACCGGTCGGTGAAGCCGACGCACCAGTTGTCGCGCATGTCTTTGCTCGTGCCGGTCTTCACGGCCGACCAGCCGTGCGTCGACAGCACGCTGTCCATCCCGAACGTCGCCGCACGCGCGTTCCGGTCAGACAGGATGTCCGCGACGATCGCGGTCGGCGCGGGGTCCATCGCGCGCGACATCGCCGTCGGCCTCGACGACACGACGCGGATCGCGCCGGTCGTGCCCCGGTTCGCGAGCGCGCGGTACGCGTTCGTCAGGTCCGCGAGCGTCACCTCGGCCGAGCCCAGCGCCAGCGCATAGCCGTAATAGTCGCCCGACTCGCGCAGCGTCGAGAACCCGAGCGTGCGCAGACGCTGGAAGAAGCGTTCCGGCGTGACCATCACCAGCGTGCGCACCGCCGGCACGTTCAGCGACGACGCGAGCGCTGTCCTCACGCTGACCGGTCCCTTGAAGCGATGGTCGTAGTCCTGCGGAATGTAGAGACCGCCGGCCGTCGCGAGGTCGACCGGCGAATCGTCCAGGATCGAAGCGGCCGTCAGCCAGCGCTTCTCGATCGCGAGCTCGTACAGGAACGGCTTCAGCGTCGAGCCGGCCTGGCGAGGGGCGAGCGCGTGATCGACGTCGGCCGCGTCCGACAGGCTGCCCGACGAGCCGACCCACGCGAGCACGTCGCCGCTCGCGTTGTCGAGCACGACCACCGCGCCGTCCTCGACGTTGCGCTTCGCGAGCTCGGCGAGCTGGGTCCGCAGCGTCGAACGCGCGAAGCGTTGCAGCCCGGCGTCCAGCGTCGTCGCGACGACGGGCGGCGGCGCCTCTTCGTGTCTCGTCGCGCGCAGCACCAGCCTCGCGACGTGCGGCGCGAGTTGCGGATCGCTGTCGAGCCGGCGCGCCGTCTTCCGCGACAGCGCGAGCGCCGTGAAGTCCGCGAGGCCGCGGCATTCGTCCGGCAGCGACTCGGCCTGCAGGATCGCGCACGCGCGCTCGGCCACGCGCGACGGGGCCGCGTTCGGTGCGCGCACCAACGCGGCCGTGATCGCACCCTCGCGCGCGTCGAGACCGCTCGGATACTTCTCGAACAGCGCCGCGGACAGCGCCGCGATGCCGACGATCTCGCCGCGATAGGCCACGAGGTTCACGTACGCCTCGAGGATCTGGTCCTTCTTCCAGCGCTGCTCCAGCGCGACGGCCGTCGCGGCCTGCGTCAGCTTCTGCCCGAACGAGCGACCACTCGATGGCGCGCGCAGGTCCGGGTCGAGCAGGCCCGCGAGCTGCATCGTGATCGTCGACGCGCCGCGCGTCTTCGTGTTGACGAGGTTGCCCCACGCCGCCGCGCCGACGGCCTGCCAGTCGACGCCGGAGTGCTCGTAGAAGCGCCGGTCTTCCGAGTACACGAGGGCCGTCCGCAACGCGGGCGACACGTCGCCGATCGGCGTCCACGCGAGGCGCCGGACGTTCGGATCGGTGCGCAGGACCTGCACGACCTCGCCGTGGCGATCGGTGAAGCTCGTCTCGCTCGTGCGGTACGCCGCCACGACGTCGCGATAGGTCGGCACCGCGCCGGCCGGAGCGACGCAGGTCGCCGACGCGACGAGCGCGATGGTCACGAAGCCGGTCCGCCTCATGCGAGCGCGATCCGGCCGTACTCGATCAGCGTGACCGACGCCCGCGTGCGCCGATAGCCGACGATCCACAGGTCGTCGAACACGAACGTGCCGAAGTCGGTGGAGGCGTGATCGCCGATGAACGCGGCGAGCGCGTCGGGTCGGTCGATCGGCCCCCCGAAGATCGCGAGCGACGCATGCGCCGATGCGCGCAACGTGTCGCGATCGCGTTCGGGACCCGCCATCGGCACACCTGCGGCTTTCAAGCGCTCGTGCAGGCCGAGCCGCAGGCGTTGAAGATCGGTCGTCGGCCAGCCCTTCACGACGATGCCGGTCGACGATGCGGCCAGGCCACGAAACGCGATCGACACTGGCGGCGTGGCGACCGCGAACGACGCGAGCACGTCGCGATAGGAACCCATGCGCGCGTCGTCGTGCGCGATGTCTGCCCGATGGCCTTCGAACTGCCGCAGCGTGACGTGCCACGCGTCGGGACGATAGACGACGTGCGACGGGCCGAGCAGACGCGCCAGCTGGTCGGCGGTCCGCGTCAGCTTCGGCGACCATTCGCGCGGCCGGAACACCACGCTGAGGCCCCACCGGTCGCCGCCTTCGATCGGCAACGGGTCGGGCACGACGTTGCCGGTCGAGAGGATCGTCGCGCCACCTGCCGCGATGCGGTCGTAGATCGCTGCCAGCGGCGTCTCGCAGGCAACGACGTGTTCACGGTCGCCCGCGTCGATCACCGTCTTCAAGAGACGACCTCGATGGCCCCGTCAGGCGCTTCGGCGAATCGTTCGGGCGCGACGATCGATGAAGTAGATCGGCTCGCGCCGGCGGCTCGAACCACGCTGGATCGGTGCGGCCGGGTTGACGTCGGACCGGCCACGAACGAATCCACGCTCCAATGCTCGCAGGGTTGCCGCATCGCCGACCGCTTGCACCGCCCGTCGTCCATTCGGGTGATGTCGGATCCGCGCCGCTCCGGATCGAATGCGTGCCAGGGGCCGCGCGACGTCCGCTGGGAACGAAGACAGCTTCGAATGGACGATGTGCGCATTCGAATCCGGCCCGACGATGGGGTCGGACTCACAGGTTGGCTGGCCCACGCGCTGCCGCCCGTCACGTCCCTCATCCCACCCGGCCTCGAAAGGACCACAGCATGTTCGAAATCTCTTCTCAGGACGCCGACGCCGTCGGCGGCGCAGGACTCGCGAGTTGGCTCGGCGGTTACGTCGGCGAGCAGGCGCTCGGCTTCATCGGTGGGGCCGTGATGGCGGGCCAGATCGACTACGCGAGCATCGCCGAGTCGCAGGGGCATTACTACAACGCGATGGGCGCCTGACGCGTGACCGCGATGGGCCGGACCGTTCCGTGGCGACGAGCGGTCCGGTCCGGTCGATCGTTTCTCGGCTCCGTCTTCGAACGGCGGCGGGGCCCGATCGTCTTCGTCGCCGTGACGGTCGTCTTCGCGTGGGCGGTGACGGCACTGCTCCTGATTCCCGTCGCGCTGCTGTCCAGCCCGACGCGCGCGCAAGCACCCGATCTCGCGACGGCCGGTGCGTTCGGTCTCCTGGTCCTCGGACCGGTCTTCGAGAACCTCGTCGCTGTCGCCATCATCGAATCGATGGCCGCCTATCGCGCGCGCATCCGCGTGATCGTCCTGACGGTCGCTGCGGTGTCCGGTGCCGCGCATGCCCTGTATGGCTGGCGCGCGATCGCCGGATTCGTCTGCTTCGGGACGTGGACCTTCTCGTACCTCGTCTGGTACGACCTCCGGTTCTGGCGACGCTTCGCCCTGACGGTCGCGCAGCACGCGCTGTTCAACGCGCCTGCCACGTTGTGGATCGTCTGGTCGGTCAGCGCGTCGTGACGGAGTTCCTGCAATCACGGCTTCACCTCGACGGCCGCGTTCGGCGCCTCGCCGAACATCTCCGGCGCGTACATCGCCTCGACGCGCGTCTGCGGCAGGCCGAACGTGCCGACGTTGTTCAGCCGGACCGTGTATTCGGTGCTGAACCTGCCCTTCGGCACGAACGCGTAGTACGCGCGGTAAGCCTCGAAGCTCTTCTCCTCGTACGCGGGCCAGACCCAGCCTTCGCGCTTCTCGCCGACCGTCGCGATCTGCGAGTCGCGGCCGAGCCCGGTGCCGAGCACCGTCGCGCCGCCGGGGATCGGGTCCGACAGCACGACCCACGTCATGTCCGTCTGCGCGTCGACGTCGAGCTTGATGCGGACCACGTCGCCGCGCGAGTAGACGTCCTTGACCTTCTGCTCGATCGGCGTGACGGTCCGCGTGATGCGATAGCCGGACGAGAACGGGGCCTTCAGCGGCACCGCCGCGAGACTCTGCACCGTAAGCCACGGCTTGCCGCCGCCGTCCTGCGTGACGACGAGGTCGCGTCGAGCGTCCGCCGTATCCGTCGACCCATTCTTCGACCCATCCTTCGCCGCGTCCTTCGTCGGCCAAGGCAGCATCAACGTGCCGCCTTTTGGCTTCGCGCTCCACGACAGGTCGGCGGTCGGCCCGGACGCGACGACGGCCTTCGTGGTGCCGGTCACCGCATCCTTCTCGAAGCGCTTCGAGAACGCGTTGACGGCGAGCGTGCCCCAGACGTTCGCGGTCGTCGTCAGCCAATGCCCCTGGCGCTGCCGCTGCAGCACCCCCATCACGAGGCGCGGGGCATCGTCCTTCCACGCGGGATCGTCGACGACGGTCAGCAGCAGCCGCGCCGCGTTCCCGTCGCCCGACGCCATCAGCCAATACCAGAAGTCGTCCTTCTCGGTCGAGAAGTCGAGCCGCGTGCCCTGGTAGTTCAGGCGCGCGCGAAGGATCTGGTCGGCCTCGGCGAGCCGCTGGTCACGACCGGGCACGGTCGGCATCCGCTTCAGGATCGACATCCAGTCGAGCACCGCGGACGTCGGCCACTGGTTCGGCAGCACCTGCAACGACTGCAGCATCCGCGGCGTCGCCTTGCCGCCGCGTGCGAGCGCATCGATCGCCGCGAGCTTGCGGACGTCGAGCTGGCGCTGTCCGTCGCCGGTGAACGGGCTCCACAGGTCGCGCTTGATGCGGCCCTCGACGAAGGCGACGAGGCCGCTCTGCATCTTCGCGCGCGTCGCATCGGGAATCGCGAAGTCGCCGAGATCCGTCGCCTCGGCGCTCGCCGTCAGCAGGTACGCGGTCAGCACGTCGCTGCCGGACGCCGGATCGTCGGCGCGCGGCGGGTAGTAGGCCGCGAGCCCGTCGTTGTCGAGATAGAGCGGGATCTGACGCACGACCTCGGCCCAGCGCTTCGCGTCGAGCGTGCCGATCGCGATCGACGCCTTCTGCTCGAGGCAACCGTACGGATAGCGGTTGAACCAGTCGACGACCCCGGGCAGGCCGTCGGCGAGCTTCGGCTTGATGCCGATCGACAGGCCGCCGCGGATCATTCCACTCCCGTCCGCGAGCGCATCGGCCGGCGCCGCGACCGGCAACGTGAAGGTGCGATCGAGCTGCTCGAGCGTGGCCTGCTGGACCGTCGTCGGGATCGCGGGGACGATCTTCTGCGGCACCTTCATCGCATCGGACGCGGTCGCGGACTTCGCGGTGAGGAGCCACGAGACCGATCGCAGGTTGAACGGCACCGTGACCGGCCACGCGACCGGCTGCGACGCGTCCGCATCGAGGTGGACGTGCTGCGGCGACAGCGGCATGGCTGCGGCCAGCACCGCCGCACTCGCGGGAGAATCCGACGCGACCGGCGTCCAGCTCGCCGTCACGTCGACGTCCATCGGCGCCTTCGTCGTGTTGCGCAACGTGATGCCGGCCTGATAGACGTCCCCTTCGCGCACGAGCGGCGGCAGTCCCGAGACGATCTGCAGATCCTGCCGCGACCGGATCGTCGCGCTGCCGGTGCCGAACAGCGCGGCGTTCGACGCCGCATCGGCGACGGCGACGATCCGGAACGCGGTCAGCGAATCGTTCAGCGGCACGTCGATCGTCGCGCTGCCGTTCGCGTCGAGCACGACCGACGGCTTCCACACGAGCAGCGTGTCGAACAGCTCGCGGGTCGCGCTCACGCCGCCGCCGCCGCCGGGCGGCGCGGCCTTGCGACCGTAATGCCGCTTGCCGACGATCTGCATCTGCGCGGTCGCGGTCTCGACGGCGTAGCCGCGCTCGCGGATCATCGCGTCGAACAGGTTCCAGCTCGCGTTCGGCATCAGCTCGAGCAACGCCTCGTCGACCGCGGCGAGCGCGACCTCGCTGCCGGCCGCGAGCGGCTTGCCGTCGGCCGTCGTCACGCGGACGGTCGTCTTCGCGGTCGCGCGGACCGGATAGTCGGGCTTGTCCGTCGTCACCGCGACGTTCAGCCGGTGGGCCGCCTTGTCGACCTGGATCGCGCCGATGCCGTACTTGAAGGCCGGCTTGCCGAGGTCGACCATCGCGGTCGGCGGCTCGTACAGCTTGCCTTCATCGCGATACGCATGCCACCAATCGGTCGGCGAACGCCAGCCCCACGTGAAGAACGAATACCACGGCACCTCGCGGATGCGGCCGCGGACCGCGAGCACCGACACGAACACGTTCGGCGCCCAGTCGGCCTCGACCTTGACCGACACCGTCGGATCGTCGCCGCGGATCTCGACGACCTGCGTGGCGAGGATGCCGTCGCGCTCGATCGCGACCAGCGCGGTCGCCGCGCGGAACGGCATCCGCACCTGGAACTTCGCGATCTCGCCCGGCGCGTAGCTCCGCTTCTCGGGCAGCACGTCGATGCGGTCCTGGTTCTCGCCGCCGAACCAGACCTCGGCCTGCCGCGTGACCCACACCGACGCGCTCGCCTGTGCGACGTTGCCCGCCGCGTCCTTGACGCTCGCGACGAGCTCGACGTTGCCGGGTTCGACGAGCTCCAGCACGCAGAAGACGAGTCCCTGCGCATTCGACTTGCCGCTGCACAGCAGGCCGAGGTCCTTCGTCTCGCGCTGGTTGTCGTACGCGTAGAAGCCGCCGACCATCCGCTTGCGGATCGATCGCACGTTGCGTGCGACGCCGTGCAGCTCGAGCGGTGCGCCGGCGACCGGCTTGCCGGCCGTATCGAGCGCGACGAGCTTGACCTGCGTCTTGCCGTGCACCGAGACCCAGTCGTCGGCCTTCACGCCGGCCACGAGCGCGGCGGGCCACAGCGATACGGTCTGCGACAGCGTCTGCACCTCGCCGTTCGGGTCCGGATAGGTCGCCTCGACGTGCAGGTCGCGCGCGGCGTCGCTCGCCGGCAGGTCCTTCAGCAGCACGCGTCCGGCGCCGTCCTTGTCGAGCGTGACCGCCAGCTTGTCGGCCACGATGCGGGTGCCGTCGCCGCCGCGCTCGAAGCTGGGTCCGCCTTCGACGAAGTCGTCGTACGGCACGCTCGCATCGTCGTCCGAACGGCCGGTGCGCGCGAAGCTGTAGCCGTCGTACCCGGCGAACTCCGAGGCATGCGGGCCGATCGCCGCGGACAGGCGAACGGGCAGCGCCGAGGCGGAGCCGCCATTCGTGTACGCGATCGCGACCGACGCCGACAGCGACGACGGCCGCACGAAATCGCGCGGCGCCTTCGTCGTCGTCGACGAGGCCGCATCGTCGGCGGCGCGCACGTCGATGCGACCGCGCATCACCGGCAGCCGGAACTCCTCGACGCGGAAGCTGCCGGTCTCGTAGCTCGTGTCGCCGCGCTTCAGCGCGACCTGATAGAGCCCGAGCTTCGCGTCGTCGGGCAGCTTGAACGTGTCTCGGCATAGCGACCGGCGCGCCACGTCAGGTCGAACGGAAACTCCTGGTCCGAACCGACGTGCGTGATCACGACCTCGGTCGGCAGGTCGGCCGCGTTCGGCAGCGCGAGCGACGTCAGCGTCTCCCGACGCATGAAGTGCTTCATCGAGACCGTCTGCCCGGCGCGCAGCAACGTGCGATCGAAGACCGTATGCGCGATCGTCCGCGTGCTCGCGACCCCGCCGGCGTCGTCCTCTTCGTCGGCATCGCCGACGGCGCCGCGCAGGTTGAAGCGCCAACTCTCGATCCCTTCGTTCCAGCTCGACCACACGAACGCCATGTCCGTCCGACCGGCGTTCGGCCCGTCGACGATCGGCTTGCGCGCGCTGACGAAGTAGCCGAGCAGCGCCGGTCCTTCGCCGCCGTCGTTGTCGTCGGATCCTCTGGAGCACGCGCCGTAGTCGAGCTTCGGGAACGCGCGCGGCACGAAGGCGAACCCGCGGGCGTCGCTCGTTCCGGTCCATAACGATTTGCCGAAGCAGTCCGAGATCTGCACGACGGCACCGGCGACCGGCTTCGCGCGATCGAGCGACGTGACCCAGACGCCGGCGTTGACGGTACCGAACTTCACGTGCACGCCGAGGTTCGTGACGAGTGCCGTCGTGCGCACGAACATCGGCGCCGGCTTGCCGAGCAGCGCCGCGCCGAGCCGCTGCGACTCGATCTCGACGATGTGGAAGCCGGGCTGCGGCAGCGGGATGCCGACGACCTCGAACGGCCGCGGATCGTCGGGCCGCGCGCCCGGCAACGCGAGCGGCTTCGCGTTCGGGTCGCGTTTCAGCAGGCTCAGTTCGCGCGTGCGGACCGTGTGGTCCTCTTCGGCGTCCGCCTTCGCTTGTTGGCGTTCGTTGCGCTTGTGGCGACCGACGCGCTCGCGTTCGACGATGGCGCGGATGTCGGGCGGCAGATCCGCCGGATCGACCTTGTCACGATCGATGCTCGACTCGTGATAGCGCTTGACCCGGCGTTGCCACTCGATCAGGGTCGCGTCGCCCTGGTCGCCGTCGACGTCGACCGTACGCACGGTGCCCTGCGACGCATTCGTCGCGGCCGGCGCCGCCCCCGGCACGTCGACGCCGCGAATCGTCAGCGCGGCTTCGACGTGCCTGACCGTCAGCGGCAGCACCGGGTCGGCGTTCAGTTCGAGGATGCCGAACGGCGACGACGCGAACTTCGCGAGCGGCGGCGCGAGCGCGGTCTTCGACTTCAGCGGGAACAGCGATGCGTTCGACAACGGCCGGCCGGAGTCGTCGGTCAGGTCCTTCGGCGCGTCGATCGTGATCTCCGCGCTCTCGGCGAACGGCGGTCGGAACTCGATGGTCGACGTCGACGCCGCGCGGTCGTCGGGTTCGAAGGTCGGACGCTTTTCGATCGTCTTGCCGTTGTCGGTAAAGCGCACGACGAAGCGCTCGGCGATCGGCCGCGGCACCGGCGACGTGAACTCGAGCTTCACCGGGCGGACCGGCGTGCAGGCCGCCTGCGCGTTCTCGCGCTCGCAGGTGAAGCTGGCGGTGAAGTCGGGCCGGACTTCGAACGCGAGTCGACGCTCGACCGTGGTCGCGATGCCGGACGCGGCGGCGATGCCCTTGCCCCACACGAGGTTGACCTTCGCGCCGTTCGGCAGCCGACGCGTGCAGGCGAGCATCGTCACGTTGTCCGCACGCGACTCGAGCGAGAAGCGTTTGAGCAGCTGCCGACGATCGTCGCCATCGACGATCCGCACGCCGACCCGCTCGCCGACGCCCTGGATCTCGCACCACGCGTTCGCGGTCACGCTCGCCGGCGTCGCCGGCCCGTTCAGGACGAGGACGAAGACCTGCTCTTCGTCGATGCCCGCGCCGCCCTCACCGGCCGACGGGAAGTTGCGGACGATCGCGGGACCGCCGGTCGAGAAGACGAACGACGTCTTGCCGGTCACCGTCGCGCCGTCGCGCGACTTCGCGTCCGCCTTCAGGTCGAAGTTGCAGCGCGTGCCGGGGCCGACGTCGGCCGTGAAGTCGTAGACCCACGTGCGGTCGTTGACCCAGCGCCCGGTGCCCGCGGCCGGGCAGCGCACGTCGAACGGCGTCGCGGCCTTCGGATCGCCGAAGTCGACCATCGGAACCGAGAACGTCGCGCGAGCCTGTCGCACGTTCTGGACTTCGCCTTGCGGCGAGAACTGGCGAATGATCGGTGTCTTCGCAACGGCGGCGGGCGCCGCATCGGCGACGCGCGACGGGCTCGCCGCGAGCAACGCGAACAGGCCGGCGACGGCGATGCAGGACGTCGACCATCGGAGCACGGCGGTCGATCGTCGGGTGCGTCTCGCGGCACGCGGCGTCGTCAGACGATCGTGAGCAGCGATGGCCGCAATGTCGTGCGGGTCGGGGCGACGCATCGGATCGCGATGCGCTGCTCGATGATCATCTGCCATGCGGGCTCCGTCGTGGGTCGCCTGTCACCGTCGGCGATGCGCGGTCGCCGTCGAGGCAGCGAGCATCGTTCATCGATGTGCGACCCCTAACGGTTCAACGGCCGGTTCGGACGACTCGAACGGCAGCAAATCGACGGCATGCATTCGACGCGCTGGACCACGCCTCGCAAGACGCGCGGGAGCGGAGCGCGCTGTCGCGCGGCGTGACGCAGGAAGCGACGGCGTGCGGCACGCGGCGGGCCGCTTCCCTGACGCGCTGCGGTCACATGCGCGAAACGCCGCAGTCGACGCTGGCGCGACCGGCAGGCAAAAAAAATGGCGCGACGAATCGCGCCATTTCTGTGAGGAGGGGACCGAAGATCGATCGCGACCCTCGGACCGTCCCCGATCGTTCAGCGAGCTGCCGCGACCTTGCGCCGACGTGCCAGCCCCATGCCGGCGAGCGCGATGCCGAACAGCGCGATCGTCTCGGGTTCCGGAACCGCCGTCGTGCCGCCGCCACCGCCGACGGTCACGCTGCCGAACGTGAAGTCGTCGTAGACCGACTGATTGACGGTTCCGGTGAACAGGACCGATTCCGCCGTGCCGGCGAAGGCGAGCGAGAAGTCGGTGAAGGGACAATAGTTCGGGCTGCCGTACGCCGTGCACGTTCCGCCGAGGGCCCCGTTGTTCGTCGCACCGAGCGATGCCGACGCGAGCAGCGTGCCGGTCGCGTTCAGGCCGGAATAGATCGCGATTCCGACGGTCGAGCCGTTCGGATTCGAGTAATCGAACGAGAAGCCGGTGTCGAAGCCCGCGGCGACGTTCATGATCGGGTTGGTGTTCAGGAAGAACATCGCGCCTTGCAGGGACGTCTGAATGCCCTGCCCGCCCTTCGACGTATTCGAACAGAACACCGTCGTCGAATTGAGGCACAACAGCAACGCGCCCGACGTGAACTGGACGCCATAGTTCGTGCCGCTCGTCCCGATGCTCGACGTGCCGCCGTTGTAGTAGTTGTTGATCAGGACGTCGCTGCCGTTCGGATACGGCGCGATGTTCTCGAAGTCGAGCGTGATCGGCGCGGCCTGCACGGCGGTGCCCACGGCGAACAGGATGGCGGCGAGCGCCAGGCGATGGCATTTCATTTGGATTCCCCCTTGATTGAGCGTTTGCGGCTCTTTAGTAAGTCAACGCAATCATCGTGCCTAGCGCCATTCCGCCGGCTTTTTGCTAGCGGAATCAACCTCTTGGGATAATTGGCTCTGCTTTGACAAGGCAAGCGAAAGCCAGACGTAAAGAATGCCGACAGAGCCGCGGTCGACGTCGTCGCGCGGGGTGCGGTAGTGACTGCGGTGCCGACACGCGCGACCGCCGGCGTCGAGCCTCGATTTGCGCCCATGGCAGAATCGCCTCCCCGCGCATGCGCCACCCGCATCGCGCGACCGACGGCCCGACCCACGAGCGTAGCCCCATGGACCCAGTCTTTCTCTGCGACGCGATCCGCACCCCGATCGGCCGTTACGGCGGCGTGTTGTCGACCGTGCGCACCGACGATCTCGGCGCCGTGCCGATCAAGGCCCTGATGGCGCGCAACGCGTCGGTCGACTGGACTCGCGTCGACGACGTGATCTACGGCTGCGCGAACCAGGCCGGCGAGGACAACCGCAACGTGGCGCGGATGGCGGCGCTGCTGTCCGGCCTGCCGGTCGACGTGCCCGGGGCGACGATCAATCGACTGTGCGGTTCGGGGATGGATGCGATCGGCACCGCCGCGCGTTCGATCGCGGCCGGCGACAACGCGCTGATGATCGCCGGCGGCGTCGAGTCGATGAGCCGCGCGCCGTTCGTGATGCCGAAGGCCGAGACCGCGTTCTCGCGGACCAACACGGTCTACGACACGACGATCGGCTGGCGCTTCGTCAACAAGCTGATGAAGGAGCGGTACGGCGTCGACTCGATGCCGGAGACCGGCGAGAACGTCGCGGCGGACTTCGGTATCAGTCGCGAGGACCAGGATCGCTTCGCGCTCGCGAGCCAGACGAAGGCGTCGCGCGCGCAGTCCGATGGCGTGCTCGCCGAGGAGATCACGCCGGTCGCCGTCGCCGTCAAGAAGGGCGACCCGCTGTCGGTCGATCGCGACGAGCATCCGCGCGCGACGACGATGGATGCGCTCACGAAGCTGAAGGGCGTCGTCAAGCCCGACGGCACCGTCACCGCCGGCAATGCGTCGGGCGTCAACGACGGCGCGTGCGCGGTACTGATCGCGAGCGAAGAGGCCGCGAAGGCGCACGGCCTGACGCCGAAGGTCCGCATCGTCGGCATGGCGACCGCGGGCGTGCCGCCGCGGATCATGGGCATCGGCCCGGCGCCCGCATCGAAGAAGCTGCTGGCGCGACTCGGCATGTCGATCGCGCAGATGGACGTGATCGAGCTCAACGAGGCGTTCGCGAGCCAGGGCATCGCGGTGCTGCGCGAGCTCGGCGTCGCCGACGACGATCCGCGCGTCAACCCGAACGGCGGCGCGATCGCGCTCGGCCATCCGCTCGGCATGAGCGGCGCGCGGCTCGTCACGACCGCGACCTATCAACTGCTGCGCAGCGGGGGCCGTTACGCGCTGTGCACGATGTGCATCGGGGTGGGCCAGGGGATCGCGCTGGTGATCGAGCGCGTCTGATCGTCGAGCGCGGTCACGATCGGCGCGGGGCGAGTGACGCTCGACCCGATGCGCGGCAGCTTGACGCGATGACGCGTGACGGGACGCCGCGATCACAGCAGTCCCCGATCCGCACACGGATAGAAGTTTGTCGTTCCCGCAAAGGCGGGAACCCAGCGGCGTCGGCAGGTACATCGCCGATGAGCGACACGAAGTCCCCGCCTTCGCGGGAATGACGAAGAGGGGTCTGGCCCATGCCGACGTTCACGCACGACGACGCGACGATCCACTTCACCGTCGACGGCCGCGACGATGCGCCGCCGCTGCTGATGTCGAACTCGCTCGGCACCGACCTCGCGATGTGGTCGCCGCAGATGGATGCATTGACGACCGCGTTCCGCGTCGTGCGCTACGACACCCGCGGCCACGGCCGCTCGTCGGTTCCGCCCGGGCCGTACACGCTCGATCAGCTCGGCCGCGACGCGATCGCGCTGCTCGATCATCTCGGTATCGCGCGTGCGCACGTCTGCGGTCTGTCGATGGGTGGCCTGACCGGCATGTGGCTTGCGATCCATGCGCCGGACCGCGTCGGACGTCTCGTGCTCGCGAACACCGGTGCGAAGATCGGCGGCGCCGACTTCTGGAACACGCGCATCGACGCGATCCGCAGCGAGGCCGCGGCGTCGGACAGCGACCGCTTGCCGGCGCGCATCGTGGCGGCCGTCATCGACCGCTGGTTCACCGCACGCTTCCAGCAGCTCGCGCCGGCGCACGTCGAGCACGTTCGCGCGATGCTGCAGACCACGGCGGCCGACGGCTACATCGCGAACAGCGAGGCGATCCGCGATGCCGATCTGCGCGACGCGCTGCCGTCGATCGATCGTCCGACGCTCGTCGTCGCCGGCACGCACGACCCGTCGACCCCGCCGCAGCTCGGCCGCGACATCGCGGCCACGGTGCCCGGCGCCGAGTACCTCGAGCTCGACTCGGCCCACCTGTCGAACATCGAGCAGGCGGGCGCGTTCAGCGCCGCGCTGCTGCGCTTCCTCGGCGACGGCTCGGTCACGGAGCCCGGCCGTCGCGCGATCGGCGAGACGATGCGCCGGTCGGTGCTGGGCGACGCGCACGTCGACCGCAGCGCGGCCTCGCGCAGCGACTTCAACGGCGAGTTCCTCGACTACATCACCCGGACGGCTTGGGGCGAGACCTGGACCCGCCCCGGCCTGCCGCGCCACACCCGCAGCCTGCTGACGATCGCGATGACGGTCGCGCTGAACCGGCCCGACGAGCTGCGGCTGCACCTGAACGCCGCACGCAACAACGGCGTGACGCGCGACGACATCAAGGAAGTCCTGATGCAGGCGGCCGTCTACTGCGGCGTCCCGGCCGCCAACGCCGCATTCCACCTCGCGTCGGCGGTCTTCGCGGAGCAGGACGCGGCCCGGTCCTGACGATCGGTCGCGACGCGGCGCGTCGCCGTCCGGCCGTGCGATCCCGAAGCGCCGCACCGGTTCCCGGACGACCGTCGATCCGTTCGATACGGTGGTTCCGGTCCCACGCCGAGGCGGGGACCTGTCCGACATCGAAGCGTCGCTGTCGCGCCGATGATCGAGGCCCGATCGGGCGACGCCCGCAACAAGAGGAGACACGATCATGCACAGCATTCCCCGACTCATCGCCGCCGTCGCGGTCGCCGCCGGCTGCAGCGCATCGGCCTACGCGGCCGACGTCGGCGTTTCCGTCAACGTCGGCGAGCCCGGCTTCTTCGGCAGCCTCGACATCGGCGGCTACCCGCCGCCGCAGACGGTCTATGCGCAACCGGTCATCATCGACCGCGGACCGGGCTACGACGCGCAGCCGCTGTACCTGCGCGTGCCGGTCGGCTACGAGTCCGACTGGCGTCGTCATTGCCGCGAGTACAACGCATGCGGGCGCCCGGTCTATTTCGTCCGCGACGACTGGTATCGCAACGTCTACGCGCCGCACTATCGCGACTACCACGCGCGTGACGAGCATCGCGACCGCCCGCAATACGACCAGCGTCGCGGCGACGAGCGTCGCGGGGACGAGCGGCGCGGGGATGATCGTCGCGGTCGCGACGAGCGGGAAGAGCATCACGACGAGCGATGATCCGAGCGTGATCCGGTCCATCGTGGGCCGGGTCATGTCGTCACGAGCGCTTCGATGATCCGCGTATCGACGTCGGCCGTCGACGCGTGCGCCGCTCAGTGCGCGTTGGGCGCGGCGCTCGACAGCATCCGCTCGACGTAGCGCGCGATCGTGTCGATCTCGAGGTTGACGCGATCGCCGACCTCGAGGCGCTTCAGCGTCGTGACCGCGACCGTGTGCGGAATCAGGTTGATCGCGAAGTCGCAGGTCCCGTCGGGCCGGTCGTCGACGGCGTTGATCGTGAGGCTGACGCCGTCGATCGCGATCGACCCCTTCAATGCGATGAAGCGCGCGAGCTCGCGCGGCGCCCGCACCACCAGCGCGTAGGACTCGCCGACCGGCTCGAAGCGCGCAACCGTGCCGGTGCCGTCGACATGGCCACTGACGAGATGGCCGTCGAGCCGGTCGCCGAAGCGCAACGCCTTCTCGAGATTGACGTCGCCTTCCGCATCGAGCCCGACCGTGCGCGCCAGGCTTTCGCGCGACACATCGAATGACAGCGACGGGCCGTCGATGGCGACGACCGTCATGCAGGCGCCGGCAAGCGCGACGCTGTCGCCGATCGCGACATGCGACAGATCGAGCGACGCGGCATCGACGGTCACGCGGACGCCAGCCTGGGGGTCCGCGGACTCGGGAACGACGGCGGTGATGCGCCCGACTGCGGTGACGATGCCGGTGAACATGAGGAGGTGGTCAGGGGCCCGGCGGCGTCTGCCAACCGGTGGGGCGCGCGATGATGCGCAGGTCGTCGCCGACGCGCGCGACGTCATGATAGGCGAGCGTGAAGCGCGCATCGAGATCGTCGATCGGCTGCAGCTCGATCATCGGCAGGCCGGGTCCGAGCAGCGTCGGCGCCAGATAGAGCAGCAGCTCGTCGACGCATCCTTCTCGCAGCAGCGACCCGTTGAGCCTGCTTCCGGCCTCGACGTGCAGCTCGTTGACCTCGCGACGCGCCAGTTCGTCGAGCAACGCGCGGAGGTCGACCTTGCCGGCTGCATTCGGCAACACGACCGTCTCGCATCCGGCCCGCTCGAGCGCCGTCCGCTTCGCCGCGTCGTCGATCGCGCCGACCACGACGAGCCGCTTGCCGTCGCGGATGTTCCCGACGATCTTCGCGTCGGTCGATAACTCGAAGCGGCTGTCGACGAGCACGCGCCACGGCTGCCGCGGCGTCTCGACATCGCGTACGTCGAGCCGCGGATCGTCGAGCCGCACGGTTCCGATGCCGGTCAGCAGCGCGGAGGCACGCGCCCGCCAGCGATGCCCGTCGAGCCGAGCCGCCGGACCGGTGATCCATTGGCTGCGACCGTTCGCGAGCGCCGCCTGCGCGTCGAGGCTCGCCGCCATCTTCATCCGCACCCACGGCCGGCCGCGCGTCATCCGCGACACGAAGCCGATGTTGATCTCACGCGCTTCATCGTCGAGCAGGCCGCAGTCGATCGCGATGCCCGCATCGACGAGGCGTCGCAGCCCGGCGCCGGCAACCAGCGGGTTCGGGTCTTCCATCGCGGCGACGACGCGGGCGATGCCGGCCTCGACCAGCGCGTCGACGCACGGCGGCGTCCGGCCGAAGTGACTGCACGGCTCGAGCGTGACGAACGCCGTCGCGCCGCGGACTTCGTGCCCGCGCGCCCGTGCGTCGCGCAGCGCCTCGATCTCGGCATGCGGGCCGCCCGGTGCCTGCGTCGCGCCCTCGCCGATCGCGACGTCATCCTTCACCAGCACGCAGCCGACGCGCGGGTTGGGATCGCTGCGATGGAGCGCGGCCTCGGCGACCACGAGCGCGCGCCGCATCCAGCCGACGTCGTCGGACGGACTCACGGCGGACGGTTCCGGAAGGTCGGGAAGCAGGCGGCGGTCATCAGGCTGCGCATTGTCTCGCAACCGTCGTCGTCAGCTGCAGGCCGGCTTGGCGACGACACGCACGCGACCGTACGAACCGAGGCACAGCGTCCGCCAGACCGGCGTCTTGTCGGCGTAGTCGGCGACAGCGAGACTGCCGACCGAGAAGGCGCCGTTGCGCTGGCGCGGATAGCCAACGCCGTCGAACATCAGGTACGTCCGCTCCGGCTTGCCGACGTCGGTGAACGGCTCGCGATTCGGGTTGGCGGGATTGGTGATCTTCGTGGTTGCGGCCAGCGCGCCATGGATCAGGATCGGCTCGTCGAGCAGCGGATCGAAGACACGGTCGTCATTGCGATCGACGAAGACCGCCCATCCGTCGCGCCAGTGCGTGCCGAGCGGCGCGAGATAGACGCGATGCCCGCGACGCATCGCTTCGTTGCGCGTGACGGCGATCGCATGCAGCAGGTCGTTGGCGGCCGCGGTCGCGCGATGGTTCGCGATGAAGCGCGTGAAGCTCGGGATGGCGGCCGACAGCAGGACCGCGATCAGCGCCACGACGATCATCGCCTCGAGCAGCGTCATGCCGCGAACCGGCGCCCGAAGACGGACATGAGGCGGCGCGGCGGTCGACGGCATGGCCGCCATTACCGCCTGCGCCGACGGATCGGACAACGCGCAAACGGATGAGCCGGACGGCGTCGCGAAGCGACGACGACGCGACTAGTACGATCGGTGCGACTGGTGCGATCCGCGCGATCGGTGCAACCAGCACGACGAGCGCGACGGACACCACCAGCTCATGAGGTCAGCGGATCGAGCGGACGCGCGATGGTCGATCGAGCTCGACCGCGACGTCAGTAGGCGCCGCCGGTCGTGCAGTCGTAGGTGCCCTTGACGATGCGCGTGCGTCCGAGCGGTGCCAGGCACAGCGTCCGGATCTGGGTGTTCGCGCTCGGACCGAGCGTGCTCGCGAACGAGATGCCGCCGGGGGCGGTCGTCGTCGCGGCCGCGCAGTACTGACGCGGATAGCCGGTGCCGTCGAACGAGATGTAGGTCAGCGACGATGCGTCGGTGAACGCCGTGCCGCCGCCGGCCGCGTTCGACACCGTGATCGAGTCCGGCAACGCTGCATGCTGGAACACGAGGCTGTCCTGCTCCGCGGTATCCATCACGGCGTTCGGCTTCGACGGGCACGGCCCAGCGGCGGCGTCGTGGAAGATCCGCCACCCGCTGTGCCAGTCGCCCGGCGTGATCGGGACCATCGACATCGCGCGACTCTGCTTGATCGCCTCGTTGCGCGTCAGGTTGATGCCCTGCAGGAAGTCGTTGACGGCGCCTGTGGCGCGATAACCGGCGATGAACGATCCGAAGGCCGGCACCGCGATCGCGATCATGATGCCGATGATCGTCAGGACGAACAGCAGCTCGATCAGCGTGAACCCCCGCTCGCGCGCGTTCATCACGGCCGGTCCTTCAGTTCCAGCAAACCGGATCTCCGGTCGACGAGCTCTTGTTGCCGACGGTGTCGGCCCACAGCATCGCGCCGCACTTGGGGTCGGCGTTGCCGACGACCGCCGCCTGCACGATCACGCACTTCGTGACGTCGTTGTTGTTGCACATGCCGGTCACGCCGGTCTGGACGACCGAGATGTTGTAGCGCGAGTTCGCTTGCGTGTCGGCCGAGAAGCCGGGAAAGGACCCATTCGGCGGCGACGTCGACGCGTAGATCACGTAGGAGTTGTTGATCGTGTAGTAGCGCTCTTCAGCCTGCAGAGCCTTCATGATCGCCGCCTTGGCCTCACCGCGCTTGCCCTTCCAGACCGAGTCCATGTACGACGGCACCGCGATGGCCGCGAGGATCGCGATGATCGCGCAGGTGATCATCAACTCGATCAACGAGAAGCCGCGGTTCGCGCTCGTGCAAGACGGGGCGGCGACGGGACCGGCCGCGCCGCTTCGTCCATTCCCGCATCCGCCGGCCATCCGTTGTGCGCTCAAGATCAATGCCCCGTCTTGTCGTTCCAGTTCGTGATCTCGCGCCAGTTGATCTGCTGCGTCGGCGGGACCTTGATCGGCACCTGCGAGCCGAAGCTGCCGATCTTACCGGCGGTTCCGGAGACGAGCGTCGTCTGCGTCTTCAGATTGATCGCTTCGCCGCTCGCCTGCGACGTCCCGGAGGCCAGCGTCAGGTCGACGACCCGCGGCGGGCCCGGGATGCCGACGGTCGACGAGTAGCCGATCACGTTGCCGGCGCCGCCGAACGCGAGACCGGTCAGCGCGTTGACCTGATAGACGTAGCCGTTGCCGGGCGCGCACAGGTCGTTCGACAGCGTGAGCGTCGTGAACGTCAGCAGGCCGGTGCGGACCGCAGGCTTCGTGACGCTACGCTCGCCGAGTGGGCCGCTGCTCGGGAAGTCGAGATACCAGCCCTTCTTCGCCGCCGCGCCGCTATACGAGAACGCGCTGCCGGTGACCGTCACGGCGGTCCCTGAGATCGTCCCCGTCCGCTGCACGAGGTCCGTGCCGCGATTGATCGCGACGCTGGGGTTGAGGTCGAGCAGCCCGTACTCGCTCTGCACGCTGCCCGGCAGGATCAGGTCCGTCAGGCCGAGGTACTCGCCGGTGCCGAAGAAGACGAACGTGCCGCCGTAAGGGCCGTTGGCAAGCTCGACGCGCGCCGTGATGGGCTGCCGATGGTTCGTTGCGTCCTGCGCGACGAAGATCGGGATCGGCGACGTCGCGGTCCCGAGCGCCGGCGCCCAGGTCGACGGATCGCCGGTGGCCGTGTTGAACTTCCACAGGTTGCCCTGCAGGTCGCCGAAGTACATCGCCCCCGTGCTCCGGTCGCCGGTCGCACTCGCGAGCAACGTGACCGGCGCGAGGCCGTTCGCGACCGCCGGATTCGTCGCCGGGAACTTGAACTTGTAGTAGTCGCTGCCGAGCGTCCAGGCGGTCCCGAGCGTGTGGTCGAGCGCGATCAGGAACAGCACGCCCGGGTTCTGCGTGTCGGCGCTGATGTGCGGGTCGGCGCGGCCGTTGACGGTCGTGCGCCGGTCGTTGTAGCCGGTCACGACCGCGAAATAGCGATACACCGGCGCCGCCGCAGTCCCGCTGACCCACAGCTTCGCGAACTCGGGCGTGGCCGTGACGTTACCGAAGTCGGCATCGTCGGCGTCGGAGAACTCGAACAGCACGTTGCTCGGACCGAACGCCGCGGGGTCGGTGACGTCGAGCGCGAAGATGCCCTGCGCGCCGTTGCCGTTCGCGCCGAGGAGCACCGTCTTCCACGTGCTGCCGACCTTGACCTCCTGCACCTTCGGCACCGTGTCGACGAAGACCTTGTGCTGGTAGGCCGGATCGGTCAGCGACGCGAGGTCCGGATACGAGAAGCCGGGGATGTACGCGAACAGCTCGACGCCATCGATCGCGCTGAGCGCGTGCATCATGCCGTCGTTGGCACCGGCGTACACGGCCGGCGTGCGCGCGGCGTTCGTGATGTAGAACGACTGGTAGTCGGCATCCGGGATCGACGACGTCGGCGGACCCGTGTAGACCGGCCCCGAGTTGACGATGTCGCCCATCGCCGAATCGCGAACCCGGAACTGCAGGCTGCTCGCCTCGTCGGCCCGATAACCGCGCAGGTAGTTCACGCGCTGCTGGCCGAGCGAATCGACGACGTTGGTGCTCGGGTTGGTGTTCAGGGCCGCCGCATAGCCGGTCGGGTCGGACGCGGCGATCTGCGGATACGTGAACGGGATCGCGGTGCGCACGCCGGCGACGGTGGCGACCGTGACGATGTCGCGCTTGTTCGCGCTCGTGTCGGTGTCGGTGCACGTCGTCGAAGCGGACGCGACCGTGCCGCACCGGGTCGTCAGGAGCGCGCCCGCATCCCACAACGGCAGCGCCGAGACGACCAGGTTGCCCGACGTGTCGACCGACAGCGAATCGAACAGCACCGAGCCCGACCACTTGGCCGGATCGAACGTCGCGATGTACGCGCCGGCGGCGCCGTACGTCAGGTTGGCGGACGTCAGCGCCGCGCCGGACAACGTACCCGTCTGCGCATTGATGGCGGCGAACGCCGCACGCAGCCCGTTGATCAGCTTCTGCGGACTCGACGCGAGCAGGTAGTTGGCCGGGCACGCCGGTCGAGTCCTGCCATTCCGAGTTCGTGCGGATCGGGTTGGTCGGGTTGGTCGGATCCGCGCCGTAGAACGGATTGGGGTACGCGTCCGTCGGCCGGTCGATCGTGTTGTAGAAGCCGCCGTACTTGCCCATCAGGTAGAGCTGACGATCGTGGATGTCGATCGACGCCTCGGCGACGTCGACCGAGATCGTCTTGATCGTCTGCTTGCCGACCAGGTCGGTGCGGATGTCGTTGACGTTCGCCCAATAGGCGGCGCCCGCCACGAGGTACGACGCGGTTCCGGCGCCGGTATAGATGTCGGGGATGTTGTACAGGTTCGGGCGCACGTCGTCCGTGGTGAGCGACGTCGTCGTCGACTCGAGCGACGCGATGTGCTGCGCCCATAAATACGCGTCGAGACCGCCTTCCGCGGCTCGCGCGCCGGGGCGATAACCGTTGCCCGGTGCACCGGGATACCCCGGCAGGTATTCGTCGTCCCACGTGTTCGCGTCGGACAGGTTGATGATGTAGTTCGCCGAGCAGATCGACCCGATCGGATCGGTCCAGGTCGTCTGATACGGGAAGTTGTCCGCCACGGCCTGCGGCAGCGGCGCTCCCGCGATCGCGAGCGGGGTCGGGCCGAGGTTCTGGTAGTAGCGGATCGCCTCGTAGAACATCTCGCCGGCCGGGTCGTAGCGCTTGTAGACGCCGGTCGCGCCGAAATTGTTGATGTAGTTGATGAAGCCCGACTTGAATCCCGGGAAGGCGTTGCCCTCCGGATTCGACGTGAGCGTGCCGTCCGCATTGATCTCCGCATGCGGATTGATGCTCGGCACCTGGTTCGGGTCGTAGGTCGTCGGTCCGACGTACTTCATCGGGGCTCGCAGCACGCCGCCGTAGCGGCAGCGGTTCCACGTCGACCCGTCGTCGCACGGCACCGAGTAGCCGGGGACGTTGTGGTCCATCAGGTAACCGAACGCCGCGAAGCGCATTGAGTCGGCATTGATCTGCGTCTGGCCGACCGGCTTGTAGGCGCCGGACGTACCGCCGTATTGAAGGCAGAGGTCGGTGCGGACCGGTCCTTCGGTCGCATCGCAGACGTTGATGCGCACGTTGTAGGTCCCGAGCTCGGCCGGCCGGCGTGTTGCAGTCGCCGCCGTTCGACAGCGAGAAGAAGACCTGCGTCTTGCAGCTCGTGATGTACACCGTGCCGGCGTCCTGGCCGGTGATCGGCGTGACCTTGCTCGCGAACGTGCCGTAGACGTTGGTCGCCCCGTTCACCGTCGAGCCGGTGTTGCCGTTGTTCATGTACAGCCGCGGGAAGTTGCTGTCGTAGGCGTAGTAGCTCGGGACGCCCGCAACGGCCCCGTCGGGCAGGTAGGCCCGCATGATGATCGTGCCGCTGTTCGGCCCGGTCTCGCTGTCGCGATTGCCGCCGGTCATCGCGTAGCGGAACTCGTCGATGGCGGACATCGTCGCCCAGTTCATGAAGTTGCCACTGAACTGGCCGCTGCATTCGTGATTGGCGTCGGCGTTGCCCGACGGCTGGAAGTAGCCGCCCGAAGCGGTGTAGTACGCATAGCACTTCGTGTTGTCGAAGTAGCCGACGTACGGGTTCGTGCGCGTGTACCCCACGTTGAGGTACGCGGCGCCGACCGTCGGGAACTCGACCGAGGTCGTGACGACGACGTTCGGATGCGGCTGACGACCGCCGTACAGCGGCGAGCTCGAGATGTCGACGAGCTGTGCGGCAGCCGATCCCGCGACGACGCCGAGGCACAGCGCGACCAGCCGGGCGGCGAGACGCGCGCGCGACGACGGATTCGATCGGGACGGGACGTTCATGAGGTCAATCCTGGGTGGCGACGACGGCCTGCAGAACGACCTGCGAGCTCGGATTCGCGCCGAAGCCCATGGCCGTGACGCGGAACATGATGTTGCCGCCCTGCCCCGCGCCCGACCCGTCGCTGGTTCGCGAGTCGACGGACGTGTTCTTCGGGACGGCCTCGATGATGTAGCGGGGCGGATAGCGCGACGACGACGTGGTCGGCCAGGTCTTTCCGCTGTACTGGCCGTACTGGATCGTGTGGTTGTTGCCGCTGCCGGCGGCGTCCTTGTAGAAGTCGACGTTCGCGCCGTCGAGATAGGCGGGACACGACCCCGGGACGCTTGCGGAGCACGCGGCCGTCAGCGGCACGTAGCTGCACAGGCCGGCGTTCGGTGGCGCCGAGCAGCCGACCGCGTAGCCGAAGTAGTTCGCTTCGTTGAAGCACGTGTAGCTCGGGCTCGCGTTTCGCTTGCGGCCGCGATTGATCTGACCCGCGAGGTTGCACGCCGGCGCGTTGGGGCTGTAGATCTCGAACTCGGCGTCCCGCAGCGCGGCCTCGGCGGCCTGGAAGGCGATCTGCCGGTCGCGGTCGTTGCGCGCGCCGCGTTCCTCGTTGATCGCCATCTGCGATCCGCTGATGCCGAGGATGATGATGACGATCAGCATCATCAGCGCCACGATCAGCGAGAAGCCGCGCTGACGCGAGGCGCGGTGAAGCGTCGGCGGCAGGCGCCGGGCCGGTTGCAGGTCGATCGTCGACATGGGCTGGTCGCAGGGATTCAGTTGACGAACACCGACGCCCAGTCGCTCATCCGGTTGCGGATGAAGACCGTCGTCTCGACCACGCGCCGGACGCGCGTGCGGTCCGACTGGCTCATCCCCGACAGGCTGAACGTCGCGCCGGGGTCGGTCGCGGTGTAGCTGGGTCCGAACAACGCGTACGTCGCCGTCGTCGGCTCGGCATCGACGCGCGCGGCGATGTCGCTGCGGATCAGCATCGCGATGCGGACCGACCGGACATTGCTCCAGTTCTGGACCGGATTGGCGCCGCCGATGCCCGTCCGGTAGACGAGGCTCTGCGGCGGGTTCTCATCGAGGTCGCTGTTCGGCGCCGACCTGCGGAATCGCCTCGCCGTACAGCACCTGGAAGTCCTCGACGCCGCGGATCAGCGTCTGGACATCGCTGGGCGCGCCCGACGGGACGCCGGCCGCGTCGTAGGTCTGGCGCTGACACTTGAGCGCCGGCTCGCCGTCCGTGTCGGCGTCGACGAACAGCACGTTGTAGGCGCGCGCGAGATTGTTGACGGTCGTCGCGGCCGTGGCCGATGCCGCGGTCGCGGTCGCGGCCTGCGGCACCGGCGAGCCGGCGCAATCGAGCACGTTGCCGTCGGGCGTGACCTGGCCGACGGGGCTCGAGCCGAAGAAGCGGATCGTGATCGAGTCGCTGCCGTTCAGTCCCGCCGCGCCGCCCGGCTTCGAATTGTTCGAGCCGACGACGTTCGGACCGTTGAACGCGTACGAGTCGGGCGTCGCGGTCCACAGCGGATCGATCGTGTACGACGCCGGCGGCGTCGCGTCGTCGCCGAAGTTGGTGTAGCCGGCGAGGCGGATCAGCCGGTTGCCGAGCTCGAGGCCGAAGCGCGCGGACTCGGCGAGGCGGGTCGTCTCGTCCTGCGTGCGATACGTGCCGCGCGACGTGACGACCATCGACGTGGCCGCGAGCACGACCAGCGCGCCGAGCACGAGCGCGATCATCAGCTCGGTCAGCGTGAGACCGCGCTGGCGACGCGAACGGATCGGCGACGAGTGTGCGTTCATCGGCTCAGTACGGCTGCAGCGTCACGACGAGGACCTGCGTCGAGATCGCGTTCGTGGTCGTCGCCGCGCCGCGCGCGTTGTTGTTCTTCTCGTCCCACTCCAGCTTGACGACCAACGGCGACGTCGCCGAGTTGTCGCAGGTCGTGAAGTTGGCGGTCGTCGCCGGCGTGCTGTAGTCGCGGCAGATCAACGCGTGCCCGTTCGGCAGGCCGTTCCCCACCTTCTGCAGCCACACGTAGAAATCGTTCGTCGCCATCTCGGACGGCGTGCAGCCGGTCGTCCAGCAAGCGGGGACGCCGCTGGTCGGCTGCGTTCCGGTGAAGGTCGATTCGTACTCGCCGCCCTGTGGAAAGAGGGGCGTCGTGGCGCGGTTGGCGCGCATGATGTCGCCGACCTCGTACGCGAGCGCCGTGGCCTGCGACCGCAGCCCCGATTGCTTGCCGTCGCGCAGCGACGTCAGCGTCATCGCCGCCGCGCCGAGCACGCCGAGGACCAGCACGATCAGCGCGACCAGCACCTCGATCAGCGTGAAGCCCGACTGGCGGGTCCGGGCCGAGTGCGCGCTGCGGTCCACCGGGCGCCGCGCAGCAGGGCGCGCGCCGGTCCGATCGGGCTTGAGAGACGGGTCCATGCGGCGATTCTCTCGTCGGCCGATCGCCGTCGGGCGACCAAGCATCGGCGGGAAACCGCCGCTCATCGCCGCGAACACCTAGACGGAACGAGGAAAACCCCGAGATTGCCCCTACTTGCGCGCCTTGCCGGGCCGCTTCGCGGCGACCTCCCGGATCACGTCGGCGAACTCGTCGACGTCCTCGAAGCTGCGATAGACCGACGCGAAGCGGATGTAGGCGATCTTGTCGATGCGCTTCAGCTCGCGCATCACGAGCTCGCCGATCCGGTCGCTCGGCACTTCCTTGTCGCCGGACGACATCAGCTTGTCCTCGATCCGCTCGATCGCGGCGTCGACGGTCTCGGCGCCGACCGGCCGCTTGCGCAGCGCGAGGTGCAGGCTGGCGGCGAGCTTGCCGCGATCGAACTCGGCGCGACTGCCGTTCTTCTTGACGACCGCGGGCCGGACGATCTCGGCGCGTTCGTAGGTCGTGAAGCGCCGGTCGCACGACGCGCAGCGTCGGCGGCGGCGGATCGAGTCGCCGCTGTCCGGCACGCGCGTGTCGAGCACCTGCGTGTCGACGTGATTGCAGAAGGGACAGTGCACGACCGGCCGATCGGCGGCGGTCCCCGTCAGCCGTAGACGGGGAAGCGGCTGGTGAGCTCGGCGACCTTGCCGGCCACCGTCGCGAGGTTGGACGCGTCGCCGGGCGCGTCGAGCACGTCGGCGATCAGGTGACCCACCTGCGTCGCCTCGTCGAGGCCGAAGCCGCGCGTCGTCATCGCCGGGCTGCCGAGCCGGATGCCGCTCGTCACCATCGGCCGCTCCGGATCGTTCGGGATGGCGTTCTTGTTGACGGTCAGGTGCGCGTCGCCGAGCACCTTCTCGGCGTCCTTGCCGGTGATCTTCTTGGCGCGCAGGTCGACCAGCATCACGTGGCTCTCGGTGCGGCCCGACACGATCCGCAGGCCGCGAGCGATCAACGCCTTCGCGAGCGCGTCGGCGTTCTCGATGACGCGCTGCTGATATTGCTTGAACGACGGATCGGCCGCTTCCTTCAGCGCGATCGCCTTGCCGGCGATGACGTGCATCAGCGGCCCGCCCTGGATGCCGGGGAAGATCGCGGAGTTGATCGCCTTCGCGTGTTCCTCCTTCATCAGGATCAGTCCGCCGCGCGGGCCGCGCAGCGTCTTGTGCGTCGTCGTCGTGACGACGTCGGCGTGCGGCACCGGGTTCGGATACACGCCGGCCGCGACGAGGCCCGCGTAGTGCGCCATGTCGACCATGAAGTACGCGCCGACGTCCTTCGCGATCCTCGCGAAGCGCTCGAAGTCCATCCGCAGGCTGTACGCAGACGCGCCGGCCAGGATCAGCTTCGGCTTGTGCTCGTGCGCGAGCCGCTCGACCTGCTCGTAGTCGATCGCCTCGTTCGCGTCGAGGCCGTAGCTGACCGGCTTGAACCACTTGCCGCTCATGTTGATCGCCATCCCGTGCGTGAGGTGGCCGCCCTCGGCGAGGCTCATGCCGAGGAACGTGTCGCCCGGCTTCAGCAGCGCGAAGAACACCGCCTGGTTCGCCTGCGAGCCCGAGTTCGGCTGGACGTTCGCGGCGTCGGCGCCGAACAGCGACTTCGCGCGATCGATCGCGAGCTGCTCGACGACGTCGACGTACTCGCAGCCGCCGTAGTAACGCTTGCCCGGATAGCCCTCGGCGTACTTGTTCGTCAGCTGGCTGCCCTGCGCGGCCATCACGGCCGGGCTCGTGTAGTTCTCCGACGCGATCAGCTCGATGTGGTCTTCCTGGCGGCGATTCTCGTCGCCGATGGCCGCCCAGATCTCGGGGTCGGTGTCGGCGATGCCGACGGATCGTGAAAACATGACGCGGTCCTCGGGCCGGCGTCCGATCGGACGCCGCACGGTTGAAAGGGCGGGATGGACGACGGAACGCGGCGCATCTGACAGAATCGCCGCCTTGATCTCGTTCAGCGCGAAGGGTAACGCATGATCGTGCTCGTCACCGGTGCCAGCTCGGGCTTCGGCGCCGCCATCGCGCGGCGCTTCGCACGCGACGGCCACACCGTCGTCGCGTCCGGCCGTCGCGCCGACCGTCTCGACGCCCTCGTCGCGGAACTGGGCGACGCCGTCGTCCCGTTCGTCCTCGACGTCACCGATCGCGCAGCGACCGATGCGCTGCCGGGCTCGCTGCCGGCGCGCGTCCGCGACGTCGACCTGCTCGTCAACAACGCCGGACTCGCCCTCGGCCTCGAGCCCGCGCAGCGCGCCGACCTCGACGACTGGGAGGCGATGATCGACACCAACGTCAAGGGACTCGCGCGAATGACGCGCGCGCTGCTGCCCGGCATGGTCGAGCGCGGCCGCGGACACATCGTCAACATCGGGTCGGTCGCCGGCAAGTACGCCTATCCCGGCGGCAACGTCTACGGCTCGACGAAGGCGTTCGTCGACCACTTCAGCGACAACCTGCGCGCCGACCTCCTCGGCACGCCGATCCGCGTCACGAACATCGAGCCGGGACTCGTCGGCGGCACCGAATTCTCGAACGTCCGCTTCAAGGGCGACGACGGTCGCGCGGCGAAGGCCTACGAAGGCGCGCAGCCGCTCGTCGCGGACGACATCGCCGAGGCGGTGTTCTGGGTCGCCACGCTGCCGGCCCGCGTCAACGTCAACAAGCTGCAGGTGATGCCGGTCTGCCAGGCGCCGGGCGGCACGGTGGTCAAGCGGAGCTGACCCACGAGGCGGCGGCCGCGGCGGCACGCATCACTCTTGTTCCATGACGTCGTAATACGTCATAGAATGAGCCATGACGAAGCGACCCGACCGCCGACCGTTGCGGCGCGACTCCGAGCAGCCGCTCTACCAGCAGATCGCCGACCGCCTCGCGACGGAGATCTCGGACGGTCGGCTGGCCCCCGGCGCGCAGGTACCGAGCGAAGCGGCGCTGATCGACGCGTTCGGCGTCAGCCGCATCACCGTGCGGCAGGCGGTCGCGCTGCTCGCGCGGAACGGCCAGGTCGTCGCGCGCCGCGGCAAGGGCACGTTCGTGTCCCGACCGGCGCTGCACCACGATCTCGACACGCTGCAGGGGTTCCAGGAAGGTTTGCGCCGCCAGGGCATCGAGCCGCGGACCGAGTTGCTCGAATGGTCCGCGTCGGCCGGCCGCGCCGACCGGTCGGTGCCGGAGGGCTTGGACCTGCCGGTGCGGCTGCGCCGCCTCTACAGCGTCGACGACGCGCCGTTCGCGATCGTCGAGGCGTTCCTGCCGCGCGAGGCCGGCACGCTCGGCATCGTCCGCGCGCGTCGGTTGATGGTCTACGAGATCCTCGAGCAGTTCCTCGGGCTGCGCATCGCGCGCGCCGACATCGTGATCCGCTGCGCGTCGCCGGGCGCCGAACGGGGGCGCGCACTCGGCGTCCCGTCGAAGACGCCGATGCTCGTGATGGAACGGACGTCGTACGCGACGCACGGCGCGGCGTGCGAGTTCATGCGCATCCACATCGTGCCGGAGCGCTACGCGTTCCGCCTCAGCCTGCCCGGCCCGATCGAGATCGCGCCGGCCCTGCAGCGCTTCGCGCCGGGCGTTCGCACGACGGCGTCGTCCGCAGCGCGAGGGAGTTCACGATGAGATTCGATCGACGACGGCGCACGGTGCTCGCCGCCGCCGGTGCCGTCGCACTCGGCGCGGCCGGCCGCGGCGCGTTCGCCGCCGGTTATCCCGAGCGGACGATCCGGCTGATCGTGCCGTTCCCGGCCGGCGGTCCGACCGACATCGTCGCGCGACCGCTCGGGCAGATGCTCGGCGACAAGCTCGGCCAGTCGGTCTTCATCGACAACCGCGGCGGTGCCGGCGGATCGGTCGGCGCCGGCGTCGTCGCGCGCGCCGCGCCCGACGGCTACACGCTGCTGATGGGCACCGTCGGCACGAACGCGATCAACGTGACGCTGTACAAGACGCTGCCGTACGACGCCGTCGCCGACTTCACGCCGATCGCGACCGTCGCCGGCGCGCCGGTGACGATCGTCGCGAACCCCGGCGCGCCGTTCAAGGACCTGCACGAACTCGTCGAGCGGGCGCGCGCCGAGCCCGGCAAGATCGCCTACGGGTCGGCCGGCAACGGCACGCCAGGCCATCTCGCCGGCGCACTGTTCTCCTCGGTCGCCGGCATCAAGCTGCTGCACGTCCCGTATCGCGGCAGCGCGCCGGCGCTGACCGACCTGCTCGGCGGCCAGATCCCGCTGATGTTCGATCCCTTGCAGTCGGTGCTGACGCACGTCGCGAGCGCGCGGCTGCGTGCGCTCGCGGTCACGAGCGCGCAACGCGCCGCGGTGCTGCCCGCCGTGCCGACGGTCGCCGAGTCCGGCTGGAAGGACTTCGAGCTCACCGCGTGGTGGGCCGTGTACGGTCCGGCGAAGCTGCCGGCCGACGTCGCCGAGCGGCTGTCGACCGCGGTCCGGGGCATTGTCGGCTCGGCCGACTTCACGTCGAAGCTCGCGCCGCTCGGCGTGCAGCCGCTGTCGCGTCCGCTCGCGCCGTTCCAGCAGTCGGAGATCGCGAAGTGGGGCGCCGCGGTCCGCACGGCCGGCATCTCGCTCGACTGACGACACCGGCGATGAAGCTCGACGACGAAGAACGGGCGATGCTCGCGGGCGAGGCAGGCATCGTTGCCCGGGTCGCGATCGAGCACCAGATCAAGGTCGGCGACTTCTTCGGCGCCGTGGACTTCGTACCGGTCACGCAGGCCCACATCATGGCCGACACCGAGAGCCTCGGGCAGGCGGGCGTGCAGTGGCTCGAACGTCTCGCCGACGCCGACGACGGTCGCCACCGCGTGCGGATCCCGACCATCACCGACCCACGCGGCACGGACTTCGTCCACGCGTCGCTGCTCGGACAGGCCGACTGGATGCTCGAGCTCGAGCGCCGCGCGATCGACGCGTTCGTGCGGCTCGGCGTCAGCATGACCGACACCTGCATCAACTACCAGACGGTGCTCGCGGCGACGCGCGGCGAGCACGTCGCGTTCGGCGACACCGGCGTCGTCATCTACTCGAACTCGGTCGGCGGCGCGCGCTCGAACTTCGAAGGCGGCCCGTCGGCACTGTCGGCCGGTCTGACGGGGCGCACGCCGCGCTACGGCTACCACCTCGATGCCGCCCGCCGCGCGACGCTGCGCGTCCGGCTCGACTGGACGCCGCGCCGTCTCGACGAATGGGGCGCGCTCGGCGGCGTCGTGGGGCGGCTCGCCGGCAACTACTGGCGCGTCCCGGTCGTCGAGGGCGTCGAAGGGTCGCCCGGCTCCGACGAGCTGAAGCACTTCGGCGCCGCGATGGCGAGCTTCGGCTCGACGGCGCTGTATCACCTCGTCGGCATCACGCCCGAGGCCCCGACGCTCGCGGCGGTCGACGGCGAGCGGCTGCCGGTCGCGCATCGCATCGGCGAGGCCGACGTGCGCGCGTTGACGGCGAGCTATGCCGTCGACAGCGGCGTCGATGTCGTGGTGTTCTCGGCGCCGCAGCTGAGCCTGTTCGAGATGCGCGCGCTGGCGGACCTCTGCGACGGCCGTCGCTTCGCGAAGCCGCTGCTCGCCGTGACCAGCCCGCAGGTCAAGCCCGACGCCGACCGCTTCGGCCTCAGCGGCCGCATCGAGGCGGCCGGCGGGACGGTCCTCTCGGGCATGTGCTTCTACCAGTCGTATGCGCGCGAGATCGCCGAGGCGAACGGCTGGAAGCGGCTCGCGACGAACAGCGCGAAGCTCGTCAACATCCTCGGCGGCTACGGCTACGTACCGATGCTGGCGTCGATGGAGGCCTGCGTCGACGCCGCCGAATCGGGCGAGCTGCGATGAACCCGGTCACGCTGCATGCCAAGCACGCGATGGGCGCCCGCGTCATCGGCGAGGCGCTCGTCGCGAACGACGGCTTCTCCGCGCGCTACGACCTCGATCGGCTCGCCGGCGTCTTCTCGCGGCCGGCGCACAAGCTGGTCGGGCAGTCGTACGTCGACCGCATCCTCGTCCTCGATACGGCGAAGGGCGGGGTCGCGACGGCGTGGATGCTGCACGAGATGCGTTCGCGGCGCATGGCGCCGCTCGCGATCGTGTTCAACACCGTCAACACGATCCTCGCGCAGGGCGCGGCGCTCGGCGACGTGACGATGATGGCGGGCTTCGACGTCGACGTGACCGATGCGGTGCCGAACGGCTCGCTGGTCGAGCTCGATCCGCTGACGAAGACGTTGCGGATCCTCGGCCCGGCGCCGCCACGCACTGCGCGCGACGACGCGCGGCCCGTCGTGCACGGACCGCGCTAACGCACGAACATCGAGACAGCGCCCGCGA
Source organism: uncultured beta proteobacterium (assembly GCA_963795885.1). Taxonomy (GTDB): domain Bacteria; phylum Pseudomonadota; class Gammaproteobacteria; order Burkholderiales; family Burkholderiaceae_D; genus CAHJXF01. The sequence goes on along the minus strand of CAWCJI010000007.1, from coordinate 447,087 downwards.
CGCACGCGACGAGCGTGATCGATGCGGCCGCGAGGATCGCGAGCGCAGGCGCCGCAGTCATGCCGAGTCCGGTGCCGAGGTGGCGGCGACGCCACGCGCCGTAGAAGACCGTGCTTCCTGCCGCGATCAGCAACGCGAACGCGACGACGACGAGTGGCGTGGAACTGCTCGTCCATCCGGCGCGCAGCACGAGGAGTGCGTTGACGACGAGCGACAGGCCGGTGCGGTTCCATGCGAGCGCGGTCCGTTCCGGCTGCAGTCCCGGATCCCGGGGCCGCCGCGCCTGCGGCCGGAACGGCGCCTCGTCGGTCACGACGCCGTGTTCACTGGATCGCGAGCAGCAGCGTCACGATCGCCGCGATGGCCAGCGACGCGGCCGCGAGCAGCGGGATGGCGAGCGTGCCGGGCAACGGCCGCGCGTGGCGCATCGCGATCTCGTTCGCGCGCCAGCGGAAGTACGCCATGAGGCACAGCAGCGCCGAAAGTCCGGCGAATCCGACCGCCAGCACGACGACCACGAGATGCGGTTGCAGCTTGGTCGAGAACTGGTCGAGCAGGATGCCGCCGGCCAGCAGCGCGAGCGCGGTCCGGATCCACGCGAGGAACGTCCGCTCGTTCGCGAGCGAGAACCGGTAGTCCGGCTCGTTGCCTTCGGTACGCCACCGCGGTTCCCGCATTGGATCTCTTCGCTCTTTTCCGGAGGCGCAACGTTACCCGATCGACCCGGCGGCCGCAGCGGACGCTCGTCGAAGCGCTTCGCGCGTCGAAGACATCGGCGAGGCTGGCGTCCTGGATCGCATGCGCGATCGACACGCGGTCGAGAGGTTTTCGCGTCGCGATGACAGCTGCGAGCGCCGCCTCCATTCAACTACCGATTGACGCGAACGCCGCGACCGACTCTCCTAGCGTCTCGGAATCCGGAACACAGCGTCCCGATTGCAGGAATTCGAAACCAACGATGGAGACTACATGACCATGGATATGACAGCCGATCGCACCGAGACGAGACCGTGGGATCCCGTGGTCATCCGGCGCGTCGTCATTTCGGCGATCGTCGGCGCGACCATCGAGTGGTACGACTTCTTCCTCTACGGCGTCGTCGCGGGCATCGTCTTCAACAAGCTCTACTTCCCGGGAACCGACCCGGTCGTGTCGACGTTGCTCGCATACACGACGTTCGCGGTCGGCTTCGTGACCCGGCCGCTCGGCGGCGTGATCTTCGGGCACTTCGGTGACCGGATCGGTCGCAAGACGATGCTGATCGTCACGCTGATGATCATGGGCGTGTCCACGTTCCTGATCGGCCTCGTGCCCACGTACGGACAGATCGGCGTGGCAGCGCCGATCTTGCTGCTGCTGCTCCGCGTTCTGCAAGGCATCGGGCTCGGCGGCGAATGGGGCGGAGCCGTCCTGATGACGTACGAGTACGCGCCGAAGGGCCAGCGCGGGTTCTACGCCTCGCTTCCGCAGATCGGACTCGCCGTCGGCCTGTGCCTGTCCTCCGGCATGGTCGCGCTGCTGTCGTCGACGCTGACCGACGCGCAGTTCCTGTCGTACGGCTGGCGCATCGCGTTCCTCGTGTCCGGTCTGATGGTCGCCGTAGGGATGTACATCCGGCTCAACGTGCAGGAAACGCCCGAGTTCGAAGCGATCAAGCAACGCAACGCGGAGCTCCAGGTCCCGTTCTTCGACCTGATGAAGCGTTATCCCGCAAACGTCCTGAAGGGAATGGGCGCGCGCTACATCGACGGCGTCTTCTTCAACATCTTCGCGGTCTTCGTGATCGGCTACCTCGCGACGACCGTCAAGATCAGCCGCACGGAGGCGCTGTTGGGCGTGATGGCGGCCGCCCTGGTGATGTGCTTCACGATTCCGTTCTTCGGCCGCCTGTCGGACCGCGTCAGCCGCTTCAAGGTCTACGCGTGGGGCTCGATCATCACGGCGTTGTCGTCGTTCCCGGCGTTCTGGCTGATGACGCACGCCGAGGGACACACGCTGCTGATCTGGCTGGCGATCGCGATCCCGCTCGGCGTGATCTACGCGTCCGTCTACGGGCCCGAGGCCGCGCTGTTCTGCGACCTGTTCGATGCGAAGGTCCGCTATTCGGGCATCTCGTTCGTCTATCAGTTCTCGGGCATCTTCGCGTCCGGGATCACGCCGATCATCGCCACGGCGCTGCTCACGTCGGGCGGCGGACAGCCGTGGCTGATCTGCTGCTACGTCGTCTTCGCCGGTGTCGTCTCGGCGATCAGCGCCGCGCTGATCGGAGCGAAAGCGAGACGCGACGCGGTGTAGCGACGCTGCGCGGGACCCGCAACCGCAAGTCGCGTTCGCGCGACCGGCGGCGTCCTGCCGTCGGCGCGCGGCTTCAACTGGTCAGGAAGCCGCCGTCGACGGCAATCGTCTGACCGGTGACGAAGCTCGCGTCGGCGGAGGCGAGGAACACGGCGACGCGGGCCACGTCGTCCTCGGTCGCGATCCGGCCGAGCGGAAAGCGGGTCAGCACGCGCTCGCGGACACCGGCCAGCGCATCGCGGGTCATGTCGGTCTCGACGACCCCGGGCGAGATCGCGTTCACGCGAACGCCGCTCGGTCCGAGTTCGCGCGCGAGCCCGGCCGTCATCGCGACCACCGCGGCCTTCGTCGCGCCGTACCAGACGTTGCCGACGGCGCCGCCTCCGCGGACCGAGGACACCGACGCGATGTTGACGATGGCGCCGCGCCCGCGCTCCGACATCGACGGCGCGACCGCCTGCACGCAATGGAAGATGCCGGTAACGTTCGTGGCGACGAGATCGTCCCAGGCGGCGAGCGAGGTCGCCGCGAACGGACCCTGCGTCATCAGCCCCGCATTGTTGACCAGCACGTCGATGCCGCCGAACCGGGCGACGACATCTTCGACGACCGATGCGACGTCCGCGCCGTCGCGCACGTCCATGCGCGACGCATGCGTGTCACGGCCGATCGACACTGCGCAGGCGCGGGCCTGCGCATCATCGAGATCGGTCGCGACCACCGTGTAGGCCGCCGCCGAGAAGTGCGTCGCGATCGCCCGCCCGATTCCGCGGCCGGCGCCCGTCACGAGGACGACGGGCGCCCGGGCCGGGCCGTTCATGCCGCCAGCGGAAGGCCGAGCAGCTGGCGCGCCTCGGCCGGTGTCGCGGGCCGACGGTCGAACGCTTCGCACGCATCGACGACCTTGCCGACGAGTTCGGCGTTGCTCGCGGCAAGCCGCGTGGGGTCGAACTTGATGTTGTCCTCGAGCCCGGTCCGCACGTGGCCGCCCTCGGCCAGGCACCACTGGTTCACCTCCCACTGGAAGCGCCCGGTCCCCGCGGCCACCCAGGTCGCGTCGGGCATCACGTCGGCGAGTTCCGAGCGCAGGAAGTCGAACACCGAGCGACGCGCCGGAAGCGCGTTCGCGATGCCGAGCACGAACTGCACGTGCGGCGGCCCCTTCAGCAGCCCTTCCTTCGCGAGCTTCGCGGCGCTGTAGAGCATCGCCAGGTCGAAGACCTCGATCTCCGGCTTGATCCCGAATTCGAGCATCGACCGCGCGAGGCCCTCGACGAAGTCGGGCGGGTTCTCGTAGATGTTGTTCGGGAAGTTGACCGAGCCGGTCGCGAGCGATGCCATGTCGGGCCGCAGATGGAGCATCGAGGCCCGGGCCGACTGGTCACGGCCGCGGCCACCTGTCGAGAACTGGATGATCATCCCCGGGCAGTGCTTGCGCACGCCCTCCTGGACTCGCGCAAAGCGCTCGGGATCGGAGCTTGGGCTCTCGTCGTCGTTGCGCACGTGGACGTGAACGAGCGATGCGCCGGCTTCGAAGGCCTCGTGCGTCGACTCGACCTGTTCGGTCGGCGTCACCGGCACGGCCGGCGTGTCCTTCTTTCTCGGCAGTGCGCCGGTGATCGCCACCGTGATCACCACGGGTTTGCTCACGGATGTCTCCTCGGATGCTTCAGCGGCGAGGGTCGTTGCCCTCGTCCTTCGGGTTTTCATTATTGCGTCCCCACCGTTGTCCATGCAAGAATTTCGTTGACCGAACGCGCAATTTCGTTCAATGAAATCATGAGCCGCACGAGCGGCCGGTGCGATGGAGACCGCGTTGGCATCGAAGCCATTCGACTTTCAGGACGTGCTGCGACTGGTCGAGCTGATCAAGAACTCGACGACGTTCAGCGAGCTACGGATCCGTTCGGGCGATCTCGAGATCGAGGTCCGACGCGGGCCGCCGTCGTCGGCACCCGTGCAGGCGGGGCCCGCGACGACGGCATCGGTCGCTTCGCCGGCACCGGTGTCGGCCGCACCCACCGCGCGAGCGACGCCGCCGCCTGCCGCGCCGGTCCCGCCGCCGGCCGCGATGCCGGCGGCATCGACGGCGTCGGCACCGGCGGTCCCACGCGATCTACGATCGTCGCACCCGGATGCGACGATCGTGACGGCGCCGATGGTCGGTACGGTCTATCGCGCTCCCGAGCCCGGTGCGGAGCCGTTCGTCGAGGTGGGGCAGCGCGTCGAGGCCGGCGATCGCCTCTGCATCATCGAGGTCATGAAGCTCATGAACGCGATCCGCGCGGACGGCGCGGGCACGGTGGCCGAGATCCTCTTCGCCGATGCGGAGGCCGTGGCCTTCGGGCAGCCGCTGTTCGTCATCGCGCCGCACTGATGCCGACGTCGACGCCGCCGCGCCCGATCCGCCGCCTCCTCGTCGCCAATCGCGGCGAGATCGCGGTACGCATCCAGCGAGCGTGCCGCGAGCTCGGCATCGAAACGGCGCAGGTCTATTCCGAAGCCGACCGCGATGCGCTGCCCGTTGCGATGGCCGACGTCGCGGTCTGTATCGGACCGCCACGGTCGAGCGACAGCTACCTTCGTGCGGAGCGCATCGTCGAGGCGGCGAAGAGCCTCGGCGCCGACGCGATCCATCCCGGCTACGGATTCCTGTCCGAGAACGCGGCGTTCGCACGGCTCTGCGAGCAGCAGGGGCTGGTGTTCGTCGGGCCGCCCGCCGACGTCATTGCAACGATGGGCGACAAGGCATCGGCCCGCGCGATGGCCGTCGAGGCCGGCGTCCCTGTCACGCCGGGCTCGACAGGCACCGTCGAGTCCGCCGATGCGGCACGCGAGGTCGCCGCGACGCTCGGGTATCCGGTCATCTTGAAGGCCGTCGCTGGCGGCGGCGGGCGAGGCATGCGCGTGGTCGCGACGGATGCCGAACTCGCCGGCGCCTTCGAGGCCGCGTCGCGTGAAGCGAAGGCGGCGTTTCGCGACGGGCAGATGTACGTCGAGCGCTTCCTCACCGGCATCCGCCACGTCGAGATCCAGATCCTGTCGGACGGCGAGACCGTGCTGCACCTGGGCGAACGCGACTGCTCGTCGCAGCGTCGCAATCAAAAGCTGATCGAGGAGAGTCCGTCACCCGGCCTGTCGGCGGCGATGCGCGACGCGATGGGCGACGCGGCCGTGAGTCTCAGCCGTCACGTCGGCTATCGCAGTGCCGGCACGATCGAATGCATCGTCGATCCCGCCGCGCAGGCCTTCTATTTCATGGAGATGAACACTCGCGTGCAGGTCGAGCATCCGGTCACCGAATGCGTGACCGGGATCGACATCGTCAAGGAGCAGATCCGTATCGCCGCCGGCGAGAAGCTCTCGATCCGTCAGGAGGATGTCCGGCTGCTCGGCCACGCGGTCGAGTGCCGGATCAACGCCGAGGATCCGGCCCACGGCTTCGCGCCCTGTCCTGGCACGCTCGGCGAGGTCCGCTTTCCCGGCGGCCCCGGCATCCGCGTCGATTCACACGTGCACTCGGGCGCCGTCGTCCCGCCGTACTACGACTCGCTGATCGCGAAGCTGATCGCATGGGGCACCGATCGCGACGAGGCGCTCGCACGGATGCGCCGGGCGCTGGTCGAGCTGCGTGTCGACGGTGTCGAGACGACGGCCTCGTTCATCGGCCGGTTGCTGGACAGCGACGAATTCAGGCGAGGCGCGGTCCACACACGCTTCGTCGAACGCTTCATCGAGGAATCGACACCATGACCATGACCGCCACCACAAACGCCGATTACGGGCTCGTCGACGTCACGCTGCGCGACGCGCACCAATGCCTCTGGTCGACCCGCATGACGACGCCGATGATGACGCCGATCCTGTCGCGCATCGACGACGTCGGCTACGCGTTCGTCAACATCCTTGGCGGCGCCGTGTTCGACGTGCAGGTCCGCTACTTGCAGGAAAACCCGTGGGAGCGCGTCGGCATCCTGTGCGAGCACCTGCGCACGCCGTGCGACGGACTCACGCGCGGGCAGAGCCTGTACACCTTCGAGCTGTTCGCCGACGACCTGATCGCGCTGAACTCGAAGGTGCTCGCACGCCGCGGGCTGAAGGTCCTGACGGTCTACGACGCGCTGAACGACATGCGCAACGTCGAGTCGTCCGTCCGCTCCGCGCATGCCGAAGGCATGAAGGTCAACGCGATGATCGTCTATGCGCTGTCGCCGGTGCACGACGACGCCTACTTTGTCGCGCGCGCGAAGGAACTGGTCGCACTCGACGCCGACTTCATTGCAATCAAGGATCCGACCGGCCTGCTGACGCCCGAACGAGGCGAGACGCTGTTCCCCGCGATCGCGGCAGCCGTCGGCGACATCCCGCTCCAGCTCCACACGCACTGCCAGTCGGCGCTCGCGCCGCGCGTCCACGAGGTCGCGATGCGCGCCGGGTTCCGCTTCGGGCATACGGCCGTCGAGCCTCTCGCGAACGGCGCTTCGCTGCCGGCCGCCGAGGAGATCGACGATCGCGCACGCGCGCTCGGCCTCTCGACCGGCATCGACCGCGCGGCGCTGGCCGGGGTCAGCGGCTATTTCGGCACGCTCGCCGAGCGCGAGGACAAGCCGCGCGGTCGCGTGGCGACGTACGACCCTGCGCTGTACGAACACCAGGTTCCCGGCGGCATGATCTCGAACCTCCGCTCGCAGCTCGCGGCGATGCAGATCGAGCACCGCATGCCGGAGATCCTCGAGGAGGCCGCGCAGGTTCGGAAGGATCTCGGTTATCCGATCCTCGTCAGCCCGTTCGCGCAGTACATCATCACGCAGTCGGTGCTGAACGTCGTTCAGGGCGAGCGATACAAGACGATCCCCGACGAGGTCCGCAAGTACGCGTCGGGCGCGTACGGTCGCCTCGCGGCCGAGCCGTCGTCCGCGTTCCTCGAACGGGCAGGCATCCGGCCCGGCGACGTCGTGACGACGCGTCCCGGCGACATGATCGAACCCGCGATCCCGGCCTTGCGCGAACGGCTCGGCGCCGGGACGAGCGACGAGGACCTGCTGCTTGCCGCGTTCTACGAGCCGTCGTTGCTGGCACCGCTGCGTCCGACGATCGACGACTGCCGGTTCGACACGACGCCGCTGCTGGAGCTGATGCGCTTCATCGAGTCGCGACACGACATCCGCGACGCGCGCGTGCGCTTCGCCGGCACGGAGATCTCGCTGACCGCCTGATGCACACGCCGGTCGACGCCTCGACCAAGACCAGAGCCCGTCGGGCCGCTTCGACCAGGAGACCAGCATGCGTCGGACCTTTCGATCCACATTCGTCCACGGGGCGTCGATTGCCGTCGTCCTCGCGTTGACCGCTGCGTTCGTGCCGCAGGCGCCTGCGCAGACCGCGGCGGCGCCGGCCACGGAGTGGGGCTGGCCTACGCCGTACGAGAAGGTCTCGGACAAGTCGGTCCAGTGGCTGAAGGACAAGGGCTGGTGGCCGATTCAGGTCGCGTTCCAGGCACCGTGGTCCGGGCAGAACACCGTCAACATCGTGATGAGCCGCATGAACTTCATGGGGCTGCGCGGCGTGGACGCGAAATGGACCGCGTTCCCGTCGGGACCGGCGATCAACGAGGTCCTGATCTCGGGTCGGTACCAGGCCGGCAGCGGCGGCAACTTCCCGTTCACGACGCTCGTCGACCGGAAGATCCCGGTCAAGGCGATCGCCATCGAGAGCCCCAACCTGCTGCACGCGCTGGTCGTCCCGCTCGACTCGCCGCTGAAGTCGATCAAGGACCTCAAGGGCGCGAACCCGCCCGCCACGATCGGCATCGTGACCGGCTCCTCGGCGGAGTTCTACTTCCAGATGAGCGCGCAGCTGAACGGGATCGAAATCGGTCGCGACGTGATCCTGAAGAACATGCCGCCCGGCGAACAGATGAGCATGCCGAAGGGCATCACCGGCATCGTGGCGTGGGATCCGACGCCGACGATGATGGTCGACGAACGGAAGAACGGCCGCATCATCGACAGCATCTTCCCGTACAACATCTACGAGGGGCAGTTCTATCTGCGCAGCGAGCTGATCGACAACGTGCCCGACGTCGCGCAGGCGTTCTCCGACGCGTTCGCCGAGGCGACGTTGTGGATCCGCCTCAATCCCGAGAAGGCCGCCGCGTTGATGGCGGAAGACCCGAACCTCAAGAACTATTCGAAGGACATCCTGCTGCAGCAGGTGCGCGCCTACGACAACCTCTACAAGCCGACCAACATCTACCCGAATGCGGAGTTCTACGGCCAGGTCAACGAGCCGATCTTCAAGTGGCTCTTCGAGTACAAGCGCATCACGCGCCCCCTGACCGCTGCGGACTTCGTCGGCGCCGTCGATCCGCGCTTCATGACGAAGACCTTCGACAAGCTCGGGTGGGCCATCCCCAAGGCGCCGCCATACCTTCCTGCCGGCTGGACCGGCAAGCCGAGCCAGCCGCCGTATCCGGCCTACCTCGAGCCGCTCGGAACGAAGACGGCGCAGGCGTTTCCCGAGGCCGGCGACCTCGTCAGACCGTGGAGCTTCGGTGGCCGCGTCTACCAACCTTGACGCGCCCCGCGTCGTGACGCTGCCGCCGCCGCGAGGCGCCGCGGCCGCGGTCGTGTCACGGCTGTCGCGGCTATCGGCGCCGCTCGTGCTGCTGCTCGTCTGGCAGGCGATCAGCACGTGGTTGCTCGACGACACGACTCGCGCGCTGCTGCCACCGCCGACGGCCGTCGCACGGGCCGCGTGGGACCTGATCGCGTCCGGCGAGCTGCCGCATCATCTCGGCGACTCGCTGCGTCGCGAGTTCATCGCCTTCGCATGGGCCCTGTCCGCGATCCCGATCGGCATCGCGATGGGATGGTGGACATGGGTCCATGACCAGTTCGATCCGCTGGTCGAGATGCTGCGACCCATTCCGCCGCTCGCCTGGATCCCGTTGTCGATCCTTTGGTTCGGCATCGGCGACACGCAGAACGAGTTCATCATCTTCCTCGGCGTGTTCTTTCCGATCCTTCTGAACACGATCGCGGGCGTGCGCAGCGTGGAGCCGAATCTCGTCCGCGCCGCACGCTGTCTGGGCGGCGGCGAAGGCGCGATCCTGCGTCGCGTCGTGCTGCGCGCCGCGCTGCCGCAGATCGTGACCGGCATCCGGGTCGGGCTCGGATTCGGCTGGATGGCGCTCGTCGCAGCCGAGCTCGTCGGCGCGAACTCGGGCCTCGGCTTCATGATCAACGACGCGCGGACCCTGCTGCGGACCGACGTCGTCATCGTCGGCATGATCACGATCGGTCTGGTCGGTCTCGCGCTCGATCTGACGATCCGCGAGCTCGCACGTCGTGCGTTGCCGTGGTCAGCGTCGACGCGGCGTTAGGAGGCGACGATGAGCGCCGTGCGCGTCGATCACGTCACGAAGATCTTCCCGGGTCACGGCACGAGGGACGCGCCGGTGCTCGCGATCGACGACGTCAGCTTCGACATCGCGGACCGCGAGTTCTGCTCGATCATCGGTCACAGTGGCTGCGGGAAGACGACGCTGCTCAACATGGTCGCTGGATTCGAGCGGCCGACGGCGGGATCGGTCACGGTCGACGGCACCACGGTGGATCGGCCGACGTGGACGCGCTCGATGGTGTTCCAGGACTACGCGCTATTCCCGTGGCTCACGGTCGAGGACAACATCGCGTTCGGCCTCGAGATGAAGAGGATCCCGGCGGACCAGCGCCGGGCGATCGTCGCCGCGCAGGTCCGCCTCGTCGGCCTCGCAGGGTTCGAAAAGCGCTACCCGCATCAATTGTCCGGCGGCATGAAGCAGCGCGTCTCGATCGCACGCGCGCTATCGGTCGACCCACAGGTGCTGCTGATGGACGAGCCGTTCGCAGCGCTCGACGCGCAGAATCGCGCGTTGATGCAGCAGGAGATGGGACGTCTGCTTGCCGACGCGCCGCCGGACTCGCGCCGGACGATGGTGCTCGTGACCCACAGCATCGAGGAGGCGATCATTCTGTCCGACCGCATCATCGTGCTGTCGAGCCGGCCCGGGCGCATCAAGACGATCCTGCGCGTCGACCTGCCGCGACCGCGCGACGAGGACGACCCCGCCTTCATCGCTCTGCGTCGTCGGCTGCGCCGCCTCATCGAGGAAGAAATCGGCGTCGACGCCGCCGATTGACGGCCGCCGTGCCCGCCGACCTCGCGCTCGCCGTCGTCATCGCCCTCGTCGGCGGACTGATGCGCGGGACGACCGGCTTCGGCGCGGCGATGATCATGACGCCGCTGTTCGCGCTGTTGCTCGGACCGCGCGTCGCCGTGTCGACCGCGTTGCTGCTCGAGACGTTCGCGGCGCTGCCGATGCTGCCAGCCGCCGCGCGCCTCGCGCGCTGGCCGGTCATCGCACCGATCGGCATCGCGGCCGTCCTCGCCGTACCGATCGGAAGCTTCGTGCTCCTATTCGTCGAGCCGGCGACGCTGCGACGGCTGATCGCCTCGACGGTCGTCGTGTTCGCGATCGCGCTTCTCTCGGGCCGTCGCTTCGAAGGCGCTCATCGATTGTCGACGTCGATCGGCCTCGGCCTCCTCAGCGGTACGATGCTCGGCGCGACCAGCATCGGTGGGCCGCCGGTGATCCTCTATCTGTTGTCGGGTCCCGACCCGGCCGCGGTCACGCGCGCCAACCTGACGCTCTACATCGTCCTGGTCTCCGCGGCCGGCCTCGCGGTGCTGGGCTTGACCGGCTTGCTCGACGCGCCCGTGTTGACGCTCGCCGCCGGCCTCGCCATCCCCTTCGTCGTTGGAATCGCCGTGGGCGGAAGACTCTTCGCGCGCCTCTCGACCCATCGATTCCGCCAACTGACGATCGTCTTCATGCTGCTCGTTTCCGTCACGGTACTGCTCGCATGACGGGGCCGGCCGCCGGTACGCCGAAGACGCGTCGCACGATCGATGCAGCCGACGCCGTCTCGCCGCCGATCGAGTCGATCGCGCTCCGCGCGTTCGCCGTGCTCGAACGGATCACGGCTGCCTCGGGGCCGATGTCCCTCGACGAGGTGACGTCGGCGCTGCAACTCCCGAAGCCGACGGTGTTCCGCATCCTGAATCTGCTGAAGGACGCGGGGCTGCTGCTGCGCGAGAGCGGCGGCAAGCGCTACACGATCGGTCCGCGGCTCACCGCGTTCGCGGTGAACCTGTGGCGCAACGACGCGCTGCGCGGGCAGTGGCATCGAGCGCTCGAAGACGCGGTCGCCGAGATGGGCGAGAGCTGCAACCTGACGCTGCTCGAAGGCAACTCCGTCCTGTACCTCGATCGCGTCGAGACGCATCACCCGCTGCGGCTGCATCTCGAGGTCGGGACGCGCGTCCCCCTGCACTGCACGGCGAGCGGCAAGCTGTTCCTCTCGTCGATGACGACGGCCGAGGCACGGCAGGCGCTCGGCGACGAGCCGTACGAGCGCTTCACCGACAAGACGATCACGGCGTTCGCGCCGTTGCAGGCACAGCTGAAGAAGGTCCGGCAGACCGGCATCGGCACGCACGACTGCGAGCTGTTCGACGATTCGGTCGCGATCGCCGTCCCGGTCCTCGTGCCCGGCAGCGATCGCATCTTCGCCGCGGTGGCCGTCCACGCGCCGGCGTCGCGCGCGAGCATCAAGAGCTCCATGCGATTCGTCGCGCCGCTGCAGCGCGCCGCCGCGATGCTCGCGATGACGATGTCGGCGCCGCCGGCGCGCGCTCGTCGATGACGGCACGCGGATGAGTCGCGACGACCCCGACCGCCTTGCGGGTCGCACGGCGCTCGTCACCGGGTCGACCAGCGGCATCGGTCTGGCGATCGCTCGCGCGCTCGCGGACGCCGGTTGCGACGTCATGCTGAACGGATTCGGCGACGCCGATGCCATCGTCTGCCTGTGTCGCGATCTGTCGGCCGGCCGCGACGTCGTCGTCCGGCACGCGCCCGCCGACCTCGCGCATCCCCAAGAGGTCCGCGCGATGGTCGCGGCGACGGAGGCCGCGTTCGGACGCGTCGACATCCTCGTCAACAACGCGGGGATCCAGTTCGTCTCGTCGATCGCGGACTTCCCGGAGTCGCAGTGGGATCGCATCCTCGCGATCAACCTGAGCGCGGTGTTCCATACGAGCAAGGCGGTGCTGCCGGGCATGCTCGCACGCGGCGCCGGACGCATCGTCAACGTTGCGTCGGTGCATGGTCTCGTCGCGTCGGCATTCAAGGGCGCGTACGTCGCCGCCAAGCACGGCGTGGTCGGGCTGACGAAGACGATCGCGCTGGAGACGGCCGCGAGCGGCATCACGTGCAACGCCATCTGTCCGGGTTTCGTGCGGACGCCGCTCGTCGAGCAGCAGATCCCGGAGCTCGCCCGCTCGCACGGACTGTCCGAGGAAGCCGTGATCCGCGACGTCGTCCTGGCTTCGCAGCCGAGCCGGCGCTTCGTCGAGGCCGACGACGTCGCGGCACTCGTCGTCTATCTATGCGGTCCGTCGGCCGACTCGATCACCGGCGCGGCGCTGCCGATCGACGGCGCCTGGGTCGCGCGCTAGGTCCGTCGACCGGGTTCAGCAGCGCGCGCGTCCTCCACGATCAGGTCCGCTGCCTTCTCGGCGATCATGATGACCGGCGCGTTCGTGTTGCCCGACACGATCTCCGGCATGATCGACGCGTCGACGACCCGCAGCCCGCGCATGCCCGTGCACGCGCAGGCGGTCGTCGACGACCGCCATCGGGTCACGGCCCATCTTGCAGGTGCCGACCGGGTGATAGATCGACTGGCTGTTGCGGCGCGCCGCGTCGAGCAGCTCGTCATCGCTCGCGTACTGTCGCCCCGGCACGTACTCGTCGACGATGACCCGTGCGAGCGACGGCGCCGCCGCGATCCGTCGCGCGACCTTGATACCCGCGACGGCCACCTCGCGGTCGCGCGCGTCCGCCAGGTAGTTCGCGAAGATCTTCGGATAGCGGAACGGGTCGGGCGACTCGATCTCGACGCGTCCGCGGCTCCACGGCCGCAGCTGGCACACCGATGCCGTGAAGGCGGAGAACGAATGGGCGCCCTCGCCCGGCTTGTCGGCGGACAGCGGCTGCATGTGGAACTGGATGTCGGGCCGGTCGACCGACGGGTCCGAGCGCGTGAACGCGACGACCTGGCTCGCCGCCAGCGTCAGCGGGCCGGTGCGGAACAGCCCGTACTGCATCCCGACCCGCATGCGGCCGAACCACGTGTTGACCTCGTTGTTCAGCGTGCGCTCGCTGGTCTTGTAGACGAGGCGGACCTGCAGATGATCCTGCAGGTTCTCGCCGACGCCGGGCAGGTCGCGGACTAGCGGCACGCCGACGCGTTCGAGCAGCGCCCGAGGTCCGACGCCGGACGACTGCAGGATCTGCGGCGAGCCGATCGCGCCGGCCGCGAGCACGACCTCGACGTTCGCACGCACCCGCTTCATCCGCCCGTCGTGCCGGTACTCGACGCCGACCGCGCGATCGCCGTCGAACACGACGCGCGCCGCCTGCGCCCGCGTCTCGACCGTGAGGTTCGACCGCGTCAGCGCCGGCCGCAGGAATCCCTTCGCGGTGCTCCAGCGCAGGCCCTTGAACGACGTCTGCTGGAAGTAGCCGACGCCTTCCTGCACCGCCCCGTTGTAGTCGTCGTTGCGCGGGATGCCGGCCTCGACCGCCGCGTCGATGAAGTGGTCGGCGATCGGCCGGCGCAACCGGAGGTCGGACACCTTCAATGGGCCGCCGACGCCGTGATACGCGCTCTCGCCGCGCTCCTGGTCCTCCGACTTCCTGAAGTACGGCAACACGTCGGCGAAGCCCCAGCCGCGATTGCCGAGCTCGGCCCAGCGGTCGTAGTCCTCGTGCTGGCCGCGCACGTACAAGAGGCCGTTCAGCGCGCTCGAGCCGCCGAGCACCTTGCCGCGCGGCCACTGGATGCGTCGTCCCGCGACCGCCGGGTCCGCCTCGGTGAGATAGCACCAGTCGAACTTCGGGTTGTGCATCGTCTTGAAGTAGCCGACCGGCACGTGCAGCCACAGGCTGCGGTCGGGGCCGCCCGCCTCGAGCAGCAGCACGCGTCGACTTGGATCCGCCGATAGGCGATTCGCCAGCACGCAGCCGGCGGAACCCGCGCCGACGACGACGAAGTCGAAGGTCGCCGCGTCCGCGCTCACGACACGGCCTGGTAATACAGGTTCTGCGGATGCTTCGCCTGCGCGAAGAAGTACCAGCGATCGGCGAGCACGCCGGGGACCTGCACGAGCACGGCGAGCAGCCACGGCGCGACCCCGCCCGCCGCGACGCCCCACAGCAGCAGCAGCGACGGCAACGCGAAGCCGAAGCCGAACGCGATCCAACGGACCATCCGCACCGCCGCGGCCGACGCGTGATGGAAGAACTCGCGCGTGTTGAACGAGCCCGCGGTCATGCCCATCGACTTCTGGACGAGTTGCGACGCGCGGATGCCGGTCGCCGACTGCAGGTCGGAGCGATGGCGGATCGCGGCGTTGCGACGGACCGACGCCCAGCGCGAGAAGCCCGCGACGATCGTGACGACCAGCGCGCAAGGGCCGGCGATCGCGACGAAGCCGGTCTCGCCGGACAGCACGGCCAGCGCGCAGGCGAGCGTGAAGCCCGACGACAGCCCGATCAGCGCGTAGTTGACGATCGTCAGCGGATGCGCCCACTCCTCGATGAAGCGCAGGCACGCGTAGATCATCGCCGTGCAGTACCAGAGCGCAGCCGCGCCGACGAGCACGAGCAGCGCCGCGACCGCCGACCAGGGCGAGGCGAGTCCGCCGACGAGCGTCGCCCACCACACGGCCAGCAGCGCGATGAACGCGGGCAGCACGATCACCTCGCGCGACATCCACGACGTGCGCCACATCAGCACCGACCGCCAGGCGCGCAGCTTGTTGCCGAGGTGCAGGAACGAAGACGCGAGGCCGGCGACGAGCATCACCTCGCCGACGGCGATCGACAGCGTCACGAACGCGGGGGCTGCCGGAATGCCGATCAGCAGCGCCAGCGCGATCGCGACGACGAGGCCCTGGCCCATCCCGGCCAGCGTCGTGAAGAAGAGGATCGAGAACGCGGGATGCACGCGTCAGCTCTCGCCGTCGAACGGGCGCGTCACCTGTCGCGGGAGGTACTGGTTGGCGGGGATCGTGTTCCACTCCGGCATCAGCGCATAGCCGCCGCGTTCGCGGATCGCCTTCGAGACCTCGGAGTCCGGATCCTTCATGTCACCGAACAGCCGCGCGCCGGTCGGACAGGCCTGCACGCAGGCGGGCTTGCGGTCTCCTTCGGCAGGTCCTCGTTGTAGATGCGGTCGACGCACAGCGTGCACTTCGTCATGACCTGCGCGCTCCTCGTCGAGCTCGCGCGCGCCGTACGGGCAGGCCCACGCGCAGTACTTGCAGCCGATGCACTTGTCGTAGTCGACGAGCACGATGCCGTCTTCCTTGCGCTTGTAGCTCGCGCCGGTCGGACAGACCGGCACGCACGGCGGGTCCTCGCAGTGCAGGCAGCTCTTCGGGAAGTGGATCGTCTCGGCGTTCGGATACGCGCCGGCCTCGTAGGTCTGCACGCGGTTGAAGAACGTGCCGGTCGGATTCGCGCCGTACGGATTCTGGTCGGCGAGCGCGCCGGCTCGCCCGACGTGTTCCACTCCTTGCACGTCGTCACGCACGCGTGGCAGCCGACGCAGACGTTCAGGTCGATGACGAGCGCGAGCTGCTTCGTCGAGGTCTCCCTTGCTGCGCGCGTCACCGGCTCTTGCGACGGGCGCCGCGACGCATCCGCCGGCGCCGGCGCGCTCGGCACGAGGTTCGACGCGAGCAGCTCCTTCAGCCAGCCGATCATGCTCGTCGGCCCGCGAAATACGTCAGCACGCGCGACACCTCTGCCGCACGCCCGGCGGCCGCGGCGTCGCGGCGATCTGAGGGAACGTCTCCTCGGGCTACCCGGCTCGGCCGGACGAAGCCGCACGCGCACGTCGTACCAGCCGGCCTGGCCGGTGATCGGATCCGAGTTGCTGATCCTTCGCGACGGCGTGCCCGCGAGCGGCAGCTCCTCGGTGATCAGGTGGTTGAGCAGGAAGCCCTTCGTCGACTCGTCGGCGCCCGGCGCCGAGGCGCCATGCGCCATCGGCCTTGCCGATCGCGTTCCACGTCCAGACGGTTCCCGGCTCGACGGCCTCGCTGTAGCGGAGCATGCAGCGCACGCGCCCCCAGTGGCTCTCGACCCAGCACCAGCCGCCGTCGGCGATGCCCGCGGCCGCGGCCGTCGCGGGATTCACCTGCAGGTAGTTGTGGCTGTGGATCTGCCGCAGCCACGCGTTCTGCGAGTCCCACGAGTGGTACTGCGCCATCGGCCGCTGCGTGATCGCGTTGAGCGGGTAAGCGTCGAGATCGACGGCCGCGTTCTCGAGCGCCGGATACCAGAACGGCAGCGGATCGAAGTACGTCGCGATCCGCTCGCGCAGCGCCTCCGGCGGCTGGCGGCCCGTCGTCTTGCCCTGCGCGGCGAGGCGGAACGTCTGCAGCGTGTCCGAATAGATCGCGAGCTGGACCGCGTCGTTCTTGAAGCGCCAGCCGTTCTCCTTCGCGAAGTCGAGATACGCGCGATTCCAGTTGCGCATGTACTGCATGTCTTCCGGCATGTGGTAACGGAAGAAGCAGTCGTTCTTCGCGTACATCTCCCACTGACGCGGATTCGGCTCGCCGACGCAGCGACTCGCTCGCCGTCCTTGCCGCGCCAGCCCATCAGG
Source organism: uncultured beta proteobacterium (assembly GCA_963795885.1). GTDB lineage: Bacteria > Pseudomonadota > Gammaproteobacteria > Burkholderiales > Burkholderiaceae_D > CAHJXF01. The sequence continues at coordinate 430,006 of CAWCJI010000007.1, read as the reverse complement.
AAGCCGACGCCCGGCGTCGGCTGGAAGTTGACGACGAAGTCCGGATAGCCGCTGAACTTGCGCTCGCCCTCCGGCGGTCGTGAACGCCGGCAGCTTGAGCCGCGACGCGAGCTCGATCAGCACTTCCTGGAACGGCTTGCAGTCGCCGGTCGGCGGCACGACCGGGATGCGCACCGAGTCGACCGGACCGTCGAACTCCGAGATCGGCCGGTCGAGCATGCTCATCACGTCGTGACGCTCGAGATAGGTCGTGTCCGGCAGCACGAGGTCGGCGAACGCGACCGTCTCGCTGTCGAACGCGTCGGCAGACCACGATGAACGGGATCATGTACTCGCCGTGCTCGTCCTTCCGGTTCAGCATCTCGCGCACGCCCATCGTGTTCATGCTCGAGTTCCACGCCATGTTGGCCATGAAGATCAGCAGCGTGTCGAGCCGGTACGGGTCGCCCTTCACCGCGTTCGTGATGACGTTGTGCATCAGGCCGTGGACCGACAGCGGGTGCTCCCACGAGAACGCGTGATCGATGCGGATCGGCGTGCCGTCGTCCTCGAGCGCGAGCTCCTCGGGGCTCGCCGGATAGCCGAGCGGCGCCGCGTTCAGCACCGTGTTCGGCTTGATCAGGTCCGGCGAGTTGAACGCGCGGTAGTTCGGCACGATGTGGCGCGGGTAAGGCGCCTTGTGCCGGAAGCCGCCCGGCGCGTCGATCGTGCCGAGCACGCTCATCAGCACCGACAGCGCGCGAATCGTCTGGAAGCCGTTCGAGTGCGCGGCGAGACCGCGCATCGCGTGGAACGCGACCGGTCGCGCCTGCGTCGTCGCGTGTTGCTTGCCCCACGCGTCGGTCCACGGGATCGGCAGCTCGAACGCCTTCTGCAGCGCGGTGACGCCCATCTCGCGTGCGAGCAGGCGGATGCGATCGGCCGCGATGCCCGTGATCGCCGCCGCCCACTCGGGCGTGCAGTCCGCGACGCGTTCGCGCAGCAGCTGGAACGCCGGCGCCACCGGCGTCCCGTCGTCGAGCGTGTAGTGCCCCTCGAGCGCGGGATCGCAGCCGTCGGCGATGCCTTCGGGATACGCGTTCAGCACGCGGCCGCTCGGCACGTCCCACACGAGCTTGTTGTGCGGATGCCGGCCGTCGCCGGGCGGACCGCGTTCGGGATCTGGGTCGAACGCGAACAGCCCCTGCCGATCGGAGTCGTCGAGCACGACGAGTTGCGGCGCGTTCGTGAAGCGCTTCAGGAACGCGTGGTCGATCAGCTCGTTCGCGATCAGCTCGTGCAGCAGCGCCATGAACAGCGCGCCGTCGGTGCCCGGCTTGATCGGGATCCATTCGTCGGCAATGGCCGCGTAGCCGGTCCGCACCGGGTTGATCGCGATGAAGCGGCCGCCGTGCCGCTTGAACTTCGAGATGGCGATCTTCAGCGGGTTGCTGTGATGGTCCTCGGCCGTGCCGATCATCACGAACAGCTTCGCCTGGTCGAGGTCGGGGCCGCCGAATTCCCAGAAGCTGCCGCCGATCGTGTAGATCATGCCCGCGGCCATGTTGACCGAGCAGAAGCCGCCGTGCGCCGCGTAGTTCGGCGTGCCGAACTGCCGCGCGAACAACGCCGTCAGCGCCTGCATCTGGTCGCGACCGGTGAACAGCCCGAACTTCTTCGGGTCGGTCGCGCGGATGTGCGCGAGGCGTTCGCCGAGGATCTCGAACGCCCGCTCCCACGAGATGGCTTCGAACTCGCCGGCGCCGCGTTCGCTGCCTTCGCGGCGCAGCAGCGGCTGCGTGAGCCGCGCCGGCGACAGCTGCTTCATGATCCCGGACGCGCCCTTCGCGCAGATCACGCCCTGGTTCAGGGGGTGATCCGGGTTGCCGTCGATGTAGCGGATCTCCCCGTCGCGCAGGTGCACGCGGATGCCGCAGCGGCACGCGCACATGTAGCAGGTCGTCGTCTTGACTTCGGTCGCCGCCTTCGGCGCCGGCGAGACGAGCGGGTCGTGGATCGGCTCGCTGGACAGGAACTTGAACATCGTGGTCGATCAGTGGGTGGTGGCGGCGGCCGACGTGCAGGCGAGCACCGCAAGCGCGACGGAGGCCAGCCGCGATTGCATCGAGTCGGCGCGGGACGTCAGCACGATCGGAACGCGCGCGCCGAGCACGAGGCCCGCGCAGTCGCCGCCGCCGATGTAGCTGAAGCTCTTGTAGAGGATGTTTCCGGAATTCAGGTCGGGCAGCACCAGCAGGTCCGCGTCGCCCGGGACGGTCGAGTCGATGCCTTTCACACGCGCGGCCTCGGCCGAGATCGCGTTGTCGAAGCCGAACGGACCCTCGACGATCGCACCCGGCCACTCGCCGTCGCGCGCGAGCGCCACGAGCGTCTGCGCGTCGAGCGTCGCCGGGATCGCCGGGTTGATCGTCTCGACGGCGGCGACGATCGCGACCTTCGGACGCGCGACCCCGAGGTCCTGCAGCAGACGGACCGCGTTGCCGAGGATGTCGCGCTTCGTCCGCGCATCGGGCGCGATGTTGACGACGCAGTCGGCGAGCGCGAGCAGCTTCGGATAGCGCGGCAGGTCGAACACGAACGCATGGCTGATGCGCCGCTCGGTCCGCAGGCCGCTCGACTTAGCGACGATGGCCGACATCAACTCGTCGGTGTGCAGCGACCCCTTCATCAGCGCATCGACGTCGCCGTCCCGCGCCATCGATGCCGCCGCCATCGCCGCCTCGCGCGGATCGTCGGGCGCGTCGACGATCTCGAAGCGTCGCGTGTCGATACCCGCGGCAGCGGCCGCACGCTGGATGACGTCCACCGGCCCGACGAGGACCGGATGCGCGATGCCGGTGTCGGTCATCCGCCGGGCGGCATCGAGCGCCAGCGCGTCGCACGGATACGCGATCGCCACGCGGGTCGTCGCGGCGTCCGTCCGCCGCCTCGCCCGCGCCACGAGTCCGTCGAGGCGCGGATGGGTCGCCGTCTCCACGTCGTCGTTTCTTCTCGACGGCGGCTTAGACGTAGTCCTTGTATTTCTCGAGGAAGCGGACGGGCTTCGACAGCGCGTCGCGGCGGAACGGATCGCCGAGCTCGCGCGTGCACATGATCTCGATGACGGTCGTCTTGCCGTCCTTCATCTGCGCGTCGATGGCCGCCTTCAGCGCCGGCCCGACCTGGTCGAGCTGGTCGACGGTGACGCCCTCGGCGCCCATCGCCCTCGCGATGCCCGCGAAGCTCTGGTTATCGAGCTCGCCGGCGACGAAGCGCCGATCGTAGAAGTCGACCTGGTTCTTCTTCTCGGCGCCCCACTGCCGATTGTGGAACACGACCGCCGTGACCGGGATCTCGTGACGCACGCAGGTCATGATCTCGACCATGCTCATGCCCCACGCGCCGTCGCCGGCGTACGCGATGGCCGGACGGTCCATGGCCGCGCACTTCGCGCCGATCATCGTCGGCAGCGCATAGCCGCAGTTGCCGAAGCTCATCGGCGCGAAAAAGCTGCGCGGCTCCTCGAAGCGCAGGTAGCTGTTCGCAACCGAGTTGATGTTGCCGATGTCGGTCGACACCATCGCGCGCGGCGGCATGGCCTTCTCGAGCTCGCGCAGCACCTGGCGCGGATGAAGCCAGTTGCCCGGCTCCTTCTTCTGCTCCTCGATCATGTCGAGGCTGAAGGCGTCGCGCTCGTGGGTCCACTCGTCGAGCTCCTGTTCCCACGCGGCCTTCTCGCTCGCGATCTTCTGCGCGCGCTCGTCCTTCGTCGCGTCGCAAGCGAGCTGCTTCGACTCGAGTCGCTTGAGGATCGCGACCGCTGCCGCCTTCGCATCGCCGGCGATGCCGACCGAGATCTTCTTCACGAGTCCGAGATTCGTGTGGTCGGCCTCGACCTGGATGATCTTCGCTTCCTTCGGCCAGTAGTCCATCCCGTGCTGCGGCAGCGTGCCGAACGGGCCCATCCGCGATCCGAGCGCCAGCACGACGTCGGCCTGCGAGATCAGCTTCATCGCGGCCTTCGAACCCTGGTAGCCGAGCGGTCCGGTCCACAGCGGATGGCTCGCGGGGAACGCGTCGTTGCGCAGGTATCCGGTGACGACCGGCGCGCCCAGCCGTTCGGCGAGCGCCTTGCATTCCTCGACCGCGTCGCCCATCACGACGCCGCCGCCGGCGAGGATCACCGGGAACTTCGCCGTTGCCAGCAGCTCGGCCGCCTCGTCGAGGCTGTGCTCGCCACCCGCGCCGCGCTCGATGCGCATCGGCTTCGGGATCTCGGTCGTGATCTCGCCGTAGAAGTAGTCGCGCGGGATGTTGAGCTGCGTCGGACCCATCTCGGAGATCGCCCGATCGAAGCAACGCGCCGTGAATTCGGCCATCCGCTTCGGGTTGACGACATGGCCCTGGTACTTCGTGAACTCCTGGAACATCGGCAGCTGGTGCGCTTCCTGGAAGCCGCCGAGGCCGATGCCCATCGTGCCGGTCTCGGGCGTGATCATCACGACCGGGCTGTGGGCCCAGAACGCGGCGGCGATCGCGGTCACGCAGTTGCTGATGCCCGGACCGTTCTGGCCGATCACGACGCCGTGTCGTCCGCTGACGCGCGCATAGCCGTCGGCCATGTGCGCGCCGCCCTGCTCGTGGACGACCGGAATGAGGCGGATGCCGGCCGGTGCGAAGATGTCCATCGCGTCCATGAACGCGGAGCCCATGATGCCGAAGATGTCGGTGACGCCGTTGGCGACGAGCGTCTCGACGAACGCCTCGGATGGCGTCATCTTCTGGACGCCGGTGACGACGCTGCGCATCGCGAAGGGCGGGTTCTTGGTCATGATGGGTCTCCTCGGGAGTCGCGGGGGCGGGTCGAATTGCGGAACCATCCGTTCCGGTTTCGATGTTTGGCGGACTATAAGCATCCGGAGGCGGTCGCGTCAATCCATTCTAGAAAACGAGACGGATTGTATTAATATCCGGAATCCGTCACGAATCATCTTCTCATCCGATCCCCCATGAAGATCGTCGAACCAGGGACGCTCGCGCCGGTCGGTCTCGATGGCGACACGCCGGCGATGCGGTTGTTCTCGCTGCTCGAGGTGATCGCGGCGAAGGACCAGCGCTATTCGCTGCAGGCGCTCGTCGAGGAGACCGGCCTGCCGAAACCGACGCTGCATCGCATGCTGCAGCAGCTCGAGTCGGCCGGCCTGCTGCATCGCGACCACGACGGCCGTCACTACGGCACCGGCGCGCGGCTGCGGCGCTTCGCGCAGAACCTGCTGCTCAACGACAGTCATCACGGCGCGCGCCACACCGTGCTGCGTCATCTCGTCGAGGAGGTCGGCGAGAGCTGCAACATCACGTCGCGGTCCGGCAGCGAGGTCGTCTACCTCGATCGCGTCGAGACCGCGGCGCCGCTGCGCTTCTACCTGCATCCCGGATCGCGCGTGCCGGCCCATTGCTCCGCGAGCGGCAAGATGTTCCTGTCGCAGATGACCGCCGCGCAGCGTCGGCGCCTGCTCGCGCACGCGCCGCTCGAACGCTATACCGGCAACACGCTGACGGATCTCGACGCGCTCGAGCTGGAGATCAAGCGGATCAAGCGCAACGGGTTCGCGATCGACAACGAGGAGTTCCTGCCGGGCCTGCTGTGCGTCGCGGTGCCGGTGATGTCCGAGACCGATCGCTCGAACCTCTGCGTCGCGGTGCAGGCGCCGGTGATGCGGCTCGGCCTCGCGAAGGCGAAGCAGGTGCTGCCGGCGCTGCGGCGTGCGGCCGCCGCGCTCGCACGCATCGACGCCGATGCGACCGTGGCTGCGGGCCGCACGAAGCGGACCGCATGACGTGCGCGACATCGACCGTTCCGAAGGAGATCGCGTGAGCCTCGACGTCGGCCTGCGACCCGACCGCACGGTCTCGGTGCGCGACGTGTTCGGCATCGACACCGACCTCGTCGTGCCGGCATTCGGCGAGCGCGACGACCACGTGCCCGAGGTCGACGACGCGTACCGGTTCAATCCCGACGTCACGCTCGCGATCCTCGCCGGCTTCAAGCGCGATCGCCGAGTGATGATCCAGGGGCTGCACGGCACCGGCAAGTCGACGCACATCGAGCAGGTGGCAGCGCGGCTCAACTGGCCGTGCATCCGCGTCAACCTCGACGGCCATCTCAGCCGTCTCGATCTCGTCGGCAAGGACGCGGTCGTGCTCCGCGATGGGCAGCAGGTCACCGAATTCCAGGAAGGCATCGTGCCGTGGGCGCTGCAGCGGCCGATCGCGCTCGTCTTCGACGAATACGACGCCGGCCGGCCGGAGGTGATGTTCGTGATCCAGCGCATCCTCGAACGCGACGGCAAGTTCACGTTGATGGACCAGAACAAGGTGATCCATCCGCATCCGGCGTTCCGGCTGTTCGCGACCGCGAACACCGTCGGCCTCGGGAACCTGAACGGCCTGTACCACGGCGCGCAGCGGCTCAACCACGCGCAGATCGACCGCTGGAACATCGTCGCGTCGCTGAACTATCTCCCCGCCGAAGAGGAGGCGGCGATCGTCCTCGCGCGCGTGCCGTCGCTCGCGAACGAGACCGGCCGCGCGCTCGTCGAGACGATGGTCGCGGTCGCGGACCTGACCCGCAAGGGCTTCGCGGCCGGCGACCTCTCGACGCTGATGTCCCCGCGCACCGTCATCACGTGGGCCGAGAACGTCGAGATCTTCACCGACCCCGCGATCGCGTTCCGCCTGTCCTTCGTCAACAAGTGCGACGAGGCGGAGCGTCCGGTCGTCGCGGAGTACTTCCAGCGCTGCTTCGACCGCGAGCTCGACGAGTCGTACGCGCTCGGTCCGCCGGCGTCGTGATCGCGGTCCGGCGATGAGCGACGTCCAGGTCCGCGCCCGTCGGCAGGAACGGATCGAGGAACTCTGCAGCGCGACCATCCACGCGCTGATCGGCGACGGCGACCTGCACTTTCGCGGCCATCGGCTGTTCCGGGGACGGCGTCCGCTGCCGCTCTTCGCGCCGCATCTGCATCCGTCGCCGGACCGCGACGACTTCGGCGTCTTCCGCGGGGCGGCGGACGGCATCGCGCTCCGGCTCGTGCACTCGGACGCGACGGTGCATCGACGGCTGTCGCCCGACGAGCCGGTCGCGCGCCTCGTGTTCGATCTGCTCGAGCAGTTCCGCGTCGAGAGCCTCGTGCCGTCGTCGATGCCCGGCATCGCACACAACCTGCATCGCGCGTTCGACGCGTGGTCCCGGACATACCGCGACTCGGGCCTCGCGGAAACGGCGCGCGGCCTGCTGCTCTTCACCGTCGCGCAGGTCTGTCGCGCCCGGGTCACCGGACAGCCGATCCTCGAGGAGGTCGAGGACATGCTCGAGGTGACGCGTGGCGCGCTGTCGCCGCTGATCGGGCACGACCTCGTCGCGCTGCGCAAGCATCGGCACGATCAGCAGCCGTATGCGCACCACGCGCTCGCGATCGCGCGGACGATCGCGACGATGGCCGACTGGAGCGACGACCGCGGCACGGCCGGCGACGATGCGGACGACCGCGATGCGGCGGCTTTCAGCCTCGTCATGGACGTCGACCGGATGGCGAGCGAGGCGTACGCGACGGCCGTGTCCGGGCGAAGCCGCGTGCTCGACGACGCCGACGACGGCTACCGCGTCTACACGACCGCGTACGACCGCACGGTCGATGCGTCGCGACTGGTCCGCGGCGAAGTGCTCGCCGCGCTGCGCGAGCGCCTCGACCGGCGCATCGCCGCGCAGGCGGTCAACGTGCCGCGTCTCGCGCGCGAGTTGCGCGCGCTGCTCGCCGTCCCGCTGCGCGACGGCTGGGACGGCGGCCAGGAAGAAGGCCTCATCGACGGGCGACGGCTCGCGCAGCTCGTCTCGTCGCCGACCGAGCGGCGGCTGTTCCGAACCGAGCGCGTCGAGATGGCCGCCGATTGCCTCGTCACGTTCCTGATCGATTGTTCGGGATCGATGAAGGAGCACGCCGACACCGTGGCGATGATCGTCGACGTGTTCGCGCGCGCGCTCGAGCTGGCCGGCGTCGCGAGCGAGATCCTCGGCTTCACGACCGGCGCGTGGAACGGCGGGCGCGCGCGACGCGACTGGATGCGTGCCGGGCGTCCGACGCATCCGGGGCGCCTGAACGAGGCGTTGCATCTCGTCTTCAAGGACGCCGAGACGAGCTGGCGACGCGCGCGGCCTCGCATCGCGGCGCTGCTGAAGGGCGACCAGTTCCGCGAGGGCATCGACGGCGAGGCGGTGGACTGGGCGTGCGCACGGATGCGGTCGCGCAACGAGTCGCGCCGGCTGCTGCTCGTCGTCTCCGACGGCTCGCCGATGGACGGTGCCACGAACCTCGCGAACGACGCGCATTACCTCGACCATCACCTGCGCGACGTCGTCCTGCGTCAGGAACAGGGCGGCGACATCGAGATCTTCGGCATCGGCGTCGGGCTCGACCTGAGCCCGTACTATCGGCGTAGCCACGTCCTCGACCTCGCCGCGGCGATCGGCAACCAGGCGTTCCGCGAGATCGTGGACCTGATCGCGCGCCGGCATCGTCGCTGACCCTTCGGGTCGTGGCCGGCTCGCGTTGACACCGCGGTGTCGCGTCCCTAGACTGTTCCGCCTGGTGGAACATGGTTCCGAGAGACGGAACGCCGGCGACCTGCCACAACTGGTCGCGACTCGCAGGAACGACTCATCCGATGGATTCGACGCTCGCGAAGGGCCTGGCCGTGATCGAGTGGCTCGCGCGGCAGCAGCGCGACTGCCGCGTGACGGACGTCGCGCAGCACTTCGGCCTCGCGCGGAGCAACGCGCATCGGACGCTCCAGACGCTGGTCGAATGCGGTTGGGCCGTCCAGGACCGGCAGACGAGCGCGTATCGGCCGAGCCTGCGCCTCTTCGAACTCGGGTCTTCGATCGCCGCGGCGAGCGATCTGGTCGGACTCGTCCGTCCTCACCTCGCGGCGCTGTCGCACGAGACCGGCGAGACGATCCATCTGGCCGTCATCGACGGACCGGAGATCGTCTATCTCGACAAGTTCGACAGCCCGCTGCCGGTGGCCGCGTATTCGCGGATCGGCGGCCGGGCGCCGGCATATTGCGTCGCGTCCGGCAAGGCACTGCTCGCGGTGGCGCGCCTCGACCGGGACGCGTTGCGGACACGGCTCGGCACCCTCGTTGCCCATACGCCGAACACGCTGACGGATCTCGACGCGCTCGATGCCGAGCTCGAACGCACGCGCAGACGCGGCTACGGCGAGAACCACGAGGAGTGGCGCGTCGGCGTCTGCGGTCTCGGCGTGCCCGTCTTCGACGGTCGCGGCGAAGCGGTCGCCGCGGTCGGCATGAGCGTGCCGGCGATCCGTTTCGGCCGCACCCAGTCGCGTGCGCTCGCGCGCCAGCTCGTCTCCTGTGCCCACGACGCGAGCGGCACCCTCGGATACAAGAACGTCGGCGACTGACGGCGACGAACGACCCTGCCGGCGCGTGCGTCGCGAAGGCATCGCGCGACGCCGCGATCGAGGGCATTGACAAAGCCGGCGCGAATTCTTATGGTAGTTCCACATAGCGAGACGTTGTCCTGAATATTGGAACAACGCGCACGGACGCGATCGATCGTCAGCCTCGAGGAGACAGCCATGCGAGGGAAGTTCAAGGTTCGCCATCTCATCCTGGCGATCATGTGTCTGCTGTACTTCGTCGCCTACATCGACCGCGTCAACATCTCGGTCGCCGGCCCGTTCATCCGCGAGGAGTTCAAGCTGACGCCGACAGAACTCGGCGCGATCTTCTCGGCGTTCGCCGTGCCGTACGCGGCAATGCAGATCTTCGGCGGCTGGTGCGCGGACAAGCTCGGACCGCGACTCGTGCTGACCGTGTTGAGCCTCGTGTGGGCCGCGGCGACCATCCTGTGCGGCTTCGCATGGGGCCTGACCTCGCTGATCGCATTCCGCTTCATCCTCGGCGTGGGGGAAGGCGGCGCGTTCCCGACCGCGACCCGCGCGTTCACGTTCTGGCTGCCGGCCACCGAACGCGGCTTCGCACAGGGCATCACGCACAGCTTCGCGCGACTCGGCGGCGCCGTCGCGCCGCCCATCGTCGTCGCGATCGTCGCATGGCAGGGATGGCGCGAGTCGTTCATCGCGCTCGGCATCGCCAGCGTGCTGTGGACCGTGCTCTACGTCTGGTTCTTCCGCAACACGCCGATCGAGCACAAGTGGATGACGCCCGACGAGTTGAAGGAGATCGGCGTCGACACCGCGCAGATGAAGTCGCGCTCGAAGGGGAAGACGCCCTGGGCCGAGATGATCCGCAAGATGTGGCTCGTGACCTTCGTCGACTTCTGCTACGGCTGGTCGTTGTGGGTGTTCCTGACGTGGCTGCCGTCGTACCTCAAGGACGCGCGCGGCCTCGACCTCAAGCACCTCGCGCTGTTCGCGTCGCTGCCGCTGCTCGCCGGCGTCGTCGGCGACACGCTCGGCGGCGTCGTGTCGGACATGATCTACAAGCGCACCGGCAAGCTGAAGCTCGCCCGGCGCCTCGTGATGGTGATCGGGATGGGCGGCGCGCTCGTGTTCATCCTTCCGGTCGTCGGCGTGAAGGACGCGACCACCGCCGTCGCGCTGCTGTCCGCGTCGTTCTTCTTTCTCGAGCTGACGAACGCGGTGCTCTGGAGCCTACCCATGGACATCGCCGGCGCGTATGCCGGGACGGCCGGTGGCATGATGAACACCGGCTTCGGCATCGCCGGGATGGTCTCTCCGCTCGTCTTCGGCTACCTGATCCAGACGACCGGCAGCTACCAGGTCCCGTTCGCCGCGTCGGCGGGACTGCTGGCCGTCGGCATCGTCGCCTCGCTGTTCATCGACCCGACGCGGCGCGTCGGCGAATCGTCCGAGAACAAGGTCGTGCCGGCGCCGACGTCCACCCATCTCACGCAGGAGCTGGAACATGCAGCAGGTATCGGAAAGACCGCCGGCTGAGGCGCGGCAAGCGTCGCCGATCGCGTCCCTCGTCGAACGCGCGCGGGCCGCGCAGCGCGTCTACGAGCAGTGGTCGCAGGAGCAGGTCGACCTCGCGGTCACGGCCGCCGGCTGGGCCATCATCGAGCCGACGCGCAATCGCGAGCTCGCCGAGCTGGCGGTCGCCGCGACCGGCATCGGCAACGTCGAGGACAAGGTCCGCAAGAACCACCGCAAGACGTTCGGCTTGCTGCGCGACCTGCAGGGCGCGCGTTCGGTCGGCGTGATCTCGGAGGATCCGGAACGCGGGATCGTCGAGATCGCGCGGCCGGTCGGCGTCGTCTGCGCGGTCACGCCGTCGACGAATCCCGGCGCGACGCCGGCGAACAAGATCATCAACGCGCTGAAGGGCCGCAACGCGGTCATCGTCGCGCCGTCGCCGAAGGGATGGTCGACGTGCGCACGGCTGATCGAGTTCATCCACGTCCAGCTGCGGCGCATCGGCATGGACGCGCAGGTCGCGCGCGACCTGGTCCAGCTGTTGCCGTCGCCGATCAGCAAGCAGGCCACCGCCGAGCTGATGCAGCTCTGCGACCTGGTCGTCGCGACCGGCTCGCAGGCAAACGTCAAGGCCGCGTACACGTGCGGCACGCCGGCATTCGGCGTCGGTGCCGGCAACGTCGCGGGTATCGTCGACGAGACGGCGGACGTCGAGCTCGCCGCCGACCGGATCGTGCGGTCCAAGACGTTCGACAACGCGACCAGCTGCTCGTCGGAGAACAGTCTCGTCGTGCTCGACGCGGTGCGCGACGCGACGCTCGCCGCGCTCGAGGCGCGCGGGGCGATCCTGCTCGACGCCGCGCAGAAGGCGACGCTGCAGAAGGTCATGTGGCCCGACGGCAAGCTCGCCGCCGCGGTGACCGGCAAGTCGGCGCGTGCGATCGCCGAACTCGCCGGCGAACGCGCGGCCGCGGACGGCGACGCGGGGCAGTCGACGTGGCGCGAGGTCGCCGCGCGCGATCCGCGCATCCTGCTCGTCGACGAGGACGGCGTCGGCCACGGCCATCCGTTCTCCGGCGAGAAGCTGAGTCCGGTACTGACGATCTATCGCGCGCGCGACTTCGACGAGGCCGCGCGCATCGTGGCGCGCATCTACGCCTATCAGGGTGCGGGACACTCGGTCGGGCTGCACAGCGCGCGTCCCGAGCGCGCGCTGCAGCTCGGGCTGTCATTGCCGGTCGCGCGGGTCATCGTCAATCAGGCGCACTGCATCGCGACCGGCGGCAGCTTCGACAACGGCCTGCCGTTCTCGCTGTCGATGGGCTGCGGCACGTGGGGCGGGAACAACTTCTCCGACAACATGAACTACCGCCACTACCTCAACGTCACGCGCGTGTCGATGCCGATCCCGGAGCGCGTGCCGAGCGAGCGCGACATCTTCGGTTCCTTCTTCGATCGCTTCGGCAACGCATGACGACGGAGCCGACCACCGTACGCCAGCTGATCGACCGGGCGGCGGAACGCTGGCCCGATCGTATCTACGCCGCATCGACCGAAGCCGCGCCCGAGCCGATCACGTTCGCCGCGTTGCGACGCTCGTGCAGCGAGGTGCGCGCACTGCTGGCCGCGCACGGCGCGCGACCGGGCGACACGATCTCGCTCGTCATGCCGAACGGCCTGCAGACGATCTGCCTGCTGCTCGGCGCGATGGACGCGGGCCTCGTCGTCAATCCAGTCAACCTGCTGTCGCAGCCGGCGCAGATGCAGTACGTGCTCGGCCACTCGGACTGCCGCGTCGTGTGCGTCTCGCCGGAATGGGAGGAGACCGTCCGGCGCCTGTTGCCGTCGCTCGGTCGACCGGTGTCGCTGATCGTCGTCGATCCCGACGCGGCGTCGCTGCCGTCCGCGGTCGGCGCGACGGATGCGAGCGAACCGTCCGACGACCCGCCGTCGCCCGATCAGGTCGCGCTGCTGATGTACACGTCCGGCACGACCGGCGTGCCGAAGGGCGTGATGCTGACGCAGTCGAACCTCTGCGCCAATGCGCGCGCGATCGCCGCCGAGCATGAGCTGACTGCGAACGACCGCGTCCTCGGCGTCCTGCCGCTCTATCACATCAACGCGTTCACGGTGACGATGCTCGCGCCGCTCGCGAGCGGCGGCAGCGTGGTCGTCGCGCCGAAGTTCTCCGCGGCCCGCTTCTGGCAATGGGCGGCGTCGACCGGCTGCACGTGGATCAACGTGGTCCCGACGATCGTCTCGTACCTGCTCGAAGGCCCTGCGCCCGGCGCCGACGCCACGTCGCGCATCCGCTTCTGCCGCTCGGCTTCGGCGGCGCTCGCGCCCGAGCATCACCGCGCGTTCGAACAGAAGTTCGGCATCGACATCATCGAGACGATGGGCCTGACGGAGACGGCCGCGCCGGCGTTCTCGAACCCGCTCGAGACGACCCGCCGCAAGGTCGGCTCGGTCGGCCGAGCGTCGGGCTGCGAGGCCCGCGTCGTCGACGCCGCGCTGCGCGAGATCCCCGACGGCGTGACCGGCGAGCTCGTGATCCGCGGGCCGAACGTGATGCGCGGCTACTACAAGAACGAGGCCGCGACGCGCGACAGCTTCACGGACGACGGATGGCTGCGGACCGGCGACCTCGGCCATCGCGACCCCGACGGCTTCTTCTTCGTCACGGGCCGCATCAAGGAACTGATCATCAAGGGCGGCGAGAACATCGCGCCGCGCGAAATCGACGAGGCGTTGCTGCTGCATCCCGCCGTGCTCGAAGCCGCGGCCGTCGGCGTGCCCGACCGTCACTACGGGCAGGAGGTCGTCGCCTGCGTCGTCCTGCGCGACGGCATGCCGTGCAGCGAACTCGACCTGCGCGACTTCTGCCGCACGCACCTCGGACCGTACAAGACGCCGAAGGCGATCCACTTCGTCGCCGAGCTTCCGCGCGGACCGTCGGGCAAGGTGCAGCGACTGAAGTTGCTCGACCTGATGCCGACCACGGAACCGGTCCGGGCGACCGCTTGACCGCGCGGCGAGCGCAAGCCGAATCGACTTCGCTTATCACCGCGCCGCCGTCAACCCCCGGCGAGCGATATTCCGCCCAAAAGGTTGCGGATTGTTACAGCGTTCCGGCATGATTGGACCCGCGCACCCTGCTTCGGGGTCCCTCGTGCGAGTTTCGAATGTGCGGAATCACCGGTGCGCTCGGCAACCCCTCGTCTGATGCTTCCAGGATGCGCGACAGCGTGCATCGCATGGTCGCCTCGCTCGAGCATCGCGGTCCCGACGATGCCGGCGTCTGGGCCGATCCCGCGCAGGGCATCTATCTCGGCAACCGTCGACTCGCGATCGTCGACGTCAGCACGGCGGGGCATCAGCCGATGCCATCGCCCGGCGGACGCTACGTCGTCACGCTGAACGGCGAGATCTACAACCATCGCGAGTTGCGCCGTCGACTCGACGACGCCGGCCGCGCGCCGACCTGGTACGGCACGTCCGACACCGAGACGCTGACCGGCGCATTCGACGCCTGGGGCATCGATGCCACGATCGATGCATGCGTCGGCATGTACGCCATCGGCATCTGGGACCGCGTCGAACGCAACCTCACGTTGGTCCGCGACCGCATCGGCGAGAAGCCGCTCTACTACGGCCGCTTCGGCAACGTGTGGCTGTTCGGCTCCGAGCTGAAGGCCCTCGCGGCCCATGCGTCGTTCGAGCGCGCGATCGATCCCGACGCGCTGTCGACCTACATGTCGCTCGGCTACGTGCCGGCACCCGCCACGATCTATCGCAACGTCCGCAAGGTGCTCGCGGGAACCCGCATCGTGCTTCGTGCCGGAGACCCGGTGCCCCGCGAGGCGACGTACTGGTCGGCGACCGACATCGCGAACCGCCCGCGCCTCGCGTTCGATCGCGACGACGACGCGGTCGATGCGCTCGAGCGCCTGCTGGGCACCGCGGTCGACGAGCAGAAGATCGCCGATCGGCCGTTCGGCGCGTTGCTGTCGGGCGGCATCGACTCGTCGACGATCGTCGCGCTGATGTGCGCGCGCCATGCGGCGCGCCTCGAGACGTTCAGCATCGGGTTCCGCGAGAGCGCCTTCAACGAGGCGCATTACGCGGCCGGTGTCGCGCGTCATTTCGGCACCGTCCACACCGAGCTCTACGTCGACGCCGGCGACGTCCGCGACACCATCCCGCTGCTGCCGCGGATCTGGGACGAGCCGTTCGCCGACGTGTCGCAGATCCCGACGTTCCTCGTGTCGAAGCTCGCGAGCCGGTCAGTGACGGTGGCGCTGAGCGGCGACGGCGGCGACGAGCTGTTCGGCGGTTACCCGCGCTACCCGATGGGCGCGCGACTGTGGCCGACGATGCGGCGCGTGCCGCCGCGCCTGCGGCCGCTGCTCGGCGACTTCATGAAGCGCGTGCCGGCGGCCGTCGATCGTTCGTTCACATGGGCGTTCCCGCACGACGAGGTGTCCGGCGTGCGCGGGCTGCGACCGGTCCAGAAGCTGACCAAGCTGGGCCGCGCCTTCCGCAGCCCGGACCTCGAGACGCTCTACTGGCAACTGCTCGCGCCGTGGGGAGAGCCGCAACTGCTGCGTCGTCCATCGACGCGCTCGCCGTTCCCGACCGGCGCCGACGCGAACCCGTCGACGTCGGTCGAGGAAAACTTCATGCTGCGAGACCTGATCGGCTATCTGCCGGACGACATCCTCGCAAAGACGGACCGGGCCTCGATGGCGGTCAGCCTCGAATCACGCGCGCCGATGCTCGACCATCGCGTCGTCGAGTTCGCGCTGCAACTGCCGACGTCGTTCAAGTTTCGCGACGGTGTCGGCAAGTGGCTGCTGCGACAGGTCCTCGATCGGCACGTGCCGAAGCGGCTGACCGATCGACCGAAGATGGGCTTCGGCATCCCGATCGCGTCGTGGCTCCGCGGCCCGCTGAAGGAATGGGCGTACGACTCGATCGCCTCGTGTCGCGGCGAGACGAGCGAGTTGATCGACCTCCCTGCGCTGCGCGGGATGCTCGACCGGCACGCGTCGGGCGTCGGCGACTGGCATCTGCCGATCTGGACCGCGCTGATGTTCGTGCAATGGAACGGCGAATGCGCGACCGGCCCGGCCGGGCCACCCGTCCCGCCGCGCGTCTCCGCCCGCGGCATCGACACCGAGCTCTTTCCGCAGACCGCGTGACGCAGCGCCGCGCGGAGCCTCACAGCTCGTGCGGACCGAACGCGCCCGGCAGCAGCTCGTCGATCGACCAGCGCGCCTCGTGCGAGCCGTCGCAGCAGCTGGCGACGAGCACCTCGGGTCCGAACTCGAAGATGACCTGACGGCAGGCGCCGCACGGCGACACGGCGCGCTCGGTCGGCGTGTGGATCGCGACCGCGACGATGCGGCGCGCGCCGGCGTAGACGGCCGCGAAGATCGCATTGCGTTCGGCGCACGACGTGAGTCCGTACGACGCGTTCTCGATGTTGGCCGACGCGAAGATGCGTCCGTCGTCGGCCATCACCGCGGCACCGACCTGGAAGCGGCTGTACGGCGCGTAGGCGCGCGTGCTCGCATCGCGCGCCGCGTCGAGCAGCGCGTCGATCCAGTCCGAACCCGGACGATCATGGGCATCGAGGCTCGGGCTCGACGAGGGCTTCATCTATGATGCGGCGCTTTGACCTTGGGGGCGGATCGCCAGCGATGCGAATGACCGACGAGGCACGATTATGATCGTTGACGTCGTGCGCAGCATCGGCGGCATCGCGGGGCTGCTGGCGATCGCATGGCTCCTGTCGATGAACCGGCGCGCGATCCGCCCGCGCGTGGTCGCGGCCGCGCTCGCGACGCAGATCGCGATCGGTGCGCTGATCCTGTTCGTGCCGGTCGGCAAGACGGTGCTCGGCGCCGTCGCGATCGGCGTCAACCACGTGCTCGAGTACGGCAACCGCGGCATCGAGTTCATGTTCGCGGGACTCGTCTCGCCGAAGATGTTCGAGGTGTTTCCGGCCGGCGGCTTCGTCTTCGCGCTGCGCGTGCTGCCGGCGATCATCTTCGTCACCGCGCTGATCTCGGTGCTGTACTACCTCGGCATCATGCGATGGATCGTCGCGGGCCTCGGGACGCTGTTCCAGAAGGTCATCGGCGTCTCGAAGATCGAGTCGTTCTCGGCCGTCGCGACGATCTTCCTCGGCCAGAGCGAGATGCCGGCCGCGGTCAAGCCGTTCGTGTCGCAGCTGCGCGGCCCGGAGCTGTTCGCGATCATGACGAGCGGCATGGCGTCGGTCGCGGGCTCGGTCCTCGCGGGCTACGCGGGCCTCGGCGTCCGTCTCGAATACCTGATCGCCGCGTCGTTCATGGCGGTGCCGGGCGGCCTGCTGTTCGCGAAGATCATCTGCCCGTCGACCGAGCCGTCGGCGATCGCGTTCGAGCATCTCGAGTTCGAACAGACGAGGCCGGCGAACGTGATGGACGCCGCGGCAGGCGGCGCGGCGATCGGCCTGCGCATCGCGGTCAACGTCGGCGCGATGGTGCTCGCGTTCGTCGGCCTGATCGCGCTGCTGAACGGGATCGTCGGCGGCGTGATGGGTCTCTTCGGCCATCCCGACTGGAACCTCGAGACGATCATCGGGACGATCTTCTCGCCGGTCGCATGGATGATCGGCGTGCCGTGGTCGTCGTCCGGCATCGCCGGCAACCTGCTCGGGCAGAAGCTGATCCTCAACGAGTTCGTCGCGTACATCGGACTCGCGCCGTACCTGCACGACGCGACGACCGTCTTGGCCGCGGGACTCGCGCCGCTCGACGCGAAGACGCAGGCGATCCTGTCGTTCGCGCTGTGCGGCTTCGCGAACTTCTCGTCGATCGCGATCCTGGCCGGCGGCTTCGGTGCGATCCTGCCGTCGCTGCGTTCCGACGTCGCACGCTACGGCCTGCGCGTAGTCGCGGCCGGCACGCTGTCGAACCTGATGAGCGCGACGATCGCGGGGTTGTTCATCGGGCTCGCTTGAACCGGGGGAACGCGCATGACGACGAACACCGAGGTCGCGGTCCCTGGTGTCGAGGCGGTCCTGATGCCGACGCGACCGCTCGACTACCTGCCGGTCGGTCTGTTCGGATCCGTCATGTCGCTGGTCGGCCTGTCGGTCGCGTGGCGGCTCGCGCACGCGCGCTACGACGTGCCGGCATCGATCGGCGATGCGATCGGCGCTCTCGCAGTGATCGCCTTCGTCGCCGTCGACGATCGGCTACGCGATCAAGTGGGTCGGCGCGCCCGACGCCGTCGCGAAGGAGTTCGCGCATCCGATCGCCGGCAACCTGTTCGGCCTGTTCTTCATCAGCCTCCTGCTGCTGCCGATCGTCGTCGCGCCGGTTGCGCTCGTCGTCGCTCGCGGGCTGTGGATCGTCGGCGCGATCGGCATGACGGCCTTCGCATGGCTGATCGTGACGCGATGGCTCGGGTCGCGCCAGGAGATCGCGCACGCGACGCCGGCGTGGATCGTCCCCGTCGTCGGGCTGCTGGACGTGCCGCTCGCGATCCCTGCGCTCGACCTGCCGCCGATGCACGGCGTGGCGCTCGCGGCGCTCGGCATCGGACTCTTCTTCGCGATCCCGCTGTTCACGCTCATCCTGATGCGGCTCGTGTTCGAGCCGCCGCTGCCGGACCCGCTCGTGCCGACGCTGCTGATCCTCGTCGCGCCGTTCGCGGTCGGCATGTCGACGTACGTCGTCGCCACGGGCCGGGTCGACGACTTCGCCCGCGCGCTGTTCGCGGTCGCGCTGTTCGTGGTCGCGACGCTGCTGCCGAAGCTGCGGTACGCGGCGGTCTGCTGTCCGTTCCGCGTCGCGTGGTGGGCCATCGGCTTCCCGATCGCGGCGACCAGCATCGCGGCGCTGCGCGTGGCGGCGAGCGACCCGGGTCCGGTCGTCGACACGATCGCGGTCGCGGCGCTCGCGGTCGCGACGCTCGCCATCGGCTTCGTGGCGGCGCGCACGCTGCTCGGCATCGCACGCGGCGAGCTGCGCTTGCTCAGCAAGTAGCCGAAGCGCGTCCGTGCTTCCTCAGGAAATCATCCGCATCAAGCGCGACGGACGGCGCGCTGACGCGACCGACCGAGATCGCGTCGTTCGTCGCCGGCATCGGCGACGGCTCCGTCGGCGAAGGGCAGATCGCCGCGTTCGCGATGGCCGTCTTCTTCAACGACATGACGATGGACGAGCGCGTCGCGCTGACGCGCGCGATGTGCCGATCGGGCCGCGTGCTCGACTGGCGCGGCGTCGCCGATCGTCCGATCGTCGACAAGCATTCGACCGGCGGCGTCGGCGACACCGTGTCGCTGATCCTCGCGCCGCTCGTCGCCGCGTGCGGCGCGGCCGTGCCGATGATCTCGGGTCGCGGCCTCGGCCACACCGGCGGCACGCTCGACAAGCTCGCGGCGATCCCCGGCTACGACGTCGACGCCGTCGAGCGCGCGCTTCCAGCAGGTCGTGCGCGACGTCGGCTGCGCGATCGTCGGACAGACCGGCGACCTCGCGCCGGCCGACGCGCGCATCTACGCGACGCGCGACGTGACGGCGACCGTCGAGTCGATCGCGCTGATCACCGCGTCGATCCTCGCGAAGAAGCTCGCGGCCGGTCTCGACGCGCTGGTGATGGACGTGAAGGTCGGCTCGGGCGCGTTCATGCCGACGCTCGCGAAGGCGCGCGAACTCGCGGCCAGCATCGCGCGGTCGGTCGCGGCGCGGGCCTCGCGACGACCGCGCTGCTGACCGCGATGGACCAGCCGCTCGCGCCGTGCGCCGGCAACGCGATCGAGGTGCGCTGCGCGATCGACGTGCTGACCGGCCGCGCGTCGGCGAGCGGCGACACGACGCGCCTCGTCGACGTGACGATGGCGCTCGGTGCCGCGATGCTGCGCGTCGGCCGGCCTCGCCGCGAGCGACGACGACGCGCAGGAGCGCTGCTCGCCGACGCGCTGCGGAGCGGTCGCGCGGCCGAGCGCTTCGCGCGGATGGTCGCCGCGCTCGGCGGCCCTTCGGACCTGCTCGAACGCACCGATCGCCTGCTGCCCGTCGCGCGCTCACCGACAAGCGCGGTCGCACGCACCACGCGACGGCATCGTGCGGGCGATCGACGTGCGCGCGCTCGGCCTGGCGTCGTCGCGCTCGGCGGCGGACGCCGACGGTCGGGCGACACGATCGATCCGTCGGTCGGACTCGAAGCGCTCGCGCCGCTCGGCCGCCGCGTGCGGCGCCGGCGAACCGCTCGCGCTCGTCATCGCAGCGGACCCGGCAGCGGCGCGGTCGCGCGGGCGCTGCGGTGCTGGACTGTTATCGCGATCGACGATCGGCGAACCCGACGGCGACGGACGCGCCGACGACGCGCTGCCGCTCGCTGATCGAGCGCATCGGCTGAAGGTCGCTGCCGCCGTCGGGCGGCCTGCTTCTTGCTACACTCGACCTCGAACATGCAGGCGTTCGCGGGACGCGGACGCACGTCGGCCGCGACCCGCATCCGCAGGACGACTCGAGGAGAGGCGATGCGATCGAGAGCACGCGGCGCCGCCGGCCGCGAGCCGGTCGACCGACGCGGTAGCGCCGATCCCGCGTCGCCTCCTGATCCGATCGACCGCCGTCGACACCGACAGCCCAACCGCAGCACCGACATGCCGGGCGACTTCTTCGACGAGATGACCGACGCGCGGATCGTCCGTGCGGCCGCACTACGCGCGCTTCAAGTCGTGGCTCGACGGCCAGGGCAACGACGCGATCGCCGACAAGCGGACCGAGAGCGAGCTGATCTTCCGCCGCGTCGGCATCACGTTCGCGGTGTACGGCGACCTCGACGATGGCGGCAGCGGCACCGAGCGGACGATCCCGTTCGACATCATTCCGCGCATCATCCCGGCGTCCGACTGGCGCACGCTGCAGGCGGGCCTGCGCCAGCGCGTCACCGCGCTGAACCGCTTCATCCACGACGTCTATCACGACCAGGACATCCTCAAGGCCGGCATCGTGCCGGCCGAGCGGATCCTCGGCAACTCGCAGTACCGGCCCGAGATGAAGGGCGTCGACGTGCCGAACGACATCTACGCGCACATCGCGGGCATCGACGTCGTGCGGGTCGGCAACGCGGCCGGCGAAGGCGAGTTCTTCGTGCTCGAGGACAACCTGCGCGTGCCGTCGGGCGTGTCGTACATGCTCGAGAACCGCAAGATGATGATGCGGCTCTTCCCCGACCTGTTCGCGCAGAACCGCGTCGCGCCGGTCGCGCACTACCCCGACCTGCTGCTCGACAGCCTGCGCGCGGTCGCCCCGAAGGGCGTGACCAATCCGACCGTCGTCGTCATGACGCCGGGCATGTACAACTCGGCGTACTTCGAGCACGCGTTCCTCGCGCAGCAGATGGGCGTCGAGCTCGTCGAGGGCCCGGACCTGTTCGTCGAGGACGACCAGGTCTTCATGCGCACGACGCAGGGACCGCAGCGCGTCGACGTGATCTACCGCCGCATCGACGACGACTTCCTCGACCCGCTCGCGTTCCGCGCCGACTCGGCGCTCGGCACGCAAGGGCCTGCTGCGCGCGTACCAGGCCGGCAACGTCACGCTCGCGAACGCGATCGGCACCGGCATCGCCGACGACAAGTCGATCTATCCGTACGTGCCGGACATGATCCGGTTCTATCTCGGCGAGGACGCGATCCTGTCGAACGTGCCGACGTACCAGTGCCGCAAGCCCGAGGACCTCGCGTACACGCTCGCGCATCTGCCGGAGCTGGTCGTCAAGGAGATCCACGGCGCCGGCGGCTACGGCATGCTGGTCGGTCCGGCGTCGACGATCGCACGAGATCGAGGACGTTCCGCGCGCGTGCTGGTCGCGCGAGCCCGACAAGTACATCGCGCAGCCGACGCTCGCGCTGTCGGCGTGTCCGACCTACGTCGACGCCGGCATCGCGCCGCGCCACATCGACCTGCGGCCGTTCGTGCTGTCCGGGCACGGCGTGACGATGGTCGCCGGGCGGCCTCACGCGCGTCGCGCTGCGCGAAGGCTCGCTGGTGGTCAACTCGTCGCAGGGCGGCGGCACGAAGGACACCTGGGTGCTGGAGGACTGATGCGGATCGCACCGAGCCGAACGGCATGTCATCCTCACGCGTGAACGGCGCGCGGACCGCGACTTCGTCGGTTCGGCTCGTTCGGGAACCTTGGCGTCGCCTGCCTTCGCGCGCGACGACACGATCCCCGTTCGACACCGGCTGCCGCGACCGTAGATGCTCTCCCGCACCGCCGATCACCTGTTCTGGATGGCGCGCTACGTCGAGCGCGCCGAGAACACCGCGCGCATGCTCGACGTCAATCACCAGACGTCGCTGCTGCCGCAGTCCGACACGCAACGCGGAGGAGGGCTGGCGCGCGCTGCTCGGCATCTCGGAACTGCAGGCCACGCTACGACAAGGCGCTACGACCGCATCACCGCGCGCGTCGGTCATCGACTTCATGGCGCGCGATCCGTCGAACAGCTCGTCGATCTACTCGTGCATCCGCCGCGCCCGCGAGAACGCGCGCGCGGTGCGCGGCTCGCTGACGACCGAGTTCTGGGAGACGTCGAACGCGACGTGGCTCGAGCTGAACAACCTGCTCGACGAGCAACATGCTCGAGCGCGATCCGAGCGAGTTCTTCGAATGGGTCAAGTTCCGCTCGCACCTGTCGCGCGGCGTGATGATCGGCACGATGCTGAAGGACGAGGCGTTCCACTTCGCGCGGATGGGCACGTTCCTCGAACGCGCCGACAACACGGCGCGCCTGCTCGACGTCAAGTACCACGGCATGGCCGAGCTCGGCCGGCTGGTCGAGCCGACGTCGGTCGAGCGCAGCGACGCGAAGGCCGGCGACGCAGGTCGCGTCGCACGGCGACTTCTACTACTGGGCCGCGGTGCTGCGGTCGGTGTCGGCGTTCGAGATCTATCGCAAGGTGTATCAGCGACCTGATCACGCCGGCGCGCGTCGCCGAGCTGATGATCCTGCGCAGCGACATGCCGCGCTCGCTGTCGGCCTGCGTCAACGAGGTCGTGCTCAACCTGACCAACGTCGGCAACGACCACTCGCACGAGACCGAGCGCCGCGCCGGCATGCTGCAGGCCGAACTCGAGTTCGGTCGCATCGACGACATCCTGCAGACGGGCCTGCATGCGTGGCTCACCGAATTTCCTCGAACGCGTCAACGACCTCGGCGGCCGCATCAGCCGCAACTTCCTGGTGTGGAACGCCTGATCGCGCAGGCGGTCGGCCGGTCGCGCGCATCATCCCGGACGCTGCGTCCGGCGCTCATCGGCACCGACCGCGGCGCGATGCCCGCCCGCATCGACCAGGAGCATCGCGTTGGCCATCCACGTTGCGCTGACGCACGTCACCGACTACCGCTACGACCGGCTGGTCGCGCTCGGTCCGCAGGTCGATCCGCCTGCGGCCGGCGCCGCATTGCCGCACGCCGATCCTGTCGTATTCGCTGTCGATCTCGCCGACGCAGCACTTCATCAACTGGCAGCAGGATCCGTTCGCGAACTACCTGGCGCGGCTCGTGTTCCCCGACCTGACCGACCACTTCCGCGTCGACGGTCGACCTGGTCGCCGAGATGGCGGTCTACAACCCGTTCGACTTCTTCCTCGAGGACTGGGCCGAGAACTTCCCGTTCCGCTACGACGACACGCTCGCGCGCGAGCTCGCGCCGTACCTCGTCAAGCTCGAGGCGACGCCGCTGTTCGCGAAGTTCGTCGAGAGCGTCGACGCCGCGCAAGCGGCGCCGAAGGAACGCACGATCGACTTCCTCGTGCGCATCAACCAGCGGCTGCAGCAGGACATCCGCTACCTGATCCGCATGGAGCCCGGCGTGCAGACGCCCGAGGAGACGCTGGCGTCGGCGGCCGGGTCGTGCCGCGACTCGGGCTGGCTGCTGGTGCAGGCGCTGCGCCACCTCGGCCTCGCCGCGCGCTTCGTGTCGGGCTACCTGATCCAGCTGCGGCCCGACGTGAAGTCGCTCGACGGCCCGTCCGGGCTCCGAGACCGACTTCACCGACCTGCACGCGTGGTGCGAGGTCTACCTGCCGGGCGCGGGCTGGATCGGCCTCGACCCGACGTCGGGCCTGCTCGCCGGCGAAGGCCACATCCCGCTCGCGGCCACGCCGGAGCCGGGCAGCGCGGCGCCGATCTCGGGCATCGTCAGCACGAGCAACGTCGAGTTCCACCACGTGATGAAGGTCACGCGGACGTTCGAGTCGCCGCGCGTGACGCTGCCGTACACGCCGTCGCAATGGAGCGCGATCGACGCGCTCGGGCAGCGAGGTCGACGCGCGCGCTCGACGCGATGGACGTGCGGCTCACGCAGGGCGGCGAGCCGACGTTCGTCGCGATCGAGAACCGCGACGCCGGCGAATGGAACACCGACGCGCTCGGCCCGACGAAGCGCGGCTACGCGCTGCGCCTGCTGCCGAAGCTGACCGCGCGCTACGGCCCGAACGGCTTCATGCACTTCGGCCAGGGCAAGTGGTATCCCGGCGAGCCGCTGCCGCGCTGGGCGCTGTCGGCGCTGTGGCGGATCGACGGCGAGCCGTGCGTGGCCGACGCAGTCGATCTTCGACGAGGACCGCGCCGATCTCGAGCCGGCGGCGAGCGCGAGAGGCGCGCGCGGCCGCGAAGGGCTGGACCGTCGACGATGCCGCGCGGCTGATGCGGCGCGATCGCGACGTCGCTCGGCCTCGCGCCGCGACCACGCGATCCCCGCCTACGAGGACCGCTTCCAGGACACGTGGCGCCAGCGAGCGCCTGCCGGTCAACGTCGACGAGCGTCGACGCGAACGGCGGTCGATGCGAAGCGCGCAAGGCCGGCAAGCGCCGCGGTCGACGCCGCGCCGGCAGCCGGTCGGCTTCGTGCTGCCGCTCGCGCGCGCCGAGGACCTGACGCATCCGGTCGGCGGACGCCACGAGCGGCTGGATCACGAGCCGCTGGCCGCTGCGCGGCGACCGCCTGCATGCTGACGCCGGGCGAGTCGGCGATGGGCTATCGGCTGCCGCTCGACACGCTGCCGTGGGTCGACGCCGGAGGACTACCCGTACCTGATCCGTGCGCGATCCGTCGGAGCTGCGCGAGCCGCTGCCGTCGCTCGCCGAGTTGCAGCGTGCGCATCGCCGGCGCCGGTCGCCGACGCCGATGCCGCCGACCTGACGCGTCCGACGGCACCCGGTCGACCCGGCGTTGGTCGCGGTCGGCACGTCGGCGAAGTGGGTCGTGCGCACCGCGCTCTGCGTCGAGCTGCGCGACGGCCGGCTGCGCGTCTTCATGCCGCCGGTCGCCGACGCCGAGCGTTATCTCGAACTGCTCGCGGCCGTCGAGGCCGCGCGCGCGCGCCTGCGGCGTGTCGATCATCCTCGAAGGCTATCTGCCGCCGCGCGACCCGCGGATGAAGATGCTGCAGATCACGCCGGACCCCGGCGTCATCGAGGTCAACATCCAGCCGGCATCGAGCTGGCAGCAGCTCGTCGACCACACCGAGTTCCTCTACCAGACCGCGCACGAGACGCGGCTGTCGACCGAGAAGTTCATGGTCGACGGCAAGCACATGGGCACCGGCGGCGGCAACCACTTCGTGCTCGGTGGCGCGACGCCGGCCGACAGCCCGTTCCTGCGCAATCCGCGACTGCTGACGAGCCTGATCGGCTACTGGCACAACCATCCGTCGCTGTCGTACCTGTTCTCGGGGATGTTCATCGGGCCGACCAGCCAGGCGCCGCGCGTCGACGAGGCGCGCGACGACCAGCTCTACGAACTCGAGATCGCGTTCGCCGAGGTCGCGCGACAGGTGGCCGAGCGCAGATCGCCGACAGCATGCGACGCGTCGCGATCGCGCCGGGCGGCAACGGAGCCGTACGCGACGCCGTGGATGGTCGACCGCGCGCTGCGCAACATCCTCGCCGACGTGACCGGCAACACGCACCGCTCCGAGTTCTGCATCGACAAGCTGTACTCGCCGGAAGGCCCGACCGGCCGGCTCGGCCTGCTCGAGCTGCGCGCGTTCGAGATGCCGCCGCACGCGCAGATGAGCCTCGCGCAGCAGTTGCTGCTGCGGGCGCATGGTCGCCCGCTTCTGGAAGACGCCGTACGCGCGCGCCGCTGACGCGCTGGGGCACCGGCGCTGCACGACCGCTTCATGCTGTCGACGTTCGTGCGCGCCGACTTCGAGGTCGTGATCGCCGAGCTCGTCGAGGCCGGCTATCCGCTCGACGCGTCGTGGTTCGCGCCGCACTTCGAGTTCCGCTTCCCGCTCGCCGGCGAGTTCGACGCGGCCGGGGTCCACCTGACGCTGCGCGCCGCGCTCGAGCCGTGGCACGTGCTGGCCGAGCAGACCGCGAACGGCGCGACGGCGCGCTACGTCGACTCGTCGGTCGAGCGGACTCGAGGTGATCGTCGACGGGCCTGACCGATCCGCGCCTCGCGATCGCGGTCAACGGCCGCGCGCTGCCGCTGACGCCGACCGCGCGCGCCGGCGAGTTCGTCGCCGGCGTCCGCTATCGCGCGTGGTCGCCGCCGTCGGCGCTGCATCCGACGCTGCGCGATCGACGCGCCGCTCGTCATCGACATCGTCGACACGACGAGCGAGAAGTCGATCGGCGGCTGCCGCTATCACGTCGCGCATCCGGGCGGCCGCAACTACGACACGTTCCCGATCAACGCGTACGAGGCCGAGAGCCGGCGTCTCGCGCGCTTCTTCAAGATCGGCCACACGCCGGGTCATCTTCGTCGTCCAGCCGACGCCGCGCAGCCCCGAGTATCCGCTGACGCTCGACCTGCGCCAGCCGGCTGAGTCGACCGGGAGTCGCCTGGCCGTGGCGCAATCGCTCTTCCAGTCCGAGCTGTTCCAGGACGCCGCCGGCGATGGCCGACCGCCTGCGCCGCGCGCCGCGCGGACGGTCACTACGACGAGCTGCGCGAGTCGCCGGACGGCACGATGCGCGAGTCGTGGCGGCGCTTCTTCGAGCTGCTCGGCGTCGAGGGCTTCGCCGACCTCGACCGACGTCTCGACGTCGTCGCGCGCCAGATCCACGAGAACGGCATGACGTACACCGTCTATGCCGACGAGGGACCGCCGCGCCCGTGGTCGCTCGACCTGCTGCCGTTCGTCGTCGAGGACGCCGAGTGGCGCGAGATCGAGGCCGGCGTCGCGCAACGCGCCGCGTTGCTCGAGGCGATCGCTCGCCGACGCGTACGGGCCGCAGACGCTGATCGCCGAAGGACTGATCCCGTCGGCGCTGGTCTGCGGACACCCGGGCTACCTGCGCGAGATGCACGGCGTCGACGTGCCGGGCGACGTGCGGCTGCACATCGTCGCGTTCGATCTCGGCCGCGGACCCGACGGCCGATGGAGCGTCGTCTCGCAACGGACGCAGGCGCCGTCGGGGCTCGGCTACGCGCTCGAGAACCGGCTGACGATCTCGCGACTCTTCCCGGAAGCGTTCAGCGACCTGCAGCGTGCAGCATCTCGCGGCGAGCTATCGGCGCCTGCGTCGACATGCTCGAGACGCTGGTGCTGCGCGAGGGCGACACGATGTTCGATCAGCCCGCGCCGCGCGACGCTGACCGAGAGCAGCGTGCTGCGGCACGCCGCGGACGGCCAACGACGGCGCGCGAGCGCGTGCCGCGCATCGTGCTGCTGACGCCGGGGCCGTACAACGAGACGTACTTCGAGCACGCGTATCTCGCGCGCTACCTCGGCCTGCCGCTCGTCGAGGGCTCGGACCTGACGGTGCGCGACGAGCGCGTGTACCTGAAGACGATGCGCGGCCTCGAACGCGTGCACGGCATCCTGCGTCGGCTCGACGACGACTTCTGCGATCCGGTCGAGCTGCGATCCGAGTCGACCATCGGCGTGCCCGGGCTGCTGCAGGCGATCCGCGCGCGGCACGTGCTGGTCGCGAACGCGCTCGGCTGCGGCTTCCTCGAATCGCCGGCGCTCAACGGCTTCCTGCCGGCGATCTCGCGACGCCTGCGCGGCCGAGGAGCTGCTGCTGCCGTCGCTGTCGTCGTGGTGGTGCGGCGAGGCCGCCGCGCGCGACGCGGTCGCTGCCCGACCTCGCGCGAGCGCGTCGTCAAGCCGACGTATCCCGCCGTCGACCGGCCGACCCGGCTTCGAGCCGCTGATCGGCGCCGGCCGCGAGCGCCGTCGCAGCTCGACGCGTGGCAAGAAGCGCATCGACGCCGATCCCGACGCGTACACGGTGCAGGGCCACCTGCCGCTGTCGCAGGCGCCGACCTGGGCCGGCGGACGCATCGTGCCGCGCGCGGCGATGCTGCGCGTCTTCGCGATCGCCGAGGCGCCGATCGGCGATCCGACGCCGACGCGACGGTCGCCGGTCAAGCGCTGGCACGTGTTCCCCGGCGCGCTCGCGCGCATCGCGAACCGCGATCGCCAGATCGTGTCGATGCAGCGCGGCGGCTCGAGCCTCGACACGTGGGTGCGCACGACCGGGCCGATCGACGAGTTCTCGATGCTGCCGGCGAAGCTCGCAGCCCGAGGAACTGACCGCCGCGCGCACGACGCGCGCGCGACCGGTGTCGAGCCGCGCGGCCGAGAACCTGTTCTGGATGGGTCGCTACACCGAGCGCGCCGAATACGGCGTGCGTCTGACGCGGCTCGTGCTGAACCGGCTGCCGGCCGACGACAGCCTGCCGCCGCTGTTCTTCGACGCGGTCCGCGAGCTGTGCGTCATGCCGCGGGCCTCGTCGCGCGCGCGGTGCCGTCGCCGCGGCATGGCGCCGCGCGTCTTCGAACGCGCGCTGATCGCCGGCCTGCCGGCCGACGAGGACAACTGCGGCATCGGCTTCGCGCTCGACGCGCTGTCGCGTGCGGCCGGGCAGATCCGCGACCGGCTGTCGCCGGAACACTGGCGGCTCGTCTCGTCGACGATCGAGGACTACAGCGCGCGACTCGGCCCGACTCGACGCGACGGCAAGCGCGACGAGACGATCAGCTAGCGCGATCGCGCGCGCGAGGCGCTCGAGCACGTCGGCACGCAGCTGTACGCGATCACCGGCGCGCAGACCGACCGCATGACGCGCGACGACGGCTGGCGGCTCCTGACGATCGGCCGTCAGATCGAGCGGCTGCTCGCGATGTCGAACGCGCTGCAGCGTGATGCTCGAACGCGGCGTGCTGCAGAGCGAGCGCGAGCGCGCGTTCGCGCTGGTGCTCGGCCTCTTCGACAGCACGATCACGTACCGCTCGCTGTACCAGCGGCGGCAGGAGCTGGCGGCGCTGCTCGACCTGCTGGTCTTCGACGAAGACAATCCGCGCGCGCTCGCGACGATGGTCGGCGTGCTGCGCACCGAGGTCGCGCGACTGCCCGACACCGGCGCCGGGCCGGCGTCCGCGCTGCTGGCGCGACTTCCCGCCGGACGGTCTCGGCGTCACGCTCGAGCGAGCTCGTCGAGACGCGACGACGATCGGGCCAGCAGGCCGCCGCGCTCGCAGCTGACGCAGCCGGCTCGCCGAGTGCGCGCGCCAGCTGTCGACCGACATCGCGCTGCGCTACTTCAGCATCGTCGGCGACCTGTGGCGGACGTCGCGCGATGATGATGCCGGCGCAGCTGACCTCGTCCGACGCCGCGTCGCCCCGCCGCGCGTGCTCGACGTGATGCACGACACGACCTATCGCTACGCGACGCGACGTCGCGCTCGCGCATCACGTCGCGTACCTGCGCCCGGCCGAGACGGCGCACCAGCAGCTCGAGAGCTTCCGCATCGGCGTCGCGCCGAAGCCGTTCGTGCGAGCGGATGACGCGCGACGCGTTCGGCAACGGTCGCTTCTACTTCTCGCTCGACGTCCCGCATGCGCGGCTCGCCGTGCGCGCGGTGAGCCGCGTGCGGGTCACCGCGCGCTTCGCCGGCTTCGACGCCGCGCAACGACGCTCGTGGCGCGACGTCGCGCGCGCCTCGCCTATCGGGCCGGCGCGGCGCTACGCGCCGCAGGCCGAGTTCGCGTTCCCGTCGCCGTTCGTCCCGCGGCATCCGCGACTCGGGCGCTACGCGGCCGCGTCGTTCCACGGCGACCGGCCGATCGCCGACGGCGCGATCGACCTGATGCACCGCATCCATCGCGACTTCACGCTACGACTCCGACAGCACCGACATCTCGACGCCGGTGCTCGAGGCGTTCGAGGCGAAGCGCGGCGTCTGCCAGGACTTCGCGCACGTCATGATCGGCGGACTGCGCGCGCTCGGTCTGGCGGCGCGCTACGTCAGCGGCTATCTGCTGACGCAACCGCCGCCGGGCCAGCCGCGCCTCGTCGGCGCCGACGCGTCGCACGCGTGGGTGTCGGTGTGGTGCCCGCATGCGGCGACGGCGCAGGCGACCTGGCTCGACCTCGACCCGACGAACGACGTGATCCCGTCGACGTCGCACGTCACGCTGGCGGTCGGCCGCGACTTCGGCGACGTCAGTCCGCTGCGCGGCATCATCCGCGGCGGCGGCGAGCACAAGCTGTACGGTCGGCGTGACCGTGCAGCCCGTCGGCGAGCCGTAGTCCGCCGGCGACGATCCTTCGTCGCCGCTTTCGTTCGTTCCTGAATCCGTTACGCGGCCCGCTTCGTAAGTGGTGTTGCGCCGAAACCGAGCCCGCGTTCGCGGATCGTGCGGCAGCCGCCCGGACAACGTTCGACAGGAGACGGATGTGAATCGATTGGAATGGAAGACGGGCGCCAGCCGCCCGATCGCGTGCGCGGTTGCGCTCGCTGCGGCGACGATGATGACCGGCGCGCATGCGTCGAGCCACCGCGAGGCGCCGTTCATCACGACGCAGCCCAAGGTCGACGGAACAGACTTCTACATGTTCCGCAGCTACGAGCCCGGCCGCTCGGCATTCACCACGATCATCGCCGACTACATGCCGCTGCAGAACCCGGGCGACGGGCCGAACTACTACACGATGGACCAGGACGCGCTGTACGAGATCCACATCGATCAGAACGGCGACGGCGTCGAGGACCTGACGTTCCAGTTCCGTTTCGCGAACTATCTCAAGAACATCGCCCTGACGGTTGGCGGCAAGTCGGTCGCGATCCCGCTGGAGCAGGCCGGCGTGGTCTCCGGCTTCGCCTCGCCGAACCTGAACGTCGTCGAGCAATACAACGTCACGATGGTCAAGGGCGACCGACGCACCGGCACCCGCTCGTCGATCACGAACGCAGCCGACGGCAACGGCGCATTCGAGAAGCCGGTCGACAACATCGGCGACAAGACGTTCGGCGGTTCGACGGGCTACGCGGCCTACGCGGCCGCCCACACGTACAACATCAACATCCCCGGCTGCAGCACGGCGGGCCGGATGTTCGTCGGCCAGCGCAAGGATCCGTTCGCGCTCGCGCTCGGTCAGATCTTCGACCTGATCAACCTGAACCCGCTCGGCGCGACCAGCGGCAACAAGGACTACCTCGCGCAGAAGAACGTGACGTCGCTGGTCCTCGAACTGCCGACCGCCTGCATCGTCGGAAGCGATCCGGTGATCGGCGGCTGGACGACCGCAAGCATGCGTCAGGGCCGCCTGCTGTCGGCCAACCCGGGCTCGGGTTACTCCAACGTGCCGAAGCAAGGCGGTGCGTGGGTGCAGGTCTCGCGTCTCGGCATGCCGCTCGTCAACGAGGTGGTCATCGGACTGAAGGACAAGGACAAGTTCAACAGCTCCGTTCCGAGCGCCGACGCGCAGTTCGCTGACTACGTGACGAACCCGACGCTGCCCGCGTTGATCCAACTGCTGTTCCCGACGGCGCCTGCGCCGACCAACTTCCCGCGGACCGACCTGGTCGCTGCGTTCCTGACGGGGATCGCGGCGTCAACCAGCCGGCCAACGTGAAGGCGTCGGAGATGCTGCGGCTGAACACGAGCATCGCGCCGACGGCGATGGCCTCGCAGAACACGCTCGGCGTCCTCGGCGGCGATCTGGCCGGGTTCCCGAACGGGCGCCGGCCGGGCGACGACGTCGTCGACGTCTCGCTGCGGGTCGCGATGGGCGTGCTGTGCGTCGCGACGGGCTCGACCGACACGTTGAAGGTCGGCTGCAAGGCGTCGGACGCACCGGCCGGCGGCGCGGCATTGACCGACGGCGTGCCGCAGAATGCGAGCATGTTCCTGAGCACGTTCCCGTACGTCAACCTGCCGATCAGCGGCTCGCCGTGATCGACGCGAAGGAGATGATGATGCGATTCAACAGCACCCTTCGGCGCGTCGTGCTCGTCGGCACCGGTCTCGCGGTCGCGGCTGCCGTCGCGTCGTGCGGCGGCCATGACGACGGCAACCAGTCGTCCCCGCCGGCCGCGACGACGACGACCAACGTACCGCCGGCATCGGCTGCGGCCAGCGTGAGCGGCTTCATCGCGTTCATGAAGACCGTCGTCGCGGTCCAGCTCGACATGAGCCAGCCGCTCGACGTCTCGAACTTCGTGGCGCCGACCTCCGACACGACGCTGCCCGATCCCACGATCTAGCAGACGGCAGCACGCGCGCCGCTTCGCGCGCGAGAACCAACCGAGCCGGGCGGTCGCGAGACCGCCCGGCTTTTTCTTTGCAGCGATCGAGCGATGGCTGGCACGGATGCGCCGATCGCGCCTCGTCCATCCGACGTCCCCCGACGGCAGCCTTCCCGACGCGATCCGCGCCGTCGTCCAATGCGGATCGCCTCCAGCCCGGAGGCTCACCCTTCGGAGGTCGTCATGATCGGCAGCACGCTTCAGGCAACAGGCATCGCACGTGGTTCACGCGCTGGATCGCATCCTTCGCGGCGGTCGTCGTCGCATGGTTCGCGCTCGCAGGCTCGCCATGGCGGCGGTCGAGGTCAACAGCGCCGACCAGTCGCAGCTCGAAGAGCGTCAAGGGCATCGGCCCGGCGCTGTCGGCGAAGATCCTCGCTGCGCGCAAGCAGGGCACGTTCAAGGACTGGTCCGACCTGCAGACGCGCGTCTCGGGCATCGGCGAGAAGAACTCTGCCGGTCTTCTCGCGCAACGGACTGACCGTCGCAGGCAAGACGAAGGACGGCGCGCCGCCGACCGCCGACGGCGGTCGCGCGGGCGAAGACGTCGCCGAAGAAGCCGCGCCGTCGGACGGTGGCACGACGGTCGCCGCGAACGCGAAGAAGTAGCGACCGCGCTCGTCGGCCGGGCGGGCCGACGGCCGCGAACCCGCGGCCGCCGCGGCCGCGGGACGCGGCGGTTCTGGCTACACTGCCGGTCCCCGTTCGCGATTCCAGGTTCGAGTCGATGCAATCCAACGTCCAGCCGCTGACGCACGCAGGTCGCCTATCCGACGATCGAAGACACCGTCGGCAACACGCCGCTCGTCCGCTTGCTGCGCATCCCCGGCGACGACAATCGCCGGCCGCAACAACGTCATCCTCGGCAAGCTCGAAGGCAACAACCCGGCCGGCTCGGTCAAGGACCGGCCCGCGCTGTCGATGATCCGTCGCGCCGAGGAGCGCGGCACGATCAAGCCGGGCGACACGCTGATCGAGGCGACCAGCGGCAACACCGGCATCGCGCTCGCGATGGCCGCCGCGATGCGCGGCTACCGGATGGTGCTCGTGATGCCGGAGCACCTGTCGATCGAGCGGCGCCAGACGATGCGCGCGTTCGGCGCCGAGATCGTGCTGACGTCGAAGGACGGCGGCATGGAGTTCGCGCGCGACCTCGCCGAGACGATGCAGCGCGAAGGCGCGGGCGTGATCCTCGACCAGTTCGCGAACCCCGACAATCCGCTGGCGCATTACGAGACGACCGGACCGGAACTGTGGCGCGAGACGAACGGCACGCTGACGCACTTCGTGTCGAGCATGGGGACGACCGGCACGATCATGGGCGTGTCGCGCTACCTGAAGGAGCAGAATCCGGCGATCCGCATCGTCGGCGCGCAGCCCGACGAGGGCTCGCAGATTCCCGGCATCCGCAAGTGGCCCGAGGCCTACCTGCCGAAGATCTTCGACGCGTCGCGCGTCGACCAGGTCGAGAACGTCAGCCAGGCCGACGCCGAGGCGATGGCCCGCCGGCTGGCCGCCGAGGAAGGCATCTTCGCCGGCATCTCGGCCGCCGGCGCGCTGTGCATCGCGCTGCGCGTCGCCGAGACGGTCCAGGACGCGACGATCGTCGTTCATCGTCTGCGACCGCGGCGACCGCTACCTGTCGACCGGCGTCTTCCCGGCCTGACGTCTGCGGACCGACGTCGTCCGCCGTGCGGTCGACACGTTGTATCCTCGACGCGGTCTTGCGACGCCGCCGCGTTTGCGGTATGGTTATTGCTCCAATGCCTCGGTCCGGACAGGGAAGACCATGGAACAACGACGAGTCGAGGCAGTCGATCCTGGAGCGCTTCATCGGCGATCACCCGGATCTGTACGAGGCCATCAAGGCGCGTCATCGAACGAAGATCGGCAAGAGCGCGCTGCTGCACAAGGAGCTGCTCGCGTCGTACCAGCCGCTGGTCGACGAAGGCATCGATCCGCCATCGCGTCAACAAGTCGAACAGCTTTCGCGTCAACGGCGAGTACATCCAGATCGCCTATCGCATCTCGATTCGCGCGAGCGACGGCAAGTGGCAACGCATCGACGTCGGCAAGGAATCGATCAAGCGCGAGTTCGAGAACTTCGTCCGCCGGATGCTGATCGTCGAGCACCTCGACAAGATCCGCGCGTACGTCGACGCGCTGCGCGCGCCGCACGAGGATTCGGAGTACTCGGTGCCCGACCTGACGTCGATCTGGGGCCCGCGCTGACCGCGCTTCGCGCGACGCCGTCGTCGCTCGCCGTCAGCGCCGCGCGTCGCGCTCGCCTGATCGTCGACCCGTTTCGTCACGCATCTCGCGTCTCGCGACGCCTCGATCCTTCATCGTCGCGTCTCGCGACGCCTTGATCGTCGGACCGAGCCCGACCATCGCTATCGCCTTCAGCGGTCGCGCGCTCGCGCAGCGCCTTGATCGTCGCTGCCCAGCTCGATCACCGACATCGCGTAGAAGTAGCTGCGGTTGTAGCGCGTGATCGACGTGGAAGTTCTGCGTGCCGGCGACGTAGCTCGTCGCGGCGCGCCGCTCGCATCGCTGCCGGACGGCAGGTCGATCAACGCGAGCGGTCCGATCGGCGGCAGCGAGTCGCGACGAAGCCCAGCGGCCGCGAGATCGACGAACTCGAAGCGTCGGCACGCTGCCCGCGTCCACCATCGCGTCGATGCGCGCGGCCTGCGCCGGCGTCGACGGCCGCCGGATGCGTCGAGCGGCGACGTGGGTCGGCAGGTCGCGGACCCAGCCGTGCTGCGCGAGGAAGTTGGCGACGCTGCCGATCACGTCGGCCGGGCTGCCGACGAGGTCGATGCGGCCGTCGCCGTCGTAGTCGATCGCGTAGCGACGGATGCTGCCCGGCATGAACTGCGGCATGCCGATCGCGCCGGCGTACGAGCCGCGCAGCGTCGCGAGGTCGACGCCGTCCGTCGCGACCCATCGACAGCGCGTCGGTCAGCTGCTCGCGGAAGAAGGCCGAACGATCGCGGCCGCTGCGCCGGGATAGTCGAACGCCAGCGTGCTCAACGCGTCGATCACGCGGAAGCTGCCGGTGTTGCGGCCGTAGACGGTCTCGCACGCCGAGGATGCCGACGATGATCTCGGCCGGCACGCCGAACTCGGCTCGGCGCGCGCGAGCAGTGTCGGCGTTGTCGTCCCAGAAGCGAAAGCCGGCCGCGAGCCGCACCGGCTCGACGAAGCGCGCGCGATAGACGTTCCAGTCGCGCCGCACGCCGGTGGCCGACGACGGCGCGCATCAGCCGCGCGGCCGTCGTCGCTGTAGCGCGCGTCGGCGAAGAGCCGCAGCAAGGCGTCGCGATCGAAGTGCTCGCGGACGACGAGGTCGTCGATGTACGCGTGCACTTCCGGGCGCGACGCGTAGGCGACCGGCGGGGCGGCCTCGGTCGCGTGGTCGTCGTGCGAAGCGATCCTTGCGTTGCAGGCCCGGCCTGCGGCCTCTTCGGCGGGATCGCGATCGTCTTCGATCGCTGCGCGGCGGATGCGGCCTTCGGTCCGGACGGCGCAGGTCCGACCTTGGATCGAAGCGCCGGCGTCGCCGTCTTCGACGACGGCGCCGGATGCGCGGCGCTCGCGCGCGCGGCGACGTCGACCGCCGGCCGCGTCGCTCGACGCGGCGCGCGCCGCGCCAGCCGTCGCCGCCAGACCGCCATGCACGACGGCCGCATGCGCCGTGCAGCGTCATCGATCGTCATCGGCGCGCAACGCCGACGACGCTCGCGGCGAAGCGGGCGCGCAGCGCGCTCTCGTCGAACGCCGGCGCCGCGTCGGCGCGTAGCGCAACTGCTCGTACAGCGCGAACGCGGCCTCGGCGCGCGCGCGCAGGCCGTGCCGGCAGTCGGTCGCGGATGCGCGCGAGATAGGCCCGCGCGCCTTCGGCCGGGCGGCGCGTCGCGTCGTCGCCCGGTGCGCGGACGCGCCGTCCGCCGCGCGCGGCGCCGCGCGCGAGCAGCGCGCAGGCGCGCTCGTACTGCCGCGCGACCGGATCGACCTTCGGACGCGGCGGAACAGCGTCGAGCGCGCCGATCACGGCGAGCACGGCGCCGAACGCGCACGATCAGCGCGATCGTCAGCGACTGCCAGTCGATGCGCTCGATGCCGAGGCCCGCGAAGCAGGCCGCTCTGGCGGTCGCGCGTTGTACGCGAGGACCCACTGGTTCCAGGCGTTGCCGACCGCGTCCCAGTTGAAGCGCGTCCGCTGCAGCAGCGCCGATGAGCCACGATCGCTGCGATGCCGAAGCCCTGCGCCGCCGCGAACGCCTCGGCCGCGCCGCGCTCGATGCGGTCGGGCGCGACGGCGGCGGTCGGATCGACGCGGACCCAGCCTTCGCCGGCGATCCAGACCTCGGCCCACGCGTGCGCGTCGCGCTGGCGGACTTCGAGGAAGCCGTCGACCGCGATTGATCTCGCCGCCCTGGTAGCCGGTGACGACGCGCGCGGGAATGTCGAGCGCGCGCATCAGCACGACGAACGCGCTCGCGTAGTGCTCGCAGTAGCCGCGCCGCGTGTCGAACAGGAATTCGTCGACCGAGTCGCGACCGAGCGCCGGCGGATCGAGCGTGTAGACGAAGGCCTGCGCTGCGGATCATCGACGAGCACCGCGGCGACGAGCTTCCGGTCGCGGTCGTGCGCTCGCTCAGCGTGCGGCCGCTCGCGGCCTCGGCGCGGTCCTCGTCGCTCTGCATCTGTCGCGGCGAGCGCATGGGTGCGCGGGTTGAAGCCCGGCGGCAGCTCGAGCCAGTCCTGCAGCCGGATGCGCGGCTCGTCGGCGCCCGACGCGATAGCGCGTGTACGAGCGCGCCGCGTAGCAGCACGCGCTCGCGGACCAGCGTCGTCGCTGATCACCTGCAGGTCGCTGCGCACGCTGCGGCGACAGCGGCGCGTTCGCGTCGTCGGCTTCGGCAGCGTCACGTCGAGCGCGAACAGCCACGGCCGGTTGCTCGGCTCGAGCGTGACGGTGTAGTCGACCGCCGACGCGGGATCGACGTCGATCAGCGATCGCGACTCGCCGCTGCGCTGCGTGCGAGCGGCGTCCACGCGCGGCCGTCGAACGTGCCGAGCACCGGCCCGCGCCAGTAGCGTTCGGCCGGCGCCGGCACGCGGCCGTCGAAGCGCACGCGGAACGCCATCTCGCGCGATTCGGAGAGGCGTCCGAAGCTGCCCGGCGCCATCACGTCGGTCAGGCCCGGTCTTCGCCGCGTAGGCGTCGCTCGGCATCCCCCACAACGGCCCGTCGACGCGCGGGAACAGCACGAACAGCACGGCCATCAGCGGCAGCGCGAGCACCACGCAGCCGCAGCGCGATCGCGCGCCTTCACCCGCCAGCGCGGCTCGTGGTCCGCGAACTGCACCGACACCAGCGCGGTGACCAGCATCCACAGCCCGACCAGCAGCAGCGCCGCCATCGCCATCGACTGCGACTCGAACAGCGACGTCAGCATCACGAAGAGGCAGAGGAAGATGACGACGAAGATGTCGCGCCGCGCGCGCATCTCGAGCAGCTTCAGTCCGAGCAGCAGCGTCACGTACGCGACGCCCGCGTCCTTGCCGAAGATCGTGCGGAACTGCAGCCACACCGCGATGCCGGCCACGCACGTCAGCGCGATCGGGATCCAGCGGTTCGGCAAGCGGCGCCCGGTCCACGTCAGCCACGCCCGCCACGCGACCAGCGTCGACGATCGACGACGGTGCACCACGGCGGCAGCTCGAGCGCAGTGCGGCAGCAGCACCCACGTCATCGTCGCGAGCAGCCACAGCGTGTCGCGCACCTC
Organism: uncultured beta proteobacterium; assembly: GCA_963795885.1. GTDB lineage: Bacteria > Pseudomonadota > Gammaproteobacteria > Burkholderiales > Burkholderiaceae_D > CAHJXF01. The sequence continues at coordinate 391,675 of CAWCJI010000007.1, read as the reverse complement.
GCGCTCGCGCCGGCCGATCGCGCGACGTGCCGCGCGCCGAACGTCGCGGAAGCGCGGCATCGCCGGCGCGACGTCGAGGCGGCACGCTGCTCATGCGAGCGCGCAGCGCCTCGAGGCAGGCGGCGCGATGCGACCGGCCCGCGGCCCGGCAGCGATCGCGCGCCGCCGGCAGCTCGAGGCCGTAGCGCATGCGCGTCGGCCTCGGCGTCGAGGACCCAGCGCGTCATCAGCGACAGCGCCGCCTCGAAGCTCGCCGCGTGCGCGAGCGCCGCGTCGAGCGTCAGCCAGGCCTCGCCGCTCGCGCCGCCGTCGAACAGCTTCGTCATCACGCGCCCTTCCGGGATTGCGCGCCATCGCGCGCCACGCGATGTGCCGGACCGGGTCACCGGCGACGTAGCCGCGCAGTCCGGCGAAGTCCTCGCTGCCGCGGCACGCGCTGCGCCGGATGCTCGCGGCCGTCGCCGCGGCGCGAGCGGCAGCGGCACGCCGCCGCGCCGCGGGCCGCGGATAGACCAGCGCCCGAGCGCCGGCGTCCAGTAGCTCCACGCGCGCCACAGCCCGAGCGGGAAGCGCGTCGCGAGCGTGACCCGCGGGATCGGCTGGCGACCGCGCCGCGTCGTCGGCACCGGGAATCGTCACGTCGTCCTCGCGCGCCGGCGGCCGGGTCGCAGGCGATCGCGCGCGTCTGCCCGTCGACCGACAGTTCGATCGCGTAGCGATCGAGCGTCGACGCGTTGCGGACGACGAGCCGGTACTCGGCCGCGTCGCCGGCGAACACCGGCTCGACGCGCAGCGGGCGCAGATGCAGATGGGCGAGGTTGCGGAACGTCGCGAGCATGCCGACCCACGCGACGCCGGCGACGAGGAAGGTCAGCGCGAAGCCGAGCGACAGCGAATAGTTGATCGAGCCGAGCAGCAGCGCGACGAGCATCAGCGACAGCAGCAGCCCGGCGCGGGTCGGCAGGATGAACACGCGGCGCTGGTCGAGGAAGACCTCGCCGGCCTCGACGCCGCGCGGCTGGAAGACCTTCGTCGCGATCCGACGACCGAGACGCGTGGCGGCGACGCGCTGCCGCCAGCCACGACGGCAGCGAACGACGCTCGCCACGACGCGTCAGGCGACCCGGACGGTCGCGAGCAGCTGCAGCGCCGCATCGCGCTGCGCGACGTGCGACGCGCCGCTCGTGTTCAGCGGTCGCAGTCGATGGTTGACGACCGGCACCCAGACGGCCTGCACGTCCTCGGGCAGCACGTGGTCGCGCCGCGCCAGCAACGCCCAGGCGCGCGCCGCCTGCAGCAGCGCCAGCGCGCCGCGCGGCGACAGTCCCTCGGCGAAGCCCGCGGCGTGACGCGCTCGCCGCGACCAGCGCCTGCATGTAGTCGAGCAGTGCGACGACGCGTGAACGCCGCGCACCTCGCCCTGCAGATCGCGTCGAGCGTCTGCGGGTCGAGGATGCGGTCGAGCCGTCTTCATCAGCAGGCGCCGGTCCTCGCCTTCGAGCAGCGCGCGTTCGGCCCGCGCGTCGGGGTAGCCGAGCGCGATGCACATCATGAAGCGGTCGAGCTGCGACTCGGGCAGCGGGAACGTGCCGATCTGGTGGAACGGGTTCTGCGTCGCGATCACGAAGAACGGCTCGGGCAGCGCCCGCGTCGCGCCTTCGATCGAGACCTGACGCTCCTCCATCGCCTCGAGCAGCGCGCTCTGCGTCTTCGGCGTGGCGCGATTGACCTCGTCGGCGAGCAGGATCTCCGAGAAGATCGGGCCGGGGTGGAACACGAAGCGTCCGCCCTGCGGTCGCCGCGCCGCCTTCGCCGCCGCGTTCGTAGACCGACACGCCGACGATGTCGGTCGGCAGCAGGTCGCTCGTGAACTGCACGCGCGAGAAGCGCAGGCCGAGCGAGACGGCGAGCGCATGGGCGAGCGTCGTCTTGCCGACGCCGGGCAGATCCTCGATCAGCAGGTGGCCGCCGGCCAGCAGACAAGTGACGCTCTGCCGGATCGCGACGTCCTTTCCGAGGATGACTTCGGAAACCTGGGCGATCAGGGCGTCGAGCAGTCGAGGCATGGGGAGGTTCGCGAGCGTCGATTCGCAGGACGGCGGGTTACGGCGCGTGGACGAATTCTGGCATGCCGTCAAGATTGCGCAGCGCCGGCCAGCAGCAGGAGCGGGCGTTTCGGCGCCGCAATGGCGCCACGCACGGCGGCGACGTGTTGCGCACGAACCCGTCGGGCATAATCTTCGGCCCGACAGGCACGAACCAGAACGGGCGCGTCCGGCTCTTCGCATCGACTGCCACGCCCGCGGAGCGACCCCATGGATGAATCAGTCAGCATCGAAGGCGACGTCGCGACCGCGACGTCTTCGCGTCCCGGCACGGGCGCCCACACGACCGCGTGGTTCTCGCATCCCGACTGCGCCGCGCACGAGATGGGGCCGTGGCATCCGGAGTCGCCGGCTCGGCTCGCCGCGATCGACGATCGCATGATCGCGAGCGGCCTCGTCGACGTCGTCCATCGGATGGACGTGCCGCTGGCCGACGACGAGGACCTGCTGCGCGTCCACACGCAGGACCACGTCGACGCGATCCGCGACCTGTCGCCGAGCGCCGGCTATGCGGCGTTCGACGCCGACACGATGATGTGTCCGCGGACCGTCGACGCGGTGTGGCGCGCGGCCGGCGCCGCGGTCGCCGCGACCGACGCGGTGATCGCGCGGCGAAGCGCGCAACGCGTTCTGCAGCACGCGGCCGCCGGGCCATCACGCGACGCCGACGCGGGCGATGGGCTTCTGCTTCATCAACAACATCGCGGTCGCCGCACGCCGCGCGCTCGACGTGCACGGCCTCGAACGCGTCGCGATCGTCGACTTCGACGTCCATCACGGCAACGGCACCGAGAACATCTTCTCGAGCGACGAGCGCGTGCTGATGGTCAGCTTCTTCCAGCACCCGTTCTATCCGTACAGCGGCACCGACCATCCGGCGTCGAACATGATCAACGTGCCGGTGCCCGCGTACTCCGACGGCACCGTCGATCCGCCAGATCGTCGAGGTCGAAGTGGCTGCCGGCGCTGCGCGAGTTCCGGCCGCAGATGATCTTCATCTCGGCCGGCTTCGACGCGCATCGCGAGGACGACCTCGGCCAGATGCGGCTCGTCGAGGCCGACTACGTGTGGATGACGCGACGAGCTGATGAAGATCGCCGACACGTACGCCGACGGCCGCATCGTCAGCTGCCTCGAAGGCGGCTACAACCTGTCGGCGCTCGGGCGCAGCGTCGCCGCGCACGTCAAGGCGCTCAGCGAAGACTGATCGGCCGCCTTGGAAATTTGCGAACGGTCGTGCTATTCTGCGCGGCCCGCGGCGGGACGCCGCGCCGTGCGCACGACTCGCGTGATCGCCCCGCCCGCCGCCGATCGCGCCCTCGATCAAAGACCGTCATGAAGATCCTCGTTCCCGTGAAGCGCGTCGTCGACTACAACGTCAAGGTCCGCGTCAAGTCGGACCAGACCGGCGTCGACATCGCGAACGTCAAGATGTCGATGAACCCGTTCGACGAGATCGCCGTCGAGGAAGCCGTCCGGCTGAAGGAGAAGGGCGTCGCGACCGAGGTCGTCGCGGTGTCGTGCGGCGTCACGCAATGCCAGGAGACGCTGCGCACCGCGATGGCGATCGGCGCCGACCGCGGCATCCTCGTCGAGTGCGCCGACGAACTGCAGCCGCTGGCCGTCGCGAAGCTGCTGAAGGCGCTGGTCGACAAGGAGCAGCCGCAGCTGGTCATCCTCGGCAAGCAGGCGATCGACGACGACAGCAACCAGGTCGGGCAGATGCTCGCCGCGCTGTGCGAATAGCCGCAGGCCACGTTCGCGTCGAAGGTCGAGGTCGCCGACGGCAAGGTCGACGGTCACGCGCGAGGTCGACGGCGGGCTCGAGACGATCTCGCCTGACGCTGCCGGCGATCGTCACGACCGACCTGCGCCTCAACGAGCCGCGCTACGTGACGCTGCCGAACATCATGAAGGCGAAGAAGAAGACGATGGACGTCGTCAAGCCGGCCGACCTCGGCGTCGACGTCGCGCCGCGCATGAAGACGCTGAAGGTCAGCGAGCCGCCGACGCGCAAGGCCGGCATCAAGGTGCCCGACGTGGCGACGCTGGTCGGCAAGCTGAAGGGCGAAGCGAAGGTGATCTGAAGCCGTCGCGGCACGCGACGGCTCGGATCATCCCCGCGAAGACCCTGCCTCCCGGCGACGACGTTGGGCCAGGCAGGGATCAGTGTCTGACGGCACTGCGCAAGTGACTCGAATCAACGACACCGGTCCCCGCCTTCGCGGGGACGACGAAAAAAGACACACGAGACCACCATGACCGCACTCGTCATCGCCGAGCACGACAACGCGACCCTCAAGGGCGCGACGCTCAACACCATCACCGCCGCGATCGCCTGCGGCGGTGACGTCCACGTGCTGGTCGCCGGCGGCGGCGCGCAGTCGGCCGCCGAGCAGGCCGCGCAGGTGCCGGGCGTGTCGAAGGTCTTCTTCGTCGACGCGCCGCATCTGACCGAAGGCCTCGCCGAGAACATCGCGGCCGAGGTCCTGTCGATCGCGAAGGACTACTCGCACATCCTGTTCCCCGCGACCGCGTACGGCCGCAACATCGCGCCGCGCGTCGCGGCCAAGCTCGACGTCGCGCAGCTGTCCGACATCATGTCGGTCGAGTCGCCCGACACGTTCACGCGGCCGATCTACGCCGGCAACGCGATCGCGACGGTGCAGGCGACCGACGCGATCAAGGTCATCACGGTCCGCACGACCGGCTTCGACGCGGCGCCGGCGACCGGCGGCTCGGCCACGGTCGAGTCGGCCGCCGCGGCAGCCGACTTCGGCAAGTCGACGTTCGTCGATCGCCAGCTCGTCAAGCTCGACCGGCCGGAGCTCACGGCCGCGAAGATCATCGTGTCGGGCGGCCGCGGCGTCGGCTCCGGCGAGAACTACCACAAGGTCCTCGAGCCGCTCGCCGACAAGCTCGGCGCCGCGATGGGCGCGTCGCGCGCGGCCGTCGACGCCGGCTTCGTGCCGAACGACTACCAGGTCGGACAGACCGGCAAGATCGTCGCGCCCGAGCTGTACATCGCGGTCGGCATCTCCGGCGCGATCCAGCACCTCGCGGGCATGAAGGACAGCAAGGTCATCGTCGCGATCAACAAGGACCCCGAGGCGCCGATCTTCGGCGTCGCCGACTACGGCCTCGTCGGCGACCTGAACGCACTGGTGCCGGAGCTGGTCGCGGCGCTCTGACCGAAGTCCTCGCGACGCCACGAACCGGTGGCGGCGGAAGGAGAGTGGCATGCACGTCGAAGCGTCGCCGGTCACCGGCCGCGAAGCGAAGGAAAGCCTCTCGCCGCAGATGGCCGCCCTGTCCGGCTTCTACGCAGCGCTCAACGGCCGCGACCTCGACGCGATGAGCCGCAACTGGTCGACCGGCGACGAGAGCGTGATGGACAACCCCGTCGGCGGCATCATGCGCGGCTGGGACGCGATCCGGTCCGTCTACGAGAAGGTCTTCGCGTCCCCGCATCCGTACCGCTTCGAGTTCTTCGACTACACGGTGCACGAGACCGACCAGCTGTTCTACGTCGTGGGACGCGAGCGCGGCGAGTTCGGCACCGGCGACGGCGCGATCCCGATGGCGATCCGCACATCGCGCCTGTTCCGGCTGATCGACGGGCGCTGGCGCCAGGTCCACCATCACGGCTCGATCGACGATCCGGACCTGCTCGCCCGCTATCAGCGCGCGGTCCGCGGTCAGGCATGACGATCCCGCGCGGATCCCACGAGGCCACGACGACGTGAACTACACCGCCCCGCTGAAGGACATGCTGTTCGTCATCGAGGAGCTCGCCGGGCTCGACGCGATCGCCGCGATGCCGGGCTTCGAGGACGCGACCCGCGACACGGCGCAGGCGGTGCTCGAGGAGAACGCGAAGTTCGTGCAGGACGTCGTCGCGCCGCTGAACCGCGGCGGCGACGTCGCGCCGTCGACGTGGAAGGACGGCGTCGTCACGACGAGCCGCGGCTTCAAGGAAGCGTTCCGGCAGTTCGCCGAGGCCGGCTGGCAAGGCGTGCAGCACGACGTCGAGTTCGGCGGCCAGGGGCTGCCGAAGCTGATCGCGACGCCGTGCATCGAGATGCTCAACGCGGCGAACCTGTCGTTCGCGCTGTGCCCGCTGCTGACCGACGGCGCGATCGAGGCGCTGATGACGGCCGGCAGCGACGCGCAGAAGGCGACCTATCTCGACAAGCTGATCGGCGGCCGCTGGACCGGCACGATGAACCTGACCGAGCCGCAGGCCGGCTCCGACCTCGCGCAGGTCCGCACGCGCGCGGTGCCGCAGGCCGACGGCAGGTACCGCGTCTTCGGCCAGAAGATCTACATCACGTACGGCGAGCACGACATGGCCGAGAACATCGTCCATCTCGTGCTCGCGCGCACGCCCGACGCGCCCGCCGGCGTCAAGGGCATCTCGCTGTTCACGGTGCCGAAGATCGCTGGTGAACGAGGACGGATCGCTCGGCGCGCGCAACGACGTCTACTGCGCGTCGATCGAGCACAAGCTCGGCATCAAGGCGAGCCCGACGGCGGTGCTGCTGTTCGGCGACGGACACTTCCCGGTCGACGGCGAGGCCGGCGCGATCGGCGAGCTCGTCGGCGAGGAGAACCGCGGCCTCGAGTACATGTTCGTCATGATGAACGCCGCGCGCTTCCAGGTCGGCATGCAGGGCATCGCGATCGCCGATCGCGCGTACCAGCAGGCGGTGGCCTACGCGAAGGACCGCGTGCAGTCGCGCGACGTCGCCGGCTCGAGCGGACCGGTCACGATCATCCATCACCCCGACGTGCGTCGGATGCTGATGTCGATGCGCGCGCAGGTCGAGGCGGCCCGCGCGCTCGCGTACGTCACGGCCGCGGCCTACGACGCCGCGCATCGCCATCCGGACGACGACGCGCGCCGCGAGAACCAGGCCGTCTACGAGTTCCTCGTGCCGGTCGTGAAGGGCTGGAGCACCGAGCTGTCGATCGAGGTCGCGTCGACCGGCGTGCAGGTGCACGGCGGCATGGGCTTCATCGAGGAGACCGGCGCGGCGCAGCACTACCGCGACGCGCGCATCCTGACGATCTACGAAGGCACGACCGCGATCCAGGCGAACGACCTCGTCGGTCGCAAGACCGTGCGCGACGGCGGCGCGACCGCGAAGGCGATCCTGGCGCGCGTGCGTACGACGGCCGCCGACCTCGCGAACGCGGCGGCGCTGTCGCACGCCGACGACCTCGCCGCGATCGCGCGACGCCTCGACGCCGGCGCCGACGCGCTCGACGACGTCGTCGACTACGTGGTCGCGAACGCGAAGAGCGACATCCGCGGCGTCTTCGCGGGCTCGGTGCCGTACCTGAAGCTCGCCGGCATCGTGCTCGGCGGCTGGCAGATGGCGCGCGCGGCGCGGATCGCGGCCGCGCGTCTCTCGACGAACGAGCCCGACGCCGGACTTCTACCGCGCGAAGATCGCGACCGCGCGCTTCTACGCGGACCATCTGCTGTCGCAGGCGCCGGCGATCCGCGCGGCGGTCGTCGAAGGCGGCGAAGCGGTGATGGCGCTCGACGAAGCGCAGTTCTGACCTCGACGGCGCTGGACGCGCCCGCCCGGGGCGGGCCGATGTCCGCAACCCATGCCTTCGCCGCACCGGCGCTCGGCCTCGCGCTCGACGGCGCCGACGGTGTCGACCTAGCCGCTGCGCGCCGCGCGACGCAACCGCTTCGCGCGCATCTCCGTCACGAGATAGAAGACGCTTGCGACCGCGAGCGGCAGCAGGTAGTAGACGGCGCGATACGCGAGCAGCGCGCCGAGCAGCCGGCCCTGCGGCATCTCGCCGCCCATCAGCGCGAGGAAGACGGCTTCGATGACGCCGACGCCGGCCGGCACGTGCGAGATCAACCCGGCGACGCACGCGACCAGCAGCACCGCGAGCACGTGCACGTAGCTGCCGTGGCGGATCAGCACCCACGCGACCGCGCCCATCAGGGCCCAGTTGCCGACCGACACCGCGAGCTGCACGAGCCCCATCCGCAGCGACGGCGTCTCGAGTTCGTGCCCGCGGATGTTCCACACGCGCGCGCCCGACCTCGCGCAGAGGACGAGGTACCCCGCGGCGAGCGCCATCAGCACGACCCCGACGACGCGCAGTCCGCCGCTGCCGATCTTCCAGTCGGCCGGCAACGACAGCGAGCCGAAGCAGAACGCGGCGCCGGCGATCGCGAGGTAGCCGAACCAGTTCGTCAGGAAGCTGAAGCCGATGATCCGCGTGACCACGTCGTTGTCGAGGCCGAGCCGTCGATAGAGCCGATAGCGCAGCGCGACGCTGCCGACGAGCGATCCGAGGTTGAGGTTGAACGCGTAGCAGACGAACGTCACGCCCATCACCGTGCCGGTGCCGAGCCGGTGGCCCGTCATGCTTCGACCGAGCAAGTCGTACGTGCTGTAGAGCAGGTAGCTCGCGGCCGACAAGCCGACGGCGGCGAAGATCGACGGCGCGGGCAATGCGCGCATCGCGCCACCGACGTCGGCCCAGTCGATGGTCCGCGCCTGACGCACGATCAGCCACGCGACGCCGACGAAGAAGGCCGCCGTCAGCAGGCGCCGTGCGACCGGCCACCACGGCCTGGCGCGGATGCCGGCCTTGCGGTCGGGCCCGTGCTTCGGTCGAGGCGCGGACGCCACCGGTTGCAGCGTGCTCATGCCGCGCCGGCCCGCGGCCCGTCGCCGCGACGCGGGTCGAGGCGCTCGACGCGCGGCGCATGCGGCGGCAGCCAGCGTCCGATCGTCGGATACCAGCGCAGGACGTGCAGCAGGACGAAGCTGCGCACGCGGCGCCACGGTGTCCAGCCGCCGACGACGTCGGTGGTGACGCGGCTGCAGCCGTCGCGGATCATCCGTCCGAGCCGCTCGCCGAGCTCGCGGTTGAACGACACGTCGCGGATCACCACGTTCGCTTCGAGGTTGAACGTCAGCGACGTCGGGTCGAGGTTGCTCGAGCCGACCGTGCTCCAGACGTCGTCGGTCAACGCGACCTTGCCGTGCAACGGGCGTTCGCAGTATTCGTGGATCGACACGCCGGCGTCGAGCAGGTGGTGATACAGCAGCCCGGCCGCCGCCTTCGCGAGCGGCATGTCGGGCTCGCCCTGCAGCACGAGGACGACGTCGACGCCGCGCTTGGCGGCGCGACGCAGCTCGCGGACCATCCGATGGCCCGGAAAGAAGTACGCGTTCGCGATCAAGACGCGGCGACGAGCGGCCCGCAACGCGGCGAGATAGTGCCGCTCGATGTCGTTCGTGTGCTGCCGGTTGTCGCGCGTGACGAATGCGACCTCCGCGGGCCCGACGACGTCGTCGACCGAGGGGTCGAGCAACGATTCCGGCGGACGCCGCGCCCACCCGGGCTCGCCGTCCGCCTCGGCGATCGCCTGCACCGCGAAGCGATGGATCTCCGCGACGATCGGGCCGGCGAGCGCGACCGCGTAGTCCTGCTTCGCCTTCGGGCCCGACTGCAGCAGGTGCTCCTCGGAGAAGTTGATGCCGCCGACGAATGCCTGTTCGCCGTCGACGAGCACGATCTTGCGATGCAGCCGCCGGAGGATGTTCACGCGCCAACCGAACACGCGCTTCGCCGGATCGAAGACGCGCACGCGTGCGCCGGCGTCGACCAGGCCGCCGATGAAGCGCTTCGACAGGTCCGGCGAACCGAAGCCGTCGATCATCAGGTCGACGCGAACCCCACGACGCGCGGCGTCGATCAGCGCCGCCCGCAACGCGCGACCGACGGTGTCGTCGAAGAGGATGAACGTCTCGATGATGACCTCGTGCCTCGCGCGATCGATCGCATCGAACACGCGCGGGAAATAGGTCTCGCCGTTCTCGAGCAGCTCGATGCGATTGCCGACGGTCCAGCGCGTCCGCATCATCATCGTCACCATCGGATGGCCGCGACGAGCGGCGCATGGTCGGACAGATGCGACCACGGCCGGCGCGGCAATACGATCGGCGCATGCGCCTCGGCGGCACGGACGTAGATGCGATCGAGCGGCAGCAGCGGCATCCTCGACGGGAACGTGCGCGCCGCACGACCCGTCGCCTGCACGAACACGTCCCGCAGGCCGGCGCCGCGCTCGAGGAGGCCGTGCGCACGGCCCCGCCAGTCGTTGAAGTCGCCGGCGACGACGAGCGGCGCGTCCGCGGGCACCTCGTTCGCGACCACGTCGCACAACAACGCGAGCTGCCGCGCGCGGTGCGCCTCGGACAGCCCGAGATGCACGCACATCACGTGGACCTCGGCGTGACGGTCTGGCACGTGCAGCGTGCAATGGAGCACGCCGCGCTTCTCCGGCGCACGCGACGGCGTCGCCGACCCGTCGATCGAGACGTCGTGGTTCGTCCACGCGACGATCGGAAACTTCGACAGCACCGCGTTGCCGTGATGACCCTCGGGATGGATCGCGTTGCGGCCGTACGCGAACTGCGGCCACATCGTGTCGGCGAGATATTCGTAATGCGGCGCGTCGTGGGCGTCGGCCGTCGCCCGTGCCGTGTCCGTCCCGACCACCTCCTGCAGGCAGACGACGTCGGCGCCGACCGATCGCACGGCATCGCGCAGCTCGGTCAGGATGAAGCGCCGGTTGAGCGCCGAGAAGCCCTTGTGCGTGTTGACCGTCATCAGGCGCAGCGACGGCGCGAACGAGGCCGAGGCGGCGATCGGTTGAAGGGCGGCGGACACGGCGCGCGGAACGGAAAAAACGGAAGAGACGTTGCGACAGACGCGACGACCGGACCGAAGTTTCACCGTCCGTTCAGGTCGCGACCGCGGCGAAGACGCTTGTCGGACGCGCCCTCACGCGGCGGTCGGTCGAGGTCAGGAGACGAACGTGATGCGCGACTCGTCGTCGGGCAGCGCCTCGCCGCGCTCGATCGCGTGACCTGCCTTCGCCCACGCCTCGATGCCGCCGGCAGCGGCCGCACGCGCGTGAAGCCGCGCGCCTTCAGCAGCTTCGCGATCTTGGCGGCCGACGCCTCGTTCGGACACGCGCAGTAGAGGATCACCTCGCGGTCGGTGCTCGTCGTCGGGGATGCGGATCTCGATCGTCTTCTCGTCGACCGCGATCGCGCCGGGAATGCGACCGTCGGCCATGCTGGCTCTCGAGCGAACGCACGTCGAGGATCATCGGCGCGTCGCCGGCGTCGAGCAGCGCGGCCAGCTCGGGCACCGTGATGCGCGCCATCCGCAGCTCGTTGAAGAAGCGCCGCCGGTCCCACCACTTGAGCGCGACGAAGACGGCGAGCGCGAGCGACGATGATGCCGACGCCGATCTCGCCCAGCTGCGCGAGCGTGTTCAGCAGCGTCTCGACGGTGCTCGAGAACAGCGCGCCGACGCCGATCGCGGCGCCGGCCCAGAGCGCCGCGCCGATCGCGTCGAACAGCAGGAACGTCGGATACCGCGTGCGCACGGCGCCGGACAGCGCGGTCGCGATCGCGGCGAAGCCCGGGATGAACTTCGCGACCATCAACGACGGCGCGCCGAAGCGCGGTAGATCGTCTCGGTCTGGCGCACGCAGGTGTCGGGCGACAGCGAGATGCGGCACATCGCGCGCAGCACCGGTCGACCGATCGTCGCGGCCCGCGAAGTACCAGCCCGAGTCGGCGATCAGCGCGGCCCCACCGCGACGCCGAGCAGCGACGCGACCGAGTAGTGGCCGACGCCGAGCAGCGCGCCGGTCAGCACCAGCGTCGGCACGGCGGGCAACGGCAGGCCGGCCTGCGCGGCGAGCACGTTGACGAACACGAACGCGAGTCCGTATTCGGTGATCAGTGCGATCAGGTGATGCATGTTCCGCTCCGCGAACGATCGGGACGAACCGGCGCCGATCAACCTCGATTCGACGCACGCGCCCGGCCCCGCCGAGTCGACGAGCGGGTCGCGTCAGGCCGATCGAGCACGCGCCGCAGGAATGCGCCGATCGCGACGACTTCCTCGCCGCAGACCGTGTGCTGCATCGGATACGCGTGCCAGTCGACCTGATAGCCGAGCTTCACCAGCGCGTCGCGCGACTGCTGCGCGCGTTCGAAGCGGACGACCGGATCGTAGGTGCCGTGCGCCATGAAGATCGGCACGTCGTGGTTCGCGGCGTGCGCGTTCGGCCGCGAGCTCGCGCCGACGAGCGGCAGGTAGCCCGACAGCGCGATCAGGCCGCCGAGCCGCGCCGGCTGGCGCAGGCCCGGTCATCAGCGTCATCGCGGCGCCCTGCGAGAAGCCGGCGAGCAGGATGCGCGACGCCGGGATGCCGCGCGCGATCTCGGCGTCGATCAGCGCGTCGACCATCGCCTGCGACGACGCGCAGGCCCGCCTCGTCCTCGCGCGGGACGCTCCGACGTGGCCGCCGCCCGCCGATGTCCAGTGCAGGATGTCGTACCACGCGCGCATCGACATGCCGCCGTTGATCGTGACCGGGATCACCGGCGCGTTCGGGAACACGAAGCGGATCGACGAGCGGATCGCCCGACGTCGACCGCAGGTCGAGCTCGGGCACGAGCGGCACGAAGTCGTTCGCGTCGGCGCCGAGGCCGTGCATCCAGATGATGGCGGCGTCGGCCGGCTGGTCGGGCGGGCCGGTCTTGCGTTCGATGGTCTGCATGCGGTCATCGGTGTCGGGTCCGTCGTGTGAAGGTCGTCGTCGTCGCCGCGAGGATCAACGCGACCGCACCGCGGACTTCGGTCGGAACGCCTTGACGATCGGCGTCGTCGGTCTCGATGTACGGGCCGCCGATCAGGTCGATGCAGTACGGCACGGCCGCGAAGATGCCGGGCACGAGCGGCGCGCCGTCGGCTCGCCTTCAATCCTTCGAGCGTCTCGCGGATCGCCTTCGGCTGGCCGGGCAGGTTGATGATCAGCGCCGCGTGATGATGGCCCTCGATGTCGCCGATCTCGCGGATCACGGCGACCTGCCGCGACAGGATCGCGGTCGGCACGAACGCGAGGCTGATGCGCCGCATCTGCTCGCCGAAGCCCGGCATCTCGCGCGTCGCGACGGCGCGCGTCGCTTCCGGGCGTGACGTCGCGACGCGCGGGACCGGTGCCGCCGGTCGTGACGACGAGGTCGCACTGGACGCTCGTCGACGAGCTCGATCAGCGCGGCCTCGATCATCGGGCCTTCGTCGGGCACGAGCCGCGACTCGATCTCGTGCGGCGACGTCAGCGCGCGGCGCGAACCACTCGGTCAGCGCCGGCATGCCCTGGTCGACGTAGACGCCGGTCGACGCACGGTCGCTGATCGACACGAAGCCGATCCGCAGCGGCCGGTCGACGCGCCGGTCTCGAACGGCGCCGATCTTCATGGCGCGGCCCGTCGCTCGCGTCGGCTGCGTCGCCGTCGACGATCGTGCGGATCAGCCGGAACAGCTCGCGGAAGTGCTTCGGCGGCCGGCCCTCGTCGCGTTCCTTGCGCGCCATGCGGATCGCGATGCGCAGCCGCTGCAGCAGGTCGCGGGCTGAGCGCCGCCGTGTGCTCGGCCGCGAACGCGGTCAGCGCCTCGTCGTCGGCGATCAGCCGCTCGCGCCAGCGCTCGAGTTCGTGCAGCGCGGCGGCCTCCTCGCGCGACGCGCCGGCCCACGCGTCGACCGCGGCGCGGATCGGCTCGACGTCGACGTCGCGCATCAGGCGGCCGATGTACTGCATCTGCCGGCGCCGGCCTTCGTGGTCGCGGATGCCGCGCGCCTCGTCGATCGCGGTGCGCAGGTCTCGGGCAGCTCGACCGCGTCGAGCCGTTCGGCCGGCTGGTCGACGAGCTCCTCGCCGAGCTTCTGCAGCGCGGTCATGTCGCGCTTCTTCTGCGACTTGCTCGGCTTCGCGCGGTCGTCGCGTGTTCGGTCGTCGACGGTCGGCGGGACGCGCGAAGTCGACGGGGAACGAAGCGGTTGGCGTGGTGCATGGCGGGAGGAGGACGGCGGACGCGCGCGGAGTCGGAATGGGCCGGCTGCTATGATAAAGCCACGCAGTCGATCGCTGCGACTTCCGCGGCTCGCCCGCTCCCTTGCGCGCGCCACTTCGCCGTCGGCGCGACCATCCATGACCCGAGCCCTGCAATCGCGCCGCGCCCCGTCGCGACGCGCCGATCGTCCGTCGCTGAAGATGCACGCCGTCGACCCGCGCGCGAGCGGCGATCCGCGCCACGACGCGGTATCCGCTGCGCAGCGACGCCGAGATGCGGCAGATCGCCGACGACGTGCTCGCGCATGCGAAGAAGATCGGCGCGGCCGACTGCGCGGTCGACGTCGACGAAGGCAACGGGCTCACCGTCAACGTGCGCAACGGCCGCATCGAGACGATCGAGCAGAACCACGACAAGGGCGTCGGCGTCACCGTCTATCTCGGCGCCGGCAGCGACGTGCGGCGCGGCAACGCGAGCACGTCGGACCTGACGCCCGGCGCGCTGCGCGACGCTGTCGAGGCCGCGTATCACATCGCGCCGCTTCACCGCGGTCGACGAAGCGGCGGCGCTGCCCGACGACGACTGGTATGCGCGCGAGCCGCGCGACCTCGACCTCTACCATCCGTGGAACATCGACGCCGACGCCGCGACCGAGATCGCGCGTCGCGCCGAGGCCGCCGCGTTCGAGACAAGCCCGATGATCCGCAACTCGGAAGGCGGCAACGTCTCGCTGCAGCACGGACGCTTCGTCTCCGCCAACTCGCGCGGCTTCGTCGGCGGCCATGCGCACTCGTATCACAGCATCGCGGTCGCGCCGATCGCGAGCCGCCCGCGCGACGGCATGCAGCGCGACGAGTGGTACGCGTCGCGTCGCGACCCGCGCGACCTGCCGTCGCCGGAGTCGGTCGGTCGTTATGCAGCAGAACGATCGCTCGCGCGGCTCGGCGCACGCAAGATCGACACGGCCACGGTGCCGGTCCTGTTCGAGGCGCCGCTCGCGGCCGGCCTCGTCAGCTCGTACATCGGCGCCGCGAGCGGACGCGCGCTGTACCGCTCGTCGTCGTTCCTGATCGGCAAGCTCGGCCAGCGGGTGTTCGCCGACCACATCGACGTCGTCGACGACCCGTTCGTGCCGAAGGGCATGGCGAGCGGCTGGTTCGACGACGACGGCGTCGCGACGAGGAAGCGCACGGTCGTCGAGGCCGGCGTGCTGACCGGCTGGTTCCTCGGCACCTACTCCGCGCGCAAGCTCGGGCTCGAGCCGACCGGCAACGGCGGCGGCGCGCACAACGTCTCGCTGACGAGTCGCCTGACGAAGCCCGGCGACGACTTCGCCGCGATGCTGAAGAAGATGGGCACGGGCCTGCTCGTCACCGAGCTGATGGGCCAGGGCGTCAACACGATCACCGGCGACTACTCGCGCGGCGCGTCGGGGTACTGGGTCGAGAACGGCGCGATCGCGTATCCGGTCGAGGAGGTGACGATCGCCGGCAACCTCGTCCAGATGTTCGACCGCATCGTGGGCGTCGGCACCGACGTGCTCGACCGGCAGCAGCAAGCGGACCGGCTCGATCCTGATCGAGGCGATGACGGTCGCCGGGAACTGACGCGCCGCGTTCGCGGCACGCACCGACGACTACGAGCCGACGTCGCTCGCCTCGGCGAACACGTTGGTCGCGACCAGGCGGTCGCTTCCCCTGCGGGGCGGCCGCGCCGCACGCTTCGCATGCAGCTTCTGCATCAGTTCGATCGCCATGCCGGCGGACAGCCGGTTGCGACGCGCGAAGCTGGTCGCCTCCGAGACGGCCGGGAACAGCCGGTTGACCTGCTCGTCGCCTTCGAAGGCGACCATGTTCCATTCGCCGAACACGCGCCGGTCGGGCTCCGAGAGATCGAGCAGCACGAGCCGACGGTGGCGGATGTCGCGACAGATGCGTTCGAACACGCGCTCGATGGCGTCGTCCTCGCCTTCGAGCAGCTGCACGAACACGCCGCCGCGGAACATCAGCGCACCGGTGACGCCTTCGCTCGCGTTGCGCGCGGCCGCCGCGTCGGCGATCGCGAACGCTTCCTCGCGCACCGCCCGGTCCGAACCGGTCAGCTCGCTGTCGCTGCGGTAGAGAAGCCGGATGAGAGACATGGCGATGCGCTCGTGACGGTTGCGAATGCGGCCGGCAATCCGGCCGCGGGCGTGGGCTTGCCGAACAGGTAACCCTGGATCTGGTCGCAGCCTTCGGCGGCCACGAAGTGACGCTGGCTCTCGGTCTCGACGCCTTCGGCGGTCGTCGCGATGCCGAGGCTCGTGCCGAGCGACACGACCGCCCGGACGATCGCCGCGCTGTCGTGATCGTCGGGCGCACGGCTGACGAACGACCGGTCGATCTTGATCTTGTCGAACGGAAAGCGCCTCAGGTGTCCGAGCGACGAATAGCCGGTCCCGAAGTCGTCGAGCGAGATCCGCACGCCGAGCTGCTTGAAGCTGCGCAGCATGCGCAGGACCGCGACCTCGTCGTCGATCAGGACGCTTTCGGTGATCTCGAGCTCGAGGCGATGTCCCGGCAGCCCGGCTTCCTCGAGCGCCGACTCGACGATCGACAGCAGCCGTGGGTCGCGGAACTGCACCGGCGACAGGTTGACCGCGACGTTGAGGTGGTCGGGCCACGTCGCCGCGCTCGGCACAGGCCGTGTGCAGCACCCACTCGCCGATCGCCGCGATCAGGTTGGTCTCTTCGGCGATCGGGATGAACTCGATCGGCGCGATGATGCCGCGCGCCGGGTCGTTCCATCGGATCAGCGCCTCGGCGCCGCTGTACTGACCGGTGACCGTGTCGATCTGCGGCTGGTACTGAAGCTGGAACTCCTGACGCGCGATGGCCCGACGAAGCGAGAGCTCGAGGCTGCGCCGCGCCTGCATCCGCTCGTCCATGCCGGCCTCGAACAGGCGGTAGTTGCCGCGACCGTCGTCCTTCGCGCGATAGAGCGCGAGGTCGGCGTTGCGGATCAGCACGGTCGCCGTGTCGCCGTCGACCGGCGCGACGGCGACCCCGACGCTGGCGCTGATCTCGTGGACCTGGCCGTCGATCAGGAACGGTCGCGAGAGGACTTCGACGATGCGGTCGGCGAGCGCGCGGATGCCGTCGATGTCGCCGACGTCGCGCGCGAGGATCGAGAACTCGTCGCCGCCGATCCGCGCGACCAGCGTGCCCTCGCGCACGATCGAGGACAGTCGTTCCGCGACGCGCACCAGCAGCGCGTCGCCGACCGCGTGACCGTGCGCGTCGTTGACGTACTTGAAGCGGTCGAGGTCGAGCGACAGCAGCGCGAACGCGCGCCCGTGCACGCGTCGCGACGCGAGCATCTGATCGATCACGCCGTTGAAGCGCGCCCGGTTCGCGAGGCCGGTCAGCGCGTCGCTGTCGGCCAGCCGGCGCATCTCGGCCTCGGTCCGCAGCCGTTCGCGCTGGTCCCGGACCGCGATCACCGCATGCGGCCGGTCCTCGAGCATGATCGACTTCGTGATGACACGGACCGGCGTCAACGCGGCGCCGTGGCCGACGACCGTGTCGACCTCGTGCTCGGGCGAGAACGCCTGGACGAGCGACGACGTGAACAGCGCGCGGAGCGGCTGGCCGACGTACCGGCCGCGCGGCTGGCCGGTCATCGTCTCGATGCTGTGATTGACCCAGACGATGCGATCGCCGTCGCAGATCACGAGTCCTTCGACCGCGAAGTCGGCGAACTCCTCGAAGCGCTTGCGCTCGGCGAACGTGCGTCGGATGGCGATCGTATGGAGACGGAACGCCGCCATCGTCAGGCACACGACGCAAGCCGCGATGCCGGCCACGGCCCACGACAGCGTGTTGCCTTCGATCAGGTCGGACGGCAGCGACACGAGCGGATCGTAGGAAATGGTCGCGGCACTCATGCCGACGAAATGGGCGCCGCAGATCGCTAGCAGCAACAGCACCGCCGGCGTCCAGACGCGGGGCGCCGGCCTGCCCCAGCTGAGACAGCCGGCGAGCGCGCTCAGCGTCGTCCCGATGACGAGCGACGCGGCGACCGCGGCCCAGTCCCACGAAACCGTGCCGGTCGCGCGGAACGCGCTCATGCCGGTGTAGTGCATCGCGCCGACGGCCAACCCCGTGACGAGGCCCGCGACCGTCGAGGCCTTGCGGCTGCGACCTGCGATCGCGATCCATCCGGCGACCCCGACGACCACCGTCGCGACCACGAACGAGAGGATCGTGCGTTCGATCAGGAAGCCCGACGGAAACGGCACGCGGAAGGCCAGCATCGCGATGAAGTGGGTCGCCCAGACGGTGCTGCTCGTCGTCAGCACGCTCACGGTTCCCCATCGAAAGCGGGTTGCGCGATCGTGTGTCAGCACCGCGAAGATGCCGATCGCGAACGTCGCGTAGCAGCCGGCCGCGCAGACGAGCGCGGCCATCGCGACCATCCACAGGTCGTGCTGAGTCGTGAGGCAGAGAAAGAGCCGAAGCATCGGGGTCCGAAGGTGCCGCGATCGCGGTCTGGTCGTCCCGCCGGCGAAAGGTGCACGGGACGCGGCGGATCGTTGGTCCGCTTCGTTGCTATCGGAGCTTTCGCCGGATTCCTGAGCTCCGCACGGCGGTCGAAACCGCGCGCGACCGGGCCCTCATCCCATGATGTCCGTCGCGGTCAACCGGTCGACGCGCGAGCGCGCCGCCCGCGACAGTCGCTTGTCGAGCAGGTCGCGCATCGTTCGCGTCGCCGCGTCCGCCGACAACGCGTTGCGATGCGTGAACGTCGTCGGCTCCGACAGGCTCGGGAAGAGTTCGGCGATGCGACGGTCGCCTTCGAAGGCGACCATGGCCCAGCCGTCGAACAGGCGCTCGCTCGACCGGCACGAGGTCGAGCAGCACGACGTGTCGATGCCGCAGGTCGCAGCAGATCCTTTCGAAGACCGACTCGACAGCGGCACGCCGACCTTCGAGGACCTGCGCGAACACGCCGTCGGCGAACGTCAACGCGCCGGTCACGCCGACGGCTGCGTTGCGCTTGCACGCCTGGTCGGCGATCGCGAACGCGGCGTCGCGGACCGCCCGGTCCGAGCCGGTCAGGTCGCTGTCGCTGCGGTAGAGAAGTCGAACGAGGGGCATGACGACGCTTCTTCGGAAGTGGACCTGAATTCGGTCGGCAGGCGGCCGACCGGCAACGCGCGGCTGACGAGGTAGCCCTGGATCTGGTCGCAACCTTCGTCGACGACGAAGCGACGCTGCGACTCGGTCTCGACGCCTTCGGCCGTGGTCGCGAGGCCGAGGCTGGCACCGAGCGAGATCACGGCCCGCACGATCGTCGCGCTGTCGCGATCGTCGGGCGCCATGCTGACGAACGAGCGGTCGATCTTGATCTTGTCGAACGGAAAGCGGCGCAGGTGGCTGAGCGACGAGTAGCCGGTGCCGAAGTCGTCGAGTGCCAGCCGCACGCCGAGCGCCTTGAAGCGCGTCAGCAGCGCGAGGACCGTCGCCTCGTCGTCGATCAGCGCGCTCTCCGTCACCTCGAGCTCGAGCCGGTGAGCCGGCAGACCCGACGCGTCGAGCGCCGATCGCACGATCGTCAGCAGGTGCGGGTCGCGGAACTGCAGCGCCGACAGGTTGACCGCGACCTTCAGATGCGACGGCCACGTCGCGGCCTCGGTGCAGGCCGCGTGCAACACCCACTCGCCGATCGCGACGATCAGGTTCGTCTCCTCGGCGACCGGGATGAAGTCGGACGGCGGGACGAGGCCGAGCTCCGGATGGTTCCAGCGGATCAGCGCCTCGGCGCCGTCGTAGCGACCGGTCCTGGCGTCGACCTGCGGCTGGTAATAGAGCTCGAACTCGCAGCGTGCCGATGCGCGGCGCAACGCGAGCTCGAGGCCGCCGCGCGCGCGCATCCGGGCGTCCATGTCGGCCTCGAACAGCCGATACGTGGCCCCGCCGTCGTCCTTCGCCCGATACAGCGCCAGGTCGGCGTTGCGCATCAGCGTATCGGCATCCTCGCCATCGGTCGGCGCGAATGCGATGCCGACGCTGGCGCCGATCTCGTGGATCCGGCCGTCGATCACGAACGGCCGCGAGAACACTTCGACGAGGCGCGCGGCGAGCGACGGGACGGCGTTCCGCTCGCGCCCCGAGACGATGATCGCGAACTGGTCGCCGCCGGTCCGCGCGATGAGGACGCTCGTGTGCACGGCGGCGTGCAGTCGTCCGCCCACGCGGGCGAGCAGCGCGTCGCCCGCCGCGAGGCCGTGGGTGTCGTTGACCTGCTTGAAGCGATCGAGGTCGATCGACACCAGCGCGAACTCCCGCTCGCTCGCAAGTCGCGACGACAGCAGATGAGCAAGCGCCTCGTTGAAGCGGGCGCGGTTCGCGAGGCCGGTCAACGGGTCGCTGCCGGCCAGGCGCCGCATCTCCGCCTCGATCCGCAGACGCTCGCGCTGGTCGCGGAAGGTGATCACCGTGTGGCCGAACCCGTCGAGGTCGATCGGCTTGCGGGTCGCGCGAGCCGGCGTGGCGTTCGCTCCGAACCCGAGCACGACGTCGACCTCGCGGTCGTCGGTCAGCGTCTCGATCGCGTCCGGCGTCAGCAGCGACGAGAGCGGACGTCCGACCAAACGCCCGGATGCATGGCCGATCAACCGGCGAAGACTGCGATTCGCCCAGACGATCCGGTCGCCGTCGCAGATCACGAGCCCGTCGACCGCGCATGCGGCGAACCCCTCGAGACGCCGCCGCTCGGCCGCCCGGCGACGCGCCGCGCGCAGGTTGACGACGTAGGCGGTCAGCGCCGCGCCGACGATCAGCGCGGCGATCAGCCCGATCACGAACTCCAGGCCGTGCACCGGCACCAGGAAGGACGGCATCGCGACAGCGGGGTCGTAGCGAACCGTCGCGGCACTCATGCAGACGAAGTGGTCTTCGCAGACCGCCAGGAAGAAGAACACCGCCGGCCGCAGGATGCGCGGCCGACCGCGCGCGACGACCGACAGCGAGGCGAGCACCGAGAAGCCGATGCCGATCAGCACCGAGACGACGATGGTCGGCGCATTCCAGCTGACGGTCCCGGCAACGCGGAACGCGCTCAGCCCGGCGGCGTGCATGCTCGTGATCGCGATGCCCAGGACGATGCCCGCGACGACGACCGCTCGTCGGCTGCGTGCGCGGATCCGCGCGTACACGGCGACCGCGGCGAGGACGAGGGCGACGACGTACGACAGCGCGGTCGGGATCGGCAGGAAGCCGGAGCGCATCGGCACGGTCGCGTGATACGACAGCATCGCGATGAACTGCGTGGCCCAGACCGAGCTCGCGGACGAGACGATCGTGACGGCGATCCAGCCGTTCCGCGACCAGCCGCGCGCCGATATCGCCGCCTGTCGGCCGATCGCATAGCTCGCATAGGCACCGACCGCGCAGATCAGCACGGCCAGCAGGATCGAGGTCGACTCGTGCCGGTTCGCGAGACAGTCGTAGAAGTCGAGCATCGTCTGGAGATGAAGGGGCGGACGCGCCCGGAGCGCGGACGAGTCGGGGCGAGCGGCCACCGGCGGCCGCAAGGTATGGACATGGTTCGGCAGCATCCGGTGCCGTCTTGAGTACCGCTCGTCCGACGCCGTGCCGCCATCGTCGGGCGCGCGAGCGAGCGCGGTCGGCGCCCGAACCGGTTTATCCTTCGCCGCTCCGCGCGCCGGCACCGTGCGCGCGGCCACGACAACCGTCCGAGGAGACCCCATGACCCATGCCTCGAAGGCACAGCGCCTTCTCACCGCCCTGATCGCGCTGACCGCGATCGCCGCCGTCGCGCCGGCCGTGGCCGTCGACGTCAAGCTCGGCGTCGCGGAAGCGCTGTCGGGCGGCGCCGCGCAGTACGGCACCGCGATCAAGAACGGCTTCACGCTCGCGTCCGACGAGATCAACACGGCCGGCGGCGTCAACGGCAACAAGCTCGTGCTCGTCGTCGAGGACGAGCAGGGCAAGAAGGAAGAGGTCATCAACGTGATGCGCAAGCTGATCGTCCAGGACCAGGTGCTGATGGTCTTCGGGCCGACGCTGTCGAACTCGGCGCAGACCGGCGATCCGATCGCGCAGGGCGATGAAGACCGTCGTGTTCGGCACGTCGAACACGGCCGACGGCATCACGTCGATCGGCGACTACGTGTTCCGCAACTCCGTGACCGAAGCCGACGTGCTGCCCGAGACGCTGAAGGTCGCGATCAAGCACGCCAACGTGAAGAAGGTCGCGGTGCTGTACGGCAACGACGACGTCTTCACGAAGAGCGGCTACGACAACTTCAAGAAGGCGCTCGACGACCTCAAGATCCCGGTCACGACGACCGAGACGTTCGCGAAGGGCGACGTCGACTTCAAGGCGCAGCTGACGAAGATCAAGGGGACGAACCCCGACGCGCTGGTGCTGTCGGCGCTGTTCGCCGAAGGCGCGCCGATCATGGTCCAGGCACGGCAGATCGGCCTGAACGTGCCGGTGATCGGCGGCAACGGGATGAACTCGACGAAGGTGTTCGACCTCGCGAAGGGCGCCTCCGACGGCCTCTACGTCGGCAGCCCGTGGTCCGCGTCGAACGCGACGCCCGAGAACACGAAGTTCATCGCGGCCTACAAGGCGAAGTTCGGCGCCGACCCCGACCAGTTCGCCGCGCAGGCGTACGACGCGATGTACATCGTCGCCGGCGTCTTGAAGTCGACGAAGCTGACCGGCAATCTCGCGGCCGACCGCGTCGCGCTGCACGACGCGCTGCCGTCGGCGAAGCACACCGGCGCGACCGGCTCGTTCGAGTTCCGCCGCACGAAGGACAAGGACGGCAAGCCGGCCGGCTACGACGCGCAGCAGACGCCGATCGTCAGCGTGACGAAAGACGGCAAGTTCGTGATCGAGAAGTAACGAGGTCGTTCGCCGAGCCGAGCCACGCGCGGCCCGTGTCGCGCGCCCCCTCGCTTCACTGCAGACCCGCCGGCACCTTCCCGCCGTTCTCCGCGAGCTTCTGCATGACCTGCCGATGCAGCCAGACGTTCATCGTGGCCGAGTCGCTCGTGTCGCCGGGATAGCCGAGCTCCTTCGCCAGCTGCTTGCGGCTGTCGAGACCGCTGTCGAGTCCGAGCAGCTTCAAGAGGTCGACGATCGACGTCTGCCAGTTGAGCTTCTCGGGCGACTGCTTCGACTTCTCGGTCAGGATCGCGTCGACGTCGACCGTCGGCGCGGCGGCCGCGGTCGGATCGGTGGCCGTCGCGGTGGCGGCTCCCGGCGCCGTCCCGCCGGCGATGGCCGAAGCCGATGCGGCCGAGCCGACGGCCACGTCTCCCTGGTTGCTCGTCACGGCCGGGTGCCCCGACGGAAAGATCTTGTGGAAGATGTCGCTGAGGATGCCCATCGTTCTATCTCCTTGAGGTATGTTGCCGGGCCATGAGCATCGACCAGACCGCGCGACGCTTCGCGACGCCGACCGATGAACGACGGGTCGGAGCACGCCTCATGTCGGCGCGATGGCTTCGCAGCGAGCGTCGCCTCCGGCATCCGTTCTTGCCGCGCCCGGCGTGCTAGCCCAGCAGCTCGTCAACGGCCTGTCGCTCGGCGCGCTCTACGCGCTGTTCGCGCTCGGGTTCACGCTGATCTTCGGCGTGCTCGGCGTCATCAACCTCTCGCACGGCGCGATCTTCATGGTCGGCGCGTATGCCGGCGTCGAGGCCGTCGCGCGCCTGGGTCGCCGCTGTGGCGTCGCGCTGCCGTTCGCGTTCGTCGTCGCGGGCATCTTCGGCCTCGTGATCGACGTGCTCGTGCTGAAGCCGCTGCGCCAGCGGAACGCGCCGCACCTGATCCCGATGATCGCGACGATCGGCATCGGCATCGCGCTCAACAACGCCGTGCAGGGCGTCTTCGGCGCGCAGAACATGCGCTTCCCGGCCGGCACCATCCCGACCGACACGATGCAAGTTCGGCGGCATCGGCGTCACCGCGATCGAGCTCGCGATCATCCTGCTGTCGTTCGCGCTGATGGCCGCCCTGATCATCGTCATCCGCCGCACGCAGCTCGGCCGCGCGCTGCGGGCGATCGCCGAGTCGCCGAAGGCCGCGTACCTCGTCGGCATCGACGTCGAAGGGCTGTTCATGCTGACGTCGTTCGTCGCGGCGGGCCTCGGCGGCGTCGCCGGCGTGATGATCGGCCTCTACTCGAACGCGATCTTCCCGCTGATGGGCCAGCCGATGCTGCAGAAGGGCGTCGCCGTGATCATCCTCGGCGGCATGGGCGACATCCGCGGCGCGTTGCTCGCCGGTCTGTTCCTCGGCTTCGCCGAAGTGCTGTCGGTCGCGTACGTCGGCTCGACGATGCGCGACGCGGTCGCGTTCGGGCTGCTGTTCCTGATCCTGCTGGTCCGGCCGAAGGGCCTCTTCGGCACCACCAACGAGCGCAAGGTCTGATGCGACTGGACGCGTTCGACACTTCTGGGCCGTCTACAGCAACGTCGTGCTGACGATCGGCATCAACGGCCTGCTCGCGCTGTCGATCTGGCTGACGCTGGCGTGCGGGATGCTGTCGATCGGCAACGCGGCCTTCATGGGCATCGGCGCGTACACGTCGGCGCTCGTCACGATGAACCTCGGCTGGCCGTTCCCGCGTCGCGCTCGCTGCCGGCATGGCGGCGCCGGCGGTCCTCGCGTTCGTCATCGGCAAGCCGACGCTGCGGCTGTCCGGCATCTACCTCGCGATGGCGACGCTCGGCTTCGGCGAGGTCGTGCGCATCACGCTGCTGAACTGGGAGTCGCTGACCGGCGGTGCGCTCGGCCTGAACGGCATCCCGCAGCTGACGCAGTGGTGGCACGTCGCGATCGCGCTGGTCGCGACGATCGCGGTGCTGTGGCGGCTGCGACGCTCGAAGGTCGGCCGCGCGTTCGAGGCGATCAAGGAAGACGACACGGCCGCGGGCCTGATGGGCATCGACGTCGCGAACACGAAGATGCTCGCGTTCGTGCTCGGCGCCGCGCATCGCGGGCCTCGCCGGCGGCCTCGACGCGCACCTCACGTTCTTCATCGGCCCGCAGGAGTTCGGCTTCGACCGCGGCGTCGACATCCTGACGATGGCGATCCTCGGCGGCATCGGCGGCCTGCCCGGCCCGATCGTCGGCGCCGCGATCCTCACGCTGCTGCCCGAGCTGCTGCGCTCGCTGCGCGACTTCCGGCTCGTCGTCAACGGCCTGATCCTCGTCGTCATCGTGCTGTTCCTGCCGAAGGGCATCTGGGACCCGCAGCGCTTCCGCGCGCTGTTCGGGCTGAAGCCGCGTCGTGCGCTGATGGTCGCGAAGGCTGCGCGCTGACATGCTCGAACTGCGCCAGTCTGTCGAAGAGCTTCGGCGGCCTGAAGGTCCTCGAGGCGATCGACCTCGTCGTCCCGCGACGGCGGCATCCACGGGCTGATCGGTCCGAACGGCGCCGGCAAGACGACGCTGTTCAACATCATCACCGGCCTCTACGCGCCGACCGCCGGCACCGTCGCGTTCGACGGGCAGCAGCCTGGTCGGCCGGCGCCCGCATCGCATCACGCAGCTCGGCCTCGCGCGCACGTTCCAGAACATTCGCGTGTTCAAGGAGATGACGCTGCTCGAGAACGTCGTCGTCGGCATGCACCGGCACCTCGACTACGGCGCGGCCGGGCTGCTGTTCTCGTCCCGCCGGTTTCGCGCCGACGAGCGGCGCGCGCGCGACCGCGCGCTCGAGCTGCTGTCGTGGGTCGGAGCTCGACGGCCAGGCCGACGACCTCGCCGACAACCTGTCGTACGGCAACCAGCGCAAGCTCGAACTCGCGCGCGCGCTCGCGACGGAGCCGAAGCTGCTGCTGCTCGACGAGCCGGTCGCCGGGATGAACAGCGTCGAGAAGACCGACCTGATGCGCGAGATCGAGGCGATCGCCGACGCGCGGCTACACGGTGCTGCTGATCGAGCACGACATGCGCTTCGTGATGGGCCTGTGCTCGCGGATCGGCGTGCTGAACTTCGGCCGCATCATCGCCGACGGGCCGCCCGGACGCGATCCGCAACGACCCGCGCGTGATCGAGGCGTACCTCGGCCGCGACGACGACGAGAGCGCCGGACGACGACCTGACCAGCGAGCACGCCGGTGCACCTGCCCGACCTGTCGGGCGACTTCCCCGACGCTCGGCTCGCCGACGACGCATCGACACGCGAGGCGCGGCGCTGACGTGCCGACGACCGCGCGCTGCTGTCGGTCGAGGGGCTCGCGGTCGCGTACGGACACATCGAGGCGGTCAAGGGCATCGACCTCGCGATCGACGCCGGCGCGATCACGACGCTGGTCGGCGCGAACGGCGCCGGCAAGTCGACGACGCTGCTCGCGCTGTCGGGGCTCGTGCCGAAGTCGCGCGGCCGCGTGCTGTTCGACGGCGAGGACATCACGCGCTCGCGCCGCACCGCATCGTCGCGCGCGGGCTCGTGCAGGTCGCCGAGGGCCGCGCGACGCTGACGACGCTGACGGTCCGCGAGAACCTCGAGCTCGGCGCGTACTCGCGCGAAGACGCGGCCGCGCCGAGCGCGACCGCGGACCTCGAGCGGGTCTTCGCGATGTTCCCGCGACTCGCCGAGCGCGCGGCGGGCGTCGCCGGCAACCTGTCGGGCGGCGAGCAGCAGATGCTCGCGATCGGCCGCGCGTTGATGGCGCGGCCCGCGCCTGCTTGCTGCTCGACGAGCCGTCGATGGGTCTCGCGCCGCTGATCGTGCAGGACATCTTCCGCACGCTGCGCGCGCTGAACCGCGACGGCCTCGCGATCTTCCTCGTCGAGCAGAACGTCCGGCAGGCGCTCCGCATCGCGTCGCGCGGCTACGTGATCGAGACCGGCAGCATCGTGCTCGCCGACGACGCGTCGGCGCTGCTCGTCGATCCCGCGCGTGCAGGACGCGTATCTGGGCGGCTGACTTCCGTGGTGTCGTCCCGGCGAAGGTCGGGACCCAATGTCACGATCACGGCATCGGCCCCGACCTTCGCACGGTCAGCCAACCAGGGACGCGACCCAACGTCAGGCCGCCGGCCGCTTCGGGATGTCGAGCCCGCGTTGCACCGCCGGCCTCGCCAGGCAACGCTGCAACCACGCGTCGACGATGCCCGAACGCGTCGTAGCCGACGAGTTCGCGCGCGCCGTAGAAGCCGACAGGTTGCGAACCCAGCCGACGTGCGAGACGTCCGCGATCGAGTAGTCGTCGGCGAACCACGTGCGACCGTCGAGATGCGCATCCATCACGCCGAGCAGGCGCTTGGTCTCGTCGACGTAACGCTGCAGCGGCCGCTTGTCGTCGTACTCGCGGCCCGCGAACTTGTGGAAGAAGCCGAGCTGCCCGAACATCGGTCCGACCGCGGCCATCTGGAAGAAGACCCACTGCAGCACGTCGTAGCGCGCGTGTCGCATCGCCGCGAGCGAGATCGAGCCGGCCGATCTTGTCGGCGAGATGACCAGGATCAGCGTCCGCGACTCGGCAGCGCCGATCGGCTTCCCGACCGGCGTCGCGTCGGGGTCGACGATCGTTCGGGATCTTGCCGTTCGGGTTCGAGCGACCGGAACGCCGGCAGCTTCGACTCGCCCTTCAGGATGTCGCACGCGCATGCACCTCGCGAGCAGGTCCGATCGTCCGGTCCAGCATGATTCGACACCTTCACGCCGTTCCCTGGTCCGCCGGCAACGACATAGCAGATTGCAGCTGCTCCGGATCGAGTACCGTGCTGGCGATTGCTCGTGATCGGAAATGCGGACAAGGTCGTTCGATCGGGATCACCGTGGATCGTTGCGCCGCCGGCGTCGGTTCGACGGATCGGGCGCGGCGTGTCGCGGAGTATATCGACAGCGTCGCACACTTATTTCGCGCGACTCGAACCCTTTCGGCATCGCACGGCGACGTTCACAGGCATCGACCGCTCACTCGGAGACTCGATGCCACGCCATGCCGCAGCCCGCCGTTCGCTCCACTCGTCCCATCCGCTCGATCGTCCGCCTCGCGCTGACGGTCGCCTGCCTCGGCGCCGCGGCGCCCGCACGCGCCGTCGGCCAACACGTCGACGTCACGATCGTCGACCGCGACACCGGCGAGACAGCTCGCACCGATCCTGTACCATGCCGGCGAATGGTGGATCGCCGGCCGGCCCGGCGCGCGCTACGGCGTCATGCATCGCCAACCGCAGCGGCGGGCGCACGCTGAACGTCATCTCGGTCGACGGCGTCAACGCGATTTCCGGCGAGACGGCCGGCTGGAGCCAGAGCGGCTATGTGCTCGACCCGTACGAATCGACGCAGATCGACGGCTGGCGGAAGAATCTCGGACAGGTCGCCGCGTTCGAATTCACCGCGCTGCCGGACTCGTATGCGGCGCGTACCGGCCGTCCGGCCAACGTCGGCGTGATCGGCATCGCGGTCTTCGACGAGCGCGCCGCGACCGGTCGCGGCACCGCGTGCGCCTCGATGCGCCGATCGATGCCGCGCGCGCGAAGAGCGAGGCGCTGCCGGCGGATGCCCGCGCCGTCGCCGTCGCCGCCGCCGGCGCAGGACGCCGCGAACCGGACGAGCCCCGAAGCGGGCGCGTCGGAGCTCGCTCGCAGCAGCGGCAGCGTCGCGAAGCCCGTCGACAAGCTCGGCACCGGCCACGGCGCGATCGAGAGCAGTCGTCGTGCGATGGACGTGCACTTCGATCGCGCGCAGACGACGCCGAACGAGATCGTGACGATCCATTACGATCGTCTCGAGAACCTCGTCGCGATGGGCATCGTGCCGCAGCGGCCGCCGTCGATCGCGGCCGATCCGTTCCCGCGCAGCGGCGCGTTCGTGCCGGACCCGCCGCGCCGTTGACGGCGAGCGACCGTCGTCCTCGGCGTCGACATCGACGAGGCGACGACGGTCGGCGGACCAAGCCATTGGATGAGCGCTACGGAAAGGATCGGCGGACCATGGCACTTCGATGAGCGCGACGAAAGACGAGGCGGACGACGGCGACAGCGACGAGGCCCTGATGCTCGCCTACGCCGCCGGCGACGCGGCCGCGTTCGCGCGCCTGTACGACCGCCACGAGCGCGCCGTGTACCGCTTCTTCCTGCGCCAGGGCGTCGCGCCGGCGCACGCGGACGACCTGCTGCAGGAGACCTGGATGGCCGTCGTCGGCGCGGCCGACCGCTACCAACGTCGCGCGAGATTCACGACGTGGCTCTACACGATCGCGCGCAGCAAGCTCGTCGATCACTGGCGCGCGACCCGTGCGCACGTGCCGATCGACGAAGCGGCGAACGATCGGCGACGACGACGGCGCGTCGCACGACGATGGCGCTCGTCGCGCCCGCGCGTCCGATCAGCCCGAGGTCCGCGCGATGTCGCGCGCCTATGCGATGGCGTTCGTCGCCGCGGTCGACGCGCTGCCGGCCCCGCAGCGCGAGGTGTTCCTGCTGCAGGCCGAAGGCGAGCTCGCGCTCGACGAGATCGCGTCGATTACCGCGACCGGCATCGAAACCGTCAGGAGCCGCCTGCGTTACGCGATGCAAAAGCTGCGCGCCGCGTGCGCGCCATGGACCGAGCCGTCGCGCACGGCGGTCGCGGGGACGAACGATGAACGCTGAACCGGACGAGGAACGCGCGATGCGCGCCGTCGACGAGCTATCGCGCCGCATCCGCGACGCTCGACGAGCGGCCCGACCCGCGCGTGCGGGCCGCGGTCCTGGCCGCCGCGGCGCGCGCCGTCGACGCCCGGCCGAGGGAAGCGACGGCGCCGTTCCGTCCGCGGCGCCGGGCGTGGTCGATCGCGGCCGTGCTCGTCGTGTCGGTGATGACCGGGCTCGTGGCCATGCAGGCGTCGCGCGAGCGGCCCGACCTCGTCGAAGGCCGCGTGGCGGCGAACGCGGACGCACCGGCGCCGCCGGTCGTCGCGATGACGAGCCCGCCGTCGGCACCGACGGTCCCGCAACCGTCGACCGACGATCGCTCGGCGAGCGAGCCGCGACGTGCGACCGCCCCCGACACGACCCGACGACCGGATGCGCCGCGTCGGCCGGCGCGCGTGACGGTCCCGCCGCCGCGATCCGCGCCGGTCCCTGCGCAACCGTTCCCCGACCTCGCGACCGCGTCGCCCGCGCCTGCGGACAAGGCGAGTACGCAGCACGCCACGTCGTCGTCGCGCCGACGCCGCTCCCGCGGCAGCGCCGCCTCCCGCGACACGCGCATCGGGACAGTTGGCGGCCGCCCCGTTCGTCGCGAACGAATCGACCGCTCGCGCGAAGTCGGCGGGTGCGAGCGCCGAAGTCGCGGACGACGAAGCGGATCCGGCGCGATGGGCCGCGCGCATCGCGGCCTGGCGCACCGCCGGTCGCGACGACGAAGCGGACCGCGAACTCGCGAGGCTGCGCGCGCGCTATCCGTCCTTCACGGTCCCGCGCGACGCGTTGCGCGTCGACGGGACACGCTGACGTCGGCTTCGTCCCGCGTTCAGACGACGCGCCGCGCCCCGGTCCCCCGCCACGCCGACCGCACGACCCAGCGCGAGCTCGTGCGGCCGAGCGTCGCGACGCAGACCGGATGAGGGTCGCCGCACCCCGGCGTTCCTGGTCCGATGCCGCGGTGGCCGGCGTTCGGGTTGTTCGCGACGAGCGCGACGCTCGCGCCCTCGCGGATGCGCGCGAACGCCATGCCGTCGCCGACCGGCACCGGATCGATGGGCATCTCCTGGTAGCCGACGACCGCATAGCGAGGACCGTCGAGCGCGACGAGCGACAGACGGACCTCCGCCACGACGACGATCTCGTTGCCGGCGCAGTCGATCGCGACGCCCGGCGCGATCACGGCCGTCGGCGTCGGCGACGGATCGATCGAGACGCGCAGTCCGGTCACGACGCCCCAACCCGGCAGCAACCGGTTCCGTCGACGCAGCCGGTCGAGGACATAGTCCTGCGCGAGCCGGAAGTCGTCCGCCGTCAGCAGCTCGCCACTGAAGTAGGCCGGGCGCTCGAGCTCGCGAAAACCGGCCACGACGTCACGCGTCCTTCGTCTCGAACGCCAGCATCTCGGCGCCGCCGGACGCGAAGTTCGGAACGTCGGCCGCGGCGGCCGCGCCTTCGGGCGATGCGAGCGCCGCGTTCAATGCGTCCATCGAATCGAACGCGAGGGTCGCGACGAGGTGATAAGGCGCCTTGCCGCCGAGCCCGTTCGGCGGCGACGCGCTGACCTCGTAGCTGCGCAGGCCCGGTATCCGCTTCGCGATGCCGATGTGCCGGTCGCGGTAGTACGCGTCGAACGCGGCCGGGTCCGACGGGTGGCGATACAGCACGAGCAGCTTCGCGGTCATGCGATGTTCTCCGGTGGTCGTCTCACTCGGCACTCAAGCGTTCGCGATGCCGCGCGATCTCGTCGCGTACGCGGGCCGGCGCCGTGCCGCCGACGTGGCGACGGCTCGCGACCGATCCTTCGAGCGTCAGCGCCGCGTGCACGTCGTCGTCGAGCGCGACGCCCGCGTCGCCGACCGCATCGCGCAACGCCGTCGAGCGACAGGTCCGCGAGGTCGACGCCGCGATCCGCGCACACGCGCACCGCGTGCGCGACGGCCTCGTGCGCGTCGCGAAACGGCAGGCCCTTGCGCACGAGATAGTCGGCGAGGTCGGTCGCGGTCGCGAAGCCCTCGCGCGCCGCGGCGCGCATCGCGTCGGGCTTCACGGTGATGCCGGCGATCATCTCGGCGAAGATCGCGAGCGTGTCGTCGAGCGTGTCGGCCGCGTCGAACAGCGGCTCCTTGTCTTCCTGGTTGTCCTTGTTGTACGTCAGCGGCTGGCCCTTCATCAGCGTCAGCAGGCTCATCAGGTCGCCGTACACGCGACCGGTCTTGCCGCGCGCGAGCTCGGCCGCGTCGGGGTTCTTCTTCTGCGGCATGATCGACGAGCCGGTGCAGAAGCGGTCCGCGATGTCGATGAAGCCGAAGCGCGGGCTCATCCACAGCACCAGTTCCTCGGACAGCCGCGACACGTGCATCATCGCGAGCGACGCGGCCGCCGCGAACTCGATCGCGAAGTCGCGATCGGACACCGCGTCGAGCGAGTTGTGGCACACGTCGTCGAAGCCGAGCGTCCGCGCGACGCGCTCGCGATCGATCGGGAAGCTCGTGCCCGCGAGCGCGGCCGCGCCGAGCGGCAGGCGGTTGACGCGCCGGCGGCAGTCGGCGAAGCGCTCGGCGTCGCGCGCGAACATCTCGACGTACGCGAGCAGGTGATGGCCGAACGTGACCGGCTGCGCGACCTGCATGTGCGTGAAGCCGGGCAGGATCGTGTCGGCGTGCGCGTCGGCGAGGTCGAGCAGCGCGACCTGCACCGCGGCGAGCCGCGCATGCAGCCGGTCGATCGTCGCCGCGCAGCCACAGCCGCAGGTCGGTCGCGACCTGGTCGTTGCGCGAGCGCGCCGTGTGCAGCCGCTTGCCGGCGTCGCCGACCAGCTCGGTCAGGCGCCGCTCGATGTTGAGGTGCACGTCCTCGAGGTCGATCGACCAGGCGAAGCGGCCGGCCTCGATCTCGTCGCGGATCGTCGCCATGCCGCGACGATCGCGGCGTGATCGTCGTCGGACAGCATGCCGACGTGATGCAGCATCTCGGCATGCGCGAGCGAGCCTTCGATGTCGACGAGCGCCAGGCGCCGGTCGAACGACACCGACGCGGTGTAGCGCTTGAGCAGCTCCGACATCGGCTCGGAGAAGCGCGCGGACCAGGCCTCGGCCTTGCGCGAAAACTGTTCTGTCATTATCGTCGGCCGGGCCGGTCGACGCCTGCGGGACCGCGGCACGTTCGCCGATGGACCGGCGAGCGGCCGGACCGGCGCAGAGGGACCGCTTGAGCCGCGAAAGTATAAGTCACGCTGCGACATCCGCCGTCGATGCATCGATCGAGCGACGCTGCGATCGATTCGCACGGCGACCGCGACGACGACCGCGAGCGAAGCGCCGGGCGCGACGCCCCTCGCACGTCCGGGCAGCGCCGCCGCGGTTCTCGACGAGATGCTCGAGGAGTCGGCGCTCGCGGTCGACAGCCCGGTCCCCGACTGGTGCAACCTCGGGCTGATGCTGCGGATCGTGGTCGCGCTCAACGCTGCTGTTCTTCTGCGTCGCCGCGCTGCGGCGCCGCGTCGCTCGCCGCGTGGCTCGACCATGGCTGCGCGCTCGCGATCGCTGTCGAGCCGGTGCTGATCGCGAGCCTGCTGCTTCGGCTGCCTGCTGCGCCGCGTCGCGTGGCGACTGCCGGTAGCCGCTGCAGTTCGCGATCCCGCTGCTGCTGCCGCGCGTTGCTGACGCGTCGCGGCGCGCGCGATCCTGCGCAGCCGACCGACCGGGCCGCTGACGCATGGCGCGACGCGGTGTTCGCGTCGCTGATCGCGGCGTCGGTCCTGTACTGGGCCAGGCTGCGCGAGCGCGCGTACTCGCCGGCGCTGGCCGAGGCGCAGCTGCAGGCGCTGCAGTCGCGCATCCGTCCGCACTTCCTGTTCAACAGCCTGAACGCCGCGCTCGGGCTGATCCGCAGCGATCCGCGGCGCGCCGAGACGGTCCTCGAGGACATCGCGGACCTGTTCCGCGTGCTGATGCGCGACAGCCGCGAACGCGTGCCGCTCGCCAACGAGATCGCGCTCTGCAAGCAGTACCTCGCGATCGAGCAGCTGCGGCTCGGCGATCGCCTGACCACGAACTGGCGCGTCGACGACGGCGCGCACGCGGCGCTGGTGCCGACGCTGCTGCTGCAGCCGCTGATCGAGAACGCCGTCCATCACGGCATCGAGCCGTCGGCCGGCGGCCGGCGCGATCGACATCGACGTCGTGCGCACCGGCCGCTACGTCGACATCACCATCGCGAACCCGTGGCAGGGCGAGGCGCGGCCGCGGAGTCGACGCGCGGCAATCGCATCGGACTCGACAACGTCCGCCAGCGCCTCGCGCTGGTCCATGATCTCGAGGCGACGATCGACAGCGCCGTGCGCGGCGGCCGCTACGTCGTCGCACATCCGCCTGCCGGCCGAGCGCCGCCGAGCGCCGCGTGGTAGCCGAATCCCGGCACGTACCAGTCCGGCATGATGGAGGAGAGACCAAATCGACCCCCGATGCGACCGACCAGATCCGCCGCGGATCCTGATCGTCGACGACGAGGCGCCCGCGCGAGCACGACTCGCCGACCTGTTGTCCGACATCGCCGACGACTTCCCGCACACGATCGTCGGGCGAGGCGGCCGACGGGCGCAGCGCGCTCGACCGCCTCGCCGAGACGCCGGCCGACATCGCGCTGATCGACGTGCAGATGCCGGGGATGACCGGCATCGAGCTCGCGCGTCACCTCGGGCGCGTTGCCCGAGCCGCCGGCCATCGTGTTCGTGACGGCCTTCGACGAATACGCGGTCAAGGCCTTCGAGGTCCACGCGCTCGACTACCTGATGAAGCCGGTGCGCGCAGCGCGGCTGCTCGAGGCGCTGACACGCGTGCGCACGATGGCCGCGAAGCCAGACGCCGCGATCGCGGCGGCCGCGCGCGAGTCGGGCGAGGCGAACGGCAAGAAGCGCGAGTCGATCGCGGTCGTCGAGCGAGGCCGCGTGATGCTGATCCCGGTCGAGAACATCGTGTACCTGAAGGCCGAGTTGAAGTACATCACGATCCGCACCAGCGATCGCGAGTATCTGACCGAGGAACCGCTGGTCGACCTCGAGAACGAGTTCGCCGACCGCTTCGTGCGCGTCCATCGCAACGCGCTCGTCGCGAAGCGCTCGATCGCCGGATTCGAACGCGTCGAGAGCATCGAGGGCGACAGCGTCGGCGAGCCGCACTGGGTCGTGACGCTGCGCGACGTGCACGAGCGGCTGCCGGTGAGCCGGCGTCAATGGCCGATCGTCAAGGAGACGATGCGGACGTGAGGCATCCGCGTTGATCGACCGTCGGCTTCCATCGTCGAGCCGACTGCGCGACGAAGCGATCGATCGGCGAATGCGCAATAATCGGGACCTCGATCCGAAGGACCTCCATGCCGTACATCCTCCCCGAAGACCGGCTGAAGCTGAAGCCGGTCACCGACGCGATCGCCGCGGCGATCGACGACGGCACCAGCGCCGGCGACCTCAACTACCTGATGTCGCTGATGGCGAAGGCCTACGTCGACGCGAAGGGCCTGCGCTACGAGCATCTGAACGCCGTCGTCGGCGCGCTCGACAGCTGCAAGGCCGAGTTCCAGCGCCGCGTCGTCGCGCCGTACGAGGACAAGAAGATCGACGAGAACGGCGACGTGTACTGAGTCGCGACCTCGCCGGCACCGCCGGTCATGACACCTCCGCGCGGATGCCGCGCTGTACGTCCCGCACGGCGCCGGCCCGTGCTTCTTCATGGACTGGCAGCCGCCCGACACGTGGACGCCGCTGCGCGACTATCTGCGCGGCGCGATGGCCGACCTGCCGTCGCGCCCGACGGGCATCGTGATCGTGTCGGCGCACTGGGAGGCCCCGCGCTTCACGGTCGCGACGGCCGAGCGGCCGGGCCTGCTGTTCGACTACAGCGGCTTCCCGCCGCACACGTACGAGCTGCGCTATCCGGCGCCCGGCAGCCCGACGCTCGCGGCGCGCATCCGTGACGGCTCGCCGACGCGGGTCTGCCGCACGCGGCGAACGACGGAGCGCGGCTTCGACCACGGCGTGTTCATTCCGCTGCTGCTGATGGCACCCGACGCCGACATCCCGGTCGTCCCGCTATCGCTGCGGACCGGCCTCGATCCGCAGGAACATGCGGCGGCGGGCCGCGCGCTGCAGTCGTTGCGCGACGACGGCGTCTTCATCGTCGGCAGCGGCATGAGCTATCACAACATGCGCGGCTACGGCCGCCGCGAGTCCGGCCCGGTGTCCGACCGCTTCGATGCGTGGCTGACCGACGCCGTCGCGATCGCCGATGCCGACGAACGCGCGACGCGACTCGCCGCATGGTCCGACCAGCCCGACGGCCGCGCGTCGCATCCGCGCGAGGAGCACCTGATCCCGCTGATGGTCGTCGCCGGCAGCGCGGGCGCGTCCGGCGGCCGTCGCACGTTCACCGGCCGCGTGCTCGAGACGACGGTCTCGGCCTATCGGTTCGACTGAGCGATCCGTCTTGTCGACCGTCGACCGATTGATCCCGACGCGCGGTCGAGTGCATGCTTCGGCATGCGGTTCACCGGCCTCTCCGTGACTCGCGTCCCTTCACCCGCCTCCCTCGTCTCCATGCATCGCACCACCCCGCGTTCCCGTATCGCATTGGCCGTCCTCGGCCTGTTCAGCGGCGTCAGCCAGGCCGCGCTCGACCTGCCGGTCGCGATGCAGGGCATCGAGACGGCCAGCGTCGCCACCGTCGTGCTCGTGCCGCCGATGGCGATCTTCCGCGTGCCGCTCGATGCGCTCGCGTTGCAGAACCAGGGCTGTCACTACACGACCGACGATCCCGCATCGATCCGCGCGCTCGTCGCCATGTTGCGAGCTGCCGACGTCACGATGAATCCGGTCTATCAACGACCCGACATCCGCGAGGGCGTGTACTTCACGCTGGCGGACGGCAGCCGGTTCAGCGTGCTCGTCGCCGATCATTCCGGCGGTCGGCTGCCGGTGCTCGGCGTGGCCGAAGCCTCGAGCGGCGGATCGATCCAGTCGGCGTCCGTCTCCGCGAAGCCGACGCTGTCGGGCGATCTGCGCGACTGGGCGAAGCAGCGCAGCGACGGGACGTCGAACGGCTCGGCCTGCCAGCTGCAGTCGCCGGTCGCACAGGATCCGACGGCGCCGCCGCCGCTGCCGAAGGCGTGACGACCCTCGGACGCGGTGCTCAGGCGCCGCGCGCCGCGAGCCAGTCCGAGTAGCGCGCCGACGCCTTCCTCGACGGTCAGGAACGGCGCGTCGTAGCCCGCCGCGCGCAGCCGCGTGACGTCGGCCTGCGTGAAGCTCTGGTACTTGCCCTTCAGCGCCTCGGGGAACGCGACGTACTCGATCAGCCCGTCGTCGACGAGCTCGGCCAGCGCGAGCGGCGGCTGTCCCGCGCGACGACGCCGGCTGTTGACGACCGCCATCGCGACGTCGTTGAACGTCTCCGCACGTCCGGTGCCGACGTTGTAGATGCCCGACGTGCCGCGGTCGAGGAAGTGCAGGTTGACCTTCACGACGTCCTCGACCGAGATGAAGTCGCGTCGCTGCATGCCGTCGCCGTAGCCGGCCCATCCTTCGAACAGCTTGACGCGGCCGTCGGCCTCGAACTGCCGGTCGTTGTGGAACGCGACCGACGCCATGCGGCCCTTGTGCGCTTCGCGCGGCCCGTAGACGTTGAAGTAGCGAAAGCCCGCGATCTGATGCGTCGCGTCCGGCAACCGGCGGCGCACGACCTGATCGAACAGGAACTTCGAATAGCCGTAGACGTTCAGCGGCCGCTCGGCATCGCGCTCCTCGACGAAGCGCGGACCGGCGCCGTAGGTCGCGGCCGACGACGCGTACAGGAACGGCACCCGCTGTTCCGCGCACGCGTCCATCAGCGCGAGCGAGTAGCGGTAGTTGTTGTCCATCATGTAGCGGCCGTCGGTCTCCATCGTGTCGGAGCACGCGCCCTGATGGAGCACCGCGTCGACCTTGCCGAACCCGCCGGCCCGCGAAGCGCTCGACGAACTCGCCGCGATCGAGATAGTCGGCGATCTCGCAGTCGACGAGGTTCAGGAACTTGTCGGCCTGCGTCAGGTCGTCGACCGCGACGATGTCCGTCACGCCGCGAGCGTTGAGCGCTTGGACGAGGTTGCTGCCGATGAAGCCGGCGGCGCCGGTGACGATGATGGTCATGACGAGGGAGGTCGCGCGAGGGCCGCCATGATATCGCCCATGTCCGCACGGCGATGCGGCGCGGGCCGTGACGGTCCGGATCGACCGTCGAGCATCCGCTACGGCGCGTCGCGGGCGACCCGTTCGCGCAGATGCACCGCGTCGAGCTGCGTGTAGTCGCGATCGATCTCGAACTTCACGAGCGACGCGACCTGCGGATCGAGATGCTTGCGCAGCAGTCCGAGGAAGTCGGGCGCCGCGGTCAGGACGAGGTGCGCATAGCGGCCGTCCGCGCGGCCGCGCGCGAGCATCGATGCGACGCCGCGAGCGAACGCATCGGCGTGGTGTTCGTGCGGCGTCTCGTGCGGCTGATAGCCGCTCGGCTGCGTCGACGACGCCAGCGGGCCCCGTGCATGCGAGCGCCGGCCGAGATCGTCGGTCTCGGTGTCCGCGGTCCGCAGTCGCGCGTCCGTGTCGACCTCGTCCTCGATCTCCTCGAACGGCTCGTTGGCGTTCGTCTGCGCGAACAGCCGTGCGCGGCCCGCGTTGGCCGCGACGATCCAGGTGGTGTTCATGATGTCCTCGCGATTCGAGAATTCGTTCGGAACCGTGCGAAGGTCGAACGTTCCCGTCGCGCCCCCGCTCAGGCGAACAGTTCGTCGGCCGTGACGACCGACGTGCCGAACTTGCCGACGACGATGCCGCCGGCGCGGTTCGCGTAGTCGACCGCGTCGCGCAGGTCGGCGCCCGCCGCGAGCATCGTCGCGAGCGTCGCGATCACCGTGTCGCCCGCGCCGGTGACGTCGAAGACCTCGCGCGCCTGCGCCGGCACGTCGTAGCGCCGCGCCGGCGCCGTCGCCGGCGATCGAACAGCGTCATCCCTTCCTCGGACGCGCGTCAGCAGCAGCGCCTCGAGTTCGAGCGACTCGATCAGCCGGCCGACACGCGCCGCGAGGTCGGCCTCGTCGGACCAGCGGCCGATCACCTCGCGCAGCTCCGCACGGTTCGGCGTGAGGATGCTGGCGCCGGCGATAGCGCGCGTAGTCGTCGCCCTTCGGATCGACGAGCACGCGACGCCCGGCGGCCCGCGCCGCCTCGATCATGCGGCCGATGTGCGTCAGCCCGCCCTTGCCGTAGTCGGACATCACGACGACGTCGTAGCGCTCGAGCAGCTCGACGAACTGCTCGAGCTTGTCGGCCAGCACCTCGCGGCTCGGCGCGTCCTCGAAGTCGACGCGCAGCAGCTGCTGCTGGCGGCCGATCACGCGCAGCTTGATCGTCGTCGGCAGCTGCCCGTCGCGATGCAGGTGCGACGCGATGCCGGTCTCGGCGAGCAGCTCGGCCACGCGCTCGCCGGGTTCGTCCTGACCGACGACCGACAGCAAGCCGACCTGCGCGCCGAGCGCCGCCGCGTTCTTCGCGACGTTGGCCGCGCCGCCGAGCCGGTCCTCCTGACGCCCGACGTGGACGACCGGCACCGGCGCCTCGGGCGAGATCCGTTCGACGTCGCCGAACCAGTAGCGGTCGAGCATCACGTCGCCGACGACCAGCACGCGCGCGCCGCGGTCACGCGCGTCCTGAGGGCGCCGTCGGTCATCGCACGTGCACGACCATGCGCGTCACTTCGCCGGCACGGTCGTCGTCGTGGACGCGGACGACCGCAGCATCGGCCGGCCGATCGGGATGTAGTCGAGGTCGAACGGCGCGACGCGTTCGAGGTCGTACAGGTTGCGGCCGTCGAAGATCACGCGCTCGGACAGCCGGCTCTGCATCGCGTCGAAGTCGGGGCTGCGGAACGCCTTCCACTCGGTGACGATGACGAGCGCGTCGGCGCCGTCGAGCGCCGCCTCCGGCGTGTCGGCGTACGCGATCCGCTCGAGCAGCTCCGGCCGGCCCGCGAAGTCGAGCGCCAGCACGCGCCGCGCCTCGTCCATCGCGACCGGATCGTGCGCGGTGACCGCGCCGCCGCGTTCGAGGATCTGCGCGATCAGCACGCGCGACGGCGCCTCGCGCATGTCGTCGGTGTTCGGCTTGAACGCGAGGCCCCAGACCGCGAAGCGACGGCCGCCAGGTCGTCGCCGAAGCGCGCGACCAGCTTGTCGACGAGCACGTTCTTCTGCGCCTCGTTCGCGGCCTCGACCGCCTCGAGGATGCGCGACGGACGGCCGGCCT
Source organism: uncultured beta proteobacterium (assembly GCA_963795885.1). GTDB lineage: Bacteria > Pseudomonadota > Gammaproteobacteria > Burkholderiales > Burkholderiaceae_D > CAHJXF01. The sequence goes on along the minus strand of CAWCJI010000007.1, from coordinate 351,648 downwards.
CGGTGCCGCTGCGCTGCAGCGCCTGCACGTCCTTCGGAAAGCACGAGCCGCCGTAGCCGCAGCCGGCGTACAGGAAGTGATAGCCGATGCGCGGGTCGGAGCCGATGCCCTGGCGCACGAGCTCGATGTCGGCGCCGAGCACCTCGGCGAGGTTCGCGAGCTCGTTCATGAACGAGATGCGCGTCGCGAGCATCGCGTTCGCCGCGTACTTCGTCAGCTCGGCCGAGCGCACGTCCATGAACAGCATGCGGTCGTGGTTGCGCTGGAACGGCGCGTACAGCGAGCGCATCACGCGGCGCGCGCGCTCGCCGGCCTCGTCCGACGGGCAGCCGATCACGATGCGGTCGGGCCGCATGAAGTCCTCGACGGCCGCGCCTTCCTTCAGGAACTCCGGGTTCGACACGCACCGTGAACGTGTGCGCGACGCCGCGACGGTCGAGTTCGTCGGCGATCGCGGCGCCGACCTTGTCGGCCGTGCCGACCGGCACCGTCGACTTGTCGACGACGACCTTGAAGCCGGTCATGTGGCGGCCGATGTTGCGCGCGGCGGCGATCACGTACTGCAGGTCCGCCGAGCCGTCCTCGTCGGGCGGCGTGCCGACCGCGATGAACTGCACCTCGCCGTGCGCGACGGCCTTCGCGACGTCGGTCGTGAACGAGATGCGGCCCGCGGCGCGATTGCGCGGACCATCTCGAGCAGGCCCGGCTCGTGGATCGGGATGCCGCCGCCGTCGAGGATCGCGATCTTGTTCGCGTCGACGTCGAGGCAGACGACGTGGTTGCCGACCTCGGCCAGGCAGGCGCCGGTGACGAGACCGACATAGCCGCTTCCAACGATCGTGACTTTCATGAGCAGTTCTCTTTCAGCTTCGCTGCGGTTCGAGTTCTTCGGTGCGACGCGGAGGATACGTCTCCCAGTTCGTGCAGCCGGGACATTGCCAGTAGAAATTGCGCGCCTTGAAGCCGCATTGCGTGCAGACGTAGCGTCCGATGCGCCGCGTGTGGTGCTGCAACAGGCTCTTGACGACATCGAGGTCGATGCGATCCTCGGCGGTCGGGACCTCGAGCTGTCCGCGCGTCTCGAGGAACTGCGCGAGCGCGAGCAGGCTCGGGCTGCGATGCAGCTCGACGCGCGCGACCTCGTTGGCGGCCGCGCTGCCCTCGATCGCGCGCGTCGCGCGGACCACGGTCTCGAGCAGGTCGACCGACGGCGTCGAGTCGAGCCACGACTTCAGCAGCCGCAGCCCTTCCTCGGGGCGGTCGAGGCGCGTGTACGCATCGATCAGCCGATCACCGATCAGCGCGACGTACGGCGCGTTCTGCTGCTCGACCTTCTTCCAGCAGGTGATCGCGTCCTCGTCGCGGTGCTCGGCCACCGCGATGTCGCCGAGCTGGATCAGCGCGCGGACGTTCTGGCGATTGACCGCGAGCGCATCGGCCAGCGCGGCCTTCGCATCGTCGAGCCGCGACTCGTTGATCGCGGTCTGCGCGATCTCGCAATGGAACTGCGCGATGCGGACCTGGTTCGAGCCGGTGCCGGCCGTCTGCAGCGCCTCGGCGACCTCGATCGCCTGCAGCCATTCCTTCTCGATCTGGAAGATCTCGAGCAGATGACGGCGCGCGTCGACGCCGAAGGTCGTGCCCTCGAGCTTGCGAAAGCTCTCCTCGGCGCGGTCGAGCAGTCCGGCCTTCAGGTAGTCGATGCCGAGCTCGAACATCGCATGCAGCCGCTGGTCGTCCGGCAGGTCCGGCCGGTTCAGCAGGTTCTGGTGCATGCGGATCGCCCGCTCGGTCTCGCCGCGGCGACGGAACAAGCTGCCGAGCGCGAAGTGCAGCTCGATCGTCTCGGGGTCGAGCTTGCACGACCTCGATGAACGCATCGACCGCGCGATCGGGTTGCTCCGACAGCAGGAAGTTGAGGCCCTTGAAGTACGAGCGCGGCAGGCTGCGCGACTCGGCGAGCAGCGCGCGCAGGTCGACGCGCGCGGCGAACCAGCCGAGCGCGAACGCGCCGGCGATCGCGAGGAGCACCCACGGCTGGAGGTCCATGCGCGTCAGGTCGTCGTGCGCGCGCCGCGCGCGACCGACTGGATCACGTCGGTCGACAGCAGGCTGCCCGGCGCCGCGACGCCGTCACGGACGTTGGCGCGCGCGCCGTTCGGCGTCGCATCCACCGTGCGCGCCGCGAGCCGCCGCAGCCGACGGATCTCGACGCGCTGGCGGACCCAGGCCGGCATCAGCGCGATGAAGCCGAACGCGAAGCCGGCGACGAAGAACGCGAGCAACAGCGCGATCAACGGCGCCTTCATCCCCATGCCGGCGAAGAAGCGCAGGTCGGTCGGCGCGGTGTTGTTGACCGCGAACGCGAACAGCACGAGGAACAGGACGAGCCACAGGGCTGCGACGATGATGCGCATGACGTCCTCTCGAGGAAGGTGATCGGCGCGAGCCGCGACGTTCGCGGCGACGCGCCGGATCCAGGTCGACGGACTCGCCGGCCGACTCGCCGTCGCGCGCGCGGGGCCGCACGTCCTTCGACGCTTCGCACCCGAATCGACGCGCTCGCGCAGCTCCTTGCCGGCCTTGAAGTGCGGCACGCGCTTCGACGGCACGAGCACGCGCTCGCCGGACTTCGGGTTGCGACCCACGCGCGGCGGCCGCGTCGACAGCGCGAAGCTGCCGAAGCCGCGGATCTCGATCCGCTGACCGACCGCCAGCGACTCGGCCATCGCGTCGAGGATCGTGTTGACGGCCAGGTCGGCGTCCTTCGCGATCAGCTGCGGATAGCGCTCGGCGAGGCGGGCGATCAGCTCGGACTTGGTCATGCGGTCGAAGTCGTGAGGTCGGGGTCGACGAACGAGGTGCAGCGCGACGATGCGACGATGGAACGAACGACGCGGCGGTCGGCCGACGTGACAAGCGGACGAGTGCGATGCACGTCGTCCGCTCGTCGGTCGGGCCGTTCGCCGCTGCCCGTCTACTTTTCCTGCGTGTCGCTCAGCTTGGCCTTCAGCAGCGCGCCGAGGTTCGTGGTGCCGGTCGCGGCACCGCTTTCGGCGGCCATGCGGGCCATCTGTTCCTGCGTGTCGGCGCTGTCCTTCGCCTTGATCGACAGGTTGATGCTGCGGTTCTTGCGATCGACGTTGATGACCATCGCGTTGACCGCATCGCCTTCCTTCAGCACGTTGCGGGCATCCTCGACGCGGTCGCGCGAGATCTCCGACGCGCGCAGGTAGCCTTCGATGTCGCCGGCGATCGTGATGACCGCGCCCTTGGCATCGACCGACTTGACGGTGCCGTCGACGATCGCGCCCTTCTCGTAGGTCGACGCGAAGTTCGAGAACGGGTCGCCTTCCATCTGCTTGACGCCGAGCGAGATGCGCTCGCGCTCGAGGTCGATCGCCAGCACGACGGCTTCGAGCTCGTCGCCCTTCTTGAACTTCCGCACGGCCTCTTCGCCGGCCTCGTTCCACGACAGGTCCGACAGGTGCACGAGGCCGTCGATGCCGCCCGGCAGGCCGATGAACACGCCGAAGTCGGTGATCGACTTGATCGGCGCCGGAGACCTTGTCGCCCTTCTTGTGGTTGAGCGAGAACTCTTCCCACGGGTTCGGCTTGCACTGCTTCATGCCGAGGCTAGATGCGGCGACGATCCTCGTCGATCTCGAGGACCATGACCTCGACCTCGTCGCCGAGCGACGACGACCTTCGACGGCGAGATGTTGCGGTTGGTCCAGTCCATCTCGGACACGTGGACCAGGCCCTCGATGCCCTGCTCGACCTCGACGAACGCGCCGTAGTCGGTGATGTTCGTGACCTTGCCGAACAGGCGCGTGCCCGACGGGTAGCGGCGCGACAGGCCGACCCACGGGTCTTCGCCGAGCTGCTTCACGCCGAGCGAGACGCGGTTCTTCTCCTGGTCGAACTTGAGGACCTTGGCGGTGATCTCCTGGCCGACCGAGATCAGCTCGGACGGATGACGCACGCGACGCCACGCGAGGTCGGTGATGTGCAGCAGGCCGTCGATGCCGCCGAGGTCGACGAACGCACCGTAGTCGGTGATGTTCTTGACGACGCCGGTGACGATCGTGCCTTCCTTCAGCGTCTCGAGCAGCTTCGCGCGCTCTTCGCCCATCGATGCCTCGACCACCGCACGGCGGGAGACCACGACGTTGTTGCGCTTGCGATCGAGCTTGATGACCTTGAAGTCGAACGTCTTGCCTTCGAACGGCGTCGTGTCCTTGACCGGCCGCGTGTCGACCAGCGAGCCCGGAAGGAACGCACGGATGCCGTTGGTCATGACGGTCAGGCCGCCCTTGACCTTGCCGGTGATCGTGCCGGTGATCTGTTCGCCGGTGTCGAGCGCCTTCTCGAGCGCCATCCACGACGCGAGGCGCTTGGCCTTGTCGCGGCGACAGCAGCGTGTCGCCGAAACCGTTCTCGAGCGACTCGATCGCCACCGAGACGAAATCGCCCGGCTTGGCTTCGATCTCGCCCATGTCGTTCTTGAATTCTTCGACGGGGATGAAGCTCTCGGACTTCAGTCCCGCATTGACGACCACGAAGTTGTAGTCGACGCGCACCACCTCGGCGGTGATGACTTCGCCTGCGCGCATGTCCTGATGCGTGAGGCTGTCTTCGAACATCGCGGCGAACGAGTCGGGGTTGTTCGCGGCGTTTTGCTTCGCCTCGACGGAGGCGAGATTGGTGACAGATGCCATGTGAGTTTGAAAACCGCGACAGTCGCGGACCTTGTTGTGGGTTGAACGATTGACCGAACGGCGCCGTTCGAACGGCGCCGGTGCTGCGAGCCCGACGCGCGTCGAGCGGAAAAAAACAGCCCGATCGCTCGGGCTCTGCTGCTTGATGCCGTGATGCCGTGATGCTCGATGCCTGCGTGATCCCGTCGATGCCCCGACGCTTCCGAAGCACCGCCTCCGTGATCAGCCCGGGCGTGCCGCGATGCCGCGTTCAGCGGCGAGCTTCAGGACCCGGTCGATGACGTCCTCGAGACCGAGATCGGAGCTGTCGATCGTGATCGCGTCGGACGCTGCGGCCAGCGGGGCGACACGGCGACTCGCGTCGCGGGCATCGCGCTCCTGCAACTCGTTCAGGAGGACGGCGAGATTAGCAGGAAAGCCTTTCTCGATCAACTGTTTATGCCGGCGATCCGCACGCGCCGCAACATCGGCCACGAGAAATATCTTGAGGGCGGCGCGCGGAAACACAACGGTCCCCATGTCACGCCCGTCGGCGACGAGGCCGGGCGCCCGCGCGAACGCCCGCTGACGGTCCAGCAGCGCTGCCCGCAGCGCCGGGAAACGGCGCGATCGCGGAGGCCAGATTGCCGATCCGTTCGAGCCGGATCTCGTCGGTCACGTCGCGCGCGTCCATGAAGATGCGGCTCGCGGTGAACGTCGGTTCGAGCGCGAGCGCGCACGCCGCGAGATCCGCCTCGTTGTCGAGGTCGATGCCGTGCCGATCGGCGTCGAGCGCGGTCAGCCGGTAGAGCGCGCCGCTGTCGAGCACGTGGAAGCCGAGCGCGGATGCGACGCCGTCGGCGACGCTGCCCTTGCCGGACGCGGTCGGTCCGTCGATCGTGATGATCGGGACCTCGGTCATGCGGCGGCCTTCGCGACGGCGCCGACGACCAGCGACTCGAGGCGCTCGAAGTAGTCGGGGAAGGTCTTCGCGACGCAGTCGGGATCCTCGATGCGGACCGGCACGCCGACGAAGCGCGCGAGCGAGAAGCACATCGCGATGCGATGGTCGTCGTAGGTCTCGACCGGCACCACGTCGCCGCGTACCGCGCGTTCGACGAGGCGTGCGACCGCGGCCGGCGACAGCGGTTCGACGCGCAGCCAGTCGGGCCCGGCCTCGACCTCGGCGCCGAACTTCGCGAGCTCCGTCGCCATCGCGGCGATGCGGTCCGTCTCCTTGACGCGCCAGCCGCCGATGCCGCGCAACGTGCACGGGCCGCTCGCGAACAACGCGAGGACCGCGGCGGCCATCGCGGCGTCGGGGATGTCGCCGAAGTGCAGGTCGACGGGGCGCAGGCGGAAGCCGTGCGTGGCGTGGACGTCGACGCCCGGCGAGCGGACCTCGGTGCGGTCGTCCTGTTGCACGACCTCGGCGCCCATCGCGATCAGCACGTCGACGAAGCGCGCGTCGCCCTGCAGGCTCGCGCGCCCGACGCCGTCGACGCGGACCGGTCCGCCGCCGAGCAGGCCGGCCGCGAGCAGGCACGACGCGGACGACGCATCGCCTTCGACCGCGAAGCGACCGGGGCTGCGATAGCGCGCGCCGCGCGCGACGCGGAAGGATCCGGGCGACGGCTCGCGGACGTCGACGCCGAAGCGGCGCATCAGCGCGATCGTGAGGTCGACGTACGGCCGCGACACGAGCGTGCCGTCGACGTCGATCGCGAGGTCGGCGTCGCCCGCAAGCAGCGGCGCGGCCTGCAGCAACCCGGTGAGGAACTGGCTCGACGTGCCGCTCGCGATGCGGATGCGGCGCGTGCCGTCGGAGGATGGTCCGGCGACGGCCGGCTCGATCACGAGCGGCGGATAGCCGTCGCGACCTTCGTATTCGATCCGCGCGCCGACGGCCCGCAGCGCGTCGACGAGATCGCCGATCGGCCGCTCGTGCATCCGTGCGATGCCCGACAACCGGTAGCGACCGCCGGCGAACGCGAGGGCGGCGGTCAGCGTGCGGATCGAAAGGCCGGAGTTGCCGACGAACAGATCCGCCTCGCGTCGAGCGAACGACGGCGCGCCCCGGACCGTCAACACGAGGCCGTCGCCGTCACCGTCGTCATCGACCTCGTCGATCGCGACGCCCAGCGCACGCAGCGCGTCGATCATCACGGCCGTGTCGTCGGACCGCAAAACACCCGACAGCCTCGTCTCGCCGTCGGCCAGTGCCGCGAGCAGCAGCGCACGGATCGAGATGCTCTTGGAGCCCGGCACGCGGACCGTCCCGCTCGCCGCGCGGGCCGCTTCGAGCACGAGGAAGGGCCGCCTCACGTCCCGATGCGGACGACGTGATGCGTCCGGTTCCGCCACAGCACCAGGACGATCGCGAGGTTGACGAGGAACAGGCCGACGCTCAGCCACGAGAAACGATTCAGCATCTCGCGGACCTCGAGCGGCAGGTAGAGCGCGGCGCTCGCGATGCCGAGAATCCATCCCCAGCGCCTCTCGGCCCACAACCCGTACGCCTCGACGAAGCGCAGCAGCGCATACACCAGCGCGCCGACCGCGAGCAGGTCGGTGCGGATGTTCTCGGCATGGTCGATCGCCATCTGGAAGACGTGCGACGTGTGGCCGGCCGGGTTCAGATGGAAGTGGCCGACGATCTCGTCGATCGAACGCTCCTGCTCCGGTCGCAGAAAGTAGGTCGCGAGCCCCGCGGCGAGCAGCACGAGCACGCCCTTGACGGCCTCCCAGGCGGCGATGACGCGCACGCTCGCGCGTGCGGCGCCGGGCGGTCCGACGTCCTTCTCGATCGGGATGCCGGTGCCGACCGAAGGGACGGCCACGGATTCTGGCGGGGCGGACGTGGGCACGAAAGCGGGAGCGGATCGACGGAGCGCGGACGAAGCACGATGCGAACGTCGACGCCGGATGGGCCCGCGCGCCTCGATCGAACGCCCATGTTACCGGAGCATAATCGTCGCCCGCCGCAGCGCCCGCCACGCGATCGCGCGCCGATCGACCTCCACGCCGCCATGCCCGTCCCGCTCTCCGAGAAGCTCGCGCACGACCGGGCCCGGGTCGCGCTCGTGCTCCAGGGCGGCGGCGCCCTCGGCGCGTATCAGGCCGGCGCCTTCGAGGAGATGACGCGGGCGCGCATCGAGCCCGGGTGGATCGCCGGGGTGTCGATCGGCGCGATCAACGCGGCGCTGATCGCCGGCAACGAACCCGCGCGACGCATCGATCGCTTGCACGCGTTCTGGGACCTCGTGTCGTCCGGACCGGCGCGTGTCGCGCCGCCGCTCGACCTCCAGCGCGGCGCGTTCAACCAGTGGAGCGCGACCTGGGCCGCGACGTTCGGCGTGCCGGGCTTCTACGCGCCGCGCATCCCGCCGGCGCCGTTGCAGCCGCAGGGAACGCCGGGCGCGACGAGCGTCTACGACAACGCGGCGCTGAAGTCGACGATCGAGCGGCTCGTCGACTTCGATCGCATCAACGCGCGCGGTGCGTCGGCGATGCGCTTCTCGGTGTGCGCGGTCGACGTCGAGACCGGCAACTCGAAGTGGTTCGACAACCGCCAGGTCGCGATCGGGCCCGAGCACATCCTCGCGTCGGGCGCGTTGCCGCCGGCGTTCGCGCCGGTCGTCGTCGACGGCCGTTCGTACTGGGACGGCGGCATCGTGTCGAACACGCCGCTGCAGTACGTGCTCGACGAACGTGGCGACGAGCGGCTGTTCGTCGTGCAGGTCGACCTCTTCCCCGCGCGCGGACCGGTGCCGACGAACCTCGCCGGCGTGCTGCAGCGGCAGAAGGACATCCTCTACTCGAGCCGGTCGCGGTTCGCGACGGAGAAGCTCGCGGAGATGCAGCGGCTGCGCGGCGCGCTGCGGCGACTGATCCGTCGGCTGCCGGCCGACCTGCGCGACGATCCGGACCTGCGTGCGCTCGACGCGACGCTGCACACGTCGCACGTCGACATCGTGCATCTGATCTACCGCACGCGCGCGTTCGAGAGCGAATCGAAGGACTACGAGTTCTCGCGCCCGTCGATGCTCGATCACTGGAAGGCCGGTGTGCAGGACATGCGTCGCACGCATGCGCACTTCGACCGGCTCGAGCCATCGACCGTCGATCGCGACGTCACGGTCTACGATCTCGCGCAGGGCTTCGACACCGCGCCGGGCAAGCACGACGAGCCGGACCACGACGAGAAGGTCGCGCTCGTCAAGGCGTCGAAGACACTCGCGAGGCCGGCCGCGGCGCGCCGACGACCGAAGCCGGCGCGCACCCACTGAATCATTCAACGGACCCGAAAGGCCCTCATGCTCCTCAAAGACAAAGTCGCGTTCGTCACCGGCGCCGCCAGCGGCCTCGGCCGCGCGATCGCCGAGATCTATGCGCGCGAAGGCGCGTCGGTCGCGATCGCGGACCTGAACGAAGCGGCGGCGATGGCCGTCGCGCGCGACCTCCAGCAGAACGGCGGCAAGGCGATCGGCATCGCGGTCGATGTCACCGACGAGGCGCAGGTCGAGGCCGCGGTCGCGCGGACGATCGACGAGCTCGGCGGCGTCGACATCCTCGTCTCGAACGCGGGCGTGCAGATCGTCCATCCGCTCGAGGAGTTCACGTTCGCCGAGTGGAAGACCATGCTCGCGATCCATCTGGATGGTGCATTTCTCACGACGCGAGCGTGCCTTAAGCACATGTACGCGTCGGGCAACGGCGGCACCATCCTCTACATGGGATCGGTCCACTCGAAGGTCGCGTCGCTGTTGAAGGCGCCGTACGTCACCGCGAAGCATGGGCTGCTCGGGCTCGCACGGACGATCGCGAAGGAAGGCGCGCCGCACAACGTGCGCGCGAACGTCATCTGCCCGGGCTTCGTCCGCACGCCGCTCGTCGACCGGCAGATCCCCGAGCAGGCGGAGGCGCTCGGCCTGTCCGAGGAGGACGTCATCAAGAAGGTGATGCTGAAGGACACCGTCGACGGCGAGTTCACCACGGTCGCCGACGTGGCCGAGGTCGCGCTGATGTTCGCGGCGTTCCCGACCAACGCGTTGACCGGTCAGTCGCTGATCGTCAGTCACGGCTGGACCATGGAATAGCGAGCGCGCCTCGTCGAGACGCAATCCACGAGAAGTCGAACAAGACCACAAGGGAGAGAAGATGGAAACGATTGCGAATCCGAACAAGGCGCTCTGGGAGAAAGGCGATTTCACCGCGGTCGCGGCGACGATGCGCAGGTCCGGCGAGGCGCTGGTGCGGTCGCTCGACGTCGAGCCGAAGGCCAGGGTCCTCGACCTCGGCTGCGGCGACGGCACGACGGCCGTGCCGCTCGCGGAAACCGGTGCCGACGTGACCGGCATCGACATCGCGCGCAACCTCGTCGCGGCCGGCAACGCGCGCGCGAAGCAGCTCGGTCTCGGGGACCGGCTCACGTTCCGCGAAGGCGACGCGTGCGAACTCGCCGGCGTCGACGACGCGTCGTTCGACCTGACGCTGTCGGTGTTCGGCGCGATGTTCGCGCCGAAGCCGTTCGACGTCGCGAAGGAAATGGTCCGCGTGACGAAGCCCGGCGGCCGGGTCGTGATGGGCAACTGGATCCCCAACGATCCCACGTCGTTCGTCTCGCAGCTGCTGAAGATCAGCTCGGCGTTCACGCCGCCGCCGCCGGAGGGCTTCGTCAGCCCGATGACGTGGGGCGTCGAGTCGCACATCGTCGAGCGCTTCGGCCAGGCGGGCGTGGCGGCCGACCGCATCTCGATGGTCAAGGACACGTTCCGGTTCGAGTCGCCCGATCGCTCGCCCGAGGACCTGATCGACGTGTTCCGTCTCTACTACGGGCCGACGATGAACGCGTTCGACGCGGCCGCGAAGAACGGACGCGTCGATGAACTGCGCGATCAGCTCGTCGAACTCGCCCGATCGCAGAACACCGCGAGCAACGGCGGCACCTCGATTCCCGCGACCTTCATGCGGGTCACCGTTCAGCGTTGAAGCATCGCGGGCCGTGCATCAGACTGCCGCGCGCTCCGCGACGACCGGCTGCCTGATGCCGTGCCTGCGGAGCAGGTCGAGGAAGCCGGCATCGTCGTGCAACGGCACGAACAGCGGGTCGACCGGCAGGCTCCAGGCCAGCGGATCGCGTTCGTCGATCGCACGGCCGAGGGCCGCGCAGGCCGCCGCGCCGTCGCCGAGTCCGACATAGGCGGTTGCGAGGCTGTACGACGGGCAGTGTCGACCCGACAGCCGCGTCAGCAACCGGTCGAGCTCGTCGCGACCGCGCGCGACATCGCCTTGCAGGCCGAGCGCGCAGATGCGGTTGAAGTGCGGCGCCGGATGATCGGGCAACGCGGCGATCGCGACGTCGAAGCAGCGTAGCGCCGCTGCAGGGTCGCGCCGGTACAGGTGATTGAAGCCGCGCACGACATACACGTAGAGCTGCCCGGGCTCGAGCTGCAGGATCGCGGCCGCCTCGGCCTCCGCCTCGATGCCATGGCCCGCATACGCGAGCATCTGCACGAGGCTCGCCCGCAGCGCGAGGTTGAGCGGATCGAGCTCGATCGCGAGGCGCATGTGTCGCAGCGCCTCGTCGAATTCGCCTTCGAACAGGAGGCCGGTTGCGAAGCGGAAGTTGATCGCGCTCGCATGCGGCGCGAGGCGCAGCGCGCGATGGAACAATCGCGACGCGCGCGGCCAGTCGAAATCGAAGCGAGCCGCGATCGACGCCTGCAGGCCGAGCACCTCGGGGTTCGCGGGGTCGAGCAACGCGACGCGCGCGGCCGCTGCACGCACCCGCGGCAACAGGGTCGAGGCCGGCGCGTTCAGCAACGCGATCTGCGAGATGCACGCCGCCGCGAGCGCGAGATGCGCCTCCGGGTTCTGGTCGTCGAGCCCGATCGCCTCCTCGAGCAGCTCGATCTCGCGACCCGCGTTGCGCGCGTCGTACCGATTGGTCAGATAGCGCGCGCGGTCGAGCAGGTCGCGCGCGCGGCGTTCGTCGGACGTCGGTGCGTTCGCCGCGGCGTGCGGGCGCTGCTGCACGCCGAGCGGTTTGGTCCCTTCGACGACGCCTTCGGATGCCGCCGCGAACACCGAGTCGGCGACGTGATCCTGGAACGCGAACGGATCGAACGCGCCGTCCTCGTTGACCGGCATTGCACGCGAGTCGAAGACCTTCGACCACAGCACGACGCCGTCCTTCGCGCGATAGATGTGCGCGATGCAGCGCAGCCGATCGCCCTGCCGCTGCAGGCTGCCGTCGACGAGGCGCGTGACCTGCAGCAGACGACCGATGTCCGGCACCGCGAGGTCGCGCTCGCGCGCCTTGAACGCCGAGACCCGCGCGACGACCTTCAGGTCGCGGACGCGGCCGAGCGCATCGATCAACTGATCGGCAAGCGCGGTCGCGAACGCGACGTCCTCGGTCCGCGCGCTGCTCGTCGCGAACGGCAGGATGGCGAACGACTCGACCGGTCGACTCGGCGCGGCCGGCTTGCGCTCGAAACGCGGCACGTAGCTGCCGACCGGAATCACGAACGCGAACGCGTCGGCGGCGCCCTCGCCCTGGTAATAGCGCGCGAGCTTCTCGCGAACGCGACCGGCCTCGACGCGGACGATCGGATCCTGGCGCGGGTCGTACGCCGGCAGCGCGCGGTCGAACAGCGCGATGCCGAGCAGCACTTCCTTCAGCAGCTCTCGCCGGTCGTCGAGCACCGCATGCACGACATGGCGCACGAAACGTCGATGGCGCTCGGACCGCCGGAACACGTCGCTCGCGAGGACACGCTCGAGCGACGACTCGACCAGCGCGCGCGGATGGCCGGCGAAGATCGACGGCACAGCGACGGCACCGGACGCGGTGGACTTGTGCAAGGTCATGGGAACGAATGGCCCGAAATCATGCGATGCGACGCGCGCCCGCGCCGCCGTGCGATGCCCGCGGCGATCGGTCGACGAAGCGACGTTCCGCGACCGGCCCGACGATCAGCGGTCCTGCTGCCACGCGGTCCGCGCGCCGCTCGCTCGAGCGAACAAGGTCATCAGTGCCGCGCCGTCGCCGGCCGCGAGCGACGCCCGCATCGTATCGAGATCGGCACGGAAGTCGTCGAGATCCGCGAGCAGCGCATCGCGGTTGGCGAGCGCGATGTCGCGCCACATCTCCGGGCTCGACGCGGCGATCCGCGTGAAGTCGCGGAAGCCGCTGCCGGCCAGGTCGAACTTCAGCGCCGCGTCGGGCGCATCGGCGATCCAGGCGACCAGCGCATAGGCCAGCAGATGCGGCAGGTGGCTGACCGACGACAGCACGCGGTCGTGGACGTCCGCGTCGAGCGTCTCGACGATCGCGCCGCATGCGGTCCAGGCGTCGGTCACGCGTGCGATCGACGCCGGGTCGTTCTCCGGCAGCGGGGTCAGCAGCACGCGCCTGCGGTCGAACAGCCCGGCGGTCGCCGCCTCCGGTCCGTGTCGTTCGCCGCCCGCGATCGGGTGGCCGGGAACGAAGCGGTCGATCGCGGCGCCGAGCGCATCGCGCGCGGCCGCGACGACGTCGCGCTTCGTGCTCCCGACGTCGGTGACGACGGCATCGGCCGCGAGCGACGACGCGATCGCCGCGAAGACCGGACGCGCCGCGCCGACCGGCGTCGCGACGACGACGAGGTCCGCATCCGCGACCGCGTCTTCGATCGTCGCCGCGACGACGTCGACGATGCCGGCTGCGAGCGCGCGGTCGGCGGTCGCTCGTTCGCGATCGAACGCGACGATCTCGCCGGCGAGGCCCGCGCGCCGCAGCGCCATCGCGAACGACCCGCCGATCAAGCCGCAGCCGACGATCGCGATGCGCCGGAACATCGCGGCGACCGGCTCGGTCAGGCCGCCGCGCGCGTCGCGTCGGCCGCCTCGGCGACCTCGACCGGATCGACGCGACCCGTCTGCATCGCGTCCGGCAAGGCCGCGAGGAAGGCCGCGTTCTCGGCCTCGGTCCCGATCGACACGCGCAGCCACTGCGGCAGCCCGTAGTTCGCGACCGGCCGCACGATCACGCCGCGCTTGAGCAGCGCGACGTTGACCTTCGCGCCGGCATCCGGCGCGTCGCCGGCCTTGAACAGGACGAAGTTGCCCGACGACGGCACGTACGCGATGCCGGCCGCATCGAAGGCCCGCGTCAACTGCGCGTACCCGTCGCGATTGACGCGATAGCTCTCGTCGAGGAACGCCTGGTCGCCGAGCGCGGCGATCGCGGCCGCCTGCGCCAGCGCGTTGACGTTGAACGCCGCGCGTACCCGGTTCATCAGGTTCGTGACCGTCGGCTGCGCGATGCCGTAGCCGATCCGCAGGCCCGCCAGGCCGTACGCCTTGCTGAACGTGCGCGACACGATCAGGTTCGCGAAGCGCCGGACCCACGCCGTCGAGTCGTAGCGTTGATGCGGCTCGAGGTATTCGGTGTACGCCTCGTCGAGCACGACGACGGTCTCGTGCGGCATCGCCTCGAGGAACGCCTCGAGCGCCGCCGCGTCGGCGAACGTGCCGGTCGGATTGCTCGGGTTCGCGAGGTAGACGAGCGACGCCGGCGTGCCCGCGAGCACGGCATCGCGCATCGCATCGAGATCGTGACCGAGGCCCGGCGTGGCCGGCACGACGACGATCTCGGCGCCGACCTTCTGCGCGGCGATGCCGTAGACGACGAAGCCGTATTGCGAATGCACGACGCGCCCGCCGTTGCCGGCGAACGTCATCGCGGCCGTGATCAGGATGTCGCTCGACCCCGCGCCGAGCACGATCCATTCGTCGTCGACGCCGAGCTTCGTCGCGAGCGCCCGCTTCAGGTCGTAGCCGGCGTCGTCGGGATAGCGGCCGATCTCGGTCATCGCCTCGGCCATCGCGCGCTTCGCGCTGTCCGGCACGCCGAGCGGGTTCTCGTTCGACGCGAGCTTCACGATCCTCGCGGGATCGAGACCGAACTCGCGGGCGACCTCGTCGATCGGCTTGCCGCCGATGTAGGGCGCGATCGAACGGATGTAGTCGGGAACGTGGAATGGTTCGCTCATGATGTCCTGTGCGTGCTCAAGCGAGCGGATAGGAGCCGAGGATCTTGAAGAAGCCCGCGCGGCTCTTGAGTTCGCCGAGCGCGGCCGCGACCGCGGGATCGCGTTCGTGTCCCTCGACGTCGATGTAGAAGTGATAGACCCACGCGCCGGTCCGGGCGGGCCGCGACTCGAAGCGCGTCATCGAGACGCCGTGGCGCGCGAGCGGCTCGATCGCCTCGTGGACCGCGCCGGCCTGGTTCGCGACCGAGAACGCGAACGACGTCTGGTCGCGGCCCGACGGGCTGGTCGCGATCGAGCCGATCACGCCGAAGCGCGTCGTGTTGCGCGCGACGTCCTGGATGTTGGTCGCGACGGCGACGAGGCCGTAGCGTTCGACCGCGAGATCGCCGGCGATCGCGGCGACGGTGGCGTCGTCGGCCGCCATCGTGGCCGCGACGCCCGTTGCTCGCGACCGGCACGCGCTCGAGCGTCGGATGATGGTGGTCGAGCCAGTTCGCGCATTGCGCGAGCGCCTGCGGATGCGCACAGACGCGCGCGACCGCGACGCCGTCCGGGTCGACGAGCGCACCGCTCTTCGTCAGCAGGTGATGATGGATCGCGAGCGCGACCTCGCCGCAGATCCGCAGCGGCGAATTGAGCAACAGGTCGAGGCTGCGATTGACGGTGCCCTCGGTCGAGTTCTCGATCGGGATGACGCCGAAGTCGGCCGCCTTCGCCTCGACCGCGCGGAAGATCTCGTCGATGCTCGCGCAGCCGCGGCGCTCGACGCTGCGGCCGAACTGCAGGATCACGGCCTGCTCGCTGTACGTGCCTTCGGGTCCGAGATACGCGACGACCGCGCGCTTCTCGAGCGCGCGGCACGCCGACATCACCTCGCGAAAGATCGTCGCGACGGCGTCGTCCGGTAGCGGCCCCTCGTTCGCGGCAGCGAGCCGTC
Organism: uncultured beta proteobacterium; assembly: GCA_963795885.1. Classification (GTDB taxonomy): domain Bacteria; phylum Pseudomonadota; class Gammaproteobacteria; order Burkholderiales; family Burkholderiaceae_D; genus CAHJXF01. The sequence goes on along the minus strand of CAWCJI010000007.1, from coordinate 335,971 downwards.
GCACGACCTGCGCCTCGCGCTCGGGCCGAAAGACCTGCGCATCGGGATCGGCGGCCCGCTTGATCCCGCCGACCTCCTCCGCGATCCGCGCGCGACGGTTCAGCAGGTCGAGCAGCTGGTCGTCGATCGCGTCGATGCGCGCACGGGCGGACGCGAGGGACGCGTCCATGGCGGCGTCCGGTACCGGGACGTTCGACGGCGGCTTCGCGTCGTCCATCGCCGGTTGCGTGTCAGCCGTGCACGCGCTCGAACTCGCGCATGAAGTCGATGAGCGCCTCGACGCCTTCGCGCGGCATCGCGTTGTAGATCGACGCGCGGATGCCGCCGACGGCGCGATGCCCCTTCAGGCCCTTCAGACCCGCCGCCGCGGCGGCCTGCACGAACGGCATCGTCAGCGCGTCGTCGGCGATCCGGAACGTGACGTTCATCCGGGAACGGTCCTCGGGCGCGATCGTCGTGACGTAGAAGCTCGACGCGTCGAGCGCGCCGTACAGCAGCGCGGCCTTGTCGGCGTTGAGCATCTCCATCGCCTGCATCGGCGTGAGCTCGGGACGCCCGATCGCGCCCGGCCGCGCGAGCAGCCACTTGAAGACGAGTCCGGCGAGATAGATCGCGTACGTCGGCGGCGTGTTGAACATCGAGTCGTTGTCCGCGACGACCTTGTAGTCGAACGCCGCGGGACAGAGCGGATGCGCCTGCCCGATCAGGTCGTCGCGGACGATCACGAACGTGAGACCCGCCATGCTGACGTTCTTCTGCGCGCCGCCGTAGATCAGCCCGTAGCGCGTCACGTCGACCGGGCGCGACAGGATGTGCGACGACATGTCGGTCACGAGCGGCGTGTCGTCGTTGCCGTAAAGACTCTTCACATCGGGCGTCCAGTGGTACTCGAGCCCGCCGATCGTCTCGTTGCCGCAGATGTGGACGTACGCGGCGCCCGGCGTCGGCTGCCATTCGTCCTGCTTCGGGACGCGGGAATAGCCGTCGTCCTTCGAAGACGCGATGACGTGGACGTCGGCATAGCGCCGCGCCTCGGTGATCGACTTGATCGACCAGATGCCGGTGTCGACATAGTCGGCCACCGCCCGGCCGCGGATCATGTTGAGCGGGACGATCGCGTTCTCCGCGAGTGCGCCACCCTGCATGAACAGCACCTCGTAGTTCGACGGGATGTCGAGCAGCGTCCGCAGGTCGGCCTCGGCCTCCCCGATCACCGGCGCGTAGTCGGCGCTGCGATGGCTCATCTCCATCACCGACATGCCGGTGCCGTGCCAGTCGAGCATCTCGTCGGCGGCCTGACGCAGCACCGCCTCCGGGATCGTCGCCGGTCCCGGCGAGAAGTTGTAGACGCGCGTCATCGGAAGCGCCGACGCGCGACTACTTCTTCGCGGGCGCGGGTGCAGGCGCCGGGGCCGCGGCCGCGTCGAACTGCGCCTTCATCGTCTTGTCCATGATCGCCGAGATGCGCGGAGAGAAGATGGCCGCGCCGGCCTGCAGCGCTTCGTTGTTGGCCTGCGCCATCGTCGACAGCGTCTTGTTGCCGAGCGGCGTGCGATAGAACGCGGTCAGCTGCTTGACCTCGGGCAGCGTGAAGTACTTCGCGTAGATCGGGATCATCTTGTCCATCGTCTCGTCGACCAGCTTCGGCGCGGTGACGACGCCCATCGCTTCACGAACCGTCGAGTCGAACGCCGGCCCGATGTTCTGGCGCATCTTCTGCTTCTGGTCGGCCGACAACGACGCGTTGACCTCGATCTGCCGGTTCATCGCCTCCGCCATCCGCGGCGCGAGGCTCTGGCTGATCGCGCCGTAGGCCTTCGTCAACGCGTCGCGCGTGTTCATGGCGTCGAGCAGTTCCTTGATCGCGGCACGCTGCTCGGGCGTGACCGGCGGCGGTGGCGTGGGGGTGGCGAACGCGGGCGGCGCCGCGGTGCCCGGCGCCGCTGCGCTGGGAGCGGGCGCCTGGGCGACGCCGGCGAGGGGAACGGCGATGGCCGCGATCGACAGCGCACGGCCGAGATGCTTGAGGTTCATCGATGGTCTCCGGCGTCACGAGACGCCTGTTCGTGGATACGACTGCTGCCGCGATGCGATGCACGCGGCCGTGACTTCAATCGGTGCCCGCGTCGGCGTCCGTCGACGAGGCCGGCGGCTCGGCGCCCTCGGACCCCTCGGGGTCCTCGGTCTCGATCACGCGCTGCAGCCCGACGAGCCGCGTGCCGGCATCGACGCTGATCAGCGTCACGCCCTGCGTCGCGCGGCCCATCTCGCGGATCTCGGACACGCGCGTGCGGATCAGCACGCCGCCGGTCGTGATCAGCATCACCTCGTCCTTGACGTCGACCAGCGTCGCGGCGACGACCTTGCCGTTGCGCTCGGACGTCGAGATCGCGATCATGCCCTTCGTGCCGCGGCCGTGCCGCGTGTACTCGTCGATCGGCGTGCGCTTGCCGTAGCCGTTCTCGGTCGCGGTCAGCACGCTCTGCGCGACGCGCCCGTTCCTGCGAAGCTCGTCCTCGTTCGGCGCGACCAGCAGCGCGATCACCTGCTGGCCGTCGTCGAGCATTCATGCCGCGCACGCCGCGCGCGCCGCGGCCCATCGGCGCACGTCGTTCTCGTCGAAGCGCACCGCCTTGCCGGCGTCGGAGAACAGCATCACGTCGTGGCGGCCGTCGGTGATCGCGACGCCGATCAGGTGGTCGCCCTCGTCGAGGTCGACCGCGATGATGCCGGCCGTGCGGCGATTCGCGAAGTCGGTCAGCGGCGTCTTCTTGACGGTGCCGAGCGACGTCGCCATGAACACGTAGTGCGCATCGTCGAACGCCTTGACCGGCAGCACGACGGTGATCTTCTCGCCGTCGGCGAGCGGCCACATGTTGACGAGCGGCCTGCCGCGCGAGCCGCGCGAGCCCTGCGGCACCTCGTAGACCTTCAGCCAGTAGACGCGGCCGCGATCGGAGAACGCCAGGATCATGTCGTGCGTGTTGGCGATGAAGAGCTGGTCGATCCAGTCGTCTTCCTTCGTCGCCGCCGCCTGCTTGCCGCGACCGCCGCGCTTCTGCGCGCGATACTCGCGCGACCGGCTGGCTCTTGATGTAGCCGCCGTGCGACAGCGTGACGACCATGTCCTGCGGCGTGATCAGGTCCTCGTCGTTCATGTCGAGGGCGTTCAGCACGATCTCGCTGCGACGCGCGTCGCCGAACTCGTTGCGGATCGACGTCAGCTCGTCGACGATGATCGCCGTGATGCGCTCGGGCTTCGCGAGGATGTCGAGCAGGTCGGCGATCTGCCCCATCACGTCGCGGTACTCGTCGACGATCTTGTCCTGCTCGAGGCCGGTCAGCCGCTGCAGGCGCATCTGCAGGATCTCCTGCGCCTGTTCGTCGGACAGCCGGTACAGCCCGTCGGCCTGCATGCCGTAGTGCGCCGGCAGGCCCTCGGGCCGGATACGCGTCGCGTCCGCCGGGCGTGTCGGCCTCGCGCGCGCGACAGCATCTCGCGGACCAGCGACGAGTCCCACGACGCCGCCATCAGCTCCTGCTTCGCGATCGGCGGCGTCGGCGCGGCCTTGATCAGCGCGATGAACTCGTCGATGTTGGCGAGCGCGACCGCGAGGCCTTCGAGCACGTGGCCGCGTTCGCGCGCCTTCCTCAGCTCGAACACGGTGCGCCGCGTCACGACCTCGCGACGATGCGAGACGAACGCCTCGATCATCGTCTTGAGGTTGCACAGCCGCGGCTGGCCGTCGACCAGCGCGACCATGTTCATGCCGAACGTGTCCTGCAGCTGCGTCTTCTTGTAGAGGTTGTTGAGCACGACCTCCGGCACCTCGCCGCGCTTGAGCTCGATGACGACGCGCATGCCGGACTTGTCGGACTCGTCCTGGATGTGCGAGATGCCCTCGAGCTTCTTCTCCTGCACGAGCTCGGCGATGCGCTCGAGCAGCGTCTTCTTGTTCACCTGGTACGGCAGCTCGTCGACGATGATCGCCGTGCGGATTGCCGCGGTCTCGATGTCCTCGAAGTGCGTCTTCGCGCGCATCACCACGCGGCCGCGGCCGGTGCGATAGCCCTCGCGGACGCCGGCGATGCCGTGGATGATCGCCGCCGGTCGGGAAGTCGGGCGCCGGCACGATCTCGATCAGCTCGTCGATGGTGCAGTCGGGGTTGCGCAGCACGTGCAGGCACGCGTCGACGGTCTCGCGCAGGTTGTGCGGCGGGATGTTCGTCGCCATGCCGACCGCGATGCCGGTCGATCCGTTGATCAGCAGGTTCGGCAGCCGCGTCGGCAGCACCAGCGGCTCGCGCTCCGAGCCGTCGTAGTTCGGGCCGAAGTCGACGGTCTCGTTGTCGATGTCCGCGAGCATCTCGTTCGGCGATCTTCGCCAGCCGGATCTCGGTGTAGCGCATCGCCGCGGCGTTGTCGCCGTCGACCGAACCGAAGTTGCCCTGCCCGTCGACCAGCATGTAGCGCAGCGAGAAGTCCTGCGCCATCCGCACGATCGTGTCGTAGATCGCCGTGTCGCCGTGCGGGTGGTACTTGCCGATCACGTCGCCGACGATGCGCGCGGACTTCTTGTATGGCGCGGTTCCAGTGGTTGTTGAGCTCGTGCATCGCGTACAGCACGCGCCGATGCACCGGCTTCAGGCCGTCGCGCAGCGTCGGGCAGCGCACGCCCGACGATCACGCTCATCGCGTAGTCGAGATAGGACCGGCGCATCTCCTCTTCGAGACTGACCGGAATCATTTCCTTGGCGAACGGATTCATGCAGGCAGGTCCGCGAGGCGGACGAAGATCAGGTCGGCGTAGCCGGAACGGGTTCGTGTCATGGCGCGGAAACGGCCGCGGCGCATGGTCGGCGGCACGATGCGAATCGCCTCCGTCACGTCACTCGATACGCGCCGCGACGTCATTGCAGATCGACGTTCGGCACGCGGCAAAAAAGTCAGCGATTTTAGCATGGCGAGCCATCTTCGGACCACCGTCGCGGACCCTTTGCTATATTCGATGCGATGCAAAAAACGCCGGTCGCATCGGAGCTCGTCGTGCCACGCTGGATCGTGCCGATCGAACCGCCGGACGTGGTGCTCGAAGGCCATGCGATCGCGATCGACGACGCCGGAACGATCATCGGCGTCGAGCCGGTCGACGTGCTGCGCGGTCGCCATCCTGCGATTCGCGAGACGGTCCTGCCGGATCACGTCGTCATGCCCGGCTTCGTCAACTTGCATACGCACGCCGCGATGACGCTGCTGCGCGGCCTCGGCGACGACCTGCCGCTGATGCAATGGCTGACGACGCGCGTCTGGCCGGTCGAACGCGCGCTGCTGTCGGACGAGTTCGTCGCGGCCGGCACGCAGGCTCGCCTGCCTCGAGATGCTGAAGGGCGGCACGACGTGCTTCGCGGACATGTACTTCTTCCCCGATGCCGCCGCCGCGGCCGCGCGCGAGGTCGGCATGCGCGCGCATCTCGGGATCACCGTCATCGATTTCCCGACGGCGGGCGGCGGCGATGCCGACGACTATCTCGATCGCGGCCTCGCGACCTTCGACCGATGCCGGCACGAGCCGCTGATGTCGTTCTCGTTCGCGCCGCACGCGCCGTACACCGTCGGCGACCGGACGTTCGAGCGCATCGGCGATGCTGATGGGTCAGACCGGCATGCCGATGCAGATCCATCTGCACGAGACCGAGGAGGAGATCCGACGCGAGGTCGCGGAGCACGGCTTGCGCCCCGCGCTCCGGCTCGAGCGGCTGGGCTTCGTCGGCCCGTCGCTGACCGCGGTCCATGCGGTGCATCTCGACGCGACCGAGATCGCGCTGTTCGCGGAGCGCGGCGTGTCGATCGCGCATTGCCCGGCATCGAACCTCAAGCTCGCCTCGGGCATCGCGCCGATCGCGCGCTATCTCGACGCCGGCATCAACGTCGGCATCGGCACCGACGGCTGCGCGAGCAACAACCGTCTCGACATGCCCGGCGAGATGCGGCTCGCCGCGCTGCTCGCGAAAGGTGCGTCGGGTCGCGCGGACGCGTTCGGTGCGCACCAGGTCCTCCGCTCGGCGACGCTCGCCGGCGCGCGGGCCTGCGGACTCGACGACCGCATCGGCAGCATCGTCGTCGGCAAGCAGGCCGATCTTGCGGCGTTCGACCTAGCCGCTCTCGAATTCCACCCGATCTTCGACGTGGCGTCGCACCTCGTTTTCGTCGCCGGACGAGAGGCGGTCAGCGGACGTTTGGGTGGCTGGAAATCCTGTTGTGCGGAAGCGACAATTCGTCGCGCGATGGTGCGCGCGCCGCAGAGGGCAAGGGTGCAAGCGACTATAGCCCTGTGGCAGAATCGAACGAGAAGTCAACTGGCTGCGCAATCTATATGAGGCCCCGTTGAAACGTTGACAAGCACGGTGTTGAGCGCGAATACGACCGCAGGTCGATCCACTTTCAGTGTTTGGATGGGGGGATTCGCTAGCGACACACGGCGCTTTGCGGGTATAAATGCGCGGTCGCAATGGGCAGGATGCGGCGGCGTTGAATTCGAAATCAAAAGGAGAAACATGAATAAGTCGGTCAAACTGTCAGCAGTGGCTGCTCTCTTGGCGTCAGCGGGATGCGCCAACTTGCAACCGACGACGGCGCCGCCCGCACAACCCCATACGGACATCAAGGCCGCGACCCCGGTGAGTGGCTACGCGCAGGACGCGCGCGGCATCATCGTTCGCGATCCGTTCGGTCTCTGCTGGCGGACCGGCTATTTCACGCCGGCGCTCGCACAGTACGAGTGCGACCCCGACCTCGTCCCGCAGCCCTGTCCTCCGCCGCCGCCGGCTGTCACGCCGCCGGCCGCACCGCCGGCCGCCGGCTCCGGCCGCCGCCGTCCAGACGAGAAGATCACGTTCGCCGCCGACGCGTTCTTCGATTTCGACAAGTCGACGCTGAAGCCCGAAGGCAAGGCGAAGCTCGACGACCTCGTCGGCAAGCTCGGCGCGATCAACCTCGAAGTCATCATCGCGGTCGGACACACCGACAGCATCGGCTCGGTCGCGTACAACCAGAAGCTGTCGGTCCGTCGTGCCGAGTCGGTCAAGGCCTACCTCGTGTCAGCAAGGGTGTCGAAGCGAACCGCATCTACACCGAAGGCAAGGGCAAGAGCCAGCCGATCGCGCCGAACACGATCAACGGCAAGGACAACCCGGCCGGCCGCGCGAAGAACCGTCGCGTGGAGATCGAGGTCGTCGGCACCCGCGCGCCGAACCGCTGATCGACCGATCGAAGCACAAGAACAGCGACGCCTCGAGCGTCGCCATGAGCCCCGCGAAAGCGGGGCTTTTTTTTGCGCGTCGGTCGCCGGGGCACGGTGGCTCGTCGACCGAGCGCACCAGGCCGGCGCGGCAAGCCGCCGTGAACGACCTCGTTCGCGACGGCGATCGTCTCGCGTCGCCGTGCTACGTTCGCGTCTCACCTTCGTGCGTCCCATGAACGATCAAGCCAGCCTCGCCGAACCGAACGCGACGAACGCGACGAACGCGACGAACGCGACGAACGCGACGAACGCGACGAACGCGACGAACGCGACGAACGCGACGACGCGACGAACGCCGGATCCCGACGAGCTTCGCAAGTTCGGCGACCTCGCCCATCACTGGTGGGACCCGACCGGCGAGTTCGCGCCGCTGCATGCGATCAATCCGCTACGCCTCGACTGGATCGCGGCGCGCGCCGGACTGTCGGGCGCGCGCGTGCTCGACGTCGGTTGCGGCGGCGGCATCCTCGCCGAGTCGATGGCCGCGCGCGGCGCCGACGTCACCGGCATCGACCTGTCCGAGAAGCCGCTGTCCGTCGCGTCGTTGCACGGGCTCGAGTCGGGCATCGGCGTGCGCTACGAATGCATCGCGGCCGAAGCCCTCGCGCGCCGCGAGCCGGCGAGCTTCGACGTCGTCACCTGCATGGAGATGCTCGAGCACGTGCCGGACCGCGCGTCGGTGTCCGCGCCTGCGCGACGCTCGTCCGGCCCGGCGGCCGCGTCTTCTTCTCGACGATCAACCGCAACCCGAAGGCCTATCTCTTCGCGGTGATCGGAGCCGAATACCTGTTGCGGCTGCTGCCGCTGCGCACGCACGACTATGGCCGCTTCATCACGCCGGCCGAGCTGACGCGCGACGCACGGGCCGCGGGTCTGTCGCCGACCGACGTGACGGGCCTGCACTACAACCCGCTGACGCGACGCTATCGGCTCGGTCCGAACGTCGACGTCAACTACATGATCGCCACCGCGCGGGACGACTGATGACGCGCGCCACGGACAGCGAGCCGACCCCGTGGCGCGCGATGTTGTTCGACCTCGACGGCACGCTCGCCGACACGGCGCCCGATCTCGCCGCGGCCGCGAACGCGATGCGCGTGTCGCGCGGCCTCGAGCCGGTGCCGATCGAACGGTTGCGACCGATGGCGTCGCACGGCGCACGCGGCCTCGTCGCCGTCGCGTTCGAGCGGGCGCCGGGCGATGCCGACTACGAGGCGTTGCGAACGTGAGTTCCTCGATCGCTACGAAGCCGCGCTCGCGGTCCACTCGAAGCTGTTCGACGGCATGGCCGACGTGCTCGATGCGATCGAGGCGCGCGGCTTCGTGTGGGGCATCGTGACGAACAAGGCGATGCGCTTCACCGAGCCGCTGACGCAGAAGCTCGGTCTCGCGTCGCGGGCCGGCGCGATCGTCGGCGGCGACTCGACGCCGTTCGCGAAGCCTCATCCCGCGCCGCTGCTGCATGCGGCCGACCTGCTCGACATCCCGGCGTCCGAATGCATCTACGTCGGCGACGACCTGCGCGACATGACGGCCGGACGCGCGGCCGGCATGCGGACGGTCGCGGCCGCTTGGGGATACTGCGGCGCCAGCGAGCCGACGCAGTGGGAGGCCGATCTCGTCTGCGACGAACCGCGTTCGTTGCTGCACCTGTTGTGACGGTCCTGCGCCAGGCGACGAGGGCCATCGATGGCGCGCCTTGACCTCGATCGACGAGTCTGGCTGCGGCGCGGCCGCATCGCCGCGCTCGTGCTCGCGGTCCTCGTCGTCGTGGTCGGCCTCGTCGGCTTCCTCGTCGTGCCCGGCGTCGTCAAGTCGATCGCCGAGAAGCAGATCGCCGAACAGCTCGGGCGCAAGGCCACGATCGCCGACGTCGCGCTCAATCCGTTCAGCTCGCCGCGACGATCCGCGACTTCACGCTGTACGAGGCGGACGGCACGACCGTCCTTCGCCAAGGTCGACCAGCTCTATGCGGACGTGTCGTCGGCGTCGCTGTTCAAGCGCGCGCTCGTCTTCGACCGCCTGACCGTCACGCGGCCGTCGCTGCACTCGTGCGGCTCGAGCCGCAGCGCTTCAGCTTCTCGGACATCGTCGACAAGCTCGCGGCGCAGCCGAAGAGCGACTCGCCGACGCGCTTCTCGCTGAACAACATCGAGGTCGATGGCGGCACGATCGACGTCGACGATCGCGTGACCGATCGCAAGCATCGCGTCGACGACCTTCGCATCGCGCTGCCGTTCGTCTCGAACCTGCCGTACGACGCGACGATCTTCGTCACGCCCGCGTTCAGCGCGAAGATCGACGGCAGCACGATCGGTCTGACCGGCAAGGCGCAGCCGTTCTCGGCGTCGCGCGAGTCGGCGCTCGAACTGAACGTCGACGACCTCGACCTGACCGAGTACGTCGACCTGTCGCCGACGAAGCTGCCGTTCAGGCTCGCGTCCGGACACCTGTCGGCCAGGCTCGCCCTGACGTTCCGTGCGGTGACGAAGGACGCGGCCGGCGCGACGGTCCCGCAGTCGCTCGGCATCGGGGGCCACGTCGGCGTGGCGTCGCTCGCGCTCGCCGATCCGCAGGGGCATCGCGCGATCGCGGTCAAGTCGATCGACGTCGACGTCGCGAAGATCGACCCCTTCAACGGCATCGTCGCGCTGCAGAAGGTCGCCATCGTCGAGCCGTCGATCGACGCGACGCGGCGCGCCGACGGCAGCATCGATCTCGCAGATCTGTTCCGCATGCCGCCGTCCGCGTCGCCGTCGCCTCCACCGACGACGACCGACGCGCGACCGACGCAGTTCACGCTCGCGAGCGCGCGCATCGACGGCGGGAAGGTCCGCGTCGTCGACGAGACGGTCGCGCCGGCGACGACGACGGTGCTGAACGCCATCGACGTCGCGGCCGATGCCGTCGCGCTGACCGGCGCCGCGCCGACGACGTTCCGCATCGCGCTGTCGACCGACGACGGCTCGACCTTGACGGCGCAAGGCAGCGTCGTCGTCGAGCGTCGCGTCGCGACCGGCACGATCGAGGTCAAGGGATTCAAGCCGGCGCGCGTCGCGCCCTACCTCGCGTCGTCGGTCGCCGCGCGCATCGACGACGGCAGCGTCGACGCGCAGGCGCGCTTTCGCATCGACGCGTCGAAGCCCGAGCCGACCGGCGTCGTCGACGGCATCGACGTGCACGTCGCGCATCTGCGCACGAGCGTCGCCGACGCGCGTGGATCGTCGTTCGCGCCGCTGGTCGGCGCCGACGGCATCGCGCTCGTCGGCGGCAGCTTCGACCTCGCCACGCGCGCATTCGCGGCCGACTCGCTGACGCTGACGGCACCGACGGTCGCGGTCCGCCGCGACGCGCAGGGACACCTCAACCTGCGCGCGGCGCTCGTCGAGGCGAAGCCGGTCCCGACGAAGTCCGCCGCCGCGCCGGCCGTCGAAGTCAAGCCGGTGGCCGCGCGTCCGTTCACCGCCGTCGTGAAGTCGGTCGCGATCGAACGCGGCGACGTGTCGATCGAGGACCTCGCCGCCGGCACGCCGGTGCACGTGCGGCTGCAGCCGGTCAACGCCACGGTCGGCAACGTCGGCACGTCGATGACCGGCGCGATCCCGTTCAAGCTCGACCTGCAGGTCGACAAGCGCGGACGGCTCGCGATCGACGGCCATGCGTCGCTCGCGCCGCTCGACGTCGATGCGCGGATCGATGCGAACCAGGTCGCGGTCGGCTGGCTCGCGGCCTACGCCGGCGACCGGCTCAACGTCGTGATCACGAGCGCCGACCTGAACACGAAAGGCGCGCTGCGCGTGATGCAGGCGAAGGCGGCGAACGCTGCGCACGGCGCGGTCGGCAATGCAGCGAACGACGCGACGCCGACCATCGCGTATCGAGGATCGCTCGGCATCGCGCGGATGCGTGCGCTCGACAAGGTCACGTCCGAGGAGTTCGTCAGCTGGAAGTCGCTGGACGTTCCGACCGTCGACCTTCGCATGTCGTCGAACGCGCCCCCCGCGATCGCGCTCGGCAAGGTTGCGCTCGGCGACTTCTACGCGCGCATCATCGTCAACGCGAACGGTCGCCTGAACCTGCAGGACGTCGTGGCGGCGCCGGGCGGCACGCAGTCGGTGACGCGCGCCGAGGGCACCGCACCGGCGACGCCTGCCCCCACCGACGCACCGGCACCAGCGACGACCACGGCCGCCCGCCTGGCGCCGACGCCGGCCGCGGCGACCACGACCGCGAAGCCGTCGATCCGGCTCGCCGGCATCGCGCTCGCGAACGGCCGCGTCGGCATCACGGACAACTTCATCAAGCCGAACTACAGCGCGGACCTGACCGAGCTGAACGGCGAGATCGGCGCGCTGTCGTCGAGCGATGCCCAGCCCGCGGCGATCAAGCTCGCGGGGCGCATCGACGGCGAAGGAACGCTCGACGTGTCGGGCAGCCTGAACCCGCTCGCGCCGCAGCTCTTCGTCGACCTCGCGGCCCAGGCGAAGGACATCGAGCTCACGCGACTGACGCCTTACGCGATCAAGTACGCGGGCTACGGCATCGAGCGAGGCAAGCTGTCGACGACGGTCAAGTACCACATCGAGAACGGCCGTCTGCAGGCGCAGAACCATCTCTTCCTCGACCAGCTGACGTTCGGCGAGCACGACGCGAGCTCGTCGGCGAACCTGCCGGTCCGGCTCGCGGTCGCGCTGCTCGCGAACTCGAAAGGCGAGATCGATGTGGAGCTGCCGGTGTCGGGTTCGCTGTCCGATCCCGACTTCAGCATCGGCGGCGTGCTGTGGCATGCGTTCGTCAACCTGATCACGCGCGCGGTCACGTCGCCGTTCTCGCTGATCGGCGCGGCGTTCGGCGGCGGCAGCCACGGCGAGCTCGGCTACATCCAGTTCCAGCCGGGCGTCAGCGACCTGACGCGACATGGGCCGCACGAAGCTCGAGACGCTCGCGAAGGCGCTTGCCGATCGGCCCGAAGCTGAAGCTCGACATCATCGGCCGTTACGACCCTGCGACGGACCCGGACGGCATCAAGCGCGACCATCTGCTCGATCGCCTGAAGGACGCGAAGGCCAAGGACGAATCGAACGGCGGCGAGCGCGTCGCGCGCGACCAGGTGACGATCGAGCCGGGCAGTGCCGACTACGCGAAGTACCTCGCGAAGGTCTACGACGACACGAAGCTGCCCGACAAGCCGCGCAACGCGATCGGCCTCGCGAAGACCATCCCCGACGACGAGATGGAGCGGCTGCTGCTCGCGAGCATCCCGCTCGATGCCGAACGATCCGCGCTGGCTCGCCGAGGCGCGCGCCGACGTCGTGCGCCACTACATCGAGGGCACCGGCAAGATCGACGCGGGACGCGTGTTCCTCGTCGCGCCGAAGCTGACCGCGGCCGGCATCGACGACCAGGGCGTGCCGAACCGCGTCGACTTCGCGCTGCGCTGACGCGCGATGCACACGACGTTCGTCGCATGGTCGTCGCTGCGGGTCGGCATCGAGGCGGCCGCGACGGTCGCGTTCGCGCTGTCGGGGCTGATCGAGGCGGCGCGCAAGCGGCTCGACGCGGTCGGCGTCTCGGTCGTCGCGTTCCTCGCGGCGTTCGGCGGCGGGACCGTGCGCGACGTGCTGCTCGATCGTCGGCCGTTCTTCTGGGTCGAGCACGCCGGATGGTTGTGGGCGCTGCTCGCGATCACGCTCGCCGCGATGATGTTCCTGCGCACGCGACACTTCGCCCTCACCGAGCGCGCGATGCTGTGGCCGGACGCGATCGGCCTCGGCCTGTTCACGGTCAGCGGCACCGAGGCCGCGCTCGCGAGCGACATGCCGGCGACGGTCGCGGTGCTGATGGGCATGATCACGGCGGTCTTCGGCGGCGTGCTGCGCGACGTCGTCTGCAACGAGATCCCGAAGGCGTTCCGCGACCATCGACCGTACGCGGTCTGCGCGTTCGTCGGCGGCTGGGTCGTCATCGCGGCGCATGCGGTCGGCGCGCCGGAGGACGCGACGCTGCTGCTCGGCGCGACGGTCGCGACGGGCCTGCGATTGGCCGCGCTCGCGACCCGCTTTACGTTGCCGCGCTGGCCGACGGACGCGACGCAGGCCGGTCGCGGCGACGATTGACGGCCTCGTTCGATGCATCCGTTGCGGAGCGGACGACGACCACGGCCATCCGGGTCCCGGCGGTCCGCCGGCAGAGGTGCACGATCGAGGTCCGCATGATGTCGAGCGGCCTCCGCACGAACGACCCATGACGACGACCGACGATTCGCCCTCGACGCCCGCGCCCTACCCGTCGCAGTTGATCGAGCGCTGGACCGCGCGCGACGGGACGCACGCTGACGATCCGTCCGATCCGCGGCGACGACGAGGCGCTGGAGCAGGCATTCATCGACCGCCTGTCGCGCGACGCCAGCTATCGGCGGCTGTTGTCGGGCCGCACGCCGCAGGCCGCCGAGATCGCACGCTGGACGCACATCGACTACCGGACCGAGATGGCGCTCGTCGCCATCGATGAGCGCGCCGGCGCGCCGCGGATGTGCGGCGTGACGCGCTATGTCTGCGAGCACGGCGGGGCGGCAGCCTTCGCGATCGTGCTCGCCGACGACTGGCAGGGTCGCGGTCTCGGGACGAAGCTGTTGACGTCGCTGATCGCAGCGGCCCGCGTGGCCGGCATCGCCACGCTGCACGACATCACGCTGAGCACGAACCTCGCGATGATCTCGCTCGCGCGGCGCCTCGGCTTTCGCGTGCAGCGCGCGCTCGGCGATTCGACGGTCAGCCTGCTCGAGCTGTCGTTGAAGACGCCGGCGCCGTGACGGCGGCGTCTTCGTCGGCAACGCGGATCGCCTCGCCGCGCTTGGAACGACGCGACGCAGTCGAGGCGTCGGCTCGTGGGCCGGCGGCCGCGGCAGCGTCGGATTCGCCGGCGATGCGCAGCGTCACCGCTGCGCGTGCTTCATGCTCGATTCTCTCTTCGCCAGATTGGTCGGCTCGTCCAACAAGCGCTAGTGCATGTGCGCCATCGGCGCGGCCGCGCGCGGATGCTCGTGCGACAGCAACGCGGCCTGCGCGATCACCGCGTTCACGCGGTCGTGCGGCGAGTCCGGAATCCCGATCCAGCGTGCGCGGATGAAGCCTTGTCGATCGATCAGGTAGTCGACCTGCGAACCCGCGGCATCGCTCGCATCGCCTACGCGGCGCGCGAACAGCGCATAGGCCTCGGCGACGTCCGGCTGCGCAGTCGCGGCGTCCGGCAGTGCGTCTTGTCCGCCTGCTAATCCACGCGCGCCGACATCGAGCGGAAGCGCGACGACGCGAAGCCCGACCTCGCGAGCGGCCGCCGCGTCGCCGGCGAGGGCACGCAGGTACGGCAGCGACCGCGCGCGCGTGTACAGCACGAGCAGCGTGGTCGATTCGTCGAGCGGGTCGCTCAGCGATTCCTGTCCCTGCCGCTCGCGCTCGAACGTGAAGTCCGGCGCGGTGATCGCGGAGCGCTGAGGCTTCACGCGTTCGCCGAGGACCATCGCGGCGGTCGCGGCATCCGACTGCGCGCGCAGGAACTGCACGAGGTCCCAGATCTGCGTGTCGTCGAGTCGCGATGCGAAGCCGGGCATCGAGGTACCGGCCATGCCGTGTCCGATCCGCCAGAAGACGTCACCCGTCGGGTGGACCGACGCACGCGCGGCGAGATCGGCCAGCGCGAGGCCGGCCACGGCCGCACGCGGGCCGTCGCCACGAGCAGCCGGGCCATGGCATGCCGTGCAGTCCTGCTCGAAGAGCGCGGCGCCGCGGACGATCGCGCCGGTCGTGTAGCCCGTCGGAGAGAAGGCATAGGTCGTCGGATAGGCCGGCACGGCGAGGATGGATGCGCAACATGCGACCGCGACTGCGCACGTCGCGAGCCACGCCGAGCCGACGCGCCACCTCGCCCGCAGCGCCGCGGCGACCGCGACACCTGCTGCGACGATGGCGACGATGCCGCTCGCGACCGCCGCCGCGCCCGCGCCGAAGGTCTGCTGCGCGGCCTGCCAGCTGAGCGTGCGATCGAACGGCCAGACCGGCGATTGATGAGCCGCGGGCAGCATGTCGCCGAGCGCACCGACGATCGCGACGACGATCGCGCCGGCGGCGACCTCGAGGCTCGCGTTGCGTCGAAGCGCATGGAGCACGCGGCGCTGCGAGGCCTCGTCGCCGTCGGACGGCCCGCTCACCGACGCACGATTGATCGCGGCCAGCACCATCATCGCCGCGAAGACCGCGAGCTTCACGACGAGCAGTCGACCGTACGGCGTCCCGATCAGACCGGGCACGTCGCCGACCAGATACCACGCGTTGCCGATGCCGCTCCCGACCAGCGCGCCGACGCTCGCCACGCCGAGGATCGAGAAGCGCCGCGCGATGCGGATGCCGAGCGCGACCGACCGAACGCGTCGCAGTTCGATCACCAGCCCGGGCAAGGCACCGACCCACGCGCCCGCCGCGAGCAGATGGACGACGTCCGCCACGAGGTGGAGGTCGTGATCCGACCCCTGCGCAGCGGCATGCCCGGCCCAGGCGAGCGTGACGAGATGGACGGCGGCGAAGAGCAGGGCCGCGACCGCGAAGCGCGACTTCGCACGCTCGCGGGTCGACCGGGCGACCCCCGCGAGCAGCAAGGCGAGGACCATCGCGACGCCGAAGCGCCAGACCCATAGCCGGCCGAACGCAGTGCCGGTCGCGACGATCGTGAGATTGCGCGCGTCGATCGCCTGTCCGAACGGCAGGCCGCTCATCAGCGCGGATTCGACGGCGAACCAGACGAGGCCCGAGACGATGCTCGCGCCGAGCGCACAGGCGCCGAGTCGCGCCGCGAGCGACAGCGGTGCCCGCGAGGATTCGCGCCTCGCACCGACCGCGAGGACAGCAGGCGCCGCGACGACGATCGCGAAGAGCAACTCGCCGAACACCACCATCGCCGCGGCGAAATGGACGGCGCGCGCGGCGACGATCATCGCGTCCATGCCGGCCACCGTGCGTCGGACGCGGACGCGCTACGGCGCGATGTCGAAGCGGTACTCGCCCTTCGAGACGTGGGTGTCGACCGACAGGACGCGCCACGCGACGCGATACGTGCCGGACGCGAGATGCGGCAGCGACACCATCAACGATTTCGGGTCCGCGCCGTCGACGTGCGAATCGCCGGCGTCGACGCGCTTGCCGGCTCCGTCGAGGATCTCGACGCTGCTGAAGGCAGCCTCGACGCGTTCGCTGAACCAGAGCTGGACCATCGCCGGCGACGCGTGGACCGCGCTCGCGGCGGCCGGCGTCGCACGAATCAGCACCGCGTGCGCCTCGACCGGCGACACCCAAATCAGGAGCGGCGCGAGGACGAGCAAGATCGACAGTCGTCTACGGTTCATGGGGTGTCCGAGGCGGGGGCGAGCGATGTTGGGCGTTCCGTCCGGTGGCGTCAACCGCCGCGGCCACGCGACGCGATCGCGGTCGCTCGTCCCACGTCGCCCTCGCCGCGGGACGGCAGGACTTGATCGCCGCGCAGGCGGACGCATCTGCGGGCTTCGGCGGGGATACAATCCCGCCTCCGGGGCCGACCTGGTTTCGACGTGGGTCAGGAAGCAGAGCAGGGCATGCCGAGCACCAGTCAGCTCGTAAATCCAGCTGGAAACCAAGTAAACGCCAACGACGAGCGTTTCGCTCTAGCCGCTTAATACCGGTTAGACGCTGCACCGATCTGTCCCTGGGTCGGCTCAAGGGGCGCAAGCCTTGCGATGAGCAGCGCCATTCACAGGGAATCGTGATGCGTCGGGTCGCTTGACGCATTCCTAAAACCAAGGCGACTCGCTGCGTGAAGGCCCGCCGACTGGCCCAGCACGCGGTCAAAACCAAATAAGCCGGCTAAGCACGTAGAACTGCCTGTGGAAGATTTGCGGACGCGGGTTCGATTCCCGCCGGCTCCACCAATCGATTGCCCACCGTCGCGCGTCATGCGTTCCGGTGGGCTTTTTTTTTGGATCGAACCGCGTGGACGGCGACGCGCCTCACGGACCTGCGAGCGCCGCGTTCAACACGTTCGCGAGCCGCACGCCGGCTCGCGACAGCTGCAGCGTCACGATCGCCTTCGACGCCGTGACGTAGCTCGCCGGCAGCGCGTACGTCCCGCTGGTGTTCGGCTTCGGCAGCTTGCCGTAGACCTTGTCGCGGGCGATGTCGAACGCCTCCATGGCCCAATCCGACGGCGTGCCCTTGGACCAGGTCGTCACGTTCGCCGCCGTGATCCTCGACACGAGCGCATCGCCGACCGCGACGGGATCGTTCCCGAGCCGCTGAACGAACTGCGTATCCCAGAAGCCGTGCAGCTCGCCGCTTCCCAGACTCGTGGTCGTCACCTTCTTGTTGTTGCCGCCACGGTCGTGCTCATCGCTCGAGTGTAGCGGTTGATGGAGGTCGCCGACGAAGTGCATGACGAACTTGAGCGCGATGAGCCGTTCTGCCGGCGATGTGGACGGCGACGCGAGCTCGGCGGCGAACTCGTCGATCTTGTCGACGGAGCAATCGCTCGCCGGACCGGTCGACGCAGGCATCCCGGACGGCAAGGCCGGCATGCCGAAGCACGCCGTCGTGAGGTCGGGCGCATCGACCTCGATGTCGGTGAAGTGCCAGGCCTGCGTCGCGTTGTAGCGAACCTTCGTCGTGTTTCGATCGGAGTCGCGATAGGCATCGGCCCAGTTCGTCTCCGACAGGAAGTCGTGCGCCGTGAGGGGATCCGTGTCGGCTGCCAGCATCGCCAGGACCTTCGTCCGTACCGACGGTTGCAGGAAGTGGAGCGCGACCTCGCCGACGATCTCGTGACCTTCCGGACCCCACGCGAACGCGGCTTCGATCGGCGCGACGGCCGCCACCGCGATGGCTGCCGAGAACAAGAGTGGTCGCATGGTGCAGAACTCTGGCGTAGCTCAATGACAATGCCGAGTCGTACGCAGCCTGGACGTCGCCTGGATGGCCTGCTCAAGCTGCGTTCGCACGAGCCAACGACACGTCACCATGGCCGATGTGTTCGTTCGAACCTTCCGACGCGAGGAACGACGGCGTTCAAAGCGCGTATGGCCGATCGTCGCGCGCACGCATAAGATTCGAGTGCGATCAACAGCCGGTGAACGCCATGTGTCGAAACATCAGGACGTTGTTCAACTTCGAGCCTCCGGCCACCGAGTCGGAGATCCGGGATGCCTCGCTCCAGTTCGTCCGGAAGCTGAGCGGATTCACCGTTCCATCCAAGGCGAACGAGGCTGCGTTCGAGCAGGCCGTCGAGGCGGTCGCGGCGTCCGCGCGCGTGTTGATCCACTCGCTCGTCACGACCGCGGAGCCACGCGATCGCCAGGTCGAGGCCGCCAGGGCGCGAGCCCGCTCGGCTGCCCGCTTCGGGACGACGACGTGAGCGCAGGCCTCGCCGGCTCGCACCCTCCGATGGCCAGCGATTCCATCGAGCGAACCGTCGACGGGCGACGCCTCTCGCCTGCGGCTCCGGGTCCACGTTGAGCATCGCGAGAGCCGCATGACCGCGCGGCGCCCTGCGCCGGCATCGAGCCGGCCCGCGAAGGGCCGGGTGTCGAGCGAGTCGGCAAGTCCTCTCGGATATGCGTCGCTCAAGCGGATGGCCCTCGACCTTCCGGAGGTCGAGGAGTCGACCTCGTACGGAACGCCGGCGCTCAAGGTGCGCGGCAAGCTGATGGTGCGTCTGAAGGAAGACCATCACACCGTCGTTCTTCGAACCACCTGGGAAGACCGGGAACGATTGATGGTGGTCCACCCGGACGTCTTCTTCGTCACCGAGCACTACCGGGGCCATCCGTGGGTGCTGATGAACCTGGCAGCCGCGACCGGCACACTGCTGCTGCCGGTCCTCGAATCGGCGTGGCGCCTGTGCGCGCCGCGTTCACTCGTCGCCAGGCACCCGTCGGGTCCAGCGGAATGACGCGTCATCCCGACGGTCGTCTCGCGGTCGCCACGTCGTCAACGGAGGGACCATGAAGACAGAGCTCTCGTATCTCGTCTACGTCACCGTGTTCACCGGCTTGCTGTGGGTGCCGTACATCCTCGACCGCATCGCGACGCGCGGTCTTCGGGTAGCGGTGGGTTATGCGGACCATCCCAGGCCGCAATCGGCCTGGGCGCAGCGGTTGTTGAAGGCGCATGCGAACGCGATCGAGAACCTCGTCGTCTTCGCGGCCCTGGTGCTCGCGGCCAACGCGGCGGGCATCTCGAACGCAGCCATCGGCCAGGCCGCCATCGTCTACTTCTGGGCCCGCGTCGTTCACGCGCTGGCCTATACGTTCGCGGTGCCCTGGGTCCGCACGCTCGCGTTCACCGTCGGTTTCGTCGCGCAGGCGCTCATCGCGTTGCAACTGCTCGGCCGCTGATGCTGCGGTCCGATCGTTCGATCGAGTCTCCAGCGCCAGGCACCTGCACGACATGGCGACGCCCGAGGAAGCCAGAGCCAGAGCCGCAGCGACCTACGATGCGGCGGCCGATCGCTACGACGACGCGGCCAATCGCTTCTGGGAAAGGTTCGGTCGTGCGACCGTCGAACGCCTGCGCCCCGCACCCGGGTCGCGCGTCCTGGACGTGTGCTGCGGAAGCGGCGCCTCGGCGCTTCCCGCTGCGGCGATGGTCGGTCCCGACGGGTTCGTCCTCGGCATCGACCTTTCCGAAAGGCTGCTCGAACTCGCGCGAGCCAAGGCCGTCCGCGCCGGTCTCGCGAACACGGAGTTCCGGAACGGCGACCTGCTCGATCTCCGTCTTCCCGCAGCTGGCTTCGATGCAGCCGTTTGCGTGTTCGGCATCTTCTTCGTTCCCGACATGGTGGCGGCCGTTCGAGCGCTCCTGCACGTGTTGCGTCCGGGCGGAAAGCTGGCCATCACGACGTGGGGACCGCGATTCTTCGAGCCGGCGACGACGTCATTCTGGAATGCGGTGCGTGACGTGAGGCCCGACCTTCACAAGGGCTTCAACCCGTGGGATCGCATCTGCGACCCGGCGGCGCTGCGGGCCCTGTTGCACGAGGCAGGCGCCGAGAATGCCGAGGTCGTCGCGGAAGCGGGGACGCATCCGATCGACTCTCCGGAGGCGTGGTGGTCCGCGGTGCTCGGTTCGGGTTATCGGGGGACCTGGGAGCAGATGGATGCCGACGATCGCGAGCACGTCCGGCTCGCGAATCTCGAGTACGTCCGCACGTCGGGCATTCGCGCGGTGGAGGCGAACGTCGTCTATGCGAACGTCATCAAGCGATGAATCGCATCGCCCGACGGCGCCCTCGGTGCGGACGGTCGGCTTCTTCCGTGCCGTCGAAGTCATGCTCGATCGATCGCCCGGCCGTCCCTCGCCCGACGTGAACTGATCGTCGACTCGCGCGAGCACGACCCGTGTCGCTCAGCCAACCGCATGCCGTGCCGATCCCGTCGCAGTCGGTCATCGCGTCGGTCTACACGCGCGTGAACCTCGCCGACGCCTACGCGATCGACCTTCCGCCCGGCACCGCCCGCGATCCCGAAGTGCTCGCGAGGTTCGTCTTCAGCCACGAGCCTTCGTGGATTTCGTTCCTGATGCGCATGCGGGACCTGCTGGTCGCGGGGTTCGGCCTCAAGACGTCGAAGGGTCTGAAGACGGCCAGAGCCACACGCGCTCGGATCGGCATCTTTACGGTCTACGAGTCGAACGACACCGAGGTCATCGTCGGCGAAGACGACCGTCATCTCGACTTCCGGGCGTCCGCGCTCTATGCGAACGCGGTTCCAGGCGAGACCGACCGGCCACGCTTCGTCTTCTCGACGGTCGTCCACTGCCACAACCGGCTCGGCCGGACCTACCTGTTCGTCATCGCTCCCTTCCACCGGCTCGTCGTCCGGTCCTATCTTCGTCGAGCCGCCCGCGTCGGCTGGCCGCGCGACGCCGCCGGCGGACCGCCAGGCTGATGCGGTGGCGCGGTGCGACCGTCCGGGCGAGCGGGTCAGCGGTGGCTTCGCATCGTTTCGCCGACGTCGATCGACGATGTCGACTGCGCTACGCTCTGCCGTCGTCGTTCACTGGAGGATCGGATGAGGCGAGTCACCGGCATCGGAGGCGTCTTCTTCCACGCGAAGGATCCGGTCGCGCTGCGCGCCTGGTATCAGCGGCATCTCGGCATCGATGTGCAGCCCTGGGGCGGCGCTGCGTTTGCCTGGACGGATGGATCGGGCAACGCGATGGCGGGAACCACTGCCTGGACGATCGGCGCGGCGGGCGGCGATTCGTTCGCGCCAAGCAAGTCGAGCTTCATGATCAACTACCGGGTCGACGACCTCGTCGCGCTGCTGCAGGCGCTCCGCGACGAAGGCTGCGACGTGCTCGAGCAGACCGACGACTCCGAATACGGCAAGTTCGGTTGGGTCATGGATCCGGAGGGCAACAAGGTCGAACTCTGGCAACCGCCCGAGGGCCAGTGATCGACATCCGATCGACCCGCGTCGCATCGAACGCGTAGCTTCCGGCTCGTTCCGGCCGCATCCGTTCGCGCACGTGATCAACGCCGAGGCACCGATGCAAACCGTGATTCGCGGCAGCTGCCTGTGCGGCGGCGTCCGCTTCGAAGTGCGGCCGCCGTTCATCCGCGCCAACCACTGTCATTGCTCGCGCTGTCGCAAGCACTCCGGCACCGCCGTCTGCACGCAGGCGCGGGTGCCACGCGACCGGTTCGCCCTGCTGCAGGGCGGGCCGCTGATTCGCGTCTACGGCGAAGGCGAAGGCGCGGTCAAGGCGTTCTGCGTCGTCTGCGGATCGAGTCTGTTCGGTGGCCGCTGGCCGCACGGCGACGAAGTCTCGATCCGGATGGGCGCCTTCGACGACGACCCGGGCATCGCGCCGCAATTTCACACGTACGTCGGCTCGCGCGCGCCGTGGGACCGGATCACCGACGGACTGCCGCAATACGACGGCGCGCGGATCGACGCATCGCTCGATCGTCGTTGATCGCGCACCGAACCCTGACGCTCAGACGATTCGAAACGCGAGTCGCGCCGTCGAAGAGGCCGCGCCGATTGCAATCCTTCATCTCGATCCGAAAGGAGAACCAGGCATGACGTACCAGGGAAGCTGTCACTGCGGCGCGATCGCCTTCGAAGTCGACGGCGACATCGACGGCGCCATGGCGTGCAACTGTTCGATGTGCCAGCGCAAGGGATCGCTGCTGTGGTTCGTTCCGAGGACGTCGCTGAAGCTCGCGACGCTGGAAGAGCAATCGCGCGTCTACCTCTTCAACACGCATCGCCTGAAGCACCGCTTCTGTCCGACCTGCGGCATCCATCCGTATGCCGAAGGCAAGGATGCGAAGGGCAACGACATGGCCGCCATCAACATCCGTTGCATCGAGGGGATCGATCTCGCGTCGGTCCCGGTCAAGCACGTCGACGGCCGGTCCCGGTGACGCTCGACCGCGTGCGCCTCGACCTCACGGCAACGTGAACACCTGCGCCGGCGCACCGACCTGCGAGTACAGGATGCCGACCTGATAGCGCGGCACCCACACGAAGCGGACCATGTCGTTCGCGTTCGTGTCGGTGAAGCGCAGCGTCTTCGCGCTCGACGGCGGCGCGTCGGGGTCGGGCTTGAGGTCGACGTAGTCGGACGTCCAGTCGTTCGTGCGCCGGTCGCCGGTCGCGGGCGGCCGGATCGCGATGAAGCGCAGGCTCGCGGACTTCGTGCTGTTGCCGACGTCGGCGGCGAGCGCGTAGTCCTTCTCGGCAATCCAGCGGACCACGGCATGGTCGGGCTCGACCGCGCTCGCGTTCCAGTTCAACAGCTTCGGGCCGCGGATGTGGACGCGCGTGACCTGCTTCGTCGCGGCATCGGCGATCGACAGGAAGAACGTCTCGTACGGCTGCTGGTCCTCGCGACCCTTCAGTCCGATCAGCAGGCGGTTCGCGTCGTCCCACAGCAGCACGCCCGCGCAGTAGCTGCCGAGGACGAGCGGGAAGTCCGTGTGCACCTTCCCTTCGCGGTCGATGAACGGCGTGTAGCCGATGTCGCCGCTCGAGTCGCCCGCGAACCAGCCGTGCAGCGAGTCGGCGAGGACGAGCTGCGCCGCGTTCGCGTGACGGCCGAGCTCGACGCGGGCGATGCCGTCGTACGGCGGCGTGCCGTCGAACGGTCCGGCGCCGACGAGTCCCGGTCGACGCGAGTTCGAGAACGGTCGATAGCCGCCGCGCGGCTTCGTCGAGTCGAGCGACCAGACCACCTGCGTGACGCTCTCGAGCTGCAGCAGGTCCGGCGCGCCGCCGAGCGCGACCGGCCGCTCGGCGAGACCGCCGTACGGATGCCCGTTCGGCGCCGAGCCGTCGAGTTGCCAGCCGCGCTTAGCGACCTCGTAGTCGTTCGTGGCCTCGTCGGGATTCGCACGGTCGGTCGCGTTGCGCCACGACCAGCCGATCTTGCGCGGGTCGTCGTCGAGCTGCTGGTGCGCGGTGGCCTGCATGTTCGTGCCGTTCGGGATGTGGCCCGAGCCGCGGAACTCGACCGCGTTCGTGTCGCGCAGGTAGACGGCCGACGTCGAATACTGGGTCCAGGGGTCGCCGGCGCGCCCGGCGTATTGCGGCGGCAACGTGTCGGCCGGCAGGTTGCCCGGCATGTCGCGGAAGTAGCCGCCGGGTCGCGGCAGCCAGGCCGGCCGCGCGGACCGCGTCGACGACGACGAGGAAACGGGACGACCGTCGTCGGCGCCGAGCGATGCGAAGCCCGCGATCGTCAGCGCGATCACGATCAGTCGGCGACGGGTCGAAGGAACGAGGCGCATCGGGTCGGTCGGTGAGTTCGTCGTGCATCGGGTCCCGGCCACGACGCCTGGCCGGTCGATGCGCCGTCACGATACGCGACGAAGCATCGGCTCGCGTCCGACCGCGCGGGCTTGGGACTTGCTGACGAGGGACCGCCGTGCGACCGCACGACATGCTCGTTCAACGTCCGCACATCCGCAGAACGTCGCACCCGCGACGCTCCCCGTCGTCCCGTTCGTCGTTCCGCGGCCCGTCGCCTTGGCGCCTTCGCAATCACTCCCCGACCGCGCGCTGCCGTTCCTCGCACGGTACGTGCGCCTCCGGCCACTGCACTTCGGTGCGCTCGCCGCGCTGATCGTCGTCGCGGCGCTATCGGCGGTCGGCGTGCAGTACGGGATGAAGCTGATCGTCGACGCGATGGCAAACGGCGAGCGCGACGGCTCGGCCGTGTGGCGCGCACTCGCGTTCTTCATCACGCTGATCGCGGTCGAGAGCATCGCGTGGCGCGGCGCCGGCTGGCTGTCGTGCGTGACCGTCGTCGCGACCGGCGTCGACGTGCGGCTCGACCTGTTTCGGCACCTGTCCGGCCATTCGCTCGCGTACTTCGGGAAGCATCTCGCCGGTTCGCTCGGCAATCGGCTGACGTCGACGACCGGCGCGACCGCGGCCGTCATGCTGACGTTCGTCTGGAAGATCCTGCCGCCGTGCATCGACTTCGTCGGCGCGGTCGTCGTGATCGCGACGATCGACGTCCCGATGTCGCTCGCGCTGATCGGCTTCGTCGCGGTCGTCGCGGCGTTCATGACGTTCGTCGGCATTCGCGCGCGTCCGTTGCAGCGTGACTTCGCCGAGGAGGCCGCGCGCGTCGGCGGCGAGCTCGTGGACGTCGTCGTCAACATCCGCGCGGTGCAGGCGTTCGCGGCGCGCGAGCGCGAGTGGCGACGACTGCGCGACGCGTTCCGCGTCGAAGCCGCGGCGCAGCGACGCAGCTGGCTGTTCCTCGAGAAGGCGCGCATCGTCCACGACCTGATGCTGTGGACGATGGCCGGCGGCATGCTGATCTGGGCGGTCGCGTCGTGGCGCAGCGGTCATGCCGAGGCCGGCAGCGTCGTGCTCGTCAGCGCGTTGACGTTCCGCATCCTGCACGGCTCGCGCGACCTCGCGCTGTCGCTGGTCGATGCATCCCAGCAGTTCGGACTCGTCGAGGAGACGTTGCGCATCGTCGCGAGTCCGCATCAGGTCGCCGATCGGCCCGATGCCGTTGCGTTCGTCGCGCCGCGCGGCGACGTGCGCTTCGAACGCGTCACGTTCGGCTACGGCGACGAGCCGCCGCTGTTCGTGGACCTCGACCTGCACATCCCGGCCGGTCAGCGCATCGGCATCGTCGGGCCGTCGGGCGCCGGCAAGTCGACGCTGCTCGACCTGATCCAGCGCGTCGCCGACGTGCGATCGGGCCGCGTCGCGATCGACGGCCAGCCGATCGACACGATGCGCCAGGAGACGCTGCGCGAGCGGATCGCCGTCGTGCCGCAGGACAGCGTGCTGTTCCATCGCACGTTGATGGAGAACCTGCGTTACGGCCGTCCCGACGCGACCGACGCGGCCGTGAAGACGGCCGCCTGCGACGCGCTCTGTGACGGCTTCATCGCGACGATGCCCGACGGCTACGACACGCTGGTCGGCGAGCGCGGGGTGCGGTTGTCCGGTGGGCAGCGCCAGCGGATCGGCATCGCGCGCGCGTTCCTCAAGGACGCGCCGATCCTGATCCTCGACGAGGCGACGTCGGCGCTCGACAGCCGATCGGAAGACGAGATCCAGCGCGCGCTGCTGCGGCTGATGCGCGGACGCACCGTGATCGCGGTCGCCCATCGACTGTCGACCGTATCGTCGTTCGACCGTGTCATCGTGATGGTCGACGGACGGATCGTCGAGGACGCGGCGCCGGATCAGCTGCGTCGCTCGAACGGCGTCTATGCGCAGATGTGGCAGCTGCAGGCCGAGGGCTTCGACGCGAGCTGACGCGCTGTCCGAAGCGTTCTCGCTCATCACCGCGGCGCATCGCGACCCTCGCTCGAGGGCGCGCGATGCGCCGCTTCCTCTTGTCGATGTCGCGTCGTCGACGGTCGCGCGACGGCCGAGGATTCACGCGACGGGGCGCTCGCGGTATCGTGGGCGGTCTCACCGACCCCGGGCTCGACCATGCCTCTGTCACGACTCGTCTTCGTCGCGCTGCTCGCGCTCGCCGGCTGCGCCACCGGCTATCGTCCCGAGAACGCGAACGGCGGCTACAGCGAGACGCAGATCGACCGCAACGTGTTCCGCGTGACGTTCAAGGGCAACATCCGCGTCGACCAGGCGCAGACGAACGAGATGGCGTTGTTGCGCAGCGCCGAGGTCACGCTCGCGAACGGCTTCGCCTGGTTCGTCACGAGCGGCAATGCATCGACCGGCAGCGCGGTGTCGCTCGCGACCAACGTCGTGACGATCCCCGCCACGACGATCACGATCGTCTGCTTCGAGACGCGGCCCGAGACGACCGGGCCGGTCTACGATGCGCGCGAGGTCGTGACGCGGCTCGGACCGAAGTACCTGAAGGACTGAGTCGGTCGATCTACCGTCCGGATGCGAGCGGCGGCGACGCGTCGACCGCGCCCCAGCCACCGCCGAGCGAACGGATCAGCGACACCGTCGTCGTGGCTCGCGCGCCGCGCAGCTGAACCGCCTGTCGCTCGACCGCGAGCAGCTCGCGCTGCGCGTCGATCGATTCGAGATAGCCGGTCTGTCCTTCGCGATAGCGACGGTCCGCGAGCTGCGCGGCCCGACGCGCCGACGCGACCGCGTCGTCGGTGACGCGCGCCTGCCCGTCGAGCGTGCGCAGGCCGACCAGGTCGTCCTCGACCTCGGCGAATGCGGTGAGCACCTGCTTGCGATAGTTCGCGACCGACTCGTCGAGCGCGAACTCCGCCCGCTTGATGTTCGCGCGGTTGCGGCCGCCGTCGACGATCGGCAGCGACATGACGGCGCCGATCAGCCACGTCGTGCTCGACCACTTGAAGAGGTCCGACAGCTGGTACGACTCGACGCCGCCCTGCCCTGTCAACGCGACCGCCGGGAAGATCGCCGACTTCGCGACGCCGATCCGCGCGTTGGCCGCGAACATCTGCTGCTGCGCGGCGGCGACGTCCGGCCGGCGTTCGAGCAGCGACGACGGCAGGCCGGCGGGGATCGCCGGCAGGCTCGTGACGTCGACGAGCGGGTTCGTGCCGAAGTCGAAGCCGGCCGGCGCGCGGCCGAGCAGCACCGCGAGCGCATGCTCGGCGGTCGCCCGTTGCCGTTCGAGGCCGATCGCTTCCGACTCGGCGGTCGCGCGTTCGGTCTTCGCACGTGCGAGGTCGATCTCGCCGATGTCGCCGGCGTCGAAGCGGCTCTGCGCGAGCTTCACGTTGTCGTCGCGCAGCCGCACCGTCTCGCGCAGCACGTCGAGCTCGGCGTCCGACTCGCGGATGCGGAAGTAGGTCTGCGCGACGTCGGCCTGCAGCGCGAGCAGCACCGATCGATAGAGCGCGGTCGACGCGTCGGCGTCGGCCTTCGTCGCGCGCACGTTGTTGCGGACGCGGCCGAAGAGGTCGACCTCGTAGCTCGCCGAACCGAGCAGCGAGAACGTGTTGAAGGTCGGCGACGCGACCCCTCGCGGCAACTCGGCCTGCACCGACGAGTAGCGGCCGCGATCGGCACCCGTGCCGAGGCTGAGCTGCGGCGACCGATCGGCTTCCGCGACCCGCAGCAGCGCCCGCGCCTGCGCGACGCGTGCGGCGGCCGCGGCGACGTCCGGATTCGCGCCGGCAGCCTCGGTCTCGAGCGCGTTCAGCGACGAATCGCCGAACGCGAGCCACCATTCGCCGCGCGGCGCGGCCTCGGCCGGCTGCGCCGGCTTCCACGAAGCCTCGCCGGCGCCGGCCGCGGCCTCCTTGAACGCGTCCGGCGTCGCGACCTCGGGCTGCTTGAAGTCGGGTGCGGCGCAGCCCGCGACGGACATCGCCGCCGCCAACGCGACCAACACGAATCGTGCGTTCATCAGTGCGCTCCTTCGACGCCGATCGACGAATGCGCCTTCGGCAACGCACCGCCGAAGCGCTGCGCGAGCAGCCGCAACAGGACATAGAAGACCGGCGTCAGGAAGAGGCCGAAGAACGTCACGCCGAGCATTCCGGAGAACACCGCGACGCCCATCGCATGACGCATCTCGGCGCCGGCGCCGTGCGAGAACACGAGCGGCAGCACGCCCATGATGAACGCGATCGACGTCATCAGGATCGGTCGCAACCGCAGCCGGCATGCCTCCAACGCGGCATCGACGATCGACCGTCCGGCATGCTCGAGGTCGCGCGCGAACTCGACGATCAGGATCGCGTTCTTCGATGCGAGCCCGACCAGCACGAACAGCGCGATCTGCGTGAAGATGTTGTTGTCGCCGCCGGTCAGCTTGACGCCGATCAGCGCGCACAGGATCGACATCGGCACGATCAGGATCACCGCGAGCGGCAGCGTCCAGCTCTCGTACTGCGCGGCGAGCACGAGGAAGACGAGCAGCACGCAGATCGGGAACACGAGCAGCATCGTGTTGCCGGACAGGATGTCCTGGTACGTGAGGTCGGTCCACTCGTAGCCGACGCCCTTCGGCAGCGTCTCGGCGAGCACCTTCTCCATCGCGACCTGTGCCTGCCCGCTCGACACGCCGGGGCCTGCGGCGCCGTTGATGTCGGCCGACGTGAACGCGTTGTAGCGCTGCACGCGGTCCGGGCCGTAGCTGTCGCGCACCGTCATCAGGCTCGACAGCGGCACCATCTCGCCCTTCGCGTTGCGCACCTTCAGCTGCTTCAGGCTCTCGACCTGCGAGCGGAACGGCGCGTCGGCCTGCACGATGACCTGGTACGTCCGGCCGAACTTGTTGAAGTCGTTGACGTACAGCGACCCGAGCTCGATCTGCATCGTGTTGAAGATGTCGCCGAGCGGCACGCCGAGCTGCTTCGCCTTCGTGCGATCGACGTCGGCGAACAGCTGCGGCACGTTGATCTGGTAGCTCGAGAACACGCCGGCGAGTTCGGGCGTCGCGCGCGCCTTCGTCTGCACCGCGCCGACCGCCTTGTACAGCTCGTCGTAGCCGACGTTGCCGCGGTCCTGCACGAACAGCTTGAAGCCGCCGATCGTGCCGAGGCCGTTCACCGGCGGCGGCGGGAAGACCATGATGATCGCGTCGCCGATCGCGCCGAGCTGCTGGTTGATCTTCATCGCGATCTCGGGACCGGACATTCCCTTGCCGCGACGTTCGTCGAACGGCTTCAGCGTGAAGAACACGATGCCGGCGTTCGGCGCGTTCGTGAAGCCGTTGATCGACAGGCCGGGGAACGCGACCGAGCTCTGCACACCGGCCGTCTTCAGCCCGATGTCGCTCATGCGCCGGATCACGTCCTCGGTGCGGTCGAGCGACGCGGCGTCGGGGAGCTGCGCGAAGCCGACGAGGTACTGCTTGTCCTGCGACGGCACGAAGCCGTTCGGCACCGAGCGGAACGCGAAGAACGCGGCGACGATCAGCAGCGCGTAGACGACCATCGCGGCCGACTTGCGCTTCAGCACGCCGCCGACGCCGCGCTCGTAGCCGTGCGAGCCTCGCGCGAACACGCGATTGAAGCGGCGGAAGAAGCCGCCGAACAGCTTGTCCATCGCGCGCGACAGCGGGTCCTTCTTCGCGCCGTGCGGCCGCAGCAGCGTCGCCGCGAGCGCCGGCGACAGCGTCAGTGAATTGACCGCGGAGATGATCGTCGAGATCGCGATCGTCAATGCGAATTGACGATAGAACTGGCCGGTCAGTCCCGACACGAACGCGATCGGCACGAACACCGCGCACAGCACGAGCGCGATCGCGACGATCGGTCCGCTGACCTCCTTCATCGCCTGGATCGTCGCGTCGTGCGGCGAAAGGCCGCCTTCGATGTTGCGCTCCACGTTCTCGACGACGACGATCGAGTCGTCGACGACGATGCCGATCGCGAGCACGAGTCCGAACAGCGACAGCGTGTTGATCGAGAAGCCCGACGCGAGCATCACGGCGAACGTGCCGACGATCGAGATCGGCACCGCGATCAGCGGGATGATCGATGCGCGCCAGGTCTGCAGGAACACGATGACGACGAGCACGACGAGCGCGACCGCCTCGAGCAGCGTCTCGACGACCGCGTGGATCGACGAGCGCACGAACTGCGTCGGGTCGTAGACGATGCTGTAGTCGACGCCGTCGGGGAAGTCCTTCTTCAGCTCCTCCATCGTCGCGCGGACGTCGGTCGACAGCTGCAGCGCGTTCGCGCCGGGCGCGGCGAACAGCGGGATCGCGACGGCCGGCTTGTTGTCGAGCAGCGAACGCAGCGCGTATTCGGACGCGCCCATCTCGATGCGCGCGACGTCGCGCAGGCGCGTGACCGCGCCCGGGTCGTCGACGCCACCGGTCTTGACGATGATGTCGCCGAACTGGTCCTCGGTCGACAGACGGCCGAGCGTGTTGACCGACAGCTGGAACTGCGCGTCCTTCGTCGGCGACGCGCCGACGACGCCGGCCGCGACCTGCACGTTCTGCTCGCGGATCGCGGCGACGACGTCGGGCGCCGTGAGGTTGCGTGCCGCGAGCTTCTGCGGGTCGAGCCAGATCCGCATCGAATAGTCGCCGGCGCCGAACAGCTGCACCTGCCCCATGCCGCGGATGCGCGCGAGCCGGTCCTTGACGTTCAGCACCGCGTAGTTGCGCAGGTAGATCTCGTCGTAGCGCTCGTTCGGCGACTTCAGGTGCACGACCATCGTCAGGTCGGGCGAGCTCTTGATCGTCGTCACGCCGATCTGCCGCACCTCGTCGGGCAGTCGCGGCAACGCACGCTGCACGCGGTTCTGCACGTCGGTCTCGGCCTGCTCGACGTTCGTGCCGATCTTGAACGTGACGGTGAGCTGCAGCGAGCCGTCGGCCGTGGCCTGCGACGACATGTACAGCATGTTGTCGACGCCGTTGATCTGCTCCTCGAGCGGCGTCGCGACGGTCTCGGCGATCACCGTCGGGTTCGCGCCGGGGAACTGCGCGTGGACGACGACCGACGGCGGCACGACGTCCGGGTATTCGGAGATCGGCAGCTGGAAGATCGAGATCAGTCCGGCGACGAAGATGATGATCGACAGCACGGCCGCGAAGATCGGCCGGTCGATGAAGAAGCGAGAGATGTTCATGGATGGACTCGGGTGACGCGTTGCACGGCGGCGGGCAAGCCGCGGGCGCCGCGACCGGCATGCATCGGTCGCGGGCGATCGAGAGGGAACGTCAGTGGGCGGACGCGACCGTCGTGGTCGAGGCGGCCTGCGCCGTGGCCGGCGACTCCATCGGCACCGTCGTCGGCGCGATCGGCGCATCGGGCCTCACGCGCTGCAGGCCGTTGACGACGATCTTCTCGCCGGGCGCGAGCCCGGAACGCACGACGCGCAGGCCGTCGATCGACGGGCCGAGCCGCACCGCGCGGTACTCGGCCTTGAAGCTCTTGCCGTCGGCGCCGTCCGGCGTCGCGACGTAGACGAACTTGCGGTCCTGGTCGGTACCGATCGCGCGGTCGTTGATCAGCACGACCTTCGCGGGCTGCGCGCCGCCGATCGAGATGCGCGCGAAGCGGCCGGCGGCGAGCAGGCCGTCTTTGTTGTCGAGCAACGCGCGCATCCGCACGCTGCCGGTCGACGGATCGACGCGGTTGTCGACGAACTCCAGCTTGCCCTGGTGCGGGAAGCCTTCTTCGCCGACGAGGCCGACGTTGACGGTCGTGTTCAACGCGCGGACCGGGCCGCCGAGTCGCGTGAACGTCTGCTCGTCGCCGTCGAAGCTCGCGTAGATCGGATTCGACGAGACGACCGACGTCAGCACGACGTTCGCGTCGACGAGGTTGCCGGCAGTGACCTCGGCCTTCGACACGCGGCCGTTGATCGGCGAGCGCACCTGCGTGAACTCGAGGTTGAGCTCGGCCGCGTCGGCCGACGCGCGTGCGGCACGGGCATCGGCGTCGAGCTGCTTGCTGTTCGCCTGACGCTCGTCGAAGTCGCGCTGCGCGATCGCGTTGTCGGCGACGCAGACGTCGCGACCGTTCGAGCTCGGTCCGCGCCAGCTCGACCTTCGCGATCGCGCTCGCCGCAGCAGCCTCGGCGCGCGATGCCTCGGCGCGATACGGACGCGGATCGATCACGACCAGCACGTCGCCCTTCTTCACTTCGCCGCCCGGCGTGAAGCGGATCGCATCGATGGTCCCCGATACACGCGGACGGATCTCGGCGCGATCGACGGCCTCGATGCGGCCCGAGAACTCCTGCGTCTCGACGACCTGGCGTTCGATGGCGGCCGCGACCCCGACCGGCGGAGCCGGCGGCGGACCGGCCGGCGGCTGCGCCTTCGTGTCGCCGCAGCCGGACAGCGCGAACGGCAGCAGCACGGCGAGCGCGAGCGCGACGGCCGTGGCGATGCGGGCGGTACCGTGAGAACGTGGTGAGTGGGTCATGTCGTGTCGATCAGAGGAGGAGAGGCGGTGCGTTCGCGTCAGCGGGATGCGACGGACGCGAGGAAGCGGTCGAGTGCCGCGTAATGGGAGTCGCCGAACGACGCGCGAAAGCGGTCGCCGGCATCGACGAGCCCGCGCGACGACTCGGGCAGCTGCAGCGTGACGACCTCGACGCGGACGTTCGCCGCGGCGAGCTTCGCGACGTACGCGTCGGCCTCATCGCGCAGCGGGTCGTCGTCGAACGAGACCATCAGCGTCGGCGGCAGGCCCTTCAGCCGCGTCGATGCGAGCGGACACGCGTACGGATGGACGCGATCGGCCGGCCGCGGCAGGTAGTCGCGATAGCCGTCGGCGCAGCGCGTGGCGATCCGCTCGCCGGACGCGTGGTCGCCGGCGCAGCGCATCGAGCCGCTCGACAGGCCGGGGTCGAGCATCGGCATGATCAGGACCTGGCCGGCGAGCGGTGGCCCGCCGCGATCGCGCGCCATCATCGTGGCGACGGCCGCGAGATTGCCGCCGGCCTCGGCGCCGCCGACGACGAGCGTCTCGCCGGTCCATCGATAGCGCTTCGGATGCGCGGCGGCGTCGACCAGCGCGGCGTACGCGTCCTCGGCCGCCGCGGGGAACGGGCTGCGCGGCGCCTGCGCATAGCTCGACGCGAGGACGACCACGTCGAGTCGCGCGGCGAACGTGCGCAGGCATTCGTCGCTCGCGTCGATGCTGCCCGCGACGAAGCCGCCCGGATGGAAGAAGACGAACAGCGTGGCGGCATCGCCGGCCGGCCGCGCCGTCGAGCGATACATCCGCGCCGCGAGAGGACCGGCCGGGCCGCGGATCGACGTCGTGTGCGTCCAGACCTCGTCGACGGCGGCGGGCGCCGCGGCACGAACGTTCTTCACGTCAGACCTTCGGTCGGTCGGAGACCGGCGTCACGCCGGACGCGGGCGCCGCGTCGTCGGCATCGCAGGTCCGCGGCGGTGCCTCGCACGACACGCGTTGCGATCCCGCGCTCGCGAGCGCGTCGAAGCCCTGGCATTCGGCGACGACGAAGCGCGCGGCCGGCTCGTCGTGCTGCGCGATGCCGGTCGCGACCGCGAGAGCCGACAACGACACTGCGCCGGCGACGGCCGCCAGCCGCCACGCCGCGTGCTGCAACCTGCTTCTCATTTCTTGTGCCTTTTTCATGCGCTGGACTATATTGACTCGCGCCAGACGTTTAAACTGGCTCGCAGCGAAATGACTGTTCAGAAAGCTGAACAATGAACAAGCTGCAGGCGATGGAGGTATTCGTGAAGGTCGTCGACACCGGCGGCTTCACGCGCGCGGCCGAGGCGCTCGACATGCCGAAGGCGACGGTCACGACGTCGATCCGCGACCTCGAGCGCTACCTCAACCTGCGCCTGCTGAACCGCACGACGCGCCGCGTCGCGGTGACGACCGACGGGGCGGCCTATTACGAGCGCTGCGTCGCGATCCTCGACCAGGTCCGCGACGCCGAAGAGGCGCTGTCGTCCGACCACGCGTCGGTCAGCGGCCGGCTGCGCGTCGACGTCGCGACCGTGTTCGCGCGCGCGGTGCTGATCCCGGTCATGAAGGACTTCCAGAAGCGCTTCCCGGGCATCCGGCTCGAGCTCGGCTGCAGCGACCGGCCGGTCGACCTCGTCGAGCAGGGCGTCGACTGCGCGCTGCGTGGCGGAGACATCGTCGGACCAGAACCTGATCGCGCGGCGCGTGGGCACGATGCACTTCGTCACGTGCGCCGCGCCCGGGTATCTCGCGAAGCACGGCCGGCCGAGGCATCCGACCGACCTCGCGAACCACGTCTGCCTGAACTACTTCTCGACGCAGACGGGCCGGGTCTTCCCGTGGGACTTCGAGAAGGACGGCGAGCGCCTCGACCTGCCGCTCGGCGGACCGCTCGCGGTCAACGACTCGAGCGTCTATCTCGACGCGGTGCTCGCGGGACTCGGCATCGCGCAGCTGCCGACGAGCGTCGTGCGCCAGGAGGTCGAGAGCGGCGCGCTGGAGATCGTGCTCGGCGAATGGCTGTCGGCGCCGATGCCGGTGCACATCGTCTATCCGCTCAACCGCAACCTGTCGAACAAGGTCCGCGTGTTCGTCGAGTGGATCGCCGAACTGTTCGAACGCGATGAGCGACTGACGCTGCACTCGACGCTGAAGCCGCATGCGGCCCGCGCCGCGCGCTGACCTGCGCGTCTTCGCGACCGCCGGATGATGATGATGATGGAGGGCGACGACGTCGTCAGCGCATCGTCGCGCCGGCGCCGCGTCGAGCCGACGTCACTCCGGCTCGGGCACCGCTTCGGGCGCGGACGGCTCGAGCCTGGCGAACGGCTGACCCATCTCGCCGATCTGCCGCAGCGTCCCGCGACGGCCGCGGCTGTTGACGTAGACCGAGACCGCGGCCGACATCGGACCGACGACGTCGACCGCCTTGCGCAGGTCCTCCGCCGACAGCTTGAGCAGGTCGCACCATGCCGTCACTTCGCGCGGGTCCGCGAGGTCGATGCGCTTCGCATCCTTGATCGGCGACGACGACGGCGGGCTGTCCATGGAGGATCGGCGAGTGGGCTGGGATTGAATCCGTGCGAGTCGGCAGCGACGCACGTCGGCATAGTCGCAAAGAACGAGCGGTCGAGCAAATTACGACATCGATGCCTTCGTTCGTTGCGGTGTGGCGTCGCGGACCATCCACAGCGCGGACAACGAGGCGAGCGCCGCGCAACCGGCACCTGCCCAGGCCGCGATGCGAAGATTCATCGTCAACGCATCGTCCGACGCGGCCGATGCGAACACGAAGCCGAGCAACGCGGTCGCGATCAGCCCGCCGATCCTCGCCAGCGCGCTGTTGAAGCCCGACGCCGCGCCGACATGGTCCGCGTCGACCGCGCCCATCACCGACGTCGTCAGCGGCGCGACCGACAGCGCCATGCCGATCGCGACGACGAGCGTCGGCGGCAGCACGTCGCGCCAGTAATCCATCGCACCGGTGCCGAGCCGCGCATACAACGCGAGGCCGACCGCGACGATGGCGCTGCCGCTCGCGAGCAGTCGTCGCGCGCCGATGCGTCTCGGCGACCCGACCCATCACGCGCGACGCGCCACCGATCAGCAGCGGGATCGGCAGCATCGACGCGCCCGCGGCGGTCGCCGAGTAGTGACCGAGGCGGATCAGCACGAACGGCAGCAACGACGATCAGTCCGCCGAGCGCCGCGTACAACAGGAACGTCAGCACGCTCAGACCCGCGAAGGTCGACGTGCCGAACAGCGCGAACGGCATCAGCGCATCGGCGCCGCGCCGCGCCTCGACGCGCAGGAAGATCGCCGCGATCCCGAGAGCCCGCGATCGTCGCCGCGATCAGCGCGATGCGCGGCGAGCCGGGCTCCGCCGCCGCGGTCAGCGCCCACACGAGCAGACCGAGCGCGAGCGTCGCGAGCGCGCCGCCGGCCCAGTCGAGCATCGCGCCGGGCCGCCGGTCGCGGCTCTCGCTCGCGTAACGCCACGCGAGCCACAACGCGCCCGCGCCGATCGGCAGGTTGAGCAGGAAGATCGGCCGCCATCCGTAGCCATCGACGATCCAGCCGCCGACGACCGGGCCGACCGCGCCGGCGATCGCGCCGACGGCGGCCCACGTGCCGATCGCGCGTCCGCGCGCCTCGCCGGCGAACGCGGCGCCGAGCATCGCGAGGCTGTTCGGCATCAGCAATGCGGCACCGATGCCCTGCAGGCACCGCGCGACCAGCAGCACGCCGATCGACGGCGCGACGACGCAGGCCGCCGACGCGACGAGGAAGATCGCGACGCCGAGCATGAACAGTCGCCGTCGGCCGTAATGATCGCCGGCCGCGCCGCCGAACAGGATCAGCGCGCCGAGCGGCAGCAGGTACGCGTTGATGGTCCACGCGAGCGCAGCAGGACCGGCCGCGAGGTCGCGCGCGATCGTCGGCAGCGCGACGTTGACGACCGAGCCGTCGATGAACGCGAGGCTCGAGCCGAGGATCGACGTGAAGATCGTCGCGGTCGGATGCGGCGTGCCTTCGACCGGCGCGTCGTCGATGCCGTCGCGTGCGACGGGGACGTTCATCGTTCGATCCCCGTCGAAGGAAGCATCACATCTCCACGCGCGTGCCGAGTTCGACGACCTGTTCGTGCGGGATCAGGAAATAGTCCGGCGCGCGCGTCGCGTTGCGCGTCAGGAACGCGTAGATCGCCTCCTGCCAGCGCGGCACGTCGGGATGCAGCGACGGCACCGGCGTCTCGCGACCGAGGAAGTACGAGGCCGTCGCCGGATCGAAGCCGAGCTGGTCGCGATGCAGGGCGAGCGCATGCGGCACGTCGGGCTTCTCGCCGAACCCGAACGCGAGCTCGTCGCGCCAGAAGCGGTCGACCAGCATCGTGATCGTCAGACGACGATCCTCGTCGACGCGCGGCGTGCGCTCCGTGCGCACGCGCAGCAGCACGACGCGCTCGTGCAGCACGCCGTTGTGCTTGAGATTGAGCGCGAGCGCGCTCGGCACGATGTCGTCGAGCGCCGTCAGGTAGATCGCGGTGCCCGGCACGCGCGCGGGCGCGCCGGACGTCGACAGGCTCGCGATGAAGTCGTCGAGCGCCTGCGCGCGGTCCTCGCGCTTCGCGAGCGCGACGCGCCGGCCGCGGCGCCAGCACAGCATCAACGTCAGCATCACGACGGCCACCGTCAGCGGGAACCAGCCGCCGGCCGGGATCTTGTGCACGTTCGCCGAGACGAACGAGACGTCGAGCACGAGGAACGTGCCCATCGTCGGCACCACGGCCCACCACGGCCACTTCCACAGCCGTCGCGCGACGATCGAGACGAGTACCGACGTGACCAGCATGTCGCCCGCGACCGCGATGCCGTACGCGTTCGCGAGCGCGTCGGAAGTGCGGAAGCCGAAGACCAGCAGCAGCACGGCGACCGCGAGCAGCCAGTTGACGTGCGCGATGTAGATCTGGCCGGCCTCTTCCTTCGACGTCTGCTCGATCGACAGCCGCGGCAGCACGCCGAGCTGGATCGCCTGCTGGACCAGCGTGAACGCGCCGGAGATGACGGCCTGGCTCGCGATCACCGTCGCGGCCGTGCTCAGCACGACGGCGGGCCACAGCAATGCGTCGCTGAACAGCAGGAAGAACGGATTCGACGCGGTCGACGAATCGCCGAGCACGAGCGCGCCCTGCCCGAGATAGTTCAGCACGAGCGCGGGCATGACGACCGCGAACCAGTCGATGCGGATCGAGCGGCTGCCGAAGTGGCCCATGTCGGCGTACAACGCCTCGGCGCCGGTCAGCGCGAGGAACACCGATCCGAGCACGATGAACGCACCCCAGCCGTTCGCATGCAGCAGGTAGTGCAGCGCGTGACGCGGGTCGAGGGCCGCGAGGACGGCGGGATGCGCGACGACGTGGACGAGCCCGGCGATCGACAGCGTCGCGAACCACGCGACCATGATCGGTCCGAACATCCGGCCGACCTTGCCGCTGCCGCGGCTCTGCACGGCGAACAGCGCGACGAGGACCGCAGCCGCGATCGGGACGATGTACGGCTGCACGCGCGGCGTGATGACGGCGAGGCCCTCGACCGCGCTCAGCACCGAGATCGCCGGCGTGATCATCGCGTCGCCGATGAACAGCGATGCGCCGATCAGGCCGACCACGAGCAGCGCCTCGCGATGTCGTCCGGCGACCGGCAGCACGAGCGACAGCAGCGCCATCGTGCCGCCCTCCCCGCCGTTGTCGGCGCGCATGACGATCGCGACGTACTTGGCCGCGACGACCAGCGCGACGGCCCAGAACAGCAGCGAGAGGATGCCGAGCACCGCGTCCTGCTCCGCGGCCGGACCCGCGGCACGCAGCGACTCGCGGAAGGCATAGATCGGGCTGGTCCCGATGTCGCCGAACACGACGCCGAGAGCGCCGACGATCAGCGCGGCGCGGGCGGGTCGTTCGGAGGCATGCGACGGATCGGCGGCGGTGGTCATGCGGCGGCAGGGCGAGGGCCGGCCGATCATAACCGCGCGTCCGCCGGGAACGGGCTCTCGGCGCCCGCATCGGGTCGCGTCGTGGCCGAGCCACCGAGCGCCGTGTCGGACGGCGCATGAATGAGGGAGCGCCGATCGCCGCGCCGGCTTCGGATGGTCTAGGGTCCGGGTTCTCGAATCGAACCAGGGAGACACTCATGCAACGTCCGATCATCGCCGCCGCGCTCGCCGTCGCGTTCGCGCTGCCGTGGGACATCGCCGCCGCGCGCGGCTGTATCAGCGGCGCCGCCGTCGGCGGCGTCGCCGGCCATGTCGCCGGCCATCACGCGGTGCTCGGCGCGGCTGCCGGCTGCGCGATCAACCATCATCGCGACAAGGTCCGCGACCGGCAGGCCCGCGACTCGCAGTCGCAAGCCACCGCGCGCGAGTCGGCGCGGCAGGCGCGCGACGGCAACCCGTCGGTGACGACGAACGCGACGCCGCGCTGACGGGCCGCGCAATTCCCTCGCTGCGCGTCCGGGGACGTTCCGGACGGCCGCCGCCGGCCTAGGGAGCCACGATCTCGACGGAACCGGAGAGGAGCGCCGACAGCTTCAGCGCAGCCACGCTGCCGCGACGTCCACGCCGATGCCGTATCGCGCGATCGCGTTCGCGCAGGTCGTCGCATCGATCGTGCCGGTGGTCTGCAGCGACGTCAGCGCCGCCAGCACGATGTGATGCCGGTCGACCTCGAAGAACTGTCGCAGCGCCGCGCGCGTGTCGCTGCGACCGAAGCCGTCGGTGCCGAGCGTCGTGAACGGCGCGCGGACGTATTCCGCGATCGACTGCGGCCAGGCGCGGACGTAGTCGGTCGCGGCGACGACCGGTTCGTCGCCGGACAGGCAACGTGCGACGTGGCTCGTGCGCGGCTCGACGTCGGGATGCAAGCGGTTCCATCGCGCGACGTCGCGTGCATCGCGGGCGAGCTCGCTGAAGCTGGTCGCGCTCCAGACTTCGGCGTCGACCTGCCAGTCGTCGCGCAACAGCGTCGCGGCCTCGATCGCTTCGCGCAGGATCGTGCCGGAGCCGAGCAGCCGCACGCGCGGTCGCGATGACGGCGGCGCGTCGACGATCCGATACAGACCCTTGACGATGTCGTCTTCGACCCCGCGCGGCAGCGACGGCTGCGCGTAGTTCTCGTTCATCAGCGTCACGTAATAGAACACGTCGCGACGCTGCTCGAGCATCTCGCGCATGCCGCGATCGAGGATCACCGCGAACTCGCCCGCGAAGCACGGATCGTAGGCGCGGCAGTTCGGGACCGTCGCGGCGACGACGAGGCTGGACCCGTCCTGATGCTGCAGCCCTTCGCCGCCGAGCGTCGTGCGGCCGGCCGTCGCGCCGAGCAGGAAGCCGCGCGCGCGCTGATCGGCCGCGGCCCAGATCAGGTCGCCGACGCGCTGGAAGCCGAACATCGAGTAGTAGATGTAGAACGGCAGCATCGGCAGGCCGTGGACCGCGTAGCTGGTCGCGGCCGCGGTCCAGCTGCTGATCGCGCCCGCCTCGCTGATGCCCTCCTCGAGGATCTGGCCGTCGATCGCCTCGCGGTAGCTGAGCACCGAGCCGATGTCCTCGGGCTCGTAGCGCTGGCCGACGCTCGAATAGATGCCGACCTGCTTGAAGAGGTTCGCCATGCCGAACGTGCGCGCCTCGTCGGCGACGATCGGCACGATGCGCGGCCCGAGCGAAGGGTCCTTCAGCAGGTTCGTCAGCATCCGCACGAACGCCATCGTCGTGCTCATCGACTTGCCGGCCGCGTCGATGGCGAACGTCGCATAGCGGTCGATCGACGGCACCGCGAGCGTCGCGTCGCTGACGGTCGCGGCGCGGGATCGAGCCGCCGAGTTCGTCGCGGCGCGCGCGCAGATAACGCATCTCGGCGCTGTCGTCGGCCGGCCTGAAGAACGCGAGCTGTGCTGCTTCGTCGTCCGACACCGGCAGCGCGAAGCGGTCGCGAAAGGCGATCAGGTCCGCGCGTTCGAGCTTCTTCTGCTGATGCGTCGTCATGCGTCCCTGACCCGCGTCGCCCATGCCGAAGCCCTTCTTCGTCTGCGCCAGGATCACGGTCGGCCGGTCGGGCGTGCGGCTCGCCGCGTGATAGGCCGCATGGATCTTCGTGAGGTCGTGGCCGCCGCGCGTCAGGCGATCGATCTCGTCGTCGCTCATCGACGCCGCGAGCGCGGCGAGCGCGGGGTTGCGGCCGAAGAAGTGCTCGCGGTTGTAGCGTCCGTCCTTCGCGGCGAAGGTCTGCAGCTGACCGTCGACGGTCTCGGCGAACGTCGCGGCCAGTGCGCCGCTCGCGTCGCGCGCGAACAGCGCGTCCCAGTCCGATCCCCACACGAGCTTGATGACGCGCCAGCCGGCGCCGGCGAAGAGCGCCTCGAGCTCGTCGATGATGCGGCCGTTGCCGCGCACCGGACCGTCGAGCCGCTGCAGGTTGCAGTTGACGACCCAGATCGAGGTTGTCGAGCCGCTCGCGCGCGGCGAGCGTCAGCGCGCTCATGCTCTCCGGCTCGTCCATCTCGCCGTCGCCGAACACGCCCCACACCGTGCGGCCGCGTCGCGTGTCCGGCGAGGCCGCGATGCTCGAGGTAGCGCATGAAGCGCGCGTGATGGATCGACGCGATCGGACCGAGGCCCATCGAGCCGGTCGGGAACTGCCAGAAGTCGGGCATCAGCCACGGATGCGGATAGCTCGACAGGCCGCGTGCGCCGGCATCGACCGCGCCGAGCTCGCGGCGGTAGTGCGCGAGGTCGTCGGCCGTCAGGCGCCCTTCGAGGAACGCGCGCGCGTAGACGCCCGGCGCCGAATGCGGCTGGTAGAACACGAGGTCGTCGGCGCGGAAGAAATGATTGAAGCCGACCTCGAACAGGTCGGCCGCGCTCGCGTAGCTCGCGATGTGGCCGCCGAGTTCGCCGTACGCCTGGTTCGCGCGCACGACCATCGCGAGCGCGTTCCATCGCATGATCGACGCGAGCCGCTGTCTCGATGCCGAGGTCGCCGGGAAACGGCGGCTCGCGATCGACGGGAATCGTGTTGACGTACGGCGTGCCGAAGACCGGCTGCCAGCCGATCGACGGATCGCGCGCGAGCGACGACAGCAGGTCCATCAGCTCGCGGACGCGCGCCGGGCCCGGACGCGCGCAGCACGGAGCGCAGCGCGTCGCGCCACTCGGCCGACTCGGTCGGGTCGGTGTCGGTCGCCGAGGAGGGATTGCAGGTGCTTGTGGATCGAGGCGTCGTTCATCGCGTGCGTCGTCGTGCGTCGTGCCGCTAAGATGCGGAGCCGGACCCGCGGCCCGTCGGACCCCAAGCCTATCGTGATCGACCTTCGAGCGCACATCGCCGCCGTGCCGGACTTCCCGAAGCCCGGCATCCTGTTCCGCGACATCATGCCGCTGCTTGCGCGACCACTTCGGCGCGACGATCGCCGCGTTGTCGGCAGCAGTTGAGCGACGACGAGTGGGCGGCGATCGACGTCGTGATCGGCATCGAGTCGCGCGGCTTCGTGCTCGCGTCCGCGCTCGCCGAGAAGCAGGCGAAGGGCTTCGTGCCGGTCCGCAAGGCCGGCAAGCTGCCGCCGCCGGTCGTCGACCGGTCGTATCAGCTCGAGTACGGCCACGACCGGCTCGAGATGCAGCGCGGCAGCGGCCGCGCGCTGCTCGTCGACGACGTGCTCGCGACCGGCGGAACGTTGGCGACCGCCGGCGATCTATGCATCGACGCGGGCTACGACGTGAGGCAGCTGCTGGTGCTGATCGACCTGCGGCTGATCCCGGACTTCCATTGGCAGGGCCACATGCCGCGCAGCGCGGCGCAGTACTGATCCCGACGAGAACCCGATGACCTTCCTCACCCGCCGCCGTGCGCTCGCCTCGATCGCGGCATGCGCGACGCTGCTCATGTCGGATTCGCGGCATCGCGCTATGCCGAGGACGACCCTGCCGTCGTCCGCGCACGCACCTATTGCGACGCGCTGCTCGAGACGATGAAGGTCGCGAAGGCGACGCCGGTCCGCAGAGCGCTACGACCGGCTCGAACCCGCGATCCGCGCGATGTTCGACCTG
The DNA here is from genome assembly GCA_963795885.1 of uncultured beta proteobacterium. GTDB lineage: Bacteria > Pseudomonadota > Gammaproteobacteria > Burkholderiales > Burkholderiaceae_D > CAHJXF01. The sequence goes on along the minus strand of CAWCJI010000007.1, from coordinate 293,185 downwards.
CCGGCGATGACGCGCACCGCGGTCGGGCCGACGTGGACGACGTTGAGCGACCGAAGACCAGCAGGCGATCGTCGACGCGTTCTCGCGCTTCACGATCGCGACCTACGCGTATCGCTTCGACGGGTACTCCGGCGAGCACTTCGAGGTCAATCCGGTGCCCGACGCGCGCGGCGAGAACAAGCTCGTCAAGACGACGCTCGTGAAGGCCAGCGGCGAGACGGTGATGCTGAACTACCTGATGCACGACGACGGCCGGCCGGCTGGAAGGCGATCGACGTCTACCTCAACGGCACGATCAGCGAGCTCGCGACGCGACGTTCGGAGTTCTCGGCGATCCTGCGCGACGGAGGGCCGAAGGCGCTCGTCGATCGGTTGAAGCTGCAGACGGAGAAGCAGGTGGGTGGCGCCGGCTGACAGCGCCACTCGCGAGGTCCGCGATCAGGCGCGGACCATCGACACGCCGGTCAGCAACGCGACGGCCTCGGCCTGACGACGGCTGCCGGTCTTCTCGAGAACGCCGCGCACCTGCGTGCGCACCGTCGCGACGGACACGTCGCCGCCGGCGGCGATCTCGTCGACGCTCATGCCGGAGACGAGGTGCCGCGCGACCCGCGCTTCGGCCGGCGTCAGGTCGAACAGCGACTGCACGAGTTCCATCGGCGGCGCGCGCGGTTGCGAAACCGGCACCAGCACGAGGACGCCGGTCGCGTGCGCGAACAGGTCGCGCGCTTCGAGACGCACCGGGACCACGTGCGCGACGAGCGAGGCGCTCGCGTCGGGAGCGCGAATCGCGAACGACAGCGGCCCGGCCAGCGTGCCGTGCGCGAGCATGTCGATCGCCTGCAGCCAGTGCCGGTCGGCTTTCGCGTCGATCAGCGAGACGCGGTCGCGCGGCCCCCAGCGCACCGCGTGCGGCAGCGCTTCGATCGGGCCGTTCGCCGCGAGCGCGGTGCCCGACACGTCGAAGACCAGCGCCGGCAGGCCGAGCCCGGCGAGCGCGTCGCTGGCCGCCCGCGCACGTTCGAGGCGCAGGCGCGCGCCCATCAGCGCGGCGCGCGCGAGATGCGGGCGCAAACCGTCGAGCACCGCGATCGCGGCCTTTCCGACTGGCCCCTGCGCGAGCTCCCGCTCGGCGCTGATGAACAGAACGTCGCCGGTCGGGACCTCGATCACGGTCGCGGCGGCATGACCGAGGCCGGCCGGCCACAACAGGTCGCGGTACAACGGGTCGGCGGGAAGTTCGTCGTCGCGGTAGATGTCGCGTTCCGTGAGGAACCCGGCATGGCGCGCGGCGATCACGCGCGCCGCGCGCGGACTGCGATGGTAGTAGCCGAGGGCGGCGAATCGTTCGACGCCGCCGCGGACCGCGTCCGACGCCGTCCAGTAAGTCACCTCGGCATTCGCGGTGAAGAGGAACGCGCCACGCGCGCCCGCGATGCGGGCGAGCTCGTCGCACACACCGGGCCAGCGGTCGGGCGTGAACGCGCATTCGTAGATGCGGTCGACGAGTTCGATCATCCGTGGAGGATACCGCTGCATCGACCGCGGACGCGCGCCCTGCGACGGGCTTCCGCTGACGCAAGATTGCTTTTATACGAAGCATCGCGCGCGCGTCATCAAGCTTGTGGATGACCGTCTCTCGTGCGGATCGCATCCTCACGAATGACTCGCGGGGTGTATCGCGCCGCGAATCGATTGATCGATCACGGAGAACGAAATGCGCACATCCAGATGGTTGGCAATCGCGACCAGCGCCGCGTTGACTTGCATCAGCGCGCAAGCGGCAGGCAGCGTCTTCTACGACGCCCTCGCGTATGCGTACACGAACGAACCGGACTCGTCGACCATCGCGTACGGCTTCTCCAGCGATACGTCGAGCGGCTATCCGACCACGGCGCAATACGGCGCCGCTCAGTACTCGCCGCCCGCGGGACCGTTCATCGGCTGCTGCGCCGGCAGCTTCGACGTGCTCACCAGCGGCTCGCCGGCCGATGGCGGCACGGTATCCGTCAAGGCGAACGGCTACGGCGCGTTCCATTCCTCGTCCGACCCGAGCGTGCTGAGCGACAACGCGTACTACGGAGACGTCGCCGCCTCGTCCAAGCTCACTTCGGTCTTCATGCTGGTCGGACCGTCGTCCACGACGCCGATCAAAGTTGGATTCGACTGGTCGCTCGTGTCGAGCTCGACGGGTAGCGGCGCGGCGGGCGGAGAACTCGCGGTCTATCGTTCGTCCGGTGCGAACCTCTATTACGCGTTCGACTATTCGGACGGCGGCGACGCCACGGATGGCGGCGCGTGGACGATCGATCTCTTGCCGAACACCGCCTATGTCCTCTACGAATACGCATCGGTCGATGCGAACGGGGGTCCCAACATCTACTACGACCCCTATTTCGACTCCGGGACGGCGTCCATCACGATCGACCCGCTGTTCTCGCTGACCGCGGCAGAGGCGAGCCTGTACCATTTCGAGGGCCTGCCGCTCGACGTCGCCGCCGGCCCGCCGTCGTCCGCCGTGCCGGAGCCGCCGGTCATGACGTTGCTGTTCGTCGGCATGGCGTTCGCGTTGGTCGGTTCGCGGCGCTTGCGAAAGGCCCGATGCGCACTCGTCGGGAAGGTCGGCGGACGCGACGACGGATTGAGAGACTTCGCCGCGCACCCGCCATCATGATGCGGTCCTGTTTGCTGCGAAGGAACCGGATGAACCGAACGAGCATCGTCGTCGCTGCGCTCGCGGGATGGGCCATCGCGGCCTTCGCGTCGGACGCCGTCGACCCGGTGGCGACGCGGCACGTCGAAAGCGCGCAAGGCCTCGTCGATCGGCTCGACCTGTCGAACACCGACTACGCGCACGGCGCGCCGAGCGTCACGTGGAGCGAGCTGGTCGCGTCGCATGCCGATTGCTCCGGCTTCGTGAATGCGCTGCTGACGCACGACGACGGCTACACGCCGGACGCTTTCAAACGGTGGCTCGGCAGCCGCCGGCCGACCGCGGAGCGTTATCACGACGCGATCGTCGACGGCAACGGCTTCGAGCGGATCGCGACGGTGGAGGCGTTGCGGCCCGGCGACTTCATCGCGATCAAGTACCTCACGCGTCACGACAACACCGGGCACGTCATGCTGGTGGTCGAGGCACCGCAAAGCCTGCGTGCGGGCCTTCCGTCCGTCGCCGGCACGACGCAATGGTCCGTGACCGTCGTCGACAGCTCGGAGTCAGGACACGGCCCGACCGACACGCGCCACAAGCGGGCCGCCGACGGGAGGGACCACGACGGCCTCGGACGCGGCATCTTCCGCCTCTACGCGACGGCGGACGGCCACGTCGCTGGATTTGCCTGGAGCACGCTGAAGACCTCCCGTTTCGTCGCGCCCGAAGAGGAGGACGTGGTGCTGGGGCGGCTCGTTACGGGCTTCCGCCCTTAGGCGTCCGTCAGATCGCGCGCGGCAGGTCGGCCGCCGGATCGCTCGCGGCCCGGACCGCCATCGCGTCGCGCACGCCGTCGATCAGCCGGTCGATGTCCGCCGCCTCGATCGCGCCCATCGTCGAGATGCGGAACAGTCTCGTCGACAGGTCGCCCTGTCCCGCGTAGATCACGAAGCCGCGGCTCTTCAGCGCGTCGTGCAGCGTCTCGTAGCTGACGCCGCGCGGCAGATCGTACGAACGCAGCACCACCGACGACTCGTTGACCGGCAGCACGCTCGCGACGCCGAGCGCTTCGAAGCCGCGACGCGCCTGCTCGGCCAACGCGGCGTAGCGTGCATGGCGCGCCGCGCGGCCGCCTTCGTCGTCGAACTCCCGCAGCGCCTCGACCAACGCGTAGTACGCGTGCACGGCCGGCGTGAACGGCGTGCCGCGCTGGTCCTGCAGCCGCGCGAGGCGCGCGAGATCGAGGTAGAACGCGCGCGACTTGCCGCGTTCGATCGCCTCGCGCCGCACGATCACGAACGACGCGCCCGGCGTGCCGTGCAGGCACTTGTTCGCCGCGCCCGCGACGGCCGCGATCGACGCGTCGTCGAACGGGATCGCCTCGGCGCCGAAGCTGCTGACGCCGTCGACGAGCAACGCCGACGCCGCGCGCGCGGCACAGCGAAGCGATCGCGTCGAGGTCGTTCAGCCGGCCGGTCGTCGTCTCGTGATGGATCACCGCGACGTGCGTGATGCCGGGGTCCGCGTCGAGCGCGTCGCCGATCGCATCGAGCGCGAGCGGCTTCATCCAGTCGTGCTTCGAGATCGCGTGGTCGATGCCGTACGTCGTCGCGATCTGCGCGATGCGGTCGCCGTAGACGCCGTTGTCGACGACCAGCAGCCGGCCGTCGCCCGGCACGAGCGACGCGATCATGCTCTCGACCGCGGCCGTGCCGGAGCCGGTGATCAGCACCGCGGACCAGCTCGCCGGGATCGAGCCCGTACACGTCGAGCACGCGGCGCCGCGCCTCGTCCTGCAGGTCGAAGAACTCGCTCTCGCGATGACAGAGGTCCGGCTGCAGCAGGCTGCGGCGCACGCGCTCGCTCAGCGTGACCGGACCGGGGTTGAGCAGCAGCATCAGCGAATCGCTCCTATGTGGCGCATCAATCGGGTCTTGACGTCGACCGGGCCGATCGTCGGCCGTGGCAGGTCCTTCGGCGTGCCGCTCGCGATCGACAGCGCGAGCAGCGACGGCCCGTCGACCTTCGTCGCGAGGACAGCGGTCGAGCGACGCGACGTCGTCGCTGTCGGTCGCGCTCGCATAGCCGCACGCGGCCGCGACGCCGGCGAACGAGACGGTCGACGAGACCGTCGCCTGTCCGCCGGTCGACTCGTGTTGCCCGTTGTCGAGCAGCACGTGCTTCAGGTTCGACGGACCGTAGCGGCCGATCGTCGCGAACGCGCCGAGCCGCATCAGCGCGGCGCCGTCGCCATCGATCGCGACGACGTCGAGGTCCGGCCGCGCGAGCGCGAAGCCGAGCGCGAACGACGACGCGCATCCCATCGAGCCGACGAAATACAGCTGGTTCGGGCGATCGTCGATGGCATACAGCTCGCGCCCGCAATAGCCGGTCGATGCGACGACGACGGTCCGGTCGACCGGCGTGGCCGCGACGATGCGTGTCAGCGCCTCGCGACGCGACACCGGTCGCCTTCCATCGGTCTCGACGTGCGGCCCGACCGATCCGCGGTCGGGCGGCATCGCGGTCGCATCGAACGCATGCGCCGCCACGCTGCCCTTCTGCATCAGCAGCGCATACGGCTTGCCGGTCGCGTCCATGTGCGCGACCGCGCGATCGAGCACGGCCTCGATCGCGTTGGCCTCGGTCGGGAACAGCTCCCACGCGATCTCCATCGTGTCGAGCATCGAGGGCGTGATCGGTCCCATCAGCGCATGCTGCGGCTCGTCCGACACGCCGGGCTGGCCGCGCCACGTGACGATCAGCAGTTGCGGCAGCTCGAAGGTCCACGTCAGCGACGTCAGCGGGCTCACCGCGTTGCCGAGGCCCGAGTTCTGCATCATCGTGACGCCGCGCGCGCCGCGCGAGCGCGACGCCGGCGATCAACGCGACCGCGTCGCCTTCGTTCGCGGCCGAGACGTAGTGCAGCGAGTCGTCCTGCAGCACGTAGTCGATGAACGGCGTGAGGAACGAGCAGGGCACGCCCGCATAGCGTTCGAAGCCGCGCGCGCGTGCGGCCGCGACGAACGCGGACGCCTCGATCATCGGAGCGTCATCATCGGCACGAAAGTCATCAGCCGGCGGCGGCGTCCTTCGACGCCAACGGCGCCTGCGCGTGCGCGAAGTCGCCGGCGAGCCGGAAGTCCTCGAGATCGTTGACGCCGCGCCAGTGACCGTGCACGTACTGCACCTCGACCGCTTCGCCGGCGTCGATCAACGCGTTGAGCAACGCCGGCATGTCGAGCGCGTCGAAGTCGTCGCGCGATCGCAGCGCGGTCGAGCAGGTCGCGCAGCTTCACGGGGCCGTCGCCGCGCGCGGCACAGCAGGCCGATCCAGCGGCCGTGCGGCTGCCGCCCGTCGAGCGCCGCGTCGTCCGAGATGCGATCAGCGCACCCTGCGGCCGAACAGCCCGCGGTCGTCGGACGCCGAGCAGTACGCGTAGTCGCGCACGCTGCGTTGGCGGTCCCGCGCCGCGCGGCGGCCGGTCAGCGACGAGTCGACGACGACCGTGAACGGCGCGTCGCCGCCGACGAGGTCGCGCAGGATGTAGCTGCGGAACAGCAGGTCGCCGTACGAGATCACGACGTCGCTCTCCAGCGCGTCGAGCGCGGTCGCGAGCGACGCGAGCTCGTTGGTCTCGGCATAGCGCTCGTTGACGACGAGCTTGATGCCGGCCGCGTCGGTCGAGCTCGCGATCGCGTCGGCGCGGTAGCCGCCGACGACCGTGATGTCGTTGACGCCGACCTTCTTGAACGCGTCGACGAGCCAGCGCAGCAGCGGCTTGCCGGCGATCGGCAGCATGACCTTCGGCCGATCGGTCGTGACCGCCTCGAGGCTCTTGCCGCGGCTCGCGGCGAGCACGATCGCGGCGCTCGCATGCGCGCGACGACGACAGGTAGCGCTCCTCGGCCTGCGTGTATTCGTCCGCGTCCTGCAGCCGGAAGATCTCGTCGACCGTCGCGATGCGGTCCTCGACGTCGACGAGCGTCTCGCGTGTCGTGGATCTCGCTTCGCGACGGCCTGCATCGACGCGGTCGCCGCGCGGATCAGGTGGTTCGCCCAGATGACGACGCTGATGCCGGCGCTGGCGGAACGCGTCGGTCGGCGTGCTGTAGTACTTCGTCGGCACGATCACGAGCGGCCCGCGGTCCGGCCCACTCGCGCGCGAACGTCAGGATCTCGTCGGCGCTTCGACAGCTTGCTGTGGATCAGGATCGCGTCGGCGCCGGCGCGCGCGATAGGCCTCGGCGCGGCGCAGCGCCTCGTCCATGCCCCAGCCGGCGATCAGCGCCTCGACGCGCGCGACGATCGAGAAGTTCTCGTCGGGCTGCGCGCTCTTGCCGGCCTTGATCTTGCCGCAGAACTCGTCGACGTCGGCGAGCGGCTGGCGCTCGCCGCCGATGAAGCTGTTCGTCTTCGGGAAGACCTTGTCCTCGATGCAGACGCCGGCGATGCCGCGCTGCTCGAGCTTGCGCACGAGCCGGCGCACGTTGTTGAAGTTGCCGTAGCCGGTGTCGCCGTCGAGCAGGATCGGCAGGTCGCTCGCGTCGGCCATGAACTCGAGGTCGTCGACGACCTGCGTCCAGCTCGCCTCGTTGTTGTCGCGCACGCCGAACGCGGCGGAGATCGCGAGGCCCGACGCCCAGATGCCCTTGAAGCCGGCCTCGCGCACGATCCGCGCCGACAGCCCGTTGTGCGCCTCCATCAGGAACTCGGTCTCGGCGGACGACAGCATCGCGCGCAGTCGCGCGCTGCGCGACAGCGGCACGAGGATCGGGTTTCTTGCGTTCATCGTTGGAATCTCGATTCGGATGGTCCGATGCGCGGCAACACGTCGTCGATCGCGCGCGTCACGTCCTGCGGGAAGTCGATCTCGATCCACGGCAGCCCGGTCACGTCGGCGATGTCGAGCCCCTCGACGCCCCGGGTCTCGCCCATGGCCGGCTCCGCGAGCAGCAGGTCGCGGATCGCCTCCTCGTGCGGCTGGTCGGCGCGGCCTTCGTCGACGTAGCGCGCGACGATCGCCGCGAAGCGACGCGCGGTCGACGTCGCGGAAGCGGAAGAAGCCGACCGACTCGCCGATCCGGTCGTAGCGAGTTCGGGCGCCAGGCGCTTGCGGAATTCGACCGGCACGCCGTCCTTCACGCACACCTTGACCGGCTCGTCGCCGGGCTCGAAGCCGCGATCGACCAGCAGGCGATCGGCGCGCTCGTCGCGCGACCAGCGCGGCCATGATCCGCGGGTCGTAGAGCACGTCGGCGTCCATCAGCGAGCACGTCGCCGCCGCGCGTCAGCGCGTCCGCGGTCGACATGGACGGTCAGCACGCTGCCGAGCGTGTAGCGCTCGTTGATCACGACCTCGACGTCGGTGCGGCCGAGGCGCTCGAGCTCGTCGACGACCGCTGCCGCTCGAAGCCGACGACCAGCACGACGTCGTCGACGCCGACGTCGGCGAGGATCGCGAGATGACGCTCGAGCAGCGTGCTGCCCGCCGAAGCGCAGCAGGCACTTCGGCAGCGTCCCGACGGCCCGTTGAGCCGCGAGCCGCGGCCGGCGGCGAGGATGATCGCGCGCATCGGGTCGACGGGCCTAGTCGGCGACGGCGATCGGTCGCCGTGTGCCGCCGCCAATGCCGCTCGGCCAGATGCAGGTAGCACGATGCCGGGCAGCCCGAGCGCGAGCTCGCGGACGCGCTTGCGAGCGACAGCGCGAGCGCCGCGTCGAGCGGCATCCGACCAGCGGCGCGAGCAGCACGAAGCCGCCTTCCTGCGCGCCGAGCGAGCCCGGGGATCGCGAAGGCCGCGCCGCGGATCGCCTGGCCGACGCTTTCGAGCAGCAGCGCGTCGTGCCACGCGACCGGATGGCCGAGCACGTCGAGCGCGATCCAGACCTCGCCGGTGCCGACGACCCAGCCCGCGAAGCTCGCGACGAACGTCGCCGCGACCAGGCGCCGCGCGCGATACATCGCGCGGATCGCGACGTCGATCGCGTCGGCTCGGACCGTCAGCGACGACCAGTCGCGCCGCGCGAACGCGCGCGAGCCGAGCCTCGACAGCCTGCCGAACAGCCCTCGCCGCTGCATCACGTAGAAGCCGACGCCGAACGCCGTCAGCAGGACCATCGCGATCGCGAACGGGACGCGCGAGGCGGCCGAGCATGCCGTCGTGCTCGAACGCCGCGAACACCACGATCCCGGCGACCGCGAACACGATCTGGGCCGCGAGCTGCATCGTCGTCGCGACGGCGATCGCCGCGGCCGCGTCGTCCATCGCGACGCCGCGTTGCGCGAGCTGCCGCGCCATCGTCAACCGGGCCGCCGAGCTGTCCGGCCGGCAGCAGGCTGTTGACCGACTCGCCGACCCAGCGCGCGATCATCGTCGCCCGCGGACGATCGGTTCGCTCGGGCGGCAGCAGCACGCCGATCGCGAACGCGTCGATCGCGAGCGGCAGCAGGTGGAACGCGACGACCAGCGCGAGCCCCCAGCCGGCCGCGGCGAGCACGGCCGCCACGGACCCGAAGCCCTGCCACGCGAGCAGCAAGACGAACAGCGCCGTCCCGACGGACAGCAGGGCGACGGTCGCGCGGTTCATGCGCCGGAGCGGCCGCGCAGCAGCTGCCGGAAGCCGAAGTAGCGCGAACGCGTCCTTGAGGTTCGACAGCATCCGCTTCCACGGCCGCATGTCCGGATCGGTCACGTACTCGAACGTCAACGACACGCGCAATTCGCCTTCGGCCGACGGCGTGATGCGATGGCGCAGCCGGTCGCCATCGAAGAACACGAGGCCCGCCCGGCGGGATGCGGACCGACCCCGCGACGACGTCGACGCCTTCGTCGCGCGTGTGCAGCTCGTAGTCGAGCCGGCACGACGACTCGTCGATCACGCCGAGCAGCACCGTGTAGCGGCGACCGTCGTAGTACGACGTGTCGTAGTGCCAGCCGATGTGGTCGCCGGCGCGCGTGTAGTAATAGAGCGCGTACGCATGCGGGTCGTCGGCCGGACACGGCAGCAGCGACTCGCCGCACGTCCGCTCGAGGAAGCGCGCGCAGCGCCTTCGATCGATACAGCGCCGCGATCGCCGGCGCGAGCCGATCGATCGTGTGGCGGCTGACGCTCGCGCCCTTCTTGTGGCCGGGCAGGTAGTTGCGGTTCGCCTGCTCGAGCAGCGCGCGCGCGTCGGCGACGAGTTGCGCCGTCGTCTCGGCCGGCAGGAACTCGGCGAGCGACAGGAACGCGCCCTGTCTCTCGAACTCGTCGCGCACCCGATGCTCGTCGAGGGTCGCGAGTCGGCCAGCGACCGGATCGGCGCCGAACTCTTCGAGCGCGCGACGATCGTTCGCGGTGAAGGCCGTCATCGCGACTCGAACGCGCCGGACGGCCGGCGCATCACGCGTGCATGGTCGATCAGCACCCACGCCGCGAACAGCGACGCACCGATCGCCGCGACGACGAGGAACGGCGCGACGACGTCGAACAGCGTCACGAGCGGCAGCAGGTAAAGCACGTCCTCGATCTCGAAGCCGGCCGCGAACGATTGCTGCACGCCGCGCTTGCCGGTCCGCTCCTCGATCCGCATCCGCAGGAAGAAGATGACGGCGACCGCGATACCGGCGACGGCGCCGAGCCCGATCGATGACGCGTCGGCGCGCTGCATCGCGACCCCGACGCCCATCGCGGTGAACAGCCCGATCGTGACGAGCGCGTCGCACGCGAGGTCGTAGAGGTGACCGAAGCGGCTGGTGCGGCCGCTGATCCGCGCGAGCTCGCCGTCGGTGTGATCGACGAAGTTCGACAGCACGATCAGCAGCGCCCCGACGTTCGACCAGCGCCAGCTTCCGATCGCGAGGCCGGCGACGCCCGCGAGACCGATCGCGAGCCGCAGCGTCGTCAACTGGTTCGGCGTGACGGCTGTGTCCCTCAACGGCACGACGAGCCGCCGCGCGAGCCGGCCGTCCCACGTGCGCGGCGGCGGCGGATCGATCGGCGGGCCCGTCTTGATGCGGTCATCCATCGCGGGATTCTATCCGTTCGCTCTCGGCGGACCGAGCAGCGCCGGCAGCACGAACAGCGCGGCCGCGAGCGTGCAGGCGAGCGACAGCGCGAGCAGCTTGCCCATGCTCGCGGTGCCCGGATGGCTCGACAGCCAGAGGCTGCCGAACGCGGTCGACGTCGTCAGCGCGCTGAAGACCACGGCACGCGCGATGCTCGTCTGCAGCAGGTCGCGCACGCCGTGTCGCCACGCGATCACGAAGTAGATGTTGAATGCGACGCCGATGCCGAAGAGCAGCGGCAGCGCGATGATGTTCGCGTAGTTGAGCGGGATGCGCAGCACGACGCACAGGCCGAGCGTGACGAGGCCGCCGAGCAGCAGCGACGCGAGCGTGACCGCGACGTCGCGCGCGTTGCGCAACACGACGGCGAGCAGGATCGTGATCGCGACCAGCGCGAGCACGCCGGCCTCGACGAACGCATCGACGATCGTGTCGGCCGACTCGGCGATCGAGATCGGCGTGCCGGTCGCGTCCGGTGCGATGGTGCGGACCGCCGCGATGAAGCGGCGCAGCGACGCCTCCTCGTTCGGGTCGAGACGGTTCGACGCGTTGTCGCCGCCGGCATCGTGCGGGAAGACCTCGATGCGCGCGCGGCCGTCCTTCGCGATCCAGTCGTTCTTCAGATCGGGCGGCAGCGACTCGAGCGTGACCGGTCCGGCCTGCAGCGCCGATCGCAGCTGCGACAGCGTCGTGACGAGGCCGGGAACGATCGCGTCGTCGAGCGCGCGACGGCGCTCGGGCGGCCCGTCGGCCAGCGTCGTGAACGCGGCTGCGACGCGGCGCGCGTTGGCCGACGCCGCGTTCGACGGATCGTCGTTCGCGGCCTGCATCAGGTCGCGCGCGCCGTCACGCAATGCCTGCACCTCTTCGGGGTCGGTCGGCGCCGGCTTCGTGTCCGAGGTCTCGAGACTCGGTCCGACGAGCGACGCGGCATCGGTGATCAGCGCGAGCTTCTCCTCCTGCTGCGTCGGCACGAAGCTCGCGAGCGTCAGCGCATGACCGACCTCGGGCAACGCCGACAACTTCTTCGCCAATGCCTGCGCCTGGTCGAGCGACGGCGCGAGCACGTCGAGCGTGTTCGGCGTCGTCAGCGGATCGCGCGACAGGTCGAGGATCGTCGCGACCGCCTCGGTCTGCGCGCTGCGCAGATGCAGCGGGTTGAAGTCGAAGCGCACGAACGGCAACAGCGCGAGGCTCGTCGTCGCGAGCGCGCCCGCGACGACGAGCACGCGTCGTCGACGCGCTTGCAGCAGTCGCTCGACGCCGGCGAACGCACCGAAGCGCATCCCTTCGACCTGCCCGCCGACGCGCATCGCCGCGAGCAGCGCTGGCAGCAGCGTCACGCTGGCAACGAACGCGATGACCATGCCGATGCCGGCGATCACGCCGAGCTCCGACACGCCGCGGTAGTCGGTCGGCTCGAACGCGAAGAAGCCGACGGCGATCGCGATGGCGGCGAGCGCGAGCGCGGAGCCGACCTGCAGGCCGCGCGCCGTACCGCGGTGCACGCTCGCGTCGCCGCCCTCCGCGTGCGCGCGATACGAGACCGCGTACTGGATGCCGAAGTCGACGCCGAGCCCGACGAACAGCACCGCGAACGCGACCGAGATCAGGTTCAGCGCGTGATAGATCGCGAGGCCGATCGCGCCGGTCAATCGCGAGGCCGACGACGAGCGTCGCGACGATCGCGACGGTCGTGCGGACCGAGCGCACCGCGAGCCACAGCATCCCGAACAGCGCGATCGAGCATGACGCCGGCGTTGCGATCGGCATGTTCCTCGAGCGTGCCGAATTCCTCGTCGGCCATCGGCACGTTGCCGGTCAGCCGCACGCGGACGCCATGCGCGGGATCGAGCCCGTTCGCGCCGTCGCCGTCGCGCGGATGAAGTCGCTCGCCTTGCGCGCCCGGTTCGAGCGCGTGGTAGTCGAGGACCGGTTGCACGAGCACGAAGCGGCGCAGCTCGCGCGGGCTCGCTTCGCTCGCGCCGCCGAGCATCGAACGCCACGACGAGCGGCGCGGGCGGCCGGCGACGACGCCGTCGACGGTCGTCGGCGAGCGTCGCGAGGCCGGGCGCGAGCACGTCGAAGCGTCGTCTCGTTGCGACGCACGCCTTCGAGCGCGAGCCGGAGCGTGTCGACGAGCCCGCGCACGCTCGGGTCGGCGGCGAGCGTGCCGATCACCGCCTGCGACGCGACGAGCTGCGTCGGTCGTCTTGCGGACCTCGGCCGCGTCGAGGAACAGCAGGCCGTTGCGATCGAAGAACGGACCGCCGTCGGGTCGACGCACGACATGGAAGAGGTCGGTCTTCTTCGCGAGCCGGGCCGTCAACGTCGCGGCCGCGTGCTCCGCGAGGTCGGGCGTCACACCGTCGACGACGATCGCGATCAGGTCGTTGCGGTCCGGGAACGCCGCGTCGAAGGCGGCGCTGCGTTGACGCCACGCGACCTTGTCCGAGATCAGCTTCGCGCTGTCGGTGTCGATCGCGAAGTGCCGCGCGACGTAGAAGGCCGACCCGACGGTCAGCAGCGCCGCGACGACGATCAGCGCGACGCGACGACGCACCGACGCCGACGCGGCATCGGCGATCCATCGACGCAAGCCGGCGGCTTCGCGGTCCAAGGCAGGGTGGGTATCGGGTGAAGACGGGGCTCGACGGGCGTGGTGGCCGATCGAGCGGGCGCCGATCATAGCAAGGCGCGTCCGCACGTCCGGGCCGCATCTGAGGCAAAATGCGTGCGAGCAAAGCTCGACCGGCATTCGGATCGGTCGAGCGCTTCGACCTCCCGATCCCGACCGTCTCGACGAAGCGGATGCCCGATGCGAGGCCGCAACCACCGGTCCCCGACGCCCCATCATGGCAATCCCCTTCATCCAGCAGGCCTACGTCGGCGCCTATCTGATGCGCCAGCGGCTCGCGCGAAAGAAGCGCTATCCGCTCGTGCTGATGCTCGAGCCGCTGTTCCGCTGCAACCTCGCCTGCGCCGGCTGCGGCAAGATCGACTATCCCGACGAGATCCTCAACCAGCGGCTGTCGTACGACGACTGCATGGCCGCGATCGACGAATGCGGCGCGCCGATGGTCTCGATCGCCGGCGGCGAGCCGCTGCTCCATCGCGACATGCCGAAGATCGTCCGGGGCTTCATGGCGAAGAAGAAGTTCGTCATCCTCTGCACCAACGCGCTGCTGTTGAAGAAGAAGATCGACGACTACGAGCCGTCGCCGTTCTTCACGTGGTCGATCCACCTCGACGGCGACCAGCGGCATGCACGACAAGTCGGTGCTGCCTCGACGGCGTATTCGAGACCGCGCGCGACGCGATCCTGCTCGCGAAGAGCAAGGGCTTCCGCACGCAGATCAACTGCACGGTGTTCGACGGCGCGGACCCCGCGCGGCTCGCGGCCTTCTTCGACGAGATGAAGACGCATCGGCCTCGACGGCATCACCGTGTCGCCCGGCTATGCGTACGAGCGCGCGCCCGACCAGCAGCACTTCCTGAATCGCAAGAAGACGAAGCGCTTCTTCCGCGACGTGCTCGCGCCTCGGCCGCGGCGGCAAGCAGTGGGACTTCACGAACTCGCCGCTGTTCATGGACTTCCTGGCCGGCAACCGCGCGTACGAATGCACGCCGTGGTCGATGCCGGCGCGCACGGTGTTCGGCTGGCAGAAGCCGTGCTACCTGCTCGGCGAAGGCTATACGAAGACCTTCGACGAGTTGATGAACGACACGAACTGGGACGGCTACGGCGTCGGCAAGTACGAGAAGTGCGCCGACTGCATGGTCCATTGCGGCTTCGAGGGAACGGCCGTCACCGACACCGTCGCGCATCCGTGGCGCGCGATCGGCGTCGCGCTGTTCGGCGTCCGTACCGACGGGCGCGATGGCGAAGGAGATCCCGCGCGACCGCCGAGCGTCCCGCGCAATACGTGTTCTCAGACCACGTCGACCGCAAGCTGATCGAGATCAAGGTAGCCAAGTCGGTCTCCCGCCAGCCGGCGACCGTCGCCGAGGGCGCGTAGCGCGACTCGCGTATCGGCCGCCAGCGCGATCAGCGCCGGCAGCTGCCGCGGCGACGCGGCCAGCGAACGCAGCACGGCGCCGAGGTCCACGCCACCGCCGTCGCGCATCGCGACCCGCGCGGCCGGCGGCACGACCCGATCCACCGAGTCGGCGATCGCCCGCAGCGCGATGAACGGCAGCCCGTGACGCGCGGCGATCCCGGCCGCGACGTGCGACTCCATGTCGACGGCGATCGCGCCGGCGCTTCCCAGCCGCAGCTTGTCCGCACGGTCGACGACGATCCGCTCGCTGCCGGCGATCGTCGCGCGCATCGCATGCGGCAGTCGATGGACGAGGGCATCGCTCCACGTCGGGTCGCAAGGCCATGCGGCGCCATCGAACACGATCCGGTCGGCGACGATCAGCGACCCCGGCCCGAGCGACGGGCCGAGCGCGCCCGCGACGCCGAAGCTCGCGATCGCCGCGATGCCGGCCGCGACCTCGTGCTCGATGGCTTCCATGAGCGATGCGGACCGACCGCCGCCTGCGACGGTCCGGACGCCGGGTCCGCGCGCGATCTTCGCTTCGACCGCGAGGCCGCAGACCACCAGCACGTCGCGACGCGCGGAGCCCGCGCGCGCGACGTCGACCGTCCGGTTCACAGCCCGAAACGCTGCGTCTCGCCTTCGATGCGCGTGAGCCGTCGATAGCGCGCGAGCGCCCACAGCGGGAAGAACTTCGGATAGCCGTGGTAGCGCAGATAGAACACGCGCGGGAAGCCGGTCGCCGTGAATTGCGGCTCGGCCCAGAAGCCGTCGATGCCCTGCCGCCGCATCAGCCAGTCGATGCCGCGCGCGACTGCGTCGTGACGGACCTCGCCGGCCGCCATCAGCCCGAGCAGCGCCCACGCGGTCTGCGACGCGGTGCTCGGTCCGGGGACGTGTCGACGCTCGTCCAGCTCGTAGCTCGCCGCGTCCTCGCCCCAGCCGCCGTCGTCGTTCTGGATCGACAGCAACCACGCGACCGCGCGGCGGATCTCCGGCGCGTCGTTCGCGAAGCCGGCCGCGGTGAGGCCGCACAGCACCGACCACGTGCCGTAGAGATAGTTCATGTCCCCAGCGGCCGTACCAGCTGCCGTCCGGCAGCTGCTCGCGCCGAGGTAACGCAGCCCGCGTTCCATCGCCGGCGCGATGCTCGGGCCGGTCGCCGTAGCTGCGCGAGCATGCCGACGCAGCGCGCCGTGACGTCCTCGGTCGGCGGGTCGAGCAGCGCGCCGTGATCGGCGAACGGGATGTTGTTCAGGTACTCGCGCGTGTTGTCCGCGTCGAACGCGCCCCAGCCGCCGTTGCGGCTCTGCAGCCCGAGCGTCCATTCGATGGCGCGCGAGATCGACTCGTCGAACTCGCCGGCTCTCGTCGGTCGGCAGCATCGCGAAGCGATGCATCACGAGCACGACCGCGGCCGTGTCGTCGAGGTCCGGGTAATGCGGGTTGTCGTACTGGAAGGCCCAGCCGCCCGGCCTGACGTCCGGTCGCTGCGCGATCCAGTCGCCGCGCACGTCGAGCACCTGCTTCGACACCAGCCAGCGCATGCCGCCGAGCACGGCGTCGCGCGAACGCGCATCGTCGACCTCGAGCAGCGCATGACTCGCGAGCGCCGTGTCCCAGACCGGCGACACGCACGGCTGGCAGTACGCCTCGCTCTCGTCGTCGATCACGAGACGCTCGATCGCGGCACGCGCCGTGGTCACGTGCGGATGGTCGCGCGGATAGCCGAGCGCCTCGAACATCATCACGGTGTTCGCCATCGCCGGAAAGATCGCGCCG
This sequence comes from uncultured beta proteobacterium, assembly GCA_963795885.1. Taxonomy (GTDB): domain Bacteria; phylum Pseudomonadota; class Gammaproteobacteria; order Burkholderiales; family Burkholderiaceae_D; genus CAHJXF01. The sequence goes on along the minus strand of CAWCJI010000007.1, from coordinate 276,655 downwards.
AGTCCCGAATCGCCGTTCAGCCGTTCGGTGACGAACGCGACCGCGCGATCGATGGCGCGCCGCCGCAGCGTGCGCGGGAACACCGGCTCGACGACGCGCAGCACCGCGTCGATCGTCGCGAAGACGGCGAACCAGCCCTTCGACTGATGAGCCGCGCGCGCCGGCCGGCCGATCGACATCGGCGGACGGACGAAGAGCTCGTCGATGCGCACGCCGCGCGGGTTCTGCGCCATCGGCTTCAGCGCCGCGAGCACGAGCAGCGGCACGAGCACCGTGCGACCCCAGTACGAGATGCGCGACAGGTGGAACGGCGCGAACGTCGGCAGGTACATGACCTCGACCGGGATCACCGGCACGGCCGACCACGACAGCACGCCGAACAGCGCGAGCAGGATTCGCGTGAAGACGTTCGCCTGCTCGGCGCCGCCGTGCGCGAGGATCGCCTCGCGGGCCTCGCGCATGTGCGGCGCGGCCGGCGAGTCGCCGATCGCCTTCAACGCGAAGTACGCCTTGACGCTCGCGCTCATGTTGAACGCGCCGTCGTGATGGAGCGGCCAGCCGCCGCCCGGCAGGCGGACCCGACGCAGGTACACCGCGATCCGCTGCTCGAGGACCGGGTCGAGGCTCGCCGAGGAAGTGCGTCAGCAGCACGTACTCGGCCGGGATCGTCGCGTCGGCTTCGAGCTCGAAGACCCAGTGGCCGTCGTCGCGCTGCACGGCCAGCAGCGCGTCGCGCGCGCGGCCGATCGCCGCATCGAGCTGCAGCGTCGGCGCGCCGCGCAGCGCCGGCGTACCGACGATCGCGACCTCGGGCGCCTCGACGATGTCCGGCGTGTCGACGACTTCGACGTCGTCGTCGGCGAAGCGCTGCAGCGCGTTGTTCGATTGCTTCATGGTCGACGCGACGTCTTCCGGTGCACGTCCGCACGGACGTGGCTGCGAATCAGCACATCGCGTGCCATGCGCACCTCACGTCCGTTCACGGATGCACGACGAGGCGGCATCACGTGGACTCCGTGACCGGACCGTTCACGCGCCCTTTCCAGAGACCGCCGCGCCCCCGCCAGTGCTGCCACGCCGATTCGATCGTGAAGCGCGAGATAGATCGCGGCGATCGCCGGCAATGCGAGCGCCGCCCACCGGCCGACGCGATAGCGGGCAAGCGTCGGCACGAACAGGATGCTCATGACCAGCCATGCGGCGACGGCCATCGCCCGCGTCCAACCGCTCGCGCCGATCGCGAGGACGACCGGCGACACGAAGACCGCGAGCATCGCCGCGACGACGAACGCGAGCCGCCACGGCGAGAAGCCGAGCTGCGCATACGCCGATCGCACGACCATCCGTCGAATCTCCGCATAGCGGTCGTAGGCACGCATGCTCGCGACGCGTTCGCCGAGCGCGAGGTGGATCGGGCCGTGCGGCTTCATGCGCCGCGCGAGCGCGCAGTCGTCGATCAGCGCGCCGCGGATCGACGCGATGCCGCCGGCGGCGACGAGCGCCTGGCGTTCGAGCAGCACGCAACCACCGGCCGCCGCTGCGGTTCGCTTCTGCGGACGGTTGACCCAAGCGAAGGGATAGAGCATCTGGAAGAAGAGCACGAAGGCCGGAATCAACGCGCGTTCGGCGAAGCTGTCGCAACGCAGCGCGACCATCAACGACGTGAGTACCGAACGGCGGTCAACCGCGAAGGATACCAAAGCACCGATCGCGTCGTGCCCATAGCGGATGTCCGCGTCGGTCAGCAGCAGGTAGCGAGGCGGCTCTTGCGAGCTTGCGACCGCGGCGTCGACCGCGGCGACGCCGGTCGCGAGCGCCCACAGCTTGCCGGTCCAGCCGCGCGGCAACGGCGGCGCGGACACGACCGTCAGCCGCGCCTCGGCACCGGCGTCGCGTGCGGCCGCGCGCGCCACGGCGGCGGTCCCGTCATCGCTGTGGTCGTCGACGACGATGACCGACAGCTCGCCGTCGTAGCGCTGCGCGAGGAGCGAGGCGACCGTCGTGCCGATCAGTTCGGCTTCGTTGCGCGCCGGGACGATCGCGACGACGCGCGGCCAGGTCGATGGCGGACGCGCCGCGAGCACGTCGTGCATCGCGCGGTCGTTCTCGCGACCGAGCCAGAAGCCGCCGCGGCCGACGGCGAGATAGATCCAGATCGCGAGCACGACCGCCGCGAGCCAGAACGACATCGATGCAGCGACCGTCGCGGCGCTCACGTCAGCATGCCGGCGTGCCGGAACCAGTCGATCGCGTCGGCGAGCGCGTCGCGGTACGGTCGTGCCGCATAGCCGAGCTCGCGCTCGGCCTTCGCGCTCGTGAAGAACATCCGATAGCGGGCGAGATGCAGTCCGTCGACCGTGATGAACGGCTCGCGCCGCGTGATGCGCGCGACCGCCTCGGCCGCGTACGCGAGCGGATAGAGCGCACGGCGCGGGATGCGGATCGTCGGCGGACGGCGGCCGACGAGCCGCGCGATGTCCGCGAGCATCGTGCCGAGGTCGACGTTCTGGCCGCCGAGCAGATAGCGTTCGCCGATGCGGCCGCGTTCGAGCGCCGCGAGATGACCGCTCGCGACGTCGTCGACGTGGACGAGGTTGAGCCCGGTGTCGACGTACCCCGGCATGCGACCCGACGCGGCCTCGACGATGATGCGGCCGGTCGGCGTCGGGCGCGCATCGCGCGGCCCGATCGGCGTCGACGGGTTGACGATCACGGCCGGCAACGCCCGCGTGCGGACGAGGTCGAGCACGAGCCGCTCGGCCATCACCTTGCTGCGCTTGTACGCGCCGATCGCGTGCGGCCTCGTCCAGCGCGCTGGACTCGTCCGCCGGCTCGCCGCCGTCGCGGAGCACGAGCGTCGCCACGCTGCTCGTGTAGACGATCCGTTCGACGTTCGCCGCGAGCGCGGCTTCCATCAGGTTGCGCGTCCCGTCGACGTTGCTCGTGACGATCTCGTCCGGATCGAGCGCCCAAAGCCGATAGTCGGCCGCGACGTGGAAGACGTGGCGGCAGCCGTCGACCGCCCGTTCGACGGCCGCCCGATCGCGCAGGTCGGCCTCGACGATCTCGAGGTCCGGATCGTCGGCGAAGTCCGCGAGGTTGCCGGCACGTGCGCGGCTGCGGACCATCGCCCGCACCGCGAGCCCTTTCGCGCGCGCCTGTCGCACGACCGCGGACCCGACGAAGCCGCCTGCGCCGGTCACGAGGACGGGATTCGAAGTGGTCAAACGGGCTGCACGATCATGGGGACAGCCGCGATTATCGTCGAAGCACGGCAGCTGCGACGCCGGCCGACGGTACGGCGCGGACGGTCGTCGAACGGAAAGGCCGATCGCGGCGTCGTCGCGAGGCGAGAAGAGACAATATCCCGGGTCGCCGATCGCGAGCCGCCCGCGGCAGCAGCCGATCGCAGCGACCGACGCGGGTCCCGACCGTCTCCGTCGAACAGACCTTCACCTCATCTGCGATGCATCGCTTCGAACGCCGCCAACGACTGCTCGCGATCGCCATGGCGGCGCTCGCCGGCTTCGTCGACGCCCTCGGCTATCTGAAGCTACGCGGCTTCTTCGTGTCGTTCATGAGCGGCAACTCGACGCGGATGTCGATCGGCCTTGCGTCGGACCGGAGCGCCGCGATCGTCGGCGGCGCGCTCGTCGCGCTGTTCGTCGCGGGCGTCGTCGTCGGCACGATCGTGGCGCGAATGGTCGGGGCGCGGCGCCCGGTCGTCGTCCTGCTGCTGGTCGCGGTGCTGCTCGCGGTCGCGGCCGTTCTCGCGTCCGCTGGACACGCGGAGCTCGCGATCGCCTGCATGACGCTCGCGATGGGCGCCGAGAACACCGCGTTCGAACGCGACGGCGAAGTCGCCGTCGGCGTGACCTACATGACCGGCGCGCTCGTCAAGACCGGCCAGCATCTCGTGTCCGCGTTCCTCGGCGGCGATCGATGGGCCTGGGCCTGGCAGCTCGCGTTGTGGGGCGGCCTCGTTGTCGGCGCGGCGATCGGCGCGAAGGCGTTCGACGCGTTTGCGCTCGGCGCGCTGTGGATCGCGGTCTCGGGCGCCGTGATCCTCGTGATCTTCGCGAGAGCCTTGACGGCGACGGACGGCGAGCGCCGCAAGGCGGCGTGATCGTCGGGCGCGTTGCGTCGTTATCCGACGAGCGGAAGCAGAGTTCGCCGAGCCGCAACGGATCGACGATTTGCCACGGTTGCGCCGTGGAAAGTCATTCGCGAAGGAGGCCACCATGCCACGAGGCGACAAGTCGAAGTACACCGACAAGCAGGAACGCAAGGCCGATCACATCGCCGACAGCTACGAGCATCGCGGCGTGCCCGAGAAGGAAGCGGAGCGGCGCGCGTGGGCGACCGTGAACAAGGACGACGGCGGCGGCAAGAAGTCCGGCTCGGGTCGCGGCAAGGACACCGGTCATCCGGCGTCGCACCGCGGCGGACAGGTCGGCGGGCACGCGTCGGCGACGCGTTCGGCTGCCGATCGGTCGGCGTCCGCGAAGAAGGCGGCGGCGACGCGCAAGCGCAACGCGGCGGCGCACGCGCACCACTGACCGCGAGAGCGGCTCGCATCGGCGATGCTGGTCGGGCGTCGCCGACGCGAGCGTTTCGACGGAGCGGTCGTGTCGAGCCGGACACGACCGCTCCGTGCGCGCTTGAACCGACGACCGCCCGACGCTACAATCGCCGGCTCGGGGAAGTAGCTCAGCTGGGAGAGCGTCGCGTTCGCAATGCGAAGGTCGGGAGTTCGATCCTCCTCTTCTCCACCAGACGTCAGCACGAAGGCCGGCCGCTCGCCGGCCTTTTTGTTTTCATCGCGACGGCGACACAGCGGCGACCCGATGCTCGTGCGCGACGCGCTCGAACCGCTTCGAAGACGCCTTCTGCTCGAGCCTGGTCGCTGACGCGCGCGACTCGCATGCTCGGCTTCACCGCCGCGTTCGTCCTCCTCGCCGCCGTGCTCCACGCGAGCTGGAATGCGATGCTGCACGGGAACGACGACCGGTTCCTGTCGATGACGTGGATGAGCATCGCGATCGCGACGGTCTCGACCGTCGTCGTCGTGATCGCGCCCTGGCCGACGGCCGCGGCCTGGCCGTACCTCGTCGCGTCCGGGCTGCTGCACATCGTCTACAACCTGTGCCTCGTGTGGGCGTATCGCGGCGGCGATCTGGCACAGGCTTATCCGATCGCACGCGGCTCGTCGCCGCTGCTCGTCACCCTGGGCGCGGCCGTCTTCGCGCACGAGGCGATCGGCCCGTTGCATGCGCTCGGAATCGTGATGATCTCCGGCGGCATCATCGCGCTCGCACTGCAGCGACATCGCGTGTCGCGCGCCGGCGTGGCGGCCGCGGTCGCGACCGGCGCGACGATCGCCGTCTACACCGTGCTCGACGGCATCGGCGTGCGCCTGTCGCGCGGCGAAGCGCTGGCCTACACCGCGTGGATGTTCCTGTTCTACTGGCTGATGACGCCGCTGTTCGTCGCCGTGCGCGGCTTCGCGGCGTTGTGGACGCCGATGCGTACCGCGCCGAGTGCCGTCGGCTCGTCGCTCGTCGGCGGCCTCGTGTCGATCACGGCGTACGGCATCGTCCTCTGGGCGTTGCAGTCGGGCGCGATGGGCGCGGTCTCGGCGCTGCGCGAAACGAGCGTCGTGTTCGCCGTGATGATCGGCCGCGTGTTCCTGCACGAAGCGGTCGGCACCCGCCAGTGGGTCGCGTGCCTGATCGTCGCGGCGGGCGCCGTCTGCCTGGGGCTCTGATCCGCTGGTCGTCGGGCGATGTACCGACGGCTACAGCTTCATCTCCAGCCGCAACCCGACCACGCGATACGTCGGTCCGTTCGCCACCACCAGCTGCGACTGCCCGTTGCCGACGATGTTGTTCGTCGTGATGTAGTTGCGCGGCACGACGTTGCTGACGCTCAGCCGCAGCTTCGTCGTCCTGTCGACCGTCCACAGCGCGTACGTGTCGATGATGCGCGTGAGGTCGTAGCCCTGGCTCTGGATCGCCGAGTCCTGCACGGTGTACGGCGGGACCCAGCTGAAGTTGCCGCCGACGGTCAGCGGCAGGCTGCGGAAGCGATAGTCCCCACCGAGGTTCGCCGTCGCGCGCGGCTGCTGGTCGATGCGGTTGTACGGACCCGGCGCGCCGCTGACCTCCGAGCCGTACACGCTGACGTTGGTCCGCAGCGTCAGCGGCGGCGCACCGGCGACGATCTCGTCGAGCTGGAACTTCGCGTCGAACTCGACGCCGTGCGTCGACGCGTCGCCGATGTTCTGCGGCCGCGACACCCAGCGCTGCACGACCGCCCACGGCACCGTCTCCAGCGACACGACGTTGCGGATCAGGTCGCGGATGTCGCGCCTGAAGACGCTGATCGAGATCACGCCGTTGCCGCTGAAGTAATGCTCGAGCGCCACGTCGACACCGGTCGCGAGCTCGGGACGTAGCGACGGATTGCCGGCGCGATCGGGACTCGACGCGGTGTTCGGGCCGGGCGCCGGATACAGCGTCGACAGCGTCGGCACCGCGATCAGGTTCTGCAGCGTCGGCGCACGGTAGCTGCGGGTCAGGCTCCAGCGCACCTGATCGCGCGCCGGCTCGTCGAAGCGCCAGACCGCGTGCAGCAGCGGCGTCAGCACGACGCTGTCGTTGCGGACCGGATCCCCGATCGACTCGCTCTTCGTGCGGATGCTCTCCCAGCGCAGGCCGGCGTTCGCCGCCCAGGCGGGCGAGATCGTCCACTCGTCCTGCGCGAAGGCCGCGAGTCGCAACGTCGATGCCTCGATGTCGCCGCCGAAGCCCGGCAACGACGGCGCGCCATTGATCAACGTCAGCGAGTTCTCGTCGCGGTTGACGGCCTCGGCCTCGAGTCCGCCGGTCAGCGCGTGCGCCTCGCCGAGCGTGCGGAACAGCTTCGCGTTCAGCATCCACGACTTGTCGTTGATCGACGTCGTGGTCTGCTGGTCGAGCACCGGCGCCAGGTCGTTGCCGAACTCGTCGACGGTCGTGTTGCTGTTCGACTTGAACGTGCCGACGCTCGCGCGCACTTCGAGCCGCGTCGAATCGCCGAGGCGCTTCTTCCATTGCGCCACCATCCGTGCGAGCGACGAGCGGCTCTCGCCTCTACTCTCGCTGGTCGCGTACGGCTGCGGAATGAAACCGAACGGCTCGCTCAGCGTGCCGTCGACCTGCGTGTGCCCCTCCGACACCGACAGGAACGGCTGAAGGCTGATCTGGTCGCCGCGCCCGAGGTCGAACTGCACGCGCGAACTGACGTGCAGCGAGTTGCGCTCGTCGTGCTGGGTTTGTCGAAGCGACTGCGAGAGGCTCGGAAGACCGGTCGCGAGATCGGTGTAGCGCGTCTCGGTATCGGTGTCGGTCCGCGGGATGGCGCGCATCGCCGACACGGTGACGTTATAGGTCCCGTTGTCGCCGAGCACGTCGTTGCGCGTCCACGAGAGGTTCGGCTGCACGCGACCGCGTTCCTCGGTCGCGCCGACGCGCACGTCGTCGCCGCTCTGGCGCAGCGGTTCGCGCAGGATGATGTTGATCGTGCCGGCGATCGCGCGCGCGCCGGTCTCGGCGGTCGGCGCGCGATAGATCTCGATGCGCTCGACCATGTCGGGCGACAGCTGGTCGATCGAATAGCCGCGCGGGATGCGATCGCCATCGATCAGGATCTGCGTGTAGCCGTTTCCCATCCCGCGCATGCGGATCTGGCCACCTCGGCCGGGGCGGCCCGCCACCGTCACGCTCGGCAGGCGCTTCATCACGTCGGCCAGCGTCATGTCGCCGAACTGCTCGATCTCCTCGCGGCCGATGACGATCTTGGCCGCCGTCGAGAAGCGACGCTCGGCGGTCACGTTGCGCTTCGCATTGACCTCGACGCGGTCGAGCCGCTCGCCGCGTTCCGCGGGCCTGCCTTCGGTCGGTTGCGCGTCCGAGGACGACTCCGACGGTGCGTCCTGTGCCGACGCGATCCGCGCGCAGCCGACGAGCACGACGATCGCGGCGGCCACGGCGGCCGACGATCCGCGCAACCCGGTCGCGACGATGGAAAGAAGGGACATGGATGACGGGATGCGGACAGCGAGGCCGCTCGTGGACGCCGACGCGAGGCGCCAGCCAGCGACGCGCCGGAGTGTAGGTCCCGGGTCCGGCCACGACATGCGCAGCAACCTGTCGTGACAGCACGAGGGCGCGTCGTGAGGAAGCCGTCGCGTGGAACCGACACCGCACGCGCGACCGACGACGGTGCCCGTGCGTCGACGGCCGTCGACGAACGCCGGGTTAGCGTCGTCGACCGTGCGACCCGGCGTCGGATCGGCGGCCCGCAAGCGCCCGTCCTTGCGTCGAAGCGAGTCTCGCCGCCAGAATGGCCGGCCGATGACTCCGCCCGCAAAGCCTCCCCGCCGCGAACCGCACACGAAGACGCGACTCACGTCCGGCTCGACGACGATGAGCCTCGAGAAGGTCGGCGTCCATCGCTTCGACCTGCGCGACCCGTACCACTTCGCGCTCACGCTGACGTGGCCCGAATTCTTCGTCGTCCTCGTCGTCGCCTACCTCGGCATCAACGTCGGGTTCGCGCTGCTCTACTGGGCCGCGCCGGGCAGCATCGCGAACCTGCCGCCGCATTCGCTGATCGACGCGTTCTTCTTCAGCGTCGAGACGCTGGCCACCGTCGGCTACGGCTTCATGGTCCCGGCCACGCGCTACGGCCACGTCATCGCGACGGTCGAGATCTTCACCGGGATGCTCTTCACCGCGACGATGACCGGCCTCGTGTTCGTGCGCTTCTCGAAGCCGAAGGCGAAGATCGTGTTCGCCGACCGGCCGGTCGTGAACGCGCGACACGGCGCCTGGCCGATGCTGATGATCCGCATCGGCAACGGCCGGCTCAACTCGCTCGCCGACGCCGAGGCGAGGCTGACCGTGCTCAGGCTCGAGACCGGACCCGACGGCCGGCCGTATCGACGCGCCGTCGACGCGAAGCTCGGCCGCCCCGACCTGCCGTTCTTCCCGCTGACCTGGACGCTGATGCACGAGATCGACGAGAGCAGTCCGTTGCACGGGCTCTTCGCCGACCCCCTGATGCTGGCCACCGCGCGGATGATGCTCGGCATCACGGCGCGTGACCCGTCGCTCGGCGCGCAGGTCTATGCGTCGCGCGCGTACCAGGCCAGCGACGTCGCGCTCGGCATGCGCTATGCGGACGCCGTCGACTGGGACGGTCACGACCGGTCGGTCGCGGACCTGCGGAAGATCAGCGACCTCGAGCCGGACCCCGTGTGGCCGCGCGACGCCGCTGAGCAGCCCGCGCTGCCCTGATCGACGCGGCCTCGGCCACAGCGCGAGCGCCGTCGAGGCGTTGATGTCCTTTCCTGCGGTTCCGGACGACGGATGCACCGGATACCGCGATTCCCCTGTCTTCCGGCGGTCGTCCGCAGCGCCCGCGTTCAGGTTTGACGCCCGTCTGCCGACATTGACCGCGCGGGTATGCCTTGCCGAAGGCACCCGCTCGTGCGGACGACCGTTCGCGCGGCGCCGACCCTTCTGCCCGCATGACGTCGATCCCCGGCCTCTGGCCGATTCCTCGCAAGGCGCTCGCGCTCGGCGTCGCGATCGGCGTCTTCATCGTCGGTTTCGCCGCGAAGGTCGTCGTGGACCTGCGCGACGAGACGTTGCGGTCGGCGCTGCGCAGCGGCAACGACGTCGCGACATCGATCGCTCACGACATCGACCGCAGCATCGAGAGCTACGACCTGTCGTTGAAGTCGGTCGTCGCCGACCTGCAGACGGCCGGCGTGATGGAGCTGCCGATCGACATCCGCGATCGCGTCCTGTTCGACTCGTCGTCCAAGGCGAAGTACCTGGGACCGATCCTGGTGCTCGACTCGCACGGCACGATCTACATCGATTCCGGTAGCCGTCTCCCGCGGCGCGACAGCTTCGGCAACGCGGACTTCATCGCGTATCACCGCGCCAACAGCGATCGGCGCCTTCACTTCGGCCATCCGTTCCAGGATGCGGACGGGTCCTACCGCATCACCGTCAGCCGCCGGCTCGAGATGGGGGACGGCGGCTTCGCCGGCGTCGTCGTCGGTACCATCGACCTCGCGTACTTCGAGGAGCTGTTCGCGAAGCTCGACCTCGGACGTCGCAGCGTGTTGAGCCTCACGCTCGACGACGGAACGATGCTGATGCGCGTCCCGCGCTCCGCGAGCGACATCGGACGCAACGTCGCGCAGGGATCCGTCTTCAAGTGGATGGCATCGCGCGGCAAGGACAGCCTGGTGGCGCGCTCGACGGTCGACAACATCGAGCGGCAGTACGTCTACCGGCACGTCGACGACTTCCCGCTCTATCTGATCGTCGGGCAGTCGACCGACGAGATCTATTCCGGCTGGCGCACCCGCGCGCTGCTGATCGGCCTGCTGACGCTGCTGCTGCTGTCCGGCTGCGGCGCGCTCGCGATCATCCTGCGTCGCGAGCTGCGCCGGCGCGTCGACGCCGAGGCCGAACTGTTCGCGCAGGGTGAGCGCCTGCAGGTGACGCTCGAATCGATCGGCGACGGCGTGCTGTCGACCGACGAGAACGGCGACGTGCTGTACATGAACGCGATCGCCGAGCAGTTGACCGGCTGGTCGGTCAAGGAGGCCCGCGGGCGGCCGTTGCGGGACGTCCTGCTGCTGTCGTGCAATACCGCGGCCGTCGGTTCGATGATCGGGTCCGACCCGTCGGTCGCCGGTCTTTCCACCGAGGTCGTCCTGCATCGCAAGGGCGGCGGCCAGTCGTTGATCGAGGAGAACGTCGCGCCGATCCGCGGGCGCGACGGCGAGGTCACCGGCGCGGTCGCCGTCTTTCGCGACGTCAGCGAGGCGCGCGCGATGGCGCGCCGCATGTCGCATCTCGCGCAGCACGACGCGCTGACGGACCTGCCGAACCGCATGCTGTTCCACGAACGGCTCGCGCATGCGATCGAACGGGCGAAGCGTGCGCAGCAGAAGGTCGCGGTGCTCTTCCTCGACCTCGACCGCTTCAAGAACGTCAACGATTCGCTCGGCCATCGCGATCGGCGACCAGCTGCTGATCGAGGTCGCGCGACCGGCTCGCGACCTGCGTCCGCAGATCCGACACGGTCAGCCGCCAGGGCGGCGACGAGTTCGTCGTCCTGATCGCGACCGACGGCGACGAGTCACGGTCCGGCGCGCGTCGCCGAGGACATCCTGCGCAGTCTCGCGCGTGCCGTTCGTCATCGACGGCCATCGCGCTCGACCATCACGACCAGCATCGGCGTCGCGATCTATCCCGGACCACGGCAGCACGACATCGGCGAGCTCACGAAGAACGCCGACGCGGCGATGTACCTCGCGAAGCAGTCGGGCCGCAACGTCTTTCGCTTCTTCACCGAACCAGCTCGGCGACCTCGCCGCAGCGTCGCCTGCACTTCGAGCAGAGGATCGCCGACGGCCTCAGGAACGACGAGTTCGTGCTGTACTACCAGCCGCTCTGCCGCGCGGCCGACGGGCTGCCGTTCGGCGCCGAGGCGCTCGTGCGCTGGGTCCGCGACGGCGTGCGTCGTCCCGCCGTGCCGACTTCATCCCGCTCGCCGAGGACTGCGGACAGATCGTCCCGCTCGGCGACGCGATCCTGACGATGGCGTGCCGCCAGTCGGTCGCGTGGAACGCCGGACCGACGCGATCCCGTTCCCGGTCTCGGTCAACGTGTCCGCCCATCAGTTCCGCTACGCCGGGCTTCGTCGAACGCGTCGCGCAGACGCTGCGCCGAGACCGGGCTCGATCCGTCGCGGCCTCGAGCTCGAGGTCACCGAGTCCGTGCTGCTGCACGAGTGGATCGCACCGAGACGGTCGCTGCGCGAGCTGCGGCTGCTCGGCGTGTCGATCGCGCTCGACGACTTCGGCACCGGCTATTCGAGCCTGAGCTACCTGAGCCGACTTCCGGTCGACCGCATCAAGATCGACCGCTCGTTCATCCAGCGCATCGTCCACGATGAACGCACCGGCTCGATCGTCCGTGGGTCATCGGCCTCGGGCGCGACCTCGGGCTGAGTATCGTCGCCGAGGGCGTCGAGACGCTGGAGCAGCGCCAGCACGCTGACCGACGATGGGTTGCCCCGGCTTGCAGGGATATCTGTTCGGGCGACCGAGCGCGGACTTCGACGGGGGTCTCGCCCTGATCGCACCCGGGTTCGCATGCGGGCGATCCGAACGTCGCCACGTCGCTACGCAGCTGATGGACCCGACGAAGGGCGATTCGCGCGACGAAAGGACGCCAGCTTGAGCGCCGTTCGAATCGACCGACGCGATCGGACCGTTCGCGTCATCGGATCCGGCGGTCGAGCCCGCCGGCGCGCGGCACCACGAACCCGCAACGGCACGATGCATCAGATCCAGACGCCCGAAGTCGCCCCCGCCGGGTCCCGCGCAGCGGCGACGGCGGGATCGCCTGCGGCGCGAGCCGGACGCTTCGGACGATCCCGGTCGCGTTGCGCAAGCGTTCGCGGAGATGCTCGACGTCATCCTCGACCGCTGACGGACGGGCTGATGCTCGTCGACGCGGATCACGTCGTCGAGGTCTGCAATCGCCGCGCGATCGAACTGCTCGGGCTGCCGCCCGAGCTGATGGCGCGCCGCCCGCATTTCGTCGAGGTGCTCGAATACCAGTGGGCGACCGACGAGTTCCAGCCACACGCCGGAAGAGATCAAGGCGTTCGTCCGCAACGGCGGCGTCCTCGATCGATCGTTGCGCTACGAGCGAACGCGGCCGGACGGTCGCGTGATCGAGGTCGACAGCGTCGCGATGAAGGGCGGCGGCGTCCTGCGTACGTACGTCGACATCACCGAGCGGCGCCGCGACGACGAGCGCATCCGGCACCGGGCGCTGCACGACGGCCTCACGAGCCTGCTCGAATCGCGAGTCGTTCGACGAGCTGCTCGCGTCGAACATCATGAACGCGACGATCGACGGCCACTCGTTCGCGGTCCATTACCTCGATCTCGATCGGTTCAAGCCGGTCAACGACTCGCTCGGTCACGGCATCGGCGATCAGGTCCTCGCGTCGGTTGCGCAACGTCTGCGCAACGTCGCGCGCGATCGACGACGCCGTGGCACGACTCGGCGGCGACGAGTTCGCGATCCTGCAGCGGTCGGTCGCGGACACCAGCGACGCGTCGCGACTCGCGCACCGCCTGATCGAGGCGCTCGCCTCGCCGATCCAGGTCGACCAGCATCGCGTCGCGATCGGCATCTCGGCCGGCATCGCGCTGTTCCCGGCGCACGGCGTCACGTCGGACGCGTTGCTGCGAAACGCCGACGCGGCGCTCTACGAAGCGAAGGCGCGCGGCGGCAGCGCGTTCCACGTCTTCGACGCGGACGACTGACCAGCGCGCGGGCGATCCCTCAGATTCCTTCCCAGACGTTCGACGCGAGCGACGCCGGGGCGGAATGCCACGTCAGCCAGCGCTTCACCGCGGTCGCGACGGTCGCCGGCTCGGCGACCGACAACGGTGCGTCGAACACGATCGTCGCCGACCGGCCCGTCGAGCGCTCGGCCGAGATCAGCGCGCGGCCGTCGATCCGGAACGTGTGGCCACATCCGGCATCGAGGAACAGGTCGTCGGGCGAGCCTTCCTGCGTGATCCACACGCGGCCGCGCAGCACGCGGACCGTCGTCCCTTCGACCTCGTCGACCCGCAGCGGCGCGTCGGCCGGCAACTCGATCGACATCCGCTTCATCATGAACTTCATCGTCGCTCTCCCCGGCGCGCGATGCGCCGTCGCATGATCATCGGCGCCCGGCGCGTCGCCGACAAACGATTTGATGGCTGGGCTCAGTTGAGAAAATCTAAACCGTCAGGCATGCTGCAGACGAGTCGTCGATGAAGCTGCCCCCTCTCAATTCCGTCCGGGCATTCGAAGCCGCCGCGCGTCTGTCGAGCATGCGCGACGCGGCAGCGGAGCTATTCGTCACGCCCGGAGCGATCAGCCAGCACGTGCGGACGCTCGAGGGCTATCTCGAAGTGGCGTTGTTCGAGCGCTCGGCGCGCGCGATCCGTCTGACGGAAGCCGGACAGGCATTCCAGTCCGCGGTCACGCGTCATCTGCGCGGCATCGCGCACGCGGCCGAACAGTTGCGGCCCGGCGAGCAGCGCATCGCGGTCACGGTCGCGCCGGACTTCGCGTCGCGCTGGCTGATGCCGCGGCTGCGCAGCTTCGCGTCGCTCCACCCGAAGGTCGAGGTCCGCGTCGACGCGTCGTTCGACTTCGCCGACTTCGACCGCGATCCGTTCGACCTCGCGATCCGCACGGGGCGCGAGGTGCCGCCGCAGCTGAACAGCGAGCCGCTGCTGCGGCAGACGATGCGACCGTATTGCAGTCCCGATTACTTCGCTCGCGTGTTCAAGGGTCGGTCGAAGGCGGCGGTCTGGCCGCACGCGCGGTTGCTGCACGAGAACCGCCCCTACGACATGTGGACGCCGTGGTTCGCGATGCGCGGCCTGGCCGAACCGAACGCCGAGGTCGGGCTGTACTTCAGTCATGGCACGCTCGCGATCCTCGCCGCGATCGAAGGCGAAGGCGTGACGCTGCAGCCGCCGCAGTACGTCGAGCGCGAGGTGCACAGTCGCGCGCTGGTGGCGGCCGATCCGGAACGCTCGTCAGCGGCCTGAACTACTACCTCGTCTGGCCGCGTCGCCCGCTGCGACCGGCCGCCGACAAGTTCAGGGCCTGGATCCTCGACGCGGCGCATGCCGATCATGCGGCATCGGCGAAGAAGGCTCGCCGCGACTGACCGGTGCCGAAAGGAACACGCATGCTGCTGCCGCCTCCGCCGTCGTACCCGCCGGACTTCTGCAACGAGCAGTACGACAACGGTCGTCGCGTCGCGGGGCTCGCCGCGTTGCTGGCGAACTGGCGCGAGCGCGCGGCCGACGCTCGACGGACCGTCGCGCATCGCCCGTCGATCGCCTACGGGCCGGATGCGGCCGAGACGTTCGACCTGTTCGAGCCCGAACGTCGCGCCGGTGGGCACACGCCGCTGCTGGTCTTCATCCACGGCGGCTACTGGCGCTCGCTGTCGAAGGACGACTTCTCGTGGATCGCGCCGGGCTATGTCGATCGCGGCATCCGCGTGGCCGTCGTCGACTACGGGCTCGCGCCGCGCGTGCCGCTCGAGACGATCGTGCGGCAGCAGTTGCGCGCGCTCGCGACGATGTGGCTGAACGCCGATCGCCTGGGCATCGAACGCGACCGCATCGTCGTGTCGGGCCATTCGGCGGGCGGCCACCTGACGGGGATGATGCTCGCCGCGCGCTGGCCCGACTACGACCCGCGGCTGCCGATCGGTCTGCTGCGCGGCGGCGTCGCCGTCAGCGGCCTCTTCGATCTCGAGCCGATCCGGCATGCGCCCTATCTCAATGCCGACCTGCAGTTGACGCTCGATCGCGTCGCGCCGCTGTCGCCGCTCTACATGACGCCGGCGAGCGATGCGCCGCTGATCACGGCGGTCGGCGGCGACGAGTCGGACGAGTTCAGGCGACACACGCGCGAAATCGGCGCGGCGTGGTCGCGCGTGCTGCGCGAGGACGTGCCGCTGCCCGGCGCGAACCACTTCTCGGCCTGCGAGCGCTTCGCGACGCCGGGCGAGCGGCTGTTCGAGGCGACGGTCGAGCTGCTGGGTCGCTGACCGCGTCGTTTGCTCGACGATCGCGTTCGGCCGGGCGCATCATGGCGCGCTCGAACAAGAATACGGAGACGTCGCATGCCACTGTCCACGCGCATCGCTCTTGGTGGCATCGCGCTCGTCTTCGTCGCCGCTTGCGCGACGACGCCGCCGGCCGTGTCGCCGCCCGACCTGCGCGTCGACGCGTCGTGGCCGAAGCCGCTGCCGCACGGCTGGATCCTCGGCCAGGTGTCGGGTGTCGCGACCGATGCCGACGATCACGTGTGGGTGCTGCAACGTCCCGGATCGCTGACCGACGACGAGCGCGGCGCGACGTTCAAGCCGCCGCTGTCGGACTGCTGTGCGCCGGCCGCGCCGGTCCTCGAGTTCGATGCCGACGGCAACCTGCTGCGCAGCTGGGGCGGCCCGGGCAGCGGCTACGACTGGCCGCAGAACGAGCACGGCATCCACGTCGACGCGGCCGGCTTCGTCTGGATCACGGGCAACGGCGAGAGCGACGGACAGGTGCTCAAGTTCACGCGCGACGGACGCTTCGTGATGCAGATCGGCAAGGTCGGGCCGCAGACCGGCAACCTCGACACGTCGCGGCTCGGACAGGCGGCCGGCGTCGAGGTCGACGTGCCGGCCAACGAGGTCTACGTCGCCGACGGCTACTACAACAAGCGCGTGATCGTGTTCGACGCGACGACCGGCGCCTACAAGCGGATGTGGAGCGCGTTCGGCCGGCCACCGACCGATGCCGACAAGCCGAACCTGCGCCGCACCGCGCCGCCGACCGCGGCCCAGCTCGCGATCTTCGGCAACCCGGTGCACTGCGTGCGGATCGCGCGCGACGGCCTCGTCTACGTCTGCGACCGGCTCAACAACCGCGTGCAGGTGTTCCACAAGGACGGCACGTACGTGAAGCAGTTCTCGATCGCGCCCGACACCGCGGGCAACGGCTCGGCATGGGACATCGCGCTGTCGCGCGACCCGGAGCAGCGCTACCTCTTCCTCGCCGACGGCCGCAACGACCGCATCGTCACGGTGTCGCGCGACACCGGGATCGTGATCAGGACGTCCGGTCGACCGGGACGCTACGCCGGCGAGTTCCACTGGGTCCACGACCTCGCGATCGACTCGCGCGGCGACATCTACGCCGGCGAGGTCGACACCGGCAAGCGCGTGCAGAAGTTCGTGCCGCGTTGAAGACGACTCCGAGCGTCGCGCGACGACGCGCGGCGAGGACACGATGAACTCGGACGCCCGGCGACAGACGCTCGCGGATCTCGTGCGCCGCAGCGCGCGGCGCCATCCCGACCGGCTCGCGATCGTCTGCGGCGACACGGCCTGGACGTTCGCGGAGTTCGACCGCGTCGTCGACCGCGCTGCGGCCGGCCTCGCGGCGCGCGGCGTCGCGCCCGGCGACCGCATCGCGATCCTCGCGCGCAACTCGCATGCGTTCGCGGCGCTGCGCTTCGCGGTCGCTCGGGTCGGCGCGGTGCTGGTGCCGATCAACTTCATGCTGAAGGCTGCGGAGGCCGCGTTCATCCTGCGGCATTCCGGCGCGCGCTGGCTCGCGACCGACAGCGGCCTCGCGACGCTCGCGCGAGAGGCCGCAGCGCTCGACACCGCGGTCGACGCGTTCTTCTGGCTGCCGTCGGAACACGAGACCGAACCGGTCGACGGCATGACGACGTTCGAAGCGCTGATCGCGGACGACGAGGCGCCACCCGACGTCGGGCTGACCGGAACCGAGCTGGCGCAGATCGTCTACACGAGCGGGACGGAGTCGGCGCCGAAGGGCGCGATGCTGACGCACGATGCGGTCATCGCGCAGTACGTCAGCTGCCTCGTCGACGCCGAGATCGCGAGCGGCGATCGCATGCTGCATGCGCTGCCGCTCTATCACTGCGCGCAGCTCGACGCGTTCCTCGGCCCGTGCGCTGTACGTCGGCGCGACGAGCGTCATCACCGCGTCGCCGACGCCGGACAACGTGCTGCCGCTGCTCGAGCGGCATGCGATCGATTCGTTCTTCGCGCCGCCGACGGTGTGGATCGGCCTGCTGCGTTCGCCGCGCTTCGATCCGACGAAGCTGGCCGCGTTGAAGAAGGGCTATTACGGCGCGTCGATCATGCCGGTCGAGGTGCTGCGCGAACTCGCGTCGCGACTGCCGGCCGTGCGGCTGTGGAACCTGTACGGGCAGACGGAGATCGCGCCGCTCGCGACGATGCTCGGTCCCGACGAGCAGTTGACGAAGCCGGGCTCGGCCGGCCGCGCGGTGCTGAACGTCGAGACCCGCGTCGTCGACGATGCGATGAACGACGTGGCGCCGGGCGTCGTCGGCGAGATCGTCCATCGCTCGCCGCATCTGATGCTCGGCTATTACCATGACGACGAGCGAACCGCGGCGGCGTTCGACGGCGGCTGGTTCCACTCGGGCGACCTCGGCATCCTCGACGACGACGGCTACCTGACGGTCGTCGATCGCAAGAAGGACATGATCAAGACCGGCGGCGAGAACGTCGCGAGCCGCGAGGTCGAGGAAGCGATCTATCGACGTGCGGGCGTCAGCGAAGTCGCGGTGATCGGCGTGCCGCATCCGCACTGGATCGAGGCGGTCGTCGCGGTGGTGGTCGCGAAGGCCGGGCACGCGCTCACCGAGAACGACGTGCTCGTGCATTGCCGCGCCGAACTGGCCGGCTACAAGGTGCCGAAACGGGTGGTGCTGGTCGAGTCGCTGCCGAAGAACCCGAGCGGCAAGCTGCTGAAGCGCGAGCTGCGCGATACGTATGCGCGCGTCTTCGCCGACGCGTCATGACGTTGACCGCCATCGATCAATTTCGTTGATACCCCAACCGAAGAAATCTCGACTATCGGTGGCCCGGCCGGCCGGCTAGAGTGTCGGACCGATCGCATCCGGCGACGGATGCGCACGGGGAAAGCATGCAGAAGGCGTCGCACATCAGGGAGCGGCTGCGCCGCGGAGAGCCGATCTACGGGCTGCTGCACGGTCTCGCGAGTCCGGCCGCCGCGGAGCTCGCCGCGCTCGCGGGCTACGACGTCGTGATCCTCGACGACGAGCACGCACCGATCGGCCGCGACGCGTTGTTCGGCCTCGTGCAGGCGATCGCGGCCGGCGGCGCCGCCTCGGTGCTGCGAATCGCGTCGCAGGATCCGATCGCGATCGGCCAGGCGCTCGACCTCGGCATCGACGGACTGATCTTCTCCGGCGTCCACGACGCCACCGACGCGACGCGCCTCGTCGCGGCGACCCGATATCCGCCGGCCGGGATCCGCGGCCACGGGCTCGGGGTCGCGCGGGCGTCCGGCTACGGCCTGTTCGTCGAACGCTATCGCGCGATGGCGAAGGACGGTCCGTTCGTCGCCGCGATCGTCGAGAGCGCGCGCGGCGTCGCGCACGCGGCCGCGATCGCGGCGGTCGACGGCATCGATGCGATCGTCGTCGGCATCCACGACCTCGCCGGCGATCTCGGCGCGCAGGGCAACGTGCTGGACCCGTCGGTGCAGGCCGCGCTCGCATCGGTCGAGCGCGACGTGCTCGCGGCCGGCAAGGTCGTCGGCACGATCATCCACTCGGGTGCCGATGTCGCCGCGCTGCTCGCGCGCGGCCACCGCTTCATCACGCTCGGCGCGGATACCCGGCTGCTCGGTGCGGCGATGCGGGCGCAACTCGACGCCTGTGCCGACGCGCGTCCGGCGCCGACGAGGATCAGGCAGGCCTGACCCGTCCGGCCGGCGGCCGCCCGCGCGACGCCGCGCGAGGCAGGTCGCGGGCCGCCGCCGAAATGCGCGGGCGCGGCCGCGACTCGTGCACGTGCACCTGGTCGCCGGACCGCCGCCGTTCCGCCTCGACCAGTCGTTCGGCGACCTGGCGCACGATCGACCGCGGGCGACGATCGTGGTACAGCAGCGTCAGCTCGAGCGTCTCCGGCGACAACTGGTCTGACAGCGATAAGAGCGCACCGGACGCGATGCGGTCCTTCGCGAGGCGCGTCGCCACCATGCCGATCCCGCCGCCGCGATCGATGAGATCGAGCAGCGCGGCCATGCTGGCGCACGTGTTGACGTTCGTGAGCCGCGCGCCGTGGCGCCGCGCCGACGCGACCATCCGCGGAAACAGGATTGACGACCGCGCGACGAACCAGAGGGGCCCGCGATCCAGCAGCTCGCCGATCGTCAGCTGCCGGCCGCCTTCGTGCTGCGGCAGCTTCGACGACATCACCCACTGCAGGTCGCTGCCCGTGAGGTCGTGGCTCTTCAGACCGGGGAAGCGCACCTTGCCGCCGACGATCGCGAGGTCGAGCTTGCCCGACTCGAGCTTCTCGATCATGTTCATCCCCATGTCGACGTCGACCTCGTAATGGACGTTCGGCATCTCGCGCTTCAACGTCTCGACGACCTCGGGGAACCACGTCATCGTGACCGCGCCGACCCCGATGCGGACGACGCCGTTCGCCGCCGACGGCTCGCTGTGCTCCAGCACCGTCTCCTCGATCTGCGCGACGAGCGGCTCGACCCGGTCGATGAAGTGACGCCCCTCGACCGTCAATTCCATGCGACGCCCGCGGCGCTGGAAGAACGTGATGCCGACCGAGCGTTCGAGCTCCCGCACGCGCGCGGTGATCGCCGGCTGCGACGCATGCAGGCGCTCGGACGCGGCCGTGAACGTGCCGAGACGCGCGATCGCGCAGACCGTCGCGATATTGGTGAGATTCAATCTCGACATCGTGGTCCCTTCGCGCGGATCGAGCGCTGTACAACCATCCAAAGCGCTGATGAAATTCGTTCGCGATTATTGATTTGTTTTTATATTACCGGGTTCGTAGAGTTCATCGCATACGAGACGGCGCGGCACCGCCAGCGCCTCGGAGGAGATGCGGCGGCTTCTACGTGCGAAACGCACTCGCCGATCCCGCCGGGCACGACTTCACCCGCCGTCGACCCGATGATCCGGCGCGTGTCCTCCGCGCGCCTCGAGCGACAGGACTGCGCCATGCCGTACGAGCAAACTCCGCCTTACGAGCACATCTCGGTACGACCGCTCACGCCGAAGATCGGCGCGGAGGTCGGCCAGGTCGATCTGTCGAAGCCCTTGGCGCCGCCGGTCGCGGCCGAAGTGCGGCGCGCGCTGATCGAACACGGCGTGATCGGCTTTCGTGATCAGACGTTGTCGCTGGAACAGCAGATCGCGTTCGCAGCGCAGTTCGGACGCCTCTACATCCATCCGGTCGCCGACCTGACGTCGAAGCATCCCGAGGTCCTGCCGGTGTACGCGGACGAGACATCGACCAAAGCGCTGGGCGAGGAATGGCATTCGGACGCGTCGTGCGACACCGAGCCGCCGATGGGCAGCATCCTGCAGCTTCAGGAAATCCCGGACGTCGGCGGCGACACGATGTTCGCGAGCATGTACGCCGCGTACGACGCGCTGTCGCCGCAGATCCGGCAGTTGCTCGACGGCCTGACGGCGATCCACGACGGCGGGCATGTCTTCCGTCGTCGCTTCGACAAGAACCGCCACTACCCCACGACGGAGCAGCCGATCGTGATCCGGCATCCGGAGAGCGGACGGCCCGCGCTGTACGTCAACGCCCAGTACACGACGCACATCGTGCAGCTGAAGCCCGCCGAGAGCGACGCGCTGCTCGCGTTCCTGTATCGCCATTGCGAGACGCCCGAGTTCCACTGCCGCTTCACGTGGCGACCGGGCTCGGTCGTCTTCTGGGACAACCGCGCGGTCCAGCACAAGGCGGTGTTCGACTACTTTCCGCGCCGTCGCGTCGGCACGCGCGTGCAGGTCTGCGGCGCGCGGATGACGGCGGCACACTGATGTTCGACCTGCCGGCGGCGGTCGCGCCGTCCGTTCCGCGGGCCGAGGACGGGCGCCGCATGCGCTTCGCGTTCGTCGACGACTGGCCTCATCGGCCCGATGGCCTCGTGATCGGCGACGTCGGTGGCGTGGCCGTCGGTCCGGACGACCGGGTCTACGTCTTCCATCGAGGACCGGCGCCGTTGCTCGTCTTCGACCGGGACGGCCGATTGCTCGACGCGTGGGGCGACGGGCTGTTCACGTCGCCGCATGGCCTGCACGTCGGATGGGACGGCACGCTGCTGTGCACCGACGACGGCGATCACACGGTGAAGCGCTTCGACACGCGCGGACGACTGCTACAGGAGATCGGCACGCGCAGCAGGCCATCCGGTTTCATGAGCGGCGAGCCGTTCAACCGCTGCACGCACGCCGCGCTGCTGTCGAACGGCGACATCGTCGTCACCGACGGCTACCGCAATGCATGCGTCCATCGCTTCGCCGCCGACGGCACGCATCGCGCGACCTGGGGCCGTTGCGGTTCGCTGCCCGGCGAGTTCTACGTGCCGCACGACGTGGCCTGCGATGCCGACGATCGCCTGTACGTCGCCGACCGGGAGAACCATCGCATCCAGGTCTTCGACGCATCGGGACGGTTCCTCGCGCAGTGGGGCGGGCTGCATCGGCCGATGGGACTCGCGGCGCACGCATGCGACGACGGACACGTCTGGTACGTCTGCGAGGCGCCGCCGCTGTTCAATGCGTCGTTCCCCGGCCTCGGGCCGCGCATCAGCGTGCTCGACGCGTGCGGTCGCGTGATCGACCGCATCGCGGACGTCGGCCACGGCCACGCGCCGGACCGCTTCGTCGCGCCGCACGGCATCGCCGTCGACAGTCGCGGCGACCTGTATGTCGGCGAGGTCGCGCGCGCCGCCTGGCCGTCGCTGTATCCCGGGGTCGCGATCCCCGACGACCTGCGGACGCTGCGGAAGCTGCGGCGGGTTCGGTCCGACCCATGACGCTGCTTGCCGAGCCGCGCCGTTGGGCCGATCCGCCGGTCGCCGTGTCGCCCGAGCGTCGTCCGCTGCTCGCGGTCGAGCATCTGTCGATCGCGTTTCGCACCGACCGCGGCCTCGCACGTGTCGTCGACGACGTGTCATGGGACGTGGCGCCGGGCGAGATCGTCGCGATCGTCGGCGAATCGGGCTCGGGCAAGTCCGTTACCGCACTCGGACTGCTCGGCCTGCTCGATCGCGCGCGCACGCGGATCGGCGGCTCCGCGCGCTTCGACGGGGTCGAGCTCGTCGGCCTGTCCGAACGCCGCATGCGGACGATTCGCGGCCGATCGGTCGGCATGGTGTTCCAGGAACCGATGTCGTCGCTGAACCCTCTGATGACGATCGGGCGGCAGATCGAGGAGCCGTTGATCGCGCATCTCGCGATGAGCCGCCGCGACGCGCGAGCCCGCGTGCTCGAGCTGCTCGGCGAGGTCGGCATCGCCGACGGCGCGCGGCGGGTCGAGCAGTATCCGCACCATCTGTCCGGCGGCATGCGCCAGCGCGTGATGATCGCGATCGGCCTCGCGTGCCGGCCGCGCCTGCTGATCGCCGACGAGCCGACGACGGCCCTCGACGTCACGATCCAGGCGCAGATCCTCGAGCTGATGCAGCGACTCTGCGCGCGACCACGGCATCGCGCTCGTCGTGATCACGCACAACCTCGGCCTCGTCGCGCGCTATGCCGACCGCGTGCACGTCATGTACGCCGGCAGCCTCGTCGAGGAGGGACCCGTCGACGCGCTGTTCGCGCGCGCCGCGCATCCGTACACGATCGGGCTGTTGCGTTCGGTGCCGCGGCTCGACGAACCGCGTCGCGCGAAGCTCGAGACGATCGACGGCACGTTGCCGGGTCCCTTCGACCGCGAGCCGGGCTGCCGCTTCGCGCCGCGCTGCGCATGGCGACGAGACGTCTGCGCGACGGAGCCGCCGTGGATCGCGGTCGACGCCGACCACCGGGCGGCCTGCCATCGGACGCGCGATGTCCTGTCCGACGAGCGTCGCATCCATCTGCAGGCGGTGGGCCGGCGCGACCCGGTGCCGACCGACGCCGCGCTCGACGATCCGCTGCTGTCCGTGCGCGGGCTCTGCAAGCGCTTCGACGTCGGTCGCCGCGAGAGCGTGCGTGCCGTCGAAGACGTCAGCTTCGACGTCGCGCGCGGCGAGACGCTCGGCCTCGTCGGCGAATCGGGCTGCGGCAAGTCGACGATCGGCCGCATGATCCTGCGCCTCGTGCCGCCGACGTCCGGCGACATCGTCTTCGAGGGACGATCGCTCGTCGGCTCCGGCGCCGCACCGACGTCGCGTCGCGCGATCCAGGTCGTGTTCCAGGATCCGTACGGCTCGTTGAACCCGCGTCGGACGGTCCGGCGTCTGCTGGCCGAACCGCTCGCGGTCCATCGGCTCGTCGCCCGCGACCGCATCGACGAGCGCGTCGACGCGCTGCTCGCGCAGGTCGGCCTGCCCGCGTCGATCGGATCGAGCCACCCGCACGCGTTGTCGGGCGGACAGCGGCAGCGCGTCGGCATTGCCCGCGCGCTCGCGCTCGAGCCGTCGTTCATCGTGCTCGACGAGCCGGTGTCGGCGCTCGACGTCTCGGTGCAGGCGCAGGTCGTCAACCTGCTCGCGGACCTGCAGCGCAGTCTCGGCATCGGCTACCTGTTCATCGCGCACGACCTCGCCGTCGTGCGTCATCTGTCGCATCGCGTCGTCGTGATGTATCTCGGCCGCGTGATGGAGCGTGCCGATCGCGACGCGCTGTACGCCGAGCCGCTGCATCCGTACACGATCGCGCTGCTCGATGCCGCACCGCTGCCCGACCCGCGTCACGCGCGACACCGCGCGATGCCCGCGCTCGGCGGCGAGCCGCCGTCGCCGCTCGCACCGCCGTCCGGCTGCGTGTTCCACACGCGCTGCCCGCGCGCGATCGACGACTGCCGGGCCGTCGTGCCCGCGCTGCGCGAGGTGCGGCCCGGCCGTCACGTCGCCTGCATCCGCGTCTGACGATGCTGCGCCTCGTCGCCTCCCGTCTCGCGCTGCTCGTCCCGACGCTCGCGGCCACCGCCGTCGTGATCTTCCTGATCCTGCGCGTGCTGCCGGGCGACGTCGTCGAGGTCAAGATGCGGGGTGACGGCGCGGCCGTGACGCAGGAGGCGATCGAACAGGAGCGCACGCGCCTCGGCCTCGCCGATCCGCTGCCGGCGCAGTTCGCGCACTGGGCGACCGGGCTTGCTGAAGCTCGACCTCGGCACGTCGCTGTGGACCGGACGGCCGGTGCGCGACGAGATCGCTTCGCGGCTCGAGCTGTCGCTGCAGGTCGCGCTGATGGCGACGTTGATCGGCGCGCTGATCGCGGTGCCGCTCGGCACGATCTCGGCGCTCGTGCCCGGCACGCCGACTCGACTACGCGATCCGCATCGTGACGATGGGCGGCCTCGCGGTGCCGTCGTTCTGGTTCGGCATGCTGATCATCCTCGCGCTGCTGCTGGCGACCGGATGGCTGCCGCCGCTCACCTACACGCCGTTCTACGTCGATCCCGTCGCGAACCTGTCGCAGCTGATCTGGCCCGCGCTCGCCGTCGGCTACCGCTTCGCCGCCGTCCTCGCGCGGATGATCCGCTCGTCGCTGCTCGACGTGTTGCGCGAGGATTACATCCGCACGGCGCGCGCGAAGGGCCTGCCGTGGCGGACGATCGTCGTGCGGCATGCGCTGCGCAACGCGATGCTGCCGTCGATCACGGTCGTCGGCCTCGAGTTCGGCTTCCTGATCGGCGGCCTCGTCGTGACCGAGCAGGTGTTCAACCTCAATGGCATCGGCCGGCTGTTCATCGACGCCGTCCAGCACAGCGACCTCGTGCTCGTGCAGGGGATCGTGATGGTGCTCGCGGTGCTGTTCCTGCTGATCAATCTCGCAGTCGACGTGCTGTACGGGCTGATCGACCCGCGAATCCGCGACGCGGCGCGCACATGACCGACTTCGTCGGCTCCGCCGCCCGCCGCATCGGCGCGTTCGCCCGTCGAGAGCCGGTCGCCGCGCTCGGGCTCGTCGTCATCGTCGCGATGGCGGTCGTCGCGGCGTTCGCGGGAACGCTCGCGCCGTACGATCCGCTCGACACCGACTTCGGCGCGATGCTCGCGCCGCCGTCGCGCGAGCACTGGGCCGGCACCGACTCGTTCGGCCGCGACCTGCTGACGCGCCTGATGTTCGGCGCGCGCACCGCGCTCCTGATCGGCATCGTCGCGTCACTGCTCGGCAGCACCGTCGGCGCCGCCATCGGCGCGCTGTCGGCCTATGTCGGCGGACGCTTCGACCTGATCGTGCAGCGCGTGCTCGACGTGATGCTCGTGATCCCGTCGATCGTGACCGCGCTCGTCGTCGTGTCGATCCTCGGACGCAACCGTGGCGGACTGGCCGATCCCAACCTCGTGCTCGCGATCGCGATCCCGTTCGTCCCGAACGTCGCGCGCGTGATCCGCTCGGCCGCGCTGTCGATCCGCGAGCTGCCGTACATGGACGCCGCGCGCGTCTGCGGCTACGGCCACGCCCGCATCGTCGCGATCCATCTGCTGCCGAACCTCGCCGCGCCGTTCATCGTGATGGCGACCGCGTACGTGGGCCAGGCGATCCTGCTCGAGGCCGCGCTCGCGTTCGTCGGGCTCGGCGTGTCGGAGCCGTTCCCGTCGTGGGGGCTGATGCTCGCCGGCAACGCGTCCGATTTCTACCAGCAGGCGCCGTGGGTCGTGCTCGCGCCGGGCCTCGCGATCACGCTCGTCGTGTTCGCGTTCAACCTGTTCGGCGACGGCCTGCGCGACCACCTCGATCCGCGCCGCTCCTCGTGACCCGACCGATGACACCGACCGACCGATCCGCCCGCAGGTCCAACGCCCTCTCGACGGCGCTGCGCCGGACGACGTCGTACGCGCGCGCCGCGCTCGCCGCGGCCGCGCTCGTCGCGATGCCGACGATCGCGGCCGATGCGCCGCTGCCCGGAGGCACGCTGCGCGTCGCGCTGCGCGGCGATCCGGCGTCGCTCGACTGTCACGCGGTCGAGTCGGGTCACGTCGCGTTCGCGCTGTTCCCGGCCTACTCGACGCTGCTGAAGTACGACCCGACGGACTTCCCGAAGATCATCGGCGACCTCGCGACGTCGTGGACCGAGTCGCCGGACCACCTCGTCTACACGTTCCGGATCAACGCGAAGGCCCGCTTCCACGACGGGACGCCGCTGACGTCGAAGGACGTGAAGGCGACGTACGAGCGCCTGCGCAACCCGCCGCCGGGCGTCGTGTCGCTGCGGCGTCCGTTCTTCGCGGACATCCGCTCGATCGACGCGCCCGATCCGACGACGGTGCGCTTCACGCTGTCGGCGCCGAACGCCGCGATGCTGAGCACGTTCGCGAACCCGTGGAACTGCATCTACTCGGCCGCGAAGCTCGCGGTCGATCCGACGTTCCCGAGCAAGACGATCCTCGGGTCCGGGCCGTTCAAGCTGGTCGAGTACACGCCCGGGAACCGCATCGTCTACGAGAAGTTCAAGGACTACTTCAAGCCGGGCCTGCCGTACCTCGATCGCGTCGAGCTCGTGATCCTCGCGAACGCGGCCGTCGTGCCGGCGATCTCGAGCGGCCAGGTCAACGCCGACTTCTTCACGTTCAGCGCGCCGCTGCGGGACCAGATCGCGAGGGCGCGCGGCGCGAAGACCGTCTTCGAGACGGTCGAGACGACGACCGGCAGCATCGTCACGTTCAACACGAAGCGGAAGCCGTTCGACGACCCGCGGGTGCGGCGCGCGCTCGCGCTCGCGATCGACCGGCCGCAGGCCGACCAGAGCCTGCCGAAGCTGATCTCGGTGCACGGGACGTCGCCGATCTATCGCACCGGCGAGTACGCGCTGCCGCCCGACGTGCTCGCGACGATGCCCGGCTTCGCACCCGACATCGCGCGATCGCGCGACGAGGCGAAGCGCCTGCTGAAGGAAGCGGGCGCGTCGGACCTCAAGGTCACGCTGCTGACGCCGAACACGCGCGACCCGTACGAGGTGTACGGCGTGTTCATGGTCGACACGTGGCGGCGCATCGGCGTGCAGGTCGAGCTGAAAGCGCTCGACGCCGCGGCGTACACGGCGGCGAAGACGGCACGGGACTTCGACGCGGTGCTCGAATGGAATTCGTCGCAGGGCCTCGACCCGAACGAGGTCCTGAACAAGTACGTCCCCGGTAATCCGAACAACTACAGCGGCGCCGACGATCCCGAGCTCGTCTCGCTCTTCGAGCAGATCAAGCGCGAGCTCGATCCGGCGAAGCGCCGCGATCTCGCGCGCCGCTTCGAGGTGCGGCTGCTCGAGCAGGTGTGGATGACGCCGCTGCAATGGGCGACGCGCACGACCGCCGTCGACAGCGACCTGCGCGGCTGGAAGACGCAGCCGACGTTCGCCGCCGGCGTCAGCGACGAGTCGTTGTGGTGGGCGAAGCCGGGCCCGCAGTGATCCGTCCGACGCATCCGATCTTCAACGTTCGTCACGAGGTTTCCCGATGACCGCTTCGACCCTTCGCATCGAACCGCTGTCGCCGAACATCGGCGCCGAGGTCTTCGGCGTCGACCTGCGCCAGCCGATGTCCGACGACGTCTACGCAGACGTGCGCCGCGCGCTCGTCGCGCACCAGGTCATCTTCTTTCGCGACCAGCCGATCGACGTCGAGCAGCACAAGGCGTTCGCCCGCCGCTTCGGCGAGCTGTTCGTCCATCCGGCGTCGACGCCGGTCGAGGGCCATCGCGAGCTGATCCGCATCCACGCGGACGCGCAGTCGAAGAAGGTGGCCGGCGAGGAGTGGCACACCGACACATCGTGCGAGACGTCGCCGCCGATGGGCAGCGTGCTGCACATGACGATCGTGCCGCCGGTCGGCGGCGACACGCTGTTCGCGAGCATGTACGCGGCCTACGACGCGCTGTCGCCGACGGTGAAGGATCTGCTCGAGCCGCTCACCGCGCACCACTCGGGCGGCGCCGCGTACCGCGGCTACTACGACGATACGGCCGGCAAGACCTATCCCGAGGCCGACCATCCGGTCGTCTGCGTGCATCCCGAGTCGGCGGCGTCGCCTGCTGTTCGTGAACAGCTTCTACACGACGCGCATCAACGGACTCTCGAAGTCCGAGAGCGCGTCGCTCCTCGCCCATCTGTTCCGGCACATCGAGACGCCGGAATTCCAGTGCCGCTTCCGTTGGCGGCCCCACTCGGTCGCGTTCTGGGACAACCGCTGCACGCAGCATCGCGCGATCTGGGACTACTTCCCGCAGCGGCGTAGCGGCTACCGCATCCAGGTCCAGGGGCGTCCTCCGGTCGGCGTCGATGCGCCGCGAGCCGGCGCGGACGTCGCCGTCCCGCGGGAGGCCGCCGCGATGACCCTCTAGCGACCGCGCCGGCGCGCGCCGGCCCCTTCTTCGCGCGACGCAGCGCGCGAAGCCTTTCCGTTTCGCAGCACCGAGAACCGACGGCACCGGCCGCCGGAAAGGGCAGCGCTTTGCCCGCCGACAAGGGAGGAAGACATCATGAAACGAATCATCATCGCCACGCTTCTCGCCGCCACGTGCGGCGTCGCCGGCGCGCAGACCAACGTCACCCTGTACGGCGTCGCCGACGGTGGCCTGCGGTTCGACCACACGAACCTCGGGACGCTGAAGGCCGTCTACAGCGGCGGCGAATCGGGAACACGCTGGGGCCTGCGCGGCATGGAGGACCTCGGCGGCGGATGGAGCGCGAACTTCGTGTTCGAGCAGGGATTCGATCTCAGCGACAACTCGGTGCAGCAAGGCTCGGTCGGTGGCGGCGCGTCGGCCGGCTTCGGCGGTTCGAGCACCGCGCCGCACACGTCGACCGGCAGCCGGCTCTTCAGCCGCATCTCCACGTTCGGGCTCGTGGGACCGTACGGCGGCCTGCGCTTCGGCCGCGACTACAACCCGCTCTTCCTCGTGCAGGCGATCGCGGACCCGTACGGCGCCGGCCTCGTCGGCCTCGCCGGGAACGTGTTCACGAACAACACGGCCCGCAACGACAACGCGATGTTCTACGACTCGCCGTCGCTCGGCGGCT
Source organism: uncultured beta proteobacterium (assembly GCA_963795885.1). Taxonomy (GTDB): domain Bacteria; phylum Pseudomonadota; class Gammaproteobacteria; order Burkholderiales; family Burkholderiaceae_D; genus CAHJXF01. The sequence continues at coordinate 246,979 of CAWCJI010000007.1, read as the reverse complement.
TCGTGCTGTCCGGCGTCTACCAGTTCGGCGAGTCGACGACGAACAACGCCGCCCCTGCCGCGACGGGACAGGCCGAGCGCGGCAACGACCGCCTCGGCGCCGGCGTCAAGTACGCGAGCGGCCCGGTGTTCGCCGGCGTCGGCTTCGAGCACATCCGGAGCAACCTCGACGCCTATCGGATCAAGACGTTCGACGGCGCGGCGACCTACGACTTCGGCATCGTGAAGCTGCATGCGATCTACTGGCAGACCCGCAACGACAACACGAACGCGACGGCCGCGTTCGGCAGCACCGTGCAGCTGAACGAGCACGCGTACTTCGGCGGCGTGACGGTACCGCTCGGCGCGTGGACCTTCCTCGGCGGCTACGGCCGCGTGCGCGACCACAGCACGTCGAACGCCGGCGCGAACCTCGGGACCCCGAAGGGCGATTTTTACAGCACGGGCGCGCGCTACTCGTTCTCGAAGAACACCGTGCTGTACGGATCGGTCGCGGCGTTCCGGCTGCACAACGGGCCGAACGGCAACCCGTTCCAGGGCTTCGTCGGCATCGGCGACGCGTCGACGACCGGCCTCTACAACACCGGAGACCTGTACGACGCGACGGGCCGCTCGAACGTCAACCCGATCTCGTACCAGGTCGGTATCCGCAAGCTGTTCTGACGACGCACGACCCCGGCGATGGTGCCCTCCATCGCCGGCCCCGTCACTCCGAGACGAACACCCAGCGGTTGTTCTCGATCTTCGCCATCACGCGCGAGCGCTGGTCGAGGCCGACGTGGTCCTGCGCGCTCATGTTGACGACGCCCTGCGGCACGACAGGCCCGCGCGTCTTCTCGATCGCGTCGCGCAGCGCGTTGCGGAACTCGCACCGTGCCCGGCTGCGCGATCTTCAAGGCCTTCGGGATCGCTTCGGCCAGCTCGAGCCACGCGCCCCACGCGTCGGCCGCGAACTGCGTGACGCGTGTCGGCGCCGTACGTCGCCTCGTAGCGCTTCATGAAGTCGACCGCGACCTTCTTCGACGCGACGTCGTTCGGCAGCTGCGTCGCGACGACGCGGGGCCGGTCGGGAACAAGGTCCCTTCGACGTCCTTGCCGCCGACCTTCAGGAACTCGAACGTCGCGATGCCGTGCGTCTGGTAGATGCGGCCCTGTAGCCGCGGCGGACGAGCTCGATCTGCGGCGTCACGGCCGGCGTGCCGGCGCCGGCGATCAGGATCGCGTCGGGCTTCGCGGCCATCAGCTTGAGCACCTGCCCGGTCACCGACGTGTCGACGCGGTTGTAGCGCTCGACGTCGACGAGGCGGATGCCGCGCAGCTCGAGCAGCTTGTTGAGCTCGTTCAGCCAGCTCTCGCCGTACGCGTCGTTGAAGCCGATGAAGCCGAGCGTCTTGACGCCGTTGTCGGCCATCGACTTCGTGACGGCCGTCGCCATCAGCGAGTCGTTCTGCGGCATCTTGAACGCCCAGTAGCGCTTCGCGTCCATCGGCTCGACGATCGACGCCGATGCGGCGAGCGCGATCATCGGCGTCTGCGACTCGGCCAGCACGTCGAGCATCGCGAGCGCGTTGGCCGTGGTGTTCGGGCCGACGATGACGTCGACCTTGTCCTCGGACGTCAGCTTGCGTGCGTTCAACACCGCGCCGGTGGGCGTCGAGCCGTCGTCGAGGACCACGTATTCGACCTTCTGCCCGGCGATCTGCGTCGGATACATCGCGACGACGTTCTTGCTCGGCGCGCCGATCGACGCGGCCGGCCCGGACGTCGACAGGTCGACGCCGACCTTGATCTGCGCCTGCGCTTCGCTGCAGAGAAACGCCGCGACGAGCGCCACGAGCAACGCCACGAAACCATTGCCGCCGAACCGGAACCGCATGGGCACCCCGTCTGATCACCTTGTCGATCGACGCAGAATACGCGAATTGTTGCGCTGCCCGCAGTCCCTCCACATCGCCGCCGCGCGCATCGGGCCGTAGCCGGATGCGCGCGGGGTCGTCAGGGGGAACAGGCGTTCCCGCCGCCCTGCGTGCAGCCGGGCTCGCCCGGATCGATGTGCCGCCGATCGCGACCGCTCGGCGACGGCGCGAGGTACGGGAACGTCGTCATGAACGGCACGTCGTTGACGTTGACCCCGTCGCCGAGCCGATTGTTCGGCGCGACGTTGAAGCCCGGCACGAGCACGCCGCCCGCGACGATCCGCAGCGCGATGTCGACCACGTCGTCCATCAACCGTCGACCGTTCGGGAAGCCGGCGATGTCGCCGCCCAGCACGCCGAGACGGCGACACGGTGTCGAGCGCGCGTCGGCGGCACGCCGGTGTTCAGGCGAAGCAGGTCGGCGATCGGTCCGGCCGGCGTCCCGGGTGCGGCGATCGGGGGCGCGTAGTTGACGAGCGGCAGGAGGTCGGTCCGCGGCGGGGTCGGAATCGCCACCGCGCCGCCGTACGCGGCGTTGACGACGCGCGCGAGCAGCGGATCGAGGAAGAACGCCGCGAACTGGCTGTCGTTCTTCGGCACGTCCATGCTGAAGCGATCCTTCGATCCCGTTCCGATGATCAGCTCGTTGATCAGCGGATTGGCCAGCCGCTGGATCTGGCTATAGGCACCGCTGCTCTGCGCGGCGAGGGGCGCGCGGCGCAAGGTCGTGCGCGGACGCGAGGTCGTCGCCCAGACACCGATCGTGGCATTGACCGAGGTCGCAGCTTCGACGTTGCCCGTGTTGGTCAACATCGCGACCGGCACTTCGATCGCGATCGAATTGACCGCGTAGCCCGACACCGTGTCGGATGCGGTGTTGGTATTGCTGGCGTCCTGGGCCGGGGACAGCACCCCGTTTCCCGCACCGAGGCGGAAGTCGAGCGTGTCGAACGCGGCACCGAGATCGATGAAGAAGGGGTCGTCCGCCGTGCCGGCCCATACCTTCACTCCCGGGATGTTGGTGTTGTAGATGCCTTGTGCATAGAGCGCCGGATAATTCGGCATCGTGCGCGGTCCGGCGTTGACCGGAACGGCGAAGAAAGGACCGCCGGTCGCATTGAGGATCGGCGTGGACACGCCGTTCTTCACCAGCGTGACGGTATAGCTCTGACGCTGGCCGAGTCCGGCGCTGCCGGGCCCGTCGAGCGCGGTGACCGCCGGCGGCACGAGCGGCGTGCCGGGCGCCACCGGCGGCGGCGAGTTGGCCGGCGTGTTGATGCCGGTGCCGGCGCCGACGTAGGCCTGGAAGACACCCGGCAGCCGCGTTTCGGTCGTGAAGCGGACCTGCAGCACGACGTCCTCGACGGCGTCGTAGTTGTTGTCGATCTTGATCTCGTAGAGGATGTCCGGATCGAACGGGAACCAGTTCGGACCGTTGCCGGGCTCGAGGAACGGATCGACGTTCATGATGAACGTGACGCGCGGCGTGGCGCTCGCGTTGTCGTAGCTGCGAAACGCGTATACGTCGGTGATGTCGGCTTTCTGATCGAGCGCGACGATCGGCGCTTCACGGTGACTGCTCGCAAGAATCGGAAGCGCGGTGAACGCCAGGACGGCGGAAAGACAGAGTCGGGGGGCAACACGCATGAAACGCACCTCTTCGGGTGATGCGTTGCTCAAGAGGCAGCTCGAGGCGACGCAGGGGGAAGCTCGATCGCGGGTGGCGACCGAGCGGGGATGGGTGAAGCGCTTCAGGCGCGCGCGGCACACCTCCGCCGGCGCTGCGTGACGGCGAGCCCGAGCAGGCCGGCCGCGAGCAATCCGGTCACCGCCGGCTCGGGTACGGCGGCCGGTGCGGCGACGAGGCTGAAGCGGTTGATGGCCGATGTCAGCGTGCTGGACGACGGCTCGTCGAACCCGCTGCCGCTGTCGTACGCGATGTCGGTCGCGACGCCGAGCGCTCCGACCGCCGCGAACGGCAGCGAATAGGCGGAGTCGGCGCTGTTGAAGATGTTGACGACGGCCAGCGTGATGGCGTTGCCGGTGCTGCAACCGGAGACGCCGTCGGTGCCCAGGAAGTTGCCTCCCAGGCAGATGTTCTGCGCGACCGAGACCGCGGCATCGCCGGTCGTGCTCGGAGCCGGTGAAGTCGACGGTCGCACCGACGAAGCTGGATGCGATGCCGGTGACCTTGTAGCCGACGAGGTCGTCGTAGAAGTTGCCGCCACTCGCCGTCGGCGTCACCCCGAAGTCGATGCCGACGATGGTCGAGCCGACGATCACCGGCGTGATCGTGATGCCGGTCGACTGGATCGCGCCGGTCTGCGGCGCGAGCAGCGTGAAGCCGGAAAAGTTCGCCGCGCCGATCGAGCAGCCGGTCGTCCCGAGCGCGACATAGCTCGCGGCGCTGCCGGCGGTGCAAGGAGCGGCCGACGCGCCGCTACTCCACAACAGCGCATGCAACGAGACGAGCAACAGAAGAAATGTCTTTTTCAAGGTGTGCCTCTCGGACGCAAAGTCATTGCAGGAACGCGTGCAATGCAATTTGCGCACCAATCAGAGCTCAACCTTGATTTGGTTCCTATTATTCGAGCGGAGGTTTAAATCGGAATGGATTTTGTAAAGAAATCCGACCTCGATCTAGGGGAAGACTTTTAAAAGAGATTAGCTTTTACGTTCGACGATCTCGATCGGATTCGGCCTCCATTCGCAATGGAGAAGCGATCTGCAGTCGCTTCGTCATCATCTTGTCGCACCACCGTCGACGAGCATTGTCGGCCGCGTCGTCGCCAGTCGTGACGACGACCCGTTGCGGCGATCAATAGAACCGCGGAATCGGCCCGTCCTGCGGCGCCGTGTCGTCGCCGAGGTCGATCATCACGTGATCGACGAAGCACCAGCCCCATCCTTCGGGCGGGTCGTAGCCTTCGATGATCGGATGCGTCGTCGCGCGATGGTGGGCGGTCGCATGGCGATGCGGCGAATCGTCGCAGCAGCCGACGTGGCCGCACGTCCGGCAGATGCGCAGGTGCACCCACGCGCTGCCCATCGTCAGGCATTCCTCGCAGCCGCGGGCGCTGGGCGTGACGGTCTCGATGCTGGCGAGATGCGTGCAGCTCCTGCTCATCGATCGAGCTCCGGCGGTCGCCGCGACGAGCGCGTCGTGCACGGGTTCATCGCGCCCCGAACGACGCGTGCGCGAACAGGTCCTTGAATTCGCGCGGCTGCGATCGCCAGTACTGCTTCGGCGCCTCGACCTGCGCCCCGAGCTTCGCGGCCGCATGCCACGGCCAGCGCGGGTCGTACAGCATGGCACGGGCGAGCGAGACGGCGTCCGCTTCGCCATCGGCGAGGATCGCTTCGGCCTGCTCCGCTTCGGTGATCAATCCGACCGCGATCACCGGCACGCCGACCTCCGCCTTCACGCGAGCCGCGAGCGGCGCCTGGTAGCCAGGACCGAGCTTGATCTGCTGCTGCGGCGACACGCCGCCCGACGACACGTGGATGGCCGCGCAGCCGCGCGCCTCGAGCGCCTTCGCGAGCACGACCGTGCTGTCGATGTCCCATCCGCCATCGACCCAGTCGGTGCCCGACACGCGGATCCACACCGGCGTCTCGCTCGGGACGACCGCGCGCACCTCGTCGAACACCTCGAGCACGAAGCGCATGCGGTTCTCGAGGCTGCCGCCGTACGCGTCGGTCCGCTTGTTCGCGAGCGGCGACAGGAACTCGTGCAACAGGTACCCGTGCGCGGCATGCAGCTCGATGCCGTCGAAGCCGAGCCGCACCGCGCGCTTTGCCGTCGCGACGAACTGGTCGCGCACGCGCTTCAGTCCTTCGTCGTCGAGCGCGAGCGGCGCCTCTTCGGACGGCTCGTGCGGCACCGGCGACGGCGCGAGCGCCATCCACGAGCCGGGCTCCGTGAGCGGGATCTGCCGGCCGCCGTCCCACGGCGCGCGGCTCGACGCCTTGCGCCCCGCATGCGCGATCTGCAACGTGACCTTGATCGGCGAGTAGGCGCGGATCGCGGCCAGCACGCGCGCGAGCCCTTCCTCGTTCGCGTCCGAATACAACCCGAGATCGCCGGGCGTGATCCGAGCTTCGGGGCTGACCGATGTGGCCTCGACGATCAGCATCGCCGCGCCCGACATCGCGAGGCTGCCGAGATGGATCAGATGCCAGTCGTTGGCCGTGCCTTCGGTCGCCGAGTACTGGCACATCGGCGCGATGACGATGCGGTTCGGCAGCGTCAGCGGCCCGAGCTGGAAGGGTGTGAAGAGTCGGCTCATCGGGTTCCCGGGAGGTACGGTGCGCACATCGTTCGACGCGCGGTCATCGCTTCCGATTCTAGTCGCTGGTCATTGCGACACCCGCTGCCAAAGCCTGTTCGTTCGACCGGGTGTCCAGGAAGCGCTTCGGGGCGGAAGAGAATGGGAGTCGAACCCACCCGGGACCGCATGGCGACCCCTGTCCGGATTTGAAGTCCGGCCACCCCACCGGGAGCGTGTCTCTTCCTCGAACGCGCGCGGTCGCGAGAGCCGCGTCGGCATCTTAGCGGCACGAGGTCGCGGCCGCCGCGTGCGGCTGCGAGGCGAGTCCGTCTCGCGATCAGTCGTCGAACAACGTGCGCTGGACGATGCGGTGGTCGTCGCCGACGCGGCGCGTGTAGCCGACGCGATCGAAGAACTCGAGAATCTGGATCGCGACCTTGCGTCCGACGCCGATCCGGTCGCGGAACGGCGCCGCCCGCACGACGCCATCGGCCCTCGCGCAGTCGTCGGCGATGCGTGCGAGCGCCCGGATCGCGGACGGCAGGAAGTAGTGGTCGTGCGCGACGCGATAGACCTCGCCGATCGACGCGAGCCGGACGAAGGTCGTGCGCCACGCGGCCTCGTCGTCGCCGAGCGCTCCGGGCCACGTCGCGCACGCGCGGCGGATTGTTCGGCTCGGCAGCGAGCAGCGGCCTCGCGCGTTCGAAGCGCGCGCGATCGTCCGCCGACAGCGTGACCCGGTGCTCGGGCCGATGCAGCCAGGCGCCGGTCTGCGCCACGCGGCCGTCCGCCTTCAGCTCGTCGATCAGCGCGCCGAAGACCGCGGGCGTCAGCGCCGGCAACGCCATCCGTCGCAGGCGGTCGCGCGCCGGCCCCACCGCATCGGGCGCGCGTGCATGCTCGGCGTCGAGCGCATCGACGACGCATGCGCCCATCGCCTGCCAGCGTGCCTCGGCGAACAGCACGGCGCCGCCGTCGGTCCCTGCCTGCCCGACCGCGCGGGCGCCGATGTCCCCGGTCGCGAACGACGTGTTGTGCGTCCGGTTCCACCGCACCAGGTCGACGCCGTTCGCGCTCGATGCGACGACGTGCGCGAGCGTCGCGCGCTCGTCGCCGCGCGCGGCCATCGCGAGATACGCGAGGCGTTCGTCGTTGCGTCGCCCGCGCGTCGGCACGTCGACGTCGAGCACGACGCCTCCCGCGACGCTCGCAGCGGACCCGTCGTTGCCGCCGCTGTCCCGCAACACGAAGCGATCTGCGGCGAGCACGTGCAACGGCCGTTCGAAGACGACCTGCGCGAAGCCGCGCGCCGCATCGAGCATCGACACGCGCGCGTTGACCGACGTCGCGCCGTGATGGATGCGCATCGAATGCCAGTCCTTCGAGCCGAAGGCCGCGGCGTCGCCCGACAGCATCGCATCGATCCGCTGCGTCTCGAGGGCGATCGTCGACGCGACGATCCAGTCGCCGCGATGCACGCTCTGCTTCTCGATGCCGCGACCGGCGAGCGCGAGGGCGACGCGTTGACCGGCCCTCGCCTCGTCGACGGCTTGGTCGTGCGCGCGGATGCTGCGCACGCGCGCGTCGAGTCGGCTCGGCAGGATCGTCAGCGCGTCGTCCACCACGACGCGTCCCGCGATACAGGTTCCCGTCACGACGAGCCCGATTCCCGGCAACGTGAACGCGCGGTCGATCGCGAGGCGAAAGGCACGCGGTCCCGTGTCGCGCGGTCGCACGCGGTCGCGTTCGACAAGGAGCGTCGACTTCAATGCGTCGATGCCTCGGCCGCTCGCGGCCGAGACCGGCACGATGACCGGGTCGTGGTACGGCGTCCCGTCGAGCAGCTCGCGGATCGCATCGGCCGCCGCGGCGACCTGCGCGGGCTCGACCGCGTCGACCTTGTTGAGCGCCACCACGACCGTCGGCACGCCGAGCCAGCGCAGGATGTCCACGTGCTCGCGAGTCTGCGGCATCGGCCCGTCGTCCGCCGCGACGACGAGCAGCCCGACGTCGATGCCGGCCGCGCCGGCGATCATCGTCTGCACGAATTTGCGATGACCGGGAACGTCGACGAAGCCGATCGGCTCGCCGGACGGATCGCCGTCGAGCCGCGCGTACGCGAAGCCGAGCTCGATCGAGATGCCGCGCGCCTTCTCCTCGGCGAGGCGGTCGGTGTCGACGCCGGTCAGCGCGCGGACGAGCGAGGTCTTGCCGTGATCGACGTGGCCGGCGGTGCCGACGATCATGCGCGGCGGTGCGTCGCTTCGATCAGCCGGCGCGTCCCGCGAAGTGCGACCAGCTGTCGATCAGCGCGCCGACTTCCGCGTCGTCGACAGTGCGCAGGTCGAGCCACAGCGCGCCGCGCGCGATGCGACCGATGATCGGGATCGGCAACGCGCGCAGACCGGCCTCGATCCCGGCGAGCAGGCCGCCGCCGCCCTTCGCCGTCGGCGGCCGGATCACCAGTGCAGCGCTCGGCAACCGATCGACCGGCTGCGCGCCGCTGCCGATCTGGCTCGCGCAGTCCTCGATCGTGACGTCCGCGACCCCGGCGAGACGCGCCGCGAAGGCCGGCTGCAGCGACGTCGCGACCGCGCGGATCGCGTCGCGCGGACGCGTCAGCCAGCGCAGCGTCGTCAGTCGCTCGGCGAGCAGCTCGGGCTCGCGATAGAGCCGCAGCGTCGCCTCGAGCGCGGCCAGCGTCGCCTTGTCGCATCGGAGCGCCCGCTTCAACGGATTCTTCTTCATCGTCGCGATCCGCTCGCGTGAGCCGGCGACGATGCCGGCCTGCGGGCCGCCGAGCAGCTTGTCGCACGAGAACGTGACGACGTCGACGCCCGCCGCGAGCGTCTCGCGCACGGTCGGCTCGTGCGGCAGCCCGAAGGTCGACAGGTCGACGAGCGCGCCGGCGCCGAGGTCCGTCATCATCGGCAGGCCGGCCTCGTGCGCGACCCGCGCGATCTCGGCCTCGTCCGGCATCGCGACGAAGCCGTCGATGCGATAGTTGCTCGCGTGGACCTTCATCAGCAGCGCGGTCTTCGGGCCGATCGCGTCGCGATAGTCGGACACGTGCGTGCGATTGGTCGTGCCGACCTCGACGAGCCGGCAGCCCGCGCGACGCATGATGTCCGGCACGCGGAACGCGCCGCCGATCTCGATCAGCTCGCCGCGCGACACGATCGCTTCGTGCACGCGTGCGCGGCTGCCGCCGATCGTGTCGAGCGCGAGCCACACCGCGGCCGCGTTGTTGTTGACGACGGTCGCCGCCTCGGCGCCGGTCAGCTCGCGGACCAGCGCCTCGACGAGGTCGTCGCGGTCGCCGCGATCGCCGGTCGCGAGGTCGTACTCGAGCGCGATCGGATGACGCATCGCGGTCACCGCCGCGGCGATCGCCTCCTCGGCCAGCGGCGCGCGGCCGAGGTTCGTGTGCAGCGTCGTGCCGGTGAGGTTGAACACGCGGCGCGCGCGTGGCGCCGCACGATCGGCGAGCCAGCCGCTCGCGCGATCGATCAGCGCCGCGTCGTCGAACGCGCGGACCGAACCGCGCAGCCAGGCTTCGCGTGCGCCGTCGACGGCGATCCGCAATGCGGTGCTCACGCTCGAGGCGCCGTGTCGCTCGATCAACGTCGCGACCACAGGCAGCCGCAGCAGCGCGTCGATCGACGGCGGACGCGGCGACGAGGGATCGGCGCGACGCGCGTCGGTCGCGTCACGCATGCGTGGGCTCGGCTGCGACGGCCGACGCGGCGAGACGCGCCTCGCGCCGCGCATCGACGTCGATCCACATGTGGACCTTCGCCGCGAAGCCGACATCGGTCGTGATCGCGAACGGCTCCGTTCCGAACACCGTGAAGCCGCAGCGCTCGTACAGCGACTGCGCGGCGCGATTGCCGTCGGTCACCGTCAGATGCACGATCCGCAGCGGCGGCCGCTCGGATGCGCGGTCGAGCAGCGCGTCGACGAGCGCGGCGCCGATGCCGCGACCCGTGAACGCATCGTCGACGACCATCCCGTACAACGTCGCCTTGTGGCGCGTCTTCGGCCGCGTCTCGGCGACGAGGCCCGCCGCGCCGACGAGCCGTTCGCCGTCCCACGCACCGACGACGAGCTCGCGTTCGACGCGCGCGATCCACCAATCGAGCGGCATCGATCCGCGCTCGTCGACGGTCGCGGTGAAGGCGTCGGGATGACGCGCGTACGCGTCGAGCATCAGCGCTCGATACGCCGACGCATCGTCGGCGCCGAGTCGCGCGATCGCGATGCCGCCGACCGACGACGCACGACGACTCATGCGGTCGCGACCCCCGGATGCACGAACAGGCTCGGGCCGACGCGCCGGTAGCCGCGCTCGTCGGTCAGCAGGTCGAGCGCGATCGTCGCGAGGTCGTCGGCGACCGGGTCGGCGCCCGGGTCCGATTCGAGGCTCACGACCTTCAGGTAGCTCGCGCATTCGTCGCAGATCTCGGCCTTCACGACCTCGCGCGTCGCGGCCGCCTTGCCGGCATCGCTGTCGGGGTCGGTCGACAGCGTCAGGTATCCGATGCCCTTCGTCGACTCGCAGTGGCTGCACTTGACGCGCACCAGGTGCCATTCGGCCGCGCACAGCGAGCAGACGAGATAGCGCACGCCCTGCCGCTTGCCGCCGATGCGACGCACGCTCGCGACCGGCAGCGAGCCGCAGCACGGGCAGACGGTCGCGGTGTCGAGCGCGCGCACGGCGTCGCGTCCGAGCGTCGCCATCGCCGCGACCCACCACACTTGCAGGCCGGCCGCGATCCACGGCACGACGTCCGGCGCGAGCGCCTCGTAGTCGAACGCGAGCAGCTGGCCGCCGAGGCGATCGAGCTCGTCGTCGCTCGCCGCGACCAGCATGCGTCGTGCGTCGGCGAGCAGTTCGGGGAGCGGCGCCACGTCCGCCGCGAGCACGCGGCGCAGCGCGCCGACCCACGACGGGTCGCGTTCCGCGAGTCCGGCCGGCAGGACCGGCATGCCGTGCCGATGACGGAGCGCGATCGTCGCGTCGTCGGGCAGGCCGCGCGGAACGAACGTGGCGACCGCCTGCTGCTGCGCGCGCGACAGCGCAGCGAGGAACGCGAAGAACGGACGCTGGGCCGCGTCGCGCTGCGCGAAGTGATCGAAGCGCCGAGCCCGATCCGCGAACACCGTCGCCGGATCGGCGAGCTGGATGGCGTCCGGCGCCGCCGCATGCAGCGGGATCACGCCCGGCTGGATCAGCGGATCGTTCGGGTCGTTCGGCATGCCGCCGATGATACGCGCGGGTCCCGCGCGGCGAGTCGGCGCGGCCGCCGCGCCGCCGACGTCAGAGCATCGGTTCGCGGCCCGCCGGTTCGTCGACGGTCCGGCCCGTCATCTCGCGATACCAGCCCGGATGATGATGCCGCGCCCATGCGCCGCTGACCGAGCCCCGGACCATCGCGCCGATCGAACCCTTGACCCAGAGCGCCGCATAGATGTGGACGATGATGCCGGCGATCAGAACGAACGCGCAGAACGCGTGCAGCAGCACGGCGAGCCGGTACAGCGTGATCGGCCATGGAACGACGACGCCGATCACCGAACGCCAGATCACGAGCCCGGTCAGCAGCAGCACGATCATCGTGACGACCATCGTGAAGAACAGCAGCTTCTGACCGGGGTTGTACTTGCCGATCGGCGGCATCAGGTCGTCGCGGTTCATCACCTCGTCGTCGAGCTGCCTCATCCACTGCGTGTCGTTCGGCTCCCACAGGTTGCGTCGCCACATCGTCAGCGCCAGCACGAGGAACGACAGGAACATGAAGACGCCGATCCACGGGTGGAGGATGCGCGCCCACTGCGGGCTGCCGAACAGGTTGACGAGCGGGAAGAACGCCGGGTGGAAGAACGCGAGGCCGCTCGCGGCCAGCAGCACGAACGAGATCGCGGTGAGCCAATGGTTCGCGCGCTGGCTCGGCGGTGTAGCGGACGATGCCGGGCCGCGTGGCCGTCTTCGCATGGACGTTCACAGCGGCCTCCTCGCTTCGTCGTGCTCGTGCCGGTCGTGCGTCGAACGGCGCGGGTCCCCGGGATCGGCGTCGCGCGGATCCATGTCGTCGTCGTCGACCGGCTCGTCCTTCGGGCCGACCGTGATGTAGTGGACGAACGCGCCGAGCGCGACGGCGCCGAGCGCGATGTTCGCGAGCGGCTTCGTGATGCCCCTTCCACAACGACACGAGCGGCGAGATCGTCGGGTCGACCGGCAGATGGACGTTCTGCGGATTCTTCGCGTCCTTCAGCACGTACATCACGTGCGTGCCGCCGACGCCCTGCGGGTTGTACAGGCCCGCGTTCGGATAGCCGCGCTCGTTGAGGTCGACGACACGATCGGCCGCCTGGTCGATCATCGCCTCCTTCGTGCCGAACATGATGGCGCCGGTCGGGCACGTCTTGACGCAGGCCGGCTCGAGACCCACCGACACGCGGTCGGAGCACAGCGAGCACTTGTAGACGCGATGGTCGATCTTCGACAGCCGCGGCACGTTGAACGGGCAGCCGGTGATGCAGTAGCCGCAGCCGATGCAGTTGTCGCTGTTGAAGTCGACGATGCCGTTCGCGTACTTGACGATCGCGCCGGGCGACGGACACGCCTTCAGGCAGCCCGGCTCCTGGCAGTGCATGCAGCCGTCCTTGCGGATCGTCCAGTCGAGGTTGCCGTTGCTCGTCTCCGTCTCGAAGTAGCGCATGACGGTCCATGCGTTCGGCTCGAGGTCGTGCGGGTTGTCGTACGTGCCGGTGTTGGTGCCGAGCGTGTAGTCGAGATCGTTCCACTCGCTGCACGCGGTCTGGCAGGCCTTGCAGCCGATGCACTTCGAGACGTCGATCAGCTTGGCGACCGGAATCGCCTGGTTGCGCGCCTGCGGCGGCAACGTCGTGGTCGCGGAACGCGCGACGATGTTCTGGTCGCTCATCGTGCGTGCCTCCTCATGCCTTCTCGATGTTGACGAGGAACGCCTTGTACTCCGGCGTGTTGGTGTTCGCGTCGCCGACCGACGGCGTCAGCGTGTTGACCGCGTAGCCGGGCCGCGCGACGCCCGAGAAGCCCCAGTGGTTCGGCAGTCCGACGGTGTGCATCGTCTGGCCGTTGCAGGTCACGGTGCTGATCCGCTTCGAGACGACCGCGACCGCGGTGATGTAGCCGCGACCCGACGTGACCTTGACCGCGATCGCCGAGCGCGATGCCCTTCTCCTTCGCCAGGTTCTCGCTGATCTCGACGAACTGCTGGGGCTGCAGCATCGCCGACGTCTGCGTGTGCTTGGTCCAGTAGTGGAAATGCTCGGTCAGTCGATAGCTGGTCGCGACGTACGGGAAGTCCTTCGGACTTGCCGAACTGCGCGAGGTCGCCCTTGAAGACGCGCGCCGCCGGGTTGTAGACCGCGAGCGGGTTGTCCGGGTTGAGCAGGTTGACCGCCGAGCGGCGACTCCATCGGCTCGTAGTGCTCCGGGAACGGACCCTCGTTCAACGCGCCGACCGAGAAGAAGCGCGCGACGCCCTCGGGATTCATGATGAACGGACCGACGTCGTCGTCGGGCTTGTTCGTCACGACGTAGTCGGGCACGTCGTTGCTGACGTACTTGCTGCCGTCCCACGCGAGGACCTTGCGCTTCGGATCCCACGGCTTGCCCGACGGGTCGGCGCTCGCGCGGTTGTAGATGATCCGCCGGTTCGCCGGCCACGCCCACGCCCAGTTCGGCGTGTTGCCGAGGCCGAGGTCGGTGTTGTCGCGCCGGCCCATCTGGTTGCCGGCTTGCGTCCACGAACCCGAGAAGATCCAGCAGCCGCACGACGTCGTTCCGTCGTCGCGCAGCAGGCCGAAGCCCGACAGCTGCTCGCCCGCCTTCGCGACCGTCTTCGTCGCGTCGGTCGGGTCCGGCAGATCGACGAGCGCACGGCCGTTGAATTCCTTCGCGAGCTCCTCCGGCGTCGGCGACACCGGGTCGCGATACGGCCAGCTCATGTTGACGATCGGATCGGGGAAGGCGCCGCCCTCCTTCTGATACAGCGCGCGCAGCCGCGTGTAGAGGTTGCCGATGATCTCGGTGTCGGCCATCGCGTCGCCGGGCGGATCGGCGCCCTTCCAGTGCCACTGCAGCACGCGGCTCGAGCTGACGAGCGACCCGTCCTCTTCGGCGAAGCAGGTCGACGGCAACCGGAACACCGTCGTCTGGATCTTCGCCGAGTCGACCTCGTTGAACTCCGGTACGTGCTCCCAGAAGCGCGACGTCTCGGTCGCGAGCGGATCGATCACGACGAGGAACTTGAGGTTGGCCAGCGACTCGCCGATCTTCTTCTTGTTCGGGAACGACGACAGCGGATTGAAGCCCTGCGCGACGTAGCCGTTGATCTTGCCGTTGTGCATGTCCTCGAAGACCTGCAGCACGTCGTGCAGCTTGTCGAGCTTCGGCAGGTAGTCGTACGCGAAGTCGTTGTCCTTCGTCGCCGCGTTGCCGTACCACGCCTTCATGAAGCTGACGTGGAACTTCGCGTAGTTCTGCCAGTAGCTCGTCTGCTTCGGACGCAGCGGCTTCAGCGCGCGCTTCGCGATGAAGTCCGCGTAACGTGTCTCAAGCTCGCCGGGCAGCGTCATGTAACCCGGCAGCGTGTTCGACAGCAGCCCCAGGTCCGTCAGGCCCTGGATGTTCGAATGGCCGCGCAGCGCGTTCATGCCGCCGCCGGCCAGGCCGATGTTGCCGAGCAGCAGCTGCACCATCGCCGCGGTGCGGATCATCTGCGTGCCGCTGCTGTGCTGCGTCCAGCCGAGCGCGTACATGATCGTCATCACGCGACCGGCCCGACCGGTCGATCCGATGTACTCGCAGACCTTCAGGAACTTGTCCTTCGGCGTGCCGCAGATCTTCTCGACGATGTCCGGCGTGTAGCGCGCGTAGTGCTGCTTCATCAGGTTGAAGACGCAGCGCGGGTTCTGCAGCGTCGGATCGACCTCGGCGAAGCCGTCGGCGCCGATCTTGTAGTTCCACGACGTCTTGTCGTAGGCCCGCTTGTCGGCGTCGTAGCCGGCGAAGATGCCGTCCTTGAAGTCGTAGTCGTCGCGGACCACGAACGTCATGTCCGTGTAAGCCTTGACGTACTCCTCGTGGTACAGCTGGTTCGTGATCAGGTGGTTGATCACGCCGCCGAGGAATGCGATGTCGCTGCCGGCGCGGATCGGCGCGTAGTAGTCGGCCACCGCGGCCGAGCGCGTGAAGCGCGGGTCGACGACGACGAGCCGCGCCTTGTTGTGCGCCTTCGCCTCGGTGACCCACTTGAAGCCGCACGGATGCGCTTCGGCGGCATTGCCGCCCATGATCAAAACAACGTCCGCGTTCTTGATGTCAACCCAGTGGTTGGTCATCGAACCACGGCCAAACGTCGGAGCAAGACTTGCTACCGTCGGGCCGTGTCAGACGCGTGCTTGATTGTCGAAGTTGATCAGGCCCAGCGAACGGAACACCTTGTGCGTCAGGTAGCCGGTCTCGTTCGACGACGCGGATGCCGCGAGGATGCCGAACGTGGGCCAGCGATTGACCGTCGCACCGGCCTTGTTCGTCGCCTCGAAGTTCTTGTCGCGGTCGTCCTTCATCAGCCGCGCGATGCGGTCGAACGCGTCGTCCCAGCTGATGCGCTTGTACTCGGTGGCGCCGGACTCGCGAACCTCGGGATACTTGAGGCGGTTCGGGCTGTGCACGAACTCGAGCAGGCCGGCGCCCTTCGGGCACAGCGTCCCGCGATTGACCGGATGGTCCGGGTCGCCTTCGATGTGGATGATGGCCGATTTCGCGTTCTTCGCGCGGTCGCCCATGCCGTACATCAGGATGCCGCAGCCGACCGAGCAATACGGACACGTGTTGCGCGTCTCGGTCGTTCGCGCGAGCTTGAACTCGCGGGCCTGCTCGGCCGCGAACGCGGTCGAGAAGCCCATCGCCGCCAACCCCGAAGCGCCGAGCCCCGCCGCACTGATGCGGAAGAACTGACGCCGGGACACTTTCATCTCCATGACCGCGCCCTTTCTCGCCGGGCGCCGGGACGCGGCACCCGTTCTCCAATCGGTTCGAACCCGCGGCGTCCGATCGATGTCGCTGATCGAACGCGCGGCAATCATAGCCCGGCCGAACGACGGGTGTGGAAATCCTGCGCCCGCGAAAAAACGAACGATCGCGCTTCAGTTTTCTGCCGAGCGGCCGCAATAGAGGATGGCCCGCCCCATTTTTGTGGCGCACTCCTCTTCTCGCAAGGATCGACATGAAGCGTTTCGCGATCGCATCGCTGCTGCTGCTCTCCGCCCTGCCCGCCCGCCCCGCCGCGGCGGACGACGCGCACGTGGCCCTGGTCAAGAACGTCACCGGCACGATGCAGATCGTTCGCAAGGATCAGACGCTCGACGCGGTACCGGGCACGACGCTGTTCACGACGGATCGCGTGTCGCTCCGGCCCGGACAGTTCGGCCGGCATCGTCTTCAAGGACGGCACGCTGGTGACCGTCGGCGCATCGAGCGACCTCGAGATCCGCGACTACGCGTTCGAGACGAAGGAGTCGAAGTACCAGTTCTCGATGTACCTCGCGAAGGGCTCGGCGATCTACTCGTCCGGCAAGATCGGCAAGCTCGCGCCGGAGTCGGTCCGCATCGACACGCCGACGACGACGGTCGGCGTGCGCGGGACGCGCTTCATCGTCACGGCCGAATAGAGGAAAGCGGTGAAATGGCTCCCCGGCGTCGTTCGTCCTCGTCTGTGCCATCGTCGCGCGGCTGCGCGATGCGCGCCCGCCGCGCCAAGCAGCCGACGACGACGGTCATCCTGATGCCCGACGAGGACGGCCATGTCGGCTCGGTCTCGGTCCGGACGGCCGGCGGCACGCAGGACATCGCGGAAGCATTCGCCGCATCGACCGTCGTCGGCACGCGAGCGGCCCCTTCGGTCGCGACCACGGTGGGCAGTGATGCCGTCGCGGCCGGCTACGACCGGCTGCTGAAGGCGCAGCCGCCGAAGCCGGCCAGCTTCATCCTCTACTTCCACCTCGACCGCACGACGCTGACCGACGAGTCGAAGGCGATGATCCCGGCGGTCATCGCCGCGGTGCGCGAACGCAAGCCGACCGAGATCGCGATCTTCGGCCACACCGACTCGATCGGCACCGAGAAGCACAACATCAAGCTGTCGGCCGAGCGCGCCCGCGCGATCGAAGCGCTGCTGCGCCGCGACGACCCGACGCTCGACCACATCGACGTGCAGTTCTTCGGCGACAAGCTGCCGCTCGTGCCGGCGGGCTCGCGCGCCGAGCCGCGCAACCGTCGCGCCGAGATCCAGATCCTGTGACGCCGCGATCGAGCGACCGATGAAGCCGATCGCTTCGCAGCGGCTGCCGCGTGCCACGACGCTGCGGATGACGATCGCGGGCGTCGTCGTCGCGCTCGCGATCGGCGCTGCCGGCTTCGCGGACCGCGGACCGATCGCCGCGTTCGACCGCCTGTCGCTCGACCTCTTCGTGCGCGCGTCGGCATCGGGACGACCCGCGGACCGGACCGTCGTCGTCGACATCGACGAGGTGAGCCTGTCCGCCGTCGGACAGTGGCCGTGGCCGCGCTATCGCGTCGCGGCGCTGATCGAGAAGATCGCCGCCGCGAAGCCGGCCGCGATCGGCCTCGACGTGCTGTTCCCGGAGCCGGACCGCTCGTCGCTCGTCAACATCCGCGAGACGTTCAAGCGCGACTTCGGGCTCGACGTCGCGTTCGCCGGCGTCCCCGACGGGCTGCTCGACAACGACGGCTACCTCGGCGAGACGATCGCGAAG
The DNA here is from genome assembly GCA_963795885.1 of uncultured beta proteobacterium. Taxonomy (GTDB): domain Bacteria; phylum Pseudomonadota; class Gammaproteobacteria; order Burkholderiales; family Burkholderiaceae_D; genus CAHJXF01. Next base: position 228,967 of record CAWCJI010000007.1, on the reverse strand, counting down.
CGACGACGTCGTCGCGTCGAACTACTTCTACTTCGATCACTTCAACCGCGCGAAGGCCGATGCGCGCTCGTCGCTGACGATCGGCGGCGACGTGAGCGTGCTTCATCCGGAGCGCGCGACCGGCGTGCTGTCGAACGCGGACGCGATCGCGTCGCAGACGCGTGCGACCGGCTTCATGAACAACCGCCTCGACGACGACGGCGTGCTGCGCCGCGTGCCGCTCGTCATCGAGCACGACGGCGCGCTGCATCCGAACCTGTCGCTCGCGACCGCGATGAAGGCGTTGCGCGTCGACCGCGCGACGATCGAGTCGGACGCCTTCGGTCCCGTGCTCCGCGTCGGACCGCATCGCATCCCCGTCGATCGACCGCGGCTTCGCGACGCTGCGCTTCGACGGCAGGCCGCGCGCAGTACGCGGCGCTCTCGGCCGTCGACGTGCTGAACGATCGCTTCGACGCTGCGGACCTCGCCGGCAAGGTCGTCTACATCGGCTCGTCCGCGGTCGGCCTCAACGACCTTCACGACACCGCGGTCGACAGCCGCTTCCCCGGCCTCAAGGTCCATGCGGTCGCGACGGACGACCTGCTCGAGGACGGGTTCATCGTGCGACCGGCCTGGGCGCCGCTCGCGAGCCTCGCAGCCTGCATCGTCGCGTCCGTCGTCGTGTCGGCGCTGTTCGCGTTCGCCGGCGGCGTGCATCGGGTCGTCCTCGGGACGCTCGCCACGGCCGGCGTCGCGTCGCTGCTGTCGGCCGCGCCATTCGCGACGTCGGGCGTCTTCGTCGGGCCGGCCGCGCCGCTCGCGACCGTCGGCCTGCTGTTCGTGCTGTTCTCGACGGCGCGCTTCGCGATCGAGAAGCGGCGGGCGTCGCGCTGGTTGAAGCAGCTGCAGAACGCGCGTCAGGTCACGATCGAATCGATGGCATCGGTCGCGGAGACGCGCGACCCGGAGACCGGCGCGCACATCAAGCGGACGCAGCACTACGTGAAGGCGATCGCCGAGGAGATGCGTCGGGCGGGTCTGCACCGCGAGACGCTGACGGACGACTACATCGAGCTGCTGTTCCTGTCGGCACCGCTGCACGACATCGGCAAGGTCGGCGTGCCGGACCACATCCTGCTCAAGCCAGGCCGGCTGACGCCCGCCGAGTTCGAGATCATGAAGCAGCACGCGGAGTTCGGCCGCAGGATCATCCTCAGCTCGTCGAAGAACATCGCGGGCGACAACTTCCTCCTGATCGCCGGCGAGATCGCGGCGAGCCATCACGAGCGCTGGGACGGCGGCGGCTATCCGCTCGGACTGGCCGCCGACGCCATCCCGCTGTCGGGCCGCATCATGGCCTGCGCCGACATCTACGACGCGCTGATCAGCCGCCGTTGCTACAAGGAACCGTTCAGCCACACCCTCGCGACGTCGATGATGCGCGAGGCTCGCGGCGCGATCTTCGACCCGGCGGTGCTCGATGCCTTCTTCCGCATCGAGTCGACGATCGAGGCGATCGCCGCCGAGTACGGCGACGAGGCGCACGTCGAGGTCGAGGCGCCGAGGATCGAGGTGCCGCCGAGCCTGGTCGGCAGTCTCGTCGTCGCCTGAGCGAAGCGGCGGGTCAGGCCGCGACGAGACCGTCGCTGATCGCGCGTTCCCGCACCAGCGCGCAGACCATCCGCGTCACCGGCACCGCGACGCCGGCCCGCTCGGCGAGCTCGATGACACTGCCGACGATCGCGTCGATCTCCGGCTTGCGCCTCGCCTGGAAGTCCTGGTGCATCGAGATGCGGGCCGCGCCGAGCTTGCGTGCGACGTCGATCCGTTCGTCGGGCGTCATCGCGATCGCGACGTCGTACGCGCGCGCCACCGCCATGCTTCGCGCAGCATCGCGCGGATCACGTCGAGCAGCCCCTCGCTCGCGCAGATGCGCGCCATGTTCGCGTACGTCAGCGCCGCGACCGGGTTGAAGCTCAGGTTGCCGATCAGCTTCGCCCACACGTCGTGGCGGATGTCGCTCGACATCGTCGTCGTCGAAGCCCGCCGCGTCGATCGCGCCGCGCGAGCCTCTCGCAGGCGCGGCGTGATCGGATCGTCGAGCGCGCGATCGATCTCGCCGACGATGAGCATGCGGCCGCCGGTGTGATGCACGACACCCGGCTGCCGACCTCGGCGGCGATGTGGACGACGCATCCGACGATCCGGGCGGCGTCGAGCCGGCTCGCCATGTCGCCGTCGCGGGTCGACGCTCGGACGACGAGCCCGTCGTGCGGCCCGCCGTCGCGCTGGAAGTACCACCACGGCAGTCCGTTGATCGCGGGCACGACCATCGTGTCCGACCCGATCAGCGGCCGCGAGCCGCGGCAGCATCGCCGGAATCGCATGCGCCTTCAGCGCGATGAAGACGACGTCCTGCAGCGCCGAACGCGGCCGGATCGTCGGACGCGGCGACGGGCGCGACCGACGTGGCGCCGCCGTCGAGATGATCGACGAGCGTCAGTCCCTTGAGTCGAATGGCGTCCAGATGCGCCCCGCGCGCGACGGCGACGACGTCGTGACCGGCGAGTCGCGAGTCGCGCCGCGAGCGCGCCGCCGATCGAGCCGGCACCGACGACTGCGATCTTCATGGCTTCCTCAAAGGGCTCCGACAACGACGGGCCGCGCCGACGTCACGATGCGTGACCGACCGACAGTCGCGTCCGGCCCATCCGCGATTCGATGCGAACAGCGCCCGCGGGCTCGTCGCCGACGAGTTTACCGACCGGACGCGTCGGGAGACGGCATGCCGATGACGATCGAGAAGAAGCGCCGCCGCGGCTTGCCGAAGCCGCCTCCGAGGCCGCACGTCGCCCGCACGATCGCCGCGTTGCTGATCGGCGTCGCGTTCTTCGGCTGCACCCGGCACGACCAGGACCCGCTGAAGGCGACGGCGAACCTGCCGACCGACCAGACGAGCCAGCCGACGGTGCAGGCGCCGGCCGGCGACAGCACGCCGAAGCCCGCCGACTCCGACACGCGCAGCGCGTCCGAGTCGACCGATGCGACGAGCCGTTCGCCGAGCGCGCAGTCGACCGTCGGCACGGCCGCGGCCGGCGCGCCGCCGTACACGCTGAACGGCGCGCCCGAGGGCAACAAGGCGCCGAAGGACGGCGAGGCGCCGAAGAAGTAGTCGAAGACATCGGGTCGCGACCTGCGCCGGGACGACGCGCTGGCCGCGGCGACTGTCGCCTGGCCGTCAGGTGTTGCGCACGACGATGTTCGGAAACTTCGCCGACATGTCCTTCGCCTTCGCGGCGACCGCGACGGCGATCTTGCGGGCGATCGCCTTGTAGGTCTGCGGCGATCGCGCCGTCCGGGCTCCGCGACGACCGTCGGCGTCCCGGAGTCGGCCTGCTCGCGGATGCGGATGTCGAGCGGCAGGCTGCCGAGGAACGGCACGCCGAAGTCGGCGCACATCTTCTCGCCGCCGCCGCTGCCGAAGATGTGCTCGACGTGGCCGCAGTTGCTGCAGACGTGCAGGCTCATGTTCTCGACGACGCCGAGGATCGGGATGCCGACCTTGTCGAACATCTTCAGCCCCTTCCGCGCATCGAGCAGCGCGATGTCCTGCGGCGTCGTCACGATCACCGCGCCGGTCACCGGCACCTTCTGCGACAGCGTCAGCTGGATGTCGCCGGTGCCGGGCGGCATGTCGACGATCAGGTAGTCGAGGTCGCGCCAGTTGGTCTGCTCGAGCAGCTGCGTCAGCGCCTGCGTGACGATCGGCCCGCGCCACACCATCGGCTCGTCGGGATCGATCAGGAAGCCGATCGAGATCGCCTGGATGCCGTGCCGCTCCATCGGCTCCATCGACTTGCCGTCCTTCGTCTCCGGCTTGCCCGTGATGCCGAGCATCGTCGGCTGCGACGGCCCGTAGATGTCGGCGTCGAGCAGCCCGACGGTCGCGCCCTCCGCGGCGAGCGCGAGCGCGAGGTTGACGGCGGTCGTGCTCTTGCCGACGCCGCCCTTGCCCGACGCGATCGCGATGATGTTCTTGATGTTCTCCATCGTCTTCGCGCCGCGCTGCACGACGTGCGCGACGATCTTGGAGGTCACGGTGACGCGGACCTGTGCGACGCCGTCGACCGCACGCAACGCGCTCTCGACGCGTTCGCGCATCGGGTCGATCTGGCTCGCCGCCGGATAGCCGAGCTCGACGTCGAGCGAGACGTCGGCACCGGCGGGCGTCGAGTCGATCCGCAGGTTGCGGATCGACTTCGTGACCGTGAGGTCCTTCCCCGTGTTCGGATCGATCACGCCGGACAGCGCCGCGTGGATGTTCTGTTCGATGGTCATGACGGAACGACGGTTGACGAGGGGCGTGAGTCTAGTCGACCCTGCCGGCACGACGCATCGAGGCGGATGCGAGGAGTTGCGCTCCGGGGCGCACTAGTGGCAATGTCCCGCCGTGTCGAAGGGGAGTCGGCCGTGAATGCAGACAGTTCGCGCATGAACCATGCGGCGGCCTCGCCCGTCGCCGCGCCGACGGGGCGACCGTTCGTCGCCACCACGCCGCCCGATCGGCGCAACCGCCGCTTCGCCTGGGGGGCGATCGTGGTGTCGATCGTCGCGCTCGTCGCCATGGCGCCGTATGCGGGCGTCCACTTGCCGAGGATGGCTTCGTTCATCCCGAGCTACGAGGCGTCGCTCGTCGTCATCGACCTCGTCACGGCCGTCCTGCTGTTGAGCGAGTTCTCGATCTTGAAGCACCGCTCGCTGCTCGTGATCGCCTGCGCGTACTTCATCAACACTCTCCTGGTCGCGGCGCACGCGTTCTCGTTCCCGACCAACGGCTCTGCGATCGGACTGTTCGGCGATGCGCAGACCACCGGCTGGCTCTACGTGTTCTGGCACGCCTGCTTCCCGGTCCTGGTCGTCACTTACGCAATGCTGGCGAGGTCGCCGGGCGATGCGCTGCCGCCGAGGACCTCCGCGTCGAAGGCGGTCGGTGTCGCGCTTGCCGCGACAGCCGTCGCCGCCGCGTTGCTCGTGCTGCTGGCCGACGCCGGCGCGCGGGCGTTGCCGATCCTGATCGTCGATGGCGACTACAGCCGCATGGTGACGACCGGCGTGACGCCGGCGATCATCGTCGTCTGCCTCGTCGGCATCGCGCTGCTCGGGCCGCATCGATCCCGATCGGTCCTCGACCTCTGGCTGTTCGCGGTGCTGTGGGTCTGGATCTGCGACGTCGTGCTGAGCGCCGTCGTCAGCTCCGTCCGCTACGACCTCGGCTGGTACGGCGGTCGCATCTTCGCGCTGCTCGCGGCGAGCTTCGTCCTGATCGCGCTGCTGTTCGAGTTCAACAAGCTGCACGCGCAGCTCGCGACGGCGATGACGGAGGCCGAGGCGCGCAACGACGAGCTGGTTCGATCGCGCGACGCGCTGGTCCGCGTGCAGCGCTTCGAGGCGCTCGGGCAACTGACCGGCGGCATCGCGCACGACTTCAACAACCTGTTGACCGCGATCACCGGCGGGCTCGAGATGATCGTCCGGCGTCCGGCCGACACCGACCGCGTCCTGCGGCTCGCGGGTAACGCGACGAAGGCCGCGGAGCGCGGCAGCCAGCTGATCCGGCGGCTGATGAGCTTCGCGCGCAAGCAGAGCCTGCGACCCGAGGTGCTCGACGCCAACCAGACGCTGCGCGAGTTCGGGTCGCTTGTGACGAGCATGCCGGACTCGCTGACCACGATCCGCTTCGCGTTCGACGACGTCGGCACGATCTGCGTCGACGAGTCGGAGTTCCAGGCCGCGTTCCTCAACCTGATCGTCAATGCGCGCGACGCGATGCCGCACGGCGGCGAGATCGTCGTCTCGACCCGCATCGTGACGCTCACGGAGGCGGAGCTCGTGGACACCGATGCGAGCCCCGGGCGCTTCGTGCAGATCGAGGTGGCCGATCGCGGCGTCGGCATGTCGCCGGAGGTCCAGACACGCATCTTCGAGCCGTTCTTCACGACGAAGTCGCATGGGCTCGGAACCGGCCTCGGCCTGAGCCAGGTCTACGGCTTCGTGCGCAGCGCCGGCGGTCAGGTCGTGGTCCGCTCGGTCGAGGGCGAGGGCACGACGATCGCGCTGAACCTGCCGCCGTCGACGGCCGCCCACATCGAACGACAGCAATTGCCGGAGCGCGAGGAGCGCGCGACGTCGGGCGTGTCGGTGCTGCTGGTCGAGGACGACAGCGATGTCCTCGTCGCGACGAAGGACCGCGTCGAGGAGCTCGGCTACACGGTCGTGACCGCGACCAGCGGCGACGAGGCGTTCGACCTGCTCGTCCGCGGCCTCGCCGTCGACATCGTGTTCTCGGACATGGTCATGCCGGGCAGGCTCAACGGCGTGCAGCTCGCGGAGGCGGCGCTGCGGATCCGCCCACGGCTGAAGCTGGTGCTGACGTCGGGCTACACCGGCGGCGCGCTCGACCAGTTCAGGCTGCCCCAGGGACTGCTGTTCCTCGCGAAGCCGTACACGCAGAAGGACCTTGCCGACAAACTCGTGGCCGCCGTGGCGTCCTAGCGACGTCGCCGAAGCTGCCGCGAGCAGTCGGCAGGCTGTCCGATGCACGCGCTCGTCCGTGAGCCTCCGCTGGTGTCATGACGATGACCATCCGCATCGCGACCACTGACGACGCCGAGGCGATCCACGCGATCTATGCGCCGATCGTCGCAGCGACGGTGATCTCGTTCGAACTCGACGTGCCGACCGTCGACGAGATGCGCGGGCGGATCGCGACCACGCTCGAACGCTTCCCCTGGCTCGCCAGCGAAGACGACGACGGCCGTCTCGACGGCTACGTCTATGCGAGCCGGCATCGCGAACGAGCCGCGTACCAGTGGGCGGTCGACGTGACCGCCTATGTCCGCGAGGACCGTCGCGGTCGCGGCATCGGCAAGCGGCTCTACCTGCGACTGTTCGACGCGCTCGCGACGCTCGGCTACCACCAGGCGTTCGCCGGCATCGCGCTGCCGAACGACGCGAGCGTCGCGCTCCACGAATCGGTCGGCTTCACGTACCTCGGGACCTATCGGGACGTCGGCTACAAGCTCGGCGCATGGCACGACGTCGGATGGTGGCAGCGAACGCTGCGACCGGCGACGGCGCCGCACGAGCCGATCCCGTTCGCGTCGCTGCGGGAATCGGAGCGCTGAGCGATGCGTGCCGTCGCGCGCGAGGGGCCGTGTCGACGTCGACACGTTCGTCGTGCGCGGCGGCGGGCCTTTCGATGAGCGGCGTGCCGGGCGCGTCGCACGTCTTCCTGATCCACGGGACGTGGGCGCGCAACGCCGAATGGACGCGCGAGGACGCGCCGCTGCGGCGCCTGCTTCGCGAAGCGCTCGGCGACGAAGCGAGCGGCACGTCGATCAACGCGTTTCACTGGAGCGGCCGCAATTCGTTCAGGGCGCGGACCGACGCGTCGTCGAAGTTGCAGGCGCTGATCCATCGTCTCGTCGAGGCGGACGGCGGCGCCCGGATCTACCTCGTGGGGCACAGTCACGGCGGCAACATCGCGCTGCAGGCCGCGGCCGATCCGCACACGGCGCCGTTCGTCTTCGGCATCGTCTGCCTCGCGACGCCGGTGATCCATTCGACGCTCGTCGCCACGTCGAAGGACGACGCCGGGCGGGCCATCCGGCTGTGGACGACGATGGCGGCGCTGGTCCCGGTCGGGCTGATCGCCGATCGTGTCGCGCTCGATGGCGCGACGCGCTGGGTGCAGGCGAGCCCCGCCGGCTTGATCGCATCGCTGGTCGCGCTGATCGCGGCCGTCGGCGTGATCGCGAAGTTCGTCGTGCCCCGAGTTCGCGCCGCGGGCCGGATCGGTCGATTCAACCAGCGTGCGGCGGTCCGGCTGAACCGGTTGCTCCGGCCGCCGACGATCGACCACGCACGGATCGTGTTCGTGCGCCATGCGAACGACGAGGCGACGCTGACCGCGAACTTCCTCGGGCTGCTCGGCTGGTTCAGCGACCGCGCGACGCTGATCCTCGAGCAGCGCTACCGGCGTCTCGACGCGATGCTCGGATCGCAGCCGGGGCGCCGGCTCACGATCGTCTTCGCGCTCGGCAGCATCGCGCTGGTCGCCCTGCTGCAGTTCGTGCGGTCATCCGACGTGCGGGCGATCGCGTTCGCGATCCTGTTCCTCGCGCTAAGCGTTCCGCCGCTCGTGTCGCTGGTCCTGCGCCTGGCGCGTGCGTTCGGCAGCCTGCGCACGCTGTTCTTCGGCGTCGCGGTCGTGCCGATCGGCTCGTTCATCCGCATGTGCATCGAGCCGACGCCGCCGGGCGCATGGACGGTCGTGATGTTGCCCGAGTCGACCGTCGCGTCAGCGGACGACGAGGCCGCGGCTCCGATCGTCGACGCGCATTGCCGCGTCAATCAGCAGCCCGAGTTCCTCGCGTTCGTCAGCGCGTGGATCGCGGCCCGCATCGCCGAGGACCGACGCGCGGGTTCATAGTCGACGGACCCGCTGTCGGAGCGGCGATGCCCGAGCTTCGCCCGCCCCTGGACCGACTCCGTGCCGGTCAGAGCATCCCCATGTGCCGCGGCAGCCACAGCGTCAGCTCCGGCCAGTACGTCACGATGACGAGGAACACGAGCATCGTGGCGAGCCACGGCAGCACCGCCACCGTCAGCTCCGTGATCCGCATCTTCGAGATGCCCGACGCGACGTAGAGGTTGAGGCCGACCGGCGGATGGCACAGGCCGACCTCCATGTTGACGTCGATCAGGATGCCGAGGTGGACCGAGTTGATGCCGAGCACGACCGCCGTCGGATGCAGGATCGGCGCGAACACCAGGATGATCGACGACGGCTCCATCACGTTGCCGGCCAGCAGCAGCAGCACGTTGACGATCGCGAGGAACTCGACCTGGCCGAGGTGCTTGCCGAGCATCCAGTCGGCCATTGCCTGCGGGATGTTCTCGTGCGCCATCAGGAACGAGAACAGCGTCGCGTTCGTGATGATGTAGAGCAGCATCGCCGACAACGCGGCCGACGTCAGCAGGACCTTCGGCGTCTTCGACAGCGGCATGTCCTTGTAGACGAACACCGAGATGAAGAACGAGTAGACCGCGCTCATCGCCGCGGCCTCGGTCGCCGTGAAGATGCCGGCATAGATGCCGCCCACGATGATGACGACCAGCAGCAGGCCCCAGACGCTGTCGCGGAACGCCTTCCAGCGCTGCAGCCAGGTCGCCTTCTTCATCCGCGGGTAGCCGTTCCTCTTCGCGAGGAACCACGTCGTTCCGCACAGCATGACCGTCAGCAGCATGCCGGGGATCAGGCCCGCGACGAACAGCGCGCCGATCGACGTGCCCGTGGAGATCGCGTAGATCACCTTCGGGATCGACGGCAGCATCAGGATGCCGAGCGAGCCGGCCGTGATGATGACGCCGGCGCCGAAGCGCATCGGATAGCCCTGCTTGACCATCGCCGGCAGGATGATCGAGCCGATCGCGACCACCGTCGCGACCGAAGATCCGCACACGAGCGCGAACATCGCGCACGCGACGATGCCGGCCAGCGCGAGCCCGCCGTGCCAATGGCCGACCAGCGTCGTCGCGAACTTGATCATCCGTCGCGCGACGCCGCCGTGCGTGAGGAAGTTGCCGGCGAGGATGAAGAACGGGATCGCCATGATCTCGAACTTCTCGATGCCGGTGAACAGCTTCAGCGCGACCGCCTCGACCGGCACCGCGGTCAGGAGGAAGAGGAACATCAGCACCGTCAGGCCGAGCGCGATCGACACCGGGATGCCGGTCAGCATCAACGCGATCAGCAGGCAGAACACGATCGCGACGTTGCCGCCGGCGATCGAGATGCCGACCAGCAGCACGACGATCGAGATCAGCCAGATCGCGGCCTTCTTCTTCGGCCACGGCTGGTAGCCGAACGGGTTGTCGACCGCCGACGTCAGGACGATCGGCTTCTGGCCGTCGGCCGCCAGTTCGGCCGTCACGGCGCGCCCCGCAGGTTCGCGACCTGCCCGACGCCCGGCAGCTCTTCCATCTCCATGTCGTCGAGCCCTTCGACCGCCGCCTCGTCGTGCTTCGGCATCTCGCCGGTCCGCCAGTAGGCGATCGCGACCTGGATGAACCGATAGCACATCAGGTACGAGCCCATCCACACCGCCGAATAGACGCACCACGTCGGCCACTCGAGGTCGGGCGTCGTCGGGCCTTCGGGCAGGTCGCCGGTGTCCATGCCGAGCGCATGGAACAGCGCGTAGTGCATGCCGTTCTCCCAAACGAAGCGCAGCCCCAGCGTGCCGATGATGCCGGTGAAGAACATGCCGCCGAACAGCGCGACATAGACGCTGAACTTGCGCCACTCGGTCGGCAGCCGCGCGATCAGCACGTCGACGCCGACGTGGACGCCTTCGCGCACGCCGTACGCCGCGCCGAACTTCGCCATCCACACGAACATGTAGATGCACAGCTCCTGCGCCCACGACAGGTTGATCTTCAGCGCGTAGTCCTGAAGATGCGGGATGCCCGACGCGTAGCGATGGATGACGGACACGAAGATCAGGATCGTCGCGGCGCCCATCAGCGACGCGATGATCCATTCTTCGAGGTGGTTCAGGAATCTGTTGATCATCGAACGGCTGTCCATCCGCAGTGCTTCACACCACTTCGTCGTCCCCGCGCAGAGCCTACCCCGCCGGCTCTGCGCGGGGACGATGGACCGTTCGGAACGGACCGCTCACTTCAGAATTCCCGTCTCCTTCTGCACGGCCTCGACGGTGTCCTTGCCGATCCGCGACTTCATCTCTTCCTGCACCGGCAGGAGCGCCTTCTTCCAGGCCGCCGTCTCGGCCGGCGTCAGGTCGTAGACCTGCGTCTTGCCGGTCGCCCGGACCTTCGCGAGCGCGTCCTGATTCTCCTTGTCGGCGATGTCGTTCGTGAACTTCGTCGCGTCCTTCATCGCACCTTCGAGCGTCGTGCGGACGTCTGCGGGCAGCTTGTCCCAGAAGTCCTTGTTGACGATCACCGCATAGCCGAGATAGCCGTGGTTGCTGAGCGCGACGAACTTCTGCACCTCGTTCATCTTCTGCGTGTAGAGGTTCGACGGCGGGTTCTCGGTCCCGTCGACCACGCCCGTCTGCAGCGCCTGATAGACCTCCGAGAACGCGAGCACCTGCGGTAGCGCGCCGAGCGCACGCATCTGCGCCTCGAGCACCTTCGACGACTGGATCCGCATCTTCAGGCCCTTGAAGTCGTCGGGCATGTGCAGCGGCTTGTTCGCGCTCATCACCTTGAAGCCGTTGTCCCAGTAGGCGAGGCCCTTGATGCCCTTCGTCTCGAGCTTCTTGAACAGCATCGCGCCGACCGGCCCTTCCTCGACCTTCTCGAGCGCCGCGCGATCCGGAAAGATGTACGGCAGGTCGAACACCTCGAACTCCTTGACGCCGAGCGGCCCGAACTTCGCGAGCGACGGCGCCAGCATCTGCACGGCGCCGAGCTGCAACGCCTCCATCTCCTCCTTGTCCTTGTAGAGGACGGAGTTCGCGTAGACCTCGACCTTCACGCGACCCTTCGTCCGCTCCTCCGCGAGCTTCTTGAACATCTCGGCGCCCTTGCCTTTCGGCGTGTCGGCCGCAACGACGTGACTGAACTTGATGACGATCGGCTGTTGCGCGAACGCCGTCAGCGCGGCGCCGGCGAAGACGACGCCGGCGATCAGTTGGTGAAACTTCATGGCTTGGTTTCCTCGTGAGATGAAGCGCGTCACGCCTTCCTAGGCGTCATCGGTACCGGCCGGACCACGTTCCGCGCGGGCGACGATTCGCCCCGGTCCGTGCCGCGACGCGCGGCGACGGACAGGCGGCGCGTCGACGTCCTCGTCGACGATCGGAGACCGTCCCGCTTCGCTGACCGCAACCCGGACGCGCACCCGCATGTCATCGCAGCGATGCGATGCCCGACGTCGCCGCGGGCCGACGCCAGCGGTCGGTGCGGGACAGCCGCGTGGAAGAGAAGCGGTGGGTGCGGCGATCCAGTCGAGGACCGAAGCGGCGCCGTCAGCATGCCGACGGCGTGTGACGAAAGACCATCGAAGGCATGTCTCCTGCGCGAAGCGTACGCCTCGTCGTTTCCGGCTCGTGTCGCGCACGGTCGTCGACCGGTCGCTCGTGCCGACGCGCGACGTCGTCGCGCGGCTCGGCGGCCGACATTCTCGATGCGGCTCCGCTTCGACGCAATGGGGGATTTGTACCGATGCCGCGGCGGCCGATCCCGTGGTCGGCAGACGCGCCGCGGTCCATGCCGTGGTCGGTCGACAGGCATGTGGCTTGCTGTCCGGTCGCGATGAATCTTCGGTGCGCCGCTTCGTGATCTGGCGCTGGCTATTTCTCATCGCGGCCGCCTTCCTCGTCCCGAAGCCGTCCCGAACGCCGTTGCAGGAGTCGAGGCCTCGCCGTCCGCGAAGCGTGCGGCGTTCGCCGCTCGCGTCGATGTTCCACGCCCGCCGGTCCGTCGTCGACACCGGGTCGTCGCGTCGCCGATGAGGGCATCGGTCTCGATCGTCGGGGGCGGCCCCGGGGGCCTGGCGGCGGCCATGCTGCTGGCCGTATCCGGCGCCAACGTCACGATCCACGAGCGCTCGAGCCGGCTCGGTGGCCGCTCGCGCCGGCTCGACTTCGGCGGTTACCGCTTCGACACCGGACCGACGTTCTTCCTCTATCCGCAGATCATCCGCGAGATCTTCGCGCACAGCGGCCACGACTTCGACCGCGAAGTGCCGATGACACGGATCGACCCGCTGTACGAGTTGTCCTTCCTGTCGCCCGGCGGTCGCCGCGACCCGCTGAAGGTGTGGGCCGATCCGGATCGGCTCGCCGCCGAGATCGGGCGCTTCAGTCCGGCCGACGTCGGCGGCATCGCGACCTTCATGCGCGAGAACCGCGCGAAGCTCTCGGCATTCGGCCCGGTGCTCGCGCGACCGTTCCGCGGCGTGCGCGACCTGCTCGCGCCGCAGGTCCTGCGGGCGCTCGCGCATCTGCGTCCGTGGGCGAGCCTCGACCGCGACCTGCGACGCTACTTCGCCGACGAGCGACTGCGCCTCGCGTTCTCGTTCCAGAGCAAGTACCTCGGCATGTCGCCGTATCGATGCCCGAGCCTGTTCAGCATCCTCGCGTTCCTCGAGCACGAACACGGCGTCTGGCATCCGCACGGCGGCTGCAACGCGGTGATGGACACGATGGGCCGCCTGGTCCGCCGCATGGGCGTGCGCGTGCAACTCGACACGCCGGTCGACGAGATCGTGTTCGAAGGACGCAAGGCCGTCGGCGTGCGCACGCGCGACGGCGTCCAGCGCAGCGATGCGGTCCTCGTCAACGCCGACTTCGCGCATGCGATGAAGCATCTCGTCCCCGACCGGCTGCGATCGCGATGGAGCGACCGGAAGATCGAGACGAAGAAGTACTCGTGCTCCACGTTCATGATGTACCTGGGCATCGAGGGCACCGTCGACCTCGAGCATCACACGATCATGCTGTCCGAGGACTACGCGGCGAACCTGACCGAGATCGAGTCGGGCGACGCGCCTCCGGCCATGCCGTCGCTGTACGTGCAGAACGCATCGCGGACCGATGCCGCGCTGGCGCCGCCCGGCCACAGCGCGCTGTACGTGCTCGTGCCGGTCGGCAACATGGCTCGCGGCATCGACTGGGCCCGCGAGCGAGCGCGTTATCGTCGGCTGGTACTCGATCGCCTCGCGGCGGTCGGCGTTGCGGATCTCGAGCGGCGGATCCGTTGCGAGAAGATCGTCACCCCGGACGACTGGGCCAGCGATCACGCGATCTTTCGCGGCGCGACGTTCAACCTCGCGCACTCGCTCGACCAGATGATGTGCTGGCGGCCGCAGAACCGGTTCGAGGAACTCGACCGGCTCTACCTCGCCGGCGGCGGCACGCATCCGGGCAGCGGACTGCCCGTCATCTTCGAAGGCGCTCGCATCACGGCGCGACTGATCGCCGAGGATCTCGGACTCCACGCGGCGGAAAGCAGGCGGTCCACCGACTTCTCGGGCACGCGCCAGCCCGTCGCGGAATGGCCGTGACGGACCGGCGCGACTCGCTGCCGGTCGGCATCGTCGGCGGCGGTCTGGCAGGACTCGCGGCGGCCGTGACGCTCGCCGGACGCGGTCATCGCGTCGTGCTGTTCGAGGCCAACGACTGGGTCGGCGGCAAGGCGGCCGTCTTCGAGCGCGACGGCTACCGCTTCGACATGGGCCCGACCATCCTCACGTTGCCGCGCGTGCTCGAGCGGGTGTTCGCGGAGGCCGGCCGCGAGCTCCATCGCGAGCTGACGCTGCTGCCGCTCGACCCGCAGTGGCGCTGCTTCTTCGACGACGGTTCGACGATCGACCTCGTGCCCGACCCCGACGACATGGCGGCCCGCATCGCGCGCTTCGCGCCCGACACCGATGCCGCCGGCTATCGCGACCTGCTCACGGTGTCGGAACGACTGCATCGCATCTCCGAGCGCTTCTTCTTCTGGAAGAGCGTCGACGGCGTGCGCGACACGTTCGACCTGAAGAGCAACATGACGTGGTCGACGTTGTCCGACCTCATGGCGCTGCGGATGGGACGCAGCTACGGCGGCGTCGTGCGGCGTCACGTGTCGGACCCGCGACTCGCGCAGATGATCGACCACTTCGCGCAGTACGTCGGCTCGGACCCGTTCCGGTCGCCGGCGGTGCTCGCGAGCATCGCGCACATGCAGACCGGCGACGGCGTGTGGTATCCGGAGGGCGGGACCGCCGCGGTGCCGCGTGCGCTGCGCCGCGTCGCCGAGGAGCTCGGCGTCGAGTTCCGCACGCGCACGGCGATCGCACGCATCGAGACGCGCGCTTCGCCCGGGCAGAGCGCCGTGACCGGCGTCGTCACGACGTCCGGCGAGCGCGTGTCGGTCAAGGCCGTCGTCTCGAACATGGACGCGGCACGAACGTACGACGAGTTGCTCGAGCCGTCGCATCGTCGCGGGCTCGCACGCACGCATGCGCTCGAACCCGCGTGCTCCGGCGTCGTGCTCTACCTCGGGCTCGACCGCGCCTATCCGCACCTCGCGCATCACGACTTCGTGTTCTCGCGCGACGCGCACGAGGAGTTCGACGCGATCTATCGTCGCGGCGAGCCGGCGCCGGACCCGACCTGTTATCTCGCGGCGCCGGCCCGCACCGAGCCCGGCGTGGCGCCCGCGGGCGGCGAGGCGCTGTACGTGCTCGTGCACGCGCCGTACCTGCGACCGCATCACGACTGGCGATCGATGTTCCGGTCGTACCGCAAGGTGATCCTCGACAAGCTCGCCCGCACGGCCGGATTGAAGGACCTCGAACAGCGCATCCGCGTCGAGCACCACCTGACGCCGGAAGACATCCATCGCCGCTATCGCGTGCTGAACGGCGCGATCTACGGACTCGCGAGCCATGGCCGCTTCACCGGCGCGTTCAAGCCGGGCAACCGGCGACGCGACGTGCCGGGCCTGTATCTCGCCGGCGGCGCCGCGCATCCGGGACCGGGCATGCCGATGGTGATGATGTCGGGCTGGATCGCCGCCGACGCACTCGACCGGGACCATGCGTCGGCCGCCGCGTGACGACGATCCGGACGCGCTGCGCTCGGTCGCGGCGCTGCGCTTCTTCCGCTTCGCGTTGCGTCGTCAGCTGCGACGATCGTTCCATGCGGTCCGCCTCGCGCGCCCGGGCGTGCCGGACATCGACGAGTCGCTGCCGCTGATCGTCTACGCAAACCATCCGTCGTGGTGGGACGGTGCCTCGGTGCCGATCGTCCTCGACCTGCTGTTCCCGCGACGTCGACTGTTCGGTCCGATCGATGCCGAGGCGCTGGAGCGCTACGGCTTCATGCGACGCCTCGGCTTCTTCGGCGTCGAGCGCGACTCGTATGCCGGCGCGGCGCGTTTCCTGCGGATCGCGCGGCGGTTGCTCGCGAAATCCGACACGCTGTTCTGCCTGACGCCCGAGGGCCGCTTCGCCGATCCGCGACAGCGCCCGGTCCGGCTCGAGCCCGGGCTCGCGGCCGTGATCGCCGGCGTGCCGCGGGTCACCGTGTTGCCGATGGCCGTCGAGTATCCGTTCTGGAGCGAGCGGCTGCCGGAGGCGCTCGCCTGTTTCGGCGAGCCGATGGTGCTCGGACGCGACGTCCCGATGCCGCGCGACGCACGGCGAACGATGCTCGAGCAACGGCTGGCCGCGACGATGGATCGGCTCGCGGGCCACGCGATCGAGCGCGATGCGTCGCGCTTCGTCGAGCTGTTCGAAGGACGCGTCGGAGTCGGCGGCATCTACGACGTCGGCCGTCGCATCGACGCGTGGGCGCGCGGCCGGCGCTTCGATGCCGCGCACGTGCCTCGACAACCCGAGCGACGCTGACGTGGCCGTCGTCGCCTGGATCTCGGTCGTGCTCGCGTTGCTGCCGTTGCTGACCGCGCTTCGCAACGTGCGTGCGTTCGTGACGCCGAGCGACGAGCCGCCGGCCGGCACCGGCGTGTCGATCCTGATCCCGGCGCGCGACGAAGCGGCGACGATCGAACGCGCGGTCCATCGCGCGCTCGCGAGCCGCGGCGTCGACGTCGAGGTGCTCGTGGCCGACGACGAATCGACCGACGACACGGCCGCGATCGTGAGCGCGCTCGCCGAACGCGACGCGCGCGTGACGCTGGTCCGTGCCGGGCCGCTCCCAACCGGATGGGCAGGCAAGCAGCGCGCGTGCTGGTTGCTGGCGGGCCGTGCCCGGCACGACGTGCTGATGTTCGTCGACGCCGACGTCGCGCTGTCGCCCGACGCGGCCGCTCGCGCGGCGGGTCGGTTGCTCGCCGTCCCGACGCTCGGCATGGTCAGCGGCTTTCCGCGCGAGACGACCGTCGGTCTCGCCGAGCAGCTCGTGATCCCCTGGATCCACGTGCTGCTGCTCGGCTACCTGCCGATGGACCGCATGCGCCGTTCGACCGCGCCCGGGTATGGCGCGGCCTGCGGCCAATGGATCGTCGCGCGTCTCGACGCGTACGTCGCAGTCCGCGGGCATGCGGCCGCGCCTGCGTCGCGGCACGACGGCACCAGCCTGCCGCGAACGTTCCGGGCCGCCGGCTGGAGCACCGACCTCTTCGACGGCTCGCGGCTCGCCGAATGCCGCATGTACGACGGCTTCGACGCGGTGTGGAGCGGCTTCGCGAAGAGCCCCGGCGAAGGGATGGCGACGGTGCGCACGTTGCCGGTCTGGACCGTGCTGATCGGACTCGGCCACATCGCACCGGCCGTCTTCCTGATCACCGGCATCGCGACCGGACGGACGTCGATGATCGTCGCCGGCGCGATCGGTTCGGCGGCGAACGTCACGCTGCGACTGTTGCTGTGCGTGCGCTATCGGCAATCGTGGATCGGCGCGGCGCTCCATCCGTTCGGCGCCATGCTGTTGCTGGTCAACCAGTGGACGTCGCTCATCTCGGACCGGCTCGGTCGCCGTGCGACATGGCGCGGCCGCCGCTACACCGGCCCGCGCGCGACATGAGTGCCGTCTTCGTGCCGCGGGACGCGGAGGATCGCTCGTCGTCGATCGCGGCACTCCGTCGTGCGTTCGAGCGGATGCAGCAGGCACACGCGGCCGGACCCGCGCCGTCGCTGGCGTCGCGGCTCGATCGCCTCGCACGGATCCGCGCGATGACGGATCAGTGCGCATCCGAGATCCGCGATGCGATCTCCGCCGACTTCGGTCATCGACCGCGGCAGGTCACCGAGCTCGCCGATCTGATCGCCGTCCGCAACGCGGTCTCGCATGCGCGACGGCATCTCGCCGGCTGGATGCGACCGCGCCGCGTCGCGACGCCGTGGTCGCTGCGGCCCGGCCGAAGCGTCGTGATGCCGCAACCGCTCGGCGTCGTCGGCATCGTCGCGCCGTGGAACTACCCGTATCAGCTGTCGATCGGTCCGGCCGTGTCGGCGCTCGCGGCCGGCAACGGCGCGCTGGTCAAGCCGTCCGAACGCACGCCGCGCTTCGCGGCGCTGTTGCAGGAAGCGGTCGAGCGCTGGTTCCTTCCGGACGAGCTCGCCGTCGTGACCGGCGACGTCGCGTTCGCGACGCGCGTTCTGCGCGATGCCGTTCGATCATCTGCTGTTCACCGGCTCCGCGGCAACCGGACGCGAGGTCGCGATCGCCGCGGCGTCGAACCTCGTCCCGGTGACGCTCGAGCTCGGCGGCAAGTCACCGGCGATCGTCGACGCGGACTGCGACGTCCACGAGGCGGCGTCGCGCCTGATGGCGGCCAAGCTCTTCAACGCGGGGCAGACCTGCGTCGCGCCGGACTACGTGCTCGTGCATGAATCGATGGCCGATCGGCTGCTCGACGCGTTGCGCGTCGCGACGGCGCCGGTTGTTCCCCACGATCGCCGGCAACGCCGACTACTGCGCGCTCGTCGACGACCGACACGCCGCGCGGCTGCGTGGCCTGATCGACGACGCGACGACCCGAGGTGCCGTCGTCCTTCCGTTGCATGCCGAGACCATCGCGCGCGATCGCCGGATGCCGCCGGTCGCGCTGATCGACGTCGACGATCGCATGACCGTGATGCGCGAGGAGATCTTCGGGCCGCTGCTGCCGATCGTCCGTTATCGCGGCCTCGACGAAGCGATCGCCCGCGTCGACGCGCGCGGGCGGCCGCTGGCGCTGTACTGGTTCGGCCGCGGCGCGAAGCAGCGCGACGCCGTGCTCGCGCGCACGCGGTCCGGGCGGCGTCACGATCAACGACTGCCTGTTCCACGTCGTCCACGAGGGCCTGCCGTTCGGCGGCGTCGGCGAAAGCGGCCACGGCCGTCATCACGGCGAGCACGGCTTTCGCACGTTCAGCCATGACAAGCCGGTCTTCATCCAGTCGCGATGGACGCCGACCGGGCTGATGGCGCCGCCGTACGGACCGACCTTCGAGCGGATCGCGCGCTGGCTCGGGGCGCGGGACTGAAGCGACGACGCGCGGCCGTCAGCGCCTCAACGCGGGGATCAACGCCATCAGCCCGTCGACGATCAGTTCGACACCCAGCGCGGCGAGCATCAGGCCCATCAGGCGCGTCGCGACGTTGATGCCGGTGCGGCCGAGGAAGCGGCTGATCGGATCGGCCGCGGACAGCGCGACGAACGTCACGGCCGCGATCAGGACGCCGCTGCCGATCAGCGCCAGCAGCTGCATGAAGTCGTTCGCCTTGTCCGCGTAGATGATGACCGTGCTGATCGTGCCCGGCCCGGCCAGCAGCGGAATCGCGAGCGGCACGACGGCGATGTTGTCCTTCAGCTCGCCTTCGACCGTTTCCTCGGGCGTGGTCTTCGTGCCGCCCGGCTGCGCGTTGATCATCGAGATCGCCATCAACAGCATGATGATGCCGCCGCCGACCTGGAACGAGTTGACCGAGATCCCGAAGAAGTTAATGACCTGCTGACCGAGCAGCGTCGTGAATGCGATCACGGTGGCCACGGTGATCGATGCGATGCGGACGATCCGGCGGCGCTCGACCCGCGTGTTGTTCACCGTGAAGCTGATGAAGAACGGGATCGCGCCGATCGGATTGACGAGTGCGAGCAGCGAGATGAAGGTCTTGAAGCTGTCCATGCGCCGCGGGTCGACCGAAGCCGCGGCACGGACCGTGCCCTGGCACGGAACCGCCGCGGCGGAAGACCGGCAGTGTACGTGCGAAGCGCGACGATCCGGCGCGTCGAAGCGGCGACGTCAGACGACGAGGACTGCGACGGCGACGATTGCCACGAGGGCGAGCGACGCGCTGCCGAACAACGCGTCATCGAGGCGCGGCTCGCTGTGCCGATCGATTGCGACGAGCCGATCCGACACCGCGTTCGCGACTTGCGGCGCTGCCGTCTCGTGGCGCAGCGGCCAGACCAGCCGGACCGGGCGTGCCGAGCGCGCCCAGCTCATCAGCGACGGTTCGGGCAGCAGGGGTTCGAGGGTTTGCATGAAGTTCTCCTGATCGATTGCAACGACGGCCGCTTCGGTCCACCGGCCAATCCGGTTCGTGACTCGCTGCGGCATGCAAGGAGACTAGCGACGAGGCGGCGCCGCCACAAACGTTATATATTGTCGAAATCGGTTACTTCAATTCACAGATCGAATGTCTGCAGCCCTGCCTCCGCTCGCCGCGCTTCGCGCGTTCGAGGCCGCGGCGCGCCTGGAAAACTTCTCGCGTGCCGCCGACGAGATCTTCGTCACGCACGGCGCCGTCAGCCATCAGATTCGCGCCCTCGAGGAGCACGTCGGCGTGCCGCTGTTCACGCGACGCGGACGCGGCGTCGCGTTGACGGCGGACGGCCGCATGCTCGCGGAGGCCATCCGCGTCGGTCTCGCGCGGATCGCCGATGCCTCGCAGAGCCTGCGTCGTCGCGCGCACTCGAACCGGCTGTCGATCACGACGCTGCCGTCGTTCGGCTCGCGCTGGCTGATGCCGCGCATCGTCGGGTTCATGAGCGCGCATCCGGACTGGTCGATCAACATCGACACGACGCCGGCCCTGGTCGACTTCGCGCGCGACGGCTTCGACGTCGCGGTCCGCTTCGGCGCCGGCCCGTGGCCGGGACTGCATTGCGAGCATCTGATGGGCGACGAATACGTCCTCGTCGCGAGCCCGTCGCTGAATCGCGGGCGCCTGCCGAAGAAGCCGTCGTCGCTCGTCGACTATCCGCTGCTGCGCTCCGATGCCGGGCCGTGGCACGCGTGGTGCGCGGCGGCGGGCGTCTCGCTTCCGGTCCCCGTGCGCGGCATCGGCTACGAGGACATGGGTGTGATGCTGCAGAGCGCGATCGACGGCCGCGGCATCCTGCTCACCCGTCGCACGATCGCCGAAGGCGAGCTCGAGAAGGGGAACCTGGTCGGCCTGTTCGGCATCACGGCGCCGTCGCCGTCGTCGTACTGGATCGTCTGGCCCGAAGAGCCGGCACCGTCGCCTCGCACGATCGCGTTTCGCGATTGGCTGCTCGCCGAAGCGTCGACCAACCGCCGCGGGTCGAAGACGATCGAGAGACGCGTCGGGCGGCGTCGCGCGGCGGGCTCGCCCCCGCGCTGAACCGATGCTTTTTGCGAGGCGGGCGAACGGATCGCCTCGACCGGCTGTCCGATGCCGAAGGGAGAGCCGATGACCACACCGAAACCGAAGGCCGTGTTGATCGACGTCGACGGCACGCTGCTCGACAGCAACGATGCGCATGCGCGCGCGTGGGTCGAGGTCCTGCGTCGTCACGGGCATGACGCGCCGTTCGACAAGGTCCGGAGCCTGATCGGCAAGGGCGGCGACAAGCTGCTCGCCGAGGTCGTCGGCTTCGACGACACGACCGACGAAGGCAAGCAGCTGTCGACGGAGCGGCGCGAGCTCTTCAAGAGCCACTACCTGCACGACCTGAAGCCGACCCGCGGCGCCCGCGCGCTGTTGACGGCGCTGCGGGCGCGGGGTCTCAAGCTCGTCATCGCGACGTCGGCGAGCGGCGAGGAGCTGCAGGACCTGTTGAAGCAGGCCGGTGTCGACGACCTCATCGAGGACACGGCGACGTCCAGCGATGCCGACGACTCGAAGCCCGATCCGGACATCGTCGAGGCGGCGCTGAAGAAGGCGCAGGTGCCGGCCGACGAAGCGATGATGCTGGGCGATACGCCGTACGACGTCGAGTCGGCCGGCAAGGCGGGCGTCCGCACCATCGCGCTTCGTTGCGGCGGGTGGTGGGACGACGATGCGCTCGCGGGAGCCGCGGCGATCTACGACGATCCGCAGGCGTTGCTGGACGCGATCGACGCGTCGCCGCTATCGCAGCGGCGTTGATGACGTCGTCGACGCCCACGCACGCGTGACGAGCGTCTGCGAGGACGGATCGCTGTCGGCGCGGACGCTGCGCCGCCTGCAACGCCGGTCGTTCGACTACTTCATCCACGAGAGCAATCGTCGCAACGGCCTGGTGCTCGACAAGACCGCGGCCGACTGGCCGGCGAGCATCGCCGCCGTCGGCATGGCGTTGACCTGTTACCCGGTCGGTGTCCATCGCGGCTTCATCGATCGACACGACGCCGTCGAGCGGACGCTCGCGACGTTGCGCTTCTTCGCGGCCGGCGAACAGGGCACGTCGCCCGACGCGACCGGCTACCGCGGCTTCTACTATCACTTCCTCGACATGGAGACCGGGCGACGCGCGTGGCGATGCGAGCTGTCGAGCATCGACACCGCGCTGCTGATTGCCGGCGCCCTCGCCGCCGCGTCGTTCTTCGACGGCGCCGACGACGACGAGACGGAGATCCGTCGGCTGGCGACCCTGTTGTACGAGCGCGTCGACTGGGCCTGGATGCTCGATGGCGGATCGACGTTGTGCCACGGGTGGACGCCCGAGCAGGGCTTCCTGCCGCATCGCTGGCAGGGCTACGACGAGGCGCTGATCCTCGTGCTGCTGGCGCTCGGTTCGACGACCCATCCGATCCCGCCCGACACCTACGACGCGTGGTGCGAGACCTACGAATGGAAGCGCGTCGAGGACGTGGAGTACCTGCATGCCGGGCCGCTCTTCATCCATCAGATGCCGCAGATCTGGTGCGACCTGCGCGGCATCCGCGACGCGTTCATGCGCGACCGCGATTGCGACTACTTCGAGAACAGCCGTCGTGCGGCGATGGTCCAGCAGCGTTATGCGATCCGCAATCCGCTGGGCTTCGCGCACTACGGGCCGCATGTCTGGGGCGTGACGGCGAGCGACGGACCCGGCGACTGCACGAAGGTCGTCGACGGCGTCGAGCGCACGTTCTTCGGCTACGTCGCCCGCGGCGCGCCGTTCGGTCCGGACGACGGCACGATCGCGCCGTGGGCCGTCGCCGCATCGTTGCCGTTCGCGCCGGACATCGTCGCGCCGACGCTCGTCAAGATGGCGAAGCTGCATATCGATCCGCCGAACCCGTACGGCTTCAAGGCGTCGTTCAATCCCGCGTTCGACGCGACGCCGAACCGCGGTACGGGATGGACGTCGCCGTACCACTTCGGCGTCAACGAAGGACCGACGACGTTGATGATCGAGAATCACCGCAGCGGCTTCGTGTGGTCACTGATGCGGCGATGCGACGCGTTGACACGCGGACTGCGGATCGCGGGCTTCGAGGGCGGCTGGCTGGACGGCGGTTAGAAGACGATTGCGGGTGCGCAGTGGCGGCGCCCTACGGCAGGCCGCGAGGAGCGAACGAGCGGGCAACGAACTCCCGATAGGATCGAGGGGCTCGCGGATTCGCCGACCTGCAAGGGACCTCCTGTTGGACCGTTCACCCCCGTCCGACCCGGACGTCGTGCCGCCTCACCGAGCCGCGGGTCCCGATCCGCAGCACAGTCGTCTCACGCGCCGTGACTGGCGGCGCCTCGCGCTGGCGCTGCTGCTGTCGCTGCTGAGCCACTCGCTGTTGCTGAACCTGCGGTTCGACGGCATCGAGCTCGGGGTTCCGGGCTTCGCGTTCCCCTGGCAGGACCGACGGGTCGACGTCGATGCGTTGCGCGTGGTCCTGGCGGCGCCGCCGGCCGAGCCCGTCGAGTCGGCAGCCGCGCCGGCATCGATGCCGGCATCGTCGGTGTCCGATGCGCCGCCGATTGCCGCCGCCCGCAGCGATCGGCCATCGTCGTCCGAGACGCTGCAGGCTCCGCGATCGCCGTCGGAGGCCGTCGTGTCGAAGGCGGATCGGCCGGTCGAAGCGGTCATGCCAGAGGCGGATCGCCCGGCGCCAGCGATCGTGCCGCAGCCCGATCGTCCAGCCGAGGCGGCCGCGGCCAGCGATTCCGCGACCGGCCAGCAGAAGGCTTCGTCGCCTGTCGCCGCGACGAGCGATCCCGCACCCGCACCGATGCCCGAGCGTCCCGTGATCGCCGTCGAGCGAGCCGAGGAGCCCGCGCTGGTCGTGCCGCCGGCACCACCGGAGCCGGCGGCCGCTTTCGCCGCGTCGCTCAGCGCTTCGCGTTCCGAACGACTGGAGGCGGCGCGGATCGAGGCCGCACGAGCGGACGCGGAACGCGAGCAGGCCGAGCCACGAGCGACGGTCGAGAGAGAAGCGGCCCAGGCAGAAGCCGCGCGTCAGGAAGCCGCGCGGCTCGAGGCCGAAAAGCTCGAGGCCGAACGACAAGCCGCACAGCAGGAAGCGACGCGACAGGAAGCGGCACGGGTCGAAGACGCGCGGTCGCAGATCGAACGTCAGCAAGCCGCACAGCGCGAGGCGGCACAGCAGCAAGCAGCGTATGTCGAAGCCGAACGGGCGCAGATGCAGCAGGAAGCCGCGCGTCAGGCCGCCGCACAAGAAGCGGCGCGGCGGGAAGCCGCTCGAGAAGCCGCACGGATCGAGGCCGCGCGGTCGGAGGCCGAACGACTGGAAGCCGAACGACGGGACGCCGCGCGATCGCAGGCCGCGAGAGCGGAGGTCGAGCGTCGGGAAGCCGCACAACAGGAGGATGCGCGCCAGGAGGCGGCGGCCATCGAGGCAGCGCGGTCCGACGCCGAGCGCCAGGAAGCCCTGCGATCACAGGCCGCCGACGCGGACCGTCGGGAAGCGGCCAGGCAGGAGACCGCTCGGCAGGAGACGACGCGGCAGGAGGCCGAGCGTCTGGAGGCGGCGCGACAGGAGGCCGCTCGTCAGCAAGCCGGGCTCGCCGAGGCCGCACGAGCGGACGCCGAACGACGCGAAGCCGCGCGCTCCCAAGCCGCGGCGGCGGAGGCGGAAAGCCAGGCAGCGGCGCGGCGCGACGCCGCCCGTCAGGAAGCGGCGCGCGCCGAAGCCGCGCGGCTCGAAGAAGCAGCGCGGGCGGACGCTGCGCGCATCGAGGCCGAGCGCCAGGAAGCCGAGCACCAGGCCGCGCGCCGTGAGTCCGCCCGGCAAGAGGCCGCCCGTGAGGAAGCGGCGCGCGCCGAGGCCGCGCGAACGGAAGGCGAGCGGGCGGAAGCCGCGCGGGCACAGGCCGCGAAGGCCGAGGCTGCGAAGGCCGAAGCTGCGAACGCCGATGCCGCGACGGCGAAGGCCACGAGCGCCGAGGCCGCGAGCGCAGAGGCCGCGCAACGCGAGGCAGCGAGACAGGATACGGCCCGTCAGGAAGCCGCGCGGGCCGAGGTCGCGCGACAGGAGGCCGCGCGGCTCGACGCCGAACGCCAGCAGGCCGCGCGGCTGCAGGCCGCGAAGGACGAGGCCGAGCATCGCGAAGCCGTGCTGCGGGCGATCGGTCGACAGCTCGATGCCGAAGCTGCGCAGCGCGCAGCGGCTTCGACTCCGGCGCGCCAGGCTGACCCGCGTTCGTATGCGTGGAGCGCCGCACGGCGAGGACGGCTGTGGGGCCGCACCGATCCCGATGCCGAACTCGTGCAGTACGCCGAAGCGCTGGCACGCAAGATCGCCTTCAACACGCCGTTCGACGTCGTGCGCGAACTGGCGAAGCATCCGCACACCGATCCGCTCGTGACGATGGCCGTTCGCAGCGATGGATCGGTGGAGTCCGTCACGATCGTCCTGTCGAGCGGGTCGGCGGAGATCGACGAGGCGATCCGCCGCATCGTGCAAAGCCAGGTTCCGTTCCAGGCCTTCACGCCCGGACTGGCCCGCGAATACGATGTGATCGAGATCCGGCGCACGTGGTACTTCGACGTGGCCGTGCGGCTGTATTGATCGAGGCTCGCCCGGCGATGCCTCGTCGCGTCCGCATCCGACGAACGAGCGGACACGCGGGCGTCGAGAGCGGATCGATCTAGCGGCCGGTCGACGACCGGTTCAACGCCACCGCGGCGCGGACCAGCGCCGTCAGCGCCTGTTCGTCCGGTTCGTCGCCGGCGCGGAAGTCGATCGCGCGGCGGACCTTGCCGTCGAGACTCGAATTGAACAACCCCGACGGGTCCGGCAGCGACGCGCCCTTCGCGAAGGTCGTCTTCACGACGCTCTTGTACGTCTCGCCGGTGCAGATCAGCCCGTCGCACGACCAGACCGGAATGCTCCACTTCCACTCTTCGATCACGTCCGGGTGCGCCGCCCGGATCACCGCGCGGAGGCGGGCCAGCATCTCGCCGCGCCAGTCGGTCAGCGACGCGATCTTCGCGTCGATCAGCGCCGCAGCCGACGCGTCGGTCGTCGCGCCGCCCTTCCTCGCCTGCATCGCACGTCTCCCTTCGTCGTCGTCCGCTTCGTGACGGTTCGGGCCGAAGCCCGTCCAGCTACAACTGGTAATCGCCGTCGGCGCCGGCGCCGCTCATCAGCCGCTCGATCATCTGACGATCGACTCCCGGCGCGACGAGGCCGATGAAGTGATGCACGTAGCCGCGCAGCGTCGCGTCCCGCTTGACCGCGAGATGCGTGACCTGTGAGCCGAACAGGTGGCCGGCCGCGATCGCGACCAGGCCCGTGTCGCGCTGCGCGTCGTACGCGATGTTCGCGACGATGCCGACGCCGAGTCCGGCCTCGACGTAGGTCTTGATGACGTCGGCGTCGATCGCCGCGAGCACGACGTCCGGCGCCAGCTTGCGATGCGCGAACGCTTCGTCGATCTTCCGTCGGCCCGCGAACGCGGCGTCGTAAGTGACGATCGGATACGGCGCGAGCGCCTCGAGCGTCAGCGGCTTGTCGCCGAGCCGCGCGATCAGCGGATGTTCGCGCGGGACGATCGCGACGTGCTGCCACGTGAAGCACGGCACGGTGACGAGTCCTTCCGTGTCGGCGATCGCCTCCGTCGCGATCGCGACGTCGGCCTCGCCGTGCAGCACGAGCTCCGCGAGCTGGCGCGGCGTTCCTTGCCGCAACGCGACGCGCACGCGCGGATGCGCCGCGCGAAACGCCTGCACGACCTTCGGCAACGTGTAGCGCGCCTGCGTGTGCGTCGTCGCGATCGTGAGGTCGCCCTCCTCGGTCGCCGCGAAGTCCTTGCCGGTCCGCTTGAGGTTGTCGGCTTCCTGCAGCAGCCGCTCGATCATCGGCAGGATCGCGCGGCCGGGCTCGGTCAGCGCGGTCAGGCGGCGGCCGCGACGGACGAAGATCGGGAAGCCGAGCTCGTCCTCGAACTCGAGGATCGCCTTCGAGACGCCGGGCTGCGACGTGTGCAGCGCCTCGGCGACGACCGTGAGATTGAAGTCGCGGCGGACCGTCTCGCGAACGAAGCGGAGCTGGTTGAAGTTCACGCGTTGGCTCGACGCGTGGCCGGCCGTCGTGCAGGGCGTGCCGCCTTCATCGCGACCGACCGTCGATGCGGCGTTGCAGGCGCTCCGGATCGATCTCGCCGATGAAGCGTTCGACGACGCGGCCGTCGGGTCCGAGCAGATAGCTGATCGGCCGCACGCCGACGCCGAACGCGGTCGCGGGAAGTTCGGCGGGCCAGCGCGCCGTGGTCGACGTGCGCGATGACGTACGAGACCGGATGCGCCGCGACGAAGGTCTCGAGCGCGGTCGTCGAAAGCTTCTCGTCGGTGATGCCGAGCACGGCGAGGCGAGGCTCGCGGTCGACCAGTCGCGACAGCAGCGGCATCTCCTTCACGCAACCGTCGCACCAGGTGGCCCAGTAGTTCACGAGCAACCAGCGTCCGCGAAAATCGTCGGAGCGGACCATCCGGCCGTCGACCGTCGTGATCGCGAAGTCGACGGGCTCCGACGCATCGGCTCGGGATACGATCGATGCCGACGACCATGCGATCGCCATGAGCAGCAACCTCGCGGTCGTGCGACTCGCGGACGAGCGCGGCCGCGGTCGAGGGTCGGCTGTCGACGTCGTCAGGCGTCGCAAGCGTCCGCTCCCGACGAAGCGACCGTCGATCGAAGCTTGCTACCGCCCGACGGCCTTCCGCGATCCATCCTCAAACACCTCGTCGTCCCGCACCAGCGCCCCGGTCGCGTCGTACGTCCGCTCGCGCGTCAGCCGGCCGCCATCGTCGTACACCTGCTCTCCGCGCTTCGCGCCGCGTTCATCATAGGTCCGGTGCATGCCCACCGGACGATCGCGGCTGTCGCGCGAACCGCCTCTGCCGCTCGACACCCAGTCGCCTTCGAACGCGACCGCGCCGTTGTCGAAGTATTCCTTCTCGCGGCGGACCTGCCCCTGCGGTCCGCTCGCGATGCGCGTCTCCGCCTTCGGCTGACCGTTCAGGTACCACGACTTCTCGGCGACCAGCTCGGCGCCGCGATCGGTCGGCGCCCAGCGACGCTCGCGAACGAGCACGCCCGACTCCGCCCAGTCCTGTTCGAGCGTCTTCACCGTCGGCACCGGCGCCGTCGCCGACGCATTCGCCGGCTTCGCGACGTTCGTGAACTGCACCTCGTGCCGCTTCGTGCCGTTCGCGTAGAAGCTGCGCTCGACGGCGCCGGTCGCGGTCGCCTCGCGCACGTCGCGGACCGCGCCGTCGTCCGCGAGTTGTTCGCTCTTCGCGCGCTGCCCGTGGTCGAACGTGACGCGCGACGCGGGACGGCCATGGCCGTCGTACAGGACCGTCGTCGCGACACCGGCGAAGCCGCACGCGGTGCGATCGTCGAAGTCGGCGCCGAAGACGGGCCGGCTCGCGCATCGCAACGCGTACGGCTTGTCGCCGTCGGCGAACTCGACGTAGCCCTCCTCACGGCCGTCGTCGCCGTACCAGGTCAGGCGTCGGCGCGCGCCCGTCGGATACCACGTGCGCACGAGGCCGATCGCCTTGCCGCTCTTCAGCGTCTCGTCGAGGACCAGGACGCGCTTGCCGTTCGCGAGCGTCCATTCGCGCGCCGGTCCGTCGCCGTTGCCGCGTTCGTCGACGTGCCGCTCCTTGACGAGTTCGCCCTTCTCGAAGAAGCGCTCGACGCCCGTGAAGACGCCGTTCCTGAGCTCCTGCTCGCGTTGCACGACGCCGGTGTCCGCATCGCGACAGCGCATCAGCCCGGTCCGTCCGGCGGTCGTCGAGCCGTTGTTGGGATTGACCGGCTTGCCGTCGAGCTCGCAGGTCTGGATCGCGAACGCCGGTGCGGCGACGCCCAGTGCAAATACGAAGGCGGCGACACGTCCCGCGCGCTGCGCGCCGTACCTGCCGGCGATCGCACAACCGGACGCCAACGTTGAGCAAGCGCGGGCCGTGCGGCTACCGTGAGTACCAGGCGATCGACGACGCGATGCGCCGAGCGCCGTATGCGCCTTGTCAATCCACATCGCCTTCTCAAAGGTCGCTGATGCAACTTGAGTCAGATCGCAAGCCATATCCAGCACTGCCCATTCCATCTTCAGGGCTGGATGACTCGACGAGCGGGCCTCCTCTCCAAGCCAGCAAACGCCGCTTCAGCCATTTTCTCGTAACCATACGGGTTTGGGTGGAAACTCCCCGAATACCCGCTGTCCATCGGCGGCTTGGCCCACTGGGTGCGAAACGAGTCGTTGATCGTCTGGATGAATCTTCCGCGGAATTCGTACGGAGTCCACGTCGCAAGATTTTCTGCGCCAGTGCCAAGCGTCAAAAGCTCACCCACACACCAGCCGGCGCGATCGAATACGCTTTCCGCATGCCCGATCAACCAGGGAGTTTGCATTTTCGCGGCGGCCGCCACAAGCTCGGCGTTTAGAGGTACCACCACATCTTCATATATCACCTCCGCTTGGCTCTTGATGAGTCCTAGCGGGATTAGGTTTCTAACGGATACCTCGAAATTCAGGCGGATCGCGTACCACGCGTTATCTACTCCCCATTTGTCCGGGCACGTTCGATTTCGAGAGTTTGTGAGAGGACTTGGATACGTGTTTAGCAATACAGCCCTCGGCGCCACAACATCAATTAACACCGCATTCAAAATGTCAAGGCGCTTGCCGACGTCATGAATACGGACAACCGCAGTCAGCGAATCTGAGCAAATAAAAGTCTTCTTATTAGGGCACACGACAGTTCCAGATGGTCGGATGCCGGCTCTCACTTCCTCGGCGGTTCGCTTGACGGTTGGCTTTCCTTGACTCATCGAACCCGCGCGCCAGTCTTGCGCTGAAAGAAAGGGCAACAAACCCCATGCAATGACCCCGGCAAATCCCATGTCATTACCGCCAATGCTCAGCATCAGCAAGTCGATGGGCACTGGTCGATCGCCTTCTGTGCATTTGACGAGATCGATAATCATGCTCGATTGAGAAGGCGCGTATGCCAAAGCGTCAAACCGTCCCTTGATCGATTGCAGCGTGTCCTCCGAGAGTGGCTGCACCCCCGCCGGGCATATGAGTTCCGCGAGCGCCGCGACCTGCGATTTAGGCGCGTCGCATTGTGGATCGGGGTAGCCGTCGAGGTTTGGGGCGTCTTGCGGGTTGACGCTCGGCGGACAGTGCGCTGCACGCCGCGCAACCTGCCGTTGCGGGGCCAGCAGCCCATCGATCACTTCCGCCCCCGCGCACGCAAAATGCACGAAGGACACGACCGAGTGCCGTTCACGCGCAGCGATCGTGAGAGCGACCAGGTTCTGATAAGAGTAAAACGACCGGTTGCAACGATTCGAGTACCAAGCGGCATCCTCCCGAACCATGGCATCTGCGTCCGCACGGACAAATTGGTGCCAATCCCGATGCTCTGCCCCAACCTTCCAGCCCGTCGGCGTATCCGGGCTACCCTCACCAGCCGCATATGAATCGCCGAGCCCGGCGATGACCTTGAGGGTCGGCGCCACACGCTCCGCAGCGATGGTCTCACCTGCGTCGTCAACGACCGTCAATAATTCACCGTCACGATCGATTTCGATGGTGACGCTCCCATCACAGGGAGCAATTCGTTGGGAGGCGGCTAACTGCCAACGACAGTTCTGCCCGACGCGAGCTACTGAATTGATGAGCTTCGCATCGATTCGCAATCGTTTCGGCAACGACACGAATTCTCGATCGTAGCCGGGGTCCACTTCGCCGGTGCGCTCGGCCCAAGGTCCTGTATCCCCATTCCGCCACGGGCTGCCGCATCGAATGACCTGCGCGAACACGTCAGCCACCGACTGCGCGCGACCGCCATTGGTGTACTCATTGAACGTCGCGACGCTAACCGGCTCTTTGTCGACCTCGGACTGCGCGCACGGAGACCGTTTCAAATAATCGAAAGCTCGAAATCGATTTGCCACTTGCCAATCGATCGAAGATTCCGCTGCATAGGCGTTAAACGCTATAAGAACGAGCCAAGCAGAAGCCGAGAAGCAACGCGACATGATGATCTCCGCCACATGAAAGCGTCCGAAAGACTCTCGCAGAACGCGCGTTGACGTTTCGGGCCTCTGTTCGCCCGAGCCAACGTAGACCAGCTACTCGCGTTTGGCAAGGATCGATCCTGTAAGTCGACCCTGCGTAGATGTTTCAGAACACAAAGCGACCCGATGGAAAAATCTATGGTGCTTCGCTGTGAGGCGGTCGCCGGAAAGGCAAAGCATCGACGACCGTGCGCGGCGCATCACACCACCGCGCCAGTTTCCTTCTTCGCCGGCTTGACGAGGTCCTCGCGCTTGACGCCGAGCCACTTCGTGATCGGCGCCATCACCAGCACCGACGAGTAGATGCCGAACAGGATGCCGATCGTCAGCGCGAGCGCGAAGTAGTGCAGCGTCGGGCCGCCGAACAGCAGCATCGACAGCACCATCGTCTCGGTCAGGCCGTGCGTGATGACCGTGCGGCTCATCGTCGACGTGATCGCGTTGTCGATCACGTGGTCGACGCTCGCCTTGCGCATCTTGCGGAAGTTCTCGCGGATCCGGTCGGCGATGACGACCGACTCGTTGACCGAGTAGCCGAGCACCGCGAGCGCGGCCGCGAGCACCGACAGCGAGAACTCCCATTGGAAGCACGCGAAGAAGCCGAGGATGATGACGACGTCGTGCAGGTTGGCCACGATCGCCGCGACCGCGAACTTCCATTCGAAGCGCACCGCGAGATAGATCACGATGCCGATCACGACGAACAGCAGCGCGAGCGAGCCGTCGGTCGCGAGCTCCTGCCCGACCTGCGGGCCGACGAACTCGACCCGCGTGATCTGCGGGTCGGGACCGCCGGCCTTCAGCACGGCATCGGTCAGCTTCTGCTGGTCGAGCTTGCCGTCGGAGCCGGCGATCGCCGGCGACGTCGAGACGTCCTTCAGCGACAACCGCAACAGCACGTCGCGCGCGGTGCCGAAGTTCTGCACCTGCGGCTCGACGACACCCGCCTTCCGCAGCGCGGCGCGCATCGCCTCGAGCTCGGCCGGCTGCGCATACGACGTCTCGACGTTGACGCCGCCGGTGAATTCGATCGAGAAGTTGAGGCCGCGGACGACGAGGAAGATCACGGCCGCGACGAAGGTGATCAACGAGATGACGTTGAACACCAGCGCATGGCGCATGAACGGGATGTCGCGGCGAATGCGGAAGAATTCCATTGCGAAGCAACCGTCATGAACCCCGGCGAAGGCCGGGGCCTAATGTTGAAAGAACGACTTGGACCCCGGCCTTCGCCGGGGCGACGGCGCTTCGTGCGCGGCTAGGCCTTCGCCGTCGCGGTCGTCGGCTTCCACACCTGCCCGATCGCGACCTTCGCCAGCTTCTTCTTTCGTCCGTAGATCAAATTCACGAGCCCGCGCGACACGAACACCGACGAGAAGATCGACGTCAGGATGCCGAGGCAGTGGACCACCGCGAAGCCGCGGATCGGACCCGAGCCGAACGCCAGCAGCGCGAGGCCCGCGATCAGCGTCGTGATGTTCGAGTCGATGATCGTGCCGAACGCGCGGTCGTAGCCTTCGGCGATCGCCGTCTGCGGCGGCTTGCCTTGCCGCAGCTCCTCGCGGATGCGCTCGTTGATCAGCACGTTCGAGTCGATCGCCATGCCGAGCGCGAGCGCGATCGCCGCGATGCCGGGCAGCGTCAACGTGGCCTGCAGCATCGACAGCAGCGCGATCAGGAACAGCAGGTTCGACGCCAGCGCGACGACCGAGATCGCACCGAAGAGCGCGTAGTACAGCACCATGAAGATCGCGATCGCCGTGAAGCCGTAGACGGTCGACAGGAAGCCGCGGCGGATGTTGTCCACCCCGAGCGACGGGCCGATCGAGCGCTCCTCGATGATCTCCATCGGCGCGGCGAGCGAGCCCGAACGCAGCACCAGCGACGTGTCGGTCGTCTCGCTCGGCGTGAAGCGGCCGGTGATGCGGAAGCGGTTGCCGAGCTCGCTCTGGATCGTCGGCGCGGTGACGATCTCGCCGCGCCCCTTCTCGAACAGGATCAGCGCCATCCGCTTGCCGATGTTGTCGCGGGTCGTGTCGCGCAGCGCGCGGGCGCCCTTCGCGTCGACGTTGAGATTGATGTCGGGCTGCTGGTTCTCGTCGAAGCCCGGCTGCGCGTCGGTCAGGTTGTCGCCGGAGAAGATCACCTGCTTCTTGACGAGGTACGGCACGCCGTTGCGGTCGGTGAACTTGTCGTCGCCGAACGGCACCGTGCCGCTCGTGACCGCGGACATCGCCTCGGCCGAATCGTCGACCAGCCGCGCCTCCAGCGTGGCCGTGCGACCGATGATGTCCTTCGCCTTCGCGGTGTCCTGCACGCCGGGCAGCTCGACGACGATGCGGTCGTTGCCCTGCTGCTGGATCACCGGCTCCGACACGCCGAGCTGGTTGACGCGGTTGTGCAGCGTGCTGATGTTCTGCTTGAGCGCGCTGTCCTGCACGGCCTTGAGCGACTCGGGCCGGAACGTGGCGACGAGCTTCGTCGTCGCGCCGTCCTGCACCGTGGCGATCGTCGTCTCCGGCATGCCGTCCTCGAGGACCGGACGCGCGGCGTTCGCGACCTGCGGATCGGTGAACGCGATCTCGATCGTGTTGCCGTTGCGGCTGATGCCGTTGTGACGGATGTTCTTGTCGCGCAGCAGCGTGCGCGCGTCGCCGGTCAGCGCGTCGAGCCGCTTCGCGAGCGCGCTCTTCATGTCGACCTGCATGAGGAAGTGCACGCCACCGCGCAGGTCGAGGCCGAGATACATCGGCAGCGCGTGGATCGCGGTCAGCCAGCGCGGCGAGTCGGCGACCAGGTTCAGCGCGACGACGTAGCTCGCGTCGTCGGCCGACGGGTTCAGGCCCTTCTGGATCGCGTCCTTCGCCTTCAGTTGCGCGTCGTTGTCGGCGACGCGCACCCGGACCGACGGCGACTGGCCGTTCTCGAAGAACAGCCCCGTGTTCGCGATCTTCGCTGCGGTCAGCAGGTCCTGGATGCGGTTCATCGTCGACAGGTCGACCTTGACGGTCGCCTTGCCGCTCGTGACCTGCACGGCCGGCGCTTCGCCGAACAGGTTCGGCAACGCGTACAGCAGCCCGATCGCGAGCGCGACAACGATCACGACGTACTTCCAGGCCGGGTAGCGATTCATGGGGACGGGCGAAGCGGGCTGGAAGCGGGACCTGCGGCGATCAGATCGCCTTGATCGTGCCCTTCGGCAGCAGCGCGGTGACGGCCGACTTCTGCACCGTCATCTCGACCGCGTTGCCGTTGTTGACGACGCTGCCGACCTCGATCGTGACGTACTGATCGGACACCTTGCTGACGCGGCCGAGCAGACCGCCCGTGGTGATGACCTCGTCGCCGCCCTTCAGCGACTCCATCATCGTGCGCTGTTCCTTCGCACGCTTCTGCTGCGGACGAATCAGCAGGAAGTAGAACGCGACGAGCATGACGGCCGGCAACGCCATCGATTCGATCGAGAAGCCGGGGCCGACCGCCGCGCCGCCCGCCGCCTGGGCGTGAGCGTCGGTGATCAGGAACGACAGCAGCGGGTAGAAGAGCGTGTGCAGCAAATCGGTCTCCGGGACGACGGCGCGTCGGAAAAATAGCCGGCGATTGTAGCATCGGCCCTCTCGCTGAGCGCCTGCTACCAGCCGAGCCCGACGTGCAGCGGCAGGTAGACGGCCATCCCGGCGACGATCGTGCCGAGGATGCTGCGGCGCCTGCCGTACCAGACGATGCCGGCGACGGCGCCGAACAGACGCGCGTCGCGCCACGTCGCGAGCAGATGGCCGTCCGTCATCAGCAACTCGGGCGCGATCACCGCCGTCAGCGCCGCGACCGGCGCGTATTGCAAACCGCGTTCCGCCCAGCGCGGCAAGCGCCACGCGCGGTCCGACAGGAAGAAGAACGAGCGCGAGATCGCGGTGATCGCGGTCATGCCGAGGACCGTCCCGAGCACTACCGGATCGACCGTCATGCGAGCCGCCTCTCGCGCAAGCGCCGCGCCTTGTCGAGCACCAGGCAGGTCGCGACCGCGGCCGCGATGCCGGCGACGATGTTGAGGTTCATCGGCAGCGCGACCGTCGCGACCGCCGCCGCGGCCGCGATGACGCCGGAGACGAGCCGCAATCGCGACGACATCAGCGACACCGCGACGCCGACGAGCGCGAGGATGCCGGCGAAGCCGAGCCCCCACGACGGCGGGATCGCGTTGCCGAGCACGATGCCGACGAGACTCGAGATGCCCCACGTCGCCCAGCCCGCGATGCCGCTCCCGAGCCAGTACGCTTCGATCGATGCGATGCCGGCCGGGTCCGTCGGCACGCGCGGATGACGCTTGACGAGCAGCACGTAGCTCATGTCCCCCATCAGATAGCCGAACAGGACGCGCTGCGCACGCGGCCGATGCATGATGTACGGGCGCAGGTGCAGCGAGAAGACGACGAAGCGCAGGTTGACGCAGAACGCGGTCGCGAGGACGACCAGCACCGGCGCGCCGCTCGCCATCAACGGCAGCGCTGCGAGCTGCGAGCTGCCCGCGAACACGAAGACGGCCATCGTCAGCATCTCGATCCAGCCCATGCCGGACTTGACGATCGCGACGCCGGTCATGACGCCCCACGCGGCGATGCCGAGCGACGGCGGGAAGAAGTCCGCGAGGCCGCGACGGAACTCGGGATGGCGCCAGAACGTCATCGACGAGTCACTGCGCATCGACGCCCCGCGCCCGCTCGGCGCGAAACGTCGCGACGAAGTCGCCGAAGCGGCCGTCGGCGATCGCGGCGCGCACCTGCGCCATCAGCCACTGGTAGTAATGAAGGTTGTGCAGCGTGTTGAGCCGCGCACCGAGGATCTCGCGGACGCGGCCGAGATGATGCAGGTACGCGCGCGAGTAGCGGCGGCACGTGTAGCAGTCGCACGTCTCGTCGATCGGACGCTCGTCGATCTTGTAGCGCGCGTTGCGCAGCTTGAGGTCGCCGAAGCGCGTGAAGAGCCAGCCGTTGCGCGCGTTGCGGGTCGGCATCACGCAGTCGAACAGATCGACGCCGTGCGACACGCCGTCGACGAGATCTTCCGGCGTGCCGACGCCCATCAGGTAGCGCGGACGATCGGCCGGCATCCGCGGCGCGAGATGCTCGAGGATGCGCAGCATGTCCGCCTTCGGCTCGCCGACCGACAGGCCGCCGATCGCATAGCCGTCGAAGCCGATGTCGACCAGGCCCGCGAGCGACTCGTCGCGCATGACCTCGTGCATGCCGCCCTGCACGATGCCGAACAACGCGTTCGCGTTGTGCAGGCGATCGTGTTCGTCGCGCGATCGCTTCGCCCAGCGCAGCGACAAGCGCATCGACGCGGCCGCGTCGTCGAGCGA
Organism: uncultured beta proteobacterium; assembly: GCA_963795885.1. Classification (GTDB taxonomy): domain Bacteria; phylum Pseudomonadota; class Gammaproteobacteria; order Burkholderiales; family Burkholderiaceae_D; genus CAHJXF01. The sequence continues at coordinate 192,395 of CAWCJI010000007.1, read as the reverse complement.
CGTGACGACGCCGGCGGTCTCGTACGGCGTGCATTCGTCGAACACCATCACGATGTCCGAGTTCAGCACGTGCTGGATGCGCATCGACTCCTCGGGCGTGAGGAACAGCCGGTCGCCGTTGACCGGCGACGCGAACGCGACGCCCTCCTCGGAGATCTTGCGCATCTTGCCGAGGCTCCAGACCTGGAAGCCGCCGGAGTCGGTCAGCATCGGCTTGTCCCAGCCGACGAAGCGATGCAGGCCGCCGAAGCGGCCGATCACGTCGAGCCCGGGCCGCAGCCAGAGATGGAACGTGTTGCCGAGGATGATCTGCGCGCCGAGTGCGGCGACCTCGTCGGGGCTGACGCTCTTGACCGCGCCGTACGTGCCGACCGGCATGAATGCCGGCGTGTCGACGACACCGTGTGCGAGCGTCACACGGCCGCGACGGGCATGTCCGTCGACGTGGATCGATTCGAATTCCAAACGGTGCGAGGGAGGCGGATGAAAGGCGAATGATGACATTCGCCGGGATGCGTCGCTCCGCGGACGACTCGTCCGTCACGGTCCGGCCGCCGATCTTCGAGGCCGTTCGATCGCGCGGCCGCGAGCCGTTGCGTCGGTCGTCTCGTCGCAGAAGCGGTGGCTTACGATGCAGTCCACGCGTCGTCACGCCACCTGCCGCAGCCGCGGCTCCTCCGATGAACCTCTCCGTCTCGTCCGCCGCCCGAGTGCCGCTGCAGCTCCTCGACCGTCCCGCGCGCAACTGGTTCGCGGCGGCGCGCGACATCGCGATGGCCACCGCAGGCGCCGCGATCGCGTGGCGCCTCGCGATCGTCGCGACGGGCGAGGACCGACCGATCTTCGCGGCGATCGCCGCGATCGTCGCGCTCGCGCCCGGTGTCGCCAGCCATCGCAAGCAGGCGCTCGGCATGCTCGTCGGCGTCAGCATCGGCATCGTCATCGGCGAGATCGCGCGGCATGCGCCCGGCACCGACAGCACGATGCGGATCGCGGTCGTGACGCTGCTCACGATGTTCGCGGCCTCGAGCTTCGGGCTGAATGCCGTGATGGTGATCCAGGCCGGCGCGTCGGCCGTGCTCGTGATCGGATCCACGAACGGGACCGTCGGCTTCGACCGGCTGGTGCACACCGCGATCGGCGGCGGCGTCGCGCTGTTGTTCACGCAGGTCCTGTTCTCGGTCGAGCCGCTGGGCGACGTGCGTCCCGCCGTCGCCCGGCTCGCGAAGGCCGCCGAGCAGCTCCTCGTGACGATCGCCGCCGGAGCGACCGATCCATCCGCGCACGAGCGACTCGAGGCCCAGCTCGACGAGCTGCGCGCCGCCGACGAGGCGCTGTCGTCGGCGCTCAAGAGCGCCGACCTCCGCATCCGTTGGACGGTGCGCGGTCGATGGTCGGCGCGGCGTTACGTCCCCATCCTGGATCGCGTGCGGGCCGCGACCGGGCCGCTGATGTCGACGCTGCAATCGCTGACGTTGCGTCTCATCGACGAGCGGGTGCCGACCGGAACGCTGGTCGATCGCGCGCGCGATGCGCTGGCCGCGCTGCGGACGGTCGAAGAGGACGCCGGATCGTCTAGCCCGGACGCGACCGTCGCAGCGCCTGCCGATCCGGTTCGAGCAGCATCGCGTCGCCGTAGCTGAAGAAGCGGTAGCGCGCGTCGATCGCGTGGCGATACGCGTCGCGGATCCGCTCGATGCCCGCGAACGCGGACACGAGCATCAGCAGCGTCGACTGCGGCAGATGGAAGTTCGTCAGCAGCAGGTCGATGACGCGGAAGCGATGGCCCGGCACGATGAAGAGTCGGGTCGCGCCGTCGCCCGCGCTCACGCGGCCGTCCTCGTCCGCCGCCGACTCGAGCGCGCGCAGCGTGGTGGTCCCGACCGCGACGACGCGACCGCCGCGAGCCCGCGTGCGATCGATCGCGTCGACCAGCGACGCCGGGATCGAGAAGCGTTCCTCGTGCATCACGTGATCGGCGAGGTCGTCGACGCGGACCGGCACGAACGTGCCGGCGCCGACGTGCAACGTCAGCGTCGCGGTCTCGATGCCGCGCTCGCGCAAGCGCGTCGAGCAACGCGTCGTCGAAGTGGAGGCCGGCCGTCGGCGCCGCGACGGCGCCCGGCTCGCGGGCCCACACGGTCTGATAGCGCTCGGCGTCCGCGTCGTCCGGCGCGTGCTCGATGTACGGCGGCAGCGGCAGCGAGCCGTGCGATTCGAGGAGGTCGATCACGTCGCGATCGAAGTCGAGCACGAAGAAGTCGTCGGCGCGTTCGACCATCGTCGCGGTGACCGCCTCGTCGCCGCCGCCGTCGTCGCCTTCGCCGAACACGATCGTCGAGCCCGGCTTCGGGTTGTGGCTCGCGCGCAGCTGCACGCGCGCGCGGCGCGGGCCTTCGATCCGCTCGACGAGCGCCTCGACGCGGCCGCCGGTGTCGCGCCGGCCGAAGAGCCGCGCCTTGATCACCCGCGTGTCGTTGAAGACGAGCAGGTCGCCGGGCGCGAGCAGCGCCGGCAGCGCGTCGATGCGGCGATCGTCGAGCCCATCGCGGCGCACGTGCAGCAGCCGGCTGTCCGAACGACGCGGCAGCGGATGCTGCGCGATCAGCTCGGGCGGCAGTTCGAAGTCGAAGTCGGAGCGGCGCAAGGTCGGCTCGTCAGCGAAGGCCCGCGATCACGAGAGCGATGTTGGACGTGATCATCCGCCGCAGCCGGGTGGCGTCCGGTGCGGATGCCTTGAAGCCGATCGCGGCCGCGGTCAGGAGCCGCGCGACCTCGAGCGCGGACGGTTTCGACCGCGCCGGCGACCGCGTCAGCGGCGCGAGCTGCCGCGCGACGATCCGCTCGAACGTCGCCCCGTGCGCGTCGAACACGGCCGGCGCGATCGTGCGGCTGCTGTCCAGCAGGTCCTTCGCGTCCGGCGACGCGAGCACCATCTCGAAGGGGCGCACGCACCAGACGTCGAACGCGCCGCACAGTCGTCGATCGATCGTCGACTCCCGTTCGACGACCGCACGGACATCGGCGAGCGCACTCGACAGCACGTCGTCGAGCGTCGCGGCGAAGACCTCGGCCTTCGACGGATAGACGAGATAGAGAGCCGGCCGCGACATCGCCGCCTCGAGCGCGATGTCGCCCATCGTCACGCGGCGATAGCCGTGGCGGATGAACACCCGCTTCGCCGCCTCGATCACCCTCTCCTGCTTCTCGTCCAACGCCGGCTCCGGTTGACAAACAGGCGAATGATGTCATGCTGGACATATTGACGCTAATTGTCAGTTCGACACGGCGCGGATCGACCGAATGGGCCGCGTCGATCTTCGGCCGAGGCCGCCGACGCCTCGATGCACCGTCGGCATCGAGGGTTTCCGACAACGTCGTTTCCATCAACCTCCTGATCGAGCGTGCCATGCAACTGCATCACAGGACCATCCTCATCACCGGCGGCACCAGCGGCATCGGGCTCGAGCTCGCGCGCCGGTTGCACGAGCGCGGTAACACCGTCGTCGTGACCGGCCGCGACCCCGAACGCCTGGCCGCCGTGCGAAGCGCGCTGCCCGGCGTCCGCGCCATCGCGAGTGACGTGGGCGACCCCGCGTCGATCGCCGCCCTGTTCGCGACCGTGTCCGCGGAATTTCCCTCGCTCGACCTGCTGATCAACAACGCGGGCGTGATGCGGAAGATCGACCTGCAGGACCCGCGGTGCGACGACGTGACGCGCGAGATCGCCGTCAATCTCGCCGGACCGATCCGGATGGTGCAGACCTTCCTGCCGCTGCTGAAGGCGCAACAGCGTGCGGCGATCGTCAACGTGTCGTCGGGTCTCGCGTTCGTGCCGCTCGCGATCGCGCCCGTCTACAGCGCGACGAAGGCCGCGATGCACTCGTACACGCAGTCGCTGCGGTCGCAGCTGCGCGCGACGAACGTCACCGTCGTCGAACTCGCGCCGCCGGGCACCGACACGCCGCTGTTCCATGGCGACTTCACCGAGGAAGACCTGCGCGGCAACCGGGCGATGGACGTCTCGACGCTCGTGCGCCATGCGATCGCCGGCCTCGAACGGGGCCGGCTCGAGATCCGGCCGGGGCTGAGCAACGCGTTGCTGATCCTGAGCCGCGTGGCGCCCGCGTTCATCGCCCGCAAGCTCGGCGAAGGGTCCGACCGGATGGCTGCTGCGCCCGCCTGACGCTCAGCGCGCTGCGCTGCGGACGGCGCGGGCGCGGGCCACGGCCGCGGCGACGTCGGTCCACGCGGCACGGTCCGGCGCGTAGCGTCGGCGCATCCAGCCGACGAGATCGGCGAGTTGCGCATCGTCGAGCGCTTCGGCGAACGACGGCATGAAGCCGACGTCGCGGCCCGGCGCCTCGCGCACGCCTTCGACGATCGTGCGCACGAGGTTGTCGGGCCGGTCCGCATGCAGCTTCGTGCTGAGCGCGAGCGGGACGTTGACGCCGAGCAGCTGCGGGCCCTCGCCGTCGTGATGGCAGGCGCCGCAGGCCGACTCGAAGAAGCGGCTGTCCGCATCGGGCGGCGCGGCCCTCGCGCTCGCATCGGCGACGATCGTTCGCGGATCGACGGTCGATGCGTTCGCGTCGAGCGACGCGAGGTAATGCGCCATCGCGCGCAGGTCGTCGTCGGGCGCCGCCTGCAGCTCGCGGACCACCGGCTGCATCGGCCCGAGCGCCGCGCCGTGCGCATCGCTGTGGCCATGGCGAAGATAGTCGTACAACGCGGCCTCGGTCCACGGCACCGGCGACCGGCCCGAGGCCGTTCAGCGCCGGCGCATCCCAGCCGTCGACGACCGCGCCCGACAGGTAGCGATCGTCGCGCTCGGCACCGAGCGCGTTGCGTGCGCTGTGGCAGGCGCCGCAATGGCCGAGGCCGTCGACGAGCATCCGGCCGCGGTTCCATTGCGCCGAGCGCGACGCGTCGTCCGATGACGGACCGGGCGAAAGGAACAATGCGTTCCAGACCACCATTGCCGGTCGGATCCCGAACGGCGGCGCGAGCGACGTCTTCGGCACGTCGTTGCGGACCGGCGCCCGCGTCATCAGCCATGCATAGAGCGCCGTCAAGTCGTCGTCGCTCGCACGCGTGAACGACGGATACGGGAACGCGGGATAGAGGTGACGACCATCGCGCGACACGCCTTCGCGCATCGCGCGGACGAAGGCCGCGAGCGACCACGCGCCGATGCCGGTTGCGACGTCGGGCGTGAGGTTCGTGCCGTAGACGACGCCGAACGGCGTCTCGATCGCACGACCGCCGGCATTCGGCGCGCCGCCGGGCGCCGTGTGGCAGCCGACGCAGTCGCCGATCGCGGCCAGTTCGCGGCCGCGCGCGATCGTCGTCGCGCTGTAGATCGACGGATCGACGCGCACGATCGGCGCGACGGCCGATCGCCATCCGAGCATCGCGGCAATCGCACCGACGATGCCGGTCGAGACGAGCGCCGCGCGACGCGACCAGCGCGCGAGCGCCGTGCCGCGCGCCGGTCGCGCGAACCGCTCGACCGACGTCGCCGAGCCGGTGGTGCCCGCGATGCCGCGCGTCGCTTCGGCTTTCGGGTGCAGCGCGGCCCGCACGACCTCCGGCGTGAACGGCGGCTGCCGGAAGCGCACGCCGGTCGCGTCGAAGATCGCGTTCGCGATCGCGGCGGTGCCCGGCACCGACGACGACTCGCCGGCGCCGAGCGGCGGATCGTCCGGCCGCGGCATCGTCACGACCTCGATCACCGGCACGTCGCGAAAGGTCAGGATCGGATAGCTGCCCCACTCGCGCGACGCAACGACGTGCGTCGACGCGTCGACGCGTACGCGTTCCTTCAGCGCGCGGCTCGTCGTCTGGATCACGTTGCCACGCACCTGATGCTCGACGCCGGCGGGATTGATCATCAGCCCCGCGTCGTGACCCACGACGACGCGTCGCACGTGGACCTCGCCGGTCGTGCGATGGACGTCGACGTCGGCGACCCATGCGGCCCACGCCGCGCCGTATCCGGGCCAGGCGCTGTGGAGATAGCGTGCATACGCGAAGCCCTGGCCGTGCAGCACGTCGCCGGTCGCGTCCTGCCCCTTCGGTCCGGTGTGGACGCGCCAGCCGGCCTTCGCGGCTGTCACCTCGATCAACGCGCGAGCGCGCGGGTCGGACAGCTGCCTCAACCGGAACGCGACCGGGTCCTCGCCGGCGGCCGTCGCGAGCTCGTCGACATACGACTCGTGGGCGAACGCGTTCGGCAAGGCGGACACGCCGCGCAGCCACGACGCGCGCAGGATCGGCGCCATGTCGTGGACGGTCACGCGCAGGTTCGCGTAGTCGTACGGCGGCCGCGCGGTGCGGTCGCCCATCTCGAAGGCCTGCGCGATCGGCTCGACGGTCCGCGTCAACAGCAGCGCGAGCGTCGGCGCGGCATTCGACGGATACGACGTCGCGAAGTCGTACGCCGCGACGGACCCGTCGGCCGCGAGCCCGCCCCGCACCGTCATCCATTGCGCCGCGCCCTTCGGCTCCCACAGGTGCTCCTGTTCGCGGGTGAGCTGCACGCGCACCGGCGCGCCGACCGCGCGGGACAGCAGCGCCGCGTCGGCCGCGACATCGTCGGCGCCGTTGCGCCCGTAGCAGCCGGCGGCCTCCATGCGGATCACGTCGACCCGCGCCGGCTCGACGCCGACCAGCTTCGCGAGGTCCGCGCGCAGCACGTGCGGATTCTGCGTACCGGCCCAGACGGTCAGCGCGAACGGCGTTCCGGCTTCGCCGTGCCACGCCGCGACCGCGCACGACGGACCGATCGACGCATGCAGCTGATACGGCCACAGATAGGTGCGCGGCAGGTCGGTCGCGACGTTCGCGAGCGCGGCATCGACGTCGCCTTCGTCGACGAGCCGACGCGGCGTCGATGGGTTCGCACTGAGCGCCGCCGCGATGTCGTCGGTGGGCGGCAGATGCGGCCACGGCTTCCACGTCACGTGCAGTCGCGCGGCCGCCTCTTCGGCGTCCTCCTCGCGCGTCCGCGACGACGCCGACGAAGTCGCGAATCGTGACGACGCCGCGCACGCCGGGCACGTCGGCGATCGACGACTCGTCGACCGATTCGAGCGTGTTGCCGATGAAGTCGCCGTGGTCCGCGCCGGCATACGGCGGCCGCACGACGCGGCCGTGCAGCATGCCGGGCACGCGCATGTCGTGGACGAAGACGAGGTCGCCGACGGCCTTCGCGGGAATGTCGACGCGCGGCATCGAACGACCGACGATCCGATGGTCGGCGACCGCCTTGACCGCGATGGTCGGGTCGAGCACGAGCTCGACGTGACCGCCGGCGACGAGCGCGCCGTAGCCGATCGAGCGGTCGCCGGCACGCGCGATGCCGTCGCGGACCTCGATCGCGGACGCCGCCACGTCGAGCCGTTCCGCGGCCCGCGCGACGAGCCATGCGCGCGCCTGCGCCGCGGCCGCGCGCAACGGCGCCGCGTGGATCTGGATCGACGCGCTCGCGATCGTCGCGCCCTGGTTCGGCGCGACGGCCGTGTCGCCCATCACGATGTCGACGGCCGACATCGCGACGTCGAGCTCGTCCGCGACGATCTGCGTCAGCGCGGTCCGAAGCCCCGTGCCGAGGTCGACGTGGCCGTGCAGCGCGACGACGCGGCCGTCGTCGGACACGCACAGCAGCACCTCGACGCCTTCGGCCGGGTCGGGCGCGACCGTCGGCGGTTGGCCGTGCGCGTGACGCGGCAGCACCGGCACGTGGCGAACGACGACCAGCACGCCGCGTGCATCCAGCAGGTCGCGACGCAACGCGGGTCGCAGTCGCGGCGGCTCGCTCATGCGGTCGGTCGAGTGCCGATCGCTCGCACGACCGCGTCGACGATCTCGACATGCGCGCCGCAGCGGCACAGGTTGTGCGACAACGCGGCACGGATCTCGGCGTCCGTCGGGTCCGGCCGATCGTCGAGCAGCGCGACCGTCGCGACGATCATCCCGTTCAGGCAGTAGCCGCATTGCGCGGCCTGCGCGTCGATGAACGCCTGCTGGACCGGATGCAGGCGGCCGTCGACCGCGAGACCTTCGAGCGTCGTGATCGCGCGGCCGTCGACGCCGTGAGCCGGGATCGCGCAGGCGCGCGCGGCGATGCCGTCGACGAGCACGGTGCAGGCGCCGCACTGACCGAGGCCGCAGCCGTATTTCGGACCGTTCAGCGCGAGGTCGTTGCGCAGGACGTGCAGCAGCGTCGCATGCGACGCGACCGTCACCTCGACCGCACGCCGATTGACGAGCAACGCGACGCGACGCGATGGACCGGGCTTCGTCACGCGAGGACGATGCGGTCCGATGCGGTCCGCACGACGCCGGCGTCGGCCATCGCGCGCCACGCGGCGTCGAGCGAGCCGTTCAGGTCGATCGCGCGGGTCGCGTCGTCGACGACGATCGTGCGGAAGCCCGCGGCGCAGCCGTCGATCGCGGTCCACGCGACGCAGAAGTCGGTCGCGAGGCCGACGACGTAGACGGTCCCGAGGCCGCGCGCATGCAGGTAGGCGGCGAGCCCGGTCGACGTCGCGCGGTCCGCTTCCATGAATGCCGAGTAGCTGTCGATGTCGCGATGGAAACCCTTGCGGACGATCAGCTGCGCGCGCGGCAGGTCGAGGTCGGCATGCAATGCGGCGCCGGTCGTTCCCTGCACGCAATGCTCCGGCCACAGCACCTGGTCGCCGTATGCCATCGTCGTGGTCTCGAACGGCTCGCGTCCTTCGTGACGATGCGCGAACGACGCGTGGTCCGGCACGTGCCAATCCTGCGTGATCACGATGTTCTCGAACGCACGTGCGATGCGGTTGATCACCGGCACGACGTCCTCGCCGTGCGGCACCGCCAACGCGCCGCCGCTGCAGAAGTCGTTCTGCACGTCGACGACGATCAACGCGCTGGTCGCGTCGGGACGGAAGCTAGCGAGGTCGGCGTCCATCGTCATGGCCTTACTCGTCACAGGCTCAGGTAGTCACGCCGCACGTCTTCCGCCTCAGCGAGCGCCGCCATCGTGCCGCTCCAGCGGATCTGCCCCTTCTCGAGCACGTACGCGCGATCCGAGACGAGCTCGGCGAAGTGCATGTTCTGCTCCGACAGCAGGATCGCGACGCCCTCGGCCTTCAGCGCGACGATCATCCGCGCCATCTGCTCGACGATCACCGGTGCGACGCCCTCCGACGGCTCGTCGAGCAGCACGACGAGCGGATTGCCCATCAACGTGCGCGCGACGGTCAGCATCTGCTGCTCGCCGCCGCTCATGCGGCCACCGGGACGATCGGGCATCTCGCCGAGGTTCGGGAACAACGTAAAGAGTCTTTCCTCGCTCCACGTCGGGGCCGGCGTGCCGTCGTCCCAACGCGCGCGGCGGCTGCCGGCCGACCGCGAGATTCTCGCGCACCGTGAGGTCGGCGAACACGCGACGATCCTCGGGCACGTAGCCGAGGCCCAGCCGCGCGATCTCGTAGGACTGCGCCGTTCGACACGTCGTGACCGAGGAAGCGGATCGTGCCGCGCCGCTTGTCGAGCAGTCCCATCATCGCCTTCAGCGTCGTCGACTTGCCGGCGCCGTTGCGACCCATCAGCGCGACGACCTCGCCGCGCCCGACGTCGAGCGCGACGTCGAACAGGATCTGCGCGGCGCCGTACCACGCGTTCAGCGCACGCGCCTCGAGCAGCGCCGCTCACGCGGCGGCCTGCGCGACACGCTTCTCGAACGTCAGGCCGCTGCCGAAGTACACCTCCTGCACCTTCGGATGCGTCGCGGATCTCGGCCGGCCTGCCCTCGGCGATCAGCCGTCCGCGCGCCAGCACGATCGTGCGGTCGGCGTACGCGAACACGACGTCCATGCTGTGCTCGGTGAACAGCACCGCGGTCCCGCGCTCGACGACGAGCCGCTTCGTCAGCGCCATCAGCTCGTTGCGCTCGCGCGGCGCCATGCCGGCCGTCGGCTCGTCCATCAGCAGCAGCTTCGGTGCGTGCGCCATCGCGATCGCGAGCTCCACGCGCTTGACGTCGCCGTACGCGAGCACGCTGGTCGGCCGGTCGGCCTGCGCCTTCATGCCGACCTGATCGAGCAGGTCGAGCGCGTCGTCGCGTCGATGGTCGGCAGCACGACGGAAGAACGACCAGATCCTCTCGTCGGCCGACAGCAGCGCCATCTGCACGTTCTCGACGACCGTCAGCGACGCGAACGTCTCGGCGATCTGGAACGTGCGGCCGACGCCGAGCCGCCAGATGTCGCGCGGCTTCAGGCCGACGAGCTCGCACGCCGTCGAGCAGGATCGAACCGGCATCGGCATGCAGCTGGCCGTCGACCATGTTGAACGTCGTCGACTTGCCGGCGCCGTTCGGTCCGATCAGCGCGAGCAGCTCGCCGGCGTCGAGCGACGAAGTCGATGCCGTCGACCGCGCGCACGCCGCCGAACGACTTGCCGAGCCCGCGGACGACGAGCAGGCTCACGGCGCGCCGGGCGCAGCGTCCAGCGCCGCGTCGCGTCGATGCGCGACGCGCTCGAACAGCTTCGCGATCGACCCCGCGATGCCGAGCGGGAACACGAGCACGAGCAGCAGCACGATGCCGCCGAGCAGCGCCCGCCAGTAGTCGGTGTTGCGGGCGACGCTGTCCTGCAACCACGTGAACGAGATCGGCGCCGACGATCGGTCCGGCGAGCGTCTGCAGGCCGCCGAGCAGCACCATCACGAGCCCATCGATCGATCGCGACGCCGAGATCGTCTCCGGCGAGATGCTGCCCTTCGAGAACGCATACAGCGCACCGGCCAGGCCCGCGAAGCAGCCGGCGATCGTGAAGGCGACCCACTGCACGCGCTTGACGTCGATGCCGATCGCGTCCGCCCGCAGCGGCGAGTCGCGGCTCGCGCGCATCGCATAGCCGAACGGCGAGAACAGCATGCGTCGCACCACGACCACCGCGGCGCCGACGAGCGCCAGCGTCAGGTAGAAATACGCATGCCGGTCGGCCAGCCACGCTGCCGGCCAGACGCCCGTCAATCCGTTGCTGCCGCCGGTGACGTCGTCCCACTGGAACACGACCGACCACACGATCTGCGCGAACGCGAGCGTCAGCATCGCGAGATAGACGCCGGACAGGCGCACCGAGAACCAGCCGAACACGATCGCGCCGGCGATCGCGACCGCCGGCGCGAGCACGAGCGCGATCTCCATCGGCAGTCCGAGCGAGCGGACCAGCAGCGCGGCGCCGTACGCACCGAGCCCGAAGTACGCGGCATGGCCGAACGAATGCAGCCCGGCCGGTCCCATGATGAAGTGCAGGCTGACCGCGAACAGCGTCGCGGTCAGCAGGTCGATCGCGAGCACCGTCAGGTACGGCGACGACGCCGTGGCATACGGCCACGCGACGAGCACGACGAACAGTGCGAGCGCCGCGATCCTCAGTGGCCGTCCGGCCGGCCGCAGCGGCGCCTCGATGCCGGACCCGCCGCGACTCGGCGCCTGCGGACGCCCGAGCAGCCCCCACGGCCGCACGACGAGCACGATCGCCATCACGAGGAACTCGACGACGAGCGTCAGCTTCGAGAACGAGAAGGCGATGCCGAACAAGTCGACGGTGCCGATGCCGACGCAGACCGCCTTGACCTCCGCGATCAGCAGCGCCGCGACGTACGCGCCGGGGATCGATCCCATGCCGCCGACGACCACGACGACGAACGCGTCGCCGATCGTCTGCAGGTCGAGGCCGAGCGTCGCGGGCTCGCGCGGCAGCTGCAGCGCGCCGCCGAGGCCCGCGAGCATCGTGCCGAGCGCGAAGACCGCCGTGAACAGCCACGCCTGGTCGACACCGAGCGCGCCGACCATCTCGCGATCCTGCGTGGCCGCGCGCACGAGCGTGCCCCAGCGCGTCTTCGTCAGCAGCAGCCACAGCGCGAGCAGCACGACCGGGCCGACGACGATCAGCAGCAGGTCGTAGGTCGGAAAGCGACGGCCGAGGATGTCGGTCGCGCCGCCGAAGCCGGGCGCACGCGGGCCGAGCAGGTCCTCCGGTCCCCACCCGTACAGCACCGCGTCCTCGATGATCAGCATCAGCGCGAAGGTCGCGAGCAGCTGGAACAGCTCGGGCGCGCGATAGATCCGTCGCAGCAGCAGCCGCTCGACGAGTCCGCCGATCAGTCCGACGCCGATCGCCGCGCCGACGATCGCCGGCCAGAACCACGCGTCGTTGCCGCCCGGCCAGCGGCTCATGCGGTCGGCCAGCGTGTATGCGACGTAGATGCCGAGCATGTAGAACGAGCCGTGCGCGAAGTTGACGATCCGCGTGACGCCGAAGATCAGCGACAGCCCCGCGCCGACGAGGAACAGCGACGACGCGCCGGACAGGCCGTTCAACAGCTGGACGACGAAGCCCGAAGCGTTCATGCGCGCGCCGGCGTCCGTCGAACCCGTGTCAACGGGTCCGGCGCCGCTTCGGATCGATCGCGAATCGTCCGGCCCCGAACGCGGCGAAAGCGAGCAGGCCGCCGGCGATCGCCATGTTCTTGCCGAAGTGGATCTTCATCGCGCTGCGCTGCGGCTCGGGCAGCGACCAGTACGCGTGGAAGGCGAACGCGGTCGCGATCGTGAAGGCCGCGAGCACCGGGGCGACCCACTTCATCCGGTAGCCGACCAGGAACGCGATACCGAAGCCGAGCTCGATCACGATGGCGACCGCCGCCGCGACCTCGGGCAGCGGCAGTCCGCCGGCGACGATGTATTGCACGTGCCGCCGAAGTTCGTGAGCTTGCCGAAGCCGGCCGGCACGAACAGCCACGCGACCAGCACGCGGCCGAGCAGCGCGAGCACGTCGCGCGAGCCGGAAGCCGAGCCGTCGTCGAACGCAAAGGAAGAGGTCATGGCGATCCTTTCAGTCGTGGGCGTCGGCGCGGCACAGGCCGACGTGCGACGCCAGCGGCGAGGTCCGTCGATCGAGTCGCTGCGATCGACGCTCGTTCATGCACCGTGCGATCGCTGACGGCCCTGCGCCGACGCATGCCGGATCGCGTCGTCGGCCGTACGGAACTGGTCGAGCCAGGCGGACATCGACGCGTCGCTCGCCGCCGTGCGGCCGAAGACGCTCGATCGACGGACCGGAAGCCGGCTGCACGATGCGGCGGACGACGACGGCGCGATGCGCCGCGTGACCGTCGCGCGTGAACAGGAACACGGTCGACTCGCCGGGCACTTCGACGATCGCGAGCGCCGGCGCCTCGACGACGTCGGCGGTCGGAAGCGCCGAGGCGGATGCGAAGAGGTCGTCGATGTCCGACTCGGCTACGCGTTCGAACGCGTAGCCGAACGCCGGCAACGAGCCGCCGCACAACAGGCCGGTCAGCGAGCCGGCGCGCATCGCGCTCTCGCAGGCGACGCGCGTGGCGTATCGCCGCCTCGCAGGCTCGCACGCGACACGCATCGTGCATCGCCTCGTCGCGTCGGATCGGCGGGGATCGCGCTGCGCATGAACCGGACGCGCGCTTCGTGCGTCAGTCGGCCGCCCGCAGCTTGCGGACCTCGGCATCGCTCGGCAGGAACTTCGCGCCGTCGAGATAGCGGTAGTCGACCATCACGCCCTTGCCGCCGTCGTTCTTCGTGCGACCGACGAACGCGCCCATCGTCGACTGATGATCGATCGCGCGATACGTGATCGGTCCGAACGGCGAGACGACCTGCAGCCCCGAGAACGCGGCGACGAGCTTGTCGGCATCGGTGCTCTTCGCCTTGCGGAGGCCCGCCGCGATCGACTTGATCATCGTATAACCGACGACCGAGCCGAGCCGCGGATAGTCGTTGTACTTCGCGTGGTACGCGAGGAAGAACGCCTTGTGCTCCGGCGTCTGGATGCCGTACCACGGGTAGCCGGTGACGATCCAGCCGTTCGGCGTCTCGTCCTTCAACGGGTCGAGGTACTCGGGCTCGCCGGTCAGCACGCTGACGACGTCGCGGCCCTGGAACAGGCCGCGCGTGTTGCCTTCGCGGACGAACTTCGACAGGTCGGCGCCGAACAGCACGTTGAAGATCGCGTCGGGCTTCGCGTCGGACAGCGCCTGCACGACGCTGCCGGCATCGAGCTTGCCGAGCGGCGTCGCCTGCTCGACGACGAACTCGACGTCGGGCTGCGCGGCTTTCATCAATTCCTTGAAGGCCGCAACCGCCGACTGCCCGTACTCGTAGTTCGGGTACACGAGCGCCCAACGCCTCTTGTGCAGCTTGACGGCCTCGGGCACGAGCATCGCCGCCTGCATGTACGTGCCGGGACGCAACCGGAACGTGTACTTGTTGCCGCTGCCCCAGATGATCTTGTCGGTCAGCGGCTCGCCGGCGAGATAGAAGAACTTCTTCTGCTTCGCGAAGTCGGCGAGCGCGAGGCCGGTGTTCGACAGGAACGAGCCGGCCAGCACCGCCACGTTCTCGCGGGAGATCAGCTCCTCGGCCGCGCGCACCGCGTCGCCGGGGCTGGCGTTGTCGTCGCGGGTGATCAGCTCCAGCTTCTTGCCGTCGATGCCGCCGTCGCGATTGACCTCGTCGACCGCGAGGTCCATGCCCTTCTTGTACGGCTCGAGGAACGCGGGCTGCGCCTTGTAGCTGTTGACCTCGCCGATGCGGATGGTGGCTTGGGCGTGGGCGGTGGCGGCGAGCGACGTCGCGAACGCGAACAGCAGCGTTGCGCGGAAGAACGATGCGATGCCGAACGAGCGCAGAAGGTTCATCGTTGGATTCTCGGAAGAGGACGACTCATTCAAGGACCGTCGCTCCCGCCTTCGCGGGAACGACGAGGGAGTGAAGCGGGATTCGTTCCATGGCCGCGTGCATTCAGCGCAACCCATCTTCACCCTTGATCTCCGAAACCTGCAAGCCGCCGATGCGCGCGAGCGGGCGCCCGCTGTCGGTCACCGCGACCGCGACGACGATCTCGTTCGCGCGCGGCGCGTCCGGGACTCGTGCCTCGATCGCATCGAAGTGGCTGCGCACGAACGCCGCGTCCTTGTGGCCGAGCGGCACGTCGATCGCGGTGCCGAGGCCGCCGCGCTTCTTCGCCGACGGCACGAGCGCCGCGCCGCGGCCGACCGCGCGTCGCAGCGGCGCGCCGAGCTTCGGATGCAGGATGGCGGCCGCGTGCTCGAGTTCGCCCGCCTCGCCGACGATCGCCGCCTTGCCGTAGCTCTGCGCGTCGTCGGGCGCGATGCCGAGCGCCGCGACGCACTTGTCGCCGAGCAGGCCGCCGAGTTCGTCGCCGATCGCGATCAGCTCGTCGAGGTCGTCGACATAGCGGCCCGCGTACGGATTCGCGATCACCGCGATCGCGACGGCGCGTCGCGTCGGCGGGTCGATGGTCCGTCCCATCTCGACGCGCGTCTCGTCGACCTGAACGATCAGCTTGCGGATGTCGGCGCTCATGTGGTGCTCGTCCGTTCGATGTGATCGCCGCCATCGCGCCGGTGGGCGTCGAAGCGGAGGGACCGCGACCCCGCGCAGCACACGAAACGCGTCCGCACGGCGGCGCCGAGACGCATGGTACCCATCAGCGCAGCCCGTTCCATTGTGCGATGTCGGCCGCCTTCAATCCGCCGACGCGTTGATGGACGCGCGCACCGGTCGACATCGCGAGGATGAACACGATCTCGTCGGCCGCGGGTGCACCGGGCACCGAGACTTCGACCGCATCGAAATGGCTGCGCACGTACGACGCGTTGATGTGCGTCAGCGGCACGTCGAGCGTCGCGCCAGGGCCGCCGACTTTCTTCGTCGCGGGGACGATCGCGAGCGCGTTGCCCTGCTGCGCGTTCGCCGTCGTCGCGTCGACGCGGCCGCGCGCGTAGGCGGCGCGGTCGCCGGTCCAGCCGAGCAGCTCGCGCAGCGCGTAGCCGCCCGGCACGTGCCACAGCGCACCGTGCTCGAGCTCGCCGGCACTGCCGACGATCGCGCCCTTGCCGTAGCTCTCGATCCGATCGGCCGGCACGTCCATCGCGTGCAGCAGCCGCTTCGCCATCTCGATGCCGACCGGCGTCAGCGCATCCATCATCGGCACGATGTCCGGCTCGTAGCGGCCCGCGTACGGATTCGCGAGCACGACCGCGACCGTGCCGCGACGCGGCGGATCGCTCGCGCGCGGACCGAACTCGTGATGGATGTCCTCGACCTGCGTGACGAGCCGGCGGATGTCGATCAGCAGGTGGTGGGCCACGGCGTCGGTCATGCGGCGACTCGACGCGATGCGACGTCTTCACGCGAGGTCGCGACGCTGGTCATCGCGATGCCTTGACAGACGAGCGCGGCGGCCTCGACGACGCCGCGACGTCGCAACATGTCCGCATGCCGCACGCCACGCGTCAGCGCCTCGCGCACGAGGTCGGCGCCGAGCCGCGGCACGTCGACCGTCACGCGCCTCTCGCCGAGATCGCTGTCGTCCTTCAACGACGATGCGGGCCGACGCACGATGCGCGGATCGTCGACGTCGACGGCGTTCGCGATCATCGTCGCCGCCGCATCGGCGTCCGCCGCGGTGCGCGCGAGCACCGTCACGCTGTCCGCGATGCCGAGCGAGAAGCTGCGGCCGCGCCAGCCGCTGGTCGCGACGCCCCGCACCGGCGACTCGTGCGCGACCGCGAATCGACCGTCGAGTTCCAGCGTCGCGGACGGGCCGGCGAAGCGCGCGAGGTCCGCGAACAACCCGATGCGCAACGACGCGCCGGGCGCGAGGTGCAACGCGATGTCGCCGCCGTTGTTGATCGACGCGCGCCGGATGCCTGGCCGTCGATAGCACGCGACCAGCTCGTCGGCGACCGCGCCGGCGACCGCGGCCATCGGCGTGATGAAGCGCTCGCGATGCGGCGCGCACGCTTGCCACATCCGCCTCGCGATCCGGCCGCGAAGCGGGCACGCGTCGCCGACCGCGCCTCGCAGTAATGGCAGCTCGGACACCAGGTCGTCGAGGACCGTCGCGAAGCGTGACCACGCCGCGGCCTGCGACGCGTCGATCGCGTCGCGGTCGCCGTCCACGGCGATCGCGACGTCGATCGGGCCGTGCTGCCAGTGCTGGCGACCGTCGGTCAACGTTGCTCGTGTCGGACCCATGGCCTCAGCCGAGCATCGGTGCGCGGCCGAGCGGCCACGGATTCGCCGGGTCGAGCGCTTCCCAGCGGCGGGTCGTCGGGGCGCCGTCGTCGTGCCACGCGCCGTGGTCGAGCGCATCACGCAGCGATCGCACGTGTTCGAGGTGGCCGCCCAGCGCGCGATAGTCGTCGGCGCGCATGCTGAACTCGATCGGCGCGACGATGGCCGGCGTCGGCACCGTGCCGAAGCTGTGGTCCGGCATCCGGGCGACGTCGGCCATGATCGTGATGCCGCCGCCCGGCCACACGTAGGCCGGCGCGCCGCCGCACGTCACGTTGACGAGCGCTCGCTTGATGGCACGCGTCAGCAGCACCGGGTTGTCGGACACGCCGGCCCGCAGGCTGCCGCCGGCGCCGCCGAGGAACAGCACCGACGACAGCGACGGCTCGCAGTTCTCGCCGATCCGCTCGACGACCCGTCGCACGACGTCCGGCATCGGCTGCTCGCGCGGCGTCAGCGAGTCGTCGAGCACGTACCACGACGCATGCTCGCCGGTCGTCGACGTCATCAGCAGCCGCAGGCCGGGCCATGCATGCGTCGCATCCCAGCGCTCGATGATCGCCAGCGGGTCGACGATGTCGGTGCCGCCCCAGCCGGTGCCCGGGTTCGCGACCTGGAACCAGCGACCCGGCGTCGACTTGCGGCCGCGCAGCCTGACGCCCGAGCGCGGCATGTCGAGGCAGCGACCGGCCTGATGCTCGGTCAGCACGCCGGTGATGTGGTCGTCGACGACGATGACCTCGTCCGCGACCGCGGCCATCTGCCGCGCGAAGATGCCGACCGTCGCGGAGCCGCATCCGACGCGCATCCGCACTTCCTCGACGCCGTCGACGATCGGCGCGCGACCGGCCTGCACGACGACCTGCGTGCCGCCGTCGATCGACAGCTCGACCGGCTGCTTGTTGCCGAGCGCCTCCATCGTCTCGACCGTCACGCGGCCCTCGCGCTTGCTGCCGCCGGTGAGGTGATGGACGCCGCCGAGCGACAGCATCTGCGAGCCGTATTCGGCCGTCGTCACGTGCCCGACGATCTCGCCGTTGCGGCGCACGTTCGCCTGCTCCGGCCCGAGGTAGCGATCGGTGTCGATCTTCACCTGGAAGCTGCAGTAGCTGAAGATGCCTTCGGTGACGACCGTGACCATGTCGACGCCGTCGGCCTGCGACGCGACGATGAACGGCGCCGGCTTGTAGTCGGGATAGGTCGTCGACGCGCCGATGCCGGTGACGAACACGTCGCCGTCGGGAGGCGCAGCCGCGAGGAGCGCCGCGTCATCGGCCGTGCCGTCGCGACGCACGAACGGCACGATCGCCGAGTCGCCCGCCTCGATCGTTCGACGCAGCAGCACGACCGGGTCGACGCGCACCAATGACCCCTGCCGATTCGCGTAGCGGTCGCAGGCGCCGCTCTTGCCTTCGCCGATCTGGCACAGGACCGGGCAGGCGTTGCATTCGATCTTGTCGCCGGCCATCCGCTCGTTGCGCGGCGCCGAGCGCTGGGGCAGCAGGCCCGCGGCGGAACCGGTCCCGAACACCGGCATCGTTCGGGCCGGCGCGTCGAACGACGTCGACTGCGGCGCATCGATGACCGGCAGACCGTCCGTCTTCGTATGCTCGGTCATGCGTGGACGGCCCGTTGACGAGTGGAGCGCGGCAAGTGATCGCGGCACGTGTGGCACGGAGGGCAGCCGGCTTGTAACGCGTCTGGCCCTTCGGTACTATCCAGCTGCAAACACATGTAGCGACCACTACACGACAATGTCGCGGACACTACATGAAGTTGCGTGAGCGACAATCTAGCGTACCCGTCGCGCCGAGGCAAATGCTTTCTTGCGGCGCTCGCCGCCGTCGCAAGCGGACCTCCGCACCCGGCGCCTGACCGACGAGCCCGCAGCACCAACACGAACCCGAACAACGCCGCATGAGTGCATTCAACGAAGAACGCGTGCTGTCGGTCCATCACTGGACGGACCGGCTGTTCACGTTCACGACCACCCGCGATCCCGGCCTGCGTTTCTCGAACGGCCACTTCACGATGATCGGCCTGCGCGTCAACGAGAAGCCGCTGCTGCGCGCGTACAGCATCGCGAGCGCGAACTACGAGGAGCATCTCGAGTTCCTCAGCATCAAGGTCGAGGAAGGGCCGCTGACGTCGCGGCTGCAGCACATCCAGGTCGGCGACACCGTGATCGTCGGCAAGAAGCCGACCGGCACGCTGGTGATCGACTATCTGCTGCCGGCGAAGCGGCTCTACATGTTCTGCACCGGCACCGGCCTCGCGCCGTTCATGAGCCTCGTGCGCGATCCGGACACGTACGAGAAGTTCGAGCAGGTGATCCTCGTGCACGGCGTGCGGCAGGTCGACGAGCTGGCGTATCACGACCTGCTGGTCGAGCACCTGCCGTCGCACGAGTTCCTCGGCGACATGGTGTCGAGCCAGCTGCGCTACTACCCGACGGTGACGCGCGAACAGTTCGTCAACATGGGCCGCATCACGGAGCTGATCGAGACCGGCAAGCTCGCGAGCGACCTCGGGCTGCCCGAGCTCGATCCGTCCGAGGACCGCGCGATGATCTGCGGGAGCCCCGAAATGCTGAAGGACCTGAAGTCGCTGCTCGAAGGACGCGGCTTCAAGGAAGGCAACACGTCGACGCCCGGCGACTTCGTGATCGAACGCGCGTTCGCCGAACGTTGACGCCGCGACCATGACGGGCGCCGTCGCACGATCGTCGTCGAGGACCAACTCGGTCGGCCGCCCGCTCGGCGTGCGCGAGCTGTCGGCGCAGGCGACGCGCGAGGCGATCCTCCGGGCGGCGATCAAGGTCTTCGCGAAGCACGGCTTCGACGGCGGCAGCGTCGAGAAGATCTCGAAGGCCGCCAAGTCCGTCGACCGGATGATCTATTACTACTTCGGCAACAAGGAAGGCCTCTTCCTCGCGGCGCTGGAGGAGATCTACCGCCGCTTCAACGACGCCGAAGCCGAGCTCGATCTCGACTTCGAACAGCCGGTCGAGGCGCTGAAGGCGATGATCCTCTTCGTCGTGCGCTACTACCGCGCGCATCCGGAGTTCGTGAGCCTGCTGAACAGCGAGAACCTGCATCGCGGACGACACATCGGCAAGTCGCGGCGTGCCCGCGAGTATTCGTCGCCGGCTGTCGGCGCGACCGAGCGCGTGCTGCGAGCCGGCGTGGAGCGGCGGCTCTTTCGTCCCGACGTCTCGGCGCGCGACCTCTATCTGCTGATCGCGGCGGCCGGCTACTTCCATCAGTCGAACCGCTTCACGTTGTCGGCGTTCCTCGGCGAGGATCTCGAGGCGCCCGAGGCGCTCGATCGCTGGGAGCGCTTCGTGATCGACGTCGTGCTGCGCGGCATCGCGGTCGAGCGCATCACGGGCAAGCCCGCGCGTCAGGCGACGCACGCATAACCGTCGCGCATCGTCGCGGCATCATCGACGAGGACAGGGCCATGGCAGACGCCGTCGCGAGCGAACAGTCGGGCAAGGTCGTCATCCGCGGCGTCGGGCTGATGCTGTCCGGCGATATCGACGGTCCGATCCTCGGCGCCGACACCGTCGTCGTGATGGACGGCCGCATCGCTGCCGTCGGCAAGCGAGAAGGACTTCGACACCGCGGGCGCGAAGACGACCATCGACGCGCGCGGCACGTGCCTCTGCCCGGGCCTGATCGACAGCCACGTGCATCCGGTCTTCGGCGACTGGACGCCGCGCCAGAGTCAGCTCGGCTGGATCGACTCGACGATGAACGGCGGCGTGACGACGATGATCTCGGCCGGCGAGGTGCACCTGCCGGGCCGGCCGAAGGACATCGTCGGCCTGAAGGCGCTCGCCATCACCGCGCAGCGCGCGTTCGACAACTTCCGGCCCGGCGGCGTCAAGGTCCACGCGGGCGCACCGGTCATCGAGCACGGCATGGTCGAGTCCGACTTCGCGGAGCTCGCGGCGGCCGGCGTCACGCTGCTCGGCGAGATCGGACTCGGATCGGTCAAGGCCGGCGCCGAGGCGAAGCCGATGGTCGAGTGGGCGCGCAAGTACGGCATCCGCAGCACGATCCACACCGGCGGCCCGTCGATCCCCGGCTCGGGCCTGATCGACAAGGACGTCGTGCTCGAGGCCGACGCCGACGTCATCGGCCACATCAACGGCGGCCACACGTCGCTGCCCGAGCGCGACGTCTGCGAGCTGTGCGAGAAGTCGAGCCGCGCGATCGAGATCGTCCACAACGGCAACGAACGCGTCGCGCTGGCCGCGGCCCGCGCCGCGCTCGACCTCAAGTGTCCGCATCGCGTCATCCTCGGCACCGACGGGCCGGCCGGCTCCGGCGTCCAGCCGCTCGGCATCCTGCGCATGATCGCGTTGTTGTCCAGCCTCGGCGGCATTCCGGCCGAGATGGCGTTCTGCTTCGCGACCGGCAACACGGCGCGCATCCGCGGGCTCGACTGCGGGTTGATCGAGGTCGGCCGCGCGGCGGACTTCGTGTTCCTCGACCGCGCGCAGCACACGGCCGGCAAGACGCTGCTCGAGAGCGTGGAGCTCGGCGACCTGCCGGGCGTCGGGATGGTGGTGATCGACGGCATCGTGCGATGCGGCCGCAGCCGCAACACGCCGCCGGCGACGCAGGTACCGGTCGTCGTCGGTTGAGCGCGACGGTCGTCGTCTCGCGCGGTCAGGCAGAGATCAGGCCGAGCGACATCGGTGGTCGCTGTCCAGCGCCGGCGGCGAACCGGGCCTACGAGACCGTCGACGGCACGCGCCCATCGGCGCCCTGCGTCTTCAGCTCGGCACCTGGAACTTCCGGGCGTCCTCACTTCGAAACGACAGGCCATGCCCGGGCCGGTCGCGTTGCGCCGCGAGTCGCCCGTCCCGCACGACCGGCACGCCGTCGAACAGCATCGACTCGATGCGGACGTGGTCGCGGAAGTACTCCATGTGGACGCCGCGCTGCGCGTGGCACATCGGCGCGACCTGCAACGCGGGCGCGCAGTGCGACGACAGCGGCCGATGCCACGCCTCGCAGAGCGCCGCCGCGATCAGGAAGCCGGTGAAGCCGAGGCATCGGGTCGCGTCCGCCTGCAACACGTCGACCGCGTCCGCTTCGAGGAGCTCGCGAAAGTCATCGGGCGTGTACGCGTATTCGCCCGCCGCAATCTGCGTGCACGGCGGCGCGTGCTCGCGCACGAAGCGCAAGCCCGGCCGGTCGTCCGACGAGACCGGCTCCTCGAACCACTCGATGCCGCGCTCGCGCATCCACGCGGCCATCCGCAGCGCATCCTTCGGCGCATAGGCGCCGTTCGCGTCGACGAAGAGCGCTTCGCCGCCGCCGAGCGACGCGACGATCGCGCTGATCCGCTTCTCGTCCGCGTCGCGATCGCGACCGATCTTGATCTTGAAACGGCGGATGCCGGCGCGGCGCCAGCCATCGATCTCGTGCAGCAGCTCGTCGGGCCCCTCGTTCGTGAAGCCGCCGCTGCCGTAGACCGGGATGTCGTCGCGCGCGGCCCCGAACAGGTCGACGAGCGGGACGCCGAGCAGCCTCGCCTTCAGGTCCCACAGCGCCGTGTCGATCGCCGAGATGGCGCAGGCCGCCATTCCGGGGCGACCGAGGTTGCGAACCGCCGCGCCGAGCGCGTGATGGATGCGATTCGTCGCCATGGCGTTCGACCCGCGGACGGTCTCGGCGAGTGTCCCGTCGACCAGCGCGGCGCAAGGAGCTCCCGCGTACGTGTAGCCGAAACCCGTCAGCCCCGCGGCGCCGACCTCGACGACGACCAGCGTGGTCGACGACCACTCCAACGTGCCGTCGGCTTCGGGCGTCGGCGTCGGGACCCGGTAAGCCGTCGCGTGAACGTGGTCGATGACCGCGCCCAAGTCACGACCTGCGACCTCGTCGCGGTCGTCGTCGTGTGTGCCACGTTGTCGATGCGGGACCGTCATGCGGATTGCCTCGAGCGACGTGCAAGGGCGGACGACTTTCGTCGACGTCACCGGACCGCCGAACGGGATCGAACGGACGAGCCCGACGTCCGTGACTGCGGCCGTCGGTGATCAAGGCCAGGTCCCCGCTTCGACCGGGGTGCGGCCCACTCAGGCAGTGACCCGCTGAACGGCGGCGCGGTTCCATCGGCCCGAATGACGAGCGCATCGGGCCGTCCATCGGAGACGTTCAACGTCTTCGATCTCGTTGTGAAAGCAGGCGCAGAGACGGATCTCGATGTCGCACCGCCGAGGCATCGGATGCTCGTGCGTGTGGGATGCGCTCGGACTCGCGGAAGGCCCAATGCCTCGCACGAAAGTGGCGAGGCAAGAGTGCGAGACATCGAGGACCCACGAAGACCGGACGCCTCGGCGTCCGGTCTTCGGTGTGTCGGCCGACTAGAGCGGCGTCGACGTCGGCGCCGCCGGCAGCGGCGTGCCGCCAGGCCCCGCGACATAGGTCCGCGGCGACACCGGCGGCTGCTGCCCGATGCCCGGCTTCGTCCAGTCGCAGACACCGGTCGAGAACACCGCGTTCAGGCGCGCCTGCTGCGTGGCGGTGAACGTGATCCCGGTGTAGTCGCTGAGCGACAGCGGCTTCAGCGTGCACTTGAGGATGTTCTCCGCGCGCGGACCGCCGGCGACCTGGTGCGGCGACATGTGGATCGCGAGCTTCGGATCGGCGTTGCACACCGAGAAGTCGGTCACCTTCGTCGACATCGTGGTGTCGGTGCTCAGGTAGCAGTAGTCGAACGCGCGTCGACGGCTTCGCGGCGATGACCTGCGCCGAAGTCCGTTCGCTGTTGAGCGTCGCCTTCGGCGCGCTGGTCGCGAGCGTCGACAGCCACGTGTCCATCGCGAGCAGCGACTGCAGCGACAGCGACGCCGGTGCGGTCAGGCCCGTGCTGAACCGCCACATCACCTGGTTCGCGTGCCCGCCGCCTTCCTGGTCGAGGCGATCGCGTTCGGCGAAACTGCGCCAGATGTAGTGGATGCCGACGGCGCCCACATAGGCGATCGGGCTCTCGTCGTAACCGCGCAGGTCGATGATCGGCACCTTCGCGAACTGCGTGCCGCTGCCGACGATGCCGCTCTGGTAGGCGATCGGCAGCGCCGCCGCGTCGGCGACCGAGCGCGTGGTGACGTTGTTCGCATCCGGGTCCAGGCCGCCGATCTGCTCGTTGAGCGTCACGAACTCCTCGGCGTTGATCTTGCCGGACAGCAGCGCGTTGAGCCCGTACTGGACGCCGACGTTGTCGGTCGTCTCGTTCGCGCGGTTCGTGCCCGGCGCGACGCCCCAGACTGCGACGGCGAGGTCCGGATCGCCGCAGCGCGGTCCGTTCGGATTCGTCGCCTTGTCGTAGACCTGGCTCGCCGGCAGCTTGCAGTTGTTCGTCGTGGTACCCGGCACGAGATGACCGGCGTTGTCCGCGACGAACAACGGCGTGTAGTTGCCCGGCTTGTTGTTGAAGCCGAAGTAGTTGTTCCAGGAGTGGCAGCTGGTCTGGTCGAGGTGGCCGTTGATGGCGGTCTTCTTCGCGTCGATCTGCGCCTGCGTGAGGCCTTCGGTCGCCACGAGGTTGGTCCATGCCGCGCCGGCATAGAAGTCCACGAGGAGAACGCAGTCGGTCACTTCGATCCCGGTCGTGATCGAGTCGGGGTAGTCGCACTGGACCTGGATGCCATCGAGCAGACCCGGATACGTCGATACCGCGGTGTTCTGTCCGATCGACCCGCCGGAGCAGCCGTTGCTCGCCGTGTACAGGATCTCGCCGTAGTTCTTGGTGATGTACTCCTTCATCATCATCACCGTCTCGACGTTGAGGATGCGATTCGAGTTGTACAGCGAGTCGTTCAGGCTGTTGTCGACGACCATGAAGCCGCGTGACAACGCGCTGTCGTCGGCCCAGACCTGTTCGCTGCGATACTGCAGTCGCGGCTGGCCGGTGCTCGCGCCGAACGAATAAAGGACCTTGCGCGTCCACTGCGACTGCGGTGCGTTCGCGGTCCAGGTCTTCGTCGGGTCGTACAGCACCGCGATGTCGAAGATGCCGCGATTGACCGTGCCGCGCTCGACGCGAACGATGTACTTGACCGCGGTCGACGAGCCGATCGGCGTGGTCATCGCGACCGCGCTGTCGGCCGTGGTGCCGACCACGTACGGCTGGAAGCACGAGTTCGCGGGCGTCGTCGGCTTCGGGTTCGCGATCGTCGGTGACGGGTCCGGCAGCACGAAGCTGCAGCCGCCGTCACCGGTCGTGACGCTGACCGGCGTCAGCGTGCGATAGAAGAAATGCGCTTCGGTGGCGATGTCGCACTGGGCGTCGACGGCATTCGTCGACAGTCCGCTCGCGTTGGTGGCGGCGGTGGTCGACGTCGCGGCCGTCGGGACCGGCGTCGCGCAGACCCACGGCGTCACCTGGCTCGGCAGCAGGATGGGACCGCCGATCGAGTGGTTCGTCAGCGTGAGGCGCGCACCGGCGAACGAATTGTCGTTCGACGTGACGGTCACCGTGTTCGCGCCGTTCGCGAGGCCGTTGATCAGGCCGACGATGCGGCCGTCGCTCCGCACGACGAACGCGCCGGTCTCGTCGGTCGCTCCGACTGTGACCTTCAACCGGCTCGGGACGGCGCCCGCTGGCAGGTCGACTTCCACGAGCGCCGTGCCGCCGCTGACCATGTCGGCACGAGTCGACAGGACCTTCAGCGATGTGCCCTGGGCGGTGCTTTGTCCGCCATCGTCATGACCGCAGGACACGAGTCCTGCACATACGGCGGTCGCCATGACGCAACCCAACAGCTTTCGCTGTGAAATCATCTGCTGTCTCCTCGTCGGTCGACGGCTGCGGCGTGATACCTGCGGCGTCGTCGACTCTTATGGGCCAAGCGTAAGGCAGCGTGTCCGCGGCCACAGGTGGTGTATTCCCGGATTGAATTGGATCGGCACGGCGTGCCGGCGCGAAACCGGCCATGACCAATGTGAGTTTTGTGTCTGGCCGGCGCGACTTGTGGTTCAAGATCAATTCGATGCGGAGACGCGATATTCCGGCAGACCGTTGTACCCGGTCTATCGCACGATTGCGCTTTCGACGACCGGCTGCCGGCGGCGCGTTGCGCACCGAGATTTTTCCGTTGGTTTCCAGGACATCCTGACAACACTCGAGCCGGTTCGCGCGCGCCGCGCGGCGACGGGACAGAGGATTCAGAAGCGAACGAAGCGAAACCTAGCGGGTGAGCAGCGGCGCTCGATAGCGATCCGAGCGGTCGCTTGGGCCGAGCTTTTCGAGCCCAGCCTGCCGACCCTTCTACGTCCAGCCCCCTGAAAATCGACGAACTTGCCGACCCTCAGGATCTGTCGAGGAGCGATCTTGGTCAGCGAGCACGGCTTGCGGGCCGCGTGTCGGTGCCAATCAGGTTAACCGAGGGGGCCGGCGCTCGGCGAGCGTCGACAGGATGCCGGCTCGCGGCCCACCAAAGAAAAAAGCCCGGATCTTTCGATCCGGGCCTTCGTATAAAAGCCTGACGATAACCTACTTTCACAGCTGAGTTGCAGCACTATCATCGGCGCAAAGTCGTTTCACGGTCCTGTTCGGGATGGGAAGGGGTGGTACCAACTCGCTATGGTCATCAGGCATGACTTGTAAAGTTGCCTGCGCCGATGAATGCCGCGTCAAGCAAGCCCAATCCGGAAGAAGTAAAGCTTGTATTCGTTTAGCGAGCGTGATTGCATCGCGGTCTCGTGCGACCGAAGTCGCGACGATTGCGGCACGTCACACATACTCAATCCCATAACTGACAATCGCCATCAAGGTTATAGGGACAAGCCTTACGGGCAATTAGTATCAGTTAGCTTAATGCATTACTGCGCTTCCACACCCGGCCTATCAACGTCCTGGTCTCGAACGACCCTTCAAGGGAGCTCAAGGCTCCGGGGAAATCTCATCTTAAGGCAAGTTTCCCGCTTAGATGCTTTCAGCGGTTATCTCTTCCGAACTTAGCTACCCGGCAATGCCACTGGCGTGACAACCGGTACACCAGAGGTTCGTCCACTCCGGTCCTCTCGTACTAGGAGCAGCCCCCTTCAAATTTCCAACGCCCACGGCAGATAGGGACCAAACTGTCTCACGACGTTTTAAACCCAGCTCACGTACCACTTTAAATGGCGAACAGCCATACCCTTGGGACCGGCTACAGCCCCAGGATGTGATGAGCCGACATCGAGGTGCCAAACTCCCCCGTCGATATGAACTCTTGGGAGGAATCAGCCTGTTATCCCCAGAGTACCTTTTATCCGTTGAGCGATGGCCCTTCCATACAGAACCACCGGATCACTATGTCCTGCTTTCGCACCTGCTCGACTTGTCAGTCTCGCAGTTAAGCACGCTTATGCCATTGCACTATCAGCACGATTTCCGACCGTACCTAGCGTACCTTCGAACTCCTCCGTTACACTTTGGGAGGAGACCGCCCCAGTCAAACTGCCTACCATGCACTGTCCCCGATCCGGATAACGGGCCAAGGTTAGAACCTCAAACAAACCAGGGTGGTATTTCAAGGTTGGCTCCACGAGAACTAGCGTCCCCGCTTCAAAGCCTCCCACCTATCCTACACAGATCGGTTCAAAGTCCAATGCAAAGCTACAGTAAAGGTTCATGGGGTCTTTCCGTCTAGCCGCGGGGAGATTGCATCATCACAAACACTTCAACTTCGCTGAGTCTCGGGAGGAGACAGTGTGGCCATCGTTACGCCATTCGTGCAGGTCGGAACTTACCCGACAAGGAATTTCGCTACCTTAGGACCGTTATAGTTACGGCCGCCGTTTACCGGGACTTCAATCAAGAGCTTGCACCCCATCATTTAATCTTCCGGCACCGGGCAGGCGTCACACCCTATACGTCCACTTTCGTGTTTGCAGAGTGCTGTGTTTTTATTAAACAGTCGCAGCCACCAGTTTATTGCAACCCTTTCACCCTTCTGGCGCAGGCCAGTCAAGCTACAGGGGCGTACCTTATCCCGAAGTTACGGTACCAATTTGCCGAGTTCCTTCTCCCGAGTTCTCTCAAGCGCCTTAGAATACTCATCTCGCCCACCTGTGTCGGTTTGCGGTACGGTCTTGTTGAGCTGAAGCTTAGAGGCTTTTCTTGGAACCACTTCCGATTGCTTCGCCGAGCAAGCTCAGTCGTCGCAGTCCCTTGAATTACGCGCCCGGATTTGCCTAAGCGCCTTCTTGAATCCAAGAACCGGGACTTCCAACACCCGGACAACCTTCCGCGATCCGTCCCCCCATCGCATCAACAACGGTGCAGGAATATTAACCTGCTTCCCATCAGCTACGCATTTCTGCCTCGCCTTAGGGGCCGACTCACCCTACGCCGATGAACGTTGCGTAGGAAACCTTGGGCTTACGGCGAGGGGGCTTTTCACCCCCTTTATCGCTACTCATGTCAGCATTCGCACTTCCGATACCTCCAGCACACTTTACAATGCACCTTCGCAGGCTTACGGAACGCTCTCCTACCATGCAATACAATTCGAAAACTGTACGCATCCGCAGCTTCGGTGACTGGCTTAGCCCCGTTACATCTTCCGCGCAGGACGACTCGATCAGTGAGCTATTACGCTTTCTTTAAAGGATGGCTGCTTCTAAGCCAACCTCCTGACTGTTTTAGCCTTCCCACTTCGTTTTCCACTTAGCCAATCTTGGGGACCTTAGCTGGCGGTCTGGGTTGTTTCCCTCTTGACGCCGGACGTTAGCACCCGACGTCTGTCTCCCGTGATTGCACTCATCGGTATTCGGAGTTTGCAATGGTTTGGTAAGTCGCGATGACCCCCTAGCCATGACAGTGCTCTACCCCCGATGGTGATACACGAGGCACTACCTAAATAGTTTTCGGAGAGAACCAGCTATTTCCAAGTTTGTTTAGCCTTTCACCCCTACCCACAGCTCATCCCCTAATTTTTCAACATTAGTGGGTTCGGACCTCCAGTACGTGTTACCGCACCTTCATCCTGGCCATGAGTAGATCACTTCGGTTTCGGGTCTACACCCAGCGACTATCGCCCTGTTCGGACTCGGTTTCCCTACGCCTTCCCTAATACGGTTAAGCTCGCCACTGAATGTAAGTCGCTGACCCATTATACAAAAGGTACGCCGTCACCCCGCTTTAATGATCCTCGCAATGAAACACGCACCGCATCGTCTGCCTTTGCAGAAGAACGGTGGATTGCAAGAAGCTGACTTCCCGGAACGCCGGCAACTCCTTGCCGACGATTCAGAAGACCATTAAAGCGAGGCTCCGACTGTTTGTATGCATGCGGTTTCAGGATCTATTTCACTCCCCTCCCGGGGTTCTTTTCGCCTTTCCCTCACGGTACTGGTTCACTATCGGTCGATCACGAGTATTTAGCCTTGGAGGATGGTCCCCCCATGTTCAGACAGGATTTCACGTGTCCCGCCCTACTTGTCGTAAGCCTAGTTCCACACCTGGGTTTTCGCGTACGGGGCTATCACCCGCTATGGCCGCCCTTTCCAGAGCGTTCCACTAACACCGATGCTAAATCGTGCAGGCTGATCCCATTTCGCTCGCCACTACTTTGGGAATCTCGGTTGATTTCTTTTCCTG
The DNA here is from genome assembly GCA_963795885.1 of uncultured beta proteobacterium. Taxonomy (GTDB): domain Bacteria; phylum Pseudomonadota; class Gammaproteobacteria; order Burkholderiales; family Burkholderiaceae_D; genus CAHJXF01. The sequence goes on along the minus strand of CAWCJI010000007.1, from coordinate 162,645 downwards.
CGAGCTACTTAGATGTTTCAGTTCGCCGCGTTCGCTTCCATGGCCTATGTATTCAGCCAGGGATACCCTTGCGGGTGGGTTTCCCCATTCGGACATCTTCGGATCAATGCTTGTTTGCCAGCTCCCCGAAGCTTTTCGCACGCTACCACGTCCTTCATCGCCTGTGATCGCCAAGGCATCCACCACATGCACTTATTCGCTTGACCCTATAACGTTGATGCCTCTTTCGAGGCAGCCGCTGACACGGCCGTCATAGGAATTGAGTTTAGCGTTGTGCCGCATTCCAAGCGTCGTCTTTTCAGAGAACACTTAAAACTTGGTTGATACAATCACACCCATGCTCGATTTCTCACCGCGCCGAACGAGCACGCGACGATCCATCGAAGCACATTACTTTGCTTCTTCCAGATTGTTAAAGATCGAACAGCCAATTTGATCAAACGATCAAAGATCAAGCGCACGCACGATGCGCTTGACTTTGAACTCTTGATTCAGCGTGTGAAGATTGGTGGAGGTTGTCGGGATCGAACCGACGACCCCCTGCTTGCAAAGCAGGTGCTCTCCCAGCTGAGCTAATCCCCCGGCACTGCACTTCAGACAATGCAGCGAGCGTCGAGCGAACTGGTGGGTCTGGATGGGTTCGAACCATCGACCCCCGCCTTATCAAGACGGTGCTCTAACCAGCTGAGCTACAGACCCGAATGATCGTTCGGCACCACGGCCGGCGATCAAGCTCGCTCCGCGACCCTGTTCGAAACAACCGATAAGCGTGAGCACTTGAACGTCAGTGCTTACTCTAGAAAGGAGGTGATCCAGCCGCACCTTCCGATACGGCTACCTTGTTACGACTTCACCCCAGTCATGAATCCTACCGTGGTAATCGCCCTCCTTGCGGTTAGGCTAACTACTTCTGGTAAAACCCACTCCCATGGTGTGACGGGCGGTGTGTACAAGACCCGGGAACGTATTCACCGCGACATGCTGATCCGCGATTACTAGCGATTCCGACTTCATGCAGTCGAGTTGCAGACTACAATCCGGACTACGATCGGCTTTCTGGGATTGGCTCCCCCTCGCGGCTTGGCAACCCTCTGTACCGACCATTGTATGACGTGTGAAGCCCTACCCATAAGGGCCATGAGGACTTGACGTCATCCCCACCTTCCTCCGGTTTGTCACCGGCAGTCTCATTAGAGTGCTCACTAAATGTAGCAACTAATGACAAGGGTTGCGCTCGTTGCGGGACTTAACCCAACATCTCACGACACGAGCTGACGACAGCCATGCAGCACCTGTGTTCCGGTTCTCTTTCGAGCACATCCAACTTTCATCAGACTTCCGGACATGTCAAGGGTAGGTAAGGTTTTTCGCGTTGCATCGAATTAATCCACATCATCCACCGCTTGTGCGGGTCCCCGTCAATTCCTTTGAGTTTTAATCTTGCGACCGTACTCCCCAGGCGGTCAACTTCACGCGTTAGCTGCGTTACCAAGTCAATTAAGACCCGACAACTAGTTGACATCGTTTAGGGCGTGGACTACCAGGGTATCTAATCCTGTTTGCTCCCCACGCTTTCGTGCATGAGCGTCAGTGTTATCCCAGGGGGCTGCCTTCGCCATTGGTGTTCCTCCACATCTCTACGCATTTCACTGCTACACGTGGAATTCCACCCCCCTCTGCCACACTCTAGCCCCGTAGTCTCAAATGCAGTTCCCAGGTTGAGCCCGGGGATTTCACATCTGACTTGCAGAACCGCCTGCGCACGCTTTACGCCCAGTAATTCCGATTAACGCTTGCACCCTACGTATTACCGCGGCTGCTGGCACGTAGTTAGCCGGTGCTTATTCTTCCGGTACCGTCATTACCAGAGGGTATTAGCCCCTGGCGTTTCGTTCCGGACAAAAGTGCTTTACAACCCGAAGGCCTTCTTCACACACGCGGCATTGCTGGATCAGGCTTTCGCCCATTGTCCAAAATTCCCCACTGCTGCCTCCCGTAGGAGTCTGGGCCGTGTCTCAGTCCCAGTGTGGCTGGTCGTCCTCTCAGACCAGCTACGGATCGTCGCCTTGGTGAGCCTTTACCTCACCAACTAGCTAATCCGACATCGGCCGCTCCAATAGCGCGAGGTCTTGCGATCCCCCGCTTTCACCCGTAGGTCGTATGCGGTATTAATCCGGCTTTCGCCGAGCTATCCCCCACTACTGGGTACGTTCCGATGTATTACTCACCCGTTCGCCACTCGTCGCCAGGGTTGCCCCCGCGTTACCGTTCGACTTGCATGTGTAAGGCATGCCGCCAGCGTTCAATCTGAGCCAGGATCAAACTCTTCAGTTTAATCACTGTTTTGGCCCGAACAAGTTCAGGCCGGTCACTCACTCAAGGAATATAGGTTGTGTGAAACCTACATCCATTTTGCGAGCATTTGATGCTTTTAGTATTGCGCTCGGAACCGTCTTGCGATGGTCCGAAACGCAGCACGTCGAACATCAAGTGCCCACACTTATCGGCTGTTGATTTTTAAAGATCGGGCGCCGGATCAGGGCCTGAAGGCCTCGTTCTGTTCCGAGCAGCAAAGAGCGCGATTATGACGGGTCGGCTTCAGCCTGTCAAGTCGGGCGGGGCCACAAACGCATGGTCACGCGCACATTCGGGGGTCTTTGCCCACCGCCGTACGGTGTCGGCAGTGGAGTGCGACTCTATCAGGAATTCTTGAAGTTTGCACGCCGTTTGCCCACGAAGGCGGCCATGCCCTCCTTCTGGTCGGCCGTCGCGAACGTCGCGTGGAAGAGCCGGCGCTCGAACAGCAGCCCCTCGGACAACGGCGACTCGTAGGCGCGGTTGATCGACTCCTTGATCATCATCGTCACCGGCTGCGAGAACGACGCGATCTGTCGCGGCCGCCTCCAGCGCCTCGTCGCGCAGGCGATCCGCCGGCACGACGCGGGAGACGAGCCCCGCGCGCTCGGCCTCGACGGCGTCCATCATCCGCCCGGTGAGGCAGAGGTCCATCGCCTTCGCCTTGCCGATCGCGCGCGGCAGGCGCTGCGTGCCGCCCGCACCGGGAATGATCCCGAGCTGGACCTCCGGCTGGCCGAACTTCGCGTTGTCGGCGGCGATGACGATGTCGCACATCATCGCGAGCTCGCATCCCCCGCCGAGCGCGTAACCGGCGACGGCGGCGATCACCGGCTTGCGGACCCGCCGCAGCGTTTCCCAGTTGCGGGTGATGAAGTCGCGTTTGAAGACGTCCATGTACGTCCACTCGGCCATCGCCGAGACGTCGGCGCCCGCCGCGAAGACCTTGTCGCCGCCGGTCAGCACGAGGCAGCCGATCGCCTCGTCCGCATCGAACGCCTGCAGCGCGGCCCCGAGCTCGTCCATCAGCGCGTCGCTCAGCGCATTGAGCGCCTTGGGACGCGTGAGCGTGATGACGCCGACCGCTCCGATCGTCTCGACCGCGACATGTTCGAAAGTCATGCGATGCCTTGAATGGCGAGAAGCGCTCGCGTCACCGGACAGGAGCGGCGCGATTCTGTTCGATGAACGGAAGGATGTCCTCGGGCGCCAGCGGCGGCCCGAAGTAGTAGCCCTGGCCCGCCTCGCAGCCGAGCGCGCGCAGACGTTCGAACTGGTCGCGTGTCTCCACGCCTTCGGCGATGACCTGGCACTTCAGACGACGGGCGATCTCGATGACCGTCGTGACCACGATGTCGCTCTCCTCGTCATGCGGCAGTCCGTGGACGAAGCCGCGGTCGAGCTTGATCTGCGCGATCCGCAGCTGGCGCAGCTGCTTCAGCGCGCCGTGGCCGAGGCCGAATCCGCCGACAGCCGTCCGCACGCCGAGCCGGGACAATTCCTTGACGACGCGATCCGTGTCCTTCTCGTCGCCGACGATCGCCTGCTCGTTGAGCTCGAGGACGAGCAGGCGCGCCGGCAGGCCGCCGCGCATCAACGCGGCCGCGACGAGCGCCGGCAGACGGCGGTCGTGAAACTGATAGCCGGCGACGTTGACGCCGACCGGCAGCTCGCGGAGCGCGTCGTTGCGCTGCCACGTCGCCAGTTGCTCGCAGACCTGATGGACGACCGACTTCGTGATCGGCTCGATCAGCCCACGCTCGACCGCCGCTTCGATGAACACGTCGGGAAGCAGCAGGCCGCGCGTCGGATGGCGCCAGCGCAGCAGCGCCTCGAGCCCCACGACCGCCCCGGTCGACAACGAGATCTGCGGTTGATAGAACAGCACGAACTCGTCCCGGGCGAGCGCCGCGGCGATCTCGACGTCGAGCGCCTTCTGCGCCCGGACGGCCGCGGCGAGTCGCGGGCTGAAGAGCGACGCCTGGCCGCGACCACGCTGCTTCGCTTCGCGCATCGCGAGATCGGCATGGAGCCACAGTGCCGCGGCGTCGGATGCGTCGCCCGGCAGACGGGCGATGCCGATGCTGGCGCCGACCCGCGGCGCTCCGGCGTCGTCCGACGCGGCGCCGATCCGGTCGAGCAGGATCGCCATCGTTTCGTCGATCGCCTTCTGCCCCGCGTTCGTCAGCACGACGATGAAGGCGTCGCCGCCGACGCGCGCGACGTACCCGCCGCCGCCGATCACGCTCTCCAGCGCTCGCGCCGTGCGGACGATGACCGCGTCGCCGGCCGCGTGGCCGTAGCGATCGTTGACGTCCTGCAGGCGGTCGAGATCGATCGACAGCATCGTCAGGCTGCCGCTGCGCCCCAGCGACGCGACCCGGCGCTCGAGCCACTGCTGCGCGGCTCCGCGATCCGGCAGGCCAGTCAGCGGATCGGGTGGCGGACCGCTCTGCGCCTCCTGGACGGCGGGATCGGGCGACGACAGGGCCGATGCGATCAGCTGACCGATCCCGATGACGAAATCGATGTCGCCCTCGGACCAGCGTCGAGGCGAATCCGCTGCGACGAGCAGGCGCCCGAGCAGGCGACCGCCGGACAGCACCGGCGCCTCGACCGCCGCCGCGATCTTCGCGGCCTGGAAGGCATCGCGCAGCGCCGCGTCCGTCACTTCCGCAGCTTGCACGTCGTTCACCGCGTGCCAACCGCAATCGTCGGCCGCGCCAAGGCGCGGGGGGATCGAGCCGGCGTCCGGCGGCGAGACGACCTCGCGCGGGTCGCCGTCATGGCTTCGATGGATCGCGACCCGCGCGTCGAGACGCTCGCGCGCCGCGTCGAGGAGCGCGACGACGCGTCGATCGGCCGGGGCCGACGGTTCGCGGGCCAGCGCGAGGAGCGCGTCGCGCAACGCGCGCGCGCGGGCGATGGACGCCGCGGCCCGTTCTTCTTCCGCGATGACGTCGGTCACGTCGCGCGCATAGACGACCATCCCCGAGATCCGCGCGATGTCGAAGCAATTGCGCGGACGGCAGGCGAGCACGTGCGGCGCACCTTCGCGGTCGAGCACGTGGAGCCGATAGCCGTCGCATTCGGGATGGGGATGCCCCTGCTTGCCGGCCACGCTGCGCAGCCACCGACCGGCGGCGCTCGCGTGCTTCGGATCGAGCAGCGAGGTGAACGGCTCGCCGAGCAACGCGTGGATGCGATGCCCGAGCGCCCCTTCGACCGACGGGCTCGCATACGAGATGCGCCCCTTGCGGTCGACGACGAACGTCATGTCCCACTGATGACGCGACAGCTCGCGGTAATAGTCCTCGAGGTCGCGCAGCTCACGGCGCAACGCGCGCTCCACCGTGATGTCGCGGACCTGCCAGATCGCGTTCGCGGCGAGCGGCCCGTCGACGCCGTCGGAATCGAACAACCAGAAGACGACTTCCGCGAGGAAGGAAGCGCCGTCGCGCCGGACCAGCGTCTGCTCGGCGACGGCGCTCGAGCCGACGCCGGTGAGCTGCTGCTTCAGCAGTCGCTCGAAGCGGTCGGCGGCATGCACGTTCGCGAACAGCGCCGCGACGTGCGACTCGACCGACACGTCGCCGGGCAACGCGAACAGCGCGCGCCACGGGGCGTTGCTCTCGAGGATGCGGCCGCGTTCGGTCACCGCGACCGCGAGCGTCGGATGCTCGAGCATCGCGATCGCGCGGGTCGACGGCGCGATCGTCCCCGGACCGTTCGAGGCGGACTGCGTCAGCGAGGCTTCGAGCGGAGACAAAAGTGGGCGTCTTCCCATGGCAACGCGGTCACGCGACCGTTGCGGCGAACGACGAAAACGAACGGTGATAACGAAGGGCGCACCGGAACGCCCTGCACCGAGTCGCGCTGGCGCTCACACGACGCGGCCACGAGCGACCTGCGCGGCCGACAAACAGGAGCGGACAGTCCGGCCTGCGATCCGGCTCGCATCCGATCGTGCGGCCTATCTTAACGTCGCACACTTCGGGTCGGCGGCGAGGGCATCGGCGAAGCGCCCGATACAATCGTCGCCCGGAGCGGTGATCGCGCGAGGAACACGTTGTTCAAGGCCATCTATCTGACGCGCGACGACGGTCGCTTTCGTGCCGACGTCGCGGAGCTCGACGACGCACGGCTGCCGACATTCGAACACGGCGGCGTGACGCTGCGCATCGACCATTCGTGTCTGAACTACAAGGACGGTCTCGCGATCACCGACCGAGCTCCCGTCGTGCGCAAGTGGCCGATGGTTGCCGGGATCGACGGGGCCGGCGTCGTCGACGGCAGCGAGCATCCGGACTACGCACCGGGCGACCGCGTGATCCTGAACGGCTATGGCGTCGGCGAGACGCACTGGGGCTGCCTCGCGCAGCGCGCCCGCCTGTCGGGCGACTGGCTGGTGCCGTGTCCCGAAGGCCTCTCGGGACACGACGCCATGGCGATCGGGACGGCCGGCTACACCGCGATGCTGTCGGTCCTGGCGCTCGAAGCGGCCGGCGTCGCGCCCGGCGACGGAGACGTGCTGGTGACCGGCGCGTCGGGCGGGGTCGGCAGCGTTGCCATTGCGCTCCTGTCGAAGCTCGGTCATCGCGTCGTCGCGTCGACCGGCAGGCTCGACGAGGAACCGTACCTGAGGTCGCTCGGCGCGGCCGAAGTGATCGATCGTGCGAGCCTCGCCACGGCGGGCAAGCCGCTGCAAAAGGAGCGCTGGGTCGGCGCCGTCGACTCGGTCGGTTCGCAGACGCTCGCGAACGTCTGCGCGCAGATGCGCTACGGCGGCACGGTCACGGCCTGCGGCCTCGCGCAAGGAATGGACTTCCCGGCCTCGGTCGCGCCCTTCATCCTGCGCGGCGTGGCGCTGCACGGCATCGACAGCGTGATGGCGTCGCAGGCGAAGCGGCGGCTCGCGTGGAGCCGCCTCGCATCCGACCTCGACCGCGGCCTGCTCGGCACGATCACGCGCACGATCCCGCTTGCCGACGCGATCCCGGTCGCGCACGACCTGATGAGCGGGCGGGTCCGCGGACGGATCGTGGTCGACGTCAACACCTAGAACCCATCGACGGCCGAGTCCGACGCGGCCAGCCCCGATGGCACCGAACCACCCCGAGCACCAAGGAGGTCCCATGACCGAAGTCCACAACCCCGACGATCATTCCGAGCACGGCAAGGTCCACCAGGAGACGCCGACGCGCGACGCGCCGACGACCGAGGAAGAGCGCATCGACGAGTCGATCGACGAGAGCTTTCCCGCGAGCGATCCGCCGGCCGTGAAGCAGATTTCGAAGAAGTGACCGCGAACGCGCCGTCGACTCGCGCATAATCGCGGCCTTCGATTTCTTGCGCGGCGCCGGTCGACGCGCCGTCATGGCTTCGCGAGGCCGGTGTCGCTCACGAAGCGGGGCGCGGTCGCCGTGCGATCCGGTCGACCGATCTCGATGGCGAGGCGCCCCGATCGACGCTCGCGGGCGACCAATCGTCCACGCGGGCCGGCGCCGCACTCCAGTTCCACAGGCACGAACCGATTCCACACGAGTCGCGTCCGTGCGTCGTCGGCAGGATTGCGCGGATCGATTCGCCGCACACGACCCCGACCAGCCCGTTCCGACGCGTCCTTCCCATGAACGTCCGACCAGCGAACCCGACCGATTGCGACGCCATCGCCGCGCTGCATGCGCGGAGCTGGCAGGAGACGTATCGGGACATCCTGTCGAACGACTATCTCGATCACCACGTTCTCGACGACCGCAAGGACCTGTGGGACGCGCGGTTCACGAAGTTCGACCGGCACCAGCATCATGTCGCGGTCGCGGCCGACGGCGAGTCGATCATCGGCTTCGTCTGCGTGCTGCTCGACGAGGAACCGGAATACGGCGCGCTGCTCGAGAACCTGCACGTCGTCCGTGAACGGCACGGCGGCGGCGCGGGACGTCGCCTGATGGCGAGCGCCGCGCACTGGGTCGCCGCGATGCAGCCGTCGTGGGCCATGCACCTGTGGGTCTACGAGCGCAACGCCAAGACGGTCGCGTTCTACCGGTCGGCCGGCGGCGTCGACGTGGACCATCGCGTGATCGTGACACCTGCCGGCAACCGCGCGGCCGTCCTGCGCTTCGAATGGCGCGATACTGCCGCGCTCGCCCGCTTGCTCGACGACTCGTTCGCGTCCGGCGAGCGCTGAGGCGACACCGGCGCGTCACGTCGCGATGCGAGTCTGAAGGACGAAACTCTTGACGAGGGTTGCATGACATCTGCTGCCGCGCCCGCGAGCGGCCCGGTCGTCGGGCTGCTGCTCGCGTCCGGATACGGCCGCCGCTTCGACGCGGCCGGCCGCCGCAACAAGCTGCTGGCCACCCTTCCCGACGGACAGACGCTGGTCGCGGCGGCGGCGCGCGCTTTGTGCGGCGTGCTCGAGCAGGTTGCCGTCGTCGTGCCGTCGCGCAGCTCGCTGCTCGAGGCGGCACTGTCCGACCTGCCGGTTCGCGTGATCCGCAATCCGCGCGCGAAGGAAGGCATGGGCGCATCGATCGCTGTCGGGATCGCCGCCCTGCAGGCGGAGTACCCGCAGGCGCGCGGCTGGTTGATCGCGCTCGGCGACATGCCGTTCATCGCATCGAGGTCGATCCGCGCGATCGCCGACTCGATCGGAAGCAACGGCCATCGAATCGCGGCCGCGTGCTACCGCGGCCGGCGCGGCCACCCGGTTGGGTTCGATCGCGGGCTGACGACCGAGCTGACCGCGCTGTCGGGCGACGTCGGCGCGAGCGCGCTGATCGGCGCCCATGGCGTCGAGCTCGTCGACTGCGACGACCCCGGCGTCGTCCGCGACATCGACACGCGGGACGACCTGCGGCGCTGCGACCTCGCGTCGGCGGCTTGATGGCGAAGCGATCGAAGCGGCGCGACGCACGCGCCGGCTCGACGGCCGCGGTCCGCTACCGGATCGCGCCGTTCGACCCGAAGGCTCACCTGTTCGAGATCGCCTGCGACGTCGCCGATCCGGATCCGGCCGGTCAGCGTCTGTCGCTGCCGACATGGATACCCGGCAGCTACATGATCCGGGAGTTCGCACGCAACATCGTGTCGATCGCGGCGCGATGCGGCGCGGCCGAGGTCGAGCTGACCAAGCTCGACAAGCACACGTGGCAGGCCGCGCCGTGCGACGGACCGCTGACCGTCTCGTATCGCGTCTACGCGTGGGACTGGTCGGTGCGCGCCGCGCATCTCGACGAGACGCACGGCTTCTTCAACGGCACGAGCGTGTTCCTCTGCGTCGCCGGACGCGAACACGAGCCGCACGACGTCGAGATCGCGCCACCGACCGGTCGCGCCTTTCGCGGATGGCGCGTCGCGACGACGCTGCCGGAGCTCGACGCCGAACGTCACGGCTTCGGGACCTATCGCGCTGCAGACTACGACGCGCTGATCGACCATCCGGTCGAGATGGGCACGTTCCGCCTCGAACGCTTCGACGCCGCCGGCGTTCCGCACGAGATCGCGTATTCGGGCGTGATCCCCAACCTCGACGCCGAGCGCGTCAACGCGGACCTCGCGGTGCTGTGCGCCGCGCAGATCACCTTCTTCGGCTCGACGCGCGGCTCGAGGTCTGCCGCGCCGTTCGACCGCTATCTCTTCCTGACGGCGGTCGCCGGCGAAGGCCATGGCGGCCTCGAACATCGGTCGTCGACGGCGTTGCTGTGCGCGCGCGAGTCGCTGCCCGTCGTCGGCGACGAGTCGAAGGAACGCAGCGGCGGCTACCTCACGTTCCTCGGTCTCGTCAGCCACGAGTACTTCCACAGCTGGAACGTCAAGCGCATCAAGCCCGCCGTCTTCGCGCCGCACGACCTCGCCCGCGAGAACTACACGTCGCTGCTGTGGATCTTCGAAGGCTTCACGAGCTATTACGACGACCTGTTCCTCGTCCGCACCGGCCTCGCGACGCCGAAGCAGTACTTCGGACTCCTCGCCCGTCAGATCGACGACGTGCTCGCCGGCGTCGGGCGCACGACGCAGAGCGTGGCCGAGAGTTCGTTCGACGCATGGGTCAAGTACTACCGCCAGGACGAGAACGCGCCGAACGCGGTCGTCAGCTACTACAAGAAGGGCGCGCTGGTCGCGCTGTGTCTCGACCTCCTCATTCGCCGCGCGACCGGCGGCAAGCGATCGCTCGACGACGCGATGCGATCGATGTGGGCGCGCTACGGCCGCGACTTCTATCCGGACGGTCGCGGCGGTCTCGGCGAGGACGAGTTTCCGGCACTGGTGCGGGAGGCGACCGGCGTCGACGTCGCCGACGAGGTCGCGCACTGGGCCTACGGCACGGAGGAGCTGCCGATCGCGGCATTGCTCGAGCCGTTCGCCATCGAGCTGTCGCGCGAGCCGTCGGCAACGACGCCGTCGCTGGGCGCTCGCGTCGTCACCGCGGGCGCCGACACACGCCTCGCCTCGGTCATGCTCGATGGCGCGGCACATGCGGCGGGACTGTCCGCCGGCGACGTCCTCGTCGCGATCGACGGGCTGCGGGTCGGAGCCGGCCGGTTGCCGACATTGCTCGGGCGATATCGCGACGGCGACGAGGTCGAGGTGACGCTGTTTCGCAGCGACGTGCTGCTGACGAAGCGCGTGACCCTCGAGGCCGCGCCGTCCGCGACGACGTTGCGGCTCGTCGCGAAGGCCCGCGCACGTGCTCGAGCGCTGCGCAGCGGCTGGCTGGGTCGACCGGAATCCGAACTGGACGGCGGCTAGTCAGCCGCCGCGGTCGGCTTCACATGCCGAGGTAGGCACGGCGGATGTCGGGGTTGTCGCGCACTTCGGCGGCGGTGCCGGCGAGGATCACGCGCCCGGTCTGCAGGACGTAGGCACGCTCGGCGATCTCCAGGCACTCCGCCAGTCGCTGCTCGACGAGCAGCACGGTCACGCCGGTGTCGCGGATCGCGAGGACCGCGTCGAAGATCTCGTCGACGAGCTTCGGCATGATTCCCTGCGACGGCTCGTCGAGCATCAGCAGCCGCGGGCGCGTCATCAGCGCGCGACCGACCGCGAGCATCTGCTGCTCGCCGCCGGACAGCGTCTCGGCACGCTGCTTCAGCCGCTCTTTCAGGCGCGGGAACAGCGTGAAGACCTGCTCGAGCGGCGCCTCGCGATCGGGCTTGCGACGATGCAGGTAGCTGCCCAGCCGCAGGTTGTCCTCGACCGACAGGCGCGGGAAGAGCCGCCGGTTCTCGGGGACGAACGCGAGGCCGAGCGCCGCGATCCGATGCGCCGGCAGCGCATCGATCGACTCGTCGGAGAAACGCACGCGTCCCGACTGCGTCCGGACCATGCCGGCGATCGACTGCAGCAGCGTCGACTTGCCCGCGCCGTTCGCACCGGCCACGACCACGATCTCGCCGTGGTCGACGGCGATCGACACGTCGGACACCGCGACCATGCCGGCGTACGCGGTCGTCAGTCCGGACACGTCAAGCAGCATGACGGCGTCCGAGATACGCGGAGATCACGTCGGGGTTGCGGACGAGGTCGGCCGGCTTGCCCTCCGCGAGCACCGTGCCGAGGTTCAGCACGATGGCGCGGTCGACCAGCGGCATGACGACCTGCATCACGTGCTCCACCATCACGACGGTGACGCCCGCATCGCGCACGCGCCGGATCAGCTCGACGCCGAGCTGCGCTTCGCTCGGCGTGAGGCCGGTGAGGACCTCGTCGAGCAGCAGCAGCTTCGGCTGCGTCGCCAGTGCGCGAGCGACCTCGAGGCGACGCTTCTCGGGCGGCGTCAGCTGGCTGGTGACGATGTTCGCGTTGCGCGTCAGCGCGGTGAACTCGAGGACGTCGAACGCCGCCGCGCGGACCGCCTTCGACGACGCGTCGCGGACGAAGCCGCCGACCATGACGTTCTCCAGCACCGTCATCGAGTCGAACGAACGCGGCACCTGATAGGTCCGCGCGATGCCCATCCTGCAACGGCGCGTCGCCGGCAACGCGCTGATGTCGCGACCCTCGAACGAGACACTGCCCGACGTCGGCCGGTACGCGCCCGCGATCAGGTTGAACAGCGTGGACTTGCCCGCGCCGTTCGGGCCGATCAGTCCGAGGATCTCGCCGCGCTTCACGTCGATGCTGATGTTCGAGTTGGCCACCAGCCCGCCGAAGCGCCGCGTCAGGTCGCGCGTCTGCAGGATCGGTTCGCCGTTCATCAACCGGCTTCCTGGCGCTTCGGCTTTCTCGCGAACAGCTTGATCAGTCCTTCGGGCTTCAGCAGCGCGACCGCGGTCACGAGCCCGCCGTACAGCATCAGGTCGATGCCCGACCCGGACCCGCCGGCATAGCTGCGCGTGAACTCGGACAGCGGGATCAGGATCGCCGCGCCGAGGACCGGTCCCCACAGCGTGCCGATGCCGCCGAGCACGACCGGCAGGACCATCAGCAGCGAGAAGCGGAATTCGAGGACGCTGCCCGGATCGACGTACGACACGAATGCGGCGTAGAAGCCGCCGCCGACCGCGGTGAAGAAGGCCGACAGCGCGGCCGCCGCCATCTTCGATCGGAAGACCGTCACGCCGAGACTCTCCGCGGCTTCGGGATGGTCCTTCACGGCGCGCCACCAGTAGCCCCAGCGCGAATCCTCGATCGCGAACGTCACGAGCCAGGTGACGACGACGAGCCCGAGCGCGAAGTCGATGTACGGCGTCTTGTCGCGGGCGAACTGCAGCGTCGCCCAGCTGTCCGGGCCGAACGGCAACTGGATGCCGCTCGCACCGCCGAGCCACGGCGCGTTGTGGACGATCAGCAGTCCCATCTCGGCGATCACGAGCGTCGCGATCGAGAAGTAGTGGCCGCGCAGCCGGAACGTGCCGTAACCGAGCGCGAGCGCGAGCAGCACCGCGAGGCCTCCGCCGACCAGCATGCCGAACCACGGCAGCACGCCGTAGCTCGCGTAGAGCTTCGCGACCGCATACGCGCCGATGCCGAAGTACAGCGCATGACCGAGCGAGATCTGCCCGCAATAGCCGCCGAGGATGTTCCAGCTCTGCGCGAGCGCGGCATACATCAGCGTGAGGACGATGACGTTGCGCAGGTAGGCGTTCTTCGTGACCAGCGGCAGCATCGCGATCAGCGTGAAGACGACGGCCGCCTCGATCAGCTGCCGGCGGCGGCGCGCCGCGATGCCGTCGTGACGCGCGTCGCGGCGCGGCGCGACCGTCGAAGCCGGCTCCGCGGCGACGGCCATCAGGCCTTGCCGAACAGGCCCTGCGGCCGCACGAAGACGACGACCAGGTACAGCGCGTAGATGCCCATCTGCTTCAGCGCCGGCGGCAGCACGTTCGCCGTCACGGCCTCGACGACGCCGACGATCAGGCCGGCCGCGAGCGCTCCGAAGACGCTGCCGAAGCCGCCGAGCGCGACCGTGATGTAGGCGACGGTCGCGAAGCCCGCGCCGACCTGCGGATGGATCGCGTACGACGTCGCGAGCACCGCGCCCGCCACGCCGACCAGTGCGGCGCCGAGGCCCCAGCCGAACGCGAACACGCGGTTGCTGTCGATCCCGACGAGCGCGACCGCGCCCTTGTCTTCACGCGTCGCTTCGAGCGCCCTCCCGAAGTCGGTCCGCGTCATCATCAGGTACAGGCCACCGAACGCGGCGAGCGAGACGAGGCCGCCGAAGACCTGCGACCAGGGCAGGTAGACGTCGCCGAAGTGGAACGTGTTCGTACTCAACCAAGTGTGGTCGACGTTGCGGAAGTCGGGCGTGAAGAAGAACTGCGCAGCGCCCTGGATCAATGTCGCGAGGCCGAACGTGGAGAAGATCTGGACCATCCCGGTGTTGACCTTCGTCCGCAACGCGTAGCGCACGACGCCGACGTACGCGATGGCGCCCACGACGAACATGACCGCCGCCACCAGCGGCAGCGAGACGACCGGGTCGAGATGCGCGAAGACGGCGAAGCCGAACGTCGCGTACATCGCGAGCATCAGGAACTCGCCGTGCGCGAAGTTGACGACGTCCATCAGGCCGAAGATCAACGACAGGCCGACCGCGATGAGGGCGTAGATCAGCCCCATCAACACGCCGGTGGCGAGGATCTGCGCCGCGGCGCTCATCGACGGTCGCCCGCTCCGCGTCGACGCGCCGCACCGCCGCCATGGCGACGATGCGAGGCGTTCACGGTCAAGGACGCACGCGTGGCGATGTCCACGTCCGCGGTCAGGCGCTCATCGGCCAGACCGGTTGCGCGGTCGCGACCTCGAACGGGAAGATCGTCGAGAACGTCGTGCCCTTGAACTGGATCAGCACGGGGTTCGCGAACGTGTTCTGCCCCATCGCGTCGAACTTCACGCGCTTCCACGGCATGATGGTCTTCTCGCCCGGGATGTCGGTCGCGACGAGCGCGTCGCGGATCTTCTTCGGATCGGTCGACTTCGCCCGATCGATCGCCTCGGCGAGCACCATCATCGCCGTGAACTGACGCGACGTCTGGTCGTTCAGATCGCGGCCGGCACGGGCCTTGAACATCTCGTTGACCGTCTTCGCCGACGGACGCTTCTCGCCGAGGTCGACCGAGAAGCTCGCGCGCGAGATCATCCCCTGCAGCTTGTCGCCGACCGAATCCAGCGTCGGCTTCTCGACGAAGCCCGCGGCCTGCGCGACGATGTTCTTCGGCTTGTACCCGATCGACGTCATCGCGTTCATCATCAGGATCGCGTCGGCCGTGTAGCTCGACGGCATGAAGACGTCGGGGTTCGCCGCCTTGATCTGCTGCACTTCGGAACTCAGCGACGGCGAATTGGCGCGGTACTTGATGTCGCACGCGACGGTGTAGCCGCGCTCGCCGGCCAGCTTGCGCTGCACGCCCGACGAGTCGGTCCCGAAGATCGTGTCCTCGTAGAAGAGGCCGACGCTGCCGACGGTCTTGCCGCGGCCCTTCAGCGCGTCCATCAGGTCGAACATCGCTTCGCTGAACATCTCGTCGTGCGCCGACGTGCGGAAGAAGTACTTGAGACCGCGGCGGTGCAGGCTCGGCGACGACGAGTCGGCGCAGACGTACGGCACCTCGTAGCGTTCGCAGGTCGCGCTGACGGTGACCGACACCGCGGAGTGGAACGCGCCGACGATCGCGCAGACGTTCTCCTGCGTGATCAGCCGCTCGGCTTCGGCGCGTCCCTTCTGCGGATCGCCCTGGTGGTCGGCGAAGACGACGCGCACTTTCGCGCCTCCAAGGCCCGCGAGGCCGGCGCCCTTCGCGGTCGGCAGGTCGACGGTGCTCGCGGTGTTGATGATCTCGAGCGCGGTGTCCATCGCGTGCCTGCAGTCGACGCCGACCTGCGCGCTCGATCCCGTCAGCGGGTAGATCACGCCGATGACGACCTCCTTGGCCTGCGCGACGGCTTCCCTGAAGACGCTCGACAGCACGACGGTGCCGCCGATGCCGAGCAGGACTTGTCTACGTTTCATGAGGTCTCCGATTTCTGTGTGAACGTGGATCGAAAGGGACGGGCACCGACGGCCGTAAGGCGTCCGTCGTCGGCGATGCTGCGGTCAGAACACGGCGAGGTGGCTGTTGCGCACGTCGGTGACGAGCATCAGGCCCGGCTTGTGGGTGATTGCAAGTTTCGGGCGCGCTGCACGGATCGCCTGTTGGGGCGTGACGCCGCAGGCCCAGAATACCGGCACCTCGCCGTCGCGCAAGGCAGAGCGCTCGCCGTAGTCGGGCTTGTCGATATCCGCGATGCCGAGCGCGGCCGGATCGCCGAAGTGAACGGGTGCACCGTGGACGCTCGGGAAGCGCGACGTGACCTGGATCGCACGGATCGCGTGCGCCGGCGTCATCGGCCGCATGCTGACGACCATCGTCCCGCCGAAACGGCCGGCCGGCACGTTCGCGAGCGTCGTGTCGTACATCGGCACCGTGGTGTCCTGCTCGATGTGACGGACCGGAACGCCTGCATCGATCAGCGCCTCCTCGAACGACATCGAGCAGCCGATGACGAAGCCGACGAGATCGTCGTCCCACAGCGTGCGCAGGTCGGGCACCTCGTCGACCTGCTCGCCGTCGCGAAAGACGCAGTAGGCCGGCGCATCGGTGCGCAGGTCGACGTCGCCGAGCTCGGGCACGCGCGGGCTGCCCGGTTCGCCGATGCCGATGACGGGACAGGCCTTCGGGTTCGCGCGGCAGAAGCGCAGGAACTCGTCCGCGAATTCGCGCGGCAGGATCGCGAGGTTGCCCTGGGTGAAGCCGGGACACTGGCCGGCGGTCGGCCGTCGAAAGCCGCCCCGGCGGATCTCGGCGCGAAATGCGGACGGCTCGTACCAGATCGGTGGGTGCATGGACGGTCGCAGGCGGACTGGGCAGGGAACCTGCTCAATGTAGGGAGGGACGACCGAGTGTGTCCATCGAAGAATTGTCGGGGCTCCGTTCAGGGAAACTGAACACCCTCGGCACCGTCGCGTCACGCCGTCAACCGGTGCGCCCGCGCACCAACCGGGAGGGATGTGAACACCAAGTTCGTGGAGACCTTCGTGATGATCGCGCGGATCGGCAGCGTGCGGCGCGTGGCCGAGCACATGAACGCGACGCCCGGTGCGATCTCGATGCGGCTGCGCGGCCTGGAGGCGCAACTCGGCGTGTCGCTGTTCGAGGAGGACCGCAGGACGCTGCGGCTGTCGCGCGAGGGCACGCGTCTGCTGCGCTATGCGGAAGGCCTGCTGGAGGCGACCCGTGCGATGCAGCGGGCGGCGGCCGGCGGCAGCGAGATCAGCGGCCGCATCCGCGTCGGCGTCCTCGAGACCGCCGTGCATACCTGCCTGCCCGACCTGATGAAGTCGATGCGAACGCAGCTGCCGAACGTGGAACTCGACCTCACGGTCGAGCTGACCGTGAACCTCGCCGAGCAGTTGATGCGCGGCAGCCTCGACCTCATCCTGCGCGTCGGGAACGTAGGCGACGCGTCGTATGCCGTCGTCGAGGACCTGATGGCGCTGCCGATCCACTGGGTGGCGAAGAAGGGCCTGATCCCGAAACGCGACGCGTTGCGCAGCGTCTTCTCGCATCAGTTGCTGACGCAGGTGCGCGGCACGTCGCCGCACATCGCGGCCGTGAACCTCGCGCAGCGCCTGGCGGCACAGCAGGGTCTCGCGTCGAGCGACCTGCGGATCTCCGGGTCGCCGTCGCTCGCGGCGCTCGTCTCGCTGGTCCGCGAGGGGATCGGCGTGGGCATCATCCCCGGGCTGCTGGTCAAGGAGCAGATCGACCGCGGCGAGCTCGTCGTCCTTCCGCTTCCGGCGCCGCCGGCGTTCAACGTGGCGCTGTCGCATCAACCGGATGCCCCCTCGATCGTCGTACGGACCGCCGAAGTCGCGAGACAGGCGTGTCGCGACTACTGCAAGCGGACCGACGAGCGCTGGGTTCGACACCTGCCTTGACGGGTGTTCAGGAAACCTGCGCCGGCCTTCGAAAAGATATCGCTTGGTCGACGCGTGGCCGTTGCATAGACTTCGAGCGACACCGTTACCATCGTCCGATGAGCGCAGCAGCGATCGAAGCGACGCATGCCCGTGGAACGAAAAGGCCGACGCGCGTTCCCGCGTGGTTCGCCGTCGACATCGGATGCGGCCGCAAGCGAGGCCACGCGTCGTCGCAATCGATCCCGATGGCGAGCGATGCATGAACGACGTGACGATCGAACCGCTCGGCGATCAGGCGCTCGTGATCGCGCTCGGGACCGCGATCGACCCCGCGGTCAATCGTCGCGTCTGCGCGCTGGCGCTGCGCATCCATGCGGCGCGCCTCCCGGCGGTGGTCGACGTCGTTCCGTCGTTCACCGCGGTCACCGTGCACTACCGGACGGAAGCGGCGTCGCCGGTCGACGGTGAACTTCCGTACGACGCGATGCTCGCGAGGCTGCGACCGCTCGTCGACGCGCCGATCCCGATCGACGACGAAGAAGCCGACGCGGTCGTCGACATCCCCGTCTGCTACGGCGGCGACCATGGCCCCGACCTCGACGAAGCCGCCCGGCTCTGCGGCCTGACGCCCGACGAGCTGATCGAGTTGCACCAGCAGCCGCAACCGCTCCGGGTCTACATGATCGGGTTCGCGCCGGGCGCCCCGTACATCGGACTGCATGACCACCAGCTGTCGCTGCCCCGACGGGCGACGCCGCGCATCAGCGTCCCGGCCGGCACGGTGGCGATCGCGAACCGGCAAAGCGTGATCTATCCGTTCACGGCACCGGGCGGCTGGAACCTGATCGGTCGCACGCCGCTCGCGCTGTTCGATCCCTGGAGCGACCCGCCGGGCATCTTCAGGCCCGGGACGCTGGTCCGCTTCCGGGCGATCGACGAGGCGCAATTGAATGCCTGGCCGGAGCCCGTCCGATGAGCGTCGAAGTGCTCAAGCCCGGGCTGTTCAGCACGTTCCAGGACCTCGGTCGCACCGGCTATCAACACCTCGGCGTGCAGGTCGCCGGCGCGATGGACGAGGTGTCGCATCGCGCCGCCAACCTGCTCGTCGGCAACGAAGAGACCGAGGCGACGCTCGAGATCACGCTGCTCGGCCCGACGCTGTCGTTTCGCGAGAGCGTGTGGATCGCGCTCTGCGGCGCCGACCTCGGCGCAGCCGTCGTCGCGCCCGGCGGCCAGTCGGACGGCATTCCGGTCCCGCTCGATCGTCCGATCCGCCTCGCGCCCGGCTCGGTCCTCCGGTTCGGCAGGCGCCACTCGGGGCTGCGTACCTATCTCGCGGTGCACGGCGGCTTCGACCTCGTGCCGGTGATGGGCAGCCGCAGCACGCACGTGCGCAGCGGCATCGGCGGCATGAACGGACGTGCCCTGGTCAAGGGCGACGAGTTCGCCGTCCGCGAAACCGACGCCGCCCCGCCGCCCGTGCCGCTTGCGCGCGAAGTCGATCGGGCGCTGAAGGCGCTCCGTTCCGTCGGCGGCGCCGGACCGATCCGCGTGATGGCGGGTCGTGAGTGGAATCAGTTCAAGGCCGAAGCGCAGGCCGCGCTGGTGTCGCAACCGATGGTGGTCGGCGCGCAGTCGGAACGGATGGCATTGCGATTGCAGGGCTTCGCGCTCGAACGCGCCGTCGACGGCGACCTGTTGTCTGAGGCCGTCGCGTTCGGCACGATGCAGGTGCCGCCGGAAGGGTTGCCGATGATCCTGATGGCGGACCGGCAGTCGAGCGGCGGATATCCGCGCATCGCGCAGGTCGCGACCGTCGACCTGCCCCGGCTGGCGCAGGTGATGTCGGGCGAGTCGATCCGCTTCGAGCGCATCGACCACGCGACGGCACAACGCCTGCTGCTGCAGCGGGTGTCTCAGTTCGACGCGTTGCGAAGCGCGTTGCGCGGGAGCGGTCGTCGTGATGTGTCGTCGTCGAATGCAGGAGCGTTGCATGCGTGAGATCGATCTGAACTGCGACATGGGCGAAGGCTTCGGTGCCTACGCGATGGGCGACGACCTCGCGTTGCTCGAGCACGTCACGTCCGCCAACATCGCCTGCGGTTTCCATGCGGGCGACCCGGGCATCATCGCGCGCACGACGAAGGCCGCGGTCGCGCGCGGCGTCGCCGTCGGCGCGCATCCGAGCCTGCCCGACCTGCAGGGATTCGGCCGTCGCGAGATGAAGATCTCGGCCGGCGACGTGTACGACCTCGTCGTCTATCAGATCGGCGCGGTGCAGGCCTTCGCGGCCGCGGCCGGAAGCCGGCTGCGGCACGTGAAGATTCACGGGGCGCTCTACAACATGGCGGCGAAGGACGAGGCGCTGTCGCGAGCCATGTGCGAAGCCGTCCGCGACGTGGACCCGCGGCTCGTGTTCTATGCGCTGTCGGGCAGCACGACCGAGCGCGTGGCGCGCGACATCGGCGTCCCGGTCGCCTGCGAGGCGTTCGCGGACCGCAGCTATCAGGACGACGGAACGCTGACGCCGCGCAGCAGACCCGGGGCGATGATCACCGACGTCGAGCAATCGATCGCGCAGGTGCGGCGGATGATCGCCGACGGCGCGGTGCGCGCGCAGAGCGGCAAGGACGTGCCGCTGCGCGTCGACACGATCTGCATCCACGGCGACCAGCCGGGCGCGGTCGAGTTCGCGCAGCGTCTGCGGGCCGCGCTCGCGAGCGACGGCGTCCGGTTGCAGGCGCCGCATCCGGAATCGGTCGAGCACGTCGTCGGCTGACGACCGACGTCCGCGAGGCCCGCGCCGCGTCAGGAATCGGTCGGTCGATCCAGGTCGGCGTCGTCCGCGCCGTCCGGCGGTTCCGCGCGAATCGCATAGCGCTCGCTGGCCCACGCGCCGAGGTCGACGTTCTTGCAGCGTTCGGAGCAGAACGGACGGAACGGGCTCGACGCGTTCCACACGACCGAGTCACCGCAGGTGGGGCACTGGACGACGGCCATGCTGGTGCTGTAGCGGACCGGCCTCAGAGATTGCAGAGGACGAGGACGAACGGCACGTCGGTGTCGATCGGCCGCGGGCGCATGTCGCCGTCCTGCGCGGTGAAGCGGACCCAGATCATGTATTTGTTCGCACTCGTTTCGGGGATCGCGCCGAGCGTCTCGTCGAGCCGGACCTGCAGCATCTGATACGACTTGCCGCCGAGCATCTGCTGGTAGCCGCCCTGCGCCGCGACGACCTCCATCGCGTTGCCGGACTCGCGAAGCAGCCGCAGCACGATCTCGAAACAACGGCGCAGCGGCATCAGCGGCGCGAGCCAGATGGACAGGTCGGCGAGCCGCTGCTGCGCAGGCCTGCTCAGCCACGCGTGATACGACGGCAGGTCGAACTCGCAGGTTCCGCCGGGGATGATGCTGCGGCTGCGGATGCTCGTGAGCCAGTCGTTGTCGCGCAGGTGTTGACCGACCTTGCCCGGCGCGTCGTACAACGAGCGGGTCGCGCCTTCGATGTCGGACAGGATGCTTTCGAGCTTCGACTGTTCGACCGCGGCGTTGCCGCGCAGCATCGTCAACGTCTGGCGCTGTCGCTCGAGCTCCTGCAGCAGGTCCGACTTGAGATCGGCACGACCGGCGACGTCCAGAATCTCGAACATCGTGACGAGCGCGACGTGATGCGACGTCGGGTGCGGCTGTGCGAGGAAGATTTCGAGACGATCGAACAGGTCTTCGAGCCGCAGCAGCGTCCGGATGCGCTCGTTGAATGGGTACTCGTACTGGATCAATGGACGGTCGCGTGTCAGTGGTCGCAGTGCGCGAGCAACGGGAGTCGCATCGAGGAACGGGCGCCGCCGAAGGGTGGCGCGATTCTGAAGCAACAACCCCCGAATGACAAACGATGAGCGCGCGAGCGCGCTCATCTCCCGGCGAAGGTGACAAGTGCAAGCAGCGCGCTTGTCATCCCCCCGAAGGCGGTCACCCTGTGTCGCGGTCCCTCGCGCTCAACCCGCGAACCGCCGAGCCTCGTCGAGATACCTCCCGTGCAGCCGCTCGACCGGCTCGTCGATCGCCTCCGGTGCTCCGCTGTTGTCGATCACGTCGTCGGCGCGCGCGATGCGCACCGCGGCCGGCATCTGCGTCGCGATGATCGCGCGCACCTCCGCTTCGGACAGCGCCGCTGCGCTTCATCACGCGCGCGATCTGCACGTCTTCGTCGCACGCGACGACCAGCGTGCGCTGCACCGCGGCCGCGCGGTCGCCCGCCTCGAACAGCAGCGGGACGACGAGCAGCACGTATGGCGACGTCGCCTCGTCGCGCTCGCGGTCGCAGGCGGCGCGAATCAGCGGATGCAGGATCGCCTCGAGCTTGCGTCGCGCGTCCGGATCGCCGAACACGAGCGCCCGCATCGCGGCGCGATCGAGCGCACCGCTGGCATCGATGAAGTGATCGCCGAACGCATCGCGGATCGGCGCGATCGCGATCCCGCCCGGCACCGTCAGCCGATGCGCGGCGACGTCGGCGTCGACGACCGCGATGCCGCGGGCCGCGAAGCGATCGGCGATCGTCGACTTGCCGCTGCCGATGCCTCCGGTCAGCCCGACGGTGTAGCGCATCGCGGGTCAGCGCGCCGACGTCACGCGATCGTCGGCAACACGAGCTCGATCACGCGTCGGCCCTCGAACAGCATCAGCAGTCCCGCCGGTGCGAGGTAGACGCCGAACGGCAATCGCGACGCCATCGTCCGCTTGCCGCTCGCGACGAGCGTGATCCCGACGAACGCACCGACCACGGCCGACAACAGGATCACCGGCAGGATCGCCTGCCAGCCGAACCACGCGCCGAGCGCGGCGAGCAGCTTGAAGTCGCCGTAGCCGAAGCCTTCCTTGCCGAACGCGAGCTTGTAGGCCCAGTAGACCGACCACAGGCTGAGATAGCCCGCAACGGCGCCGAAGATCGCGTCGCTCAACGGCACGAAGCCACCGAGCGCCGACCAGATCAGCCCCGCCCACAGCAGCGGCAGCGTGATGGCGTCGGGCAACAGCATCGCGTCGGCATCGATGAACGTCAGCGCGATCAGGCAGCCCGCGAGGACGAGGCCGGCCAGCGTCGCGGCACTCGCGCCGAAGCGCCATCCGACCGCGGCGAACAGCAGGCCCGTCAGCAGTTCGATTGCGGGATAGCGCAGCGAGATCGACGTCCCGCATGCACGGCAGCGGCCCCGCAGCACGAGCCAGCTGACGACCGGGATGTTGTCGAGCGGACCGATGCGATGGCCGCACGCGCCGCATCGCGAGCCGGGGCGGATCAGGTTCTCGTCCGGGATCGCGCCGACCAGTTGCTGGAATGCGGGTTCGGCGTCGTGCAGCCGTCCCTTGAGCTTCGCGCGCCGGTCCGCGGCCATGTGCCCCGCGACGCGATCGACGTAGTCGTCGACGTCGGGGAACCATTCGACGACGCCGACGACGTTCGATCGCTCGATCGTCCGCGGCAGCCGATAGATGACGACGTTGAGGAAGCTGCCGATCAGCAGGCCGAACAGTCCCGCGATCAGCGGGACCAGCCACGGGAAGACTTGCGCGGCGCCGAGCGGATCGTCGAGCCAGCCGCCGGTCACGGGACCGCGCGCGACCGCCGTCGCGTCGAGTCGCGGGTCGGCACCTACACCACCTGGCCGAGCTTGAAGATCGGAAGATACATCGCGACGACCATGCCGCCGACGAGCACGCCGAGGATCACGATGATCAGCGGCTCGAGCAGGCTCGACAGCGCGTCGACCGAGTCGTCGACCTCGGCCTCGAAGAAGTCCGCGACCTTCGACAGCATGTTGTCGAGCGAACCCGACTCCTCGCCGATCGAGACCATCTGGATGACCATGTTCGGGAACACGTTCGTGTTCTGCATCGCGTTCGTCAACGACACGCCGGTCGAGACGTCGCCCTGCACCTTCTTCGTCGCCTCGGCATACACCCAGTTACCCGACGCGCCGCCGACCGAGTCGAGCGCCTCGACGAGCGGCACGCCGGCCGCGAACATCGTCGCGAGCGTGCGCGTCCAGCGCGCGATCGACGACTTGCGGACGAGGTCGCCGAAGATCGGCGCCTGCAGCAGCACGCGGTCCATGACCGCCTGCATCTTGGTGCTTCGTCGCCAGCTCTGGAAGAAGAAATAGATGGCCGCGAAGATGCCGGGAAAGATGATCCACGCGTACGTGACGAAGAAGTCGGAGATCGCGATCACGACGAGCGTCGGACCCGGCAGGTCCGCACCGAAGCTCGAGAACACGCTCTTGAACGCCGGGATCACGAAGATCATGATCACCGCGGTCACGATGAAGCCGACCGCGAGCACAGCGACCGGATAGAACAGCGCGGCCTTGATCTTGGACTTGATCGCGAGGATCTTTTCCTTGTACGTCGCGAGCCGGTCGAGCAGCGAATCGAGGATACCGGCCTGTTCGCCGGCCGACACCAGGTTGCAGAACAGCGGGTCGAAGTACAGCGGGTACTTGCGGAACGCCTGGTTCAGGCTCGAGCCGGTCTCGATGTCGGACCGCACGTCGTTCAGCAGCTTCGACACCGACGCGTTCGCGTGGCCGCGCCCGACGATGTCGAACGCCTGCAGCAGCGGCACGCCGGCCTTCATCATCGTCGCGAGCTGGCGCGTGAACAGCGTGACGTCCTTGTCCTTGATCTTCTTGCCGGACTTGAACGTCTGCTTCTTGATCTTCGTGACGAGGATGCCCTGCTTGCGCAGCGACGCGTTGACGAGCGCGTCGCCGGCCGCGCGCATCTCGCCGCGCACGTTCTTGCCGTTGCGGTCCTTGCCCTCCCACGCGAAGATC
Organism: uncultured beta proteobacterium; assembly: GCA_963795885.1. GTDB lineage: Bacteria > Pseudomonadota > Gammaproteobacteria > Burkholderiales > Burkholderiaceae_D > CAHJXF01. The sequence continues at coordinate 138,048 of CAWCJI010000007.1, read as the reverse complement.
GCTTCCTTCGCGCCCGGCGGCCGTCTGGCCAGATTGGCTGTCGCCATCATCGATCTCCGAGATCGCGCGCGTTCAACGCGCGCCGATCGTGTGCGTCCGACGCGAGAGGTCGTCGCGCGGTCCTGCTCACTGTTCGCGCTTGATTGCGCACTTCACCCGGCGCTGCGAAGCGCCGCTCATTCATTCGTCACCGCGAGCACTTCCTCGAGCGACGTCGCCCCGGCGCGGACCTTGCGCAGGCCCGACGTCCGCAGATCGCTGACGCCTTCGCGGCGCGCCTGGTCGGCGATTTCCAGCGCGTTGCCGCCCGCGAGGATGATCCGCTGGATCTCTTCGGTGATCGGCATCACCTGATAGATGCCGACGCGTCCCTTGTAGCCGCTGCCCTTGCACTTCTCGCAGCCGACCGCGCGATACGGTGTCCACGAACCGTCGAGTTCCGTCTCGCGAAAGCCCGCCGACAGCAGCGCTTCGTCGGGAACCTGGGTCGGCTCCTTGCAGTTGCACAGCTTGCGTGCGAGCCGTTGCGCGGTGATCAGGATCACCGACGACGCGATGTTGAACGTCGGCACGCCCATGTTCATCAACCGCGTCAGCGTGGTCGGGGCGTCGTTCGTGTGCAGCGTCGAGAAGACCATGTGACCGGTCTGCGCCGCCTTGATCGAGATGTCGGCGGTCTCGAGGTCGCGGATCTCGCCGACCATGATGATGTCGGGGTCCTGCCGCAGGAACGCCTTCAGCGCGGCCGAGAACGTCAGCCCCGCCTTGTCGTTCATGTTGACCTGGTTGACGCCGGCCAGCTGGATTTCGGCCGGGTCCTCGGCCGTCGAGATGTTGATGCCCGGCTGGTTCAGGATGTTCAGGCACGTGTACAGCGACACCGTCTTGCCGGAGCCGGTCGGTCCCGTCACGAGCACCATCCCGTACGGACGCTGGATGGCGTTCATCAGCGTCTCTTTCTGCTCCGGCTCGTAGCCGAGCGCGTCGATGCCGAGCTTGGCCTGCGACGGATCGAGGATCCGCATCACGATCTTCTCGCCGTACAGCGTCGGCAGCGTCGAGACGCGGAAGTCGATCGCGCGCGTCTTGGACAGCACGAGCTTCATGCGGCCGTCCTGCGGCACGCGCTTCTCGGAGATGTCAAGACGCGAGATGACCTTGATGCGCGACGCGAGCTTCTCCTTGATCGCGACCGGCGGCTGCGTGATCTCGCGCAGCACACCGTCCTGGCGGAAGCGGATGCGATAGAACTTCTCGTACGGCTCGAAGTGGATGTCGGACGCGCCGTCGTTGATCGCGTCCATCAGGATCTTCTGAAGGAAGCGCACGACCGGCGCGTCGTCGACGTCGCTGGTCTCGACGAACTCTTCCTGGACAGGATCGCCGTCGTCGAATTCGAGGTCGTCGTTGCTGTACTCGTTGAGCGCGGCCTCGGCGCTCTTGCCGAGCCGGTCGAGCAGCGCGACCAGCTTGTCGTGCTCGACGACGACCGCGTCGACCGTCAGCTGGGTCTGGAACTTGATCTGGTCGAGCGACTGGAAGTTCGCGGCGTCGGAGACCGCGACCGTCAGCTTGTTGCCGCGCCGATGGAGCCCGATGACCTTGAGCGACTGGACCAGCTTCTTGTCGATCAGGTCGTTCTGCATCTGCGCCTGATCGAACGCGTTCAGGTCGAGCAGCGGCAATGCGAACATCTGCGACAGGTTCTGCGCGAGCTCGAGCGCCGTCATCCCGCGGCTGTTGATCAGCTGGTCGATGAACGAAATGTGCGCGGCCGCGGCGCCGACCGCGACGTTCTCGGCCTGCCGCATGTCGAGCTTGCCCGCTTGCACGAGCGCGCGACCCAGCCCGGTCATGACGGCCGCTGGGTTCGACGACGTGGTACTCAATGCAGCCATGGATCCATGGGTCCGGCAGGGCGATGGGCTCGAACGATGATGCCGAGCACACCCTTCTTTGTAAAGCAAAGCGCCGCGCGGACGCGGGCATCGGCCATCCACGCTTCGACCGTGTTGCATGGATGCGGCAACCGACCGCCGGACTAGTGCAAGGGCCGAGAGGACATGGGGAAAATCCCCGAATCCGCGCCGCGTCTCGCGAGGTCGGTCGACGGGACGAAGCATAGGACCGTCCCGCGACCCGTCAACCACCGAACAGATATCGGCGGACCCGGCTTTTTGTTGAATGCCTCGCACGCGAGGCGCGCGAGAGGATTCCGAAGCGACGTCGCGGAGATCGGGCCGAACGGAAACTTGGGCGGGGATGCTGGTCGGGGTGAGAGGATTCGAACCTCCGGCCTCTACGTCCCGAACGTAGCGCTCTACCAGGCTAAGCTACACCCCGCGGTGTCCGCCCCGCGCTTGGCGGGACGATGACGATACTGATGGTCTGTTCGCGCTCGAATGCCGCTTCAGAAATCTCGGTGAATCGCGAACGAACACAATTCTAGCAGAGATCGTTTGTACGACGACTCCGGCAATCGCTCGGCGACGACGCGCGCCGCCTCGGCCTCGCGCTCGGCGAGCGCGCGCGTGTATTCGAGCGCGCCGCTGTTGTCGATCGCGGCCTGGATGTCCGCGAGATCGGCGTGCGAGCTGTCGATGACGGTGTCGCGCACGAGGCTGCGCTGCGCCGCGCTGCCGCGCTTGAGCAGATAGATCAGCGGCAGCGTCGGCTTGCCCTCGCGCAGATCGTCGCCGACGTTCTTGCCGATCTCGGCGGTCACGCCCGAATAGTCGAGCACGTCGTCGACGAGCTGAAACGCGGTGCCGATGCGACGCCCGAACTCGGCCCACGGCTCCTGCTCGGCTTCCGAGCAACCCGCGAGGATCGCTGCCAGCCGCGCCGACGCCTCGAACAGCTTCGCGGTCTTGTACCGGATGACCTGCATGTAGCGCTCTTCGTCGACGTCCGGGTCGTGGATGTTGAGCAGCTGCAGCACCTCGCCCTCGGCGATGACGTTGGTCGCGTCGGCGAGCACGCGCATCACCGGCAGGCTGCCGACGTCGACCATCATCTGGAACGACCGCGAGTAGAGGAAGTCGCCGACCAGCACCGCCGCCGCGTTGCCGAACAACGCGTTCGCGGTGCGCCGGCCGCGGCGCAGATCGGATTCGTCGACGACGTCGTCGTGCAGCAGCGTCGCCGTGTGGATGAACTCGACGACCGCGGCGAGCGTCAGCCGATGCGGGCCGCGATAGTCGAGCGCGCCGGCGATCAGCAGCAGCAGCGCCGGACGCAGTCGCTTGCCACCGGCACCGACGATGTATTCGGCGACCTGGTTGACGAGCACCACTTCCGACCGCAGGCGATGACGGATCAGCGCGTCCATCGCCTTCATGTCGTCGGCGACCGGCAGCAACAGCGTCGAGGCCTGCGGTCTTTCCCGGACCTGCACGGGCAGATCGACGGTGGCTTGGAAATCGTTCAAGGGGAAGCGGCTCGGAGGAAGCGGCTCGGTCGGGGGCGCTCGACGCCCGGGCAGGCTGAAAAATTATAAGCCATGCGCTCGTTCGCCTCTGTGACGGGCAGGCGACGACCGTTGACCGCGCCTGGCACCGAATGTATGATCGCGGGTTCCCGAGAAATCGTCACTCGGCGCGCAGACTAACGAGCGCGCCGGTGCGGCAAGCCAACGTCGCCGAAGGCGTCGAAGCGCTGCCCGGCTCGTCCGCTCGGCGGCGAACCATCCGAACAGAGGTCAACATGTACGCGGTCATCAAAACCGGCGGCAAGCAGTACAAGGTCGTTGCCGGCGAAAAACTCAAGATCGAACAGATTCCGGCCGACGTCGGCGCCGAGATCACGCTCGACCAGGTCCTCGCGGTCGGCGCGGGCGACTCGATCCAGTTCGGCGCCCCGCTCGTGGCCGGCGCCAGCGTCACGGCGACCGTCGTCTCGCAGGGTCGTCACGACAAGGTCAAGATCTTCAAGATGCGCCGGCGCAAGCACTACCAGAAGCGTCAGGGCCATCGCCAGAACTACACCGAGGTGCTGATCGGCGCGATCAGCCCGGCGGCCTGAGGAGCATCCACCATGGCACACAAGAAGGCAGGCGGCAGCTCGCGTAACGGCCGCGACTCGGAATCGAAGCGCCTCGGCGTGAAGGTCTACGGCGGCCAGGCGATCAACGCGGGCGGCATCATCATCCGCCAGCGCGGCACGCGCGTGCATCCCGGCGTCAACGTCGGCATCGGCAAGGACCACACGCTCTACGCGCTCGTCGACGGCACCGTCCAGTTCGCGGTCAAGGGCCCGACCAGGCGGCACCAGGTCAGCGTCGCGCCGGCCGCAGCGGCCGCCGCCTGACGACGCTACGGGAAGCGGCGGGCGACCCGCCGGACACGACCGAGCCCCGCCTGCGCGGGGCTTTGTCTTTTCGGACCACCCCTCATGAAGTTCATCGACGAAGCGAAGATCGACGTGATCGCCGGCGACGGCGGCAACGGCATCGCGAGCTTTCGGCGCGAGAAGTTCATCCCGTTCGGCGGGCCTGACGGCGGCGACGGCGGGCGCGGCGGCAGCGTCTACGCGATCGCCGATCGCAACATCAACACGCTCGTCGACTATCGCTTCGCGAAGCTGCATCGCGCGAAGAAGGGCGAGCACGGCCGCGGGTCGGACTGCTACGGCAAGGGCGCCGACGACATCGTGCTGCGGATGCCGGTCGGCACGCTGATCACCGAGCTCGAGACCGGCGACCTCGTCGCCGACCTGACCGAGCACGGCCAGCAGGCGCTGCTCGCGCGCGGCGGCAAGGGCGGCCTCGGCAACATCCACTTCAAGTCGAGCACGAACCGCGCGCCGCGCCAGCAGACCGACGGCGAGCCCGGCGAGGAGCGCGCGCTGAAGCTCGAGCTGAAGGTGCTGGCCGACGTCGGACTGCTCGGCATGCCGAACGCCGGCAAGTCGACGCTGATCGCGGCCGTGTCGAACGCGCGGCCGAAGATCGCGGACTATCCGTTCACGACGCTGCATCCGAACCTCGGTGTCGTGCGCGTCGGACCCGAGCGCAGCTTCGTGATCGCCGACGTGCCCGGGCTGATCGAGGGCGCCGCCGAAGGGGCGGGACTCGGCCATCAGTTCCTGCGGCACCTGCAGCGCACCGGCCTGCTGCTGCACATCGTCGACCTCGCGCCGTTCGACGCCGACGTCGACCCGGTCGCCGATGCGAAGGCGATCGTCGGCGAGCTCGAGAAGTACGACCCCGCGCTCGCGGCCAAGCCGCGCTGGCTGGTCCTGAACAAGCTCGACATGCTCGACGAGGCCGAGGCGCAGAAACGCATCGCGGCGTTCGTGAAGCGCTTCCGCTGGAAGGGACCGGTGTTCGCGATCTCCGCGCTGACGCGGCAAGGTTGCGAGGAGCTCATCTACGCGATCGATCGGCATCTGGCGGCCGAGCGCCGCGCCGCGCATCCGGAAGACTTCGCCGGCGAGGATCGCGCACCGGACGACGCGGCCGGGACCGACCCGCTCGATCCGCGCTTCGCCCGCGAGGCGAGCTAGAGCCTCGCGATGAGCGGGCTCGAGGCCGCGAGGCGCATCGTCGTCAAGGTCGGCAGCACGCTCGTCACCGACGAAGGCCGCGGGCTCGATCGCGACGCGATCGCGCGCTGGGCCGCGCAGCTCGCGGCGCTGCGCGCGCTGAGGAAGGAGGCGGTGCTCGTGTCGTCGGGCGCGATCGCCGAAGGCATCAAGCGGCTCGGCTGGAGCCGCCGCCCGACCGCGATGCACGAATTGCAGGCTGCGGCGGCCGTCGGGCAGATGGGTCTCGCGCAGGCCTACGAGAGCGGCTTCGCGGCGCACGGCATCGGCACCGCGCAGATCCTCCTGACGCATGCCGACCTCGCCGACCGCAGCCGCTACCTCAACGCGCGTTCGACGCTGCTGACGCTGCTGTCGCTCGGCATCGTCCCGATCATCAACGAGAACGACACGGTCGTGACCGACGAGATCAAGTTCGGCGACAACGACACGCTCGGCGCACTGGTCGCGAACCTGATCGACGCCGACGCGCTCGTCATCCTGACCGACCAGGCCGGGCTCTTCGACCGCGACCCGCGACGCGATCCCGACGCGAAGCTCGTGACCGAAGGCCGCAGCGGCGATCCGGCGCTCGAGGCGATGGCCGGCGGCGCCGGCAGCGCGATCGGTCGCGGCGGCATGCTGACGAAGGTGCTCGCCGCGAAGCGTGCCGCGACGAGCGGCGCCGCACACGATCATCGCGTCCGGCCGCGAGCCCGACGTGCTGATGCGCCTCGCACGCGGCGAGCGGATCGGCACGCAACTGAACGCGTCGGTCGCACGCCTGTCGGCGCGCAAGCAATGGATGGCCGACCATCTGCAGCTGGCCGGGCGCCTGTTGCTCGACGACGGAGCGGCAGCGGCCATCGCGGCCGGCCGCAGCCTGTTGCCGATCGGCGTCGTGTCGGTCGTCGGCCGCTTCGCGCGAGGCGACGTCGTGGCCTGCATCGCGCCGGACGGGCGCGAGGTCGCACGCGGAATCGTCAACTACGCGAGCAGCGACGCCGGCCGCATCACCGGCCAGCCGTCGAGCGAGATCGAGGCGCGACTCGGCTTCGTCGACGAACCCGAGCTGATCCATCGCGCCAACCTGCTCGCGCTGTGAACCCGAACCCGCAGACGATCAGCGCGCCGGCGCCTGGCCCTGACGATCGAAGGACGCCTCGCTCGGCGGGATCGACGGATTCATCCGGCCGATGATGGTCTTCACGTCCCGCGCGGCGTAGCCGTCGGGACAGAAGTACTCGCGCTCGAGCGCGGCATGCTGACGGTTGAGGCCGACGTCCTCGATCGGCACCCACGCTGCATTGCGCGCACGGATCCACGTCCCGTCGGGCCGACCGAGCGCATAGATCTTCCGTTGGTTCGCCTCGCAGCGAATGCCTTCGTAGCTGACGTTGCGCGCGCCCTGCGGACTCGTCGCGATGAGCGTGTAGCGGAAGACGCCATCGGTGCCGATCGACAGCGACTTCGGGTCGATCTGGAAGCGGTACTGGGTCGCGCCGCTGACCGCGAACTCGACGAGGCCGGTCGCGGCCGGCGGCGACGGCAGCTGCGACTCGACCTCCTGCCACGGCTCGCTCCTTGTCGTCGAACGCCTCCTCGAACGCGCTCGGCGGCTTCGGCTCGGCGCAACCGAACAGGACCGCGACGGCGCATGCCGTCGCGATCGTGCCTGCCAGTCGGGTCCGTGCCGGCCGGCGTTGCGTCAATGCGGCCCCGGCTTGCGATCGGGCCAGGGGCCCGACGGCCCCTCGTTGATGCTGCGCAGCGGGGCGCGTGTGTGCTGGCGCAGGTAGCGCGTGTGCTCCGGCTTCCGGGTCAGGTAGCGCGACAGCTCGGTCAGTGCTCGCGTGTAGACGTCGCGCTTGAACTCGATGACCGTGTCGAGCGGCACCCAGTACTCGTGCCAGCGCCACGCATCGAACTCCGGATGCGTCGACGCACGCAGCGAGATGTCGGTGTCGCGACCCACCAGCCGCAGCAGGAACCAGATCTGTTTCTGGCCGCGATAGCTGCCGCGCCACTCGCGCTTGATCCAGTTCTCGGGGACTTCGTAGCGCAGCCAGTCGCGCGTGCGACCGACCAGCTTGACGTGCTCGCGCTTGAGTCCGATCTCTTCCTCGAGTTCGCGATACATCGCCTGCTCCGGCGTCTCGCCGTGCTTGATGCCGCCTTGCGGGAACTGCCAGGAGTGCTCGCGAATCCGCTTGCCCCAGAACACTTCGCCCTTGCCGTTGGCAAGGATGATTCCGACGTTGGGGCGGTAACCTTCTCTGTCCAACATGTGGAACCACCCGATTCCGTTAAGATTGAAACGATTATAAACACGCTTTCCAGCCGCGAATCATCGGCTGTCATTCGTGGCCTCGCGCGTGCGGCGCTTCGCTGCATGATGCCGGCGAGGTCGACCGATCAGCAGCGTCCGACGCGTCCGGCTTAGCGCCCGCGTTCACACGTCGCGTCCCATTCACCGTCCAGACTCCACCGGCCACGCCGATGTACGCCTCCCGCTATTTCATCTCGACCCTGAAGGAAGCTCCGGCCGACGCGGAGATCGTCAGCCATCGGCTGATGCTGCGGGCCGGGCTGATCAAGCGGCTCGCGGGCGGCATCTACAGCTACCTGCCGATGGGACTGCGCATCATCCGCAAGGTCGAGGGCATCGTCCGCGGCGAGATGACGGCCGCCGGCGCGATCGAGTTGCTGATGCCGGTCGTGCAGCCCGCTGAGCTCTGGCAGGAGTCCGGTCGCTGGGAGAAATATGGGCCCGAGCTGCTGCGCATCAAGGATCGGCACGGCCGTGACTTCGTGGTCCAGCCGACGTCCGAGGAAGTGATCACCGACATCGCGCGGAAGGAGCTCGCGAGCTACCGGCAGCTGCCGATCAACTTCTTCCACATCCAGACGAAGTTCCGCGACGAGATCCGCCCGCGCTTCGGCGTGATGCGCGGCCGCGAGTTCACGATGAAGGATGCGTATTCGTTCGACCGCGACTTCGCGGGCCTCGAGGTCAGCTACGACGCGATGCGCCGCGCGTACTGCGCGACGTTCGAGCGGATGGGGCTGCGCTATCGCGCGGTCGCCGCCGACAACGGCGCGATCGGCGGCACCGGCTCGCACGAGTTCCACGTGCTCGCCGACTCCGGCGAGGACGCGATCGCGTTCTGTCCCGCGTCCGACTACGCGGCCAACGTCGAGGCGGCCGAGGCGGTCGCGCTCGGGACGCGCGCAACACCGACCGAGGCGATGACGAAGGTCGCGACGCCGGGCAAGGCCAAGTGCGAGGACGTCGCGGCGTATCTCGGCATTCCGCTCGAGCGCACGATCAAGTCGATCGTGCTCGCGGTGGATCACGCCGGCACGGACGCCGACGCGGCCGGCGACGCGACGATCGTCCTCGTCCTGCTGCGCGGCGACCACGACCTCAACGAGATCAAGGCGCGCAAGCTGCCGGCACTCGCCGGGGGCTTCCGGTTCGCGAGCGAGGCCGAGATCGTCGACGCGTTCGGCACGCCGCCCGGCTACCTCGGACCGATCGGCACGAAGAAGCCGGTCGTCGTCATCGCCGACCGCACGGTCGCCGCGATGAGCGACTTCGTCGTCGGCGCGAACGAGGTCGACTTCCACATCGCCGGCGTCAACTGGGGCCGCGACCTGCCGGAGCCCGCGGTCGCCGACGTGCGCAACGTCCGCGCCGGCGATCCGTCGCCGGACGGCCGCGGGACGCTCGAGATCTGCCGCGGCATCGAGGTCGGCCACATCTTCCAGCTGCGCACCGTCTACTCGTCGAAGATGAACGCGACGTTCCTCGACGAGACCGGCAAGCCGCAGCCGTTCGAGATGGGCTGCTACGGCATCGGCATCACGCGCATCGTCGGCGCCGCGATCGAGCAGAACTTCGACGAGCGCGGCATCGTGTGGCCCCGCGCGATCGCGCCGTTCGAGGTCGTGATCTGCCCGGTCGGCTGGAGCCGCAACGAGCCGGTCCGCGATGCGACGCATGCGCTGCACGACGCGCTCGTCGCGGCCGGCGTCGACGTGATCGTCGACGATCGCGACCTCCGGCCCGGCGTGATGTTTGCCGACTGGGAGCTGATCGGCGTGCCGCTGCGCATCACGGTCGGCGATCGCGGGCTGAAGGAAGGCCAGGTCGAGATGCAGGCGCGCCGCGACGGCGTCGTGTCGAACGTCGCGCTGGCGAACGCGGCGACGATTGCGATCGAGCGTCTCGCGAGCCTCTGATCGTGCGCGGTCCCTTTGCCCGTCGCCCCCGCGAACGCGGGGACCCCGCGTCGTTACGCGATCCACGCGACCATTCGACGCCGCTGGGTTCCCGCCTTCGCGGGAACGACGGAGCGGCTCGGCTGCTTCCGACGGCAGCGGCTCTCGCGACCTGCCTCTTGCCGCTGATCGCTCACGCCGGCGCGCAGAAGTACGAGCCGCTGTCCGCGTCCGTCCGAAGCGCCCTGTCCGCCGAGATCGCCGACGGCCGTCCGCCGAAGGTCCAGATCACCGACATCAAGCTGCGGCTCGCGTATCTCGAGTGGCTGGGCGAGATGTCCGAGCGCATGAAGAAGCGCGTCCCCGACTACCAGACGCGTCGCGACACGCTCGAGACGATCTACTACGAGAGCAAGCGCGCGGGTCTCGACCCCGCGATGATGCTCGGGCTGATTCAGGTCGAATCCGGATTCCACAAGTACGCGATCAGCACGGCCGGTGCGCGCGGGATGACGCAGGTGATGCCGTTCTGGGCGAACCTGATCGGTGACGGCGACGTGAAGAAGCTGTTCAACATGCAGATCAACGTCCGCTACGGCTGCACGGTGTTGCGCCACTACCTCGACGAGGAGCATGGCGACTACTTCCGCGCGCTCGGCCGCTACAACGGCAGCCTCGGTCGCGCCGACTATCCGAACATGGTCCTCGGCGCGTGGAAGCGCTGGGAGTACGAGCCGCAGATGGCGCCGAGCGTGCCGACCGTGCCGACGGTCGCGACGGTCACGACGCGCGGCGGATGAGCGCGGCGTCGCCCGACCACGCCGCGCGGATCATCGCGAGCCCATGCGCGCCGGCGGCGGCCGCGTCGCCGTCGTCGTCGAGGCCGAGGCCGCCGATCGCATAGACCGGCAGCGCGGCGTCGTTCGCGAGCGTCGCGAACGACGCCCAGCCGATGCCGCTCGCGCCGGGATGCGTCGCCGTCTCGTGGACCGGTCCGAGGACGGCCGCGTCGAGCGACAGGTCGGCGGCACGTCGCAGGTCGTCGCGCGTGTGGCACGACGCGAGGCACCAGTCGACCGCCGGTCGCGCGTCGATGCGAAGCAGGTCGCGCGATGTCAGATGCGCCCCGTCGGCACGGGCCCAGAACGCGGGCGGATGGACGCTGTTGACGAGCAACCTCGCGCCGTGCGCACGACAGCGTGCCTGCACGTCGTCGAACAGTCGCGCGAACGCGTCCGCGTCCATCGACGGCTCGCGCAGCTGCAGCTGGCGGACGGAACCGTCGGCGAGCCGTCGTTCGAGTTGTTCGATGAACGGGTCACGGCCGACGACCCCGGCGTTCGAGATCGCATAGAGCTTCGGCAGCCGCAGCCAGCGCTTGACCGGCTCCGCGCCCATCAGCCACGGCTCGGTCGTCAGGCGATCGATCCGCTCCCAACGGAACGCCTGACCTTCGTTCGATCGGGGCGTGCCGGTCCAGCCGCGGCCCTCGCCGAAGCTGCGCCAGAAGTGCAGGCGCACCGTCGCATGCGGGTAGACGACGACGCGGCGAACCCACGGATGTGCGGACACGATGCGCAGGTCGAGCTCCTCGTCGAACTCGCGCACGAGCGCGTCGAAGACCGACTCGCCGGCTTCGAGCTTGCCGCCCGGAAATTCCCAGTACCCGGCCATCGGCTTGCCGGCCGGACGCTGCGCGAGCAGGAACGATTCGTCGTCGCGGATCAGCACGCCGACCGCGACGTCGACCGGCGCCGTCAAGACGACCGGCCCGCCCAGTCGCGCGCGAACTGATGCGCGACGCGTCCGGACCGCGAGCCGCGCTCCAGCGCCCATCGCAACGCGTCGGCGCGCGCGTCGTCGACGGCTGCATCGCTGCAGCCGTAGTGGCGCATCCATTCGCCGACGACCGCGAGATACTCGTCCTGCCGGAACGGATAGAAGCTGACCCACAGCCCGAAGCGCTCGGACAGCGAGATCTTCTCCTCGACGACGTCGCCGGGATGGATCTCGACGTTGCCGTCGCCGCCGTCCACGTGACGCGTCGACAGGTTGTCCTTCATCTGCTCGGGCATCAGGTGGCGCCGGTTGCTGGTCGCGTAGATCAGCACGTTGTCCGACTGCGCCGCGATCGAGCCGTCGAGCGCGACCTTCAAGGCCTTGTAGCTCGACTCGCCCTCCTCGAACGACAGGTCGTCGCAGAAGAGGACGAAGCGTTCGGGCCGGCCGGCGACGAGATCGACGATGTCCGGCAGGTCGACGAGGTCGCTCTTGTCGACCTCGATCAACCGCAGGCCGCGCTCGCCGAACGCATGCAGGCACGCGCGGATCAGCGACGACTTGCCGGTCCCGCGCGCGCCGGTCAGCAGCACGTTGTTGGCCGGTCGACCGTCGACGAACTGGCGGGTGTTGCGCTCGATGACGCCGCGCTGGCGATCGACGTTCTTCAATCGATCGAACGCGATCGATGCGATGTGCGCGACCGGTTCGAGCCGACCGCGGCCGCCGCGCTTGCGCCATCGAAAGGCGGTCGACGCGGACCAGTCGACCGCAGCCGGAGACGGCGGCAACAGCGCCTCGATGCGGGTCAGCATCGCTTCGCCGCGGGCGAGCAGCCGCTCGACGTCGTCGTTCGTCACGCGGGCGCCTGCGCGGCGATCTCGCGCCGCATCACGAGGCGGAAGGCGGACGGATCGACGACGATCGCCGTCAACGCTTCGTGAGAACGGTCGTGATCGCCGCGAGCCGATCGCGGCGCACCTGCCGGAGCACCGCGCGCCGCGTCGCCTTGCGCAGCACGTTCGCGCGGATCCCGCTCGCATAGACGGGCACGAGCACCCACCACCCCAGCGCGACCATCGATCCCCGTCCGGGCAACGCGGACGTCGCCAGCACGCCGAGCAGCGCCACCGACCCGATCAGCCAGATCGCGAGCACCGTGTTGACGACGCGATCGACGCGCCGCTTCGTGGCGTCGACGCGTTCCAGCACCGCGCGGCGAGCCTTGTCGTCGAGGTCGTCGATCGTCGGCTCGCCGCCGAACTCGTGACGCCACCAGCCATCGATCATGACGCTCTCCTCACGGGCGCAGCTGCACGGGTGCTCACGTCGGCCGGATGCTCAGGTGCGATATTCGGCGTTGATCTTCACATAGTCGTACGAGAAATCACAGGTCCACACGACCGTCGCCGCGTCGCCGCGGCCGACGTCGACGCGGATCGTGATCTCGTCCGGCTTCATCACGCGCGCGCCGTCCTCCTCGCGATACGACGATGCGCGCTCGCCCCCGTCGATGACGAGCACCTCGTCGGCGCCCGCGGCGAGCCAGAGGTTCACGCGCGTCGTGTCGAGTTGCGCGATGCCCGCGTTGCCGATCGCCATCAACAGGCGGCCGAGGTTCGGGTCCGACGCGAACAGCGCGGTCTTGACGAGCGGCGAATTGGCGATCGATCGCGCGACCCGCAACGCCTCGCCCCCGTCGGCCGCGCCGACCACGTGGACCGTGATGAACTTCGTCGCGCCCTCGCCGTCGCGCGCGATCGCCTGCGCCAACGCCTGCGCGACGTCGACGATGGCCGACTTCAGCGCGTCGTAGCGCGCGGGCTGCGCCTCGATCACCTCCGCGCTGTCGGCAAGACCGGTCGCGACGAGCACGAACGAATCGTTGGTCGACGTGTCGCCGTCGACCGTGACGCGGTTGAACGACTGGTCGGCGACCTCTCGCACGAGGCGCTGCAACGCGACGTGCGCGACCGCGGCATCGGTCGCGATGAACGCGAGCATCGTCGCCATGTCCGGCTGCAGCATGCCGACGCCCTTCGCGATGCCGGTGACCGTGATCTGCACGCCGTCGAGGTCGATCGTGCGCGAGACGGCCTTCGCGACCGTGTCGGTCGTCATGATCGCCGACGCCGCGTCGGCCCAGCGGTCCGCGGCGAGCGTCTCGAACGCGGCCGGCAATGCGGCCTCGATGCGGGCGACCGGCAACGGCTCGAGGATCACGCCGGTCGAGAACGGCAGCACCTGCGAGATCGAGCAGTCGACGAGTCGCGCGACGCCCGCGCAACTGCGAAGCGCGGCGGCGATGCCGTCGTCGCCGGTCCCGCAGTTCGCGTTGCCGGCGTTGACGACGAGCGCGCGGATCGCGTCGCCGGACGCGAGATGGCGACGGCAGACCTGGACCGGCGCGGCGGCGAAGCTGTTCTGCGTGAAGACGCCGGCGACGCGGCTGCCTGGCGCCAGCCGCATGACCATCAGGTCGCGCCGGTTCGCCTTGCGGATGCCGGCCTCGGCGAAGCCCAGCTCCACGCCGCGGACCGGCTTGATGCGGGTGGGGTCGGGTGGGCTCAGCTGGACGGGCATGGGCGAGGGCCGGACGCGATCAAGGCGTGGGTAGCGGGGACGGCGACGAACGAATCGTCGACGCCGGTGTCTGCGGATCGGCGGCGCCGCATTGTAGCGGCAGCACGACCGCGAACGGGCTCGCGACGCCGGTTCGAACCTGTCGCGGAATCCCGATGGGGGACAGACCGCGCGCCGGATGGTCTCTAGAATGGCGCGCCGCCCGAGCCGGCTTTCGAGCCGCTCGCCATTCAGCGCTCGCCCGCTTCGATCGTCGCGTCGCATCGCGGCCGAGCCTTCGAGCCGAAGCGTCGCCTCGGCGTCGCATGCCCACGAATCCAGGAGATCGCATGCATGACCTTTCGTTTGTCCGCGCTTCGTCGGCCGCGCCGCGGGCGGTCGCGCGGATCGCCACGCTGCTCTGCGCGATGTCGCTCGCGTCGTTCGCGATGCCGGCGCTGCCGCAGACGCCGCCGTTCGGGGTCGCCGCCGATGCGCGCCTGCCGGCCGGCATGACGCGCGTGACGTCGGTCGAAGGCATCACCGAATACGCGCTGCCGAACGGCCTGCACGTGCTGACGCTGCCCGACGCGTCGAAGCCGACGACGACCGTCAACCTGACGATCAAGGTCGGATCGCGGGTCGAGAACTACGGCGAGACCGGCATGGCGCACCTGCTCGAGCATCTGATGTTCAAGGGCACGCCGCACTTCCCCGACCCGAAGAAGACGATGAGCGACCGCGGCATGTCGTGGAACGGCTCGACGTCCGACGATCGCACGAACTACTTCGCGAGCATGGCGGAGGACCCGCAGAACCTCGCGGTCTATCTCAACTGGCTGTCCGAGGCGCTCACGCAGTCGTTCATCGCGCGCAAGGATCTCGACTCCGAGATGACCGTCGTGCGCAACGAGATGGAGCGCGGCGAGAACGACCCGGGCAACATCCTGTTCCAGAACATGCGGGCCGAGGCGTTCCACTGGCACAACTACGCGAACAGCACGATCGGCGCGCGTTCGGACGTCGAGAACGTCGACATCTCGCGGCTGCAGGCCTTCTATCGCAAGTACTACCAGCCCGACAACGCGGTCCTGATCGTCGCCGGCAAGTTCGACGAGCCGAAGACGCTCGCGCTGATCGCGTCGACGTTCGGGAAGATCCCGAAGCCGAAGCGCGTGATCGAGCCGACCTACACGCTCGACCCGGCGCAGGACGGCGAGCGCACGGTCACGCTGCGGCGCGTCGGCGACACGCCGATCGTGATGTCGATGTATCACGTGCCGGCGGGCTCGTCTCCGGACTTCGCGGCGACGACGCTCGCGGCCATCATGCTCGGCGGACCCGAGTTCCGACTGAACAAGGCGCTCGTCGAGAAGAACCTCGCCGCCGCGACCTTCGGTGGCGCGCAGTCGCTCGCCGAGCCGGGCTTCGCGTACTTCGGCGCGCAGCTCAAGTCCGACCAGCCGATCGATCCGGCGCGCGACGCGCTGATCTCGACCGTCGAGGGCGTTGCCGCCGAGCCGTTCACCGATGCCGAGGTCGAGCGCGCGAAGAACATCTGGCTGCGCGGCTTCACGCAGACGCTGAGCGATCCGCAGCGCGTCGGCGTCGCGCTGTCGGCCTACATCGCGCTCGGCGACTGGCGACTCGGCTTCGATCGACGCAACCGCATCATGTCCGCGACGGCCGCCGACGCGACGCGCGTGGCGACGCAGTACTTCATCACCAGCGACCGCACGATCGGCACGTTCATCCCGAGCCCCGAGCCGCAGCGCGCACCCGCGCCGACGCGCGTCGACGTGGCCGCCGTGATGCACGACTTCAAGGGCGGCGAGGCCGTCGCGGCCGGCGAGAACTTCGACGTGACGCCGGCGAACATCGACAAGCGGACGACGATCACGACGCTGCCCGGTGCGGCGAACGTGCGCATGGCGCTGCTGCCGAAGGCGACGCGCGGCAACAAGGTGGTCGCGTTCATCGAGCTTCGCCTCGGCGACGAGAAGTCGCTGTTCGGCAAGGACGTGATCGGCGACGCGACGGCCGGCATGCTGTCGCGCGGGACCGAGCGCCTGACGCGCGAGCAGCTCGCGGCCGCGTTCGAGAAGCTGCAGACGACGTGGGACGTGGCCGGCGGTGCGCAAGGCATCGTGCTGCGCCTCGAGACCACGAAGGCGAACCTCGACGCGTCGCTCGCGCTCGCGACCGAGGTGCTGCAGAAGCCGCGCTTCGACCCGGGCGAGCTCGAGCAGCTGCGCAGCGGCATCGTCACCGGCATCGAGGAGTCGCGCTCGGAGCCGCAGGCGCTGCTCGCGCTGCGGATCGACCGTCACGGCAATCCGTATCCGAAGGGCGACGTGCGCTATGCGATGAACTTCGACGAGACGCTCGCCGACGTGCGCGCGTTGACGATCGACGACATCCGCGCGTTCTACCGCGACTTCTACGGCGCGTCGCAAGGCGTCGTCACCGTGATCGGCGACTTCGACCCGGCAGCCGTCACGGCGCGTCTGCAGTCGACGATCGGCGACTGGACGAGCCGGACCGCGTACGCGCGCGTGCCCGACCCGGCGCTCGACCTGCCGCCGGCGCAGTTCCGCATCGTCGTCAAGGACAAGCAGAACGCCGTCGCCGAAGGCAAGCTCGAGTTCCCGTTGCAGGAGTCCGATCGCGACTTCCAGGCGCTGCGCCTCGGGCTGCAGATCTTCGGCGGCTCGGGCGGCGGCAGCGGCCGTCTGTGGGATCGCATCCGCGAGAAGGAGGGCTTGTCGTACGGCGTCGGTGCGTCGATCAGCGGCGGCCAGTACAACCCGAACGCCGACTTCCTGTTCAACGCGATCACCGCGCCGCAGAACATCGACCGCGTGAAGGCCGCGTTCGACGAGGAGCTCTCACGTGCGCGTCGCGACGGCTTCACGGCCGACGAGCTCAAGCGCGCGAAGGACGCGGTCGCGTCGTCGAGCCGCCTTGCCCGCGCGCAGGACGCGACGCTCGGCCGCACGTTGCTGTCGTTCGTCGAGCGGGGCAAGACGCCGGCGTACTTCGCGCAGCTCGACCAGCTGCGCGCGCAGCTGACGCTCGACGAGGTCAACGCGGCGTTCCGCAAGTACATCGTGCCGGACAAGCTCGTGTTCGGCGAGGCCGGCGACTTCGCGGGTCCCGTGCACGCCGAGGCCGCCGCGCGCTGACGCGAGGCAGCAGCAGCCGATGCCGCAGCGGCGGCATCGGACATCGTCCCATGGTCAGGCGCCCGGTCCTTCCCGCAGACTCGGGACCATCGCACGCCGCGAACCGGAGCCGTCCGGCGCAGACGGCGGCAAGGGAGGCGACATGAAGCGTATCGGCACTCGCGCGTGGGTGGTCGACCGGCGCCATCGTGCGCCGGGTCGCGTCGGCCGCGTGGTCCTCGTCGTCGTCGTCATCGTGGCCTGCAGCCGCGCCGCCGCCCAGTCGCCGACGACCGACTTCTCCACCGACGTCGAGATGCGGCAGCGCTATGGAACGGCCGCGCTGGAGATCTTCGGCTTCGACTTCGTGCTCAACCAGGCCAATCGCCACTGGTCCGGCGTCGACGACTACGACAGCAACATCCACACGATCCGGCGCAACCTGCGCAGCCATTGGGGCATCGACGACGATCCGTTCCGCGTCAACCAGCTGGGCCATCCGTACCAGGGGTCGATCTATCACACGATCGCGCGGTCGTCGGGGTTGAGCTACTGGGAGTCCGCCGGCTACACGTTCGCCGGATCGATCCTGTGGGAGATCGCCGGAGAGAAGACGCGCCCGTCGGCGAACGACCAGGTCGCGAGCGGCATCGGCGGGTCGTTCCTCGGCGAGGCGCTGTTCCGCATGGCGAACCTCGTGCTCGAGAACGGCGACGGAACGCGCTTCTGGCGCGAGGTCGGCGCGGCCGCGATCTCGCCGGCGAACGGCTTCAACCGGCTCGCGTTCGGCAGCGACCGCGAGCCGATCTTCCCGAGCAACCACGCCGAGTACTACAGTCGCGCGCAGATCGGCGCGAGTCACGAGCTCGACGCGCGCGACGGCGGCAACGGCGTATCCGTGCGGACGAACGAGGCGATCGCCGAGTTCGCGATCGACTACGGCCTGCCCGGCAAGGCCGGCTACGACTACGTGCGGCCGTTCGACTACTTCGCGTTCCAGGCGACGACGTCGACGGCGAGCAGCGTCGAGAACGTCATCACCCGCGGGTCGCTGTTCGTGCGGCCGTATGCGCTCGGTCCGAACTACAAGGGCATCGTCGGCGTGTACGGCGGCTACGACTTCCTCGCGCCGCCGACCTTTCGCGTCTCGTCGACGTCGCTGTCGTTCGGCACGACCGGCCAGTGGAACGCGAGCGACGCGATCACGATGCAGGGCACGGCGACGGCCGGCGTCGGCTACGCGGCGATCGGCTCGATCGACACGAGCGACGACCGCAACTACCAGTACGGCGTGACGCCGCAGACCACACTCGTCTGGCGGGCGATCGTCGGGAACGCGCTGTCGCTCGACGTCTCGGCGCGCGCGTACTTCGTCAGCCACGTCGGCAGCAACTCGGGCGCCGAAGGCCACGGCAGTGCCGGTCGCTTCGAGGCGTCGCTGACCTATCGCGTGTCGGGGCCGCACGCCGTCACCGTCAAGTACCTCGACTACTACCGCACGACCTCGTTCGTGGCGAACGACACGCTGCGGCAGTCGCGCTCGACGATCGGCCTCTACTACACGTTCCTCGGGCACGACCGCTTCGGCGCCACGTCGTTCTGACGCGGCTGGCGGGCCGTAAAGCCCGATCATCCCGTGTCGAGGCCGTCCTGGACCTGCTCCGCCGCGCGCAGCACGGCCCTCGCCTTGTTCTCGGTCTCCTGCCATTCCATCTCGGGGACCGAGTCGTAGACGACGCCCGCCGCGGCCTGGACCGCGAGCATGCCGTTCCTGACGACGCCGGTGCGGATCGCGATCGCGAGATCCATCTCGCCGGTGAAGCCGAGATAGCCGCAGGCGCCGCCGTACAGCCCGCGCTTGGTCGGTTCGAGTTCGTCGATGACCTCCATCGCGCGGACCTTCGGCGCACCCGACAGCGTGCCCGCCGGGAACGTCGCCTTCAGCACGTCGATCGACGTCAGGCCCGGCTTCAGCCGGCCCTCGACCGACGACACGATGTGCATCACGTGCGAATACTTCTCGACCGCGAGCCGCTCGGTCACCTTGACGCTGCCGATCTCCGCGATGCGACCGACGTCGTTGCGCGCGAGGTCGATCAGCATCACGTGCTCGGCGACCTCCTTCGGATCGTTGAGCAGCTCGGTCGCGAGCGCCGCGTCCTGCGCCGGCGTCGCGCCGCGCGGCCGCGTGCCCGCGAGGGGACGGATCGTGACGATCGTGTCGTCGCCGTTGCCATCCGGCTTCGGCCGCTTCTCGTGCCGCACCAGGATCTCCGGCGACGAGCCCACCACGTGGAAGTCGCCGAAGTTGTAGAAGTAGAGATACGGCGACGGGTTCAGCGATCGCAGCGCGCGATACAGCGTCAGCGGCGCGTCGCGGAACGGCTTCACGATGCGCTGGCCGATCTGCACCTGCATCAGCTCGCCGGCCGCGATCATCTCCTTCGCCTTCACGACCGCGGCGAGGTAGTCGTCCTTCGCGAAGCCGCGATGCGCATCGGTGCGCATCGACGGCTGGCTGTACGGCACATCGACGGGTCGATGCAGCCGCTCGCGCAGCTCGCGCAACCGCGACTTCGCGCGGCCGTAGGCCTCCGGCTGCGACGGATCGGCATAGACGATCGCGTAGATCTTGCCGGCGAGGTTGTCGACGACCACGACCTCCTCGGTCAGCAGCAGCAGGATGTCGGGGACGTCGAACGGATCGTCGTCGTCGACCGGAGGCGCCGACTTCACGAGTCTCGGCTCGATGTGACGCGCGACGTCGTAGCCGAAGTAGCCGGCGAGGCCGCCGGAGAAGCGCGGCAGCCCGGGTCGCACGGCGACGCGAAAGCGCTCGCGGAACGCCGCGACGTTGTCGAGCGGATTGCCCGACATCGACTCGACGACGCGGCCGTCGGTCACGACCTCGGTCACGGCCGCGTCGCCGTAGCCGCGCGCGCGGATCAGCGTGCGCGCCGGCAGGCCGATGAACGAGTAGCGGCCGAAGCGCTCGCCGCCGACGACCGACTCGAGCAGGAACGAATGCGCGCCGCCGCGCTCGACGTGCGCGAGCTTCAGGTACAGCGACAGCGGCGTGTCGAGGTCCGCGAAGTGCTCGGCGATCAGCGGGATGCGGTTGTACCCGTGCGTGTGGCAGTCGCGGGCCAGCGACTGGAATTCGAGTTCGGTCATGGCAAGGGCCGCGGCATCGGCGGCCGAGAGATTAGCGGCTGACCGGAGCCGCGTCGCGCAAGGCGTCGTCGCGAAAGACCTGTTCCTGCCGCACGACACCGTCGTGGCCGAACGAGCTCTCCTCGTCGACGAGATAGAGCGGGCGATGCTTCGTCTCGTCGAACATGCGGCCGAGGTACTCGCCGAGCAATCCGATCGCGAACAGCTGCACGCCGCCGAGGAACAGCACGGTGACCATGATCGTCGGATAGCCGCGGACGATGTCGCCGAACGCGAGCGTCTTGAAGATGATCCAGGCCGCGTAGCCGAACGACAGCAATGCGATGACGATGCCGAAGTACATCGACAGCTTCAGCGGCGCGCTGGAGAACGACGTGATGCCGGTCAGCGCGAAATTCCACAGCTTCCAGTAGTTCCATTTCGTCTGGCCCGCGAAGCGGCGGTCGCGCGAATAGCGGACCGACACCTGCCGATAGCCGATCCACGCGAACAGGCCCTTCATGAAGCGGTGCTGCTCGCGCAGCTTGCGGATCGCGAGCACCGATCGCCGATTCAGCAGGCGGAAGTCGCCGGTGTCGCGCGGGATCGGCGTGCGGCCCATGTTGGCGACGATCGAATAGAACGCGGACGCGGTCGCGCGCTTGATGAACGTCTCGCCGTCGCGATGCGTGCGCGTCGCGTACGCGGTGTCGGCGCCGGACCGCCACGCCTCGACCAGCGACGGGATGACCTCCGGCGCGTCCTGCAGGTCGGCATCGATCACGACGACGGCGTCGGCATCGGCGTGGTCGATGCCGGCCGCGAGCGCCGCCTCCTTGCCGAAGTTGCGGCTCAACGCGAGCAGCGACACGCGCGGATCGGACTCGGCGAGTCGTCGCACGACGCGCTGCGTGCCGTCGCGGCTGCCGTCGTCGACGTACAGCACGCGTGCATGCGGCGTCAGCGAGTCGAGCACGGCGCCGAGCCGCGCGTGGAACGCGTCGAGACCCTCTTCCTCGTTGTAGGCCGGCACGACGACGCACAGCGAGTAGTCGCCGGTCATCGGGCGACCCGTCGATCGCCGAACACCCACAGGCTGCCGATCAGATAGTTGACGAAGAAGACGACGATCGTCGCGACGACCTGCGCGACGAGATAGTTCCATCGGAGCTGCGAGACCATCAGCCAGATCAGCAGCGCGTTGTTCGCGAACGCCACCAGGACCAGCACCGCATAGCGGGGCCCGGTCTCCTGCATCGGCGCTTCGGCCTGGAACGTGAAGCGGTGGTTCAACAGGAAGTTCACGATCGCCCCGACGATGGCGCCGAGCGTCGACGCGATCACCGCATCGATGCCCGCGAAGCGGACCAGCACGATCAGCACGACGTACTGGCAGGCCGTGCCGACCGCGCCGACGAGCCCGAAGAGGACGAACGAGCGGAGCGACGCGCGACCCGACCTGCTGTCTGCCGATGCGTTCACGAGTGGACTGTCATGGATGAAGCCGTCGGGTCGGGTCGTGCATCGCGCGTCGAGCGAGGCGCGCGATGCGACAGGGCAGCGGCTGTCGCGACAGGCAGGCAACGCGGATCGGCCCGCAGGCCGCTCCCCGCACGCGGTCGATCGTCCGTCGATGACCGCGAGCGGCTCCGGACCCACGTCCTGCATGACATGTCGTTCGACAAAATATAGCATCGGGTCGAGCCGCGACCGGCCGACCCGAGAAGCAGCGTTCGAAGCCCATGCCGATGCGCAGTCGCGACGACCCGTCAAGAGCCGCCCGACGAGGCATCCGTTGAACGAGGATCCGACCGGCGTGTCGGCGAGCGCACCGGGCACGGCGGACGCAGGCGCCGCCGACGGATCGTGGACCGGCAAGGCGGCCTTCGCGCTCGGGCTTCTGTCGACCGCAACCTACTTCGCGACGAGCCTCGGCATCCGGCACTTCGCGGTCTTCGTCGTCGACGCGATCCGAAAGGCACTGCACGCATTCGGCGTCGCGACGTGAACGCGCTGTTCGCCGGCGTGATCGTCGTAGGATCGCTGTTCGGGGCGTGGCGCCTCACCGCGGGCGCGATGAACGATCGCCTCGCCGGTCTGCTGGCCGGCACGACCGCGTGCTTCGCGATCTTCCTCGCCAGCTTCTTCGTGCAGGGCTTCGCGGAACTCGCGTGGCACATGCCGCTGATCGGCCTCGCGCCCGGCGCGCTCGTCGTCGCGGCGATCGTCGCGACGTCGCTGTTCGTCCGTCCGAAGCGGTCTCGCGTCCGGGCCGGGACGAGCGACGAATGGCCGGACCGCGGCCGACCGCTCCGCAGGCTGCCGCTCGCGACCGCGGCCCTCGTGCTGGTCGCGTTCGTCGTCCTCGCGATCCTGCTGATCGCCGGGCTGCCGCGCGGCTACGAGGTCAAGGCGTACCACCTGCCGATCGCTGTCCGCATCCTGCGCGACGGTACGCTCGGACTGTGGGACCACGCGTTCATGCATGCGTACCCGGCCGACATGAGCGTCTGGGCCGGCTTCCTCCTCGACCTCGTGCCCGAGCGCGTCGTCGCGGTCGCCGACCTGCCGTTCCTCGCATTGCTGTGCGCCGCGGTCTTCGCCTCGTGCCGGGCCGTCGGCGCCGACCGGTCCGCGTCCGTGCTCGCGATCGCAGGGCTCGCGACGATCCCGATCTTCGGCTTCTCGGCGCTCGAGATCGGCGCCGACATCGGCGGCGTCGCATTCATCGCGGTCGCGGCCGCGATGATCGTCTCGACGTCGCAACCGCCGACGGCCCGATCGATCGTCGCGGGCGTCGCGGCCGGCATCGCGTTCGGCTTCAAGAGCCTGGAACTCGTGCCGCTCGGCGTGCTCGGCTCGTGCCTCGTCCTGCAATGCGCACGGGACTGGCGGCGCCGGCGCTCGTGGCGGTCGTTCGTGCCCGTCGCGTGGTTCGTGCTCGGCGCGCTCGCGATGATGAGCTTCTGGCTGGTCCGCAACGCGGTCGAGCTCGGCAATCCGCTATACCCGGTCCACGTCCGCGGCCTCTTCGATCTGCTCGGATGGCGAGCGGCGCCCGACTTCGTGCTCGCATCGCGGACCGACAACGAACACGAGTGGGTCGCCCGCACGCGCGACTGGTTCGTCTATCCGTGGGTCGAGGGCCACGTCATCAATCAGAACTTCAAGCACAGCTCGGGCCTCGGCGCGTTCTTCGCGGCGACGATCCCGGTCGTCGTCGTGCTGTGGCCGTTGCAGCGCCTGACCGCATGGCGCACGCGGACGCTCGACCGCTTCGCGCCCGCGCAGTCGGTGCTGTACGCGGTCGCGGCCGTCGTCTTCGTCGCGTGGTGGGTCCTCGGCGACCGGCAGCCGCGCTACTTCGCGGCCGCGATCGTCGTCCTCGTCCCGCTCGCGGCGCGGCTCGTCACCGAGACGACGGGCCGTCTGCGCACCGCGTACGAGGCGCTGCTCGCCGTCTGCGTGCTGACGATGACGTTCGTGCTGCTGGTGCGGCTCGGCGTCGAGAACGGGCCGTACCTGACCACGCAGCGCGGCGCGACCCGCGCGCAGATGCTCGGCTATCCGCCGGCGATCGACCGGTTGCCGCCCGGCGCCGTCGTCGGCAACGGCTACGACCGCGAGATCAGCTACGCGCTGCTCGGTTCGCGCCTCGCGAATCGCGTCGTCGACTCGACGCAGGTGCTGCCGCGCCTCGAGACACCCGACCACGCGTTGCGCCTGACGAAGGACGACGTCGCGGCGCTCGGCATCGACTATCTGTACGTGCTCGGCGATCGCAGGCTCGAGACCGACGACTGCGTCACGTTGCACGAGGTGGACCGCATGGACCGCAACACGCTGAACGGCCAACCGATCGCGCCGGCGCGCGTCCTCTACGCGGTCGATGTCTGCGGGGCGCCCGCGCGCTGACCGATCCAGCGCGCCGCGTCGAGCAGATCGGCCACGACCGCATCGGTGACGCCGCGGGCGAGCAACGCATCCGCGCGTCCCGCATTGCCGGCCGAACCCGGGTAGCCGTACGGCACCGTCAACGAGATCGCGCCGGCCGCGCGGGCGGCGAGCGCGTCGTTGACCGAGTCGCCGATCATCACCGCATCGCGCACGTCGACGCCGAGCCGTTCGCACGCGGCGAACAACGGGGCCGGCTTCGGCTTCTTGTCAACGGTGTCGCCGCCGCCGACGATCGCATCGAACGACGAACCGACGCCGAGGCCGTCGAGCAGCGGCCGGACCAGCTCGCGCGGCTTGTTCGTCACGCAGGCGAGCGGCAAGCCCATGCGGCGCAGCGCGTCGAGTCCCTCGCGCGCGTTCGGATACAGCGTCGCAATCGTGCCGTTGACCCGGCGATAACGGTCGAGGTAGACCGGCAGCCAGCGCTCGGCGGAGCCCGCGCCCATCAGATGATCGACCAGGATCGATGACCCTTCGCCGACCAGCTCGTTGACGGTCGCGACGTCGACGGCCGGGCGGCCGGCCTCCGCCAGCATCGCATTGGCCGCCGCGGTGATCTCGCTCAGCGTGTCGACGAGCGTGCCGTCGAGATCGATCAGGACGGCGCGCGTCGGCGCGTCGGACGGCGCCACGGTCAGGCCGCGGCGAGCGCGTCGCGCAGTCGGCCCATCACGCCGCGATAGCCGCCGTCGTCGTCGCGCGCGCCGAACACCGCGGAGCCCGCGACGAACGTGCAGGCGCCGGCGCTCGCGATCGCCGCGATGTTGTCGACCTTTACGCCGCCGTCGACCTCGAGCATGACCTCGCGGCCGCTCGATGCGGCATACGCGTCGAGGCGCCTGCGTGCGTCCGCGATCTTGACGAGCGCCTCGTCGATGAACGACTGCCCGCCGAAGCCCGGATTGACCGACATGATCAGCACGAGGTCGATGCGGTCCATCACGTAGTCGAGGTACGACAGCGGCGTCGCGGGATTGAACACGAGCCCGGCCTTGCAGCCGTGTTCGCGGATCAGGCCGAGCGTGCGATCGATGTGATCCGACGCTTCGGGATGGAAGCTGATGATGTCCGCGCCGGCCTCGGCGAAGTCCGGCACGATGCGATCGACCGGCTTGACCATCAGATGCACGTCGATCGTCGCGGGGCTGCCGTCGGGCTTGTTCGCATGCGGACGAAGCGCCTTGCAGACCATCGGGCCGATCGTCAGGTTCGGCACGTAATGGTTGTCCATCACGTCGAAGTGGATGAAGTCGGCGCCGGCCGCGAGGACCCGCTCGACCTCGTCGCCGAGTCGCGAGAAGTCGGCGGAGAGGATCGAAGGCGCGATGCGATAATGGCGGCCGGGTGCAGGGGACATGGTCTGGCGGGACGGATGGATCGAGTCGAGTCTACCGGACGCGTGCCGGTCTCGAGCCCTCGACTCCGATGCAGACCGACGCCCGGCCGACTCGTTCGCGACGGTGCGGCCGAGGTCCGTCGCCCTCCGACGCCGGCCGGCTTCGATCGTGCGAGCAGCTCCCGACCGGCTCCGTCGCGCGTCGCTCGGACCCAGGCTTCGTCGGCCCGACAACTGCCTGGCGCCCCGTCTTCATTCAACGCTTCGAAACCAAGCCACGCCCGATGCCGACCTACCGCTTGAACGTCGCCGTCCGGACGCGTCACATCCCCGAGCAGTCGGACGCGAGCGAAGGCCGCTACGTGTTCGCGTACACGATCACGATCACGAACGCCGGCGACATCCCGACGCAGGTCATCTCGCGTCACTGGATCATCACCGACGCCGATGCGCACGTGGAGGAAGTGAAGGGACTCGGCGTCGTCGGCCATCAGCCGCTGATCCCGCCCGGCGAGTCGTTCGAGTACACGAGCGGCACGGCGCTCGCGACGCCGACCGGCTCGATGCGCGGCAGCTACTTCGCGGTCGCCGAGGACGCGACGCGCTTCGAAGTGCCGATCGCGGAGTTCGCGTTGGCGGTGCCGCGGTCGCTGCACTGACGGCTCGGGCATCCCACCGTCAGGCGACACGTCACGGCTTCGACGCGGCGTTCACTCCCGCCGACCGCGATCCCGCGCATCGCCGACCGCATGCCGGGCCGCGTCGAGCGCGGCGTCGACGTGCGACAGCCCGTGCTGCTGGAACGTCCGCGAGCGCGGATCGTCTTCCGCGCGCGCGATGTCGGCACGCGCGCGGCGCATCAGGTCGATCGCCGCATGCAGGCGACCTTCGGGCGCCAGTTGCACGTCGGGCGGCGGTTGCCAGTCGACGTTCTTGCCGTCCTGCCGCGCCGCGCGCTCGAAGTCGCGGATCGCCGCGACCAGCTCGTCGTGCACGATCGCCTCGTCGTTCGCGACGCGCCCGTCCTCGGGCCGTCGATGATCGACCTGCCATGCGGCCGTCCGCAGGTCGGTCAACGCGTGCAGGTACGCAGGATGACGACCGTACTCGTCGGCGAACGCCGGGGCGGTGACGGCGGCGGACAGTGCGAGCGCGATGGCGACGCGACGGATCATGACGGCTCCTCGAGGATGATGGACATGGCTCATCAATCCGTTCGCCGCGGTCGCCGTTGACGCCGGGGTGGCGTTGTTTCAAACGCTTGCGATTGCAACAAGCGCTGCATCGCTGCATGGGCGCTGCCTGAGCGGCTGCCCGTCGCGTCAGTCCGGATCGACGCCCGTCGATCGCTTAGCATCACGGTCCGGCCGATCGGACGCCGACGCCCGCATCGCGCGCACGTTCCCGCAGGGCGTCGCGCAGCGCGTCGCGTTCGCGGCGCTGCGTCGGCCCGAGCGTCCACCACACGATCAACAGCAGCAGTCCGAGCGCGCCCATCGCCTCGGCCACGAGTATCCACATGAACGTTGCATCCGAGAACATCGCGCGCTACGAAGCGGGCGCGACGACGTCCGATTCTAGCGAGGTGCGCCGACCGACCGCGAAGCGCCGCTTCGCCAGCCCGCGCATGGACCGGCCCGGGCGCGCGATGCGGGTCGCGATCGACCGAGCGATCGCGGTCGTCGCGATCGTGCTCACCGCCTGCACGACGACACCGGTCGCGCCGCCGCAGCCACAACCGCAACCGCAGCCTCAACCGCAGCAGCCACCACCGCCGCAGCCCGCGCCGTCGACGTCACGCCCGATCCTCGTGCCGACCGACTGGTCGTCGCTGCCGGGCTGGACGGACGACCCCTTGACCGACGCATGGCCCGCGTTCCTCGCGTCGTGCAGCGCGTTGTCGAGGAAACCCGAGTGGGGCGGCACCTGCGCGGCCGCACGGCTCGTCGACGGCAACGACTCGCGCGCGCTCCGCGACTTCTTCGAGTCGCGCTTCGTGCCGAACCGCGTGACGACGACCGATGACAACGACACCGGCCTCGTGACCGGCTACTACGAACCGCTGCTGCACGGCAGCCGTGCGCCGGTCCCGCCCTATCGCACGCCGCTCTATGCAGTCCCCGACGATCTGCTGATCGTCGACATGACGTCGCTGTATCCGGAGCTGAAGGGCAAGCGCCTGCGCGGCAAGCTGGTCGGCCGCACCGTCGTGCCGTACCCGGCGCGCGGCGACCTCGCGGCATCGGGCGCGCTGCGTGGAGACGAGCTGATGTGGGTCGACGATCCGATCGAGGCGTTCTTCCTCGAGATCCAGGGATCGGGCCGTGTCGAGTTGCAGCGTGCGGGGCGGCCGGTCGAGACCGTGCGCGTCGCGTATGCCGATCAGAACGGGCAGCCTTACAAGTCGATCGGTCGATGGCTCGTCGATCGCGGCGAGATGCAGCTGTCCGACGCGTCGATGCAGAACATCAAGGCGTGGGCGCGCACGCATCCGGACCGGCTCGACGAATTGCTCGCCGCGAATCCGAGCGAGGTGTTCTTCAAGGAGGAGCCGATCGGCGACCCGGCGCGCGGACCGAAGGGCGCGCTCGGCGTGCCGCTGACGCCGCAGCGATCGATCGCGGTCGATGCACGCGTGGTGCCGCTCGGCTCGCCGGTGTGGATCGCGACGACGCAACCGCAGTCGTCGATCCCGCTGCGTCAGCTCGTCCTCGCGCAGGACACCGGCGGCGCGATCGCCGCGGCGCCGGGTGGCGCCGTCCGTGCGGACTTCTTCTGGGGATTCGGCGCCGACGCCGGCGATCGGGCCGGACGGATGAAGCAGCAGGGCCGGATGTGGGTGCTGGTCCCGCGCTGACCGATCCGTCGATCACCGACCGTCGACCTCGGCTCGGTGGAGCACTTCTCGAAGGACTGGTCGACGTCGACGAGCGCTCGCCGCCGAGCCGACGTCAGCTCGTTCCCGTGCTTCCTTCGACCCGCGAATCGACGTCAGCTCGCGGCCAGCAGTTTCTCGAGGTCCTGCGCGTCGATCGCGCCTTCGACGCGCTTGTTGTTCGCGAAGAACAGCGTCGGCGTGCCGTCGACGCGCAGCTTCTTGCCGAGCACCAGCGTCTTGTCGAGCGGCGTCGCGCAGGTGCCGTCGCCGGTCAACGTCGTCGACTTCTGCATCCAGTCGCTCCACGCCTTCGCCCGGTCGTTCGAGCACCAGACCTGCTTCGACTTCACGAGCGAGTCGGGGCCGAGCACCGGGTACAGGAACACGTAGATCGTCACGTCGCCGACGTCAAGGATCGACTTCTCGAGGCGCTTGCAATAACCGCAGTTGGGGTCCTCGAAGATGGCGACCTTGCGCTTGCCGCTGCCCTTGACGACCTTGACGGCCGCATCGAACGGCAGGTCGGCGAACTTGAACGCCGGCAGCGACGCCTGCTTGATCGCTTCGACGTGCGCGCGCGTCAGGTTCTCGCGCGTGCGCAGGTCGATCAGGTTGCCGACGAGGATGAAGTTGCCGGTCGGGTCGGCATAGAACAGGTCGTTGCCGACGCGGACTTCGTAGAGCCCGCCGAGCGGCAGCTTCGTGATCGAGTCGATCGTCGCTTCGAGTCGCGTCTCGAGCGTCTTCTTCAACACCGGATCGTTGACCGGCGTGCCGACATCGACCGGTGCCGCGCTCGCCGGCTTCGAGATGGCCGGCGCGTCGGCGCCCTGCGCGAACGCCGTGCCGATCGAGACGCTGATGGCGGCGGCCGCGACGACGCGGATGAAGAATGAATCGAAGGACATGCGAGCTCCGGGTTGATCGCCGCGAACGACGAACGGCGAACGATGAATCGGGCGGCATCGCCGCGAGCCGGACGAAACCGTCGAGAATAGCCGCGAACTGGTCATCGACGCGCGGCCGGACGTCGGACGATCAGCGGTCGAACGGCGTGGCGCCACCGGACGCCTGCTGCACGAGCAACCGCTTCAACGGCTTCGCGCGGTCCAGCATCCGCAACCCGACCGACCGCAGACCGACCAGCCCGCGGCGCTCGGACGCGAACAGTCGCGCGAGGCCGTCCGTCATCCGCCGCATCGCGAAGACCGGTTCGGCGCGCGAACGTTCATAGCGGCGCAGCAGGACCGGGTCGCCGCAGTCACGAAACGTCGGCTTCGTCGCGAGCAGATCGATCAGCGACTCGACGTCGCCGAGTCCGAGATTGAGCCCCTGTCCGGCGAGCGGATGGATGACGTGGGCCGCGTCGCCGACCAGCGCCGCGCGCGACGCGATCATCCGCGACGCCCATTGCACCGACAGCGGCACGTCGGCGAGCGGGCCGAGCGGCGTCAGCGGACCGATCGCGCAGTCGGCCCTCGACGCGACGATCGCGGACAGCCGCACCGCGACGGACTCGGCGCCGTCGGCAAGCAGGCGATCCGCGATCGCGTCCGGCGCCGACCACACGAGCGATACGGCGAATGGGGCGTCGCCGTCGGACGCGAGCGGCAGCAAAGCGATCACGCCGTCGTCGGTGAACCACTGGAACGCCGCGCCGGCATGCGGTCGCGCGCAGGCGAAGTTGCCGACGATCGCGCGCTGGCCGTACGACCGGCCGAGCACCGGAATGCCGAGCGCCTCGCGCGTCGCCGATCGCGCCCCGTCGGCCGCGACGACGAGCCGCGCGGCACGCGTGCCGCGCTCGGTCGCGAGGGACACCTGGCGATCGTCGACGACGACGTCCGTCGCGACGCCGTCGATGCGTTCGATGCCGGGAAAGAAACCGGCGGCCGTCTCGAGGACGCGGCTCAGCGCGCGGTGTTCGACGATCGTCGCGAGCCGTTCGGTCGCAGCCTCGTAGGCGTCGAAGTGCAGCGACGAGCTGCCGTCGCGATCGCCGTAGACGCGCATCTCGAAGACCGGCGCGATGCGCGCGGCGTCGAGCGACGACCAGACACGCAAGCGTTCGAGGAAGCGTCGGGTGGCCGGGCTCAGCGCGTAGACACGCAGGTCGCGATCGCCGGGCGGCATCGTGTCGAAGGCGGCACGACCGGCGACCCACACGGTCGCGAGGCCTGCCTGCGCGGATGCGAGCGCGGCGGCCGCGCCGACGATACCGCCGCCGACGACCGCGACGTCGGCGATCGCATCGGAAGCGGAGCCCCTCGTCGGCCCTGCCATGTCGGGCCGGTTGATCACGGCGCGATTATACGGAGGGGGGCTCGTGGACCGCGTCGCGCGTGATGCGTCGGTCTGCGCGGGCGTCGACACATCACGGCGGCCCGGACACGGGTGCAGGACCGCCGACACGCGCTTTGTCGTTCGTCGCACGCGGCTTCGCATGCACAGCCGCATCGATCGTCGACCCATCGACCGCCTTGCCGACCGAAGACCGCCGCGTATAATCCGCCGCCTTGGCTCGGTAGCTCAGTTGGTAGAGCAGCGGATTGAAAATCCGCGTGTCGGTGGTTCGATTCCGCCCCGAGCCACCAGTCGCCCCGCAAGACGAAATCCTTCGCGGCCACGACGCTCCGTCCGAGCCTCATGCGACGACGCGCCAGAACCCATCGAACGAGCGCCGCTTCGTCGAGCGGATGCTGATCGTTCGCCTTGCGCTGACCTGATCGCAGTGCGCCAAGCCGGCCTCCATCGAGATCGACTTGCCCGCCGGAAGGCCGCCGAGGTTGGCTGAGCCGAGACCCGTGTCGAGATCAAAGGTCGTCAGAACCTCCGCTCGCACGCTTCCCTATTCACGCGCCGGCGTTCAGGATCGATGGTCACGTCGCAGAGCCGGACGCATGCCGCAGCAACGAGCCTCGATCGAGTCGATGAAGAGCGGCGCGCCGTCCTTGTCTTCGCGCGATCGCTGTCCGTTCGCGGTGTTCGTGATCTTCCTTCGGCTCGGCCTGACTTCCTTCGGCGGGCCGATCGCGCATCTCGGCTACTTCCGAAACGAATTCGTGACGCGCCGCGCCTGGCTCAGCGAACAGAGCTATGCGGACCTCGTGGCGTTCTGCCAATTCCTTCCCGGCCCCGCGAGCACTCAAGTCGGCATGGCTCTCGGTCGGATGCGAGCCGGCTACGCGGGCGCGATCGCCGCGTGGCTCGGGTTCACGCTGCCGTCCGCGATCGCCCTGATCCTCTTCGCCGAAGGAATGACGAATCAGCATGGCGTCGGTCCATTGGGCGCGTTGCACGGTCTCAAGATCGTCGCGGTCGCGGTCGTCGCGCAAGCCGTCTGGGGGATGGCGCGAACCTTTGGCACCGACGCATGGCGCGTGAGCATCATGGCGATCGCGGCCGGCGTCGTCCTCGTCGTTCCAGGCGTGTGGGGACAGATGATCGTGATCGCGGGCGCCGCCGGTGCGGGCCTCATCCTGTTTCGCCAAGTCCCGACGTTCGCGCCGGACGTCCTCGCGATCTCGACGAGCCGGCGTGTCGGCGTCGCTTGGCTGACCGCGTTCACCGGGCTTCTGATCGGTCTGCCTGCATTGGCCGAGATGCTGCCGACGCAGACCACGGCCATGGTCGATGCGTTCTATCGGAGCGGCTCGCTCGTGTTCGGCGGCGGCCACGTCGTCTTGCCGCTGCTGCAGGCGGAGGTCGTGCCCCGCGGCTGGGTCAGCAACGACACCTTCCTGGCGGGCTACGGTGCGACGCAGGCCGTGCCCGGCCCGCTGTTCACGTTCGCCGCCTTTCTCGGCGCCTCGATGAACGGCCCGCCGAACGGCGTCGTCGGCGGCTTGATCGCCCTCTTGGCGATCTTCGCGCCGTCCTTCCTCCTCGTGATGGGTGCGATGCCGTTCTGGGAACGGCTTCGCGGGAATCCGCGCGCGCGATCGGCGCTTGCCGGAGTCAACGCGGCGGTCGTCGGCTTGCTGGTTGCCGCGCTCTACGATCCGATCGGGACGAGCGCGCTCCATGCGCGTGGCGACTTCGTGCTCGCGCTGATGGCCCTGGTCGCACTCGTCTCCTGGAAGCTGCCGCCATCGCTCGTGGTGCTGGGCTGTGCTGCAACGGGCTGGTTCTTCGGACTGGCGTGACCATCGCAGATGCCGCGCGTGCTCGCGTATCGGGGCGGCGTGCGGTCGACGTTAACGACGGGACAGCATCCGCGGCACCTCGATCGACGCACCGACGACGATTGCCGGCGCCGCGCGCGACGTGAGGCGAATGCCGATGGCCGGCAGCGAACCGCGGTTCGGGAACTTACCGGCGTCGATCAGCGCCTCGAGCCCGCGCGACAACCGGCATCTCCCGGGTACACCACTTGCTGGACCGTCGCTCGCCCCCACGAGTCGGAGGAACGCGATGAATGAACGGCTGCGCCTCGACCTGTCGCGCGTGTTTCGCGCCGCGCGCAGCCTGCAGCTCGCCGCTGCCGCGGAGGCCGCCGCCATCCGCCTGGCCATGCATCATCGCGACGATCACTCGCTCGCCGCCGTCTACACGGCACACCTGGTCGAGCTCGATTCCGTGCAGACGCTGCTCGCGGCCATCGAACTGTTCGAAGCCCAGCACCCCGCCGTCGCCGAGGTGCCGCAGAGCCGATCGGCTTGACCATCCTACGGCGTGATGCGGCCGCCCGGCGCGTCGCGGCGCGCGTTCGCGTCCTCGATCAGTTCGGTGGTGTGGCGGACGATCGCTC
This sequence comes from uncultured beta proteobacterium, assembly GCA_963795885.1. GTDB lineage: Bacteria > Pseudomonadota > Gammaproteobacteria > Burkholderiales > Burkholderiaceae_D > CAHJXF01. Next base: position 104,722 of record CAWCJI010000007.1, on the reverse strand, counting down.
GCGTCGTCATGACGAGCCTTTCGTCCGTCTTCAACCCTCGTTTCATCGTCGACAACAGTTGACGGGTGTCGTCGCAGGCGGAGCGTGCGTCCTGCAGGATGTCCCGGATCGATGTCTCGCGCATGGTCTGGCCTCTTCAGGTCGCATCGAATGCGTTCGGCGACACGCGCGTGCGCCTCACGTCGCCGTCCGGCACGACGTCGAAGTCCCGGTCGTGCCGTTTGTTCCATGAGGTGCCGACGGAAGCCATCCGGACGGACCGGGCGGCCGCACGGCGCGCCTGCCCGTTCACGTCAGGAAGAACATCGCGAGGACGATCCCGACGATGGCGACCACGACGCCGATCACCGCGAAGATGCCCCACTGCGACGGCTCGTGATAGAGCACGTTGCGCTGGTCCGAGCTCCTGCGTCTGCTTCGTATTTCCGACATGTCGATGGACCGCTTCGAAGAAAGAAGTGAGACGGTGGGCGCGCCGCACGGGCCGCTCGATGATCGTCATGCGCAGCGCGACGATCGCGTAGTCTGGCAAACCCTAGCCCCGTCCCGACGACGGTTCACGACCGCGTTCGGCGACGCCCCGCGTCGCGAGACGCGCATGCGTAGCGACGTTCATCGACCACGCTCGAGCGACGGGCGACGGGCCCGGACCGCCGCCATCGCCGCCGCGCCGGCACGGGCACGCAACGCGAGCGATACGACCTGCCGGTGCCGGCCGGGCGACGCTGGCCGCGGCCGCGATCTGTGCAGGACTCGCCGACGCGATGTCGGTCGGATTCGCAGCGTCACCGCCGTTCGCGACCGTGAACAGCGACACGAACCGGTTCGGCGTCGCGCCGAGCGCCTGATAGTCGCCGAGGAAGTAGCCGCTCGTCGTCAGCGGTGCGGCGTCGAGATCGAATGGACCGGCGAGTCGCGACTCGGTCCAGGTGTGGCCGCCGTCGGTGCTGCGCGTCAGCCAGAGATCGGTCGGCAGCGTCGTCGGGTCCGCCGTGTCGTCGCGGAAGTCGTCGTACATCACGCCGATCGTCCCGTCGGTGCGGATCGCCAGCACCGGCACGAACGCAGCGACGTTCGGCGCGCCGTTGATCGCGACGGGAGCCGTCCAAGTGAGACCGCCGTTCGTCGACCGCGCGAACGCGATCGCGTCGTGCGCGCCGTTCGAGAAGCGCGCGTCCTGCCAGACCACCGCGAGGTCGCCGAGCGTGTCGGCCGCGATCTCGCCGAGGACGGCGGCATCCCGGATGGGGCCGTGGGTCTGCGGGTCGAACGTGCCCACCGCGAGCAGGTCGGCGACCTTCACCGGCGCACTCCACGTCGCCCCGTGGTCCGTCGAGCGGATCACGTCGAGCGTCATGTCGGCCGTCGAGCCATCGGTCGCGAAATCGATGCGGGTGAACAGGTCGACGACCGTCCCGTTCGGCAGCACGACGATGACGTTGCCGATCGTCTGACTGTGCGGACCGGGGTCGTAGATCGGCGCCGCGGCCGACCACGACGCGCCGTTGTCGACGCTGCGCGCGAACATCGTCGGCCCGCTGCTCTGCGTGGTCAGCCGGTCCCACGTCGCATAGACGTAGCGCGGATCGTTCGGGTCGGCGCTGATGGAGCCCTTGTCGTCGAAGAAGGCCGCGCCGTCGCGGATCAGCGTCGTCGTCGGGCCCCACGTCACGCCGCCATCGGTCGATCGCGTGACGAGCATCGCACTCTCGGACCCGGCAGCGAGGACGACGCCCGTGAACGCCAACGCGAGCTGATGCGCGACGCCGTTCGGCGAGAACGCCAGCCATGCGTTCGATGCGCGATCGAAGTCGCCGCCGTTCGCCGCCGTGCCGCCGGCGCAGCGCGAGAACGGGTACGCATGCGTGGTCCAGGTCGTGCCGCCGTCGAACGAGACCGCATCGACGATTCCCTGCGAACCGCCGTTCGACCAACGATCCTGCTGCCAGGCCGCGACGACGTTGCCCGGGTTCGACGGGTTGACGGCGAGCGTCGGTTCGACCTCGGCGTTGCGATACAGCGTGCCGGCCTGCGCGCCATTGCATCCGACGGCGAACGGTGTCGCAGGCGACACGCGCAACGTCGCGGTCGCCGGCGGTGCAGGTGCAGGTGCAGGTGCAGGCGCGGCGGTCGGCGGCGGGGCCGGAGCGCTGCCTCCGCCGTCGCCGCTGCCGCCGCATGCCGCCACCAGCGACGCCGCGAGCGCGGACACGATGCGGCCGTCGGAAGCGTGTCGAGCGCGGTGCGACGATCCGATCGCGGTCGACGCGCGCATGCCGCTACTCCGGCTTGATCGCCATCGTCTGGACGATCGTCTCGAGCTGCGGACTCATCGGCAGGTCGAGGCTCGCGTTCGACGGCAGCTTGCGCAGGAACCACTTCTCGTAGCGACGCTGGATCTCGCCGTCCGTCGCGAGCTGCTGGAACGTCTCCTCGACGAGCTTCGTCATCTGCGGATCGCCCTTGCGGTACATCACGCCGTAGGGGTCGTAGGACAGGAAGTCGCCGACGACGGTGAAGTCGGCGCGTGCGTCGTTCTGCGCGATCAGTCCGTACAGCAGCACGTCGTCGGTGGCGAACGCATCGGCCTGGCCGGCCGCGAGCATCCTGAACGATGCCGCGTGGTCGGGCGACGCCACGATCGCCATGTCGATGCCGAACCTCTGCTTGAGGTCGTGCATCGTCTTCTCGTTCGTGGTGCCCGACGTGACGACGACGCGTTTGCCGGCGAGGTCGAGATACGATCGGATCGGCGAGCCGCGACGGACCATCAACTTGGTGCCGGAGACGAACATCACCGGCGAGAACGCGACGACCTTCTGCCGCTCGAGGTTGCTGGTCGTCGAGCCGCACTCGAGGTCGACGCGCCCCGACGTCACGGCGGCGATCCGCGTGTCGGACGTGACGGGCTCCCAGCGGATCGCGACCGCGCGCCCGACCGCGTCGCCGATCGCGTCGACGACCTGACGACACAGGTCGATCGAATAGCCGATCGGCTCGTTGCGTGCCGACAGGTACGAGAACGGGATCGACGAGTCGCGATAGCCGATCGTGACCTCGCCGGTGCGCTGGACCTTCGCGAGCGTGCCGGACAGGATGGTCGGCGCCGCGTCGGCCTGGGCGAATGCCGGAGCGGCGATGACGCCCAGCAAGAGGGCCGTCGCCCCGGCGAAGGCCCGGGCCCCGTTTCGCAGTTTGCAAAGACCGAAAAGATCGGGTCCCGGCCTGCGCCGGGATGACCGTGCCACGTACAGCATCGCTCGCTCGCGCGTGCCCATCACACCGGCAGCGGCATCGGCGCGACGTTCGTGTCGAGCGTCTTCGCCTTCTGCTCGGCCTCGCGCTCCGGGATCAGCTCGCCTTCCCACTTCGCGACGACCGCGCTCGCGATCGAGTTGCCGACCGCGTTCGTCGCCGACCGGCCCATGTCGAGGAACGTGTCGACGCCGAGGATCAGCAGCAGCCCGGCCTCGGGGATGTTGAACTGGTTCAGCGTCGCGGCGATCACGACCAGCGACGCGCGCGGCACGCCGGCCATGCCCTTCGACGTCAGCATCAGGATCAGCATCATCGTGATCTGCGTGCCGAGCGACAGGTGGATGCCGTACGCCTGCGCGATGAACAGCGTCGCGAACGTGCAGTACATCATCGAGCCGTCGAGGTTGAACGAGTAGCCCATCGGCATCACGAACGCCGAGATCTTCCGGTTCACGCCGAAGCGGTCGAGCGCGTCGAGGATCTTCGGATACGCCGCCTCGGAGCTCGCGGTCGCGAACGACAGCAGGAACGCCTCCTTGATCAGCGCCAGCAGCTTGAAGACGCGCTTGCCGAGGAACGTGTAGCCGGCCGCCGCGAGCAGGCACCAGAGCAGGATCAGGCCGATGTAGAAGTCGCCCATGAAGACCGCGAACTTCAACAGGATCTCGAGGCCGTTGGTCGCGACCGTCGCGGCCATCGCGGCCAGCACCGCGAGCGGGGCGAGCTTCATCACGTACGCCGTGATCTTCAGCATCGCGTGCGACAGTTCCTCGATCACGTGGATCAGCGCCTTCGCCTTCTCGCCGAGCGACGACAGCGCGACGCCGAAGAACATCGAGAACACGACGATCTGCAGGATCTCGTTGTTCGCCATCGCCTCGGCGAACGAGCGCGGCACGAGATGGCTGACGAAGTCCTTGACGGTGAACTTCGACGTCGCGAGGTTCGCCGACGCGCCGATGTCCGGCAGCGGCAGCCCGAGGTTGTTGCCGGGCTGGAAGAGGTTCGCGAGCACGAGGCCGAGGACCAGCGACACCAGCGACGCGGTGACGAACCATCCGATCGCCTTGCCGAACACGCGCCCGACGGACGACGCGTCGCCCATGTGCGCGATGCCGACGACGAGCGTCGAGAACACGAGCGGCCCGATCAGCATCTTGATCAGCCGCAGGAAGACGTCGGACATGATCGAGATGTAGCCGGCGATCTCGGCCGCGCTCTTCTTGTCGGGGAAGCTCGTGTAGACCATGTAGCCCAGGATGATCCCGAGGACCATCCCGCCCAGGATCCACACGGCCTGCGGCATGCGCTTCTTCATCAAACGCTCCTTCGATGAGAAAGGACCGCGGCGTTCGGCGACGCCCTGGCGATCCCGATACTGTCTCCGTGCAAGAAATCCGCCGGCGTGAAGCATGAAGCGACCGTCGCGGACACTGTAGGGAACGACGTACCGGGACACAAGCAAGATTTGCACGAGGTCGCGCTTGTCGCGCCGCACCGGCAACGGATGGGCCGCGACGGGGGGCTTCTGCCGGTCCGGGCCGTCCGACCCGGATCCGTCCGCGGGACGCCGTCGCGAAACGGTGGCACAGTGCCGGGCCGCCGCCGCACCGCACCGACGCATCCGCGCATGGACTCGACCTCACCCGCCCCCATCCTCGACGCCGCGATCGCGCGCGACGCCGTCCGCAGCCTGCGCGGCTCGCGCATCCGTGCCGTCTCGAACGAGGGACTCGGCCTGCCCGACGTGCTGCCGTTCTGGTTCGGCGAGTCGGACCGCGTGACACCGGCCTTCATCCGCGACGCCGCGAGCGCCGCGCTCGAGCGCGGCGCGACGTTCTACACGCACAACCTCGGCATCGCGCCGCTGCGCGACGCGATCGCGCGCTACGTCACGCGATTGCACGGCGAGACGCCGGCCGCGAACGTCGCCGTCACGAGCGCCGGCGTCAACGCGCTGATGCTCGCCGCGCAGCTGATCGTCGGACCGGGCGACCGGACCGTCGCCGTCACGCCGCTCTGGCCGAACGTCGTCGAGATTCCGAAGATCCTCGGCGCCGACGTCGAGACGATCACCCTCGACTTCGGCCCCGACGGCTGGACGCTCGACGTCGACCGGCTGCTCGCCGCGCTGACACCCGACACCCGCGCGCTGATCGTCAACTCGCCGAACAACCCGACCGGCTGGGTCATGTCGCGCGACGCGCAGCGTGTCGTGCTCGACCATTGCCGCCGCCACGGCATCTGGATCATCGCCGACGAGGTCTACGAACGGCTGCATTTCGGCGATGCCGACGGCACGCCGGCGCCGTCGTTCCTCGACCTCGCCGGTCGCGACGAGCGCGTCATCGTGGTCAATTCGTTCTCGAAGAGCTGGCTGATGACCGGCTGGCGGCTCGGCTGGATGACGCTGCCGGCGACGCTCGTCGACGACCTCGGCAAGCTGATCGAATACAACACGTCGTGCGCGCCGTCGTTCGTGCAGGAGGCCGGCATCGTCGCGGTGCGCGACGGCGAGGACTTCACCCGCGGCCTGGTCGCCGACTTGCGCGCCGCCGCGACCACCTCGTCGCGCGCTCGCGACGCTGCCGGGCGTCGAGGTGCACCCGCCGGCCGGCGCGATGTACGTGTTCTTCAAGGTCGACGCGGCGGGCGACAGCCTCGCGTTCTGCAAGCGGATGGTCCGCGAGGCGCGCATCGGCCTCGCGCCCGGCAGCGCATTCGGCGACGAGGGCGAAGGCTATGTGCGCTGGTGCTTCGCCTGCGATCCGGCGCGACTCGACGAAGGCGTCGCGCGCTTTCGCAGGGCGCTGTCACGATAGGTCGTCGCGCCGCTCGAAGACGGCGCGACGATGCGACAATCGGCCGCCGCGCATTGCGGCCCACCGGGAGCGACCATGTCCGCCCTTTCGATCCGCCGCACGCTGCACGTCCTGTTCGTCGCCTGCGCGTTCCTCGCGGCATCGACCGCCTTCGCTGCGGACCGCGTCGTCGTGCAGGTCACCGACGGCGACGAAGCGAAGTGGAACCTCGCGCTGAACAACATCCGCAACCTGCAGCGCGCGATGGGACCGGACGCCGACCTCGAGGTCGTCGCGTTCGGGCCGAGCGTCGCGCTGCTGAAGGCCGGCTCGCCGATCGCCGCGCGCATCCAGGAAGTGGTCAACGCCGGCGGCAAGGTCGCGGTCTGCAAGAACACGATGGCCGGCATGAAGCTGGCTGAGTCCGACATGTTGCCGTCGGTCGGCTACGTCCCGTCCGGTGTGGTCGAGGTGCTGCGCAAGCAGCAGCAGGGCTACGCCTACATCCGTCCCTGAACGCCGCGCCTCGAGAACCCGATGAACCTGCCGCTCTCTCCGCACGCGCTGCTCGTCGCCGCCATCGCCCTGCTGGTCGTGTGGCGCGTGCTGCGGCGGGTGCGTCGTCTCGTCGGCCGTCAGCGCGTCGTCGTGCGCCGACTGATGTGGACCGCGATCGTCTTCCCGCTGCTGCTCGTCGCGGTGTCGATCCCGAACGTGGCCAATGCCGGCTTCGTCGAGGCGATCGTCGCCGGCGTCGTGGCCGGCATCGCGCTCGCGCTGCTCGGGCTGAAGCTGACCCGCTTCGAGGCCGCGCCCGACGGCCGCTTCTACGTGCCGAACACGGTGCTCGGCGTCGCGATCTCGCTGCTCTTCATCGGCCGCCTCGTGTATCGCTTCGGGGCGATGTATCTCGTGGCGGGCCGCTTCGATCCCGCGTCGTTCCAGTCGTTCGGTCGCAGCCCGTTGACGCTCGCGCTGTTCGGCGTCGTCGCGGCCTACTTCGCGACCTATTCGATCGGCATCCTGATGTGGAATCGACGGATGTCGTCGGACGCGCCGCCGCGACCGGGCGCGGAGACACCGCTCGCCTGAGCGGCGGGTTCGCCGTTGCGGATCGCCCTCTTCGACGCCGATCCGGCCGAGCAGGCGCTGATCGTCCAGCTGCTCGAACGCTCCGGCTTCGAGTGCCGCGCCTTCGACGACCCGCGTGCGCTCGTCGCCGACGCGAGGGCACGCCGCTTCGATGCGTTGATCGTCGACTGGAAGGGACACCCGGCCGACAGCGGCGCCGTGCTCGGCCATGCCCGCGCGACCGCGACCCGCACGCCGACGCTGATGATGGTCGCGAACGGCCGCGAGGACGACATCATCGCGGGACTGTCGTGCGGCGCCGACGACTACCTGATCAAGCCGCTGCGACCGTCCGAGCTGATCGCGCGTCTGCAGGCGCTGCTGCGGCGCGCGTACCCGGACGAGACGCTCGAGCGCTTCGAGTTCGAGCCGTACCGATTCGATGCCGAGCCGTGCGAGGTACTCGTCGGCGGCGACGGCGCCGGCTCGTCGCGCGTCGTGCTGACGCAGAAGGAGTTCGACCTCGGCCTGCTGCTGTTCCGCAACGCCGGGCGGCCGCTGTCGCGCAACCACATTCGCGAGGTCGTCTGGGGCGGCGATGCCGACGTGTCGTCGCGGACGATGGACACGCACGTGTCGCGGCTGCGAACGAAGCTCGGGCTGAACAGCCTGTCGCGCTACCGCGTAATGCCGGTCTACGGCTACGGCTACCGGCTCGACCGGCTGGAGCCGTGAATCGCCTCTCGAACTTATAATGCGGGGTTTGCTCGGGCGCATCCCTCCGCGCCCGCCGCGAGGCCGCGCCGCGCGGCCACGACCTCATGCGACTGCTCACCTTCGGACTGAACCATGCGACCGCGCCGCTGGCGCTGCGTGAGCGCGTCGCGATCCCGTCCGAACAGCTGGCCGGCACGCTCGCGGCGCTGACCGCGCGCTTCCCGAACGACCTGCGTCATGCGGTCGTGCTGTCGACCTGCAATCGCACCGAGATCTACGCCGCGACCGACCGCCCCGACGCGACGTTGCCGGCGTTGCGCGACGAGCTCGCGCGCTGGCTCGCGGAGCGCCACGACACGCCGGTCGACCGGCTGGATCCGCACTGGTACTGGCACGTCGACGGTCTCGCGCTACGGCACGCATGCCGCGTCGCGAGCGGGCTCGACTCGATGGTGATCGGCGAGCCGCAGATCCTCGGGCAGATGAAGGAAGCGGTGCGCCAGGCCGACGCGGTCGGCACGCTCGGCACGCCGCTGCGGCAGGCGTTCGATCGCTCGTTCGCGGTCGCGAAGGCCGTCCGCTCGGGCACCGCGATCGGCGCCGCGAGCGTGTCGATGGCGGCGGCGGCCGTGCGACTGTCGGAGCGCATCTTCGGCAAGCTCGGCACGCAGCGCATCCTGTTTGTCGGCGCCGGCGAGATGATCGAGCTCGTCGCGGCGCACTTCGCGACGCAGCGGCCGGCATCGATCTCGATCGCCAACCGCTCGCTCGATCGCGGCCAGCGTCTCGCGGAGACGCTCGCGAAGGCCGGCGTCGAGACGTCGGCGATGCTGCTGTCCGAGCTCCCGCAGGAGCTCGGGCGCTTCGACATCGTCGTGTCGTCGACCGCGTCGACGCTGCCGCTGATCGGTCTCGGCATGGTCGAACGCGCGTTGAAGCAGCGCAAGCGCAAGCCGATCTTCATGGTCGACCTCGGCGTGCCGCGCGACATCGAGCCCGAGGTGGGCGAGCTCGACGACGTCTATCTCTACACCGTCGACGATCTCGGCGAGGTCGTGTCGAGCGGGTACGAGAAGCGCCGTGCCGCCGTCGGCGAGGCGGAGGCGATCATCGATCGCGAGGTCGCGGCCTTCATGCGCTGGCTCGAGGCGCGCGACGCGGTGCCGGCGATCCGCGACCTGCATCAACGCGGCGATGCGTTCCGCACGGCCGAGCTCGACCGTGCGCGTCGCCGCCTCGCGAAGGGCGACGATCCGGGCGTCGTCATCGAGGCGCTCGCGCAGGGCATCACGAACAAGTTCCTGCACGGTCCGACGCAATTGCTGCACGACGCGCCCGACGACGTGCGCGCCCATCTGCTCGAGTACCTGCCGCGACTCTTCGGCGCGGCCGACCGCGAATGAGCGCGGCTCGCGCGCGGCCATGAAGCCGAGCCTCGCGGCGAAGCTCGACCAGCTCACCACGCGTCGCGCCGAACTCGAACGGCTGCTGTCCGACCCAGACGCGACCGCCGACCTCGACCGCTATCGCAGCCTGACCCGCGAGCATGCGGAGCTCGGCCCGCTCGTCGAGAGCCATGCGGCGTATCGCGCGGCACTGGCCGACGAGAGCGCGGCCGGCGAGATGTCGAGCGATCCGGCGATGAAGGACTTCGCCGACGAGGAGCTGCTCGCGGCCCGCTCGCGCATCGCCGCGCTCGACGTCACGCTGCAGCGGCTGCTGCTGCCGAAGGACCCCGACGACTCGCGGCCGATGTTCCTCGAGATCCGCGCCGGCACCGGCGGCGACGAGTCGGCGCTGTTCGCCGGCGACCTGTTGCGGATGTACCTGCGCTACGCGGAGCGGCAACGCTGGCAGGTCGAGATCGTGTCGTCGTCGCCGGCCGAGCTCGGCGGCTACAAGGAGGTCATCGCGCGGATCGGCCCCGGGTCCGCGACGAGCGATGCGCTCGCGCCGTATGCGCGGCTCAAGTTCGAATCCGGCGGCCATCGCGTGCAGCGCGTGCCGGTCACCGAGACGCAGGGCCGCATCCACACGTCGGCCTGCACGGTCGCCGTGATGCCCGAGCCCGACGACGTGGCCGACGTCGACATCCGGCCCGACGAGATCCGCGTCGACACGTTCCGCGCGTCGGGCGCCGGCGGCCAGCACATCAACAAGACCGACTCGGCCGTCCGCATCACGCATCTGCCGACCGGCATCGTCGTCGAGTGCCAGGACGATCGCAGCCAGCACAAGAACAAGGCGCAGGCGCTGAAGGTGCTCGCCGCGCGGATCAAGGACAAGCAGGTGCGCGAGCAGCAGGCGACCGAGGCCGCGACGCGCCGCACGCTGATCGGCTCCGGCGACCGGTCCGAGCGCATCCGCACCTACAACTTCCCGCAGGGCCGGGTGACCGACCATCGCATCAACCTCACGCTGTACAAGCTCGAGCTGATCCTCGACGGCGACCTCGACGAGCTGACCGGCGCGCTGGTCGCCGAGCACCAGGCCGAGCAGCTCGCGGCCATCGGCGACGCGTGAACGGGTCGACCGTCGCCGGCGCGACCGTCGCGTCTTCGATCGCGGCGAGCGGCCTGCCGCGTTCGGAGGCGCTGCGGCTGCTCGCGCACGTCAGCGGTCGAAGCCGCGAGCGGCTGATCGCCGGCAGTCGCGACCCGCTGTCGCCGGACGTCGTGTCTGCGTTCGAGGCCGTCGCCATGCGGCGCGCGGCCGGCGAGCCGATCGCCTATCTGATCGGGCGCCGCGACTTCTACGGCCGCTCGTTCGCCGTCGACGCCCGTGTGTTGATCCCGCGGCCCGAGACCGAGTTGCTGGTCGACGAAGCGCTGCGAGCGGTCGATCGGCTCGACGGCGAGACAGGTCGTCGCGTGCTCGACCTCGGCACCGGTAGCGGTGCGATCGCGATCACGCTGGCACTCGAGCGGCCGTCGCTCGACGTCGTCGCGAGCGATGCGAGCCCGGGCGCACTCGAGCTCGCGACGGCGAACGCGACACGTCTCGATGCGCGCGTGCGCTTCGTCCGGGGCGACTGGTACGGCGCGGTCACGGCCGAGCCGCCGTTCGACGTCGTCGTCTCGAACCCGCCGTACGTGGCCGCCGGCGATCCGCACCTCGCGGTCGGCGACCTGCGCTTCGAGCCCCCCGTCGCCTTGACCGACGACGCCGACGGGCTCGCGCACCTGCGTCGCATCGTGTCCGGCGCGCCGATGCACCTGACCGCGGCGGGCGTGTTGATCGTCGAGCACGGACACGACCAGGGCGCGGCGGTGCGCAGGCTCTTCGCGTCCGCTGGACTCGTCGACGTGACGACGCTGCGCGACCTCGCCGGCCACGAGCGGACCACGTCGGGGCGCAAGCGCGCGCTCGGTGTCGCGCCGATGTCGCCCGACGCGCGCTGACCTATAATTCGCGCTGCAACACGGCGCGTCGCCGCGCATCACCGGACTCATCATGAACCGCTCGCTGTTCGCCACCGTCGTCGTCGCCGCCGCGCTCGTCGCGTGCACGAAGAAGCCCGACGACTCGCCGGCGATGAGCCGCGCGAAGGAAGACACCAACGCGGCGGTCGAGTCGGCGAAGAGCGCGGTCGTCAACGCGACCGAAGCCGCGAAGGACCAGGCGAAAGTCGCCGCGGACAAGATCAAGGCCGACACGAACAGCGCCGGCTCGTCGTCGACGACCGACACCGTCAAGGACAAGGCCGCCGAGGTCGGCGACAAGACGAAGGCGTTCGCCGAGGAAGTCGGCGACAAGACGAAGGACGCCGCGATCAGGGCCAAGGACGACATCAAGGAAGCCGCCGCCAAGGTCTCCGACAAGACGCACGAGCTCGCGGACCAGGCGAAGGACAAGACCAGCAACTGAACGCGCAACTCGCGTTCGCCATCGAATCAAGGACGATCCATGAGCGTCGAAACCAACACCTCCGCGCAGACGGTCCACGAGTTCATCGAGCAGACGGTGCGCGGGAATCCGGTCGTGCTGTTCATGAAGGGCAGTGCGCAGTTCCCGCAGTGCGGCTTCTCCGGCAAGGCGATCCAGCTGCTGAAGGAGAACGGCGTGACGAAGCTCGTCACCGTCAACGTCCTCGAGGACGACGAGGTCCGTCAGGGCGTCAAGGCCTATTCGAGCTGGCCGACGGTGCCGCAGCTGTACGTCAACGGCGAGTTCGTCGGCGGCTCGGACATCATGGGCGAGATGCACGAGTCGGGCGAGCTGAAGAAGCTGCTGCAAGCCGTCGCCTGACGGACCGGCCGCGTCGACAGCGGCTATGGCCGTGTCGACGGCCGGGAAGCGTCAGTTGCGGTCGCCCGACATCATCGTCGGCTGCGTCGTCTGCAGATGCAGCGCGTCGCGCACCTTGCGGACCTCATCGGCCGTGACCGGCGGCGCCTGATTGCCCCAGCTGTTGCGGATGAACGTGCTCAGGTCCGCGATCTCGCCGTCGCTCAACTTCCACGCGAAGCTCGGCATCGTCATCGGCGTCGTCATCTGCCGTGACGTGCCGATGCGACTGCCGGCGAGGATGATGTGCTCGAGCCCCGTCACGTCGCGCTGCTGCAGCAGCGCGTTGTTGCCGAGCGGCGGGAAGAAGCGCGGCTGGCCGACGCCATTCTCGAGGTGGCACGCGCTGCAGACGTCCGAATAGATCGCGCCGCCGCGACGCATCGCGCCGGCGTCCGGCGTCGTCGCGGCGAGCATCGGGCTCGCCGGCAGCGACTTGATGTACGTCGCGATCGCGGTGCGGTCGGCGTCGTTCAGCAGCGAGGTCGAGTAGTTGACGACCTCCTCCATCGACCCGCCGGCCCCGGCGTGGACGTTGCGGCCGTTCTTCAGGTATTCGGCCACTTCCGCGACGCTCCAGCGGCCGAGCCCGGTGCGCTCGTTGCCGGTCAGGTCCGGTGCGACCCAGTTGTCGAGCGCGCCGCCGCGGAAGGCTTCGGACTTGCGATCGGCGCCGAAGAGATTCTTCGGCGTGTGGCAGGCGCTGCAATGGCCGAGCCCGTTGACGAGCTCGGCGCCGTGGTTCCATTCCGCCGACTGGCCCGGATCGTTCGGCGCGGCGTCGGACCCGAGGAACAGCAGGTTCCATCCCTTCACGAGGAAGCGGAAGTTCAGCGGGAACATCAGCCGGTTCGCGGGCGGCCGGTAAGCGACCGCGGGCGTGGTCTTCAGGAACGCGAGGATCGCGTCGTCGTCCGCGCGACTCGCACGCCGGAACCACGGATACGGAAAGGCCGGATAGAGGTTGTGGCCCTGGTCGTCGATGCCGTCGTGCATGGCCCGATAGAACTGGTCGTTCGTCCAGTTGCCGATGCCGGTCTGCGCGTCCGACGTGATGTTCGGCGAGTAGATCACCCCGAACGGCGTGTTGAGCGGCAAGCCGCCGGCCAGCGGTTCGCCGCCTTCGCGCAGATGACACGACAGGCAGTCGCCCATCGCGACGAGGTATTGACCCCGACGCAGCTGCGCGGCGTTCGGCGTCGCATCGGGAATCGGCCGCGCCAGCAACTCGTTCGGCAACACACGGCCGCTCGGGCTGCGCGACGGCGCCTGCGATCCCTGGCTCATCGCGAGGCTGGTCAGGCCGGCGACGATCGTCGCCGCGACCACGGCGAGCACGGTCGGGCCGGTTGCGGAGCGCAGCAGGCGCCTCATCGCTTCACGTCCGAACCAGCGGTCCGGGCTCCTTGAGATAGCGCGTCCGGATCTCGTGAGCCGCGTGGTAGGCGAGCGCGGCGACCGTGGCCGTCGGGTTGTAGCCGGCGTTCTGCGGAAACGCGCCGGCCCCGAGCGAGAACACGTTCGGCACGTCCCAGACCTGCAGGAACTTGTTGACGACGCTGGTCTTCGGGTCGTCGCCCATCACGGCGCCGCCGGTGTTGTGCGTCGTCTGGTACGGCACGACGCTCCACGAGCCCTTGCGACGATTGAGCTTGACCTCGCGACAGCCATCCATCGCCTTCGCGACCTCGGCCGCGCGGTCGACGATGTAGTTCGACATCTTGTACTCGTTGTCGGTGAAGTCGAACGTCATCCGCAGCATCGGCCGGCCGAACGCGTCGCGATACGTCGGGTCGAGGTCGAGGTAGTTGCCGCGATGGCTCATGCAAGCGCCGTGCACGCTGATCGCGAACGAGTGCAGGTAGTTCTTCGCGACCGCCTGCTTCCAGTCGAGGCCCCACGCCGGCGTGCCTTCCGGCGTGTAGACCATCTCGATCGGCCGGCCGCCGGTGATCATGCCGGCGACGTACGCGCCGCCGATGAAGCCGAGTCCCGAATGGTCGAAGTTGTCGCCGTTGAAGTCGTCGATCACGGTCGCATGCGCGCCGGCGCCGATGAAGGTGTTGATGTACTTGTCGTCGAAGAACGCGTTGACCGAGCCCATCGTCTGGTACGCGTAGTTGCGCCCGACGACACCGGTGTTCGCCACCGGGTCGTACGGCTGACCGATGCCCGACAGCAGCATCAGCCGCACGTTCTGCAGGATGTACGCGGACAGGATGACCATCTCGGCCGGCTGGAAGAACTCCTCGCCCGCGCTGTTCACGTACGTGACGCCGGTCGCGCGCTTCCGGTCCGGCGTCAGCTCGACCTTCAGCACCTCGCACTCGGTCTTCAGCGTGAAGTTCGGCTTGCGCAGCAGATACGGCAGCACCGTCGTCTGCGGGCTCGCCTTCGAGTAGTTGCCGCAGCCGAACTTCTCGCAGAAGCCGCAGTACGTGCATTCGCCAAGCTGCGCGCCGAGCGGGTTCACGTACGGCTGCGACAGGTTGCCGCTCGGATGCGGAAACGGATGACGACCGAGCCTCGCTGCCGCCTCGCCGAACAGCGTCGGCCCGTAGGTCTGCGGCATCGGCGGCGTCGGATACTCGTCGGAGCGCGCGCCTTCGAACGGATTGCCGCCCGGCTGGATCGCGCCGCGCAGGTTGCCGGACTTGCCGCTCGTGCCGCACAGCTTGTCGAACTGGTCGTAGTACGGCTCGAGCTCGTCGTACGTGACGCCCCAGTCCTGCACCGTCATGTCGTCGGCCGTCACGGCCTTGGGTCCGTAGCGTTGTGCGTTGTGGCTCTTCGTCAGGAAGTCGGTCGGCAGGAAGCGCCAGATCTGGCCGTTCCAGTGGACGCCGCCGCTGCCGACGCCGGTGCCGAGCAGGAACGAGCCGAGCCGCCGCATCGGCAGCGCCTCCTCGGCCTGGCGGTTGCGGATCGTCAGCGTGTCGACGGCCACGTTCTGGAACAGGTGATGCCGCCACATGTAGCGCAGCTCGTCCTGCGCCAGCGTGGTCGGAAAGTCGGTCGGCGTATCGCGCCACGGACCCCGCTCGAGCGCGAGGACCTCGAGCCCTTCGTCGGCCAGTTGCTGGCCCATGATCGCGCCGGTCCAGCCGAACCCGACCAGCACCGCATCGACCGGCGGAAGCGACGTCGCCATCAGCCGCGCCTCCAGCCGGGACGACCCATCAGGCTGACCGGCTCGAATGGAACGCGCTCGTTGTGCCGCGTGACCCATTCCTCGATAGTCGTAGTGCGCGCCGGGGAAGCCGATCATCTTCCACGCGCCCATGTCCTTGTTGCCGCCGTAGATCGGATCGCCGAAGTAGCCTTCCTTCGTGTTCTGCAGCAGCATCGAGAAGAACGTCTTGCCGTCGACGCCGTCGAGCTCGACCTTGCCGGCCTCGAGCCCCTTCAGCAGGTCGTCCTGGTCGCCGGTCGCGAGTTTCGCGAACGTGCCGCCGCCGTGGTTCGTCGCGACGTACCGGTCGATCGCGGCGATCGCGCTGCGATACAGCTGCGCCGGGCTGAAGCGACTCTGATAGCCCTGCTCCGCCGTGCCCTTCGGCCACGGACCGCCGAGATAGAAGTGCTCGCCGCGACCGAACCCACCGGCCAGCTGTCGATCGAGGAAGAACGGCACGTTCGCCTCGACGGCGCCCGGTCCGGACGGATCGTTCGGGATCAATCGCGCAACGGCCGCTTCGACGAAGGTCCGCTCGGCCGGCGTGAAGAAGACGAAGTCGCTGCCGGACGCGCCCGGCGGCACATCGGCCGCGCCCTCGTGCCACGGCATCGAGCCGCGGATCACCTGCGCCGGTGCGCCGAGCTCGCCGTCGCGGATCGCCGCCCCGACCGCGCCGGTCAGTCCCCCGACCGCGCTGCCGATCAGGAAGCGGCGTCTCTTGATGTTCTCAGCGGCCATGGTGCTGCTCCGATGACGAAATGCGCACAAGGTTCCGTGCACACGGTCCCGCGTTGAAGGTCACTTGAACTGATCCGATATGAGGTTGTGCTTGCGCAGCTTGTCGTAGAGCGTCTTGCGCGGCAAGCGCAGCAATTCGCTAGCTGCCGACGCGCGACCGCCGCTCGCGCGCATCGAGTCCTCGAGCAGGTAGCGCTCGAAGGCGTTCATGTTCTCTTCGAAGCTGCGCGTCGGGACGTCGCCGTCGGCATCCGCATCGAACCAGTCGGACAGTCCCAGCACGTGGCGATGCGCGACATTGCGCAGCTCGCGGACGTTGCCGGGCCACGCGTACGCCATCATGCGGTTCATCGTGCTTCGCTCGATCGGCTCCGCCGGCTTCGCGTAGCGCGTCGCGGCCTGACCGACGAAGTGCTCGAACAGGAGCGGGATGTCTTCAATCCGTTCGCGCAGCGGCGGCACACGAATCACCGCAAGACCCAGCCGGTAATAGAGGTCGCTGCGAAAGCGGTCCTCGCTCATGCGTCGCAGGTCGCTCTTGCTCGCGGCAACGATGCGTGCGTGCAGCGGGATGGAGTCGTTCGAGCCGAGGCGCTCGAACTGCCGCTCTTCGAGCACGCGCAGCAGCTTGATCTGCAGCACGAGCGGCATCGTCTCGATCTCGTCGAGGAAGACCGTGCCGCGGCCGGCGTGCTCGAGCTTGCCGATCCGCTTCTTCGACGCGCTCGTGAACGCGCCGGTCTCGTGGCCGAACAGCTCGGCCTCGAACAACGCCTCCGGCAGTCCGCCGCAGTTGATCGGGACGTAGTGAGCGTCGTGTCGCGCGCTGCGCTCGTGGATGGCCCGCGCCACGAGCTCCTTGCCGGTCCCGGTCTCGCCCTGGATCAGCACATCGGCGTCTGTCGCGGCGAGATCGACGATCTGCGCGCGCAGCTTCTCGATCGCGGGCGAACGACCGACGATCAGCGCCTCGGCCGCGGCGCGCGACTCGACGCGACGCTGCAGGTCGCCGAGCTCGAGCGCCACGGAGCGCGCCTCGATCGCGCGGCCGACGACGTCGCAGAGCCGGTCCGACGCGAACGGCTTCTCGATGAATTCGTAGGCACCGGCGCGCACCGCGTCGATCGCCATCGGCACGTCGCCGTGGCCGGTGACGAGAATGACGGGCAGCTGCGGATCGATGCCGTGCGTGTAGCGGAGCAGCTCGATGCCGTTCATGTTCGACAGGCGAACATCGGTCACGAGCACGACCGGCGCCGCGAGCTTGATGTGTCGCATCGCCTGTTCGGCCGACTCGAAGTCCGCGACCTGGATGCCGGCGAGCTCGAGCGCCTGCCGACTGCCGCGGCGCACGGCCGGGTCGTCCTCGACATACAGCACCGACAGTCCGTCAGACACGATCCTCGACCTCCATCGCGAGCGGCAGTTCGATGACGAACTCCGCGCCGTCGTTCGTGTTGCGTCCGCTCAGCGTGCCGCCGAACTCCTTGACGATCTCCGCCGACAACGGCAGCCCGAGGCCGAGACCCTGGCCTGCCGCCTTCGTCGTGAAGAACGGCTCGAACAACCGGTCGATCGCGGCCGCCGTGAGGCCGCTGCCGGTGTCGCGGACCGACAGCATCGCGAAGCCGTCCACCTCGCGGACCGCGATCGACAGGATGCGCCGTTCGCGCGGCCGCATCGCATCGATCGCGTTGTTGACGAGATTGACGAGGACCTGCTCGAGCCGGTTCGCGTCCGCATAGCCGTGGATCGCCCGCGACGGCGTGTCGACGCGCGTGACGACCCGTTCCTGCTCGAGCCGCACGCGCAGCAGCGAGACCGTCTCGTGGATCACGCGGCGCAGGTCGATGACGCTCGATTGCGGCGGCGACTTGCGCGCGAAGCTCTTGAGCTCGCCGGTGATCTTGCCCATGCGGGCGACGAGTTGCGAGATCTCCATCAGGTTCTCGACGGCGTCGTGAACGCGATCACGGCGCAGCAGCACGGCCGCGTTGTCCGACAGCGTCTGCAACGCAGCCAGCGGTTGATTGAGTTCGTGCGTGACGCTCGCGGCCATCTTGCCCAGCGCGGCCATCTTGCCGGAGTGAACGAGCTCCTCGAACGTGTTCTTCAGCGCGACCTCGGTCTTCCTGCGCTCCGCGACTTCGTGCTGAAGATGCACGTTCGCCTCTCGCAGCGCCTCGGTCCGCGACTGCACCTGGTTCTCGAGATCGTCGTAGGCTCGCTCGAGCTCCTGCTTCGCTCGCAGGCGCAGCGCATGCGCCTTCCGGCGCTGCCACAGGTACAAGCCGAGCAACGACAGCGCGATGAACGCGAGCCCCGCCGTCGCCGCCGCGTTGCGCGCGGCCGAGATCGCGGGCTCGAGGCTCGTCATCGTCGCGAGCCTCCAGTCGGTCGACGGCACCGGTCGATCGACCAGCAGGTACTGGGACCGCAGCGCACCCGCGTTCGAGCGCCGGACGTCCGCCGCCGGCCGGAAGCGACGCACGTTCGGCTCGTCGAACGGATCGATCGTGCCCACCGCATCGAATGCGCGTTGCAGATGGTATTGCCGCGAGTCGCGCAATCGTGCGAGCGTCGCCGGATCGACCGGCTCGAGCGTGCGAAACAGCAAGGCAGGCAACGAGCTCAGGAACACGATGCCGTTCGAGTCGATCGCGAGCGCGATCTCGTCGACGTCGTGCCGGGTCGTCTCGAGGCTGTGCAGGCTCACCTTGACGGCGGTGACGCCGACGAGGCGCTCGCCGTCGTAGATCCGCGACGCGAAGTAGTAGCCGGGCGCGTTGCTCACGGTCCCGACACCGTAGTAGTGGCCGTAGCCCGTCAGCAGCGCGTCCTTGAAATAGGGCCGGAAGCTGAAGTTCATGCCGACGAAGCTGTCAGTGTCGCGATGGTTGCTCGACGCGACGGTCCGTCCGGTCAGGTCCATCACGTAGACGTCGAGCGCCTGCGACTCGCGTGCGACGACCTCGAGGTAGCCGTTGACGCGATCGACCGCGCGCGGGTCGGGCGACCTCAGCAGGCCGACGAGGTCGCTGTTGAGGCTCAGCACCGACGTCAGGTAGTCGTAGCGACGGATCTCGCCGACCAGGCCACCGCGATAGACCTCGAGCCGCTGCGCAGCGGTGTCGCTCAACGACCGCACCGCCGCGCGCTCGGCGAAGAGGTAGGCCGCGGCGACGGTGATCACCGCGACCGCGGCCCAGGCGAACGATGCGGCGAACCGCCGGACGGCGGGGGTCATGTGCAGCGGCGAGTCGGATCAGGGACGCGAAGCATCGGCGCGTTCGGCCGAACGCGCAATCCGGAATACAACGGAGCTTCGTTGCGACGCACAAGGCGAATCGCTGTGCGGAAGTCCGCACGCGCCGACGGCGCGATTGCGCGGACATCCACACGTCGGCGTCGTCGCCACGCCGCCGTCTCCTCGACAGACTGCATCGAGCGTCGATGTCGACGGTTGGCACGCTTGCTGCGAACAGGGTGCCCAGCGCGCGTCACGGCGCAACGAACGCGATGACCTCAATCGCGCGACGACATCCAAGGAGACGGCATGAACAGGGCGTTCGGAAAGTGGGCAGTGCTGGCCGCTGCAAGCGCGGCGATCGCGGCGCTGGCCGGCTGCGGCGGTAGCGACGACAACAACGGCAACGGCAGTTCGGCACCGACCGCCGCGCAGGCGGCGCGGCCGACGGCGAAGATCGCCTCGTCCGATCCGGCGATGGTGTCCGGCACGACGACGCTGGTCGACGTGCAGGTCGCCGACACGACGATGCCGATCACCGCGACGCTGAACGGCGTCAACGTGTCGTCGGTCTTCCACGTCGACGCGGCCCACCCTGGACACCTGCTCGGCGTCGTGTCGGGCGTCACGCCCGGCGCGAACGCGCTGCTCGTCGCGCAGAACAACTCGTCGCCGGCCGAGGTCGACTTCACGGCGTACTCGATCGCCGGACCGATCGTCTCGGGTCCGCACCAGACCCCGTTCATCTGCCAGACCAGCACCTTCCTGTTGCCCGACAACACGACCTTCGGTCCTGCGCTCGACGCCGACTGCTCGGCCGCGCCGAAGACCACGTACATGTACCTGCAGACGAACGGGACGGCGCTCGTCCCGATGCCGAGCACGACCACGCGTCCGTCCGACGTCGCGATGACGACGACCACGAGTGGCGTGACGGTGCCGTACATCGTGCGGGTCGAGACGAAGACGGTCGACCGCGGCATCCTGCAGACCGCGGTGCTGCACGACCCGACGGTCGAGGCCACGCCGACGCCGATCGTGCCGCCGAAGGCATGGAACAAGCGCCTGCTGGCCGTCGAAGGCTACGGCTGTCCCGGCGGCTGGTACATCCAGGGCGGCGTCGAAGGCAACCTCGCGCTCGCCGGCTTCGACTTCAGCCTGCTCAACGTCAAGCGTCTGGGCGAAGGCTATGCGACGTTCGCGAACACGCTGGCGCACGCGTCGAACGACTGCAACGCGGTCCTCGAGAGCGAGGCCGACATGATGTCGAAGGAAGCGTTCATCAAGACGTACGGCGTGCCCGACATCACGGTCAGCGCCGGTTGCTCGGGCGGCTCGTATGGCAGCTCGCAGCCGGCCGATCGCATCCCCGGCCTGTTCGACGGCATCCTGATCGCCTGCACGTTCCCCGACCCGCTCGGCATCGCGTTCTCCGGTTCCGACGGTCACCTGCTCAGTCACTACTGGGCGGTCACCAATACGACCGGGTTCACCGACGCACAGAAGCTCGCGGTCAGCGGCTACAAGGGCATCCAGGCGTTCCTCGATGCGGCGAACCAGTCGGGACGGACCGACCCCGTGCCGAATCGCGTCGACGTCACGGGCTACGTGTCCGCGTCATGGAGCCCGGTCGTCCCGGTCGGCGTGCGCTACGACCCGGTGTCGAACAAGACGGGAGCGCGGCCGACGATCTACGACGCCGACAAGAACATGTACGGCGTCGACAAGACGACCGGCTTCGCGCTGCGTCCGTACGACAACGTCGGCGTGCAGTACGGCCTGAACGCGCTGAACAACGGCGTGATCACGACGACGCAGTTCCTCGACCTGAACGCCAACATCGGCGGCTACGACCAGGACTTCAACTACGTCGCGAACCGCGTCACCGGCGACCCGGGCGCGATCACGCGGATGCAGCAGAGCGGCCTGCAGCTGTACGGCGGCGGCGGCCTCGCGAACATCCCGGTGTTCGACGTCACGGGCATCTACAACGACGACGGCGGCTACCACTATCAGTGGTTCCACTTCGCGATGCGCGAGCGGATGCTGCAGGCCAACGGCGACACGTTGAACCACGTCATGTGGCGTGGCAATCCGGTCCCCGCCGAGACGGCATGGAGCGCGTTCATGAGCTGGGTCGTCGCCTACAAGGCGGACACCGCAGCCGGCACGCAGCGCGCCAAGGTGATCCGCGACAAGCCGGCCACGGCCGTCGACGGATGCTGGAGCAACGCGACGACGTTCATCACGGAGCCGCAAACGCTGAGCAACACGCCGAACACGATGTGCAACACGCTGTTCCCGTCGTGGTCGTTCCCGCGCTATCAGGCGGGCGGCACGCTCGCGGCCAACATCGCGAAGTGCACGCTGAAGCCGGTGGTCGCGAGCGACTACAAGGTCACGTTCACGGCCACCGAGCTGGCACGCCTGAACACGATCTTCCCGAACGGTGTCTGCGACTTCACGAAGGCCGGCGTCAACCAGACGGCGCTCGTGCCGAACAGCTCGTTCGGACCGTCGCCGGTCAATCTGGTGTTCGACATCACGAAGCAGTAAGCGCGCGCCGCTTCGTCCGCGAGGACGGAGCGGCGTCGATCTCGACGCCCGTCGCAACGATCGGCGTCGACCGACCATCCCTTCATCGAGCCGACCTTCGTCGGCTCGTTTTCGTTTCTAGCGACTCCATCATCGCGCGACTGTCGACGTGCTTGACATGCGCGGCGGCCATTCTCGCGCAAGTCCTTGACGCCGCATGCGCGGTACGCGACTTGCTTCTTCTGGCGCTTCCGCAGGACGCACACGCGCCGAGGTGCCGGAGCTGCATCGTGGCTCCCCGACTTCTGCGTGTCGGCGCGTGGCTGCGCTTCACAGACGGCCGATCAACCGACCCACCGTCGATCCGCACCGAGGACTCTCCGATGACTTCGCGTTTCAACCTCCGCACGTGCGTCGCGGTCGCCGCGCTCGCGACCTCGGGCGTTGCATGCGCCGACCCGATCAGCTTCGTCGCCGGCGATCTCGTGCTGAGCGTCTACGGCGACGGCACGAGCGGCGACGCGACCGTCTACAAGGACAACGGCGCATCGCCGATCACGCTGCAGCAGCTCGCGCTGCACGGCGTCTCGGCGGGCATCGTGTCGAGCGCCGCGTTCGCGACGCAGGCCGGCCAGCTGACGCTGCCGCAGTCGACGAGCACGAAGAACGGCTACACGCAGCAGGCGATCTCCGGCGAGTACGGCTCGTCGTCCGAAGGCATCCTGCAGACGTCCGGCGACGGGCACTCGCTCGTGATCGCGGGTTACGCGGTCGGCGCGGCCGCGTTCGATGCGAACCCGTCGTCGTACGGCGGCACGACGAAGTCCTGCATCGGCCAGGGCACCTGCTATCCGCTCGCGCAGGCACCGAGCACGACCGTGCAGCGCGTGATCGCGCTGGTCGGCGCGAACACCGGCGTCGACACGTCGACGACGCTCGGCAGCGCCGCGTTCAGCGGCAACAATCCGCGCAGCGTCGCGACGCTCGACGGGACCTCGTTCTACGTGTCCGGGCAAGGCACGTCGAAGAACACCAACGATCCGACCCAAGGACTGTTCTACGCGCCGTTGCATGCGACCACGGCGACGACGATCGACAACACCTACGAGTCGCGCGTCGTGCAGATCGCCAACGGGAAGGTCTACCTGTCGGCCGACACCACCGAAGGCAGCGGCGTCCACGAGAACGTCTCGGTCTACAACGGCCTGCCCACGACGGCCGCGTCGGCGACGATCCTCAACAATCTCAAGAGCAAGTTCACGGTCGCGAGCGCGTCGCAGCTCAACACGATCGACACGAGCGTCAAGGGCGGCACGCAGATCTATCTGAGCCCCGAGCAATACTTCTTCGCGAGTCCGACCGTGCTGTACATCGCGGACAGCGGCAATCCGAAGGGCGACAACAACGGTGCCAACAAGTCGACGCAGGGGCTGTCGGACGGCGGCCTCCAGAAGTGGATCTTCGACGGCACGAACTGGCAGCTCGCGTACACGCTATCGGCGGGACTGAACCTGGTGCCCGACACGACGGCATGCGGCGCGGACCAGATCGGTTGCGGCACGACCGGGCTGATCGGCCTGACCGGCCTCGTCGTCGGCGGCATGACGGAGCTGTTCGCGACGAACTCGACGATCGGCGACCTCGACCCGACGTTCCTCTACGGCATCAGCGACCCGTTGTCGGCGACGACGTTGCCGAGCGGCGATTCGTTCGTGCAGCTGTACGCCGCGGGCACGAACCAGGTGATCCGCGGCGTCGCGTTCGCGCCGGTTCCCGAGCCGGGCAGCGCGCCGCTGGTCGGCATCGGACTCGTCGGCGCGTGGATGCTGCGGCGGCGTCGTAACGCGAGCTGAGCGCGTCGTCGCGGACGTCTGTCCGCCTGTCGAGCGGCGACGCTGTTCCTCGTCGTCGCACCTCGTCGTTGCGCCTGCCGACGCGCGGCGCGAGCACGAGGGACCGACGGCGAGCCCTCGTTCGCATGCTGTAATGCGGCCGTGTCCCACTCCTACGACCTGGAATCGGCCGCGCATGTCGTTCAGCTCGCGCTCACGCCGGTGTTCCTGCTGTCCGGCATCGCGGCGCTGATGAATGTCTTCGCGTCCCGGCTCACGCGCGTCGCCGACCAGGTCGAGTCGCTGACCGACCGCGTGGCCGATGCGATGCGCGATCGTCAACTTGGGTTGCTCAAGTGGCGCACGCGTCTGCTCGATGCAGCCGTGCTGCTGTCCGCGCTCGCCGGAGCCTTCACGTGCGCAACGGTGCTCGACCTCTTCCTCGGCGAAGTCAACGGCGCGGATGCCGCGACGC
Source organism: uncultured beta proteobacterium (assembly GCA_963795885.1). GTDB lineage: Bacteria > Pseudomonadota > Gammaproteobacteria > Burkholderiales > Burkholderiaceae_D > CAHJXF01. The sequence goes on along the minus strand of CAWCJI010000007.1, from coordinate 80,583 downwards.
TGCTGTTCGCGCTGTTCGGCGGTGCCATCCTGCTGACGATGGGTTCGCTGACGGCGTTCGTCGGCGAGGTCCTGATCGCGACGCGCGGCGTGCGGCTCGAAGTCGACGAGAACGTGGGGAACTGAGCGTCGTGACGGTCCGCCGTGCGACGACGCGATGCGCGCAGCGGCATCGATGCGCCGTCAACATGCTCTATCGGTCCCCTGCTGCCGAGGTGTCTGCTTCGAAGGCGACGAAGCGCATCGTCGCTGCCCGATGACCGTTCGACTCGTGCAAAGGAATCGTCATGTCCGTTGAAGTCTGGCTCGCGTTCGTCGCGGCGTCCGCGGTGCTGCTGATCATCCCGGGGCCGACCATCCTGACGGTCATCAGCTATTCGTTGACGCATGGACGTCGTGCCAACGTCGCGCTGGTCGCGGCGGTCGCGCTCGGCGACTCGACGGCGCTCGTGGTCTCGCTCTTCGGCCTCGGCGCGTTGTTGGCGGCATCGGCATTCTGGTTCACCGTCGTCAAGTGGATCGGCGGCCTCTACCTGCTCTACCTGGGCGTCAAGCTGCTTCGCGCCGGAGCCGCGTCATCCACGCCTCTCGATCCCACGCCTCCCCGATCGCGCTGGCGGCTGTTCGCAAACACGTATCTCGTCACGGCGCTCAATCCGAAGGGGATCGTCTTCTTCGTCGCCTTCCTGCCGCAATTCATCAACCCGGCGGCGGACGTGACGCGCCAGCTCTGGACGTTGGCGCTGACCTTCGTGCTGATGGCGACGCTGAACGCGACGCTCTATGCGACGTTCGCCGGATCGGCGCGGAGGATCCTGTCGTCCCCTCGAGCACGGCGCCGCTTCCATCTCGCAGGCGGCTCGCTGCTGTCCGCGGCGGGCATCTGGGCGTTGCTGGCGAAGAGGCCGACTTAGCGATGACCCGACGCGAAGGCGTTTCGCACCCCACGCACATGTCGATCAGAGGGCGCGTGGTGCCGGCTGCAGGAATCGAACCTGCCACCTGATGATTACAAATCAACTGCTCTACCAAATGAGCTAAGCCGGCCGTCCGCGGATTCTAGCGGACGCGCTTCGACGGCGGAGGAACGGCCGCGGCGGCGCGCGCGTCTACTTGACGATCGTCAGGTGCGGCCGGCCCTTCGGCCCGTCGGGCGGCGGCTGCGGATGCTCCTCGGGCTGCACGACCTTCAGCAGGTCGCGGCCCTTGCTCGACTCGCGCTCGGGCTGCGCTTCTTCGGGCGCGACTTCGTGCCCGGTGCCGGCAGCGCCGGCGGCTCGTGGCCGCGCGCGGTCGCCGGCCTCGGCGAGGTCGAACGCCATCCCGTGGCCGTTCTCGCGCGCGTAGATCGCACTGACGTTCGCGATCGGGACCGAGATCGTGCGCGCCTTGCCGCCGAAGCGCGCCTGGAACTCGACCAGCTCGTTGCCGATCTGCAGCTTGCTGGTCGCGAGCGCGCTGATGTTCAGCACGATCTCGTTGTTCTTCACGAACTCCTGCGGCACGCGTGTCGTCGCGTCGACGTGCACCGCCAGGAACGGCGTGTAGCCGCTGTCCGTGCACCACTCGTAGATGGCGCGGATCAGGTAGGGCTTGGTGGACGGTTCGGACATCGCGATTTCGACGGTCGGCATGCTACGGAGCTTGCGCACGACCTGGCACCGGCGGCGCGCATCAGCGGCGCATCACCTTCTCGGACGGCGTCAGCGCCTCGATATACGCCGGCCGCGAGAAGATGCGCTCGGCGTACTTCATCAGCGGCGCCGCGTTCTTGCCGAGCTCGATGCCGTAATGCCCGAGCCGCCACAGCAGCGGCGCGATCGCGACGTCGAGCATCGAGAAGTCGTCGCCGAGCATGAACTTGTTCTTCAGGAACACCGGCGCGAGCTGCGTCAGGCGGTCGCGGATGCCGGCGCGCGCCTTCTCGTGCGCCTTCTCGTGCCCCTTCGCCGTGACGTTCTCGAGCGTGCCGACGTGGACGAACAGCTCCTTCTCGAAGTTGAACAGGAACAGCCGCGCGCGCGCGCGCATCACGGGATCGGCCGGCATCAGCTGCGGATGCGGGAAGCGCTCGTCGATGTACTCGTTGATGATGTTCGACTCGTACAGCACCAGGTCGCGCTCGACCAGGATCGGCACCTGGCCGTACGGGTTCATCACCGAGATGTCTTCCGGCTTGTTGAAGAGATCGATGTCGCGGATCTCGAAGTCCATGCCCTTCTCGAACAACACCAGGCGGCAGCGCTGGCTGAAGGGGCAGGTCGTGCCGGAATAGAGAACCATCATGTTGTTATTGTCCCTTGTTGAGGCGACAGCCTCAAAAATAGACGAGGGCCGGGAAGCGCAGGCTTCCCGGCCCTCGGGTCAACCGGTCACTTTACTTCTTTCCAGTACGACGCGTTCAGTCGCCATACGAGGACGAACGTCACCACCGAGGAACAGCAGCACCCACACGCCGACGTGCTTGCGCGTCTCCGCTGCGCGGCTCGGCCATCCAGGTCAGGAACGCCGTGATGTCGGCCACGTCGCGGTCGTATTGCAGCGGCGTCAGCGTGCCGGGCGTCAGCTGCGTCGAACTTCTCGAACTCGTGGACCGGTCTCGCCCTCCTCGTTCTTCTTGTCGACGTAGACCGGCGTCGCGCACGCCCTGCAGCTGCCACAGCACGTGCGGCATCGCCGAGTTCGGATAGGCGAGGTTGTTCCAGCCGGTCGGACGCGTGTCGTCCTTGTAGTACGTGCGCAGGTACGAGTAGATGTAGTCGGGGCCGGTGCCGCGTTCGCTCGATCTTCGCGCGGGCGATCACCGACAGGTCGGGCGGCACGGCGCCGAACCATTCCTTCGCGTCCTTCGCCGGCATCGCGACGCGCATCAGGTCGCCGATCTTGTCGCTCGTGAACAGCAGGTTCTTCTTGATCTGGTCCTCGGTCAGCCCGAGGTCCGCGAGCCGGCTGTAACGCATCGACGACGCGTTGTGGCAGTTCAGGCAGTAGTTGACGAACAGCTTCGCGCCGCTCTGCAACGCGGCCTGATCGTTGCGCCAGGTCCGGCGCGTGGTCGAGCGTGTATTCCTCGTCGCGCCCCACGCGATCGAGCGGGACGAACAAGCAGGATGGCGAGCAATTTCTTCATGCGGGGCTTTCGAGCGGACGTCGGCAGATCGATCAATGCGGATGGAACGTGACGCGATCGGGCGGCGTCTTGAAGCGTGCCGAGCGTGGTCCAGATCGGCATCGCAGGAAGAAGCCGAAGTAGTAGACCGTGCCGATCTGCGACGATCAGGTTCTTGCGCGGTCGACGGCGGCTTCGGTGCCGAGTAGCACAGCACGACGAACACGGCGAAGAACAGGCCATACAGGACCTTGTGCCAGCCCGGCCGATAGCGGATCGACTTCACCGGACTGCGGTCGAGCCACGGCAGGAAGAACAGCATCACGACCGCGCCGCCCATCACGACCACGCCCCAGAACTTCGCGTCGAACGTGCGCAGCAAGACCATCGCGACGGCCGCGACGATCGCGACCGGCACCGCCCACTTGATCGACGGCTTGGCGCGCAGGTACCAGAGCACGAACGCGATCGCGATCGCCGATGATCATGACCCACGTGAACTCGTCGGTCGTCGCGCGCAGCATCGAATAGAACGCCGTGAAGTACCAGACCGGCGCGATGTGCTGCGGCGTCTGCAGCGGGTTCGCCGGCAGGAAGTTGTTGGACTCGAGGAAGTAGCCGCCCATCTCCGGCGCGAAGAACACGATCGCCGAGAAGATGAACAGGAACACCGCGACGCCCATCACGTCGTGCACCGAGTAGTACGGATGGAACGGGATGCCGTCGAGCGGGATGCCGTTCGCGTCCTTGTTGTTCTTGATCTCGACGCCGTCCGGGATTGTTCGAGCCCGACCTCGTGCAGCGCGACGATGTGCGCGGCGACGAGGCCGAGCAGCACCAGCGGGATCGCGATCACGTGGAACGAGAAGAAGCGGTTCAGCGTGGCGTCGGAGACGACGTAGTCGCCGCGGATCCACAGCGACAGGTCCGGCCCGATGAACGGCATCGCGGAGAACAGGTTGACGATCACCTGCGCGCCCCAGAACGACATCTGGCCCCACGGCAGCAGGTAGCCGAAGAACGCCTCGGCCATCAGGCACAGGAAGATGGCGGTGCCGAAGATCCACACCAGCTCGCGCGGCTTGCGGTACGAGCCGTAGATCAGCCCGCGGACCATGTGCAGGTACACGACGACGAAGAACATCGACGCGCCGGTCGAGTGCATGTAGCGGATCAGCCAGCCCCACGGCACCTCGCGCATGATGTACTCGACGCTCGCGAACGCGACCGGGACGCCCGCGGCGTTCAGCGACGCGTCCGGCTTGTAGTGCATCACGAGGAAGATGCCGGTGACGATCTGGATCACCAGCACCAGCAGCGCGAACGACCCGAAGAAGTACCAGAAGTTGAAGTTCTTCGGCGCGTAGTACTCGGACAGATGCGCCTTCCAGGTCGACGTCAGCGGGAAGCGCGGGTCGACCCAGCCGAGCAGTGCGCTGCAGCGCCGGTGCGTCCGCCGGGAACTTCAACCGTCTTCGTGTTCGCCATCAATTTCTCCGCGACTGCTTCGGTGACGTCGTGCTGCGGCCGGTCGCGCGCTCCGCGAGGGTCCGGCCGGCGACCCGCCGATCACGCCTTCTTCTCTTCGCCGATCAGGATCCTGCGTGTCCGAGACGAAGTTGTACGGCGGGATCGCGCAGGTTGTCCGGCGCCGGCTTGTTCTTGAAGACGCGGCCGGCGAGGTCGAACGTCGAACCGTGGCACGGGCACAGGAAGCCGCCGGGCCAGTCTTCGGGAAGGCTCGGCTGCGCGCCCGGCGTGAAGCGCGCCGGTCGGCGAGCAGCCGAGGTGCGTGCAGACGCCGACCGCGACGAAGTACTCGGGCTTCAGCGACCGGTACTCGTTGCGCGTGTCGGCCATCGGCGTGAACTCCGACGGGTTGCGCTGCGACTTCGGATCGGCGAGCTCGCTGTCGTGCTTCTAGAGCGCGTCGACCATGTCGGCGTCACGTCGGACGACCCACACCGGCTTGCCGCGCCACTCGAACGTCCGCAGCTCGCCGACCGCCATTCCGGAGATGTCGGCCTCGACCGGCGCACCGGCCGCCTTCGCGCGCTCCGACGGCTCCATGCTGCCGACGAACGGCGAGAGCGCCGCGACGCCGGCGACGCCGCCGGCCGCGCAGCTGGCGATCAGCAGGTTGCGGCGCGAGCTTGTCGACCTGCTTCGGAACGGGCTTGCCGTCGCTCATGGAACTCTCGGGTGAAGGGCTGCCGGACGACGGCCGGCCGGTGCCGTACGCGAATCCGGATGGGCCTGCGATTTGATCTGCGCTGGGCATGGATGCGCCGAGTCCCGACGGGCTTCGGCCTGCTCGATAGGTGACTGGAAGACCGTGCGAAGGCCGGCTGGTCGAACCTGCATGTGCGCGTGGGCCGTGACGGCCGTCGCGACGGCCTGCATGCCGACGCCGCCGGATTCTGACAGCGCGCGATTTTACCGGATTCGACGGGCGAATCAAAGCTCGGCCCGCGGGTCGCGCCTCGCGCACGCGCCCCGCTGCGCGCAGGCGATACCCTAGAATGCGGCGACGTCCCGACCCCAGGAGCCGCGCATGAGCATGTTGAAAGACTTCCGTGACTTCGCGATCCAGCGGCAACGTGATCGACCTCGCCGTCGCCGTGATCATCGGCGGCGCGTTCGGCAAGATCGTCGACTCGCTGGTCAAGGACGTGATCATGCCGGTCATCGGCGCGATCTTCGGCGGCCTCGACTTCAGCAATTATTTCTTCCAGCTCGGCACGATCCGCCCCGACCAGGCGGCGAAGATCGGTCACGGCGCGCCCTATTCGTATAAGGAACTCTCCGACGCCGGCGTCGCGGTCCTGGGCTATGGCAACTTCCTCACGGTCGTGCTCAACTTCATCATCCTCGCGTTCATCATCTTCTGGATGGTGCAGCTGATCAGCCGTGCCAAGGGACGGCTCGACGCAGCGCCGCCGCCGAGACGCCGGAGGACGCGGTGCTGCTGCGCGAGATCCGCGACTCGTTGAAGCGAGGCTGACCGCGGCGCCCGACTCCCGATCGCCGACGTCTTCGGCGCTGTCGAGCGGCGCGGTGCGGTCGGGCTCGCGCCTTGCCGGCTGCCTCCTCATGTCCGACCGCGCACGATCCGTCCGCTCCGCCGCATGACTCCCGTCCCCGCGTCCCGCAGCTCGCGCGTCATCGTCCGGCGCCTGTGGCTGCTGTTCGCGCAGACGGTGACCGTCGGGCTCGCGCTGCTGTTCGTCGATCGAGACGCTCAGGCCCGACTGGCTCGCGAGCGAACGCCAGGTCGGCACCGTCACGATCAACGAGGCGGCGCCCGTTGCCGGTACGGCGCTGCCGGTGTTCAAGGGCGGCGCGCGCGCGAACTCGTACAGCGACGCGGTACGCGTCGCGGCGCCGGCCGTCGTCAGCATCGACATCAACGGCGACGGCGCGCGGCGCGCGCGACGCGTTCTCCGACGACCCGCGCCAGCGGCGCCAGCCGAACCGCCGCTTCAACGAGGGCGCTCGGCGAACGCACGCTCGCGTCGGGCGTGATCGTCAGCAAGGACGGCTACCTGCTGACCAACCGCCACGTGATCGAAGGCGCCGACGAGATCACGGTCAGCCTGTCCGACGGCGACAGCGCGCACGGCGAAGGTCGTCGGCAGCGACGCCGAGACCGACCTCGCGGTGCTCAAGGTCGACCTGCACGACCTGCCGGTGATCACGCTCGGCCGCATCGAGGACGTCGCACGTCGGCGACGTCGTGCTCGCGATCGGCAATCCGTTCGACGTCGGCCAGACCGTCACGATGGGCATCGTCAGCGCGCTCGGGCGCAACCACCTGAACCTGACGAACTTCGAGAACTACATCCAGACCGACGCCGCGATCAACCCCGGCAACTCGGGCGGCGCGCTCGTCAACGCGAGCGGCAACCTGATCGGCATCAACTCGGCGATCTTCTCGAAGGGCTCCGGCGGCTCGCTCGGCATCGGCTTCGCGGTGCCGGTGTCGACCGCGAAGGAAGTGCTCGAAGGGATCATCACGTCCGGCGAGGTCGTCCGCGGCTACATCGGCGTCGAGCCGCAGGACATCTCGCCGGCCGAGGTCGAGGCGCTGACGTTCGGCCGCAGCAAGGGCGCGTTCATCTCCGGCGTGTATCGCGGCGGCCCGGCCGACCAGGGCGGCGTGAAGCCGGGCGACATCCTGATCGCCGTCGACGACCATCCGATCACCGACACGGTCACGATGCTCGACGCGATCGCGCGGCTGAAGCCGGGCAGCAACGCGAAGCTGAAGCTGCTGCGCACGCAGGGACGAGATCGACCTGTCGGTCAAGGTCGCGCGCGCGGCCGAAGCCCGGCGCCACCGCGCGCGACGCCGACACACGTGACATGCACCTGCCCGCGCTGACGTCGTACCTGAAGGGACTGCGGGAGAACAACAACAAGGCCTGGTTCGTGATGAACAAGCCGGCCTACGACATCCTGCGGCCGGAGTTCATCGCGCTCGTCGGGCAGGTCGTCGCGCGGCCTCGCGAAGCACGACCCGCTGATCGCGGACGTCGATCCGAAGAAGGCGCTGTTCCGCATCTATCGCGACATCCGCTTCTCGAACGACAAGACGCCGTACAAGACGTACTTCTCCGCATCGATCGCCGAGCCGGGCGTGAAGAACTCCGGGCCGATGTACTACCTGTCGATCGACGCCGACGGCGGCTGCACCTGGGCGCCGGCTGCTGGATGCCGCGAGCGCGACGTGCTCGCGAAGCTCCGGCGCCGCGTCGTCGACGATCACGCGGGCCTGCGGCGCATCGTGAGGAAGCAGGCGCTTCGTCGCGACGTTCGGCGGCCTGAGCGACGAGGACAAGCTCGCGCGCTTGCCGAAGGGCTACGACCCGACGACGCCGGGGATCGAGCGCTACGCCGACCTGCTGCGGCTGAAGAGCTTCGTCGTGACGGCCAACATCGACCTGACGAAGAAGGCGCCGGACGACCTGGCCGGCACGATCGTGTCGACGTTCGCCACGGCGACGCCGCTCGACGACTGGTTGCGGGCGGCGATCAGGGCGCCTGGGCCGGCTGAGGCGAAGAGCGCCGTCTAGCCCTCTGAAGCTGTCGCCCCGGCCGCAAGGTCGCGATTGCGAACCGCGTCGGGACTCGGGTTCCGGCCTTCGCCGGGACGACGGTGCTTCGGACTTCGCCTAGGCCGTCGACGCGCTCTCCGCCCGCCCCTCGCCGACGCGCACGAAGCGCGCGACCAGCAGGCCCGCCTCGTACAGCAGCACGAGCGGCACCGCGAGCAGCAGCATCGAGCCCGGGTCCGGCGGCGTGATGATCGCCGCGACGACGAACGACGCGACGATCACGTACGGCCGGATGCCGCGCAGCGTCGCGACCGCTGACGAGGCCGAGGCGCACCAGCACGACGACGACGATCGGCACCTCGAACGTCACGCCGAACGCGATGAACATCGTCATCACGAAGCCGAAGTAGCTGTCGATGTCCGGCGCGACCATCACCGACTTCGGCGCCATCTCGTTGATGACGCGGAACACGGTCCCGAACACGAAGAAGTAGCAGAACGCGACGCCGACAGGAACAGCAGGAAGCTCGACGCGATGATCGGCAGCGCGAGCTTCTTCTCGTGCGAATACAGGCCCGGCGCGACGAACGCCCACATCTGGTACAGCACGACCGGCAGCGCGAGCACGAACGCGACCAGCAGCGTCACCTTGACCGGCACGAGGAACGGCGTGATCACGCCGGTCGCGATCATCTTCGTGCCTTCGGGCAGCGCCTGCAGCATCGGCGTCGCCATGATGTCGTAGATGTGCGACGAGAACGGCACGAGGCAGACGAACACGACGACGATCGCGAGCGCCGCCTTGACGAGCCGCGAACGCAGCTCGACGAGATGCGAGATGAACGAGTCGCCGTCGCTCGCGTCGTCGGCGCTCGCGTGCTTGAGCAGCTTCGGCTTGGTCACCATGCGAGGCTCATCGCACGCGATAGCGCGCGACCCGCGCGGCACCCGACTGCACGCGCGTGCGCTTGCGGCTCGCCGGCTTGAACCACAGCGGCATCGCGCTCTGTGCGCTGCGCGACGTTGCGCCGCCACTTGCTGCGCTTCGCCGGCGGGATCGGCGTCGAGCGCCGCGTCAGGATCTGCGAGCGCTCGACGTCGGCAGGCTCGACGACGCGGGCCTGCTCGAACGCGCGTTCATCGGCGACGGTCTCGAAGGCCGTCGTTGAGGTCGGCACTCGGTCTGGCGCAGGTTGTCGTGGACGGCCGACTCGAACGAGCTCGCCGCGCTCTGCACGTGGTCGCGCATCGCCCTCAGCTCGTCGAGCTGCATCTCCCGGTTGACCTCGGCCTTGACGTCGGCGAGGTAGCGCTGCGCGCGGCCGAGCAGCGTGCCGACGGTGCGCGCGACCTTCGGCAGCCGCTCGGGACCGATGACGACCAGCGCGACCGACGCCGATGACGGCCAGCTTGGAGAGCCCGAGATCGAACACGGTTCAGCGAGTGGAAGGAGGTCGCGCGGACCATGCGCGCAACCGGACGCCGCGATCACGCGCGCGAGCCGGCCCGCGCGCACGCGGCACGCGGCGACGACGCGACCGCTTCAGGTGCGCGTGCGGTCGCGCGCCTCGACGTCGATCGTCGTGCGATCGGCGACCTGCGGCGCGTCGACCGGGCGTGTCGCTGCCGTCGCGCATGCCCTGCTTGAAGCCCTTGACCGCGCCGCCGAGATCCTCGCCCATGTTGCGCAGCTTCTTCGTGCCGAAGATCAGCAGCACGACGACGAGAACGATCAACCAGTGCCAGATGCTCAGACCGCCCATTGCCTTCTCCTGACGCGCCGTCGCGCTTGCCGCCTCACGTGCGCGGAGACCGCGACCGAACGTACCGCTCGCACCGTACGCTAACGCGGCTTCCAGGGTCTCGGGGCCGCCGAGGACGTGCAGGTGCAGATGATAGACCTCCTGCCCGCCGCCGCGCCCGGTGTTGAACATCGCCTTGAAACCGCTCGTCCCGTCGGGGCCGTCGTAGCCGACGCCCTGCTCGCGCGCGAGCCGCGGCGCGAGGCCGACCATTCTACCCAACAGCTCCGCGTGCGCGCCCTCGCAGTCGGCCAGCGACTCGAGGTGCAGCTTCGGGATCACGAGCATGTGGACCGGCGCGGCCGGATTGATGTCGTTGAACGCGAGGAATTCGTCGTCCTCGTAGACCTTCTTCGACGGGATCTTGCCCGCGACGATCTTGCAGAAGATGCAGTCGTCCTTCGTCGTCGGCTTCGCCGTCACCTGATCGTTCGTCGCTGTTCCCGTTGTCGCCCGTCGTCCTTGCGCGCGGCGAATTCGTCGAGCCCCGACAGCCCTTCGCGGCGCGCGAGCTCGTCGAGCACGTCGGCCGGCGCGAGATCGTACTGCGCGAGCATCACGAGGCAATGGAACCACAGGTCGGCGGTCTCGGCGACGATCCGCGCGCGGTCGCCGTCCTTCGCGGCCATCACGGTCTCGGTCGCCTCCTCGCCGATCTTCTTCAGCACCGCGTCGGGCGCCTTCGACAGCAGCCGCGCGACGTACGACGTCGCCGGGTCGCCGCCGCGCCGGGACTCGATCACGCGCGCGAGCCGCGCGAGGACGTCGTCGCTCATGAGCCGTCCGGCGCGGGTGCCGGCGATCCCGGCTCGCGCGGCGCATCGGTCTCGGTCCATGTCGCATCGCCGGCATCGCCATCGAGCGCTGCGGATAGAAGCAGCGGTGCCGTCCGGTGTGGCACGCGATGCCGCCGACCTGCTCGATCGTCAGCAGGATCGCGTCGCCGTCGCAGTCGAGGCGGATGTCGCGGACCTTCTGGAAGTGGCCCGACGTGTCGCCCTTGTGCCAGAGCGCCTGGCGCGACCGGCTCCAGTAGACCGCCTCGCCGCGCGCGAGCGTCGCCGCGAGCGCGTCGCGGTTCATCCACGCGAGCATCAGCACGTCGCCGCTGCCCGCCTCCTGCGCGATGGCCGCGACGCAGGCCGTCGGCGTTCCAGGCGACGTCGTCGAGCCAGTCGCTCGCAGCCGTCGGTGCATGCGTGTCCGCAGTGGTCATGACAGCCGCATCGGGATGCCACGCTCGGCCATGCGACGCTTCGCCTCGCCGACGGTGAACGTGCCGTAGTGGAAGATGCTCGCGGCGAGCACCGCGTCCGCGTGCCCGTCGATGACGCCGTCGGCGAGGTCGTCGAGCGTGCCGACGCCGCCCGACGCGATCACCGGCACCGGCACCGCGTCGGACACCGCGCGCGTCAGCGCGAGGTCGAAGCCGGACTTCGTGCCGTCGCGGTCCATGCTGGTCAGCAGGATCTCGCCGGCGCCGAGCCGCGCGGCCTCGCGCGCCCATGCGACCGCGTCGAGTCCCGTCGGCCTTGCGTCCGCCGTGCGTGCAGACCTGCCAGCCGCCGGCCGGCGTCGCGCCTTCGCGTCGATCGCGACGACGATGCATTGCGAGCCGTAGCGCGCCGACGCGTCGGCGATCGAGCTGCGGGTTCGCGATCGCGCTCGAGTTCATGCTGATCTTGTCGGCGCCGGCGTTCAGCAGCCGGCGCACGTCGGCGACCGACGCGCACGCCGCCGCCGACCGTCAGCGGGATGAAGACCTGCGACGCGACCGCCTCGATCATCTCGAGGATCAGGTCGCGGTCGTCGGACGTCGCGGTGATGTCGAGGAACGTCAGCTCGTCGGCCCCGGCGTCGTCGTAGCGCTGCGCGACCTCGACCGGATCGCCGGCGTCGCGCAGTTCGACGAAGTTGACGCCCTTGACGACGCGACCGGCGTGGACGTCGAGGCAGGGGATGACGCGTTTGGCGAGCATGAGGCCTTCGATTGCAGAGGGTCGTCGCCCCGGCGAAGGCCGGGGCCCGATCTTCTCGTCGAGCGTGCGATCACGAACTGCGGTCCCGGCCTTCGCCGGGGCGACAGGTCAGTGCGCGATTGCGCATCTAGGACAACGCCGGCGATGCTCGTCCGCCTTCGCCTGCGCATCCTTGAAGTCGAGGTCGCCCGAGTAGATCGCGCGGCCGCAGATCACGCCTTCGATGCCTTCGTCCTCGATCGCGCAGCAGCGCCTCGATGTCCGCGATGCCGCGACAGGCCGCCCGACGCGATCACCGGGACCGTCACGCTCTGCGCGAGCTTCAGCGTCGCTTCGATGTTGATGCCCGACAGCATGCCGTCGCGGCCGATGTCGGTGTAGATGATCGCCTCGACGCCGTAGCCTTCGAACTTCTTCGCGAGGTCGATGACCTCGTGGCCGGTCAGCTTCGACCAGCCGTCGGTCGCGACCTTGCCGTCGCGCGCGTCGAGGCCGACGATGATCTGGCCGGGGAACGCGCCGCACGCGTCGTGCAGGAAGCCCGGGTTCTTGACCGCGGCCGTGCCGATGATGACGTACGCGATGCCGTCGTCGAGGTAGCGCTCGATCGTGTCGAGGTCGCGGATGCCGCCGCCGAGCTGGACCGGGATGCTGCCGCCGACCGCGTCGATGATCGCCTTCACCGCCGACTCGTTCTTCGGCCGGCCGGCGACGGCGCCGTTGAGGTCGACGAGGTGCAGCCGCCGCGCGCCCTGCTCGACCCAGTGGCGCGCCATCGCCGCCGGATCCTCGGAGAACACCGTCGCGTCGTCATGTCGCCCTGCTCGAGACGGACGCAATGCCCGTCCTTCAGGTCGATCGCGGGGATCAGCAGCATGGGAGGCGATGCGCAGGAGGTGAATCGAATGGCGCGGCGAACGGCGCAGGAGCGGGCGCGGTCCACGGCGTGGACTAGCTCACGGATTCCATGCGACGAAGTTGCGATAGAGCGCGAGGCCGGCCGACGGCGCTCTTTTCCGGGTGGAATTGCGTGGCAAAAATATTATCCCGGGCAATGGCCGCGGTAAAGGGCGCGCCGTAGGTGCTCGTCCCCGCGCGATCCGCGATCGTCGTCGAGGCGGACATGGTAGCTGTGGACGAAATAGAACCAGCTGTCGTCGGCGATGCCCTCCCACAGCGGATGCGGCTCGTGCGACTCATGTCCCCTGCTGCACGCGGTTCCAGCCCATGTGCGGCACCTTCAGGCGCGCCGCCGCGCCGTCGTCGGACGACTCGACCGGCCGCGGATCGAAGCGCACGCAGTGGCCGCGGATCAGCCCGAGCCCCGGCGTCGGCTCGCCGTCGGCGCTCTCGTCGCTCGCGTCGACCAGCATCTGCTCGCCGATGCACACGCCGAGCAGCGGCTTCGTCGCCGCGCACGCGCAGCAGCGTGTCGACGAGGCCGGTCTCGCGCAGGTTGCGCATGCAGTCGGGCATCGCGCCCTGCCCCGGCAGCACGACGCGATCGGCCGCATCGAGGTCGGCCGCGGACGACGAGACGCGCACGTCGGCGTCGGGCGCGACGTGGCGCAGCGCCTGGGCGACGCTGCGCAGGTTGCCCATGCCGTAGTCGACGATGACGATCGAAGCCATGTGAGGAAGCCGCGCGGACCGATGAAGCGAGCGCCGCACGCGCGAGACGATCAGAGGCTGCCCTTGGTGCTCGGGATCGTGCCGGCCATCCGCGGGTCGCGCTCCGCGGCCATGCGGAACGCGCGCCCGAACGCCTTGAAGACCGTCTCGCATTGATGGTGCGCGTTGTCGCCGCGCAGATTGTCGACGTGCAGCGTGACCTGCGCGTGATTGACGAAGCCCTGGAAGAATTCGTGCGCGAGGTCGACGTCGAAGCGCGCCGATCATCGCGCGCGTGAACGGCACGTGCCACACGAGCTCGGGCCGGCCGGAGAAGTCGATGACGACGCGCGACAGCGCCTCGTCGAGCGGCACGTACGCGTGGCCGTAGCGGCGGATGCCCTTCTTGTCGCCGACCGCGCGCGCCACCGCCTGGCCGAGCGTGATGCCGATGTCCTCGACGGTGTGGTGCGCGTCGATGTGCAGGTCGCCCTGCGCCTCGATGTCGAGGTCGACGAGCCCGTGGCGCGCGATCTGGTCGAGCATGTGGTCGAGGAACGGCACGCCGGACGCGAGCTTCGACTTGCCCGTCGCCGTCGAGGTCGACGGTGACGGCGATCTTCGTCTCGGCGGTGTTGCGCTCGACGTCGCGCGACGCGGCCGAGGCGTCGGCGAGAAGCGCGGGATCGGTGGCTGCGTTCATGACGCGGAGGACGTCTCGGAGACTTCGATGGAGCGCACGAGCTTCAGCGCAGCGACGAACGTCGCGTTCTCGTCGGGCGTCGAGACCGTAACACGCAGGCAGTTCGCGCACAACGGATGGCTCTTCGACAGGTCCTTGACCAGCACGCCGCGGCGCTTCAGCGCCGTCGTGGACGCCGACCGGCCGCGCCGGGATCGTCGTCGACGACGCGAAACAGGATGAAGTTCGCGTCCGACGGGAACGGCGCGACGCCGGCGATCGCCGCGCAGCGCTTCGAAGAGCCGCGTCGCGCTGGTCGCGCAGGATCGTCGGCCTGCGCGTCGAGCACGTCGGCGTGCTCGAGCGCGAACGCGACGGCGCATCTGCGTGAACGCGTTGACGTTGTACGGCGGGCGGACCTTGTCGATCTCGTCCAGCCACGCCGGCGCGCCGCACAGATAGCCGAGCCGCACGCCGGCGAGGCCGCTCTTGCTGACCGTGCGCAGCACGAGCAGGTTGTCGTGGCGCGGCAGGTCGGCGCAGGAAGCTGTCCGACGCGAACGCGCAGTACGCCTCGTCGACGACGACCAGCGTGTCCGTCGCGCGCGCCGCGGCGATCACGGCCTCGACGTCGGCGCGCTCGAAGCGGTTGCCGGTCGGGTTGTTCGGATACGCGATGAACGCGACCGCGGGTCGATGCGTCGTCAGCGCGGCGATCATCGCGTCGCGGTCGAGCGAGAAGTCGGCCTGCGAGCGGCACGGCGACGTGCGCGAGCCGCGCGAGCTTCGTCGACAGCGCGAACATCGCGAAGCCGGGCACCAGCGACAGCACCGACGCGCCGTCGCGCGCGACGGCCATCATGACGAGCGAGATCAGCTCGTCGGAGCCGTTGCCGAGCAGCACGTCGCAACCGTCGGGCACCCCCATCGCGCGCTTCGGATCGTCGCGCGCAGCGCGTCGGCGCGCGGCGGCGGATAGCGGTTGAGCGCGAGCGTCGGCGAGCCGCGCCGCGAGTTCGGTCGCGCAGCGTCGTCCGGCAGCGCGAACGGGTTCTCCATCGCGTCGAGCTTGACGAGGCCGGTCGCGTCGGCGACGGCGTACGCGTGCATCGCGCGGACGTCGTCGCGGACGACCCGGGACACGAGGTCCGACGCGGTCATCCGCCGTGCAACCAGAGGCCGACGAGCCCGCCGACGCCGGTCAACGCGACTTCGAACAGGATCTGCGCGAGCCATCCGCGCGGCCGCAACAGCTGCGTCAGCAGGGACCGTTCGTGCGCTCGCGATCTCGCCGCGGGTCCGTCGTTCACGCATCGGCGGCCCCGTCGATGCGGAACTCGGCCGAGCGCGCGTGCGCCTGCAGCCCTTCGCCGTGCGCGAGCGTCGACGCGAGCCGGCCGAGCGTCTGCGCGCCGGCGCGGCTGACCGCGATCAGCGACGAGCGCTTCTGGAAGTCGTAGACGCCGAGCGGCGACGAGAAGCGCGCGGTGCGCGCCGTCGGCAGCACGTGGTTCGGGCCCGCGCAGTAGTCGCCGATCGCCTCCGACGAGTGGATGCCGAGGAAGATCGCGCCGGCGTGGCGGATCTTCGGCAGCAGCGCGTCGCGGGTCGGCGACCGACAGCTCGAGGTGCTCGGGCGCGATGCGGTTGACGATGGCGCAGGCCTCGTCGAGGTCGCGCACGCGGATCAGCGCGCAGCGGTCGCGCATCGACGCGGTGACGATCGTCGACGCGCGGCAGCGTCGGCAGCAGCGCGTCGATCTCGCGCGCCACCGCGTCGATGTAGGCGGCGTCGGGGCACAGCAGGATCGCCTGCGCGACCTCGTCGTGCTCGGCCTGCGAGAACAGGTCCATCGCGACCCAGCGGCCGGCGCCGTGCCGTCGGCGACGACGAGGATCTCGGACGGGCCCGCGATCATGTCGATGCCGACGGTGCCGAACACGCGGCGCTTCGCCGCCGCGACGTACGCGTTGCCGGGACCGACGATCTTGTCGACGGCCGGGACCGTCGCGGTGCCGTACGCGAGCGCGCGCGATCGCCTGCGCGCCGCCGATCGCGAACACGCGGTCGACGCCGGCGATCGCGGCCGCCGCGAGCACCATCGCGTTGCGCGTGCCGTCCGGCGTCGGCGTGACCATCACGATCTCGCCGACGCCGGCGACCTTCGCGGGAATCGCGTTCATCAGCACGCTCGACGGATACGCGGCGAGGCCGCCCGGCACGTAGATGCCGACGCGATCGAGCGGCGTGACGCGCTGGCCGAGCCGCGTGCCGTCGGCCTCGTCGTAGGACCACGATCTCGGCCGCGCTGGCGCTCGTGGAAGCTGCGGACGCGCGCGGCCGCCTGCTCGAGCGCGTCGCGCTGTGTCGGCCGGCAGCGCGTCGCGCGCCGCGTCGAGTTCGCCGCGCGCGGGATCTCGAGGTCCGCGGCCGACGCGACCGTCGACGCGATCGAAGCGGCGCGTGTAGTCGACGAGCGCGGCGTCGCCGCGCCGGCGGACGTCGGCGACGATCGCGCGCCGCCGCCTGGTCGACGGCCGAGTCGTCGTCGGTGTCGAAGCGCAGCAGCTCGCCGAGCGCGGCGTCGAAGCCGACGTCGCGCGTGTCGAGCCGCCGGACCGTCGGGCGGTTGCCGTCCGCTCGTCGTCTCTCATGCGGCCCTGCGATCGTTCGCGCGCGACGCGACCGCGCGTTCGAGCGCGTCGAGCAGCGGCGTCGATCGCCTCGCGCTTCAGCTTCATCGCGGCCTGGTTGACGATCAGCCGCGACGAGATCGGCATGATCGTCTCGACCTCGACCAGGTCGTTCGCGGCGAGCGTCGCGCCGGACGACACGAGGTCGACGATCGCGTCCGCCAGGCCGACCAGCGGGCCGAGCTCCATCGAGCCGTACAGCTTGATCAGGTCGACGTGCACGCCCTTCATGTCGAAGTGCTCGCGCGCCGTCTTCACGTACTTCGTCGCGATCGACAGCCGCGCGCCGTGGCGCACCGCGTGCGCGTAGTCGAAGCCGCGCGGCGCGGCGACCGACATCCGGCAGCGCGCGATGCCGAGGTCGAGCGGCGAATACAGCCGCGCCGTCGCCGTGTTCGAGCAGCACGTCGCGTCCGGCGACGCCGAGGTCGGCCGCGCCGTACGCGACGTAGGTCGGCACGTCGGACGCGCGGACGATGATGATGCGCAGCGTCGGGTCGCGACGTCGGCAGGATCAGCTTGCGCGACGTCTCGGGATCTTCGGTCACGATCGATGCCGGCGGCCGCGAGCAGCGGCAGCGTCTCGGCGATGATGCGGCCCTTCGACAGCGCGAGCGTCAGCACGGCGCGCTCCGCGTGTCGCGCGGACCCTCGCACGCGCGGGCGCCGACGCTCATTCGCTGACCCGACGGATGGTCGCGCCGAGCGCGGTCAGCTTCGTCTCCATCGCCTCGTAGCCGCGGTCGAGGTGGTAGATGCGGTCGATCGTCGTCTCGCCGTCGGCGACCAGCGCGGCGATCACGAGGCCCGCCGACGCGCGCAGGTCGGTCGCCATCACGGTCGCGCCCGACAGCCGCGGCACGCCCTTGACGATCGCGGTGTTGCCTTCGATCTCGATCGACGCGCCGAGGCGGCTCGAGCTCCTGCACGTGCATGAAGCGGTTCTCGAAGATCGTCTCGGTGACGCGGTTGGTGCCGTCCGCGATGCAGTCGAGCGCCATGAACTGCGCCTGCATGTCGGTCGGGAACGCCGGGTACTCCGACGTGCGGACGTTCGCGCCGACCAGCGCGTGGCCGTTCGCGCGCACGCGGATCGAGTCGTCGTCGCAGTCGAGCGAGACGCCGGCCTCGCGCAGCTTGTCGAGCACCGCGTCGAGCGTGCGCGGTCGCGCGCCGCGCGACGACGACCTCGCCGCCGTGCCGCGACGCCGTCGCCGCGGCCGCGCAGAGGAACGTGCCGGTCTCGATGCGGTCCGGCATCACCGCGTGACGCGCGCCGTGCAGCGTCTCGACGCCTTCGATCGACGATGCGGTCGGTGCCGGCGCCGGTGATCCGCGCGCCCATCGCGACGAGCACTTCGGCGAGGTCGACGACCTCGGGCTCGCGCGCCGCGTTCTCGATCGTCGTCGTGCCGTCGGCGAGCGTCGCGGCCATCATCAGGTTCTCGGTGCCGGTCACGGTGACCATGTCGGTCACGATGCGCGCGCCCTTGCAGCCGCGTGCCTTCGCGCGATGCGCGCCACGAGGTAGCCCTGCTCGATCGCGATCGACGCGCCCATCGCCTGCAGGCCCTTGATGTGCTGGTCGACCGGCCGCGTGCCGATCGCGCAGCCGCCGGGCAGCGACACGCGCGCCTCGCCGAAGCGCGCGAGCATCGGGCCGAGCACGAGGATCGACGCGCGCATCGTCTTGACGAGGTCGTACGACGCCTCGAGCGTCGATGACCGCGTCGGCCGTCAGCGACGACGCGGTCGCCGTCGCGCGCGACGCTGCACGCCCATCTGCTCGAGCAGCCGCAGCATCGTGCGCGACGTCGCGCAGCGCCGGCAGGTTCGCGATCGTCGAGCGTGCTCGTTCGTCAGCAGCGCCGCCGCGAGGATCGGCAGCGCGGCGTTCTTCGCGCCCGAGATGTCGACCGCGCCGTCGAGGCGGCTGGCCGCCGCTGACGACGAGCTTATCCACGCGACGTCCTTCGCGGCGTCGAACTCGGCCGGCGTCAGCGTCTTGAACGACAGCGCGTGGATCGCCTCGCGCATGTGGTCGCCGAGCGCCGCGTAGACGAGCTGGTGGCGCGCGCACGCGCGACTTGCCCTCGAACGCCGGCGCGACGATCGTCGCCTCGAAGTGCGCGCCGTCGTCGCCGCGCACGTCGATCGTCGTGCAGTCGACGTGCGCTGCGATCAGGTCGCGGATGTCTTCCTTGGTCATCATGTGGCGTGGGTCCTGCCGATGGTGAACGTCGGACGCGCGCGATACGGCGCGCCGGACGTCGGGGTCGCGGTCAATGCCGCGTCTTGTAGCCGCTCGCGAGCAGTCGCAACGCGGCCGCGACGAGCACGACGCCGGTCGTGCCGCACGATCGCGAGGCTCGTCCACGGCGACACGTCGGACACGCCGAAGAAGCCGTAGCGGAAGCCGTCGATCATGTAGAAGAACGGATTGGCGCGCGACACGGCCTGCCAGAACGGCGGCAGCGAATGGACCGAGTAGAACACGCCGGACAGGAACGTCGCCGGCATGATCAGGAAGTTCTGGAACGCCGCGACCTGGTCGAACTTCTCGGCCCAGATGCCGGCGATCAGGCCGAGCGTGCCGAGCACCGCGGTCGCGAGCAGCGCGAACGCGACGATCCACAGCGGGCGCCACGAAGTCCGGCACCGCGAACCACAGCGTCGACGACGAGCACGCCGCAGCCGACGACGAGGCCGCGCACCATCGACGCGAGCACGTACGCCGCGAAGACCTCGCGATGCGTCAGCGGCGTCAGCAGCACGAACACGAGGTTGCCGCTGATCTTCGACTGGATCAGCGACGACGTGCTGTTCGCGAACGCGTTCTGCAGCATCGACATCATCACGAGGCCGGGGATCAGGAACGCCGTGTACGACACCTGGCCGTAGACCTTCACGTGCTCCTCGAGCACGTGCGAGAAGATCATCAGGTACAGCACCGCGGTCAGGATCGGCGCGCCGACGGTCTGGTAGCCGACCTTCCAGAAGCGCAGCGACTCCTTGTAGAACAGCGTGCGAAAGCCGGTCAGCGGAGACTCGACCGCGCCCTCCGGCAGTGCCGCGTCGAACTCGGGCTGCAGGACCGTGCTCATGCGAGTGCCACGTCGCGCGTCGCGCCCCTGCCCGCCGCCCATGATCTGCACGAACACGTCCTCGAGATCGACGCGTTCGATCGAGACCTGGTCGACGACGGCGCCCGACGCACGCACGCCGCGAGGATCGGCTCGACGTCGGACGCCGCGGTCAGCCGCAGCGCGACGCGGTCGGCGGCCGTCGCGACGTCGGGCTCGACGGCCCGATCGACGAGCGCTGCGGGCAGGCGTCCGCGACGCGAAGTGCAGCACGAGCTGCGCGGCGTCGAAGCGCGCGAGCAGCGACGCCGTCGACTCGAGCGCGACGACCGCGCCGCTCTTGCAGCATCGCGATCCGCTTGCAGAGCGCCTGCGCCTCTTCGAGGTAGTGCGTCGTCAGCACGATCGTGTGGCCTTCGCGGTTGAGCCTGCGCGATGAAGCTTCCACAGCGTCTGGCGCAGCTCGACGTCGACGCCCGCGGTCGGCTCGTCGAGCACGATCACCGGCGGCTTGTGCACCAGCGCCTGCGCGACCAGCACGCGGCGCTTCATGCCGCCCGACAGCTTGCGCATGTTGACGTCGGCCTTCGACGTGAGGTCGAGCTCGTGCATGATCTCGTCGATCCACGTGTCGTTCTTCGACAGGCCGAAGTAGCCGGACTGGATGCGCAGCGTCTCGCGCACCGTGAAGAACGGGTCGAACACGAGCTCCTGCGGCACGACGCCGAGCGAGCCGCGGCTCGCGCGATAGTCGGTGACGACGTCGTGGCCGAGCACGCGGACCGAGCCGCCATCGGCGCGCGTCAGGCCGCCGATGATCGAGATCAGCGTGGTCTTGCCGGCGCCGTTCGGACCGAGCAGCCCGAAGAAGTCGCCTTCGTCGATCGTGAAGGTGACGCCGGCGAGCGCCTGCAGCGCGCCGTAGCGCTTCTGCACGTGTTCGAGACGAATGGCGGCCGGCATGATGGGGAGAGCGACGGGCCGTGTGCGGCCCGAGCGAAGCCCGCGATTATAGGCGGCCCGCGCGTGCGGGCCCGCCGCTCAGGTCGTCGGCGCCGCCGAGATGAAGGTCGCGACGCCGTACAGCGTCGCGAGGCTCGTCACGGCTTCGGGGGCCGGCCCGATCGCCAGCGTCTTGCCGGCGAGCGCGGCATGTCGCCGGACTGCGACCAGCACCGCCACCGCCGACGAATCGGAATGCGCGAGCGCGTCGAGCACGAGCTCCGACTCGCCGGCATCGATCGCGGCCACGCACGCCGCGAGGCTCGCCGATGCGTTGCCCATCGTGATGGGCCCGGGGAAGCGGTAGCTCACGAGTGCCTGCCTTGCGGCATCAGCCTTTGCGACGATTGCCGGCGCCGGTCGACAGCTGCTGGTTCTTCGCGGTCAGCGACTTGATCAGGCCGTCGATGCCGCCGCGACTGACTTCCTGCTGGAAGCTGTTGCGGTAGTTCTCGACCAGCCACACGCCGAGCACGTTGACGTCGATGATCTTCCAGTCGGCTGCCCTCGCGGTCGAGCTTGTAGTTGAGCTGGACCGGCTCGCCGCCGCGCGGGTTGACGATGCGCGTATCGACCTGCACGACCGTGTCGGCCGGGTCGCCGCGGAACGGCCGGTATTCGACCTTCTGGTCGCTGACGTCGCTGCAGCGCGCCCGAGTACGTGTAGATCAGCAGCTGACGGAACTGGTCGGTGATCTGCTTCTGCTGGTCCGGCGACGCCTGCGACCAGTTGCGGCCGACCGCGGTCGCCGTCATCTTCTGGAAGTTGACGTACGGCAGGATCTTGCTCTCGACCAGCGACTGGATCTTCGAGATGTTGCCCGCCTTGATGTCGGGGTCGGCCTTGACCGTCGACAGGACGTCTTCGGTGACCTTCCGCACCAGCGCGTCGGGCGCCATCGCCTGCGCGAACGCGGCGCCGCTCAGGCAAAGCGACAGCGAGCGCCATGCCAGCGGCTGCCATCGAACGCCATTTGTGCAAGCTCGCAGAACGGGCTTGTCATAGTCATTCTCCATGTTGGTGTGCTCGGGTACTGCCGTGCCACGACGCGTCCGCGCGCGCTCCTCGACGCGCATGTACGGCGAGGCGTGCCGCTTGGATGCGAGCGGCGCTTCGACGTTCCCGTCGCAGTCGGGCGGCGGCCGTCCTTCATCAACCGACGCGCCGATCGTTCGGATGACACGAAGCCGGTCTCCAGCGACGCCGTGCCTCCGCTACTTCGTCGTCTGCGGGCCGCCGGTGGTCGGCTGCGACGCATCGCCGCCCTGCGTGTCGGTCGGCGGCGGCGCGGGCTCGCGTGCCGTCGAGGACCAGGCTGCGGCGACGCGCGAGATAGGCGTCACGCACGAACACGTACGGATCGAGCGCGGCATTGTCGATGAAGTTCGTCGTGTCGAGCGCCTGCGCACGCTTGTCGACGAGACGAACGCCGTACAGGATGTTGCGAGGCGCGACGAACGTGATGTAGTGCGTGCGGGTCGGTGTACGCGTCGACGATCAGCGCAGGGCCGTCGCGAAACGTGCTCGGTCCGAACAGCGGCAACACGAGGT
This sequence comes from uncultured beta proteobacterium, assembly GCA_963795885.1. Classification (GTDB taxonomy): domain Bacteria; phylum Pseudomonadota; class Gammaproteobacteria; order Burkholderiales; family Burkholderiaceae_D; genus CAHJXF01. The sequence continues at coordinate 58,013 of CAWCJI010000007.1, read as the reverse complement.
ACGGCCCCGACGGCACGCCCCAGCGTCCGAGCGTCTGCCCGAAGTCCTCGTTGTGCTTCTCGAATCCCCACTTCGACGCGATGTCGAAGCAGCCGCCGACGCCGATCGACCGAATTGACGCCGACGCGGCAGATGTCCGAGCCGCCCTCCTTGAACTTGCCCTGCAGGAAGTTGTTCAGCGACGGCCGGCACGTCGGCGATGTTGCCGAAGACGTTCGACACGCACGACGCGGACCGGGTCCGGCAGGACCTTCTCGTAACCCTGCGCGAGCGGCTTGAAGACCGCGCGGTCGAGCTTGTCGTTGACCGTGTAGACGGCTCGGTTGAAACCTTCGAGCGGATCGTCCGGCGTCGCGGCCGGGCGACCGCCGTCGGCGGACGCGTCGTCGCGCAGCCGGTCGTGAAGACCGCCGCGACGCAGCAGAGCAGCCAGGAGAACGGAGCGAGCCTGGCGTTGCAAGAAGCCGGCATTCATTGTTTGTCCTTTGAGTCCGAACTGCCCTCGGCCGCCTTGTTGAACAGGAACTGGCTGATCAGGTTCTCGAGAACCACGGCGGACTGCGTATTGGTGATGCGGTCGTTGGCGGCGAGCATCTGCTGATCGCCGCCGGCATCGAGCCCCAGATACTGCTCTCCCAGCAGACCCGAGGTCAGTATTTTGGCAGAAGAATCTTTCGGGAATTTGTATTGCGTCTGCAGATCGATGTCGGCGACCGCGTTGTACGTCTTGTCGTCGAAGCGGATCGCCGCGACGCGGCCGACGACGACGCCGGACGCCTTGACCGGCGCGCGCGGCTTCAGCCCGCCGATGTTGTCGAAGCGCGCCGTCACGCGGTAGGTCGACTCGGTCGAGAACGACGCGAGATTGCCCGCCTTCAGCGCGAGGAACAGCAGCGCCGCGATGCCCGCGATGACGAACAGTCCGACCCAGACGTCGATGGTTTTGCGATTGCATGCCGTTCTCCGAATCTCGTTCGTCGTCAACTGCCGCTGAACATCAGCGCCGTCAGGATGAAGTCGAGCGCGAGCACCGCCAGCGACGCGGCGACGACCGTCCTCGTCGTCGCGCGCGACACGCCTTCCGGCGTCGGACTCGCCTCGTAGCCGGTCCGCAGCGCGATGAACGTCACCGCGATGCCGAACACGAAGCTCTTGATGACGCCGTTGCCGACGTCGCGCCCACACGTCGACGCCGCCCTGCATCTGCGACCAGAACGCGCCTTCGTCGACGCCGATCAGCTGCACGCCGACGATGTAGCCGCCGATGATGCCGACCGCCGAGAACAGCGCGGCGAGCACCGGCATCGCGATCACGCCGGCGACGAAGCGCGGCGCGATGACGCGCGCGATCGGATCGACGGCCATCATCTCCATCGCCGACAGCTGCTCGCCCGCCTTCATCAGCCCGATCTCGGCCGTCAGCGACGTGCCGGCGCGGCCCGCGAACAGCAGCGCCGTGACGACCGGTCCGAGCTCGCGCACGAGCGACAGCGCGACGAGCAGTCCGAGCGCCTGCTCCGACCCGTAGCGCTGCAGCGTGTAGTAGCCCTGCAGGCCGAGCACGAAGCCGACGAACAGTCCCGACACGACGATGATGACGACCGAATAGTTGCCGACGAAATGGAGCTGGTCGCGAACGAGCCGGTAGCGCCCGAGCGCCGCCGACGCTTCGTGCCAGCACGCGCGCACGAAGAAGCGCGCGCCGTTGCCGACGCCGCGGACCAGCGCGATCGTCCAGCGCGCCGATGGCCGCGACGAACCGTTCGTCGCGCCGTCGTCGGACCGGCTCCGCGAAGCCGAGGTCCTGCGCGTACGACGGCGCCGGGTAGTGGAACGGCACCGGCCCGTCGGGCGCGCCGTCGACGAACTGGCGCACGAACGGATCGGTCGACTTCGCGAGCGCGTCGGGCGTTCCCTCGGCCGCGACCTTGCCCGACGCGATGAAGTACACGTAGTCGGCGATCGCGAGCGACTCGGCGACGTCGTGCGTCACGAGCACCGACGTCGCGCCGAGCGCCGTCGTTCAGCGACCGGATCAGGTTGGCCGTCACGCCGAGCGAGATCGGATCGAGGCCGGCGAACGGCTCGTCGTACAGGATCAGCTCGGGATCGAGCGCGATCGCGCGCGCCAGCGCGACGCGGCGCGCCATGCCGCCGGAGATCTCGCGCGGGCATCAGCGCGTGCGCGCCGCGCAGGCCGACCGCGTTGAGCTTCATCAGCACGAGGTCGCGGATCAGCTCGTCGGACAGGTCGGTGTGCTCGCGCAGCGGGAACGCGACGTTGTCGAACACGCTCATGTCGGTGAACAGCGCGCCGAACTGGAACAGCATGCCCATCCGTCGGCGCACCGCGTACAGCGCCGCGCCGTCGAGCGTCGCCGACGTCCTGACCGGCGACGCGCACGCTGCCCGACTCGGGCCGCAGCTGCCCGCCGATCAGCCGCAGGATCGTCGTCTTGCCGGAACCCGACCCGCCCATCACCGCGATCGACCTGGCCGCGGCCGAAGCGCATGTTGACGCCGGACAGGATCGGTCGCGCGCCGTAGCGGAAATGCAGATCGGCGATGTCGACCAGCGGGCCGTCCGCGACCGGAGGGGCGGCGGGTGCGTTCATCGAGTGGAGGCAGGGGGACGGAAGGAGGCCGCAGCGAACGTCGCGGCGGAACGACGCCCGGAGTATAGCGAGCGTGCTCGCGAGACCGCCGGCGCCACTGTCGGCAATCGACCGATTCCGGCTCGATCGAACGGTCGAGCCGGCTCAGGTCGCGCGGACCATGCCCGACAGTCGTTCCTCCGCGAGCGCGAGCGCCTCGGCCGAGCCGCGCAGCACGACGCCGTCGCCGGCCATCAGACGCGCGTCGGGCGCCGGATCGACGCCGCGGATGCCGCGCCGGCGGATCGCGGTCACCGCGACGCCGAGGCGGTCCGATGCCGATCTCGCGCGAGCGTGCGGCCGACGGCGTGGCTCGCCTCGCCGGCACCGTCACGGACCGCAGCCGCACGCTGCGCGCGTCGTCTGGCCTCGCCGTGCTCGGTCGTCCGCGCCGTGGAAGAAGCCCGACAGCATCTGGTAGCGCGAGTCGCGCGCGGCGGCGATGCGCTCGGCGACGCGCTCGACCGGCACGCCGAGCAGCACGAGCGCGTGCGACGCCAGCATCAGGCTGCCTTCGACGATCTCCGGCACGACCTCGGTCGCGCCCGCCGCGCGCAGGCGGTCGAGGTCGGCGTCGTCGTGCGTGCGGACGATCACCGGCAGCTGCGGCGCGAGCTCGTGCGCGAGGTGCAGCGTCTTCTCGGCCGCGCCGGTCTCCGCGTACGTGACGACGAGCGCCGCGGCGCGCTGGATGCCGGCGGCCATCAGCGACTCGCGCCGCGTCGCGTCGCCGTAGACGACCGAGTCGCCGCCCGCCTGCGCGTCGCGGACGCGGTCGGGGTCGAGGTCGAGCGCGACGTACGCGATGCTCTCCTGGTCGAGCAGCCGCGACGAGGTTCTGGCCGCTGCGCCCGTAGCCCGCAGACGATCACGTGGCCGCTCGTCGCCATCGTGCGGCTCGCGATCTGCGTCAGCGCGAGCGACTGCAGCATCCATTCGTTCGACGCGATCGCGCATCGCGATGCGGTCGCTGTACTGGATCAGGAACGGCGCGGTCAGCATCGACAGCAGCATCGCGGCGAGCACGATCTGCAGCAGCAGCGGATCGAGCAGCTCGCAGGTCGCCGGCGAGGTTCAGCAGCACGAAGCCGAACTCGCCGGCCTGCGCGAGCCCGAGGCCGGTGCGGATCGCGACGCCGGGGCTCGCGCCGAACAGCCGCGCGAGACCGGTGATCAGCAGCAGCTTCAGCATCAGCGGCCCGACGAACAGCGCGAGCACCCAGACGAGGTGCGACAGCACGACGCCGACGTTGAGCAGCATGCCGATCGTGATGAAGAACAGGCCGAGCAGCACGTCGCGGAACGGCTTCATGTCCTCCTCGACGCGATGGCGGTACTCGGTCTCCGAGATCAGCATGCCGGCGACGAACGCGCCGAGCGCGAGCGACAGCCCGGCGAGCTCGGTGATCCACGCGAGCCCGAGCGTGACCAGCAGCAGGTTCAGCATGAACAGTTCCTGCGACCGCCGCCGCGCGACGATCGTGAACCAGCCGCGCATCAGCTTCTGGCCGAAGTACAGCAGCAGCGCGAGCACCGCCGGCGGCCTTGGCGAGCGCGAGCAGTCAGCGTGCGCGACGAGCTCGCCGTCCGGCGCCGCGAGCGCGGGGACGACGATCAGCAGCGGGATGACCGCGAGGTCCTGGAACAGCAGCACGCCGACGATGCGGCGGCCGTGCTCGCGACTCGAGCTCGATGCGCTCGGTCAGCATCTTCACGACGATCGCGGTCGACGACATCGCGAGCGCGCCGCCGAGCGCGAGCAGCGCCGCGCCGCCCGGCGCGCCGAACGGGCTCGGCAGCCAGCGCGTCAGCGCCTAGCCGCCGGCGACCGCGACGAGGATCGTCGACGCGACCTGCGCGAAGCCGAAGCCGAACACGATGCGCTTCATCGCGTACAGCTTCGGCAGGCTGAACTCGAGGCCGATCGAGAACATCAGGAACACGACGCCGAACTCGGCGAGGTCGCGGCGTGCTCTCGAGGTCCGGCGCGAGCGCTGAGCGCGTGCGGCCCGATCGCCGCGCCGACGACGAGGTAGCCGAGCATCGGCGGCAGATGGAGCACGCGGAACACCACCACGCCGATCACGGCGGCGAGCAGGAACAGCAGCGAGAGCTCGAGGTTGCTCATCGGGGCGGCCTTGCGGGTGTTGCCGCGTGTCGCGCACGCGCCTAAGCAAGCGATGTGCCTTGTTATACTCGATTCATGCCCTCCAGAACGTCTTCGCGTCTCGCGCCGACCCCGTCCGCACGATCCACGGTCCGCACGGCGGCGTCCGCCGACCCCGCGCAGCCGCTGACCCGCGAGCCGCGCGCGCCGCGTCGCGTCGTCGCGCACGCTCAACGCGCCGACCGACCGGGCTCGACGCGATCGCGGCCGAGACGGCGGCCGAGCTCGACGGCGTCGCGTCGAGCGAAGCGCCGGCGATCGTCGCTGCGCGTCGCGTGCTCGACATCGAGGCGACCGCGCTGACCGCGCTCGCGCGTCGCATCGACGGCAGCTTCGTCGCGGGCCGTCGACCTGCTGCTCGCATGCCGCGGCCGCGTCGTCGTGACCGGCATCGGCAAGTCGGGCCACGTCGCGCGCAAGATCGCCGCGACGCTCGCGTCGACCGGCACGCCGGCGTTCTTCGTCCACGCGGCCGAGGCGCAGCCACGGCGACCTCGGCATGGTCACCGCCGCCGACGTCGTCGTCGCGATCTCCTACTCGGGCGAGACCGACGAGCTGCTCGCGATCATGCCGCTCGTCAAGCGCGACGGCACGAAGCTGATCGCGATCACCGGGCGAGCCCGAGTCGTCGCTCGCGCAGCTGGCCGACGTCCACCTCGACGCGCATGTCGACGTCGAGGCCTGCCCGCTCAACCTCGCGCCGACCGCGAGCACCACGGCGGCGCTGGCGCTCGGCGACGCGCTCGCGGTCGCGCTGCTCGAGGCGCGCGGCTTCGACGCCGACGACTTCGCGCGATCGCATCCGGGCGGCACGCTCGGCCGGCGGCTGCTGACGCACGTGCGCGACGTGATGCGCACCGGCGACGCGGTGCCGGTCGTCGACGCCGACGCGTCGCTGCTCGCCGCGCTGCTCGAGAGCTCGAAGAAGGGGATGGCGATGACCGCGGTCGTCGACGCCGACGGCCGCGTCGCCGGCATCTTCACCGACGGCGACCTGCGCCGGCATGATCGAGAAGACGCATGACTTCACCGACGTGCGGGTCGCCGACGTGATGCATCGCTCGCCGCGCAGATCGCGCCCGACCGGCTCGCCGCCGAGGCCGCCGACCTGATGGAACAGCATCGCATCAACCAGCTGCTGGTCGTCGACGCGCAGGACCGGCTCGTCGGCGCGCTGCACATCCACGACCTCACCAACGCGAAGGTCATCTGATGCGCGACGGCGCGCCCGGCGGTCGACGCTGCGCCGGCTGTCCCGCGACCGTCGTCGAACGCCTCGGCCGCATCGAGCTGATGGTGTTCGACGTCGACGGCGTGCATGACCGACGGCAAGCTCTATTTCGGCGTCGCCGGCGAAGCGCTGAAGGCGTTCCACGTGCCCGACGGCGCACGGCATCAAGGCGCTGGCGGCCGCCGGCGTGACGGTCGCGGTGATCTCGGGCCGCGAGTCGCCGATGACGCTCCGGCGCTGCGCCGAGCTCGGCATCCGCCACGTCGCCCAGGGCATCGCCGACAAGAACGCTGCGTTCGACGCGATGCGCCACGAGCCTCGGCAAGACCGCGGACGTCTGCGGCTTCATGGGCGACGACGTGATCGACGTCGCCGGTGATGCGCCGGGTCGGCTTCGCGGCGACGGTCCCGAACGCGGCCGACGGCGTCGCCGACTACGCGCACTGGGTCAGCCGGCGCGAGGGCGGCTCGGGGCGCCGTCCGCGAGGTCTGCGACCTGCTGATCGCCGCACGCGCGCTGCGCGGCGACGAGCAGTCGCTCGTCCGCGACGGGACGAGCGATGCGTGAGCGCGGCACGCTCGTCGCTGTCGGTGCCTGCTGTGCGGCGCGCTCGCGGTCGGCTCGTACTGGCTCGCGCAGCAGGCGCGGCTGTCGGACCTGCCGTCGCGCAAGCTCGGCCACGACGTCGACTACACGGCCGACGACATCACGCTGACGCGGATGGACGCGACGGGCCGCGCGAATACATCATCGACGCGACGAAGCTGATCCACTTCTTCGACGACGACAGCGGCGAACTGACGCAACCGCGGATGGTCGGCGCGAAGGCCGACCGACCCGAGATGCGCGTGCGCGCCGATCTCGGGCGCACGACCAGCGACGGCGAGGAGGTGCGGCTGTACGGCGACGTGGTGCTGACCCGGCAACCGTGGCGCGGCGCGCCGAGATGGTCGCGAAGAGCGAGTACATGCAGGCGTACCCGGACCGCGAGGTCGTCGAGACCGACCAGCCCGATCAAGATCGTGCGCGGCGGATCGAGCGTCGACGCGAGCTCGATGCAATACGATAACGCGACCCAACGACTGCAGGCTCGACGGCGGCGAAGCAGGCCGCACGCGCACCGTCATCGAGCCGCACGGCGCGCGAACGGCAGGCCGTCGAACGCCGACCGCCGGCCGATGAGCAGCATGTCGAAGTCCCGCCCCGCCGCTTCGCCGCCTTGCCGTCGCGCTTGTCGCTGTGCCGCGTTTTTGTTCGCCGGCCCGAAAGCTTTGGCCGAACGTGCCGATAAGGAGAAGCCGGCCGTCATCAACGCGGACCACAGCGAGCGGCGACGACGTCAACCAGACGCAGCTCTACACCGGCGACGTCGTCCTGACGAAGGGAACCATCATCTTGCGTGCCGACCAGCTCACGACGAAGCAGGACCCGGAGGGCTACAACCTCGGCGTCGCGATCGTCGACGCAGCCGGGCAAGCTCGCCTATTTCAAGCAGAAGCGCGAAGGCGTCGACGAGTACATCGAAGGCCAGGCCGAGCGCATCGAGTACGACGAGAAGGCCGACACCGTCCGCCTGTTCAACCACGCGATCGTCAAGCGCCTCGTCGCCGGCCGCGACGCCGACGAGAGCCGCGGCGACCGCATCGACTACAACACGCGCACCGAGATCTACAACGTCGACTCGTACGGCACGCCGGTGCCCGGCTCGACGGCCGCGAAGCCGCCGCGCACGACGACGATCCTGCAGCCGAAGATCAAGCCCGGCGCGTCGGCCGTGCCCGGCGCCGCGACACCGGTGCAGCCGCCGCCGTCGCCGCCGCTCGACCTGCGCCGCGAACCGGTCATGGCGACGCCGCCGACGTCGCCATGACCGACGTGCTCGAGGCACCGACGCCCGACGTGGACCAGGCGCCGCACGCCGATCCGCTGCGCGCGCGGGCGCACGGCGCGGCCGTGTCGGTGCTCGAGGCGGCGCATCTGAAGAAGACGTACGGCAAGCGCACGGTCGTGCAGGACGTCTCGCTGACCGTGAGCAGCGGCGAGGTCGTCGGGCTGCTCGGTCCGAACGGCGCCGGCAAGACGACCTGCTTCTACATGATGCTCGGGCTCGTCGGCGCCGACGCCGGCGCGATCACGCTCGACGGCACGTCGCTGACGCGCCTGCCGATCCATCGACGCGCGCGCCTCGGGCTGTCGTACCTGCCGCAGGAGGCGTCGGTGTTCCGCCAGCTCGACGTGCAGGAGAACATCCGCGCGGTGCTCGAACTGCAACGCGAGTCGAACGACGGAAGCGGGCGCGGCCGCGCGCTTTCGAAGGCGGCGATCGAGCAGCGTCTCGAGGCGCTGCTCGAGGACCTGCAGATCACGCACCTGCGGACCAACAGCGCGCTCAGCCTGTCGGGCGGCGAGCGACGCCGCGTCGAGATCGCACGCGCGCTCGCGACGCAGCCGCGCTTCATCCTGCTCGACGAGCCGTTCGCCGGCATCGACCCGATCGCCGTCATCGAGATCCAGCGGATCGTGCGCTTCCTGAAGTCGCGCGACATCGGCGTGCTGATCACCGACCACAACGTGCGCGAGACGCTCGGCATCTGCGACCACGCGTACATCATCAACGCCGGGTCCGTCCTCGCGGCCGGCCGTCCCGACGAGATCGTCAAGGACGAGAGCGTGCGCCGCGTGTATCTCGGCGAGCACTTCAAGATGTAGAGCCAGTCCGCACGCAGCCATGAAGCAAGTCCTCCAACTCCGCGTCTCGCAGCATCTCGCGCTGACGCCGCAGCTGCAGCAGTCGATCCGGCTGCTGCAGCTGTCGACGCTCGAGCTGAACCAGGAGATCGAGGTCGCGCTCGCCGAGAACCCGCTGCTCGAGCGCGTCGACGATCCGATGCACTCGGCCGTCCAGCTGACGGCCGACGGCACGATGAAGCGCAACGCCGCCGACGAGCACTTCGACGCATCGTCGTCGAACTACACCGGCGACGTGTCGTCGGACGCGGCGCGCGACCACTCGACCGACGGCGCCGACGGCGTGGTCGTGACCGACTTCGAAGGCGGCGAGCGGCGCATCGACGACCTCGCCGCGACCGACTGGAATTCGAGCGAGCGGCGCAACGACAACGACGACGACGACCGCGACCTCGCGCACGTCAACACGGCGACCGTGACGCTGCGCGAGCACCTGCTCGGGCAGCTCGCGCTGAAGAAGCTGAACGAGCGCGATCGCGGGCTGGTCGCCGTGCTGATCGAGGCGCTCGAGGAAGAGGGCTATCTCGGCGACGAGCTCGAGGACATCCTCGCGATGCTGCCCGCCGGAACTCGAGATCGAGGAGCAGGAGCTGCAGACCGCGCTGACGCTGCTGCAGAGCTTCGACCCGCCGGGCATCGGCGCACGCAGCGCGTCCGAATGCCTCGCGCTGCAGCTGCAAGCGCCAGGACGTCGGACCGACGCGCGAGGCCGACCCCGCGGTGCGCGACCTCGCGCTGCGTCTCGTCACCGGCAACCTCGCGCTGCTCGCGGCCCGCGACTTCACGCGGCTGCGTCGCATCTATCAGTGCAGCGACGACCTGCTGCGCGACGCGCATGCGCTGATCAAGAAGCTCGCGCCGCATCCGGGTCGCGCGTTCGCGAAGCACGAGTCGAACTACGTCGTGCCGGACATCATCGTCCGCAAGGTGCGGAACAACTGGCAGGCGTTCCTGAACCCCGAGGTGATGCCGAAGCTGTCGATCAACCAGGCCTACGCGCGCGTGCTGCGCGAGCAGCGCGGCACCGACGGCGCGGCGAACATGGGCTCGCGGCTGCAGGAGGCGCGCTGGCTGATCAAGAACGTCCAGCAGCGCTTCGACACGATCCTGCGCGTCGCCGAGGCGATCGTCGAACGACAGCGGCAGCTTCTTCACGCACGGCGAGGTCGCGATGCGGCCGCTGGTGCTGCGCGAGATCGCCGACACGCTCGGCCTGCACGAGTCGACCGTCTCGCGCGTGACGACGCAGAAGTTCATGCTCACACCGCTCGGCGTGTTCGAGCTCAAGTACTTCTTCGGCAGCCACGTGGCGACCGATGCGGGCGGCGCAGCATCGTCGACGGCGATCCGCGCGCTGATCAAGCAACTGGTCGGCGGCGGAGAACGCGAAGAAGCCGCTGTCCGACAGCAAGATCGCCCAGATGCTCGGCGAGCAGGGTATCGTCGTGGCGCGACGCACGATCGCGAAATACCGAGAATCTTTGCGGATTCCGCCGGTCAGTCTTCGCAAGACGTCTGTAGCGAGGCCATCACCGACATGCGAGCGTCTCGCGTCCCATCCCGCAACCCTGGAAGGAGTGGCCCATGAATCTCACCATCAGCGGACATCATGTCGACGTGACGCCGGCGATTCGCGAGTACGTGATGAACAAGCTGGAGCGGATCACGCGACATTTCGACCAAGTCATCGACGTGGCGGCGATCCTGACGGTGGAGAAGCTCAGGCAGAAGGCCGAAATCAACCTGCACGTGCGCGGCAAGGACCTCCATTGCGAGGCCATCGAGGAAGACCTCTACGCCGCGATCGATCTCGTGATCGACAAGCTCGACCGCCAGGTCGTCAAGCACAAGGAATGCATCCAGGCGCACAACGCCGAGCCGCTGAAGCGGCAGGTCGCCGCCTGACCGGCGCGGGCCGGCGCAGCGCGCCGTTTCGCGACGCGTCGCACGTTCGAAAGCGTGCGTCTATAATCCGCGCTCTTCGCATGTCCGGCGGGGTGCCGATGCGGTCGCCGCGGGGCCGCCGCGGCCGGGCCGCCATGCTCATGAACCTGATCGGCAAGCTGCTTCCCCCCGCCAACGTCGTGCTCGACCTCGAGGCGTCGAGCAAGAAGCGCGTGTTCGAACAGGCCGGGCTGCTGTTCGAGAACAACCAGGGACTCGCGCGAAGCAAGGTCTTCGACAGCCTCTTCGCGCGCGAACGGCTCGGCTCGACCGGGCTCGGGCAGGCAGGTCGCGATTCCGCACGGACGCATCAAGGGCCTGCGCGAGCCGATCGCGGCGTTCATCCGCCTGGCCGACCCGATCCCGTTCGATGCGCCCGACGGCCGCCCGGTCGCGATCCTCGTCTTCCTGATGGTGCCCGAGCAGGCCACGCAGGCGCATCTCGAGATCCTGTCCGAGCTCGCGCAGATGCTGTCCGACCCGGCCTTTCGCGAGTCGTTGATGGCGGCGACCGACGCGCGCCGGCGTCCATCGCCTGCTGGTCGAATGGGAGCCGTTCAGGCCCGCGGCCTGAGCGGTCGCCCGATCGCCGGATGTCCACGGTCCGCAAGCTCTTCGACGACAACCGCGACGCGCTCGGCCTGTCCTGGATCGTCGACGAGGCCGTCGACGTCGACCCCGAGGCGCAGGCGATGGCCGACAGCGCGCTCAAGGACGCGACACCTCGCCGTCGACCGACCTGATCGGCTACTACAACCTGATCCATCCGAACCGCATCCAGGTCGTCGGCCGCCGCGAGTTCGACTACTTCGCGACGCTGTCGGACCGGCGCCGCGCGAACTGGCTGCAGGACCTGGCCGAGCGTCCGCCGCCGGCGATCATCTTCGGCGACGGCGGTCACGCCGGTCCGCCGACTTCCTCGGCGGCCTGCGAGGACGCCAGGATCGCGCTGATCGCCTCGACGAAGCCTGCGGTCGACGATCATCGAGACGCTGCGCTCGTACCTCGCGAAGACGCTCGCCGAACGCACGACGATGCACGGCGTGCTGATGGACGTGCTCGGCGTCGGCATCCTGATCACCGGCGAGTCGGGGCTCGGCAAGAGCGAGCTCGGCCTCGAACTGATCTCGCGCGGGCACGGGCTCGTCGCCGACGACGTCGTGGAGCTCGCGCGCATCGGCCCGACGACGATCGAAGGCCACTGTCCGAAGCTGCTCGCGAACCTGCTCGAGGTACGCGGCCTCGGGCTGCTCGACATCAAGGCCATCTTCGGCGAGACCGCGGTGCGTCGGAAGATGCGGCATGCGGATGATCGTGCACCTCGTCAAGCACAGCACGCTCGAGGAGAAGTACCAGCGGCTGCCGCTCGACGTGCTGACCGAGAACGTGCTCGGCATCGAGATGCGCAAGGTCGTGATCCCGGTCGGACTCGGTCGCAACATCGCGGTGCTCGTCGAGGCCGCCGTGCGCAACACGATCCTGCAGCTGCGCGGCGTCGACACGATGGGCGAATTCATGGTTCGCCAGACGGCGGCGCTGACCGAGAACAGCCAGCTCGACGAGTAATGCCGGCGTCTCCGATCGATCCGCGGCCGCAGATCCGCGGCACCACCAGGGAGATGACCATGACCACGACCGTGATTCCGTTCCATCGCCGCCGGCCTGACGGCATCGCTGATCGCGATTCCGGCGCTCGCTGTCGACCGCCTCTCGCGGCGGACCTGACGCCGCAGCAGCAGCGGATGGCGACCTGCGCGCAAGCAGAACAAGGGCAAGAAGGGCGACGACTACAAGAAGGCGCAGAGCGATTGCCTGAAGGGCGGCGACACGGCCGCCGCGGCGCCGATGACGCAGCAGCAGAAGATGGCGATGTGCGCGAAGCAGAACAAGGGCAAGAAAGGCGACGACTACAAGCAGGCGCAGAGCGACTGCCTGAAGGGCTGAGCCGCGCTCGTCTTCGGCGCGCCCATCGCCGAAGACGCGCGCCACGCAATCGCGTCATCGATTGCGCGGCACAATGGCGGCGTCCCTTCCGTTCGCCCTGCGCGTCGCCCCATGCGCGTCATCCTCGTCACCGGCATGTCCGGCTCCGGCAAGTCGATCGCGCTGCATGTGCTCGAGGACGCGGGCTATGCGGTCGTCGACAACCTGCCGGCCCGCTTCCTGGTCGACATCGTCGACGACCTCGACGGCCGCGACGTGCAAGCGTGCCGCCGTCAGCATCGACATCCGGGCCGGGATCGAAGCGGTCCACGAGCTGCCGTCGCTGCTGCCGTCGCTGCGCGATCGCGGGCACGACGTGCAGCTGCTCTTCATCACCGCCGACAACGCGACGCTCGTCCAGCGCTACTCGGAGACGCGGCGTCGCCATCCGCTGTCCGCCGACGAATGGCGCAACGCGCCTCGAGTCCGACGCGCGCGGCCTCGACGAGAGCATCGACGAGGAGCGTCGCCTGCTCGAGCCGCTCGAAGGATCTCGGCCATGTGATCGACACGAGCCGCCTGCCGGCGCAGGCGCTGCGCGAATGGGTCCGCGACTTCATCGGCAACGAGCGCGCGGCGCTGACGCTGTCGTTCGAATCGTTCGCGTTCAAGCAGGGCGTGCCGGCCGACGCGGACCTCGTGTTCGACGTGCGCTGCCTGCCGAACCCGTTCTACGTGCCGGCGCTGAAGCCGCTGACGGGTCTCGACGCGCCCGGTCATCGAGTACCTCGAAGCCGTTCCGGCGGTGCATCGGATGATCGACGACATCGAGGGCTTCCTGCTGCGCTGGCTGCCGAGCTACGCGGCCGACAGCCGCAGCTACCTGACGGTCGCGATCGGCTGCACCGGCGGGCAGCACCGCTCGGTCTACTGCGTCGAGTCGCTCGCCGCGCGGCTCGCCGTTCGCGCATCCGGCGCTCGTGCGGCATCGCGCGCTCGCATGGATGACGAAGCCGGCCGCGATCGCGGCCGCACCGGCAGCAGCGTGAACCGCATCGACGCGTCGCCTCCTGATGGCCGCAGCACCGCTGCCGATCTTTCCGCTCAACACCGTGCTGTTCCCGGGCGGCGTGCTGCCGCTGCGCGATCTTCGAGGCGCGCTACATGGACATGGTTCGCAGCGCGATGCGCGATCGCGCCGAGTTCGGCGTCGTGCCTGATCCGCAAGGGCCAGCGAGGTCGCCGAGCGCGGCGTCGAGACCGCGGACATCGGCTGCCGCGCGCGCATCGACGACTGGAACATGGAGCAGCTCGGCGTGCTCGAGATCGCGACGACCGGAACCGAGCGCTTCTCGCATCGGCGCGCGCCGCATCGAGGCCGACGGGCTGATGGTCGCCGACGTCGAGCCGCTCGAGACCGAGCACGTCGTCGCGTTGACCGACCGACGCGAAGCCTTGTCGTGCGCTGCTCGAGCGCATCGTCCAGCGCCTCGAAGAGGAACGTACGCAACAGCCGGTCGACGAATCGGACGGCAAGCGACCGGTGCCGTCCGCCGATCGCGAAGCCTTATCGCTTCGACGACGCGACATGGGTCGGCAACCGTCTCTGCCGAACTGCTGCCGATCCCGCTCGGCGCGAAGCAGAAGCTGATGGCGCTGACCGACGGGCCGACGCGGCTGTCGATCATCGCAGCAGCTACCTGAAGCAGCACGGCATCGTCTAGACCCGCATGACGACGAGCTATCGGCGACCGGACGACGCCGACGCGCTCGCGCACAACTTCCGTGTCTTCGCGGATGCGGACTGCGCCCACGAACCGCTCTACGCCGCGCTGTCGCGCGCGATCGCCGACGACCGCGAGACGATCGCGCTGACGATGCAGGCGCCGTATGCGCAGCGGCGCCCGGTGCTGCTGTTCGCGTCCGTCCACGACCTGCTGCTGGCCAGGCATCGCGCACCCGCTCGCGAGCTTCTATCGCAGCGTCGTCGGCGACGCGGTGCGGGCCGACATCGACCGCGCGGCGCCGGCATTCTTCGACTTCGTCCGCGTGCATCGCGATGCGATCGCCGCTCGCTCGCGACGCGCGCGACGCAGACGAACGAGGTCGGGCGCGCTGCGGGTCTCCGGCTCGCGCTCGCGACGCTCGACGATCGACGGCCGGTCGCGTTGATCGACGTCGGCTGCAGCGCGGGCCTCAATCTGCTGGTCGATCGCTTGCGCTTCGCTTATCGGCGCGTGGACGGCGGCGAAGCGATCGTGGGTCCGCCGAGCGACGTGAGGGTCTCGACCGACATCGTCTCGGGCCGACCCGATGTCGCAAGCCCGCTCCCGACGATCGCGCAGCGCATCGGCATCGACCGGTCGCCGCTCGATGCGAGAGACCCACGCGATGCACGCTGGCTGCAGGCCTGCGTGTGGCCGAGCGACGCGTCGCGACATGCGCGACTCGCGGCGGCGCTCGACCTCGCACGATCGACGCGCTCGACATCCGGCGCGGCGATGCGGTGGACGTGCTCGACGACGTGCTCGACGAGATCGGCCCGGACCTGCGACCGGTCGTCTTCCATTCGTGGGTCGTGTCGTACTTCGACGGGCAGGCGCGCCGTCGCTTCGTCGACGCGGTCCGCGCGATGGTCGCCGACCGCGACGGCGCGTGGATCTCGGCCGAAGGGCCGAACGTCGTGCCGGGGCTCGCGGCGCCGACGTTGCCGGACGACGCCGATGCGACGCGGCGCGAGGCGACCATCTGGCATCTGACGACGCGTCGCGACGGCGCGGTCGTGAGCGACGCGATCGCGCGCAGCCATCCGCATTGCCGCTGGATCGAGTGGCTCGTCGGCTGACGCGAGGTCAGCGCGTCTGCGACAGCGTCTCGAGCAGCGTGCGGATCGGCGTCGGCAGGCCGACGTCGTCGAGTTGATCGAACGAGACCCAGCGCATCGATTCGGGCGCCGACCGGAGCGACCGATCGGCCATCGGCCCGAGCGTCGCGCGGACCACGTCGGCCTCGAGCACGAAGTGCGTGAAGCCGTGCACGAAGCCCGGAGCGTCGTCGATCGCCACGATGGAGCCGAGGCGACCACCGGTCTCCTCGACGGCCGCGCGATCGATCTCGGGCAGCGACCACAGGCCGCCCCACAGGCCGGTCGGCGGCCGGCGCTCGAGCAGCACGTCGCCGTCGCGGACGAACGCAGCGAGCGTCGCCCGGCGCCTCGGCAGCACCTTGCGTTCCGCGCGTTGCGGCAACGTCTCCTCGATCCCCGCGCGATGCGCGAGACACGTCCGCTCGAACGGACAGATCAGGCACGACGGCTTCCTCGGCGTGCAGACCGTCGCGCCGAGATCCATCAGTCCCTGCGTGTAGCGTTCGATGTCGCGATCGGGCGCGAGCGACTCGGCGATCTCCCATGCACGTTTCGTGAACGCATGGCCCTGCGGCGGCCCGTCGAGCAGGAACAGCCGCGCGAAGACGCGCTTGACGTTGCCTTCGAGGATCGCCGCGCGCCGTCCGAATGCGAACGCCGCGATCGCGGCCGCCGTCGAGCGTCCGACGCCCGGCAACGTGCGCAGCGCCTCGACCGAATCCGGGAAGCGACCGCCGAAGTCGTCGACGACGCGACGCGCGGCCGCATGCAGGTTGCGCGCGCGCGAGTAGTAGCCGAGGCCGCTCCACAGCCGCATCACGTCGTCGATCGACGCGGCGGCGAGCGACTCGACGTCGGGAAAGCGTTCGAGGAAGCGCCGGTAGTACGGAACGACGGCGGCGACCTGCGTCTGCTGCAGCATGATCTCGGCGAGCCAGATGCGATACGGATCGCGCGTCGCATGATCGGCGAGCGCCAGTTGCTGCCATGGCAGCGACTGCCGCCCGTGCGTTCGCTGCCAGGCGACGAGCGTCGCCGCGAACGAGTCCGTCGAGCCGGCGTCGATCAAAAGATCAGCGCACCCTGCTCCGCGTCGATCTCCGCATGAAGGACCATGTGCAGCGTGTCGTCGATGTCGTCGAGCGCGAGCAGCAGCTCGCCGATCTCGGCCTCGTTCGCGCTCGTCTCGGCGAGCCGCTCCTCGAGCGTCTCGCTGGTGTCCTGGATCTGCTTGATCGACTCGAGCCGACGGCGCAGTTGCCCCTGATGCTCGCGGATCTGTCCTTCGAGCGGCGCCATCACCGCCTTCAGCCACGCCTCGACGTCGCGATTCGCGGCCTCGAACGTCTCGCGCACGCGGCTCGCGATCGACTCGAAGAACTTCTGCGTCAGCACGAGCTGGTCGTGCGAGAAGATCATCACGAGTCCGAAGCGATCGTGATAGACGTCTTCGACCCGCACGACCTCGTTCTGGTAGCGCGCGAGCGAGAACTGCATCGGCGACGACAGCATCATCCCGTGGTCGCTCGCGAACTTCCTGTACATGCCGGCCACCATGCCGGCGATCTCGTCGGTCTTGGCCTGCGAGCGCGCGAGCCGTTCGCGCGAGCTGACGAAGAAGCTCTCCATCACGCCGCGCAACCCGCTCGAGAACCACGAGCGGACCATCTTCTCGCGTGTCGCGCGGATCTCCTCGCGGACCGGCGTCACGCCGAGCTCGGTGAAGAGCTCGCCCGACGCGCGCGTGAACACGGACCGCAGCGCCTGGAACGCGATCAGGCTGCGGTCGAAGGCCGACTTCTCGGCGCGCACGCGCGTGACCATGTGCGTGACGACGCTGGCGTTCTTGCCGCGCAGCGCGCGCAGGTCGGCGGCCTGACGCGCGAAGCCCGCCGCGCGCGCCTGCAGCACGGCGCGCGTGCCGTCGACGAGCTCGCCCATCTCGCGGCCGACGATGTCGCGGAAGATCTCCTGCTTGTGCGGGATCAGCTCGATCGACAGCGCGCGTTCGAGCGCCGGCAGCCGGCTCTTCGCGAGCAGCGCCTCGTCGTCGTTGACCTTCGCGGAGAGGCCCTTCTGCGCCGAGACCGGGAAGACCTGCGACGTCGGCAGGTCGAGCGTCTTCGCGCAGCTCTCGACCTGACGATCGATCATCGCGTCGACCTCGTGACGCGGCGTGAGGTCGTCCCACATGCTGTCGATCTTGTTGAGCACGACGATGCGTCCTCGGCCGCGCGCCTTCGCGATGTGCTGTCGCCAGACCTCGATGTCGGTCTTCGTGACGCCGGTGTCGGCCGCGAGGATGAACAGCACCGCGTGCGCGTTCGGGATCAGGTTGAGCGTCAGCTCCGGCTCGGTGCCGATCGCGTTCAGGCCCGGCGTGTCGAGGATGACGAGGCCCTGCGCGAGCAGCGGATGCGGGAAGTTGACGATCGCGTGGCGCCACATCGAGATCTCGACGTTGCCGTCGGCGTCGACCATCGAACGATGATCCGGATCCTCCTCGTCGAAGAGGCCGTAGCGCTGCGCGTCGACGACCGGCACGCGCTTCGTGAGGCTGACCTGCCGGAACGCGTCGAGCATGCCGTCGCCCGAGCCGGTGTCGAGCGGATGCACCTGCCACTCGTCGGGCAGCGAACGATATTCGGCCGTCGTCGCATGCCGCGCGCGCGTCTCGATCGGCAGCAGCCGGATCGACGGCGGCAGCGTCTCGTCGTACATGAGTTCGGTCGGGCACATCGTCGTGCGGCCGGCCGACGACGGCAGGATGCGCTTGCCGTAGTCCGCGAAGAAGATCGCGTTGATCAGTTCGGACTTGCCGCGCGAGAACTCGGCGACGAACGCGATCGTCAGGCGATCGTTCGCGAGCTGCGACAGCACCCGCGCGACGCGCGTCTCGACGTCGCGGTCGAGCATGCCCGTCGTCGAGAGCCACGCGCGATAGCGTTCGATCGCGCGCGTCAGCTCGAAACGCCAGGTGCTGTATTCCTGAAATTTCTCGACGAGGCTATGCATGGGATGGACGGCGTGCCTGGACCGCGAGGCCAGCATACGGTCGCATCGGCGCCTCGCCTAGCGCGATCGGCCGACGCAAAGCTTGCGTGTAGTACCGCGGCGACAACCATCCGGCGGCACGACCGTCGGTCGGCGTGCAGCGACCGATCGGCGCCCGACGGATCATCGTTGGCAACGTGCGCAATAGAACGTCGACCGCTGTCCCTGCCGGATCATGCGGATCGGCGTGCCGCACACGCGGCACGGCTTGCCTGCGCGGTCGTAGACGCAATAGCGCTGCTGGAAATACCCCGACGCACCGTCGGCACCGACGAAGTCGCGAAGCGTGCTGCCGCCTGCTGCGATCGCGTCGGTCAGCGTCGCGCGGATCGCTTCGGCAAGCACCAGATAGCGCGCGAGCGAGATGCGGCCGGCGGCGGTGCGCGGATGGATGCGCGCGCGAAACAGGCTCTCGGACGCATAGATGTTGCCGACGCCGACGACCGCCTCGCCGCCGAGCAGGAACTGCTTGATCGCGACCGACCGACCGCGCGACAGGCGATGCAGCAGGCGACCGCCGTGCGCGTCGTCGAACGCCGGCGAGAACGGCTCCACGCCGAGGCGACGGAAGTGGACGCTGTCGAGCACCGGTCCGCTCTCGTCCGGATGCCACAGCACCAGGCCGAAGCGGCGCGCGTCGTTGAAGCGCAGCACGCGGTCGCCGACGACGAGGTCCACGTGGTCGTGCACGCGCACCGGCGTTTCGGCCGGCAGCACGCGCAAGCGTGCCGGTCATGCCGAGGTGGATCAGCAGCGTGCCGTCGCGTCGGGCGCGGTCGCTCGTGTCGGGCGGCTGCACGCACCGGATGAGAATGAACTTTCCGCGCCGCGAGACGGTCTCGATCAGCAGGCCGACCAGCGTCGTCGCGAGCGTCGGGGCGACCGCACGACGCAGTCCCGCATGACGGACGATCACCGCGTCGATGCGTCGTCCGACGACGCCGGGCCGGACGCCGCGAACGGTGACTTCGACTTCGGGCAGTTCGGGCATCGCGGCGTCGTCCAGCGGTCGAGGCGGGCATCGTGAGAAAGCGTGACGCGCGTCGCCCGAGCCCGCGCTGCCGTTACGCGGCGCCGGTTGCAGCAGCGTCGGCTTTCAACCTACCATCGAAGCACAGATGATCGAAAGCGGAGCCGTCGTGAAAGCAAGCAGCAGATTCCCGTCGGCGGTCGTTGACGGCAAGCCGCGCCTCGCATCCGGCGCGCGCCTGAGACCAGCCGTCGTCGCTGCATGCGCCGCGGTATCGCTGCTGGTGTGCGGGCAGGCCCGGTCACAGGAACTGACGATCCCGCCGGGCTCCGCGGCCGTGGGCGACAACGATTCGGCCGTGCCCGACAACACGCTGACGCCGGCGACGCTGTTCATGCTGATGATGTCGGAGATCGCCGCGCAGCGCGGCGCGCCCGACGCCTCGTTCGCGACGGAGCTGCGGCTCGCGAAGGAGACGCACGATCCGCGGATTGCCCGTCGCGCGACCGAGTTCGCCGTGCAGGCCCACCAGCCGGCGCAGGCGGTCGAAGCCGCGCGTCTGTGGACGGAGCTCAGTCCCGGCTCGCGCATCGCGAGCGACACGCTGCTGACGCTGCTGGTGCTGTCCGGACGGCTCGACGAGGCCGAGGCGCCGCTCGCCGCGAAGATCGACGGTGCACCTTCGAAGTCGCAGGCGCTGGCGCAGGTCTACGGGCTGCTGGCTCAGGGCCAGAATCGCGCACAGGCGTACGTCGCGATTCGCCGGCTCGCCGGCCGCTATCCGTCGCTGCCGGAAGCGCATCTCGTCGTCGCGCAGGCGGCCTCCGCGGCGGGCGAGAAGGCGGCGGCCGTCGAGGAGGCGCGTGTCGCGATCCGACTCCAGCCCGATTCGGAAGCCGCGACGATCATGCTCGCGCAGCTCCAGCAGTTCGACTCGCCGAAGGAAGCCGATGCGGCGCTGTCGAGCTTCATCGCGCGCAATCCGAAGTCCACGTCGATGCGGCTCGCGTATGCCCGCTTCCTGAACGGCGAGAAGCGCTTCGACGAGGCGGCCGCGCAGCTCGCGCGCGTGCGCCGCGATGCGCCGAACGATGCGGAGACGACGTACACGCTCGGCCTGCTCGCGTACCAGGCCGAGAAGCCGAAGGACTCCGAGGCGTACTTCCGCCACTTCCTCGACCTGACGGTCGCGAAGAAGAAGCCGAACGCGGTGCCGGCGCCGGCGCCGGTCGACTCCGACTCCGACGACGACGCGGCCAGCGATGCTTCGAGCGACACGGTCGCCGTCGAAGGCCCCGGCCGCGGGCCGGACCGCGCGTATCTCTACCTGTCGCAGATCGCCGAGGACGCGAAGGATTATCCGCGCGCGCTCGACTGGCTCGCCAAGGTCGGCGAGGGCCGCGAATACGCGAACGCGCGCATCCGGCGGGCGTTGATCATCGCGCGGCAGGGCAAGATCGACGCGGCCCGGGACGAGCTTCACGCGCTCCCCGCGGCGACGCCCGCGCAGCAGACCGACCTCACGCTCGCCGAGGCGCAGATCCTGCGCGACGCGGACCAGCCGCAGGCCGCGTTGGACCTGCTGCAGGGCGCGATCGAGAAGTCGCCGAACAATCCGGACCTGCTGTACGACTACGGCATGACGGCCGAGAAGCTCGGTCGCACCGACGTCCTCGAGTCCGCGATGCGCAGCGTGATCCGCGTGCGTCCCGACAACGCGCAGGCCTACAACGCGCTGGGCTACACGCTCGCCGATCGCAACGAACGCCTCGACGAGGCGAAGGCGCTGATCGACAAGGCGAACGCGCTGTCGCCCGACGACGCGTCGATCCTCGACAGCCTCGGCTGGGTGCAGTACCGGCTGGGAAACAACGCCGACGCGCTCGTCGCCCTGGAGAAGGCCTATCGGCTCCGCAACGACGCGGAGATCGCCGTCCATCTCGGCGAGGTCCTGTGGGTCAGCGGCAAGTCCGCCGAGGCGGAGCGTGCGTGGAACGAGGCGAAGACCAAGGAGCCGCAGAACGAGACGCTGAAGCAGACGCTCGCGCGGTTCAACGTCACGATCGGGAAAAGTTAGCGCATGCGCGTGACCGCGCGCGCAGCCGCGGCCATCGCATCACTGGTCATCGCGGGCTGCGCCACGCTGCCGCCCGGCGCGCTCGATCGAACGATCCGCGGCGACACGATCGAGGGTCGACTGTCGGTGCACTACACCGACGCGCAGACCGGTCGCGAGGACGCGTCGAGCGGCAAGTTCGTCTGGACGACGACGGCCGACGCGCTCGAGCTGAGCCTGCTCGACCCGCTCGGCCAGACCGTGGCGCTGATCCGTTCCGGGTCGCACGGCTCGTCGATCCAGCTTCGCGACGGACGACGCTTCGACGGGGCGACGCCGGAGTCGCTGACCGAACAGACGCTCGGCTGGACCGTCCCGCTGCGCGGGCTGCGATGGTGGCTCGCCGGCGAGCCCGATCCGCGGTCGCCGGTCGCGACGCTCGACGACGGTCGCATTCGTCAGGACGGCTGGACCATCCGCTTCGTGCGCGACGACGGCGCGACCGCCGACGCGCCGCCGAAGCGCATCGACCTCGCGTATCCGGGGCCGCCGGCGGCGATCGAGCTGCGACTGGTCGTCGACGAGCGCAGCGGCCCTCGAGCGGGACCATGACGACGCTCGAGACCACGACCTGGCAGGCGCCGGCCAAGCTCAACCTGTTCCTGCACGTGGTCGGACGACGCGACGACGGCTATCACCTGCTGCAGAGCGCGATGCGGCTGGTCGATCTCGCGGACGTCGTGTCGATCACGCCGCGCGACGACGGACGGATCGTTCGCGACCGCGACCTGCCGGGCGTGCCGGAGGACACCGACCTGACGATCCGGGCGGCACGGCTGCTGCAGTCGGCGACCGGCACGACGCGAGGGGCGGCGATCGGCGTCGAGAAGCGCATCCCGATGGGCGGCGGCCTCGGCGGCGGCAGCTCCGACGCCGCGACGACGCTGCTGGCGCTCAACCATCTGTGGCGAACCGGACTGACGCGTGCGCAGCTGATGACGCTCGGCCTCGCGCTCGGCGCCGACGTGCCGTTCTTCATCGGCGGCGGCGACGCCTTCGTCGAAGGCGTCGGCGAGCGGCTGACGCCGGCCACGTTCGACGAGGCGCGTCTATGCGGTCGTCCATCCCGGCGTCGCGGTGCCGACCGCGGTCGTCTTCGGGGCTGCCGAATTGACAAGGGACACGCCACCCCTCAGAATTTCGGACTTTTCGACGAGCGCGTCCCGTGCCTTCGAGGCCAGCGGCTTCGGGACCGATGGCGGTGTCGTCATTCGAAACGATCTCGAGCCGGTGGCCGTCGCACGCTTCGAGGCGGTCCGCGACGCGCTGGACTGGCTGTCGCAGGACGCCCGGGGTGCACGCGGACCGGCGCGAATGAGCGGTTCGGGGGCGTCGGTGTTTCGCGCATTCGATCGGCACGAGCAGGCGACCGCGCGTGTCGCCGCGCTGCCGCGCGGCTGGTCCGGCTGGAGCGTGCGGAGTCTCGCCGCCCACCCCCATCGCTCGCTCGCTTCGGACTGAGCTCGTCAGCTTGATCAGCAGGATCGACCATGCGGAGCATCGCGTGGCGAAGCGGTTGCGTAGGGGAGTCGCCAAGTTGGTTAAGGCACTGGATTTTGATTCCAGCATGCGAAGGTTCGAATCCTTCCTCCCCTGCCATTTGAGATCGGTCTGACCACCGTCCGGGGCACGAGACCATGCGGCATCCCGAGTGGCAGCACGGCCCGGCCATCACCGAAGTGGAACGGACCATGGCCGAAGGCCTGATGGTGTTTACCGGAAACGCGAATCCGCTTCTGGCGGTCGCGGTTTCCAAGAACCTGAACCTGCCGCTCGGCAAGGCGACGGTCGGCCGCTTCTCCGACGGCGAGGTCAACGTCGAGATCCAGGACCACGTCCGCGGCAAGGACGTGTTCGTGCTGCAGTCGACGTGCGCGCCGACGAACGACAACCTGATGGAGATCATGGTGATGGCCGACGCGCTGAAGCGATCGTCGGCCGGCCGCGTCACCGCGGCGATCCCGTACTTCGGTTATGCGCGGCAGGACCGGCGCCCGCGCAGCGCGCGCGTCGCGATCAGCGCGAAGGTCGTGGCCAACATGCTGCAGGTGGCCGGCATCGACCGCGTGCTGACGATGGACCTGCACGCGGACCAGATCCAGGGCTTCTTCGACATCCCGGTCGACAACATCTACGCGTCGCCGATCCTGCTCGCGGACCTGTACAAGAAGGACACGACGAACCTGCAGGTCGTGTCGCCGGACGTCGGCGGCGTGGTGCGCGCGAGGGCGTTCGCGAAGCGGCTCGACACCGATCTCGCGATCATCGACAAGCGGCGCCCGCGCGCGAACGTCGCGGAGGTGATGAACATCATCGGCGACGTCGAAGGACGGACGTGCGTGATCATGGACGACATGGTCGACACGGCGAACACGCTGTGCAAGGCGGCGCAGGCGCTGAAGGACCGCGGCGCCGCGAAGGTGCTGGCCTATTGCACGCATCCGGTCCTGTCGGGCGGCGCGGTGCAGCGCATCGACGGGTCGACGCTCGACGAGCTGGTCGTCGTCGACACGATCCCGCTGAACCGCGACGCGCAGAAGAGTCCGAAGATCCGCCAGATCTCGTGCGCGCCGCTGCTCGCCGAGACCATCCAGCGGATCAGCAAGGGCGACTCGGTCAGCTCGTTGTTCGCCGAGTAGCTGCCTTCGGCAATCATTTCACTTCCGCTCGCGCCGCTTCGCCGCGAGCGGTCGCAGCGGTCGCGAAGCACACCCCGTCTGGTCGCGGACGGGACCTGAAACACTCTTGGAGAAGTTCATGAAGGTCACAGCCACCACGCGCAACACGCAAGGTACGGGTGCGAGCCGCCGCCTGCGTCGCACGGGCCGGGTCCCCGGCATCGTCTACGGCAGCACCGACAGCCCCGTCGCGATCGAGCTCGATCACAACGACCTGTTCCACGCGCTCCGCAAGGAAGCATTCCATTCGTCGATCCTCGACCTCGAGGTCGACGGCAAGGGCACGAGCAACGTGCTGCTGCGCGACGTGCAGTACCACCCGTTCAAGCAGCAGGTGCTGCACATCGACTTCCAGCGCGTCGCCGCGAACGAGAAGCTGCACGTCAAGGTGCCGCTGCACTTCGTCAACGTCGAGACCTCGCCGGCGGTGAAGATGTCGGCCAACATCGTCAGCCACGTGATGAACGAAATCGAGGTCGTGTGCCTGCCGAAGGACCTGCCCGAGTTCATCGAGGTCGATCTCGCGAACCTCGAAGCGCAGGGCACCGTCCACGTCTCCGACCTGAAGCTGCCGGACGGCGTGTCGGTCACGGCGCAGGGCGAGGAGGTCGTCGCGACCGCGTCGCTGCCGGCCGCGATGGTCGAGGCGGCGTCGCAGACCGAAGCCGAGCCTGCGGCTGCAGCCGCGGCACCGGCGGCCGCGCCGGCCGGCGACAAGAAGTAATCCCTGCGGGCCGGTCCGCGGCGTCGACTCGACGCCGCGGATCGCCGATCGATCGCGCGTTCACTAGAATGCGGCCATGGCCATCGATCCCCAGTTGCTTCAGTCCATCGCGCCGACCGGCACGCTGCGCGTCTCGATCAATCTCGGCAATCCGGTTCTCGCGAAGGCGGGCGACGGCAAGCAGCCGACCGGCGTCTCCGTCGACATCGGTCGCGAGCTCGCGCGACAGCTCGGCGTCGGCGTGGCGTTCGAAGCGGTCGATACGGCCGGCAAGAGCGTCGACCTCGTCGAGCGCGAGCAGGCCGACGTCGGCTTCTTCGCGATCGATCCGAAGCGCGGCGCGCTGATCGCGTTCACCGGCCCGTACGTCCTGATCGAGGGGACGTACATGGTCCGCGCCGACAGCCCGATCCAGAGCAACGCCGAAGTCGACTGCCCCGAGAAGCGCGTGGTCGTCGGCCGTGGCAGCGCCTACGACCTCTACCTTTCCCGCGAGCTGACGCGCGCGACGATCGTCCGCGCGGCCTCGTCGCAGGCGGTCGTCGAGACGTTCCTCGCCGAGCATGCCGACGTCGCGGCCGGCGTCCGTCAGCAGCTCGAGGCCGATGCGAAGCGCGTCGGGGGGCTGCGCGTCCTCGACGGCCGGTTCATGGTGATCCGCCAGGCGATGGGCATTCCGAAGAGCCGCGGCGCGCAGGGCGCGGCGTGGCTTTCCGATTTCGTCGAGCGATTGAAGGCCGAGGGCTTCATCGCCGACGCGCTCAGGCGCAACGGCATCGACGGCGCCTCGGTCGCACCGGCAGGGAACGCCGACGCGGCCGCCTGATGGCGGCGATCCGGCTCGTCGTCGGTCTCGGCAATCCCGGCGCGTCGCATGCGACGACACGCCACAACGCCGGCTTCTGGGTCGTCGAACGTTACGCCGAGACGCACGGCATCGCGCTGCGCGCCGAGCGAGGGTTCCACGGCATCGTCGGTCGCGACGGCCCGCGCTGGTTGTTGATGCCGGACACGTTCATGAACCGCTCCGGCCTCGCCGTCGGGGCGCTCGCACGCTTCTACAAGATCCTGCCGGACGAGATCCTCGTCGCGCACGACGAGATCGACCTGCTGCCGGGTGCGATCAAGCTGAAGCTCGGCGGCGGTACGGCCGGCCACAACGGGCTGCGCGACATCGCGGCGGTGCTCGGCACGCCGGACTTCTGGCGGATGCGGATCGGCGTCGGCCATCCGCGGACGCTGCAGCTGCAGCAGCCGGTCGTGGACTTCGTGCTGCATCCGCCGCGACGCGACGAGCAGAAGGTCATCGACGAGGCGATCGAACGCGGCCTCGACGTGCTGCCGCGGCTCTTCGAAGGGCAGACCGAGGCGGCGATGATGGCGCTGCATACCGCGGCCGGCTGACGCTTCGTCCGTGCCGTCGGCACTTCGACGCACGCGCCTCGGCGTTCGTCGCGCGCCGCCGCGAACGCGACTCGAACAAGGCATCATCGCGGCTTTCCGTGTCCGATCGAGAATCGATGACTCGCCTCGCCTCAGCACTGACCGCCCTCCTCGCTTCATCATCGTTGTGGACCGCATCGATCGGCATCGCAGCCGAGCCGGCGCCGGTGAAGAGGTACGACGTCCGCGACTTCTTCCGCAAGCCGGAGCGCTCGTCGTTCCGGCTCGCGCCCGACGGCAAGCATGTCTCGTACGTCGCACGCGACAGCGGACGACTCAACGTGTTCGTGCAGGCGCTCGACGCGAACGGCACGCCCGTCGGCGACGCGAAGGTGTTGACGCACGAGTCGGCCCGCGACGTGTCCAACTACTTCTGGAAGGGCAACGACCACATCGTCTACGCGAAGGACTTCGGCGGCGACGAGAACTTCCACGTGCTGTCGGTCGGCATCGGCGGGAACGACGCCGGCCGTGACCTCACGCCGTACGAAGGCGTCCGCGCGGAAATCGTCGACGATCTGCGCGACGACCCGCGGCATCTGCTGATCTCGCACAACCGGCGCGACAAGAAGGTGTTCGACGTGTTCCGCGTCGACGTCGCGACCGGCGACGCGAAGCTCGTCGCGCAGAACCCCGGCAACGTCACGGGCTGGATCACCGATCATGCCGGTCGCCTGCGCGCCGGGGTTGTCAGCGACGGCGTGGACTCGGCGATCATCTATCGCGCGACGGAGTCGGGGCCGTTCAAGACGATCGTCACGACCGACTTCCGCGAGGCGGTCGACCCGCTCTTCTTCACGTTCGACGATCGGCGCCTCTACGTCAATTCCAATCGCGGCCGCGACAAGAAGGCGATCTTCGAGTTCGATCCGAAGACCGCGAAGGAAGGTCGCCTCATCTACGAGAACCCGGACGTCGACGCGTACGGCCTCGACTTCTCGCGCAAGCGCAAGGTCCTGACCGAAGTCACTTACGCCGACTGGAAGACCGAGCGCCAGGTGCTCGACCCGGTGATGGGCGCGATCTACGCCGACATCGAACGGCAGCTGCCCGGCTTCGAGATCACGTTGCAGAGCGCGACGAAGGACGAGACGCGCTTCATCGTCGCCGCGTCGAGCGACCGCACGCAGGGCGCGCGCTATGTCTACGACGCACCGACGAAGTCGTTGACGAAGCTCGGCGACATCCAGCCCTGGCTCTCGGCGGACGACATGGCGCCGATGAAGCCGATCGCCTACCGGTCGCGCGACGGCCTCACGATCAACGGCTACCTGACGCTGCCGGTCGGCCGCGACCCGAAGAACCTGCCGGTCGTCGTCAACCCGCACGGCGGTCCGTGGGCGCGCGACATCTGGGGCTTCAATCCCGAGGTTCAGTTCCTCGCGAACCGCGGCTACGCGGTGCTGCAGATGAACTTCCGAGGCTCGACGGGCTACGGCCGCACGTTCTGGGAAAAGAGCTTCAAGGAATGGGGCCGCACGATGCAGGACGACATCACCGATGGCGTCGAGTGGCTGAAGCAGCAAGGCATCGCCGACCCGAAGCGCATCGCGATCTACGGCGGCAGCTACGGCGGCTACGCGACGCTCGCGGGCGTGACCTTCACGCCCGACCTGTACGCGGCTGCCGTCGACTACGTCGGCGTCGCGAACCTGCTGACGTTCATGAACACGATCCCGCCGTATTGGGACCCGTATCGCAAGCAGTTCTACGCGATGGTCGGCGACCCGGTCGCCGACAAGGCGATGCTGGAGGCCGAGTCGCCGGTCAACTTCATCGACCGCATCAGGACGCCTCTGTTCGTGGCGCAGGGCGCGCGCGACCCGCGCGTCAACAAGGCCGAGAGCGACCAGATCGTCGACGGCCTGAAGAAGCGCGGCATCGACGTCGAGTACATGGTCAAGGACAACGAAGGTCACGGCTTCCACAACGAGGAGAACCAGTTCGACTTCTACGGCGCGATGGAGAAGTTCCTCGCCGCGCATCTCGCGCCCGACGGGACGTCCTGAAGCGACGGCCCGACGCGAAGCGTGCGGCTCGATCCGGTCTCGCTGCGGCTGTTCGTCTCGGTCGTCGAGACCGGAACGATCCTCGCGGCGGCGGAACGCGAGCATGTCGCCGCGTCGGCGGCGAGCCGCCGGATCAGCGAGCTCGAGGCGACGCTGAAGACATCGTTGCTCGCGCGGACCAACAAGGGCGTCGCGCCCACCGCGGCCGGTGTCGCGCTCGCGAACCTCGCACGCGGCGTCCTCCACAACCTCGACGAGATCGGCGCGCAGATGGCC
Organism: uncultured beta proteobacterium; assembly: GCA_963795885.1. Lineage (GTDB taxonomy): Bacteria > Pseudomonadota > Gammaproteobacteria > Burkholderiales > Burkholderiaceae_D > CAHJXF01. The sequence continues at coordinate 29,208 of CAWCJI010000007.1, read as the reverse complement.
GATTACGCGAGCGGCCTGCGCGGCCAGGTCCGCATCGCGGCGAATCTCTCGGCGATCACGCAGTTCCTGCCGGGCGAGATCAAGCGCTTCCTGGAGCTGCATCCGGGCGTCGAGGTCCATCTCGAGGAAATGATCAGTACGCAGGTGACGAAGGCCGTAGCCGAGAACCGGGCCGACGTCGGCGTGTTCGCCCCGGTGCCGTTCGGCGACGGCGTCGAGACGTTCGCCTATCACGACGACCGGCTCGCGCTGATCGCGCCGCTCGGACATGCGCTCGCGACGCACGCCGCCGTCCGCTTCGCCGACGCGCTGCCGTTCGACTGCGTCGGCCTGCACACGGGAAGCGCGATCAACCTGCTGCTCGTGAGGGCCGCCGGCGATCTCGATCGCGCGCTGCGCTTGCGCTTCCAGGTCACGAGCTACGAGGCGCTCTGCCTGATGGTGGAAGCCGGCATCGGCATCGGCTTCCTGCCGCGAGCGGTCGCGCAGCGGTACGCGGACACGCTCGCGATCGCGGTCGTGACGCTCGACGAACCGTGGGCGGTGCGCGCGCTCAAGCTCTGCGTGCGGTCGTACCCGGCATTGCCGCCGGCGGCCCGGACGCTGGTCGACCATCTGCGCGGGGATCGATGATGCGAGGCCGTCGATTCGCGCATTCGGATCGCGCCGCATGTGGCGCTGGCTGAGGTCCGGGCGTGCCGCGTCGGCCGCGTCACCGAGCGACGACGAACTGTTGAACGAGGGACTCGAGCTCGCGATGGACTGGGGCGAGAACTGGCTCGCGCCGGTCCAGTCCCGCCTGTCGAAGCGACATCCACGACTCGACCGCGACCGCCTCGACGCGATCGACGCGGCCGCGCAGCGCGCGATGACGTCGGGCCATGAAGCGGCTTACGCGCTGGTCCGTCTGCACGGCAAGGATCTCGACCCCGACGAGTTCACCCGTCGCGTGCGCGCGGCCCATCCATGGATCGACGACGCGAATGCCGCGCGGCTGTTCACGCAGAGCACGTACTACGCGTGGAAGGCCGGCGGGCCGCCGACGGGTCGCTGACGGTTCGGCCGGTCGCGCGACCATCGCCGTCGAGCGCCATCGCAGGACGCGATGGTGCCATCGCGAAACGGTGCTTTCCTGTCGACTCGCTGTTCGTCAGCATCCGTCGACCGTCCGCATGCGAGCGACGGTGCGACGAAGGATGCTGCGATGGACGAGGATGCGCGCGCCGACCCGACCGACGAGCCGATGCCGCTCGCGGGCATCAAGGTCGTCGAGCTCGGCGCGCTGATCGCCGGGCCCTATGCCGCCGCCCTGCTCGCGCAGTTCGGCGCGGAGGTCATAAAAATCGAACCGCCCGGCAACGGAGACCCGCTGCGCAGCTGGCGGAAGCTCCATCACGGCGCCGGCGATCGGCCGACCTCGTACTGGTGGTATTCGCAGAGCCGCAACAAGAAGTCGATCACGGTCGACCTGAAGACGCCGGCCGGACAGGACATCGTGCGTCGCCTCGTCGCGGACGCCGATATCGTCATCGAGAACTTCCGCCCGGGCGTCCTCGAAGGATGGGGCCTCGGGTGGGACGACCTGTCGGCGACCAACCCGAAGCTCGTCATGGTCCGCGTCTCGGGCTACGGCCAGAGCGGGCCCGATGAAGGATCGACCCGGCTTCGCCGCGATCGCCGAGTCGATGGGCGGATTGCGCAACGTCGTCGGCTATCCCGACCGACCGCCGGTGCGCATGGGCGTCAGCATCGGCGACACGCTGGCCTCGTTGTACGGGACGATCGGCGCGCTGCTCGCGATGCATCACGTGCAGGCGAACCGGGGTCGCGGGCAGCTCGTCGACGTGGCGCTCTACGAGGCCGTGTTCGGCGTGATGGAAAGCCTGATCCCCGAATACGCGGCGCTCGGCCACGTCCGCGAGCGAAGTGGATCGAGCCTGCCGGGCATCGTTCCATCGAACACCTATCCGTGTCTCGATGGCGGCTATGTGATCGTCGCCGGCAACAGCGACGGCATCTTCCGGCGGCTGATGATCGCGATCGAGCGGCCCGATCTCGCGTCCGATCCCGCGCTGAAGCACAACGAGGGACGTGTCGCGCAGACGACGCTGATCGACGACGCGATCGGCGACTGGACGTCGCGTCATCCGCTCGACGACGTGCTTCGCGTGCTCGAGGCGGCCGACGTGCCGAGCGGACGCATCTACACCGCGGCCGACATCCATCGCGACCCGCACTACGCGGCGCGCGACATGATCCAGACGCACGCGATGCCGGACGGCTCGTCGATCGACGTGCCCGGCATCGTTCCGAAGCTGTCGGCCACGCCGGGACGCACCCGCTGGCTCGGCCCGGCGCTCGGCCAGCACACCGCCGAGGTGCTGCAGTCGATCGGCATCGGCGCCGACGAGCTCGAAGCGTTGCGAGCCGCCCATGTCGTCTGAGGCGAAGGTGAGGCGCCGCGTCCGCATCAACGACGTCGCGGTTCGCGACGGCTTCCAGAGCGAGGCACGCTTCGTCGCGACCGCCGACAAGGTCGCGCTGATCGACGCGCTGTCGCGGACCGGCATCGCGAAGATCGAGGCGACGTCGTTCGTGTCGCCGAAGGCGATCCCGAACCTGCGCGACGCCGCGGACGTGATGGCCGCCATCGAACGCGCGCCGGGCGTCGTCTATGCGGCGCTCGTCCCGAACGTGCGCGGCGCCGAGCGCGCGATCGAGGCCGGCGTCGACGAGATCAATCTCGTGATGTCGATCGGCGAGCGGCACAACCTCGCGAACATGCGGATGACCTGCGACGCGTCGCTCGACGAGTTCGCGCGGATCATGCCGCTGCTGGCCGGCACGGACGTGCGTGCGAACGGAACGGTCGCGACCGCCTTCGGCTGTCCGTTCGACGGCGAGCAGTCGGTCGACCGGGTCCTGTGGGCCGTCGAACGCTACGCCTTGCTCGGCATGAACGCCGTGACGCTCGCCGACACGATCGGCATGGCGTACCCGACGCAGGTGGCGGCCTACGTCGATGCGGTCCGTCGGACGTTCCCCGACGTCGAGATCACGGCGCACTTCCACGACACGCGCGGCATGGGCCTCGCGAACGTGATGGCCGCGGTCGAAGCCGGCGTCGACCACATCGACGCGTCGCTCGGCGGCATCGGCGGATGCCCGTACGCGCCCGGCGCGACCGGCAACGTCTGCACCGAAGACGCGGTCCACATGCTGGACGCCTGCGGCTTCGACACCGGCGTCGACCTCGACGCCCTGCTGCAGCTGTCGGCGTCGCTGCCGGCGCTGCTCGGCCATCCCGTCAACAGCCGCGTCCTGCAGGCCGGTGCCCGTACGACGCGACATCCGTTCCCTTCCCCCACGACATGAGGTCGGCCATGACATCGACACGCCTGTTCGTCCTCGGCGTGCTCGCCACGCTTGCCTCCCTCATGACGCCGGCGAGCGTCGACGCTGCCGATGCACCGATCGTCATCAAGTTCAGCCATGTCGTCGCGGCCGATACGCCGAAGGGCAAGGCGGCCGAGATGTTCAAGCGACTCGCGGAGGAGAAGACGAAAGGACGCGTGAAGGTCGAGGTCTACCCGAACAGCGTGCTGTACAAGGACAAGGAGGAGCTCGAGGCGCTTCAGTTGGGCGCGGTCCAGATGCTGGCGCCGTCGACGGCGAAGTTCGGACCGCTCGGCGTCAAGGAGTACGACGCGCTCGCTCTGCCGTACCTCTTCAACGGCTACGACCAGGTCCACCACGTGCTGCAGGGACCGATCGGCGACGGCCTGCTGAAGAAGCTCGAGCCGCGCGGCATGACGGGCCTCGCGTTCTGGGACAGCGGCTTCAAGCAGTTCACCGGCAACCGGGTGATGCGCAGTCCCGCGGACCTGAAGGGGATGAAGATCCGCATCCAGTCGTCGAAGGTCCTCGAAGCGCAGATGCGGATGCTCAACGTGATCCCGCAGGTGCTGGCGTTCTCGGAGCTCTACACGGCGCTGCAGACCGGCGTCATCGACGGCGACGAGCAGTCGACGCCGAACGTGTGGACGCAGAAGCTCTACGAAGTCGAGAAGAACATGACGGTGACGAACCACGGCTACACCGGCTACGCGGTCGTCGTGAACAAGAAGTTCTGGGATGCGCTGCCGGTCGACGTCCGCGCCGAACTGACGGCGGCGATGGCCGAGACGACGAAATACGCGAACGAGATCGCGCGGAAGGACAACGACACCGCGCTGGCCGAGATCCGCCAGAGCGGGCGCGTCGCGGTCATCCTGCCCACCGACGCGGAACTGGCGGCATGGAAGCACGCGATGCTGCCCGTCCATCGCGAGGTCGAGCCGCGGGTCGGGAAGGAGATCGTCGACGCGATCTACAAGGACACCGGGTTCGATCCGGCCGCGTATTGAAGAGGCCCGATGCTAGACTCGACGCGTCGCCTCCTACCCGTACCGGCCATGGAAAGATCCGCCTTCTTCGACAACCTGCAGGAACGCCTCGGCAAGCTGTTCGACGAGACTCCCGCCGCGGACCTTCGCAACAACCTGCGTGCGCTGCTGCAGCAGGCGTTCGAGCGCTTCGATCTCGCCACGCGCGAGCAGCTCGACCTGCAGTCGGAGTTGCTCGCGCGGGCGCAGGGCCGCATCGCGGACCTCGAGGCCCGCATCTCGAAGCTCGAGATGGAGCGGGCGCCGGCACCGCTCGAGGACTCGCCGCTCGGCTGACGCGAGGCCCGGCCCTTCACGCGGTCGCTGGACACGGCCGATCGCGATCGCCAGGCGCTTCGTTCGGATGATGCGGTCGCCCCGTGGCGGCCGTAAGGTCGCGGCATGCGATCGTCGACTCCGCCCGAATCGTCGTCGGGCCTCCGCCTCCGTCGAGCGGTGCGCCGTCGTGGATGACGGCATCGCTCGCGATCCTGCGCAGCCGCGCGCTCGCCGACATGGCGGCGCCCGAGGTCAGCGTCGAGGTGCATCTGTCGGGCGGCCTGCCGGCGTTCCACATCGTCGGCCTCGCGGAGACCGAAGTGAAGGAGAGCCGCGACCGCGTCCGCGCGGCACTGCTGAACGCGCGCTTCGAACTGCCGGCCCGTCGCATCACGGTCAACCTCGCGCCCGCCGATCTGCCGAAGGAATCGGGACGCTTCGACCTGCCCATCGCGCTCGGCATCCTCGTCGCGTCGGGACAGCTGCCGGCCGATCGCATCGACGACTTCGAATATGCCGGCGAGCTGTCGCTGTCCGGTGCGCTCAGGCCGATCCGCGGCGCGCTCGCGATGACGCATGCATCGACGCGTCAGGTGGGTGCGGTGCATCGCGGCTTCATCCTGCCGCGCGGGTCGGCCGACGAGGCCGCGCTGTGCGACAGCGCGGCCGTGTACGCGGCCGACACGTTGCTCGACGTCTGCGCCCATCTGACGGGACAGGTGCCGATCGAGCCGCGACGGGTGGCGCATGGTCCACCCATCGTCGCGGCGCGTCCCGACTTCGCCGACGTCAAGGGGCAGGCCGCCGCGAAGCGGGCGCTCGAGATCGCCGCGGCCGGCCAGCACAGCGTACTGATGATCGGTCCGCCCGGAACCGGCAAGTCGATGCTCGCGGCGCGCTTCGCGGGCCTGTTGCCGCCGATGACCACCGACGAGGCGCTCGAGTCCGCCGCGATCGCGAGCCTCGCCGGCCGCTTCTCGATCGAACGATGGCGCGAGCGGCCGTTCCGCGCGCCGCATCACACGGCGTCCGGCGTCGCGCTGGTCGGCGGCGGCAACGTCCCGCGCCCCGGCGAGATCTCGCTCGCGCATCACGGCGTGCTGTTCCTCGACGAGCTGCCGGAGTTCGACCGACGCGTCCTCGAGGTCCTGCGCGAGCCGCTCGAGTCCGGCCGCATCACGATCTCACGCGCCGCGCGGCAGGCCGACTTCCCCGCGCGTTTCCAGCTGCTGGCCGCGATGAACCCCTGCCCGTGCGGTCATCTCGGCCATCCGACGCGCGCCTGCCGCTGTTCGCCGGACCAGGTGAAGCGCTACCGCGACCGCATCTCGGGTCCGCTCGTCGACCGCATCGACCTGCGGATCGAGGTTCCGGCACTGGCCGACGGCGCGATCGCGACGAACGCTCCGGCGGAGGCGAGTGCGGCGGTCGCGGCGCGGGTGCAGACAGCGCGCGCGCGGCAGGTCGAGCGCCAGGGTCGCTCGAACGGCTTGCTCGACGTCGCGTCGATCGACGCCCATTGCCGACCTGACGCCGGCGGCGCGACGCTGCTCGCGACGGCGATGACGCGGCTCGGCTGGTCGGCGCGTGCCTATCACCGCGTGCTGAAGATCGCACGAACGATCGCGGACCTCGACGCGCGCGACGACGTCGAGGCCGCCGATGTCGCGGAGGCGATCGGTTATCGGCGCGGCTGGCAGCCGGAGTCCTGACAGGTCGCTCGCGGCTCGCAGCGGTCGAGACGCGCGAGGAAGACGAGACGATCGTCCTCGACCGCATCGAGCCGCGGACGTCCGCCCGGACGAATCGCGAGGGTTGCTCGATGCGCGGGAGCGGCGATCGCCCCTCCCGGACACCAAGCCACCGTCCGGAGCAAGCGAACGCCGCTTCCCGCGAGCCCTACCCTTGAAGGCCGCTCAACGCGTCGGGCTCGCGCCCGGCCGATCGACGCCGATGTCGAGGACCATTGCCGCGATGTCGCGGTCGACGGTCGCGAGCGCGTCGTTCCAGGCGCCGACGATCGCCTCGTATCGCGTGCCCGCGATCGGCGACGACGCGACCGTGCGGCCGGTCCAGACCCGGTTGTCCGACGGTCGGCGGATGCTCCACAGCGCGTCGATTACCGCCTCGCCGTTCGGCACCGCGTCGAAGCGCACGACGTCGATGGTGATTCGCAGCACCGGGTCCGCGATCGACGATTGCGGATACGCGGCGACCTGCGCCGAGCGGCCCGCGTCGTCGAGGGCACGCGCCAGCCGCGTGGCCAGCGTGCGCCCGATGCCGCTCTTGATCGACTCGGCCCACAGGTTGTGCTCCGACACGACGACCAGGTTCGCAGCGTCGCGCGTCACGATCTGGGGCCGGTCGACCAACTCCGGGATGCTGACGGCGCTGATGACGATCCCCGGCGACGACGATGCCGCCGACGCGCCCGCGGCGCGCGGTTGCGACATCGACGCGATCACGACGCCGCCATCGCTCAACGCGAAGAAGCTCTCCCGGTCGTTGGACGAAGCACAGCCCGCGAGCAGCGCAGTCGCGATCGACGCCACGACGACCGCCTTGCTCGCGAACCGCGTCGTCGACCGTCGCGATACCGGCCGTCTCGTCGGCGATGGGTCTCTGATCATTTGTTCACCGTGTCCGCAGGGGAGGTCGCGCCGTCCGCCGGCGCAGGCGGCGGCGCGCTCGGGCCCGGCAGCGCGCTGGTCGACGTCTTCGGCACGTCGCCGAACGGCGCGTCGGGCGCCTTGCCGCGCAACAGCGACTCGGGATGGCGCTGCAGATAGTCGGTCAGCAGCCGCAGCGACGCCGCCGCGCGGTTGAGCTCGGTCAGCGTGCCGCGCAGGTCCTGCTGCACCGACGAGTCGGGCGCCAGCGCCTCGTTCGCGCTCTTCATCGTGCGCTTGACCTCGTTCAACGTGTCGGTGACGGCCGGCGCCACGTTGCCGTTGACGTTGTCGATCAGCTTGTCGACGTCCTTCAACGAGACCTGCAGCTGCTGCAGCGTCCGGCGGATATCGCCCGCGAGCTGCTCGAACGGAATCGCGTCGATCTTCTTCGCGATGCTGTTGAGCGTCTGCTCGAGTTCGTCGAGACTGCCCGGGATGGTCGGCACGATGCGCACGCCCCGCTCGTCGCGGATCGGCGTGTCGGCAGGCAGCGGCGCCGCGTTCTTGAAGTAGTCGATCGCCAGGTACTTCTGGCCGGTCAGCAGGTTGCCGGCGCGCAGCTGCGCGCGCAGGCCGCGCTTGACGATCACGTTGCGATAGCGCGCATCGCCTTGCGTCGACTGCGAATCGAGCATCGGACTGCCCGCCTCGCGCTCGGCGCGGTCGATGCGCGCGGGCAGCACATCCTTGTAGAGGACGAACTCGACCGGGAAGTAGATGTCCTGCTTCTCGCGGTCGTACTTCATCTCGATCGAACGCACCTCGCCGACGACGTAGCCGCGGAACTGGACCTGCGCGCCGACGGACAGTCCACCGATCGAGTCGGCGAAGTACGCGACGTACTTCTCGAGCTGCGCGTCGGAGCGCTTCATCGCGAGGCGCTCGTCGGAGAACAGACGGAACGACGCGTCGTTTGCGGCCTCCGGCCCCGACGGCTCGTTGGCCGGCGTCTCGAACGCGATGCCGCCGACGACGACCGACGTCAGCGACTGGGTCTGCACCTTGAAGCCGTTGCCGTCGATCGACACGTTGAAGCCGCTCGCCTCCCACCAGCGCGTGTTCTGCGTGACGTACTTCTCGTTCGGCGAGCGGATGAAAACGTGCGCCGTCACGCCCTTGCCGTCGGGGTCGAGCTCGACGCCGGTGACCTGGCCGACGTCGAAGCGCCTGAACAGCACCGGCGATCCGATGTCGAGCGAGCCGGCGTCCGCCGCGTGCAGCAGGAACTCGCGACCCGGCTCGTCGGTCGTCACCGGCGGTTGCTGATCGAGTCCGACGAATTCGCGACGCGAGTCGGTCGACTTGCCGACGTCCATGCCGATGTACGAGCCCGACAGCAGCGTCGTGAGGCCGGAGATCTGACCGCCGGCGATGCGCGGCTTGACGATCCAGAAGCGCGTGTCGTCGACGAGCAGGTCCGTCGCGTTGCGCGTCGTCTGCGCCGTGACGACGACGCCCTTGCGGTCCTTGTTGAGCGCGATCGTCTGCACCGTCCCGATGTCGACGTTCTTGTACTTGATCTTCGTCTTGCCGGCCTCGAGCCCTTCGGCGGTCTTGAACTCGATGTCGATCGTCGGACCGCTCGTGCGCAGCGCATGGAAGACGAGGTACAGCCCGACCAGCACGGCGACCAGCGGAATGATCCAGACGAGCGAGATCTGGCGTCGCTTGCGGCGCGTGACGTGCGCCTTCGGGATCCCGTCGCCGGTCGGCGGCGGCGGATCGCCGGCGGGCGGAGACGGAGGGCCGCCGGCGGGCGGCGGCGGACCGGCGGGCTCCATCACGGGATCGTCAGTCATCTTCTCGATCGGGGTCCGCGCCCGACGCGTCGATCGGGTCCCAGATCAGCCGCGGATCGAAGGCATGCGACGCAAGGATCGTCATGACGCAGACCGCGCCGAACGCGAGCACGGCAGGGCCGGCCGTGACCTGGGCGAGGCTCTTCAACTGGACGAGCGCCGTCAGGATCGAGACGGCGAAGATGTCGAGCATGGACCAGCGACCGATGAATTCGACGATGCGATAGAGCATCGTGCGCTGGCGCGGCTTGCGCACCACGCCACGCTGGACCGAGATCACGAGACCGATCAGCACGATCAGCTTCGCGAGCGGCACCGTGATGCTCGCGAAGAAGACGAGGACCGCGAGCGGCCAGGATCCCTCATTCCACAAGAAGATGACACCCGAAAAGATCGTGTCGGTCTGATCGTCGAACAACGTGCGCGTGTCCGTGATCGGCAAGACGTTCGCCGGAATGTACAGGAGCAGAGCCGAGATGATGAAGGCCCACGTGCGGGCGACCGCGAACGGCTTGCGCAGGTGCAGCGTCTCGCCGCATCGCGGGCAGTCGACCGAGACCGCGCCGAGCACGCTCATGTCGTCGACCGGCTCGTCGGGGCGCTTGCTCAGCAGGCCGCACGACGGACACGCGAAGAGGCCGGCGCTGCGCGCCGTGACCGCGCCGTAGCGCAGCCGCGCCTCGGCTTCCGACGACCACGACTCGATGTCGTCGTCATCGGTCGGACCGCCGCTGCGATCGCGCTCGCGGCGCCGCCGCCACGCATCGACCGCGGTCTCGAGCGTCGACGACGTCACGTCGCGCTCTCGTCGCGGCGGATCGGCAACCGCGTCCAGACGTCGCGCGGATCGAACGCGGAGTTCGCCGCGGCGACGATGAGGATCAGCGCACCGATCGAGTAGAGCGCCGGCCCGACGACGACCGAGGCCATCTGGCCGAGCTTCACGATCGAGACGAGCGCGCCGAGCATGAAGACCTCGAGCATTCCCCACGGCCGCACCGCCTGGACCGCCCTCAGGATCCGCGCGGACCACGGCGGCATCGACGGGGCGCCGGCGTCGACGCGCAGCACGCCGAGCGTCAGGTACAACATCGCGGCGAGGTCGAACGCCGGCGCGAGGATCGTCGTGACCAGCACGAGCCCGGCGATCAGCCGCATGTCCTGCCCCCACATGTGCAGCACGGCGCCGAGGAGCGTCGTCGTCACGTCGTTACCCTGGGCCTCCAGCGACACCAGCGGGAACGCGTTGCCGATCAGGAACAGCACCGAGCCCGTCACGACCAGCGCGAGCACGTAGCGGGCGCCGCGATGCGTGCCGTGGATCAGCGTCGTCCCGCAACGCCAGCAACTCACGCTCGTGCGGCGCGGCACTCGCCGCGGCTCCTGCTGAAGTGCGTCGCATTCGGGGCAGGCGATCATCGGTGCACGAGCCGGTCGACTTCCGTCAGCGGCTCGAGACGGCGGTTCCGGTCGGGTTCGGCGCGGCCGACACGGCGGGCAGGACCGGCCCCTGCGACGCACCCTGCGCGGCGGGTCCCGCGTCCCATCCGCCGCCGAGCGTGCGGAACAGGTCCACCGAATAGTTGAGCCGCGACATGCGGTTCTGCACGAGCGTCAGCTGGGCCGCGTTCGCCTGCCGCGTCGCGTCGAGCACGTCGAGGTAGGCCGAGTAGCCGGACTGATAACGCAGCCGGGACAGTCGCAGCGTGCGCTGGGCCGCGTCGACCTCGGTCATCACCTCGGGCTCGGCGGCATTGCTCTCGGCGACGTTCGTGAGCGCGTCGGCGACCTCCTGGAACGCGGTCTCGACCGTCGTCTGGTAGCTCGCGATCTGCTGGTCGTTGCGCGACCGTGCCTCGTCGAGTCTCGCGACGTACTTGCCGCCGGCGAAGATCGGCCCGCTGATGCCGAGGCCGAAGTTCCAGAACCGGAACGGCGCCTTCAACAGGTCCGACAGGTCGAAGCTCTGGCCGCCGTAGGCGCCGGTCAACGAGAACGTCGGGAACAGCGCGGCCTTGAAGACGCCGACCTCGGCGTTCGTCTGGACGACGAGTTGCTCGTCGCGCGCGACGTCGGGACGTTGCTGCAACAGCGTGGACGGCAGTCCGGGCGGCGGGCTCGCCGGCACCGGGACGTCCTCGATGGCGCCGGGCGCGATCGTCAGCGACGGGTTGCTCGTCAGGTTCGCGAGCTGATGCTGCTGCGTCGCGCGCTGGCGCCGCAGGTCCCGCAACGCGACCTGCGTCTGTGCCCGCAGCGTCTCGGCCTGCGCGTAGTCGAGCGCGGACGAATAGCCGGCGGCGAGCCGCTTCTGCGCGATGTCGAGGGACTCGCCGACGACCTGCAGCGTGTTCTCGTTGACGCGGATCTGCGCGTCGAGCGAACGCAACGCGAAGTAGCTCTGCGCGACCGTCGACTCGAGCGCGAGGATCGTCACGTCGCGGGCGTAGGTCGTCGACAGCAGCGACGCACGCGACGCCTCCGATTCGCGACGCAGCCGGCCCCAGAGATCGAGCTCGTACGAGACCGCGCCCTCGAGGCGGAACAGGTTGCCGATGACCGGCACGCCGACGCCCGACGTGCTGCCGCTCGAGGCGCCGCCGGTGCCGGTGCTGCCGCCGGTCGTGGTGCCGCCGCCGGTCGTGGTCCCGCCGACGCCCGTGCCGCCGGTCGTCGTCGTCGCGGCGCCGGTCGACGAGCCGCCGAGCGGGCTGCCGGCGACGCCGCTTCGCGCACGCGCCCCGATGGCCGAGTAGTCGATCTCGGGGAAGAACTGCGCGTTCGTCTCGCGCAGTGCGGCGCGCGCCTCGTCGACGCGGGCGACGACGAGCCGGATGTTCGGGTTGTTCGCGAGCGCGGCGTCGACGAGCTGGTTCAGCGTCGGGTCGTTGTACAGCTTCCACCAGTCGGTGCGCACGACCGGTGACGACGAATCGTCCGGCGCCGCGGCGGCCGCCTGGTCGTAGCCATCGGGCAGTCGCGTCGACGGCCTGTGGTAGTCGGGGCCGACGGCACAGCCGGCGACGACGAGCGCAGCCGCCAGCGCCGTCAAGCGGGCCGCGGGCCGCGCGGCGCGTGCGAGGGTCGGACGTGGGGTCGTCTTCATCGGTTCTTGATGATGATGATGCATGATCGCTTCAGCGCTTGTTCTCGCCGGGCACGGCGGGGTCTTCCTTCGCGCGCTCGTCGTCCTCGATTTCGTTGTCGCTCGCGTGCATCGCCTTGTGGGCGGCCTCGACCTCGCGCTTCTGCTCGGCGATCTCCTTCGGCCTCGGCTGGCGCGCCAGCAGCGTGAAGAACATCGGGATGAAGATCGGCGCGATGAACGTCGCCATCAGCATCCCGCCGAACACGCCGGTGCCCATCGATTGCCGCGAGCCCGCGCCCGCGCCGGTCGCGATCACGAGCGGGAACACGCCGAGCACGAAGGCCAGCGACGTCATCACGATCGGCCGGAAGCGCAACCGGGCCGCCGTCATCGCGGCTTCCATCCGCGACTGTCCTTCGAGCAGCGCCTGCTCGGCGAACTCGACGATCAGGATCGCGTTCTTCGCCGCGAGGCCGATCAGCACGATGAGACCGATCTGGAAGTAGATGTCGTTGTCCATGCTGCGCAGCCAGACGAAGCCGAGCGCGCCCGACAGCGCGAACGGCACCGCGAGCAGCACGGCCGCCGGCAGACCCCAGCGTTCGTACAACGCCGACAGGATCAGGTAGACCATGATGATCGCGAGCCCGAACGCGAAGATCGACGCGTTGCCGGTGCGCTTCTCCTGGAACGCCTGTCCGGTCCAGTCGATCTGGTAGCCCGTGGGCAGGGTCTTCGCGGCGACCTCCTCGACCGCCTTGATCGCGTCGCCCGAAGAGACGCCCGGCTTGCCGCCGCCGAAGATGTGGCCCGCGAGGAAGCCGTTGTAGCGCTCGAGCTGCTCCGCGCCGATCACGGTCTTCACCGAGACGATCGCGGACAGCGGGATCATGTTGCTCGTGATCCCGACCGAACTCTGTCCCGCCGCCGGCTGCTGGCCGACCGTGGTCGAGCGGACGTAGACCTTGCCGATGTCCTCGGGGTGGCTGCGGAACGGCGCATCGGCCTGCAGCTGCACGCGGAACGTGCGGCCCGACACGTTGAAGTCGTTCACGTACAACGAGCCCATCGTCGCCTGCAGCGCCGTGTACGCGTCGGCGATCGGGACGCCGAGCGCGAGCGCCTTCTCGCGATCGACGTCGACCTGGAGCTGCGGAACCGTGTTGCGGAAGAACGTGTTCTGCGCGCCGAGCCGCGGATCCTTCTGCAGCGCCGCCATGAAGTCCGTCATCACCTTCGAAAGGTCGGCCGGGTTGGCGTTGCTCGTACGGTCCTGCACGTAGACCTCGTAGCCGCCCGCGTTGCCGATCCCTCGAATCGCCGGCGGGTTGAACGCGAGCACGATCCCGTCGCTGAGCTTGCTGTTCTGGCCGAACACGATCCCGACGAGTTGCTGCGCCGACGTCTTGCGCTCGTCGAAGTCCTTCAGCGGATAGAAGATCGTCGCGGCATTCGTCTTGTTGCCGCCCGCGATGAAATCGAACCCGTTGATCGTGAGGATGTCCTTGACGGCTTCCTGGTTCTGCAACAGCACGCGCAACTGCTCGGTCGTGCGTTCGGTGCGCTTCAGGCTCGCGGCGTCCGGCAGCTGCGCCGAGCCGATGATGTAGCCCTGGTCCTCGGCCGGCACGAAGCTCGACGGCGTCCGCCAGAACAGGACGCCGACCACGACCAGGACGACGGCGAATAGGACTAGCGCGATCGCTCGATGCGTCAATCCGCGCGTGACGAACGCGAGGTAGAGCTTGGTCGCCTGGTTGAAGCCGCTGTTGAACCAGCGGAAGAAGCGCGGCTTCTTCTTGTCCTCGTCCTCCGGCTTCAGCAGGATCGCGCAGAGCGCCGGCGTCAGCGTCAGCGCGACGACGCCCGACAGCACGACCGCGACCGCGACCGTCACCGCGAACTGCTTGTAGAGCTGGCCCGCGATGCCGCCGAGGAACGCGACCGGAATGAACACGGCGCACAGCACGAGCACGATCGCCACGACGGCGCCCTGCACCTCGCGCATCGCCTCGATCGAGGCGGCGATCGGCGTGAGCTTCTCGTCGTGCATCAGGCGCTCGACGTTCTCGAGCACGACGATCGCGTCGTCGACGACGATGCCGATCGCGAGCACCATCGCGAACAGCGTCAGCGTGTTGATCGAGAAGCCGAACATGTACAGGCCGGCGAACGTGCCGATCAGCGAGACCGGCACGGCGACCGCCGGGATCAGCGTCGCCCGCCAGGTCTGCAGGAACAGGAATACGACCGCGATGACGAGCACCGCCGCGATCGCGAACGTGTGGACGACTTCGGTGATCGACGCCTTGATGAAGAGCGTCGTGTCGAACGGGATCGAATAGACGACGCCCGGCGGGAAGCTCGGCTTCAGTTCCTCGAGGCGCGCGCGCACGCGGTTCGCGGTGTCGAGCGCGTTCGCGCCGGCCTGCAGGAAGACCCCGACCGGCACGCCGATGCGGTCGTGCACGTAGCTCGACGCGTCGTAGGTCTGCGCGCCGAGCTCCACGCGCGCGATGTCCTTCACGCGCAGCGTGCCGCCCGGGCCCGACGACCGCAGCACGATGTTGCCGAAGTCCTCGGCGCGTCAGCAGCCGCCCCTTCGTCGTCACCGTGTACGTGAGCTGCTGGTCGCGCGGCGCCGGCTCGGCGCCGATGCGGCCGGCGGCGTACTGGTTGTTCTGCGCGGTCACCGCGGCCTGCACGTCGGCCGGGGTGACGCCGAGCTGCGCCATCCGCTCGGTGTTCAGCCAGATGCGCATCGAGTAGTCGCGCGCGATGAAGTTGATCGCGTCGCCGACGCCCGGAACCCGCTTGATCTCGTCCAGCATGTTGATCGTCACGTAGTTCGAGATCGTCAACACGTCGACCGGATTCTGGTCGGACTCCGAGTACAGCATCACCGCGAACAGGATGTCGTTCGAGCGCTTCAGCACGGTCACGCCCTGCCGCTGCACTTCGGTCGGCAGCCGCGGGTTGGCGATCTGGACGCGGTTGTTCACGTCCGTCTGCGCCTTGTCGCCGTCGGAGCCGACCTCGAACGTCACGGTGATCGTGACCTGGCCGTTCGCGGAGTTCGACGACGAGCTGTAGTAGAGCAGGTTGTCGATGCCGGACAGCTGCTCCTCGATCGGCGCGGCCACCGTCTTCGCGAGCGTCTCGGCGTTCGCGCCGGGGTAGGTGGCCGTGATCGTCACCGTCGGCGGCGCGATGTCGGGGTATTGCGCGATCGGCAGCGTCTTCAGCGCGACCAGGCCGGCGAGGACCAGGATGATCGCGATGACGCTCGCGAAGATCGGCCGCAGGATGAAAAACTTCGACATGAGCGATCCGTCAGTGAGTGGCCGCGCTGCGGGAGGCGCGTGCCGTCATTGCTTGGCTTCGCCGTTCGCCTTCGCGGCGTCGCCGGCGCCGGGCTTCGCGGCGTCGGCGCCCGCGCCCGCCTGCGAGCCGGACGGCGGCGGTGCGCCGGCCCCGCCGGCCTGCGCGGCCGGCGCGCCCTGCGCCTGCGGCGGATGCGGCGCGACCGGCGCGCCCGGGCGCACCTTCACGAGGTTGTCGACGATCACCTTGTCGCCCTGGTTCAATCCCTTCGTGACGACCCACTGATCGCCCTGCCACGAGCCGACCTGGACCGGCCGGACCGTCGCCTTGTCGTCCGGGCCGACGACCATCACCGACTTGCCCGACGAATTCGTCGCGACCGCTGCCTGCGGCACGAGCACGCCGTCGACCTGGCCGATGAAGAGCCGCGTCTTGACGAACTGACCGGGCAGGATGCGCAGCGCCGGATTCGGCACCTCCGCGCGCAGCTGCACGGTCCCGAGCGAGCGGTCGACGGTCGACGCCGCGAAGTTGAGCTTGCCCGGCTCCGGATAGGTCTTGCCGTCGGGAAGCACGATCTCGACCTTCGCGCTGTCGCCGTTGTTGTTGCGCAGCTGGTTGTACGCCTGCTCGTCGATCGAGAAGCGCACCCAGATCGGATCCGTCTGCACGATCGTCGTCAGCAGCGCGGAATCGGTGCCGGCCGTGACGAGCGAGCCTTCGGAGCTGATGTTGCGACCGGTGATGCCGCTGATCGGCGCGGTGACCTGCGTGTAGCTGAGATTGAGCGCGGCGTTGCGCACGTCGGCCTGGCGCGCCTGCACCTGCGCCGCGGACGTCTTGGCCGCCGACTGCGCGTCGTCGTAGTCCTTGCCGCTGACTGCCTGCTCCGACGCCAGCGGCTTCAGGCGATTCTGCTCGCGCACCGCCTGCTCGCTGCTGGCCTGCGCCTGCGCGAGCGCGGCCTTCGCCTGCGCGAGCGCGATCTGGTACGGCTCGGGGTCGATCTGGTACAGGACCGCGCCGGCCTTCACGCGGTCGCCTTCGGTGAAGCGCTGCTTCAGCAGGATGCCGGACACGCGCGCGCGGACCTGGATCTCCTTCGAGCCCTCGCTCTGGCCGACCGTCTCGACGGTCACCGGCACCTTCGTCGGCTGCGCGTCGACGACAGTGACCGGCAGCGCTTGCGGCGGACCGCCGGCACCGGGGGGACCGCCCTTCGATTCGTCCTTCCGGCCGCAGGCGGACAGGCCGACGCACGTGGAGACGACGAGCGCGCCGAGGAGCCACGCGCGGCGCCGCAAAGGCGAGCGGACGACGGTGGCGCTCGTTGCTGCGGACAAGGCTGGAGGTAGGCGTGGATTCATGGCGAACACGAGTTGGGCGAAGAACCGGCGTCGAGGGAATCGTCGGGCCGCCGGTCTTCGAATGCGAACCGGCGCGAGGTGCAGACCGCCCGACACGACGGAAGCGACACAGCGCAAGAAGCGACGGCCGCACAGTGTAAACGGGGACGGCGTGCGGTCGTGCGATCGATACCGGACGGTCGGCGGGGCGAAGCGACGACGGTAACGTATCATACAGCCACGGATGTATGTAACCGCGACGCTCGTCCCGCGATGCTCGTCCGGCATCCGTTCTCACCGCACAGGAAATGGTCCGTCGCACCAAAGAGGAGTCGCTCGAGACGCGGCGCGCCATCATCGACGCGGCGCGGGAGGTCTTCGTGCAGAACGGCGTCACGCGCACGTCGCTCGAGCAGATCGCCGTGGCGGCCGGCGTCACGCGCGGAGCCATCTACTGGCACTTCGCCGACAAGACCGAACTGTTCTACGCGATGCGCGACCAGGTCAAGATTCCGTTGATCGACCGGTCCGACCTCGCGCTCGCCGACGAGGCGCGGTCGGACCCGCTCGAGCGGATCGAGGCGTTCCTGCAGGTCGTGCTCGAGCGGATCGCGAACGACGAAGCGACGCGCGAGACGTTCCGCATCATGACGTTCAAGTGCGAATACGTCGGCGAGTTCGCGCGCGACCTCGATGTCATGACCGCGACGCACCTCGAGCTTCGCGACCGGCTCGCGAAGCTCTACCGGCAGGCGAAGCGGCGCGGGCTGCTGCGCGCGGGCATCGCGCCGACCTGTGCGGCGTCCGACACGCTGATCTTCATGTCCGGCCTGATCAAGATCTGGATCGTCGACGACAGCGGCGCGCTGGTGCGCCGACACGCGGCACGCCTCGTGCACGACCACGTCGACGGCAAGCGCGCGCCGCCGTCCACCGATCGGAAGCGCGCGGACGGCGCGCCACGCGGCGTCAGTCGAGTCGCAACGAAGTGAAGAACGTCTCGACCGCCTGACGTCCGCTGCTCTTCGCGAGCTCGTCGGCCGGGCCGATGACGACGATCTCGACCAGCCGCTTCTTCCGCTCGACGAAGCGCGCCTGCGCCCGCCAGGCGCGGCCGCCCTGCATCCCTTCGGCGTCGATCGTCTCGGCCGCGATCTCGCTGTGATCCGCCGCGTGGACGACGATCCGGTCGCGACGCCCGTCGGTCGCGCCGACGTCGTCGAGCAGCTTGCGATCGAGCATCGCGCGCGCCGCGGCCGCGTCGCTGCCGGGCAGCAGGTCGAACGCCGCGATCGCGAAGCGGACGTCGCCGACCGACGCGACGTGGATCGACAACGGCAGCCGCATCGCGCCGACCTGCACGTCGCGCGTCGCGCTCGTCGCCTTGCCCGGGAAGCTGGCGACGAAGTCGCACCAGGTCTTCGAGCAGTCGGGCCGATAGTCGCGCCAGTCGTAGCGCGGATAGCAGCCCGCGACGGCGAGGCCGAGCGCGACGATCGCCGTGAGGTGGACGAGTCGGCGTCCGATGCGCGCCGATGCGCGCTTTGCGACAATCGCGAACTCGAATGGTTCCGGGGTCAGTCATGCTCATCACGTTCAAGTCGAAGGCCGCCGCCGACGTGCCGATGTATCCCGAGCACGCGAAGATGCTGCTGTCGCTGGTCGGCAAGCCGTTCGAACCGGCGTCGGCGCCGCGCGGCATCATCACGTCGGCGGAGGTCCCGGACGCGCTCGCGAAGCTGCAGGCGGCGTCCGATGCCGCACGACGCAACGACAAGGAAGCCGCGCGCGACGAGGAACCGGGCCAGGTCATGCCGGTCGGACTCGCACAGCGCGCGTTCCCGCTGATCGACATGCTGCAACGGGCGGCGAAGGACGGGCGCGACGTGGTCTGGGGTGTCTGACCGATTGATCGGAAGTCCATGAACGTCTCCCGCATCGCCATCGCATCGGTGGCGGCGATCCTCGTCGCCGGCTGCGCGTCGCCCGACGCGCTGCGCGTCGGCATGACGCGCGAGCAGCTCGACGCCCGGTTCGGCAAGCCGAGTGCGGAACGCCGCGACGGCGACGACGACGTGCGCATCTACACCGCTCAACCGCTCGGCGAGATCGCGTCCGCTGCGCACATCGGGCCCGACGGTCGTGTGACCGCCGTCGAGCCGCTGCTGAATCTGCCGCACTTCGCCGCGATCCGCGTCGACCAGTGGACCAAGCAGGACGTCCTCGAGCACTTCGGCCCGCCTGCCGAGGTGACCGGCACGCGGCTCTATCCGGAGGTCTGGTCGTATCGCTATCGCGAAGCGGACATCTGGTATTCGCTGTTCAGCGTGATGTTCGATCCGACCGGCGTCGTGCGGCAGACGCAGAACGGGCCGGACCCGATGTACGACCCGAAGGACAACGGGCGCCACTGAGCGAGTCATCCGATCGCGTCCTCGGCCGGCTCGTCGGTCGCGAGGAACGACTCGAGCCGCGCGACCTCGGCATCGAACGCCTGCCCGAACGCCCGGGCCCTCGGCCTCGCGCTCGCGTATCCCGCCTTCACTTCGATCCGCTTCCCCGCGGTCCGCGCGACATTGACCCAGCCGATGACCCGCGCGTCGTCGACCGTGTCCCACAGCAACGGCAACGCGTAGTAGCCGAGCCGGCGCTTCGCGAGCGGCGTGTAGGCCTCGAAGCGATACGACCAGCCCCACAGATGCTCGAAGCGACGCCGGTCCCAGACGAGCGGATCGAACGGGGCGAGAAAGCGCACGCGGGCGTCTCCGCTCGGTTCGATCGCGGCCGGCACGAAGACGTAGTCGACGCCGTCGATCCGCTTCGTCGACAGCACGCCGCGCCTGACGAGCAGCGGGATCCGCGCGCGCAGCGCGTCGCGCGCGATCGCCCGCTCGCCGAGCATCAGCGTCAGCTGCGCGAGGCTCGCCTTCGGCAACGGCGCATAGAGCCGCACGAGCAGCTCGATCAGCCCGTCCGCGCGCTTGTGCGGCGTCAGCCGCGGCTCGTCCGACGCGTCGGTCAGCGCGTAGATGCGGATGCCGTTCACGCGCCGCGCGACGTGCAGCAGACCGCGGTACTGCAGGATGTCGAGCATGCGCGTCGTCGCGTTCGACTGGCCGCCCCACGCGTTGACGATCGATGCGCGCTCGTAGCGCGTCGCGATCGCCTGCTCGACGGCGCGCGGATGACTCGGGCCGTTCGCGCGCAGGAACTCGACGATGGCCCGACGCAGATGCGGATGCTCCTCCTCGACGTGGAAGCGGCGCGCGATGCGCCGTGGATGCAGCAGGGGTCGATGACGACGATGCAGGAAGCCGTAGACGTGCACCATGTCCTCGACCAGCGGCAGCGACGGATACGCGCGTTCGAGGTCGCCGGCGCGATAGCCCGCGACGCGGTGGCGCAGGATCAGGTCCTGCGCGCGGGCCGGTGCACGGATCGGGTCGGCCTGCACGAAGCCGAATCGATCGATCGCCGTCGCGAGGTCGACCGGCGCGAACAGCGTGCGATCGGCCGCGTCGCGCCGCAACGCGCGCAGCTCGTCCGTCGCCGTCACGCGCCCGGCACGACCGGGTCGGACAATCGATGCACCTGCACGTCGATCGTCATGTCGACGAAGTCGCCGACGCGGCCGGAGAACGTCCCCTGGATCGGCGCGGCCTGGAACGCGTCGCGCGTGACCGCGACGCGGATCAGGTCCGTGCCGCCGTACAGGCGGTTGGTCGGGTCGAACGTCATCCATCCGGCGCCGGGCACGTAGACCTCGACCCACGCATGCGTCGCGCCGCCGCCGACGGTGCCCGACGCCATGCCGTCGATCGCCGGGTCGTAGATGTAGCCCGACACGAAGCGCGACGCGAAGCCCAGCCTGCGGACGGCCTCGATCATCAGCAGCGCGAAGTCGCGGCACGAGCCCGCGCGCAGCGCGAGCGTCTCGGTCGGCGTCTGCGTGCCTTCGACGTCGCGCGACACGTACGCGAAGTCGCTCTTGATCGTCTCGGTGATGTCGGTGAGCATCCGCCGCGTCGGGATGTCGCCGATCGACGGGATGAACATGTTCGCCCACGCGGTCACGCGACCGTCGGGGTCGCCGTGCTGCGGCACGAGGAACGCGCCGAGGTCGATGCGCTCCTCGCCGCTGTACGCGAACGGATAGATCTCGGCGTGCGGCGCGAGCGGCGACTCGAGGCTGCTGCCGCCGAAGTGCTCGATGCGGAACCTCGCGACGATCTCGAGCCGGTCCGATTCCTCGCGCGGCGTGACGAGCGTGACCGCGTTCGAGAACACGTCCTGCACCCAGCGGATGTCCGACGGCGGCGAGACATCGAGCGACAGGTCGAGCACCTGTACGTCGTAGCCGGAGCGCGGCCGAAACATCACGCGATGCTCGCCGAACTCGACCGCGCGCGCGTAGCGATAGACGGTCGTGTGCTCGACCTCGAGGATGACCGACATGGTCGCGTCGGGCAGGGTCAGAGGTTCGGCGCGAGCCAGCGTTCGACGTCGTCGAGCGACGCGGCCCGGCGTCGTGCGCACGTCGGCGACCTGGTCCGCGCCGATCTTGCCGACCGCGAAGTACTTCGCGTCCGGATGCGCGAAGTAAAACCCCGACACCGACGACGCCGGCAGCATCGCGAAGCTCTCGGTCACCGACATGCCGATGTCGCCGGCGCCGATCAGCTCGAACAGCGGCGCCTTGACGGTGTGATCGGGACAGGCCGGGTAGCCGGGCGCCGGGCGGATGCCGCGGTACTTCTCGGCGATCAGCGACGCATTGTCGAGCGACTCGTCGGACGCATAGCCCCACAGGTCGCGGCGCACGCGCGCATGCATCGTCTCCGCGAACGCCTCGGCGAGCCGGTCGGCGATCGCCTTCAGCATGATCGACGAGTAGTCGTCGTGCTCGGCCTCGAAGCGCGCGGTCAGCTTGTCGATGCCGAGTCCTGCCGTGACCGCGAACGCGCCGATCCAGTCGTCGACACCCGACTCCTTCGGGGCGATGTAATCGGCGAGTGCGCGGTTCGGCGTGCCGTCCGGCTTCGCGGTCTGCTGGCGCAGGCCGCTCCAGGTCAGCACCGGCTTCGTCCGCGACTCGTCGGCGTACAGCACGATGTCCTCGTCGATGCTCGCGGCCGGCCAGAAGCCGACGATCGCGTTCGCGGTCAGCCAGCGGTTCGACAGGACCTTCTTCAGCATCATCTGGCCGTCGCTGTAGACGCGACGCGCCGACTCGCCGACGACCTCGTCGTTCAGGATCGCGGGGAACGGCCCGTGCAGCTCCCACGTCTGGAAGAACGGACCCCAGTCGATCGCCTGCGCGATCTCGGCGAGGTCGTAGTTGCGGAACACGCGGCGGCCGATGAACTTCGGCTTCGGCAGCGTCTGCCGCTGTGTCTCCCAGTCGATCTTCAGTCGGTTGGCGCGCGCGTCCGCGAGCTTGATCAGCGGCGCGGCCTTCTTGTTCGCGTGCAGGTCGCGCAGCTTCGCGTAGTCGGCCTCGATCCCGGCCACGTACTGCTCGCGGCCGCCGTCGGCGAGCAGGCTCTGCGCGACGCGCACCGAGCGGCTCGCGTCGGTGCACGTGCACGACCGGTCCTTCGTAGTTCGGCGCGATCTTGACGGCCGTGTGCGCGCGCGACGTCGTCGCGCCGCCGATCAGCAGCGGGATCTTCAGCATGCGGAAATGGTCGTCGCGCTGCATCTCCTTCGCGACGTAGCGCCATCTCTTCCAGGCTCGGCGTGATCAGCCCCGACAGCCCGATGATGTCCGCGCCCTCGGCCTTCGCCTTCGCGAGGATCTCCGAGCACGGCACCATCACGCCCATGTTGACGACGTCGAAGTTGTTGCATTGAAGAACGACCGTCACGATGTTCTTGCCGATGTCGTGGACGTCGCCCTTGACGGTCGCGATGACGATCTTGCCCTTCGCCTTCGCATCGCCGCCGGCGGCCACGTGCGCGGCCTTCTCCTCCTCGATGAACGGGATCAGGTGCGCGACCGCCTGCTTCATCACGCGCGCGCTCTTGACGACCTGCGGCAGGAACATCTTGCCGGCGCCGAACAGGTCGCCGACGACGTTCATGCCGTCCATCAGCGGCCCTTCGATGACCTCGATCGGCCGTCCGCCGCGCGCGGCGATCGTCTGCCGCATCTCCTCGGTGTCGTCGACGATCCACTGGTTGAGGCCGTGCACGAGCGCGTGCGCGAGACGCGCCTCGACCGGCTCGTCACGCCACGCGAGATTGACCTCTTCGCGCTTGCCGCCGGCCTTCAGCGTGGCCGCGATCTCGATCATCCGCTCGGTCGCGTCGGGCCTGCGGTTCAGCACCACGTCCTCGACGCGTTCCTTCAGCTCGGGCTCGAGGTCGTCGTAGACGCCGATCATGCCGGCGTTGACGATGCCCATCGTCAGCCCGGCCTTGATCGCGTGATACAGGAACACCGTGTGGATCGCTTCGCGCGCCGGGTCGTTGCCGCGGAACGAGAAGCTGACGTTCGACACGCCGCCGGAGATCTTCGCGTGCGGCAGGTTCGCGCGGATCCACTTGCAGGCCTCGATGAAGTCGACCGCGTAGTTGTTGTGCTCTTCGATGCCGGTCGCGATCGCGAAGATGTTCGGATCGAAGACGATGTCCTCGGCCGGAAACGCCAACTGCTTCGTCAACACCTCGTAGGCGCGCTTGCAGATCTCGATCTTCCGCTGGTACGTGTCGGCCTGGCCCTTCTCGTCGAACGCCATCACGATGACCGCCGCGCCGTAGCGCTTGCAGAGCTTCGCCTGGCGCAGGAACTCGGCCTCGCCCTCCTTCATCGAGATCGAGTTGACGATGCACTTGCCCTGCACGCACTTCAGGCCGGCCTCGATCACGTCCCACTTCGACGAGTCGATCATGACCGGCACGCGCGCGATGTCGGGCTCCGACGCGACGAGGTTCAGGAAGCGGACCATCGCCGCCTTCGAGTCCAGCATCGCCTCGTCCATGTTGACGTCGATGATCTGCGCGCCGTTCTCGACCTGCTGGCGGGCGACCGCGAGCGCGTCCTCGAAGCGCTCCTCGAGGATCATCCGCGCGAACGCCTTCGAGCCGGTGACGTTGGTGCGTTCGCCGACGTTGACGAACAGCGAGTCGGCGCCGATCGTGAACGGCTCGAGCCCCGAGAGCCGCAGCGGCTTGTAATCGATCACGCGGCGAGCGGCAGCGCGGCGTCGACCCGCCGCGGCGGCACCGCGGCGACGGCCTTCGCGATCGCCGCGATGTGGTCCGGCGTCGTGCCGCAGCAGCCGCCGGCGAAGTTGATGAAGCCCGCTTCCGCGAACTCCTTGACCAGCGACGACGTGATCTCCGGCGTCTCGTCGAAGCCCGTGTCGCTCATCGGGTTCGGCAGGCCCGCGTTCGGATACACGCTGACGAACGCGTCCGCGACCTTCGCGAGCTCCGCGATGTACGGCCGCATCAACGCCGCGCCGAGCGCGCAGTTGAGGCCGATCGACAGCGGCTGCGCGTGGCGCACCGAGTTCCAGAACGCCTCGACGGTCTGGCCCGACAGGATGCGGCCCGACGCGTCGGTGACGGTGCCCGAGATCATCAGCGGCATCCGCGCGTGTCCGGTGTCGTCGTAATACCGCTCGATCGCGAACAGCGCGGCCTTCGCGTTCAGCGTGTCGAAGATCGTCTCGACGAGGAACAGGTCGGCACCACCGTCGACGAGGCCGCGGACCTGCTCGTCGTACGCGTCGGCGAGCTCGTCGAACGTGACGTTGCGGGCCCCCGGGTCGTTGACGTCCGACGAGATCGACGCGGTCTTCGGCGTCGGTCCGAGCGCGCCTGCCACGAAGCGCGGCTCGTCGGGCGTCGAATACCGGTCGCATGCGGCGCGCGCGAGCTTCGCGGCCTCGACGTTCATCTCGTACGCGAGGTCCTCGAGGTGATAGTCGGCCTGCGCCACCGACGTCGCGCCGAACGTGTTCGTCTCGATCAGGTCCGCGCCAGCCGCGAGGTACTGCTCGTGGATCTCGCGGATCACGTCGGGCCGCGTCAGCGTCAGCAGCTCGTTGTTGCCCTTCAGGTGCAGCTCGACACCGGGCACCGTGAAGTCACGAAAGCGTTCGCCGCGATAGGCGGCTTCGTCGAGCTTGTAGCGCTGGATCATCGTGCCCATCGCCCCGTCGATGATCAGGATGCGACGTTGGAGAAGCTCGGGCAGGATGCGGGCGGCATCGACGGACATGATGGACTCCGGACGGGCGAGGCGTCGCCGATCGACGACCGTCGTGGCGGACGGGACGACGAGGCCCGCGTCGGGCGTCGCCATCGATCGGGCGGTCCGCGATCTTATCGCGGAGCCCGAGCCGGCGTACGGGGAAGCTTGTGGGGAAGCGTCGAGCGGGATGGTGCTCGACGTGGATGCGAGCGACTCAGTGCAGCACGAGGGGTTGCTGCATCATCGAGTCGAAACGCGACAGGTATTCGTCGATCTCTTCGGTCGACGGTTCCGAGTCGATCAGGGACGTGACGTCCTTGCGAAACGTGTCGGCGAGCAGGCCGCCGATGAAGATCTCGCGCTTGGCGTTCTTGTCCATGATTTCGAACCCGCCTGGCTGCTGGTTGCCGTCGCGCGCCGCGAAGCTCGCGAATTCGACCACGCAGTAGTTCGGGCTGTTGTAGATCATGTTCATGAGGGCTCCGAATTCGAATGCTGGGTCGAGGGCACCGTGCGTCGACGGTTCGTCAGGCCGCCCTCGATGTCTAGCAAGTTCGGGGCCAAAGAGTCCGATTCAAGATGCGTTCGGACCCGGTGCCGACGCGGCGTCGCGAGCGGTCGATGACCGTATGTCGGCAGGTCGGCGCGCGCCTTGAGGGCCGCGGCAAGAAATTCGACAGGTGATCCGGGACGACCGCATCGGAACGTCCCCCGACGCGCCGTCGAACGTGTGGGCAGCAGCGCGACGCTGCCGGTCGAATCGTCAGCGACGCGGCGCCTTGCTGAGCTCGATGCCGAGCTGCTTCAGCTTGCGATAGAGGTGCGTTCGCTCGAGGCCGGTCTTCTCGGCGACGCGCGTCATGCTGCCGTTCTCCTGCGCGAGGTGGTACTCGAAATACGCGCGCTCGAACGCGTCGCGCGCCTCGCGTAGCGGCAGGTCGAGCGGCACGTTGCCGCGGATCGGGAACGGGCTCGACGAGCCGGACGGGTCCAGCCCGTGCGCGAACGGACCGACCGTGACGCACGGGCCCGTCGGGATCGCGCCGTTGATGTCCGGCGGCATCGCGCCGAACGACAGGCCGCCGCGCACGCCGTTGTCGCCGCCGTCGTCGCTGACGGCCGCATGACTGCCGACGGTCGGGCGGACGCGTGCGGCGACCGTCTGCCCGAGCGCGCGCATCGAACCGCGGTCGAGTCCCTTCTGGACGGCGCGCAGCAGCTTCTGCAACGCGATCGGCTTCTCGAGGAAATCGATCGCGCCGATCCGGGTCGCCTCGACCGCCGTGTCGATCGTCGCATGGCCGGACATCATGATGACCGGCATCGTCAACGCGCCGACCGCTGCCCATTCCTTGAGCAGCGTCACGCCGTCGGTGTCGGGCATCCAGATGTCGAGGAGGACCAGCTCGAACGCGTCGGCCTGCCGCTTGGCGCGTGCGGCCGCCGCGTTCTCGGCGACCGTCACGACGTGACCTTCGTCGCCGAGGATCTCCGACAGGAGCTCCCGGATTCCGATTTCGTCGTCGACTACGAGGATATTGGCCATGGGTTACGGCTCATGATGAAGCACGTCGTCGCCGCGACGCCGGCTGTCGCTCGTCAAGCGACCTTCGCCGGGCGGTGCACCACCCGCGTGAAGACGATCGCCACGACGGCGCCGCCCTCTTCGCGATTCTTCAGCTCGATCCGCGCCTGATGTTCGTCGACGATCTTCTTGACGACGGCGAGACCGAGCCCCGTACCACGCGTCTTCGTCGTCACGTACGGTTCGAAGGCGCGCGTGAGAATTCTAGCTGGAAAGCCGCTGCCATTGTCCGACACGCTGAGCCGGACCATCGGCTCCGCGGCGAGCGAGCCGCCACGACCGTGCGGTGCGACGAGTTCGGTCGACACGACGATTCTCGGCCGCGGCGCATCGCGCGTCGCGTCCTCGGCGTTCTGCACGAGGTTGTGGATCACCTGCCGCAACCGGGTCGCGTCGCCGAGGATCGGCGGCAGGTCGCGTCCGAGCTTCACGATCGGCCGAGGCAGCGGCCGGCCGTCGCTCGGGGCATCGACGGCACGCAGCGACGCGCGCGGTTCGTCCGCATTGACGTCGTACAGCGTCATGACCTCCGCGACGAGCGCGTTCAGGTCGACCGGATTCGACGTCGCCTGCGGCACGCGCGCGTAGTCGCGGAAGTCGTCGACCATCTGCTTCATCGCGGCGACCTGGTTGACGATCGTCGAGACGCCGCGCTCGAGCGCCTCGGCTTCGCGCGGCGCGACGTGCCCTTCGAGCTTCATCTTCAGCCGCTCGGCCGACAGCTGGATCGGCGTCAGCGGGTTCTTGATCTCGTGCGCGAGACGCCGCGCGACCTCGGCCCATGCGACCGAGCGCTGCGCGGCGATCACGTCGGTCATGTCGTCGAACACCACGAGGTAGCCGTCGCGCCGATCGGCGCCGCTGCCGACCGGACAACGCGAGCCGCGCGCGAGCACGGTCAGCGGTTCGCCTTCGTCGCGCACGTCGAGCTCGATCTGCCGCTGCCAGTCGGTGCCGACGGTGGCCGGGTCCGCGAAGCTCGCCTCGATCGCGGTCCCGAGCGCCTTCAGGCTCGCATCGCCCGGACCGGCGGCCGGCAACGCGGGATCGGTGAAGCGGTGGCCGAGCCGGGACGCGAGCGGCGACGCGAGGATCCGCGCCGCGCCGTCGTTCGCGGTGACGAGGCGGAAGCCGTCGTCGAACACGAGCACGCCGGCCGACAGGTTCGCGAGGATGCTCTCGAGATACGTATTGGCCGCGACCAGCGCCGCCCGGTTCTTGTCGACCGACGCGCGGGCGTCGTCGAGCTGCCGGACCATCGCGTTGAACGACTGCATCAGCGTGCCGAGCTCGTCGTTCGCCATGATCTCGCGCATCGGGCTGTAGTCGCCGCCGGCAACGGCCTTCGTGCCCTCCGCGAGCAGCAGCAGCGGCTCGGTCAACCAGCTCGCGAGCAGGAAGGCGACCGCCATCGCCGCGCAGATCGACAGCAGCAGCGTCAACGTCAGCGTGACGGCGTAGATCTTCTGCAGGCCGGTCCGCGACAGCGACAGCTCCTGATAGTCGCGCATGCCGTTCTGCACGGCCTCCGCGTTCGCCGCGAACGAGGCCGGCACGTCCTGCACGAGCTGCACGTAGGCCGCATCGGGTCGCAGCAGGAACGCCTGCGCGGGACCGGCACGACGACGCGGATGCGCAGGCCGCGCGTCTCGTCGATCGCGTCGTCGCGCGTTCGCCTGCGCGGGCGATTCGTCGGGCACGTCGGGCAGCACGTTCTCGACCGCGGCGTAGCCGCGCGAGATCCGCAGCTGCCGCATCACGTTGGCGGGCGGCAGGACCGGCGCGAGCGTCTCGCTGTCGCTGCCCGCGACGGCCTCGCCGAGCACGTGTCCGTTCGCCGTGAACAGCAGCGCCTGTTGCGCGCCGATCTGCTGACGCAGCCGGTTCAGCGCCTGGCCCTGCTGCGACTCGGGCACGTCCGAGATCCCGAACGCGATCGCACGCGCCTTGCCGTTGAGGTCCGCCACCATCGCGTCGAGCGTCGTGCGTCCGATCGCGAGCCCCGACTCGAGCGCCGCGTCGACGCGGACGTCGAACCAAGACTCGATGCTCTTGCCGAGGAACTGCACCGACACGAGATAGATCAGCGCGCCCGGCACCAGGCCCATCAGCCCGAACGACACCGCGAAGCGGGCCATCATTCGCGTGCCGAACTGCCCGGCCCGATAGCGGCGCACGAGCCGGACCACGAGCACGATGACGATCAGCAGCAACGCCGCCGCCGCCGTCGCATTGAGTGCGAGCAGCAGCGGGTAGTGTCGCTCGAACAGCGGCGTGTTCGACGACGCCGACGCCAGCAGGAACAGCAGCAGCCCGGCGATCGACGCCGCGATCGCGACGCCGTAACGCAGCGTGCGGGAACGCCAGAACGGGCGCGAGCTGCGCCGCCGGACGATCGCGCGGCCCTGCGTGTTCATCCGCGCATTCGGTGGTTGCGTATTCGTTCGTTCGGCATCGCGAGCGGCCATGGATCCAATGGTCCCCAGCG
>CAWCJI010000006.1:0-422794 GCA_963795885.1 uncultured beta proteobacterium | reverse complement strand
GCGTGGCGGCTCGCGCGCGAAGGGCACACGCGCTTCGCGCTCGTCACCGGACCGGAGACGCACGGCAACGCCGCGTCGGGTCGCGCATCGGTCGGCCACGAGAAGCTGCGCTATCCGACCGGCGCGCACTACCTGCCGCTGCCGTCGCTCGAGTCGACGCACGTGCGGACGATGCTGGCCGACTTCGGCGTGCTCGTCGACGGCGCGTCGTCGTTGACGCCGACCTACGACGAGCGCGTCGTCGTGCACGCGCCCGACGAGCGGCTGTTCCGCGACGGACGATGGCAGGACGGGTTGCTGCCGGTCGATCCGGAACCAGTCGCGACCGGGGCGCCGTCGCGACGCAGGGCCGCGCAGGAAGGGTCCGCGATCGACCGCTTCTTTCGCTACGTCGACGCCATGCGCGACGCACGCGGCGCCGACGGCCGACGCGTCTTCACCGTGCCGATCGCACTCGCGTCGACCGACCCGCGCTGGACGTCGCTCGACGCGCTGACGTTCGCCGCCTGGCTCGATCGCGAAGGCCACGTCGACCCCGCGCTGCGCTGGTATCTCGACTACTGCTGCCGCGACGACTACGGCGCCGACGCGTCGCAGGTCTCCGCCTGGGCCGGACTCCACTATTTCGCGGCGCGCGACGGTCGCGCGAGCAACGCGGACCGCGGCGCGGTGCTGACGTGGCCCGAAGGTCTCGACGCGATGGCCGACGCGCTCGACGCGTCCGCGTTCGCGTCGCGTCCCGAAGGGGCGGCGCCGCTGCGACTCGAAGGCACTGCGCTGTCGATCCGCGACACGCACGACGGCGTCGACGTGCTGTGCATGCGGCACGACGGCGCCGTGCCGTCGACCTTCCGCATCCGCGCGAAGCGCGCGATCGTCGCGATGCCGCTCGTCGTCGCGAAGCACGTCGTCGCGCCGCTCGCGGTCGACGGCTACGACCCGCGCGTCGATGCGCCGCGCGTCGCGCCGTGGGTCGTCGCGAATGTCGTCCTGAACCGGCATCCCGACGAAGCCGACGGCGTGCCGCTCGCGTGGGACAACGTGCTCTACGGCAGCGACGGCCTCGGCTACGTCGACGCGACGCATCAGGCGATCCGCGTCGCGCCGCCGGAGGCGACCGTCTTCACGACCTATCGCGCGTACGGCGACGGCGACGCCGACGCGGCCCGGCGCTGGCTCGATCGCGCATCGCCGTCGGAACTCGGCGCGATCGCCGTCGACGAGCTGCGGAAGGTGTACGGGTGGCGGCTCGCGCCGTGCGTCGAGCGCGTCGACGTCACGGTGCGCGGGCACGCGATGGCGTCGCCGGCACCCGGCACGCTTGTCAACGCCGGCCTGCGCGCGCTGCGCGACGTCGACGGTCCGATCGTGTTCGCGCATGCCGACCTGTCGGGCTACTCGGTGTTCGAGGAAGCGGCGTGGTGGGGATGGAAGGCCGCCGAGCGCGTGCTCGGCTGATCGCCGCGCGACCGTTTCGCGTCGGCTGCCACACCGCGTCACGCACGCGCGCGTCGATCGACTGCATCGCGTTCGGCGCCGTTAGAATCGGCGGTCACCCCGACGACCGTCACGCCGCGACACCCCGCCGGCATCGACCATCCAGCGAAGCTCCGCGAGAGAGCCGCGCCACAGGGACACGAGAACGATCATGGAGACGCAGCGCCTTCGGCGCAGGCGCAGCCGGCGCAAGGCGCTGCGGAAGACGGCCGCGCTGCTAGTCTTCGTCGCGTTCGTCGTCGGCGGCGTCGTGTGGACGCGCATCCTGATCGACCGTCGCCACGACGCGGCGATCTCCGAAGCGGTGCCGGTCACGCGACCGATCGACGACGCGCGAGCGCGCGTCGGCGCCGGCGGCGTCACGAAGAACCTGATCCTCTTCATCGGCACCGGTTACGGCATCGTGCCGATGACCGCGACCCGCATCTTCACTTCGGGCGAGGACGGCATGCTCGCCGTCGACCGCATGCCGGAGACGGCCCTCGTGCGGACGGCATCGCGCAACGCGCAGACCGCCGACAGCGCGGCCGCGATGACGGCCTACATGACCGGCGTCAAGGTCGATAACGAAGTGCTGTCGCAGTCGGCCGAGACGCGGCCCTACGACGATAGCGGCCGCCCTCAGGCCGCGCATGGCGAGACCGCATGTCCGAGCGCCGGCAACGGCAAGCCGGTCACGACGTTGCTCGAGCTCGCGAAGGCCGCCGGCCGCTCGACCGGCATCGTCACCACCGCCCGCGTGACGCAGGCGGTCACGGCCGCGAGCTACGCGCACCTCTGCCAGCGCGACGGCGAGAACGCGATCGCCGCGCAGCTGGTGCCCGGCGGGACCGGCGCGAACCCGAGGCTCGGCGACGGTCTCGACGTGATCCTCGGCGGCGGCCTGCAGCACTTCCTGCCGAAGGACGACCCGCGCGGCTCGTCGCGCAACGACACGCGCGACCTGATGGCTGAGCTGCGCGCGAAGGGGTACGCGATCGTCGGCAAGCAGAGCGAGCTTGATGCGCTCGGCCGCAGCGCCACACCGGCCAACGTCAAGCTGCTCGGCCTCTTCGATCGATCGCAGATGGCGTACGACATCGACCGCAACGGCACCGGCCAGCCGAGCCTCGCCGCGATGACCGCGCAGGCGATGGACATCCTCGATCGCAATCCGAACGGTTATCTGCTGATCGTCGAAGCGGGCCGCATCGCGAACGCGCTCGACGCGTCGCTGGCCCGCAAGGCGCTGCAGGAGGGCCGCGCGTTCGACGACGCGATCGGCGTCGCGCTCGAGCGACTGCGCGCGCGCGACCCCGAAGGACGCGACACGACCATCGTCGTGACGGCGGACCACGATCACACGCTCGTGATGAACGGCGACGCGACGCTGGCCGAGCGCACGATCGAGGCGCGGCCTGGCGTGCTCGGCCTGCTGCATCGCTTCGATGCGCCGGCGCAGGTCGCGACCGACGCGAGCGGGCGGCCGTTCACGACGCTCGTCTTCGGCGGCGGCGAGAAGCGCACGAAGGGGCCGCGATCGCAGGCGCCGCCGCTGACGGACATCGAGACGTCCGATCGCAACCTGCGTTACGAGGCGGCCGTCGAGCTGCCGTCGACGCTCGGCGGCGCCGACGTGATGCTGTCGGCCGCCGGGGCCAACGCGACGCGCTTCCACGGCACGATCGACAACACGCAGCTGTTCGCGCTGATGCGCGACGCGATGGGCTTATGAGGCCGCGCTCGTTGAACAAGCGTCATCAGGCAACGACACTGGGTTCCCGCCTTCGCGCGAACGACGGCAACGTGAGCCACGTGAGGTCGGCCTCATGACGCGTGGCCGCTTCGTAGCGCTCGTGACCGGCGCGATCGTCGGATCGCTGGCGCCGTCGGCGTCCCCGACCGCGCCGCCGCCCGCGACGGGACCGGCGACTCCGCACAACGTCGTCGTGCTGATCGGCAACGGCCTCGGACCGGTCGCAACGGCCGCGGCGCGGCTGATGCGCTATCGCGACGAAGGCCTGCTCGCGATGGACGCGATGCCGTCGATCGCACGGATGCGGACGTCGTCGCTCGACGCGCAGACGACCGACGCCGCGGCCGCCGTGTCGGCCATGTTGACCGGCGTCAAGGTGCGCAACGACGTCGTCGCGATGGACGCGAACACGCGTGCGCAAGGCTATGCGCCGGGTCGCGACCCGATCCGCGGCGTCGCGCAGGCCGACAATCGTTGTCCCGCGTCGGCCAACGGCGCCGCGTCGACGACGCTGCTCGAGCTCGCGATCGCGCAGAAGCGGGCGACCGGCATCGTCACGACGTCGCGACTGACGAGCGGGCCCGCGGCCGCGGCCTACGCGCACGTCTGTCATCGCGACGCCGAGTACGAGGTCGCGCGCCAGGCCGTTCCGCGCGGCGTCGGCTACAACCCCCGCCTCGGCCGCGGCGTCGACGTGCTGCTCGGCGGCGGCAGCGCTTATTGGCGGCCGTTCGATGCGACGAAGCGGCCGCGCGGGCGGCCCGACGAACGCGAGCTGATCGGCGAGCTGCAGACGCAGGGCTACGCGGTCGCGAGCGACCTCGCCACGCTGAACGCGGTGCCGCCGACCGAAGGCTCGCGCGTGATCGGGCTGTTCGACTTCAACGAGGCCGACGGCGCCGGCACGAGCCCGATGTCGTTCGACCTCGACCGCGATCCGAAGCGCGAGCCGAGCCTGGCCGAGATGACCGCGAAGGCGATCGACGTGCTGAACGCGAGCCCGACCGGCTTCGTGCTCGTCGTCGAGGCCGGTCGCATCGAGGACGCGCTGCACGCCGGCAACGCGCGCCGTGCGCTCGTCGACGCGATCGCGTTCGATGATGCGGTCAAGGCCGCGCTCGAGCACGTCGATCTCACGAAGACGCTCGTCGTCGTGACCGGCGATCACGACACGACGCTGACGCTGATCGGCGGCAGCCGCCGCGGCGCCGACGTGCTCGGGCTTCATCTGAACGCCGTCACCGGCAAGCCGGACGCCGACGAGAATGGCGCGACCTACGCGTCGCTCGCGTTCGGCACCGGGCCGAATCGTCCGGACCGCCGCACCTCGCTCGACTCGCCGACGGTCCTGCAGAACAACTATCTGCAGGAGTCGGCGATCAGGCTCGCGGCCGGCACCAACGGCGGCGGTGACGTGATCGTCCGCGGCGCGGGCGCCGGTTCCGCGGTGATCCGCGGCACGATCGACAACACGCAGCTGTTCACGCTGATCCGGCGCGCGGCCGACCTCTGATCAAGCACGAAGGCGGTCGGCGACCCAGTCGACGACCGCCTGCACGCTGCGGAAGTCGTCGACCGAGCGGCTGTCGATCGACGGATGACGCTCCCGCATCATCCGCGCGAGCGCGCTTCCCGGACCGAGCTCGAGACAGACGCTCGCGCCACGCTCCGCGATCGCGTCCATGCAGGCCGACCAGCGGATCGTGGTCGCGACCTGGCACGCCAGCGCGTCGATCGCCGCGGCCGCGTCGCGCACGACCGATCCGTCGACGCCGGCGAGGACCGGTCACGCGCGGATCGTTCCACGGGCGGCTTCGACAGCGCCTCGCGGAACTCGGGCACCGCTCGCGACAGCAACGGCGTGTGCGCGGCCACGCGCACCGGCAGTCGCTGCGCCGTCGCTCCGGCCGCGACGACGCGCGAGGCGAACGATTCGAGTTCGTCGACCCGACCCCCGACGACGAACTGGTCGTCGCCGTTGACGATCGCGACATGGACGCCGCACGCGTCGACGATCGGATCGACGACGGCGCGCGGCAGCCCGCGGACCGCGACCAGGCCGTCGTCATCGCCGGTCGCCGCGTCCATCGCCGCCGCGCGCACGCGCGACAACGCGATCACGTCGGCCCACGACAGGCTGCGCGCGCAGCCGTGGCTCGCGAGCTCGCCGACGCTGTAGCCGGCGACCATCGCCATCGGTGCACCGGCGGCCTCCAGCCGCGGGTCGAGCAACGACCAGACGATGCCTTGGTACGCGCAGATCAGCGGCTGCGCGATCGCGTTCGCGAACATCGATTCGCTCGCGGACGACCGCGCGGCCGCGACGACATCGAAGCGCGCGCAGTCGCTCGCGCGCGCGATCAACGGCGCCGCAAGGCCCTCGGCTTCGATCAGGTCGAACATCGCCGCGTGCTGGCCGCCCTGGCCGGAGCACAGGACGGCGAGCGTCATGACGTGCCGCGTGCGGGCGCCGCGACGACCGGACCGACGACGCGGTCGACGAAGATCGCGGCGGCCAGCAGGTCGGCGCTGCCGCCGGGGCTGAGCCGCCGTGCGACGAAGTCGCGGCCGAGGTCGGCGAGCGCGAGGTCGCGATCGCTTCGCCCGACGCCGCCGGACGCGAGGAAGCATCGCGCACGCCGCTTCGCATGGTCGAGTCCGGCCGCGCCGCCGCGATACAGCAGGTTCGTGTCGTCGATGCAGGCGACCGCGGTCATCAGCGCATGCAGCCGCGCCGCGTGTTCGTCGTGGCCCGCGCGACGCGAGGATCGAAGTGCCGGCAGCACGACGTCGAAGACACCGGGGAATCCGTCGGCCGCCTCGCGTCGCGCACCGCCGACGCCGTGCGCGATCGCCATCGAACGGCCGTGGCTCGCTTCGTCGACCGGCCTCGCGATCAGTGCGCGACCCCATCGCAGACGCAACGTCGTCCGCAGTGCTGCCTCGTCGACGCGACCGAGCTCGACGAGGCTCGCCGCGGACGCCGCGACCAGCAACCCGATCGTGAAGATCGCGCCCCGATGCGTGTTGACGCCGCCGGTCGCCATCCGCATCCGGCGCTCGGCCTCGATTCCGATCGCTTCGAGCCGCGCGAACGACGCGCCCGCCGCCGCGGCCTCGGCGGTCAGGCGAAAGCCGTGACGCAGCGAGAGGAGGCTGCGCATCATCGTCGTCGCGTCCATGTCGTCGTGGGCGCCGCGATCGCGCGGGCAGACGAGGCCGGGCTTCGGCGCGAGCACGAGTTCCGCATGCAGGCTCGCGACCGCATGGCGGGCGAGCGACGTCGCGTGCAGGCCGACCGCGCTGCCGATCCGCGCGACGGCCGCCGTCATGCCGTCACGGGAGCCGTGCGAAGCGGCGACGATTCGAGCGCGACGCCGTCGTCGCGCTTGACGAGCACGCGTGCGGCCGACGATGCGAGCTCGCGCCACGCGACCGCGCCGCCGTCCGCGAAGCGCGCCTCGCCGTCCGCACGCAGGCCGTGCGTCGACTCCCAGTCCCGCAACGTCGCGATCACGGTCGCCGCGTGGTTCGCGTCGCGCGCGTCCCACAGCAGGTCGAGGTCCGACGACGGCGTGACGCACGCCTCGCCGCAGATCGCCTGCCACGCGAACGAGCCGTAGACGTGCAACGTCGTGCCGATCGTCGCGGCGCGTGCGCGCAGGTGGTCGAGCGCCGGGCGACGATCGGTCGGCGCGGCGGCGATCACCTCGTCGAGCCGCAGCGGCGACGCGGTGCGAACGATCGCCTCGTCGGCGAACGAAATCGCGATGCGGATGCGATCCGACGCCGACGGCAACGCGACGGCGGCGAAGCACGTGTCGGCCGGCGCGTCGCGGCTCGCGGCGCCGGACCACCAGTGCGCGACCTCGACCGATCCAGTCGTCCAGCAACGCGAGCCGCGCATCGTCGATCGGTGCCCGCAACTGCGCGCGCCACGTCGCCGGCGCGAGCCACACGCGGTCGTGGCGGCGCAGCTCAGTCGAGCGCATCGGTGCGCACGCGGCGCGAGACCTCGGCCGCCATCGTCCGACCGCCGCGCGCGGCCCCGACGTCGCGACGACGATCGGTCCGCGTGCCGTCGCTGATCGAGGTCGCCCGCAACGCGTCGGCCAATGCGGCGGCCGGATCGTCGGACCACAGGCTCTCGAGACCGCCCATCGCCAGGTAGTTCGAGGCCCCCGGCGCGAACACCGGCGACGACTGCGCGAGCTCTTCGAGGCGTTCCTGCGGAATCTTCGTCACGCGCGCCATCGCCGGCAGGTTCATCACGCTGATCTCGGCCGACGCGAGCGCGAAGCACGCGTCGGCCATCATGCCGCCGGTGATGTAGCCGCCGCTGACGGCGCGGCCGTAGACGAGGCTGACGATGCGATGCCCCGCGCGCCGCGCGACCTCGATGCATTGCGCGAGATGCGCCATGTAGACGTTGATGCCGAGCAGCTCGTCGCGATGCCGCAACCGCTGACCCTGCGTGTCGACGAGCAGCACGATCGCGCGGCCCGGATGATCGCGGACCGTCCGCAGCACGTCGGTCGCCATCGCGAGCGCGAGCTCGACGCCGATCGCGGCATCGTCGGGTCGTGCCGACGACGGCGACGGTGTCGCCATCGACGACGCCGGTGCCGTGCACGAAGTCGCCGTCGACCGGCGACGTCGTGGCCGTCGGGAAAGAGGCGATCGACGAGCTCGTCGGACCGACATGTCAATACGTCAGCCGATGGGGATCGGCCGCCGCGACGAACGCGTCGCGTTCGAGCAGCGGCGATCGCGTCGGGCTCTGCGACGCCGAGCGCTCGCCAGACGTCGCGCGAGTCGCGCAGCTCCTCGAACCGTTCGAGCCGCGCCGTCAACGCCGCCTGCTCCGCCGCGAGCCCGTCGAGCGTCAGCGGTCGATGCCGATCGAGCGCATCGATCGCGGCCACTCGGAACGCGGCGATGTCGTCATCGACGATGACCTGCGCGTCGCCGGTCAGATAGCGATGCTTGCCGCCGGTCGTGCGCCACACGAGCGCACGGTCGCGCGAGTCGAACTCCTCGACGCCATGCTTCGTCTCGATCACCTCCGGCCCCGACATGCCGAGCCGGCCTTCCTCGGACATCACGAGCGTGTCGCAGCACGCGGCGACGAGGCCCATGCCGCCGAAGCAGCCGACGCCGCTGCCGACGAGGCCGACCACCGCGACGCCGGCCGCGCGCGCGTCGAGCAGCGCGCGCATCGTCTCGGAGACCGCGATCAGGCCGGCGTTCGCCTCGTGCAGCCGCACGCCGCCCGACTCGAGCAGCAGCACGACCGGCATCGATCGACCCTGCGACGCCTGATCGATCGCGCGCTCGAAGAGCCCGGTCAGCTTCGCTCCGTGGACCTCGCCGACCGCGCCGCCCATGAAGCCGCCTTCCTGCGACGCGATCAGCACGCCGCGGCCGCCGAGCGTCGCCGCGCCCACGACGACGCCGTCGTCGAACGACACCGGCGTGTCGAGCAGCGGCAGGTGCGGGCTCGTCGCACGCGCGGCCGGCGGCAGCAGCTCGCGGAACGAGCCGGCGTCGACCAGCGCGGCGATCCGCTGGCGCGCGTTCGCCTCGTAGAAGCTGTGCTTGACGATGGGCGGCTTCATCGTTCGCGAGGCGCGCGGAATTCCTCGACCGCCTGGTCGAGTCGCAGGCTGACGACGGCCGGGGTCGCGCCGACGTCGTTGATCGAGATGCGCACGCCGCCGAGCTCGCGACCGCGCGAAGAAGTCGGCGAGCACCGCGGCCCACACGTCGTCGAAGCCGCGCGCCGGCGTCATCACGTCGATCGTGCAGCCGTCGCCGCCGGCTGTCGGCTCGACCATCACCTCGAGGTTGCCGGACGCGACGACGCCGACGACGACCGGCTCGTGCGCCTCGCGTTCGCCGCCGTCGTAGTCGAAGGTCAGGTGTTCCATCGCATTGCCAGTGAAGCGAGTCAGGCGCCGTGCGCGTGCGGAGTCCAGCCGAAGCGCGCCTCGAACGCCGCGCGATAGCGCGTGCGCAGCGTCGGCGGCACGCAGCGGACGTATTGCTCCGCGTGCGCGTGCGCGTCGTCCGGCAACCGTTCGAGATACTCGCACGCCTCGTCGACCGTCGGCATGCGGCCTTCGACGCCTTTCGATCGCGGCGGCAGCGCGGTCCACACGACCGCATCGAGGCGCATCGTGCGGGCCCACTCGGCGATGCGATGCGCGATCGCATCGGTCGCGTCGAAGCCGGTCGTGCTGCCGATGCCGTCGCGGCGCTCGGCCGGGATCTTCTCGCGTTGCCGCAGCTGCTCGCGGGCCTCGTCGAGACGCGTCGTCGCGAGCGGCGCCGAGAACACCTGCACGTCGGCGACGCCGGGCGCGAGCGCCGTCGCGAGCTCGCCGCCGTCCGCTTCGCGCGCGAACTCGATCGGCAGCAGCGGCCCGTCGGGCGCCCACGGCGCGGTCGGTTCGAGCGGCGCGGCTTCCAGATCAGCGATCCCCAGGCCAGACACGCGATCCGCATGCGGCTACCAGTTGCGAAAGCGCTTCGGCGGATCGTAGAGCCCGCCCGACGCACGCACGAGATCCTTCACCGAGCGCGCCGCGAGCAGGTCGCGCGTCGCGTCGCGCTTGTCGATGCCGAGGTCCTCGGGACGCCGGATGACGCCGCGATCGCGCAGGTTCTCGACGGCGCGCCGGTCGCGCGCGAGGCCGAGCGGCGTGTAGCCGGCGACGCCGCGGATCGCCTCGGCGCGCTCGTCGTCGCTGCGGCACAGCAGCAGGTTCGCGATCCCTTCCTCGGTCAGCACGTGCGTCACGTCGTCGCCGTAGATCATGATCGGCGGCAGCTGCATGCCGGCCTGCTCCGCGAGCGCCCAGGCGTCGAGCGTCTCGACGAACGCCGGCTGCATGTGCTCGCGGAACGTCTCGACCATCTGCACCACCAGTTTCTGGCCTCGCGGCGTGCCGCGCGCGCCGGACAATCCGTCGCGCGCCTCGCGGCCCGCCTTCAGCCACGCCGGCGCTCGCATGACGGCGGCCGCGCGCGTCGGCGCCCATGTTCGGCGCGCCGCCGAAGCCGGCGATGCGGCCGAGCGTCGCCGTCGAGCTGTTGCCGGCGAGGTCGATCTGCAGCGTCGAGCCGATGAACAGGTCGCAAGCGTAGTGCCCGGCCGCCTGGCAGAACGCGCGGTTGCTGCGCAGCGAGCCGTCGGCGCCGGTGAAGAAAACGTCGGCTGCGCGCGCGGATGTAGTCCTCCATGCCGAGCTCGGAGCCGAACGAATGGATCGACTCGACCCAGCCGGCCTCGATCGCCGGGATCAGCGCCGGGTGCGGATTGAGCGCCCAGTGCCGGCAGATCTTTCCCTTCAGCCCGAGCGACTCGGCGTAGGTCGGCAGCAGCAGCTCGATCGCCGCGGTGTCGAAGCCGATGCCGTGGTTCAGCCGCTGCACGCCGTACTCGGCGTAGATGCCCTTGATCGCCATCATCGCCATCAGCACCTGGATCTCGCTGATCTGCGCGGGGTCGCGCGTGAACAGCGGCTCGATCAGGTTCGGCCGCGGCGCCTGCACGACGAAGTCGACCCAGTCGGCCGGGATGTCGACGCGCGGCAGGCGGTCCATGACCTCGTTGACCTGCGCGATCACGATGCCGCCCGAGAACGCGGTCGCCTCGACGATCGCCGGCGTGTCCTCGGTGTTCGGGCCGGTGAAGAGGTTGCCGTCGGCGTCCGCGGCCTGCGCGGCGACCAGCGACACCTGTGGCGTGAGGTCGATGAAGTAGCGGGCGAACAGCTCGAGGTACGTGTGGATCGCGCCGATCTGCAGGCGTCCCTTCGAGACCAGCGCCGCGAGACGACCGCTCTGCGGCCCCGAGAACGAGAAGTCGAGCTTCGACGCGATGCCGCGCTCGAACACGTCGAGATGCTCGGGCAGCGCGATCACCGACTGCACCATGTGCAGGTCGTGGACGCGGGCCGGGTCGACGCCCGACGAGCGCCTTCGCGAGGAAGTCGGCCTGCTTCTGGTTGTTGCCTTCGAGGCAGACGCGGTCGCCGGGCTCGGATCACCGCCTCGAGCAGCGCGACGATGTTCGAGGCGTCCACGCGCTTGCCGCCGCCGACGGCCGCGGCCGCCGTGTCGAGCCGCTCGGATCGACGCCTGCGACGCGCGTCCCACGCCGGCTCCGCGCCGTTCATGGCGACGGCTGCGCTCCCATCACGAGGTTCGGCAGCGCCGGTCGCGATCGACGGGACGAGGCAGATCAGCACGACCGCGACGATCATCAGCGCCGACGAACGGCAGCACGCCCCAGATGATGTCGGACAGCGGGATGTCGGGCGCGATGTTCTTGATGACGAAGATGTTGAGGCCGACCGGCGGATGGATGAGGCCGGTCTCCATCACGATCGTCATCAGCACGCCGAACCAGATCAGGTCGAAGCCCGCGACCTTCAGCGGCGGCAGGATGATCGGCGCGAGCATCAGGATGATGCTCACCGGCGGCAGGAAGAAGCCCGAGCACGATCACGAGCACGAGGATCGTCGCCAGCAGGAACCAGCGCGACAGGTGCAGGCCGACGATCCAGCTCGCCGTCTCCTGGCTGATGTGCAGGTAGCTCATCACGTACGAGAACAGCAGCGACATGCCGATGATGAACATCAGCATCGTCGATTCCTTCAGCGTCGCCGCGAGGATCGGCTTCAGGTCGCGCGGCCGCCAGACGCCTGTACGCGATCGCGATCAGCACGAGCGCGAGCACGCGCGCCGAGGCCGGCGGTCTCGGACGGCGTCGCGAAGCCGCCGTAGAGCGCGGCCATCACGCCGATCAAGCAGCAGCACGAACGGCACGACGCGCGGCAGCATCTCGACCTTCTGTCGCGCATCGTGAAGTGCTCGTCGGCCAGCAGCGCCGACGTCGTGCCCGACGCGTCGAACGCGCGCAGCGCCGACGCGTGCTCGCGTCGATAGCGGATCACGGCGTACGTGGCGAACAGTGCCGACCAGCAGGATGCCGGGACCGATGCCGGCGAGGAACAGCCGCGCGAGCGACTGCTCGGCCGCGACCGCGTACAGGATCATCGTGATCGACGGCGGCAGCAGGATGCCGAGCGTGCCGCCGGCCGCGATGATGCCGGCCGCGAAGCCCGGCGAGTAGCCGCGCTTCCGCATCTCCGGGATGCCGGCGCTGCCGATCGCCGAGCACGTCGCCGGGCTCGATCCGGCCATCGCCGCGAACAGCGCGCACGCGAACACGTTCGCGATGCCGAGGCCGCCGGGGATGCGGCCCATCCACACGTGCATCGCCGCGTACAGGTCCTGGCCCGCGCGCGACTTGCCGATCGCCGCGCCCTTCATGATGAACAGCGGGATCGACAGCAGCGTGATCGACGACATCTCCTCGTAGACGTTCTGCGTGACCGTGTCGAGCGCCGACGCCGGCATGAAGAAGTACCATGAAGACCGACGCGACCGCGCCGAGCGCGAACGCGATCGGCACGCCGGAGAACATCGACGACGAGCGTCGCGGCCGTGAACAGCACGCCGATGGCGAGCATGCTCATGTCGAGCTCCGGCCGTCGGGGCGCGGATGCACGATGCGGTTCACGTCGGCCGACGACCTGCACCGCGAGCTGCAGGCACAGCAGCGTCATGCCGAACGACATCAGCCCGTACGGGATCGACGAGCGGCGGCGCCCAGCTCGACGACGTCGTCTGCCCGTCGACCCACGCCTCGTGGAACAGCGTCCACGACTTCCAGCGCGAAGAACACGCAGAACGCGCACGAGACGAGGTCGACGAGCAGCTGCCGCAAGCGGTCGACCGCCGGCGGCAGCATCGCTCACCAGCGCCTCGATGCCGACGTGCCCGCGCAGCGACTGCACGTACGCGCCGCACAGGAACGTCGCGCCGACGAGGCAGAACACCGCCGTCTCGTCCTGCCAGTCGGTCGACGCGTGCATCACGTAGCGCGAGACGACGCTCGACGTCAGCACGCAGGCAGCGGCGAGCGCCGCGACCATGCCGACGCCGACCATCAGGCGGTTGATCTGCAGCAGGCCCCACGCGACCGGCCGCAGCCAACGCGGGATGTCGGGGTCGAGGCCGCCGGGTCGCGCCGCACCGTGACCCCCGGCGTGCGCGGCCTCGACGAACTCCTCGGTCTCGATCGGGCGGTTCATCGGCTGGCCGCCCCGACGGTCAGGCGAGCAGCGCCTGCGCGGCCTTCATCAGCTTCGCGCAGTTCTCGTTGCGGTCGGCGTAGTCCTTCCACGCGGTCGCGCGTGCGATGTCCTGCCACTTCTTCACGGTCGGCTCGTCGATGTCGTAGACCTTCGCGCCGGCCTTCTGATAGACCTGCGCGACGAGCGTGTCGTCGGCCTTCGCGGCCTGCTCCGCGAACGCCTCGAGCTCGCGCGCCGGTCGACATGATGATGTCCTGCTGGTTCTTCGGCAGCTTCGCGAAGACGTCCTTCGACATCATCAGCGGCTCCAGCATGAACCAGTACGTCTTGTTGCGGCCGGTGGTCAGGTACTTCGCGATCTCCTCGAGCTTGAACGAGATGAAGCTCGTCGACGACGTCATCGCGGCCTCCATCGCGCCGGTCTGCATCGCCGCGTAGATGTCGCTCGACGGCAGCGAGATCACCGACGCGCCCGCCTCCTTGAGCACCATGTCCATCTCGCGACTGCCGCCGCGCACCTTCATGCCCTTCGCGTCCTCGGGCGCGACGAGCTGACGGTTGCGGCTCGCGACGCCGCCGGCCTGCCAGATCCAGCTGACGATGACGACGCCCTTGTCGTCGACGATCTTCTGGAACTCCGGCCGACCTCGGCGTTCTTCCACGCGCGCGCGACTTCGTAGCTCGGCACCAGTGCGGGCATCAATCCGATGTTGACCTCGGGCACCTCGCCGCCGGAGTACGAGATCGGCACGAGGCTGAGGTCGAGCGCGCCCTTGCGCAGCGCCGAGAACTGCGAGTTGACCTTCATCAGCGACGAGCCGGGATAGACCTGCCCGGTCAGCGCGCCGCCGCTCTTCTTCTCGATGGCGGCCGCGAAGCGGCGGCACAACTGGTCGCGGAAGTCGCCCTCGGTCGCGCTGCCGCTCGGGAACTGATGCGAGATCTTCAGCGGCTCGGCGGCGGCCGTCGCACGGCCGAAAAGCGACAGCGCGGGCAACGCGGCGAGCCCGGCCGTCAACGTGCGGCGCATCTGGTCCATGTCTGTCTCCTCGTGGGTCGAAGGCCGATGCGACGCGTCGGCGCAGGCCATTTTTTGTCGTTCGATCGGCTCGCGGTCGTCGGGCGACGCGCCGCGAACGGGCACCGGAACGCTGTATACATGGTAGCTTCATTTGTACGCAGCGTCGTTCGTCGCGAGCGTCGGGAATACCCCGATCCGCGCGTGCCGCCGCGATCAATGCGCGGGCGGAAGCCGCGTCGCGAGTTCGACGAAGTCGGCGGCGATCAGGTCGAATTCCTCGGGCTCGTACGGCGCCGGCCGCGTGTGCGGGCCCGTCTCGAACGGCCGCTCGACGTACCCGGTCCGGAGGCCGGCG
This sequence comes from uncultured beta proteobacterium, assembly GCA_963795885.1. Lineage (GTDB taxonomy): Bacteria > Pseudomonadota > Gammaproteobacteria > Burkholderiales > Burkholderiaceae_D > CAHJXF01. Next base: position 408,016 of record CAWCJI010000006.1, on the reverse strand, counting down.
GCCGCGGCGCCTCGCAGGTCGCTCGGATGGCAGGCGACCAACATCAACGCGTCGGGCGCGATGCCGAGCAGGTCGGCCGCGCCGAGGTACGCCTCGGGGTCCGGCTTGTAGTGTCGGAACAGCTCGGCCGACAGGATGCAGTCCCATGGCAGCCCGGCGCGCTTCGCCATGTTCGTCAGCAGCGAGAAGTTGCCGTTCGACAGCGGCGCGATGGTGAAGCGTCGCTTCATCGTCGACAGGCCGGCCACGCTGTCGGGCCACGGGTCGAGGCGATGCCAGGCGAGGTTCAGATCGACGCGTTCGGCTTCGTCGAGCGACGCGAGCCCGAAGCGCTCGACGATGCCGTCGAGGATCAGCCGATGCAGCGCGTCGATGCGCAGCCACGGCAGCTCGCCGGTCCGCACGCGCTGCATCGCCGGCTGATAACCGGCGCGCCACGCGTCGGCGAACGCGCCGCCGTCGATCGCGATGTCCCGTTCGCCGTCGCGAGCGCCTCGACCTCGCGCGCGATGCTGCCGCGCCAGTCGACGACGGTGCCGAACACGTCGAAGACGAGCGCCTTCAGCGAGGCGGGATCGAAGGCGGTGGGATGGTCATGCGGGTCGTCGCTCGAAGCGGGGAGACCGCAGCTTGCACCGGCCCGACGCGATCGTGCGCCGGCCGATCGACGCGGCTAGCGTGCGGCGCCCGACGCGGCCGCTCGCGATGCGCATCGCACGCTCCATGGCCACGCCCCGTATCCGCACGCGCATCGCGACGTCCGCGACGACGACGCGAGTCCGATCGCAGTCCGAGCGCCGACGCGATCCGCAGCATGCTCGGCGCCGGCGTGATGGAGCCGCCGTCGCTCGACGGCGCGGCGCTCGGCCGCGGCGGCAACAGCGCGGAGGCGAACGGGCGATCGCGTCGCGGCGCACGAGCCGATCGCCGCAGCCGCGCGTCGTCGCGATCCCGAGCCGCACACGGCTCGCGATCATGCTCGCCGCGCTGGCGATGCTCGGCCCGTTCTCGATCGACACCTACCTGCCGGCGTTCCCCGAGATCGAGCGCTCGCTCGATGCGTCGGCGATCCAGGTGCAGCAGACGATGACCGCGTACATGCTCGCGTTCGCCGTCGATGATCCTGTGGCACGGCGCGCTGTCCGACGCGCTCGGCCGCCGCAACGTGATCCTCGTGTCGCTCGTCGTCTTCGTCGTCGCGTCGTTCGGCTGCGCGTCGGCGCACTCGATCCAGTACCTGTGGGCGTTCCGCATCCTGCAGGGGCTGTCGGCCGGCGCGGGCATCGTCGTCGGTCGCGCGATCGTCCGCGACCTCTACGCCGGGCCGGAAGCGGAGAAGCTGCTGTCGCTCGTGACGATGATCTTCGCGATCGCGCCGGCGATCGCGCCGATCCTCGGCGGCTGGATCGTCGAGGCGTTCGACTGGCGAACGATCTTCCTCGCGCTCTTCGTCTACTCGTTCCTGCTGCTGTGGGCGTCGTGGCGACTGCTGCCCGAGACGCTGCCGCCCGCGCAGCGGCAACCGTTCAACGCCGAGTCGCTGTGGCACAGCTACAGGTCGGTCTTCGGCACGCTCCGGTTCCACGCGTACGCCGGCACGCTCGCGTTCAACTTCGTCGGGCTGTTCATCTACGTCGCGTCGGCGCCGGTCTTCATCATCGAGCACCTGCACCTGACGCAGCGCGAGTTCGGCTGGTTCTTCGTGCCGTCGGTGGCCGGCATCTTCCTCGGCGCGCTGCTCGCGAACCGCTCGGCGGGACGATGGAAGATCGGCAAGCAGGTCCGCACCGGCTTCTACCTGATGGGGACCGCGGCGCTCGTCAACCTCGCCTATCACCTGTTGCGGCCGGCGGCGGTGCCATGGTCGGTGGTGCCGATCTTCTTCTACACGATCGGCATGTCGATCACCGCGCCCGGCGTGACGCTGATGGTGCTCGATCTGTTCCCGACGCATCGCGGCGTCGCCGCGTCGTGCCAGTCGTTCGCGCAGACGATGCTCGGCGCCGTCGCGGCCGGCGTCCTCGCGCCGATGCTGTCGGCATCCGCGCTGTGGCTCGCGGCGGGCCAGACGGCCTGCGTGTTCATCGCGCTCGCGTTCTGGCGCGTGGGGCGATCGCGGAGGATCGCGGGACCCCGGACCGTCTGACGGCGCCGTCGAGTCGCAGTGTAGAGTCGCATCACGCGACCGAGATCGTCGGAAGGACGAAGGAGACTCATGATCGACCCCGCTTCGGCAGCGCCGTTGCATTCGCAGCCGTTGCATCTGCGGTACTGGCCGCCCGGCGTCCCGAAGCACCTGACGCTTCCGGCGACGAGCCTCTGGTACAACCTCGAGGTCACGGCCACGCGCTATCCCGACCGGCCGGCCGTCGTCTTCTACGACTCGGTCGTCACGTATCGCGAGCTGCGGGACCGGGCCGAGGCGCTGGCCGGCTGGCTGCAGCAGCACGGCGGCGTCGCTCGCGGCGACCGCGTGCTGCTCGACTTCCAGAACAGCCCGCAGTTCGTGATCGGCTACTACGCGATCCTGCGCGCCGACGCGTTCGTCGTGCCGGTCAATCCGATGCTGAAGACCGACGAGCTGCGGCATTACGTCGTCGACTGCGGCGCGCGCGTCGTGCTCTGCGCGCAGGACAATTGGCCGCAGTTCGAACCGCTCGATCGCCGGCGCACCGGACGGCATCGCGACGCTCGAGCACGTGCTGGTCGGCGCCTACGCCGACGCGCTGACGGTGCCGACGCAGACTGTCGCTTCCCGACTTCGTCCGCGCGCCGAACGACGGTGGCGCCGAGCGCCACGGTGACGCGCTGGACGGACGCGATCGCGCAGGGCCTCGCGCCGACGCCCACGCGAGGCCGGTCCCGACGACTGGTGCGTGATGCCGTACACGTCGGGCACGACCGGCAAGCCGAAGGGCTGCGTCCACACGCATCGCTCGGTGATGCACGTGCTGATGACCGGCGTCGTCTGGGGTCGGCTCGGGCACCGACACCGTGTCGCTGGTCGTCGTCCCGATGTTCCACGTCACCGGCATGCAGGCGATGAACGCGCTGATCTGCGCCGGCGGCACGAGCGTCGTGCTGCCGCGCTGGGACCGCAACGTCGCGGCCGAGGCCATCGCGCGCTATCGCGTGACGAACTGGACCTGCATCCCGACGATGATCATCGACCTGTTCGGCAATCCGGAGATCGGCAAGTACGACCTGTCGAGCCTGACGTTCCTGTCGGGCGGCGGCGCCGCGATGCCGGAGGCCGTGGCGCAGAAGGTCAAGACGGTCTGGGGCCTCGACTTCGTCGAAGGCTACGGCCTGTCCGAGACGATCGCGGCGTCGCACTCGAACCCGCCGCAGCGCGCGAAGAAGCAGTGCCTCGGCATTCCGATCTGCGACACCGACTCGCGGATCATCGACCCGGACACGCTGGTCGAGAAGCCGCAGGGCGAGACCGGCGAGATCATCACGAACGGACCCGGCGTGTTCAAGGGCTACTGGAACGATCCCGACAAGACCGCGGCCGCGTTCATCGAGCACGACGGCAAGACGTTCTTCCGGACCGGTGACCTCGGACGGATCGACGAGGACGGCTACTTCTTCATGGTCGACCGGCTGAAGCGGATGATCAACGCGTCCGGCTTCAAGGTCTGGCCCGCGGAAGTCGAGGCGATGCTGTATCGCCATCCGGCCGTGCAGGAGGCGTGCGTGATCGGCGCCTACGACGCGTACCGCGGCGAGACGGTGAAGGCGCTGATCGTGCCGCGCGGAGGTGTCGGCGGCGACGGGACCGCGATCGCGGACTCGATCACCGACGTGGGCGCGCGAGCACATGGCGGCCTACAAGATCCCGCGGATCATCGAGTTCGTCGAGTCGCTGCCGAAGTCCGGTACCGGCAAGGTGATGTGGCGGGCGCTGCAGGAAGCGGAGAACGCGAAGGCGCCGGCTGCCTGACCCCCTGCCGCGGCAGACGAATCAGGCGGTCTGCGCCGTCATGCGGCCGACCGGCGACTCGAAGGGCCGACCGCTGAGACGCTCGAATTCGCGCGTGTCGTGTGCCGAGAACAGCACGATCTCGTGGCCGTGCGCGCGCTTCAGCTCTCGCAGCCGGCGCTGGTTGCCGAGGCGCGCCTCGCGATCCTTCTCGAGCATCCACTGATAGAGCCGAAGCCCGGGCGTGCACGACGGATGCTGCAGGTCCATCTCGTGCTCGTGGAAATAGGCATCGCCCGCGAAGAACAGCCAGCGATGCGGACCGTGGATCGCGACGCCGGCGTGCCCGAGCGTATGGCCGGGCAGCGGCACGAGCAGGATCTCAGGCGGCAGGCCGCGCAGTTCGCGCACGGTGTCGAAACCGAACCACCGTTCGCCGTCGGAATCCGGATAGCCGATCCAGTGTGCCTTCGTGCTCCATTGCTGCGGGCGATAACGCTGCCGGTCCATCCAGGTCGCACGCTCGAACGCGGCGTCGCGTTCGGTCGACATCAGATGCACGTGCGCCTGCGGGAAATCGTCCAGCCCGCCCGCATGATCGAAGTCGAGATGCGTCAGCACGATGTCGCTGACGTCGCGCGGATCGAAGCCGAGCCTCGCGATCTGGCGAACGGCCGTCATTTCCTCGCGCCATTCGGGGCTCGTCAGCACGCGAAAGAAGAGGCTGAGCCGCGTCCGCGGATCGGCGACGTCGCGCAGGCCGAAGCCGGTGTCGACCAGCACGAGCCGATCGCCCAGTTCGACGAGGAGGCAGTGCAGCGTCAGCCGCCCGCGCAGCCCCGCCGTGCGGCCGTCCATCAGCGCGCCGCCGAGGGGGCAACTCGAGATGCAGTTGAGATGGTGGATGCGCATCGCCGATCTCCTTTCGGGAAGATCAGCAAGTGCGATGCCGCGAACGATCAGTGCCCGGCGGCAGGCACGGACCGCGGTCGCCCGTGGGGCAGCAGCTTCGGGACCCGCGTGCGTCCCCACACGATGTGCCACGCGAACGCGACGATCGCGGCGATCCCGATCACCGAATGGATCCAGTGGGCCACGTCGTGGCCTTCTTCGGCGCCGTACATCAGGTAGAGCGCCGACAACACGAGACCGGCGAGCATCGCGACGTTGATCGCGCCGGTCCAGCGGCCGCGCGATGCTCGCCAGGTCGCGGCGACATGCTGCACCGTCGCGCCGCCGATCACGGCCGCCGCGAACACGGCGGTGACGCCGTGCGCGATCCACCACGGACGCGCGACGGACGGCGCCGCGTGCTGCACGTCGATCGCGACGAACCACGCGATGCCGCTCGCGGCGCACAGCGTCAACGTGACGTACGTCGTCCAGCGCTGCCAGCGCGCCATCCGCCCGACGTGGAGGCGACGGGTCACGAGCCGCTCAGTGGAACGACGCGGCCGCGCCGAACGACGCGAGCAGCGCGTCGACGTCCGCGCCTCCGGTCGCGACGACCTTCGTCAGCGCGTCGGCCACGAGGCAGGTCGGTGCGACGACCGTGAAGACGCGCGCGTCGTCGACGAGCCGCCGCGCTCTCGCGTCGACGAGCGCCGCCGGCACCCGCGCCGGTCCTCCGCCGCCGGAACCGCCGATCGAGGTCGCGCAGGCGCCGTCGGCGAGATCGCCGGCATGCGCGAGTCGGCCGTCGAGCCCGCGCACGTGGATCGGCACGGCCCGCGATCCGAACACCCGCAGGTCGCCGCCGGCGTTGACGACGCCGCCGGTCACACCGTGCGCCGCGAGCGCGTCGATCGCGCGATCGACGGCGAAGCCTTTCGCGATACCGCCGAGGTCGACGATCAGCGGGACGCGGAAGCGCACGGTCAGCGACCGGGAATCGAGCAGCACGTCGCCGAAGTCGCGCATCCGGATCGACGGCGCCTCCGATCGGCGGCAGCACGCCCCGCTCGATCAACAACGCACGCGACCGTGCAATCGAAGCGGCCGTCGCTGCGGACGAACAGGTCGCGCGCCGCCGCGAGCACGTCGAACGTCCACGGGTCGACGCGCACCGGCTGCGCATGCGCGTCGCGATTGATCGCCGACAGCTCGCTCGCCGGATCGTGGAACGACATCAGCCGCTCGACACGCGCGATCGGCGGTGAACGCCGCATCGATCGCCGCGGCGACGTCGACGCCCGCGTCCGGCATCGCGGAGATCTCGACGAACGTCCCGATCGCGGGCCGGCAGCGCGCGATCGCGGCCGACGGCGCGACGTCACGCGGCAGCTTCAGCGCCAGGTCGTACATCGTCATCACGCGCTTGACGCCGTCGGTGATGTGCTTGCTCGACAGCGTCGCGCCGGAGATGTTCGTGATGTCCTTGTTGAGCTTCAGCGGCGCGTCGGCGGTCTTGCCGACGAACTGACGGCGCCACGATTCGTCGGCGACCTCGTAGCCGTACGACTCGAGGTATTCGAGGATCTCGACGTCCTTGACCTTGCCGGCCGCGTCGATGCCGACCGCGTACGTGATCATCTCGTGCTTGCCGACGACCTGGTCGACGACGAACCAGCCGCCGCCGGCGACCTTCCAGATGCGATGGCCGTCGAACTTGAGGCTGACCGACGACGCGTCGTGCAGCTTGTCCTGCTGGTCGTCGGTCAGCACGACCGGCGCCTGCGTCATCGCCGCGTCGCCGAACATCGCGTGCTGCGCCTGTTCGACCGACAAGTAGACCTTCGCGTGAGCGCCGACCGGCACGATCAGCGCGGCCGCTGCGGCGAAGGGAAAGGCGGATCTCTGCCAGTTCATCGATGCGACCTCAGTTCAGCGGGACGCCGACCTTCAACACGTACTGGTTGCGGCCGTGGTTGTCCCAGACCTTGCCGAGCGAGCAATCGGCCGTGCCGTCGGCATAGCAGCGCCCGCTGATCTGCCGGCGCCACGTCAACGTGGCCCAGAAGTCCTTCGCCGCGTAATGGACGGACGGGCCGATGAAGTTCGCGGTCTGCGTGTGCGTGTTGTAGAAGTAGCCGTCGGAGTCGTGATGCCAGCGGCCCTCGATGCCGGCGCTCCAGTTCTCCGCGAAGCGATAGCTGAAGCCGTACAGCAGGTCGAGCATCGTGTTGCGAATGATGCCGTCGCCCGCGTACTTCTCCTTCTCCTGCTCGACCAGCGCGTTCGCGACCAGGATCAGCCGGTCGTCGAGGAAGTTGGACTGCAGGATCAGCCGGTACTCGAGCTCGTCCTCGAGCTTGCCGAACGTCGGCTCGAAGTAGACGCCGACCCCGACCGGCGACGTGACCGGATTCGTGATGCGCCAGATCACCTCGAACGAACCGCCGTCGATGCCGTTGCGTCGATACGGTTGCTGGTCGTTGTGCGCGCTCGGCACGCCGAAGCCGGCCGTGCACGGCACCGTGTCGCAGGTCTCGGGGCTCAGGTAGTTGTTGTTGGCCTGGACCCGGAACGCGTTCAGGTAGGCCGCGACCTGCACGTCGTTCGTGAGCCCGTACTCGAGCTCGGAGCGCAGCTCCGTCAGGTTGTAGCTGCCGACGGCCTGGCCGTGCGTCGTGTCGACACGCTGCTCGAACTCCCACTTGCCCTTCGGCTGCAGGTCGAGCGTGTAGACGAAGCCGAACAGGCCTTCGCCGGCATGCGCGGGCAGCGCCGCCACGGCAAGGATGGCGGTCGCGCAGACGCCCGTGCATCTCCGGCCGAACGAAGGAAACCGCATGACGGATCGTCCCTGGAATCTTGATGAGAACGATTCGCATTCTACTTCAAGTCCGCCGATGCGCCGCGGGAAGCGTGCGTCTACGCGGCGCCGACCGCCGTTCACGACATCTTCGGCTGCCCGTTCGACGCGGTGACGCCGCCGTCGACCGGCAACGCGACGCCGGTCACGAAGCTCGCGTCGTCGCTCGCGAGGAACGCGACGACGGCCGCGACCTCGCCCGGATCGCAGCCGCGGCCGAGCGGGATGCGTTCCCTGAATTTCGCCATCAACTTGCGGTCCTTCTGCATGTCCTCGGTCATCGGCGTGAACGTCAGGCTCGGGCAGACGCAGTTGATCCGGACGCCGTCGGCAGCCGCGTCGAGCGCGCTCGCCCGCGTGAGATTGATGATCGCGCCCTTCGACGCGTTGTACGCGGCGAGCGCCCAGTCGCCGCCGAGGCCCGACACCGACGCGGTGTTGACGATGCAACCCTTCGACGCCACCAAGTGCGGCATCGCCGCGCGGGTCCCGTGGAAGACGCCGCCGGCGTTCGTGTCCATCGTCTTCTGCCAGTCGTCGAGCGACACGTCGACGACGCTGCCTTCGGGCGCGATGCCGGCGTTGTTGACGAGCACGTCGATGCGGCCGAAGCGCCGAATCGTCGCGTCGACCAGCGCCTGGACCTGCCGATGATTCGAGACGTCGGTGCGACGCGTCATCGTCGTCGCCGGCGCGAGCGCGTCGGCCGTCTTCGTCAGGTCGTCGAGCTGGTCGCCGGCGAGCACGACCGTCGCGCCTTCCGCCGCGAAGCGGCGCGCGACCGCCGCGCCGATGCCGGTCCCCGCGCCGGTGACGATCACCACCTTGCCGTCGAATCGCTGCATGCCGGTCTCCGTCGATGCGCACGCGATCGATGCGCGTGCCGAACGTCGAAGACCGGCGCGCGCCGCGCGAGTTCGGCGATCGATCGACGACGATGCCAGCCGCGACCGCCCGTCGACGTCAGCGGGCCGGCGTGAACCCGCTGTCCGCGATGGCCTTCTGCGCGGCGGGCGTGCCGAACGACGCCTCCAGCGCCGCGGCGTCGGCGCGCCGCGACGTGCCGTCGACGATCGCGATGTCGTAGCGCGTCAGGCGCTTCAGGTCGCCCGGCAGCACGCCGATCAGCCTGACGCCGGCGACCGGCAGGATCTCCGGCACCTGCTGGAATCCCAGGTCGGCGTCGCCGCGCGCGACCGCCTCGACGACCATGCCGCCGTCGAGCAGCAGCAGCTTGTCGCGCATCCGGTCCTCGATGCCGAGCTCGCGGAAGATCGCGTTCATCAGGCGCCCGCTCGTCCCCTTCGACGGATCGACGATCACGACCTTGCGCGCGGCGAGCAGCGTGTCGCGCAGCGCGTCGGCGGTGTCGATCGGCGGCGCCGGCGAGCCGGTACGAACCGCGATGCCGACCTCGGTCTGTCCGAGCGGATGGCGGCTCGCGACGTCGATCAACTGCTCCTTCATCAGCGCGAACGTCACGTCGCTCGGCGCGATCAGCACGTCGGGACGCTCGCCGCTCGCGATCCGCTCGCGGATCGCGCCGGCGGTCGCGTAGGTGACGGCGACGTGCGGCAGCGACGGATCGCGCGCCGCGAGCAGCGCGGAGACCGGCGCCTTCATCGCGCCGGCGCAGAGCAGCGTCAGGTCGTCCGCGAAGGCGGGCGCCGTCACCAGCGACAGCGCGAGCGCGAAGACGTCGGCGCGTCGCATCAGCGCTGCATCTTCATGATCTGGTCCATCGACGGCATCATGTGGTTCAGGTGCGCCATGATCCAGATCGATCCGAATACCACCAGCATCACGATCAGCAGGCCGAACGCGAGCGCGAGCACGTTGTTGATGCTGTCGGAGCCGGTCGTGAGGTGCAGGAAGAACACGAGGTGCACGCCCATCTGCGCGACGGCCAGCACCGACAGCGCGATCGGGATCGACGGCGCCCACACCAGCGTGCTGCGCGCGATGTAGAACGAGACCGCGGACAGGCCCACGGCCAGCACGAGCCCGATCAGGTAACCGCGGATGCCGGACGAGACGTCGTTCTCGTCGACGTGCTCGTCGCCGGGCGCGAGGTTGCCCTGCGCGCTCCCGTGGTCGTCCGGGTCCGTGATGTGGTTGTGCGCGTGGTCCTCGCGCGGCGCGTGGCCTTCGGTGCTCATTGCGGCGCCACTCCCACCAGATAGACGAGGCTGAACAGCGCCACCCAGATGATGTCCAGCGTGTGCCAGAACAGCGAGAAGCAAAGCAGCCGTCGCATGATGTCGTCGCGGTAGCCCTTCGCGAACACCTGCGCCATCATCGTCAGCAGCCACAGCATGCCGGCGGTGACGTGGATGCCGTGGCAGCCGATCAGCGCGAAGAAGCCCGACAGGAAGCCGCTGCGCGTCGGTCCCGCGCCGTGCGCGACCATGTCGGCGAACTCGCGGATCTCGAGCATCAGGAACGCCGCGCCGAGGACGAACGTCGCCGTCATCGCCCAGTAGTACATCCGGTTGTTGCGGGCGTGCGCGCCGATCATCGCGACGCCGCACGTGAAGCTCGACAGCAGCAGGCAGCCGGTCTCGATCGCGACGTTGCCGACGTCGAAGAGGTCGCGTCCCGAAGGGCCGCCGGCCGTGCTGTCGGTCAACACCGCGAACGTCGCGAAGAACGCGGCGAACATGATGATGTCGCTGATCAGGAAGACCCAGAAGCCGTATCCGACGATGACGCGCTTGTCGTGCGGATGCAGCTCGTGCGGCTCCGCGAGCCGGTACCCGATATTGGCCTTGTCGGGAGAGCCGTGATCGGCGTGGATGACGGTCATGTCGAAGGGGCGAGACGGCCGAGGGCCTCGGTGCGTGCGCGGCGGTTCGCCCGGTCGACTCGCGCGACGGTGTCGGCCGGGATCACTTCCTCATGACGATCGCGCCACGCGAACACCACGAACGTCGCGACCGCGCCGACGAACGCGACCGACACGAGCCACCAGATGTGCCAGATCATGCCGAACCCGACGATCGTGGCAAAGAATGCGCAGACGAAGCCGGTCGGACTGTTGCGCGGCATTTCGATCGGGCCGTAGTCGGGCTCGTCGCGCAGGCGCGACTGCTCGATCGCGCGCTGCTTGGCACGCCAGTAGGCCTCTTCGCCCTCGATATGCGGGATGACGGCGAAATTGAACAGCGGCGGCGGCGATGCGGTCGCCCACTCGAGCGTGCGGCCGTTCCACGGGTCGCCGGTCGTATCGCGAAGCTCCTCGCGATGCCGGATGCTGACGACGAGCTGCGCGATCTGGCATGCGATGCCGAACGTGATCAGCACGACTCCGACCGCGGCGACGAGCAGCCACGGTCGCCACTCCGGCACGTCGTAATGCTGCATCCGCCGCGTCATGCCCAGAAGGCCGAGCCAGTACAGCGGCATGAACGCGACATAGAAGCCCGTCATCCAGAACCAGAAGGCCGCATGGCCGAGGCCCTCGTGCAGCTTGAAGCCGAACGCCTTCGGGAACCAGTACGTATAGCCGGCGAACGCGCCGAACAGCACGCCGCCGATGATGACGTTGTGGAAGTGCGCGACGAGGAACAGGCTGTTGTGCAGCACGAAGTCGGCCGGCGGCACCGCGAGCAGCACGCCCGTCATGCCGCCGATCACGAACGTGACGACGAAGCCGAGCGCCCACAGCAGCGGCGTCGCGAAGACCACGCGGCCGCCGTACATCGTGAAGAGCCAGTTGAACACCTTCACGCCGGTCGGCACCGCGATGATCATCGTCGCGATGCCGAAGATCGCGTTGACGTCGGCCCCGGCGCCCATCGTGAAGAAGTGATGCAGCCACACCATGAACGACAGGATGCAGATGACCATCGTGGCCAGCACCATCGACCGGTAGCCGAACAGCGGCTTCTGCGAGAACGTCGAGAACACCTCCGAGAAGATGCCGAACGCCGGCAGGATCAGGATGTAGACCTCCGGATGGCCCCACGTCCAGATCAGGTTCATGAACATCATCACGTTGCCGCCGGCCTCGTTCGTGAAGAAGTGGAAGCCGAGGTAGCGGTCGAGCAACAGCATCGCGAGTGTCGCGGTCAGGATCGGGAATGCGGCAACGATCAGCAGGTTCGACGCGAGCGTTGTCCAGCAGAACATCGGCATTCGCAGGTACGACATGCCCGGCGCGCGCATCTTCAGCACCGTGGTCACGAGGTTGACGCCGGAGATGAGCGTCCCGATGCCCGAGATCTCGAGCGCCCACAGGTAATAGTCGACGCCCACGCCCGGCGAATACTGCAGCTCCGATAGCGGCGGGTACGGCAGCCAGCCGGTGCGCGCGAACTCGCCGACCACGAGCGAGATGTTCACCAGCAGCGCGCCGGTCGCGGTGAGCCAGAAGCCGACCGAATTCAGCGTCGGGAACGCGACGTCGCGCTCGCCGAGTTGCAGCGGCACGATCAGGTTCATCAGCCCGATGACGAACGGCATCGCGACGAAGAAGATCATGATCGTCCCGTGCGCCGAGAAGACCTGGTCGTAGTGTTCCGGCGGCAGGAAGCCCGGCTTGCCCATCGCGAGCGCCTGCTGCGCGCGCATCAGCATCGCGTCGCTGAAGCCGCGCAGCAGCATCACCATCGCGAGCAGCACGTACATCACGCCGATGCGCTTGTGGTCGACCGACGTGAGCCACTCGTTCCAGACGTACGGCAGGTGTCCCTTGGCAGTCACCCATCCGATCGTGGAGAGCAGCACGATTCCCACGACCACGGCCGACAGCAGCGGGAGCGGCTGGTCCCACGGAATCGCGGACCACGTCAATTTGCCGAACATGTCAGTGCTCTCCTGCCTTGATGTGCGAGGTTTCCTGGGCTCCCTCGTGCTCGAGTTCGGGTCCTGGACCCGGCGGCAGATTCTGTGTGACGACGCGATCGAACAGGTCGACGTCGACGATGCCGAACGTCGTCGGCGGATCGTTCGCGCTTTGCCGCGCGAGCGCCTGGTATCGCGCGCCGTCGAGGCGATCGGTCTTGTCGCGGACCCCGTTGACCCATTGCGCGAAGTCGGCCGGCGTCACCGCGTCGAGGTAGAACTGCATGTCAGAGAATCCGTCGCCGCTGAAGTGGGCGGAGCGGCCGTAGTAGCGGCCCGCATCGTCCGCCTGCAACCAGAGATCGGTCGTCATGCCGTTCATCGTGTAGATCATGCTGCCGAGCTGCGGCACGAAGAACGTGTTCATGACCGAGCCGGACGTCAGGTGGAAGTGCAGTGGACGGCCGGCCGGCACGACGAGGGTGTTGACCGTCGCGATGCGCTGCTCGGGGTAGATGAACAGCCACTTCCAGTCGAGCGAGACGACGTCGACGTCGAGCGGCGCACCGTGGCCTTCGATCGGCTTCGCCGGATCGATGTCGTGGGCGCCGATCCAGGTCACGCCACCGAGCAGCAGGATGACCATCAGCGGGATCGACCAGACGACGAGCTCGATGCGTCCGGAAAACTCCCAGTCGGGCAGGTAGCGCGCCTTCGTGTTCGATGCGCGGTACCACCAGGCGAAGACCATCGTCGCGATGATCGTCGGGACGACGATCGCGAGCATGATGACCAGCGAATCGATGAGGATGGTCCGGTCGGCGAGCCCGATCGGACCTTTTGGATTGAGAACGGCCGGCTGGCATGCAGAAAGCACCAGCAGCGGGGCCAGACTCATCGTGCGTGCGATCCGGGAGGACCACCGCCGATGCTGGGAACATCCCACGCGACGACTCATAACGGAGCGAACGATGCCACAAAATTCGACGCGATGCTCGGCGCGACCGTGCTCGTGCACGCAGCGCCGTGAAGCCCGGAATCAGCGTGCCAGGAACCTGCGCAAGCGTTCGCTACTCGGCCGCGTCAACACGATCTTCGGGTCGCCTTCCTCGGCGATCCGCCCGTCGTGCAGGAACAGCACGCGGTTCGACACGTCGCGTGCGAACGCCATCTCGTGCGTGACGACGATCATCGTGCGGCCTTCGAGCGCAAGAGCGCGCATCACGGCCAGCACCTCGCCGACGAGCTCGGGATCGAGCGCCGACGTCGGCTCGTCGAACAGCATCAGTTGCGGCTCCATCGCGAGCGCGCGTGCGATGGCCACGCGCTGTTGCTGACCGCCCGACAGGAACGCGGGATAGCGGTCCTCGATGCCCGACAGCCCGACCTTGTCGAGGTCGCGCCTGGCGCGCGCGACGGCCTCGTCCCTCGACAGCCCGAGCACGTGGATCGGGGCCTCGACGACGTTCTCGAGCGCGGTCTTGTGCGACCACAGGTTGAAGCTCTGGAACACCATCGCGACCTCGGCGCGGACGCGCTGCAGCTGCTTCGCATCGCATGCGCGCAGCATGCCGTCCTTCGCCATCGACAACGCGAGCGTCTCGCCGGCGACCTCGATCGACCCGGCGTTCGGGCGTTCGAGCAGGTTGATGCAGCGAAGCAGCGTGCTCTTGCCGGAGCCCGACTGTCCGATGATGCTGATGACGTCGCCGGTGTTCGCGTCGAGCGAGATGCCGCGCAGCACCGGCCGGTCGCCGAAGCGCTTCTCGATGCCGACGAGCCGCAGCTTCGGCGTCACCGCGGCGGAGTCGTCGACGACGGCGTGAGGCCGATGCCGGCCCACGGAACGAGCTTCAGTGGCGCATACGCCGGGTTGATGCCCGGCACGCCGCCGTCGAGCGACATGCCGAACACCTTCATCGCCGCGAGCGGGATCGCGTTGCGCTCGTCGTTCGACGACATCATCTCCAGGATCGGCGGCGCGCGACCGGCCGCGAGCGCGCTGCCGGCCGCGACGATGTAGTTGACGCCGTTCGCGTACGGGTCAGGCATCTTCAGCGCCGGCGCGCAATCGCCGACGGCCTTCGCGGTCTCGAGCCCGAGACCGGCGAATTGCCAGAAGCAGGCGGCCCGGTTCCGGTTCGGCGCCTTCAACGCCTCGCGCAGCCGCAGCGCGCCGTAGACGAGCCATGCCGCGTCGATCGCATGGCCGACCAGCGGCGACGCTTCGTGCGTGACCGCCTTCGCGACGGTCTTCAGCAGGCCGAGCTCGTTCTCGAATCGGAACAGCAACGGCACGTCGGCCGGCGCGACGACGACGAAGTGATTCGTCGCGTCCCCGAGCGCCAGGCCCGACAGCGCCATGCGGCGCTTCAGCTCGGGGTTGTGTGCGGCGACCAGCGACGCATCGACGATCAGGCCGGGACCGTTGCCCGCCGCGCCCGGCGTGCGCAGCGCGTTCGAGACGGCCGGAACGTAGGGCTGGATGAGCTGCGGCGCGACTCGCATCGTCGAAACCTCCGGTCCGTTCAGGGACTGAGCAGGTTGCCGGTCCGAAACGGCACGCGACCTGCGATCCGCGCGACCACGTCGCCGGGGTTCGCGTAGCGCCGCATCGCGCGCGCGTAGAGGATGCCGGCGTGCCGCGCACGCAGCGGCGTGACGACGCCCGCCATCGGATCGACGACCTCGGCGACGACGTCTCCCGGCGAGACGCGATCGCCCGGTCGCTTCAGGAACGCGACGGCGCCCGCCGTCGGCGCGACGATGTCCTCGGACGCCGCGAGCGGCGTTGCCTCGCAGCGCAGCGCCGGCAGCTCGATCGAGCGATCGCCGTCGATCAGACCGCGATGGACGAGGAAGCCGAACAGCGCGCGCGCGTCGGCCGTGGCGAGGTCGTGGCCGACGTCGGCCTGCCCGCGCAACTCGACGGTGACCGCCACGCACGCCAGCGGGATCGCTGGCCGCGCCGCGCCGCGTTCGCGTTCCAGTCGCTCGTCGAGCTGCCACCAGAGTCCCGACAGGTGCTCGTCGAACGACGCGCCGCCGCTGTCCTTCGCGAGCAGCACGGTCTCGGCGCCGAGCAGTCGTGCGAGCGGCTCGCACTGCGTCCAGTACGGCGACTCGCAATACAGATGCAGCACGGCCTCGAGGTCGCAGTGCAGGTCGCAGACGATGTCGGCGTCGCAGGCGAGCGACGACAGCGTCCGGCGCAGTGACGTCAGCTCGTTGGTCGCGTGCAGGCCGCGCACGTACGACCGCATCGCGTCGCGGATCGTCGCGCGGTTCGCGGCCGCGTCATCGCCGAGCCGCGCCTCGACGGCCGGCGTGATCGCCTCGAGATAGTTCGGATAGCCGCGATTGAAGTTCTCGCCGCTGGTCGCCTCGAAGCGGCCGAGCCGCTGATGAAGAAGACCCTGCGACAGCCCGACCGGATTCGCGACCGGGACCAGCACGATCTCGCCGGCGATGCGTCCCGCCGCCTCGGCTTCGTCGAGCAACCGGATCAGGTGATGCAGGACGAGCATCCCGGGGATCTCGTCGGCATGCAGGCTCGCCTGCAGGTACGCCTTCTCGCCGCGCCCGGGTTCGCCGTAATGCAGGCTGACGAGATGCCGGTCGGTGCCGATCGCGCCGGGACCGATCGGATGCGGGATTCTTCTCATGCCGGGTGCGCCTCGTCGGGCGCCGCCGGCGCGAGCGGCGTCTCGGGTCGGCCATGACCGCGCAGGTAGCCGAGGGCGCGCCGCTCGATCCGTCGCAGCACCGCGACCAGCAGGAACGTCAGCGCGAGATAGATCACGGCCGCGGCGATGTAGGCTTCGAACGGGAGATAGGTCGTCGCATAGAGACTGTTCGCCGCGCCGGTGAGGTCGACGATGCCGGGCACGACGCTCGCGATCGACGTCGCATGCAGCATCAGGATCGCTTCGTTGCCGTACGCGGGCAGCGCGCGCCGGAGCGCCGAGGGCAGCACGATGCGCATCGTCAGTGTCGCATGGCTCATGCCGAACGCGCGGGCGGCCTCGACTTCGCCGGCCGGCGTCTCGCGGATCGCGCCGGCGACGAGCTCGATCGTGTACGCGGTCGTGTTGAGCACGAACGCGACCAGCGTGCAGAACAGCGGCTCCTTGAACCACACCCACGGCCAGATCGCGTCCCAGCGCGCCTGCACCCAGTCGAGTTGGGCGACGCCGTAATAGATCAGATAGACCTGCACCAGCAGCGGGGTGCCGCGGAAGACGAACGTGTAGGCCGCGACCGGCGCCGCGAGCCAGCGATTGCGCGACGCGCGTGCGACCGCGAGCGGGATCGACAGCGCGAGGCCGCCGGCGAGCGAGATCGCGAGCAGCAGCAGCGTCGTCGCCGACGCCGCTCGCGTAGAGCTTCAGCGTGGCCGGATCGGCCAGCGTCGACAGATCCAAGACGTCAGCCGGCGCGGGCCACGCCGCGCGCGCCGCGCCGCTCGACGACGCGCAGCGCGAGCAGCGACGCCGACGTGATCGCGAGATAGACCGCGGCCGCGACGACGAAGTAGAAGAACGCCGCGCGCGTCGCGGCGCCGGCCTGCTTCGCGCGATACATCAGGTCGGTCAGGCCGATCACCGAAACCAGCGCGGTCGACTTCACGAGCACCAGCCAGTTGTTCGTGAAGCCGGGCAGCGCGTGACGGACGGCCTGCGGCAGCACGATGCGCCCGAGCACCTGCAGCCTCGACATGCCGCACGCGAGTGCCGCCTCGCTCTGGCCGATCGGCACCGCGAGCATCGCCCCGCGGAACGTCTCGGCGAAGTAAGCGCCGTAGATGAAGCCGAGCGTGATCGTGCCGGCGACGAACGGGTCGACGTCGATCGAGCCGGTCTCGTCGATCCATCCCGCGGCCTGCGCCAGCGCGTTCACCGCGATCTGGCCGCCGTAGAAGATCAGCAGCATCAGCACGAGGTCCGGCACGCCGCGGATCAGCGTGGCGTACGCGGTCGCGATGCCGCGAGGCACGCGGCTCGTCGACAGCCGCGCGGACGCCGCGGCGATGCCGAGGATCGTCGCGAGCACGAGCGCGCCGACGGCGGTCGCGAGCGTCAGGCCGACGCCGGCCATGACGTACGGGAGGTACGACGCGTCCATGCCGACTCGACGACTCCGGCGCTACTTCGCGCCGTAGATGTCGAAGTCGAAGTACTTGTCCGAGACCTTCTTCCACGCGCCGTTCGCGCGGATCGTCGCGAGCGCCGCGTTGAAGCGGTCGCGCAGGTCGGTGTCGGACTTGCGGACCGCGATGCCCGCGCCGGTGCCGAAGTACTTCGGATCGGTCAGCGGCTGCCCGACGAACGCGAAGCCCCGACCGTCGGGCGTGTCGAGAAAGCCGCCCTTGCCTTCGTACTGGTCGACGACGACGGCGTCGAGGCGTCCGGAGCGCAGGTCGAGATACGACTGCTGCGTCGAGTCGTACGACACGATCGACGCACCGGCCGCCGCGAGCACGGCCTTCGCGTAGGTCTCCTGGATCGACGCCTTCAGCACGCCGACGCGCTTGCCCTTCAGGCTCGCGGGCGAGCCGTCGATGCTGCCGGCCTTCGCGATCACGAACGTCGGCGTCGAGTAGTACTTGTCGGTGAAGTCGACGGCCTTCTTGCGCTCGTCGGTGATCGACATCGACGAGATGATCGCGTCGAACTTGTTCGCGCGAAGGCCGGGGATGATGCCTTCCCAGCTACTCTCGACGAAGCTGCACTTCGCCTTCATCTGCGCGCACAGCGCGTTCGCGATGTCGACGTCGAAGCCGGTCAGCTGACCGTCCGGCGACTTGTACGTGAACGGCTTGTAGGTCGCGTCGACGCCGATGCGGATCGTGCTCCAGTCGCGCGCGTCGACCGGCGTCGCGGGCAGCAAGCAAGCGACGAGAAGGAGCGCGTACCACGAAGAGCGCGTGCGGTGCATGATCGTCCGTCGTTGGCGGTGAACCGCTCGATGTTAGCGCCACGCCGACGACCAGGCCATCGCGCTGCGGCGCGATGATCGAAAGAGGGCGCGCAACCGATTGCGCGGCACCACCCGCTGTGCTTTAATCCGGCCCCTTGCACGACCGGGTGATCGGGGCGATGCACAGACCGGCAACGATCGATTCGCCTGCTTCGCACTCGAAGCGACGAGGTTGCCGCGGACGCGCCGATCCGGCCGGGCGGCGTCTTTTGCGAGCCGGACGGTTCGCGGCCGGCGCCCGTTTCCATGCACCCTTGCGGTCGCGCGCGAAACGGAATGGATCTAATGGATGACGGACGTGAAGGGCTTTCGCCCCGCGTCGAGTGAAGCGTAGAGGACGTTATGGTAGCGAAGACCACCACGGCCAGGCCCGTCGAGAAGGCGAAGCCGGCCGCAGTCGCCAAGAAAGCGCCGGCCGCGAAGAAGTCGTCCGCCGTCGAGCCGCAGCCGACCGCCGCCGCCAAGCCGGATGGGAAGGCCGATGGCGCGCCGTCCCGCGAACGAGGTTCCGAGCGCGTCATGTCCGAAGCCGAGATCCTCGCGGCTCCGGACAAGGACTACATGAACCCGGCGCAGTTGCACTTCTTCAAGGTCCGGCTGCAGACGATGGAGCAGGACATCCTGCGCAATGCCGGCGAGACCACCGAGCATCTGCGCGAATCGATCATCGTGCCCGACCCCGCCGACCGCGCGACGATCGAGGAAGAACACGCGCTCGAGCTGCGCACCCGCGACCGCGAACGCAAGCTGCTGAAGAAGATCCAGCAGTCGATCCATCGCATCGACTCCGGCGAATACGGCTATTGCGAAGAGACCGGCGATCCGATCGGCGTGCCGCGGCTGCTGGCGCGCCCGACCGCCACGCTGTCGCTCGAAGCGCAGGAACGCCGCGAGATGAAGCAGAAGATGTTCGGCGAGTGAGCTGAACGTCGATCCCGAGAAACGGCGCCGCGGCGCCGTTTTTCTTTGCGGTCCGGGATCGAGACGATCGCGTCGACGTGACTCGTCGAACGTTCGTCGCAAATGCGTCACGTCGCGTCGCAGCGTGCTTGCCGCAGCGGGACTCGATCACTACACTCGCGCCCGTGTTCATTCGAGCGAGTTCACCCCGTGGACTGTTCCCCTAGTCGGAGTTCCAGCGAGGCGTCGTCTGCCTCGGGCGTCGCCGCCGACTAGCGCTCGCGCGCTCGTGGGCACGCCGCCCGCGAGCGATTCCTCCTTCGGATTCTGATTCGGCCCGTTGCCGCGATGGCGACGTGCGCCGGTCGCTTCGTACCGCGCGTGCGACCGACCGCGCGTCGTCCTCGTGCGGCGACATATCGCTGTCAAGACCGCGCGGCATCCTGGAAGGTTGACCGCGATGCCGGACGCAGCACTGGAGACGCGCATGGCCAGCAGCATCCTGAAGAACCTCTACGTGCGCTTCGTCGACACGCACGGCATGGCTCGGCACTTCCGCAGCCTGACGATCTGGGACGCGTTCCGTCGCGACACGACCGCGCGCGACATGCCGCGCCTCGTGTCCGACCGCTTGCTGAAGGCGTCCGAGGCCGAGCCGGACGCGTTGCTCCGCACCCTCGGCACGCAGCGCTCGGGCCTGAGCGACGAACGCGCCGAGCTGATCCGTCGCGACGTCGGGACGAACGAGGTCGGACGCGAGAAGCCGATGCCGTGGTGGCAGCACCTGTGGGAGTGCTACGCCAATCCGTTCAACCTGCTCCTGACCGTACTCGCGGTCGTGTCGTTCGCCACCGACGACACGACCGGCACGATCGTGATCGCGACGATGGTCGTCCTGTCGACCGTGCTCCGGTTCGTGCAGGAGACGCGCTCGAACAACGCGGCCGACGCGTTGAAGGCGATGGTCGGCAACAAGGCGACCGTGATCCGTCGCGACCTGACCGACGAGGCCGCCGACGAGGCGGCCCGCTACTTCGACGTGTCGCTGCATCGCAAGCCGCCGCATCAGGCCGAACTCCCGATCACGGAGCTGGTGCCCGGCGACATCGTCGTGCTGTCGGCCGGCGACATGATCCCGGCCGACCTGCGCGCGCTGACGACGAAGGACCTGTTCGTCAGCCAGGCCGCGATGACCGGCGAGTCGCTGCCGGTCGAGAAGTTCGCGACGCTGCGCGCCGCGCCGACGGCCAACGCGCTGGAACGCGACAACCTGTTGTTCATGGGCACGAACGTCGTCAGCGGCTCCGGCATCGCGGTCGTCCTCGAGACCGGGCCGCGCACCTACTTCGGCGCGCTCGCGCAGAAGGTGATGGCCACGGACCGCGCGCCGACCGCGTTCCAGACCGGCGTGAACCGCGTCAGCTGGCTGCTGATCCGCTTCATGTTCGTGATGGTGCCGCTCGTGTTCCTGTTGAACGGCATCACGAAGGGCGACTGGCTCGAGGCGTTCCTGTTCGCGCTGTCGGTCGCGGTCGGGCTCACGCCCGAGATGCTGCCGATGATCGTGACGTCGACGCTCGCGAAGGGCGCGGTCGTGCTGTCGAAGAAGAAGGTCATCGTGAAGCGCCTCGACGCGATCCAGAACTTCGGCGCGATGAACGTGCTGTGCACCGACAAGACCGGCACGCTGACGCAGGACCGCATCTTCCTCGAGCGGCACACCGGCGTCGACGGCGAGGAGTCGGACGAGGTCCTGAAGCTCGCGTACCTGAACAGCTACTACCAGACGGGCCTGAAGAACCTGCTCGACGTGGCGGTGCTCGAGCACGCCGAGGTGCAGCGCGAGCTCAACGTCGCGACCAACTATCGCAAGGTCGACGAGGTCCCGTTCGACTTCCAGCGACGCCGCATGTCGGTGGTCGTCTCCGAGCGCGAGGACCATCACGAGCTGATCTGCAAGGGCGCGCTCGAGGAGGTGCTCGAGGTCTGCACCGCGATCTGCGACGACGGCGTCAGCTCGCCGCTGACACCCGATCGCCGCGCGGAGATCCGCGCGGCGACGGCCGAGCTCAACGAGGAGGGCCTGCGCGTCGTCGCGGTCGCGGTCAAGGAAGTGCCGCCGGACAAGGAGACCTACGGCGTCGCCGACGAGGCCGGACTGACGCTGATGGGCTACGTCGCGTTCCTCGATCCGCCGAAGGAATCGACGGCGCCCGCGCTGAAGGCGCTTCGCGAACACGGCATCGAGGTCAAGATCCTGACCGGCGACAACGAGCTCGTGACCGCGAAGATCTGCCGTCAGGTCGGCCTCGAGCAGCGCGGCCTGCTGCTCGGCTCGCAGGTCGAAGCGATGTCGGACGCCGAACTCGCCGATGCGGTCGTCGCGTCGAACGTGTTCGCGAAGCTCAGCCCCGCGCAGAAGGAACGCATCGTCGCGACGCTCAAGCGCGCCGGGCACGTCGTCGGCTTCATGGGCGACGGCATCAACGACGCGCCGGCGCTGCGCACGGCGGACATCGGCATCTCGGTCGACTCGGCCGTCGACATCGCGAAGGAGGCGGCCGACATCATCCTGCTCGAGAAGAGCCTGATGGTGCTCGAGGAAGGCGTCGTCGAGGGCCGGCGCACGTTCGCGAACATGCTCAAGTACATCAAGATGACCGCGTCGTCGAACTTCGGCAACGTGTTCTCGGTGCTGATCGCGTCCGCGTTCCTGCCGTTCCTGCCGATGCTGCCGCTGCAGATCCTCGTGCAGAACCTGCTGTACGACATCTCGCAGATCGCGATCCCGTTCGACAACGTCGACCGCGAACTGCTGGCGAAGCCGCAGCGCTGGAATCCCGACGAGCTCGGCCGCTTCATGATCTGGTTCGGCCCGGTCAGCTCGATCTTCGACGTCGTCACGTTCGCGCTGCTGTGGTTCGTGTTCCATGCGAACAACCCGGATGCGCAGACGCTGTTCCAGTCGGGCTGGTTCGTCGAAGGGTTGCTCTCGCAGACGCTGATCGTCCACCTGATCCGCACGCGCCGCCTGCCATTCATCCAGAGCCGCGCCGCGTGGCCGGTCCTCGCGATGACGGCGCTCGTGATGGCGATCGGCGTGTATCTGCCGATGGGCGTCCTCGCCGGATACTTCAGCATGCAACCGTTGCCGTGGTCGTACTTCGCATGGCTCGTCGGCATCCTCTTCTGCTACGTGTTGCTGGCGCAGGCGATGAAGACGATCTACGCGCGTCGCTACGGGTGGCAATGACGTCGTGAGCAGGTCTCGTATCCTCGCTCGCGTTCATCCGGACGGTCGATGCCGCGCGCGAAGCGATGTGGCAAGATGGTTCGGTCGTCCATCGATCGCAGGCCGCTCGCAGCGTGCGGCCCCGCGACCCTCCTGATGCGTTTCTTTGGTTCATCCGCCGCGCGGCTCGTCGTCGCGCGACTCTGCTTCGCCTTCCTGCTCGTCTTCGGACAGCAGCAGGCATTCGCGCATGCGCTCGAGCACGACCTCGACCGCATCCATCGCGACAGCGGCGCGCCTGCGGGCGACGACCAGCTGTGCGCGAAGTGCCTCGCCGTCGCCCATCTCGGGCACGCGGGCGGCGTGCCGTGCACGTTCGCGTTCGACGCCGAGGCCGCGTCGCCGCCGCGCGTCGCATTCGTGCGGCGCGAAGCGATCGTTCGCCACTTCGCGTCCGTCTACCGCAGCAGGGCCCCGCCGCTCTTCTCCTGACCGGTTCGACGCTTCCGCGCATCGCGGAAGCCTTTCCACGTCTTGGAGAAGCCCCATGAAGTTGCCTCGACGGCACGCGTTGGCCATGGCCATCGCGTCCCTTTCCAGCAGTCTCGCGGCCGCCGCCGACCCGCGGTCACTCGCATCCGACGACGCGTCGGCAGATGCCGCGGCCGCCTCGGTCGTCGCCCAGGCGGCTCCGGTTCCCACGCCGACTCCCGTGCCTGCAGCGGTACCTGCTCCCGCAGCACCGGCCGCAACCGCGGCGGCGCCGGTCAGGCAGCTCGACTCGGTGCAGATCACCGGCAAGCGGCTCGACGCGGCGCGCAACGGGTTGTCGCCGGACACCGGCAGCAGCGTCTACCGATTCGATCAGACCGACATCCAGACGCTGCCGCTCGGCAAGGACACGCCGCTCAACCAGGTGCTGCTGCAGGCGCCGGGCGTCGTGCAGGACAGCTACGGCCAGCTGCACGTGCGCGGCGACCATTCGAACCTGCAGTACCGCATCGACGGCGTGCAGATTCCCGAGGCGATCTCCGGCTTCGGGCAGGCACTCGAGACGCGCTTCGCCGACCAGATCAGCCTGTTGACCGGCGCGCTGCCGGCGCAATACGGTTATCGCACGGCCGGCGTGATCGACATCCGCACCGCCGGCGTCGGACTCGCGAACGGAGGCGACGTGTCGCTGCTCGGCGGCAGCCACGGACATGCCGAGGGCAGCGTCGAGTACGGCGGGTCGAGCGGCGCATGGAACGCCTACGTCACCGGCTCCTTCCTCCGCGACGACCAGGGCATCGAGAATCCGACGTCGAGCCGCACCGCGTTGCACGACACGACGCGGCAGACGAAGGCCTTCGCGTACCTGTCGAACATCATCGACGCGAACAGCCGCATCAGCCTGATCGTCGGCTCGTCGAACAACAAGTTCGAAATCCCGAACGTCCCGGGGCAGACGCCGAGCTACGTGATCGACGGCGATCCGGTCGTCGACTCCGCGACGCTGAACGCCCGGCAGAACGAGAAGAACTCGTTCGAGATCCTGACGTATCAAGCGAGCCCGACCGACCGCATCGACTACCAGTTGTCGCTGTTCGCACGGCATACCGACGTCGCGTACCAGCCCGACCCGGTCGGGGACCTCGTCTTCGACGGGGTCGCGGCGCAGATCGTCCGCAAGAACGACGCGCGCGGCTTGCAGGGCGACCTCAGCTTCCGGCTGAGCGACCGCCACACGCTGCGGGCCGGCGTGTTCGCGCAGCAGGAGCGCGAGTCGACGAGCGACCGTGCGTTCGTGTTTCCGGCCGACGCCGACGGCAACCAGACGTCGACGACGCCGTTCGCGATCGACGACAGCAACGGCCTGCGCGGCGTGACCTACGGCGTCTACCTGCAGGACGAATGGCAACCGATCGACAAGCTGACGATCAACTTCGGCTCGCGCTTCGACCACGTGTCGACGGTGACGAACGAGAAGCAGTGGAGTCCGCGACTCGGCCTCACGTACGACGTCACGCCGACCACGCGCATCCACGCCGGCTACGCGCGCTACTTCACGCCGCCGGCGACCGAGAAGATCGACACGACGTCGGTCGCGCTGTTCCAGAACACGACGAACGCGCTGCCGTCGGACGCGGACACGTCGGTCCGGAGCGAGCGGTCGAACTACTTCGACGCCGGCATCTCGCAGTCGCTCGGCGCGGGCCTGATCGTCGGGCTCGATGCGTACTACCGCAAGGTGCACGACCTGCAGGACGAAGGACAGTTCGGCAACGCGCTGATCTATTCCGACTTCAACTACACCGAGGGCCGCATCCGCGGCATCGAGCTGTCGACGTCGTACCGTCGCGGCGGCTGGTCGGCGTACGCCAACGTCGCGCTGTCGCAGGCGCTCGGCAAGGACATCGCGACCGGCCAGTTCAACTTCGCTCCGGACGAGCTGGCCTACATCGCGTCGCATTGGGTACATCTCGACCACGACCAGAAGCTGTCGGCGTCGGGCGGCCTGTCGTACACGCACGGCGGGACGCGGGTCGGCGCCGACCTGATCTACGGCAGCGGGTTGCGCAACGGGTTCGCGAACACCGACCACCTGCCGTCGTACGTCCAGGTCAACCTGAGCGGCACGCAGACGATCGACAGCGAGACGTTCGGCAAGCTCGACGTGCGCGTCGCGGTGATCAATCTCTTCGACCGGGTCTATGAGTTGCGCGACGGAACCGGCATCGGGGTGGGCGCGCCGCAGTACGGTCCGAGACGCGGCTTCCTCGGCGGGTTGACGAAGTATTTCTGACGCGGTTCTTGCCGCATCATCATGTGGGGCGGCCGACGTCCCGCATCGACGACAGAGTGGCCCGCATGACCGACCTGAACGATGCACGCCGCCGACTGCTCGCGACCGCGACGCGGCTCGGCGGCCTCGCGCTGCTGCCGTCGACGCTGTGGTCGTGCGCGTCGTCGCCCGCCGCGCGTGTCGTGGGCGACCCGTTCACGCTCGGCGTCGCATCGGGCGAACCGCGGCCCGACGGCTTCGCGTTGTGGACGCGGCTCGCGCCGGACCCGCTGTCGGTTGACCCGTCGACGCCCGGCGGCATGTCGGGCGGCGACGTGCCCGTCGCCTTCGAGGTCGCGACCGACCCGGCCATGCGCGACGTCGTCCGCAGCGGCGTCGCGACCGCCGAGAGCCGCTACGCGTACTCGGTCCACGTCGAGGTGGCCGGCCTCGCGGCGGAGCGGCCGTACTGGTACCGCTTCCGTCATGGCGACGCCGAGAGCCGCATCGGCCGCGCGATCACGACCGCCGCGCCCGGCACCGCGAACCGGCATCTGAAGATGGCGTTCGTGTCGTGCTCGAACTACGAGCACGGATGGTTCTCGGCCTATCGTCATCTCGCGGACGAGTCGCCGGATGTCGTCCTCTATCTGGGCGACTACATCTACGAGACGATCGATCGCAAGGGACCGAACGTCCGTCGTCACAGCGACGGCGTCGAGGCGGCCACGCTGTCGACGTATCGCAACCGCTATGCGCAATACCGGACCGACCCGGACCTGCAACGGCTGCACGCGACCACCACGGCGCTGCTGACGTGGGACGACCACGAGGTCAACAACGACTATGCCGACCGCTGGTCGCAGAACTTCGACGACCCCGAACGCTTCCTGCTGCGCCGCGCGGCCGCGTACCAGGCGTATTACGAGCACATGCCGGTCCGTCCGAGCCGCTCGACGCCGAACGGCCCGGCGCTGCGCGTCTACGATCGCTTCCGCTTCGGCGACCTCGTCGAGATCTCGATGCTCGACGGACGGCAATACCGGTCGCGCGAGGCGTGCTACGGACCGCCCCCGAAAGCCAAGGGGCATCTCGAGACGATCGCCGCTTGTGCCGAACTCGTCGATCCGGCGCGTTCGATGATCGGCCTCGCGCAGGAGCGATGGCTGTTCGACGGCCTCGCCCGGTCGACGGCTCGCTGGAACGTGATCGCGCAGGACGTGCTGATGGCGCAGCTGAAGCGACGGACGCCGTCGGGCGACGTCGGGTTCTGGACCGACGACTGGAACGGCTATCCGGCGAGCCGTCAGGCGGCTGATCGATCACGTCGCGGCGAGCGGCGTCGCGAATCCGGTCGTCGTCGGCGGCGACATCCATTCGTTCTGGGCGAACGACCTGAAGGCCGACTTCGACGACCCGTCGTCGAAGACCGTCGCGACCGAGTTCGTCGGCACGTCGATCAGCGCACGCGGACCGACCTACGACGATTTCGCGAAGTACCTGCCCGACAATCCGCACGTCCGCTTCTTCGACGCGGGCATTCACGGCTACGCGATCGCGGACCTCGAGCCGTCGGCGATGACGATGTCGTTCCGAACGGTCTCAGACGTTCGCGACCCGCATGCGACGCTCGCGACCCGTCAGCGCTTCGTCGTCGAGAGCGGTCGACCGGGGGTCGCCGAGGCCTGACTTGCGCGTCGTTGCGCACCCCTGAGCGCCGCTTCTTGCGTGCTAGACTGAATCATCCTCGGGGAGCGGTCCACGCTTCGCGGCCGGACCACAGGGATTCGTATCAAGCAGCGGAGCGGGTGTGGCTTTTTCGGGGCTGTTCGGGAAGAAGAAAAGCAAGGACAACGAACCGCGCGACCGTGCGTCGAACGATGCCGCGCGCCCCGACGGATCGCAGCGCAAGAGCGGCGCGGGGACCTCGAACGGCAACACCAGGCGCGGTCCGAACACGCGATCGCCGCCGACCATGTCGCCACGCGACGTGGCTCGCGCCACCGCCGAGAAGATCGACCTGATCGAGTCGCAGATCGAGTCGGAGATCATGCAGTCGCGCAGCGACTTCGCGGCTCGCGGCCTGGCCGGGACGTCGACCGGCACGCGCGCCACGACGACGAAGACCCACGACGCGACCAGCGGCATCACGACGTCGACCGACCTGATGCTCGGCGACTCGCACCTCGCGCATTCGATGGTGCTCGCCGACGCCGGCAATCCGGTGCTCGAGGAAGCCGCGATCCTGTACGCGAACGGACAGGACCTGCCGGCGGTCGCGGTGCTGGCGGCCGCGGTCGCCAGCGATCGCAGCACCGAGACCTGGTTGATGCTGCTCGAGCTCTATCAGTCGCTCGGCAAGCGGGCCGAGTTCGAGAACCTCGCGATCGAATACGCCGTCCGCTTCGAGACGTCCGCGCCCGCGTGGTCCGACGCGCCGGCGAAGAAGCCGGCCGCACGGGCGGCCGCGCCGGCATCGCGCGCCGCGATCGTCTTCAAGGGCGCGCTCGATGTCCGGATCGTGCCGCAGCTCGAGCAACTGAAGAAGCTCGCGCAGCGCAGCGCGGTCCTGCATCTCGAGTTCGATCAGGTGACCTCGGTCGACGCGAGCGGCGCGGAGCTGATCCTGCGCGTGTTCGGCGCGTTCGAGAAGTCGAACCACGAGGTCGCGATCAGCGGCGCGAGCCATCTCGCGGATCGCCTGCACGAAGCGATCGAGGTCGGTCGGCGCGACGAGTCGAACGCCGTCTGGATGCTGCTGCTCGAGATCTATCGCATCCTCGACCGCCAGGCCGATTTCGAAGAGACGAGCATCGATTACTGCGTGACGTTCGAGGTCTCGCCGCCGTCGTGGGAGCCCGCGTCGCCGAAGTACGTCCTCGAGGACCAGGTCAAGGCCGCGCCGCCCGAAGCGGCGCCGCCGGACGGTGAACGGGAACTCCCGCCGGACCACATCGCGCTCGGCGGCGAACTGGTCGGCAAGGCCGAAGCCGACCTGACGCGGCTCACGCAGTTCACGAACGATCATCAGCGCGTCGTCGTCGACTGCGCGAGGCTGACGCGCGTCGACTTCACGGCCGCGGGCCTGCTGTTGAACTGGGCCGTCGGCATGCGCGGCCAGAAGAAGGACCTGTCGTTCATCCATGTCGGCCACCTGGTCGCGGCTCTCTTCGTCGTGATGGGCCTGCACGAGGTCGTGCCGATCGAGCGCCGCAAGGTTTAGCTGCGAAAGCGGCCGCGAGCGGCCGCAGGGGTCGTCCGACGCCACCCGCCACGCGGCTTGAATTGCCGTCGCCTGCCCCGAACTCCACAAGCATTCACAACGGAGTTCCCATGGAGCAGTTCCACGGCACCACCATCGTCGCCGTGCGTCGCGGCAACCGCGTCGCCCTCGGCGGCGACGGCCAGGTCACGCTCGGCAACATCGTCGTCAAGGGCACCGCGCAGAAGGTGCGGCGCCTCTACCAAGGCAAGATCCTCACCGGCTTCGCGGGCAGCACCGCGGACGCCTTCTCGCTGCTCGACCGCTTCGAGGCGAAGCTCGAGAAGCACCAGGGCAACCTGCAGCGCGCGGCCGTCGAGCTCGCGAAGGACTGGCGCACCGATCGCATCCTGCGTCGTCTCGAGGCGATGCTGATCGTCGCCGACCGCGAGCACACCTATCAGATCACCGGCAACGGCGACGTCCTCGAGCCGGAAGGCGGCGTGACGGCCATCGGCTCCGGCGGCGTCTATGCGCTGTCGGCCGCGAAGGCGCTCGTCGACAACACGGACCTCGATCCCGCCGACATCGTCAAGAAGGCGCTGACGATCGCCGGAGATCTGTGTATCTACACCAATCAATCCCACGTCATCGAGACGCTGGAGTAAGCGACCATCATGTTCGATTTCCAATCCCAACCGGGAACCCGCATGTCCCCTCAATCCCTGACGCCCGCCGAGATCGTGGCCGAGCTCGACAAGCACATCGTCGGCCAGAAGAACGCGAAGCGCGCGGTCGCGGTCGCGTTGCGCAACCGCTGGCGCCGCCAGCAGGTCGCCGATCCGCTGCGTCACGAGATCACGCCGAAGAACATCCTGATGATCGGACCGACCGGCGTCGGCAAGACCGAGATCGCGCGTCGTCTCGCACGGCTCGCGGACGCGCCGTTCGTGAAGGTCGAGGCGACGAAGTTCACCGAGGTCGGCTACGTCGGCCGCGACGTCGACACGATCATCCGCGACCTCGTCGAGACCGCCGTCAAGGAGACGCGCGAGGCTGCGACGAAGCAGGTCCGCGAGCGCGCGGAAGACGCCGCCGAGGAACGCATCCTCGACGCGCTGCTGCCGAAGCCGCGCGACTTCGGCTTCACGGCGCCCGCGCCGGCCGCCGATCCCGAGCACGCGAACGACAGCAACGCGCGCCAGAAATTTCGCAAGCGCCTGCGCGAGGGCGAGCTCGACGACAAGGAGATCGAGATCGAGATCGCGCCGCCCGCGTCGAGCATGGAGATCATGGCGCCGCCCGGCATGGAAGAGATGACCGAGCAGATCCGAGGCATGTTCCAGAACCTGTCGTCGAACAAGGGCAAGAAGACGCGCAAGCTGAAGGTCGCCGAAGCGAAGAAGCTGCTGATCGACGAAGAGGCGGCGAAGCTCGTCAACGAGGAAGAGCTGAAGCTGACCGCCGTGCAGAACGTCGAGCAGAACGGCATCGTGTTCCTCGACGAGATCGACAAGATCGCGTCGCGGCAGGAATACGGCGGCGCCGACGTGTCGCGCCAGGGCGTGCAGCGCGACCTGTTGCCGCTGGTCGAAGGCACGACCGTGTCGACGAAGTACGGGATGATCAAGACGGACCACATCCTGTTCATCGCGTCGGGCGCGTTCCATCTCGCGAAGCCGAGCGACCTGATCCCGGAGCTGCAGGGTCGCTTCCCGATCCGCGTCGAGCTCGAGTCGCTGTCGGTCGACGACTTCGAACGGATCCTGACGCAGACCGACGCGGCGCTGACGAAGCAGTACCTCGCGCTGCTCGCGACGGAGAACGTCACGCTCGAATTCCCGCCGGAGGGCATCCGCCGGCTGGCCGAGGTCGCGTTCTCGGTCAACGAGCGCACGGAGAACATCGGCGCGCGGCGGCTGTACACGGTGATGGAGCGGCTGCTCGAGGAGCTGTCGTACGAAGCGACGGCGCTCGCCGGCCAGACGGTCGTGATCGATGCGGCCTATGTCGATCAACGACTCGACGAGCTGTCGAAGAGCGAAGACCTCGCGCGCTACGTGCTGTAGTCCGAGAAGAGCCGGCGCTCCAGGCGCCGAGAGTTGCCGAGGCCACGCCTCGGCAACTCGTCGCGTCGGGCGAGGGCGATGTCGTCCCGGCGAAGGCCGGGACCCAGCTCGATCGTTGATGGGGACCGTGGCGCGACCGGTTGTCGTGCCGTCGTCCCCGCGAACGCGGATACCCAGCGCGTCCATCGCACACGCAGACGACCGACGCTGGATTCCCGCCTCCGCGGGAACGACGATCACCCGATCACGACCGGTCGACCAGTCTCGGCTTCCTGCCGCGATTCGCGATGACCGCGTCGTAGAGCCCGTCGGGCAGCACGCGCATCAGCTTCGCGAGCCAGCCCATCTGCCACGGGATCACGCGATAGCTGCGACCGCTGGCGATCGTCGCGACCGCGCGTTCGGCGAAGCGGTCGACCGGCATCAGGAACGGCATCGGGTACGGATTCGCGGCCGTCATCGGCGTCGCGATGAAGCCGGGCGCGATCGTGACGACGCGAATGCCGCTGCCGCGCAACTCGACGCGCAGGCTCTCGGCATAGACGGCCACCGCCGCCTTCGATGCGCAGTACGCGCTGCTGCCCGGCAGGCCGCGAATACCGGCGACGCTCGCGATCGCGACGAGGCGCCGTCCGCCGTCGATCTTCGACGCCTTCATCGCCGCGACGAACGGGGCGAACGTCGCGACGGTCGCGACGACGTTCGTGTCGACGATGCGCTGAAACGACGCGAGGTCGCGCGGATCGCCGGTGTCGGTGCCGCCCGAGATGCCGGCATTCGCGATCACGACGTCGGGAAGGCCGAGGCGGTCGATCGTCCGCAGCGCCGCGGACGCCAGCGCCTCGGCGTCGGTCACGTCCACCGCTTCGACGTGGTGTCGCTCCGGGTGCGCGAGTCCGGCCTTGACGGCCTCGAGCGCATCGAGGCGACGCGCGACCAGCACGCAGTCGGCGCCGCGGGCCGCATAGGCTTTCGCGAGTGCGGCGCCGATCCCGCTCGATGCGCCGGTGATGAAGACCTTCATCGACGTCGCCGCGAGCAGGCCGTCGCTAGCCGCCGGCCAGCGCGCGGGCGAGCAGCACGTCCGCCCGGTCGATCGTGCGGGCGTCGATCACCACGAGATACTTGCCGGCGATGCCGAGCGACGGCGTGGCCGTGAGCCGTACGCGCTCGCCATCTGATTCGCGCGAACGACCTTCGACTGCACGGCGAACGAATCGAAGACGCCGACGAAGGCCTTGCGATCGATGCCGTTGCTCGCGACCCAGTCGGCGATCGCGCCGGCGTCGGCCGTGTCGCGCAGCGAGCGCTGCGCATGGATCGCGGCGAAGACCTTCGGCCGCAGCTCCTTCTCGCGGCCCATCGCGTCGAGCGCGTCATAGAGCTTCTGGAAGTCGGCCTGGCCCGCGCGGAAGTGCGTCGGGATCGGCACGTACACCGCCTGGATCTTCGCGTCGCGCCGTGACTCCCAGTCGCGCAGCGTCGGCTCGAAGAGGTTGCAGGCCGGGCACCAGTAGCCGAAGAACTCGATGACCTCGACCTTGCCGGCGGGCGCGTCGACCGGCTGCGGCGGCCGCACGATCGTGAAGTCGGTCCCTTCGCGCGGCGATGCCTGCGGGAAGGCCGGGGTCGCGACGAGCGACGCGAAAACCGCCGCGACGAGCGTCAGGGCAGCGGCGCGGAGCGGCGAGGCCGGGGCTCGCGCGTCGGTCGCCGGCGGCATCCCTACTTCTCGCTCGCGGCGCGAGCGACGAAGACGTCCGCGTTGCCGATCGACCGTGCGTCGACGTTGACGAGGTACTTGCCGCCGACGCCGAGCTCCGGCACGCCAGTGACGCCGTACGCGCTCGCGATCTGGTTCGCGCGCGTGACCTTCGATTGGACGGTGAACGAGTTGAACGTGTCGATGAACTGCTTGCGGTTGAGGCCGTTCTTCTCGGCCCACGACGCGAGCGCATCCACGTCCGCGTTGTACGGCAGCGAATGGTCTTCGTGGATCGACGCGAAGACCTTGCTGCGCAGCTCCTTCTCGCGGCCCATCGCATCGAGCGTGTAATAGAGCCGCTGCAGGTTCGATTCGCTCGCACGGAACGCGGTCGCGATCGGCACGTACACCATCGAGACCTTCGACTCGTTGCGACGCGCCCAGTCGCGCATCGTCGGCTCGAACTCGTTGCAGTGCGGACACCAGTAGCCGAAGAACTCGATCACCTCGACCTTGCCGGCCGGCGCGGTCGTCGGTTGCGACGGCTTGACGACGATGTAGTTGAGGCCTTCCTTCAACGCGCCCTGCGCGAAGGCCGTCGAGGCGGCGAACGCCGCGGCGGCCAGGCAAACGGCACGAAGCAACGTCGCGGGCGACCGACGACGGGGAGACAGACGATGCGATTCGATCATGCGAGGTCCGAAGGATGAATGACGCTGTGGCGGAGGAAGTCGGTGTCGCGGTCGGCCATGCCGCGACCGGCCGGGCGCTAGCGGCCCGGCGCGACCAGCGTCGCCTCGACGCCGTTCTCGATCAACCGCTGACGCGCCCGGTTGAGATCGTCGATGCGGCCGTAAGGTCCCAGCCGGACGCGAAAAATCCGCGCCCCGTCGCGATCGGCCGGCTGGACGCGCGACTCGAAGCCGAGCAGCGCGAGGCGACCGCGCATGCTCTCGGCGTCGTCGGCGTTCGAGAACGCGCCGGCCTGCAGCATCGTGATGCTCGTGTCGGGCGCGCGCTCGACGACCGGCGCCTTCGTGCCGTCGGCACCGGGCGCGACGTTCGGTGGCGGCGGCGCGATGACGGTCGTGCTCAACGATGGTGACGACGGGCTCGACGACGGAGTCGACGGCGACGCCGTCCCGGCTTCCTTCGCATAGAGGTTGCGGTTCGGGTCGGGCAGCTTCGCGCCTTCGGGTTCCACCGGCGCGGCGGCGCGGGTCGGCTTGCTGACGAACGGCACGGTCGCCTTCGTCACGAACAGCGCGACCACGACCGCGATGCCGAGTCCGAGGACGACGCCGAGCACGAGCCCGAGCAGCGTGTTGCCGTCCTGGCGCCGATCGATGCGGCCTCGGGTCATGCGATCTCCTCGAATCGGCGCGGCAGGCAGGACGACCGCGGCTTCACATCTTCTGCGGCGCCGAGACGCCGGCGAGCGCGAGCCCGTTCGCGAGTACCCGGCGGGTCGCCGCGAGCAGCGCGGCTCGCGCATCGCGCAGCGCCCGGTCGTCGACCAGCACGCGCTCGGCATTGTAATAGCTGTGCAGATCGGCCGCGCAGTCCTTCAGCCAGAACGCGAGCTGATGCGGCGCCATCTCGGCCGCCGCGTCGGCGAGCATCTCCGGGTACTCGGCGAGCCGCTGCATCAGCGCGATCTCGCGCGGCGCGACGAGCAGCGACAGGTCCGCATCGATCAGCGTCGCGGCGTTCGATTGCCAGTCGGGGCCGCCCCATTGCGCGAGCACCGAGCAGATGCGCGCATGCGCGTACTGCACGTAGTAGACCGGGTTCTCGTCCGACTGTTCGAGCGCGAGATCGACATCGAACGTGAACTCGGTGTCGGCCTTGCGCGTGATGAAGAAGAAGCGCACCGCATCGCGTCCGCGCACGTTCGGCTCGGCCTCGCCGCCGCTCATCGTGATCAGGTCGCGCAGCGTCACGTAGCCGCCGGCGCGCTTGCTGATCTTGACCTCCTCGCCGCCGCGCATCACGCGGACCATCTTGTGCAGCACGTAGTCGGGATAGACCGCGGGCAAGCCGAGGTGCTCGGCGTCCGAGATGGCGCGCAGACCCGCACGGACACGGGCGACCGTTCCGTGATGGTCGCTGCCCTGCACGTTGATCGCCTTCCGGTAGCCGCGCTCCCACTTCGCGAGGTGGTACGCGACGTCGGGCACGAAGTACGTGTACGTCCCGTCGGACTTCCGCATCACGCGGTCCTTGTCGTCGCCGAGGTCCGCATACGCGGTCGTCGCGAGCCACAGCGCGCCGTCCTTCTCGTAGGTCTTGCCCGCGTCGATCAGCGCCTTCACGGTCCGATCGACGCGCCCGTCGGCATACAGCGACGACTCGAGGAAGTAATGATCGAACGCGACGCCGAACGCCTGCAGGTCGAGGTCCTGCTCGCGACGAAGGTAGGCGACCGCGTAGCGACGGATCGCGTCGAGATCGTCGACGTCGCCCGACGCGATGACAGCGGGACGACCGTCGGCCTCGTCGGCCGGCACCGGCTGCTGCCCGACGTAGGCCGCGGCGATCTCGGCGATGTAGTCGCCGTTGTAGGCGGACTCGGGCCAGCCCGGACCGCCGGGCGCGAGGCCCTTCGCGCGCGCCTGCACCGACATCGCGAGCGTCGCGATCTGCACCCCGGCGTCGTTGTAGTAGTACTCGCGCGTGACGGCCCGGCCCTGGGACGCGAACAGCGACGCCATCACGTCGCCGAGCGCGCCCTGCCGGCCGTGACCGACGTGCAACGGCCCGGTCGGGTTCGCCGACACGAACTCGATCATGACCTTCGCGTCGTCGCCATCGACCGGTGGCTTCGTGCCGAAGTGCTCGCCTTCGTCGAGGATCGTCGCGACGACCGCCTGATGCGCCTTCGGCGACAGGAACAGGTTGACGAAGCCCGGACCGGCGATCTCGGCGCGCGCGACGAGACCGTCGTCGGCCGACAGCAGCGCATCGACGATCGTCTGCGCGATCGCGCGTGGATTGCTCTTCAGCGGCTTCGCGATCTGCAGCGCGACGTTGCACGCGATGTCGCCATGCGTCGCGACCTTCGGCCGCTCGAGCGTGACGACCGGCACGACGCCGCTCCCGGCGACGAGCGGTGCGAGCGCGGCGTCGATGCGGTCGATGATCGCGGTGCGGTGGGCGGAGAGCATGGGATCGGCGCCGCGGGCGGCGCACGCAAAAGGGGTCGGATTATAAGGAAGCGCCGGCGCGGCCGGCGCCGCGTGCAACGGCTACTTGCGGCGGGCGCGCGGATGCGCCGCGTCGTAGACCTCGGCGAGCCGCTTGAAGTCGAGGCTCGTGTAGACCTGCGTCGCCGCGATGCTCGCGTGGCCGAGCAACTCCTGCACCGCCCGCAGATCGCCCGACGCCTGCAACAGATGCGATGCGAACGAGTGTCGCAGCACGTGCGGATGGACGTTCGCCGGCACGCCAGCCGCGCGCGCATGCGCCTTCAGCCGCGTCTGGATCGATCGGCCCGACAGCCGATCGCCGCGGCCCGACAGGAACAGCGGATGCGGGTCGGCCTTCAGCCACGCGCCGCGGACCGCGAGCCAGCGCGCGATCGCGTCGAGCGCCTTCGACCCGACCGGAACCGTGCGGCGCTTGCCGCCCTTGCCGGTGACCGTCACCTCGCCGCCCGATCGATCGAGCCAGCCGGTCGAGCGATGGACGCCGTCGTCGGCGTACGCGACGTCGAGCGCGACGAGCTCGGCGAGCCGCAGGCCGGACGAATAGAACAGCTCGTAGATTGCCGCATCGCGTAGCGCCATCGCGGCCGCTTCGCCTGCTTCGGCCGCGGGCGGCGTGTCGAGCAGTTGCATCGTCATCGACTCGGACAATGCCTTCGGCAACCGCTTCTTCGCCTTCGGTGGCCGCACGTCGGCGACGGGATTCGAACCACCGTCCTCGTCGGTCGCGAGCCAGCGAAAGTAGCCGCGCCACGTCGACAGCGCATGCGCGATCGACCGCGCGCCGAGGCCGCGTGCGTGCAGCTTCGCCGCGTAGCGCCGGATGTCGGCGTCGCGCAGCGTCTCGATCTTCGGGGTCTTCGGCTCGTCGGACACGAGGCGCGCGAGCGCGGCCAGTTCGCGTCGATACGAAGTGAGCGTGTGCGCGGCGAGCTTGCGATGCGTCTCGAGGTGCGCGAGATAACGCGCCGCGGACGGCGGAAGGACGTCTGCGTCGAAGGCGTCTTCGTCGGCAGCGTTCGCGACGTCGTGCGTCACGTCGTCAACGCAGCAGCCGCGTCAACGCCGCGCTCGACGTCTCGCCGATGCGCGCGAGGAAGTCCGTGCCCATGCCTTCGTGGAAGCGGCGGGCATCGGCCGAACCGAGCGCGAGCAGGCCGAACGCCGCGGGCGCCGCGCCGCGCCGCAGCGGGATCAGCGCGACCGAGCGGATGTCGGCGTCCGCGATCGCCGACACCGGACTCGACGCGGCATCGGTCGCCGTGCCGTCGGTGGTCGCCTCCTGCAGCGTCGCGGTCTCCTCGGTCGACACGCGCTGGAACAGCGGCAGCACGACGGTCGCGTCGGCGACGAGCGGGCCGCAATACGGCTCGCCGAGCCGCTCGACGTACGCGATCAACGCCGACGACGCGTCGCCCGCGCGTGCCTCGGCCGCATAGTCGTCGGCCGCCTCCCACAACGTCAGCGCGACGTGCGGCACCGAGAAGATCTCTTCGAGCGACCCGGTCAGCGTCTCGGGCAGCAATCGCGACGATCGCTGCAGCAGCAACAGGCGCGTCCAGCGCGCGAGGCGCTCGGCGATCGCATCGTTCTCCTGGCCGAAGCGCATCAGTTCCGCGACCCTCAGCTCGAGCCCGCGATTCTTCTCGCGCAGCGTGATCATCTGACGCTCGGCCAGGGGGATCGCGCGACCGCCGTGCGGATGCGGCACCGTCAACGACGCGAACAGCGACGCGTGCTCGTCGAAGAACCCGGGATGCTGCTGCAGCCAGTCGGCGACGTCCTGTGCATTCATGTGGTCAAGGGCTCCTCGAGCATCGTTGGTTGTTCGACCGGCCGCTCGTGCGATGACAGCGACGCCGCGTCGGGCACGTCGACCTCGCCTTCGAACACGGTCTCGGCCGGACCGCGCAGCGTGACCGATTCCTCGACGCCGGCCCACCCGACGACGAGCAGGCCGCCGCGGACGTGCACGTCGACCGTCGCGTCGAGCAACCCGCGACGGATGCCGGACACGACGGCCGCGCAGGCGCCGGTCCCGCACGCGAGCGTCTCGCCGGCGCCGCGCTCGTGAACGCGCAGGCGGACGGTGCGGCGATCGACGACCTGCAGGAAGCCCGCGTTGACGCGTCGGGGGAAGCGCGGGTGATGTTCGAGCGCCGGGCCGAGCGACTCGACCGGCGCGCGTGTCGACGTCGTCGACGAGCATGACCGCATGCGGGTTGCCCATCGACACGATGCCGACGTCGACGACGACGCGATCGAGTCCGAGGTCGACCGGCAGCGACCACAACGTCTCGTCGTGCTGCGACCGCGACGGGAGACCGTGCGGATCGAACGGGAGGTCGGCCGGCGCGAAGCGCGGCGGTCCCATGTCGACAGTGACGGTGCCGTCGTCCTCGATCTTCGGTTCGATGACGCCGGCGAGCGTGTCGACGCGGATCGTGCGGGCGGTCGCATAGCCGCGGTCGCGGACGAAGCGGGCGAACGCGCGCGCGCCGTTGCCGCACTGCTCCACCTCGCCGCCGTCGGCGTTGAAGATGCGATACGAGAAGTCGGCGCGTGCGCGATCGCTCGGCGGCCCGACGACGAGGATCTGGTCCGCACCGACGCCGAAGCGACGATCGGCGAGCCAGCGCCACTGCGCGGCATCGAGCGCGACCGGCGCGCGCAGCGCATCGAGCACGACGAAGTCGTTGCCCGTGCCCTGCATCTTGGTGAACTTCAAACGCATCCGGCGATTATCGTCGATGGGCGGGGGCGGATGCGAGCGACGCTCTGGTCGGCATCCGTGATGACGTCGTCTGCGAGCGGCGGTACGCCTCCTGCATCGAGCCGGGACGCGCCGACGTCGCGATTGACGCTCGATGTCCGTGCGATCTAGATTCTCGCGAGGAGCTGCGCGAATCTTCAAGTCCAGACTGCTCGCACACCGTTAACCATGTCCACGGCCGAGAACAAGTCGCTGCTGCAGCGCGTCTTCGCTGAGACCGCTCTGGGCAATGGCAAGCCATTCGTCGAGGCACTGGCGGACGACGTTTGCTGGACCATCATCGGCTCGACGTCGTGGTCGAAGACCTACCGAGGCAAGTCCTCGGTGTTGAGAGACTTGTTGGGTCCGCTGAATGCGCAGCTGGCTCATCGCAACGTGATCACTGCCCATACCTTCATCGCCGACGGCGATCACGTCGTGGTCGAAGGTCGGGGGCACAACGCCACGAAGACGGGCAAGTCGTACGACAATCGTTATTGCTGGGTGTTTCGGTTTGCCGAAGGACGAGTCGTCGAGCTCGTCGAATACACCGACACCGCGCTGATCGAGGCTGCGCTCGACGCTCCCTCGGTCGTCCGCGGTTGAGCGAGTACCCGCACGTGTCGACGTCGGCTCTGCGACGCTAGACTGCGCCATGCAGACCGTCGACCCTTCTTGGGAAGCTCGCATGGCCGCACTCTGGGAACACGCGCAGTCGCTCCCGCCGAACGACTTGGTGAGCGCCGCCGACGCGCTCTGCGACGAGCTCGAGCCGGACGATCCGAGGGCGTCGTTCGAGCGCGCCTGCGCGCGCGATACCGCCGGCCTCGAGCCCGAAGCCGAGCAGTACTACCGCGCCGCGCTCGCGACCGGACGTCTCGACGCCTATCGTCGTTCGCGGGCATCGATCCAGCTGGCGAGCACGTTGCGCATCCTGGGTCGTCTGGACGAGAGCGAACGGCTGCTCGTCGCCGAGCTCGATCGCCATCTGCAGGCCGGCGAGGAACGCGCGCTGCACGACGAGGCGCGCGCCACCCTCGCGCTGACGTACGTGGCTCAGGGCCGTGCGGTCGAGGCGGCCGGTCTGGCGATCTGCACTCTCGCGCCCTACCTTTCGCGCTACAACCGATCGCTGGCGGGGAACGCGGCGCTGCTGGCGCAGCGAACGTGGAGTTGATGAGCCGAACAGACGCCTGCGCGCGTCCGTGAGGCCGTCATCGATGAAGAGAGGACGCGCATGGTCGACCCACTGAATCGTCCGAAGGAAAACCCGTGGCATCTCAAGACGCCGCCGGGGTCGTCGGACTACACGATGCACACCGACACGAAGGACGGGCTGCCGGTCCTCGTCTGCACCGTGGGCAAGACGGTCCTTCTCTACGATCTTCGATGCATCCCCGACCTTCGGGCGATGCTGGAAGACGCGGGCACCTGGGTCGAACTCGGCGGGGCCGACGAGCAGAAGCCGGCCAAGGACGGCACCGTCGAAGCGTGGGCGCGGTCCGACGGCAATCCGATCGGCGGCTGGTACGGCTTGAAGAAGGGACTGCGCGGGCGGTTCGCCGTCTATGTGCCGCCGCTGATGGAAGCGCTCGGCCTCTGCGAGCTCGAACACGACCCGAAGAACAATCGCATCCGCACGAAGCAAGGCGCCTGACCCGAGGCAGTCGCATGGTCGTTCTCGTGCCCATGACCGCGGAGGAGTTCGCCGACTACGTCGCCGGCGCCATTCCGGCCTACGCGCAGGACAAGGTCGACTCCGGCGAATGGGCGGCGGAGGCGTCGCTGGCGCTGTCGAAGCAGGGCTACGACGCGTTGCTGCCGCGAGGTCTGGAGTCGCCGGACAACTTCCTGTTCACGATCCGCGAAGCCGCCGATCGGGACGTCGTCGGCATGCTGTGGTACGCGATCCAACCGCGCGCCGGCGAGCGCATCGCCTACGTCTACGACTTCGCGATCGAGCCGCACTGCCGGCGCAAGGGCTTCGGCATGCAGGCGTTCGAGGCGCTCGAGATCGAGGCGGCCTCGCGCGGCCTGGCCGGTATCGCGCTGCACGTGTTCGGCCACAACGCGGCCGCGCGTGCGCTGTATGCCAAGCTCGGCTTCCACCCGACGAACATCAACCTGTTCAAGAAGGCGTCGGCGACCCGCGTCTGATACTCGGCGATCGCGCTCTCGACGTCGCCGCAGGATGGGCGCAGCATCGAACTGTTCTTCGGCTCGATGTCTCTCGCATCCGGCTCCGTCGCGAAGCGCCTGGCACACCCTGGACGAATCGCGATGCCCGCAGGCGCCCGTCTCGTGAGGTCAACATGCGTCGACTCTTCGCGCTTCTCGTCCACGTCCTCGCATGCACCGTCGCCTCCACGGCGATGGCGCAGTCGGCCCTCGTCATCCGTCCGCTGGCCGAGCGCACGGTCGACGCGTTGCCGTCCGGCGAGCTGTTCTGGCGAATCGAGACCTTCCCATCGGCCGACGCGGCACAGGCCGCCGCGGGCCCCTGGTCGCTCGTCGCCGACGCCGCCGGCAAGACCTGGCTGTTCACGCTCGGCCCGTCCGGTGGCTCGTCGCCGGGCGCTGTGCGGGTCTCGGAAGTCGGTCCCATCGCCCGCGTCGACGCGCCGCGCTACCTCCTTCGCATCAACGAGGCGAGCGGACCGCCCGGAAGCGTCACGCCGGTCCACAGCCATCCCGGGTCCGAAGCGTTCTTCGTGCTCGCCGGCGAGCAGAGCGTCCGCGGCGCCCATGGAACGCTGGTCGTGAAGGCGGGCATGCCGGAGCCCGGCCACGGCCCGTCGATGGCGATGCAGGTCTCCAGCAGCGGTTCGGGCGACCTTCGATCGCTGGTGATGTTCGTCGTCGACGCGACGAAGCCGTTCTCGTCGCCGGCCTCGTTTCCCTGACGCGCGGTCGCGTCGGGCGTCGGCCGCCGTACGTCGGCAGGACGATGGTCGTCGCGGCCGCGAACGGGCACAATCGTCCATCGCGGGGCCGTCGTCTCGGCCACGCGTCGTCGAGCAACGATCGCGACGGACCACGCTTCCCGGAGAGACCGCCATGAACCCACGAGCCCTGATGACGTCGACGCTCGTCGTCGCGACGCTCGGCGCCGCGGCGCCCGCCCACGCCGTCGAATGCTTCTCGATCTACGACGCGCGCAACACGCTCGTGTATCAGACGGCGAACGCGCCGATCGATCTCAGCCGCTCGATCGGAGACCAGATGGCGAGGCGCTTCCCGTCGCGCTACCTCGTCATCGCCGA
Organism: uncultured beta proteobacterium; assembly: GCA_963795885.1. Classification (GTDB taxonomy): domain Bacteria; phylum Pseudomonadota; class Gammaproteobacteria; order Burkholderiales; family Burkholderiaceae_D; genus CAHJXF01. Next base: position 366,480 of record CAWCJI010000006.1, on the reverse strand, counting down.
CGTGAGCCCGTGCGCGCCGGTCGGCGCCGCCGCCGTCGATCCGACGCTGGGTCCCGCGTCGTTGCTGTCGAGTCGGGATGGCGGATCGCTGTCGAACGATGTCAGCAACTACGCCGCGGATCCGTATTCGCCGCCGCCCGCCCCGGCGTCGGCCGCGACGGCACCTGTGCAGATTCGCAGTACCACTCGCTCCGGCGCGGCGCGACGCTGATCGTTCTCGCGACGTCGCGTCTTCGAGGCTGATCTACCACCAGGGCACGCCGGCCGCGATCGTCGAAGCCTGACCGCGCGTCAACGATAGAACTTCGCTTCGCCGAGCGGTCGCGTCTTGAAGCGCTTGTGGGTCCAGAGGTATTGCTCCGGCATCTCCATCACGCGCTCCTCGATGAAGGCGTTCATCCGCCGCGCCGCGCGCGCGAGCGTGGCGGGGAGTCGTCGTCGGCATCGGGGAAGTGCTCCCACGCCGGATACCAGGTCGCCTCGTAGCCGTCCTTCGTCATCCGGGTCACGCACGGCACGACGCGTGCCTTCGTGATCCGCGCGAGCCGCGCCGGCGCGGTGATGGTCGCGGCCGTCACGCCGAAGAACGGCACGAACGCCGCGTCGCGCGCGCCGAAGTCCATGTCGGGCAGGTAGTAGAACGACAGCCCGCGGCGCATCGCGCGCACCGCGGGCCGCATGCCGTCCTGCCGCGACAGCAGGATCGGCTTGTTGAAGCGGCTGCGTGCCTTCAGGATCGTCTCGTCGAGGATCGGGTTCTTCTGCCGCGAGTACATCGAGATCGCGTGCATCAGCATCGAGAAGCGGATGCCGCCGGCGTCGAGTCCGACGAAGTGCGGCGCGAGCACGATCACCGGTCCCTGCGCGACCGCCTCCTCGAAGTGATGGAAGTCGACCCAGCGGATCGTGCGTTCGATCTTCGCCTTCGCGCCCCACCAGATCAGCCCGCGGTCGAGCAGCGCCTGCCCGAACGCACGGAAGTGCGCACGCGCGAGCCGGCGACGATCGCGCTCCGGCATCTGCGGAAAGCATGTGCGCAGGTTGATCCGCGCGACGCGGCGTCGTTGACGCGCGACGGCGTACGCGAGCAGGCCGAGCAGGGCGCCGACCGCGCGCGTGACCGGCAGAGGCAAGGTCCCGAACGCACGCAGCACGCGCAGCCAGAAGCGGGTCATGGCGTGTCTGCCGACGGATCGACCGCCGCGCCCGGCGGCGGCGCGCCGCGCGGCTTCTTGTAGCGGTTGTAGCCCCACAGGTATTGCTCGGGATCGTCTCGGATCAGCCGCTCGAGCGCCGCGTTGATCTGCGTCGCGGCCGTCGTCGGGTCCGCGGACAACGGCTCGTCGACGCGCGAGAAGTGGACGATCCATCCTTCGCCGTCGGCCAGCCGTTCGCCGTGCGCGAGCAGCAACGCGGCGCCGGTCTGGCGCGCGAGCCGCGCGGGCAGCGTCATCGTGTAGGCCTCACGACCGAAGAACGGCGCCCAGACGCCTTCGCCGCGGCTCGGGACCTGGTCGGGCAGCATGCCGATCGCCTCGCCGCGCCTCAACGCACGCGCGAGCCGCCGGACGCCGGACAGGTCGGCCGGCGCGAGCATCAGGTTGCCGCGTGCGCGGCGCCCTTCGACGAGCGGCGCGAGCCATGCCTTGCGCGGCGGGCGATAGAGCACAGTCAGCGGCGCACCCGAGTCGACGCCGTACGCGCGGTTGTTCGCATAGAACTGCGCGGTGACCTCGAAGCAGCCGAGGTGCGGCGTCAGGAACACGATTCCCTTGCCGGCCGCGCGCGCCGACCGCACGCAATCCCATCCGGTCGCGCGCGTGCGGGCGAGCACTTCGTCCTGCGGTCGCATCCACACGTGCGCGAGCTCGAGCACGCCGCGTCCCGCTTCCGATGCCGTGCGACCGATCAGGCGACGGTCGCTCTTGCGCCGGATAGCCTGCCTGCAGGAGATTCTCGATCAGATGATGACGATAGCCGGACGGCACGAGTGCCGCGACTCGCCCGAGCACAGCGCCGATCCGATGCAGCAGTCCGAGCGGCAACCAGGACAGCAGTCGGAGGAGGAACGTGAGCAAGGCTCGTGGCTTCGGGCGATGTGCGCCGGGATCGTCTGCCTTCGGCGAGCGGCCGGGCGACGCGCCGGAAGGTCGAAAAAGGCGCGGTATGATACGGCGATCCGAGCGTGGCGAGGCTTGCAGCACCGAATCGCCGCCACGCGGACACGCCCGTTTTTAATGACAACTTGCGGGGCGGTCCGGTCCGAATGCGCGCGTGGGTCTGCTCGTGCGGGACTTCGAGGTCGCTAAAGCGTCGTCGGACTTCATGCATCTGTCGACCGGCCGCTGGCGCGACGAACGCCGCGGCAGTTCAACGAGTCCAGGAGCGCTTGCATGAATTCCGATTTCCTCTTCACGTCCGAGTCGGTGTCCGAAGGTCATCCCGACAAGGTCGCCGACCAGATCTCCGACGCCATCCTCGACGCGATCTTCGCGCAGGACCCGCGCTCGCGCGTCGCGGCCGAGACGTTGTGCAACACCGGCCTCGTCGTCCTCGCCGGCGAGATCACGACGAACGCGCACGTCGACTACATCCAGGTCGCGCGCGACACGATCAAGTCGATCGGCTACGACAACACCGAATACGGCATCGACTACAAGGGCTGCGCGGTGATGGTCTGCTACGACAAGCAGTCCAACGACATCGCGCAGGGCGTCGACCACGCGAGCGACGACCATCTCAACACCGGCGCCGGCGACCAGGGATTGATGTTCGGCTACGCGTGCGACGAGACGCCCGAGCTGATGCCGGCGCCGATCTATTACGCGCACCGCCTGGTCGAGCGCCAGGCGATGCTGCGCAAGGACGGCCGGCTGCCGTTCCTCAGGCCCGACGCGAAGAGCCAGGTCACGATGCGCTACGTGAACGGCAAGCCGCATTCGATCGACACCGTCGTGCTGTCGACGCAGCACGACCCCGACCAGAGCGAGACGAAGACGAAGATGAAGGACTCGTTCACCGAGGCCGTCATCGAGGAGATCATCAAGCCGGTCCTGCCGAAAGAATGGCTGCAGGATACGAAGTACCTGATCAACCCGACCGGTCGCTTCGTGATCGGCGGCCCGCAAGGAGACTGCGGGCTGACGGGTCGCAAGATCATCGTCGACACGTACGGCGGCGCGTGCCCGCACGGCGGCGGCGCGTTCTCCGGCAAGGACCCGTCGAAGGTCGACCGCTCGGCCGCATACGCCGCCCGCTACGTCGCGAAGAACGTCGTCGCGTCGGGCCTCGCGCGGCAATGCCAGATCCAGGTCGCGTACGCGATCGGCGTCGCGAAGCCGATGAACATCACCGTCTACACCGAAGGCACCGGCGTGCTGCCCGACGATCAGCTCGCGAAGATCGTCGGCGAGCTGTTCGACCTGCGGCCGAAGGGCATCATCCAGATGCTCGACCTGCTGCGACCGATCTATCGCAAGACCGCGGCCTACGGCCACTTCGGCCGCGAGGAGCCGGAGTTCGGCTGGGAAGCGACCGACAAGGCGGCGGTCCTGCGCGACGCGGCCGGGCTGCGGGCGAAGGGCTGACGGCGCACGACGCGCTTGGCCCGGATCGCCGTCGAGGTCGACACGATCCCCGACGTCCTGCGCAGTGACCTGATCTTCGTCGGCGACGACGGCAGCGTCGAGCCGTTCGACGGCGGTCTCGTCGTCCGCACGCCGTCGAACCCGGGCTACTGGTGGGGCAACTGCCTGCACTTCGATCGACCGCCGCAGGCCGGCGACGTCGATCGATGGATGGCCGCGTTCGAGACGCACGTGCATGCGCGGCAACCGGCGTCGTCCCATCACGCGTTCGGATGGGATGGAGACGCGCCCGGCGAGGTCGAGCCGTTCGTCGCCGCGGGCTTCCGCTGCTTCGAGACGATGACGCTCGCGGTCGATCGCGGGCAAGCGGTGGTCGCACCGAAACGTCCCGACGTCGCGATCGATCGGATCGCGACCGACGACGGGTGGGACGGCGTGCGCCGGCTCGAGGTCGCGACGCGCGACGCCGGATTCGACGAGGCACCGTACGACACGTTCGTCGCCCGGCGCATCACGCGCTGGCACGCGCTCGACGCCGCCGGACAAGGCGGATGGTTCGCCGTGCACGACGACGGCCGTGTCGTCGCGAGCCTCGGCGTGTTCGCGGAGGCCGAACGCGGGCGCGATGGCCGGCGCATCGGCCGCTTCCAGCACGTCTCGACGCATCCGTCGATGCGCCGTCGCGGGCTCGCGAGCCGGCTGGTCGAGCACGCGTCGCGATTCGCGTTCGAGCAGCTCGACGTCGACACGTTGCTGATCAGCGCCGACGCGCATGATGTCGCGCGGCTCGTCTACGAGGGCTGCGGTTTCGAACGGCGATCGCGGCACCACGGCCTCGAGCGCGGCCACTAGCCGCGAACCGTTTTCGCTGATCGCGGTCTCGACTCGTCGGGCGCTGGTTGACCCGTGAACCAGTCGCCTCCATCGACACCATCGCACAGGACGGACACATGCTTTCCACACGCAAGCTCGGCTCGCAGGGCCTGGAAGTCTCGTCGATCGGCCTCGGCTGCATGGGCATGAGCCAGTCCTACGGGCCGGCCGACGAGACCGAATCGATCGCGACGATCCATCGCGCGCTCGACCTCGGCTGCACGTTCTTCGACACGGCCGAGGTGTACGGGCCGTTCATCAACGAGGAGCTGCTCGGTCGCGGCGCTGAAGGGCCGGCGGAACGAGGTGTCATCGCGACCAAGTTCGGCTTCAAGTTCGAGAAGGGCAAGCAGGTGCCCGGCGCGTCGCGAGCCGGCCGGAGCAGATCCGGGCGGCGGTCGAAGGATCGCTGCGTCGTCTGCAGACCGACCACATCGACCTGCTCTACCAGCATCGCGTCGATCCGGCCGTGCCGATCGAGGACGTCGCCGGCACCGTCGGCGAACTCGTGAAGGGCGGCAAGGTGCGCTTCTTCGGGCTGTCGGAGGCCGGCGTCGCGAACATCCGCCGCGCGCATGCCGTGCATCCGGTGACCGCGCTGCAGAGCGAGTACTCGCTGTGGGAGCGCAACCTCGAGACCGAGATCATCCCGGTCCTGCGCGAGCTCGGCATCGGTCTGGTGCCGTTCGCCCGCTCGGCCGCGGCTTCCTGACCGGCGACGTCAAGCGCGCCGAGGACTATCCGGCGGACGACTTGCGCCATCAGACCCGCGCTACAGGGCGAGAACTTCGACGCGAACGTGCGCGCGGCCGCCGTCGTGCGCGACGTGGGCATCGAGGTCGGCGCGACGCCGGCGCAGGTCGCGCTCGCGTGGATGCTTGCATCAGGGCGACGACATCGTTCCGATTCCCGGCACCAAGCGTCGCACGCTACCTGGAGGACAACGTCGGCGCGCGACGCGGTCCGGCTCGACGCCGCGCAGATCGCGAAGCTCGACGCCGCGCTGGCGCCGGACCGGATCGCCGGCGAGCGCTACTCGAAGCAGCGGATGGCGTCGGTCGATCGCTGACGGTTCCGACGTCCGCTCGCGACACGCGCGTGCGCCGGTCGCGGCGATCATGAGAAAATCGCGGATTCGTCGTGCCGCGTGTTTCCTCGTCCTGCCGTGAAGCTCACCCTCGTCCTCGTCCTCCTGCTGTTCGCGCCAGCGGCGCCTACGTGCATCTGCGCGGCCGCGTGCGCCACAGGTCGGACGGCAGGTGTTCGACCACTCGACGTTCACCGCGCCGATCAACGTGTTCATGTACGCGTTCTCCGGCGTGCCGACGACGCCGTACCTCGAGCCGTCCGTCGTTCCCGCATCTGAAGAAGCTGACCGACCACTGGCAGACGATCCGCGACGAAGGCGTCGCGCTGATGCGGCTGCGAGAAGATCAAGGCGGCCGAGTCGCACAACGACGCCGGCTTCAACTCGTTCTTCAAGACCGGCTGGAAGCGCTTCTACCTGAAGTGGTACGACGACGCGCATCCGTCGGCCGCCACGCTGTGCCCGAAGACGACCGCGCTGCTGCGCGGCATCCCCGAGGTCAAGGCCGCGATGTTCGCCGAGCTGCCCGACGGCGCGAAGCTCGGGCGCCACCGCGATCCGTACGCCGGGTTCGCTGCGCTTCCATCTCGGCCTCGCGACGCCGAACGACGACCGCTGCTTCATCGACGTCGACGGCCAGCGCTACAGCTGGCGCGACGGGCAGGGCGTGGTGTTCGACGAGACGTTCATCCATTACGCCGAGAACCGCAGCGGGCAGAACCGGCTGATCCTGTTCTGCGACATCGAGCGGCCGATGAAGACGCGCTGGGCGCAGCGGCTCAACCACTGGCTCGGCAAGAACGTCGTCGCGGCCGGCGCGTCGCCGAACGACGCCGGCGACAAGACCGGCTTCATCAACCGCATCTTCATCGTCTCGCACGTGCTCGGCCAGTATCGCCGGCGCTTCAAGCGCTGGAACCCGACGGTCTATCGCGCGACGCGCGTGCTGCTGCTGGTCGGTCGTGGTCGCGGGGTTCGTGTTCCCTGTTCGACGTGGCGCGTGCGATGCGGTCGTCGCGTCCCGGACCGAAGCGGACGGATGCGAACGCGATGCGCCGATGGCTCGCGCTCGCCGCCGCGCTGATCCGACGCTGTTCGCATCGCTGTCGTGTCGACGCCGGCGCACGCCGTCGGTCCGCGTCTCGCGATCAAGCCGTCGGCCGCCGACCCCGGCGTCCACGACTTCGACGAGCCGAGCTATGCACTGGTTCCGGCCGGCTCGACACCCGACGCGCCGCTCGTCGTGTTCCTCACCGGCACCGGCGGACGTCCGCGCGGGCTGATCGACTTCCTCGGCGTTCGTCGCCGGGCAGGGCTATCGCGCGATCGGACTCGAATACGACGACGTCCCGGCCGTCGCGGAGGTCTGTCCGCGCCAGCCCGACCCCGCCTGCTCCGAGGCGTTCCGCGCGATGCGCGTCGACGGGGCCGGCGACTCGTCGGTCGTGCACAACCCGGTCGCCGAGTCGATCGTCGCGCGACTCGTCGCGGCGTTGCGCGCGCTCGACCACGACGACCCGAAGACCGGCTGGGGCGGCTACCTCGACGGCGACGTGCCGCGCTGGGACCGACTCGTCGTCGGCGGCCTGTCGCAAGGCGCCGGCATGGCCGCGTACATCGCGAAGCATCATGCGTGCGACCGCGTCGTGCTGTTCTCGAGCCCCTGGGACTTCACCGGCCCGCGATCGGCAGCCGGCGCCGTGGCTGTCGGCGCCGTCCGCGACGCCCGCGGAGCGCTGGTATGCCGAGTACCACGCGAAGGAAGCCACGGCCGGCTGATCCGGCAGGCCTACGCGGCGCTGCAGATTCCGGCCGGACCATGTTCGAGTCTTCGACCTCGACCTGACGCCCGACGCGGCGAGGTCGCCGAACCCGTACCACGTCAACACGATCCGCGACGTCCGCTATCGTCGACGACTGGCGCTTCCTGTTCGGCCCGGCGACTCGGGCCGACCGTCGACGCTGCGTGCGCGGCACCACCGCCGCCTGAACAACCCCGTGGATCCCGACGACCGACCGGTCGACCCTTCCGACGACGACGCGTCCGCGTCGCCGCGCGGCGCCGCCGCGTATCGCCGCCATGCCGAGGTCGCGGACCTCGACCGCGCCGACACGGTGATCGATGCACGCTCACCGGCGGAGTTCGCGCTCGACCACATTCCCGGCGCGATCAACTGCCCGGTGCTGACCGACGACGAACGTCGCATCGTCGGGACGCTCTACAAGCAGCACGGTGCGTTCGAGGCGCGACGCGTCGGCGGCGGCATGGTCGCCGCGAACCTCGCGCGCCATCTCGCGACCACGTTCGCCGACAAGCCCGCGTCGCTGGAAGCCGATCGTCTACTGCTGGCGCGGCGGGCTGCGCAGCGGCTCGATGGTGCAGTGGCTGCGGCTCGTCGGCTGGGACGCGCGCCAGCTCGGCGGCGGCTACAAGCGTTACCGGCGGCACGTGATCGACACGATCGACGCCGTCGCCGCCGCGGCTCGACCTGCGCGTGCTGTGCGGCCCGACCGGCAGCGCGAAGACGCGCGTGCTGCACGCGCTCGCGGCGCTCGGCGCGCAGACGCTCGACCTCGAAGCGCTCGCCGCGCACAAGGGATCGGTGCTCGGCGACGTGCCCGGCATCGAGCAGCCGTCGCAGAAGGCGTTCGAGACGCGCTCGCAGCGGCGACTCGCGCGGTCGACCTCGACGCAGCCGGTCTACGTCGAAGCCGAGAGCCGGCGATCGGTCGGATCGCGCTGCCGACGCCGCTCCTCGAGCGGATGCGGGCGAGTCCGTGCATCGAGATCGTCGCGACCACCGGCGCCCGGCTCGACTACCTGCTGCGCGACTACGCGTATCTCGGCGACGACCCGACGCGCTCGCCGCGAAGCTCGCGCAGCTGCACGGCCTGCAATCGAACGAGACGCTCGCGCGCTGGCAGCGCTGGGCGCGCGAGCGGGCGCTGCAGCCGCTGTTCGAGCGCGCTGATGGTCACTGCACTACGACCCGCTCTACGCGCGCTCGCAACACGGCAACTTCCTCGCTTCGCGACGCCACGAAGGTCGACGGTCGACGCGGCTCGACGCGCGCGATCTGCCGGCGCTCGCGGCCGAGATCGTCGCGCTCGACCGGGCCATCGGCGACACGGCGATCGGCGCTCCGCCGCAAAGACGAACGATCGTTCGCACGATAAACTCGCGGCTTCATGGACGTCGCCCAGAAGCTCGCCATCCTCGCCGACGCGGCCAAGTACGACGCGTCGTGCGCGTCGTCCGGCGCCGACCCGCGCAGCTCGGTCGGCGGTCGCGGCATCGGCTCGACCGAAGGCATGGGCATCTGCCACAGCTACGCGCCCGACGGCCGCTGCGTGTCGCTGCTGAAGATCCTGCTGACGAACTTCTGCACGTACGACTGCCGCTATTGCGTCAACCGCGTGTCGTCGAACGTGCCGCGCGCGCGCTTCACGGTCGACGAGGTCGTCGACCTCACGCTCGACTTCTACAAGCGCAACTACATCGAAGGGCTGTTCCTGTCGTCGGGCATCATCCAGATCGCCCGACTACACGATGGAGCAGGTCGTCGCGGTCGCGCGCAAGCTGCGCGAGGAGCACGACTTCCGCGGCTACATCCACCTGAAGACGATTCCCGACGCGAGCGATGCGCTGCTCGCCGAGGCGGGCCGCTACGCCGACCGGCTGTCGATCAACGTCGAGCTGCCGTCGGCCGAAGGGTTGCAGGCGCTCGCGCCGGAGAAGGACGCGCGCGCGATCCGCATGTCGATGGGCCGGCTGCGCGAGAAGATCGACGCGGCGAAGGGCGAGCGGCGCGATGCCGCGCGCGCCGCCGCGGCGCAGACGAAGCCGCTCGTCGCGCCGAAGCGCTTCGCGACCGGCGGCCAGAGCACGCAGATGATCGTCGGCGCCGACGCGAGCGACGACGCGCGCATCCTGTCGGTCAGCGCGAACCTGTACGGCTCGTATCGATTGAAGCGCGTCTACTACTCCGCGTTCAGCCCGATCCCCGACGCGAGCGCCGCGTTGCCGCTGCAGGCGCCGCCGCTGGTGCGCGAGCATCGGCTCTACCAGGCCGACTGGCTGATGCGCTTCTACGGCTTCGCAGCCGACGAGATCGTGCAGCGCGCCGACGGCATGCTCGACCTCGACGTCGATCCGAAGCTCGGCTGGGCGCTGACCCATCGCGAGCGCTTCCCGGTCGACGTCAATCGTGCGACGACGCGAAGACCTGCTGCGCGTGCCTGGCCTCGGCGCGAAGACGGTCGAGCGGCTGATCGCGTCGCGTCGCCATCGGCGCATCCGGCGCGACGACCTCGCGCGGCTGCGCGTCGCGCTCGCGAAGGTGCTGCCGTTCGTGACGCTCGCCGACCATCGGCCGGCGCCGTCGGAGCTCGACGCCGAGCAGCCTGAAGCCGCGGCTGATGCGGGCCGCGCGCGCGCAGGGCGGCGAAGCGGGTGCCAGCTCGCGCTGTTCGCCTGACGCGTCCGCTCGATCGCTGTCGATGCGGCTGATCACGCTCGACGGCCCGACCGACTTCGCCGGTTGGCGGCAGGCGGCTCGTCGCCTGATCGTCGACGGCGTCGCGCCCGAGGACGTCAGCTGGTCGGTCGGCGCGATCCGATTCGCTGTTCGAGAACGACGAGGCGCCGACCGCCGACGAGGCGCCGGCCGCCTTCACCGTGCCGCGCGGCTTCCTCGATCAGTGCGCCGGCCGCCATCCTCCATCGCGATCCCGATCGCTTCGCGTTCCTCTATCGACTGCTGTGGCGGCTGCGGCGCGAGCCGGGGCTCGTCGAGATCGCCGTCGATCCGGACATGGTCCGGCTGGAGGCGATGGTCAAGGCGATCCATCGCGACCTCCACAAGATGAAGGCGTACGTACGCTTCCGCGAGGTCGCGGTGCCGACGTCGGCCGGCTCCCGGCCGCGTCCGTCGCAGGTCGAGCGCGCGCTGCGCAACGGCGACCGGATCGATGCGCCGCTCGTCTCGCCGACGCCGTGGTACGTCGCGTGGTTCGAGCCGTCGCACTACATCGTCGAGGCCGTCGCGCCGTTCTTCATGCGGCGCTTCACCGCGATGCACTGGGCGATCCTGACGCCCGACGCGAGCGTGTCGTGGGACGGCGAGGCGCTGACGTTCGGACCGGGCGCGCAACGCACCGACGCGCCCGACGAGGATGCGCTCGAAGACCTGTGGCGCAGCTATTACGCGAACATCTTCAACCCGGCGCGGCTCAAGCTCGCGACGATGCAGGGCCACATGCCGAAGAAGTACTGGAAGAACCTGCCGGAGGCCGAGCTGATCGCGCCGCTGGCGGCGGCGGCCGGACGGCGCACCGAGTCGATGATCGCGGCCGAACCGCAGCCCGCGCCGGCGCGGACCGAACGCGTGATGCGCGCGGCCGGTCATCCCGACATCCGCGAACAGGAGACCGCGATGCCTGCCTCGTCCTCGAACGATCCGCTGGTCGACCCGGCGACGATCACGCCGGCGCTGGACCCGGCGCTCGACCTCGCCGAAGTCGCGAGCGCGGCCCACGGCTGTCGCGCCTGTCCGTTGTGGGAGCCCGCGACGCAGACGGTCTTCGGCGAAGGCCGGCCGACCGCGCGCATCGTCGTCGTCGGCGAGCAGCCGGGCGATCAGGAAGACCTGGCGGGCAAGCCGTTCGTGGGCCCGGCCGGCCAGCTGTTCGATCGCGCGCTCGGCGAGGCCGGCATCGACCGCAAGACGATGTACGTGACGAACGCGGTCAAGCACTTCAAGTTCATCGTGCGCGGCAAGCGGCGCATGCACCAGTCGCCGAAGGTGACCGAGATCAAGGCCTGCCGGCCGTGGCTCGAGGCCGAGGTCGCGCGGCTCAAGCCGGCGCTCGTCATCGCGATGGGCGCGACGGCGGCGCAGAGCGTGTTCGGCCGGGCAACGCCGGTCGAGAAGAGCCGGCGTCAGTTCTTCGAGCAGGTGATCGGCGGCCATCGCACGAAGGTCGTCGTGACGGTGCATCCGTCGTATCTGCTGCGACTGCCCGACGAGGACGCGAAGGCGACCGCGTATGCGGCGTTCGTCGAGGACCTGAGGATCGCGCACGGTTCGGTCTGATCGGTCGCGCGCCGGCGGCTGCGACAATGACGCGATGCCGCCTCGCACCGTCACCGCCACGCGCTACGTCACGCCGCTGCGCGAAGGCGGCTCGTTGCCTGCCATCGTCGAGGCCGACGACGACGGGCTCTACGTCGTCAAGTTTCGCGGTGCGGGTCAGGGCACGAAGGCGCTGATCGCCGAGCTGATCGCCGGCGAGCTCGGCCGCGCGATCGGACTGCCGGTTCCGGAGATCGTGTTCGTCGACCTCGACCCCGACCTCGGCCGCAGCGAACCCGACGCCGAGATCCAGGACCTGATCCGCGCGAGCGGCGGGATCAACCTCGCGCTCGACTACCTGCCCGGCTCGGTGACGTTCGATCCGCTCGCCGAACGGCCGCCGGGTGCGCTCGCGTCGTCGATCGTCTGGTTCGACGCGCTGATCGGCAACGTCGATCGCACCGCGCGCAACGCGAACCTGCTGGTCTGGCATCGCGACCTGTGGCTGATCGATCACGGCGCATCGCTGGTCTTCCATCATCACTGGCCCGACTACCTCGCGAACGTTCGCGGTCCGTTCGCGGCGATCAGGGACCACGTGCTGCTGCCGTTCGCGAGCGACCTCGTCGGCGCCGACGAGCGACTCGCGGCGTCGATCACGCCCGATCTGTTGCGCACGATCGTCGCGACGATTCCCGACGACTGGCTGATCGACGACCCGGCGTTCGTCGATCGCGACGCGCAGCGCGACGCCTATGTCGAATACCTGAGCCGCCGCCTGCAGGCGCCGCGCGTGTTCGTCGACGAAGCCTGCCGCGCGCACGAGGCCTCGCATGGCTGACACCTACGACTACGCGGTGATCCGCGTCGTCCCGCGCGTCGATCGCGGCGAGTTCATCAACGCCGGCGTGATCGTCTGCTGCGCGTCGAAGAAGTATCTCGAGGCGCGCATCGAGCTCGACGAGCGCGCGGTTGCTCGCGATCGACCCGACCGCCGACGTCGGCGCGATCGAGGCCAACCTGGCGGTGATCCCCGTCATCTGCCGCGGCGGCGCGGACGCCGGTCCGATCGGCAAGCTTTCGGTGCGCGAACGCTTCGACTGGCTGGTCGCGCCGCGCAGCACGATCATCCAGACCGCGGCCGTGCACATGGGTCGATGCGACGCATTCGAGTCGGCGCTCGAGCGCCTGCTCGATCGGATGGTCCGCCCGCCGCGCGACTAACCCGGCGGAAACCGATACGTCCACGCGAGGCGGCGCTCGACCCATCGCGCCGTCTCGAGCAGCTCGCGGTCGCGGCTCCAGCGACCGATCAGCTGCACGCCGAGCGGCAGTCCGGCCGCGCCGATCGCGGCGGGAAGCGCGATCGCCGGCACACCGAGCACGCTGGCCGGCGTGCAGAACATCGCGTCGCCGGTGTCGCCGAGCCCGGCCGGGGCGGTGCCGAGCGCCGGCGCGGTCAATGCCGCATCGAACGGCGCCATCAGCGCATCGAACGCGAGCCTGAGTCGCTGCTGCGTCTGCCTCGCGGCGACGTAGTCGACCGCGGCGATGGCGCGGCCGCGTGCGACGAGGTCGAGCGTCGGCGCGCCGATGCGCGGCGGCGTCTCGTCGGCCAGCGCGCCGCTGACGATCGCACCTTCGACGTCGATGATGGTCGGGGCCGCCGGCCACAACGCGTCGAACGACGCCGGCAGATCGAGCGGCGTCACCGTGGCGCCCGACGCTTCGAGCAGGCGTGCCGTCGCTTCGACGCAGTCGCGTTGCTCGGCGCTCGCGAGGTCCCATCGCGACGTGCGCCACAGCGCGATCCGCGGCGCGCCTCGCGGCTCGCGCAACGGCCAGGGCGGCGCGATCGCCGCATGCATCGGGACGTCGATGCCGTCGCGACCGAACAGCGCCGACGCGAGCAATGCGACATCGTCGACGCTGCGCGTGAACATGCCGACGTGGTCGAGGCTCCCGGCCAGCGGATGCACGCCGGTCCGGGGGATCGCCGCGTAGCTCGGCTTGTAGCCGACCACGCCGCAGAAGGCCGCGGGCCGCAGCACCGAGCCGAGCGTCTGCGTGCCGAGGGCGGCCGGCACCGCGCCGTACGCGACCGCGGCCGCCGACCCGCTCGACGATCCCGCCGGCGTGTGCGCGACGTTCCACGGGTTGCGCGTCGCGCCGGGTTTGCGCCAAGCGAACTCGGTCGTGACCGTCTTGCCGAACACGATCGCGCCGGCATTCGTCAGCGCATCGACGACCCACGCCGAGCGCTCCGGCACGTGACCGCGATACGCGGGCGAGCCCATCTCGGTCGGCATGCCGGCCGTCGCGATGATGTCCTTGATGCCGACCGGGATCCCGGCCAGCGGTCCCGACGACGACGTCGATCGCCGCACCGCGTCCGCATCGAAGTACGCGAACGCGTGGACCGTCGGCTCGACGGCCTCGGCGCGCGCGATGCAGCTTTCGAGGTAGTCGTCCTTCGTCAGCCGACCCGCTTCGATCTCCGCGAGCGCTTCGGTGAGCCCTAGTCGGTAAGCCTCCATCGCTACTTCGTCTCCAGCGCCTTCTTGATGTAGCTCGTCGCGATGAACTTGTCGTAGACCGGCTGCGCGGCGAGGTTGCCGAGCGCGATCTGCGTGTCCATCGAGATCTTCAACGCGGCCGGCGTGATGTCGACACTCGGCGGATAGACGTTGTCGTCGATCATCCGCTTCACCGCCGCCTCGACGACCGTCGGGTCGAGCGTCGGGAACTCCTTCTTCGCGATCGCGATCGCGCCCGCGGGGTCGGAGCGGATCGAGCGCAGTGCCGCCTCGAGCCCGTTGACGAAGCGCTGCGTCGTGTCGGCGTCGACATCGGTGCGCGTCGTGATCGCCGAGAACGCGTACGGGCCGTACAGCTTCGGGAACCCGAGCACGACCTTCATGCCCTTCGCGACCGCCTGATCGAGATTGGGTTCGTACAGCACCGCGACCTTGCCCTGGCCTGCGAGGAACGCGCCGATCTCGGTGCCGAGCGGGACCTGGATCGTCTTCACGTCCTTCTCGGCGTCCATGCCGTTCTCCTTCAGCAGCTTGAAGAACAGCGACGTGCTCGTCGTCGGCATCTGGCCGGTGACGATGGTCTCGCCCTTCAGGTCCTTGACGCTCGTGAACTTGTAGTCGGGCGTCGTCGCGATCCACACGGCCGCGCCGTTGACGACGTTCGCGACGATCTGCACCGGCGCGCCCTTCGACGCCGCGATCGCCGGCCATTCGGGTCCGTGCAGCGAGAACTGCGCGCTGCCGGAGATGACGGCCGCGAGCGCGGTGCTCGGCGCGCCGGCCGTCTCCTTCGTGACGTCGAGACCCTGCTTCGCGAACAGGCCGTTGTCGATGCCGATGTAGAGCGGCAGGTAGAGCAGCGACTGGAACGCCTGCGAGATCGTGACCTTCTTGGTCTGCGCCGCGGCCTCGCCTGCGAACGCGATCGACGACAGGACGACCAGACAGCGGAACCACGCGAGCATCGGTTTCATCAGCGAGTCCTTCGGTGAGTGAGTGTGGAACGTCGGGCACTACACATGCAGTTCGTGCTTGTGGTCGTTCGTCCGCCACGGCAGTGCGCGGCGTTCGATCCAGTCGATCAGGAAGTACAGCGCGAAGCCGACGATCATCAGCGTGATGAGGCCGACCCAGACCGTGTCGAGGTCGTAGAGACTCGACGCGGTGAAGATCAGGTGGCCGAGCCCGTGCTGCGACGAGATGAACTCGCCGACGACCGCGCCGACGAGGCCGAAGCCGACGTTGATCCGGAACGTCGCGACGATCGCCGGTAGCGACGACGGCACGATCACGCCGGAGAAGATCTGATGCTTGTTCGCGCCGAGCGTGATCATCAGACCCTGCAGGTCGACGTCGGCGTCCTTCGCCGCCTGGTACGCGGCGATCAACGCGACGATCGCGGTCAGCGAGATCGACAGCGCGACCTTCGACGTGAGGCCGGTGCCGAACCACAGGATGATGATCGGCGCGAACGCGATCTTCGGCACGCTGTTGAACGCGACCATGATCGGCTCGACGGTGCGCGCCACGAACGGCGAGTACCACAGCGCGAGCCCGACCACCGACCCGACGGCCGTGCCGATCACGAAGCCGAGCGTCGCCTCGAACACGGTCGTCCACGTGTCGAACAGCAGCGAGCCGTCGGCGACCGACTTCGCGGCGTAGCGGGCGATGCCGGCTGGCGATCCGAACAGGAACGCGGAGATCCAGCCGAGCCTGACGCCGGCCTCCCACGTTCCGAGCACGACGACGGCGATCGCGACCTGCACCGCGACCCGCCAGAACGCTTCCGGCACGCGGGCGAGCGAACCGTCGCGACTCACGCGGCCTTCCGCTGCGTCTGGATGTCGAGCTCCGCGCACAGCGCATGGAAGTAGCCGGAGAAGCGCGGATCGCTGCGCGCGCCGATCGGGCTGCGTTCGGCGATGTCGATCGTGTAGTTCGCCTTGACCTTCGTCGGGCGGCCGCTGAGGACGGTCACGTGCCGCGACAATGCGACCGCTTCGTCGATGTCGTGCGTGACCAGCACGACGGTCTTGCGATAGGTCTCGGCCGCCTCGATCAGCACGCCTTCGAGATACAGCCGCGTCTGGTAGTCGAGCGCCGAGAACGGCTCGTCGAGCAACAGGATGTCCGGGTCGCCGATCAGCGTGCGGATCAGCGCGACGCGCTGACGCATGCCGCCCGACAGCGTCCGCGGATACGCGTGCTCGAAGCCGGCGAGGCCATAGACGCGCAGGTAGTCGAGCGCCTTCTCGCGCGCCTCGGCCGGCGGGACCTTCTTCAGCTCGAGCCCGAGCAGCACGTTCTCGAGCACCGTGCGCCAGGGGAACAGCAGGTCCTTCTGCATCATGTAGCCGACGCGGCCGCGCAGGTCGTCGACCGCGACGCCGTCGACCAGCAGCGTCCCCGCGTCGGGCTTCAACAGCCCGGCGATGATGTTGAAGACGGTCGTCTTGCCGCAGCCGCTCGGCCCGATCACGCTGACGAAGCCGCCGGTCGCGACGTCGAGGTCGACGCCGTCGAGCACCTGCAGCGGCGCGCCTTGCGGTCCGAACGCCTTGCGCACGCCTCGCAGCGACAGTTTGAGCGGCATCGCAGTCATCGGGTCCGGCTCGCTTGGACGAAAGGCAACCAGACACGCGGGCGCAACATCCATGCCATTCGTGCAGGCGTCGGAATGCGCTAAAATCCGGCACCCCGCGTCAAGGAGCGTTGCGACGGGCCGGATCGACGCGTTCGATCGAGGTCCTGCCAGGCTTGACGCGTCGCCGGTCCGTCGACCCGCGACTCGCAACGGCGCTCACGACTTCATTCGAAAGAAAGGAGCTCGTGATGAGCGCCGTACTGAAATCCACTCCCGCGTCATCGCCGTCGTCGTTCAGCGACTTCGAGGTCGCCGACCTGTCGCTGGCCGCCTGGGGCCGCAAGGAAATCCGCATCGCCGAGACCGAGATGCCCGGTCTGATGGCGATCCGCGACGAATTCGCGGCGTCGCAGCCGCTCGCCGGTGCACGGATCACCGGTTCGTTGCACATGACGATCCAGACCGCGGTGCTGATCGAGACGCTGCAGGCGCTCGGCGCCGAGGTCCGCTGGGCGTCGTGCAACATCTTCTCGACGCAGGACCACGCCGCCGCCGCGATCGCGCAGAACGGCTTCAAGGGTCAGGGCACGCCGGTCTTCGCCGTCAAGGGCGAGTCGCTCGCCGACTACTGGAACTACACGCACCGCATCTTCGAATGGGCCGATGGCGGCTACTCGAACATGATCCTCGACGACGGCGGCGACGCGACGCTGCTGCTGCACCTGGGCGCGCGTGCCGAGCACGACGCGACGCTGATCGCGAATCCGACGAGCGATGAAGAGACCGAGCTGTTCGCGTCGATCAAGGCGCACCTGGCGGTCGACCCGTCGTGGTACTCGAAGCGCCTCGTCGAGATCAAGGGCGTGACCGAGGAGACGACGACCGGCGTCCATCGGCTCTACGACATGCACAAGCGGGGCGAGCTCAAGTTCCCGGCGATCAACGTCAACGACTCGGTCACGAAGTCGAAGTTCGACAACCTGTACGGCTGCCGCGAGTCGCTGGTCGACGCGATCAAGCGCGCGACCGACGTGATGATCGCCGGCAAGGTCGCGGTCGTCTGCGGCTACGGCGATGTCGGCAAGGGCAGCGCGCAGGCACTGCGCGCGCTGTCGGCGCAGGTATGGGTCACCGAGGTCGACCCGATCTGCGCGCTGCAGGCCGCGATGGAAGGTTATCGCGTGGTGACGATGGACTACGCGGCCGACAAGGCCGACATCTTCGTCACGGCGACCGGCAACTATCACATCATCACGCACGACCACATGGCCGCGATGAAGGACGAGGCGATCGTCTGCAACATCGGCCACTTCGACAACGAGATCGACGTCGCGTCGCTCGAGCAATACGCGTGGGA
Organism: uncultured beta proteobacterium; assembly: GCA_963795885.1. Lineage (GTDB taxonomy): Bacteria > Pseudomonadota > Gammaproteobacteria > Burkholderiales > Burkholderiaceae_D > CAHJXF01. The sequence goes on along the minus strand of CAWCJI010000006.1, from coordinate 348,378 downwards.
CGAGATCAAGCCGCAGGTCGATCACATCCAGTTCCCCGACGGCAAGAAGATCATCCTGCTCGCGCGCGGACGCCTCGTGAACCTCGGCTGCGGCACCGGCCACCCGAGCTACGTGATGAGCTCGTCGTTCGCGAACCAGACGATCGCGCAGATCGAGCTGTGGACGCGCAACGCCGACTATCCGGTCGGCGTCTACGTGCTGCCGAAGCATCTCGACGAGAAGGTCGCGCGGCTGCAGCTCGCGAAGCTCAACGCCACGTTGACGGAGCTGACGCCGAAGCAGGCGGACTACATCGGCGTCGACGCGGCGGGACCGTACAAGAAGGATACGTACCGGTACTGAACGTCCGAACCGATCGGATCGTCGTCGCCCGGTGAAGGCCGGGGCCCAATTCATCACCATGAACTTGGATCCCGGCCTCCGCCGGGATGACCGCTTCTTCTCTCGACGGAGCCTCGTCCCATGCGCCTTCTGCTCGTCTGGCTGATCAACGCCGTCGCGTTGCTCGCGGTGCCGTACGTGATCCCGTCGATCTCGGTCGACAGCTTCACGACCGCGCTCGTCGCGGCGCTGATCCTCGGCTTCGTCAACACCATCATCCGTCCGATCCTCGTGATCCTGACGCTGCCGGCGACGCTGCTGACGCTCGGCCTCTTCATCTTCGTCATCAACGGCCTGCTGTTCTGGTTCGTCGGCGACATCCTGCGGGGCTTCCACGTCGGCGGCTTCTGGGCCGGCGTGTTCGGCTCGATCGTCTACAGCGTGATCTCGTGGTTGCTGTCGGCCATCCTGTTGCGCGAAGACTGACGCATGGCCGCTCTGCAGGACATCAGCTTCGAGTTCTTTCCGCCGAAGACGCCCGAAGGCGCGGAGAAGCTGCGCGTCGTGCGCCGCGAGCTGGCGCGCTTGTCGCCGGCCTTCTATTCGGTGACGTTCGGCGCCGGCGGCTCGACGCGCGAAGGCACGCTCGCCACGATCTCGGAGATGCACGTCGAGACGGTCCCGGCGGCGCCGCACCTGTCGTGCATGGGCGCGTCGATCGACGAGATGCGCGGCACGCTGATGCAGTATCGCGAGCTCGGCGTGAAGCGGCTCGTCGCGCTGCGCGGCGACCTGCCGTCGGGCACCGGCGGCTTCGCACGCGGCGACTTCCGCTACGCGCGCGAGCTGGTCGAGTTCGTCCGGGCGGAGACCGGCGACTGGTTCCACATCGAGGTTGCCGCCTATCCCGAGGTCCATCCGCAGGCACGATCGCCGGTCGACGATCTCGCGAATCTCGCGGCCAAGTTCGACGCCGGCGCCGACTCGGCGATCACGCAATACTTCTACAACGCCGACGCGTACTTCCGGCTCGTCGACGATGCCGCCAAGCACGGCGTCGCGGCGCCGATCGTGCCGGGCATCATGCCGATCACGAACTTCACGCAGCTCGCCCGCTTCTCCGACGCCTGCGGCGCCGAGATCCCGCGCTGGATGCGCCAGAAGCTCGCCGCGTTCGGCGACGACGCGGCGTCGATCCGGGCCTTCGGCCTCGACGTCGTGACCGACCTCTGCGCCCGGCTCCTGGCAGGCGGCGCGCCCGGCCTGCACTTCTACACGCTGAACCAGTCGGGTCCGTCGACCGCGATCCACGAACGACTCGGCCTCTGACGACGTCGCGCCGCGGCCGTCAAGTTTCGGCGCGACGGGCCGACATCCCTCTCGAGCCGCGCACGACCCGCGCATAGCGACCACTTTCAGCGTCTGTTCCGCGGATCGACCGCGGCGACGCCGCGTGATCCTTTCGGTCGATGGCGCGGACGATGACGCGGACGCGTCGGGCGGTCGCGACCGGAGTCGCGTCCCACTCCTTTTCAAGCAGTCGTCGTGCGTATGCAGACTCTTCGTAACAGCGTCGAGATTCCGGTCGCGCAGGTCCGGATCGGGATGTACGTGGCCGCGCTCGACCGTGACTGGCGCTCGACGCCGTTCCTGTTGCAGGGCTTCCGCGTCGCCGCCGACGACGAGATCGAGACGCTTCGCAAGGAATGCGGCAAGGTCGTGATCGACCCGACGCATTCGACGCCCGGCTCGTTCGAGCATCTGCCCGACATCTACGTCAAGCCGAAGCGGTACGACCTGACCTGGCTGAAGCAGCTGCGCGAGCGGTTCGGCGGCCAAGGCACGCGCGACGACGCAGCCGACCTCGAGGCGCGTGAGCTGATCCCGAAAGGCATCGTTCCGCATGCCTACGCGGAGCTGAAGCCGGTCGAGACCGAGATCAGGCACGCCGAAGAGATCTACCAGGGCACCGACGCGACGCTCGAGCTGATCAACAAGCAGGTGGCCGACGGCGAGAAGGTCAACCTCGAACGGCTCGGCGGCGCCATCGAGAACATGGTGGAGAGCGCGATCGCGAACCCGGACGCGCTGCTGTGGGTCGCCCGCATCCGCGCGGAAGACGCCGCGACCTATGCGCACGGCGTCAAGGTCGCGATCTATCTGCTGCAGCTCGGCCGGCACCTCGGCTTCCCGCCCGGACAGCTCGCGAACCTCGGCGCGATCGGTCTCCTGCTCGACCTCGGCAAGATCAAGGTCGATCGCGAGCTGCTGCTTCGTCCCGGCAAGCTGACGCCGGGCGAGTTCACCGCCGTCAAGCGGCATGTCGAGCTCGGCATCCAGACGCTCGAGGAGTCGGGCAACGTCGACCCGGACGTGCGCGACGGCATCGCCCAGCATCACGAGCGCCTCGACGGCAGCGGCTACCCGCACGGCCTGACCGGACCGAACATCTCGATCTACGGGCGGATGGCGGCGGTCGCCGATTCGTTCGCGGCGCTGACGTCGAGGCGGCCATACGCAGCCCCGCTGCCGGCGTACGACGCGCTCAAGATCCTCTACAAGCAGGCGGGCACTCACTATCACGGACCGCTCGTCGAGCAGTTCGTGCAGGCGATCGGGGTCTTCCCGGCGGGCTCGCTGGTCGAGCTGAGTTCGGGCGAGATCGCGACCGTCGTGGCCCACAACCGCGTGCGTCGCCTCGAGCCGCGGGTGCTGATCCTGACCGACACGACCAAGCAGGCGATCCACGAGCCGCGCCAGCTCGACCTGCTGCTGCAGCCGAAGGCGGCCGACGGGACCGACATCAAGATCGTGCGCGGCCTTCCGACCGGCGCGTACGGCCTCGACCTGCGGCAGTTCTACTTCAAATGAGCCTGTGGTCTCGGGCTCGCCCGGACGCGGTCGACGACAAGCGCTCCGCGCGGGCGGCTGCATCGGTCGCCGCCATCGCGATGGCGTCGATGCATCAGTGCGATCCGGAGACGCTGCTCGCGCGCCTGCATCGGCTGATCGAGGACGCGCGCAAGGCGGCCGCGGGCCATGAAGCGAAGTCGGACGGCTTCGCCGTCTTCGTGATCGAACTGCGCCGCAGCGACCGCACGTCGGCGCTGGCCGGCCTCGAGCCGGCGAAGGCCGCACTGGCAGCCGTCTGCCAGCGCATCTGCGGCATGCTGCGGCCGCGCGACCGCTTCGCGCTGGTCGGCGTCGACGAGATCCTGTTGCTGCTGCCCGAGGTCGACAGTCCCGGACGCGCGCTGCTCGTCGCGAGCCGCCTGGTGCAGGAGTTGCAGCAGCCGCTGACCGACCGGGCGATCGGCGTTCGCATGCGGCCGTCGATCGGTTGCGCGCTCTTCCCGACGCACGGCGAGGTCGCCGAGGAACTGATCGATGCCGCCGACCGTGCGTCGCGCTCGGCGCGAACGATCGACGAGTGCTACCGGATCGCGGAGCGCGGCGAACGGGCCGTCGAGAGTGCGCAGTTGTCGAACGACCTCGAGACCGCGTTGCGAGCGAACCAGCTCGAGGTCTGGCTGCAGCCGCAGTTCAATCTACGAACCGGCCTCTTCGACGCCGCGGAGGCGCTGATCCGATGGCCGCGACCGGAGAACGTGCCGCCGGTCTCGCCGATCGCGGCCGTCGCGATCGCGGAGGCGAACGGCCTGATGCCCGAGCTCACCGTGTTCGTGCTCAACACCGTGCTTCGGCAATCGGCGCTCTTCGCGAGACGCGGCATCGAACTGCGGATCGCGATCAATGTGTCGGCCTCGATGCTGAGCGACTCGAACCTGCCGATGACGATCGGTCATGCGCTCGAGCTGTGGGGCGTGCCGCCGCAGCGACTGACGCTCGAGGTGACCGAGAACACCCTGATGCAGGACGTCGAGCGGTCGATCTCGATCCTGCACGAGCTGAAGCGACTCGGCACGCATCTGTCGCTCGACGACTTCGGCACCGGCTATTCGTCGTTCGCCTACCTGCGGCGGATGCCGCTCGACGAACTGAAGATCGATCAGCTGTTCGTCCGCAGCCTGAACGAACTGCCGGACGGCTCGGTCAATCCGCTGCGCGAAGGCGACCTGCGGATCGTGCGGTCGATCGTCGACATCGCGCACAACTTCGACCTGCAGACCGTCGCCGAAGGCGTCGAGGACGAGACGACGATGGAACTGCTGAAGAGCCTCGGCTGCGACGTCATCCAGGGATTCTTCACCGGCCGACCGATGCGCATCCCCGTGTTCGAGTCGTGGTGGGCCGAACGCCACGCGGCCCGCTAGCGCACGCCTTCCTCGGTGACGATCCAGTCGAGCGGGACGTCGTGCGGACCCGGGTCGAAACGATCGAGGCGCATCGCCTCGTGCGCGATGCCGATCGTCTTGCAGCGTCGCGCGGCCAGCGTGCGGTCGTAATAGCCGCCGCCGTAACCGAGACGATGACGAACGCCGTCGGGGCCGATGTAGAAGCCGACGCACGGCAGCAGCAACAGCTCGACATAGACCGCGTTGCCCGACGTCGGGACCGGCACGCCGAGGAATCCCGGCGCCATCGCCGATTGCGGCTTCCAGTGGACGAACGTCAGCGGACGCTGCACGCGATCGACGAGCGGGAGGCCGATCCGGTGACCGCCCTTCGTCAACTCGTGGAACAGCGCCCGCAGGTCGGGCTCGTTGCGGATCGGCCAGTAACCGCCGATCTTCCACTGCGTCTTGCCGCGAAGCATCTCTCGCAACAACGGCCGCAGATGATCGGCGATGCGCGCATCGCGCTCGGCGCGCGTCGCGTCCGGCAGCTCGGTGCGCAGCGCGAGCAGGCGCCGGCGTTCGGCATCGCGCGTTCGCGTTTCCGAGGCTTCGGCCACCGTCGGCGATTCGTCGGGATCCGGACCCGGCAGTGTCGAAACCATCATGCTGTCCATCGTAAGCGAAGTCGAACGCCGCGTCATGAGGTCCAGCGGCTTTCATGTCGTCCAACCGGACGCTCGCGCGTTAAGCCCGGATGCCCTACCGCTTCGTGTTCCCGACCGCGGTGATGCGCGCCGCGTCGGTGTTCTTCATCGCCGTCGTCTGGACGGCGCCGGTCACGGCCGCCAAGCCGCCGCCTCGCCCCGTCGATCCGGTCCGGCAGGCGCTGCTGATCGACAACGCCGACGACGCGTTCCTCGCGGCGCGCGACGCCTACCGCAACAACGACCCGCTGCGCGGCACGCTGTTCGCCCAACGCGCGACGGCGCTCGACCCGCGCTATCCGCTCGCGCCTTACCTCGAGTATTGGGCGCTTCAGCGACGAATCGGTGACTACGGCAACGCATTGGTCGACGCGGCGCCCGACGACGCGGTGCAGGACTTCATCGCCCGTAACCCGAACAGCGTCGTCGGCGACCTCGCGCGGCGCGACTGGCTGATCGCGCTCGGCAAACGCGGCGAGTGGACGGCGTTCGAGGCGCAGATGCCGAAGTTCGCGTTGAACGACGACGCGCAGGTGACGTGCTTCTCGCTGACCGCGCGCGCGTTGCGCCTGATCCGCGGCGCGAGCGAGCCGGGCAAAGCCGACGCGGAAGCGGGTCAGTCGTCGATCACGGAAACCGTTCGCCAGGCGCGCACGGCGATCGCCCAGCCGCGCGATTTCGCGAGCGACACCGGCGCCTGCGCGACGCTGGCGCGTGTGCTGATCGCCGAGAAGCGGATCGCGCCTCAGGACGTCTGGTCGTGGATGCGCGTCGCCTCGGACGCGAACAACCCGGTCGCCGTGCGTCGCTACTCGCTGCTGCTGAGCGAGACCGAACGCGGCGGCGACGCGGCGCGCTTCGCGAAGCAGCTCGACGCGGTACTCGACAAGCCGGCGCTGTGGCTCGCGCGGGCGAGCGGCGGCGCGGCGCGCTGGGAACGCGAGCTGGCGGTGCTCGCGCTCGCGCGCATCGCCCGCGCCGACCCCGGCATGGGTGCGGTCGCGTTGCAGCGGCCGCCGGCCGATCGCCTGACGCCGGCGGAGGTCGCTTATCTGTACGCGCAACTCGGCGCGGCCGCCGCGAAGAAGCAGATGGCGGAGGCGGACGACTGGTCGCGGCAATCGCTTCCCGCCGAGAACCTGACGGAAGACATCCTCGGCTGGCAGGTGCGAGGAGCGCTGCGGGCCGGGGACTGGAAGCTCGTCCAGGCGCTGATCGAGAAGATGCCGTCCGACATGCGTCGTCCGCAGTCGAGCGAAGGGACGTGGGCCTACTGGCTCGGCCGCGCCTACAAGGCGCAGAAGAAGAACGATGCGGCGCAGGCGCAGTTCCGTTCGATCGCCGACCAGTTCGGCTTCTACGGCCAGCTCGCGACCGAGGAATCTGGGCAACTGATCACGCTGCCGACGCGGGCCCAACCCGTGACGGAGTCCGAAGTCGCGGCAGCCAGGGCGCAGCCGGGCTTCGCGCGGGCGCTCTACTTCTACCGGCTCGACCTTCGTCGCGAAGGGAACCTCGAGTGGAATTTCACGTTGCGCGGGATGACCGATCGAGAGCTGCTGGCCTCGGCCGAGTGGGCGAACCGCAACCAGATCCTCGATCGCGCGGTCAACACGGCCGACCGGACGCGCAACGAGCACGACTTCGCGTTCCGCTTCCTGATGCCGTTCAGGCCGCAGATGGAAGAGAAGGCCGCGGCCGTCGGCCTCGACATCGACTGGATCTACGGGCTGATCCGCCAGGAGTCGCGCTTCGTGCAGGTCGCGCGGTCGTCGGTCGGCGCGTCGGGGCTGATGCAGTTGATGCCGTCGACCGCGAGCTACGTCGCGAAGCGGATCGGGATGGACGGCTATCGTCCCGGCGGCGTGACGGACCTCGACACCAACCTGACGCTCGGGACCAGCTATCTGCGGATGGTGCTCGACGACCTCGACAACCTGCCGGTGCTCGCGACGGCGGCGTACAACGCGGGCCCCGGGCGGCCGCGCGCCTGGCGGGCGACGCTGACGCATCCGGTCGAAGGCGCCATCTTCGCCGAGACGATCCCGTTTCCGGAGACGCGCGACTACGTGAAGAAGGTGATGAGCAACGCGACCTACTACGCGGTGCTGATCACCGGCTCGCCGCAGTCGCTGAAGACGAGAATGGGCTTCGTCGGGCAGAGCGGGGACGTGTCGACGGGCCTGCCCTGACGAAGATCGCCGCCTCGCTTGATCTAAGATGAGGCGATCGAATCACGGCCCGGATCACGAAGCGATGCGGCACCAGAACATTCTCGTCGTCGGCGGCAGCGGCTTCGTCGGCGGCCATCTCGTCGCCGCATTGGTGAACGATGGCCGACAGGTCACCGTCCCCGCGCGGCGCCGCGAGACCGCGAAGCGACTCGTGCTGCTTCCGACGGTCGACGTCGTCGAGGCGGACGTCGCCGACGACGCGGTGCTCGACCGACTCGTCGCCGGCAAGGATGCGGTAATCAACCTCGTCGGCATCCTGCATGGCGACTCCGGGTCGCCGTACGGCAAGGCCTTCGCGACGGCGCACGTCCGGCTGCCCGAGCGCATCGTCGCCGCCTGCCGGCGCCACGGCGTGACCCGGCTGCTGCACATGAGCGCGCTCGGCGCCGATGCGAACGGGCCGTCGATGTACCTGCGCTCGAAGGCGGCCGGCGAAGCCGTCATCGAGGCGGCCGAGGCCGGGGTCGACGGCGGTCCGCCGATCGCGACGACGATCTTTCGGCCGTCGGTCGTCTTCGGACGCGACGATCACTTCCTCAACCTGTTCGCATCGCTGCAGCGATGGCTGCCGGTGGTCGCGATCGGCGCCGCCGACGCGCGCTTCCAGCCGGTCTGGGTGCAGGACGTCGCGACGGCCTTCGCAATGACGCTCGACGATCCCGAATCGTTCGCACGCATCTACGAACTGACCGGTCCGCGCGTCTACACGCTGCGCGAGCTCGTTCGCATCGCGGGCCGCTATCGCGCCGGCGGCGGCGGCCGCCCGCGGCCGGTCATCGCGCTGCCAGACGCGCTCGGCCGGCTGCAGGCCGCGATGCTCGAGTTCGCGCCGGGTCCGACGCTGATGTCGCGCGACAACTTCGACTCGATGCGCGTGCCGAACGTCGCGACCGGGCGTTACCCGGGCCTGGCCGATCTCGGCATCGTGGCCGCGCCGGTCGAGCAGGAGGCGTCGCACTATCTCGCGCACAAGAGCCGTCGCTCGCATCTCGATCATCTGCGCCGCAACGCGCATCCGTGACCGCATGCTGAAGCTCGTCGTCGGCAACAAGACCTATTCGTCGTGGTCGTTGCGCGCGTGGCTGCTGATGACCGAGGCCGCGATTCCGTTCGAGGAGATCGGGCTGCGGCTGTTCAGCGCCGAGTTCGCGCAGGAGATCTCTCGATACAGCCCGGCCGGACGCGTGCCGGTGCTCGTCGACCCCGACGCCGCGGCCGGCGGACTCGCCGTCTGGGACACGTTGGCGATCGCGGAGTATCTGGCCGAGCGCTTCCCGGACAGGAAGCTGTGGCCGGTCGACACGGCCGCCCGCGCTCGTGCGCGAACGATCTGCGCCGAGATGCACGCGGGCTTCGGCGCGTTGCGCAGCGCCTTGCCGATGAACGTCGGTGCCAGCCTGCCCGGCCTCGGCTGGAACATCGCAGTGCAGGACGACGTCGACCGACTCGTCGCGATGTGGCGCGAGTGCCTCGAACGCTCGGGCGGACCGTTGTTGTTCGGCGACTTCACGATCGCCGACGCGTTCTTCGCGCCCGTCGCCTCGCGCTTCGCGACCTATGCGATCGATCTCCCCGGCGACATCGCCGCCTATCGCGACCGCCTGCTGGGGTTGCGCGGCATGCGCCTGTGGACCGAGCAGGCGCTCGCAGAGAACGAATTCGTGCCGCCAGACGAGCCGTACCGGCGCCGGCCCGGCTGAGCGGGCGGGCGCTCGATGACGCGGGTGCCGGGCAGGAGCTATGTCGTCGGCGGCGCCGTTCGCGACCGACTGCTCGGCCTGCCGGTCAGCGACCGCGATCACGTGGTCGTCGGCACGACCGCCGAGGCGATGACGGCGGCGGGCTTCCGGCCGGTCGGCCGCGACTTCCCGGTGTTCCTGCATCCGGAGACGCACGAGGAATACGCACTGGCCCGGACCGAGCGCAAGGTCGCGCCGGGCTATGCCGGCTTCGTCTTCCACGCGGACCCGTCGGTCACGCTCGAGGCCGACCTCGAACGCCGCGACCTCACGATCAACGCGATGGCCGAGGACGACGCCGACGGCCGTGTGATCGATCCGTTCGGCGGGCGCGAGGACCTCGAACGCAAGGTCTTTCGCCACGTCGGGCCGGCCTTCGCCGAGGATCCGGTTCGCATCCTGCGGGTCGCCCGCTTCGCGGCGCGATTCGCCGACTTCGTGCCGGCACCCGAGACGGTCGCGCTGATGCGCGCGATGGCCGATTCCGGCGAGGTCGATGCGCTCGTCCCCGAGCGCGTCTGGCAGGAGCTCGCGCGCGGGCTGATGGAAGACCGGCCGGACCGCCTGTTCGCCGTCCTCGAGGAAGCAGGCGCGTTGTCGCGTCTGCTTCCGGAGTTGACCGCCCTCGGCGCGGCGCGCTGGAACGAGACGATGCACGCGCTACGGCGCGCGGCGCAAAGTGGTCTGACGCTGGAAGAGCGCTTCGCGCTCCTGTTCGCCCGCATCGCCGAGGTCGACGATCCCGTCGCCAGCGTCGCGCGGCTCTCTGCCCGGCTGGCCGTGCCGCGCGCGGCACGGGAGCTGGCCATGCTCGTCGCCCGGGAACGGGACGTGCTGATCTCGATCCCGACGTGGTCCGATGCGATCGATCGACGGACCGCGACGATTGCGGTGTTCGAGCGGTGCGACGCTTTTCGACGTAGCGCGCGATTCAGGCAGTTGCTCGCCGCGGTCGGCCGCGACGATCGACGACCAGGACCGGCGTGTCGCGTTCGGCGGGTATTTCGACGCATCGTTGTCCGCGGCGCTCGAAGTCGACGCCGGGACCGTGGCCCGCGATGCTGGAGGCGACGTCGGCTCGATCACTGCGGCGTTGCGCGCGGCGCGCCTCGCCGCGCTCGCGCGCCATGCTTGAGCGAAGAGGGCGCGACTGTGGTGCGCACGCGTCACTGCTGCGTCATGGTCATGCGATAATTTCGCCCATGTCGCTTCGTTTGCGGAGCGGCGGGCCCGTGTGCGTCGCTGGAAGAACGACTCGACGTCGGGGACGCGACGATCAACGAAAGGATGTTCGTGAAAAAGAAACTACTTGCACTTGCCGTCGGCGCACTCTCGGCGAGCGCCGCGCATGCGCAGACCAGCGTCACGCTGTACGGCATCGCCGACGGTGACTTCCGTGTGGACCACACCACCATCGGGACCCTGAAGTCGGTCGGAAGCGGTGGCGAGTCCGGAACGCGTTGGGGCTTGCGCGGCACCGAGGATCTCGGCAACGGCCTGAAGGCCGTGTTCACGTTCGAGCAGGGCTTCGACCTGAGCGACAACAGCGTCACGCAGGGCAACGTCGGCGGCACGACGCCGAACTCGCCGGTGACGTCGACCGGTGGCCGCCTGTTCAGCCGGACGGCGCAGGTCGGCCTGAGCAGCGACAAGGCCGGCGACATCTTGGTGGGACGCGCCTTCACGCCGTTCTACGTGCTGTGGTCGAGCATCGATCCGATGGGCGGTGGCTTCGTCGGCGGCGCGCAGAACTTCTCGGTCGGCAACACCACGCGCTTCGACAACGGCATCTACTACAACAGCCCGAAGATCTACGGCTTCCAGGTGACCAGCGTCTATCGCCTCGGCGAGTCGGACACGAACAGCACGGCGAGCGGATCGGTGAAGAACGGTGGCAATGCGGGCAACGTGGCGCTGACGTACGCCGCGGGTCCGCATCCTGGCCGGCTACAGCTTCATCAGCGTCAAGAACGCGCTCGACAACAACACGCAGCGCGCGCAGTTCGGCGGGATCGTGTACGACTTCAAGCTCTTCAAGCTCGATGCGATGTTCTTCCACAATCGCAACGCGACGACGACGCGGGTCAGTTCGTACTCGCTCGGTGCAACGGTGCCGATCCAGGCGTTCAACGTCTTTGCGCAATTCGCCCGGATCAACAATCGCGGCTTCGGCAACGATGCGCAGGGTTCGCCGAACGCCAACGACGATGCCAACTTCATCGGCGTCGGCGCCAACTACAACTTCTCGAAGCGCACCGACCTCTACGTCTCGTATGCGAAGCAGGTCAATCAAGGCAACGCGATCAACGTCGTGACGGACGCCAGCAATGCGGGGTTGATCACGACCGCCGGGACGACGGCGAACGTCACGCCGGGCTTCAACCCGTGGTCGGCACAGATCGGTATCCGCCACAAGTTCTGATCGATCCGAGCCAAGAAAAAAGGCGCCCTGCGGGGCGCCTTTTCTTTGCTGCTGCCGATCGACGATCTAGTAGTCGATCGTATTGCGGCCCTGCGCGGTCGGCACGAGCCGGCGCGACGCGATCGCATCAGCCCGCACCTGCTGGCGCGTCAGGACCGACCCGCTGGCGACCGGTGGCAAGTCGACGTCGTTGTGGTTCAGCTCTCCGCGGTCACGGGCCGCCAGCACGTCGGCCTTGGCGGCGGCGCGCGTCTTCCCGAACGCGAGACGATCGTTCGGCGACATCAGCGTGCCGTTGCCCGGCAGGTCGACGTCGTTGTGTGCCAGTGCGCCAGCCTGTTGCGCCCGAAGAACCGACTGTTTCACTTCCGCGCGCGTCAAGCTGCTGGCGGGTTGCTCGTACTGCTGCGGCGTGTACAGCTCGCCGGCCTGCGTGGTCGCGGCTGCCGTCAGCAGCGCCGCGGCGAGGACGAGGGATGACTTGGTCATGATGAGTTCCTTTGCATCGATGTGGAATGCGGCCGATCGTCGGACCGGCCCCAGCGCATGATGGGTGCGACGCAGCAATCTCGCCAATCGATGAAGCCGATCCGAGCTATCCAGCTTCGCGATACCGCGGACGACTCAGAGCGTGTGCAGACGGTCGCTTCTTTCGAAGCCGATCGTCGGCCGCGGCCCCTGGCCGAAGGCGAACACCTTGAACAGTTCGCCCATCTCTGCCTCGGAGAGCAGCGTCTGCAGCGCACGGGCCTGCGTGGCCCACGAGCGACTTTCGTCGGGTGTTCCGCGCACGAGCGTCGCGATGCCGCAGTCGAGCGAGGAACGCGGCCTGGCTGGTGTAGCCGAGCGGCGACGCACCGGCCGACGCCGCGGCGTCGGCGATCGCGCTGAAGTCGACGTGCGCGGTGATGTCGGAAACGCCCACGTCGACGAACGGGTCCGTCGACGCGCGATGGCCCCGATGCGTCATCAAGGTTCCGCCCGAGCGTTGCGGATGGTAGTACTCACTTCTCGGGAAACCGTAGTCGATCATGAAAGCGACTGATCCTGGCCCGAGGCGACTCGCGATCGATGCGACCAGTGCCTCGGCCGGGCCGTGCAGCTCGGTCTGATAAGCGACCGCCCACGCCGTACCGTTCAAGCCTGCTTCCTCGATCGCCGCGCCGAGCTCGTCAAGCAGCGGCCGATCGGCGTAAACGAAGCCCGCGGCCTCGACCGTCACCCCCCGGACGAGCCAGCGATCACCGTCCCAGACGATCAGGTCGACCGGCAACGCATCGAGCACCTCGTTCGCGACGACCGCGCCGTCGATCGTCTCGGGCAGCGCCGTCAACCACTCGACGCGGTCGAGCAGATGCGGCGCGCGCGTGGCGATCGTCTCGCGTTGACGCTCGCGCAGGTCGGCCGAGACCTCCAGCAGCTGATATCGGGTCGGCAGCCGACCGAGCGCTTCGAGCTCGAGCAGCAGATCGACCGCGAGAGCGCCCGTCCCGCCGCCGAGCTCGAGCAAGGCGCCGCCGGTGCGTTCGAGGACTTCCGCAACCGGTCGCGCGAGCGCTCGTCCGAACAGCGGCGTCAGCTCCGGCGCCGTGGTGAAGTCGCTGCCGTCGGTGACCGATCGTCCGATCTTCGCCGCACCGGCGCTGTAGTAGCCGAGCCCCGGCGCGTACAGGGCCAGTTCCATGAAGCGCGAGAAGCGGATCCAGCCGCCTCGATGCTCGATCTCGGCGGCGATCAGCGTGGTGAGCGCGGCGCTGGTGTCGGCGGCGGCGTCGCGCGGCGGTGGTCGGCGGTCGGATTGCATGCGGCATTCTAGGGAACGCTCGCGCGATCGCTTAAACTCGCGCCTCCCTTGCGCCGCAACGATGTCGATGACCCCACGTCCTTCCGCGATCTCGTCGCCGTCGTCGAGAGGCACGGCGCTCGTCACCGGCGCCGCGAAGCGCGTCGGCGCCGCGATCGCCGTGGCACTCGCCGGCGACGGCTGGGACGTCGCGATCCACTACGGCCACTCGCGGTCCGATGCCGACGCGACCGTCGACGCGATCCGTGCGCTCGGGCGTCGGGCCGTCGCACTCGAGGCCGATCTCGACGACGAGCCGTCGGTCACCGGATTGATCGATCGGGTCGAGGCCGCGTTGTCGACGCCGCTCTGCCTGGTCAACAGCGCGTCGCTGTTCGAGGCGGACGACGCGACGACCTTCGGCTACGGCGCGCTCGCATCGCACATGCGAGTCAACGTCGCCGCGCCGATCGTCCTCGCACGATCGATCCACGCGCGGCTCGGCGACCGGCGCGGCGTCGTCGTCAATCTGCTCGATCAGAAGCTGTTCAACCTGAACCCGGACTACCTGTCGTACACGCTGTCGAAGGCGGCGTTGCAGACCGCGACCGAAATGCTCGCGCGCGCGTTGGCGCCCGGGCTGCGCGTCGTCGGCATCGCGCCGGGCATCACGATGCCGTCGGCCGATCAGACCGACGCCGACTTCGCCCGGGCGCATGCCCGCACGCCGCTCGGCCGTTCGAGCACGCCCGGCGACCTCGCGTCCGCCGTCTGCTTCCTCGTCAATGCGCCGGCCGTCACCGGCACCACGCTCGTCGTCGACGGCGGTCAGCACCTCGTGCCGACCGAACGCGACGTGATGTTCCTCGCACGCGCCTGATGACCAGCTTCGACACGCGATTCCACGGCACGCCGGCGGGCTTCCGGCGATTGTTCGTCCGCAACTTCGACCTGATGGCGAACATCGGCGTGCACGACTTCGAGAAGGACGCGGCGCAGCGCATCGTCGTCAACATCGACATCTTCGTGCCGCTCGCCGACACGACGCCGCGGCACGACAAGATCGGCGAGGTCCTCGATTACGATTTCATCCACGCGACGGTCCGTGAACGCATCGCCCGCGGGCACATCAATCTGCAGGAGACGCTCTGCGACGATCTCGCACGCGTGCTGCTCGCGCATCCGCTGGTTCGTGCGGTGCGCGTGTCGACCGAGAAGCCCGACGTGTATGCGGACTGCGACGCGGTGGGCGTCGAGGTGATGCACGTCAAGGATGACGACGGACGGGATCCCGAATGACCGCGAACGTGATCGAAGCCGTCGACGACGCGGCGCGCGCCGGGCGATCCGTCAACGATCGAAAGCTCGAGAAGCGGCTGTGCCGACTCGTGGGCCAGGCCATCGGCGACTTCCGCATGATCGAGGACGGCGACCTCGTGATGGTCTGCGTCTCCGGCGGCAAGGACAGCTACGGGCTGCTCGACATCGCTGCTGAAGCTTCGCGAACGCGCGCCGGTGCGCTTCGACGTCGTCGCGGTCAACCTCGACCAGAAGCAGCCGGGCTTTCCGGCACACGTGCTGCCCGAGTACCTGACGACGCTCGGCGTGCCGTTCCACATCGAGACGCAGGACACGTACTCGATCGTCAAGCGCCTCATCCCCGAAGGCAAGACGACGTGCTCGCTGTGCTCGCGGCTGCGGCGCGGCATCCTGTATCGCGTGGCCGACGAGCTCGGCGCGACCAAGATCGCGCTCGGCCATCATCGCGACGACATGTTCGAGACGTTCTTCCTGAACCTGTTCTATGCCGGCAAGATGAAGGGCATGCCGCCGAAGCTCGTCTCCGACGACGGCAGGCACGTCGTGATCCGGCCGCTCGCCTACGTCCGCGAGCGCGACCTCGCGCGCTGGGCCGAGCTCGCGCGGCTATCCGATCATTCCGTGCGACCTGTGCGGATCGCAGGAGAATCTCAAGCGACGCGAGATGAAGGCGATGCTGCGCGATTGGGAGGAACGTTTTCCCGAGCGCATCAAGAGCATCGCCGCGGCGATGCAGGCGGTGGCACCGTCGCATCTGATGGATCGCTCGATCTACCCGTTCGAGACACTGCGGGCGACCGGCGAGGCTCCGGAAGACGGCGACCTCGCCTTCGACCCCGAGCCCGACGCGCCGACCGGGATCGCGATCGACTGGTTACGGCACGACTGACGCGCCGCCCGCTCGCTGGAACTCCGCGAGCGCGGCGTACTGCGCGGTCGAGCTGGCGAGGCAGCGACGCGAAGATCGGCGTGAGCCTCGCGTAGGTCGCGGCGGCGGCCGGGTCCGGCACGTGTCGATGGGTCGCGCCGAGCAACGACGCGACGTCGTCGAGCGACGCGATCTCGCCGAGCGCGAAGAGCCCGAGCATCGCCGCGCCGAAGCACGAGCTCTCGATGCTCTCGGGCACGACGACCTCGCGATCGAAGACGTCGGCCAGCATCTGGCGCCACATCGGCGATCGGGCGAAGCCGCCGGTCGCCTTGATCACGATGCGTGCGGCCGACGAGCGCCTCGACGGCCGGCAGGATCGTGTGCAGGTTCATCACGACGCCTTCGAGCACCGCGCGGATCATGTGCTCCTTGCGGTGATGCATCGCGAGTCCGAAGAACGATCCGCGCAGGTCCGGATTCCACAGCGGCGCGCGTTCGCCGGCGAGGAACGGATGGAACAACAGGCCGGCCGAGCCCGCCGGCACGCGCGCCGCGATGTGCGTCAGCACGTCGTACGGGTCGATGCCGAGCCGCTTGGCCGTCTCGGTCTCGGCAGCCGCGAACTCGTCGCGGACCCAGCGCAGCACGATGCCGCCGTTGTTGACCGGGCCGCCGACGACCCAGTGCCGATCGGTCAGCGCATAGCAGAAGGTGCGCCCATCGGGGTCGGTCTGCGGTGTGTCGACGACGGTGCGCATCGCGCCGCTGGTGCCGATCGTCAACGCGACCGACCCTCGATCGATCGCACCGACGCCGAGGTTCGACAGCACGCCGTCGTTCGCGCCCACGATCACCGGCGTCATGGCGGTCAGGCCGAGCAGGGCCGGCGCCGCATCGGTGAATGCGAGGCGATGCGTGGTCGGCACCAGCGTCGACAGTCGCGACGGATCGAGGCCCGTCAACGCGAGCGCGCCTTCGTCCCAGTCGCGCGTCTCGAGGTTGAAGAGCCCGGTCGCCGACGCGATCGAGTGGTCGACCACGTAGAC
Source organism: uncultured beta proteobacterium (assembly GCA_963795885.1). Taxonomy (GTDB): domain Bacteria; phylum Pseudomonadota; class Gammaproteobacteria; order Burkholderiales; family Burkholderiaceae_D; genus CAHJXF01. The sequence goes on along the minus strand of CAWCJI010000006.1, from coordinate 331,699 downwards.
GCCGCATAGCCGGGCGAGCACGTATTCCTTGATCCCGACGAAGCGGCGCGCGCGCTTCCACAGCGTCGGGAACGCATGCCGCAGCCACAGCAGCTTCACGAGCGGCGACATCGGATGGATCGGCGTGCCGGTCCGTCGATAGAGCGCGAGCCCGTCGTGCTCGTGATTGACGATGCGAGCCCACGGCGCCGCACGGTTGTCGGCCCACGTGATGCTCGGCGTCAACGCCGACCCGTCGTCGTCGAGCGCGATGACGCTGTGCATCGCCGCGCTGAACGACACGCAGGCGACATCGCCCGGCATGCCGCCGACCTGCTCGACGACGCCGCGGATCGCGGCGACGACGGCGAGATGAATTCGTGCGGGGTCCTGCACCGCCGCGCCGGGCTCGGGCGTCTCGAGCGGATACTCGACCGCGTGGTGGGCGAGAACGTCGCCGCGCTTCCTCTTTCGCGCATCGAACGCGACGGCCTTCGTGCTGGTGGTGCCGATGTCGACGCCGATCGCGCAATGCGTCATCGCGTTCGCCGCTTCACACGAACGTCGACAGCGCCATGATCAGCACGATGGCGACGACCGAGAGGATCGTCTCCATCGCGGTCCAGGTCTTGAACGTCTCGGCCAGCGACAGGTTGAAGTACTGCTTGACGAGCCAGAAGCCGGCGTCGTTGACGTGCGAGAGGATCAACGAGCCGGCCCCGGTCGCGAGCACGAGGAGCTCGCGCTGCACGCCGGGCACCAGGTCGACGATCGGCGCGACGATCCCGGCTCCGGTGATCGTCGCGACCGTGGCCGATCCGGTCGCGATGCGGATCAGCGCCGCGACGAGCCACGCGAGCAGGATCGGCGACAGATGCGCATGCACGGCCATCTCGCCGATGGTCTTGCCCACCCCTGTCGCGATCAGCATCTGCTTGAAGCCGCCGCCGGCGCCGATGATCAACAGGATCGCCGCGACCGGCAGCAGGCTCGCGTCGAGCTGATGCCCGACCTCGCGGGCGGTCAGGCCGCGTGCGAAGCCGAAGGTGTAGATGCCGACCAGCAGCGCCGCGAGCAGCGCGACGATCGGATTGCCGATGAAGTCCATCCATTGCCGGACGGGACTCGTGGCGTCGGTCATGACGTCGGCGAACGTCTTCGCGAGCATCATCCCGACCGGCAGCAGGATCGTGAAGAACGTGATGCCGAAGCCGGGCAGGTCGCGCGTCGTCGACGGCGCCTCGGTCGGTCGCGAGGACCGTCGGCGAGATCGCCGGTGACCGCACCCGGGACGCGCTTGGCGATCCACGCGCCGAACAACGGTCCGGCGATGATCGCGGTCGGCAACCCGACGACGAGGCCGTAGAGGATCGTGCTTGACCGATGTCCGCCTTGAAGGCGCCGATCGCGAGCAGCGGTCCGGGATGCGGCGGCACGAGTCCGTGAACGACCGACAGCCCCGCCAGAAGCGGGATGCCGATCTTGATCAGCGACACGCCGGTGCGACGCGCGACGATGAACACGAGCGGGGCGAGCAGCACGAAGCCGATCTCGAAGAACAGCGGGATGCCGACGAGGAACGCCGAGATCATCATCGCCCAGTGGACCTTCGCCTCGCCGAACGCATCGACCAGCGTGCGCGCGATGCGATCCGCACCGCCCGACTCGGCCATCAGCTTGCCGAGCATCGTGCCGAGTCCGAGCAGCACGCCGACGAAGCCGAGCGTGCCGCCGAACCCGTCCTGGAACTCCTTGACGACCTGCGCGAGCGGCAGGCCGGTGACCAAGCCGAGGAAGCCCGACGCGACGATCAGCGCGATGAACGGGTGGACCTTGAAGCGCGCGATCAGGACGATCAGCCCGACGATCGCGACGGCGGCGGACGACAAGAGGAAGGCCGTGCTGCTCGGGGCGCCCATCCGGGGTCTCCTTGGGCGGCGTTCGCCGCCTCGTTGTTCGTTGTCGAGACGGGACTCTAGCGCAAGCCGACCGATCTCTTCGCCGAAGACGGATCAGGTCCGCAGGCGGAACGGATTGAAGTCGGTCCCGCGATCGTAGTAGTCCTCGTTCTCGCGGCGCTTGAGGAAGTTCACGACCGCATATGTCAGCGGCGTCGACAACGCCTCCCACGCCGTCTTGAGCAGGTACTGGATCAGCGCGACCTTGACGATGTCGCTCGTTTCCCAGATGCCGTAGAACGCGATGACGTAGAACAGCGAAGAGTCGACGGCTTCACCGACGACCGTCGAGCCGATCGTTCTGCGTCCATAACAATCGGCCCTTCGTCGCCAGCTTCATCTTCGCGAGCACGTAGCTGTTGGCGAAGCTGCCGCACCAGAACGCGATCATCGACGCGGCCGCGATGCGCCACGCGTTGCCGAACACGGTCTCCACGGCGGCTGGTAAGCCTTCATGTAGTCGGTATCGGCCCGGGCGGCAGATGGACGACGACGGCCAGGCCATCAGCGACGCGAATGCCGAGCGCGAAGAAGCCGGCCCAGACGACGCGACGGTCACGTGCGTAGCCGTAGACCTCGGTCAGGATGTCGCCGAAGAAATAGCTGATCGGGAAGAACAGGATGCCGGCGCCGAACGGCGTCGGTCCGAACAACGGCAGGTCGACGTCGGCCTGTTTCGCCGCGCCGATGAAGTTCGAGCACAGCAGCACGGATGACGAACGCCGCCATGACGAAATCGTAATAGCGGTACGACCGAGCGCGGAGGACCCGCGTTTCGTTCGGCATGCGGTCCATGCGCGCGCTTCGGTTGATGCGGAGCGCGAAGAATCGCACACGTCGCGATTCGCTCGAAGGATCGGACTGCGCTCTCGCCGGGCGGCGAGACGGGATTAGAGGCGGTGCGGCCTCAGGCCATCGGCGACGTGACCGGGGGATCGACGATCGGTGGCGGCGTCAGCGGCGGCACCTCGGTCGGCTCGGGCACCTCGACCGGCGGCGGGTCCGTGACCGGCGACGGTCCCGGCATCGGCGACGGGCCGGGCGTCGGCGGGGCCAGGGCTCGGGGGTGATGTGCATCGAAGTGCATTCGGATCCCAGTCCTCGGTTCTCGTGGACGATCACGTGACGATCGAACCGTCGCAGCGACGAGCCCTCGCCACGCGTGATCCGATCTGGTTCGCCTACGATGCGTACGCGTGTCGTTCCTTCGCGCGTCCTTGACGTCCTCGACGACGTCGCCGGCCGTCGCACGGGTCTTGCCGCCGACCTGTTGAGCCAGTCCCTTCGCTTGCAGCGACTTGTCGTCGACCGCACGGCCCGTCGACTTCCTTCACCTTGCCGACTGCCTCGTCGACGCGACCTTTGACTTGTTCCTTGTTCATGGCAACCTCGCTGACGTGATGGGAGCCGGGCAGCAATTTTCGGAACAGCCGACTCGGTGAAAAGCAGTATCGGTATTGCCCGATTCGTGTCAGTTTCGGCCGAGTCCTGAACGCACGGTAGGACGGGGCGCCGGCCGAGCTCGGTGGTCAGATGTCGACGGGATCGATCTCGATCTGCCAGCGCGCCTTGATGCGCTCGCCGCGCAACGCCGCGAGCCAGCGATCGATGAACGCGTGCAGTGCCCGACGGTCGGTCGATTCGACGACGAGCTGCGCGCGTTCGATGTTCGCGACGCGTGCGATCACCATCGGAACGGGATCGTAGAGAGTGACCCGTTGCTCGTCGCCAGTCTCCGTCAGGACGGCTTCACCGAGTCGGCGAGCGGCTGCGAGCCCCGTGATCGCGTCATCCGCCGAGCCGGCTTCGGCCCGCAGCACGGCTTGATACGAGAACGGCGGAAGACCTGCGGCCTGCCGCTCGGCTAGCTGGCTCGCCGCGAAGCGATCGAAGTCGTGTGCGATCAGCGCGGCGAACAACGGATGCTCCGGCGCGCGCGTCTGGATCAGCACTTCGGCGCGGTCCGGCCCCGGAGCCACGGCCGGCGCGACCCGCCACCTGCATCAGGTTCGAGAACAACCGCTCGGCGGCGCGGAAGTCGTGGGAGTACAGCGCGCTGTCGGCATCGAGCACGCAGACGAGCGTGACGTTGCGGAAGTCGTGACCCTTCGCCAGCATCTGCGTGCCGACCAGGATGTCGAGCTCTCCGCTGTGGACCGCGTCGAGCAGGCGCGTCGCGACACCCTTGCGCCGCGTGCTGTCTCGGTCGATTCGTGCGACGCGCGCCGTCGGAAAGAGCGCCTGCAGACGACTCTTCGACCCGCTGCGTGCCGCGGCCGACCGCGGCGAGGTCCACATTGCCGCAGGTCGGACATGCCTTCGGCACGCGGTGCTGCCAGCCGCAGTGATGGCAGTGGAGGTTGCGGTCCGCCTTGTGGAAGACGGCGTTGACGCTGCAACGCGGACAGGCGCTCAGCCATCCGCACGCGCCGCAGGCGACCACCGGCGCATAGCCTCGCCGATTGTGGAACACGAGCGTCGGCTCGCGTCGCGCGATCCGGTCCGCGATCGCCTCGCGCAGCTCGAGCGTCAGTCCATGTTCGACCGGCGCGCGCAAGGTCGATACCAGTCGCACGGTCGGCAACGCTGCTTCGCTCGCCGCGCGCGCGCTCAGCAGCAGGCGCTGATAGCGCCCCCGCTCGGCGTGCGCCCAGGTATCGATCGACGGCGTCGCCGACGCCAGCACGACGGGAAACGACTGGCCGTCGAGGCCCTGCCGGGCACGCGCGATCGCGAGGTCGCGCGCGGAGTAGCGCAGGCCTTCGCGTTGCTTGTACGACGAGTCATGCTCTTCGTCGACGACGATCAGTCCGAGCCGCGGCAGCGATGCGAGCACGGCGAGCCGCGTGCCGAGCAGTACGTCGATCTCGCCGCGGTGTGCGAGTACCCACTGATGCAGGCGGTATCCGGTCGCGTGGCCGCTGTGCAGGCTCGCGACTCGGGCATTCGGGAGCCGCGTGCGGACCGCTTCGATCAGCTGCGGGGTCAGGTTGATCTCCGGGACGAGCACGAGCGCCTGACGCCCGTCCGCCACGGTGCGCTCGACCGCACGCAGGTAGACCTCCGTCTTTCCGCTGCCGGTGATGCCCTGGAGCAGGATCGGTCGAGGCGTGGGCGACGTGCGGGCGGCCAGGATCTGATCGAGAGCTTCGGACTGCAGCGAGTTCAGCACGACGTCGTTCGCCGACGGTCGGGACGGCGCGGGCCGCGCGGCCGCGCGCCTGGCTGCTCGTCCGAACGCGGGCAGCGTCGCGACCGGCGAGCCGTTCGCGGCATCGTCGACGCGTTCGAATGCGGCCGCGCGGCGAAGCGGCGCCGGCAATGCCGGCAGCATCACCTCACCGAGCGGGCGGTGGTAGTAGCGCGCGGCGAAGCGTGCCAGCGCGATCCAGTCGTTCGACAGTGGCGGCAACCCGACCACCCGCGCCGTGATGTCGCGGATCCGGTCCGGCTCCACCGTCGACGTGACGTCGACTTGGATCGCGACGCCGACCACCGGACGTGCGCCGAACGGGACGAGCACCAGCTCGCCGGCTTGCAGCGCGTCGTCGCCCGTCCAACGATAGTCGAATCCGCCGGCGTCGCTGCCGGCTCCCGAGGTCACCGGCGCATCGATCGCGACGCGCACGAGCCGGGATTTCGTCATCGCCGACCGGGCGACGAAGCAAGAGCGGATGACAGCAAAATGGACTAAGTAATTGTGGCTACAACGCTTTTTCCATTTGCACAGAAGCTGTGGACAACTTTGTGAAGAAGGCGCGCGGGAGCCGGCTAACTGTCGGAAGGGAAAGGATTTTTGTCAAATTGCCGAAACAATAGGCAGCGCAAAAACGCTTTTGGATCAAGGGCTTGCGTCGCCACACCGGGGCGTTGTCACGGACGTCTGCGCCTGCTGGAAGCAAGTCGTTTTTGTGCATAAGTCAAGGCCTTCGGCGGCTTTTTTGCGACGATTTACTCGCGGCATCGCAGCACGCGCCCCGCGCGCTGCGTCGACGCGTGGACCGTCTCGACGACGGTCGCCACCGCCTCCGGCGGCGTCCACTGGGAGATGCCGTGGCCGAGGTTGAAGACGTGGCCTGGTGCCTCGCCGAACGCCGCGAGCACCTTCCCGACTTCCATCCGGATCGCTTCTTCGCCGGCCAGCAGCACTGTGGGATCGAGGTTTCCCTGGACGGCGCAGCGAGCGCCCACCATCGCCCGGATCGACGTCGCGTCGGCGGTCCAGTCGAGACCGATGCCGTCGGTACCGCTGTCGGCGATCTCCGCGACCCAGGCACTCCCGCCCTTCGTGAAGAGGATGGTCGGAATGCGCTGCCCGTCGTGCTCGTGCGGCAGTCGCGCGAGGATGGTTCGCATCGACGCCAGCGACCAGCGCCGATAATCGTCGCCCGTCAGCACGCCGCCCCACGTGTCGAACAGCATGACGACCTGTGCGCCGGACTCGATCTGGGCCGTCAGGTAATCGACGACTGGCGTCGGTCACGACCGCGAGCAGTCGCTCGAGCAGGTCGGGGCGCCGGTACAGCATCGTCTTGACGGTCGTGAAGTCACGGGACGATCCGCCTTCGACCATGTAGCAGGCGAGCGTCCACGGACTCCCCGAGAAGCCGATCAGCGGGACGCGTTGCAGTCCGTCGCCTCGAACCAGCGCGCGCCGGATCTGTGCCGTGGCGTCGTACACGTATTGCAGCTTCTCGCGCGGCGGCACCGCCAGCCGGGCGACGTCCGCTTCGTCGCGGACCGGCCGATCGAACACGGGCCCCTCGCCGTCGACGAAGCGAAGGCCGAGTCCCATCGCGTCGGGCACCGTCAGGATGTCGGAGAACAGGATCGCCGCGTCGAGATCGTAGCGATCGAGCGGCTGCAGCGTCACCTCGGTCGCGTAGTCGGGCGTCTGGGCCAGCGCGAGGAACGACCCGGCCTTCTTGCGCGTGGCCCGATACTCCGGCAGATAGCGACCCGCCTGTCGCATCAGCCACACCGGCGTGTACGGCGTCGGCTGACGCAGCAGCGCGCGGATCAGCGTGTCATTGGCGAGCATCGGAGTCCGACCGGTCGAGGGAGGTGCATTCTAGGCGGGCGCGCCTCGCCGCGAGTGGTCGCATCCGAGCGCTTAGACTGCGCGATCGCGCCTCGCACCTCGCTTCGGACCGATGGCCAAACTCTACTTTCGCTACGCGGCGATGAACGCCGGCAAGTCGACCGCGCTGCTGCAGGTCGCCCACAACTACGAAGAGCGCGGTCAGACCGTCGTGCTGTTCACGTCCGCGATCGACACGCGCTACGGCGCGCGGACGGATCGTGTCTCGACTCGGCGTTTCGCGCAGCGCCGCGCTGTTCGACGAGACGACCGACTTCGAGGCGATTCTCCGGACCGACCCGCTGCCGTCGTGCGTCCTGATCGACGAGGCGCAGTTCCTGACCGAGGCCCAGGTGACGGCGTTGCATCGCTTCGCGCACGTCGACGGCGTGCCGGTGATCGCATTCGGCATTCGCAGCGACTTCCAGGGCCGCGCGTTCCCGGGCTCCCGTGCGTTGTTGACGCTCGCCGACGACCTCGAGGAAATGAAGACGGTGTGCCGGTGCGGCCGCAAGGCCACGTTCAACGTGCGGGTCGACGAGGCCGGTCGGCGAGTCCGGGACGGCGCGCAGGTCGAGATCGGCGGCAACGAACGCTACGAGGCGGTCTGCCCTCTGCGCTTCTATACCGGCGCCTGCTGAACGACTCGTGTTCCGTCGTGCCGACGGGACACTAGCGCTTCTGCCGCAACCGCTGGATCGCGGCGAGCTGCGCGGCCATGATCGCGAGCTCGGACTGCGCACGCGCGAGATCGAGGTCGCTCTTCGCGTTCGCCATCGCCTCTTCGGCGCTCTTCTTCGCCTCGGCCGCCTTGCTCTCGTCGAGGTCCGCGCCGCGGATCGCGGTGTCGGCCAGCACGGTCACGACGTCGGGCTGCACTTCGAGGATGCCGCCGGCGACGAACACGAACTCCTCGTCCGTCTTGCCGGGGACCTTGATGCGGACGGCGCCCGGCCGGATGCGCGTGATCAACGGCGTGTGCTTCGGATAGATGCCGAGCTCGCCGGACTCGCCGGGCAATGCGACGAACTCCGCCTCGCCCGAGAAGATGTCTTCCTCGGCAGAGACGACGTCGACGTGGATGGTGTTGGCCATGACCGTCCTATTGGAGCTTCTTCGACTTCTCGATCGCTTCGTCGATCGTGCCGACCATGTAGAACGCCTGCTCCGGCAGCGCGTCGAGCTCGCCGGCGACGATCATCTTGAAGCCGCGGATCGTCTCGGCCAGCGACACGTACTTGCCGGGCGCGCCGGTGAACGTCTCGGCAACGTGGAACGGCTGCGACAGGAAGCGCTGGATCTTCCGCGCCCGCGCGACGATCAGCTTGTCCTCCGGCGCGAGCTCGTCCATGCCGAGGATCGCGATGATGTCGCGCAGTTCCTTGTAGCGCTGCAGCGTGCCCTGCACCGCGCGCGCCGTCTGATAGTGGTCCTCGCCGACGACGTTCGGGTCGAGCTGACGGCTCGTCGAGTCGAGCGGATCGACCGCGGGGTAGATGCCGAGCGACGCGATGTCGCGCGACAGCACGACCGTCGAGTCGAGGTGCGCGAACGTCGTCGCCGGCGACGGGTCGGTCAGGTCGTCGGCCGGCACGTACACGGCCTGGATCGACGTGATCGAGCCGGTCTTCGTCGACGTGATGCGTTCCTGCAGGCGACCCATCTCCTCGGCCAGCGTCGGCTGGTAGCCCACGGCCGACGGCATGCGGCCGAGCAGCGCGGACACCTCGGTACCGGCGAGCGTGTAGCGATAGATGTTGTCGACGAAGAACAGCACGTCGCGGCCCTCGTCGCGGAAGAACTCCGCCATCGTGAGGCCCGTCAACGCGACGCGCAGGCGGTTGCCCGGCGGCTCGTTCATCTGGCCGTAGACCATCGCGACCTTCGAGTTCGGGAAGTTCTCGACGTCGATGACGCCGGCATCCTTCATCTCGTGATAGAAGTCGTTGCCTTCGCGGGTGCGCTCGCCGACGCCGGCGAACACCGACAGGCCCGAGTGCTCCTTCGCGATGTTGTTGATGAGCTCGAGCATGTTGACGGTCTTGCCGACGCCGGCGCCGCCGAACAGGCCGACCTTGCCGCCCTTCGCGAACGGGCAGATCAGGTCGATGACCTTGATGCCGGTCTCGAGCAGCTCCTGCGACGGCGACAGCTCGTCGAATTCCGGCGCGCGGCGATGGATCGTCGCGGTCTTGTCGGACATGATCGGGCCGACCTCGTCGATCGGATTGCCGAGCACGTCCATGATGCGACCGAGCGTGCCCGGGCCGACCGGGACGGCGATCGCCTCGCCGGTGTTGGTCACCATCATCCCGCGGCGCAGGCCGTCCGACGAGCCGAGCGCGATCGTGCGCACGACGCCGTCGCCGAGCTGCTGCTGCACCTCGAGCGTCAGCGCGGTGCCTTCCATCTTCAGCGCGTCGTAGATCTTCGGCATCGCGTCGCGCGGAAACTCGACGTCGACGACGGCGCCGATGCACTGGACGATCTTGCCTTCGACCTTGTTGGTGGTGTTCGGGGCGGTTGCTACTGCGCTCATCGCATGTTCCTCATGTTCAGCGTCGCCCCGGCGAACGCCGGAGCCTCATTCACAGCAACGACAACGACACTAGGCCCCGGCCTCTGCGGGGACGCCGTCAACGTCAGACCGCCGCGGCACCTGCGACGATCTCGCTCAATTCCTTCGTGATGCCGGCCTGGCGCGTCTTGTTGTAGACGAGCTTGAGTTCGGAGATCACGTTGCCGGCGTTGTCGGTCGCGGCCTTCATCGCGACCATTCGCGCGGACTGCTCCGACGCCATGTTCTCGGACACCGCCTGCAGCACCAGCGCCTCGACGTAGCGGACCATCAGGAACTCGATGACGCTCTGCGCGTCGGGTTCGTACAGATAGTCCCACGCGAACTGCTTCTTCTCGGCATCGGTTCGATGCAGGCGCTCGTCGGACAGCGGTAGCAGCTGCTCGACGATCGGCACCTGCGAGATCGCGCTGTTGAAGCGCGAGTAGCACAGGTAGACCGCCTTCAGCCGTCCTTCGGCATACGCATCGAGCAGGACCTTGATCGGACCGATCAGCCGCTCGAGGTGCGGCGCGTCGCCGAGCTGCACGGCGTTCGCCACGACCTTCGCACCGATGCGCGTCATGAAGCCGAGACCCTTGTTGCCGATCGCGACGACCTGCGACTCGACGCCCTGCCCGTGGTACTCGCGGATCTTCGCCGTGACCGCGCGCAGGATGTTCGTGTTCAGCCCGCCGGCCAGGCCCTTGTCGGTCGTGATGACGATGAAGCCGACGCCGCGCGCGTCGTCGTGGCCGACCATGAACGGATGCGTGAACTCGGGGTTCGCCTCCGACAGATGCGCGGCGATGTTGCGAACGCGATCGGCATACGGCCGCGCGCGCCGCATGCGCTCCTGCGCACGGCGCATCTTCGACGCGGCGACCATCTCCATCGCCTTCGTGATCTTCTTGGTGTTCTCGACGGACTTGATCTTGCCGCGAATTTCCTTGCCAGCCGCCATGACGAGTCCTCAGTACGCGCCGCTTTTCTTGAATTCTTCGACCGCTCTTGTCAGCTCGGCCTCGCTGTCCTTGTCGAGCACCTTCGTCGACTCGATCTTGTCGAGCAGCGCCGCGTTCTTCGACTTCAGCGACTTGTGCAGTCCGGACTCGAACGGCAGCACCTGCTTGATCTCGAGGTCGTCGAAGTAGCCCTTGTTGACCGCGAACAGCGACACGGCCATCAACGACACCGGCAGCGGCGAATACTGCGGCTGCTTCAACAACTCCGTGACGCGCGCGCCGCGGTCGAGCTGCTTGCGCGTCGCCTCGTCGAGATCGGAAGCGAACTGCGCGAACGCCGCGAGCTCTCGATACTGCGCGAGGTCGGTCCGAATGCCGCCCGACAGCCCCTTGATGACCTTCGTCTGCGCGGCGCCGCCGACGCGCGACACCGAGATGCCGGCGTTGATCGCGGGACGGATGCCGGCGTTGAACAGCGACGTCTCCAGGAAGATCTGGCCGTCGGTGATCGAGATCACGTTGGTCGGCACGAACGCCGACACGTCGCCCGCCTGCGTCTCGATGATCGGCAACGCGGTCAGCGAGCCGGTCTTGCCCTTGACCTCGCCCTTCGTGAAGTTCTCGACGTATTCCTCGTTGACGCGCGCCGCGCGCTCGAGCAGCCGCGAGTGCAGGTAGAACACGTCGCCCGGATACGCTTCGCGACCCGGCGGACGACGCAGCAGCAACGACACCTGGCGATACGCGACGGCCTGCTTCGACAGGTCGTCGTAGACGATCAGCGCGTCCTGTCCGCGATCGCGGAAGTATTCGCCCATCGTGCAGCCCGAGTACGCGGACATGTACTGCATCGCCGCCGACTCCGATGCGGTCGCGGCGACGACGATCGTGTACTCCATCGCGCCGGCCTGCTCGAGCGCACGCACGACGTTCTTGACGGACGACGCCTTCTGCCCGATCGCGACGTAGATGCAGGTGCAGTCCTGGCCCTTCTGGTTGATGATCGCGTCGATCGCGACCGCCGACTTGCCGGTCTGGCGGTCGCCGATGATCAGCTCGCGCTGGCCGCGGCCGACCGGCACCATCGAGTCGATCGCCTTCAGGCCGGTCTGCATCGGCTGCGTCACCGACTGCCGCGCGATCACGCCCGGCGCGACCTTCTCGATGACGTCGGTCATCTTCGCGTTGACCGGACCCTTGCCATCGATCGGCGCGCCGAGCGCGTTGACGACGCGACCGATCAGCTCGGGGCCGACCGGCACCTCGAGGATGCGGCCCGTCGTCTTGACGGTCTCGCCTTCGGAGATGTGCTCGTACTCGCCCAGGATGACCGCGCCGACCGAGTCGCGCTCGAGGTTCAGCGCGAGACCGAACGTCGGATTGCCCTGCGAGTCCGGCGAGAACTCGAGCATCTCGCCCTGCATCGCGTCGGACAGCCCGTGGATGCGGACGATGCCGTCCGTCACCGACACGACGGTGCCCTGGTTGCGGACTTCCGTCGATGCGCCGAGGCCTTCGATGCGGCTCTTGATCAGCTCGCTGATTTCGGATGGGTTCAAGTGCATGAAAAGACCTCGAAGATGAAAGAACGCGGCATGCCGAGCGTGCCGCGTGGATGAATTTTCAAGCCGTCAGTTTCGCGCGCATGTCGTCGAGCCGCGACCGGACCGACGTGTCCAGCACGCGATCGCCGACGATGACCCGCACGCCGCCGATCAGGCTCTCGTCGACCTTGACCGTGGGCTTCAGCTTGATCTCGAATTTCTTCTCGAGCGCGGCGACGAGGTCCGTCACGTCGGCGTCGCTCATCGGGAACGCGCTCGCGATCTCCGCTTCAGCGGTCCCCTGCGTCGCATCGACGAGCTGCGTGAACTGCGTGCCGATCTCCGGCAGCACCGCGAGGCGGTCGTTCGCGATCAACGTGCGGATGAAGTTCTCGACCCGTGGCTCCGGCTTCGCGCCGAGCGCGCCGGCGAAGACGCCGTACAGCTGATCCGGGGTCACGCGCGGATCGCCGATCAACTGCTGCATGTCCGGGTCCCCGGCGACCGCGGCGAGGTTGCCCACCTGGTCGGACCACGACACGAGCGACGCGTCGCCGTCGGCCTGCGCCACGCGAAACAGCGCCTCGGCATAGGGACGGGCGATGGTGGACAGTTCGGCCATGGCGTTACAGCTGCGCCTTCAGTTCGTTCAGCAGCGCGGCGTGACGGCCGGCGTCGATCTCGACCTTCAGGATCTGCTCGGCGCCCTTGACGGCCAGCGCGGCGACCTGATCGCGCAGCAGGTCGCGCGCCCGTTGCGACTCCTGCTCGGCCTCGGCCTTGGCTTCGGCGACGATGCGGGCCTTCTCGGCTTCGGCGGTCTTCCGCGCGTCGGCGATCACCCCGGCCGCCTGCTTCTCGGCTTCGGCCAGTCGCGTCTGGTTGTCGGTGCGTGACTGCGCGAGCTCGGCGTCGACGCGCTTGTGCGCCTCGTTCAGTTCGAGCCGGGCGCGATCGGCCGCGGCCAGTCCTTCGGCGATCTTCTTCGCGCGATCGTCGATTGCCTTCATCACCGGCGGCCACACGAACTTCATCGTGAACCAGGCGAGGATGAGAAAGACGATGGTCTGAAAGATGAATGTCGCGTTGAGATTCACGATTCGTTCCTGTGAAGCGGTTGAAGCGGATGCGCGGCGCGCGGATCGGACCCGACGATCACTTGAACGGGTTGGCGAACGCGAACAGCATCGCGATGCCGACGCCGATCAGGAACGCGGCGTCGATCAGGCCGGCCAGCAGGAACATCTTGGTCTGCAACGTGTTCATCAGCTCGGGTTGACGCGCAGAGGCCTCGATGTACTTGCCGCCCATGATGCCGATGCCGATGCAGGCGCCGATGGCACCCAGACCGATGATGAGACCGCAAGCCAGTGCAACCAGTGCGACATTCGTCATGACAACTCCTCTACGGACGGTTTATTGAAAGCGAACAACAGACGTCGAGACGCATCGTGTCGGATGCGCCCGGCGGCACACGGTCAATGTGCTTCGTGCGCCTGGCCGAGATACACCAGGGTGAGCATCATGAAGATGAACGCCTGGAGCAGAACGATCAGGATGTGGAAGACCGCCCAGGCCGAGCCCGCGATGATGTGCGCGCCACCGAGCAGGATCGACTGCGTGTTCCAGCCGGTCCAGGCGGCACCCATCAACGCGATCAGCATGAACAGCAGCTCGCCTGCGTACATGTTGCCGAACAGCCGCATCGCGAGCGACACGGTCTTCGCGAGGAACTCGACCAGCTGCATGAACAGATTCGCGACCGCGAGCAGGATGAAGAACACGGGGTTCTTGGACGTGCCGAACGGCGCCGTCAGCAGCTCGTGGCCCCAGCCTCCGAGCCCCTTCACCTTGATGTTGTAGTAGAGCATCAGGATCAGCACGCCCAGCGAGATGCCGAACGTGCCGTTGAGGTCGGCCGTCGGCACGACGCGGAAGTATTCGATGTGCTCTTCCATGCCCATCGCCCCGATGACCTTGTGGAACAGGTCCACCGGCAGGAAGTCGAGCGAGTTCATCAACAGAACCCAGATGAAGACCGTCAGCGCGAGCGGCGCGATGAAGCGGCGATCGCCGTGCACGATGGCCTTCGACTGATCCTCGACCATCTCGACGACCACTTCGACCATCGCCTGGAACCGGCCCGGCACGCCGGACGTCGCGCGGCGCGCGGCGAGGAACATCAACAGGCAGCCGACGATGCCGATGCTGATCGACCAGAACAGCGTGTCGAGGTTGACCACCGACAGGTCGATGATGCCCTTCTGCGTCCCGGACGTGAGATGCGTGAGGTGGTGAACGATGTATTCCGACGCGGTGGGCGCGTGTTCGGTCGCCATGCCTTCGCTTGCCATACCTGTTTCACTCGCTGTTTGACGGGTCGCTGCTGTTCGACGCGCGCTCGACGGCCCGCCGGCCGTCCGTGTTCAAGCGCGTGGTCGACGCCAAAGGAACATCAACAAATAACTCTTCAATCCCGCGACGAAGCCGATGATCAGCGCCGGCCAGACGACGCCGCGATACAGACGCGCCGCGACGAAGAGGATCGTCACGGTCGCGGCCAGCTTGACGAATTCGCCGACGAAGAATCCCTGCACCGTCGCCCCGCCGGGCCGTCGGCTCTCCCACCACAGACGCCATGCGAACAGCGCATTCGGCAAGACGCACGCGAGGCCGCCGAGCAACGCCGAGAAGGAGGCAGGCCATCCTGCGACCAGCGCGGCCACGCCGGCAATGACCAACGTCATCACTGCCTGCATCAGAACTGCCTGGGCCATCGCGTCGCCGTCCGCCGGGCCGCCTCCGTCGACGGTGCGCTGCCGTCGCTGCGGCGCGCCTACGTCTTTCGCGCATCTTCGATCGCAGCACTCCGCTGCCCTGCCCCGACGCACGCCGACCGCGCGTTCGCCGAACGCAAAGCCGCGAGATGATACGTTTTTCGATCGCGGTGCGTCAAACCGCAAGAGCGCACTGCATGACTCGATCCGGTGCGAAAACCCTCGTCGATGCTCCGGATTGTTCCGATGGTTGTTCGCGAGGATAGGCGCTACCCTGCCGGCCTATGTCGATCGGAACGTCATGAATCAAGCCCGACCAGCGCCGGAGCAGTTGACCATCCATTGGCCGGAACCGGCGCATCTGCGCCTCGATACGAAGGACGATGCGCCGGAGCCGTGCGAGATCCAGTTCAGCGACGGCACGGTCGAAGTGGGTGAGTTGCTGCGCTTCACCGGACGCGACGAGCACCTCGTCTTTCGACCGGCGCCCGGTCATCCGCGTCATCCGTCGAAGATCGTCCTTCGCAACAGCCGGTTCAAGCGCCTCAAGCTGCTCGACCCGGTCGCGATCCATCCGGTCGGGGCCACGGTGTTCGGTGCGGAGCCGATCGATGCGCAGCAGCTGCATCTGTACACGGTCGAGTTCAGCGATCACGAGATCGAGTCGGGCGACACGGCGGGCTACGTCCGCAACGCGATCGGCCTGTTCCTCTACTTCAACCGTCCCGGCGACACCGTCGAGCGCGTCTTCGTCCCCGAGTCCGCGATCGCGTATTTCCAGGCCGGCGAGCCGATCGGCCGGCTGCTCGTCGAGGAGCACGCGGTCAGCGAGGAACAGCTCGCCGCGGCCGTCGAGAAGCAGCAGGAGATGCGCAAGCTCGTCCTCGGCGACTACCTGATCGAAGAAGGGCTGATCGCGCCGGAGCAGTTGCAGAAGGCGCTCGATCTGCAGCGAACGAAACCGAGTCTGCGCTTGGGCGAGGCGCTGATCGAGCTCGGCGCGGTCGCGCCCGAGGCGCTGCAGATCGCGCTCGCGCGACAGCGTGCGAACCGCGGGCGGCCGCTCGGCCAGATCCTCGTCGACATGGGGATCGTCGACGCCGACACGCTCAACAAGATCCACGCGAAGAAGACCGGCCGCCATTTCGTCTCGCTGGCCAACTTCGCGCCGTCCGCCGAGGCGATCCGTGCGGTCCCCGGCGGCGCGGCGATGCGCCTCGGCATCGTGCCGCTCTCGATCGAGCACGGCGACCTGATCGTCGCGTCCGAGAGCCAGCTGGACTCGTCCGCGGTCAACGAGCTGACGATGCTGTCGAAGATGCGCATCGTCCAGGTCCTCGCGCCGGGCCACGAGATCGAGGCGCGACGCGACGAAGCCTACGGCGACGACGAGGATTCGATGCTCGGCGAAGCGGCGTCGATCCACTTCGAAGGGATCGACCTGATCGAGCCGGACCTGCCCGATCCGTCGACCGCCGTGGCCGATGTCTTCCGTCAACCGACCGCAGGGCTCAACGATCCGCACCTGATCGAGGCCATCGATCGCGCGCTGAAGGCGGTCGAGGGCGGCGGCACGCTCGAGATCCGCGTCGAGACGCGCGGGGGCGAGCGGACCACGCGCATCCTGCTCGAGCGGGACGGCTGACGCGTTCCGTCAGCGGGCGTCGCCGCGGATGCGCTCGAGAACGCCGTCCAGCTGTTCGAGGTCGGCGAAGTCGACGATCAGCTGACCGCGGCCCCGGCCGCGCATGCGGATCGCGACGCGGGTCGCGAGGCGATCCGAAAGCTCGGTCTCGAGGCGCTCGATGTCGCTGGTCGATGTCCGGGCCGCCGACGAGCGACCGCTGGCCGGCGCCGCTCCGTCGGCCTGCGCGCGGCCGACCAGCTTCTCCGTCTCGCGGACCGAGAGCCGCTTCGCGACGACTTCGGTCGCGAGCGTGATCTGCCGGGCGGCATCGATCGCGAGCAGCGCCCGCGCATGGCCCATGTCGAGGTCGCCGGCGATCAGCATCGTCCGCACCGGCTTCGCGAGGTTCAGCAGGCGCAGGAGGTTCGACGTCGCGCTACGAGAGCGCCCGATGGCGGCGGCCGCGTCCTCGTGCGTCAGATGGAACTCGTCGATCAGGCGCTGAACGCCCTGCGCCTCCTCGAGTGGATTGAGGTCTTCGCGCTGGATGTTCTCGATCAGCGCCATCACGGCCGCCGACTCGTCGGGAACGTCGCGGACCAGGACCGGCACGACGGCGAGGCCGGCGATCGCCGCCGCCCGCACGCGACGCTCGCCGGCGATGATTTCGTAGCGGCCGCCGTCGATCGCACGCACCAGGACCGGCTGCATCACGCCTTGCGACCGGATCGACTCGGCCAGTTCGGCGAGCGATCCCTCGTCCATCCGCGTCCGCGGCTGGTACTTGCCAGTCTGCAGCGCGTCGAGCGGCAATTCCCGCGGCGAGGCGTCGCTGCCGTCCGCCGGGGCCGGCGCCGAGGTGCCGAGGAGCGTCTCCAAGCCGCGGCCGAGGCCGCCCTTGCGTTTGGTCATGGGGCCGCCGTGACGAGGGGATCGGGGATGGCTGCCGAGCCGGTGCGCCGGCGGAAGCGGTCGACCATCTCGATCGCGAACGCGACGTACGCCTGCGCGCCCTTGCTCGACCGGTCGAACACGACACCCGGCATCCCGAAGGACGGCGCCTCGGCCAGCCGGATGTTCCGGGGCACGACGGTCTTGAACACCTTGTCCCCGAAGTGCGATTCGAGTTGCGCCGACACCTGGTTCGCCAGCGTCGAGCGCGGATCGAACATCACGCGCAACAGACCGATGATCTCCAGCTCGCGGTTCAGGTTGCGATGGACCTGCTTGATCGTGTTGACGAGGTCGGACAGCCCCTCGAGCGCGTAATACTCGCATTGCATCGGGATGATCACGCCGTGCGCCGCCGTCAGGCCGTTCAGTGTCAGCAGCGACAGCGCCGGCGGACAGTCGATCAGCACGAAGTCGTATTCGTCGAGGTGCGGCGCCATCGCCGCCTTCAGCCGGTTCTCGCGATGATCGAGCTCGACGAGATCGATCTCCGCACCGGCCAGCTCGCGATTCGACGGCAACACGTCGTAGCCGCCGGTGTCCGAGCGGCGCCGGATCGCCGCGAGCGGCGCGTGGCCGAGCAGCACCTGATAGACGCTCGACGACAGCGAGCGCTTGTCGATGCCGGAGCCCATGGTGGCGTTCCCCTGCGGGTCGAGGTCGACCAGCAGCACCTTCTGGGCGGTCGCGGCCAGCGCCGCCGCCAGGTTGACCGTGGTCGTCGTCTTGCCGACGCCGCCTTTCTGGTTCGCGATCGCGAAGACCTTCGTCATCGTTGGCGACGGCGAGCGACGGTCACGATTTGCGGATCACGACGGCGCAACGCTGCGCGCCGAGGAACGGGACCTCGAGCGGCTCGACGCGAAGGAGCGTCCACGGCGCCGCGAGGCTCGCCAGTTCGTCGAGCGGCGTCATGCCTTTCATCGCGACGATGGTCGTGTCCGGGCCGGCGAGATGGCGAACCGATTGGAGCATCGTGCTTAGCGTTGCGTACGCACGCGAAACAATCAAGTCGGGCGGCTTTGCGAGAGTAAGCGCTTCCACTCGATGATGCAGCGGCGCCAGGTTTTCGACGCCGAGCGTCGCCTTGCATTGCTGCTGGAAGCTGATCTTCTTCGCCACTGCGTCGACGGTCGTGACGAACATCGACGGGCGCGCAACGGCGAGCGGAATGCCCGGCAATCCGGCGCCACTGCCGACATCGAGGACCGTCGACGGTCGTTCCCGATCGATCAGCGGCACGATCGACAATGAATCGAGCAAGTGGACGGCCAGCATGTCGCGCGGGTCGCGCACCGACGTGAGGTTGTAGACACGATTCCATTTCGCCAGCAAGGCGAGATAGCCAAGCAAATCCACCTGGATCGCCTCCGGCAGATCCATGCCGAGTTCGTCCAGCCCCCGGCGTAATTCCGAGTCCGGTTGCACGAGAGCTTGGATCGCCGCGCCCACGGCGTCAGAGGGCGGCTTCGTCCGGAACCGGCATTGCCGGCTTCGTACGGCCGAGTCCGCGCTTCAGGTGGACCAGCAGCAGCGAGATCGACGCCGGCGTCACACCAGGAATGCGGGCAGCTTCGCCCAGCGTCGACGGACGCGCCAGCGTCAACTGCTGGCGAGCCTCGAACGAGAGGCCGCGAACGTCGGCGTAGTCGACGTCCGGCGGGAGCGAAAGACCGGCATAACCGTGGATACGTTCGATCTCGCCCCGCTGTCGCTCGACATAACCGGCGTATTTCGCCTGAATCTCGACCTGCTCGCGCACGGCCGGCTCGATCGTCGCGGATGCGGCGAGGGGCACGCCGTCACGGGTCCGGAGCGTCATCAATTCGTCATAGCGGACTTCGGGGCGGGATAATAGGTCATGCAACCGGTACTCACGCTCGAGTCGCTGCCCGAGTACACGCTGCATTTCCTCGCTCGAAACGGTCGTTGGCGACACCCAGGTCGTTCTTAACCGCTCTGTTTCACGTGAAACCATCGCTTGTTTCGAGACGAAGACGTCCCAGCGACCGTCTTCGACACAGCCCAACTTGCGACCGATCGGGGTCAGCCGGGCATCTGCATTGTCTTCGCGGAGGCTCAGCCGATACTCGGCACGGCTCGTGAACATCCGGTAAGGCTCCGCGACGCCATGCGTTGTCAGGTCGTCGACGAGCACGCCCAGATAAGCCTCGTCTCGAGCCGGGTACCAGCCGTCACAGCCGCCCGCCATCAACGCGGCGTTGATTCCCGCCAGCAACCCCTGCGCCGCAGCTTCCTCGTATCCGGTCGTTCCGTTGATCTGTCCGGCAAAGAACAGACCGTCGACGGCCTTCACCGCGAGCGTCTTGTGCAGGCAGCGCGGATCGAAGTAGTCGTACTCGATGGCATACCCCGGCCGCAGCAGATGCGCGTGCTCGAGGCCGCGAATGCTACGAACCAGCGCGTACTGCACGTCGAATGGAAGGCTGGTCGAAATCCCGTTGGGATAGAACTCGTTGGTCGTCAGGCCTTCCGGCTCCAGGAAGATCTGGTGCGAGTCCTTCCCGGCGAAGCGGTGGATCTTGTCCTCGATGCTCGGACAATAACGTGGCCCGACGCCCTCGATGACGCCGCTGTACATCGGCGAGCGGTCGAGATTCGACCGGATGATGTCGTGCGTGTACGCATTCGTTTCGGTGATCCAGCAGGGCCGCTGGTCGGGGTGCAGGGATGCATCGCCGAGGAACGAGAAGACCGGGACGGGATCGTCGCCGGCTTGCTCCTCGAGCGCTGCGAAGTCGATCGTGCGCCCGTCGATCCGGGGCGGGGTGCCGGTCTTCAGACGCCCCTGGGGAAGTCGCAGCTCGCGCAGGCGGGCGGCAAGCGAAGTCGACGCCGGCTCGCCCGCGCGACCGCCGACGTGACTGTCCATCCCGATGTGGATCTTGCCGTTCAGGAAAGTACCGGCCGTCAGGACGACTGTCGTCGCGTCGAAGCGGATGCCCGATTGGGTGAGTACACCCGTGACCCGTCCGCCCGTCAGGACCAGATCGTCCACCGACTGCTGGAACAGTGACAGGTTCGGTTGATTCTCCAGGCGACGCCGGATCGCTGCCTTGTACAGGAGACGGTCGGCCTGCGCCCGGGTCGCGCGCACGGCGGGCCCCTTGCTTCGGTTGAGAATCCGGAACTGAATTCCTGCCTCGTCCGTCGCCAGCGCCATCGCGCCACCCAACGCGTCGATCTCCCGAACGAGATGACCTTTGCCGATCCCGCCGATCGACGGGTTGCAACTCATCGCGCCGAGCGTCTCGATGCTTTGCGTCAGCAGCAACGTGCGCGCGCCCATCCGTGCAGCCGCCAGCGCGGCTTCGGTGCCAGCGTGGCCACCGCCGATCACCAGCACGTCGAATCGTTCGGGGAAATTCATCGGGAACTCGCAGGAAGGCCGCGATTATCGTCCTTCCTTGCAAACCACGCCATCGCCTTGCTGTTCCACGTGGAACAGTGGCTTGCCCAGCCGGTGTAAGCGCTTACACCTCAGGCGCGGCGGCGGCGACGTTCACGCCACGCTGCGTATTCCCCGACGATGCCGCGGCGGAACAGCAGCACGCAGACGACGAAGATCGCGCCGATGATGACGGTCACCCACGACCCGACCCGGTCCGCCAGCGTGTCCTGCAGCGCGATGACGACGCCGGCGCCCACCACCGGCCCGAGAAACGTCCCGAGGCCGCCGAGCAGCGTCATCAGGATCACCTCGCCCGACGACTGCCAGTGGACGTCGGAGAGACTCGCGAAGCCGAGCACCAGCGTTTTCAGTGAACCGGCCAACCCGGCGAGCGCCGCGGACAGCACGAAGGCGAGCAGCTTGTATCGATCGACCGCATAGCCGAGCGAGATCGCCCGCGGTTCGTTCTCGCGGATCGCTTTCAGGATCTGGCCGAACGGCGAGTGGACCACGCGCCAGATGAACATGAACACGAGCGCGAACACCGCGAGCACGAAGTAGTACATCGCGAGGTCGGAATCGAGCGGCAGGAGGCCGAGCAGGCGACCGCGCGGAACGCCCTGGAGGCCGTCCTCGCCGTGCGTGACCGGCGCCTGCAGGCAGACGAAATACACCATCTGCGCCAGTGCGAGCGTGATCATCGCGAAGTAGATGCCCTGGCGCCGGATCGCGACGACGCCGATGCCGAGGCCGAGCAGCGCGCCGAACACGATGCCGAACAGGATGCCGATCTCCGGCGTCACCCCGAGCGCGCGAACGGCCCAGCCGGTCACATACGCGGCGCTTCCGAAGAAGGCCGCGTGCCCGAACGACAGCAAACCAGTGAAACCGAACAGGAGGTTGAACGCGCAGGCGAAGATCGCGAGGCAGAGGATCTTCATCAACAGCACCGGATAAAGCCCCAGGAACGGCGCGACCAGCGCCAGCACCACCAGCGCGGCGTATCCGTACCCGGCGAACGACGATCGTCTGTGCGGCACGTCAGGCATTCTTTCCGAAAAGCCCGGCCGGCCGGAACAGCAGCACGACGATCATGATCGCGAAGACGACCACGTTGGACGCCTGCGGGTAGAAGACGCGCGTCAGCCCTTCGACGAGGCCGAGCATCAGGCCGGTGACGATCGATCCGAGGATCGATCCCATGCCGCCGATCACGACGACGGCGAAGACGACGATGATGAGATTCGAGCCCATCAACGGGTTGACCTGGATCACCGGCGCCGCGAGCACGCCAGCCAATGCGGCGAGCGCGGCCCCAGCGCCGTACGTCAGCGTGACCATCACCGGCACGTTGACCCCGAACGCCTGGACCAGCGCCGCGTTCTCGGTGGCCGCGCGCAGCGTCGAGCCGAGGCGCGTCTTCTCGATCAGGAACCACGTCGCGAAGCACACGGTCAGCGACGCGACGACCACCCAGGCGCGGTAGTTCGGCAGGACCATGAACCCGATGTCCGTCGCACCCGACAGCGCGTCGGGCGCGCTGTACGACTGGCCCGACACGCCGTAGATGTCGCGGAAGACGCCCTCGGCGATCAACGCGAGCCCGAACGTCAGCAGCAGACCGTACACGGGGTCGAGCTTGTAGAGCCGCTTCAGGAACAGCCGCTCGAGCACGACGCCGAGCGCGCCGATGACGAGCGGCGCGATGACGAGCGCGAACCAGTAGTTGAGGCCGAACCGGTCGAGGATGATCCACGCGACGAACGCGCCCATCATGTACAGCGCGCCGTGCGCGAAGTTCACGATGCCGAGCAGCCCGAAGATGATGGCGAGGCCGAGCGACAGCAACGCGTAGAACGAGCCGTTGACGAGCCCGATCAGCAGCTGGCTCAGCAGCGCCTGCAGCGGAATGCCGAAGATTTCGGTCATGGATCGATCGACGATGGCGGCCGTGCGGCCGGCGACTCGCGCGCGGCGCACGATCGCGCGTCGCCCCTCACGGCGACGCGCGTCGGGCGCTCGTCAGGACTTCTTCAGCAAGGAGCACTGCGACTTCGCCGGCGACAGGAACGCCTGGTCGCCGGGCACCGTGGCCATCAGCTTGTAGTAGTCCCACGGGTACTTCGAGTCGCTCTGCGCCTTGACCTCGTACAGATACATGTCGTGGATCATCCGTCCGTCGGCCCGGACCGTCCCGTTCTTCTGGTAGAAGTCGTTGACCTTCGTGTTGCGCATCTGCGCCATCACCTTGTCCGCGTCGTCGGTCCCGGCCGCCTTCACGGCGTTGAGGTAGTACATCGTCGCCGAGTAGTCGGCCGCGTGCAGGCTCGACGGCTCCTTCTTGTTCTTCTCGAAGAAGCGCTTCGACCACGCGCGCGTCTGATCGTTGGTGTCCCAGTACCAGCTGTCGGTCACGAGCAGCCCCTGCGCGGTCGGCAAGCCGAGCGCGTGCACGTCGCTGATGAAGACCAGCAGGCCGGCGATCTTCATCGTCTTGTTGATGCCGAACTCCTTCGCCGCCTTGATCGAGTTGACGGTGTCGCCACCGGCGTTCGCGAGCCCGAGGATCTGGGCCTTCGACGACTGTGCCTGCAGCAGGAACGACGAGAAGTCGGACGCCGACAGCGGATGGCGCACCGAGCCCACGACGGTGCCGCCGTTGGCCTTGATGACCTCCGTCGCGTCGTGTTCGAGCGACGCGCCGAACGCGTAGTCGGCCGTCAGGAAGAACCACGTCTTGCCGCCGTTCTTGACGATCTGCGAGCCGGTCACGTTGGCGAGCGCGACCGTGTCGTACGCGTAGTGGATCGTGTAGGGCGAGCACTCTTCGTTGGTCAGGCGATTGGTCCCGCCGCCGATCGCGATCATCGGCTTCTTCTTCTCGAGTGCGACCTTCGCCATCGCGAGGTTCGTGCCGGAGTTGGTCCCGGCGATCAGCATGTCGAGACCCTGCGTGTCGAACCACTCGCGCGCCTTGCTGGCCGCGACGTCGGGCTTGTTCTGATGGTCCGCGACCAGCAGCTCGATCTTTTTGCCGTTGATCGCGCCGCCCATGTCGGCGATCGCCATGCGGATCGCCTCGACGCCGGCAGGGCCGTCGATGTCCGCATAGACGCCCGACAGGTCGGTGATGAACCCGATCCGGATCACGTCGCCCGAGATCTGCGCGTGTGCGCCGCCGGCGACCAACGCGCCTGCCGTTGCGAACGCGGCTGCGATTTTTTTGAGTTTCATGCCATCTCCTGGTTGGACTGTTCGCAGGGCAACCGCCTGCGCTTCGTTGACGATCTCGACAAGGACTTGAAGGCTCACACGCCGAGGAACTCGTGCAGCATCGTCATGTTCTGTTGCAGCTCCGACTGCCCGAACGCCTGGACGATGCGGCCGTGCTCCATCACGCAGAAGCGATCCGCGAGCGGCGCCGCGAAGCGGAAATTCTGCTCGACGAGCACGACGGTATATCCCTTCTGCTTCAGCAACCGGATCACCTCGCCGAGTTTCTGCACGATCACCGGCGCAAGACCTTCGGATATCTCGTCGAGCAGCAGCAGTCGGGCGCCGGTCCGCAGGATGCGCGCGACGGCGAGCATCTGCTGCTCGCCACCCGACAGTCGCGTCCCGGGACTGGCCGCGCGCTCCTTCAGGTTCGGGAACAGCGCATGGATCTCGGACACCGGCATCGGCTCGCCGACGAGCGCGCCGTCGACCTTCGTGCTCGCCTTCAGCGTCGGCGGCAGCTTCAGGTTCTCGTCCGCCGACAGCGACGCGAAGATGCCGCGCTCCTCGGGACAATAGCCGACGCCCATGCGCGCGATGCGATGCGACGCGAGGCGAATCGTCTCGGCCGCGCCGAGGCGGATCGATCCGACCCGCTTGCCGACGAGGCCCATGATCGCGCGCAACGTCGTCGTGCGCCCCGAACCGTTGCGACCGAGCAGCGTCACGACCTCGCCCGGTTCGACCGCGAAGTCGACGCCGTGCAGGATGTGCGACTCGCCGTACCAGGCGTTGAGACCGGAGACCGACAGCGCCGTCATCAGTGCACGCCACCGAGTGCCGCGTCGGCGGTGCCCATGTAGGCCTCGACGACCTTCGGATGCTTCGAGACGACCGCGTACGGACCTTCGGCGAGCACCGCGCCGCGCGCGAGCACCGTGATCGTGTTCGCGATCGACGAGACGACATTCATGTTGTGTTCGACCATGAGGATGGTCCGGTTGGCCGACACCTTGCGGATCAGCTCGGTCACGCGCCCGACGTCCTCGTGTCCCATCCCTTGCGTCGGCTCGTCGAGCAGCATCAGCTCCGGCTCGAGCGCGAGCGTCGTCGCGATCTCCAGCGCGCGCTTGCGACCGTACGGCAGCTCGACGGTCGGCGTGTCGGCGAACGACTCGAGGCCGACCTCGGCCAACAGCTGCAGCGCACGATCGTTCAGCAACGCGAGCGAGCTCTCGGGCTTCCAGAAGTAGAACGACGTGCCGAGGTTGCGCTGCAGGGCGACCCGGACGTTCTCCATCACCGTCATGTGCGGGAACACCGCCGAGATCTGGAACGAACGCACGATGCCGCGCCGCGCCGTCTCGGCCGGTCGCTCGGACGTGATGTCCTCGCCGTTGTAGAGGATCTGGCCGGCGGTCGGCGGCAGGAACTTCGTCAGCAGGTTGAAGAACGTCGTCTTGCCGGCGCCGTTCGGTCCGATCAGCGCGTGGATCTCGCCGCGCTTGACCGACATCGACACGTCGCTGACCGCGACGAATCCCTTGAACTCCTTTCGCAGCCCGCGCGTCTCGATGATCGCCTCGCGCTTCGCGGCCGGCGCGACGGCCTCGCTGTCTCGACCGCGCATCATCGATCGGCTCCGGCGATGCGCGGGGACTCGACGCGATCTGCGCAGCGATCGAGTTCCGGCGTCAGGACCATAAGCATCATCACCGCGCGAACGCAGGGCCGAAAATGAAAATTGCGCCAAGGCGCAAGGGCATTGCGACACGGCGCAACGGGATGCCGGCAGCGGTCGGACGCGTTGCGACGTTGCGATCACGCGTTGCGATCAACCCCTGCGATCACGCGAAGTCGCGCGATGAATCACGCAGTGCGATCGCTCAGCGCAGTCGCGCCATGCATCCGACGAGGCAGCGTAGCAGCTTTCGTTTGCCGTCTGGATGCGCGCAAACCCTGATGGGCTTCGCACGATCTTTGCGTGACGAAGGGATGCCGACGCGGTAATTTCTCGCCGCGAGCCCGTCCCGGTCTTGCCCTGCTCGACCACCTCGGAGAACGCCCGCATGCAGCGCTGCACGACACTCGCCTTCGTGGCCGGCCTGACGATCGCTTCGTCGCTCGCGGACGCGGCGGCTCAGCAGCCGGCGACCAATCCGCTGGTGCCGGGCGTGCCGGTGCTGCCGGTCCCGCAGGGCTCGTCCGACGTTCCGACGCGCACGCTGCGCGTCGGTCGCGGCGGCGACTATGCGACACCGAGCGCGGCCGCCGCGGCTGCGCGCGACGGCGACACGATCGAGATCGCGAGCGGCGAGTATCGCGGCGACGTCGCGATCTGGAACGCGAACCACCTGCGCATCGTCGGCATCGATCCGCGCCCGAAGGTCTTCGCCGACGGTCGTGAAGTGCAGGGCAAGGGCACGTGGCTCGTCCGCGGCGACGACGTCACGATCGACAACGTCGAGCTGTCGGGCGCGAAGGTCGCGGATCACAACGGCGCGGCGATCCGGCTCGAAGGGCGCAACTTCACGCTGCGCAACAGCTATCTGCACGACAACGAGAACGGACTGCTGGCCGGCGCCAACCCGACCAGCGAGATCACGATCGACCATTGCGAGTTCGCCCGCAACGGCGACGGCAACGGCCTCACGCACAACCTCTACGTCGGTGCGGTCGGTCGACTCGTCGTCACCAACAGCTGGCTGCATCACGCGAACAGCGGACACAACCTCAAGAGCCGCGCCGCGACGTCGGTGCTCACCGACAACCGGCTCGCCGACGAGGCCGACGGACACAGCAGCTACGAAGCGGACTTCCCGAACGGCGGGCGCGTGACGCTCGCGTTCAACATCTTCCAGAAGTCGCCGACGAGCGAGAACGCGACGCTCGTGTCGTACGGCGCCGAGGGCTTGATGAAGGATGGCGCCAACGACCTGGTCGCGAAGGGCAACACGTTCATCAGCCAGCGGCCGAACGGCGCGCGCTTCCTGTTCATCGCGCCGGGCACGCAGACGACGAACATCAACGGCAACATCTTCGCGGGACCCGGCGCGTTGCCCGACGTCCCGAACGTCAAGGTGAACAACGCGGTCCAGAAGGACCTGCCGGGCAACGTCGACCTGAAGCCGGCAGGCTTCCAGTGACGGTCCCGGCCGGGCGACCCGGACCGATCGACTCGATCAGGCGGCGAGCCGCTCCGCCAACGCGTCGCGGACCTTCGTCAACGCCGCGGGCAGATGATGCCGAAGGCGCTGGAACAACTCGCCGTGCGACTCGACTTCCCTGCGGGACGCGGCCTCGTCGATCGACGTGATCTTCTCGAAGTCGCCTCGCGTGAAGTCGGAGCCGTTCCACATCAGGTCGTCGTAGCGCGGCGTGGTGCCGAAGACGTGCTCGACGCCGCTCGCGCGCTTCGACCCGTCCTGTTCGATGCGGTCGAGCATCCACTTCAGCACGCGCATGTTCTCGCCGAAGCCGGGCCACACGAAGCGGCCTTCGTCGTCGGTGCGGAACCAGTTGACGGTGAAGATGGCGGGGAGCGTCGCGCCCGACGCCTCGAGCTTCTCGCCGAGTGCCAGCCAGTGCCCGAAGTAGTCGGCCATGTTGTAGCCGCAGAACGGCAGCATCGCGAACGGGTCGCGGCGCACGACGCCATGCTGGCCGCCGCCGGTCGCCGCGGCCGTCGTCTCGGAGCCCATCGTCGCGGCCATGTAGACGCCCTCGACCCAGCTGCGGGCTTCGGTCACGAGCGGCACGGTCGTCGAGCGGCGGCCGCCGAAGATGAAGGCGGAGATCGGGACGCCGGCGGGATTGTCCCAGTCGGCGTCGAGCACCGGGTTCTGCGTGGCCGCGACCGTGAAGCGCGCGTTCGGATGCGCGGCCTTGCGGCCGGTCTCCTTCGCCGACTGCGGCGTCCAGTCCTGGCCCTGCCAGTCGATCAGGTGCGACGGCGGCTCCTTCGTCAGCCCTTCCCACCAGACGTCGCCGTCGTCGGTCAATGCGACGTTCGTGAAGATCGTGTCGGCCTTCATCGACGCCATGCAGTTGGCGTTGGTCTTCTCGTTCGTGCCGGGCGCGACGCCGAAGTAGCCCGCTTCGGGGTTGATCGCATACATCCTGCCGTCGGCACCGGGCTTGATCCACGCGATGTCGTCGCCGATCGTCGTGACCTTCCAGCCCTCGAAGCCGGCCGGCGGGATCAGCATCGCGAAGTTGGTCTTGCCGCAGGCCGACGGGAAGGCCGCCGCGACATAGTGCTTGTCGCCTTGGGGATTCTCGACGCCGAGGATCAGCATGTGCTCGGCGAGCCAGCCTTCATCGCGTCCCATGTTCGACGCGATGCGCAGCGCGAAGCATTTCTTGCCGAGCAGCGCGTTGCCGCCGTAACCCGAGCCGAAGCTCCAGATCTCGCGCGTCTCGGGGAAGTGGACGATGTACTTGGTCGGGTTGCACGGCCACGGCACGTCCTTCTCGCCGGCCGCGAGCGGCTTGCCGACGCTGTGCACGCATGGCACGAAGTAGCCGTCGGTGCCGAGCACGTCGTACACGGCGCGGCCCATCCGCGTCATCAGCTTCATGTTGACCGCGACGTACGGCGAGTCGGACAGCTCGACGCCGATGTGCGCGATCGGCGAGCCGAGGGGGCCCATCGAGAACGCGACGACGTACATCGTGCGGCCGCGCATCGCACCCGAGAAGAGGCCGTCGAGCGTCGTGCGCATCTCGGCCGGATCCATCCAGTGGTTGGTCGGGCCGGCGTCTTCCTGGCGCTCCGAGCAGATGAACGTGCGGTCCTCGACGCGCGCCACGTCGCCCGGATCCGACAAGGCGAGATACGAATTGGGACGCTTCGCCGGGTTGAGCCGCCGCATCGTCCCGCCGTCGACCATCATCGCGCAGAAACGGTCGTACTCGGCGTCGGAGCCGTCGCACCAGACGACGGCCTCCGGTTGCGTCAGCCGCGCGACGTCCTCGACCCAGCGGACCAGCTTCTCGTTCTTGACCCAGGCCGGTGCGGCGACGTGGATCGATGGCGTCAATACTGCGTTCATGTGCATCCTCCAGGCGTCGCGGCGGCGGACCGCGACCGATATCGAACGTTGCATCCCTCCGGCCGACGACGGCTTACCATGCCTTCCGGGGACCGAAGAACCAGCAAGAAGCGAGCCGCATTCTCGTCGGCGACCCGGCGCGTCTTGCGCCCGGAATCGGCGCCGGCGCCGGCCGCAGGGGGCGGCCAATGTACCATGGCCCCGAGACACGTCCCACGGCCCGGCCGATGAAGATTTCGATCCTCGACGACTACCAGGATGCGGTGCGCAAACTTGCGTGCTTCAGCCTCCTGGCGGAGCACGACGTCAAGGTCTTCAACAACACGGTGAAGGGTGCCGGGCAGCTCGGTGTAAGGCTTTCCGACTCCGAGGGCCTGGTGCTGATCCGGGAGCGCACGCGGATCAACCGCGACCTGCTCTCGAAGCTGCCGAAGCTGCGGCTGATCGCACAGACCGGCAAGTCCGGCCCGCACATCGACCTCCAGGCTTGCACCGAGCGCGGCGTGCTCGTCGTCGACGGCAGCGGCGCGCCACATGCGGCCGCCGAGCTGACGTGGGCGTTGACGATGGCGTCGATGCGCCGGCTGCCGCAATACATCGCGAACCTGAAGCACGGCGTCTGGCAGCAGAGCGGCCTCAAGAGCGCGAGCGACCCACCGAACCACGGCGTCGGCGACCTGCTGTCCGGCAAGACGCTCGGCATCTGGGGCTTCGGCAAGATCGGCCGGATGGTGGCCGGCTACGGCGCCGCGTTCGGCATGAACGTGCTCGTCTGGGGCCGCGACGAGTCGCGCGCCGCGGCCCGCGCGCAGCTGTACGACGTCGCGGAGGACCGTCACGCGTTCTTCGCGAACGCGGACGTCGTCTCGTTGCACCTGCGGCTCAACGATGCGACGCGCAGCATGGTGACGCTCGACGACCTGCAGGCGATGAAGCGGACGGCGCTGCTCGTCAACACGAGCCGCGCCGAGCTGATCGCACCGGGCGCGCTGATCCAGGCGCTCAACAACGGGCGACCGGGGCTCGCGGCGGTGGACGTGTTCGAGAGCGAGCCGCCGCTGGCCGGACAGCCGCTGCTGCGGATGGAGAACGTCGTCTGCACGCCGCACATCGGCTACGTCGAGAAGACGAGCTACGAGCGGATGTTCGGCCAGGCGTTCGAGAACATCCTCGCGTACGCGGCGGGCGAGCCGACGAACGTCGTCAACCAGGAAGTGCTGAAGCAGAAGCGGTGAGGGGCGGTGGCCGCGACTCGCTGCCGGGTTCGAGCGTCATCTCACCGCGCCCGTCGTTGCGCGCAGGAGGCAACGACGACCGTCCGGATCGACGGCGCCGCCTCCAGGCTCACGGCATCAGCTTCCATTTCCCGTCGTCGACCGTGACCATCACCCGTGAGCGCGCGTCGAGGCCGCTGTGCTCGGTCGGGCCCATCGTCATCACGCCTTGCGTGATCGTCAGGTTCTTCACGTTCTCGAGGCTGTCGCGCAGCGCGAGGCGGAATTCTTTCGTGCCGGGCTTCGCCTTCGCGAGTGCGCCCGGCAGCGCGGCCTGCAGCAGCAGTCCCGCGTCCCACAGATGCGCGCCGAACGTCGCGACGCTGCCGGGTCCGTACGCCTGCTCGTAGATGCGGGTGTAGTCGAGCGCGAGCTTCTTGCTCGCGTTGGCGTCCGGCAACTGCGACGCGACCAGCACCGGGCCGACGGGCACGATGCTGCCTTCGACGTCCTTGCCGCCGAGCCGGAGGAAGTCGTTGTTCGCGACGCCGTGCGTCTGGTAGATGGGCCCGCTGAAGCCGCGCTCCTTCAGCGCCTTCGCCGGCAGCACGGCCGGCGTGCCGCGGCTCGCGATCAGGACCGCGTCGGGCTTCGCGGCGACGACGCGCAGCGCCTGGCCGGTCACGCTCGCGTCGGTCGGCTGATACGACTCGTTCGCGACGAGCTTGATGCCCTTCGCGCCGATCAGCTTGTTCATCTCGACGACCCAGTTCTGGCCGTAGCTGTCGGTCAGCGCGATGATCCCGATCGTCTTCACACCGTGCTCGGCCATGTGGTCGACGACGGCGCCTGCCATCAGCGCGTCGTTCTGCGGCGTCTTGAAGACCCAATGCTTCTTCGCGTCCATCGGCGTGACGAGCACGGCGGCGGCCGCCATGCTGATCGTCGGCGTCTCGGACTCGACCGCCGGGTCCATCATCGCGAGCGCGTTCGGCGTCGTCGACGGTCCGATCACGACGTCGACGTGCTCCTCGTCGATCAGCTTCTTGACGTCGCGCACCGCGGTCGTCGTATCGGACGCGTCGTCGAGCACGATGTAGTCGATCTTCTGGCCGGCCATCTCCTTCGGCAGCAGCGCAGCGGTGTTCTTCTGCGGAATGCCGAGCGATGCGGCCGGTCCGGTCGCGGACACGACGATGCCGACCTTGACCTGCGCCTCGGCGGTCGCGACGTACGCCAAACTGGCCAGCAGCGTCGTGGCGACGACGCGGATCGATCGAGCGATGCGGTGCATGGAGTCTCCTCGTTGTGAACGGCCGGTCCCGATGGGTACCGTGATCGTGATCGTTCGGTTGTGGTGTTCGCGGCTGTCGTCGTCGCGTTCTCGTCGTCGCGATTGTGGTCGTCGGGGCGTGACGCCGCGATCGGGGACTGCCCTGATCGGTGACGCGGTCAAGCCGCGCGCTTCGGTCGCACGAACACGAGCGGCTTCGCGACGATCGGTCGCGGCGCGGCGCCGTGCTGCGCGATGTTCCGGTCGAGCGCTCGGCCGTCGGGGTCCGCGAGCGCGGCATCGCGCGCCGCGTCGATCGCGGTCGCGAGGCCGTCGCCGAGGCGCGCGATCGCGACGTCGTTCGTCAGCGTGTCGACGATGCGGGCGAAGTTCTCGTGACCGCGCGCGTGCGTGTCGCCGTAGCCCTTGATCAACCGGCCGCACAGCGCGACGGCATGCGAAGCGTCCCAGCCGGCGACCGACACGCGATCGATCGCGTCGAGCCAGCGATCGATCGCTTCCTGCTCGCTCGCGTAACGCTGGCTGACCGGCCGAAAGCGCCGCAGCGATGCGACGACGCGCAGCGCGAGCCGTCCGACGCGCGAGTCGCTGCGCAGCTTCAGCGGAAACGACGGAGATGCCTTGCCGGCGCGCGTGCGACGCGCGTCCCATGCGACGACGCGCTGCGACCACGCGGGCGGCAACGCGCCGGCGATTTCCGCGATGCGCGGCTTGAAGAAGTCGTGGACCGTGACGAGGTCGTCGGGGCCGGCGTCGACCTCGTCGCGGATGCGCACGTAGCGGGCTGCACGCGTCTTCAGGTCCGCGACGCGGATCACGTCGTCGAACGCCATCCACAACGCGAGGAAGCGCGCCGTCTCGCGCGTCAGCGCATGACCGTGCAGGCCGCCCGCATCGAGCCGATCCTCGAGCGCGAGCACGCGCCGCACGCGCGCGAGATAACGATCCGCATACGCCGCGTCCTGATAGTCGACGAGGCGCGCGATGCCGTGATCGATCATCTCGCGCACGTCGGCCGGCCAATCGGCGTCGGCCACGACGTCGACCGGCACCGGATCGTTCGAGCCCGTCGCGACCTGTCCCGCCGAATGCGCGAAGCCGCGCGCGAAGCCGTCGAGGCTGGCGTCGACGCCCTTGCCCTGCGCGCGGATCGCGGCCTCGCCATGGATGCGATCGAACGGCAGCAGCCCCGAGCCGGCGACCGCGCCGAACATCACCGCGCTGATCACGGTCCGAGCCTGTCGCGCCTCGTCGTTCATGTCGAACGCGACGTGCCGGGCGCTGTGCGCGACCAGCACGTCGAAGAGCCGCGCGCTCGCTTCGCGGCCGTCGCCCATCGCGACCTTCTCCTTGTTCGTCAACGCGCGCGACGTCGACGTGACGACCATCGTGCGGCGCGGATCGACGAGTCCGGCCTGCGCGACGCGGACCGCTTCGAGCAGCTCCGACGCGACGAGCAGGTCGACGCGACCGGCGACCGGCGCGAGGTTGAGGATCGGCTTGCGGCCACCGAGCGCGGCGATCGGCTGCGGGAAGATCTCGACGTAGTAGGTCGTCGCGCCGGTGCGCTGCGCGACGCCCGGAATCGACGTGCTCTGCACCGGATAGCCGGCGTGCTCGGCGGCCTCGACGAGCCATTGCGTCAGCACGCCGCCGCCTTCGCCGCCGAGCGCGGCGATCAGGATCGTGACCGGCTTGTCGCGACGCGCGTCGACGGAGGCCGGCACCGGCTCGAGCATCGTGCGCGCGTTCATGCAGCCTCCGTCGTGCGACCCGCGCGGCGCGCGACCGCACTCGTCGTCGCCCATGCCTTGAAGCGATCCCAGCGCGTCGGATTCTTCGTGACCTCGATGCGATAGAACGACGGGCACAGCGTCGCCGCGTGCGCGTTCGAGCCGCACAGGCCGCAGCCGACGCAGCCTTCGGTGATGGTCACGACCGGATCGACCTTCAGCGGATCGTCCGCGTCCTTCAGCGTCAGCGTCGGACAGCCGGACAGTCGGATGCACGAGTGGTCGCCGGAGCAGGTGTCCTCGTCGACGCCGTACTTGACGCGCGTCGTGCGCAGGCCGGCCTTCCGCCGCGCCGCCTCGATCGGCTTGATGCGACGCTGACGCTCGAGCTGGCATTCGCCTTCGCCGACGATCACCTTCAGCCCCGGCGTCTCGGTCGTGAACGCGTCGGTCAGCGCGACCATCATCGCGTCGACGTCGTACGTGTAGACGGTCTTCAGCCACGCGACGCCCATGCCGGTCAGCGTGTCCTCGATCGCACGATTGTTCTCGGTCAGGCTCTGCGGCGTTGGGCGTCGGCGCGACTTCTCGACGACCGCCGGCTCGTCGTCCGGCGACGACAGGATCTCCTGCGTGCCGGTCGCCGACGTGTAGCCGTTCTTCAGGATCAGCAGCACGACGTCGTCGCGGTTGAACAGCGCGGACTGCACGCCGGACAGGAGGCCGTTGTGCCAGAAGCCGCCGTCGCCCATGATCGCCAGCGTGCGACGTCCCATCATCGGGCCGACGCCGGCGGCCGACGCGAGGCTCATCCCGTAGCCGAGGATCGTGTGGCCCGACGAGAACGGCTCGAACGTCGCGAACGAGTGGCAGCCGATGTCGGCCGCGACGTGGATGCGCCCGAGCTTCTGCTGGACCTGCTTGAGCGCCGAGAACACCGGCCGCTCGGGACAGCCGATGCAGAAGCCCGGCGGGCGCGGCGGCAGGCCGTCGTCGAACAGCGCCGCGATCGATACGCGGCGGTCGGCGTTCTCGGCCAGCCACGCCCGCGTGTCACGCAGGTCGATCGACGGCACGTGCCGCTCGACGAAGCGCACGAGGCCGCCCGCGACGATCTCGACGGTGAATTCGCCGGCGCGCGGCAGCACGTCCTTGCCGGACAGCGGCGTGTCGATGCCGGCGCGACGCAGGATCGTCGCGATCTCCTGCTCGATGAACTCCGGCTGCCCTTCCTCGACGACGAGGACCGCGTCGCGATCGCGGCAGAACGCCTCGATCTGCACCGGCGCGAGCGGGCACGTCACGTTCAGCACGAGCAGGGCGACGTCGCTGCCGCCGAACGCGTCGGCGAGGCCGCATTGCGCCAGCGCGCCCATCAGCGTGTTGTAGAGGCCACCCTGCACGACGAT
Source organism: uncultured beta proteobacterium (assembly GCA_963795885.1). GTDB lineage: Bacteria > Pseudomonadota > Gammaproteobacteria > Burkholderiales > Burkholderiaceae_D > CAHJXF01. The sequence continues at coordinate 296,929 of CAWCJI010000006.1, read as the reverse complement.
GCCGAGGCCGCGCGCCGGCGACGACTCGCGCGGCTCGACGAGCTCGTTGAGCCCGTGCTCGACGATGAAGCGCCGCGCGGCCACGATGCGCTGCTCCCCCTTCAGCTTCTCCTGCGCGAACGTGACCGGCGGGTGCGGCAGCTTCGCGTAGTCGAACGAAGCCGGCTCATCGAACGGCCGGTTCATCGAGATCGCCGGCGCGCGGTTGTCGCGGCACACGAAGGTGCCGCGGACATGGCACGCGCGAATGCGGACCTGCAGCATCGCCGGCATGTTCGACGCCTCCGAGATCTCGAACGCGCGCTCGACCATGTCGACCATCGTCGCGTGATCGGGCTTCGGATCGAACAGGACCAGCGTCGACTTCAGCGCGAACGCGAGCGAGCGCTCCTGGATCACGCTCGCGCCTTCGCCGTAGTCCTCGCCGACGACGATCAACGTGCCGCCGATGACGCCCGGCGACGACAGGTTCGACACCGCGTCGGACGCGACGTTGGTGCCGACGATCGACTTCCACGTGACGGCGCCGCGCATCGGGTAGTGGATCGACGCGCCGAGCAGCGCGGCGGCCGACGCCTCGTTCGCGCACGCCTCGACCTTGACGCCGAGCTCGTCGAGGAACGGTCGCGCCTGGACCATCACGTCGAGCAGGTGCGACACCGGCGCGCCCTGGTAGCCGCCGACGTACGACACGCCGGCCTGCAGCAGGCCCTTCGTGATCGCGAGGATGCCTTCGCCGTGGAAGACGTCGCCGGCGCCGAGCCGCAGCAGGTCCACTTCGCGCGCGAACGATCGTTCCATCGGGTCTCCTCGTCGAGTGAGGCGCGCTCGAACCGTGCGTCTCGCGCGCTCACGCGATCGGCCGGGCCGGCGATCGCGTCGTCCTCGTCGTTTCAGCCGATTCTAGGAACAGCGCGCTTATGCTGTCGATAACGAACGAAGTATTTCGCTTATCGACCTCGTCTATATTGCATCGATGGATGTCCGCGACGTCGACCTGAACCTGCTGAAGATCTTCGACGCCGTGCACGTCGAAGGAAGCGTCAGCCGCGCCGCGCAGCGCCTCGGCCTCACGCAGCCGTCGGTGAGCCACGGACTCGCACGCCTGCGCGCGCTGTTCGGCGATGCGCTGTTCGTTCGCGTCCGCGGCGGCGTCGCGCCGACGCCGGTCGCGAGCCGCATCGCGCCGGCGCTGGCCGATGCGCTGCACGCGGTGCAGTCGGTCCTCGACGACGCACGACGCTTCGACGCCGCTCGCGATCGCCGCACGTTCCGCATCCACATGAGCGACCTCGGCGAGATGGTGTTCCTGCCGCCGCTGATGCGCGCGGTGCGCGACCGCGCGCCGGGCGTGGCGCTCGAGACGCGGCAGATCGAGCCCGCCGCACTGGCCGCCACGCTCGAGTCCGGCGCGATCGACCTCGCGATCGGACACCTGCCGAACCTCGCGCGCGACTTCGCGCACCGCCATCTGTTCGACGAGGAATACGTGACGGTGCGACGCCCGCCGCCGCCGCGCACGGCGACGTCGGCGCGACGCGCACCGGCCGACTACATCGCGATCACGTCGCATCCGCCGACGCTCGCGATCCTGCGCGACAGCGGGCTGATCGACCGCGTCAAGTTGTCGATCCCGCACTTCATGGTCGTGCCGGCGATCCTCGCGGAGGTCGATTGCGCGGTGATCGTGCCGCGCACCGTGGCCCGGACGTTCCGTCGCTTCGGTCTCAATCGCATCGCGCCGCTGCCGCATCCGCAGCGCCACTTCGCGGTCGGCCTGTTCTGGTCGAAGCGCGTCGCGTCCGACCCCGGCCATGCATGGATGCGCAGTCTGATCATCGACCTGTTCGAGCGTCCGACGCCTGCCGACCGCTGACGGCCGATCGTGCGTGGAAAGCGACGTCGGCGCATTCGTCGAGGCTTGACTTTGCGCACGATCCGCTTCCACAGTGGCCGCATAACAAACACGAGGAGACCACGATGACCGCATTCCGGAGCGTCGACGCGCGCTCGCACGTCGCTTGCATGGCCGTCGGCTGCATCACAGCCTTCACGCTCGCCGCCTGTGGCGGTGACGACAACGGTTCGTCGTCGCCGACACCGCCGCCCGCCGCGCAGCAGATGACCTGCGCGCAGATCGCGACGATGACGATTGCCGCGTCGTCGATCGGCCTGCCGACGACCGGCGCGGTCGTCACGGCCGCGACCACCGTCGCCGCGACGGGCACCGGCGCGAGCGCCATCCCCGAGTACTGCAAGGTCAGCGCGTCGATCTCGCCGGTCGATGCCACCGCGCCGAAGATCATGATGCAGCTCGCGCTGCCGACCGTCTGGAACAACAAGGCGATGATGTTCGGCGGCGGCGGCTACGACGGCACGATCCCGGCCGTGACCAGCAACGTGCCGGCCGGTCCGACCAATCAGCCGGTGCCGCTCGGCCGCGGCTACGCGACGTTCGCCAGCGACTCGGGCCACCAGGCGAACGCGCTCGGCAGCCAGGACGGCTCGTTCGGCGTCAACGACGAGGCGGTCAACAACTTCTCGGGCGACGCGCTGAAGAAGACGCGCGACGTGGCGGTCGCGATCATCAATGCACGTTATGCCGTCAGCGGACCGACGAAGTCGTACTTCGCCGGCGGCTCGTCGGGCGGCCGCGAGGCGCTCGAGGTCGTGCAGAAGTGGCCGCAGGACTGGGACGGCGCGATCGTGCTGTATCCGGCCGGCGCCGCGGCGAGCCTCGACCTCGCGTTCGGCCGCATCACGCGAGCGCTCGCGCAGCCCGACGCGTATCCGGACCCTGCCAAGCGCAAGCTGCTCTACGACGCGTCGATCCAGGCGTGCGACACGCTCGATGGCGTGGCCGACGGACTGATCAGCGACATCAAGGCGTGCAACGCGATCTTCAATCCGTCGACGGCGACCGTGAACGGCGCGCCGCTGCGTTGTCCCGGCGGCGTCGACACCGGCGACACCTGCCTGTCCGATGCGCAGATCGCGGCGTTCAACGTGATCAACACGCCGATCACGTTCAACTACACGCTGGCGAGCGGCGAGACGGGTTATCCCGGCTTCAACACCTGGGGCACCGACTTCGGCATCCCGAACACGAACGCGCTGCAGCCGACCGTCTCGTTCCTCGCGTTGAGCACCGCGCAGCCCGCGTCGCCGATGCCGGCGGGCGCGCCGTACGGCAGCATCTTCTGGGACCAGTGGGTGCGCTTCTTCGTGACGCGCAATCCGAACTTCAACTCGCTGACGCTCGATCCGCAGAACCCCGGCGTCTACCAGGCGCGGATCAGCGCGCTGACCGGCATCCAGGACGTCAACAAGACCGACCTGTCGGCGTTCCAGTCGAAGGGCGGCAAGATCCTGATGGCGCACGGCATGAGCGACGCGCTCGTCAGCACGCGCGCGACCGAGCAGTACTACGACCGCGTCCGGACGACGATGGGCGATGCGAAGGTCGACAGCTTCCTGCGCTTCTACGAGATCCCCGGCTACGGGCACGCGATCAGCACGGTCTTCAACGCGGCCTGGGACTCGCTGACGACGCTCGAGAACTGGGTCGAGAAGGGCACGCTGCCGCCGAACCAGATCGTGACCGACTCGGTCGGCGTGCCGGGCCGCACGCGACCGCTCTGCGACTATCCGTCCTACCCGCGCTACAACGGCAGCGGCGACGTCAACGCGGCCGCCAGCTTCACCTGCTCGACGAGCTGATCCGGGCGACGTGGTCGGGCGGCGCGTGAGCGACGCGCCGCCTGACCGACGCATCGGTGCCTCGGACGCGATCGCGTCGCGTTAGACTCGGCGCCTCGGCCCGTTCGACGACACCCGGTCGTCGACGGTGCCCATCGCACCGTCATGAGAGTCATCGCCGTCAACACCGGAACGGTCGCGCCGTTATTCGTCCCGACAGCGGACGATGCGCCTCGGTCGGTGTCGACCGCGATCCGCAAGACGGCACGATCGACGCTCGACGATCCGGTGCGGCTCGGCGTCGGTCCGCTCGGCATCGACGGCGACGAGCAGGCCGACCTCACCGTGCACGGCGGCCGCGACAAGGCCGTCTACGCGTTCCCGATCGAGCACTACGCGGTGTGGCGGACGATGCGGATGCAGGGCACGAAGATCGACGAGCCGCTGCCGCCCGGCTTCCTCGGCGAGAACCTGACGATCGAGGGGCTGCTCGAGACGCGCGTGTGGATCGGCGACGTGCTCGTGTTCGATCCGGTGGGCGACGAGCCGCCGCTGCGGCTGCGCGTCGACTCGCCGCGTTTTCCGTGCTTCAAGTTCAACGCGCGGATGGGCTTCAAGCATGCGTCGAAGTTGATGGTCCAGTCGGGCTTCACCGGCTTCTATCTCGAAGTGCTGCAGACCGGCACGGTGGCCGCAGGCGATCGCTTCCGCGTCGTGCCGGGTGCGCGCGAGGTGACGATCGAGCAGTCGCATCGACTGCGCGCGAAGAGCGTGCAGAAGGACCTGTTCTGACGGTCCGTAGGGCCGTGCTCTCGCGGCGCTAGCTGCGGACGTCAGCCTTCGGTCTCGCTCGCCCGATCCCGGTCGCTCGCGCGCCGCAGCGCACGCGTGTAGCCGTGATGCGCCCACCCGTCGGACCATCCGGGCGGCCATGGCAACGGCGGGCCGGCGTAGCGGGCGACGCCACGGCGCACGGCCATCACCGGCAGGTGGAGCGGCATGCCGCGCGGACCGCTCGCCTGCAGTCGCAGGTTGCGTGTCGCCGCCTCCCAGCCGAGGCTGTAGGCGTAGTTCGGCAGCAGCGCGTCGCAGACATCGGCGAACCACGCGGTGTGGTCGTCGTCGCGGCCGAGCGCCTGCGCGAGCCCTTCGGGATCGTGCGACGCGAGCGCGTGGATCAACTGGTCCGACGAGGCGCCGGGCGCGTCGCCCCAGCCCATCACCGGGTTGAAGTTGTAGTCGGACCCGGAGCCGTACCAGCCGGGCCGCAGCGGTCGCTGGACCCAGAAGCCGTGACGGTCGCGTCGGCCGGTGAAGAGATGCCAGCGCCAGTGCAGGCCCGACGGCTTCGGCCACGTGTACAGATAGAGACGTTCGTAGCCGGCCGCGTGAAGCGCCCGCACCATCGCCATCAGGCGCGCATGCGGCATGTAGTCGGGCGCCACGCGGCGAAACAGGATCGGGGTGCCGTCGGCATGCGACAGCCCGTCGTCGGATAGCGACAGGTCCAGCGTGTTGATCTCGTTGCCGAAGCGCGCGCTGACCCATCCGGTCAGCAGATTGATCGCCGTCAGCACGCCGTAGCCGCGCGCCGGATGGAAGACGATCGTCCCCGCAGCGAGAGGTTTGTGTGCACTCATGCATGCGATCGTAACAGGCGATCCGGGGCATTTCCGCCGGGTCCCGGCGATCCGCGCATGCCCGTTACCATTGCCGAATGTCGAAGCCTGCCGCGCTGCCCACCGTCGCGCTGATCTACGCGCATCCGTACGCAGAACGGTCGCTTGCGAATCGCGAGTTGCTGGCGGCGACCGACGACCTGGCCTTCGTCGAACGTCGCGCGCTCTACGACCTCTATCCCGACTTCGACATCGACGGCGACGTCGAGCGCGAGCGGCTCGCGCACGTCGATCTGATCGTGCTGCAGCACCCGGTCTACTGGTACAGCATGCCGGCGCTGATGAAGCTGTGGATCGACGACGTGCTGTCGCTCGGCTGGGCCTATGGCGATGGCGGTCGCGCGCTCGCCGGCAAGCGGCTGCAATGGGTCGTGACGACCGGCGGCGACGTCAAGGCCTACGCGGCCGACGGCCCGCACGGCCACCCGTTCGAGGCGTTCATCGCACCGATGATGCAGACGGCGCGCTTCTGCAGCATGGAGTGGCTCGAGCCGATCGTCGTGCACGACGCGCATGCCGATCAGGCGCGTGTCGCGGCCGCGGGTCAGCGTTATCGCGAGCGCCTGCTCGCGTTCGCGCCGCGCGAGCCCGCACAGCCGGCCATGTCGCGGGCGCCGGCGATCGCGACCGCGACGTGACCGTCGACCTGATCGTCTATCTCGCGGCGGCGGTGATCGCCGTTCCCGTCGCGAAGCGCCTCGGGCTCGGCTCCGTCCTCGGCTATCTGATCGCCGGCTGCGTGATCGGCCCGTGGGGAATGCGGCTGATCTCGGACGTCGAGAGCATCGGGCAGGTGTCCGAGTTCGGCGTGGTGCTGATGCTGTTCCTGATCGGCCTCGAGCTCGATCTCGACGAGTTGTGGAAGCTGCGCGGCGCGGTCTTCGTCGGTGGCAGCGCGCAGCTCGGGCTGACCGGCGTGCTGCTGTCGATCGCCCTCGTCGCGCTCGGACTCGCGTGGCCGTCGGCCGCCATCGCGGGCTTCGCGCTCGCGATGTCGTCGACGGCGATCGGCACGCAGGTCATGGCCGAACGCAACATGACCGCGACGCCCGCGGGCCGCACCGGCTTCGCGATCCTCCTGTTCCAGGACGTCGCCGCGATCCCGCTGATCGCCGTCGTGCCGCTGGTCGCGCAGATGCTCGGCCTCGGCAAGCACCTCGCGAACGCGCAGCCGGTCTGGCAGAAGGCGCTGATCGCGGTCGCGGCCGTCGCGTCGGTCATCGTCCTCGGCCGCTACCTCGTCAAGCCGGTGCTGCGGATCGTCGCGAAGACCGACGTGCGCGAGGTGTTCACCGCGTTCGCACTGCTGCTGGTGGTCGGCATCGCGCAGCTGATGAGCTTCGCGGGGCTGTCGATGGCGCTCGGCGCGTTCATTGCCGGCGTGCTGCTCGCGAGCTCCGAATACCGCCGCGCGCTCGAGACCGACATCGAGCCGTTCAAGGGTCTGCTGCTCGGCCTGTTCTTCATCGGCGTCGGCATGGGGATCGACTTCGGCGAGGTGATCGCGAGTCCCGGCCTGCTCGCGCTGCTCGTCGCGGGACTCGTCGCGATCAAGTTCGCGGTGCTGGTCGGCCTCGCGAAGCCGCTCGGCGTGCCGCGGAAGCAGCGGCTCGCGTTCGGCGCGCTGCTCGGTCAGGGTGGCGAGTTCGCGTTCGTCGTGTTCTCCGTCGCGGCGCAGGCTCGCGTGCTCGAAGGCGCGTGGATCCCGCTGCTGACCGCCGCGGTCGCGATCTCGATGGGCGCGACGCCGATCGTGCTGATCGTCGCGGACCGGCTCGTCGCGCGCGTCGCCCGCAAGGAACGCGACGACGACGTGATCGACGAGCGCGCGCCGGTGATCATCGCGGGCTTCGGTCGGTACGGCCAGATCGTCGCGCGGATGTTGGCGGGCTCCGGCTATCCGATGATCGTGCTCGACCACGACCCCGACCAGATCGAGCTGCTGCGCCGCTTCGGCACGAAGGTGTTCTACGGCGACGCGACGCGGCTCGACCTGCTCGAAGCGGCCGGCGCGAAGGACGCGTCGCTGCTGGTGATCGCGATCGACGACGTCGACGACAGCATGCAGCTCGCGCGCGCGGCGACCGAGACGTTCCCGAAGCTGAGGATTCTCGCGCGGGCCCGCAACGTGCGCCACTGGCTCGAGCTGCGCGAGGTCGGCATCGAGCACGTCGAGCGCGAGACGTTCGAGTCGGCGCTGCGCACCGCGCGCTCCGCGCTCGAGACGCTCGGCATCCGGCCGTTCGAGGCGCGCCGCATCGCCGACCGCTTCCGGCGTTCCTCGGTGCGCACGCTCGAGGAGATGCTGCCCGACTTCCGCGACGAGCAACGACTCGTCGCGCGAGCACGAAGCGGTCGCGACGAGCTCGAGAAGATGCTGATCGACGACCGCGAACGCCGCGATGCCGACCACAGCAGCGGCTGGGGCCGTCCGACCGAGACGCCGGTCGAGTGATGGCCGCGACCGACGCCGACGACGCGGGCGACCGCACGGCCCGCGACCCGACCGACGACGATGCCGACGAGCCCGGCGCCGCGCGGCGCGTCGGCACGTGGGTGCTGATCGTCGAATGCCTGCTCGCACTGTCGTGGACCCTGTACGTGCTGTTCCTGCCGAAGATGCTGGCCGACGCCGGCATCGAGCGGCGCTGGTTCGTCTACGTGCTGCTGACCGACCAGCTGATCTTCGCGGCGTGCGACTGGATCGCCGGCGTGTATGCCGACCGGGTCGCGCGCGGCTGGCGCCGGCTCGGCCGACTGATCACCGCGACCACGCTGCTGTCGTCGGCCGCGTTGCTCGCGATGCCGTGGATCGCGACCGGCGGCAACGCGCCGCTGCTGCTCGCGATCATCTTCGTGTGGGCTGCGACGTCGTCGGCGCTGCGGGCACCGGTGTTCGCGCTGCTCGGACGCGTGCGCGAGGCGCGCGGCCCGTCGTCGACCGGGAACCCGCGCGCGGGAATCGTCGGCCTCGCACTGGTCGGCATCAGCCTCGCCAGCGCCGTCGGTCCGTACGTCACGCTGCTGCTGAAAGGCGTGGACGCGCGCTTGCCGATCGCGCTCAGCGCGGCGACGCTCGCGACGGCCGGACTGTGGGCGGTCCGTGCCGACGCGATGTTGCCGCCGCGCACGACCGCACCGACGACGGACGACGCCGGGTGGCGACGGCGCGCGTGGTCGCTCGCCGGCATCGTGCTGCTCGCGAGCTTCGGCACGCAGATCGTCACGGCCATCGTCGCGCAGCCGCTGATGCAGCGCTTCGTCGGCACCGACGCGCTCGTGTGGACCTCGTGGTTCTGGATCGGCTTCGCGTTCGGACTCGTGCCCGGCCACTGGATCGCCGCGGCCCGCGGCGACGCATTGATCCATGCGGCGGTCGCGCTGCTGGTCGGGGCCGCCGCGTTCGCGGTCGGCGCGGCGGGCGGCTCGTTGCCGATCGTCGTCGCCGGACTCGCGGTGTCGGGCGCGGCGTGGGGCGTCTTCAGCACGATCGCTTTCACGATCGCGGTGTCGCTGTCGGCGGGCCACGCGACCGCGCGCGGCGCGGGCACGGCGAGCGGACTGCTGTTCTCGGCGCTCGCGGTCGGCGCATTGCTGCGCTTCGGCCTCGTCGTCACCGGCTTCTCGCGCGCCGCGCCGGTCCTGTGGCTGCCGACGATCGCCTGGGTCGTCGCGGCCGTCGCGCTGATCGTCGTCGCGCGAACGATCTGGCGGCGACGCGCCGCGGCCTAGGTCAGGGCTTCGGCGTGTCGGCCGGCTGCAGCGGCGGGTCGGCCTCCGCGATCACGTGACCCGACACGGCCTCGCCGGCATCGGCCGACAGTCGACGGATCAACAGGAACGACGACGCCGACACCAGCCCGACGGCCAGGAACGCGACGCGGAAGTCCGATGCCGCGACGTCGGCGCGACCGTGCCAGTGCGCGACCGCTTCGAGCACCGCGGCCCCGAGCGTGACACCGGTCGACAGCGACAGCTGCTGCGCGACGTTCGCGAGGCCGGACGCGCCGCCCATCTCGCGCTTGTCGATGTCGGCGTACGACAACGCGTTCAGCGCGGTGAACTGCAGCGAGCGGAAGAAGCCGCCGACGAGCAGCGTGCCGAGCATCCACGCGATCGGCGTGGTGTCGCGGAAGATGCCGTAGCCGACGATCGTCGTCGACGCGATCAACGCGTTGGCCGACAGCACGGTCCGAAAGCCGAAGCGCTTCAGGATCCGCGTCGCGAGCGTCTTCATGAACATCGCGGCCGCCGCCGACGAACAGGTCAGCAGCCCCGACTGCAGCGCGCTGAAGCCGAAGCCGAGCTGCAGCATCAGCGGCAACAGGAACGGCGTGGCGCCGACGCCGATGCGGAACAGCGAGCCGCCGACGACGCCGGCCAGATAGGTCTTGACCTTCAGGAAGCGGAAGTCGAGCACCGGCCGGCGCCCTTCGCGCGACCAGCGCCACGCATGGGCGACATACAGCGACACGCAGACGACGCCGGCGACGATGCACGCCGCGGACTCGACCGGCGACAGCAGATGCTGGCCGAAAGTCGCGGCGCCGAGCGTCAGTGCCGACAGCCCGACGCCCGACAGCACGAAGCCGAGCCGGTCGAGCGGCGCCCGCGCGTCCTCGACGATCTGCGGCACGTAACGTCCCGCGAGCGTCCAGCCGATCAGGCCGATCGGCACGTTGACGAAGAAGATCCAGCGCCAGTGCAGGTACGTGCTGATGAAGCCGCCGAGCGGCGGTCCCATGATCGGACCGAACAGCGCGGGCATCGTCAGGTACGACAGCACCTTCACGAGCTCGTGCTTCTCGACGCTTTTCAGCAGCACCAGTCGCCCGACCGGGACCATCATCGCGCCGCCCATGCCCTGGACGAAGCGCGCGACGACGAAGCCGCCGAGCGAGCTCGAGAAGCCGCACGCCAGCGAGCCGAAGACGAACACGACGATCGCCGCACGAAAGACCGTGCGCGACCCGTAGCGGTCGGCCATCCATCCGCTGATCGGGATGAACACCGCGAGGCTGACGAGGTACGACGTCAGCGCGAGCTTCAGCGCGATCGGGTTCTCGGCGAGGTCCTTCGCGATCACCGGCAGCGACGTCGCGATGATCGTCCCGTCGAGGTTCTCCATGAACAACGCGCAAGCGATGATCAGCGGAAGCGTGAGGCCTCGGAGGCCTTCGAGACGGGTCGGCAGACGCATGAAGACGGGCGGTTCGGGGAGTCGCTCGCGGTCGTGTGGCCGCGCCCGGCCGCCCGCGAGACCGCGATTGTCGCCGGTTCGCCGCGAACGACGATCGGCGGCCGACCGAAAGCGCCGCGCTATGCTGGCGTTCGACCATGCCCGAGTCCCCGCGCATCATCGCCCACCTCGACATGGACGCGTTCTTCGCGTCGGTCGAGCTGCTGCGGTATCCGGAGCTGCGCGGACGACCGGTCGTGGTCGGCGGCGGCCGGCGCAGCAGGCCTGAAGAGGTCGTCGATCCGGCGACCGGCGCCGTCACGCGGCGCTTCACGACGCTAGCGTCGTACGCGGGGCGCGGCGTCGCGACGACCGCGAGCTACGAGGCGCGCGTCTTCGGCGTCCACTCCGCGATGGGATTGATGAAGGCGGCGAAGCTCGCGCCGCAGGCGATCCTGCTGCCGAGCGACTTCGACGCGTATCGCGAGCAGTCGCATCGCTTCAAGGCCGCGGCGCGATCGATCGCGCCCGACATCGAGGACCGCGGCATCGACGAGATCTACATCGATCTGACGGAAGTGGTCGCGGAGGAGTCGGTCGCCAGCGGGTCGGCCGCGTCGGCGTTCGACCGCGACGCGATCGCGCGCGTGGCCGACCGCATCAAGGCGGCGGTCCGCGCCGCGACGAACCTGTCGTGCTCGATCGGCGTCGCACCGAACAAGCTGCTCGCGAAGATCGCGTCGGACCTCGAGAAGCCGGACGGGCTCGTCATCGTCGACGCGACCGACGTGCCGTCGCGCATCTGGCCGCTGCCGGCGAAGAAGATCAACGGCATCGGACCGAAGGCGAGCGCGCGGCTGACGTCGATGGGCATCGAGACGATCGGCGACCTCGCGGCCGCGGACCTCGGCCTGCTCGGCGACCGCTTCGGTCCGAACACGGCGCGCTGGATGCACGAAGTCGCGCACGGCCGCGACCGCCGCGTCGTCGCGACGTCGAGCGAGACGAAGTCGATCAGCCGCGAGACGACGTTCGAGCGCGACCTGCACGCGGTCCGCGATCGCGAGGCGCTGTCCGACATCTTCACGTCGCTGTGCGAGAAGCTGGCCGAGGACCTCGCGCGCAAGGGCTACCTCGCGCGCAACATCGGCGTGAAGCTGCGCTACGACGACTTCCGCATCGCGACCCGCGCCGTCACGCTGCCGCATCCGATCGACGATGCGCGGACGATCCGCCGCGTCGCGGGCCGATGCGCCGGCCGCGCGCCGCTCGACCGGCGCATCCGGCTGCTCGGGGTCCGCGCCGGCACGCTGATCCGCGTCGAGGACGCCGTCGCCTCGTCGCTCGACGCGGCCCGCCGACGCACGGCCGACCTGTTCGACGAGGCCGCGACGCTCGATGACTGATCGATCCGACAAGGCTCCGCCGACGACGCTGCGCGCGGCGACGGTCGCGGACGTCCCGGCGCTCGAAGCGCTGATCGCCGAGTCCGCCATCGCGCTGTCGCGCGGGTTCTACGACGAGGCGCAGGCGGCGGCCAACGCGACGCACGTGCTCGGCGTCGACACGCAGCTGATCGCCGACGGCAGCTACTTCGTCCTCGAGGCGGGCGATTCGATCGTCGCGTGCGGCGGTTGGAGCCGCCGCGGCACGCTGTTCGGCGCGGACCGTGCGAAGCGCGATGGCCCCGATCCGCTGCTCGATCCCGCCGTCGACGCCGCACGGATCCGCGCGTTCTTCGTCGCGCCGTCGCACGCGCGGCGCGGGCTCGGCACGCGCTTGCTGCGCCATTGCGCGGCCGAAGCATGGGCCGCGGGCTTTCGTCGACTGACGCTCGTCGCGACGATGCCGGGCGTCCCGCTCTATCGCGCGTTCGGCTTCGCGGTCGACGAGACGTTCGAGTTGGCGCTCGACGGCGGCGTGTCGGTCCCGCTCGCGACGATGTCGAGACCGCTGCCGACCCCGTCGCTCGGCGAAGCACGATCGGCGTTCGGCTGACGTACCCGAAGGTCGTGCGCCCGCCGCGAAGCGTCGCGCGTGCGGCACGATACGGCCTTCCGGTCACGGTCCGCGATCGACGCTTCACCGTCGACGATCTCCTCATGCATGCCGACAAGATCCCGCCCGTCGACGACTCGACGCTCGCGTCCGTCGCCGAAGCGATCGAGCTGACGGCATCCGTCGGGCTCGTCTACGTGTCCGACCGCGAGCCGGGCATCCGCCGCATCCGCCGCGGCGCGCGCTTCGCGTACCTCGGGATCGACGATCGGCCGCTGCGCGACACGAAGGTGTTGAAGCGCATCGACGGCCTCGCGATCCCGCCGGCGTACCAGCGCGTGTGGATCTGCGCGAAGGACCGCGGCCATCTGCAGGCGACCGGCTTCGACGATCGCGGCCGCAAGCAGTATCGCTACCACCCCGAATGGCGCGAGGCGCGCGACGGCGCGAAGTTCGAGCGGATGATCGCGTTCGGCGAGGCGCTGCCGCGGCTGCGTCGCAGGCTGTCGCGCGACATGGCGTTGCCCGGGCTGTCGCGCGACAAGGTCCTCGCGGTCGTCGTCAGCCTGCTCGACGCGACGCGCATCCGCATCGGCAACGCCGAGTACGCACGCGACAACGAGAGCTTCGGGCTGACGACGCTGAAGGACAAGCACGTGCGCTTCGTCAAGGACGGACGCGCGCGCTTCACGTTCAAGGGCAAGGGCGGCCTCGAGCACGACGTGACGGTCGACGACAAGCGGCTGTCGCGGATCGTTCGCAGCATCCAGCACATCCCCGGTCAGCAGCTGTTCCAGTACCTCGACGAGGCCGGCGAGCGGCACCCGATCACGTCGGACCTCGTCAACGCGTATCTCAAGGACGCGATGGGCGAGGACTTCACCGCGAAGGACTTCCGCACGTGGAGCGCGACGCTGTCGGCGATCGGCTTGATGGCCGCGACCCCGTTGCCGGAGGCGACGTCGGCGAAGGGTCCGAGCGAACGCGCGTTCAAGGCGGCGATCGTCGCCGCCATCAAGGCCGTCGCGGCCGAGCTGCGCAACACGCCGACCGTCGCGAAGAAGTCGTACATCAATCCGATCGTGTTCACGGCGTGGCGCAGCGGGTCGCTGCACAAGGCGATCACCGGGGACCTGAAGGGCGCGCCGAGACGCACGGAGCAGGCCGCCCTCGCGTTCCTGAAGACCGAGGCGCGGCTCGCGGCGCGCGCGGCGAAGCAGGCGGCCCGGCCCGACGCGCTCGAGCGTTCGCTGAAGAAGAGCCTCGTCGTCGCACGCAAGTCGGCGCACAAGCCGGCTGGCAAGCGCGGGGCCGGTGCGAGGCGTGAAGCGGCGTGACAGGTTCGACGCGGATCTCCTGACAGCGCGCGCCGGCGTCACGTAGGCTGCGCGATTTTTCCGCGATTGTTGATGATGGTCGAACGCATCAAGGGCCCGCGCGCGTGGCGCATGCTGGCGGTCGCCGCCGTCGGGTCGATCCTGACGATGGTCGGCTGCACGAGTCTCGCCGAGAAGGAGCGCGAGCTCGTCTTCCGGATCGAGCCCGGCATGGCGCGCTGGTACGAAGGGCTGCCGCCCGACCTGCACGAGATGGACCTCCCGGTGCCGGCACGATGCTCGTCGCGAAGCCGACGACGAAGCAGACGGTCCACGCGTGGTGGTGGCCGTCCGACGAGAAGAACGCGCCGGCGGTCCTGTACCTGCACGGCTCGCGCTGGAACCTGACCGGCCAGCTGTTCCGCATCCGCGAGCTGCACGAGCTCGGCTTCTCGGTCTTCGCGATCGACTACCGCGGCTTCGGCCAGAGCGCCGGCGATCTGCCGTCCGAGAAGGCCGTCTACCAGGACGCGCGGATCGGCTGGGACGCGATGGCGCAGGCTCGAACCCGATCCCCGGCGTCGCTTCATCTACGGCCATTCGCTCGGCGGCGCGATCGCGGTCGACCTCGCGTCGTCGCTGTCGAAGGAGGCGAAGAAGGCCGATGCGCCGGTCGCCGGCCGCCGGCCTCGTCGTCGAGTCGTCGTTCACGAACCTCGCCGACATCGCGCGCGCGTTCTCGTATCGCTGGCTGCCGATCGAACTGCTGCTGACGCAGAAGTTCGACGCGGTCGACAAGATCGCCGATGTCCGGATGCCGGTGATCGTGCTGCACGGCGACCACGACCGTTACGTGCCGCTCGAGCTCGGCAGGAAGCTGTACGAAGCCGCGCCGCAACCGAAGCGCCTCGTCGTCGTCGAGGACGGCACGCACAACAACAGCCTGAGCCTCGGCGAGGAAGACGTCGAGCAGGCGTTCAGCGACCTGTTCAAGCTGCCGAAGTCGGCGAGCTGACGGCGCGGTCGTCCGTCTCGAGTCGTATCGGCGGTTGCCGCCGCGGTCCTGCGTCGCTACGCGCCGGCGTCGACCTTCAGCAACGCGTCGCATGGCGCCTGCACGGCCGACGCCCGTCGGCACAGCGAACGCGACGCATCGGCGATCCGTGCCGCCGCGGCGGCATGCGCGCCGCCGGCGTTCCAGGCGGCCAGCTTCTCCGTCATCCGGGAGAGACGCTTGCGGTTGCGTCCGTCGAAGCTCGCGGCATCCGGTTCGATCTCGCCCAGCACGTGCGTCGCGGCCCGCTCGATGCGAGCGCCGTCGTCGGGCGCGAGGTCGACCAGCGCATTCACGTAGGTGGTGCCCCACTGCAAGCGCGTCGCCGGACCCTGCGCGGCGTCGTAGGCCTTCGCATACCAGTCGATCGCCGCCGCCTTGTCGCCGCGCTTCTTCGCGTTCGAAGCGAGGTCCAGCATGAAGTAATACGGAGCATGGGACTTCGTCAGCTCGGCCTTCAACAGCGTGTCCGACGCGTCGAGCATCCGGGCCGTCGTCAGCAGCGACGCGGCCGCGTCGATGACGGTCTGCCGCTCGTACGCGTTGCGGCTCTCGCGGTCGACGCGCGCGACCTCGTCGACGATCGTGCGCTTCATCGCATCGGGCAGCAGAACGTCGGCGTCGTCCGGCGCGTCGATCTGACCAGCGCGACCCGTGCTTCGAGCGCGGCGATGCGATCGGTGTTCGACAGCGTCCGATCCGACGCGAGCTTCGCGAGCGCGCCGTCGGCCTCGCCGATCAGCCGCGCCCGCGCCGGCGAGCCGGCTGTCCGTCGTGGCCCTCACGATCGTCGGGCATCGCGTTCGTCAGCAGGTCGAAGTTCTCGCGCGCGATGGTCGGCGAGGCGAGCGCGCGCTCGACGTCCGCGAGCGCGGCGCCGCGATCGAAGCCGGCCAGCGTCGGCGACTTCTGTTGGTCCGGCACCGCCGCGGCCGCGGTCTTCAGCGCGAGTCGGGTGCGCACGTCCGCGAGGCCGGCCGGGCAACGAGCCGCGAGTTGCTCGAGGGTCGCCGGCACGCGATCGCTGGCGACGAGCTGCTGGTCGTCGGTGTCGAACGAATACCAGGCGAGCATCCGCCAGTCGTTCGCGTCGAGCCCGCGACCGTCGCCGAGCGCGGAGGCGAGCGTCGTCCTGCACCGGCCGCGCGGAGTTCATGCCGAGCGTCGAGCACCTGCAGGTAGTGCTCGGGGTCGGCCTCGCCGGGCAGCCGCGTGATCTCGGTGCCGTCGGGCGCTGAACAGGACCATCGTCGGGTAGCCGCTGACCGCGAAGCGCGTGCCGAGCTTCTGCGCGGCCGGCGTGTCGCCGTCGACGTAGACCGGCACGAAGCTCGCGGTGCGCTCGATGAAGTCGCGCCGGTTGAACAGCGTCGCCTTCATCTGGTTGCACGGCGGGCACCAGGTCGCGCCCCAGTACAGGAAGACCGGCTTGTTCGCGGCCTTCGCTTCGGCG
The DNA here is from genome assembly GCA_963795885.1 of uncultured beta proteobacterium. Lineage (GTDB taxonomy): Bacteria > Pseudomonadota > Gammaproteobacteria > Burkholderiales > Burkholderiaceae_D > CAHJXF01. The sequence goes on along the minus strand of CAWCJI010000006.1, from coordinate 280,551 downwards.
AATGCGGCATCGACGTCGCCGGTCCGCCACGCGATCGTGTCGGCATGCGCGTCGGGTCGGGAAGCGGCGACCGGCGCGGTCTTCGGCGTCGGCGGCGGGACCGCCGGCGGCGCCTTGCGGTCCTCGCAGCCGGCGACCGCCAGTGCGCCCAGCGCGAGCGACGCGAGGCGCCGGCTCATCGTCATCGTCATCATCGGGCTAGCGTAACGCAGCGCCGCGTGGCGGCCAACCGGGTCAGCCGGGCGCTTCGCTCGATCCGCCGCGCACGAACAGCCAGCCGAGCACGGCACCGACGACGGTGATCGCCGCGCCGGTCGCGAACGCCGCGTGATAGCCGGCGTTCAGCGCCGCCCCTTCGACGGCAGCGTGCGCCGAGAGCCCGCCGGTCCGCCCGGCCGCGATCGCGGCGAGCACCGCGAGGCCGAGCGCGCCGCCCATCATGAACGACGTGTTGACGATGCCGGACGCGATGCCCGACTCCGACGCGTCGACGTCGCTCATCGCGGCGAGGATCAGCGGATTGAGTGCCATCCCGGCGCCGATGCCGAGCAGCGTCATGCCCGGCAGCACGTCGAGCCAGAACGAGCCGCCGAGCGGCGCACGCGCGAACAGCGCGAGGCCGAGCGCCGCGCAGGCGAGCCCGACGGCGAGCGGTCCGCGAAAGCCGAAGCGGTTCACGAGTCGCGCCGAGATGCCGACCGAGAACGCCGCCATGATCACGTTCGACGGCAGGAACGCGAGGCCGACCTGTCGCGGGTCGTAATCGAGCACGCGTTGCAGGTACAGCGCCGCGATGAAGAACCACGCGAACATCCCGGCGGCCCACAGCACGCCGATCACGTTCGCGGCGACGACCTGGCGAAGGCGGAACAGCCGCAGCGGCATCAGCGGCGACGCGGCTCTCTTCTCGATCGCGACGAAGACGGCGAGCAGCGCGAGCGAAGCGGCCGCGAGTCCCAGCGTCTGCAGCGACGTCCAGCCGGCCTGGTCGCCGTCGACGACCGCGTAAACGGCCATCATCAGCGCGACGGTCACGGTGACGGCCCCGGCGACGTCGAGCCCGCCGCGGCCGTCCGGACGTTCGAGCGTCGGCACCAGCGTGAACGACAGGATGGCGACGATCACGCCGATCGGGATGTTGACGAGGAACACCCAGTGCCACGTGAACGCATCGGTCAGCAGGCCACCGAGCAGCACGCCGACGCTGCCGCCGGCCGCGCAGACGAAGCCGTACACGCCCATCGCCTTCGCCCGTCTGCCGGGCGACTCGAACAGGTTGACGACCAGCGACAGCGAGATCGCGTCGACGACCGCGCCGCCGAGCCCCTGGACCGCGCGCGCGCCGATCAGCATCGACTGGTTCGTCGCGAGTCCGCAGACGAGCGACGCCGTCGTGAACACCACGAGGCCCGCGATGAAGAGTCGTCGATGGCCGTACAGGTCGCCGAGGCGGCCGCCGAGCAGCAGGAAGCCGCCGAACACGAGCAGGTAGGCGTTGACGACCCAGACCAGCGACGTCTCGGAGAAGCCGAGGTCGGCGCGGATCGACGGCAGCGCCACGTTCACGATCGTCGTGTCCAGCACGATCATCAGCGTGCCGGCGCAGACGACGAAGAACGCGAGCCAGCGTTTGCGATCGTCGAGGGCCGGCGTCATGCCGCGAGCTTAACGCGGCCCGTCCGACCGGCGCGCGGAGCGGCCGGCCGGCACCTGGTCGATCAGGCCATCGCCGTGCCGAGCTTGCCGTTCGCCGACCTGCCGTCGCGTTGCGCGATCGCTTCGTCGAGCAGCTTCTGCTCCGACGCCTTGAGCGACGGCGAGAAGCGGATCGACAACGCGCAGATGCCGGTCACGAGCACGATCACGCCGAGCGTCCACAACGTCTGCGTCACCGACGGCGACGCCTTGTTGATGAAGCCGGCGATGACCGCGCCGACGTTGCCGCCGGCGCCGATGATGCCGGCCACGCCGCCGAGCGCCTTGCGATCGACGAACGGCATCAGCGCATACGTCGCGCCGCAGGCCATGTGCGTGAACAGGCCGAAGAACGACATCGCGAAGATCGCGATGCCGACCGACGACGACCTGCTGAACCACAACAGGCCGACGCCTTCGCCGATCAGGCATGCGAACAGCAGCATCGTGCGTCCGTCGAGGCCGCGACGGCGCGCGACGCGGTCGCTGAAGATGCCGCCGAGCGCGCGCGCGAACAGTGCGAGTGCGCCGAAGATGCCGGCCGCGAAGCCGGCGCCCTGCAGCGACAGGCCGAAGCTGTCGACGTAGTAGCTCGCCGCGATCGTGTGGATGAAGATCTCGACGCCGAACGACGCGCCGTAGATCGCGGCCAGGACCCAGACGCGATAGTTGCTCGCCGCCTGCGCGAAGATCGCGAGGCCGCCCTTCTTGCCGGAGTCGATCGAGATGCCGCGCGCGCGCAGGTCCTTGAGGTCGCCCTGCGGCATGTCCTGCGTGAAGCGCGCTAGACGAAGCCCATGATGACATCGCGATGCCCGGCACCAGCATCGCGACGCGCCAGCCGTAGGCCTGCTCGACGCCGAGGCTCACGACGGCCGCGACGATCAGCGGCATCACCGACTGCGTGACGCCGCCGCCGGCGTTGCCCCAGCCGCCGACCGCGGCGTTCGCGGTACCGACGACGTTCGGCGCGAACATCACGCTCGTGTGGTACTGCGTGATGACGAACGACGCGCCGATCGCGCCGATCAGCAGGCGGAAGAACAGGAACGCCTCGTAGCTTTTCGCGAAGCGACAGCCCGAGCACCGGCAGCGCGCCGATGAACAGCAGCCAGGTGTACGTGCGGCGCGGGCCGAACTTGTCGCAGAGCGGCCCGATGATCAGTCGCACGAGGATCGTGACGGCGACCGCGGCGATGTTGATGTTCGCGATCTGGTCCTTCGAGAGGCCGAACTCGTTCTTGATCAGCGGCATCAGCGGCGCGGCCGCGAACCACGCGAAGAAGCAGACGAAGAACGCCATCCACGTGATGTGGAACGCCTTCATCTGCGGCGTCGAGATGCTGAAGAGGTCGATGCGCGTCGCCTTCGGCGCGGACGGATCGACGGGTCGTGGATCGAACAGCATGGGAGCTCCTGGAGCGGTTGCCGAGACGGCGCCGGCGCCGCTCGTCGAACATGAAAGCCGGCGGCTCGCGCGACCGGTCGTCTGGATGGGGACGCCTACATCACGCCGAGCTTCGTCGCGATCGATCGGCTTCGACGGATGCGGTGGTGTTGGCGCTCATGGAACAGTCCTCGATGGTTCATGGGTGCAGGTCGACCTGCGGTGCATGACTCGGCCGGGAGGCCGCGAGGAACGCGCGTCGGTGCGCGTCGGGACGCGTGTCATCGCGTCTGGCCGCCACGACATTGGGACGGCCCGGATCGCTAACTAGCAAAGCCCATGCCGGGCCGCACGCTTATTGCTTCTCCTTCGACAGCGGGCCGACGCATCGGCGCGCGACGCGACGGCCGCACCGTCGCGTGCCGTCGCGCGGTCCGGCCGTCCCCTCGCGAATGCACGCGATGCACCACGAGGCGTTCCGGTCGTTCGACCGGCGACGACCGCAACGAAAGAGTCGATGTATCTGGCACTGCTCGCGGTCGAGGCGCCGCTGATGAACGACGAGTTGCGCGACGACCTCGGCGATGCGGGCGTCGACGTCGTCGCCGACAGCGACGCGGCCAACCTCGCGCAGGCGGCCGTTCGTCACGGCGCCGATCTCGTCGTCGCGGCGGCCGCCACGCCGTCGGCGTCGATGTTCGAGGCGGCGAAGATGTTGAGCATGCTGGCGCCCTGCCCGTTCGTCCTGTTCACCGCCGACGGCGACCTCGCGAAGATCGAACGCGCGAGCGCGTCGGGCATCCACGCATACGTCGTCGACGGCTACGCGAAGCATCGTCTGCGGTCGGTGATCGAGGTCGCGCGCGCCCGCTTCCGTCATGAGCAGGGCCTGAAGGACGAGCTCGCCGGGCTGTCGCGCCGCTTCGAGGAGCGCAAGGTCGTCGATCGTGCGAAGGGCCTGCTGATGCGCTCGCGCGGGATCACCGAAGACGAGGCGTTCGAGTTGCTGCGCGGCCTCGCGATGCGATCGCGGCAGCGGATCGGCGTCGTCGCGCAGAGCGTGGCCGACATGGCGCGCGCCGGCGAGGCGGTCAATCGCGCGGGACAGCTGCGGATGCTGTCGCAGCGGCTGGTGCTGTGCTATGCGCAGGCGTTGTCGGGGCGCGATGCGAAGCAGGCGGCGCGCACGGTCGGCGACTGCATCGAGCGCGTCGAGGCGAACCTCGCGATGCTGCACGAGGCGATCGGGACGCGCGGCTACGGCGAGCTGGTGGGCCGCGTCGCGGCGAGTTGGCAGCCGGTGAAAACGGTCTGCGCCGAAGCGCCGGCGATCGATCGGCTGTCGATGCTGGACCTGTCGAGCGACACGATGCTCGCCGACGCGGAGTCGCTGACCGCGTTCCTCGAGGCGTCCGGGCTCGTCGAGAGCCTGCACATCGTCAACGTCGCGGGCCGCCAGCGGATGCTCGGCCAGCGGATCGCGAAGCTGTGCTTCCTGCTCGCGCTCGATCCGTCGGGCGAACGGCTGGTCGAACTGCGCGCCTGCGCCGCGTCGTTCCAGCAGGCGCTCGAGACGCTGCGCGGCCTGCCGCTGACGTCCGATTCGATCCGCGCGTCGCTGCAGGACGCGCTCGTCGACTGGCGGCGCCTCAGCCGCCTGCTCGATGCGCTCGGCGATCCGGCCACGCTGGACGCGATCGCCGACGTGAGCGAGCGCCTGCTGACCGCAGCCGATCGGCTGACCGGTCAGTACGAGCAGGCGATGCAGATGCTGATCGGCGACCGCATGCGCCGGCTTCGCTGACCGGCTCGCCGGTCAGGCCTTCGGTCGCGTGTCGACCGGCAGGCACAGCAGCGCGGTCAGGACCGACAGCGCGACCTGGGTCGCATAGACCGGCGTGAACTCCGCGCGCGTCAGCACGCCGTGGCCGAGCATGACGACGACCAGCGCGACGCCGATCACCGCGCCGACCTGTCGCGTCGCCTGGTTGACGGCGCTGCCGACCGCGTACTCGTGCAGCGGCAGACGGTTGACCGCGGCCGCCGACAGCGACGGCAACGTCATGCCGGTCCCGACGCCGGCCAGCAGCAGGCCCGGCAGCCACTGCGTGAGATAGGCGGGTTCGAGTGCCCGGCACGAGCAGGTACCAGAGGCCGCTCGACGCGTACACGAGCGCGCCGCCGACCAGCAGAGGTCGATGGCCGAAGCGCGCGGCGATGCGTCCCGAGATCACCGCGATCGGCGCGACCAGCAACGGTCCGGGCGCGATCGCGATGCCCGCGCGCGGCAGGCTGTAGTGCCAGATCGCCGCGCATGTAGAAGAAGAACGTGAAGAACATCATCGCGAACGCGCATGCCGTAGCGACAGCGTCGCGAGGTTGACGAAGCGATAGGTCCGGTGGCTGAACAGCCCGAGGTCGATCAGCGGCGCTTTCGCGACCCGCGCCCATGCGATGAACAGCGCGACGCACGCGACGCCCAGACGCTGCGACCAGCGCATGGTCGAGCGCGGTCCAGCGCGGCGACTCGGCCTCGACGATCGACAGCGTGATGGCGCCGATGCCGCCGATCATCAGCGCCATGCCGACGAGGTCGACGCGACGGTGCGCGTCCGGGATGCGCGCCTCGCGCAGCAGCACGGCGCCGCGCCACAACGAGAACGCGCCGAGCGGCAGGTTGACGTAGAACGCCCAGGGCCAGCCGAAGCGGTCGGCCATCAGCGAGCCGAGGCTCGGACCGATCGCGGCCGCGACCGCGCCGACCGCGCCCCACGACGCGACGACGACGGCCCGGCGCTCGTGCGGGAACGCGGCGAGCACCATCGACAGCGACGCGGGCGTCAGCAACGCGGCACCGATCGCCTGCAGCACGCGCGCGGCGATCAGGAAGCCGATGTTCGGCGCGAGTCCGCAGCCCGCGGACGCCAGCAGGAACAGCGCGACGCCGAACAGGAAGACCTTCTTGCGGCCGTGCGTGTCCGCGAGGCCGCCGGCCGGGATCAGCAGCGCGGCGTAGACGACCGTGTACGCGTTCAGCACCCACGACAGGTCGGCCGCGGTCGCGTCGCGGAAGCCGGCGCGCAACGAGTCGAACACCGCGTACAGCATCGTCGCGTCGAGCGACACGAGGAACACCGCGATGCTGGAGATCCAGAAGATCGGCCAGGCGCCGGCCGCGCGCGGCGATGCGGTGCGACGGTCGGCGGGACGGCAGCGGCGGCAACGGGCGTGGAAGCGCTCACTTCGATCGGTCGCATGGCGGCCTCAGGTCAGCGTCGAGATAGATCGGCGGCGCGGCCGACAGCCCGTCGTGGACCATGACGGTCTCGTTCGTCGCCCAGCACTTCGGATCGTCCGGCCTCGAGTCCGTCGTAGGCGAGTGCGACGATCGCGTCGGGCGAGACCTTCGGGACGTCGAAGCCGCGCGTCATGTCGGTGTCGACGAAGCCCATGTGCAGCGCGAGCACCTGCGTGCGCTGCCCGGCCAGCTCGTTCCGCAACCCGTTCGTCAGGCCCCAGGCGGCCGACTTCGACGCGCCGTACACCGCGAGCTGCGGTCGATTGACCCAGCTCGCGATCGACAGCACGTTGACCATCGCGCCGCCGCCGTTCGCGGCGAGGACCGGCGCGAACGCGCGGGCCGCGTGGAGGACGCCGAAGAAGTTGACCTCGAGATGGTCACGGGCAGACGCGACACCGTCGTCGGCCAGGAAGCCGCCGACGCGGGCGATGCCCGCGTTGTTGACGAGCAGCGTGACGTCGCCGCACGCGGCCGCCGCGGCCATCGCGTCGCCTTCGCTCGTGACGTCGAGCCTGATCGGCGTCGCGCCGGACAGCGTCAGCGCCGCCGGATCGCGCGCGGCCGTGTAGACCTTGCGAGCCCCGCGAGCGAGCGCGGCTTTCGCGAAGGCGAGGCCGATGCCGCGATTGGCACCGGTGACGAACACCACCGCGTCCTGAAGCTTCACGATTGCTCTCCGTCGATCGCGCGGCACGCGCGATACAGCAGCCAGCTCGTCGCGACCGAAGCGACGGCGATGGATATGATGATCATCATATTTCCTTTCGAAAGAGTCGGGAATCGGTCAGCCGGGCTCGAAGCGGTCGAGCAGGCTCTTGCGGGTCGCGGCGAGCAGCGCGCGACCGTCGGCGTTGTCGCCGACGGTGCGCGCCAGTCTGCAACGCAGCCGACCAGCGTCGCCGCCACGACGCCGGCTTCCTTCCAGGTCCGCATCGTCGGGAAGCGACCGCTCGACGAGGCGGATCAGCGCACGGACGCGCATCGGTCGACGCGCGCCGGACGTCGCCTTCCTGTCGCGGCATCTCCGAACACAGCGCCGCGACCGGACAGCCGGCATCCGGCGACGACAGCAGGGTCGCATGCAGATAGCTTTCGACGAGCACGCGAAACGGGCTGTAGCCACGCGCCGTCAGGCGCTCGGCCCGCTGGCGGATCGACTCGGCGCTGCCGCGGCCGGCGCGCTCGAGTGCGGCGACGATCAACGCGTCGCGCGACGGGAAGTGCGCGTAGAAGCCGCCATGCGTCAGGCCGGCTTCCTTCATGACGTCGGCGACGCCGACGCCGGCGTAGCCGCGTTGCCGGATCGCGCGTGCCGCCGCATCGACGATGCGTTCGTGCGAGCGGGCCTTGCGGTCGGTCGGTTCGTTCATGGCGCGCACGTTAACACGAAATATGATGGCGATCATATTTCGGGGCCGACAGGCAGATGCCGACGTCCGGGCCCGTCGGCATCCACCCCGCAGACGTCACTCGGCGTTCGCGTCGCTCTCGCTCTCTTCGCCCGCCTCGCCGCCGGCGGCCGCCTCGGTCGTGGGATGCTGACCGCCTCCGTTCGCGCCGCGTCCCGTCTGCTTCTGCAGCTCGTCGATGCGCTTCGACGCCTCGGCCTTCGACAGCGTCTCGTCGAACGGCTCCTTCGCTTCCTCGCTGAGCGTCTTCAAATAGGACCGTTGCGCGCCGGTCATCCGTTCGTCGCCGGTCGTCCAGTCATCGGGATCCTTGATCGTATTGCTCTCGTCGGCGCGGTCCTGCGTCTGTCTGTCGGTCATTGCAAACCTCCTCATGGAATCGATGGAGTGGAGGGGTCCGCCCCGGCCGAAGTTCTGATGCCTTTCTCGAATCAGCGTCCGTCCCATCCGCGGCCGTTCCTGACCGGCCGTGGCCTCGCCGCCTCGCTGCTGCTGTACGCGACGATCGCACTCGTGCCGCCGGCGCCGTTCGAGCGACCGTTGTATCTGCTGCGCCTCATGAGCATGCCGGCGTCGACCCGGGTCGCCGTGCCGGTCGCCGGCGTCGCGGCGCGAGACCTGCGCGACAGCTGGGGCAACGCGCGCAGCGGTGGCCGTCGCCACGAAGGGATCGACATCTTCGCGCCGCGCGGCACGCCGGTGGTCGCGTCGAGCGAGGGCGTCGTCTGGCGGGTCGGCACCGATCCGCTCGGCGGACTCGTCGTCTGGACGCTCGGACCGGGCGGCCTGATGCACTACTACGCGCACCTCGACCGCTACGCCGACGTGCGCCCCGGCGACCGGATCGGCGTCGGCGACCGCCTCGGCTACGTCGGCACGACCGGCAACGCGCGCGGCGGTCCGCCGCATCTGCACTACGGCATCTACGGCGGCGCCGGCGCGATCAATCCGTACCCGCTGCTGGTCCCGGACGCGAAGGAAGCATCGCCGCGCACGCCCGACAGACGCACGAGCGCATCCGGGCGGGCGCCGGGATCGCGTCGAGCGCCGTCCGGCTGATCGTCGCGTCCTCGCACCAGCAGCGGTCGTCGAAGTGTCCCGAGGCCGCCGGCACGCAGCCGTTCGCGTCGCCGCAGATCGGACAGCGCCGGTCGCTCAGCGCCGCGGCGGTCGTCATGACGCGGGCATGGTCCCGGTCCGCAGCGCATGCGCCCACTCCGGTCGACGACGCTCGTCCGCGAAGCGGGCCATCGACTCGAAGTCGTACGGCACCGCGATCAGGTCGGCGACCCAGCGGCCGTCGACCCGTTCGACGATCGCGTAGCGGGCGTCGGGCGAATGGTTCTCGACCGTGTGGAAGAACGGCAGGTCGTCGTCGTACGCCTGCAGGCCGACGCTGCCCGGATTGACGATGGTCCGCCCGTCCGGTGCGCGAACCACGCGCGGCACGTGCGTGTGCCCGCAGACGACGAGGGTCCCCTGCGCGTCGCCGAGCCGCTCGGCGATCTCGGCGAGCGTCGCGGCCCGACGTCCGGCCGGATCGACCGTCTCGAGGAAGTATTCGAGGTCGCTGCGCGGCGAGCCGTGGCAGAGGTAGACGTCGTCGTCGAGCCGGGCGGTCGGCTTCTGCGTCGCGATCCACGCGAGCTGATCGGCGGTCAGCTGGTCGTGCGCGTAGGCATCCGACGGCCCGCGGCCGGCCGGGCCGTGTCGCAGGATCTGCCGCTCGTGGTTACCCGACAGCTGGAACCAATCCTGCTTCATCAGGAAGGCCGCGGTCTCGCGCGGCAGCAGCGGGCCCGACAGGCTGTCGCCGAGATTGACGATCCGGTCGACGCCGCGACGCGCGATGTCCGCGACGACGGCTTCGAGGGCAGCGAGGTTGCCGTGGATGTCGGTGACGAACGCGATCCGCATGATCGTTGTCCACCTGTCGAGGCGTCGAGGCGTTGCACGAATACGTCAAGTCCCCGCCGGCGACGCCGATGACGGGACGAGGGGCCGCGCAGCATCGCGCGGTCGTGGTATTGAACCGGAATCCTACCCGCGCGATGGCGCCCGCTGCAGACCCTGTCCGAAAGATGAACGCCGTGGACGCGCTCGACCCCGAGACCTGCCGACCGTTGTCGCGCGAGGATCTCCTGCGGGGCGGCCGTCGCGACGCCTACATCCGACGCATGCTCGCCGACGTGGCCTGGAGCGACGCGCAGCTCGCCGAGTCGCTCGAGCGCACGCTCGCCGCTGCGCCGGCCGGCGATCTCTGGATCTTCGCGTACGGCTCGCTGATCTGGAATCCGCTGTTCCCGGTCGCCGAGGAACGCGTCGCGCAGGTCCACGGCCTGCATCGCGAGTTCTGCATCTGGTCGCGCATCGGCCGGGGCTCGCCGGAGCGGCCCGGGCTCGTCCTCGGACTGACCCGCGGGGGCAACTGCCGGGGCGTCGTGCTGCGCCTCGAACGTCGCCACGTCGCCGAAGAGCTCGCGCTGATCTGGCGCCGCGAGATGGTGACCGGCGCCTACAAGCCGACGTGGGTCAAGGCACGCACCGGCGAAGGCACCGTGCACGCGCTCGCGTTCGTCGCGGATCGCCTGCGCGACAGTTATGCGGCCGGGCTGTCGGAAGACGACGTCGTGCGCATCCTCGGCTCCGGGGCGGGCTTCTTCGGGACCTGCGGCGAATACCTGATGCAGACGATGACGGGGCTCGCGGCTCGCGGCATCCGCGACGCGGGCCTGGAGCGGCTCGCGGCGCGCTGCGCCTGCGGCGGCTAGAGCAGCTTCAGGAAGTCTTCCTGGCGGTCTTCTTCGTCGCGGTCTTCCTGGTCGCGGCTTTCCTGACCCCGACCTTCTTCGTGGCCGCCTTCTTCGCGGCCGCCTTCTTCGTCGGGACTTTCTTCGACGTGCTCGTCGGCGCCGCGGTCTTGCCGAACAGCGACCGCAGCTCGTCCTTCGCCCGGTCGAGCCGCTTCCTCTGCGCGGCCGCGAGGTTGTGTCCCGCGCGGTTGATGTAGAACGTCAGCATCGACATCGCCGAGCGGTACGGATCGGACTTGCGACGGTCGCTGTGCTCCGCCGAGGCCTTGACGGACTTCGCGATCGCCTTCGGATCGTGTCCCTTGAAGACGTCGGGCTTGAGGTCCATCGCGTCGCTGGTCTCGGTCACGTGCTGCGACCACTTCTTCGCGGGCGGCGTCGCGCTCTTCGTCTTGCGGGTCGTGGCCATGCGTGTCCCCCGGTCGTCGTCGTTGGCTCGATAGACCACGAGGCGCATCGAGCAGTCGCCGCTCGCGACCCGCATTCGCGGGTCGGCCGATCTCCGAAGACGGACCGCGGACGTCAGGCCGCCTCGGCCTCGATCGCCTCGATCTCCTCGAGCATCTTGTGGCGCTCCGACACCGACAGGTCGATCGCCTGCATCCACGCTTCTTCCTCGTCGTCGTCGGCGACGTCGTCGATGCGGTACGACAGCGCGTTCGCGCGCCAGACCGCCGCGGCGAGCGCGTCGTCGGGCTGCGACACGTCCCCGTGCTGATGCGCCGCGCGAACGATGCCGTCCGGCAAGCCCCAGATCTCGAGCAGCGCCCCGCCGACCTGCGCATGGGTGAAACCGAACAGCGCGAGCTCCTGCTGCATGTGGGCGCGGCTGTCGTCGTCGGTGACCTCCCCGTCGACGTCGCCGCGGTGGCGCAGCAGCAGGTCGTGGCTCTCCGGGTATTCGATCAGCATGACGAGGCGACCGACGTCGTGCAGCAGGCCGGCCATGTACGCGAGCTCGCCATCGACGCCGTCGCGTCGCGCGAGATGACGGGCCAGCGCCGCGCACAGCAGTTCGTGGCGCCAGAAGGCGCGCACGGCGGCCGTATCGTGCAGATAGGCGAACAACGGGCGCTGCAGGACCGCGACCATCACCATCCGTCGCACGAAGTCGAGGCCGAGGACCGTGATCGCTTCGGTCACCGTCCCGATCTTTCGCGGCAACCCGTAGAACGAGGAGTTGACGAGCCTCAACAGCTGCGCGACGAGCGCGGCGTCGGTCGAGATCAGACGGCCGAGCTCCGTCATCGTCACGTCCTCGCGATCGACGCTCCGCACGAGCTGCGCGGCGATGCCGGTGAAGAGCGGCAGCTGCTGGACCGACGCGACGAAGGTCTGCAGCGTCGCGACCGGATCGTCTGCGGCGGCCGCGTCGTCGGCGGGCGATCGGGGTACAGGATGGGTCATGGTCTCCGGGCGATGCCGGCCTGACGATGCGATGGGGCGCTACCTTCCGCCGCAAGCCCGCCGCTGTCAATGCGCCAACGCGGAGACGACGCGGACATGCCGCATGGCGACGCCGGCCGTGCGCATGGCATCCTGCCATCACAACGACTCCGGAGACTCTCATGCCCTTCAAGCCGCTCGTCCTGTCGATCGCGTTCGTCGCCGCCCTGCCGCTCGCGGCCGCCGCGCAGTCCGTCGATGCACCGAAGCGCTTCCCGCAACTGACGCTCGATACGCTGCCGAAGGACGCGCGTCCGCTCGGCGAGGAGATCGTCAAGATCTCGAGCGTCGGACTCGCCGGTCCATACAACGTGATGCTGCGCAGCCCGGTCTTCGCGGATCGCATGAAGCGGCTGCTCGACTACCTGCGCTTCAACAACTCGCTGCCGCCGCGGCTGTCCGAGTTCGCGATCCTGATCCAGAGCCGGCTGTTCATGTCGAACGTCGAGTGGTACGCGCACTATCCGCTCGCGCTCAAGGCCGGCCTGTCCGAGTCGGTCGCCGCGGACGTCAAGGCCAACCTCTATCCGCGCGGGATGAAGGCCGACGAGGCGATCGTCTACGACGTCGCGACGCAGCTGTCGCAGCGCCAGCACATCAGCGACGACCTGTTCGCGCGCGCGAAGGCCACGCTCGGCGAGCAGCAGCTCGTCGACCTCGTCGCGATCAGCGGCACGTACGTCACGGTCGCGATGCTGCTGAACCTCGGCGAGGAGGACTCGCCGGCCGACAAGCCGGCGCCGTTCCCGGAGACGCGGCCCGGCCGTCCGTAGCGCGTTCGATCGACGGCCGTCGGGGGTTCGCGCGTGCGGTCGCGCGCCGACGGGGGCGTCGAAACGATATGGCACACTGCCTCGCGGACGCGTGCGCCCAACTCAACGACATGTCTGAAGACCCGAGCGTCACCGAAACCGACTTCGCGATGCGTCGCTGGACGCATCGATCGTCCGCGCCCGTCCGTATCTCGATCGCGCGGGACATCGATGGCGACGGGTTGACGCGGGACGTGAACTTTTCGGCGAACGTCGGCGGCTTTCCCGGCGTCGCGCTGCCCGATGCGGCGCGGCCGGCGAGCGCGCCGGTCCGCCCGCCCGGTGCGCGTTGATGCGCGTCCCGATCTATCAGCTCGACGCCTTCGCGGACCGCCGCTTCCGCGGCAATCCCGCGGCCGTGATGCCGTTCGACGCGTTCCCCGACGACGCGCTGATGCAGTCGATCGCCGCCGAGAACAACCTCGCCGAGACCGCGTTCCTCGTCCGCGACGGCGACGACTACCGGTTGCGCTGGTTCACGCCGGCGGCCGAGGTGCCGCTGTGCGGACACGCGACGCTCGCGACCGCGGCCGTCGTGATGGAACGCCTCGAACCCACGCGCACGCGCGTCGTGTTCCACACGGCGAGCGGCGCACTCGTCGTCGAACGGCGCGGCGCTCGCTATGCGATGGACTTCCCGGCGCGGTCGTCGCAGACGATCGACGTGCCCGAAGGCCTCGCCGAAGCATTGGGCGCCGAGCCGTCGGAAGTGCTCGACAGCAGCCGCAACTACATCGCCGTCTACGACGATGCCGACGCCGTGCGTGCGCTCGTCCCCGACATGGCCGCCATCGCCCGACTCGATCGCGCGGGCGTCGTCGTGACGGCGCCCGGCGACGGCGACTTCGACCTCGTCAGCCGCTACTTCGCGCCGGCGATCGGCGTGCCGGAGGACCCGGTGACCGGAAGCGCGCATTGCTCGCTGGCGCCGTGGTGGTCGGCGAAACTCGGCAAGACCACGTTGCGCGCCTGGCAGGCGTCGCCGCGAGGCGGCGAGGTCGTGTGCCGCGTCGCGGGCGACCGGGTCGAACTCGAAGGAACCTGCGTGTTCTTCCTCGAAGGCACCGCCGACGTGTGAGCCGCGAGACCGGCTCGATGTCGACGCGTCAGCGCGTCGCGAGCCAGTCGCGCAGCGCGTCGGCGGTCAGCGGACGCGCGTAGAGATAGCCCTGTGCCTTGTCGCAGCCGAGTTCGCGAACGATCGCGGCCTGGCCGCCGGTCTCGATGCCTTCGGCGACGGTGTCCATCCCGAGGCTGCGCGCGACCTTGATGGTCGCCTCGATCAGCACGCGATGATGCGGGCTGCTCTCGGCCAGCGTCACGAACGATCGGTCGATCTTGACGGTGTCGATCGGCAGCAGGTGCAGGCTCGACAGCGACGAATAGCCGGTGCCGAAGTCGTCGAGCGCGAGCTTGACCCCGAGCGCCCGCAGGTCCTGCAACTGCGCCTGCACGCCGTCGTCCTGCGCCGCGAGGCTCTCGGTGATCTCGAGTTGCAGCCGCTCGGGCGCCATCCCCGATTCCTCGAGGGCCGTGCGAACCTGTTCGACGAGCGTGCTGTCCGCGAGCTGCGCCCGCGACAGGTTGACGGCGAGCAGCGCCGGCGCATGCTCGCCGAGCTCCTTCGTCCATTCGACGAAGTTGCGGCACGCGGTCTCGAGCACGAAGCGGCCGAGCACCCCGATCAGGCCGGTCTCTTCGGCGAGCCCGATGAACTCGATCGGCGGGATGACGCCGCGCTCCGGCGTGCGCCATCGGACCAGCGCTTCGACGGCCGCGGTCCGCGGCCGCGACGGATCGTCGCCCTGCAGCGCGACGACCGGTTGATAGACGACGAACAGCTCGTCGCCGGCGAGCGCGTAGCGAAGATCGACTTCGAGGCTGCCGCGTCGAACGGCTCGCTCGCGCATCGGTGGATCGAACTCGACCCAGCGCGACCCGCCGACGCGCTTGGCCTCGCGCATCGCGATGGCGGCGTCGCGCAGCAGGTCGTCCGGATCGGCGTCGTCGTCCGTCGGCTGGACGATGCCGACGCTGACCGCGCAATGCAGCGGATGCGGGCCGACCGCATACGGCTTGCCGAGCGCGTCGAGCACGCGTTGCGCGACCAGCAGCGCGTCGGCCGGATGACGCAGCCCGCGCAGGAACAGACCGAACTCGTCGCCGCCGGTGCGGGCCGCGACGCAGTCGTCGCCGACGCAGCACAGCCCGTCGTTCGCGCGCAGCAACGATCGCAGCCGGCGGGCCATCAACTCGAGCACCTGGTCCCGAATGTCGTCGCCGAAGCTCTCCGCGATCTCCGCGAGGCGCTCGCAGCCGACCATCAGCACGGCGAACGTGCCGCGCGCCTCGTGGCGCTCGTCCAGCATCGTTCGCATCGCCTCGGCGATCGCGACCCGGTTGGGCATCCGCGTCAGCGCATCGACCCGCGCCGCGCGTTCGAGACGCACCTCGATCTCGGCCTGCTCGCGTCGCGCCTCCTCGGTCGCGTCGGCGAGCGAGACCATCAGTCGCGCCGCATCGACCTTGAGCATGCTGATCGACAGCACGCGCGGCGCCTGGCGCGGCGTCGCGCCGATCTCGAATCGCAGACCTTCGCAGACCACGCCGGCGTCGCCACCGAACGCATCGACCTTCGCGCGCAGGCCGGGCGCGACCTGCGACAAGGCCTCGAACAGGTTGTCGAGGTCGCCGGTCGCCGTGATCGGCATCAGCAGGCGCGCCGACATCGGATTGATCATCTCGACCGTGCCGTCGAGCGTCGTCTGCAGCAACCCGATCGGCGCGCGGTAGAGGAACTGCAGCAGCGCTTCGCTGCCGTCGACGTCGGTCATCGCAGCACGTCGTCGACGCTAGCGCGCGTTGCGGCGGACGAGGACGTAGGCACGTCCGCCCGGAGACGCGAGCAGCCGGAGCGCGACGCGGATCGGCTTCATCCGGAGCGTCAGCACGTAGTCGATCGTGACGTCGAGCGATGCGCCCGCATCGGCCGCGTCCGCGAAGCGCTGCGCGACCAGGTAATTGTTCATGCAGGGCGCGACCTCGTCGAACAGCAGCCGGCCCATGACGGTCGACTTCGCGAGACCCGCGGCCTCCGCCTCGAAGCGGTTGTATGCGTTCACGCGTCCGTTCGCGGCGAAGCCGATCACGCCGAAGTCGAGCTCGTCCAGACGCTCGTCCGTCATCGCGTCGAGCGTCGCGGCCAGACAAGGTTGTTCGAACAGCACGGCAAGGGGGGCGTCCACCATCATCGGCTCCAGCACAGCGGCACACGCTTGCCCTTTCGGCACGGCAGGAGGGCTCTTGAGTGGATTCCGGGCCGAATCGGCTTGCCGGTCAAACAAAGCAGTTTCGAACAACGAATCGGCGTGCACGCCTCGACCGAGCGGGATTCGCCCGCCCTCGGCCAACACCTGAAACGGCGCCGTTCGACCATCGAATCGGCGCTTCGCGAGCGCGGCCGGTCAACCGCGCTGCGACTCTCGCGTTCTTGTGTCGTCTCGCGCAGCGCCGGATCGGCCGGTCGCCGCGAGCCCTATCGGAGAGAACGGATGAACAAGATCATCGCCGCCGTCGCGGCATTCGTCGTCTGCGGCGCAGCGTTCGCGCAGGCCGGCACCGCGGTCAAGGAGGGCGCGAAGGCGACGAGCGAGACGGCCAAGCAGGCGAAGGAAAACGTCCAGAGCGCCGCGTCCGGCGAGCCGGGCAAGACCGTCCACAAGGTCAAGGCCAAGGTTCACAAGGCGAAGGCGCACAAGGACGCGACCGAATCGAAGGACGCGGCCAAGGCAGTCGTCCAGTAGCCGTCGTCAACCGACGGGACGGCCCGGCGTTGTTATCCCCATCGCTGCGGCGCCGGCATCCTCCGCGCAGCACCCCAACCGATCCATGGAGATTCACATGAACAAGCTCATCGCCGCCGTCGCCGCCCTCGTGGTGTCGGGCGCCGCATTCGCGCAGGCCGGAACCGCCGTCAAGGAAGGCGCGAAGGCGACCGCCGACACGGCCAAGGAGGCCACGCAGAACACCGAGGCCGCCTTCACGAAGGAACCGAAGAAGACGATGCACAAGGCCAAGGCGAAGGTCTACAAGGCCAAGGCCCACGAAGAAGCGACGACCGCGAAGGACGCCGCGAAGGCGACCGTCCAGTAATTCGCGTCGCTGCCGTACGAACGCCGCCTGCGGGCGGTGTTTTCGTTTCATGAGGCCGGACGCGATGCATCTGGCCGGCTCGGTCAGCCCGGCACGCGTCCTTCGATCGCGTTCGCGACGCCGTCGCAGATCACGCGGCCGTCGGCATCGAACGTCAGCCGCCGGCGCAGCTCGTCCCTGAATTCGTCGACCGCATCGGCCGACATCGCATCGATCCGTGGTGCGAGCCGCGGGCCGGTCCTGGCGACGGACCAGAACGACTCGAAGTCGTCGAAGGTGCGCTGCACGCGGATCACGTCGGTGCGCAGGTCGACCAGTCCCGCGTCGGACCACATCGCCCGCAGGTTTTCGAGCGTCGCGGCCTCGATGTTCGGCGGTCGCAGCGGCGTCAGGCCGACCGCCAGCAACGCGTCCTGCAACGCGACGAACGGGAAGCCGCCGCCGACGATGTCCCACGCGTAGGCCGACACGCTGCCGCCCGGCCGCACGACGCGCGCCATCTCCGTCACGCCCTTCGGTGCGTCGAGGACGAAGAAGATGACCAGGGCCATCACCGCCGCGTCGAACGTGTCGTTGACATACGGAAGGTCGGTCGCATCGCCGACCCGGAACCTGACCGGCCGATCGGGAAACCGGTCGGTCGCGTATGCGATCTGCGCGTCGGACGGATCGATCCCGTCGATGGACACCGGCCTGCAGCGCTCGACGATCAGCTCGGTGAACGCGCCGTTGCCGCAGCCGACGTCGACCCATCGCCAGCCGTCGCGCGGCGCCAGCCATCGCAGGAACCGGTCGCCGGCGATCTGGCTCCACTTGCCCATGTAGGCTTCATAGGACGCACCGTCGTCGAAGCGGATCTGCAGTGGGTCCATCGACTCCTCCGGTGGCGTGCGGATGCACGGGTGGATTCTCCCACTCGAATGAACCGCCTTGATCGCCACATCGTCGACTGAAACGATCGTCCGAACAATCTCGGCCGGCGATCACGCGCCAGCATCGGAAGTGAGGCCACGCTCGATGGCCGTCCCCCAGTGCCGCGGAGCCGCCTTCAGCAGTGCTGCCGCAACTGCTGATCGCGATCGTTCCTTCGCTGGGCCCGCAAACGATCCTGAACGCTCATCGGCAATGGCGAACGCGCCGCACGATCGATCGCTTCGATGTCCGCTGCAAGCTGTGCGCACGACCCGTTCGACGCCGCGACGTTCATGGTCGTCGTCACGGTTTGCGGCGCGTTCGACGAGCCGAGGTTCGCAGCACGGCCTTGTGCGTCGAGTTGCGACAGTTGCTCGCTGGGCCTCGAATCGAAACCCGACGCGGCAGGCGGCGAGACGATGTGTCCGCCCGCACACGCGACGGTGCTGTACGCGTTGCCGCAACGGTAGATCGACGTTGTCGGCGGCGTGGCCGGTTGCACGGCGATCGGGGGTGATGGCGGCAACTGTGCGCCTGCCCCGTTCGGTGGGCCGGTCCGCGTCGATTCGGTCTGCGACGCTTGCGACCCCGACGGCGGCACGCGTGCGCTTTGCGTACGCGACCACCATTGGAAGCCGACGATCAACGCTGCGAGCAGCGCGATCCAGATGAGCGCGATCCGCAGCGCGCCGCTACGGCGTCTCGCGCTTCGCCCCCGACGGAGATCGCGCAGGTGATCGCGGTAGTAGTCCCGGTCAGCGATGCCCATCGATGAACCTGACGGCTTCTCGCGTGTCGTCGACTACATCAGCTTGTCCAGCGTGATCGGCAGATCCCTGACCCGCTTGCCGCACGCGTTGTAGATCGCGTTCGCGACCGCCGCGCCGACGCCGGTGATGCCGATCTCGCCGATGCCGTGCGCGCCCATCGGCGCGTGCGGGTCGGGGATGTCGGTCCAGATCACGTCGATCTCCGGCACGTCCATGTGCACCGGCACGTGGTACTCGGCGAGGCTCGGGTTCATCACGCGGCCCTTGCGCTCGTCGAACTCGGTCTCTTCCATCAACACGAGGCCGAGGCCCATCACGATGCCGCCGCGGAACTGGCTGGCCGCTGTCTTCGCGTTCAGGATGCGGCCGCAGTCGAACGAACCGAGGAAGCGCGACACGCGCGTCTCGCCGGTGACCGTGTTGACGCGCACCTCGCAGAACATCGCGCCGTGCGAATGCATCGACCAGTGCTGCAGTTCGAGCGGCGGCGGCGCCTCGGCCTCGACCGTCAGCGCGTCGCCGTCGTGCCGCGCGAGCAGCGACGCATACGATCTCGCGACGGTCGGGCTCGTCGATCCTGCACGAGGCCGCCGTCGCGGCCTTCGACTTCGTCGGCCTTCAGCCCCTTCAGCGGCGAGTCGGCGTCGGCGAGCTTCAGCAGCGCCTCGATCAGCTCGGCGTTCGCCGC
This sequence comes from uncultured beta proteobacterium, assembly GCA_963795885.1. Lineage (GTDB taxonomy): Bacteria > Pseudomonadota > Gammaproteobacteria > Burkholderiales > Burkholderiaceae_D > CAHJXF01. The sequence goes on along the minus strand of CAWCJI010000006.1, from coordinate 261,166 downwards.
CATCACGGCGCTGCCGATCGACGCGGTCTGCTGCGAACCGCCCGCGAGCACCATGCCGGGAAAGCGCGAGTCGCCGTAGCAGACCTCGACGCAGTCCATCGACAGGCCGAGCCGCTCGGCAGTGACCTGCGTCTGCGCGGTCGACGTGCCCATGCCCATCTCGTGCGCGGCGACCTCGACCTTCACGGCAACGCCGCCTTCGACGGACGCGTCCCTCGACAGGATGATCCGCGCGGCGCCGCCCGGCATCCGGTAGTACGGGTAGGTCGCTTCGGCGCAGCCCATGCCGATCAGCCACTCGCCGTCGCGGCTGCGTGCCGGGCGTCGTCGGTCGATCGTTCCAGCCGAAGCGCTCGGCGCCCGCGCGCCAGGCGTCGACGATGTGGCGCGACGAGAACGGCGCGCCGCTCGTCGGATCCTTCTCGGGCTCGTTGCATGATCCGCAGCTCGATCGGATCCATGCCGAGCTCGATCGCGAGCTCGTCGATGCCGCATTCGAGCCCGAACGTGCCGACCGATTCGCCCGGCGCACGCATGAAGGTGTTGGCCAGCATGTCCATCGTCGTCGTCTCGACGTCGAACTTGAACGCATCGGCGGCATACGCATGACGGGCCGGCAGCATGAACGGCTCCGGCATGTCGTTGTGCATCGACATCGGCACGGTGCCGGTGTGGATCAACGCGGTCGAGGTGTCCGTCGGGCCGCGCGCCCAGCGCGACGCGCTGCTCGGTCATCGTGCGACCGCCGACGAGGCGATAGACGCCTTCGCGCGACAGCGTCGAGCCGCACCGGCCTGCCGGCGAGCTTCGACGCCGCGGCCGCCGCGAGCACCTGATGCCACCACAGCGTCTTGCTGCCGAAGCCGCCGCCGACGTACGGCGACGTCACGTGCACCTGCTCCTCGTCCAGGCCGAAGATCTGCGCCATCGACCACGCCATGTGCGCGACGGCCTGCGTCGCGTCGTGGATCGTCGAGTTCGAGGTCGTCGCCGTCGCCCTTCCACGCCAGCCGTCGCCGCATGCAGCTCGATCGGGTTGTGGTTGTGCCGCGGCGTCGTGTAGGTGACGTCGATGCGATGCGGCGCCGCGGCCAGCGCCGCCTCGGCGTCGCCGATCTCGAGCAGCAGCGGCTCGCCCTGGAACACGCCGGGCTTCGTGCCCTTGGCCTTCGCCTTCGTCGAACGACGTCGTCGACGCGTCCTCGTGATACGTGGCGGTGATCAGCGACTTCGCGTGGTCGGCCTGCTCCTGCGTCTCCGCGAGCACGAGCGCGATCGGCTGGCCGTTCCAGTGGATGCGCCGGTCCTGCATGACCGGCAGGTCGATGCCGCCCGCGGCCTTGTCGGCGGACATGAAGAGCGGCATCGGCTGCATCTTCGGCGCGTTGCGATACGTCATCACGAGCACGACGCCGGGCGCGGCCTCGGCCGCGCTCGTGTCGATCGTGAGGATGCCGCCCTTCGCGATCGTCGAGTACGCGACGGCCGCGTACAGCATGCCGTCCATCGGGAACTCGGCCGCGAAGCGCGCACTGGCCCTGCACCTTCAGCGGCCCGTCGAGGCGCGACACCGGCTGGCCGATCAGGCCGTGCTTGCGTTCGATCATCGGGTCCGGCTTGCCGCCCGGCATCCACGACGTCGGGCGCGACCTCGACCGCCTTCTTCATCACCGACTTGGCGGCCGCCTCGATGTAGCTGCTCATGCCACCTTCCCCTTCGCTTGTTCCGTCAACGCGCCCAGCACGGCGACGATCGTCCGCTTCGCGAGCTCGATCTTGAAGCCGTTGTGCGACAGCGGCCGCGCATCGGCCAACTCGACATCGGCCGCGGCGGCGAAGCTCGCCGTCGTGGCCGGCCCGCCCTTCAAGATGTTCCTCGACCTTCGCTGCGCGCCATGGCTTGTGCGCGACGCCGCCGAGCGCGACGCGCACGTCCCTGATCGTGTCGCCATCGAGATCGATCGCGGCGGCCACCGACACCAGCGCGAACGCGTAGCTCGACCGGTCGCGGACCTTGCGATAGGTCGAATGCGCGGCGAACGGCAGCGGCGGCAACTCGACCGCGGTGATCAGCTCACCGGCCGCGAGCATCGTCTCCATTTCCGGATGGTCGAACGGCAGGCGATGCAGGTTCGTCAGCGGCAGCGTGCGCGTGCCGTTCGGCCCCTGCACGTGCACGATCGCGTCCAGCGCCGCGAGCGCGACGCACATGTCGGACGGATGCGTCGCGACGCAGGCCGATGACGCGCCGAGGATCGCGTGGATGCGGTTGAAGCCGTCGATCGCATCGCAGCCCTGGCCCGGCGAACGCTTGTTGCAGCGGGAGCCGTCGTCGTCGTAGAAGTACGTGCAGCGGGTTCGCTGCAACAGGTTGCCGCCGACGGTGGCCATGTTGCGGATCTGCGCCGACGCGCCGGCGACGATCGCGCGCGACAGCATCGGGTAGCGCGTGCGGACCGCGCGATGCTCGGCGACCGCGGTGTTCCTCGCGGCGGCGCCGATCATCAGGCCGCCGTCGGGCGTGCTCGTCGATCGCGCTCGACAGGCCGGTGACGTCGACGAGCGCGGCGGGCCGCTCGATCGTCTCGCGCATCAGGTCGACGAGGTTCGTGCCGCCGCCGAGGAACTTGGCTTTCGAACCGTCGGCGTGCGGCTGCGAAACGAGGCGGATGGCGTCGGCCGCGTCGCTCGCGCGGGCATACGTGAACGGCGTCATGACGCGGCCTCCGACGCCGTCGTCGCGTACTGCTCGGTGATCGCGGCGACGATGCCGTTGTAGGCGCCGCAGCGACAGAGGTTGCCGCTCATCCGTTCGCGCAGCTCGTCGTGCGTCAGCGCGATCGATCTCGGCCGCAAAGTCCTCGGTCACGTGGCTCGGCACGCCGCGCTCGAGCTCGGCCGCCATGCCGACGGCCGAACAGATCTGCCCCGGCGTGCAGTAGCCGCACTGGAAGCCGTCGTGCTCGACGAAGGCCTTCTGCAGCGGATGCAGCGCGCCTTCCGCCCGCGAGCCCCTCGATCGACGTGATCGACCGGCCGTCGTACTGCACGGCGAGCGCGAGGCACGACAGGATGCGCTCGTGACCGTCGACGAGCACGGTGCAGGCGCCGCAGGCGCCCTGGTTGCAGCCCTTCTTCGCGCCGGTCAGGTGGAGGTGCTCGCGCAGCAGGTCGAGCAGCGAGACGCGGGGATCGTCGGGTAGCGGCGCGTCCGCGCCGTTGATGGTGAGGGACATGACACTCCTGGGTGCGGGCAGCGTTCGCCGAAGGTGCGACTGTCGCGGGGATCCGGTCATGCGCCCATCAGCGAACGACGCATCTCGCGAGAATCGCTTGGATCGGGGCGCCGTTCGGATCCTGACGTGACGGAATGAAGTCGCGGCGAGCCGCGCCGATGATCAGGACATCGTCAGCACGATCCGCCCGAGGTGATGACCGGCGAGCGCGCGATGCGCGTCCGCGGCCTCCGCGAGCGGCAGCGTCTTCCACAGATGAACCGAGAACGGCCGGCTCTCGATCAGCGCATTCAGCTTGTCGAGCAACGCCCGGCTCGGCCGTCCGTTGAAGGCCGCCGCCACGACGTCGTCGCCGCCTTCGGGCACCGGCGTCACGCCGTTCGGCCATGCGAGACGGCCGCCCGGCTTCAGCGACGCGATCGCCTGCGCGAGGCCGTCGCCGTTGACGGTTGCGAGCACCGCGTCGAGCCGGTCGCCGGCGAACTCGCGCAGTGCGGCGGCGACGTCGTCGACCTTCGGATCGATGACCGGATCGGCGCCGGCCGCGCGCGCGAGCTCCGCACCGTCCGCGCTCGACACGATGCCCATCACGGTCGCGCCCATCGCCTTCGCGAGCTGCACCGCCGCGTGGCCGACGCCGCCGGACGCGCCCATCACGACCACGCGATCGCCCGGCTGGACGTGCAACTCGCCGTCGAGGCCGCACAACGCGGTGATCGCCGTGACGGCGAGCGCTCCGGCCTGCTCGATGTCGAGCCCGCGCGGCACGCGCGCGACGCCGTCGGCCGCGACCGCGACGTATTCGGCGTGGAAGCCGCCCTTCGGACTCACGAAGCTGTAGCCGTAGACGACGTCGCCGACCGCGAGGTCCGACACCTGCGCGCCCACGGCGACCACCGTGCCGGCGCCGTCCGCGCCGGGCACGATCGGGAAGCGGTGGCCGCCGCCCGGCTCCATCTCCGCCATCCCGCCTTCGCGCAACAGGCCGTCCCAGACGCCGACGCCCGCGGCGGCGACGCGGATCAGGACCTCGCCGGGATCGATCTTCGGCACCGGCAGCGTGTGCGGCTTCAGCTGCTCCGGGCCACCGTAGGCGTCGATCGCCATCGCGGTCATCGTCGCGGGAATCGGATCGTTCGAGGCCGGCTTGCTGTTCGTCGTGGCGTTCATGGGGGTTCCGGACGGAAGGAAAGAGGACCGCGTGCCGCCCTGCGGGTTCCTGCGCGCTGCGGCGCGCGCCTCGATCGTCGCACCGGCCGATGACGCCGCGATTTCTTGCGGCTCACCTATGCTGTCGCGCTCGAAGCGTCGCGCTTCCCACCACCCAGGAGAACCCACATGCCGATGATCAGGACGCCGGATGGCACCGACCTCTTCTACAAGGACTGGGGCAGCGGCCAGCCCATCGTGTTCAGCCACGGCTGGCCGCTGTCGGCCGACGACTGGGACACGCAGATGATGTTCTTCCTCGCCGAAGGCTTCCGCGTGATCGCGCACGACCGGCGCGGGCACGGTCGCTCGAGCCAGGGCGTCGACGGCCACGACATGGACCACTACGCCGACGACCTCGCGGCGCTGACCGCGCATCTCGACCTGAAGGACGCGATCCACGTCGGCCACTCGACCGGCGGCGGCGAGGTCGTCCACTACCTCGCGCGTCACGGCGAGAGCCGCGTCGCGAAGGCGGCGATCCTGAGCGCGGTGCCGCCGCTGATGGTGCAGACCGCGAGCAATCCCGGCGGGCTGCCGAAGTCGGTCTTCGACGGGTTGCAGGAGCAGGTCGCGACGAACCGCGCGCAGTTCTACCTCGATCTGCCGAGCGGCCCGTTCTACGGCTTCAACCGGCCGGGCGCGAAGGTCAGCGAAGGCATGATCCGCAACTGGTGGCGGCAGGGAATGATGGGCGGCGCGAAGGCGCACTACGACGGCATCGTCGCGTTCTCGCAGACCGACTTCACCGAGGACCTGAAGAAGATCACGGTGCCGGTCCTCGTGATGCACGGTGACGACGACCAGATCGTCCCGTACGCGGACTCGGGTCCGTTGTCGGCGAAGCTGCTGAAGAACGGGACGCTGAAGACGTACCCCGGCTTTCCGCACGGGATGCCGACGACGGAAGCCGCGACGATCAACGCGGACCTGCTGGCATTCATCCGCGATTGAGCGCGACGTCTCGGGCCGCGACGTCGCGATGGCGTCGCGGGCCAACGCGAAGCGATCGCGGCGTCAGGCCGCCGGCGCGTCCTTCGCGGCGTCGTAGGTCCCGAGTCGCGCCGCGCGATTGCAGGCGGCGCGATGGATCAGCGCCTTCTGCGCGGCGGCGACGTTCTCGGCGCGCCCCTTCCACGTCTCGAGCGCCGGCTGCTGGATCGCGCGCGAGTACGAGAACGTGATCGGCCACGGGTTCGAAGCGCCATGACGCGCGTTGATCGCGTTGAGCCGCGCCGACGCGAGCTCGGCCGGCTGGCCGCCCGACAGGAACGCGATGCCCGTCACCTCGCGCGGCACGGTCCGCAGGAAGCACGCGACCGTCGCGTCGGCCACCGTGTCGACGTCGTCCTGCTTCGGCGACGCGAGTCCCGGCAGCACCATGTTCGGCTTCAGCAGCATCCCTTCGAGCGCAACGCCCTGCGCCGCGAGCTGCGCGAACACGGCGACGAGCGTCTCGCTCGTGATCTCGTCGCAACGCGCGAGCGAGTGATCGCCGTCCATCAACACCTCGGGCTCGACGATCGGCACGATGCCGGCCTCCTGGCAGAGCGCCGCGTAACGCGCGAGCGCATGCGCGTTGACCTCGATGCAGGTCGCGGTCGGGATGCCGTCGCCGATCGTGATGACCGCACGCCACTTCGCGAAGCGGGCGCCGAGCGACGCGTACTCCTCGAGCCGCTCGCGCAGGCCGTCGAGCCCCTCGGTGACCTTCTCGTCCGGATGGAACGCGAGCGGCTTCGCGCCGGCATCGACCTTGATGCCGGGGATGATGCCGACGCCCTTCAGCGCATCGGCGAACGGCACGCCGGCGAGCGTCTTCTGGCGGATCGTCTCGTCGAACAGGATCGCGCCGCTGATCGAGTCACCGAGCCCCGGCGCGTTGACGATCAGGTCGCGCCACTGGCGGCGCATCTCCTCGGTCGTCGGGATGCCCTGCTCGACGAAGCGCTTGTCGCAGGTGCCGGTGCTCTCGTCCATCGCGATCAGGCCCTTGTGGTCCGCGACCAACGCCTCGGCGGTCTCGATCAGTGACTGGCGGTCCATGGATTCGACTCCTTGATTGACGAAGGGCGACGCGTTGCATCGATCGATGCCACGCGCGTCGCTTCGCTTCGACGCGATTCGGTGCTCGCGCGACGGGCAGCGTAGCGCGATCGGGCGCCTCGCATCGCGACAGCGCCGATCCGGCGCCCGCGTCGTCGACCTACGCGCCGTCGGTCTTCGCCGCTTCCGGTTCGTCCTTCGGCTTGTCCTCGTGATGCAGGTGCGGCTTCTTTCCCGGCTGTGGCGTCTCGTCGGCGGTGGGCGCGATGGCCTCGTGCTGATGCTTCTTCTCCTGCTGGACCTTCTTGTCGTGGGCGATGTTGCGGGGATCGGTCATGGCGGCTCCGGTGATGGGAGGCGCGACGGTGACACCGGCGCGTCGAGGCGTCGTTAGGACGACGACTCGTTCGGCGCCTGCACGCGAAGGAAGGCGCGAAGCGCGTCCGTTGCTTGCTCGTCATGCGCGGCACGCCAGGTGACGCTCGCACTGCACAGGTGCCGTTGCAGGTCGCCCGGTCCGCTCTTACGATGGGAGCCGATCGACCGAAGGAGTCGCGCGGTGAGCCGCCTCGCGACTGCGACCCGAACGCAGCACGCAGAGCCATGGAATTCGAGATGGAAGACGACCGAACGACGATGCATTTCCTCGCGGACGACGAACGTCCCGCGATCGTCACCTGCCTCTCGGTCGTCCGATCGTTGCGGACGAACATCGGCGTCGACGACGACGCGAAGACCGATGCGAATCTCGTCGAGACCTTCTTCACGCTCGATGCGACGGACTGGGTCGACGATCCGACCGTCGACTGGTCGCTGGTCTTTCGCGCGATCGCGCGCCCGGAAGCGGTCGCGATCGCGGCCGACTTCCCGAGGGCGCGCGACAGCCTGCATTCGCTCGTCGACGAGCTGTCGAAGGACGGGCGGTCCGGCGACGCCGAATGCCTGCGTCGGGCCTACGCGCTCTAGCCGCGCATCGAGGATCGCACGGTCGATTCGATGCGGCCCGAGCCGCCCGCTTTCGCGCCCGACCCGTCACCGCGGCCCCGTCGGCCCATCGAAGCAGGCCGCGCGGCGCCTCAAGAAGACGGGTCGATGCCCGTCTGATCCGCTGTTCGACGCGCGTGCGACGCGGCACACTGCCCGCGGCAATCCGTGTCCCCATCGACAAATCGCGTTCGCGCATCGGAGGTCGGCGTTGAATACAGTTTCGCGGCTGGCGCATTCGCCATGCTGATCCATCGCATCGGCCTCGTCTCGCGCACGAAGAGCGTCGACTTCCCGGCGGTCGTCCGCGTCGCCAACGCGCTCAACCTGCAGATCGCCCGCGACCTCGCGCCGGTGTGGCAGGTCGCCGCCGTCGTCGAACCGGTCTTCGGCACCGACAGCCTCGAACCGGGCGTGTCGCCGATCTACATCGTCGACGAATCGCAGACCGACCTGGGCTTCCAGGCCAGCCGGCACAACCAGCCGTACGCGCGCATCCACGCGGGCAGCACCTGGTCGTTGAGCGCGAGCCATGAAGCGCTCGAGATGATCGTCGACCCGAGCGGCAACCGGCTGGTCGCGGGTCCCGGGACGCGGGTGGTCGGGACCGAGACCGTCGACGGCGCATCCGTCGTCGAGTACCTCGTCGAGATCTGCGGCCCTTCGATGGATCCGAGCTGCGCATACCTGATCGACGGCGTGCTCGTCGCCGACTTCTGCACGCCGCGCTACTTCGATCCGACCGGCTCCGGCGGCGCGCGCTACAGCTTCTCGGGACGCATCACGCGCCCGCGCCAGGTGCTGCCGAACGGCCGGCTGACGTGGTTCGATCCGGCGACCGGCAAGCTGCATCGCCTGCAGCACATGGGCGCCTACGAGGTCGTCGACCTGGGCGCCGCCGCCGCGCCGGCCGCGTTGACCGGCGGCCTGCCGCTGCGCGCGTTCGCGGATCGCCTGCTGAAGCTGCAGTCGGCGCTGAACGCGCTCGTGCCGGGCGACAAGGCCGTGCAGCGTCGCGACGCGCGCCAGGAATTCCTGACGAAGGCCGGCGCCGCGGGGCACGCGCTGTTCGTCCAGCCCGTCGCGACGACGAGCGCGAAGGCGGCCGACACGGCGCCGACGACCGGTAGCGCCGCGCCCACCCCCGGCGACGGCCACGCGCGCCGCGCGACCGACATCCCGAGCGGCCCGGTCGATCCGACCCGCCCGCGTACCGGCGAGCGCCGCAAGAACAACTCGTACGAGATGGTCCGGCACACCATCCTCGTCAACGCGATGTCGCTGACGTTGCCCGGCATCCTGTCGGTCCGGCCCGGCCTGCATCTCGGACCGGAGGGCTTCACGAACGAGCGCGTGATCGTCGTCAAGGCGCTTCCGGATCATCTGGCTGCGCTCAGCGAGCAGATCCCGCGGTCGTACGACCAGGTCCGCGTCGAGGTCCGCGTGGCCGACCCGCTGGAGCGGCTGCGCGCGAGGGGCGGCGCGACGTACCTGCAGGTCGCGTCCGCACGTCACGAGCTGCGCGCGCCGGTCTTCGACGACGCGCTCTATCTCGACGGTTCCGGAACGACGGTCGACGATGCGACGGTCGCCGCGGCGACGCTGGCCGGCCAGGTCGTGAAGCGGCGCGTCCCGTACGCGCCGCCGCCGAACGCGACGCTCGACGCGGTCACGGAGCCGGTGACGCTGGTGCTGCACGTCAGCCCCGATGCCGGCTGGGGCGAGCTGTCGAAGTTCCTGTCGACGAACCCCGGCGACCTGGTCGTCGGCATGCACGACTTCAGCTCGGGGCACGTGCTGCAGGCGCTGCGCGGCGCGACGCGGGGACGCAAGCTCAAGCTGACGCTCGACCGTCCCGCACCGATGTCCGGCAGCGACCAGTCGGGCGACGACATCCAGCAGACGTTGACGCGCGACCTCGGACCCAACTTCGCCGGCGCCTGGGCGCTGACGAACGCCGACGTGAAGTCGCCGGTGTGGATCTATCCGAACGCGTACCACGTCAAGGTCGCCGTCCGCGACGACGACCGCTTCTGGCTGTCGACGGGCGACTGGAACAACAGCCACCTGCCGAAGATCGACCTCGCCGACGCGAAGGAGGCGGCGAAGATCGCGGCGAGCAGCGACCGCGATTGGCATGTGGTCGTCGTCAACAAGAAGCTCGCCGACACGTTCCGGACCTTCCTCGCGCACGACCACGCGGTCGCGCTCGCGGAGGACGGCAAGCCGCGCGCCGCCGGAGCGGCAGGCGCCGCCGCGGGCACGACCACCGACGCGCTACCGCAGGTGCAGACGAAGTCGTTCACGACCGGCCGCGCGCCGAAGACGTTCTTCCCGCCGAAGACGGTCACCGTCGTCGCGCGCGTGCAGCCGGTGCTGACGCCGGACAACTACCAGCCGGCGATCCTCGCGCTGATCGACTCGGCGACGACGTCGTTCTACATGCAGGCGCAGTACATCCATCCGAGCGGCAAGCCGCGCGACGAGGACCACGATGCGCTGATCGCCGCGATCGGCCGCCGCATCGCGGCCGGCGTCGACGTGCGGCTGATCATGAGCGCGTACCAGACCGACGACTGGATGGAGAAGCTCGTGATGCAGGGCATTCCGTCGACCGTGATTCGACGTCAGCCCGGGGTTCACAACAACGGGATCGTGGTCGATCACGCGCGCGTGCTGATCAGCAGCCAGAACTGGTCCGCGGACGGCACACTACGGAATCGCGATGCGGGGTTGATCATCCACGATGCGACGGCGGCGTCTTACTTCGAGGGCGTGTTCCTGCACGACTGGGACCATCTGGCCGATGCGGTCACGGGGGGCCGATGAGTCACCCCGCGCGCGCGGCGGGCCGGTCGACTAGCAACGCATCCGACAGGCGCGCTCGCCCGATCCCGATGAGTCGCCTCGGCCGGACCGCCGTCCCCTCTTCCGAGACGCCATGGACAAGCTCGAGTCGCTCCAGGTCTTCGTCGCCGTCGCGCGCGCCGGCGGCTTCTCGGCCGCGTCGCGCACCCTGGGGCTGCCGCTCGCGACCGTGAGCCGCAAGGTGGCCGAGCTCGAAGCATCGCTCGGCGTGCGGCTCTTCGAACGGTCGACGCGACAGGTCGTCCTCACCGACATCGCGCAGGGTTACTTCGACGCCTGCATCCGCCTGCTCGACGACCTGCGCGACGCCGACGAGACGGTCACCGGCGAGCATCGATCGCCGAAGGGCGAGCTCACCGTCACCGCGCCGATCGGCTTTGGTCGCCGGCACCTGCAGCCGGTGGTGCTCGACTTCCTCCGCGACTTCCCCGAGATCGACCTGCGTCTGCTGCTCGTCGATCGCCTGGTCAACCTCGTCGACGACCACGTCGACGTCGCCGTGCGCATCAGCGAACTGCCCGACAGCAGCTTGGTCGCGCGGTTGCTCGGACAGATCCGGATGGTCCTCGTCGCATCACCCGGCTATCTCGCGAGCGCGGGCGAGCCGGACCATCCGTCGGCCCTGACGCGGCATCACTGCATCCAGTGGACCGGCCTCGGCCCGCGCAACGCGTGGGCGTTCACGGTGGACGGGCAGGAGGCGATGTTCCCGATCGACGTGCGCCTGACGACGACGCTGCCCGAGTCGGCCGTCGAGGCGGCGCAGGCCGGACTCGGCCTTGCGCGGGTGACGTCGTACCAGGCAGCCGACGCCGTCGCCGCCGGGACGCTCGTGCCGGTCCTGCGCGCGTTCGAGCCGGCGCCGATGCCGGTGAACCTCGTGCATCCGAGCAATCGCCGCGTGCCGCTCAAGCTGCGCGTCTTTCTCGACTACGCCGGGACGCGGCTGTCGGAGCGGCTGCGAAGCGTGGCGCAGGTGCTGTGACCTCGTTCGCGTCGGATCAGTAGTCGACCGGCGTGCCGACCGTCATCGGCGCGTAGCGCGCGCCGAGCCTGCGCCGCACGAGCTCCTCGCGGAAGCGATCCGGCGTGCCGGTCATCAGCGGCAGGAACGTCCCGTAGTGCATCGGGACCGCCCGTGCGGGCTTGACCAGCGCCACCGCGTCGGCCGCCCGGGCCGGCCCCATCGTGAAGTGATCGCCGATGCAGACCAGCATCACGTCGACCTTCGCGAATCGCGAGACGAGCGCCATGTCGGCGAAGAGGTCGGTGTCGCCGGTGTGATAGATCGTCGGACCCCCGGCGATCCGCACGACGAAGCCCGACGCGTTGCCGCCCCAGTGCGCCTCGGCATCGTCGTTGACCCCGAGGTCCTTGCCGCTGACGTGCGAGCTGTGCACCGCCGGAACGATCAGGACCTGCACCTCGCCGTCGAGGAACGTCAGCACGCCGCCGGCGTTGCCGAGCGTCTCGTAGCTCATGTTCTCTTTCGGGAAGCCGCCGTAACGGGCCAGTGCCTCGCCGAGATCGAGCGAGGCGACGAGCTTCGCGCCGGTCCGGCGGGAGATCGCAGTCGCCGCGCCGACGTGATCGAAGTGGCCGTGGCTGACGAGGATCAGGTCGACCCGGTCGAGCCGGTCGGCGACCTTGTCCCCGTCGGGATTCATCGGGTTCGCGAACCACGGGTCGAAGAGCAGCACGTGGCCCTTCGGCGTCGTGACGATGAACGCCGACTGCCCGTACCACGTGATGCTCGTGCCCGCGGCGTCGGCGACGCCCGCCGCGGCGAGGCCGAGCAGAAGCGCGAAGACAGCGCTGATCCGGATGACGACTCGCATCGGTGACCTCCATCGATCGGAATGCCATTGTCGAGCGCCCGGTCCGCCGATCACAGGTCGCCGCTTTCTCATTCCCTGTCCGCGATTTCGCGATCCGAACCTTGCGCCCGGCGCCGCCACGACGACGGCGACACGCCGTGGTGGACACGAAAGCGTCGGGCGAACGATTCGGCCTCCGCGTACCCCACGCGATCGGCGACGTCGGCCACGCGCATCCGCGTGCCGGTCAGCAGCTTGCGGGCCTCCGACATGCGACGCTCGATCGTCCACGCGCCGTACGTGCGGCCCGTCGTGCGCCGCAGGAGCGTCGTCAGATAGGCGGCGTTCATGCCGAGCCGGCGACCGGCCATCGACAGCGCGGACGCGGACGCGAAGTGCCGGTCGATGTCCGCGAAGATCCGTCGGACCGCCTCGCGCTGCGCCGCGCTGGCCGGCTCGGCCGGCGACGGCCGCTGGGCATCGACGCAGCGACCGACGTCGACGAGCAGCAGGTGGAGCGCGGCGCGCACCGCTGCCGCGTAGTCCGGCGCACGCTCCGCGAGTTCTCGATGGATCCGTTCGAAGCCGTGCGCGATGCGCCGGGCGGCCGCGTCGTCGAGCCGGATCGGTCCGCTGACCGCGGTCCATCGCGACGCGGACCGCTCCTTGAGCGACAGTCCCGCCGACGCCGCGAAGGCGCCATCGTCACCGGCCCCGACGGCGTCGCCGTCGAACAGCACGACCCAGCCCCGCGCCGACGCGAGCTCGCGGCAGTCGTGCGTCGCACCCGGCGCCAGGACGAAGAGCGTGTTGCGCGCGACGTCGAATGCGCGGCCGTCCACGCGATGCACGCCGCGACCCGCGGTGATCAGCATCAGCTCGAAGAACGCGTGGCCGTGCGGGGGCAGCTCGTGCAGGCAGTGGTGGGCGTCGAGCACCTAGACCTCGACGGCCACGCCACTGACCGATTGCGGCGTGAAGGGATAGATCGGGATCATGGGTCGACGAAAGCGTGCGTGGCCGCTGGAACGATACGGCAGCCGTCGGCCCGTCGTCTCGCGGCACGACCGCGTGGTCGGAGAGGCGCGCATCGAAGAGCATTCCCGATCGACGCGCCCCTCGATTCCACACGCACACGATGACGGCCCGTGCGCCGCGACGTGCGCGATCGCAAAGCCCAGCGATCAGCGCATCGCGAGACGTGCTTCCAGGTCCGCGATGCGGGCGTCGCGCTTGGCGAGCGCCGCCCGCACGTCGGCGGCGTCGATGCGTTGCGGGATGTGCTGCGAGCAGTTCTCGTCCCACGCGTCGACGGTGAACACGACGACCTGCTCCCCGCGCGCGCGGTAGCCGGCCGGCATCAGGTCGCGCAGCAGCGCATCGTCGTCCTCGATCACGCGTGCATGGCCCCAGATCTTGAAGCGCCCCTGCGCGGCGTAGTCGATCAGGAAGAGGAACGCGCGGTCGTTGTCGGACAGGTTGCCCTGCGTGATGAACTGCCGGTTGCCCGCAAAGTCCGCGAATGCGATCGTGCGGTCGTCTACGACACGCAGGAACCCCCGCGGGCCGCCCCGATGCTGGATGTACGGCTGGCCGTCAGCGTCCGCCGTGCCGAGGAAGACGCTGGTCTGCGCCTCGATGAACGCACGCAGGTCGTCGGAGATCGCCTGCCGCCAACCACCGCGTTCCTCCATCTTCGCGTAAGCCTGGCGCGAGCCCTTGCGCGACTGCACGGCCTTCGTGGTCGCGCTGAAGCCGGGGCGTGGCGCGGCGGACGACGATGACGACGACGACGACAACGGGACGACGGACGGATCGATGACGGTGTTCATGGCGGACTCCTCGACGCGGCGTTCCGACGGGCGACGCGGGTCGCCCACCGAAGCCGGCACGGCATTCAGGCGGCGAGACGTTCGGCTTGCGGGAAGTCGATCTCGGTGCCGGCCACTTCGTTGAGATAGTTCGTCCACGTGTTCAGCGCGACGTGCAGGACGATCTCGACGATCTGCGCGTCGTCGTAGCCAGCCGCGCGCACCGCGTCGACGGCGCTCGTGTCGACGTGACCGCGCGATTCGACGACCGACGCGGCGAAGCGGACGGCGGCATCGGCCTTCGCATCGGTCGAGCGGCCATGGCGATTCGCGACGATCTCCGCATCGGACAGCTTGGCGACGTTGCGGCCGAGGTAGGTGTGCGCGGCGAGGCAGTAGTCGCAGCCGTTGATCTCGGCGACCGCGAGCGCGATCCGTTCGCGGGTCGCGGCCGGCAGCGAGCCCTTGGCCAGCGCGCCGGACAGGCCGATGTAGCCTTCGAGCGCCGCGGGGCTGTTCGACACGACGCGGAAGAGATTCGGGGCCACGCCGAGTTGCCGCTTGACGGCTTCGAGCAGCGGTTGCGACTTGATCGGCGCGGCTTCGATTGTGGTGGGGGTGTTGAGGCGGGTCATCGCGTTCTCCTGGGTTGGCCGGGGTGTTCCGGTGTGTGGTCAATTTAGGGAGGAACGCGGGGTGGGACTAGATGGGGGAACGGGGAATGACCTTTTCAAAAAGCGAGAGGGTCGCCTTAGTGAGCCGCACGTCGTCAGCAAGGTGACGCGATGCGAGCAGCTTCTTCTTTGTCACTGACGACGCGAAGGCGATCGGTCGAAGGACCGCTTTCGGCCAGGAGCGGTCATATGCGCCAATCTTGCTCTCCCTTCTTCACGCCCGGCTCGAGTTTCAAAAAAAACAAGATGCAAGCCTCCGCCTTCAATCGCAAAGAGGTACGGCATGGCGCCTTGTAGATCGTGGTGTGCCTTCCTCATCGGCCTCGGCTTGGCTGGTCCTGCGTTCGCCGTGACTATCACTGACTACGCAATCGCGCGTCCGGAGGGAGCGCGGCACTACATCGTCGCCGAGGCGGAAGGAAAGCCGAAGTCAAAGCGACCCGTCGTGATCCTCCTGCACGGCCATGGCGCCACGGCAGCCATGATGCTCGGTCTCGCCTCGTTCGGCGGCTACAGGACGCAGGAATGGCCTCGGTTGGCGGAACGCGAAAATGTCCTGATCATCGCCCCTGACGGCGTGAAAGCCAGCGACGGCAAAACCGCATGGAACGACTGTCGTGGCGATGCCACGACCAACGCGACCACCGACGACGTCGGACTCATCGCCGCGCTCATCGACACCGCGCTCGCACAGTTCAATGCAGATCCGGAACGCATCTATGTGTTCGGCGGTTCCAATGGGGGTGGCATGGCTTACCGGGTCGGGATCGAGTTGGCGCCACGGATTGCTGCCATCGGAGTGCAGAGCGGACTCATGCCGGTTCAGAGCGCCTGCCCGCTCCCTTCACGTCCCCTTTCAGTCTTCATCTCTCATGGAACGGCCGACCAGATCGCGCCTTATGCCGGCGGTGCGGTTGGTCATTGGCCTTTGCAGGGACGCGGAAGCGGGATCAGCGCCGAGGAATCGGTGGCGGTCTGGCGAGAGTTGGCCGGGTTGCGCGAGACGCCGGCCGTGTATCGCTTTCCGCACCTACATCCGAATGACGCGACATCGGCAACGCGTTATGTCTGGGGGACAGCCTCCACGGAAATCCAGGTCGAGTTCCTCAGGATTGATGGCGGTGGCCATACCGAAGCATCGAAGGATGGAGAACTTCCGTGGCTGCTTCGTAAATTGGTCGGTGAGATGAATCATGACGTCGATACCGCCGAGGAAGTGTGGGATTTCTTTAAGAGCAAGCGACGTGCGATTGGTCAATGAAGGCTGGCAGGGGACAATTACGCGCGGCTTCGAGGGTCCGCTCTGGGTCGAAAGCAGCCGGAGTCGACGCACTCTTAACAAAAGGGCCGCTAGTGCGGCCCTTTTGTCTATTAACGCCGCGGCTCAAACATCAATATTCCCCGCATAAATCGCATTCCCCTCGATGAACGCCCGCCGCGGCTCCACGTCATCCCCCATCAACGTGGAAAACACCTGATCCGCCGCGATCGCGTCCTCGATCTGCACCCGTAGCAGCCGTCGCGCCGTGATGTCCATCGTCGTCTCCCACAGCTGCGTGGGATTCATCTCGCCGAGGCCCTTGTAGCGCTGCTTCGTGAGGTTGCGTTCCGCGTCCTCGATCAGCCACTGCACCGCGGCCTTGAAGTCGCCGACCGCCTGGCTGCGCTGCTTCTCCCCTTCGCCGCGCTTGATGCGGCCGCCGGCGCCGATCAGGCCGCGGAAGGTCTCCGCCGCTTCGTGCAGCGTGCCGTAGTCGGCGCCCGCGACGAACTCGGCGTCGATCACCGTCGCGCGCGTGTTGCCGTGGACGATCCGCTCGACGACCAGCCGATGCTTGTCGGTCGCCTCGTCGAACTCCGCGTGCACGTGCACCGTGCCGTTGCCGAGCACGCGTGACAGCGACCGCGCCGATTCCTCGGACTTCGCGGCGTCGGACAGGTCGAGCGTCGTGCCGTTGAGGATCGCGATCAGCGTCGCCACGTCGTAGTGCCGCGCGAGCCGCTGCACGACGCCGTCGGCCACCAGGTACTTGCGGACCAGCTCGGCCAGCGCGTCGCCGGTGATCGCCGCGCGCGGTCCGCCCTCGTCCTCGTGCGTGACGAGCTCGGCGTTCTGCAGCGCGAGCTTCATCGTGTACTGCGTCAGCTCGGCGTCGTCCTTGATGTACCGCTCGTCCTTGCCGACCTTGACCTTGTACAGCGGCGGCTGCGCGATGTAGATGTAGCCGCGCTCGACCAGCTCCGGCATCTGCCGATAGAAGAACGTCAGCAGCAGCGTGCGGATGTGGCTGCCGTCGACGTCCGCGTCGGTCATGATGATGATGCGGTGGTAGCGCAGCTTCGCGACGTCGTATTCCTCGGGGCCGATGCCGGTGCCGAGCGTGCTGATCAGCGCGAGCACTTCCTGGCTGCGACAACATCCGGTCGAAGCGCGCGCGCTCGACGTTGAGGATCTTGCCCTTCAGCGGCAGGATCGCCTGGAACTTCCGGTCGCGGCCCTGCTTCGCGCTGCCGCCGGCCGAGTCGCCCTCGACGATGAACAGCTCGCACAGCGCCGGATCCTTCTCCTGGCAGTCGGCGAGCTTCGCGCACAGGCCGAAGCTGTCCATCACGCCCTTGCGGCGCGTGAGGTCGCGCGCCTTGCGGGCCGCCTCGCGGGCGCGCGCCGCCTCGACGATCTTGCCGCAGATGATCTTCGCGTCGTTCGGTCGCTCGAGCAGGTAGTCGGTCAGCGCCTTCGCGACGATCTCCTCGACCGGCAGGCGCACTTCGGACGACACCAGCTTGTCCTTCGTCTGGCTCGCAGAACTTCGGCTCGGGCACCTTCACCGACAGCACGCAGGTCAGCCCTTCGCGCATGTCGTCGCCGGCCGTCTCGACCTTCGCCTTCTTCGCGAACTCGTGCTCGTCGATGTACTTGTTGATGACGCGCGTCATCGCGGCGCGCAGGCCGGTCAGGTGCGTGCCGCCGTCGCGCTGCGGGATGTTGTTCGTGAAGCACAGCACCTGTTCCTGGTAGCTGTCGTTCCACTGCATCGCGACCTCGACCGCGACCTTCACGCCGCCGCCGTAGCCGTTCGCGTTGAACTCGCTGTCCTTCTCGCCGAGCGCGTAGAACACGGTCGGGTGCAGCGTCGTCTTCGTGCGGTTGATGTACTCCACGAAGCCCTTGACGCCGCCGGCGAACGCGAAGTCCTCTTCCTTGCCCTGGCGCTGGTCGACGAGCTTGATGCGCACGCCGTTGTTCAGGAACGAGAGCTCGCGCAGCCGCTTCGACAGGATCTCGTAGTGGAAGTCGATGTTCGAGAAGATCGTCTCGTCGGGCAGGAAGTGGACCTCGGTGCCGCGCTTGTCGGTGTCGCCGGTGATCTGCATCGGCGAGATGTCGTACGTGTTGCCGTGCTCGTCGGTGTGCGGCTCGACGATGCGGTTCTGCACGAAGCCCTTCGCGAACTCGATGAAGTGCATCCTGCCGTCGCGACGCACTGTCAGGCGCAGCCACTTGCTGAGCGCGTTGACGCAGCTCACGCCGACGCCGTGCAGGCCGCCCGACACCTTGTAGCTGTTCTGGTTGAACTTGCCGCCGGCGTGCAGCTCGGTCAGCGCGATCTCGGACGCGCTGCGCTTCGGCTCGTGCTTGTCGTCGAACTTGACGCCGGTCGGGATGCCGCGGCCGTTGTCGACGACGGAGATCGAGTT
The DNA here is from genome assembly GCA_963795885.1 of uncultured beta proteobacterium. Lineage (GTDB taxonomy): Bacteria > Pseudomonadota > Gammaproteobacteria > Burkholderiales > Burkholderiaceae_D > CAHJXF01. The sequence continues at coordinate 242,822 of CAWCJI010000006.1, read as the reverse complement.
GTCGGTGTGGATCGTGACGGTGATCTCGTCGCAGTAGCCGGCGAGCGCCTCGTCGATCGAGTTGTCGACGACCTCGAACACGAGGTGGTGCAGGCCGGTGCCGTCGGACGTGTCGCCGATGTACATGCCGGGCCGCTTGCGGACCGCTTCGAGCCCTTCGAGGATCTGGATGGAGCCCGCGCCGTAGTCCTGGCTGTTCGCGTCGCGACGGTCCTGCGCGTCGCGCTGGACCTCGGCGAGCGCGGCTGCCTGCGCGGCCTCGTCGTCGCCGGTCTCGGTGTCCTCGCCGACCGGCACCGTCGGGATCGCGACGCTGTTCTGGTCGAGCGCCTTCAGCTCGGCCGGCACGGTGGCGGGCGCTTCATCGGACGGCTCGGTCCGCGCCTTCGGATTGGGTACGTTGCTCATCAATCTCTTTCGTTACGGGAACCTCGAATGTGAGGGCGAACGCGTCGAATGCGACGGTCCGGACCCCTCATCCCGCGTCTCGCGAGGTCGCGCGACGCGTCGAACTGCTGCCATTGCTCCGCGATCGAACGCTTTGCCGACGTCGTTCCCGCGAACGCGGATCCCGGCGTCGTTCGACTCCAGCGCATCAGATCCGCATCGGCATCACCACGTACTTGAACGCCTCCTCGCCGGGCAGCGTGATCAGCGCGCTCGAGTTCGAGTCGCCGACCGACACCGTCACCTGCTCGCTCTTCAGGTTGTTGAGCACGTCGAGCAGGTACGAGACGTTGAAGCCGATGTCGAGCGTGCCGTGCGGGTACGTGATCTCGATCTCGTCCTGCGCGTCTTCCTGGTCCGCGTTGGTCGAGCTGATCTTGACCGCGTCCTCGGACAGCACGAAGCGCACGCCCTTGAACTTGTCGCTCGTCAGGATCGCGACCCGCTGCAGCGCGCGCAGCCAGTCGTCGCGCGCGATGTCGAAGCTCTTGCTGTAGCCGCTCGGGATGACGCGCTGGTAGTCGGGAAACTTGCCTTCGACCAGCTTGCTGATCAGCTCGACGTTGTCGAACGTGAAGCGCACCTGGTTCGGCGCGAGGTCGATCGTGACCGGCTCGTCGCCGTCGCCGAGCAATCGCTGCAGCTCGAGGATGCTCTTGCGCGGCACGATCACCTCGTGCCGCTCGGCCGCGCCGTTCGATGCGGCGCCCGGATTCAGGTCGGTCTCGACCGCGCAGTACGCGAGCCGGTGGCCGTCCGTTGCAACCGCAATGACTTGCTTGCCGTCGACGACGAGGAGCAAACCATTGAGGTAGTAACGGATGTCCTGCTGGGCCATCGAGAAATGGACCATCGCGATCAGGTGCTTCAGCGTCTTCTGCGGCAACGTGAAGCTCGCGAGATAGCTCTCGGGCTGCGAGACGGTCGGGAAGTCGTCGGCGGCCAGCGTCTGCAGGTTGAAGCGGCTCTTGCCCGACTGCACCGTCATCTTCTTCGCGGTGGTGGAGAGCGTCACTTCGCCGCTCTCGGGCAGGGCTCGCAGGATGTCGAGCAGCTTGCGTGCGGCGACGGTCGTGGCCGTGTTCTCGGCGTCCTTGCCGTCGACGACGCCGATGTCGGCATGCGTCTTGATCTGGACCTCGATGTCGGTCGACGTGAACGAGACCCGCGCGCCTTCCTTCTTGATGAGGATGTTCGCGAGGATCGGCAACGTATGTCGCCGCTCGACGATCCCGCTGACCGTGGCCAGTGGTTTGAGCAGCGCGTCACGGGGCGCTTTGATGAGTTGCATTTGTTCTAAACCTCACAGACGTTGATTGATAGAGAGGTCGCAACCTTGTGGACAACGCGGTTCGGAGGAAACGAATCAACTGCTTGGCGAAACGGCAACCCTGTGCGTGACTGGGGTATCCGGGCCGTGGGGTTTGTGGGCCGATCGGCGGGTGTGATCGATCGGGACGGTCTTGCACATTCGATGCGCCGCGGGTTCAGCGCTTGTCCACAGGTCGGATGACGACGAGCGACGCATCCTCGACCCGTCGTGCCTGTGAAGGTCGGGATGACAGCGGTGCTCGCGAAAACGCGAAGTCGACTCACCATCAACCCTTCAACGTCTGCAGCAGCACGTGCAGCTCGCGGTTCAGCTCCGGCTGCTTGCCGCGCAGCTCGTTGATCTTGCGGACCGCGTGCAGCACGGTCGTGTGGTCGCGGCCGCCGAACAGCTCGCCGATCTCCGGCAGGCTCTTCTGCGTCAGCTCCTTCGCGAAGTACATCGCGATCTGGCGCGGCCGCGCGATGTTGGTCGGGCGGCGCGCCGAGAACATGTCGGCGACCTTGATCTTGTAGAAGTCGGCGACCGTCTTCTGGATGCTCTCGACCGACACCTGCGCGCGCTGGACGCTCAGCATGTCCTTCAGCGCCTCGCGCGCCATGTCGATCGTGATGTCGCGGCCGTGGAACTCGGAATGGACGAACAGCTTGCGCAGCGCGCCTTCGAGCTCGCGCACGTTCGAGCGCGAATGCTTCGCGACGAAGAACGCGACGTCGTCGGAGATCGGCTTGCCTTCCTGCTCGGCCTTCTTCAGCAGGATCGCGACCCGCATCTCGAGCTCGGGCGGCTCGACGGCGACCGTGAGGCCGCTGCCGAAGCGCGACACGAGCCGCTCGTCGATGCCCTGCATCTCGGCCGGATACGTGTCGCTGGTGATGATGATCTGCTTCTTGTCCGCGGTCAGCGCCTCGAACGTGTAGAAGAACTGCTCCTGCGTGCCGTCCTTGCGACTGAAGAACTGGATGTCGTCGATCAGCAGCAGGTCGAGCGAGTGATAGATCTGCTTGAAATTGTCGAACGCCTTGCGCTGGTACGCGCGCACGACGTCGGCGACGAACTGGTCGGCGTGGATGTAGCGGATGCGCGCCGTCGGATTGCGCGACACGATCTGGTTGCCGACCGCCTGGATCAGGTGCGTCTTGCCGAGGCCGACGCCGCCGTGCAGGAACAGCGGGTTGTACGACTTGCCCGGGTTGTCGGCGACCTGGTTCGCGGCCGCGCGCGCGAGCTGGTTCGCCTTGCCGGTCACGAACGTGTCGAACGTCAGCGACGGGTTGAGCCGCGAGCGTTCCGACGAGCCGGACTTCGCGTAGTCGATGTGGACGCTCGCCACTTCGACGGCGGACAGGCCGCGCGGCAGCGTCTCGGTGCTGGTCGACGACGGCGAGCGCGCCAGCGCCGAGCCGTGCGCGGCGCCGTTCGACACGCCGTTCGAGCCGTCGGACGCGTCGGCCTCGCGGCGCACCGGCTCCACCGGCTTCGCGTCCAGATACAGCTCGACCTGCACCGGCTCGTCGAACCAGCGCTGCGCCATCGACTCGATGCGGCTCGCGAACTGCGCCTTGACCCAGTCGAGCTTGAAGCGGTTCGGCGCGCCGATCTTGAGGCGCCGCTCCTGGACGTCGAACGTGGCCGGCGTCAGCGGCTTGATCCAGGCCGCGTACTGCTGCGGCGGCAGCTCGGCGCGCAGCTGGTCGACACAGGCGCTCCAGAACGCGGGACCGTCATCGAGTTCGGGACGACGAGGGCGGTCGGGCTGACTCTGCGGCGTCGGTTCGATCATCATGTGCGGCGTGTGCGCTCCGGTCGTCGTTCACTTCGTCGAAGCCGGATGCCGGAGTTCGATCCGACGCCCGGTCCTGGCGCCGCACGTCGGCGGACACCTCGGGGACCTGCCTTCACTGCTCGAACCGCAAGACGAGGGCACCGACCGACGCACGAGGAGCCGCGGCGAGCGCGTCGCCGTCGTTCCCGTGCTCGCTCCGCTCCTCGGCTCTGATCGTCCCGCTCGTTCGTGGTCCGCGTCGCCGGCTGGAGCCGGTTCGGACGCCGCGATTCGCAGGATCGCGGTCGTCGCCGAGGCGGACTATTCTTGGTGTCGAGTCGGGCGTGGCTTCGGTCTCGCTGGATGTTCCGATCCGTGTCGCGGCTTCAGCGATGCAGCTTCGTGAGCCTGCTTCGCGACGCGCGCGGCGGACCGACTGCCTGATCGCCGTTCCGGTCCCACCGACCCCGTCGAAGCGGCGCTTGCCGCCCCGATCGCGGTGCGTCGAAAACCGGTCCGCCGAGCGCGCAATTTTATGCGAAGCGGTCGCGTAACGCAAAGTTATCCACAGTCCGAGGTCGGCATTTCGCCACGCCCGGGCACGGTCCTTCCGAGGGCGCCCGGGCGTCACCGCATTTGACAAACCGCATGGTTTTTGTATTTAATTTCAGGTTTTTAGCCGAGCGGCCACCCGATCATGAAACGCACCTACCAACCCTCCGTCGTTCGCCGCAAGAGAACCCACGGCTTCCTCGTCCGCATGAAGACGCGCGGCGGCCGTGCCGTGATCCGCGCGCGCCGCGCCAAGGGCCGTCATCGCCTCGCGGTCTGACGCGGCTTCGGCGGCCGCTGTCGTCGCCCGACGGGGTACCGCGTTCGCGCTGGACGGCGCGGCCGCGTTCGATCGTTGCCTCGCATGCCGCCCGGTGCTACGCAGCGGCGCCTTCGCGCTCCATCTGTTCCGGCATCCCGCGGCCGATCCGGTCGGTGACGCCGACGTGGCGACGCCGGTCTGGCGGCTCGGACTCGTGATCCCGAAGCGCTACGAAGCGTCGGCCGTCGCGCGCAACACGATCAAGCGTCGCTGGCGTGCCGCGTTCCGCACCGGCCGCGATGCGTGGGCCCGCGAGTTCGGCAGCGCGGACCTCGTCGTGCGGATGCAGGCGCCGCTCGCGCCGAAGGCCGAGCTTGCCGCGACGCCGGCGAAGGTCCGGGCGCGTCGCCGCTTCGACCCGCAGGCATCGCTCGCGTCGCTCGTCGAGCGGCTACGCCGCGGCGGCGCGTTCGGCGCCCGGATGCCGGCGTGACGCGCGCGGCTCGCTGGACGCAGGCACCGGCACACGTGCTGCTCGGCGCCCTCGCGATCTACCGGCTCGTCGTCAGCCCGTGGCTGCCGGCGCGTTGCCGTTTCGCGCCGAGCTGCTCGGCGTATGCGGCCGAGGCGATCCGCACGCACGGCGCGATCGTCGGCTCGAGGCTCGCGATCGCGCGAGTCGCGCGTTGCCATCCGTGGCATGCCGGCGGGCATGATCCGGTGCCCGCGGCCGGCCGCGAGCGGCGCTGACCTTCCTTTCCGCCTGACCGCGGCGCCGCACGGCGCGCGGAACCCAACGTTCAACGATCGCTTCGATGGAAACGCGTCGCATCATTCTCTGGATCATCTTCTCGGTCTCGCTGTTCATGCTGTACGAGAACTGGCAGCGAGCCAACGGGCGCCCGACGATGTTCGGGCCGCAGGCCGTGTCGCAGCAGACCGGATCGCCGACCGCGACCGGCAGCGCGCCGCACGGCGCGAGCGACGACGTGCCGGTCGCCGGGACCGCGCCGGCCTCGGTGCCGTCGGGCGCCGGGGCGGCGACCGCGACCAACGGCGGCGCGACCAGCGTGCCGAGCGCGATCGCGTCGGCCAAGGGCGAGCGGATCGCGATCACGACCGACCTCTACGCGGTCGACGTCAACACGCTCGGCGCGACGCTCGACCGCGTCGAGCTCGTGAAGTACCGCGACGCCGACGATCCGAAGCGCAACTTCGTGCTGCTCGACGACACGCCCGGCTACTACTACGTGGCGCAGAGCGGCCTCGTCGCCTCCACGACGGGCGCGGCGCTGCCGAACCACCGGATGCTGTTCCGCGCGCTGCCCGGACCGCGGACGCTCGCTGACGGACAGGACGTCCTCGACGTCTCGTTCGAGGCGGAGTCGGGCGGCGTCCGCCTGACGAAGACGTTCACGTTCCATCGCGGCAGCTACGTCATCGACGTGCGTCATGCGGTCACGAACGCGGGCACCGACGCCGTCTCGCCGCAGCTCTACCTGCAGCTGGTGCGCGACGACAAGGCGCCGGCCGGCACGTCGCGCTTCTACAGCACCTACTTCGGCCCCGCGGTCTACAGCGACGCCGAGCGCTTCCAGAAGGTCAGCTTCTCGGACATCGAGAAGGGCAAGGGGCCCGATAAGCACGTCGCGCATGCCGACGACGGCTGGGTCGCGATGCTGCAGCACTACTTCGTCTCGGCGTGGATCCCGTCGAACGGCCCGCGCGACTACTACACCGACCGGCTCGATGCGAACCTGTTCCGCGTCGGCGCGCGCGAGCCGCTCGGCACGATCGCGGCCGGCGCGACGAAGACGGCCGATGCGCGGCTCTTCATCGGACCGACCGACGAGCGCACGCTCGAGAAGGTCGCGCCCGGCATGGACCTCGTGCGCGACTACGGCTGGACGACGATCCTCGCGAAGCCGATGTTCGCGGTGCTCGAGTTCATCCACTCGTACGTCGGCAACTGGGGCTGGTCGATCATCCTGCTGACGATCCTGATCAAGGCCGTGTTCTTCCCGCTGTCGGCCGCGAGCTACAAGTCGATGGCGCGGATGAAGAACCTTTCGCCGCGGATGAAGGAGCTGCAGGAGCGGCACAAGGACGATCGCGCCAAGCTCAACCAGGCGACGATGGAGCTGTATCGCGCCGAGAAGGTGAACCCGATGGGCGGCTGCCTGCCGATCCTCGTGCAGATCCCGTTCTTCATCGCGCTCTATTCGACGCTGTCGGCGTCGGTCGAGATGCGCGGCGCGCCGTGGCTCGGCTGGGTGCACGACCTGGCGGCGCCGGACCCGTTCTTCATCCTGCCGCTGATCATGATGGCGTCGATGTTCATCCAGTACAAACTGAACCCGGCGCCGCCCGACCCGACGCAGGCGAAGATGATGCTGATCATGCCGCTCGTGTTCGGCTTCACGTTCTTCTTCTTCCCGGCCGGCCTCGTGCTGTACTGGGTCGTCAACAACCTGTTGTCGATCCTGCAGCAGTGGCAGATCACGCGGATGATGGGCGGGCGCAAGCCGACGGCGAAGCCCGCCTGAGGGCGACGACGAACGCGTGATGACGACCGCGGTGCGCTCGCGTCCGCCATGAGCCTGCATCGCGACGATCCGATCCTCGCGATCGCGACGCCGGCGGGTCGCGGCGGCATCGGCGTCGTGCGGTTGTCGTTCGGTCGCTGGACCGGCAAGCCGATCGTCGCGGCGTTCGTCGCGACGCTGTGCGCGAAGCCCGACGACTTCGCGCTCGCACCGCGTCATGCGACGCTGGTCGGCGTCCATGCGGCCGACGGCGCGGCGATCGACCGCGGCATCGCGCTGCTGTTCGCGGCGCCGCATTCGTACACCGGCGAGGACGTCGTCGAGCTGCAGCTGCACGGCGGTCCGGTCGTGCTGCAGATGGTCGTCGAGCGTTGCCTCGCGGTCGCGAACGGTCTCGCGACCGACGACGATGCGCGATTGCGCCTGGCCGAGCCCGGCGAGTTCACCGAGCGCGCGTTCCTCAACGACAAGCTCGACCTCGCACAGGCCGAGGCCGTCGCCGACCTGATCGAGGCGTCGAGCGAGGCGGCCGTGCTCGGCGCGCAGGCGTCGCTGTCGGGCGCGTTCTCCACCGCGGTCCATGCGCTCGTCGACGCGACGATCGAGTTGCGTGCGCTGGTCGAGGCGACGCTCGACTTCCCCGACGAGGAGATCGACTTCCTCGAGAGCTCCGACGCGCGCGGCCGGCTGGCGTCGATCCGCGCGTCGCTCGCGGACCTGACCGACGCGCGCGAAGCAGGGTGCGTTGCTGCGCGAAGGATTGACGGTCGTGCTGATCGGCCGCCCGAACGTCGGCAAGTCGAGCCTGCTGAACGCGCTCGCGGGCGCCGACGTCGCGATCGTCACGCCGATCGCCGGCACGACGCGCGACCGCATCGAACAGACGATCCGCGTCGACGGCATCGCGCTGCACGTGATCGACACGGCCGGCATCCGCGCGCTCGAGGATGTCGACATCGATGCGGTCGAGCGGATCGGCATCGAGCGGACCTGGGACGCGATCGCGCATGCGCAGGTCGTGCTGCACGTCGTGGAGGCCGGTGTCGAGGCCGCGTCCGTGAACGACGAGGACGACGCGATCGCCGGCCGCCTACCGGCGCATGCGGCACGACGCACCGTCGTCAACAAGATCGACCTGACCGGGACGTCGCCGTCGGTCGATGGCGACCGTATCTGCGTTTCCGCGAAGACCGGCGCCGGCATCGACGGCTTGCGTCGCGAGCTGCTCGCGATCGCGGGCTGGCAACCGAGCGGCGAGACCGGCTTCTCGGCCCGCGAGCGCCACGTCGTCGCGCTGCGCGACGCGGGGCGTCATCTCGACCTCGCGGCCACGCACGCGGATGCAGGGCGACCGCGCGCTCGACCTCTTCGCCGAAGAACTGCGACTCGCGCAACACGCGCTCGACCGCATCACCGGCGCGTTCACGGCCGACGACCTGCTCGGGGAGATCTTCGGGCGGTTCTGCATCGGAAAATGAGTTCACGTCCCTGACGTCCCGCGGAAGCGCGGGACTGGATTCTCTGTCATCGCGGCACGCTGCTCGAGGGGATGACGTTCCTCCTCTTCGTCGCGAATCACGTAGGTCCGGATCACTCTCGGCAAGACGCGATAGACAACAAAGGTTGCAACGATTCAACATTCGTTGTATCGTTGCTTCATGAACGAGACCGACGTCGTCACGTCCCTCGCGGCGCTGGCCCATGCGCAGCGTCTCCGCGTGTTCCGCGCTCTCGTCGTCGCGGGCGCTAGCGGATTGACGCCGTCCGTCATGGCCGACGGCCTCGACGTCGCGCGCAATGCACTGTCCTTCCACCTGAAGGAACTGCTGCACGCGGGTCTCGTGACCTGCGAGCAGCATGGCCGGAACCTGATCTACCGGGCGGCCTATGACCAGATGAGCGGGCTGCTCGCCTACCTCACCGATCACTGCTGCGCGGGCGAGACCTGCGCGGTCCCGGCCGAGTCCGCGGCCTGCGCCTGTTGAACCCCCTTTCCGCCGAGGAGCCCGTCATGAAGCGTTTCCATGTCCATGCACACGTCGACGACCTGCCGACCAGCATCGCGTTCTATTCGAGGATGTTCGCGACCGAACCAGTGCGCATCGAGGACGGGTACGCCAAGTGGATGCTCGACGACCCCCGCATCAACTTCGCCATTTCGACGCGCGGTGGCGCAGTCGGCGTCGACCACCTCGGCATCCAGACCGACGACTGGGAGGAGCTGGCCGAGCTGAAGGCGCGAGCGAAGGCGGCGGACCTGTCGCTCCTGGACGAAGGCCAGACGACCTGCTGCTACGCCCGCAGCGAGAAACACTGGGTCACCGATCCGCAGGGCATCGCATGGGAACATTTCCATACGCTCGGCGACATTCCCGTCTTCAGCGAGGCGACGTCGGTCGCGACCGGCGATGCGCATGCTGCGTGCTGCGCACCGAAGGCCGGCTCCGGGCGGCCGATCGACGTTGCCGTCGTCGAAGCCGCGTCCTGCTGCGCGGCCTCGGCATGACCGATCGCGTCTTCAACGTCCTGGTGCTGTGCACCGGCAACTCGGCCCGCAGCATCATGGCCGAGGCGCTGATCGATACGCTGGGTGCCGGGCGCTTCAAGGCCTACAGCGCGGGCAGCCACCCCGGCGGCACCGTGAATCCGTTCGCGATCGAACAGGTCGCCGCCACCGGCTATCCGACCGAGTTCCTGCGCAGCAAGAGCTGGGACGAGTTCGCCGCGCCGGACGCGCCGGTCATGGACTTCATCATCACCGTCTGCGATAACGCCGCCGGCGAGGTCTGCCCGGTCTGGCCGGGCCACCCGATGACGGCTCACTGGGGCTTCGAGGATCCGGCCGCCGTGGACGGCACGGACGAAGTCAAGCGTCGCGCTTTCGTCAAGATCTTCCGACAGATCCGCGGTCGGGTCAGCACCTTCGTGGCGCTGCCGCTCGCCATCCTCGATCGACAAGCGATCAGGCGCGAACTGGATGCGATCGGGCAGAAGCAGGTCGTCAGCGAATGAGCGCCGTCTCAGCCGGACTCGTGGCGCGACCGGCTCCGGCGATAGGCTTCTTCGAGCGGTATCTGACGGTCTGGGTCGCCCTTTGCATCGTGGTGGGGATCGGCTTCGGGCAGTTGCTTCCCGGCGCCTCGCGGGCGATCGGCCGCCTGGAGGTCGCGCACGTCAACCTGCCGGTCGGCGTGCTGATCTGGGTGATGATCATCCCGATGCTGGTCAAGATCGACTTCGGCGCGCTCGGGATGGTCCGCCGGCACTGGCGCGGCATCGGCGTGACGCTCTTCGTCAACTGGGCCGTCAAGCCGTTCTCGATGGCGCTGCTCGGTTGGCTGTTCATCCGCCACGTCTTCGCGCCGTACCTGCCGGCGGCTCAACTCGACAGCTACGTCGCGGGGCTGATCCTGTTGGCAGCGGCCCCTTGCACGGCGATGGTGTTCGTCTGGAGCAAGCTGACCGACGGAGACCCGTACTTCACGCTGTCGCAGATCGCGCTCAACGACGTGATCATGATCTTCGCGTTCGCGCCGCTGGTCGGTCTGCTGCTCGGCATCTCGTCGATCACGGTGCCATGGGACACGCTGCTGACGTCGGTCGTGCTCTACATCGTCGTGCCGGTCGTCCTGGCGCAGGTCCTCCGTCGGCTCCTGCTGCGCGACGGACAGGCGTCGTTCGACGCGGCGATGAAGCGGACGGGCCCCTGGTCGATCGGCGCGCTGCTCGCGACGCTCGTCCTGCTGTTCGCCTTCCAGGGACAGGCGATCATCGAGCAGCCGCTCGTGATCGCGATGCTGGCGGTGCCGATCCTGATCCAGGTGGTCTGCAACGCCGGGCTCGCGTACTGGCTGAACCGGCGCGTCGGCGAGACGCACAGCGTCGCCTGCCCATCGGCGCTGATCGGCGCCAGCAATTTCTTCGAGCTGGCAGTCGCCGCTGCCATCGGCATCTTCGGCTTCCACTCGGGCGCTGCGCTCGCGACGGTCGTCGGCGTACTGATCGAAGTGCCGGTGATGCTCGCGGTCGTCGGCGTCGTCAACCGCTCGCGACGCTGGTACGAATCGGGACTCGCATCGTGACCGTCAGGTCCTTCCACGACCCGGCCCGGGAGATGGGTCACGTCGTCACTCGACCGGCCGTGGACGCCGACTGGACGGCGATCGAGGCGGTGCTGACCGCGCACGCGTTACCGATCGCCGGCGCACGAGACCATCTTCGGACGTACCGGCTCGCACTCGACGGCAAGCGATGCGTCGGCGTTGCAGGATCGAGGCGTACGGTTCGGTCGCGCTTCTGCGACTCGTGCCCCGACATGGCGACCTGCATGCAGCGCCGCATCGTGTGATCGTCGAGCGTCGGACCGGCACGGTGACGGCGCTCGGCGTCACTCAGACGTTGGCGTGGGCCTCGTCGTATTACCTGCCGGCGATCCTGGCGGCGCCGATGGCGCGCGACCTCGGTGTCTCGACGCCGACGGTCTTCGCCGCCTTCTCGGCGGCTCTTGTCCTGTCGGCCCTGATCGGCCCTTATGCGGGTCGCGCGATCGACCTCTGGGGCGGCCGCCCCGTGTTGATGTCGACGAACGTTGTCTTCGCACTGGGCCTCACGGTGCTGGCGTCCGTGCACGGGCTCGCCGGTTTGTTCATCGGCTGGCTCATCGTCGGGATCGGCATGGGCAGCGGCTTGTACGAGGCGGCCTTCTCGGCGCTGGTCCGCTTCTTCGGTCAGGACGCGCGCGGCCCGATCACCGGCGTCACGTTGATCGCGGGTTTCGCAAGCACGATCGGCTGGCCGCTGTCGACATGGCTCGAGGTCCGCTTCGGCTGGCGGGGCGCGTGTCTCGCGTGGGCGGGCTTGCATCTCGTCGTCGGGCTGCCGCTGAACCTGTCGCTGCCACGGGCGAAGCCGGTCTTCGACGAGACGAGTCGACAGGTCGCCAGTTCATCCGGTGATGGGCCCGACCAAGCCGGAGCTTCCACGTCGTGGCTGTTGGCCTACGTGTTCGCGGCGACCTGGTTCATCGCGACCGCGATGGCGGCGCACCTTCCTCGACTGCTGATCGCCGGCGGCGCCACCCTGGCTACCGCCGTGCTGGTCGGGGCCCTGGTCGGCCCGGCGCAGGTCGCCGCTCGCATCCTGGAATTCAGCGTTCTGCGGAAGATCCATCCGCTGCTGTCCGCTCGACTGGCAGCGTTGATGCACCCCATCGGCGCCGTCCTGCTGTTGACGCTCGGCGTGCCGGCCGCGCCGGTGTTCGGGGTGCTGCACGGCGCTGGCAACGGCATCCTGACGATCGCGAAGGGGACGCTTCCCCTCGTGATCTTCGGCACAGCCGGCTATGGCCGCCGGCAGGGCGTGCTGACCGTTCCCGCCCGCATGGCGCAGGCCCTCGCACCCTGGTTGTTCGGCCTCTGTTTGAGCCGGTGGGGCGCCGGCGCACTCTGGCTGTCGGGTGCGGTCGGGATCAGCGCGTTCGTCGCACTGCTAGCGCTGCGACCGGGGTCTTCCGGCATCGGCAAGTGATGGTCTTGCCGCGATGCCGACGGCATCGTCGACCTCACGATCGTCGGACGATCGACCGTGTTCACGCGTGGCTTGGCGCGCCGTCCGATAGAGTTGCGTCGAGGCGGGACCGTAGCGGTGGTCCGCTCGAAGCGGCTCGATCGACGGAGGACACGCGATGGCGGGTGAGCAGAGCTGGGATCGCGTTCCGATCGACGCGCAGAGCATCGATGCGCCGCTGTCGACCGCGGCCGTGTTCCTCGTCGTCATCGTTTCGGCCGATGCGAACGCGCTGTCGAACGTCTGCTCGGTCCTGGCGGGCCTCGACGATCTCGTCAAGAACGTCGGCTTCCGCGATCTGCCGGCCCGCCTCTCGTGCATCGTCGGCCTCGGCAGCGGCCTCTGGGACCGGATCGACGGCGGGACGAAGCCGCGCGAGCTGAAGGCGTTCGCGCCGATCGCGGGCCCGGTCCATGCCGCACCGTCGACGCAGGGCGACCTGCTGTTCCACATCCGCTCGGATCGCCCCGACTTCTGCTTCGAGCTCGAGCGGATGCTGCTGGACAAGCTCGGCTCGAGCGTGACGGTGGCCGACGAGGTCTCGGGCTTTCGCTACTTCGATTCGCGCGACCTCCTCGGCTTCGTCGACGGCACCGCGAACCCGACCGGCGTCGACCTGCCGGCATCCGCGCTCGTCGGCGACGAGGACCGCGCATTCGCCGGCGGCAGCTACGTCGTCGTGCAGAAATACCTCCACGACCTCGCGGCGTGGGCGAAGCTGCCGGCCGAGACGCAGGAACGGATCATCGGCCGCACGAAGCCGGACAATGTCGAGATCGACGACGACGATGCGCCGCGCAAGTCGCACAAGTCGCTGGCCACGATCGTCGACGAGCGCGGCGACGAACACGACATCCTGCGCGACAACATGCCGTTCGGGCGTCCGGGTCACCAGGAGTTCGGGACCTATTTCATCGGCTACAGCCGGCATCTCTGGGTGATCGAGAAGATGCTGCAGCGGATGTTCGTCGGGGAGCCGCCCGGCAGCTACGATCGGCTGCTGGACTTCGCGACGGCGCAGACCGGCGGGACGTACTTCGCGCCGTCGCGCCCGGCGCTGCAGGACCTGATGCGACGGATGCCGCGCGGAGCGGAAGGATGACGATCGTGCGGGCTGTTCGAGTCGGCGACCCAACGCGGATGGATCGAGAAACGAAACGATCGTCCCGACCGACGGAGAAAATCCGATGAGTGGCGACGACCCAGTGGTCCAGGCTCGGTCCGGCGAGGAGATGAGCGCGTTCTTCATCGGCCTGCTGTATTTCATCGTCCAGTGGGTCTGGCAGATGCAGAACGTGAAGCACGAGACGGCGATCCCGTTCGCCTACGCGCTGCTGGTCGCGATCGCGTTGTCCGGCGCGATCGGCGCCCATGCGTTCCTGATCTACGGCCGCTTCCCGCCCGGTCGCATGCGATTCGCGAACGCGTTGCTGTTCGTGCCGTTCATCGTCATCGCGATCGCGTCGTACGAGTCGGCGAAGGCCATCGCGACCCACGACGACCCGACCGTCGCGACGCACTGGTGGTTCGTCGGCACGCTGTCGATGACGCTGGTCGGCACGATCGTCGGCGTCGTCCCGCTGCTGATCGGCCTCGCGATCCGTCGCCGCGAGGCCGCCTCCGCGGTGCAACCTGGCGCGTGACGCGGCTGCCTCGAGCGAGCGCATGAGCGATCCGCACGACCTCCGGCGTTTCGTCGACGCGCAGGAACGCGTCATCGATCAGGTGACGGCCGAGCTGCGCGCCGGTCGCAAGCGCAGCCACTGGATGTGGTTCGTGTTCCCGCAGATCGCCGGCCTCGGCTTCAGCGCGATGGCCGAGCGCTATGCGATCCATTCGCGCGCGGAGGCGATCGCGTACCTCGCCCATCCGGTGCTCGGGCCGCGACTCGTCGAATGCACGAGCCTCGTCAACGCCGTCGACGGCCCTTCGCTGAACGCGATCCTCGGCAGCCCCGACGACCTCAAGTTCCGCTCGTCGATGACGCTGTTCGCGGCGGTCGCGACCGATCCCTCGCCCTTCGAGGCGGCCTTGAAGAAGTACTGCGGCGGTGAGCGCGACGCACGGACGCTCGCGCTGCTCGGCCCCGATCGTTGAAGCGTCAACGATCGGTCGAACGCAGCCGCATCAACGTCGTCTGCAGCAGCCGCGCGTCGGCGCTCGCGCGATGTCGCGCCTGCGCCGCCTCGTCGAACGCCGCCGCCTTCTCGCGCTCCCAGCGATCGAGCTCGTCCTCGGTCAACAGCTTCTGCAGGCTGTCGAGGCGGAAGCCGGGCTGGCGATCGACGGCGTCGTACAGCGTCGACAGCCAGCTGTAGTCGTTGCCCCAGCCGTCGCTGTAGACCGTCGTGCCGTGCAGTTGCGACTCGAGGCGGTCGACGACGTCGGCGACCGGCCGGCCGTGCCGCATCAGCAGGTCACGGCTGATGTGATGCAGCGACTCGGCGGCCGGGTCCCAGTGACGCCAGTCGTCGGCCGGCCGGATCAGCATGCAGTCGCCGCGACCGTCGGGCAGCACGAAGCCGATCTCGATCGGATAGCTGCCGCGGCCGAAGCCCGACGCCTCGATGTCGATGACGATCGGCGCGAGCCGCGGGTCGAGGTCGTGGGCGATCGTCATGGGCGTCGTCAGCGGCGATGTCGCCGCACCGGGTCGGCGGCCCACGCGATTGCGTCGAAGCCGAGCTGCATCACCAGCGCGAGCACGGCCGCCGGAATCGCACCGGCCAGCATCGTCGTGCCGTCGTTGAGCGCGAGGCCGGCCGTGATCCGCTCGCCGAAGCCGCCGGCGCCGACGAACGCGGCCATCGTCGCGGTGCCGACGTTGATCACGGCGGCGGTCCGGATGCCGACGACGATCGTCGGCGCGGCGAGCGGCAGCTCGACGTGGAACAGCCGCTGGCCGGCCGTCAGTCCGAGCGCGGCGCCCGCCTGCACGACGCCGCGCGGCACGCCGACGAGTCCCGCATGCGTGTTCGCGACGATCGGCAGCAGCGCATAGAGGAACAGCGCGATCAGCGCCGGGATCGTGCCGATCGTGCCGAGCGCCGCGATCAGCAGCGCGAGCAGCGCGAGCGACGGCACCGTCTGCAACAGGCCGACGACGGCGAGGATGACGCGACCGGCGTGCTCGCTGCGGACCGCCGCGACGCCGAGCGGCACGCCGACGATCACCGCCGCCGCGACCGACACCGCGACCAGCACCACGTGCTCGTACAGCAGACGTCCGAAGTCGGGACCGAACAGCGTCGCCAGGAAGCGCGAGACCTTCGACGGCGGCGGGCCGGTCGCCGACGCGGCGTTGCCGTTCCGCTTCGCGACGAAGTCCTTCGCGATGTCGGCGAACGGGCGATGATCGAGCTCGGCCTCCGCGTTCAACGCGATCATCGTGCGCTGGTCGATCGCGCCGACGAGGCCCTGCAGCGGCGTCGCGTCGAAGCCGCGTCGCATCAGCAGCACCGCCTCGTAGGCCGGAAAGAAGTGCCGGTCGTCGACCAGCACGCGAACGCCGTCGCGCCCGATCCGCGCGTCGGTCGAATAGATGTCGATCACGTCGACGCGGCGGTCCGCGAGCGCGTCGTACGCGAGGCCGTGGTCGAGTCCCGACGGCGTCGCGAGCGTCAGCCCGTACGCGTCCTTCAACGCCGGCCAGCCGTCGCCGCGCGCGAGGAACTCGTTCGACAGGCCGAGCTTCAGGTCGCGTGTCTTGTCGGGGTCGCGCAGGTCCGAGATGCGCACGATGCCGCGTCGCGCGGCCTCGTCGTCGCGCATCGCGAGCGCGTAGGTGTTCGAGAAGCCGAGCGGGATGCCGACCTTCAGGCCGCGCGCGGCGAGCGCCCCGTTGAGCTCGTCGATCGACGGGTCGCCCGCGCGCTTCAGGATCTCGCGGGCGATCGTGCCGGTATATTCGGGATAGACGTCGATCTCGCCGGCTTCGAGCGCGGCGACGAGGATGCCGGTGTTGCCGAGGCCGGCCTTGTAGGCCGTCGGCACGCCGTGGTCGACGAGCGTGCGACGCACGACCTCGCCCAGCACATACGACTCGGTGAAGCGCTTCGAGCCGACCGTGACGGCGGGCGCCGCGTCTGCCCGATGCGGGACCATCGCGATGGCGACGAGGGTGCCGGCGACGAGCCCGGCGACGATCGCGAAGGAACTCCGGACGTGACGGCGCGTCGACATCGCGCCACCATAACCGAAGCGTGCGCCGGTTCGTTCCGCCCGGTGCCGCCGCCGTCGCTCGAATGCCGCCGTACGCACGGTCGACCCGCACACGGTCGATCGCCACGAAAGGATGCTCGATGAGAAGTCCCCGTCCCGCGCGTCGCCGCGTCGCCCTGCAGGCGGTCGCGATCGGTGCGCTGTCGACCACGCTGTGGCTCGTAGGCTGCGCCGACCAGACGCCGAAGCCCGCCGCCAACCCGCCGAAGGCGGCGGGACCGCGACCGCAGGACGACATGTATCGCGCGGTCAACGGCGCGTGGCTCGCGACGACGGAGATCCCGCCGGACCGGTCGTCGTGGGGCGCGTTCCTGCAGTTGCGCGACGAGGCGGTCACGCAGCTGAAGACGGTGATCGACGAGGCGTCGACGGCCGGCGCGAACGGCACGGCCGACCAGAAGAAGATCGTCGCGCTGTACGAGAGCTTCATGGACGAGGAGCGCCTCAACGCGCTCGGTGCGAAGCCGATCGCGCCGCAGATGAAGGCGATCGACGCGATCAAGTCGAAGCGCGACCTGCCGGCGGTCATCGCGCAGTTCAACGAGGTCGGCATCGGAGCGCCGTACTTCGTCTACATCGGCCAGGACGCGAAGGACCCGACGCATTACATCCCGACGATCGCGCAGGGCGGGCTCGGCCTGCCCGACCGCGACTACTACCTGAGCGACGATGCGAAGCTGAAGGAAGCGCGCGACAAGTACGTCGTGCACGTCGCGAAGATGCTGTCGCTCGCGGGCGTCGCCGATGCCGACGCGGCTGCACGCGCGGTGCTCGATCTCGAGACGCGCCTCGCGCGCGTGCAGTGGACGCGCGTGCAGAATCGCGACCCGGTCAAGACCTACAACAAGGTCGCGCTCGCCAATCTCGACGCGCTGACGCCCGGCTACGGATGGAAGCCGTGGCTGACGACGGCGCACGTGTCCGGCAAGGTCAACAGCGTGATCGTCGCGCAACCGAGCTATCTGAAGGGCTTCGCAGCGACGGTCGACGCGGTGCCGCTCGACACGTGGAAGGCCTACTTCAAGTACCGCGTGGTCTCGTCGACGGCACCGTACCTGTCGAAGCCGTTCGTCGACGAGGACTTCGCATTCGAGGGCCGCGTGCTGTCGGGAACGCCGGAAGACCTGCCGCGCTGGAAGAAGGGCGTCGGCACCGTCGAGGCGGCGATCGGCCAGGGCCTCGGCAAGCTCTACGTCGCGCGCTGGTTCCCGCCGGAGAACAAGGCGCGGATGGACGACATGGTCCGCAACATCCTGGCCGCCTACAAACAGAGCATCGACGGCCTCGACTGGATGGGACCCGACACGAAGCGCGAGGCGCAGGCGAAGCTCGCGAAGTTCGATCCGAAGATCGCGTATCCGTCGAAGTGGCGCGACTACACGGCGCTGACGATCAGGAAGGACGACCTGATCGGCAACGTGATGCGCGCGCGGCGCTTCGAATACGACCGCAACAACGCGAAGCTCGGGAAGCCGATCGACCGCACCGAGTGGGGCATGACGCCGCAGACGGTGAACGCGTACTACAACCGCGAGCCGCAACGAGATCGTCTTCCCGGCCGCCATCCTGCAGCCGCCGTTCTTCGATGTGAAGGCCGACGACGCCACCAACTACGGCTCGATCGGCGCGGTGATCGGCCACGAGATCAGCCATGGCTTCGACGATGCCGGCAGCCAGGCAGACGGCGACGGACGCCTGCGCAACTGGTGGACCGACGAGGACCGCCAGCGCTTCGACGCGAAGACGAAGGCGCTGGTCGCGCAGTACGACGCGTTCGAGCCGGTGCCCGGCTATCACGTCAACGGCGCGTTGACGCTCGGCGAGAACATCGCCGACAACTCGGGCCTCTCGATCGCGTACAAGGCATATCGGATCTCGCTGCACGGCCAGCCGTCGCCGGTGATCGACGGGAAGACCGGCGAGCAGCGCTTCTACGCCGGCTTCGCGACGATCTGGCGCAACAAGGTCCGCGACGAGCAGGCCATCCGGCTCGTCAAGTCCGATCCGCACTCGCCGGGCGAATTCCGCGCGAACGGGACGCTGCGCAACCAGGCGCCGTTCTACGAGGCGTACGGGGTCAAGCCGGGCGACGGGATGTATCTGCCGCCCGAGCAGCGCGTGACGATCTGGTGACGGCGGTCGCGGTCGAGCGCGGTCAAGCGATCGTGTCGACCACGCCGCCGTCGACGCGCAGCGCCGCGCCGGTCGTGGCCGACGCCTGCGTCGAGCAGACGTAGACGACGAGGTTCGCGACTTCCTCGGTCGTCGCGGCGCGCTGGATGATCGAGCTCGGCCGCTTCGCCATCACGAACGCCTTCGCGGCGTCCTCGATCGACGAGCCGGTCTTCGGCGGCTTCGCTTCTCGAGCATCGTCGCGCACGCCTTCGGACAGCGTCGGGCCCGGCAGCACCGCGTTGACCGTGACGCCGGTGCCGGCCATCCGCTTCGCGAGGCCGCGCGAGATCGACAGGTTCGCGGTCTTCGTGAAGCCGTAGTGGATCATCTCGGTCGGGATGTTGAGGCCCGACTCGGACGAGATGAAGACGATGCGGCCCCAGCCGCGTTCGGCCATCTGTCGCGCATAGGCGCGCGACAGCCGCACACCGGACATCACGTTGACCTCGAAGAAGCGGGTCCATGTCGCGTCGTCGAGCTCGAAGAAATCGCCGAGCGCGAAGATGCCGAGGTTGTTGACGAGGATGTCGACATCCGGCTCCGACTCGACGAGCTTCGCGCAGCCGGCCGCGTCGCCGAGGTCGCCGGCGAAGCCGCGCAGCGACGCGTTCGGCAGCGATCGCTGGATGCCGGCGATCGCGCGATCCACCGCGTCCTGCGTGCGGCCGTTGACGATCACGGTCGCGCCGCAGCCGGCCAGACCGGTCGCGATCGCGAGCCCGATGCCGGCCGTGGAGCCGGTGACGACGGCGGTCTTGCCGGACAGGTCGATCTTCATGATGCGGTCCTCATGACGCGGTCTGAAGCGATTCGAAGACGCCGGCCGCGCGGTTCTTGCGCACGTCGTCCCATCGATGGACGCGGCCGTTCATCGCGATCCACACGCCGGCCGGCAACAGTTGCGCGGCCGCGCACGCGAAGCCGAGGTTGAACAGCGCGTCGGATCGCGCGACCGCGTACGGCACCATCGCGCCGGTGAGCACGATCGCCTTGCCGGCCCGCTCGTCGAAGCGCGCGCCGAGGACGGCCGCGGTCTCGGGCATCGTGTCGGTGCCGTGCACGATGACGATCGCGGCTTCGGGCGACGCCTCGCAAGCATCCCGCACGCGCTCGCGGTCCGACGACTGCATGTCGAGGCTGTCGACCTGCATCAGCGCTTCGACCTCGACGTCGATCGTCAGACGCGCACGCGCGACGATGTCGTGCAGCTGCGTGCCTTCGAAGACCAGCTCGCCGCGCAGCGGCTCGTAGCGCTTGTCGAACGTGCCGCCGCAGGCGATCAGCCGCAGCGCCCGCCTCGTCGATGTCATCGTGGGTCCGGACCGTAGAATGCCGGCTCATTCTAGCGGGCCGCCGCACCTCTTCCTTCCGATCGACGACCCGTGTTCGACCAAGTGGTGTTCTCCGGCGGCGGCAACCGCTGCTGGTGGCAGGCCGGTTTCTGGGACGTCGTCGCGCCGGCGATCGGGCTCGCGCCGCGCGTCATCGGCAGCGTGTCGGCCGGCGCGGCCACCGCGTGCATGCTGTACGCGAACGACTCGGCCACGACGATGGCCTACTACCGCGACGCGCTGAAGCACAACCGCCGCAACGCGTACTGGGGCAACCTGTTTCGTCGCGCGAACGATCCGTCGAACCCGCACGCGATGCGCGTGTTCCCGCATGCGGCGATCTATCGGCGGGCGCTCGTCGACCTGCTCGGCGGCGAACGCTTCGAGACGCTGAAGCGCGACGCACCCGAGATCCGCATCCTGTTCGCGCGCCTGCCGCGCGGGCTCGGGCCGCACGCGGCGCTCGCGGTCGGCATCGTCGCGTACAACCTCGAGAAGCACTGGCGGCGCTCGCTGCATCCGACGTTCGGCCGGCGGCTCGGCTTCGCTCCCGAGGTCGCGCGGATGCAGGACTGCGCGACCATCGACGACCTCGTGTCGCTGATCATCGCGTCGTCGTGCACGCCGCCGTTCACGCCGATCGAACATCGCGGCGGCCGCCCGACGCTCGACGGCGGGATGGTCGACAACGTGCCGGTGGACGCCGTCGACGGGGGACCGTCGACGCTGGTGCTGCTGACGCGCCGCTATCCGGGCCGCGCCGACGTCTTCACGCATCTCGGCCGCGTCTACGTGCAGCCGTCGACGAAGGTCCCGGTCAGCGCGTGGGACTACACCGACCCGCCGGCGATGCAGGCGACCTACGACCAGGGACGACGCGATGGCGAGCGCTACGTCGCGACGCGGCCGCGCTGACCCGCCGTGCCATACGCCTCGTCGTATGGCTGTCCGAAAGTCGTTCGCATTTGAGATAACTGCCTAAGCAGCGTATATTGCTGCCTATGCAGTCAATCCGTCCGAAAACCACGACCCCCGCTCCGGGTGGCAACGGCCGGCACGCGCAGGGCGAAGGCGCCGAACCGTTGTACTCGGTCGCCAGCTTCGTGGCCGACGAAAGTGTCGGCTACCTGATCAAGCGCGTCCGCTCGATGCTGAGCATGGCCGTCGAGCGCGAGATTGCCGACACGGCCGACGGCGACGTCACCTACGAGCAGTGGAGCGTCCTGCTGGCGATCCTCACGCATCGCGGCGACACGGCCGCGGTGCTGTCGCGCGGTCTCGAATGCGACACCGGCTCGATGACGCGCATGCTGGATCGTCTGGAAGCGAAGGAGTTGATCGTGCGCACCCGCAGCACCGACGATCGGCGTCGCGTGCAGCTCGAGCTGACGCCGGCCGGCAAGAAGAAGGCGGAGCGTCTCGTCAAGGCGATCGTCAAGGTCCTGAACCGGCACCTCGACGGCTTCAGCGTCTCCGAGCTCGAGCTGTTCAAGGGCTTCCTGCGCCGCATGCTCGCGAACCGGGAGGCGGGATGCTGATGGCCGTCTTCGACCTGCTCGCCGGCCGGTTCGTGAAGGACCGCCTCCATCGCCTCGTCGGCTCGCGCGTGCGCGACGCGTTCCGCAACGGCGCGCGCCGCGTCGCGGGCGGCATCGAGCCGATGCTGCGCGTCGAGGTCGCGATCTGGGCGCTGCTCCAGACGCTCGCCGTGTGGCTCGCGGTGGCGACCGCGATGCTGCTGGCCGGCTGCGCGAGCTTCGACGGTTCGCACGCGCAGTCGAAGGCCGTCGACCCGTCGACGCTCGCCGTCGACCGCACGATCGGCGCCGAGCAGAGGCCCGACGCGCCGTGGCCGACCGACGCCTGGTGGAAGCAGTTCGAGGACCCGGCGCTGAACGCGCTGATCGACGAAGGCCTCGCCGACGGCAACTCGATCGACCTGCGTCGCGCGGAAGCGCGGCTGCGCGGCGCCGAGGCCGTCGTGCGCGGGGCGCAGGCGAGCACGTATCCGAGCGTCAACTTCAACGGCAGCGTGGTGCGCGACCGCTTCTCCGAGAACTACATCTTCCCGCCGCCGTTCGGCGGGTCGACGTTCAACATCATCTCGAGCACGCTCGACTTCCGCTACGACATCGACTTCTGGGGCCGCAACCGCGCGGCCATCGAGTCGACGCAGTCGCAGCAGCGGGCATCGGAAGCCGACCGTCAGGCCGCGCGGCTCGCGCTGTCGACGTCGATCGCGCGCGCGTGGTTCCAGCTTCAGCGACTCGCGAGCCTGCGCGATGTCACCGAGCGCGCGATCCAGCAGCGGACCGACGTCGTGCAGATTGCGCAGCAGCGCTTCGACGCCGGCATCGACACGAACGCCGAGCTGCGTCAGGCCGAGGCGCTGCTGCCGTCCGCGCGCGTCGATCTCGCGCAGATCGACGAGTCGATGGGCCTCGTGCGCAACCAGATCGCCGCGTTGCTCGGCAAGGGACCGGATCGCGGCCGCGAGATCGGCGTGCCACATGGCGTCGCGAGCGCCGTCGTGCCGCTTCCCGCGTCGTTGCCGGCCGAGCTGATCGGTCGCCGTCCCGACATCGTCGCCGCGCGCTGGCGCGTCGAGGCGGCGCGCGGACAGATCGCCGCGGCGCGCGCCGAGTTCTATCCGAACATCAATCTCGCGGCGTCGGCCGGCCTGATCGCGCTCAGCGCATCGGAGTTCGTCCACTTCGGCAGCCGCACGTGGTCGGGCGGTCCGGCGCTGACGCTGCCGATCTTCGAAGGCGGACGGCTGCGCGCGAACCTCGCAGGCCGCAACGCCGACTACGACGCGGCCGTCGAGGAGTACAACGCGACGCTGGTCGACGCGGTCAAGGACGTCGCGGACCAGGTCGTCTCGTTGCAGTCGGTCAACGCGCAGCTGCCGGACCAGGAGCTCGCGCGCGTCAAGACGGAGCAGGCATACGACGTCGCGGTGATCCGCTACAAGGCGGGCCTGTCGACGTATCTGACCGTGCTGAATGCGCAGACCAGCGTGCTGCAGCAGGAGCGCGCAGACGCCGAGCTGCGCGCTCGCGTGCTCGACCTCAACGTCGCGCTGGTGCGCGCGCTGGGCGGCGGCTATCGGGCCGCGCCGGACGAGGCGGCCGCTCCGATCGCGGCCCGCTGACGACGCGTCGCCGAAGGTTCGATCCATCGGCATCGAGCCGCGACGCGGCGCCGAACGACTATCAGGAAGACATCATGAGCGACATCGTGACCGAACGGCCGAAGAGCGCGACGCCCGCGCCGGCCACCGCCTCCACGGCGGCACCGCAGGCGCGTGTCGCGTCGACGACCGCCGGCGCGACACCCGAGGTCGGCGTCGCGTCCGCCACGACGGCGGCTGCCCCGCCCGCCACGGCGCCGGCCGGGCCTACCGCGGCGGCCGCCGCGCAACCGACGCCGGCCAACGCGAACAAGCGACGCCGGCTGCTGTGGCTGATCGCGCTGGTCGTCGTGGTCCTCGGCATCGGCTACGGCGTGTGGTACGTGCTCGTCGGCGCGCACTTCGAGTCGACCGACGACGCCTACGTCGCCGGCAACGTCGTGCAGGTCACGCCGCAGGTGTCGGGCACCGTCGTCGCCATCAAGGCCGACGACACCGACATCGTCCAGCAGGGCCAGGAGCTCGTCGTCCTCGACCCGAGCGACGCGCGCGTCGCGCTCGACCAGGCCGAGGCGCAGCTCGCGCAGACCGTGCGCGAGGTGCGCGGCGTCTATGCGAACAACGGCACGCTGCGGGCCAACGTCGCGACGCGTCAGGCCGACACGATCCGCGCGCGCTCCGAGCTGGTCCGCGCGCAGGACGACTATCAGCGTCGCGCAGCGCTGGTCGCGTCGGGCGCGGTGTCGAAGGAAGAGCTGCAGCACATGCAGGCCGGGCTCGACGCGGCGAAGAGCCAGCTCGCCGCGTCCGATGCCAGCGTCGCCGCCGCGAAGGAACAGCTCGCGTCGAACGAGACGCTGACCGACGGCACGAGCGTCGCGCAGCATCCGAACGTGCAGCGCGCCGCGGCGCGCGTGCGCGAGGCGTACCTCGCGCTCGAGCGCGACACGCTGCCGGCGCCGGTGTCGGGTCAGGTGGCGAAGCGCGGCGTGCAACTCGGCCAGCGCGTCGCGCCGGGCACGCCGCTGATGGCGATCGTGCCGCTCGATGCGCTGTGGATCGACGCGAACTTCAAGGAGGTCCAGCTGCGCAAGATGCGCGTCGGGCAGCCGGTCAAGCTCGAGGCCGACCTCTACGGCGGCAAGGTCGAATACGACGGCAAGATCGTCGGCCTGTCGCGCCGGGACCGGCAGCGCGTTCTCGCTGCTGCCCGCGCAGAACGCGACCGGCAACTGGATCAAGGTCGTGCAGCGCGTGCCGGTGCGCATCGAGCTCGACCACAAGCAGCTCGCCGACCATCCGCTGCGGATCGGCCTGTCGGTCGTCGCGAAGGTCGACACGTCGGACCAGAGCGGCCAGCAGCTCGCGAGCGCGCGTCGGGTCGACACCGGCTATCAGACGCAGGCATTCGCGCCCGACACGCATGCCGCCGACGCGCTGATCGATCGGATCATCGCGGCCAATCTCGGGGCGTCGAAGACCGCGGCGAACGAGCGCGACGCGGCGAAGCAGCCGGCGGTCGCGCGCGCGGACTGACCAGCGTCCTCGCATGACGACGATCGCCGACGACGCGGCGCCGCCGCGACGGGAGGCGGCGCCCGCCGCCCGCGCCGCCGCAGGCCGGCTATCCGCCGCTCGAAGGCACCGCGAAGCTGATCGGCACGATCTCGCTCGCGCTCGCGACGTTCATGAACGTGCTGGACACGTCGATCGCGAACGTGTCGCTGTCGACGATCGCCGGCGACATCGGCGTGTCGAGCTCGCAGGCGACCTGGGTCATCACGTCGTTCGCCGTGGCCAACGCGATCGCATTGCCGCTGACCGGCTGGCTCTCGCAGCGCTTCGGCGCCGTCAAGCTGTTCACGATCTCGGTGCTGCTGTTCGTCGTGTCGTCGTGGCTGTGCGGCCTCGCGACGTCGCTGCCGATGCTGATCCTGTTCCGCGTCGTGCAGGGCTTCGTCGCCGGACCGATGATCCCGCTGTCGCAGGCGCTGCTGCTGTCGAGCTATCCGAAGGCGAAGGCCGGGACCGCGCTCGGGATCTGGTCGGTGACGACGCTGGTCGCGCCGGTGATGGGTCCGATCGTCGGCGGCTGGATCACCGACAACATCTCGTGGCCGTGGATCTTCTACATCAACATCCCGGTCGGCATCGTGTCGGCGTGGGCGACGTGGTCGGTCTTCAAGACGCGCGAGACGCCGACCCGCAAGCTGCCGATCGACGGCGTCGGGCTCGGCTTGCTCGTGCTGTGGGTCGGCGCGCTGCAGATCATGCTCGACAAGGGCAAGGAGCTCGACTGGTTCCACTCGGGGATCATCGTCGCGCTGGCGGTGACGTCGGCGATCGCGTTCGCGGTCTTCCTCGTCTGGGAGCTGGTCGACAACGATCATCCGGTCGTCGACCTGCGGCTCTTCAAGCTGCGCAACTTCTGGACCGGCGCGCTGACGCTCGCGCTCGGCTACGGCCTGTACTTCGGCAACGTCGTGCTGATGCCGTTGTGGCTGCAGGAATACATGGGCTACACGGCCACCGACGCGGGGCTGCTGACCGCGCCGGTCGGGCTGTTCGCGATCATCCTGTCGCCGGTGGTCGGCAAGTACGTCTCGAAGGTCGACCCGCGCATCTTCGCGACGGTGTCGTTCCTGATCTTCGGACTCGCGCTGTTCCTGCGGACCTACTACAACACCGAGGCGAGCTTCGGCTACCTCGTGCGGCCGGTCATCATCCAGGGCGCGGCGGTCGCGTTCTTCTTCATCCCGCTGGTGACGCTGACGCTGTCGGGGCTGCCGCCGGATCGCATCCCGGCGGCGTCGGGCCTGTCGAACTTCGCGCGGATCACCGCCGGCGCGTTCGGCACGTCGATCGCGACGACGCTATGGGAGGACCGGTCGATCCTGCATCACGCGCGGCTGACCGAATCGATCGACGCCGCGAGCTCGACGGCGACGCAGTACATCCAGAGCCTGCAGTCGCGCGGCTATTCGCACGACCAGGCGCTCGCGGCGATCAATCGTTCGATCGACGTGCAGGCCTACATGCTGGGCGCGAACGACATCTTCTACGCGTCGGCGCTGCTCTTCGTCGCGCTGATCGGCATCGTCTGGCTGGCCCGGCCGGTCCCGAGCGGCGCCGGTGCCGCGGACGCGGCCGCCGGCGCGCACTGACGATCGGCAGGCTGCGTCGACCTTCCGTCGATGCACAGCTTCGCGGCGCATCGCGCACCATGCCGGGACGGCAACGGGCTTCGGTGCATCGGTCGGCATCGAACCGGCCATCGCGGCCGTGGCACAGGTCTTGCGAACCGTCCTTCCGCGATCGAGCCGGCGCGACGGACGATCCGCGGCCGCCCGATGGCCGCCCGACCCGGACCGACCTGAGGACTGCATGAAACTGATTTCGGCGATCATCAAACCGTTCAAGCTTGATGAAGTGCGCGAAGCGTTGTCGGCGATCGGCGTGCAGGGCATCACCGTGACCGAGGTCAAGGGATTCGGCCGTCAGAAGGGCCACACCGAGCTCTATCGCGGCGCCGAATACGTCGTCGACTTCCTGCCCAAGGTGAAGATCGAGGCGGCGGTCTCCGAAGAGCTCGTCGAGCGCGCGATCGAGGCGATCGAGATGTCGGCCCGCACCGGCAAGATCGGCGACGGCAAGGTCTTCGTCTACGATCTCGAACAGGTCGTCCGCATCCGCACCGGCGAGACCGGCAAGGACGCGTTGTAGATCGCAGGGACAGGGAGCCCCGATGAGAAAGATTGCGATGGCGCTGGTGGCCTGGCTCGTGCTCGCCTGCGCGGGTCACGCGGCGACCGTCGGTCCCGACACTTCCGCCGCCGCGCCGGTGCTGCTCGCGCAGGCCTCGGCCGAACCCGGCGGCGTGCAGCAGCCGTCGGCCGCCGCTGCCGCCGCGCCGACGCCGAACAAGGGCGACACGGCATGGATGATCGTCGCGACCGCGTTCGTGATCCTGATGACGATCCCCGGACTCGCGCTGTTCTACGGCGGCCTCGTGCGCTCGAAGAACATGCTGTCGATCCTGATGCAGGTCTTCGTGATCTTCTCGTTGATCGTCGTACTGTGGATGATCTACGGCTACAGCTTCGCGTTCACCGAAGGCAACGCGTTCATCGGCGGCACGGACCGCATGTTCCTGAAGGGCATCTTCGACTTCCAGAAGGGGACGTTCGCGACCGCCGCCACGTTCAGCAAGGGCGTCGTGCTGCCCGAATACATCTACGTCGCGTTCGAGGCGACGTTCGCCGCGATCACCGTCGGCCTCGTCGTCGGCGCGTTCGCCGAGCGGATGAAGTTCTCGGCCGTGCTGCTGTTCTCGGTGCTGTGGTTCACGTTCGCGTACATCCCGATCGCGCACATGGTGTGGTACTGGCCGGGGCCCGACGGCATCACGAACGCGGCGACGCTCGCATCGGAGACGGCGAAGGGCGGCTTCATGTGGCAGAAGGGCGCGCTCGACTTCGCGGGCGGCACGGTCGTCCACATCAACGCCGGCATCGCGGGCCTGATCGGCGCGTACTTCGTCGGCAAGCGGACCGGCCTCGGCCGCGAGTCGATGGCGCCGCACAGCCTGACGATGACGATGATCGGCGCGTCGCTGCTATGGGTCGGCTGGTTCGGCTTCAACGCGGGCTCCGCGCTCGAGGCCGGCGACATCGCGGCCCTCGCGTTCGTCAACACGCTGGTCGCGACCGCGGGCGCGGTGCTGTCGTGGACCGGCGCCGAATGGGTGCTGAAGGGCAAGCCGTCGATGCTCGGCGCCGCGTCCGGTGCGGTCGCGGGGCTCGTCGCGGTGACGCCGGCGTGCGGCTACGTCGGACCGGTCGGCGCGCTGGTGCTCGGCCTGCTCGCGGGCGTCGTGTGCCTGTGGGGCGTGTCGGGACTGAAGAAGCTGCTCGGCGCCGACGACGCGCTCGACGTGTTCGGCGTGCACGGCACCGGCGGCATCCTCGGGGCGCTGCTGACCGGCGTGCTGGCGGCACCGGGTCTCGGTGGCCAGGGCATCTTCGACTACGTGACGAACCGCGCCGCGCCCACCTATTCGATCGGCGAGCAGTTCCTCGTGCAGGCCACCGGCGTCGGCGTCACGCTCGTCTGGTCGTCGATCGTCGCCGCGCTCTCGTACGTCGTCGTCAACATCGCGATCGGCCTGCGCGTGACCGAGGAAGAAGAGCGCGAGGGCCTCGACATCTCGTCGCACGGCGAGTCGGCGTACCACCCGTAAGCCCGCGTCCTCCGACCGGCTCGACGACCCGCGTCGCGAGCCGGCGCCGGCGCTGCAGACCGACGTCGTTCCGGATGTCGGAGCCTGCGGTGGGGTTGTCCCGGCCCCCTCTTGAAATCCCATTACAATTCGCGACCTGATCGAAGCGGCGTCAAGACCGTCCCTCGAACGCGGCTCCCTCCATGGTTCCTCATCTCGTCACCGCGTTGTCCGGTCCGCTCGCCGACCTCGAGCGGCGCATGCTCGACGCGACGCCGGCGATCGAGCGCTGGTTCCGGCTCGAGTGGCAGGAGCACACGCCGCCGTTCTACTGTTCGGTCGACCTTCGCAACGCCGGCTTCAAGATCGCGCCGGTCGACACGAATCTCTATCCGGGCGGCTTCAACAATCTCGCGCCCGAGGTCATGCCGCTCGCGGTGCAGGCCGCGATGGCCGCGATCGAGAAGATCTGCCCCGACGCGCGCGGACTGCTGCTGATCCCCGAGAACCACACGCGCAACCGCTTCTATCTGCAGAACGTCGCGCGGCTCGCGGCGATCCTGCGCCAGACCGGACTCGACGTGCGGCTCGGTTCGCTGAATCCCGAGATCACCGAGCCGACGACGATCGAGCTCGATGCCGACCACACGTTCCCGATCGAGCCGGTGCGGCGCGTCGGCCCGAACGGTCGCCGCGTGGGCCTCGTCAACTTCGATCCGTGCGCGGTCCTGCTCAACAACGACCTGTCGGCCGGCATCCCCGACGTGCTGCGCGACGTGCACGAGCAGTTCGTGCTGCCGCCGTTGCATGCGGGCTGGGCGGTGCGTCGCAAGACGCGCCACTTCGCGGCCTACGACGACGTCGCGAAGCGCTTCGGCAAGCTGCTCGACATCGACCCGTGGATGATCAACCCGTACTTCGAGGGCGCGAGCAACGTCGTGTTCGGCGACCCGGCGAGCGAGGAAGACCTCGCGCATCGCGTCGACGTGCTGCTCACGAAGATCCGCCGCAAGTACAAGGAGTACGGGATCGCCGAGACGCCGTACGCGATCGTCAAGGCCGATGCCGGCACGTACGGCATGGGCGTGATGAGCGTCAAGGACCCGTCCGAGGTCCGCAACATGAACCGCAAGACGCGCAACAAGATGAGCGTCGTCAAGGATGGCCTCGAGGTCTCGGAGCTGATCATCCAGGAAGGCGTGCACACGCATGAGCGCGTGCCGGTCGGCGAGCGGTCGAGCGAGAAGCTCGCGGAGGGGCTCGCGGGTTCGATCGAGTCCGGCACCGCCGAGCCGGTCGTCTACATGATCGACCGCTACGTGATCGGCGGCTTCTACCGCGTCAACACGAGCCGCGCGAACGACGAGAACCTGAACGCGCCGGGCGCGCAGTTCGTGCCGCTGCCGTTCGCGTCGAGCTGCAACTTCCCCGATCCGGGCCAGCGTCCGCAGGCGGCGCCGAACCGCTTCTACGCGTACGGCGTCGTCGCGAGGCTCGCGTTGCTGGCCGCGTCGCTGGAACTCGAGCGCACCGACCCCGCCGCCGAAGCGGCCTGATCGCGAACCGGCGACGGCCCGGCGGGCCGCGCATCGACATGCACATCGCCTTCATCGCCGATCCGCTGGCGACGTTCAAGATCTACAAGGACTCGACCTACGCGATGATGGTCGAGGCCGATCGTCGCGGCCACACGCTCGCGTACATCGACCAACGCGACGTCGCGCGCACGGCGAGCGGCATCGTCGAGGCGAAGACGTGGCCGCTGACGCTGACGAAGGACGGCGACCTCTGGCATGCGCTCGGCGAGTCCGAGATCGTCGCGCTGCGCGACTTCGACGCGGTCGTGATGCGCAAGGACCCGCCGTTCGACATGGAGTACGTCTACTCGACGTATCTCCTTCAGCATGCCGAGGCGCAGGGCGCGAAGGTCTTCAACAGCGGCCGCGCGATCCGCGACCACAACGAGAAGTTCGCGATCGCCGAGTTTCCGCGAGCTGATCGCGCCGACCGTCGTCACGCGCGACGGCGAGCGCATCCGCGAGTTCCATCGCGAGCATCGCGACATCATCCTGAAGCCGCTCGACGGGATGGGCGGCATGGGCATCTTCCGCGTCACCGCCGACGGCATGAACCTCGGCTCGATGATCGAGATGCTCGGCGGTGCCGAGCAGCGGACGATCATGGCGCAGAAGTACATCCCGGCGATCGTCGACGGCGACAAGCGCATCCTCGTCATCGACGGCGAGCCGGTGCCTTACGCGCTCGCGCGCATTCCGCAGGGCGGCGAGGTGCGCGGCAACCTCGCGGCCGGCGGCCGTGGTCGTGCACAGCCGCTGTCGGCCCGCGACCGCGAGATCGGCGAGGCGGTGGGCGCGAAGCTCGCGCAGCGCGGGCTGCTGCTGATCGGTGTCGACTCGATCGGCGACTATCTGACCGAGGTCAACGTGACGAGCCCGACCTGCTTCGCCGAGATCTTCCAGGGCGTCGGCTTCGACGTCGCCGCCGTGTTCGTCGACGCGCTCGAGCGGGCCGCGACCGCATCGCCGGGCACGGCCTGACATGGCGACGGTCGGCCTCGTCGTCGTCGCGCACGCGCCGTTCGGGCAGTCGCTGCTCGATTGCGCGCGGCACGTCTACGCGTGTCCGGCCGGTTCGCTGCCTGATCGTCGACGTGCTGCCCGACGCCGACGTGGCGGCCGAGATCGAGCGTGCGCGGCGCGCGGTCGCCGAGGTCGACGACGGCGCCGGCGTGCTGGTGCTGTGCGACCTGTTCGGCGCGACGCCGGGCAACGTCGCCGCGGCACTCGCGGACCCCGGGTCGTGTCGAGGTCGTCGCGGGCGTCAACCTGCCGATGCTGCTACGCGTGCTCTGCTATCGCCAGGGCACGACGCTCGCGGACCTGCCGGACAAGGCATTGGCCGGAGGCACGTCGGGTATCATCAAAATCGCCCCCACCCCGTCGCAGGATCCGTTGCTCGTCACCCGGCGCCGCGGCTGCGACGATCCCGAATCGTGACGGCCATGGCCCAGCGCGACTGCAAGATCAGCAACAAGCTCGGCCTCCATGCGCGTGCGTCCGCGAAGCTCACGCAACTGGCATCGACGTTCACGAGCGAGGTCTGGATGAGCCGCGCCGGGCGACGCGTCAACGCGAAAAGCATCATGGGCGTGATGATGCTCGCGGCCGGCAAGGGCTCGACCGTCACGATCGAGACGATCGGTCCCGACGACGCCGAGGCGCTCGACGCGGTCGCGACGCTGATCGACGACAAGTTCGGCGAAGCGGAATGCCTGTTCCCATGAACAGGCCCTAGACCCCACATGGCGTTCACGCTGCACGGGATCCCAGTCTCGCGCGGTATCGTCATCGGCCGCGTGCACCTGCTCGCGTCGGCGGCCCTCGAGGTCCCGCACTATCTCGTCGTGGCCCGCGAGATCGACAGCGAGGTCGCGCGGCTCGACGAGGCGATCGCGACCGTCGTCAACGAGCTCTATCAACTGCAGTCCGAGTTGCCGGCGGGCGCGCCGGCCGAGTTCGCCGCGCTGGTCGACCTGCATCGGCTGATCCTGCAGGACCCGCTGCTGTCCGAGGAGCCGGTCCGGCTGATCCGCGAGCGCCGCTACAACGCCGAGTGGGCGCTGACGACGCAGCTGCAGGCGGTCGTCGAGCAGTTCGGCGAGATGGACGACGAGTACATCGCGTCGCGCCGCGCGGACGTCGAGCAGGTCGTCGAACGCGTGCTGAAGGTGCTGACCGGCAGCGCCAACTCGCTGTCGATCATCGCCGCGGAGGCCGACGCCGCTCGCAAGAACAACGGCCAGAACGGCGGCAAGGACGACTTCGAGCCGATGGTCGTCATCGCGCACGACATCGCGCCGGCCGACATGCTGCAGTTCAAGAAGCAGGTCTTCGCCGGCTTCGCCACCGACCTCGGCAGCCAGACCGCGCACACGGCGATCCTCGCGAAGAGCCTCGACATCCCGGCCGTCGTCGGCCTCGGCCAGGCGTCGCGGCTGCTGCGGCAGGACGAGTGCGTGATCATCGACGGCGAGACCGGCATCCTGATCGTCGATCCGAGTCCGATCGTCCTCGACGAGTACCGGCTGCGCAAGCGCGACCTCGAGCTCGCGCACGAGAAGCTGAAGCGCCTCGCGCGGATGCAGACGCGCACGCTCGACGACCAGCCGATCGAGCTGCACGCGAACATCGAGTTGCCCGACGACTGCGCGTTCGCGAACGAGGTCGGCGCGACCGGCATCGGGCTGTTCCGCACCGAGTTCCTGTTCATGACGCGCGACTCGATGCCCGACGAGGAGGAACAGTTCGACGCCTATCGGCGCGTCGTGCTCGCGATGACCGGTCGCTCGGTGACGATCCGCACGCTCGACATCGGCGCCGACAAGACGCCGTACGCGGCGCGCTGCGCAGTTCGGCGATGCGGTCTTCAACACGACCAACCCCGCGCTCGGCCTGCGCGCGATCCGCTTCTGCCTCGCCGAGCCGCAGATGTTCCTCACGCAGCTGCGCGCGATCCTGCGCGCTTCGGCGTTCGGACCGGTCAAGCTGCTGATTCCGATGATCGCGCATCCGCAGGAGGTCGACGCGACGCTCGTGCTGATCGCGGCCGCGAAGGGTCAGCTCGAGGCGCGCGGCGTCGCGTACGACCGCGACCTGCCGATCGGCGGGATGATCGAGATCCCGGCGGCGGCGCTGAGCCTGCCGATGTTCGCGAAGCGCCTCGACTTCTTCTCGATCGGCACGAACGACCTGATCCAGTACATGCTCGCGATCGACCGGACCGACAACGCGGTCGCGCACCTGTACGACCCGCTGCATCCGGCCGTGCTCGCGATGGTCGGCCAGATCATCGCGACGTCGAACCGGCTCGGCGTGCCGGTGTCGGTGTGCGGCGAGATGGCCGGCGATCCGATGCTCGCGCGGCTGCTGCTCGGCCTCGGCCTGCGGCAGTTCTCGATGCATCCGGCGCAACTGCTCGCGGTCAAGTACGAGATCCTCCGGTCCGACGTCGTCGCCTGCGAGTCGCTCGCGAAGAAGATCCTCGGTGCCGGCGAGCCCGATCGCGTCCGCGCGCTCGTGGACCGCATGCGCGCCGCCTGAGAACCTTCGCCCTGTCCTCCGGTCTCGTCGTTCGCATGACTCAACGCAACCCGAGTCCCGGCTCGATGCAGCGGCGCTCGAAGACGAGTCGCCGGTGCCGCGCTGGATCACCGCCGCGCTCGACGAGGCGATCGTCCGCTGCGACCACGCGGGCCGCGTCGTCGAGACGGCCGGGCCGCCCGAGCTGCTGCCGGTCGACGAGGCCGCGCTGATCGGTCGGCGCATCGCCGACGTCGAGCAACTGCCGCAGCCGTTGCGGCAGGCGTGGCAGACCGCGATCGATCGTTGCCTCGACACGCAGCGCGCGCAGATCGCGGCTTTCCGTCACGACCGCGGCAGCGGCCCGCGCCCGTTCGAGGCGCGCGTGCTGCCGGTCGATGGCTTCGCGGTCGTCGCGATCCGCGACGTCGGCGAACGCGAGCAGTTGCGCGAGCGCGTCGAGTGGCTCGCGATGCACGACGCCGTCACCGGGCTCGCGAACGTCCGCGCGCTGCGCGAACGGCTGACCACGTGGACGCGCGGCGGGGTCACGGCCTCGCCGACGCCGGTCGCGCTGCTGATCGTCGACCTCGATCGCTTCCGGCAGGCCAACGACCTGCACGGCCGATCGATCGGCGACAGCCTGCTGAAGCTCGCATCGCAACGGATGCTGCGCGAGGCGGCCGGCGAGATCCAGGGCCGCGCATCCGATCGCGAGGACCCGATCGCGTCGCTCGGCGTCGAGGAAGCCGAGCGGATCGCGAGCCTCGTCGTCGCCCGGCTCGGTGGCGACCAGTTCGCGATCGCATGGCGTCTCGACGGCCGGAGCGACCCGGGCGTCGCCGCGAGCGCGCTCGCGAACCGGCTGATCGGCGCGCTCGGCACGCCGACCCGCATCGTCGGGCAGACGCTGTTCGTGCGGGCCAGCATCGGCGTCGCGGTGTATCCGGTCGACGCGCTCGATCCGGCCACGCTGTTGTCGCAGGCCGAAGGCGCGTTGAAGCGCGCGAAGCAGGGCGGACGCAACCAGTTCCGCCGCCACGGCGACACGAGCGCGAGCGGCACCGCGTATCCGCCGGCCGACGAGGTCGCGATGCGCGCGGCGCTCGCGGCCGGACAGTTCAGCGTCGTCTACCAGCCGAAGTTCGAGCTCGCGTCGTCGCTGTCGTCGCAGCTGTTGTCCGGCGACGCGTCGGCCCGACGTCCCGGCGCGCCGCTGCCGCTCGCGTTGATCGCGGTCGAGGCGCTCGTGCGATGGCGCACGCCGTCGGGCGCGCTGCTCGCGCCGCACGACTTCATCCCGCTCGCGGAGACGTCCGGGATGATCCGTCCGCTCGGCGAGTGGGTCCTGCGCACCGCGCTGGCCGAGGCGTCGCGCTTCGTCGACGAAGGCGCGGCGCGGGTCGGCGTCGCCGTCAACGTTTCGCTGCTGCAGCTGCACGACCGCGCTTTCGTGGAGACGGTGGCCGATGCGCTCGGCGACTTCGGCTTCGCGCCCGACGAGCTGACGCTCGAGCTCGCCGAGACCGCGTTCGTCGACGACGTGCGACTCGTCGCGGACACGGTGGCCGAGCTGTCGGCGCTCGGCGTGCGCCTCGCGATCGACCACTTCGGCGTCGGCACCGCGGGCTTCGTCGCGCTGAAGTCGCTGCCGATCGACGAGATCAAGATCGATCGCAGCTTCATCGCGGGCGCGGCCATCGACGCGTTCGACGCGACGATCGTCGCCGGCCTCGTCGAGATGGCGCACAACCTCGGCAAGACCGTGACGGCCGACGGCGTCGAGCGGATCGACCAGGTCGCGGCGCTGAACCAGATGCGCTGCGACGCGATCCAGGGCTTCTTCGTCGGCGAGCCGATGACGGCCGCGGACCTCGTCGCCGCGAAGTCGCTGTGGCGCCATGCGCGCGGCGACCGGCGCGACGACGGGTCGGGCTGACGACGATGCGCGTGCTGCTCGTCGAGGACGACGCGATGATCGGCGCCTCGGTACGGGCGGGCTGCGCCAGGACGGCTTCGCGATCGACTGGGTCACCGACGGCCGCGCGGCCGAGAACGCGCTCGTGGTCGGTCGCGCGCAGGACCCGTACGACGTCGTGCTGCTCGACCTCGGCCTGCCCGAGAAGGACGGCCTCGACGTGCTGCGCGGCCTGCGCGCGAAGGGTCGCGACGTGCCGGTGCTGATCATGACGGCGCGCGACGCGGTCGCCGATCGCGTCGCGGGGCTCGATGCCGGCGCCGACGACTACCTCGTCAAGCCGTTCGACCTCGACGAGCTCGCGGCCCGCGTCCGCGCGCTGGTCCGCCGCCGCAGCGGACGTGCGGATGCCGTCGTCCGCCATGCGTACGGCGAGCACGTCGTCACGCTCGACCCGGCCCGCCGCGAAGTGCGGCGCGACGACGCGCCGGTGACGTTGTCGACGCGCGAATTCGCGGTGCTCGAGGCGCTGCTCGAACGACCCGGCACCGTGCTGTCGCGCGCGCAGCTCGAGGACAAGGTCTACGGCTGGGACGAGGAGCCGGGCAGCAACACGATCGAGGTCTACGTGCACGGCTTGCGACGCAAGCTCGGCGCCGACCTGATCCGCAACGTGCGCGGCGTCGGCTACGCGGTTTCCGGTCGATGAGCGCGGGTCGATGAGCGCGCGCTCGCCGCAACCCCGTGGGTCGATCCAGCGTCGTCTGCTGCTGTCGGTGATCGCCGTGCTCGCGATCGGCATCGCCGTCACCGGCGGCATCGTCTATCGACAGGCGCAGGACGAGGCGAACGACCTGTTCGACCTGCAGCTGCGGCAGATCGCGCAGTCGATCCCGGTCCGGCTGTACGGCGCGATGTCGCCGCAGGCGCTCGATGCGATCGGGTCCGGCGAGAACGTGATCGTCCGTATCTGGAACCGCTTCGGCGGCCTCGTCTACGGCTCGCATCCGGAGATCGTGCTCCCGCAGCCGGTGCAGCTCGGACTGACGACGGTGTCGACGCCGGAGGGGCGCTGGCGCGTCTTCGCGTCGGTCGTCGACAACAATCTCGTGCTCGAGGTCGCGCAGCCGATCAGCGTCCGCAGCAGGCTGGCCGCGCAGGTCGCGCTGCGGACCGTCCTGCCGCTGCTGATCCTGCTGCCGGTGATGGGCTTCGTGTTGTGGTGGGTCGTGGGACGCGGGCTGCTGCCGCTGCGGCGCGTCGCGAACGACGTCGCCGCACGGCGGCCCGAAGCGCTCGAGCGACTGTCCGAGGACGCGCTGCCGGCCGAGGTCGCGCCGCTCGTCGTCGCGCTGAACCGGCTGCTCGCCGACCTGGCGGCCGCGCGCGACGCGCAGCGCGCGTTCATCGCCGACGCCGCGCACGAGCTGCGCACGCCGCTGACCGCGGTCCAGCTGCAGCTGCAGATCGTCGAGCGCGCCGAAGGCCGCGAAGGCGCGGGCGAGGCGCGCGCGGTCGCGATCGATGCGCTGCGCGCCGGCCTCGCCCGCGCCACGCGGCTCGTCGAGCAGCTGCTCGCGCTCGCTCGCGCCGAGCCGGAGCTCGTCGTGTCGTCGACCGGCCGCGTCGACCTCGGCGAGCTCGCGCGCGACGCCGTCAAGCTGTACGCCGGCCTCGCCGACGAGCGCGGCATCGACCTCGGCGTCGACCTCGAACCCGCGTCGAGCGATGGGGCGGCAGTCGTCGACGGCGATCGCGACGCGCTGTTCACGCTGCTCGGCAACCTGATCGACAACGCGTTGCGCTACACGCCGCGCGGCGGACGCGTCGACGTGCGCGCCGAACGCCACGACGGCGGCGCCGTGCTGTCGGTCACCGACGACGGACCCGGCATCGCGGCTCACGAACGCGACCGCATCTTCGACCGCTTCCATCGCGGCGACGCGGCGCGCTCGGCCGGCGACACGCGCGGCAGCGGGCTCGGCCTCGCGATCGTCAAGCGGATCGCGGACCGGCATGGCGCGCGCATCGCGCTGGCCGAGCCGCCGGGCAGCGGCGGGTTGCGCGTCGACGTGATCTTCGGCGCGCCGGGCCGATCGCCCGCGACCAGTCGTTTGCCGGACGCGACCGCTTCGTCGTGATCGACGTGCGAGCGGGCCCACTCGACCGGCGCCGAACCACGCGAAGGTCGTGAAGCCGGCACCGGTCCGCAACGCTTCGGTCGCCGCGTCGTCGAGCGCGACGACCGTGAAGAACTGTCGCCACACGCCGGCTGCGATCCCATAGCGCAGCGTCATCGTGACCGCCGGGCCGGAACGACTCACCGCCTCGACGAACGTCGACAAGCCGTCCCGCTCGCCCGCCGGACCGACCTCGGCCGTCGCGAGCCGACGGGGATTCCGGGACTGCACGAGGACGTGTCCGCCGCGGGTCAGATGTCGAATGGTCCGCGGCGCGGACGGCTTAAGGCTCGCTTAAGACTCGTACTCTACGATCCGCTCCGATCTTCCATCGGAGCGTGTCATGCAACTCAATCGCCTCACCCGCAACCTCGTTCTCGCCGGCATTCTCGGCGGCGCGGGCTTCACGCTCGCACGCCTCGAGACGCCGCTCGTCGAGCACGCCAACGCCGCCGTCGAACAGCCGTCCGCGCAGCCGGTCGTGCCGACCGCGCCCGCCGCGCCGCAGATCGCGACGCCGCAGGTTGCGCTGCCCAACTTCACCGCCCTCGTGCAGCGCTACGGGCCGGCGGTCGTCAACATCACCGTCACGCAACGCGCGAGCAACGCGCCGATGGCCCTGCTGCGGCGCCAGCAACAACAAGGCGGCGACGACGACAGCGACGACAACGACCCGTTCAGCCAGTTCTTCCGCGGCCTGCCGTTCGGCCCGAACGGCCCGAACGGCCCGCAGCAGATCCCCCGCAACGGCATCATCCAGCGCGGGCTCGGCTCCGGCTTCATCGTGTCGGGCGACGGCTACATCCTGACGAACGCGCACGTCGTCGACGGTGCGACCGAGGTGACCGTCAAGCTGACCGACCGCCGCGAGTACAAGGCGAAGGTGATCGGCAGCGACAAGAAGAGCGACATCGCGGTCATCAAGATCGATGCGAAGAGCCTGCCGGTCGTGTCGTTCGGCTCGTCGGAGAAGCTCAACGTCGGCGAGTGGGTCGTCGCGATCGGTTCGCCGTTCGGCTTCGAGAACACCGTCACCGCGGGCATCGTGTCGGCGAAGGCGCGTTCGCTGCCGACCGACGCCATCACGCCGTTCATCCAGACCGACGTGCCGGTGAACCCGGGCAACTCGGGCGGCCCGCTGTTCAACCTGAACGGCGAGGTCGTCGGCATCAACTCGCAGATCTTCTCCGAGAACGGCGGCTTCCAGGGCATCTCGTTCGCGATCCCGATCGACATCGCGCTGAACGTCAAGGATCAGCTGATCGCGCACGGCAAGGTGACGCGCGCGCGTCTCGGCGTGACGATCCAGGACGTCAACCAGCAGCTCGCGAACTCGTTCAAGCTGCCGCGTCCGATGGGCGCGCTCGTGTCCGACGTCGACTCCGAAGGTCCCGCCGCCAAGGCCGGGCTGAAGTCAGGCGACGTGATCACGAAGCTCGACGGCCGCGACATCGACCGGTCGTCCGACCTGCCGTCGCGCGTCGCCG
Source organism: uncultured beta proteobacterium (assembly GCA_963795885.1). Lineage (GTDB taxonomy): Bacteria > Pseudomonadota > Gammaproteobacteria > Burkholderiales > Burkholderiaceae_D > CAHJXF01. The sequence continues at coordinate 203,593 of CAWCJI010000006.1, read as the reverse complement.
CGCTGAAGCCCGGCGCGACCGCGCACGTCGAGGTGTGGCGTGGCGGCAAGCCGCAGGACATCGCGGTCTCGCTCGGCGAGCTGAAGGACGCGACGACCGTCGCGAAGGCGTCCACCAGCGCCGAAGGCGGCCGGCTCGGCGTCGCCGTGCGGCCGCTGCGTCCCGACGAGGCGAAGCAACTCGGCAACGTCGCGAGCAACAGCGGCGTCGTCGTCGAGCAGGCGACCGGTGCGGCGGCCGACGCCGGCATCCAGCCGGGCGACGTGATCCTGACGTTCAACGGCCAGCCGGTGCAGTCGGCGGACCAGCTGAAGGGCCTGATCGCGAAGTCGGGCGGCAACGCGGCGCTGCTGGTCCAGCGGGGTCGCAACCGCATCTTCGTGCCGGTCGATCTCGGCTGATCGCAGCGGAGTTCGTCCTGTCGTTCATCGCCCGGCTCCGGCCGGGCGATGCATTTGAAGGCGTCTACACTCGGCGCCCGTCGCTTCGAGGAGATCGAATGAACAACCCCATCGTGCATCGCATCGCCGCGCTGGCGCTCGCCGCGGCGGCCTCGTCCGCCTTCGCGCAGGCGCCGATGCCGCAACCGAAGACGCAGGGCAACGTCACGTACCTGAGCGGCGGCGCCGGCAGCGAAGAGGTCGACTATCTCAAGTCGCAGATGAAGGACTACTCGCTCGCGCTGATGTTCTCGCGGACCGGCGGCGACTACGCGGCGAACGTCGCCGTCGCGATCAAGGACGGCCGTGGCAACACGGTGTTCGAGGCGCCGTCGACCGGACCGTACCTGCTGGTGAAGCTGCCGAGCGGCAAGTACTCGGTGACCGCGACCTACCAGAACGACGCGAAGACCCGGTCGGTCACCGTCGATGGGTCCGCTCGCGCGCCGATCGGATTCGTCTGGTCGCTGAGGTCGGCCGCCGGCGGCGCGAATTGACGCTGGCTCGCGCATCCGCTACTGTCGGCCCGCTGCATCGAGCGCCGATTTGATCCCGCCGACCGCTTTGGTCGGAACGGCTTCAGCTTGCGGGCGCTGGGACGGACCGAGGTCCGTCCCGAATAAATCCGGCTAAAGCGAGCGAACCACCCGACCCGCCCGACTTCATGCCTTCATCCGGTCGGGAAGGATCGTTCCGTTGGATTCGACGCCGCGCACCTCGCGCACGGACCGCCGACTCGTCACCCCGCAGCGCCGATCGTTCGAGGGCGCCGCTGCCGCTCGCGTCCGGCGCCTCGCTGTCGAATTACGAGCTCGCCTACGAGACGTACGGCACGCTAAACGCGGCGCGGTCGAACGCGGTGCTGATCTGTCATGCGCTGAACGCGTCGCATCACGTGGCCGGCATCCACCTGCGCGACGACGGCTCGGCCGACGTCGGCTGGTGGGACAACATGGTCGGGCCCGGCAAGCCGGTCGACACCGATCGCTTCTTCGTCGTCGGCGTCAACAACGTCGGCTCGTGCTTCGGCTCGACCGGCCCGGCGTCGATCGACCATTCGACCGGTCGGCCGTACGGCGCGTCGTTCCCGGTCGTGACCGTCGAGGACTGGGTCGACGCGCAGGCGCGACTCGCCGACGCGCTCGGCATCGAGCGCTTCGCGGCCGTGATGGGCGGCTCGCTCGGCGGCATGCAGGCGCTCGCCTGGGCGACGCGTTATCCGTCCCGCATCGCGCACTGCGTCGCGATCGCGTCGACCGCGAAGCTGTCGGCGCAGAACATCGCGTTCAACGACGTCGCACGCCAGGCGATCCTGACCGACCCCGACTATCGCGGCGGCGACTACTACGCGCATGGCGTCGTGCCGAAAAGCGGGCTGCGCGTCGCGCGGATGATCGGCCACATCACCTACCTGTCCGACGACGACATGGCCGAGAAATTCGGGCGCGCGCTTGAAGGCCGACGACCTCGCGTTCGGCTTCGACGCCGAGTTCGAGATCGAGAGCTACCTGCGGCATCAGGGCGCGAAGTTCTCCGAGTACTTCGACGCGAACGCGTACCTGCTGATCACGAAGGCGCTCGACTACTTCGACCCGGCGGCGGCCCGTGGGGGCGATCTGGCCAAGGCGTTCGAGCCGGCAACCGCGCGCTTCCTCGTCGTCTCGTTCACGACCGACTGGCGCTTCGCGCCGGAGCGCAGCCGCGAGATCGTCCGCGCATTGCTCGACAACCGCCATCGGGTCACGTACGCCGAGATCGACGCGCCGCACGGCCACGACGCGTTCCTGCTCGACGATGCGCGCTACCACCGGCTCGTCGCTGCGTACTTCGATCGCATCGCGGCGACGGTGTCCGCATGAGCGACGCATCGACGGCATTGCGGCCCGACCTCGCGGCCGTCGCGGACTGGATCGCGCCCGGCTCGTCGGTACTCGACCTCGGCTGCGGCGACGGCTCGCTGCTCGCGTGGCTGCAGCGCGAGAAGGGATGTCGCTGCGTCGGCGTCGAGCTCGACGATGCGAAGCTGCTCGCGTGCACGCGCAACGGCGTCGACGTCGTGCAGCAGAACCTCGAGGACGGCCTCGCGCTGTTCGGCGACGCGTCGTTCGACACCGTGCTGCAGCTCGAGACGCTGCAGATGGTCGTGCATACCGAGTCGATGCTGCGCGAGCTCGGCCGCGTCGGTCGCGAGAGCATCGTCACGTTCCCGAACTTCGCGTTCTGGTCGAACCGCGTGTCGATCGCGTTCGGCCGCATGCCGGTCACGCGCGCGCTGCCCTATCAGTGGTACGACACGCCGAACCTGCGCTTTTCGACGTTCGCCGACTTCCGCGATCTCGCGCATCGCAGCGGCTTCGCGTTGAAGGACCGCTTCGCGCTGCGCGGCGGCAAGGTCGCGCGCGTGCTGCCGAACCTGTTCGGCCGCGTGGCGGTGTTCCGACTGGCAGGCCGGCACGGCTGATGGATCGGCCGACCTGGTCGGTCGCGATCTTCACGTCGCGGGAAGACGCGGCGACGCTGCAGCGGACGGTCGCGGCCGTCGTCGCCGCGTGCGGTTCCCATCGCGCGACGGTCGACGTGCTGGTCGACGGCAACGACGCGACCGCGACGGCGCTCGCGGACTGGCAACCGTCGACCGCGACGACCACGACGCGGCTGTGGCTCGTGTCGTGGCGCGACAAGGCGTGCACGTGGAACCGCTATCTGCACGAGCTGGCGCCCGAAGCCGACACCGCGTTCTTCGTCGACGGCTACGTGCGGCCCGCGCCGGACAGCTTCGATCTGCTGGACGCGGCGCTCGCGAACGACACGACGGGCATGGGCGGCGACGGCGGTGCCGACGGTCGGACCGTCGGCCGCGAGGCAGCGCCGAACCTTGCTCGCCGACGGCGGCCTGCACGGCAACTGCTACGCGTTGCGCGGGTCGACGGTCTCGCTGCTGCGCGCGCGAGGCTTCCGCCTGCCGCTCGGCCTCTATCGCAACGACTCGCTGATCGGGGCCGTGATGGCGTTCGGCGCCGATCCCGCGCGGGAGGCATGGACGCCGCGACGCATCGCGGTCGTGGCCGACGCGACCTGGGACAACGACGTGGCGCCGCTCGGCGTCGCGCGCCTGCGCACGTACGTCAAGCGACGCTTGCGACAGGCGCAAGGCACGCTCGAGAACGAAGCGGTCCGCGAGCACCTCGCGGTCCGCAAGCGCAGCCCGGAGTCGCTGCCCCGCACCGTGTCCGAGCTCGTCGCCGGCGGTCCATCAGACGCGATCGCACGGCACCGTGTCGTCGAGCGGCCGTGGCTGCGCGCCGCGTCGCGCCGTCTGGCGGCGCCCGTCGACTGGACCCGCTGCAATGGGCAACCGCGGCTGTTGCGCACCTGGGGTCCCGTGTAACGATCGGTTCGAAGCGCGATGCGCTGTTCGTGGCTTCGCTACACTCGGGTTCGCGGCGTCTCGTCGACGGCGCTTCGACCCTTCGGATCGTTTCATGCCCGTCCGCCACTTCTCCGAGAGCTATGCCGAGGCGCGCACGCGCTTCATCGAGGCGGTGGATCGCGCCGACGCGCCGCTCGAAAGCTTCGAGAATCCGACCGGCCTCGGCCCGACCGGCGAGACGCTCGCCACCGACGTCGCGCTGTTCGGACCGGCGGACGCGACGAAGCTGCTCGTGCTGATGTCCGGCACGCACGGCGTCGAGGGCTTTGCGGGATCGGGCGGCATCGTGTCGATGATCGAGAGCCTGCGCTTCGCCGCGCTGCCCGCCCGGACCGCGGTGCTGGCGATCCACGCGCTCAATCCGTACGGCTTCGCCTGGCTGCGCCGCGCGAACGAGGATAACGTCGACCTGAACCGCAACGCGATCGACTTCGACACGGTGCCGCCGCCGTCGGCGGACTTCACGTCGCTCGCGCCGCACCTCGTGCCGCGCGACTGGGCCGATCTCGCGCCGGCCGAGGCCGCGATCAAGACGTACATCGGCGCGCACGGCTTCCGACGATTCCAGGAGGTCGTCACCGGCGGTCAGTACGCCGATCCGGACGGCCTGTTCTATGGCGGCGCCGCGCCGGTCTGGTCGACGCGGACGTTCCGCGAGATCGTGTCGCGCTACGGGCGCGGCAAGCAGAGGCTCGCGTTGATCGACATCCACACCGGCCTCGGCCCGTGCGGTTACGGCGAGCCGATCTACACCGGCAACGACGAGCACGAGGCGAGCCGCGTGCGCGACTGGTACGGCCCGGACGTCACGGCGATCTACGCCGGCAACTCGTCTTCGGTGATCGTGCAGGGCCCGTTGCTGAACGCGGTCCGGTCGTTCTTCGAGGACCACGAGACGAAGCCCGAAATCACGACGCTCGCGCTCGAGTTCGGCACCGTCCCCGAGGAGATCGTGCTCGACGTGCTGCGGGCCGAGGCTTGGATGCATGCGCACGGCGCCGTCAACTTCGATACGCCGGTCGGTCGCGCGCTGAAGCGCCGATTCCGCGACGCGTTCTACGTCGACACCGACTTCTGGAAGCGCTCGGTCGTCGAGCGCATCGTCGAGATGACCGGCAACGCGCTCGCGGGACTCGCGGGCTGAAGCCGGACCCGCACGCGCCGGACGCGGTGCCCGCGCGGCCGACCTGGCGCGCGTGGTTCAACCGGCGGATGCTGATCTGCGTCTTCCTCGGCTTCGCGTCGGGCCTGCCGCTGTTCATCCTGCTGAACCTGCTGCAGGCGTGGCTGAAGAGCGGCGGGGTCTCGCTGCGCGACATCGGCCTGTTCGCGCTGATCCAGTTCCCGTACACGTGGAAGTTCGTGTGGGCGCCGCTCGTCGATCGCTATCGGATGCCGGGGCTCGCGCGGCTCGGGCGACGACGCGGCTGGATGCTCGTCACGCAACTCGTCGTGGCCGGCCTCGTCGTCGCGCTCGGCACCGTCGACCCCGCGCACGACCTCGCGACGATCGCGGTGCTGTGCGCACTGCTCGCGTTCTTCTCGGCGAGTCTCGACATCGTGATCGACGCGTTCCGTCGCGAGCTGCTGCCCGACGAGGAGTTGGCGCTCGGCACGGCCGTCCACGTCAACGCGTACAAGCTCGCGGGTCTCGTGCCCGGGTCGCTGTCGCTGATCCTGGCCGACCACCTGCCGTGGGATGTCGTGTTCGCGGTCACCGCCGCGTTCATGCTGCCCGGCATCGCGCTCGTGTTCCTCGTCGAAGAGCCGACGCGCGGCGCGCCGCCGCGCACGCTGCGCGACGCGGTCGTGCTGCCGTTCGCCGAGTTCGTCGCGCGCGACGGCTGGGCGCAGGCCGTGACCGTGCTCGCGTTCATCTTCCTGTACAAGCTCGGCGACTCGATGGCGACCGCGCTGTCGACCGCGTTCTATCTCGACCTCGGCTTCACGAAGACCGAGATCGGCCTGATCGCGAAGAACGTCGGCCTGTGGGCGAGCGTCGCGGGTGGCCTGATCGGCGGCGCGTGGCTCGTGCGGCTCGGCATCAACCGCGGGCTGTGGGTCTTCGGCGTGCTGCAGCTGCTCGCGGTATTCGGCTTCGCGTGGCTCGCGGCCGTGGGACCCGACCGCGTCGTGCTCGCGTGCGCGATCGGCATCGAGGCGTTCGCGAGCGTCGGGCTCGGCACGGCCGCGTTCAGCGCGTACATCGCGCGCACGACCGATCCGCGCTTCACGGCGACGCAGTTCGCGCTGTTCACGAGCCTCGCGGTCGTGCCGCGCACGTTCGCGAACGCGGGCGCCGGCTACCTGGTCGAAGCGGCGGGCTGGTTCGATTTCTTCGTGCTGTGCGGCGCGCTCGGGTTGCCGGGCCTGCTGCTATTGCCGAAGGTCGCGCCGTGGCGGCAGGATGACGGTCGACGAACGACGGACGGGACACGATGATGAGAGGACTGCGACGGATACGCGTCGCGCTGGCCGGCATCGCCTTCGCGGTCGCGACGGCCTCGATGCCGTCGACCGCGCCGGCACAGGACCTCGAGGCGCAGCTCGAGCAGCAGTCGGCGCAGCAATACCGGCAGCTGCTCGACCAGGCGCGCGCGAAGAACGCGCTCGCGACCGACCGCAACGCCGACCTGCAGCGGCTGCGTCGCATCCAGGAGCGCATCCTGCCGTACACGTACGCGGTCAACCCGCTCGCGCGGCAGTGGAAGTGGGAAGTCAACCTGCTGCGCAGCGACACGATCAACGCGTTCTGCATGCCGGGCGGCAAGATCGTGTTCTACAACGGCATCATCCAGAAGCTCGCGCTGACCGACGACGAGATCGCGATCGTGATGGGCCACGAGATCACGCACGCGCTGAAGGAACACGGCGTCGAGCAGATGAAGAAGCAGTTGTATGGCGCGGTGGCGGCCGGCGCCGGCGGCGCGCTGCTGTCGGCGTGGCTCGGCATCGATCCGAACCTGACGAACCTCGCCGCGCGCGGTGCGAACAGCCTGTTCCAGCTGCGCTTCTCGCGCGCGGACGAGGCGCAGGCCGACGCGGTCGGGCTCGAGCTCGCGGCGCGGGCCGGCTTCGATCCGCGGGCCGGCGTCGCGTTGTGGCAGAAGATGCAGCACATGTCGAAGGGCGCGCCGCCGCAGTTCCTGTCGGACCATCCGGCGGACGCCAACCGCGTCGCGGAGATCCAGCGTCGGTTGCCGGCGGTCATGCCGCTGTATGCGCAGGCGGTCGGCAAGCCGGTCGCCGACCTGCCGCCCTATCGAACGAACGAGATCGCTTCGATCGCGGCGCCGACCCATTGAACACGACGAAAGGACGGACATGATCCTCGACCACCTCAGCTTCCAGGTCGGCGACTTCGCGAAGAGCCGCGCGTTCTTCAAGGAGGCGCTGCTACCGCTCGACATCGTCGTGATCATGGACGGCGACGACTTCGTCGGCTTCGGTCGCGACGGCAAGCCGGAGCTGTTCCTGTCCGCCGGCGAAGCGCAGAAGCCGATGCATCTCGCGTTCTCGACGCTGACGCGCGAGGCGGTGCGGCGGTTCCATCACATGGCGCTCGCGGCAGGCGGCCAGGACAACGGCGGCCCCGGTCTTCGACCGCAATACCACGCCAACTACTACGCGGCGTTCGTGATCGGCCCCGACGGTCACAACATCGAAGCGGTCAGCCACGCGCCGACCGACTGACGGGCAACCGGATGTCCCGGCGAAGGCCGGGACCCGAGTGTCCCGGCCGCGCTGTGGAACCACGTGGGCCCGGCCTTCGCCGGGGCGACGGCTTGCCTCAAGCACCGCGGCCCGATCAGTCCATCAGCCCCGCGGCGAGCAGGCCGCCGTCGACGTTGAGGACGTGCCCGGTGACGTAGCTCGACTTCGCATCGTCGAGCAGGAACGCGATCGCTTCCGCGATCTCGCGCGGCTCCGCGTAGCGGCGCTGCGGCACGAGCGCCGTCCAGCGGGCGCGCATCGCCTCGGTGTGCATCGCGTCGACGAGCGGCGTCGCGACGGGTCCGGGCGATACCGCGTTGACCCGGATGCCGTCCACCGCGAGCTCGAGCGCCATCACCTGTGTCAGCACGATCACGCCGGCCTTCGCCGGACCGTACGCGCTGCGCTCGACGTTGCCGCGCTGGCCGGCCGTCGACGTCACGTGGACGATCGCGCCGCCGCGTCGCGCGGCCCGCATCACGGCGACGACGGCTTTCGCGACGACGAACGTGCCGACGACGTGGACCTCGTGCATTCGCCGCAGGTCGTCGGGCGTCGTGTCGACGAAGCGCTTCGCGATGCCGACGCCTGCGGCATTGACGAGGCCGTCGATGCCGCCATGCAGTTCGTCGAGCTCGGCGACCTTCGCCGCGACCGCGGCCTCGTCGGTGATGTCGACGCGATGCCAGCCGACGCCGGTGATCGCCGTGGCCGATCGTGCGAGGGCCTGCGGGTCGCGATCGAACACGGCGACGCGCCATCCCTGATCGACGAGCACCCGAACGGTCGCGAAGCCGATGCCGGACGCGCCGCCGGTCACGATGCAGGTCTTCATGCGCGCTTCGTCGTCATCGAAGATCGTCTCCATCGGCATCGTCGCAGGCTTCCCCTCGTTCCATCGACGCCGCTTCGGTAGACTCGTCCGCCCGGCCATCAAGGAGACGACGATGAACAACAAGATGATCCACCATGCGACGCGCCGCGACGTCCTGAAGCTCGGTGCCGCCGTCGGCGCGACGGCTTTCGCGCCGTTCTCGGCGCCGGCGCGCGCGGCCGAGTTCGACTACAAGTACGCGAACAACCTGCCGGCCACGCATCCGATGAACCTGCGGGCGAAGGAGTTCGCGGATCGCATCGAGAGCGAGTCGAACGGACGCGTCGTGTTCCAGATCTTCCCGTCGAACCAGCTCGGCAGCGACACCGACATGCTGAGCGCAGGTCCGCTCGGGCGCGATCGAGTTCTTCACGTTGTCGGGGCTGATCCTGTCGACGCTGGTGCCGGTCGCGTCGATCAACGGCATCGGCTTCGCATTCCCCGACTACGACTCGGTCTGGAAGGCGATGGACGGCGACCTCGGCGCGCACGTCCGCGGCGAGATCGGCAAGGCGGGCCTCGTCGCGATGGACAGGATCTGGGACAACGGCTTCCGGCAGATCACGTCGAGCTCCAAGCCGATCGCGTCGCCGGCGGACCTGAAGGGCTTCAAGATCCGCGTGCCGGTGAGTCCGCTGTGGACGTCGATGTTCAAGGCGTTCGACGCGTCGCCGGCGTCGATCAACTTCGCGGAGGTCTATTCGGCGCTGCAGACGAAGATCGTCGAGGGCCAGGAGAATCCGCTCGCGGTGATCTCGACCGCGAAGCTGTACGAGGTGCAGAAGTACTGCTCGCTGACGAACCACATGTGGGACGGCTTCTGGATGCTCGCGAACAAGCGCGCGTGGGACCGCCTGCCGCCGGACCTGCAGGCGATCGTCGCGCGCAACTGGAACGCGGCGGCGATCGCCGAGCGCGCCGACACGGCGAAGCTGAACGCGAACCTGCAGGCCGACCTCGCGAAGCAGGGTCTCGCGTTCAACCAACCGAAGCCCGACGAGTTCCGCGACGCGCTGCGCCGTGCGGGGTTCTACGGCGAGTGGAAGGCGAAGTACGGCCCGGAGGCCTGGGCGTTGCTGGAGAAGGTGTCGGGGACGCTGGCTTAGGACGGGGCGGGTCGCCGTCGATGCCTACCGTCCTTCGCTCTGGACCGTTCCGCTTCTTCTTCTACTCCAACGAGAATCAGGAGCCGCGACACGTCCATGTGCAGCGCGAGCGGAGCCAGGCGAAATTCTGGTTGCGACCGGTCGCCGTTGCGGCTAACGTCGGCTTCAACGCGCAGGAGCTCAACCGGTTGCTGCGTCTGGTCGACGAGCATGAAGCGGTCTTCGTAAGGGCGTGGGATGAGTTCTTTGGCGATTGAGCCGGCGCCGCGCGCCTCTTCCGTCCGCTGCACGAGCGATGAGCTCGTGGTCTCGCTCACGGACGGCCGGGTCCTGTCCGTCCCGATCGCCTGGTTCCCCCGACTGGCGCGCGCCGATCTGCCGCAGCGGTCGCAATATGAGCTGCTCGGCGAAGGCGAAGGAATCCATTGGCCCGTGATCGACGAGGATATTTCCGTCGCCGGTCTGCTGGCCGGCAGACCGTCGGGCGAGACAGTTGCGCCGTCGTAACGAGAGTCGACCGGGATAGCGGCGCCAGTCGCTGCCCCATGAAGATCGCATGACTCTCGCTGTGAGCGGTCGAGCCGCCGCGGCCGGTCGGGCCGCTTCAATGGCGACGGCCGCACATGCATGGCTGGCGACCCTCGTCGAAGTCCCCGCCGCGATCCTCGTCGCCGTCGAGATCGTCGTGCTGTTCGCCGGCGTCGTGTCGCGCTACGGCTTTCACCGGCCGCTGGTCTGGTCCGACGAACTCGCGTCGATCCTGTTCCTTTGGCTCGCGATGCTCGGGGCCGTCGTCGCGTTCGAGCGAAGCGCGCACATGCGGATGACGGCGCTCGTCGCGCGCGTTCCGCCCGCGCGGCTGGCGTGGGCCGAGACCGCGGCGCTGATCGTGCCGATCGTGTTCCTCGTGCTCGTGTGCCCGCCCGCGTTCGACTACGCGCGCGGCGAGCTCGACATCACGACGCCTGCGCTCGAGATCGCGAACGCATGGCGCGCGGCGGCGTTGCCGGTCGGCCTCGCGTTGATGATCGTCTTCGCGCTGCTTCAGCTCGCGCAGCGCGCGTCGTGGAAGCGGACGGCGGCCGTCGCGGTCGTGGCCGTCGCGATCGTCGCGGCGCTCGTGATGCTCGCGACGCAGGCGCCCGGCGCGCTCGCGTCGCTCGGCCGCTGGAACCTCGTGCTGTTCTTCGTCGTCGGCGTCGGCGCGATGGTGTTGTCGGGCATCCCGATCGCGTTCGCGTTCGGCCTCGCGGCGTTCGGCTTCATCGTGCTGACGACCGGCGCGCCGGCGTCCGTCGTCGTCGGTCGCATGGACGAGGGCATGTCGCACCTGATCCTGCTCGCCGTGCCGTTGTTCATCTTCCTCGGCGGCCTGATCGAGGTCACCGGCATGGCGCGGACGATGGTCGACTTCCTCGCCGCGCTGCTCGGCCACGTCAAGGGCGGCCTCTCGTACGTGCTGCTCGGCGCGATGGTGCTCGTGTCGGGGATCTCCGGCGCGAAGGCCGCCGACATGGCCGCGGTCGCGCCGGTGCTGTTCCCGGAGATGAAGCGCCGCGGCGCCGCGCCCGGCGAGCTCGTCGCGCTGTTGTCGGCGTCGGGCGCGATGTCGGAGACGATCCCGCCGAGCCTCGTGCTGATCACGATCGGCTCGGTGACCGGCGTGTCGATCGCCGCGCTGTTCACCGGGGGTCTGCTGCCGGCGCTCGTCCTCGCAATCGCGCTCGCCGCGGTCGCGCGCTGGCGCTCGAAGGCGGAGGTCGTCACGTCGACGCGCGCATCGTGGTCGACGGTCGCGAAGACGTTCCTGATCGCGCTGCCCGGACTCGCGCTCCCGTTCATCATCCGCACTGCGGTGATCGAGGGCGTCGCGACGGCCACCGAGGTGTCGACGATCGGTGTCGTCTATGCGCTGATCGTCGGCCTGCTGGTACGGCGCTGCCCGCCGCGCGCGCTCGCGAAGCTGCTCGTCGACACGGCGAGCCTGTCGGGCGCGATCCTCCTGATCATCGGCACCGCGACCGCGATGGCGTGGGCGTTGACGCAGTCGGGTTTCTCGAGCGCGCTCGCGCAGGCGATGGGTTCGGTTCCGGGCGGCAAGGCGAGCTTCGTCGCGATCTCGATCGTCGCGTTCGTCGTGCTCGGCAGCGTGCTCGAAGGAATTCCGGCGATCGTGCTGTTCGGCCCGCTGCTGTTCCCGATCGCACGGCTGGTCGGCGTCCACGAGGTCCACTACGCGATGGTCGTCGTGCTCGCGATGGGCATCGGCCTGTTCGCGCCGCCGTTCGGCGTCGGCTACTACGCGGCGTGCGCGATCGGCCGCGTCGATCCGGCCGCCGGCATGAAGCCGATCGTCGGCTACCTGGTCGCGCTGCTGATCGGGCTCGTCGCGGTGGCCCTGGTGCCGTGGCTGTCGATCGGGTTCCTGTGAGCTGCCCGTAACGCCGCTGTTCGGTGACGGGCCGCATCGATCGATCGGGAGCCGGCGCGCGCATCGTTTTCAATGCTTCAAACGTCTTGTCGATGAGACTCCCGGACCGCGGAGTCGACGACGTGGGGGCGCGATGATCCTAGTGACCGGTGCGGCAGGCGTGTGCGGATGGGCCACGCTCGAACAATTCAGTCGGCGCGAGCAGCCAGTGCGCGCGCTCGTCCGACGAGACGGTGCTCGCGCGAACGGACCGACGGCCTCGGTCGTCGTCGGCGACATGAGCCGTCCGGAAACGCTCGGTCCGGCTCTCGACGGCGTGACGACCGCGCTCCTGATCTCGACGGCCGACGAACGGATGGCCGAGACGCAGTGCCGCTTCATCGACGCGGCCAAGGCTCACGGCGTCGGGCGGATCGTCAAGCTGTCGGGTGCCGAGTCGGGCGTCGGCTTCGATGCGGCGAAATTCCGGTTCACGCGAATGCACGAGGACGTCGAGCGCTATCTCGAAAGCTCGGGCCTGCGATGGACGCACCTGCGGCCGTCGCAGTTCATGCAGGTCTATCTGCGCGAAGCGCCGAGCGTCGCGTCGACCGGTCTGCTGCGACTGCCGCTCGGCGACATCGAGCTGTCGCCGATCGACGTGTGCGACGTCGCCGGTGTCGCGCATGCGCTGCTGCTGAACGAAGGACACGACGGTAAACGCTACGACATCACCGGACCGGAGGCGCTGACGATGACCGCGATCGCACGCAAGATCACAGATGCGACCGGTCGCCCGGTCCGCTACGTCGCCGTCACGCCGGAGGAGCGCCGCGCCGCGCTGCTTGCGAACGGAGCTCCCGCGAGCTTCGCCGACGCCCTGCACGAGCAGACCGTCGAACGTCTCAGGCATCCGACGTCGCACGTGCGCGTCGAAGCTCACGAGATGTGCGGGATCGTGCCGACCCCGTTCAGCGACTTCGTCGTCCGGCACAGGAGCGCCTTCCTGGGTCATCACTGAAGGAGATACCCGTGCATCAAGTCCAATACGCTGTCGAGCCGGATCGCGTCGAGGAGAACGAGCGTCTCGTGCGTGCCGTCTTCGACGAGTTGCGAGCCTCGAGGCCGCCCGGCCTGCGCTACGCTTGTCTGCGTCAGGCGGGTGGATCGACGTTCATCCACCTCGTCGCGCATGAGAGTCGCGGGTCGCGCATGACCGACTTCCCGGCTTTCCGACTGTTCTCGTCCACGCTGGCTGAGCGCTGCAGCCAGCCGCCTCGGCGAGTCGACCTCCACCTGATCGGCGCTTATGACCTCTTCGACCGGGAATGAAGCGGACGACACACCGGCGCGGGCGATCGCGGTTCGAGTCGCGGTCGACCGCGGGCGTCGCGAATTCCTCGACCTCGTCGACCACATCCGCCCGGATCTCCATCGCTACTGCGCGCGGATGACGGGGTCGGTGGCCGATGGCGAGGATGTGGTCCAGGACACGCTCGCGCGTGCGTACTATCAGTTGCCCGAGCTCGCGCAGATCCCGCCGTTGCGTCCCTGGCTCTTTCGCATCGCGCACAACTGCGCGATCGACTTCCACCGTCGCACCGCCTATCGGGCCGCGGAACCGCTCGACGAAGCGGACGAGACGGTCGAGGCGTTCGAAGCCGATCCGGAAGAACGGATGCTTCAGGGGCAGGCGGTCCGCGCCGCCGTGTCGGTCTTCCTGGAGCTGCGACCTTCGCAGCGCGCCTGCGTCATCCTCGCAGACGTCCTCGAATGCACGCTCGACGAGACTGCGGACCATCTCGGCCTGACGGTCGCCGCCGCGAAGGCGGCGTTGCATCGGGGCCGGCTGGCGTTGCGCGAGCGGTTGAACGCTATCGATGCGAAGCAGCCGCCCGCGACTCCTTCGCCGGCTCTGCTTCGCTACGTCGAGCTGTTCAATGCGCACGACTGGGACGGCATCCGCGGCCTGCTGGCCGACGATGTCCGACTCGACCTCGTCTCGCGTCGACGAGCCGCGGGCGCCGCGGACGTCGGCCAGTACTTCTCGAACTACGAGCGGGCCGGCGACTGGCGGCTCGAACCGGCATGGATCGACGACGACGAGGTCATCGCATTCTTCAGGCCGTGCGACGCCGAGAAGCCGAGCTACTTCGCGCGGATCGAGTGGAACGCGAACCGCGTGACGTCGATCCGCGACTACCGACACGTCGCGTACATCGGTCGTGATCTGGATCTGACGCGGATGGCAGGCTTCGATCGCGGGACGACCGTCGCCGTCGATCGGCCTTGAAGCCGTCGGCCATCGAGCTCGGGCGGTGTCACGCGCCAGACGTCTGGCGCCGTCAGCCCGTGCGAAGCGGGGATCGCCGCTACACCAGCCGCTCGATCTTCCGCTTCTTCCACACGAGCCGGTAATACGCCGTCTGCAGCACCAGCATCGAGACGAACGCGATCGGGTACGCCATCCACACGCCCTCGATGCCGTAGCGTCCGGCCAGCGCATACGCCGACGGGACCTCGATCGCGGCGATGCAGAAGATCGAGATGCCGGTCGGTCCGAGCACGGCGCCCGACGCGCGCATCACGCCGCTCAGCACGGCGGCGCAGCCGTACACGACGCTGCTCCACAGCATGATGTGCAGCAGCGTCTGAGCAAGCTCGACGACCGGCGGGCTCGTGATGAAGATGCCGATCAGATAGCGCGACCAGAGATAGCCGACCACGACCAGCGTGCCGGTCAACACGAGGCTCAGCAGCAGGCCGGTCTTCGTGATCGCGCCGAGCCGGTCGCCCCGGCCCGCGCCGATCGCCTGCGCGCCGAGGATCGACGCGGTGATCGCGATCGACAGGGCCGGGAACTGTGCGTAATTGACCACCTGGTTGACAGCGCCGTACGCCGCCGTCGCGTCCGCGCCGAAGCCGTTGACGAGCGCGAGCAGCGCGATCTCGGCGAGCGACATCACGATCACCTGCATGCCGGTCGGCAGCCCGATCCGCACGACCAGCCGCATCAGCTTCGGGTCGATCCGCAGCGCCTCGAACAACTCGCGATCGGGTGCGAGCGGATGATGCTTGCGTCGCATCGTCCACGCGAGGAACCCGAGCGCGATCACGAATGCGCAGATCGACGCCGCTGCCGCGGACGTGACGCCCATCGGCGGGAGGCCGAACCATCCGCGGATGAACGCGGGCGTCAGGACCGCCGACGCGGCGGTCGAGATCACCAGCGCGAACATCGGCGTGACGGTGTCGCCGACGCCGCGCATCAGCTGCGTCGACAGCAGGAAGACGAGCAGGCCCGGCATCGCGAACATCATCACGCGCGCATAGCCGGTCGCCTCGGCCAGCACCGACGGCGGCGTGCGCAACAGCTTCAGCAGCGGCTCGGTGAAGAAGCCGCCGATGATCGCGACGACGAGCCCGATCGTGAGGCCGAGCGCCAGCGCGGTGCCCGCGATCGCCTTGACCTTGTGGACCTCGCGCGCGCCCCACGCCTGGCCGATCAGCACCGACGCGCCGGCGCCGACGCCGATCACGAGCGAGATCAGGAAGAAGACGAGCGGGAAGACGGCCGCGATCGCGGCGAGCGCATGCGTGCCGAGCATCTGGCCGACGAAGACGCTGTTGAACGTCCCGGACAGCGACTGCAGGATGTTCGCGAACAGCATCGGCCCGAGGAACACGAGGAACGCGCGCCACAGCGGGCGGCCGTCGAGCAGCGGTCGCGGCACGCCGCGCGAGGCGGCCGCGGAAGCGATCGTCGGCGTCGATTCGGCCATCGTGCTCAGCTCCCGACCGCGCCGACGACGCAGCAGATCGTCGCGACGATCGTCAGTCGCAGCCGCAGCGGCAACCACGCGGCCACGCCGGCCTCGACATAGGCCCACCGGTCGACGAGATAGCAGGCGACCAGCGTCACCGCCACGACGGCCAGGCCGATCGGAAGTCGCATCAACAACGCCGGCCACGCGATCAGCGCCGGAATCACGCCCCAGACGAACGATCGCGGCGACGGCGACGGCCGTGTGAACGCGAGTCCCCAGTGGATCCCGCCGATGAACGAGACGACGACGGCCGCATAGGCCGCGAGGCCGCGCGCGGCGAGGTCGTGGACGTCGGGGTTGCTGGACCAGACGAGGGTCGCGCCGACGGCGAAGGGAATCAACGCGAGATAGCCGAGACCGGTTGCGAGAGGAGCGGTTGGCACGGCGGACGAATCGGGCAAGACGGACTCCGGACCTGCAAACCACCATTGTCGTCGACGCGAGGGGTCGGCGTCGGGCCGGACCTCGATGCCCGAAGGGATCAACCCTTCGAGCCGGGGACGGAAGTCAGCATCGCCGACAGCGCCTGGAATGCGAGATCGAGACGCTCGCGCAGTCCGGGTGCGGGATGCTCGAGCCACGCGACCGTCGCCAGCGCGAACGCGCCCATGCCCGTCCGCGCGGCGAGAACGGATTGCAGATCGCTGGTGCCTCGCGCCTTCAACGCGATCGCGAGCGCATCTCCCAGGGCGGCGATCTTCGCGTGCTCGCGCTCCTGCAATGCGGGCGTGCTCGAGACGATCCGGTGCCGTGGCACCGAGAACGGCCGATTGTTCTCGAGCAGCGGACACACGGATCGAAACGCCCGGAAGAGCGTTTCGAGCGGACCCAGTTCGCCCGGCGCGTCGGCGATCGAACGCAGCAGGGCGGATCGCAAGACAGTCTCGCCGTCGAACAGGACTTCCCGCTTGTCCGGGAAATAGCGGAAGAAGGTGCGCTCGGTCACGCCCGCGCGAGCGGCGATCTCGGCAGCCGTCGTGCGGTCGTAGCCGCGCTCGCGAAACAGTTCCAACGCCGCGCGCTGAAGTCGGATGCCCACCGAATCGACGTCCTGCGCCATCGAAACGCCTCCCTTGTCAGTGACTGACAAATTGTATAACCTGTCAGTCACTGACACGGCGGAGCGTCTCTTTCCGCCGCTTGCAACGGAGGAAAGTCATGCGGGTACTGCTCACCGGCGCCAACGGCTGGATTGGTTCGATGATCGTTCGCGAGCTGCTCGGCGCCGGACATGCCGTCGTCGGGCTCGTGCGGACGAAAGAGAACGCCGAGGCGATCGCCGGCGACGGCGTCACGCCGCTGATCGGCTCGATCGAGGATCTGGACGCGCTTCGGCAGGCGGCGGCCGACGTCGACGGCATCATTCATACGGCGTTCGGTCTCGACCTGTCGAAGATCCACGAGTTGGCCGCGCAGGATCGCGCCGCGATCGAGACGTTCGGCGCGGCGTTCGCCGGTTCCGAGCGACCCCTGGTCGTGACCAGCGGGTTCCTCCGGACCGGCGGAGCGAAGGTCACGGAGCACGAGCGGCCGCCGGTGATCCCCGAGTTCCCGCGCGCATCGGAACAGGCGGCGCTCGCACTCGCGGAGCGCGGCATTCACGCGATGGTCGTGCGCAACCCGCGTTCGGTCCACGGCACGGGCGAGCGTCACGGGTTCGTCCCGATGCTCGCCGCCGTCGCGCGCGAGAAAGGCGTCTCGGCCTATGTCGGCGACGGACAGAATCTCTGGCCGTCCGTGCACCGACGCGACGCGGCGCGCGTCTACCGACTGGCGCTGGAGCGCGGCGGTCGCAACGAGGCCTTCCACGCGGTCGCGGAGGAAGGCGTGCCGTTCCGGCAGATCGCGGAAGCGATCGGCCGCCAGCTCGACGTGCCCGCCAGGTCGATCGACGCGGAAGAAGCCGCCGTTCACTTCGGTCCGCTGGCGATGTGGGTACGGAACCATGGACCCGCTTCCAGCCAGTGGACCAGAACGGTCCTGGGATGGGAACCGTCGGAGGTCGGCCTCGTGCGGGACATCGAGAGGCCCGACTATTCCGCGTGACCCCGCGCGGCGGCGCTGCTGCTTTCGACAGACGGCCTGCCCGTCGGGGCCCGTCACCCTGCGCACGACGAGCGCTCGGAACGCATGGCGTCCCTTCGCGTCGGCAGGCCTGCATCGGATCGGGAACCGGGCCGAGGGCCGGCATCGCGTCGGGCACCGGGCCGAAGTCCGGCGTGCAGACGGGGTGCGAGACCTCAGGGCCTGAAGTCGTAGTCGATCGTCAGCGGCGCGTGATCGGAGAAGCGTGCCTCCTTGTAGATCGAAGCCGCGACGGCGCGCGCGGCCAGGCCCGGCGTCGCGATCTGGTAGTCGATCCGCCAGCCGACGTTCTTCGCCCACGCCTGGCCCCGGTTGCTCCACCACGTATAGCTGTCGCCGGTCGCCTCCGGATGCAGCCGACGGTAGACGTCCACCCAGCCGAGGTCGTCGAAGACCCGCGACAGCCAGGCGCGCTCCTCCGGCAGGAAGCCCGAGTTCTTGCGGTTGCCTCGCCAGTTCTTGAGATCGATCTCGCGGTGCGCGATGTTCCAGTCGCCGCAGATCACGAATTCGCGGCCGGTCGTCTCGCTTTCACGCTTCAGCGCGATGAGGTGCGGCAGGAACTCGTCGAGGAAGCGGAACTTCGCCTGCTGGCGCTCCGGCGAGCTCGACCCCGACGGCGCGTAGAGGCTGATCACCGCCAGCTTGCCGATGCCGTCGCTCGCGTCGTGGTCGAAGTCGGCGCGGACGTAGCGACCTTCGGCGTCGAATTCCTGCGAGCGAAAGCCGATGTGGGTGGCCGCCGGCGGCCGTCGCGCGTAGAGACCAGCGCCGCTATATCCCTTCTTTTCGGCGAAATGGAACCAGCCGGTGTGCGTAGCATTGGCGAGCAGTTCGGCGGTGAGGTCGGCCTGCAGCGCCTTCAATTCCTGTACGCAGATCACGTCCGCCTGTTGCGTCGCCAACCACTCGAACGCGCCTTTGCGGGCGGCCGAGCGGATGCCGTTCAGGTTCAGCGAGATAATGCGGAACGGCCGATGCTGCCCGACGTCGTTCGCGGACCGCGACGGCTTGCGGGGAATGCGGGGCTTCGCGATCATCCCGATCGCCAACCAATCTGCAGGGAAGGAACCGCGTCGATGCGCAAGACGCCGATGAACGAGAGATCGACTTGAGGGATCACCGACGGGACTTCATCGATTTCGCCCTCGCGAAGCAAGCGCTCGCGTTCGGCGACTTCACCACGAAGGCGGGACGACGTTCGCCGTACTTCTTCAACACGGGCCGCTTCGACAGCGGCGCCTCGGTCGGCGAGCTCGGCCGATTCTATGCGATGACCTTGATCCAGGCGGAGCGCGAGCACGGGCTCGCGTTCGACATGTTGTTCGGCCCCGCATACAAGGGGATCACCCTCGCCGCGGCGACCGCGATGGCGCTGGCCGCGCTGCCGGCCGCCGACGGCGGTCGCGACGTCGGCTTCGCGTACAACCGCAAGGAGGCCAAGGCGCACGGGGATGCCGGCCTGCTCGTCGGCGCGAAGCTCGAGGGCCGCGTCGTCATCGTCGACGACGTGCTGACCGACGGCGCCTCGAAGCGCGAGTCGGTCGACCTGATCCGGGCGGCGGGCGCGGAGCCGGTCGCCGTGCTGATCGCGATGGATCGGATGGAGCGCAAGGACGACACCGGCTCGACCGCATCGGCCGTGCAGACGTTCGAGGCCGACTACGGGATCCCGGTCCACGCGATCGCGAACCTCGACGACCTGATGCGCTGGCTCGCGGCCGACGACCGCGGGCCGCTCGCCGTCCATGCGACGGCGGTCGCGGCGTATCGCGCGCGCTACGGCGCAGCGCCCGCGTCGCGGCCGGCCGACTTGAGAGCGTCGGCATGAGGGTCCGCATCGATGTTCATTGCCTTGCCGTCGGCGTCGCGACGCTGGCCGTGCTGTCGCCGGCCGCCGGCGCCGGCTATCTCTACACCTGTCGGGACCAGAACGGTCACACGCTGACGTCCGACCATCCGCCGGCCGACTGCGCCGGCGTGACGCGCGAGCTGACGCCGAGCGGCGTCGTCCGCCGCGAGATCCAGCCGCCGATGACGGCCGAACAGCAGCGGCAGAAGGAAGCGGACGACCGCGCGCGTCGGAGCGCCGACGAGGCCGTCCGCGAGCAGCGTCGACGCGACACGGCGCTGCTGACCGCGTACCAGAGCGAGGACCAGATCGAGCTCGCGCGGCGGCGGGCGCTGGCGGACGTCAGCGTCAACATCCGCTCGTCGGAGGATCGGCTCGTCGAACTGCAGAACGAGAAGAAGGCGCTCGCGCAGGAGGCCGAGACGCACCGCGGCAAGGCGCCGTCGCCGCTCTTCAAGCGACGCATCGACGACAACCAGATGCTGATCGACGACGAGCAGGCCGCGTTGCGGCAACGCCAGGCCGACGTCGAACGCGTGAACGCGCGCTACGACGACGAGAAGCGGCGGTTCCGCGAGCTGAACGCGGCGAACGGCAAGGGGAGCACCACGCGATAGGCCGTCGCGGACGCGCATCGATCGTCGGATCGTCGCGTCGCGTCGCGGCCCGCGTCTATCCTGCGGCGGCCAGCTTGCGACGCAGCAGCTCGTTGAGCTGTTGCGGATTGGCCTTGCCGCCGGTCGCCTTCATCGCCTGGCCGACGAAGTAGCCGAACAGCTTCTCCTTGCCGGCGCGATAGTCGGCCCACTGCGACGGACTCTTCGCGAGGATCTCGTCGATCGCCGCCTCGAGCGCGCCGCTGTCGCTGATCTGCGCGAGCCCGCGCTCGGCGATCAGCGCGTCGACGTTCGCCGACGGCCCGCCCGATGCCGCGAGTTCGGCGAACAGCGCCTTCGCCTGCTTCGCGTTGATCCGGCCGTCGACGACGCGTGCGACGAGCGTCGCGAGCGTCGGGGCATCGACCGGCGGACTCGACCAGTCGCCGCCGCGCTCGTTGATCGCGGCCGACACGTCGCCCATGATCCAGTTGGCCGCCTGCTTCGCATGCGCCGCGCCGAGCCGTTCGACGACGGCGTCGAAATAGCGCGCCGTGTCCTTCGAGGCCGTCAGCGTCTGCGCGTCGTAGGCCGACAAGCCGTAGTCCGCGGTCAATCGCTCGCGCATCGCGCCGGGCAACTCCGGCATCGACGCCTTGACGCGCTCGACCCACGCGGGCGCGATCATCAGCGGCGGCAGGTCGGGGTCGGGGAAGTAGCGATAGTCGTGCGCGTCTTCCTTGCTGCGCATCGAGCGGGTCTCGCCGCGGTCCGGGTCGAACAGCCGCGTCTGCTGGATCACGGTCCCGCCGTCCTCGATCAACGCGATCTGCCGCGCGGCCTCGTAGTCGATCGCCTGCTGCATGAAGCGGAACGAGTTGAGGTTCTTGATCTCGCAGCGCGTGCCGAACGCCGCCTGCCCGACCGGCCGCACCGACACGTTCGCGTCGCAGCGGAACGAGCCTTCCTGCATGTTGCCGTCGCAGATGCCGAGCCACACGACCAGCGCATGCAGCGCCTTCGCATACGCGACCGCCTCGGCCGACGAACGCATCTCGGGCTCGCTGACGATCTCGAGCAGCGGCGTCCCGGCGCGGTTCAGGTCGATGCCGGTGCTCTTCTCGCCGTGCAGGCCGACGAAGTCCTCGTGCAGCGACTTGCCCGCGTCTTCCTCGAGATGCGCGCGCGTCAGGTGGACGGTCTTCGCATACGAGTCGCCGCCTTGATCGACGACGAACGACAGCGAGCCGCCGACCACGACCGGCAACTCGTACTGGCTGATCTGATAGCCCTTCGGAAGGTCGGGATAGAAGTAGTTCTTCCGCGCGAAGACGGACATCGGGGCGATCGTCGCGCCGATCGCGAGCCCGAAGCGGATCGCGCGTTCGACGGCGCCGCGATTGAGCACCGGCAGCGTGCCCGGCAGCGCGAGGTCGACCGGCGCCGTATGCACGTTCGGCTCGGCGCCGAACGCGGTCGACGCGCCGCTGAAGATCTTCGAGACCGTCGAGAGCTGCGTGTGCGTCTCGAGGCCGATGACGATTTCCCAGGTCATGGATTTGCGATCAATGCAGTTGTTCGTCGATGGACCACGCGTGCGATGCCTTCAATGCACGACCGCACACCGCCCGGACGACGGGTCGAACAGCACCGGCCACGCCTCGTCGTAGATGCCGGCCGTGCAGCGCGCTTCGCAGTCCGCATGCGCGAGCGTCACGCGGCCCGGCTCCTGCCACACGAACAGCCTGCAGCCGCTGCCGTCCTTCGCGACCAGTTCGATCTGCGGCTTCTCGCGCGTCTGCCGGAAGTCGTCGAGCGCGAAGCGGCAGAGCCGCGACGGCCGACCCAGAGTCGCCAGTCGACGGCCTGCACGCGATTGTCGTCGACGACCAGCCGGGCATCCTCGCGAAAGCCGTCCTCCTCGCTGCTGCGCGCAATGCCCGTCGATCGTGATCGCGTGATACGCGATCGGCGTCGGCCGCGACGCACAGGCGGCGATCATCGTCGCGGTCGCGAGCGACGAGGCCGGTCCGGACGAGGCCGTCCATCGCTTCACGCGAATGCGTGCGGCACGCGCGCATGCCAGTCGGTCGCCTGCTGGAAACGATGCGCGACGGCGAGCATCCGCGCCTCGTCGAAGTAATTGCCGATGATCTGCAGCCCGACCGGGCGGCCGCGGTCGCCGAAGCCGCACGGGATCGACATGCCCGGCAGGCCCGCGAGGCTGACCGACAGCGTGAAGATGTCGGCGAGGTATTCGGCGAGCGGGTCATCGGACTTCGTGCCGATGTCCCAGGCGACCGTCGGCGCGACCGGCGCCATCAGCACGTCGCATGCGGGCCCGTCGGCGCCGTCGAACACGCGCTTGAAGTCGTCGGCGATCAGCCGTCGCAGCTTCTGCGCCTGCATGTAATACGCGTCGTAGTAACCGTGCGACAGCACGTACGTGCCGATCAGGATGCGCCGCTTGACCTCCCAGCCGAACCCTTCCGCGCGCGTCTTCGAATACATCGACTCCAGGCCGTCGTAGTCGGCCGCGCGATGGCCGTAGCGGACGCCGTCGAAGCGCGACAGGTTCGACGACGCCTCGGCCGGCGCGATCACGTAGTACGCGGGGATCGACAGCTCGGTGCGCGGCAGCGACACGTCGACGAGCGTCGCGCCGAGCCGCTCGTACTCGGCGAGCGCGGCACGCACGGCGGCCTCGACGTCCGGCGACGTGCCGCCGCCGAAGTACTCGCGCGGCAGGCCGATCCGCAGGCCCTGGAGCGGCAGCGACGCCAGGTCGCGCGTGAAGTCCTCGGCCGCGCGCTCGACCGACGTCGAGTCGCGTTCGTCGAAGCCGGCCATGTGGTTCAGCAGCAGCGCGCAGTCCTCGGCCGTCTGCGCGATCGGGCCGCCCTGGTCGAGGCTCGACGCGAAGGCGATCATGCCCCAGCGCGACACGCGGCCGTAGGTCGGCTTGAGTCCCGTGACGCCGCACATCGCGGCTGGCTGGCGGATCGAGCCGCCGGTGTCGGTGCCGGTCGCGGCCGGCGCGAGCCGTGCGGCGACGATCGCGGCCGAGCCGCCCGACGTGCCGCCCGGGATCGCCGCCGGATCCCACGGGTTCCGCGACCGGCCCGAAGTACGAGTGCTCGTTCGACGAGCCCATCGCGAACTCGTCGCAGTTCGCCTTGCCGAGCGTGATCGCGCCTCCGGCCGCGAGCCGCTCGACGACGGTCGCGTCGAACGGGCTCTGGTAGTGCTCGAGCATCCGCGAGCCCGCGGTCGCGCGGAAGTCGCGGGTCGCGATAGATGTCCTTGTGCGCGATCGGGATGCCGGTCAGCGGTGTCGCGTCGCCGGCCGCGAGGCGCGCGTCGGCGGCCCGGGCCTGCGCGAGCGTGACGTCCGGATCGGTGTCGATGAAGACGTTGAGGTCGCGATGCGCGTCGATCCGCGCGAGATAGCCCTGCGCCAGCTCGACGGCGGAGACCTCGCGCGCGCGCAGCGCGTCGCCGAGCGCACGCACCGTGCGCCGCTCGATCGTCATTCGATCACCTTCGGCACGAGGTAGAGGCCGTCCTCGACCGACGGCGCCGACGCCTGGAAGTCGGCGCGGCGATCGGCCTCCGTCACGGCGTCGTCGCGAAAGCGCAGGGCCACCGTCGCGATCGCGGCGAGCGGCGTCGTCAGCGGCTCGACGCCGCGCGTGTCGACGGCCTGCATCGTCTCGATCAGCGTGAAGATGTCGGCGAGCTGCGCGGCGCGTCGCCGTCGTCTCGGCCTCGGTCAGCGCGATGCGGGCGAGACGGGCGATGCGGGTGACGTCGGCGTCGGTGAAGGTGGCCATGCGGACAACAGGTGAGGCGCGCGTCGACGCATGGAGGGCAGGCCGCGAAGGCCATGCGAACGCGCGATTCGGAGGACGCGCGGCACGCCTTCGCAAGCGAGAAGCCCGGCCTCGCGCCGGCACGAGGACATTGTTTCAACGACCGGCCAGCGTCGAGAAAGGCCGTGATTATAGGGTATGATCCTCGACCAACTTGAGGCGTGCGGACAGGTCATTTTCAGTCGCGCGCCCGGCAAAAAACAACTCTTCGAGAGAGCCGCTCGCGGCCGAGCGGCGCCGACGGGGACCGACCTCGCGCCCGGGCATCGGCGCCTCGGATCCGTCCGGAGCATTCCCGCCCCGCGAGCGCACGGGCTGCCGAATCGTACGATTCGCAACCGGCCCGCCGCGGCTTCGGCACCCTTCAGCAGACTTCAGCAGGACAGCACGCATGTTCGGATTTCTTCGCAGCTACCTGTCGACCGATCTCGCGATCGACCTCGGCACGGCCAACACCCTGATCTACGTCCGCGGCAAGGGCATCGTGCTCGACGAGCCGTCGGTCGTCGCGATCCGCCAGGAAGGCGGACCGAACGGCAAGAAGGCCATCCAGGCCGTCGGCAAGGAAGCCAAGGCGATGCTCGGCAAGGTGCCGGGCAACATCGAGGCGATCCGCCCGATGAAGGACGGCGTCATCGCCGACTTCGTCGTGACCGAGCAGATGATCAAGCAGTTCATCAAGATGGTCCACGAGTCGCGGCTGTTCAGCCCGAGCCCGCGGATCATCATCTGCGTGCCGTGCGGCTCGACGCAGGTCGAGAAGCGCGCGATCCGCGATGCGGCGCTCGGCGCCGGCGCGAGCAACGTCTACCTGATCGAGGAGCCGATGGCCGCCGCGATCGGCGCCGGCCTGCCGGTGTCGGAGGCGACGGGCTCGATGGTCGTCGACATCGGCGGCGGCACGACCGAGGTCGGCGTCATCTCGCTCGGCGGCATGGTCTACAAGGGCAGCGTGCGGGTCGGCGGCGACAAGTTCGACGAGGCCATCATCAACTACATCCGCCGCAACTACGGCATGTTGATCGGCGAGCAGACCGCCGAGGCGATCAAGAAGTCGATCGGCTGCGCGTTCCCCGGCTCCGAAGTCAAGGAGATGGAGGTCAAGGGCCGCAACCTGTCCGAAGGCGTGCCGCGCTCGTTCACGATCTCGTCCAACGAGATCCTCGAGGCGCTGACCGACCCGATCAACAACATCGTGTCGGCCGTCAAGAGCGCGCTCGAGCAGACGCCGCCGGAGCTCGGCGCCGACATCGCCGACAAGGGCATGATGCTGACCGGCGGCGGCGCGCTGCTGCGCGACCTCGACCGACTGCTGATGGAAGAGACCGGCCTGCCGGTCGTCGTCGCCGAAGACCCGCTGACCTGCGTCGTGCGCGGCTGCGGGATGGCGCTCGAACGGATGGACAAGCTCGGAAGCATCTTCACCAACGAATAGACGGCCGCGGCGCGCCGACTTTCGTATGCCGTCCGCATTGCAACACTAGCACGCGCCGCCCGTACTGCGGACCTGAGATGGATCAGGTCGCGCCACCGCTCTTCAAGCAGGGCCCGTCCGCGTTCGCGCGGCTGTTCTTCTTCGCGGTCCTCGCGCTGACGCTGCTGGTCGCCGACACGCGCTTCGAGGTGCTGCGCTACGTCCGCCTCGGCCTCGGCACCGCGCTCTATCCGGTGCAGCGCGTGCGTCGCTCGCGCCGACGCAGTGGGCCGCCAACCTGTTCGGCTACTTCCAGGCGCTCGATCGCGTCGAGGCCGAGAACGCGCGGCTCGCGCGCGAGAAGAACGACCTCGCGCAGACCGCGTTGCGCGCCGCGAGCCTCGAGGCCGAGAACGAGCACCTGCGCAAGCTCGCCGGCCTGCGCGAAGGTCTTCGCGCGAAGTCGGTCGCGGCCGAGATGCTGTACGACGCGCGCGACCCGTTCTCGCGCAAGGTCATCGTCGACCGCGGCATCGAGGACGGCGTCGAGCGCGGCCAGCCGGTGATCGACGAGTCCGGCGTCGTCGGCCAGATCACGCGCGTCTTCCCGATGTCGTCCGAGATCACGCTGCTCACCGACCGCGAGCAGGCGATCGCCGTGCAGAACGTGCGCACCGGCGTGCGCGGCATCGCGTACGGCAACGCGGCCGGTGGCGCGGCGGGCCAGATCGACCTGCGCTTCATGCCGCCGAACGCCGACGTCAAGCACGACGACCTGCTGGTCACGTCGGGCCTCGACGGCGTGTTCCCCGACGGGCTGCCGGTCGCGAAGGTCCTGTCGGTCGAACGCAATGCCGCGTACCAGTTCGCGAAGATCCTCTGCGCCCCGATGGGCGGCACCGAGCGCAACCGGCACGTGCTGATCCTGCTGACCGGCAAGCCGACGCCGCGGCCGGCCGACGAGCCGGCCCCGCCGCCCACGAAGGGCCGGCGCGGGAGGATGCCGTGAGGACCCGGGTGCCGATGCCGCCGCCGGCCGCGGTCGGGCCGTCGCGGATCGCGAACAAGCAGTACCTGCTGCGGCCGGTCAATCCGGCGTTCATCGCGGCATCGCTGCTGGTCGCGTTCATCCTCGACCTGCTGCCGTGGGGCCGGATGCTCGCCGTGCCGGACTTCGTCGCGCTCGTGCTGGTGTTCTGGAACATCCATCAGCCGCGGCGCGTCGGCATCGGCGTCGCGTTCACGATGGGCCTCCTGATCGACGTGCATTCGGCCGCGCGGCTCGGCGAGAACGCGCTCGCGTACACGCTGCTGTCGTACGGCGCGATCATGTTGCATCGGCGCGTGGTCGCGTTTCCGATCCTGTTGCAGGTGCTGCAGGTGTTGCCGCTGTTCCTGGTCGCGCAACTCGTCGTGCTCACGGTGCGACTCGTGATCGGCGCGTCGTTCCCCGGCTGGCCGTACGTGCTCGAGTCGGTGACGACCGCGCTGCTGTGGCCGCTCGCGACCTGGCTGTTGCTCGCGCCGCAGCGGCGGCCGCTCGAACGCGACGAGACGAGGCCGATCTGATGCAACGCCGATCGACGCAGGACCCGACGTGACCGAATTCAAGGACACCCAACGCGAGCTGTATCTGTTCCGCCTGCGACTCGTGGCCGGGATGCTGTTCGTGCTCGTCTGCTTCGCGCTGCTGGTCGTGCGCTTCCTGACGCTGCAGATCGTGCGGCACGACAACTACGCCGCCCGCGCCGACGAGAACCGCATCGCGCTCGTGCCGATCGCGCCGGACCGCGGCATCGTGACCGATCGCAACGGCATCGTGCTCGCGAAGAACTACTCCGCCTACACGCTGGAGATCACGCCGTCGAAGGTGCCGAACCTCGAGCAGACGATCGACCAGTTGGCCGACGTCGTGACGATCGAAGGGCGCGATCGTCGCCGCTTCAAGAAGCTGCTCGAAGAGACGAAGACGTTCGAAGGCATCCCGATCCGCACGCGGCTGACCGACGAGGAGATCGCGCGCTTCGTCGCGCAGCGTTATCGATTCCCGGGCGTCGAGGTGCAGGCTCGGCTGTTCCGCCAGTATCCGATGGGCGAGTCGGCCGCGCACGTGATCGGCTACATCGGCCGCGTCAGCGAGAAGGACCTCGACCGCCTCGAGGAGCGCGAGGAGCAGGAAGGCGTCGACCTGCTGACGAACTACCAGGGTACCGACTACATCGGCAAGGACGGCCTCGAGAAGTACTACGAGCAGTCGCTGCACGGGACGACCGGCGCCGAAGAGGTCGAGGTCACGGCGTCGGGCCGGGCGGTGCGCACGCTGTCGCGCACGCCGGCCCTGTCGGGCGACAACCTCGTGCTGTCGATCGACATGAAGCTGCAGCAGCTCGTCGAGGAGGCGTTCGGCGACCGCCGCGGCGCGCTCGTGGCGATCGAGCCTTCGACCGGCGACATCCTCGCGTTCGTGTCGCGCCCGAGCTTCGACCCGAACCTCTTCGTCGAAGGCATCGACGCCGACAACTACAAGACGCTCACCGACTCGATCGACAAGCCGCTGATCAACCGGCCGCTCGCCGGGACGTATCCGCCCGGTTCGACGTTCAAGCCGTACCTCGCGCTGGCCGCGCTCGAGAACGGCAAGCGCACGACGACGCAGACGATCTTCGACCCCGGCTACTTCAACTACGGCAACCACCGCTTCCGGGACGACAAGGAGGGCGGGCACGGCACCGTCGACATGTACAAGTCGATCGTCGCGTCGTGCGATACCTACTACTACATGCTCGCGGCCGACATGCCGATCGACATGATCGCGAACTTCCTGAAGCCGTTCGGCTTCGGCCAGATCACCGGCATCGACCTCGACGGCGAGCACCGCGGCGTGTTGCCGTCGACCGAGTGGAAGCGCAACGCGTTCAAGAAGCCCGAGATGAAGCGCTGGTTCCCCGGCGACACGATCTCGATCGGCATCGGCCAGGGCTACAACGCGTACACGCCGCTGCAGCTCGCGCACGCGGTCGCGACGCTCGCGAACGACGGCGTCGTGATGAAGCCCCACCTCGTCAAGGAGATCGAGAACTCGCGCACCGGCCAGCGAACGCTGACCGTGCCGAACGAGAGCTTCCGCATCAAGCTGCAGCAGAAGAACATCGACTTCATCAAGAACGCGATGGTCGGCGTCAACATCAGCGGCACCGGAGCCATCCCGTTCCGCGGCGCCGGATACGTGTCCGGCGGCAAGACCGGGACCGCGCAGCTGTTCCAGGTCAAGCAGAACGAGAAATACAAGGACTCGCACGTCGCCGAGCGCCTCAAGGACCACGCATGGTTCATCGCGTTCGCGCCGGCTCGATCATCCGAAGATCGCGCTCGCGGTGCTGGTCGAGAACGGCGGCTTCGGCGCGCAGGCGGCGGCGCCGATCGCCCGTCGCGCGCTCGACTACTACATCCTCGGCAAGCTGCCGGACGACCCGAAGAAGCCGGTGCCCGACGAGCCCGCGCCGTCCGACGAGGACGAGTGATGGCGACCACCGCGGCCGCGATCCGTCCCGACGCGCCGTTCGTGCGCGCGTGGCGCCGCGCGAAGCCGTACGTGCTCGTGTTCGATCCGATCCTGCTCGCGATCCTCGTCGGCCTCGCGGTGTTCTCGCTCGTCACGTTGTACAGCGCCGGCTACGACTTCCCGGGCCGCTTCGACGGCCAGGTCCGCAACTGGATCGCGGCCTTCGTCGCGATGTGGCTGGTCGCGAACCTGTCGCCGCAGCAGCTGATGCGATTCGCGATTCCGATCTACACCGTCGGCGTGCTGCTGCTCGTCGCGGTCTTCGTCGCCGGCACCGTCAAGAACGGCGCGCGCCGCTGGCTGACGGTCGGCCCGGCGCAGGTCCAGCCCTCGGAGCTGCTGAAGATCGGCGTGCCGTTGATGCTCGCGTGGTACTTCCACAAGTACGAGACGGCGATCCGCTGGTGCACTTCATCGCGGCCGGCGCTGATGCTGATCATCCCGGTCGGACTGATCGCGAAGCAGCCCGACCTCGGCACCGCGCTGCTGGTGCTCGCGGCGGGCGCCTACGTCCTGTACTTCGCCGGACTGTCGTGGAAGCTGATCGTGCCGGTGCTGGTCGCGGCCGTGATCGCGCGCGACGACGCTGATCTTCGTCGGCGATCGCATCTGCCAGCCGGAGGTCGCCTGGCCCGGCATGCACGACTACCAGAAGCAGCGCATCTGCACGCTGCTCGACCCGACGACCGACCCGCTCGGCCGCGGCTTCCACACGATCCAGTCCGCGATCGCGGTCGGCTCCGGCGGCGTCACCGGCAAGGGCTACATGCAGGGCACGCAGACGCACCTCGACTTCATCCCGGAGCGCACGACCGACTTCATCCTCGCGGTCTATGCGGAGGAGTTCGGCTTCGTCGGCGTGGTGCTGTTGCTGCTGCTCTATTGCGCGCTGATCTTCCGCGGCCTCATCATCGCGGCCAACGCGCCGTCGTACTTCTCGCGGCTGCTGGCCGGGTCGATCACGCTGATGTTCTTCACGTACGCGTTCGTCAACATGGGGATGGTGTCCGGCATCCTGCCGGTGGTCGGCGTGCCGTTGCCCTTCATGAGCTACGGCGGCACCGCGCTCGCGACGCTCGGGATCTGCGCCGGCATCCTGATGAGCGTGCAGCGCCATCAGAAGATCGTGCAGACATGACGGCGCGGTCCGTTCGACGATGATCCTCGTGCTCGGCAGCGTGCGTCTGCGCCCCGACGGCTTCGACGAGGCGTTCGCGCTCAGCCGCGCGCACGTCGTCCGCTCGCGTGCCGAGCCGGGCTGCGTCGCGCACGCGGTCCATCGCGACGACGACGATGCGACGCGTCTCGTCTTCGTCGAGCGCTGGTCGGACATGGATGCGTTGTCGGCGCACTTCGGCGTGCCGGCGTCGCGCGCGTTCGGCAAGCGGCTCGCGGCGCTCGCGCTCGACCCGCCGACGATCGAGATCTTCGATGCGGCCCCGATGCCGCTGCCGACGAGGGGACCGTCGACGTGATCCGGCGGCTCGGCCGGCCCGCATCGATCGCGGTCGCGATCGCGCTGTCCGCCTGCTCGACGACGCCCGGCAAGCGCGCGGTCACCGAACCCGCGGCGCGAACGACCACCCCGTCGACCCCGGCCGTCGCGTCGCTCCCGCCGAAGAAGGGCGGGGGCTACTACCTCGACGACGGACCCGGCGACAACCCGCCGCCGAACCTCGACCTGCTGCCCGACGCGGTGCCGCGCATCGAGAAGTACGCGAGCGGCGCGAACCGGCCGTACAACGTGTTCGGCGTCGACTACGTGCCGGACCTGTCGGGCGCGCCGTACAAGCAGCGCGGCGTCGGATCCTGGTACGGCCGCAAGTTCCACGGCCAGCGCACGTCGTCGGGCGAGATCTACGACATGTACGCGATGACGGCCGCTCATCCGACGTTGCCGATCCCGTGCTACGCGCTGGTCACGAACGTGCAGAACGGCAAGTCGGTGATCGTCCGCGTCAACGATCGCGGGCCGTTCCTGCACAACCGCATCATGGATCTGTCGTACGCGGCCGCGCTGAAGGTCGGCTACCTGTCGTCGGGCAGCGGACTGATCGAGGTCGAGCTGCTGTCGCCGGCCGACATCGCGGCGGGCCGTATCCCGATCACGACGAACAGCGTCTACCTCGCGTCGGTCGCGGGCGGCGGACCGCGCACCGCACCGCTGCTCGCCACGGCGCCGGCGGTCGCGCCGACCGTCGGATCGACGACGGTCGCGATCGCGTCTCTCTCCGCGACGCCGGCCGAGGCGATGCCGAGTTCCGGATCGACCTCCGTGGGCACGGCCCCGGGGTCGGCCGGCATCGCATCGACCCGCGCGACGACGAGCTCGCCCGGTTCGTCGCAGACGGCGAGCACGACGGCCGCACCGTCGGCACCGATGTCGTCGACCGCCTTCGTGGCCGGCACGCCGAATATCGCGGCGAACGCCGATCGGTCTCCGCTACCGGCGAGCTATGCCGCCCGCGGCATTCCGTCGGATCTCATTCCGGATCCGCAGCCGCCGGCCCGGCTGCCTGAAGTCGCGACCGGCGCCGGCTACTACCTGCAGCTCGGCGCGTTCCGTGTGCGGGCCGGTGCCGACAGCTTCGCCGCGCACGTGACGCGCGAGATCGATCCCGCGATCGCGTCGAAGATCCACGTGTCGGACGCGAACGGCCTGTTCCGCGTGCGGATCGGCCCGTACGCGTTGCGCGCCGATGCGGACAGCGCGGCGCTCGACCTGCGCGCCGCGATCGCGCAGCCGGTGGTCGTCATGCCGGAAGGCGCGACCCGCTAAGGGCCGGGCGTCGCGTCAGCGTCGCTGCGAGCGCATGAGGATGATCTGTCCGGTGATGAATCCGACTGCCACCGCGACGAACGCGGACTTGAGGATGCGGCCCATGACTGACTCCTTCGCTGGATGTATTCGACCGGCGCATAGCGTGAGCCCGACCCCGCACCGCGCGATATCGGCCTCGACCGCATTGTCGATGAACCGAACGCGCGGATCGGCAGGCAAAGACGCGCTCGTGCGCGGGGTCGGCGCCTGAGCGAAGACCGCGCGAGGCGAAAGGAATCACGATGCACAGACGAATGTTCATCGCGGCGCTCGGCGCGACCGCCTGTCCGCTGTCGTTGCTTGCGCAGCACGACCATGGCGACCTGTACGAACGACTCGACCACGCGGGTCGCGTCGGTGCCCCGCCGCTCGCGGCGTCGCAGGATCGCTTCGACAGCCCGGCGCCGCAGGCGCCCGACCGCGGCCGCTGGGAAAGCCTGACGCCGCTGCCGCTGCCGCGCAGCGAGATGGCGTGGGCCGCTGCATACGCCGACCGGATCCATATCGTCGGCGGCTATGCCGAGCAGCGCGTCGACCGCGCATATCACCAAGTCTACGATGTGCGAACGCGCGAATGGACCAGCGCGGCAGCCTTGCCGCGCGGCGCGAACCACGTCGGGGTCGCGTTCGTCGGCGAGCGGCTGTACGCCGTCGGCGGCTTCATCGAGCAGAACCGCCGACCGCACGACCAGTGCTTCGTCTACGACATCGCGAGCGATCGCTGGCGCGAGATCGCACGCCTGCCCGGAGTCGACGGAAGCGGGGCGAGCGGTGCGATCGGCTGCGCGGCCTTCGACGGCCGCCTGCATGCGGTCGGCGGCGCGATCGGCGACACCAACGAGACGAAGAAATCGATCGACCGACATCTGGTGTATGACGCGGACGCGGATCGCTGGACGACGCGGGCGCCGCTACCGACCGGACGGGACCATCTCGGCATCGTCGCGGTCGGCGACCGGCTCCACGTGATCGGCGGCCGCGTCGACGCGTTCAATACGAACTCCGACCTGCATCACGTCTACGACGACGCGACCGACCGCTGGGAGCAGCGGCGGCCGATGCCGACGCCGCGTTCGGGTCACGGCAGCGTCCTCTATCGCGATCGCATCTTCGTGATGGGCGGCGAAGGCACGAACCGCGTGTTCGGCCAGCTCGAGGGCTACGACCCGGCGACCGACGCATGGCTGCAATACGAACCGATGCCGACGCCGCGCCACGGGATGGGCGCCGCGGTGGCCGGCGATGCGATCCATGTCGCCGGCGGCGGACCGCTGAACGGCGGCAGCTACCAGAGCG
The DNA here is from genome assembly GCA_963795885.1 of uncultured beta proteobacterium. Taxonomy (GTDB): domain Bacteria; phylum Pseudomonadota; class Gammaproteobacteria; order Burkholderiales; family Burkholderiaceae_D; genus CAHJXF01. Next base: position 170,294 of record CAWCJI010000006.1, on the reverse strand, counting down.
CGGTGCACGAGGCGTTCGCGCTCGGCTGAAGTGGCCGATCGCGGAGTCGGCCGACACCGCCACGCGGATCAGCGCGTCGCGTCGACGCGCGCGACCCGGGACGGCGCGCCGGCGAAGCGCTGCAGCACGACGTGCGCGACCGCGCCCGCCAGCAGCGCGTCGATCGTCGGCGCGGACGTGAGCGTGAACAGGCCGAAGCCGCCGGACGGACGCGGCAGCGTCGCGATCCCGCCGGCGAGGCCGATCAGCCACGCTGCGAACGGCAGGCTTCGCCACGCCGGCGCATCGACGCCGTGGTACCGCGACGGATGCAGCACGAAGTCCATCAGGTAGACGCCCGCGGCGGGACCGATCGTGATGCCCATGAACACGAGGAACGCGATGAAGTGTCCGAAGATGCCGGCAGCAGCGAGCGCGGTCCCCGCAACGGCGGCGACGACCGTCAGCTTCCAGCGTGCGACGCCCGGCGCGAGCGACGACAGCGCGAGCGACGTCTCGTAGAGGTTCTTGTCGTTCGCGGTCCACGTCGACAGGAGCAGCACCACGATGGCGGGGCCGCCGACGCCGGTCAGGATCATGATCGCAACGAGGTCGCCGTTGCGATAGATGAGCGCCAGCAGCGCGGCCAGCGACAGCAGGATCGGCAGCGCGATGCCGTAGCCGACCACGACGCCGACGATCGTGTCGCGACCACTGCGCATGAAGCGCGTGATGTCGGGCGTGATCGCGATCGCGACGATGTGTCCGCCGACGATGATCGACACCACCTCGCCGAACGTGTACGCAACGGACGCCGCCGGGAGCTCGGCGAGCGACGTCCATTCGTGCGTGTGCAGCGCGATCCAGGTCGGTACGGCGATGACCGCGAGCAGCAACGGGACCGCGACATAGGACACCTTGCCGAGCGCCCGCACGCCGATGATCGCCGTGCTGCTGATCAGCGCGCCGCAAGCGATCGTCAGCAGGAGGCGGTTGACGGTGAAACCGAAGCGCGCATCGAGCAGCGCCTCGATGCTGTTGACGACGACCTCGGTCTGCACGCCGAACCATCCGAACAACGTGACGATCAGGATGGCCGCGACGACCTTCGCGCCAGCCGTTCCGAACGTGTGGCGGACCAGCATCGCCGTCGGAACGCGCGCCCGCATGCCGATCAGCCCCGTGCAGATCGCGAGCACGGTGGTCGCGAGCGCGCCGACCAAGACCGACGGCACGAGGTCGACCAGCCGCATGTGCGTCCCGAGTTCGCCGCCGAGCGCGAACAGCGGTACGCAGATCATCACGCCGATCTTGACGGTGGCGAGGAAGAACCAGCCGCGCAGCTCGTCGTCACCGACCGGCTTCATCGGGCTCTTCTCGACGACGCGCGCGAGCGTGGCGGACAGGCGGTTCATCGCGATGGCGTGCCTCCGGACGGTGTCGTGCACGTTGTACCGCGTTTCGATTGACCCGCGACGACAATCACGTTGCGCGCTCTGCAACGTCGTCGCCGCCGCATGCGAGTCGATGTTGCGCGTTGCGCAAACAAAATCGCGGCGGGCGTCATTGATCGAGGCGACGGCGTGCAGCGACGATGTGCTCGTCCAGCGTCAGCCATCGTTCGGGAGCGCCATGAACATCAGTTCGCCATCGCCGCACAAACGAGTCGGCGGGTCGATCCGCGTCGCTGTCCTGGCGTCGGCGATCGGCGCCGCCGGCAGTACGGCATTCACGTCGGCCCGCGCGCAGGCGATCGAGGCGGGCACGACGCCGTCGCAGGTGAACCGCGACGACGCGACAACGCTGGACGCGGTGACGATCACCGGACAGAAGCGAGTCGAGCGCGCGCAGGACGTGCCGACCGCGACGACGGTCATCAACGAGCGCGACATCGAACGGGCCGGCATCAAGAACATTCAGGACGCCGCGGCCCTGACGCCCAATCTGGTCATCATCGATCAGTTGCGACCGGGTATCCAGACCGTGTCGTTCCGCGGCTTCACGACGGTGCAGGGCGGTCAGTCGCCGTTCGCGATCGTCGTCGACGGCGTGCCGCAGCCGGGTCAGGAATTTCTCAAGCAGAACTTCGTCGACGTGCAGCAGATCGAGTTCCTGCGGGGCCCCCAGGGCACGCTGTATGGCGCTGGCGCGATCGCCGGCGCGATCAACATCGTCACGCAGGCACCGACCGACCAGTTCCAGGTACGCGCGCGGACCGAGTTCACGCAGGGCGACGGCCGCGACTACCTCGGGTCGATCAGTGGCCCGCTGTCGCAGGGCGTCGCGTGGTATCGCATCGGCTTCGACCACACGGACTTCGGCGGATTGATCCACAACGACTTCAACAACAACCGCGTCGACGCCTCGCACGAGAACACCTGGAACGCGCAGGCACTGTTCAAGCCGATGCCGCGGTTGTCGATCGACCTGCGGGCCAACGGGACCGAAGGAACGAACAACGCGTTGTGGCTCGTTGCGGTCAGCGACAAGGACTTCGACAACTTCTCGAAGAACCCGAGCACGAACATCACCGGGCAGGACAAGCGCACGCTGCAGACCTATTCCGCGAAGGTCGATTACGCGCTCGAACCGTTCACGCTGACGTCGATCACTGCGTACAACAAGGCGAACCAGTTCCTGTTCGCGGACGGCGATTTCTCACCCGCACCGCTGTTCGGTCAGACGTGGACCAACAACACGGTCGGCCTCAGCGAGGAGATCCGGCTGACGTCGAACGACGTCGGTCCGCTGCGCTGGAACGTGGGCGCGTATTTCCAGCGCTACAAGGTCAACGACGTCACGCAGTTCGGTGCGCAGCAGCCGGACGGCAGCGTGTACTACGCACCCGGCACCGACAACGTCACCGACACCATGCAGTACAGCAACGCGGTGTTCGGCCAGGCGACCTACGACCTGCCGTACAACTTCAGCGTTACCGGCGGTCTGCGCTACGACCGCGTGCGGGCAACGGTCGACTCGCCGAACGCCGGCGTGACCGACGCGCACACGTTCACCGAGACGCAGCCGAAGGCGACGCTCGCGTACAAGTGGACACCGAACGTCCTCTCGTACCTGACGTACTCGAAGGGCTTCCGGACCGGCGGCTTCAACCCGACGACGCCGCTGACGATCCGCCTGTATCAGGACGAGACGTCGAAGAACTACGAGTTCGGCACCAAGTCGAGCTGGCTCGACAACCGGCTGTTCGTCAACGGCGCCATCTTTCATACGCGCTTCGCGAACCAGCAGTTCTTCTATTCGTTGGCGACGTCGAGCGGCATCTACCGCGCGATCACCAACATTCCGCAGACCAACGTCAACGGCGTCGAACTGGAAGCGCAGTATCTGCTCGCGACATGGCTGAAGCTGAACGCGGGCGCCGGCTACAACAAGACGAAGATCGAAAACTTCGGTGCATACGACGGCAACCGCACGCCGCAGGTCTACGGGTTCACGTCCAACGTCGGCGCCGAGACGCAGTACGCCGTCGGCCCTGGACAGGTGGTCGCGCGTGTGGACTGGCAGCATCGCGGCGACGTCTACTGGGATCTCGCCAATCAGGTCCGCACGCCACCGAAGAACTTCGTCAACGCGCGCATCGCCTACGGTCAGGACAGCGGTCCGACGCACTGGCAGGTCGCGGTGTTCGGCCGCAACATCACGAACGAGCGGACGCCCGCGGCCGTCGGCGCCGACGCGCTCGGGCCCGGCCAGTCGCTGCGCAGCGCGAACGAGCCGCGCATCCTCGGCGTCGAAGCCGAAGTGCGCTATTGACTTGAGCGTGCTGTCGACTGGGGTCCTGCGGGACGGGCGCCGTCTCCGATGATCGACGCTTCGCGCTACCGCGTCGCGGTCGACATCGGCGGCACCTTCGTCGACGCCGTGCGCTTCGACGAAACGACCGGCGACGTGCTGCTGGCGAAGGCGCCGACCACGCCGGCCAGGCCCGCCGACGGCGTGATGGAGGCGCTGACGCGCCTCGGCGTGCCGCTCGACGAGGTGGGCGTCTTCGTCCATGGCACGACGCTCGGCCTGAACGCGATCCTCGAACGCAAGGGTGCGGTGACCGGCATCATCGGCAACGCGGGCTTTCGCGACCTCTTCGAGATCGGCCGCGCCGACGTGCCGCACGAGCGGATGTACGACGTCCGGTTCCGGCGGCCGCCGCCGATCGTGCGCCGTCGTCATCGTCGCGGCGTCGCCGGACGGATCGATGCCGACGGAAACGAGGTGACGCCACTCGACGAAGAGGCCGTCGCGAGGGCCGCCGACGAGCTCGTCGAGGCCGGCGCGACGTCGGTGGCGATCAGCTTCCTCCACGCCTATCGCAACCCCGTCCACGAGCAGCGCGCCGCAGCGATCCTGCGCGTGCGTCATCCGACGCTGCCGGTGACGATCGCGAGCGATGTCTGCCGCGAGTACCGTGAGTACGAACGCACCGCGACGGCCGTGCTGGACGCGTACATCCGGCCGATCTTCGAGGCTTACGTCGACGAGCTGCAGCAGGCTTTGGCGGCCGCGGGATTTCAGGGCCGCTTCCTCGTGATGCGTTCGTCGGGCGGCGCGATGACGGCCGACAACGCGAAGCGCTCGCCGATCGCGACCGCGTTGTCCGGCCCGGCCGGCGGCATCGTCGGGGCGGTCGCGATCGCCGGCGCGGCGGGTCGCGACCACCTCCTGTCGCTCGACTACGGCGGCACCAGCCTCGACGCGAGCGTCATCGAACACGGGCAGCCGCTCGTCATGCACGAAGCGTCGCTCGAGGACGTGCCGGTGCTGATGCCGGTCTTCGACATCCGCTGCATCGGGACCGGCGGCGGCTCGATCGCGTCGGTCGAGGAAGGCCTGTTGCAGGTCGGGCCGCGCAGCGCGGGAGCGGTACCCGGACCGATCGCCTACGGCCACGGCGGCACGGAGCCGACGACGACCGACGCCGCGCTCGCGCTCGGCTACATCGATCCGGCGCGATTCCTGTCGGGCGCCGTGGCGCTCGATGCCGATGCCGCCAGGCGCGGCATCGAGGCCCGGCTCGCGCGTCCGCTCGGCACGACGACCGTCGACGTCGCGGCCGGCGTCTTCGACGTCCTCGTCGCGAAGACCGTTGGCGCGATTCGCGAGATCACGGTCGAGCGTGGCCGCGATCCGCGCGAGTTCTCGCTGCTCGCGTTCGGCGGGGCGGGCCCGATGATCGCGCCGCTGATCGCCCGTGAGGTCGAGGTCGCCGACCTGGTGATCCCGCAGGTCCCGGCCGTGTTCTCGGCGTGGGGCATGCTGCTGTCGGACGTCGAGAGCGAGGTCGCGCAGTCCGACATCGGCCCGCTCGACGACGCGCGCTGGCCCGTCCTCGTCGACGGCTTCGCGCGGCTCGAGGTCGAGGCCGGCACGCGCCTCGACGAACAGGGCGTGCCGGGCGACGGCCGCATGTTCGAGCGCTTCGCCGAGTGCCGGTATCGCGGGCAAGAGCATGCGATCGCCGTGCCGCTCGCCGGCATCGCCGATGCCGGCGCGGCGGCTGCCCGCTTCGGCGACATCCATCGCGCGCGCTACGGGCACGCGCTGCACGAGCCGGTCCAGGTCGTCACGCTGCGATTGCGCGCGCGCGGTCGATTGAGCAAGCCGGCCCTGCGGCGGCTTCCCGCCACGACGCGCCCTCTTGCGCATGCGCGGATCGCGGTACGCGACGCCTACTGCTTCGCCGACCGTGCGATGAAGCCCTTCGTCGTCTACGAGCGCGCGCGGCTCGGTGTCGGACATCGATTCGACGGACCGGCGATCGTGGACGAGGGCACGTCGACGACGGTCGTCCATTCGGACCAGACGGTCGAAGTCGATCCGCACGCGCAACTGGTCGTGACGCGCAAGGCCGCATGAAACTCGCCGCCGCGACCACGGAGGTCGTCCGCAGCTATCTCGCGTCGGCTGCCGAGGAGATGCGTCGCACGCTGATCCGAACCGCATTCAACCCGGTCATCTACGAGGTGCTGGACTTCGGCATCTCGATCTACGGTGCCGACCTCGAGCTGATCGCGGACGCGCGCAGCCTCGCGCTGTTCCTCGGCGCAAACGACTACGCGATCCGCAAAGGCGTCGGGTTCGTCGGCGTCGAGAACATGCATCGCGGCGACATCGTGCTGATGAACTATCCGTACTGGAACAGCGCGCACGCGATGGACGTGACGCTGTTCGCGCCGGTATTCGCGGAAGACGCGATCGGCGACGACGCGCGGCCGTTCGCGTTCACCTGCATCCGCGCGCACTGGATGGATCTCGGCGCGAAGGATCCGGGCTACGTGCTCGACTCGACCGACATGCATCAGGAAGGACTGATCATGCCGTGCCTCAAGGTCTACAAGCGCGGCGTGCCCGACCCCGAAGTGCTCAACCTGATCCGCTTCAACTCGCGGATGCCCGACCTCGTGCTCGGCGATCTCGAGGCGCAGGTCGCGGCGACCCGAACCGGCGAGAAGCGCCTGGCCGAACTCCATCGAAAGTTCGGCGGTCCCGCATTCCAACAGGCGGTCGGGCAGATCATCGCGCACGGCGAGGCCGTCGCGCGGCGCGAGCTCGCGAAGCTGCCGCGCGGGACCTGGACCGCGACCGATCTCGTCGACGACGACGGCGTGTCCGACGCGCCGGTCCCGATCGCAGTCACCGTCACGATCGACGACGCCGGCATGCACTGCGACTTCAGCGCGTCGTCGCCGGCCGTCCGCGGCCCGATCAACATGCCGTTCGGGCTGACACAGACCGTCTGCAAGCTGGTGCTGAAGTCACTGACGACGCCGGACGTGCCGAGCAATGCGGGCCACTTCAAGCCGCTCGAGGTCGTGGCGCCGCCGGGCAACCTGTTCCACGCCGTCTATCCGGCTGCGACGTTCACGCTATGGACGTCGCATCTCGCGCTGGAGCTGGTCTACAAGGCGCTCGCGCAGGGGATGCCCGAGCGGCTCGCCGCGTCGTCCGGCGGCGACGTGATGGGCTTCATGATGGTCGGCCACGACGCGGCCGGACAGCTCTATGCGGTCAGCAACAACGACGCGATCGGGTGGGGTGCGACGCACGACCACGACGGTGTCAACGCGACGAACCATATTTCGGGCAGCCTCGTGCGCAACACGCCGATCGAGGTGATGGAGATGAAGACCGGCATGTTCATCGAATCCTTCGAGTTGATGCCCGACAGCGGCGGCGCGGGGACGCATCGCGGCGGGCTCGGGCTGTCGCGCCGCATCCGCTTTCGCACGCCTGGCGAGTTCCTGTCGGTGACGAAGAAGACGAAGACCAGGCCGTGGGCGCTGGCCGGCGGCGACGAGTCCGAGCCGAACGGCGTGCGGCTGTTCGTCGGGACACCCGGGGAGCGCAGCGTCGGGACCTATCGCGCGACGATCGCCGCGGGCGACGTCGTCGAGTGCCGTACCGGCGGCGGCGCCGGTTACGGCCCTGCGTTCGCACGCGACCCGGCAGCGGTGCTCGACGACGTCCGCGAAGGCTACGTGACCGTCACAGGCGCGCGTGCGCGGTACGGCGTCGTGATCGACGGCGATCGGGTCGACGACGCGGCGACACGTGCGCTGCGTGCCGGAGTCGGCGCATGAACGATCGGACGACCGGCGCCGAGCGCTTCGAGCTCTACGACCTGCGCGTCGAACTCGTCGCACCGCCCGGCGCGAAGCTGTGGTGCGGCGGCAAGCCCGGCGACTGGTTCGAACTGCGCGGCGAGATGCTGTACCTGCCGCCGGGTCAGGGCTTCTCGATCTATTCGCTGGCCGCGGTGATGCCGCTCCTGGCCGCGAAGCAGCGCGTCACCGATCCGGCCGACTGGATGAGCAGCGACGCCGAGGTCGCGTGTCCCGATCCCCACTGTCCGTCGCGCCTCAGGATCATGCGGATCGGCCGGCGCGCGTTCGACCACGCCGACACCACCGCAGTGCCGATGGCGAGCGAGGACTCGCCGACGACCGACGTCTCGCCGATCCCGCGAACGATGCTGCCGCACGCGCACGAGATCTCGCGACTGATCAAGGGGGGATGGCATCTCGCCGGCGATCACGGACCGGTCGACCGCGAGCAGGCGATCCGCGACATGGCGATGTTCGTCGAGGCGGGTGTCACCACGTTCGACTGTGCCGACATCTACACGAACGTGGAAGAGATGATCGGAGAGTTCCGGCGTGCCTACCCCGAGCACGCGCGTCGACTGCGCGTCCACACGAAGTTCGTGCCGAACCTGTCCGACCTGTCGACGCTCGATGCCGCGGCGATCGAACGGACGATCGACCGCTCGCTCGCGCGGCTCGGCGTCGAGCGCCTCGACCTCGTGCAGTTCCATTGGTGGGACTTCGGCGTTCCGGGTCACGTCGACGCCGCCCTGACGCTGACACGCCTTCGAGACATCGGCAAGATCGCGAACGTCGCGGTGACCAACTACGACACCGCGCATCTGGCGGAACTGGTCGACGCCGGCGTGCCGGTCGTTGCGCATCAACTGCAGTATTCGTTGCTCGATCGACGGCCGGCCGGACCGATGCTCGACCTGTGCGAGCGTCGGGACATCGGATACCTGTGCTACGGCTCGGTCGCCGGCGGCTTCCTGTCGGATCGCTGGCTCGGGCGGCCGGAGCCGACCACGCTGACGAACCGATCGCTGATCAAGTACAAGCTGATCATCGACGACTTCGGCGGTTGGCCGCTGCTGCAGGATCTGCTCGTCGCCTTGCGCGCGGTCGCCGATCGCCACGGCTGCGACATCGCTACGGTCGCGACGCGCATCGTGCTCGATCGCGACAACGTGTGCGCGGCGATCGTCGGCGCCACGGACGCGTCGCATCTCGCCGCGCATCGGCGCATCGGCTCGCTCTCGTTCGATGCGGACGACCACGCCCGGATCGACGCGGTGCTGTCGCGGGCGACGCCGATCGATGGCGACGTGTACGAACTCGAGCGCGACCGTCACGGCCGCCATGGCCGGATCATGAAATACGAGCTGCAATGACCGCGCTGCGCCGCATCCGTCGCGCGAGCGCCGCCGAGAGCGGGCCCCGATCGGCGAGACGACCATGACGGATCACGAAGCGCTGTCGCTCTCGGCCGAGATGCCCGGCGGCAGCATCGACGTCGTCGATGCGCGCAATGCGAGCGACATACGCCTGAAGTTGCGGCGGGACCCGGGACCGGACGCGCTCGCGATCGGCTACTTCTATTTTCGCGTGACCGGTGCGCGTGGCGTGCGCCGGCGCTTCCGCATCGTCGACGTCCGCAAGGACGCCGCCGATCGCCTCGCGGGACGCGAACACTACGAGGACGGCTGGACCGGCACCGGCCCGCATGCGTCGTACGACCGCGTCCACTGGTTCCGCATTCCCGCGCACGCCGACGGCGCAGACTATGTGTTCGATCACGTGCCCGAGCACGACGTCTGCTGGTACGCACGCTGGGCGCACTACGGCGTCGAGCGCGAAGCCGACGCGATCGCCGCGGCGCAGATCGCGGGTGCGCGCGTCGACGTCGTCGGACGCAGCGTGCAAGGCCGCGAGCTGGTGCGGCTCACGATCGGCGACGACCGGCCGGAGCGCATGAAGTGCTGGATCGTCGCGCGGCAACATCCATCCGAGACGATGGCAAGCTGGTTCGTCGAGGGGCTGCTCGCGCGCCTGGCCGATCGTCACGACGGCGCGGTCCGCGCGCTGCTCGAGCGCGCGGTGTTCTTCGTGGTGCCGAACATGAACCCGGACGGCGCGGCGCTCGGCCACACGCGCGCGAACGCGGCCGGTGCGAACCTGAACCGCGAATGGGTCGAGCCGAGTCTCGAGCGCAGCCCCGAGGTGTGGCACGTGAGGCGCGCGATGGAAGCGACCGGCGTCGACTTCGCGATGGACTGCCACGGCGACGAGGAGCTGCGCTGCAACTTTCTCGGGGGTCCGCTCGAGATTCCCTCCCGCTCGCCGTGGCTGGCCGATCTGTTCGGCGCATTCGAACGCGCGTGGAATACGGCCACGCCCGAGTACGAGCTCGGCCATCCGTATCCCGGCGGACCGCCGCCGACCGCCGACCTGCGCATGGCGTGGAACTGGATCGCGGAGCGCTTTCACTGCCTGTCGGTGCTGCTCGAGCAGCCTTTCAAGGACACGTCGTGGCGGCAGGACGCGGTGCAGGGCTGGTCGCCGGAACGGTCGCTGCGCTTCGGCGCGTCGCTGCCGTCCGCGTTGCTGCCGATCGTGGAGCGACTGCGCGATCCGGAACGGCAGCCGCGATGAGCGACGTGGCTGGCGAGCGGATGGACGGGTCGCAGCCGTCGCTGCCGCCGGAACTGGTCGAGCGGGCGATCTATCGGCGCGGGCGCGTCGAGGTCTACGACGCGCTCGATCCGAAGACCACCGCGCTGCTCGTCGTCGACATGCAGCGCGCGTGGCTCGACGTGGGCGCGCCGTTCGAGACGCCGGTCGCGCGGACCATCGTCGCGCCGATCAATCGACTCGCCGGCGCGCTGCGCGATGCGGGCGGCCTCGTCGTCTGGTTCGAGCACACGGCTGCGCCGCGCGGATCGGCGCTCGCGTGGCCGGGCTACTACGAGCGCCACGTCGCCGAGCGCTATCGTGCCGACACGCTGGCCGCGCTCGCGCCGGGCAGCGCGTTCCACGACGTGTCGCCGTGCATGGACGTCCGCGACGGCGACCTGACGCGCCCGAAGTACCGCTTCAGCCCGTTCGTGCGCAACGCGTTCGACCTGGAGACGGTTTTGCACGAGGACGGGATCGTGTCGGTCGTCGTCGTCGGCACCGCGACCAACGTCGGGGTCGAATGCACGGCGCGCGACGCGATGATGCGCGACTTCCAGACCTTCGTGCCGCACGACGCGGTCGTCGCGCCGTACTACGACGGGCACCTCGCAGCGATGCGATCGCTCGTGCAGCTCTTCGCGGACGTGCGACCCACCGACGCGCTGATGGCGATGGTGCGGCAAGGATCGGGCTGATGCGCGCGATCGTCGTCGATCGTCCGGGCGGCCCGGAGGTCATGCGGCTCGTTGAAATGCCGACGCCCGAGCCCGGACCCGGCGAGGTGCGCGTGCGCGCGACGGCGATCGGCGTCAACTTCGCCGACATCCTGTGCCGTCGCGCGACCCATCGCAGCATGCGGCCGCCGCCGATCGTGCCCGGCTGCGAGGTCGCGGGAACGATCGACGCGTGCGGCGTCGGCGTGTCGTCGCGACGACTCGGCGAACGCGTCGGCGTCTATTCGCCGTTCGGCGGCGGCTACGCCGATGCGCTCGTCGTGCCGTCGGACTATGCCTTGCCGCTGCCATCGACGATGGAAGACGACGCGGCGGCTGCCTTGACGCACGTGATGCTGACCGCGCACGCGGCGCTGGTGCGCCTGTGCGGCGCGCGCGCGGGGCAGACGCTGCTCGTGACCGCCGCGGCCGGCGGCCTCGGCACGGCGGTCGTGCAGCTCGCGCGTGCACTCGGCCTCGTCGTGATCGCGGCGGCGGGATCTGCGGAGAAATGTGCGCGACTCGCCGCCGCGGGACATCGCGCGATCGACTACGGACGTCCCGACTGGGCCGCGCGAGCTCGCGAGCACGGCGGCGAGCGCGGCATCGATCTGATCGTGGAAACGGTCGGTGGCGCGCTCTTCGACGAGGCGCAGGGCCTGCTCGCGCCGCTCGGAACGATCGTCATCGCGGGAGCCGCGAGCGGCGCGTTCGGCCGGCCCGATCCGGCAGTGCTCATCGATCGATCGGCGCGATGCGCCGCACTGAATCTGAGCGTCGTCTACGCGCAGGACCCGCGCGGCATGGCGGTCGCGTGGACTACGCTCGTCGCCATGCATCGCGACGGCGCGTTCCAGCCTGCGATCGGCGCGCGCTATGCGCTCGCCGACGTTGCCGAGGCGCACCGCGCGCTCGAGAGCCGCGCGACGATCGGCAAGCTCCTGATCGTGCCGTGACCCGCGCCGTGGCACACGGTTTGCGTACGGGCGAGACGTCGCTCAATATCCCGAGCTCCGGAGACGGCGTTCCCGCACGACGCCCGACGACCTTGCAAGAACTCAGTCTGCGCTATCTGCACGAAGCGTCGAAGCTCGGGTCGATGCGCGCGGCCGCGGACAAGTGCGGTGTCGCGGTGTCGTCGATCAGCCGCCAGATCGCGCAGCTCGAGAACGAAGCCGGCATCGCGCTGATCGAGCACGGCAAGCGGAGCGTTCGGCTGACGGAGGCCGGACACCTGATGGTGGCCTACTACAACGAGCATCTCGCGCATCGCGAGGCGTTCGATCTCCGGCTGTCCGATCTCAAGGGATTGCGCGCCGGTCAGGTGAAGCTCGTCATCGGCGAGGGCTTCATCGGCGAGACCTTCTCAGGCGTGCTGTCGCGCTTCGCGGCGAAGCATGCCGGCGTGCAGATCGACGTCCACATGGCCGCGTCGTCGAACGAGGTGACGCAGTGTGTCGTCGAGGACGGCGCGCATCTCGGACTCGCGTTCCAGTCGTCCGACGATCCGCGGGTGCGGGTCCGTGCGTCGATGCGGCAGCCGATCGTCGTCGCGATGCGTCCCGATCACGCGCTGGCGCGGCGCGCGCGCATCGGTCTCGCGGATCTCGCGGATCGTCCGATGTGCCTGCTGCAGTCGTCGTTCAAGACGCGCCAGCTGCTGCGCGTCGCCGAAGCGGCGGAGCACGTGACGCTGCAGCCGGCGATCACCGCTAACTCGCTCGTGTTGCTGAAGGATCTGCTGCGGGCCGGGGACTTCGTCACGCTGCTGCCGCTCCTGGCCGTGAGCCGCGAAGTCGCGCGCGGCGAGCTGCATGCGGTCCCGCTGCAATGCGCTGTCCTGCACGACACGGCCGTCGTGCTGATGAGTCGGCTCGGACGGCATCTGCCGCCTGCGGCGCATCGCTTGCTGTTGATGCTGATCGCGTATCTCGATACCTGCGGCGAGCTGTTCAGTGCGCCCTTGGGAACGCTGTCGCGCGCTTCCGAGCGCGACGGCGCCCGCACCGCTTGACGCGGTCCACGGCCACCAAGCGCAGGATCTGCGCCGGTGACGTGCGGCGACATGACCGATCAAACGGTCAGGTGCCAGGATCCGCAAGGGAAGTCGCCAGTCCGGTCGCCATCCACCGTTGCTTCGCCCGCTTGCTGGGTGTGCGCTGCTCGTGAGCTCACGGCGACAACAACGACCAGAGCAACCAGGCCGCCAGGACGGCGACACTGAGGAAACCGAAAAAGCCGGCATGGCGATTCCCGGCCTTCAGCTCTCGCGCAGACACCAAGGCGATCGCTACCGCGATCATCGTCAACAAGATGCGGTAGCGACCAAAATCCATCGAGGCTCCTAGCGGTTCGAGGGGCGGCGAGGGCTATTTGCTGAGTGCGTAGAGCAGTAATCCGCCGCCGATGGCAACCACGCCGGCTGCAGGAAACGCGAGCAGGATGAGGCCGCCGCCGATCGCCGCAAATCCGCCTCCTGCTTCACCCAGGTCGGTGCCACCGGCGACAAGCGTCACTTGTTGCGCACAAAGTTCCGTCATGGCGGCCTCCTCAGTTAAAGACTGCGTCTGCGATCATCATCACGCCGCCGCCCAGCAGCAACGTCGCGGCCGGGATCTGGGCGCCGGGAATGGCCGCCATCATGGTTCCCACGCCTGCCATGTAAAAGCCGACGTCGCCGAGCAGGCGGCCGCCGGCGACGCTTTCAATTTCGGTGAAGGTCAGTGCGTTCATCGGATCTCCGTGAGGAAGTGGGTGGAGACCCAAGGTAACGAGCATTCTCTGCACGACCGAGCGTCGAACGCAGTCCTGCGAACGGTGGATTGCGCAGCGTCAGGGGAATCACATTTCGACGGTCAGTGCGTCGACGATGCGACGCGCCGACCTGTCGCGAAGCGCACGGGCAGCCGCGCGTTTCGCCACTGCCTCGCCGATCGAACCCGCTTGCCCTGATCGCCCTGCTGCCGCCGACGCAGCGGCGGTCCGCTGAACGGCGGCAGCGACCAGAGCGCGGTGCACGAGGCAGTCGCGCTCGGTTGAAGCGGCGCGGACTACTTCGTCGTCGCGGTCGTCGACTGCGTGACGGTGGACGCGCCGGTGGCGGGGTCGACGCGCGTGTTCACGTTCGTCTTCGTCGTCGTCTTCGTCGGCGCCGGCGTCATCGCGTCGACGGCCTTGTTCGTCTCGCGCTTGACCTCGTGCTGCGCCTTCACGGCCTTCGCCTTCACGGCGGTGCCGTCGACCCCGGTCGTCTCGCTCGACTTCGTCGTCGTGCTCGTGGTCGAGGTCGTCTGCGCGACGGCGGCGAGCGCCGTTGCCGTCAATGCGATCGCGAGAAGGGCCTGCGCCTTGCGTACGGGATGATTCATGTCGTCTCCTGGTTGCGCCGACGAACGCGGCGATGGGGTCACAACGGTCCGCGCGATTGATCGGCGGACGATTGTCGTGAATCGTTACAAACGTCTCGACCCGAACGAACGCTCAACCGCGCGTCGCCATCGCCTCGCCGAACCGGACCTGCTTGCCCGGCTCCCAGGTCGGCGTCGAAGACGAGCGGGCCCTTCGGGAACAGCAGCACGACCGTCGAGCCGAGCAGGAAGCGGCCCATCTCGTCGCCCTTCTTCAGCACGATCGCCTCGCGGTCGTACAGCCATTCGCGAACGCGTCGGGCCGCGCGGCGCGTTGATGACGCCGTGCCACACGGTCGCCATGCTGCCGACGATGGTCGCGCCGACGAGCACGATCACGAACAGCTCCGGCGACGCGCGCCTCGTCCGGGCGGCCGCAGCCGCTCGAACACGCACACCGTGCGTTCGTTGCGCGCGAACAGGCCCGGCACGCCGCGCGCCGTCGTCGGATTGACCGAGAACAGGTCGCCCGGCACGTGGATCATCCGCAGCAGCCGGCCGTCGCACGGCATGTGGATGCGGTGATAGTCGCGCGGGCTCAGGTACAGCGTCGCGAACCAGCCGTCGTGCAGATGCGCCGCGAGCTTCGCGTCGCCGACCAGCGTCGTCGTCGAATAGCGATGCCCCTTCGCCTGCAGGATGCGGTCGTGGTCGATCTTCCCGAACTGGCTGATCGACCCGTCGACCGGACAGATCAGGTCGGCGTCGGCGAGCGGTCGTGCACCGGGCTTCAGCGCGCGCGTGAAGAACGCGTTGAAGCTCGCGTACCCCGACACGTCGGACTCGAGCGCCTCGGTCATGTCGACGCCGTACTTGCGGACGAACCAGCGGATCGTCGAGCCGGGCGTGCGTCCGCCTTCCTTCGAAGCGACGCGGCCGGCGAACGCCGTGAGCCGTCGCTTCGGAAGCATGTACTGGGGCACCACGCGGCGACGATCGGCGCGCGTGCCGATCGGCTCGCGCTCGACCTTCGGGCCGCGGCGCAGCTTGATCCGCATGGGTCAGGCGAGCGGCGTCGATGCGCGCGCGCGCCGCCCGATATTCGGTCTCGAGGCGGTCGACGACGTCGCCCACCGTCGGGACGTCGTGCATCAGCCCGACGCCCTGGCCGGCGCCCCAGATGTCGCGCCACGCCTTCGCCTTGCTGCCGCCGCCCGACGCGAAGTTCATCGTCGTGGGATCGGACTGCGGCAGGTTCTCGGGATCGAGGCCGGCCGCGACGATGCTCTTCTTCAGGTAGTTGCCATGGACGCCGGTGAACAGGTTCGTGTAGACGACGTCGGCCGCGCTCGACCCGACGATGGCCTCGCGATAGTCCTCGGACGTGTTCGCTTCCTGGGTCGCCAGCCAGCGGGTGCCGATGTACGCGAAGTCGGCGCCCATTGCCACGCGCGGCCAGGATCGCGCCGCCCGACGCGATCGACCCCGACAGCGCGAGCGGGCCGTCGAAGAACTTGCGGACCTCGCCGACGAGCGCGAACGGCGACAGCATCCCCGCGTGGCCGCCGGCGCCGGCCGCGACGAGGATCAGTCCGTCGACGCCGGCGTCGAGCGCCTTCTTCGCGTGACGGATGCTGATGACGTCGTGGAAGACGACGCCGCCGTACGAATGGACCGCGTCGAGCATCGCCCGGTCCGGCGCGCGCAGGCTCGAGATCATGATCGGCACGCGATGCTCGACGCATACCTCGACGTCGTGCATCAGCCGATCGTTCGACGTGTGGACGATCTGGTTGACCGCGTACGGCGCGACCGGCCGATCCGGATGCGCGGTCCGATGCGCCGCGAGCGCGTCCTCGATCCGACTCAACCAGCGCGGCAACTCGTCCGCAGGTCGCGCGTTGAGCGCGGGGAACGCGCCGACGATGCCGGCCTTGCATTGCGCGATGACGAGCTCGGGGCCGCTCGCGATGAACATCGGGGCGCCGATGACCGGCAGGCGCAGGTGACGCAGGACTTCGGGAACGGACATGGAGACCTTGGCTTTCGTCGCCCGCACGAGTCGAAGCGTTCGTGGCGGACGAACGGGACCGTCATTATGCAAGGACCGTCCGAACGTCGCCGGTGACGGCGTCGTCGGCTCGCGCCGCGATGAAATCGTCGCGGGTGACACCTGTCATCCCGAACGACTGACGCTTCGCAATGGGCGTCGATGCATCGCAGACCTACGCTGCGACCTCCGAATCGCTGGAGGTCCGTCATGCATCCCTCGTTCTCATCCCGCGTCCGTCGCGCGCGCACCGCGACGATGGCGCGCTGCGCGGTCGCCGTGGCGCTGTGCGTGTCCGTCGATGTCGTCGGCGCGGTCGACTCGTCGCCCGCCCCCGCGCGCAGCTTCGTCGTGCACGACGTCCGCGTGTTCGACGGCGAACGCGCGATCGAATCGGCCGACGTCGTCGTCCGCGACGGCCGCATCGACGCGGTCGGACGCGGGATCGCACGACCGGCCGACCTGCCGGTCGTCGACGGGCACGGCCGCACGTTGCTGCCGGGGCTGATCGACGCGCACGTGCATGCGTACGGCACCGCAGGACGCGACGCGATCCGCTTCGGCGTGACGACCGAGCTCGACATGTTCAGCGACTGGCATCAGATCGCCGCGGCGAAAGCCGCGCGCACGAGCCTCGCGCCGACCGCGGTCGCGGACCTGTGGTCGTCGGGCACGCTGTCGACGGTGCCGCACGGCCACGGCACCGAATACGGCTTCCCGATCCCGACGCTGACGCGGCCCGACGAGGCGCCGGCGTTCGTCGCCGCACGGATCGCCGAAGGCTCGGACTACATCAAGATCATCATGGAGGACGGCTCGGCCTACGGGCATCCGCTGCCGACGCTCGACCAGCCGACGGTCGTCGCGATCGTCCAGGCCGCGCACGACGCGCACAAGATGGCGATCGCGCACGTCGCGACCGAGGCCGAGGCCCGCGACGCGATCGACGCGAAGATCGACGGCCTCGCGCACGTGTTCATCGATCGACCGGCATCGCCTGATGTCGTCGAGCTCGCCCGTCGCTCCGGCGTCTTCGTCGTGGCGACGCTGGCGGTTGCGGCCGGCGAGTCCGGCAGCGACGCAGCGATGCGGCTCTCGGACGATCCGCGGGTCGCGCCGTGGCTCAGCGAAGGGCAGCGCGACAGCCTGCGTGCGGTGTTCCCGTCCGGCTGGCAGAAGCGCGCGTTCCTCGCGAACGCCGAGGAGAGCGTGCGCCGGCTGCATGTGGCGGGCGTCCCGATCCTCGCCGGCACCGACGCCGGCAACCCCGCCACCACGCACGGCGCGTCGCTGCACGAAGAGCTCGCGCTGCTGGTCGCGTCCGGCCTGTCGCCGACCGAAGCGCTGGCAGCCGCGACGAGCCTGCCGGCAGAGAAGTTCTCGCTCGACGACCGCGGCCGCATCGCCGTCGGTCGACGCGCCGACCTCGTCCTCGTCGACGGCGATCCGACGACGGACATCGAGGCGACGCGTGCGATCGTGACGATCTGGAAGAACGGCTTCCCGGTCGATCGCACGTTGCTCGCGTCGGAACAGCCGAGCGCGCCGGCGCAACAGGCGGCCGACACGCTGATCTCCGACTTCGAATCGGGCACCGTCGCGGTACGATTCGGCCAGAACTGGGACGTGACGACCGACCGGATCGCCGGCGGTTCGTCGACGGCGGTGCAGTCGTGGCAGGCCGGCGGGGCCGACGGATCGAAGGGGTCGATGCACGTCGCCGGACAGGTCGCGGGTGCACTGCCGTTCGCATGGGCCGGATCGATCTTCATGCCGGGCGCACGACCGTTCGAGGCCGTCGACTTCTCGCAGCGCAAGGCGATCGTGTTCAAGGTCCGCGGGCCGGAGCGCGACCTCTCGGTGATGGTCTTCAGCGGCGCGGCGACGCAACGGATCCCGTCGATGCAGCCTTTCCATGTCACGCCCGAATGGCGCGAGGTGCGTTTGCCGCTCGACCGCTTTGCCGGCGCCGATCCCGCACGCGTCCGCGCGATCGCGATCACGGCGGGCCTGCCGGCGGGCCCGTTCGAGTTCGACGTCGACGACATCCGCATCGAATGACCCGGCGATGACGATCGATCCGATCCACGGGGATGGCGCCGCACGATGAACCTGCCGGCCTGGCTGCGCGAACACCCGGACTCGCTCGTCGCGATGATCGGCCACGGGCGGCCGGGCTCGAACGCGCTCTGGTTCCCGATCGTCAATCTCGTGTGGCTGATCTGGATGGCGGCGGCGCCGTGGATGTTCGGCGCACCGCGCGCGTCGGTGTTCGTGCTGACCTACGCGAGCATGGCGCTGTTCCTCGTGCTCTATCAGCGGGCCTGGTTCGGCCCGCGCGCGAAGCTGCCGTTCCACATCGTCGCGATCGCACTGCTCGGCGTCGCGATCCTGTTCGTCAACAGCTCGTGGTCGTACATCATCTACGCGGGCTCGCTGATCCCGTTCACGTCCCGTGGCTGGCGTGCCGCCGCGTGGGTCGCGCTGTTGCTCGCGGTGTTCTACGTGGCCGCGCTCGCGACCGGCTTCTTCACGCCGCTGCTGACCGCGAGCTGCGTCGTGACGACCGCCGTGATCGCGACGCTGAACGGCGTCTATCGCGCGAACGGCGAGCGCGACGCGGTGCTGCGGCTGACGCAGGACGAGGTCCGTCGTCTCGCGATCGCCGCCGAGCGCGAACGGATCGGCCGCGACCTGCACGACCTGCTCGGGCACACGTTGTCGCTGGTCGCGATCAAGTCCGAGCTCGCGCGGCGTCTCGTCTCGCGCGACCCGGTCGCGGCCGAGCGCGAGCTGGCCGACATCGAGGGCGTCGCGCGTCAGGCGCTCGCCGAAGTCCGCGAGGCGGTCACCGGCATGCGCGCGGCCGCGCTCGCCCACGAGCTCGCCTCGGCGCGCGTGATGCTCGAGGCGGGCGACGTGCGGCTCGACGTCGCCGGCCTCGACGCGCCGCTGCAGCCGGCCGTCGAGGCCGCGTTCGCACTCGGCTTGCGCGAGGCGATCACGAACGTCCATCGTCATGCGCACGCGACGCGCGTCGAGGTCAACCTCGTCACGCGCGACCGGACCGCGGAGCTGCGCGTGCGAGACAACGGACGCGGCGGCGCGGCCTCGCGCGGCAACGGGCTCGCCGGGATGGAGGAACGGCTCGCGGCGCTCGGCGGCCGGCTGTCGCTCGTCTCCGAGCACGGGCGCGGCACCGAGGTCGTGATGCAGGTGCCGAACGTGCTCGATGCGCCGGAGCCCGCGACGTGATCCGCGTGCTGCTCGCCGAGGACCAGGCGATGCTGCGCGGCGCGCTCGCGGCGCTGCTGTCGCTCGAGTCCGACATCGAGGTGCTCGGCACCGTCGGCGACGGCGAGGCGGCCGTGCGCGAGGCGCATCGGCTGAAGCCCGACATCCTCGTGTCCGACATCGAGATGCCGGGGCTGACCGGCATCGAGGTCGCGCAGCGCGTCGCGCGCTTCGACACGCCGTGCCGCGTCGTGATCCTCACGACGTTCGCGCGGCCGGGCTATCTGCGCCGCGCGCTCGATGCAGGTGTCGCCGGTTACCTGATCAAGGACGCGCCGTCGGATCGGCTCGCGGCCGCGTTGCGCACGGTGCACGGCGGCGGCCGCGTGATCGACCCGGAACTCGCGGTCGATGCCTGGTCCGATCGCGATCCGCTCAACGATCGCGAGCGGCAGGTGCTTCGGCTCGCCGGCGACGGCATGGCGACGGCCGACATCGGAACGTCGCTCGGGCTGTCGCACGGGACCGTGCGCAACTATCTGTCCGACGCGATCGGCAAGGTCGGCGCGGCGAACCGCATCGAAGCGACGCGGATCGCGCGACAGAAGGGCTGGCTCTAGCCTTCGTCCGGGTCGTCGTCCACGGCGTCGTCCGCATCATCGCGATCCGGTCGCGTCGCGAGCGCATGCGCGTACAGCGCCTTGCGCGGCACGCCGGTGATCTCCGCCGCGATCGACGCAGCCTCGGAGATGGACAACGACGCGCGCAGCCGTTCGAGGATCGGCAGCGCGGCCGCGAACGCGCGCGACTCGCGTTCGTCGTCGCCGGCGCGTTCGACGATCACGACGAACTCGCCGCGCTGTCGATCCGCATCGGCGGCGATCCAGGCCGGCGCGTCTTCGGCGAGACAGCGATGGATCGTCTCGAAGCGCTTCGTCAGCTCGCGGGCGATCACGCAGTGACGGCCCGCGCAGACCGACGCGACGACGGCCAGCGTGTCGACGATGCGATGCGGCGCCTCGTAGCAGACGAGATGCGCCGACACGTCCGCGAGCGATCGGAGCAGGGCCGATGCCTGCGCGGTCTTCGACGGCAGGAAGCCCACGAACAGCACCGGCGCATCGTCGAGGCCGGCGGCCGACAGCGCGGTCGTCAGCGCCGACGCGCCGGGGATCGGCATCACGCGATGGCCGGCGTCGCGCACCGCGGCCACGAGCCGCGCGCCGGGATCGGACACGCCGGGCGTGCCGGCGTCGGACACGTAGGCGATCCGCTCGCCGGCGGCGACCCGCGCGACCACCGTCGACGCGATCGCGTTCTCGTTGTGGCGATGCGCGGCGATCATCGGCTTGTCGATGCCGTAGTGGCGCAGCAGGCCGAGCGCGGTGCGCGTGTCCTCGGCGGCGATGGCGTCGGCCCGCGCGAGGCAGGCCAGGGCGCGAGCGCCGATGTCGGCGCGGTTGCCGATCGGCGTCGCGATGACGTACAGCGTCGCCGGCGGATAGTCCTGCGTCGCGGCATCGGCCGCGGCCACGGTCGCCGCGTGCAGCACGACGGCATCGACGGTCGGCGACGCGGGCGCGAGATCGGGAGGCATCGGTCGATTGTGCCCGTGAATCGCGACACGGCACGCGCCGATGCGCGTCCCCCGGTCGTCTCATCCGTTCGCAGGTTGAGCGGACCGGCGCAGGTCGCGACGATGGCGGCATGGAAACGCTGCAGACGATCAAGGCTTTCTTCGCGCGGCTCGCCGGCGCGCCGCTCGCGGTCCACGACGCCGGCGCGCATCCGATGCCGCGGGTGTGCGACCGCTCGACGCTCTATGCGTCGCGCGACGAGCCGATCGCGCGGCCGCGCACCGTGCGGCAGCAGCGATGGCGCCGCCGGCGAACTCGCGGCGCGGCGTCATCTCGAGCGCGCGGGCCTCACGTTCGTCGCGGCCAACGTGCGCTATCGCGACGGCGAGATCGACCTCGTGATGCGCGAGCGACCGAATGCCGCGCTCGCGACACCGTCGCTGGTGTTCGTCGAGGTCCGTCGTCGCGCGGGGAGCGGCCACGGCGGCGCGGCCGGCAGCATCACGGCCGCGAAGCGTCGACGGATCGTCGCGGCGGCGGCTCACTATCTCGTCGGATTGCAGATGCGAACGCTGCCGCCGAGCCGCTTCGACGTCGTCACGATCGACGGCGGCGCGTCGCAACCGATGCGGATCGAATGGCATCGCGACGCGTTTCGCGACGAAGGTTGAGCGGGGCGCATCGACCGGAGCTTCTTGCGCCGCATCGGCACCTGAATCGAGGAGACGAACAAGCGGACTTGGCGAGGACGAACACGCGGGTATCAATCGGCCCGTCATCGACTCGCCCCGGTCCGCCGGGGTCGCGTTGCTATACTTTTCCGATGGAGCTCAGCGATCGCATCGTCCGCCACTTCGAAGAAAGTGCCCGAACCATCCAGAAGTCGACCGACGCATTGCTCGACTCGGTCGCGCGCGGCGTCGACGTCATGTTCGACGCGCTGTCGAACGATCACAAGATCCTCGCCTGCGGTAACGGCGGGTCGGCGGCCGATGCGCAGCACTTCTCGGCCGAGCTGATCGGCCGCTTCGAACGCGAACGGCTACCGCTGCCGGCGATCGCGCTGTCGACCGATACGTCGCTGATGACGGCGGTCGCGAACGACTATGCGTTCGAGCAGATCTTCGCGAAGCAGGTCTCGGGACTCGGCCGCGCCGGCGACGTGCTGTTCGCGATCTCGACGTCCGGCAACTCGGCGAACGTCATCGCGGCGATCGAGGCCGCGTTCGTGCGCGACCTCACGGTCGTCGCGCTGACCGGCAAGGGCGGCGGCACGATCGGCGAACTGCTGCGCGACAGCGATGTCCACATCTGCGTCCCGCACGACCGGACCGCGCGCATCCAGGAGGTCCATCTCGTGGTCCTCCACTGCCTGTGCGACGGCATCGACTGGCACCTTCTCGGAGACGAATGAATGATTGATCCACGATGCCGCCGTGCGGCCGCCGTGCTCGCCGTCACGGCGGCCCTGGCGTCGCAGCTGAGCGCCTGCATCCCGGTGTTCGTCGGCGCCGTCGGCGCCGGCGCGTACGCGACGACCGACCGCCGCTCGCTCGGCGCGCAAGCCGACGACAAGGTGATCGCGGTGCGCGTCGACAGCCGCATCTCGAACGCGCTGTCCGACCGCGCGCACGTGAACGTCAACAGCTTCAATCGCAAGGTCCTCCTGACCGGCGAGGTGCCCGACCAGGCCTCGAAGGATCGGGCCGAGGAGATCGCACGATCGACCGAGAACGTCGCATCGGTCGTGTCCGATCTCGAGATCGGCGGCATGACGCCGTCGACCGCGCGCAACAACGACGCGTACCTCACCGCGAAGGTCAAGGCACAGCTGGTCAGCCGGAAGGACATCTTCGCGAACGCGTACAACGTCGTCACCGAGAAGAGCATCGTCTACCTGATGGGCCGCGTCACGCGCAGCGAGGGCGACCGCGCCGCCGAAGCCGCGCAGGGCGTGTCCGGCGTGCAGAAGGTCGTCAAGGTCTTCGACTACATCAGCGACGACGAGCTCGCGCGACTGCAGAAGAGCGGCGCGCAGTAAGCCGGCGGTTGCATCGCCCGCGGTCGGGTCGCTTCGTCGCACGACGAAGCGTCGCGCGGGTGGTCGCCGCTATCGTCGCGTCTTCCGTTCGAGGAGACGCGCATGACGGTCACCTGCTTCATCCGTTACCGGATCGATCCGTTCCAACGCGACGCGTTTCGCGCCGTACGCCGAGACGTGGGGTCGCATCATCCCGCGCTGTGGCGGCCATCTCGTCGGCTACTTCCTGCCGCACGAAGGCACGAACGACGTCGCGTGGGGCCTGATCGCCTTCGACTCGCTCGCCGACTACGAGCGCTATCGCGCGCGCCTCAAGACCGACGACGAGGCGCGCGCGAACTTCGCGTTCGCGCAGGAACGGCGCTTCATCCTCGCCGAGGAGCGCAGTTCGCCGAGGTCGTCGACGGCACGTTCGGCTTCGCGCGGCGCACGCGGAGGCGCTAGCCTCGAAGACCGGCGAGCGACGTGCGCGTCCGTCAGCTGATGTCGAGCGTCAGGCATTTCGCCGCGCCGCCGGCCTTCATGAACTCCGACAGCGGCGACGGCTCGACCTGGAAGCCGTGCTGCGGCGAGCGCCTCGACGAACGCGGCGGTCGCGGCGTTGACGATCACCGTGCGACCGATGCTGACCGCGTTGCACGCGAACGCCTCGGCGTCGGCATCGCCGCAGACGATGCGGCGCGACGCCGGCACGCGTGCCTCGATCGACGCCAGCGAGGCATCGCTGAACGCCTTCGGGTAATACAGCAGCGTGCCGCCTTCGAGCGGGCAGAAGCACGTGTCGAGGTGATAGAAGCGCTCGTCGACGAGCTCGAGCGGCACGATCTCGATGTTCGCGAGCGCGGTGATGTTGGTCGCGATGAACGACTGCGCATCCATCATCGATCGATGGCCGTGCGCGAGCCACAGCACCGGCAGGCCGCGGTCGAACAGCGCGTCGCCGGCACCCTCGAACGGCACGTCCGGCGGGCCCGACGACACCCGATAGCCGTGCTCGACGAACCATTCGCTGAAGTAGGGCTCTTCGCTCTGTCGCTCGAGGTGACGAAAGCGCGACAGCAGGAAGTTGCGGCCGTGCACGAGGCCCGCGTTGGCCGTGAACACCATGTCCGGCGAGCTCGGCTCGGGATGCATCAGCCGCACGCGCGCGTGCCGTGCGACGCGATCGTAGAGACCGCGCCATTGCGCCTTCGCGAGGCGGTTGTCGATGTTGCGCACGTTGCCGTGCATCCACGGATTGATCACATAGGCGACGTCGAAGTATTCGGGCGGGCACATCAGGAACGTCCGGCTCATGGGCTCGATCGGTGGCGACGGGGAGGAGGTCGACGACGTCTGTAGCGCGCGACTGCGCGCGAAGCGTAGCGTGCGCGCACGGCTCGTTCAATCGTCGCGATGGTTGCGTCGGATCGACGCGACGACTCGATGCCATGGCGTGCGGTGTCGCCTGTCCCCGCGACTCGCGGCGTCGGCCCGACGCGTCCGTCCCCTCGATCGTTCGAGCGGACGATTGCCGGCTCGCTGCATCGGCTCCATCCGCCGGCCCGTCGCATCGAACCGTCCGTCCGACATCCATTACCATCGTCGGCATGACGCTTCGTCGCTCGTGGTTCGCCGTGCTGTGCGCCGGACTGATGGCCTTGCTCGCCGGCCGGCCGGCGGTCGCGGTCGAGCAGCTCGCGGTCGCGAAGGTCAGCGAGCCGGACCGCGCGCGGGTCCTCGCGCAGATCGACACGGTCGGCCGGCGCGGCTTCCTGTACGAGGTCACGCGCGACGGGGCGCCCGCACCGGCTCGTGACACGACCGGCGACGCGATGCGTCCCGGCAAGCGGCTCTTCCTCTACGGCACGGTCCATGTCGGCCGCGTCGGCAGCGAGCCGTTCAACGGACCGCGTCGATGCGCGCGCTGCGAGACTCGCGCCGGCTCGCGCTCGAGGCGGACCCGAGCGACGACGCGACCACGCAGCAGCTGGCGCTGCAGCTCGGCCACTACGCGGCCGACGATGCGCTGCATCGGCACGTCCCTGCGGCGCTGCTCGCACGAGTCGCGGCGTTCGGCCGCGCAACGGCCTCGCGAACGATCGCATCGAGCGCTTCAAGCCGTGGCTGCTCGCGAACATGGTCACGGCGCGACAGATCGGCGACGCCGGGCTCGACGCGGACGCTCGGCAGCGAGTACCGTCCTCGTCGGCTTCGCGCGCGGTGTGGCGATGTCCGTCGACGAGATCGAAGGACGTCGAGTCGCAGCTGCGCTTGCTGGCGACGCTGCCCGACGCGATGCAGACGCCGAGCTCGACGAGGCGCTGCGACGATGCGGCGGCCGACGAGTCGGCCGACGACGGCCGCGCGCTGTTCGACCTGTGGCTGACCGGCGACGCGCGCGGCCGTGCGCTCGCATGACCGACATGCATCGCGACGACAGCGCACGAGCTCTTCGAACGCTATTTCGTCGACACGCTGATCGACGGCGCAACACGGACGATGGCCGACCTGCGCCGAACGCGTCCTCGAGCGGCCGGGCAACACGTTCTTCGCGGTCGGCGCACTGCACCTGTTCGGCGAACGCCGGCCTGTTCCGCGAACTGGAACGACGCGGCTATCGCGTCGTCGACCTGCAGGCTTGCCGTGACGACATGGCGTTACGATCGACCTCGCAGAGGAGACGACCATGACCGAACGAACGACCACCGAACGGCACGCGCCGGCGCAGGCGCGCTTCACCCGCATGCAGGACAGCACCGGCGACGACTGGCGCGTGATCGGCGCCGACTTCGCGCGCTTCTCGTCGCAACTGCCGGACCGCGTGCTCGCGCACCTGCAGGTTGCTCGACGGCGACTACGGCGGCTTTCCCGTCGATCGCCTGACGCATTCGCTGCAGACCGCGACGCTGCGCCGCGAAGGCCGGCCGCGACGACGAGTACGTCGTCTGCGCGTTGCTGCACGACATCGGCGACACGCTCGGCAGCTTCAACCACCCGGACATCGCGGCCGCGATCGTCAAGCCGTTCGTGTCGGAGCAGAACCACTGGATCGTCGAGAAGCACGGCATCTTCCAGGGCTACTACTTCTTCCATCACATCGGCCTCGATCGGGACATGCGCGACCAGTTCCGCGACCATCCGTGGTTCGACGCGGCCGCCGAGTTCTGCGCCGAATACGACGCGCCGGCGTTCGATCCGACCGGCCGAGACCTTCGCGCTCGCCGAGTTCGAGCCGCTGGTGCGGCGCGTGCTCGCGACGCCGAAGAGGTCGATCTACCGCAAGGCGAAGCGACCTGAGCATCGAGCGCCGTCGCGCATCGCCCGAACGCGGTCCGCATTCGTCGCATAGCCGACGCAGGCCCGGTGCGATGCTCAGCCTTCGCCGGTCCGACGCCGCGGGCTCCTCGGCCCGGACGATCCGGATCGCAACGATGCTGTTTCGCCGGGAAGTGCTCGACGCGCGTGTCGACTGCATCGCCTCGGCACGATCCGCCTCGCGCAGCCGATCGGCGACCGCGTCGCGGCGCTCATCGCGATCGCGATCGTCGCCGCCATCGTCGCGTTCGCGGTCTTCGGCAGCTATACGCGGCGTGCGACGGTCCCGGGCCTGCTCGAGCCGGTCGGCGGCACGCTGCGGCTGACGGCGACGGCGGCCGGGGTCGTCACGGCGATCCGCGTCGTCGAAGGGCAGCGGGTGCGGGCCGGCGACGTGCTCTTCGAGCTGTCCGGCGAACGGTGGTCCTCGCGCGGGCGCACCGACGAGTCGATCGCGGCGCAGCTCGACGCGCGCCTCGCGGCGCTCGACCGCGACCTGCGGCTCGTCGACGAGCGCCACGCGCTGCGCGTGCGGACCGCCACCGAGCGGCTGGCCGCGATCGACGCCGAGTCGGCGCAGCTCGCGCACGAGACCTCGATCAACCAGGCGCGGCAGCGGATCGCCGAGAAGAACGTCGAGCGCTTCGACGCGCTCGCGCGCACCGGCTTCGTCGCGCCGACGCTCGCGCAGGCGCGGCAGGACGACCTCCTCGTGCTGCAGGCCGGCGCCGACGGTTACGCGCGACAGCGCACCAGCCTCGCGCGCGAGCGCGCGGGCCTCGCCGGCCAGCGTCGCCGACAGCCGGCTGCAGGCGGACGCCGATCGCGCCGACATCGCCCGGCTGCGCGCGTCGCTCGAACAGGAGCGCGCCGAGAACGACGCGCGGCGTTCGTCGATCGTCCGGGCGCCGCACGCCGGGGCCGTCACCGGCATCGCGGCGCGCGCCGGCCAGTCGATCGGCGCCGGCACGCTGCTGGCCACGCTGATCCCCGACGACGCGCCGCTCGCGGCGCAGCTCTTCGCGTCGACGCGGCAGGCCGGCTTCGTCGCGCGCGGGCAGGCCGTGCGGCTGCGCTACGCCGCGTACCCGTACCAGAAGTTCGGCATGGGCGACGGCGTGGTCGAGTCGATCGAGAAGAGTCCGTACGCGCCGCAGGAGCTGCCGACGCAGGTGGCCGCGACGCTGGGCGCGGCCGCGCTGTCGGGCGCGGAGCCGGTCTATCGGATCGTCGTCAGGCTCGATCGCCAGACGGTCCGCGACTACGGCCAGGACCAGGCGCTGCGGTCGGGGACTGACGTTCGAGGCCGACATCGTCCAGGACCGACGGCGGCTGTTCGAGTGGTTGCTGGAGCCGGTCTACGGGCTCGCGGGTCGCTGACGCTCGCGCTTCATCCGACGACGGGTCGCCTCCCCCGTCACGCTCATCCGAATCGCGCTTGTCGCCCGGCGGGCCGCGATCAATCTGACCGCTCACCGACGACTCGATCGGTGCCTCGTTCGATTCATCCACCGGAGCCGACGCATGACCCTTCTCGACCTTCAACAATGCGATGCCGTCGCCGGCGGCGCGGGCTATACGCCGTGGGGCAACCTCGGCGACACCCTCGCGAACCTGCCGAAACCCATCCAGCCGCCCATCCGCCCGTTCCCGCCGGACTTCTGACGCCACCGACGCGACCGACGGTTCGACGAAACCCACGCGACCGGTCGAAGCTTCGACCGGTCGCGACTCGCGGCCCACGTCCCGATGATGCGCGTTCATCTTCAGTCCGAGGCGGCCGAGTGCGGCCTCGCCTGCCTCGCGACGATCGCCGGTCATCACGGGCTTGCGCACCGACCTGCGCAAGCTGCGGCGGCGCTTCCCGGTCTCGCTGAAAGGCATCACGCTCGCGCAGCTGATGCGGCATGCGTCGCAGCTCGACTTCTCGACGCGCGCGTTGCGCTGCGAGCCGGCCGACTTCGAGCGGCTGCGACTGCCCGCGCATCCTGCACTGGAACCTCGACCACTTCGTCGTCCTCGAGCGCGTCGCGCGCGACGGCATCACGATCATCGACCCGGCGCGCGGTCGAGGTGCGCATCGCGACGGGCGACGCGTCGTCGTCGTTCACCGGCATCGCGCTCGAGCTCGCGCCGACGTCGTCGTTCGTCGCCGCCGATACGCGCGCGCGGATGCGGCTGTCCGACCTGACGGGCCGCGTCACCGGGCTCGGACGTGCGCTCGGTCAACGTGCTCGCAGTCGCGGCGGCGATCGAGGTCGTCGCGCTCGTCAACCCGTTCGTGACGCAATTCGTCGTCGACGGCGCGCTCGTCAGCGGCGACCGCGACCTGTTGACGCTGTCCGTCCTCGGCGGCGCGATGCTGCTCGCGATCGACTTCGCGCTGCGGATGATGCGAGGCTGGATCAGCCTGCGCATCGACCAGGAGCTGGCGATCCAGTGGACCGCCAACCTCTTCACGCACCTGCTGCGCCTGCCGATGCGCTTCTTCGAGCAGCGGCACCTCGGCGACATCACGTCGCGTTTCGGTTCGCTGACCTCGATCCGCAACACGCTGACGAACGGCGCGATCAACGCCGCGGTCGACGGCGCGATGGCGTTCGCGACGCTCGCGATGATGCTGGTCTACAGCCCGCGGCTGACGCTGGTCGCGACGGCCGCGCTGCTGCTCTACGCGATCGTCCGGCTCGCGTCGTATCGGCCGCTGCGTCGCGCATCCGAAGAACGGATCACGCTATCGGCGAAGGAGAACAGCTTCTTCCTCGAGTCGATCCGCGCGGCGCTGCCGCTGAAGCTCTACGGTCGTGTCGCCGAGCGCGTGTCGCGCTGGCAGAACCTGATGATCGACGTGCAGAACCGCGACGTCGCCACGCGGCGGATGACGCTGTGGTTCACGTCGTCGGCGACGCTGATCGCCGGAGTCGAAGGCATGCTGCTGCTGTATCTCGGCGGCGTCGCGGTCCTCGACCATGCGCTGTCGCTCGGCATGCTGCTCGCGTTCCTCGCGTATCGGACGCAGTTCGGCGAACGCACGACGAAGCTGATCGACCTCGCGATCGACGTACGCATGCTCGGCCTGCACGCCGAGCGCCTCGCCGACATCGCGCTCGAACCGGCCGAGAACGACGCCCGCGTCGAGTCGGACGTGACGCGCATCGCGCCGCGCCTCGAGGTGCGCGATGTCTCGTTCCGTTACGCCGATGGCGAGCCGTGGGTGCTGCGCCACGTCGACCTCGTCGTCGAATCCGGCGAGGCGCTCGCGATCGTCGGCGTGTCGGGCTGCGGCAAGACGACGCTGCTGAAGCTGCTGCTCGGGCTCCGCGAGCCGAGCGAAGGCGAGATCCGCGTCGGCGCCGCCGGTGCGGCGCTACCGATCCGGCAACTCGGATGTAGCGCCTATCGATCGCTCGTCGGCACGGTGCTGCAGGACGACGCGCTGTTGTCCGGCTCGCTCGCCGAGAACATCGCGTGCTTCGATCCGCAGCCCGATCGCGACGGCATCGAGGCGGCAGCGCGTCTCGCGGCCGTGCACGACGACATCGTCGCGATGCCGATGGGCTACCAGACGCTGGTCGGCGAGATGGGATCGTCGCTGTCGGGCGGACAGCGACAGCGCGTGCTGCTGGCGCGTGCGCTCTACAAGCGTCCGAAGATCCTCGCGCTCGACGAGGCGACGAGCCACCTCGACGTCGACGGCGAGCGCCGCGTCAACGCGGCGATCCAGCGACTCGCGCTGACGCGCATCACGATCGCGCATCGGCCCGAGACGATCGCGTCGGCCGAGCGCGTCGTGGTCCTCGACGGCGGCCGGATCGTGCGCGACGTGCGCCTCGCGCCGCAGCCGGTGGCGGCCTGACGCGCCCGCCGAACGGCTCGCCAATCTGCCGCGAAGGGGACGTTGCTTTCGCGGAGCGTCCGCTTGCGATGCTCTGCGCGGTCGCTCAGTCGTCGCGCGGCGCGCGCACCTCGTGCGGCAGGCCCCGGCGCGGCCCCGCCGACGGCCCCGGTCGCGCTCGGCGCCGCTCGCGCTCCCGCTGGCGCTCCGTTTCACGCGCCTCGCGCGCCTCGCGCCGTGCCGCGCCGCCGGCGAACCAGGCGCGCACGGCGCGTTCCCAGCGGTCGAGGTACGAATAGATCACCGGCACGACGACCAGCGTCAGCAGCGTCGACGTCAGCACGCCGCCGATGATCGCGCGGCCCATCGGCGCCTGCTGCTCGCTGCCTTCGCCGAGGCCGATCGCGAGCGGCAGCATGCCGAACACCATCGCGGCGGTCGTCATCAGGATCGGGCGCAGCCGCACCTGCCCGGCCTCGAGCAGCGCGTCGGCCCGCGACAGCCCCTCGCGCTGGCGCTGGTTCGCGAAGTCGACCAGCAGGATCGCGTTCTTCGTCACGAGGCCCATCAGCATGATGAAGCCGATGATCGAGAACAGGTTGAGCGTCGTCCCGGTGAACATCAGCGCGAGCAGCACGCCGATCAGCGAGAACGGCAGCGCGGCCATGATCGCGATCGGCTGCAGCAGGCTCGCGAACTGCGACGCGAGGATGAGGTAGATGAACACGATCGCGAGCAGCAGCGCGCTGCCGGCGGCGGCCGCCGACTCGTCCTGGTTCTGCTGCTGGCCGCCGACGTCGAAGCGGTAGCCGGGCGGCAGCGACGCCTCCGTGCGCCTTCAGGATCTTCGCGACGTCGGCTTGCCGATGTCGCCGGCCGGACGACCCTGCGCGTTCGCGTAGATCGCCTGGCGTCGCTGCAGGTCCTGCCGCTTGATGACCTGCGGGCTCTCCGACTGCGAGATCGTCGCCACCTGCCGCAACGGCACCAGCTGCGGAATGATCGTTGCCGCTCGGGTCGGTCATCGTCTTGCCGGTCGTCAGCAGCAGGTCGCCGATGTCGGACGCGAGCGTGCGGCCCGACTTCGGCAGCTGCACGTTGACCTCGTAGTTCTGGCCGTCGGACGCGAGCCAGTAGCCGACCGTCTCGCCGGCGACGAGCGGCCGCAGCGCGTTGCCGATCTTCTGCACCGACAGCCCGAGGTCGCTCGCGACGTCGCCGTTCGGCCGGATCGACAGCGCCGGCGTGCCCGGGCTTCATGCTCGTCTCGAGGTCGACGACGCCGGGAATGCGGCCGATCTCGCCCGCGATCTCCGTCGTGATCTGGTTCAGCTTCGCGACGTCGGGCCCGAGCACGGCGATGAAGATCGCCTGGTTGAAGCCGATCGACGCCGTGACGCCCGGGATCGCCGCGACGCGATCGCGGATGATCTTCTCGATGTCCTTCTGCGAACGCTGGCGCTCGGCGCGCGGCTTCAGCTTCAACTGGACGCGGACCGAGTTGCGATCCTCGCCGAAGACGCTGACGTCGGTCGCGATGATTTCGGGCAGATCGGCGACGGCAGCTTCGAGCTGACGCGCCTTCTGGTCCGCGTACTCGAGACTGACGCCCGGCGGCGTCGTCAGGCGGATGCTGATCCAGCTCTGGTCGACGTCGGGGATGAATTCGCTGCCGATCTTGCCGGCCGCGAGCAACGCGAAGGCCGCGATGAACGAGCCGAACGCGGTCCACAACACGATGCCGCGCGGCGTGATCGTCGCGCGGCGGAACATCGAGCGCGGCGCGAACGCGCGGCGCAGCGTGCCACGCTTGTGTGTCGCGTGACTCGATCCGGCGCCGGCGCCGAACGCCAGCGCGCGCGACGGCGGGTAGTAGACGACGAGCAGCAGCGGCTTGATCAGCGCGACGATGCTCGGCAGCCACATCCGGTACACGCGCGCGGACAACGCCCAGCCGAGCAGCCGTCCGTAGACGCGATGCATCCACTGGATGAAGTGCTCGAACGCGTCGAGCAGGATGCGCAGCGGCGCGAAGCGCAGGATGCGCGACTTCGGACCCGGGTCGTGCCAGATCGACGACAGCATCGGATCGAGCGTGAACGACACGAACAGCGACACGAGCACGGCGGCCGTGACCGTGATGCCGAACGAGAAGAAGAACTTGCCGACGATGCCGCTCATGAACGCGACCGGCACGAACACGGCGACGATCGCGAACGTCGTCGCCATCACCGCGAGCCCGATCTCGTTGGTGCCGTCCTCGGCCGCCTGCCGATGGCTCTTGCCCATGTGCAGATGGCGGACGATGTTCTCGCGCACGACGATCGCGTCGTCGATCAGCAGGCCGATGCACAGGCTCAACGCCATCATCGTCATGAAGTTCAACGTGAAGTGGAACATGTTCAGCACGATGAACGTCGACATCACGGCGATCGGCAGCGTGAGGCCGGTGATGATCGTCGAGCGCCAGCTGCGCAGGAACAGGAACACGATCAGCACGGTCAGCAGGCCGCCTTCGACGAGCGTGTGCTTGACGCCGTCGAGCGAGCGCTTCACCCAGTCGGAGTTCGCATACATCGTGCGGATCTCGACGCCAGGCGGCAGCCGCTTCGAGAGGTCCGCGATCGCCTTCCTGACGGCCTCGCCGGTCTCGACGATGTTCGCGTCCTGGATCTTGTAGACGCCGAGCGTCAGCGCCGGCGCGCCGTCGTTGCGGCCGATCGACTGCGCCTCCTGCTCGCCGTCGACGACCGTCGCGACCTGGCCGAGATAGACCGGCGAGTCGCCGACGCCCGACGATCCGAGCGAGCTGATGCCGACGTTGCCGCCGCGCCGCGCGACGATGATCCGCGAGAAGTCGTCGACGTTCTTCAGCTTGCCTTCGACGCGTACCAGCGTCTCGTTGCGCGCGTTGCTGATGAGGCCGGCCGGCACGTCCTGGTTCGCCTGCCGGATCGCGTCCATCACCTGGTCGATGCCGACGCCGTACGACGCCATCCGTTGCGGATCGATGCGGATCTGGATCTGGCGCGCGGTGCCGCCCGCGTACTGGATGCGGCCGACGCCTTCCGCCTTCTGCAATTCCTTGACGATCACCTGATCGACCAGCGTCGTCAGGTCGCGCAGGCTGCGACCGGTCGGTCCGGACACCGACCGCACCGACAACGAGACGACCGGCTGCTCGTTCTCCTGGTCCTGCCGCGTGATCAGCGGGTCCTTCGCGTCCTTCGGAAACGTGATGCGGACCTGCGCGATGCGATCGCGCAGGTCCTGCGTGGCCCTCGCGACGTCGGCGTCGAGCTGGAACTCGATGTACGACTGCGAGCGGCCTTCCCACGAATTCGAACGGATCCGCTTGATGCCCGGCGATCGTGTTGACCGCGTTCTCGATCGGCTTCGTGAGGTCGTTCTCGATCGCCTCCGGCGACGCGCCCGGATAGTCGACCGTGACGGTGAACGTCGGGTTCGAGATGTCGGGCAGCTGCTCGACGCCGAGGCGGCTGTACGACGCGATGCCGAGCACGACCAGCGCGACCATCACCATCGCGGCGAAGACCGGATTGTTGATCGAGACCTTGGTGATCCACATGGCGCGTTCCTGGGTTCGGGGTGCGTCGCGCGGCCGGTCGCCCGCGAAGCGAACGCGCGGTCAGCTCGCCGCGGGGGCGGGCTGAGCGGCCTGGGCCGGCGCCGGCGCGGCGGCCTTCGCGATCGCCGGGCTGCCTTCCTTGATGTTGTCGAATTTGCTCGCGAGCACCGGCGTGTCCGGCGGCACGCCCGACTTGATCTCGACGATGCCGAGCGACTCGTCGCGGTCGCCGAGCACGACCGTGCGGCGCGTCAGCTTGCCGCTCTCGATCGTCCACACGATCGGGACGCCGGCCTCGTTCTGGATCGCGATCGTCGGCAGCGTCGGCCGCGGCGTGCCCTGCGCGAGCTGGACGAAGCCGTTCGCGAACATCCCGCTCTTCAGCACGTGCTCCGGATTCGGGACGGTCAGGAACACGACGATCGACCGCGTGCCGGGCTCGGTCGCCGGATTCACGCGATTGATCTGCGCGTCGAAGGTCCGGTCCGGCATGCCGTCGACCGTGATCTTCGCGCGCATGCCCTTCGACAGGCCGGCGACCTCGCCTGCGGGGACGATCGCCTGCAGCTCGATCGAGTCGAGGTCGACGATCGTGAACAGCGGGGCGTCGATCGACGTCTTCTCGCCGATCTGCGCGTTCTTCCGCGACACGATGCCGGTGATCGGCGCGACGACCGTGGCGTCGCGCAACGCCTTCTGCGCCAGCCGCAGCTGGGCGTCCGCCGCGTCGAGCGTCGCCCGATTCGCGGCCGACAGGCTCGCGACGTTGTCGAACGCGTTCTGCGAGATGAAGTGGCGCTCGAGCAGCGACTGATTGGTCGCGCGATTCTTCTCGGCGATCTCGTACTGCGCCCGCGCCGCGTCGCGCGAGCCGGTCATCTGGTCGACGCGCGCGGCGAGGTCGACCGTGTCGAGCCGCGCGATCACCTGTCCGGCTTCGACGTGATCGCCTTCGCGCACCAGCACCTGCCGGATCTCGACGGCGACCTTGGCCTTGACGATGGCCTGGTTGACGGCGATCAGGCTGCCCGAGATGGCGAGCGAGCGCTGGATCGGCCGCGTCGAGACCGACACCAGGTCGCCGGGGCCGAACTCGAGCGTCGCGACCGGCTTGTCCTTCGCCGCCGCAGCCTGCGTCGAACCGCCGCAGCCGCTCGTCGCGACGACGGCCCAAGCGACCGACGCGCAGGCGGCGACGCGCACGAGTCGGCTGGATCGCGAACGGCGAGGCATCGGGCGGATCGGCATGGGGAGGGAACGCGTCGACGGCTCGAAGGGCCGCCCGCTACGGGAATCGATCGGAGCTCGATCGGTCCCGCATTGTACGAATGCCGCCTCGCGGCGGCCACCATCGACCGACGGAATGCGCACGGATGCGACGAACTGCAGCCGGCCGCCGGACGAGACGTCGCCCGTGGCGCCGGCGGCGTCGCCGCGCGTCACTCCGGCAGCGGCACCGCCGTCGTGTCCTTGATCCGCTCCAGCATGAAGCTCGAGCGCACGTCGAGCACCGACGGATGCCGCAGCAGCTTGTCCATCACGAACCGCGAGTAATGATCGAGGTCTACGGTCTGCACGCGCAGCAGGTAGTCCATCTCGCCGGTCATCGCGTAGCAGGCGACGACCTCCTTCCAGTCCTGGACGACGTCGCGAAAGGTGCGCATCGCGGAGCGCTTCGAGGAGTCGCTGTGCTTGTCCATCCGAACGGTCGCATAGGCGGTCAGTCCGAGCCCGAGCTTGGCCGCGTCGAGCAGCGCGACGTACTGGCGGATGAGGCCCACCTCCTCCAGCCGCTTGACGCGTCTCAGGCACGGCGACGGCGACAGCCCGACCTTCGCGGCCAGGTCCTGGTTGGACAGCGTCGCGTCGTGCTGCAGCAGGTCGAGGATGCGGCGGTCGATGCGGTCGACGTCGAGCGTGGGCATGGATTGCGTGGTTCGCACGAACGAAGCAACGGAGTTGCGCATTTTGGCGCCTGAGCGGCAATCTTCGCAATCATCGATCGCGAACGGCGCCGTAAACTTTCGAATCGAATGCACGGGATCAGCGAGGAGACGACGATGGAAGGTTCAGCGATTGCAACCGAAGCGTGGGACAACCCGATGGGCACCGACGGCTTCGAGTTCATCGAGTACGCGGCGCCGGACCCGGCCGCGATGGGCGCTCTGTTCAAGCGGATGGGCTTCGCGGCGATCGCCAAGCATCGCCACAAGGACGTCACGCTGTATCGGCAGGGCGAGATCAACTTCCTGCTGAACGCCGAACCCGACTCGTTCGCGCAACGCTTCGCGCGGTTGCACGGTCCGTCGATCTGCGCGATCGCGTTCCGCGTGCAGGACGCCAAGGCGGCCTACAAGCGCGCGCTCGGCCTGGGCGCCTGGGGCTTCGAAGGCACGACGGCGCCGGGCGAGCTGAACATCCCGGGCATCAAGGGCATCGGCGACTCGCTGATCTATTTCGTCGACCGCTGGCGCGGCAAGAACGGCGCGAAGGAAGGCGACATCGGCAACATCGGCTTCTACGACGTCGACTTCGAGCCGCTCGACGGCGCGAGCCTGATGCCGGTCGGCAACGGCCTGACCTACATCGATCACCTGACGAACAACGTCCATCGCGGCCGCATGGACGAGTGGACCGAGTTCTACGGCCGCTTCTTCAACTTCCGCGAGATCCGCTACTTCGACATCGAAGGCCAGGTCACCGGCGTCAAGTCGCGCGCGCTGACGTCGCCGTGCGGCAAGATCCGCATCCCGATCAACGAGGAAGGCAACGACACGGCCGGCCAGATCCAGGAATACCTCGACGCGTATCACGGCGAAGGCATCCAGCACATCGCGCTCGGCTCGTCGGACCTCTACGACACCGTCGATCGCATGCGCTCGAACGGCGTGCGGCTGCTCGACACGATCGACACGTACTACGAGCTGATCGACAAGCGCATTCCCGGCCACGGCGAGCCGATCGACGAGCTGCATCGACGCAAGATCCTCGTCGACGGCAAGCCGAACGCGCTGCTGCTGCAGATCTTCACCGAGAACCAGCTCGGGCCGATCTTCTTCGAGTTCATCCAGCGCAAGGGCGACCAGGGCTTCGGTGAAGGCAACTTCAAGGCGCTGTTCGAATCGATCGAGCTCGACCAGATGCGGCGCGGCGTGCTGAAGGGCGCCGACGACAAGAGCCCGCAGGCGGCCGAGACGAAGGAAGAGATCGCAGCGCTGGCCCGATGACGAGCACCGACACGCCGATCGCGACCGAGGTCGAGTCGCCGCTCGTCGCCGCGCATGCCGCGTCGGCGGCGACGACGGTCTCGCGCGCCGAGCCCGAAGGCGCGGCGGTGCCGACGACCTACGGCGCGTCGGAGCGTCCGCCCCGCGGCGACTATTCGACGGCCGGTGCGGACTACGTCTGCGATCAGAGCTGGACCTCGTACACGGCCGCCGAGCACGATCGCTATCGCCGGCTCTATGCCGATCGCATCGCACGCCTGAAGGGGCTCGCATGCGACGAGTTCCTCGACGCGCTGTCGGCGATGAAGGCCACCGATGCGATCCCGGACCTCGCGGACATCTCGGTGCCGCTGAAGGCGGCGACCGGCTGGACGCTGGTCGCGGTGCCCGGGCCTGATTCCCGAGGACGCGTTCTTCGCGCTGCTCGCGGCGCGGCGGTTCCCGGTCACCGTGTGGCTGCGCGACGAGCACGAGTTCGACTACATCGTCGAGCCCGACATCTTCCACGACTTCTTCGGGCACGTGCCGCTGCTGTTCAACCCGGTGTTCGCCGACTACATGCAGGCGTTCGGCCAGGGCGGGCTGAAGGCGGCGGCGCTCGGCGGGCTCGAGTACCTCGCCCGCCTCTATTGGTACACGGTCGAGTTCGGGCTGATCTCGACGCCGCAAGGTCTGCGGATCTACGGCGCCGGCATCGTGTCGTCGGGATCGGAGCCCGAGCACGCGCTGCATGCGCCGGAGCCGGCACGGGTGGCCTTCGACCTCGAGCGGTTGATGCGCAGCGAATACAAGATCGACACGTTCCAGGCGACCTACTTCGTGATCGACTCGTTCGCGCAGCTCTTCGACGCGACGGCGCCGGACTTCGGGCCGATCTATCGACGGCTGACGGCACTGCCGTCGCATCCGGCCGGGGTCGTGCTGCCGGGCGAGAAGACGTACGCGATCTGATCGCTGTGGTCGTCGGCGTGTGGAACGCCGGACTCATCAGGATCGACGACGCTGCATTCCTTCGCGGGCACGACCAGAAGCGTGCCGCTTCGCCTGAATCCCGGCCTTTGCCGGGACGACGACGCGCCAGATCCGTGATCAGCCGGCGTCGGCCGACAGGCTCCTGAAGTCGTCGATCCAGTCCTGAAGCCGCGCCACCGCGCGCTGACGCTGCTGCGGCGTCGACAGGTTGTGGATCGACGCGTCCATGTCTTCGGTCGCATGCCGCAGCGACTCGAGGAACGCGCGCCGCTCGGGATCGGGGTTACGTTCGAATCGGTCCGCGTACCCCTTCATCATCGCGATCACCGTCTCGCGCGGCGGCTTGTCCTGCTCGACCTTCGTCAGCAGCGCCACGAGCTCGCGCTGACGACGTCGGCGCTCGGCGAGCACGATGTCGTTGTCGAACGGTCGCGCGTCGGACAGCTGGCGGATGCGGTCGCGCTGTTCTCCGCTGAAGCGGCCGTACCACTCCTCGACGCGATCGAGCGTCCGCTCGTAGCGCGCCTTCTGCTGCCGGTCGGTACTGCCGCGCATGAAGTCGTTGCGCCACTTCTCGTCGTCGTCCTGCGAACTTCTTCGTGAGCGCCGCGAGGTTCTCCGGCGTCAGCCGCAGCGCGAGGTCGGCCAGGTCGGGCAACGCGTGGTCGATCGTCGCCGTCGCGCGCCGACGCGCCTGCTCGGAGAGCGCCTCGATCTCGGCCGTGGTGATCGGCTGCAGCGCACGTCGCTGCAGGTCCTGCGCGAACAGGCTGTAGTCCGGCAGCTGCGTCGTGCGATGCCAGACCAGCAG
Source organism: uncultured beta proteobacterium (assembly GCA_963795885.1). Classification (GTDB taxonomy): domain Bacteria; phylum Pseudomonadota; class Gammaproteobacteria; order Burkholderiales; family Burkholderiaceae_D; genus CAHJXF01. The sequence continues at coordinate 131,345 of CAWCJI010000006.1, read as the reverse complement.
CCGATGCAGCCGCGGCTTGACGAAGTCGCGCTGGTCGCTCGACAGGTCGAAGTAGCGATCGATCATGAAGAGGCCGACCGTGTCGCCGTTCCGATAGCCGACCTTGACGAGTCCGCAGCCGCCGATGCAGACCGAGATCACGAGCGCGAGCGCGACGGAGGCCAGGCGTGTCGCGGTCGCGGCCGAAGGGTGCGTGCTAGACTTTTTTTGCATTCGGAACGTCGTCTCCATCCGGTTCGGCCGGCCCGTCGTGCGACGCCGGCTCGTTGCTACCACGTCCGCCCGTCGCCGGTCCGCTTCGAGACCCGCGCGACCTCACATCGAGGATTCTCCGCATGAACGTCGTCGTCCTCGCGGCCGGCATGGGCAAGCGCATGCATTCGCGGCTGCCGAAGGTGCTGCACCCGGTCGCCGGACAGCCGATGCTCGAACGCGTCCTGAACGCGGCGCGGACGCTCGCCGATCCGCACATCGTCGTCGTCGTCGGGCATCAGGGCGACGAGGTGGAAGCCGCCCTCGCATCCGACGACCTGCGCTGGGCCCGACAGTCGCCGCAGCTCGGCACCGGCCACGCCGTGCTGCAGGCGGTCCCGCGACTCGCGGATCAGGCGCACACCCTCGTGCTGTACGGCGACGTTCCGCTGACCCGCCCCGAGACGTTGACGACTCTGAGCGATCTCGCGCGGGAAGGTTCGGGCCATCGCGTCGCGGTGCTGACGGTGACGCTCGACGACCCGACCGGCTACGGCCGCATCGTGCGTCACGCCGACGGCCGCACGATCGCCGCGATCGTCGAGGAGAAGGACGCGACGCCGGAGCAGCGGGCGATCCGCGAGGTCAACACCGGCATCCTCGTCGCGCCGACCGATGCGCTGAAGCGCTGGCTCGGCCGGCTGTCGAACGATAACGCGCAGCGCGAGTACTACCTGACCGACATCGTCGCGCTCGCGAACGACGACGGCGTCGAGGTCGTCGCCGCGCAGCCGCGCTTCGCGTGGGAGACGGCCGGCGTCAACGACCCGATGCAGCTCGCGGCGGTCGAGCGGCAGTTCCAGCGCAACGAGGCGGAACGGCTGATGACCGCCGGCGTGCGCCTCGCTGACCCGGCCCGCATCGACGTGCGCGGCACGCTCGCCTGCGGACGCGACGTGCGGATCGATGTCGGCTGCGTCTTCGAAGGCGACGTGCGGCTCGACGACGGCGTCGCGATCGGCCCGTACGCGGTGATCCGCAACGCGCGCATCGGCGCCGGCGCGCGCATCGAGGCGTTCAGCCACATCGACGGCGGCGTCGCCGGGACCGACGCGTTGACGATCGGCAGCGACGCCGTGATCGGCCCGTATGCGCGACTGCGACCGGGCACCGCGCTCGCGGACGGCGTCCACATCGGCAACTTCGTCGAGGTCAAGAACTCCCGCCTCGGCCATGGCACGAAGGCCAATCACCTGAGCTATGTCGGCGACTCGACGGTCGGCGCGAACGTCAACGTCGGTGCCGGCACGATCACCTGCAACTACGACGGCGCGAACAAGCATCGGACCACGATCGAGGACGACGTCCACATCGGCAGCGACGTGCAGCTCGTCGCGCCGCTCACCGTCGGACGCGGTGCGACGATCGGCGCCGGCACGACGGTGTGGAAGGACGTGCCGCCGGACACGCTCGTCGTCAACCCGAAGACGCAGGCGGCACGCGGCGACTGGCGCCGGCCGAAGAAGGGCTAGCGACCACGCGCGTCAGCGCGGTGAACGCGGCGACGGCCGGCATCGAGTCGGTCGATGGCATCGGGCCGCGCCGCCTCGGCCGACGGACGCAGCTGGCGATAGGCGGCGAGGCGCTCGGCCGGCAGCGGGCCGACGATCCTCGCGAGCTCCGTGAAGCGCACGCCCTGCCGCACGAGATAGGCGATGTACGTGTGCCGCACCGCGTCGGGCGTCACGGCGTCGGCGCCGTCGAGCCCGGCGTCGTGCGCCGCGTACAGCAACGCGGTCGCGATCGTGTCCTCGGCGAGCGGGCGTCCGCCGGGCGCGGCGAACAGCGGTTCGTCGTCCGACGACGCTGCCGGCAGCCAGCCGACGACGTTCGATGCGAGCTGCACGGCACGCGGGTCGTCGCCGCCGGTGCGGACGACGCCGGTCGCGCGATCGACGTCGGACCGACGCAGCGCGACGATCTCGCGCGTCGTGAGGCCGGACAGCAGCAAGGCCGTGATCGCGCGGAACTCCGGGTCCGCCGCGCCGAGCAGCGCGGCAAGCTCCGCCTCGGTCAGTTCGCGCGGCAATGCGGGCCTCGCGGCCGGCAACGCACGTCGTTCGTCGACCGCTTCGTCGACGGCCGGCAACGCACGGGTCGACGCGGTCGACGCGAGCGCGGTCGGCATCGCGTGCGTCATGCCGACCGGCACGAACGCCTGCGGGACCACGACCGTCGACGCCCGGGCGGGCGGGCGATTGAAGAACTCGACGACGCCCATCGTCGCGAGCGCGGCGACGAGCGACGCGAACACGACCAGCGCCGCGTCGCGCGCATACAGCGGACTCGACGGCGACTGCGGGATCGCGGGCGCCTCGACGACCTCGACCTTCGGCTTGCGGCCGCGTTCGCCGGCATCGAGGACCGACAGTCGATCGGCCGCCTTCTGTCGCAGCTGCTCGAGATGCGCGAGCTGTTCCTGCAGCGCGCGGTATTCGTTGAAGTGCGACGTGAAGCTCTGCACCGACTGCTGGTTCGACGCGAGCTGCTGACGCAGCGCCGACGCGGCGCCGCGCGCGCTCGCGAGCTCTTCCTGCGCGTCCTGCACGGCGCCGAGCTGACTGTCGCGACGCACGGCGTTCATCTGTTCCTCGATGTCCGCGAGCCGCGCGCGCTGCTCGCGCACCCGCGGGTCGATGTCCATGTACTGCTGCGTGAACTGCCGCGCGGTCGCCCGCAGGTCGGCGCGAATGCCGGACGCCTGCTGTTCGAGCGACGCCAGCGTCGGGTTGTCGCGAGACCGGACGACGACCTTGCCCGCGGCCTGTGCGGCCTTGATCGCGTCGAGCTTCGCCTGCGCGGCCACGACCTTCTCGTTCGCGGCGTTCAACGACGCGCCGGTCCCCTTGACCTCGGACAGCACCTGGTTCTCGTCGCGCTCGAGCGAGACGATGTTGTTCTTCGCGCGGAACGCGTCGACTTCGAGTCGCTTCGCGGCGACGGCGTCGTCGAGCTTCTTCGCCTCGTCGGCGGCATCGTCGAGCGCGGTCGTCGAGCCGCCCTTGAAGCGCTCGTCGAGGCTCGCCTGGTAGTCGGCGATCAGCTTGTCGACGAAGACCGGCAGGAACGACGGCTGACCGCCTTCGGCACGGATCGCGACGATGTTCGTGCCGGCTACCTGCGACGCCGTCAGCATCGCCTGCAGCCTGGCCGGCGGATCATCGGCCTTGAGCGCGGCGGGCGTCGCGGACAAGTCTTTCACGTCGTCCCACACCTTCGCCAGCAACGTGCGGCTGGTCAAATACTGAACCTCGTCGCGCAGCGTGTACTGCTTCGCCCCGGCGGCCGCGTCGTCCGGCGACTGTCCGTTCATCGGCACGAAGTTCAGGCGCGCCGTCGCCTCGTAGATCGCCGGGCGCGAGAAGACCCAGACCAGCCCGACGAACGCCAGCCCGACGAAGGTCGACACGAACACGATCAGCCGTCGACGGTTCGCCCGTCGGCTGCGTGCCTCGGCATCGTCGTCGTCGTCGACGCGGTACGAGAGACGCGGGTCGCTGGAGAGGCGGCTCGTCCTGTTCATCGAGTGCGATCCGGAAGGCCGGTGAGCTTAGCGGAAGTCGTCACGGTGCCGTTCGGGGGCGGGATTCGTTCAAGCATGACGCCGATATCGGCCGGCCGGCCCGAACCTGTGGCCGGCGTCCCGACGGCCGACGCGTCCGAGTCATGACCCGACGGGAATACGCGGTTCGAACTTTGCACGTTTGACCGCGAAGTAGGTCCGCACCTGTCGCACGTTCGCGTCGCCGGTCAGTAGCCGTGCGGCCAGCGCCTGATAGCCGTCCATGTCCCGGATGTAAGCGATCAATACGAAATCCGGTCCCGGCGTCACGCGATAACACTGTTGTATCTCCGCATCGGCGACCGCACGTTCTTCGAATGCAGCCTGCAATTCCGCAGCCTGCCGATCGAGCGTCACCTCGATGACGGCCGTGATTCCGCGCGACAACGCGGGCGCGGCGCGCTCTGGCGCGAGGATTGCAATTCTTCGTTCGATGACACCGAGGTCGACGAGCCGCTTGACGCGGCGCAGACAGGTCGCCGCCGACGTGTGAACGCTTTCCGCGAGCGCCTGGTTGGACGTCGAACAGTCGACTTGAAGCGCATCGAGGATGCGCCGATCGATCGAATCGAGGTCGACGGTCGTCATGAATGAAATCGGAGATCAGGAAATGGATAATTACGGAAGTTTATCGCAGCGGCGGCAGATCGTGAAGAAAAACACCAAAGACGGCGTCACGATGATCACCTATTGCAAAGGGAAGCCGGTAGGCTTGCAGCGCCAATCGAATCACGAAGGGGAAACGGGATGTGCGGAATCGTCGGCGCCGTCAGCACGCGGAACATCGTCCCGGTCCTCGTCGAAGGGCTGAAACGACTGGAATATCGGGGGTACGACTCCTGCGGCGTGGCAGTTTATGACGCGCTCGGGCCGAAACGCGCGCGCAGCGTCTCCCGTGTTGCGGAGCTGGATGCGCAGGTTCGCGAAAGCGCGCTGACCGGCTTCACCGGCATCGCCCACACCCGCTGGGCCACGCACGGCGCGCCGGCCACGCACAACGCGCATCCGCATTTCTCGCCGTCGAACGAGTCGGCGCGGATCGCGCTGGTCCACAACGGCATCATCGAGAACCACGACGCGCTGCGGATCGAATTGATCGCGCGCGGCTACGTGTTCGTCAGCCAGACCGATACGGAAGTGATCGCTCACCTGATCGACTCGCTGTACGACGGCGACCTGTTCGATGCGACGCGGGCGGCCGTCAAGCGACTGCACGGCGCGTACTCGGTCGCGGTGTTCTGCAGCGAAGAGCCGCACCGGATCGTCGGTGCCCGCGACGGCTCGCCGCTCGTGCTCGGCTGCGCGCCGGTCGACCACCGAGGCGGCAGCGCCGTGAAGGGTGAGTGCTTCCTCGCATCGGACGCGATGGCGCTCGCGGGGGTGACCGACCACATCGTCTATCTCGAGGACGGCGACGCCGTCGACATCCAGCTCGGCCGCTGGTGGATCACCGATCGCGACGATCGGCCGGTCGAGCGCGAGGTCCGCATCGTCAACGCGGCGAGCGGCACCGCCGAGCTCGGCCCGTATCGTCATTACATGCAGAAGGAGATCTTCGAGCAGCCGCGCGCGATCGCCGACACGCTCGAAGGGATCGCCGACGCGGGCGACGACGGCGACGGCGCGATCGGCCCGTGGCTGTTCGACGCGGCGGGCGACGGCCGACGCGCCGAGGCCGCCTTCGCGGCGATCGACTCGGTGTTGATCCTCGCGTGCGGCACGAGCTACTACGCCGGCCTGACCGCGAAGTACTGGCTCGAATCGATCGCGAAGATCCCGACGCAGGTCGAGGTCGCGAGCGAATACCGCTATCGCGACAGCGTCGCGAACCCGCGCGCGCTGGTCGTCGTCATCAGCCAGTCGGGCGAGACGGCCGACACGCTGGCGGCGTTGAAGCACGCGAAGTCGCTCGGCCATGCGCACACGCTCGCGATCTGCAACGTCGGCACGTCGGCGATCGTGCGGCTGACCGAGCTCGCGTATCTGACCCGCGCCGGCGCCGAGGTCGGCGTCGCGTCGACGAAGGCGTTCACGACGCAGCTCTGCGCGCTCTATCTGCTGAGCCTCACGCTCGCGAAGCTGCGCGGGCATCTCACGGTCGATCGCGAGAGCGCGGAGCTGCGCGACCTGCGGCATCTGCCGGCCGCGTTGCAGAGCGTGCTCGCGCTCGAGCCGCAGATCATCGCGTGGGCGGAGGCGTTCGCGAACAAGGAGAACGCGCTGTTCCTCGGCCGCGGCCTGCACTATCCGATCGCGCTCGAAGGCGCTTTGAAGCTGAAGGAGATCACGTACATCCACGCCGAGGCCTACCCGGCCGGCGAGCTGAAGCACGGTCCGCTCGCGCTGGTGACCGAGGCGATGCCGGTGGTCACGGTCGCGCCGAACGACGCGCTGCTCGAGAAGCTCAAGTCGAACATGCAGGAGGTCCGCGCGCGCGGCGGGCAGCTGTACGTGTTCGCCGATGCCGGCTCGCACATCGAACCGGCCGAAGGGCTGCACGTGATCCGGCTGCCGGAGCACTACGGCAAGCTGTCGCCGATCCTGCACACGCTGCCGCTGCAGCTGCTCGCGTATCACACCGCCGTCGCGCGCGGCACCGACGTCGACAAGCCGCGCAACCTGGCGAAGAGCGTGACGGTGGAGTGAGCGCGTCGCTTCAGCGGCGCTGCCAATGCGCCGTGAGTACCGGGTCGGATCCGGTGACCGGATCGGTATCCGGAAACGGCAGCGTCGCGATGCGTTCGAGCGTCTCCGGCGTCGGCGCTTCGCGACAGACGTCCCACCGCTGTCCGAGCGGATAGGCACCGACGACGAGGAAGTCCGCGCTCGCCGACACCCGGCAATGCCCGGTCCCGGCCGGCAACAGCACGACGTCGCCGGCCTCGACCGTGACTTCGCGCCCGTGCGGACCGCCGAGCAGTAGCGTCGCCGTGCCGGCCGCAAAGCCGAGCACTTCGTGCGCGGTCGAGTGGTAATGGTGGAACGGATAGACGCCGTCGCGCCAGTCGGGCTTCCAGCCGTTGCGATCGAAGAGCGTCTCGAAGGCCGACGCGCGATCGTCGCCGGCCAGCACGTCGCGATAGTGGAGCACTGGCAATCGGTCGTTGTTCGGAAGCCAGCCGTCGCGTGGCAGCACCAGTGCGCTCGGCTCGGGCCCCGCCGATCTCGAAGGACGGCTCACGAACGATGTCCTCGGGACGGCGCCGAAGGCGCGCGTGCACGCGACAGGTCATTCATCGTCGGCCTCGTCGATCCGCTCCAGCGCGGACGTCGCGCAGCGCAGCCGCGGCTTCGTCGGGTCGGACAGGTCGATCTGGTCCCAGCGCACGCGATAGGCGCCGTGCTTCCTCGCGAGCCCGAACACGCGCAAGACGGCGCGCGACATCGACGAGCCGGCCAGTCGCTGCAGCAGCGCGTAGGTCCCGAGGCGGAAGTCGACGATGCGGCATCGTCCGTCGAGCGCTTCGACGCGCGCTTCCTCGAGCGGGCCGACGCGGCGTCCGTCGAGACCGACCACCATGCGGTTCAGCAGCGCTTCGACGCGGATCTCGCGGACGGGCATGTCACGCACCCGGAATGCGATCGACGAGGTGCGCGCGCGTCCAGTCCTCGAGCGCCCACGTCGGCGTCTCGCGCGCATCGACGTCGACCTTGAAGTCGTTGCCGTCGCGTGTTACCAGGTCCCATTCGATGCGATACGGCCGGGCGGCACGCGCGCCTCGCCGTTCGAGCCAGCGCGCGACCCAGCGGCCGATGCGCGGATGCAGGCGATGCGCGAGCGGCACCGGACCGATCTCGATCGCGACGATGCACGGCGGTCCCTCGTCGTCGATCACGGCGACGATGCTGTCGACGCGGCCCATCTTCGTGCCGTTGCGATCGATCAGCTGCGCGTCGAGGCAGTCGTGGACGATGCGCATCGTCAGCTCCCGAAGATCTCGAGCGGGATCGTCGCGACCGCGAGCACGAACGCCATGCCGATGATCGCGATCACGACCGCGTTCGACAGCCAGCCGTTCGTGTGACGTTCGAGATAGGACCGATCGTTCATCACGAACAGGAACGGCACGACGGCGACCGGCAGCGTGACGGCCGTCAGCGCCATCGAGACGATCGTGACCTTGATCGGCTCCAGTCCGACGAGCACCGGCAATGCGCCGATGACGAGCGCGAACGTGTAGACCGCCGCGAAGCGCGCGTGGTCGCGCGGTCGCTCGTCCTGGCTGCCTTCCCAGCCGAAGCCCTGCACCGTCATGTACGACAGGACGAGCGCGATCTCGACCGCGGTCCCGATGCAGGCGACGGCGAGCGACACGATCAGCAGCACGAAGCCCCACCAGCCCATCGCGTCGATCAGCAGCAGCGCGAGCTGCGAGTAGTGATCGACGCGGATGCCGCGCGGCGACAGCGTCAGCGCCGCGACGACCACGACTGCGGCCGAGATCAGCGAGCCGAATCCCATTCCGATGCCAGCGATCCAGCGATTCGTCGGCACGTGCGTCGGGTTCCATCCGTCCTCGACGGCGCCGGCCGAATAGAACAGGAACAGGTACGGCGAGATCGACGCGCCGATGATGATCGCGACGAGGAACCAGTAGCGCGCGCCTTCGAACGGCGGCAGCGTCGGCAGCAGACCCCAGGCGGCGCGTGCCCAGTCGGGATGCAGCAGGACGGCCCCGACGACGAAGCAGACGGTCACGAGGCTCGCCGCCGACACGCCGTATTCGACGAACGCGAAGTTGCCCTTCCACAGGATCAGCCAGCAGACGAACGCGACCGGTACCGCCCACCAATGGAACGCGATGCCGGTCGCGAATTCGAGTGCGACCGACACGCCACCGATCTCGATCGCGAGCGTCGACAGCGTCACGGCGGCGACGATCACGTACAGCACCGCGTGATAGCGGAAGCCGAACCGCTCGCGGATCGCGGCGCTGATCGTGCGGCCGCTGACCGCCGACAGCCGCCCGGCCTGTTCGCAGAGGAAGATCGCGCAGACGCCGCCGAGCGCGACGGCCCAGATCAGCCGGTAGTCGAACACCGCGCCGGCCTGCGCGGCGGTGACCATCGCGCTGATGTCGAGGTAGCCACCGACGCCGGTGACGATTCCGAGCGCGATCTCGCCGGCGTTCTTCATCGATCGTTCGCCGGGCGCAGGTCGTGAGCGTGACGCGGGTCGATGCACACGCGTGCCCGTGTCGGACGCGCGCGCATCGTCGCGTTCGTCTTCATCGTCCCACGAGCTCCTGCGCGCCGTGCTCGAGCGTGTCGGCGAGCGCGTGGGCGGTCGCGAGGTCGTGGTCGTCGGCCGCCTGGTGAAGACGCAGGACCGTCGCCTCGAGCCGCGCGATGCGAGCGGGCCGCGGGTCGCTCGGAAGCGCGCCGCGCCCGCTCGATCGCGCGAGCTCGCCCAGCGCGTCGCTCGCGCTGTCGAGCGTGCGGACGACATAGGCGTTCGGAAGGCTGCCTTCGAGCCACTGCCGCGTCGCGAAGGCGGCGGTCGCGGCCCATGACCGCGCGGTGCGCGCGTCGTCGTCGATCGCCTCGTCGGCACACGCGGGGTGCGCGACCGTGAGGCACACGACGGCCAGCAGCACCGAGCGATGGAAAGGCGGAGCGTGCATCGGGACGGGTCGACGAAGACTTCTCCCGTTGTAGCGATTCGCCTTCGACGCGAATACGCCGCGCCGTCTGGTTCGTTCGTGCGACGATCGGCAATGGTCGACTGCGGCGATGCCGATGTCGTGGACGATCGGGGAACGCGGCTTCGATCGGCGCCTGGAACAGGAGAGGCAGACATGTCCGATCTCGCCTCGCCGTCGCGCCGCCGGACGCTGCGATACGCCGGCGCGCTGGCGGCGACGACGGCGCTGTCGCCGCTGCGCACGCTCGCCGCGCCGGCGACGACCGACGTCACGGCGCGGCTCGCGCGCTACATGGTCGCCGCAAGATCGACCGCGCTGCCCGATGCGGTCGTCGTCGAGTGCCGGAACCACATCGTCGACACGTTCGGCGCGATGGTGTCCGGTGCGCGGCTGCGGCCCGGGCTGGCCGCCGTGAAATACGTGCAGAGCCTCGGCGGCACCGAGGAGGCCTCGGTCGTCGGTGCGGGCTTCCGCACGACGACGATCAACGCCGCGCTCGCGAACGCGATGTGCGCGCATGCCGACGAGACCGACGACTTCGAGCCGGTCACGAAGGCGCATCCCGGCAGCTCGGCCGTGCCGGCCGCGCTCGCGATGGCCGAGAGGATGGACTCGAACGGAGAAGAGTTCGTCCGTGCCGTCGCGCTCGGCTACGACCTCGGCTGTCGGCTGCTGATGGCGCTCGGACCGGACCTCGTGCGCGGCACGCATCGCAGCGCGGAGGGCACGTCGTCGACGTTCGCGGCGCTCGGCGCGGCCGCGTCGCTCGCGAAGCTCGACGAGCAGCAGATGCGCTTCGCGATCTCGTACGCGGCGCAGCAGGTCTCGGGCCTGTGGAGCTGGGTGAAGGACGAGGATCACATCGAGAAGGCCTTCGACTTCGCCGGCATGGGCGCCCGCAACGGCGTGCAGGCCGTGACGATGGTGCAGGCGGGCCTGACCGGCGTGGCCGACGTGCTCGACGGCACCCACAACCTCTTCATCGCGCTGTCCACGAAGCCGCAACCCGAAGAGATGCTGGCCGGCCTCGGCACGCGCTTCTACGTGACCGAGACCGCGATCAAGACGTTCTCGGTCGGCTATCCGATCCAGTCGCCGCTCGACGCGTTCCTGACGCTGCGCAAGCGATACGGCCTCGGCCCGGACAACGTGCGGAGCGTGCTCGTCCGGGTGCCGAGCGATGCCGGCGGCATCGTCGGCGACAGCGCGATGCCGGACGTCAACGCGCAGCACATGATCGCGGTCGCGCTCGTCAAGGGCGCGGTCTCGTTCGCCGACAGCCACGACGCGGCGCTGATGCGCGACCCGGCGATCCGTGCGCAGCGCGCGAAGGTCACGCTCGTGACCGACGCCGCGCTCGACGATCCATCGGCGCCGCGTGGCGCGATCGTCGAGGTGACGATGACCGACGGACGCAAGGTCGACCATCACACGAAGTACCCGCCCGGGACGAAGGAGAATCCGCTGTCGCCCGACGGCGTGGCCGCGAAGGCGAACGACCTGATGGAGCCGGTGCTCGGGGCGGCCCGCACCGCAAGGCTGATCGCCCGGTTGTCGCGACTCGACTCGACGATCGCCATCCGCGACCTGCGCGACGACTTCGTCGGATGATCGAAACGGGCGACCGATGACCGGTGGTCCGTCGCGCGATGCGCGGTCGCGCGGCATGGCCGCCAACCGCACGACCGCCGACGACCGCGGTTACGCGGTCGCCGCGTTCGACATGGACGACGAGGCGCGCGGCGTGCCGCGGGCGGTCTGGTACGGCCGCGTGGTCACGCTCGTGGTCCTGACGCTCTGGGTCGCGAGCGTGTCGCTCGGCCGCCTGACCGAGATCCCGACGATCCTGCACCTGACCGTCATCCTGTTCCACGAAGCGGGCCACGTGCTGTTCGCGCCGTTCGGCGAGGCGCTGCGGGTCGCCGGCGGGACGATCCTGCAAGTGGCGATGCCCGCGATCTGCGCGGTCGCGTTGTTCCGCCGCGGCGACCGCTTCGGCGCGGCGGTCTGCCTCGCGTGGGCCGGCATGAGCCTGATCGACGCGGCCGTCTATGCGTACGACGCGGCCGACCCGGTCCTGCCGCTGATCGGTGGCGGCACCGGCGCCGATCGCTTCCACGACTTCGTGTTCCTGTTCGACCGCTACGGGCAACTCGACCATGCCCGCGGGTGGGCCCGCGCGATGAAGGGCGTCGGCGTGCTGCTGTCGTTCGCGTCGCTGGGCTGGGCCGCCGTCACGCTACGTCGGCAACACGCCCGACTGATCGAATAGGCTCGAGACGCGCGGTCACTCGCGCGCCGGCGACGCCTGCCCGTCCGACGCGACCGGCCGCTGCAGCAACCCGCGGTGCGCGAGCAGCGGCTCGATGTCCGGATCGCGGCCGTAGAAGCGCCTGAACGACGTCAGCACGTCGGCCGTGCGGCCCTTCGACAGCACGGTCGCGCGCAGGAAGTCGCCGTTCGCGCGGCGCAGGCCGCCGTGGTCCTTCATCCACTGCTCGGTGTCGCGCGCGAGGACCTCGCTCCACAGATAGGCGTAGTAGCCGGCCGAATAGCCGCCGGCGAAGACGTGCGAGAAGTAGTCGACGTGATAGCGCGGACCGACCGGCGCGTAGTCGAAGCCGGCCCGCCGCAACGCGTCGGTCTCGAACGCGACGATGTCGGTCGCGGCCGGCGTCTGGCCCGCCCCGAGCTGATGCAGCTGCTGGTCGAGCGTGGCCGCCGCCACGTACTCGGTGGTGTCGAAGCCCTGGTCGAAGGTCGTCGCGGCCAGCACCTTGTCGAGCAGCGCCCGCGGCAACGGCTCGCCGGTCCGATAGTGCTTGGCGTAGTGCGCCATGACCTGCGGATCGCGCGCCCACATCTCGTTGTACTGCGACGGGTACTCGACGAAGTCGCGCGGCACGCGCGTGCCGGCGAGACTGCGATAGGTCGCGTCGGAGAACATGCTGTGCAGCGCGTGCCCGAACTCGTGGAACATCGTCGTGACCTCGTCGAACGTCAGCAGCGTCGGCTGGCCGTCGGACGGCTTCGGGATGTTCAGGTGATTGGCGACGACCGGCCGCTCGCCGAACAGCCGCGACTGCGTCACGTAGTCGCTCATCCACGCGCCGCCCTTCTTGCTGTCGCGCGCGTAGTAGTCGGCGATGAAGATCGCGAGCGGCTTGCCGTCGCGATCGGTGACGTCGAACACGCGGACGTCCGGCTCGTAGACCGGCAGGTCCGTTCGCTCCTTGAAGCTCACGCCGTACAGCTCGTGCGCCGCGTAGAACACGCCGTCCTCGCGCACGCGGTCGAGCTCGAAATACGGCCGGACCTGCGCGTCGTCGAACGCGTAGTTCTCTGCCCGGACCTGCTCCGCGTAGAACGCCCAGTCCCACGGCTCGAGCCGGATCGGCGTCGTCTTCGAGGCGGCTGCCTGCCGATCGATCAGTTGCTGGATCGCCGCGCCTTCGCGCTTCGCATTCGCGAGCGCCGGCGCCGCGACGCGACCGAGCAGGTCGTTGACCATCGCCGTGGTACCGGCCGTCTCGTCTTCGAGGACGTACGCGGCATGGTTCGGATAGCCGAGCAGCTTGGCCCGTTCCGCGCGGAGCCGCACGATCTCCGCCACGACGAGCGTGTTGTCGAACGGGCCGCCGATGTTGCGATGGATCGACGTCTCGTAGATGCGCTGCCGCAGCGCGCGGTCCTTCAGCTGCGCGAGCACCGGCTGCGTGGTGGTGTTCTGCATCGGAATCAGCCAGTGACCGCGCAGCCCGCGACGCTCGGCCGCGTTCGCGGCCGCCGCGATCTGCGGCTCGGACAGTCCGTCGAGCTGGCGCACGTCGTCGATCTCGATCGCTGCGGCCTGCGTCGCACCGAGCACGTTGTGATCGAACTGCGTGCTCAGCGACGACAGCGTCGCGTTGAGCTGACGCAGCGTCGTCTTGTCGCGCATCGGACAGCGCCGCGCCGGCGCGCGTGAACTGCAGATAGGTCCGCGTCAGCAGCTGCGTCGATTCCTCGTCGAGGCCGAGCGAGGCACGACGGTCGTAGACCGCCTTCACCCGCGCGAACAGCGCCGGGTCGAGGTAGATCGCATCGAAATGAGCCGACAGCTTCGGCGACATCTCGGTCTGGATCTGCCGACGTTCCGGATCCGAGTCGGCCGACGACAGGTTGAAGAACGCGGTCCGCGCGCGATACAGCAGCTGGCCCGACCGCTCCATCGCGACGATGGTGTTGTCGAACGTCGGCTGCTCCGGCGCATGCGCGATCGCATTCATCTCGGCGCGCTGCACCGCCATGCCGGCCTCGAGCGCGGGACGGAAGTCGGCGTCGCCGATGCGATCGAAGGCCGGATACTCGAACGGCAGCGGACTCGGCGCCGCGAACGGGTTCGTCGTCGCGAGGGGCACCGCGGGATCGACAGCTTCAGCGGCGGCGAGCGGCTGGGCCAGGGTCGTCAGCATCGGAAAGAGGGCGAGCGCACGGCGAAAGGACGGCACGGATTCGAGGGCGAGAGGGGCAGTGGAAGACGCGGCCGGTCGCCGCTTTCCGGAACGATACGACAGGTCGGGCCGGCCGGGTTCGAGCGATGCGAGGCGGCGCGAGCGAGACGGCTACCAGACCGTCGGTTTCGGATTGCGCTGCTCGAATCCCTTCTGATGCCAGTACGGATAGACCGGAACTTCGTAGCTCGCAGCATCGAGCTTCGCGACCTCGTCGGCCGTCAGCGTCCAGCCGACCGCGCCGAGATTCTGCAGCAGCTGCGTTTCGTCGCGTGCGCCGATCACGACGTTGCAGACGCTCGGGCGCGTCAGCACCCAGTTCAGCGCGACCTGCGTGATGGTCTTGCCACGCGCCTGGGCGATCTCGTCGAGCACGTCGACGACCGCGTGCAGCTTCTCGTCGTCGACCGGCGGACCGCCGACGTCGCCGCCCGACGCGATGCGGCCCTCGCTGGCCGGCTGGCCTCGGCGGATCTTGCCCGTCAATCGTCCCCAGCCGAGCGGACTCCAGACCATCGTGCCGATGCCCTGATCGATCGCGAGCGGCATCAACTCCCACTCGTAGTGGCGGCCGATCAGCGAGTAGTAGCCCTGGTACGCGACATAGCGTCCGAGGCCGTAGCGCTCGCTGGTCGCGAGGCTCTTCATCAGCTGCCAGCCGGAGAAGTTCGACGCGCCGATGTAGCCGATCTTGCCGGCCGTCATCAGGTCGTCGAGCGCGCGCAGCGTCTCGTCGACCGGCGTCAACGCGTCGAAGCCGTGCATGAAGTAGACGTCGATGTGATCGGTGCCGAGCCGTTCGAGACTCGCGTCGCACGCGCGCATCAGGTGGAATCGCGACGAGCCGCCGTCGTTCGGCCCCGGTCCGCTCGGGAACGTCGCCTTCGTCGAGATCAGCACGCGGTCGCGCTTGCCCTTCAGCGCCGCGCCGAGCACGCGCTCCGACTCGCCGTCCGAGTAGATGTCGGCCGTGTCGAAGAAGTCGAGACCGTGCTCGAGGCAGAGGTCGACGAGACGCGCGGCCTCGTCGGCCTGCGTGCGGCCCCACTTCTCGAAGAACGCGTTGCTGCCGCCGAACGTGCCGGTCCCGAGGCTCAGGACGGGGACTTGCAGGCCGGAGCGGCCGAGGTAGCGGTGGTCCATGCGATCGATGAGGGGAAAATGCGAGGACGCGCATTGTGCGCGCGCCGTGAGCGCCCGAAGGAGCTATTGCTGCGCCACTTCGTCCTTCTCACCTGCGCCCGCACCGTCACCGCCGGCCCCTGGGGGCCGCGTCGCGAGTCGCAACGAACGACGATCAGCAATCGCGATGCCCGGGCCGCCGTGCCGGCCGGCCGACGTGCGCTAGTTCACGGTCTCGCCCATCTGCTGCAACGCGAACGCCCACATGTCCGCCAGCTCGCGCTCGCGTTGCGAGCGGTTCGAGCCGATGCCGTGGCCCGCGTCGTAATCGATCCGCAGCAGCACCGGCTTGCCCGACGTCGTCGCGGCCTGCACGCGTGCCGTCATCTTCAGCATGTGCCACGGCGCGACGCGCGGATCGTTGGCGCCGGTGAGGAACATCACCGACGGATACGGCGTGCCGTCGACGATGTGCTCGTACGGGCTCATCGCATACAGGTCGTGGAAGCCCTGCTCGGTCTTGGCCGAGCCGAACTCCGAGATGTTCGGCGGCCCGTTCGGTTCGGTCTCGCTGCGCAACGTGTCGCTCATGCCGACCTGGTCGAGGATCACGCCGAACAGGTCGGGCCGCCACGCCATCGCGCCGCCGACGGTGATGCCGCCGGCGCTCGCACCGTTGCCCGCGAGCTTCTTCGACGTCGTGTACCGATGGTCGACGAGATACTGGCCGCACGCGACGAAGTCGAACACCGTGTTGAGCTTCGTCTTCATCATGCCGGCGCGGTGCCAGTCCTCGCCGTACTCGCCGCCCCCGCGCACATGACAGGTCGCGTAGATGCCGCCGCGTTCGATCCAGGCGACCGACGACGACCAGAAGGCCGACTCCGACACGACGCCGTACGAACCGTAGCCTTCGAGGAACGTCGGGTGGCTGCCGTCGAGCGCGAGGCCCTTGCGATAGACGATCGACATCGGCACGCGCGTGCCGTCGTAGCTCGTGACGAGCACTTCGGTCGATTCGATCTGCGACGTGTCGATCTTCGACGGCGGGATCAGGCCGGTGTCGCCGACGCGATCCGCGGCCGCGTCGTAGGCGTACAGCCGCGGCGGCCTCGACCAGCTCTGCATGTTGAAGATCGCACCGGGCTGCGTGGGGTCGGTCACCGGGCCGAACAGGTTGCCGTCGAACGGCAGCGGCACGGCGTGCGCGCCGCCGCCGTCGAACCCGACCCGCACGAGCTTCGACACGACCCCGTCGCGCTCGCGGTAGTAGAGGCCGTCCTGCGCGAGCGCGAAGTTGGTGATGATCCCCTGGCCTTCCGGCACGATCACGCGCGGGTGCCGGACGTCCGGATGCGCGAGCGGCGTCGCGAGGATGCGGTAGTGCGATGCGTCCTTGCGCGACAGGAAGTACAGCTGGTCGCCGCGCAGCCCGATGTCGCTGATGCCGTCGTCGACGTCGGCGATCTTCTTCCACGGCGTGGCGCTGCCGGTCGCCGCCGCGAGCGGCGCGACGTAGATCGTCGACGGGTTGTTGTCCTGGTTGTGGTTCGCGAACGCGACGACCCATCGCGACGTCGGCGAGCCGATCACGTAGGTGGACTGACCTTCCGGCACGTCGGGCGCGTTCGATCCGGTGCGCACGCCGCGGCCGAACACCGCCGGATCGCTCTCGCCGGTCGGGTCGCCGCCGAGCACGTGCAGGTGCGTGCGCGCGTTCCACTCGGTCTCGTTCGCCGGCGTCTGCGGCGTCGGCTTCAGGTACTTCAGGTAGAAGAACGAGCGGTTGTCGGGGCGCCACGAGACGACCGAATCGTGCGCGCGCTCGATCGTCTCCGGCAGGTCGCGGCCCGACGCGACGTCGAGCACGTGCAGCGTGCTCTGCTCGGAGCCGCCGGTCGACAGTCCGTACACCACGTAGCGGCCGTCCCACGACGGCTCGAAGTAGTCGAGCGCGTCGTGCGTGGCCGTGCCCCGACCGAGCGTGCCCGGATCGAGCAGCAGGCGCTCGTCGCCGTCGAGGCCGTCGCGATAGACCAGCTTCGGCTGCTCGGCGCCGGGTTCGGTCAACTCGTAGAAGTAGCGTCGGCCGCGTTGGACGATGCCGTCGCGCCGCGTGTCGGCGTTCGCGAGCTCGTGGATGCGCGCGAGCAGCGCGTCGCGGCCGGGAATCGCGTCGAGCACGCCGCGCGTGTAGCCGGCCTGCGCCCTCATCCAGCCCTGGACGTCCGGGTCCTTCAGGTCTTCGAGGTTGCGATAGCGGTCGACGACCGGCGTGCCGAAGTACGTGTCGGTCACGGGACGCATCGGCGCGACCGGGGGCGGATCGATCGCGAACGCGGCGTTCGCGACGCCGAACGCGACGAGGAAGAGCGCGATCGAACGGCGCCGAGCGGCAGATGTCATGAGCCTCTCCAGGAAGTCGAAGCCGCGCAGTCTAACGGCGTCGCCGCGGCCTCGACGCGCGCGGCGTCGACTTCGCCGCCGCGGCGACCCGCTCGTCGAAGCTCGCCAGGAACGACGCGAGCGCCGGCGAGCGATTGGCGGCGCGATGGCCGACGACCAGGTCGATCGTGGGCACGGTGCCCGCGAGCGGGCGGCTCGCAACGGACCACGGCATCAGGTTCTCGACGTAGGCCGGGATCAACGTCACGCCGCGCGTCGAGGCGATCAGCGACATCACCATCGCGGGGTTGTCGACCTGCTGCGCCGGCTCGATCGCCACGCGCGAACGGCGCAGGTAGGCGTCGACCGTCGCACGCAGCACGCCGGCCTTGCCGCCCATCGCGACGAACGGCTCGCCGACCAGATCGCGCGGCCGGACGGTCTTCTTCGCGGTCAGGCGATGGTCGCTCGGCATCAGCACGACGAGCGGCTCGCGATCGACGACGCGATAGACCAGGTCGTGCGCCGGCTCGGCGCGCATGAACGCGACGTCGATCCTGCCGCGTTCGAGCGCATCGGCGAGGTCCGGCGAGTAGTCGCTCGAGACGACGACGTCGAGCGTCGGCAGGTCGGCGCGCAGCAGCCGCATCGCCGGCGGCAGCCACGTCATCTCCTCGCCGGTGAGGAAGCCGATCGCGAGCCGCTGCTTCGCCGGCACCGCGGCGCGCCGCGCGGCCTCGACGGCGGCATCGATCTGCGTCAGCGCGATCCGCGCGTGCTCGATGAACGCGCGGCCGGCGGCGGTCGGCTCGACGCCCCGCACGCTGCGCGTCAGCAGCGCGGTCCCGACGCGGTCCTCAAGGTCGCGGATCTGGCGGCTCAGCGACGGCTGCGACGTGTGCAGAAGCTCGCCGGCCGCGGTCGTAACGCTGCCGGCCTCCACGACGGCGATCAGGTAGCGCAGATGACGAAGCTCCAGCGAGCCATGCCTGTCGAGCATGGAACGGAGCCTACAAAGTCTTTCCGCGGAACTCAAGCGGCCTGTACGGTTCGTCCGGTCAATCCTGTCATCCGCTGCTCTCGAACGAAAGGCCCGCGGATGGCTTCCATATCTCAACCGAATCGAAAGGACCTCGTCATGAACACGCTTTCCGGCAAGACCGCCCTCGTCACCGGCGGCTCCCGCGGCATCGGCCGCGCGACCGCCCTCGCGCTCGCGAAGGCCGGCGCGAAAGTCGTCGTGCACTTCGGCAACAGCGAGCAGGAGGCGGACGTGGTCGTCGCCGAGATCCGCAAGGGCGGCGGGACGGCGGACAAGGTCGGCGCCGACCTCGGTGCGCCCGACGGCCCGCACCGCCTGGCCGAACGCGTCCGTGCGATCGTCGGCGATCGCCTCGACATCCTCGTCGCGAATGCCGGCGTCGCGAAGTCCGCGTCGATCGAGGAGACGACGGTCGACGACTTCGACCGGCTGTTCGCGGTCAACGTGCGGGCGCCGTTCTTCCTCGTGCAGCAACTGCTGCCGCTGTTCGCGAGCGGCAGCAGCATCGTGATGCTGAGCTCGCTCGCCGCGCGCGGCTCGGTCGGGACGATCGCCGCCTACGCGGCGACCAAGGGCGCGATCGACACGCTGGTCCGGCACTTCGCGGCGGCGCTCGGCGGCCGCGGCATCCGCGTCAACGCGGTCGCGCCCGGCGTCGTGCCGACCGACATGTCGAGCTTCGCGAAGAGCGACGAAGGTCGCGACTTCACGCTGTCGATCCAGGCGTTGAAGCGGATGGCCGAGCCGGCCGACATCGCCGACGCGATCGTGTTCGCGGCCTCGGACGCGTCGCGCTGGATGACCGGCGACACGCTGTTCGTCGACGGCGGCTCGAAGCTCTGACGAGTCAACGCGCCCAGGCCGCGGGACGCTTCTCGATGAAGGCCTGGACGCCTTCGAGCGCGGCGTCGTCCATCATGTTGCAGGCCATCGTCCGCGAGGCGTCGTCGTAGGCTTCGGCGACGCCCTGCTCGAGCTGACGGTAGAAGAGCTGCTTGCCCATCGCGACCGCGACGCGCGGCTTCGCGACGATCGCGGCGACGAGCGACTCGACTTCGGCATCGAGCGACGCGAGCGGCACGACGCGATTGACGAGTCCCTTGTCCTTCGCTTCGGCCGCGCCGATGAAGGCGCCGGTCACGAGCATCTCGAACGCGTCCTTGCGCGACACGTTGCGCGACAGCGCCACCGCCGGCGTCGAGCAGAACAGGCCGAGGTTGACGCCGCTCACCGCGAAGCGCGCGTGGTCGGCGGCGACCGCGAGGTCGCAGGTCGCGACGAGCTGGCATCCGGCGGCCGTCGCGACACCCTGCACGCGCGCGATCACCGGCACCGGCAGCCGCTGGATCGTCAGCATCATCCGCGAGCAGCGCGCGAAGAGGTCGTCGTAGCGTTCGAGCGACGGCTCCGCACGCATCTCCTTCAGGTCGTGACCGGCGCAGAACGCGCGTCCGGTCGCGGCGAGGACGACGACACGCGCCAGTCCGTCGACCGCGATCGCGTCGAGCTCGCGCTGCAACGCGTCGATCAGCTCGTCCGACAACGCGTTGTGCGCGGCCGACCGGTCGAGCGTCAGCGTGATCACGCCGCGATCGTCGCGGGCGGTCAGGACGGGCGGAGACTCGGGGTCGCGCATGGCGGACTCCTTCGCAGGGAAGTCCGTCGAGTATGACGGAGCCGGCGACGCCGACTCCCGCCGCGGCTTTTCGCGCGGTCAGCGAGCCTCGATCGCGAGCCGTCGGGAACCCGGCCGGATCGGCACGTGGACGATGCCGTCGACGATCGCGACGTCGACGCCGTCGAGCCGCGCGAGCAGCGGCCCGTCGTGGCTGTTCTTCTCGACGACGATCTCGATCGTCGCGTCGCCGAGCGTGACGGTCGCCTCGAAGCCGTTCCATCCGCTCGGCAGCCGCGGCGCGACGCGCAGCACAGCGCCTTCGCGGGTGATGCCGAGCAGCGCCTCGACGCCGCCGCGATACATCCATGCGGCCGAGCCCGTGTACCAGGTCCAGCCGCCGCGGCCTTCGTGTGGCGCGACCGAGTAGACGTCCGCCGCGACGACGTACGGCTCGACCTTGTAGCGCCGGACGTCGGACGGCGTGCGGGCATGGTTGATCGGATTCAGCAGGTCGAAGAGCGCGAGCGCGCGGTCGCGATCGCCGAGCTTCGCGTACGCGAAGATCAGCCACATCGCGGCATGGCTGTACTGACCGCCGTTCTCGCGCAGTCCCGGCGGATAGCCCTTGATGTAGCCCGGATCGTGCGTCGTGCGATCGAACGGCGGCGTGAACAGCAGCGCGATGCCGGGCTTCTCGCGGATCAGATGCTCGCGGACCGACTCCATCGCCGCGTGCGTCCGTTCGGGTTGCGCGACGTCCGACAGCACCGCCCACGACTGCGCGATCGAGTCGATGCGGCACTCGTCGCTGTCCTTCGAGCCGAGCCACGTGCCGTCGTCGAACGTGGCGCGCCGATACCACGCGCCGTCCCAGGCATCGCGTTCGATCGACGCGCGGACCGACTCGGCATGCGCGCGCCAGCGCGCCGCGCGTGCGGGGTCGCGCGCGTCGGCGTGCGGCGCGAACAACGCGATCGTGCGGATGAACAGCCACGCGAGCCACACGCTCTCGCCGCGGCCGTCCTGCCCGACGTGGTTCATCCCGTCGTTCCAGTCGCCGGTCCCCATCAGCGGCAACCCGTGCGCGCCGGTCAGCTCGATGCACTGGTCGAGGCCGCGCGCGCAGTGTTCGAAGATCGAGGCCTTGTGGTCGCTGACGAGCGGCAGGTCGAAACGATCGTGGACCGCGGGATCGAGCGGCGGTCCTTCGAGGAACGGGACCGTCTCGTCGAGCACGCCGACGTCGCCCGACACGCCGACGTACGTCGCGACGGCGTACGCGAGCCACACGCGGTCGTCGGAGATGTGCGTGCGGACGCCCTGTCCCGAGTGCGGCAGCCACCAGTGCTGGACGTCGCCCTCGACGAACTGTCGCGTCGAGGCGCGCAGCAGGTGCGCGCGCGTCTCGTCCGGCCGCGCGAACGTCAGCGCCATGCCGTCCTGCAGCTGATCGCGAAAGCCGTACGCGCCGCTCGCCTGATAGAACGCCGAGCGCGCGTAGATGCGGCACGCGGTGACCTGATACAGCAGCCAGCCGTTCAGCAGGATGTCGAGCGCGCGGTTCGGCGTGCGCACGCGAACGGCGCCGAGCAGATCGTTCCAGTGTCGCTCGACGGCGGCGAACGCGGCGTCGAGATCGGCCGCGCGCCAGCGCTCGACCAACGCGCTCGCCGGCTCGCGGCCGACGCACTGTCCGAGGAAGCCGACCACTTCGACAGACCGCCCCGGCCGCAGCTCGATCGAGTACTGCAACGCGCCGCACGGATCGAGGCCCGCGCCGACCGTCCCCGACAACTGGAAGCCCGCTTGCAGCGCCGCGGGCGCGGCCATCGATCCGCGACGACCGAGGAACTCGGTCCGGTCGCCGGTCCACGTGCGTTGCCGGCCCGCGAGGTCGAAGAACGCGACGCGGTCCGGAAACGCGGTCGTCCACGGGTTGCGCGCGAACATCGCACCGGTCGCGGGGTCGATCTCGGTCTGCAGATGGAGCGCGGCCGCGCGCTGCGGCGCGAGCGCCCACTCGACGTAGCCGGTGATCGTCAGACGACGCGTGCGCGTCGAGCGATTCGTGATCGTCAGCCGCGACACCTTGACCGGGTCGTCGATCGGCACGAACTGCATGAGGTCGAGCGCGATGCCGTGCGCCTCGTGCTCGAAGCGCACGTAGCCGAAGCCGTGCCGCGCGATGTAGGTCCCCTCGTCGCGGATCGGCAGCGCCGTCGGCGTCCAGGTGCGGCCGAGCGTCTCGTCGCGCACGTAGAACGCCTCGAACGCCGGGTCGCGCACCGCGTCGTTGGACCACGGCGTGATCGGATTCTCGCGGCTGTTCTCGGCCCACGTGAAGCCGCTGCCGTCGGCCGATGCCTGGAAGCCGAAGCGCGGGTTCGAGACGACGTCGATCCACGGCGCCGGCGTCACGCGGCCCGGTTCGAGCAGCACGACGTACTCGCGGCCACCGCTGCCGAAGCCGCCGAGTCCGTTGAAGAACTCGAGGTCGCGTCGCACATCGGCGGCGGGCACGTGCGCGACGACGACCGGCAGCGGCTCGCGCACCGCGGCCCGGTACGGCTTGCCGGGCGCGACCTGTGCGAGCTGCGTGCCGATCGGGCCGCGACGCGCGACGAGCACGAGGCGCGCGGCCGCGAGGATCGCCATCCGCGCCTCCGGCTGCAGCAGGTCGGCGCGCAGCGAATACACGCCGCCGCGCGTCGGCTCGCTCGTGAGGCTCGGCCGCGACTGGCTGCTGCGCACGGCCGCGTCGATCGCCTGCTGCAGGTCCTGCGTGTACGACGCGGCACGTTCGTTGACGATCACGACGTCGACCGCGAGCTGGCGCGCACGCCAGTACTCGTGCGCCCGCAGCAGCTGGCGGATCAACGGCATGTCGGCCGGGTCGTCGATCCGCGCGACGACGATCGGCAGGTCGCCCGAGATCGATTGCGGCCACAGCCGCGATTGCGGTCCCGCGCCGGCGACCAGCACGTGCGCAGCGCTGCGAAAACGCGCGTCGGCGTACAGGATCGGCGCGGTCGCCTGCTGGAACGTGGCCGCCTCCTCGGGCTTGACGTCGAGGTGCCGCAGCTGGATCTGTGCCTGCGTCCACGCGAGCGTCATCGCGCGATCGAACGCGCTCGGATGCCGATGCCGGTCGATCATGTCGACGAGCTCGTCGCGCGACGCCGCGGCCATCGTCCACCACGCGACGCGCACGAGGTCGCCGGGCGGGATGCGCACGCGATGACGCAGCGCGAAGACCGGATCGAGCACCGTGCCGACGCTGCACGACAGCGACGACTCGGGGGCGAGCGCGGCCGGGCTCGACAGGTCGCCGCCGCGTCCGATGAAGCGCAGCCGATCGGTCTCGTATTGCGTCGACGTCAGCTGCTCGCCCTGGACCACCGCGAAGTGCGCGGCCCAGACCGGCGCCTCGTCGGGCGAGCGCGGACGACGGGTCGCGATCAGCGCGTCGAGCGCGGCCGCGTACTCGGTCTCGACGAACATCTTCGCGAACGCCGGATGCGCGGCGTCGGTGCCGACGGTCGTCAGCACGAGCTCGGCGTACGACGTCAGCTCGATGTCGCGCGGGCGCCTGCTGCGATTGACGAGCGTGAGGCGCCGCACCTCGCCGTCGTCCTCGCCGGAGACGAGCACTTCGAGCGTCGTCGTCAGCCGGCCGTCGCGGCGCTCGTAGACCACGTGGTCCTCGCCGAGCACGACCGACTCTTCCTGCGCGGCGATCCCGCACGGCTGCGTCGCGGCCGACCAGAAGGCCTGCGTCTGCAGGTCACGCAGGTAGATGAACGAGCCGTCGGCGTCGCGCGTCGGGTCTTCGCGCCAGCGCGTGATCGCGATGTCGCGCCAGCGGCTGTAGCCACCGCCGGCGCTGGTCGCCATCACGCTGTAGCGGCCGTTCGACAGCAGGTGCGTCGCCGGCGGCCCGTCGGCCTCGCCGGACAGGCGGCGCACGGCGAGCGCCGCGTCCGACGCCACGGCTTCCGGTCGATGCGCCTCGGTGACCGGCGGCTGCTCGACGATGTCGCGCGGCGGCCGCTCCTGCAGCAGCAGCTCGCTCGCGACGATCATCGGCTCGGTGTGGAAGTAGCGCCGCATCGCACCGGCGGTCAGCGCGTTGCCGATCGCGACGATCGTCATGCCCTGGTGATGCGCCATGAAATTGCGTACGAGCGCGCTGCGCGCGTCCTGCGGCAGCCTCGAGCGCGTGTAGTCGATCGACTCGTGGAAGCCGAAGCGGCCGCGCGCGCCCTGCGCGTCGAGCTCGCGATAGTTCGCGATCGCGGCGCGCGGGTCGACCATCGACGCGAGCCCCGTCGCGTACGGCGCGATCACGAGATCGTCCTCGAGCCCTCGCTTGAGCCCGAGGCCCGGCACGCCGAAGTTCGAGTACTGATACGTGAACTCGAAGTCGCGCGCGTTGAACGCCGACTCGGAGATGCCCCACGGCACGCCGCGCGAGGCCGCGTAGTCGCGCTGTCGCGCGACGGCCATGCGATTGCTCTGCGCGAGCAGGCTGTCGGACGGCTCGCGCAACACGAGCGACGGCATCAGGTACTCGAACATCGAGCCCGACCACGACATCAACGCGATGCCCTGGCGCACCGGCGTGGTCGCGCGGCCGAGCCGGAACCAGTGCTTCGCGGGCGCGTCGCCCTTCGCGATCGCGACGATGCTCGCGAGCCGCGCCTCGGACGCGAGCAGGTCGTAGCAGCCGCTGTCGAGCCGGTTGTCGGCGAGCGAATAGCCGATCGACAGCAGCTTGCGCTCGGGGTCGAGCAGGAAGCGGAAGTCCATCGCGGCCGTGATGGCCCGCGCCTCGGCCGCGATCGCGTCGAGCCGCTGGCCGAGCGCGTCGCCGACGTCGAGGTCGGCGCGATGCTGGAGGCTCGTGTCGCGCAGCGTGCGCAGCCAGAAGACGACGTCGCTCGACGGATCGGCGTCGGCGAGCATCGCGCCTTCGAGCATGCGATCGGCCGTCGCGGCGACGGCGGTCAGGCGACGTTCGAGCAGGCCTTCGTCGTCCGCGAGCAGGCGCGTCATCTCCGCGAAGCCGTGCCGCGTCGCCACGTCGGTGGACGGGACGGCTTCCTTCGCGAGGTCGAGCGTGTCGACGAGGCCGCCGCGTGCCCGCGACGGGACGCGCTCGCCGCGCCAGGCGTCGCAGGCGTTCGCGAGCGCGATCAGGTGCCCGGCCAGGTTGCCGCTGTCGACCGACGAGACGTAGGCCGGCTCGAGCGGCCGCAGGTCGCGCGTGTCGTACCAGTTGTAGAAGTGTCCGTTGAAGCGGACGAGCCGGCGCAACGTCGCGAAGGTGGCTTCGATGCGTTCGAGCGTGGCGGTCGTGCCGGCCCATCCGAAGTCGCGCGCCACGACGCACGACAGCAGATAGAGCCCGATGTTGGTCGGCGACGTGCGCCGCGCGACGACGGGCCTCGGGACCTCCTGGAAGTTGTCCGGCGGCAGCATGTTCTCGTCGGCCGTGACGAACGTCTCGAAGTAGCGCCACGTGCGTCGCGCGATCAGCCGCAACGCACGTTGCTCGTCCGACGACAGCACCTGCTCGGCGAGCGGCGCCGTCGGCCGGCCGCTCCAGCGTGCGAGGAACGGCGCCACCAGCCACAACAGCGTCAACGGCAGCAGCGCCGCGTACGTGACCGGCCAGTCGCGCGGGGCGGCGGCGAGCGCCGCGGCGGCCATCGCGACGACGAACAGGCAACCGCCGGCCATCTCGCGATAGAGCCCCACGATCGACAGCGGTCCGCGCTGCGCGGCCTGCGCGGCGGTGGTCCATTCGAGCAGGCGGCGCCGGCTGACGACCATGCGGTAGAGCGTGCGCACGATCGCGTCGGCGAGCCGCCAGCCGCGGTCGGCGAGGAACGCGGTGGACAGCAGGATCTGCAGGCCCGCGAGGCGGAGGTCGCCGGCGATCGCGCGCAGGTGGTTCGACCAGCGGACGCCCCGACGCGGCGTGATCGCGAAGCTCGCCGGGATCAGCGACGGCACGGCCAGCGCCGCGACGACGATCGCCTGGCCGATCAAGGCCTGGCGCGGCGGCAGCAGCCAGCACAGGCCGATGGCGATCACCGACGACGCCGGCAGCATCGAACGGCGCAGGTTGTCGAGCATCTTCCAGCGGCCGGCGCTGGGCAACGCGAGCGGCCCGCGCCAGTGGCCGAGGACCCACGGCAACAACTGCCAGTCGCCGCGCGTCCAGCGATGCAGCCGCTTGATCGCGACCTCGTAGCGCGTCGGGAAATCCTCGATGACCTCGATGTCCGACGCGAGCCCTGCGCGCGCATGGACGCCTTCGAAGAGGTCGTGGCTCAGCATCGTGTCGTCCGGCACGCGGCCTGCCATCGCGGCCTCGAACGCGTCGACGTCGTAGATGCCCTTGCCGACGTACGAGCCTTCGCCGGCGAGGTCCTGATAGATGTCCGACACCGCACCCGCGTACGGATCGATGCCGCCGGGGCCGGAGAACGCGGTCTGGAAGATCGAGCCCGCGTCGACCGCGACCAGCGACGGCGAGACGCGCGGTTGCAGGATCGCGTAGCCGCTCGTGACGCGCTGCTTGCGCGGATCGACGAACGGCCGGTTGAGCGGATGGCGCATCTTGCCGACGAGGCGCAGCGCGGCATCGCGCGGCAGGCGCGTGTCGGCATCGAGCGTGACGACGTAGCGGACGCCTTCCGGCACGCGGTCGTACGGCGCGAGGAACGTCGTGTCGGTCGCTCCGCGCAGCAGCCGGTCGAGTTCGTGCAGCTTGCCGCGCTTGCGCTCCCAGCCCATCCACGTGTCTTCGCAGGCATCGAAGATGCGGCGGCGATGCAGCAGCACGAAGCGCGGGCCCGCCGGTCCGGCGCCGTAGCGTTCGTTCAGCCGCGCGACCGCGTCGTTCGCGGCCGCGAGCACCGCGAAGTCCTCCGCGTCCTGCTCGCGGACGCTGTCCGTCCAGTCCGAGACCAGCGCGAAGTAGAACTCGCCCGGCGTGCCCGACAGGTGGTGCACCTCGAGTGCCGCGACCTGCTCGCGCACCGCGTCGGCGTTCGTCAGCAGCGTCGGGATCGCGATCAGCGTGCGCGCCTCGACATCGGGACCACCGGTCAGCTCGAGCGCCGGCAGCACCACGGGCGCCACCGTGCGCGTCATCGTGACGCCGACGATCGCCGTCGCGGCCTCGCTGATCGGGATGAACGCGAACAACGTGAACAGCGTCAGCCATCCTTCGGCGATCGACGGATAGAAGACCAGTGCGAGCGCGACCGCGACCAGCGTGCCGCTGAGCGCGAGGATGGCGATGACGTAACCGTCGATGCCGAGCCGCACGTTGAAGCGCGACAGGCGTTCGCGCAGCGGCGGGACGAAGCCGAGCACGTTCTCGAGCGCGGGCCGGCCCTCGGCGATCAGGTGGTATCCCGGATCGCCGTAGCGCTCGCTCTGCACCGGATCGGTCGACGTCGTGCGCGCGGCCGCGGCAATCCGCAGGACCCGCTTCGCGACCTCGACTTCCGAGTGCCCCGAGCCGCGCGACAACGCCTCGATCGCGTTGCGATAGAGGTTGCGCGTCGGGAAGTCGTTCGCGGCGAACGCGCTGCCCGCGCGCAGCGTCGCATCGACCGCGCTGACCGATTCGAAGAAGTCGGCCCAGCTCAGGCTCGAGATCGCCCGCATCGACGTGATGATGTTGCGCGTCGTGACGTTGGCCGCGCCCTGACGCTGCTGCGCGCGCTGCACGACCGCGTCGATCGACAGCCCCTCCTGCTCGAGCCGGCGCTCGAGCCAGACGAGGGCCGGCGTCGTGGTCGGGTCCTGGTCGCGCAGCCGCTTCGCGAGCTGCGCGCCGAAGACGTCGAGGAACGGACCGCGGGCCGCTTCCCAGGCGGCATCGAGCGCCGCCGGATCGTCGAAGCCGGGCGCGAGCGCGCGATCGGCGAGCGCCTCGGCCGCGTCCGCGGTGCGTCGGGCGGTCGCGAGCTCGTCGGTGATGCGCCGCAGGTTCTCGATCAGCACGATGCGCAGCGTGATCGCGACCGCCCACAGCTCGCCGATCGTCAGCAGCTCGACGCTCTGGTACGCATCGAGGAAGCGCTTGAGGACCGAGCGGATCGAAGTGGCTGTCGGAATGCGCGACGAACGCCCACGCGATGCCGAACACGCGCGGGTAGCCGGCGAACGGGCCATGCTCGAGCTTCGGCAGCTCGCGATAGAAGCCGCGCGGAAGCAGTGCGCGCACCTGCCGGATCTGCTCGTCGACGAGGTGGTAGTTGTCGAGCAGCCACTGCGCGGCCGGTGCGTCGCTCTGGCCGAGCTCCGACGCGACCGCGCTCGCGCGATAGGCGCCGAGCAGCGCGTCCGCATTCGCCTTCAGTCGTCGATGCAGCGAGCCGACGCGCGGCGGGTGGCGGGTGATCGTCTGCGCGGCGGCCAGGCTGCGGCCGTGCTGCTCGAGGCGATCGACGCCGAACAGCTCTTCGCGGATCGGCGCCTTGCTGGTCCAGGGGGACGAAGCGAACGACGGACGGACGTCGAGACGGAGGAACAAGGTCATCGAGAAGGAGTGGGCGCCGGCCGGCAGCGAGCAAGCATGAACAGCGCCAGCATACGTGGGTGCGCGCCGCGACGACGCGGCCGCCCGGACGCGCCGCTCATCGGTCGTCCGGCGACGTTCGTCCGAATCCGATCGCGCTCGCGCTGCGTTGAACCCGGAACAGGCCCGTTTCCTGCGCGCGACGATGCGCGCGCCACTTCAGGAAGCGGCCGCGGCTGTCGATGAAGACTCGTCAGCCCATTCAACGCATCGCAACGATCCCGCTCCGCGGCCATGCCCATCGTCTACCGACCCTTCGTTCGCCTCGTCACCCGCTTCCGCAAGCACCTGCGGCTCGTCCTCGCGACCGCGCTGTGCGCGGTCTTCGTCTCCGGCTACGTCGCGCTGTCCGAGCGCGCCGCCGTCGAGGCGAATGCGCGCAAGAGCGCCGAGCAGATCGCCGTCGAGGCCGACCCCGACGCTTGGCTGTCGAACCCTGCGAGCGCCTCGGCCTTCCGTACGTCGCTCGACGACGGTCGCGTCGCCGCCGTCGCCGTCGCCGACGCGTCGGCCGGCCTGGTCCTCTACACGCTGACCGACGGAACCCGGATGAGCACGACCGTGCCCGGCTGCTCGCGGTTGTCGTGCGCCGGCACGCTGCTCGACAAGCTCGGCGACCGCAGCGCGACCGGCGGCTTCTCGCTGGTGCATGTCGACGTCGATCCGCGCCCGGCCGCGCGGCGACTGTTCGAGGCGGTCGCATCGGTCGGCTCGACGCTGATGCTCGTCGTGCTGCTCGGCGGCGGCTTCTTCGCGGTCATGAAGATGCAGATGCGGATGGGCGGCGGCCTCGCGGCCAAGCTCGCACGGCATCCGGACGCGGGCTTCGCCGACGTCATCGGCAACGCCGAGGCGAAGCGCGCGCTGCTGCGCGTCAAGGCGTTCATGAAGGATCCGTCGTCGTACGCGAAGCTCGGTGCGCGCGCGCCGCGCGGCGTGCTGCTGGTCGGACCGCCCGGCGTCGGCAAGACGCTGATCGCGAAGGCGCTGGCCGGCGAGAGCGGCGCCAACTTCATCGCGGTCGACGGGTCGTACTTCACCGCGATGTTCTACGGTCAGGGCGTCAACAAGGTGCGCGAGCTGTTCGCCTATGCGCGCAAGCACGCGCCCTGTGTGCTGTTCATCGACGAGATCGACGGCATCGGCAAGCGCAGCACCGGCGAGATGCGTGGCGCCGAGGCCGAGTCGAACCGCATCATCAATCGCGTGCTGACCGAGATGGACGGCTTCTCGCCGCTCGACAACGTCACGGTCGTCGCCGCCACCAACCACGAGAGCAACGTCGACGAGGCGCTGCGCCGGCCGGGCCGCTTCGACATGCTGGTGCAGCTCGGCATGCCGACGCTGCCCGAGCGTGCCGAGCTGTTCCAGCTGTACATGAAGCGGGTCGCGAACGACGGCACGGCCGACACGCTGTCGCTGGCGCGGATGACGCAGGGCATGTCGCCGGCCGACATCGCGAACGTGGTCAACAAGGCGGCGTCGACCGCGGCCGAAGCCGGCGATGCGAGCCTGACCTACACGCACGTCGCGCGGGCCATCGAGACGCATCAGATGGGCGGCGAGATCTCGTCGATCAAGGACCTGCTGACCGAGGCGACGCGCAAGCGTCTCGCGATCCACGAGGCCGGCCACGCGCTGATCGGCCACTGGCTGGCGACCGGACTGGTCGAGCGGATCACGATCGAGCCGCGCGGCCAGGCGCTCGGCGTGACCTACATCACCCGCGAGAACGAGGATCCGATCTATCGGCAGGGCGAGCTCGCGAGCCGCATCGCGATGCTGCTCGGTGGGCGCGAGGCCGAACTACTCGTGTTCGAGAACGTGTCGACCGGCGCGTCCGACGACCTGAAGCGGGCGTCGGAGCTCGCGATCAACATGGTCGGCTCGCTCGGCTTCTCGAAGCGCTTCGGCCTGCTGTCGGTGGCCGGCGTGCCGAAGGAACTGCTCGGGCCCGACGTGCAGCAGGGCGTCCTCGACGAGGCCCGCGCGCTGCTCGAGGATGCGCAGTCGACCTGCGTTCAGCTGCTGACCGCGCATCGCGCGCGGCTGGAGGCACTGGCCGGGCGGCTGCTCGAGGTCGAGTTCCTGGCCGGCGACGAGCTGGTCGGGCTGCTCGGGCCGAGGCCGTCGCTGGCCGCGTCGCTCGAGATCAGCGACGAGGCGGCCGCGCTGGCCTGACCGCGTCGAGCGCCGCGACGGCGTTCGACCGATCAGGCGACGGCGCGGTGCCCGGCGACGATCACCGGGTCGAGGCGGACGACATCGACGTCGTCCGTCGTGACCGGCGCGCCGCGATGTGCGGTGACCGTGATGCCGTCGAGCAGGACCACTTGCTGAGGCGCCTCGGCGGCGATCGTGTTCATGGTCATGGTCAGGGCGGCTGCGATGGCGGCGCCGAAGACGAGTGCGCGGACATTGATGTTCATGATCGTTCCTTGGGTCGGGTGGGTTGCTGCTGCGATGAGGCAGATTAGGCAGCGGTCGCGGACGAGCCAAGGCGCAGGTGACGAGCCGAGGGAAACGACGGACGGAACGTCGACAGCGGCGACGAGCGGGCGCTGGCGAGAGCGCGATCCGTCGGTCGACGAGGCGTCGGGACCACGCGAGCGCGTCATCGCCCCGCTGTTACCTGAACCCCACGGCGTCGATCGTGCGCTCGCTCCCGTCGAGCGATGGCGGGATCAGACCCCCTCGGCCACCACCCGATGCAACATCGCGCGCGACGGCGCGCTGCGTCGCGTGTTCGCGAGCGTGCTGAAGGCCGCTTGCGGCAACGCCGCCGCGAGGTCCGGCGCCGCCTCGCCCATCGCATCGACGAATGCCGCGGCGCGTGCGTCGTCGAAGTCGGCGCGCACCAGGATCCAGTTGACCGAGCCGACCGTGGCCAGCGGACGATCGATGCCCGGGTACGCGCCGGCCGCGACGACCATCGGCGTCAGCGACGGCGACCGCGCGACGATCTGCGCGATCTGCGTGGGCGACGGACCGAGGAAGCGCGCGCCGCCGGGCGACCGCGCGAGTCGCTCGAAGCCCGGCCATCCTTCGCCGGCGCCCCACAGGCCCGCCGCCCGGCCGGACAGGACCAACGTCGGCGACTGCGCCGCCTCGTCGACGTAGATCGCGTCGAAGTCGCGATCGATGTCGAGGCCGATGCCGGCGAAGACCTGGCGCGCGAGCGTGACGAGCCCGCTGGTGCGCACGCCGAACACGACGGGCCGTCCGCGCAGGTCCTCGAGCCGGGTCGCGGGCGATGCGGCCGGGACCGCCAGCATCCCGGGGCTCGGATACATCGCGAACAGGATGCGAAGGCCGCTTGCCGGACCCTGCTCGAAGAGTTCGCTCGCCGCCGTTCCCTGGATCAGCGCCGCGTCGATCGTGCCGTCGCGAAGCCGCGCGAGGTTCTCGGTCGTCCCGCGCGTCGGCTGTGCGCGCAGCAGCGTGCGACCCGCATGCGCATCGAGCACACGCTCCAGCACCTCGCCGTAGAGCGCGAAGCCGCCACCCGGCGTCGACGTGCCGAGGACGATCGGTCGCGGATCGGCCGATGGCGCCGAACCGACGAGCGAGCCGGTGCCGGTCGACGCGCGTCGGTTTCCGGCGCAGCCGGACACGAACGGGACGCAGGCCGACGCGATCAGGCAGGCGCGCCGTCGAGGCGACTGCAAACGTTGCGCAGTCGTCGGCAGGACGTCGTGCCCGACCGGATCGGGGATCATCGATTCCCTTTCGTCATGCGGTGGATCATAGCGACGCGTGTTGCAATACTCCCGGCGAATTGCAGCGTCTCGCTCTTGCTCGCCGTCCGCCGCCACCGACCTCGACACCGATGCCCGAAGCCATCCTCCATCTCGGACCAACGCATCCGCATCTCGATGCCGCGCTCGAACGCGCGGCGCGCGATGAAGCGTTCGAGATCGTCTTGCTGCGCGAGCAGCCGGATGCGGCCGCGTTCCTGACCGATCGGGGCGGCGCGTTCGAGGTCGCCGTGACGACGGCGGTGGCCGGTCTCTCGGCCGCGACCCTCGCCAGGCTGCCGTCGCTGAAGGCCGTCGCGAGCTTCGGCGTCGGCTACGAGCGCATCGACATCGACGCGGCCACGCACGCGGGCGTCGTCGTCAGCAACACGCCCGGCGTGCTCGACGACTGCGTGGCCGACGCCGCGATGGGCCTGTTGATCGACGTCGCCCGACGGCTGAGCGCGGCCGATCGCTACGTGCGTCGCGGCGACTGGCTGCGGGGTCCGTTCCCGCTGGCCGCGCGCGTCAGCGGGCGGCGCCTCGGCATCGTCGGGCTCGGCCGCATCGGCCATGCGGTCGCGAAACGCGCCGTCGGCTTCGACCTCGAGATCCGCTACATGCAGCGCCACGCGGCGACCGACGTCGCGTGGCCGTTCGAGCCCGACCTCGTCGCGCTCGCGCGCTGGGCCGACTTCCTGGTCGTGGCCGTCGCCGGCGGCCCGTCGACCGAGCACCTGATCTCGCGCGACGTCCTCGACGCGCTCGGACCGCACGGCTTCCTCGTCAACGTCGCGCGCGGCCCGGTCGTCGACGAGGCCGCGTTGATCGAAGCGCTGCGCGACGGCCGCGTCGGCGGCGCGGGTCTCGATGTCTTCGAGCGCGAGCCGACGGTCCCGGCCGAGCTCATCGCACGCGACAATGTCGTCCTGCTGCCGCACGTCGGCAGCGCGACCGACGAGACGCGGTCGGCGATGGGCGAGCTCGTCGCGAAGAACGTCGTGCATTACCTGCGGACCGGCGCGCTGCTGACGCCGATCGAAACGCGATGACAGCGGCCGCCGAGCCGCACGAGACGACTCCATGACCGACGATTCCGAATCCCCGCGGCGCTTCCGGTCCGAGACCATGCACGGCGGCCGGCTGCGTGCACCGACGCGCGCCTTCCTGCGTGCGCTCGGCGAGGACGACGACGACATCGCACGACCGCACGTCGGCGTGATCCACACCGGCGGCGAGATGAGCCCGTGCAACCGCAACCTGCAGGAGCAGGCGCAGCACGCGAAGACCGGCATCTATGCCGGCGGCGGCACGCCGCACGAGTGCCCGGTCGTGTCGGTGTCCGACGGCCTGTCGGTCGCGCATGCCGGCATGCGCTTCTCGCTGGTGTCGCGCGACCTGATCGCCGACAGCGTCGAGGCGACCGTCCGCGGGCATCAGTGGGACGGCATCTTCGGCATCGGCGGGTGCGACAAGAACATGCCCGGTCTGATGATGGGCATGGTCCGCTGCAACGTGCCGTCGCTGTTCCTGTACGGCGGGTCGGCGCTGCCCGGTCAGAGTCACGGCCGCGAGGTCAACATCGTCGATGCGTACGAGCTGATCGGCCAGGTGATCGCCGGTCGCGCGACCGACGACGAGCTCGAGGACCTGGGCCGCGTCTGCCTGCCGACCGCGGGCGCGTGCGCCGGCCAGTTCACCGCCAACACGATGGGCATGGTCTCCGAGACGATCGGACTCGCGCTGCTCGGCTCGTCGATGGTCCCGGCCGTCTTCTCGGCACGTGCACCGCTCGCTCGCCGCGCAGGCAAGGTCCTGATGGACGCCGTCCTGAAGAACGCACCGTTGCCGCGCGACATCGTCACGCGCCGGTCGCTCGAGAACGCGTGCGCGATCGTCGCGGCGACCGGCGGCTCGACCAACGCGCCGCTGCACATCCCGGCGATCGCGCACGAGGCCGGCATCCGCTTCGATCTCGACGACGTGGCCGCCGTGCTGCTGCGCACGCCGCTGATCGCCGACCTCAAGCCCGGCGGCCGCTACCTCGCGCGCGACGTGTTCTATGCCGGCGGCGCGCCGCTGATCCTGAAGGCGCTGCTCGACGCCGGCCACCTGTACGGCGACTGCATCACGATCACCGGGCGGACGATCGCCGAAGAGCTCGCGGACGTCGGACCGCCCGACGGCGAGGTCGTGCGCGACGTGGCGCATGCGCTCGCGGCGACCGGCGGCGTCGCGGTGCTGAGGGGCAACCTCGCGCCCGACGGCGCGCTGCTGAAGGTCGCCGGACTGAAGAAGCTCGTGCACCGCGGCCCGGTCCGCGTCTTCGAGTCCGAGGAGGCTTGCCAGAAAGCCGTCAACGCGATGGCCTATGCGCCGGGCGACGTGATCGTGATCCGCAACGAGGGGCCGCGCGGCGGGCCGGGGATGCGCGAGATGCTCGGCATCACGGCGCTGCTCTACGGACAGGGCCTCGGCGAGGAAGTCGCGCTGATCACCGACGGGCGATTTTCCGGGGCGACCCGCGGCATGTGCATCGGCTACGTATCGCCCGAGGCCGCGGCCGACGGCGCGATCGCGCTGCTGCGCGACGGCGACATCGTCGCGATCGACGCGCGACCGGGTGCCTGGTCGCTGACGGTGGAGCTCGACGCAGCGGAGCTCGCATCGCGGGCCGACGAACGCAGCCGCAAAGCGACGCCGCCGCGTCGCCTCGGCGGGCTGCTCGAGAAGTACCGCGCGACGGTCGGCTCCGCGCATCTCGGCGCGCTCACGCACGGCGGCGTGCCGAAGGAAGAGCTGTGAGCGGGGCCCCGACGGTGCACGACGTCCCGGACGGCAGGGTCGTCGTCGTGACCGGCGGCGCATCCGGCATCGGCGCCGCGTGCGTGCGGCGCTTCGTCGCGGAAGGCTGGCACGTCGTCGTCAACTACTTCCTCGACGGCGAGAAGGCCGCGGCCGAGGCGCTGACGGCCGATGGTCCCGGCATCGTCGTGCAGGGCGACGTCAGCCGCGACGACGACTGCCGCCGCATCGCGGCCTCGGCGCTCGAGGCGTACGGCCGCATCGACGCGCTCGTCAGCAGCGCCGGCACCACGCGGCTGGTGCCGCACGCGAAGCTCGACGACCTCACGATGGACGACTTCCTGCGCACGACGGCCGTCAACACGGCCGGTCCGTTCCAGATCGCTCGGGCTTGCGCCCCGGCGCTGATGGACGGCGACGGCGGCGCGATCGTGATCGTGTCGTCGTACGGCGCGATCTTCGGCACCGGCTCGTCGATCGCGTACGCGGCGTCGAAGGGCGCGACCAACACGCTGACGATGTCGCTGGCACGCGTCCTCGCGCCGCAGGTGCGCGTCAACGCGGTCTGTCCGGCGCTCGTCTCCGACGGTTTCGTCGAACGGCTCGACCCCGAACTGTTCAAGGCCCGTGCCGAGCACCAGATCGCGCGCGCGCCGCTGAAGAAGGTCGGCACGCCGGCGGACATCGCAGCGGACGTGTACTGGCTGGTCGCCGGCGCGTCGCTGATCACCGGCACGGTGATCGCGCTGGACTGCGGGTTGCATCTGAACGGCGACGGGTGAGGGGCGAGAGCACGACTCGAGGGTCCTCGCCGTCGGGTACATTCACGTCATCACACCGGCACCAGCCGGGACCGCGAACGGAGAAGACATGAGCACGCTCGTGCAGGACGCGTTGCCGCGCGACGGCGCCATCACCGCCGAAGAGAAGAAGGTGCTCGCGGCCACGCTGATCGGCACGTCGATCGAGTGGTTCGACTACTTCATCTACGCACAGGCCGCCGGGCTCGTGTTCGGACCGCTGTTCTTCGCGCCGATCGCGAAGGAACCCGGCACTCGCGCAGATCATCTCGTTCGCGACGATCGGCATCTCGTTCCTGTTCCGTCCGCTCGGCGCGATCGTGGCGGGCCACCTCGGCGACCGCTTCGGCCGCAAGATCAGCCTGATCCTCACGCTGGTGCTGATGGGCACGGCGACCGCGCTCGTCGGCGTGCTGCCGACCTATGCGCAGGCCGGCGCCTGGGCGCCGCTGCTGCTGATCCTGCTGCGCGTGCTGCAGGGCTTCTCGGCCGGCGGCGAGTGGGGCGGCGCGGCGCTGATGTCGGTCGAGCACGCGCCGCTGCACAAGCGCAGCTTCTTCGGCTCGTTCCCGCAGGTGGGCACGCCGATCGGGATGATCGCCGCGACGCTGGTGCTGCTGCTCTTCACGTCGGTGATGGGCAAGGACGAGTTCGTCGCGTGGGGCTGGCGGCTGCCGTTCCTGTCGTCGATCGTGCTGATCGTGATCGGGCTCGTGATCCGTCGCTCGGTCGAGGAGTCGCCGGTGTTCCGCGAGATGCAGGCGCGCCGCAAGGAGTCGTCGGCGCCGATCGGCTTCCTGTTCAAGCACCACACCAAGCAGGTGCTGCTGGCCGCGCTGATCTTCATGGCCAACAACGCGGCCGGCTACCTGCTGATCGCGTTCTTCATCAGCTACGGCACGAAGACGCTGAACATCCCCGGCCCGACGATGCTGTACGTCTGCACGGCCGCCGCCGTCTCGTGGCTGCTGTTCACGCTTCATCGGCGGCCTTCTCGGCGACCGCATCGGTCGCGTGCGGACGTTCCAGGTCGGCTACGTCGCGCTCGCGATCTGGGCGATCCCGATGTGGCTGCTGATCGATTCCGGCAGCCCGACGCAGTTCTTCATCGCGGCCGCGGTGATGGCCGCGGCCGCTCGGCCTGTCGTACGGTCCGCAGGCCGCGCTCTACGCGGAGATGTTCCCGACCAACGTCCGCTACTCGGGCGTCGTCGATCGGCTACTCGCTCGGCTCGATCCTCGGCGGCGCGTTCGCGGCATCGATCGCGCAGTGGATCATCTCGACCTGGCACCAGTCGTGGGGCATCGGCGTGTACATCGCGATCCTGTCGGTGATCTCGCTGGCCGCGGTCACGATGGTGCGCGGCGCCGAAGGCGCGAACCTCAACACGACGCACGGCGTGTAACGACGCCGGCCGCGCCGCAGCGACGTCGAGGGGCAAGCAGTCCGTCGGCGCACGCGAGCGCGCGCCGACCTCGCGGGCGTTACGCCGTGACGCCGTCCGCCGGCATCGATGCCGGGTCCAGGTCGGCCATGCTGCCGTCGCCCATGTAGCGGTCGAACTCCTCGGCGAACTTCTCGCTCAGCTTCGCCTGCATCGTCGCCCCGCCGACCTTGCACAGCTCGGGGAACCACTTGCTCTCTTCCTCGTACATGTGGTGCGAGACTGCGGCGCGCAGGTGCTCGAGCTTGTCGAGATAGTCCTGCGACAACGGCTCGAGCTCGTCGAGCGCCGCGGCCTGGACCTTCGCCGCGCTTTGCTCGGTGTAGGCCGCCGTCGAATGGCCCTTCTGGTCGGACAGCGCCATCGCCGGATACAGCACGGCCTCTTCGGCGATCGAGTGTCCGGTCAGCAGGACCTGCAATTCCTTCTGCGCCGCGCGCTGGGCCGCCGACGTACCGGCGTCGCGGACCGCGGCGAACGCGGATTCGAGCTGCATGTGATGGTCGAGCACCATCCCGAGCCACGGGCTGGCGCTCGAAGCCGACCGTGCGTTCGCGCGGGCTTGCGCGCGGTCTTCATCGCTGGGTTCGGGCGTGACTGCGGAGACCACCTTGTCGAGCACACTCATGATGCGTTCCTTTCGAGGTTCGATGCGCGGCGTGCCCGCCGGCTGCGGGCGCGCCGAAGCGCGCCGCCTGGCGGTCGTGGCACCTGTCCGATGCTTGTCAGCAATCGGCGCGCCCGCGGTTGCCGGGCCCGGCGATCGGTGGTCCCTCGTGGCGAGCCCGGCGTCTCGCGACGCCGACGCGATCCGCTCAGGGCGCCGTGAAGCCCTCGGTGTGCCGGAACATGTTCGGCTTGCGGTAGATCGCGAGGATCACGCAGCCTTCGTCCGACCGGGTCTCGTGCATCGAGCCCGGCTTGCGCCAGACGAATTCGCCGGCGCGGCAGATGCCGTCGTGGTCCGAGAACGACCCTTCGAGCACGTAGCTCTGCTCGATCTCGGGATGCCGATGGAACGGCAGCGTCGCGCCCGGCTCCCACTTGAGCAGCACCGTCATCTCGCCCTTCGCCTCGTCGCGATACAGCACCTTCATCGCGATCCGGTCGAACTGGCTCGGCTGCCACTCCATCGACTTCGGATCGACGTAGGTCGAGCCGCCGATGGTGGGCTGAAGACGTCCGTTGAGGCGGTTCTCGATGACGGCGGCCATGGCGTTCTCCTGGTTGCAGCTTCGCATCGTGCGGTCTGTGGCGGCATCGCGCAAGCCGCGCGAAGGGCGCACGTCGATGCGCGCGCTTGCCGCAGGAAAAAACGACTCGTCGGATGGACATCCGACATTCATCGCGTCACCGACAAGCGCATGAGGCGAACCGCGCGCATCCGGTTCGAGTGACGGCGAAGAATGATTCCAACGTGGCGTTTTGCCCGATGTCGATGATGGAGGTCACCATGCTGGCAATGGAATATCGAGGGCCGTACCGCGTGCGGGCGATGCAGAAGCCCGACCCGGTGATCGAGCATCCCAACGACGCGATCGTCCGAGTGACGCGCGCCTGCATCTGCGGCTCCGACCTGCATCTCTATCACGGGCTCGTGCCCGACACGCGGGTCGGCACGACCTTCGGCCACGAGTTCACCGGCATCGTCGAGGAGGTCGGACCGTCGGTCCGCCACCTCAAGGTCGGCGACTCGGTGCTCGTGCCGTTCAACGTGTTCTGCGGCAGCTGCTTCTTCTGCAAGAAGGAGCTGTACAGCAACTGCCACAACACGAATCCCGAGGCGACCGCGGTCGGCGGCATCTACGGCTATTCGCATACGACCGGCGGCTACGACGGCGGCCAGGCGGAGTACGTGCGCGTGCCGATGGCCGACGTCGGACCGACGGTGATCCCGAGCGACCTCGACCTCGACGACGCCGTGCTGCTGACCGACGCCTATCCGACCGGCTATCAGGCCGCGGAGATGGGCGACATCGCGGAAGGCGACACGGTCGTCGTGTTCGGCGCCGGACCGGTCGGACTGTTCGCCGCGAAGTCGGCATGGCTGTTCGGCGCCGGCCGCGTGATCGTCGTCGACCAGGTCGATTACCGGCTCGAGTTCGCGAAGCGCTTCGCGCAATGCGAGATCGTCGACTTCCGCAGCGTGAAGGACATGGCGATCCACATCAAGAAGATGACCGACTGGCTCGGCGCCGACGTCTGCATCGACGCGGTCGGCTGCGAGGCGCAGGGAAACTTCGCGCACGTCAGCTCACCGGCCGCTACCTGAAGATGCAGTCGGGTTCGGCGATCGTGCTGCACTGGGCGATCAACTCGGTCCGCAAGGGCGGCAACGTCTCGATCGTCGGCGTCTACGGGCCGACGTTCAACGCGGTGCCGATCGGCAACGTGGTGAACAAGGGACTGACGCTGCGCATGAACCAGGCGAGCGTCAAGCGCCACTTGCCGCGGCTGATCGAGCACATCCAGGCCGGCCGCATCAGCCCGAAGGACCTCATCACGCATCGCGTCCCGCTCGAGGAAGTGTCCGATGCGTATCACCTGTTCTCGTCGAAGCTCGACGACTGCATCAAGACCGTCCTGATTCCGCCGCGGGCGCGGGAGGGGTCGCCCTCGACGTCGTGCACTGAACCGATCGCAAGGAGCCATCATGGACACCGCCGAACCCACCACCCGGTCGCCAGCGCAGTCGACGCTATCAACCGACCGCTACGCCCACATCATCGGCTGGGGCGCCGACCTCGATCGCGCGAACCGGCCGGCCGTGCCGATGGAGCGGACGCCGCCGCGGCTTCCTCATCCACCGGACCACGACCCCGAGCAGCAACCGGAGACCGTGAAGATCCTTCACTCGACCGAGCGGCCCGGTCTGACGCCGCTGTTCGGCACGCCGTGTCCGCCGACCGGCCTGAGCGGGAACATGCGCGAGGTCGCGTTCACGCAGAGCGAGAACGACCTGCGCCACTGGCTGCTGCTGCTCGCGGCCGATCGCGTCAACGTCGTCGAAGGCGTCGTGCACGATCTCGCGACCGGCCATGTACCGAACATCCTCGGCGAGATGGGCATCCGCGCGGCGTGGAAGTACGACCGCAACGGCGTCATCCGCAAGGGAGTGATCGCGGCCGTGGTCCTCGGGTTGCTGTTCGCGCGAAGCCGGCGCCGCCGTTCGCGGCGCTAGGCCGCGTCACGGGGGTGGAGGCGGCGCATTCGTCGTCGTTGCGAAGAGCGAGATCCGGAGCACCACGAACTCGGCGGCTTTCAAAGGGGCGAAGCCGACGAGAAGGTTGAGGATGCCGCCGGCGATGTCGGACGGCGTCATCGTGCTGGCGTCGCAGCGGACGAAGAATGCCTGCTGCGTCGTCGTGCCCTGGAATGCGCCGCGAAGCCACAGACCGTGCAGATACGCGTCGACGACCGCGGTGGCCTGTGTCCACAACGCGGCTGTCGACGGTTGCCGTGCGGCCCACGACAAGCCGCGCGCGATGCTGCGCTCGAGGTGAAGGGCCATCCGTCGCACCGGCACGTAGCGCCAGTCGGTCGATGCGTCGTCGCGGCCCGCCATCGTTCGCGCACCCCAGGCCACGGTCCCCGGCGGGAACCGCCGGACCGCGTTGACGGCGAGCGCGCTCAGCGTCGCGTTGTCCGCGTCGGTGACCTGCACGACAGGACCTTCGACCCCGACGAGCGTTGCATCGATGCCGGACGGGGACTTCCAGATGCCATGCGTCGCGTCCCCGCGCGCCATCAGGCCGGCGATGCTCCCCGACGGCGCGATCGATCGATGACCGCCGGCCGCGAGCGGGTTGGCGATCGACAGCCAGGGGAAATAGATCGCGGCGTCCGGGGACCGGAGGGAGCCGGTCGCCTGCGCCCACTGCACGATGTCGGCGACGGTCGTCGCATCGGCGGGCGGGTCGACGAGCAGGAACGCACGCCGCGTCGCGACGTACGCGGCGGCATCGGCGATCGTCTGCGCGTCGGACAGGGCGGGCAACGCGAGCAGGCCGAAGTCGACCGCATCGAGCGCCTGCACGCCGGTTCCCGACGACGCCTGGCCGATCGTCGTGTCGTGGACATTCGGGCCGGGCGGCACGCGGACGACGACCGCGCTCGCGCCGCCGTTCAGGAAATACTGTCGGACCGCGTCGCCGACGCCCGTCGTCGCATCGACGGCCCCGAACGTCGTCGTGAAGTCGGCGAAGCCGCCGACCCGGATCGCGACGTTCGACGGCCCGCTGGTCGTGGGCCCGACGAAGGCCGCGATCGACGAGGCAGGATCGTCGACGATCGGCGGGACCTTGCTGCTGCCGACGGGCCGGACCGGTGGACTGGACATGCGGGCTCGCGCGATAGGGGTACGCATTGTGTCGCGGCCGACGCGTCCGAGTCCACAGGCCCCTGCTCTTCACCGTCCCGCATCGAATTCGGTAAGCTGGCGGCCCCGATCGCGAGTGCGCCATGCCGGACGACCTGACCTCGAACGTGATTCCCGTTCGCGCGGCGAACGCGCCGAAGGCGTTCGACCTGCGTCGCATCGGCGCCGACCCCGACCGCTGGTACGCGCTCGCATGGTCCGACGAGCTCGCGCGCGGCAAGACGCTCGGTCGTCGTTTCGCCGGCGAGCCGATCGTGCTCTACCGCGGCGACAGCGGCCGCGTGTTCGCGCTCGAGGACCGCTGCGCGCATCGGCAGGTCCCGCTGCATCTCGGCGTCGTGTCCGGCGACGAGCTGAAGTGCCACTACCACGGCTGGACCTACGACTGCGCCGGCAAGTGCATCGAGATCCCGTATCTCGGTCGCGAGAAGCTGCCGAACGGCGTCAGGCCGTACCTCGCGCGCGAGATCGACGGGCTGATCTTCGTGTTCCCCGGCGACCCGTCGCTCGCCGACGCGCGCGCGCCGACGCGCCTCGGGATGTCGCAGCGCGCCGACTACAAGACGCGCCGGCTGAACCGCGAAGTCGCGTGCCACTACACGTTCATGCACGAGAACCTGTTCGACATGAACCATCAGTTCATGCATCGCAAGAACATGGGCTCGATCCGCGCGCGCTGCATCGGCCGGGCGCACGGCGACGACTGGGCCGAGGTCGAATACACGTTCAGTCGCACCGGCGGCAAGTCGTCGATGGGCGAGAAGGTGATCGTCGACCTCGTCCGCAAGCGCGGCGAGGCGAAGAAGGATTTCGCGGACCACATGCGGATCCGCACCGACTATCCGACGCAGAGCCTGCGCGTCTGGGTCGGTCGCGACATCGATCGCAGCATCGACGGCGGCCAGGACCCGGTGCTCGAGGTGTGGCTGAACTACACGCCGCTCGACGCCGAGCAGAAGACCAATCGCACGTTCGGCTACCTGTCGGTCAAGAAGCCGCCGATCCCCGGCCTGATCCACGCCGTCTGGCCGTTCGTCACGTGGTTCACCGAACGCATCTTCGCGGAAGACAAGGACATCGTCGAACACGAGCAGCGCGCGTACGACGCGCAGGGCGGCGACTGGAACAACGAGGTCTTCCCGGCGATCCGCGACCTGCGGACCGTGCTCGGCCGCTGCGGACGGCCGATCGACGCGTGACCGGCGTCAGCCGTCGCGCGCGTGGTCCTTCATCTGCTGCCTGAGCCGTCGGCGCGTCTCGGCATCGACGGTCCGCCAAGCCTTCAGCGCGAGCGTGAGGAACTGCTGCTCGCCGGCGGTCAGCCCCTGACTCGGACGTTCGACGTCGAGCCAGCCGTGTTCGAGCTTGCACGCGGCCTCGATCTGGCGCGCGAGCTTGTCGCCGATCGGCCTGCTGCTCTTGATCTGGCTCCACATGCTCGGGCTGACCTGCAACGTCTGCGCGAACGTCTGCTCGAGGCCCTTGGGCGCGACGCCGGCCCGCATCTGCGCCTCGGCGAACTGCTGGAACAGCGTGACGACGTTGTTGCGACGGACGACGGTGAGGTTGGGCACGACGCGTTGCTCGCGTGGAACACGATGCAAAAGATTGTCGCATCCGCTTGACGCAAATGTGAAGAGTCTTTACTCTTCGGCGCTTGGTACTCGATCGCTGCATTCACCGACATCGGCCCGAATTCGAAGCTGAACATCCATCCGACGAACGAAACGTGAAATCCCTCGACCATTTCCTCGACCAGCCGCTGCCCTTCCAGGGCGGGGTCGCGCGTACCCGCGCGTCGTGGACGTCGTTCGTCGGCTCGCGGGTGGACGGCCGCATCGAGAACATGAACGAGCAGGAACCGGGAGAAGGTAGCGCGTAGCGCCCTTTCACACTCGAATCATTCGAGGCCCGGATTTCTGCGAAGGAATCCGGGCTTTTTCGTTTGGAGGTCGCAGGACGCTCGTCCGATGGCGAGTGTGTTCGAACACCGCAATCGATGCATCCCGTCAGCGCGGGGCGATCGCGGATGTGCGTGGCGGGTCCGGCGACGGACCGCCCCGTGCGGCGAGGGCGCTGGGCAACTCGTTGCATTCGCGTTCGAAGACACCCTCGATCGGATGACGACGGCACGGAAAGGAGGCGGGATGAATCGACAACGACGGCAGCAGCAACGCGGCCCGCACTCGCGGCGTCGCG
Source organism: uncultured beta proteobacterium (assembly GCA_963795885.1). Taxonomy (GTDB): domain Bacteria; phylum Pseudomonadota; class Gammaproteobacteria; order Burkholderiales; family Burkholderiaceae_D; genus CAHJXF01. The sequence goes on along the minus strand of CAWCJI010000006.1, from coordinate 87,260 downwards.
CGATCAATCGCGCCGACTCACGGGCCGTGCGCAGGGAGGAAAGAACATGAAGAAGATCGACAGCATGCTGCACAGCCTCGGCCGATTCGTCTTCGGCATGGGCCTCGGCGTCGCGTTGACGTCGACGTACGTGATCGTCACCGGCGCACCCGACCTGCTCGCGCCGGTGCCGGCCGTCGAGGTCGTTCGCCTCGATCCGGTCGTCGTGACGATCTCGCGCGAACGCTTCGACGCGATCTACGCGGAGTCGGAACCCGCGAAGGAAGCGGTACACGCCTACGGTCGTGGACCGCAACGCGTCGGCTGACGCATCGGAGGACCGATGCGTAGCCAATCCCGAACGCCGACCGTGAGGTCGGCGTTCCCTTTTGCGCGACGCCCCTGCGATCAGGCGGTCGTCGAGACGACGTTGCCGGTCGCCGGCGCACCGTCGAGGCCGGTCGCGAGCTGCTGGAGGAACGCCGCGAGCTGATCGTGGCCGTTCGTCGTCGAGACGCCGTTCTGCGCGAGCAGCGCATCGAAGTTCTTCTCGAGCGTGTCGAGCGCGGTGCTGTCGGTCGACGAGGTCGACGACGTCGACGACGTGGGTGTGGCCGCCGAGGCGTCCGTCGTCGTGCCGTCCGACGACTCGAGCGCGGAGATCAGCTTCTTCAGGTCGCTTTCGATGCCGCCGCCGTGCCCGTGATGATGCGCGGGCGGCGCGCCGCTGGTGCCGGTGGTGCTGCTGCTCGCGTCGGCGGTCGTGCCGGTCGTGGCATCGGTGCCGGTCGCGTCGACCGGCGGCGGAGGCGGCGGCTGGTCGCCGGACGATCCGTCGGTCGACGTGGCCGCGCCCGCGGCCGACTGGCTGTGCAACGCCGCGAGCAGGCTCTGCAGGAACGAGGCGACGGCGGCGCTCGCATCCGACGAGTCGGTCGACGTGGTCGACACGGCGGTCGACGCGGACGTGCTCGCGGTCACGCCGGTCGTCGATGCGGTACCGGTCCCGTCGAACGAGATGCCGAGGCTCTCGAACGCGCTCTTGACCGCGGACACGAAGCGGCTCGCGCCGGTCTCCGGTGAAAACGCGGGCTGCGACGCATCCGTCGCGTTCTGCGCGGCGAACGGGTTCGAGGAAACGTTCTGGAGCTGCGACAGCAAGCTCGATCCGTTGGCGATGGCTGAAATGGACACGGTCATACCTTTCCGAATGGAGGGGGGAGGGGAGCGCGGGCCGTTCGTGCGACGGCGCAGGCGTCATTTATGGAGTTGGCGAAAGTCCTCCTATCGTCGAAAAAGCGGGGCTTTTCAGCGCCAGTCACGCGACCGATAGATTGCGTGACGAAGTCGACGCCCGCCGCGACGATTCGTGCGGACCTTGCGGTCTGGCGCGTGCGGTCGCAGCGCGCCGTTTGCGCCGTGGTCGAGCGTGCGAGCGTCCTCGTCCGACAAGCGGCTCGGCCCTGTTCTCACGCCGGCCCCTTGCGCGGTCGTCGCCGACCCGCCCACAATCGACCGCCACTCGCTTCGAGGAACGATCGTGCGATTCCTGCTGCTGTTGCCGTTCATCGGCCTCTTGTGGGTCCCGTTCTTCAACCACGAGCAGCCGGACCTGTTCGGCTTCCCGTTCTTCTATTGGTACCAACTGGTCTGGGTACCGATCACCGCATTCCTGATCTGGATCGTCTTCAAGAACGAACAGAAGCGCGGGGTGAAGTGATGCCGACGACGATCGACTGGACCGCGCTCGCGGTCTTCGTGTTCTTCTTCCTGCTCGTCACCGTGATGGGCTTCTGGGCGTCGCGCTGGCAGCGTCCCACGGTCAAGGAAGCGCATCTCGACGAATGGGGCCTCGGCGGCCGCAACTTCGGCACGTGGATCACCTGGTTCCTGGTCGGCGGCGACTTCTACACCGCCTATACCGTGATCGCCGTGCCGGCTCTCGTCTACGCGGTCGGCGCGTACGGCTTCTTTGCGCTGCCGTACACGATCCTGGTCTATCCGATCGTGTTCCTGATCATGCCGAGGCTCTGGCATGCGGCGCACGGCGAGCGGACATGTGACGGCGGCCGACGTCGTCTACGGACGCTACCGTTCGCGTCCGCTCGAGCTCGCGGTCGCGATCACCGGCGTCGTCGCGACGATGCCGTACATCGCGCTGCAGCTGGTCGGCATGGAGGTCGTCATCAAGGCGCTCGGGCTGACCGGCGAGCTGCCGCTGGCTGCAGCGTTCGTCATCCTCGCGCTGTACACGTACTCGGCGGGGCTGCGCGCGCCGGCGCTGATCGCGTTCGTCAAGGACCTGATGATCTACATCGTCGTCCTCGTGGCGGTCGTGCTCGTGCCGATCAAGCTCGGCGGCTATCCGGCCGTGTTCGCGGCGGCGAACGACGCGTTCGCCGCGAAGGGCGGCGCGACCGGCCTGACGCTGAAGCCCGCGCAGTACCTGCCGTACGCGACGCTCGCGCTCGGCTCGGCGATGGCCGCGTTCATGTATCCGCACACGCTGACCGGCATCTTCGCCGCGAAGAGCGCCGACACGATCCGCAAGAACGCCGTGTTCCTGCCGGCGTACACGGTGCTGCTCGGACTGATCGCGCTGCTCGGCTACATGGCGTATGCCGCGAAGCTGACGATCAAGACGAACAACGACGTCGTGCCCGCACTTTTCCATGCGCTGTTCCCGTCGTGGTTCGCGGGCTTCGCGTTCGCCGCGATCGCGATCGGCGCACTCGTGCCGGCAGCGGTCATGTCGATCGGCGCGGCCAACCTGTTCACGCGGAACTTCTGGAAGGCCTATGTGAATCCGGCCGTGACGCCGGCCGGCGAGGCGGCCGTCGCGAAGATCGTGTCGCTGGTCGTCAAGGTCGGCGCGCTCGTCTTCATCCTGTTCCTGCCGACGCAGTTCGCGCTCGACCTGCAACTGCTCGGGGGCCTGTGGATCGTGCAGACATTCCCGGCCGTCGTGTTCGGGCTGTTCTTCAACTGGTTCCGCGCGCCGGCGCTGCTGACCGGGTGGGCCGTCGGTATCGTCGGCGGCTCGGCGATCGCGTTCATGGACGGCGTGAAGCCGGTGCACACGCTGACGATCGGCGGCGACCACTACACCGTCTACACCGGCCTGCTCGCGCTGCTGCTGAACGTCGTGGTCGCGGCCGTCGTGCAGGTCGTGCTCGGCGCGTCGGGCCGGAAGCCTGCGGTCGCGGCCGCGCGCTGACGCGGGCGGCGTCCGGTGACACGGCGGCCGGTCGTCGCGTCGCGGCTACACTGCGCCTCTCGCAGTCAGCCGCCCGACGATGGAGCCTCCCCCGACGACGTCCGCATCGCCAGGAAGCGAGACGCCGCAGCGACACCACTCCTGGGAAGCGTATTCGATCGCCGTCGCGACGATCATCGGCCTGCTTTCGCTCGCGGTATCGGCCTACACCGCGTACACGTTGCACGTGCAGACCCGCGCGCAGGTCTTTCCATATCTCCAGATCGTCGTGCTCGGTGACCAGCACCGGGTCGGGATGTACAACAAGGGCGTCGGTCCGGCGTTCGTGAAGAGCGTTCGCCTGGCGGTCGGCGGCGAGCCCGTCACGACCTGGCCCGCTTTCTTCGCTGCGTTGAAACTGAAGATGGACGGCGGGACCACGTATTCCAACGTCAATCATGCCGCGATCGCGGCGAACGAGACGTTGCCGGCACTGAGCTTCGCGGACGCGGCCGACTTCCGGTCGTTCGCGTCGATCGACCCCTCGCGTTATCGCGTGGACGTCTGCTACTGCTCGGTGCTCGACGAATGCTGGACCTTCGCGCAGGCACTCGACGTCGATTCGGATCCGCGGCCCGTTTCACGCTGCGCGATCGACCGCAGCCGCGACTTCACGCAGTAGAGGCCCGTCGCCCGGGCGGCGCGTCAGCGTCCCGGTCGATCGAGGAACTCGCGGATCGCGAGGTTCATCAGCGCGGCGCGATCGCCGAACGTGTCGTGTCCGACGCCGGGCACGATCAGCAGCTCGCCCTTCGGCAGGCCGCGGAAGATCTCCGTCGTCTCCTCGATCGACGAGAAGTCGTGGTCGCCCGCGATCACGAGCACCGGCGCCGCGATCGACCGGAGTGCCGACGGCTCGATCACGACCGGCGTGAGCCAGAGCCGGTACGACTTCTCGAGGAACGGCCGCCAGTGCGAGGCGCCGTCGGGCGACACGGCCTCGTAATCCGACTTGAAGCGCGGCGGGATGAATCGTTCGATCGCGTCGAGACGCTCGGCGATCTGCGCGTCGGTGAAGCCTTCCCGGCGTGCGAGTTCGTCCGGCGGCAGGCCCGCACGCAGGTTCGCGCCGCTCACGACGAGCCGGCGAACGAGCGCCGGATGGTCGCGCGCGAGCAGCAGGCCGATATCGCCGCCGTCGCTGTGGCCCACGACGTCGACGGGGCCGACGCCGAGCGCCTCGATCACCGTCGCCGTCTCGTCGGCCATCCGCTGGTACGAGAACGGCTGGCCGTCGTCTGGGCTGTGCCCGTGGCCGACGCGGTCGATGCCGATCACGGTCCGCGTGCCGGCGAAGAACGCGCGCTGCGCGGCGAAGCTGTTGTCGAAGAACACCACGCCGCCGTGCAGGAACACGATCGGCGGGCCGTGACCTTCCGTCTCGACCCACGACTTCGCGCCGTGGACGTCGACGAAGCGGCCGGATGCGACGGTCGAGACGTCGGGACGGGCGGCACAGCCCGCGATCAGCGCCGCGGCGCAGAGGACGACGATCGGCAAGCGCGACATGGCGACCCCCGCACGTGGACAGGAAGCGATCTGAACACCGATCGCGCGACGACTCAACCGGTCGATGCAGCGTCGGCCGCGCCGAGCGGGGTGGCCACGTCCTCGAGCCCGCGCCGCTCCGACGCGACACCCCACACCGCCTGCACGGCCGCCGCGACGATCATCAACGCCGCGCCGAGCAGGTAGCCGTCGAACACCGCCGCGCGCGATCCGGTGTCGATCAGCCGGCCGAACACCAGCGGGCCGGCCACGCCACCGAGTGCGGTGCCGATCGCGTAGAAGATCGCGATCGCGAGCGCGCGGATCTCGAGCGGGAACGTCTCGCTGACCGTGAGGTAGGCCGAGCTCGCCGCGGCCGATGCGAAGAAGAAGATCACGCTCCACGCGATCGTCTGCGTCGTCGCATCGAAGACGCCGTGCAGGAACAACCAGCCGCTCACGACCAGCAGCACGCCGGAGATCGCATACGTCGCGGCGATCATCGTGCGTCGACCGACGATGTCGAACAGCGGGCCGAGCAGCAGCGGCCCGGCGACGTTGCCGATCGCGAACGGCAGCACGTACCAGCCGACGTGATCGGCGGGCACGCGATAGAAGTCGGTCAGCACGAGCGCATACGTGAAGAAGATCGCGTTGTAGAAGAACGCCTGCGCGGACATCAACGCGAGCCCGACCAGCGAGCGCCGGCGGAACGTGCGGAACAGCGCGTCGAAGACGGCCGCGAGCGGCGTGTGGTCGTGCGGCTGCAGCGTCAGCGTCTTCAGCACGTCGTCCGGATGCGGCTGCTTCGCGCGGCTCTCGATGTCGGTCACGATCGCGTTCGCCTCGTCGAGCCGTCCGCGCAGCATCAGCCAGCGCGGGCTCTCGGGGATCCAGGCACGCAGGCCGATGATCGACAGCCCGAGGAGCGCGCCGATGCCGAAGCACACGCGCCAGCCGACGTCGGGTCCGAGCACGGCCGGGTCGAGCAGCACGATCGAGCCCGCCGCGCCGGCGGCCGCGCCGAGCCAGAAGCTGCCGTTGATCGCGAGGTCGGTGCGCCCGCGCAGCCGCGCCGGCGTCAGCTCCTGGATCGTCGAATTGATCGCGGTGTATTCGCCGCCGATGCCGGCCCCGGTCAGGAAGCGGAAGAACGCGAAGCTCGCGAAGTCCCACGACAGCGCGGTGGCGGCCGTCGCCGCGATGTACAGGAACAGCGTGACGAAGAAGAGCTTGCGGCGGCCGATGCGATCGGTCGCCCATCCGAAGCCGAGTGCACCGACCACCGCGCCCGCGAGATAGGCGCTGGCGGCCGCGCCGACGTCGGCGTTGGTCAGGTGCAGCGACGGGCTCGACTTCAACGCGCCGGCCACCGCGCCGGCAAGCGTCACCTCGATGCCGTCGAGGATCCACGTGATGCCGAGCGCCACGACGACCAGCGTGTGGAAGCGCGACCACGCGAGCCGGTCGAGGCGGGCCGGGATGTCGGTGACGATCGGGTCGGACACGATGGGATCAGGGGCGCGCTGGTCGCGAGTCTGCGCGCGCGCAGACGCGACGCCGAGGCCCGTTGTTCTCCTGGGCGGAACGCAGCGACGTCGGGCCGACGAGGACAACGCCACCTTCCCGCGTGCGCGGGAACGACGTTCCCTTCTTCTAGCGCACCACCGCGGCCGGCACGACCGGCGCGAACGGATCGCCCGACGCGGCGCTCGTGAACCGGCTCTCGGGCTGCATGCGGAACGACAGCACGACGCCGACGGCCATCAGGATCATGCTGCCGATGAACGGGATTTCCCAGTTGCCGGTCCGGTCGATCAGCAGGCCGCCGATCACCGGACTGATGATCGCGGCGAGCGCCGAGCCGGTGTTCATCATGCCGCTCGCGGTGCCGGCGAACTCCGGCGCGATGTCCATCGGGATCGCCCACATCGGCCCGATCGTCATCTCGGCGAAGAAGAAGCCGGCCGACAGGCAGGCGAGCGACACGTACAGCTCGTGCGTGAACATCATCGGGATCAGCACGAGCAGCGTCATGCCCATGCAGACGGCGACCATCCAGCTGCGTGCGGTCTTGAGGCTGCCGGTCCTGACGAGGATGCGGTCGGTGATGATGCCGCCGAGCGTGTCGCCGACGACGCCCGCGAAGAACACGCTCGACGCGAAGATCGCGGACTTCTTCAGGTCGAGGTTGTAGCTGTGCAGGAAGTACTGCGGGATCCACGACAGGAACAGCCACAGCGTCCAGCCGTAGCAGAAATAGACGATCGTGACCGGCCACATCCGCTTGAACAGCGGACCCCACGGCACGCGCGGCTTGGTCGTCGCGGGGACCGGCAGGAACGCGGTCTCCTCGGCGGTGATGCGCGGGTGGTCGACCGGCTTCTCGGTGAACGTGATCGCCCACAGGATCACCCACAGGAAGCTCAGGCCCGCGCAGGCATAGAACGACGCGCGCCATCCCCAGGTCGTCATGATGACGACCACGAACCACGGCGCCACCGTGTTGCCGATGCGGGACGCCGCGTGCGTGATGCCCTGCGCGTAGCCGCGCTTCTCCTTCGCGACCCAGCGCGACATCGCCGACGTCGCGGCAGGGAACGTCGCGCCTTCGCCGAGGCCGAGCAGCACGCGGGCGATCAGCAGCGAGAAGAGGCCGCCGGACAGGCCGGTCAGCACCGTCGCGCCGGCCCAGATGATCCCGCACCAGATCAGCGTGCGCTTCGAGCCGAACCGGTCGCTCACCCAGCCGCCGATGATCTGGAAGACCAGGTACGGATAGGCGAACGCCGAGAAGACCAGCCCGATCTGCGTCTTGTTGAGCGCGAACTCCTTCGAGAAGCCGTCGGCCGCGGTGCTGACGTTGACGCGATCGAGATACGTGATGAAGTACATCAGGCACAACAACATCAACACGACGTTCGTCGCACGGAACATCTTCTTCATCGCGGTCTCCGGTTCACTGCAGGGCGGCGCGGAGCCTCGGTCCGGGCTCCGTCGCCGATCGATGTCGCCCGTCAGGCGGCCTTCTGCAACTGCGTCTGCGCCGTGTGCTGCGCGAAGTAGTCCATCGTCGCCTGCACGCCGCTGCCGGCCAGCTTGATGCCGGACAGCTTCAGGCCCATCTCGCAGCCGGCCATCGTGCCGATCAGCGTCAGGTCGTTGCTGTCGCCGAGGTGGCCGATGCGGAACATGCGGCCCTTGAGCTTGCCGAGGCCGGTCCCGAGCGAGCAGTCGAAGCGTTCCCAGATCAGGCGGCGCACCGCGTCCGCGTCGACGCCGTTCGGCAGGACGACGCCGGTCAGGATCGGCGAGTAGACGCTCGGGTCCGCGCACTGGATCGGCAGCCCCCAGGCGGCGACGCCGGCCCGCACGCCGGCGGCCCAGCGCTGGTGGCGCGCGAACACGTTGTCGAGGCCCTCGGCCTCGATCATCTCGAGCGCTTCGGACAGCCCGTACAGCAGGTTCGTGTTCGGCGTATACGGCCAGTAGCCGGTCTTGTTCATGTCGACGATCTCGTCCCACGCGAAGAACGAACGCGGCAGCTTCGCGGTCGCGTTCGCCTCGAGCGCGCGCGGCGACAGCGCGTTGAAGCTCATGCCGGGCGGCAGCATCAGGCCCTTCTGCGAGCCTGAGACCGACACGTCGATGCCCCACTCGTCGTGGCGGAAGTCGGCCGACGCGAGGCCGCTGATCGTGTCGACCATCAGCAGCGCCGGATGCTTCGCGGCGTCGATCGCGCGACGGACCGCCGCGATGTCGGACGTGACGCCGGTCGACGTCTCGTTGTGCACGACGCAGACGGCCTTGATGCGATGCTCGGTATCCTTCGCGAGCCGCTCCTCGATCAGGTCGGCCTGCACGCCGCGACGCCAGCTCGGCGCGTTCGGCAGCACGTCGTCGCGACCCTGCCACGCGAGGAACTCGGTCGACAGCCCGAGCCGCGTCGCCATCTTCTGCCACAGCGACGCGAAGTGCCCGGTCTCGTACATCAGCACGTGGTCGCCGGGCGACATCGTGTTCGCGAGCGCCGCTTCCCATGCGCCGGTGCCCGACGCCGGATAGATGATCACCGGATGCTGCGTCTTGAAGATCTGCTGGATGCCCTTGAGCACCTTCAGGCCGAGCGCGCCGAACTCGGGGCCGCGATGATCGATCGTCGGCAGGCTCATCGCGCGCAGGATGCGATCGGGGACGGGACTCGGCCCGGGGATCTGCAGGAAGTGCCGGCCGGTGGGATGGAAATCGAGATTGAGCATGGGTGCCTCCAGAAGTCGGCGCAGTTTCGCATTCAAAAAACGAAAGGGCAACCTCGGGTGTTCCTGCAGGAAGCGCTTGGCCGGCCGACGCTTTTGCATGCAAAATGCTGCGATGAAAGCCGCGCCATGAGCGAAGTCGTCCACGTTCTGCAGATGTCGCTGCACGACCAGGTCGCGGCGCGGCTGCGCACGATGCTGATCGAAGGCGTCATCCCGCCCGGCGCGAAGCTGAACGAGCGCGAGCTCTGCGAACGGCTGCAGGTGTCGCGCACGCCGCTGCGCGAGGCGATCAAGCTGCTCGCCGCCGAAGGGCTCGTCGACCTGCTGCCGAACCGCGGCGCGGTCGCGGTCCGGCTCGGCGAGAACGACGTCGTCCACACGTTCGAACTGCTCGCGACGCTCGAAGGCCTGTCCGGCGAGCTCGCCGCGACGCGGATCACCGATGCCGAGCGTGCCGAGCTGCGCGCGCTGCATTACGAGATGCTCGCATGCCATGCCCGCCAGGACCTGTCCGCGTACTACCGCATCAACGCGCGCATTCATCGCGGCATCAACGACGCGGCGAAGAATCCGGTGCTGTCGTCGACCTATGCGTCGGTGAACGCGCGCGTGCAGTCGCTGCGCTTCCGGACCAACCAGGACGACACGAAGTGGGCGCAGGCGGTCCGCGAACACGGCGCGATGATCGATGCGCTCGACGCGCGTGACGCGAGCGGCCTGCGTGCCATCCTGATCGGACATCTGCATCACAAGCGCGACAGCGTGCTGCGATTGCTGCGCGCCGGCGAGATCTATCCGGCGGTCGCCTGACGTGAACCGGTTCTGATGCGGATCGATCCGACCGAAGCACTGTTGCCGCCCGGTGGCGGCGCGACGCCGAACGACGTCTCGATCGCGCTCGAACGACGGCTGCGTGCCGAGACCGAAGGCGAGGTCCTGTTCGACGCCGCGTCGTGCGGCCGCTACGCGACCGACGCGTCGATCTATCAGGTCGTGCCGGTCGGCGTGCTCGTGCCGACGACCGAGCGCGACGTCACGACCGCGCTCGACGTCGCGCGCGACCTGAAGGTGCCGGTGCTGCCGCGCGGCGGCGGCACGAGCCAATGCGGTCAGACGGTCGGCGCGGCGCTCGTCGTCGACTGCTCGAAGCATCTGCGACGCGTGATCGACGTCGACGTCGCGAACCGCACGGCCGTCGTCCAGCCCGGCCTCGTGCTCGACCACCTGAACGCGCAGCTGAAGCCGCACGGCCTCTGGTATCCGGTCGACGTGTCGACGAGCGCGCAGGCGACGCTCGGCGGCATGGCCGGCAACAACTCGTGCGGCTCGCGGTCGATCGCGTACGGCAACATGGTCCACAACGTCGAGGGCCTGTCGGCATGGCTGTCCGACGGCTCGACCGTCGACCTCGGGCCGCTCGCGACGCTCGGCGCGAAGGAACGCGAGATCGCCGACTTCGTCCGCGACCTCGCGCACCCGCTGCACGACGAGATCGTCGAACGCTGGCCGAAGGTGCTGCGACGCGTCGCCGGCTACAACCTCGACCTGTTCGATCCGCAGAGCGAGAAGCCGTACACGAGCGACGGCAGCGTCAACCTCGCGCACCTGTTCGTCGGCGTCGAAGGCACGCTCGGCTTCACGAGGTCGCTGACGCTGCGCCTCTCGGAGCTGCCGCGCGCGAAGGTGCTCGGCGTCGTCAATTTCCCGACGTTCCATGCCGCGATGGACGCCGCGCAGCACATCGTCAAGCTCGGCCCGACCGCGGTCGAGCTGGTCGATCGCACGATGATCGATCTCGCGCTGTCGAACCCCGCGTTCCGGCCCGCGATGCAGTCGGCGTTGACGACCGTGAAGGGCGTCGAGCCGGCCGCGATCCTGCTGGTCGAGTTCGCCGGCGCCGACAAGGCCGCGCTCTTGCCGAAGCTCGCGGACCTCGCCGCGACGATGGGCGACCTCGGGCTGCCGGGCAGCGTCGTCGACATGCCGGACGACGCGACGCAGAAGAATCTGTGGGAGGTCCGCAAGGCCGGGCTCAACATCATGATGAGCCTGAAGGGCGACGGCAAGCCGGTCAGCTTCATCGAGGACTGCGCGGTGCCGCTCGCGCACCTCGCCGATTACACCGACGCGTTGACCGAGGTCTTCGCGCGTCACGGCACGCGTGGCACGTGGTACGCGCATGCGTCGGTCGGCACGCTGCACGTGCGGCCGATCCTCGACATGCGTCGCGACGGCGCCGCGAAGATGCGCGCGATCGCCGACGAGGCATCGGCGCTCGTCCGCCGCTTCAAGGGCGCGTACAGCGGCGAGCACGGCGACGGATTGTGTCGCGGCGAATGGATCCGCTGGCAGTTCGGCCCGGCGATCGACGACGCGTTCCGCGCGATCAAGCACAGGCTCGATCCGATCGGGCTCTTCAGCCCGAACCGCATCGTCGACCCGCCGCGGATGGACGACGGCACGCTGTTCCGCTTTCCGCCGCCGTCGAAGCCGAATGCCTACCGCACGATCCCGTTGAAGACCGTGCTCGACTGGTCCGCGTGGGACGTGCAGAACGACGCGCGGACCGAGCAGGTGAGCGCGCCGGGCAGCGGCGGCGACGCGACGGGCGGCTTCGCGAAGGCCGTCGAGATGTGCAACAACAACGGCCACTGCCGCAAGTTCGACGCCGGCACGATGTGCCCGAGCTACCGGGTCACGCGCGACGAGCAGCACCTGACGCGCGGCCGTGCCAACACGCTGCGCCTCGCGCTGTCGGGACAGCTGGCAGGGGACGATGGAAGCGGGGACGCGCTGACGAGCGACGCGATGTACGACACGATGGACCTCTGCGTGTCGTGCAAGGGCTGCAAGCGCGAATGCCCGACCGGCGTCGACATGGCGAAGATGAAGGTCGAGTTCCTCGCGCACTACAAGGCGAAGCACGGCTTCACGCTGAAGGACCGGCTGATCGCGAAGCTGCCCGACTACGCGGCCGCGGCGAGTCGCGTGCCCTGGCTGATGAACCTGCGCAACCGCGTGCCGGCAATCGCGGCGCTCGGCGAGCGGATGCTCGGACTGTCGGCGAAGCGATCGCTGCCGACCTGGCGACGCGATACGTTCTGGCGGTCGAAGGGCGGGACGCCGTTCGCGTCGGCCGACGAGACGCTCGCGCACGCGGCGCGCGGCGGCCGCGCCGCGGTGTTGTTCGTCGACACGTTCAACGGCACGTTCGAGGCCGACAACGCACGCGCCGCGGCGCGCGTGCTGCACGCGGCGGGCTACCTGCTGCACACGGTCGAGAAGACGAACGGCCACCACTGCTGCGGCCGCACCTATCTCGCATCCGGCATGGTCGACGAGGCGAAGGCGAAGGCCGGTGCGCTGGTCGACGCGCTGCATCCGTTCGCGGCGGCCGGCATCGCGATCGTCGGCCTCGAGCCGTCGTGCCTGCTGACGCTGCGCGACGAGGCGCTCGTGATGGGACTCGGCGACCGGGCGACCGTGGTCGCCGGGCACGCACTGCTGTTCGAGGAGTTCGTCGCGCGCGAGTCGAAGGCGGGTCGCTTCGCACTCGAACTGAAGTCGAGCGACCAGGCCATCCTGCTGCACGGCCATTGCCACCAGAAGGCGTTCGACGCGGTGACGCCGATCCTCGACGTGCTGAAGCTGATCCCCGGCGCGAAGCCGTCGCTGATCGAGAGCTCGTGTTGCGGCATGGCGGGCGCGTTCGGCTACGAGGCGCGTCATCACGACGTGTCGATGGCGATGGCCGAGGCGAGCCTGCTGCCGGCGATCCGCAAGCAGCCGGAGGCGATCGTGGTCGCCGACGGCACGAGTTGCCGGCATCAGATCGCCGATGGCGCCCAGCGCGAGGCGATCCACGTCGCGCTGCTGCTCGACCGGCTGCGCGCGTAGCGGACGTCAGCGGTACAGCGCCGTCACGCGCGCGGCGAGTGCGGCGATACGCCGTCGCAGCGCCATCGGCTTCAACACCTCGATGCGGTCCGCGAACGACAGCAGCCGCGCCGCGGCGTGGCCGACGCTCTCGATCGGCACGACCGCGATCCGATCGCCGTTCGGTTCCGGCGGCGCGGCGCGCACCGCCTCGGCGATGTCGGCGCCGAGCTCGTCGAGCCGCGACAGCGCGCCCGCGGTCACGCGCAGCGTCGCGTGCAGGACCCGCAGGCTCGCCTCGAAGCGAGCGACCTCCGCCTGCCAGTACGCGGCCAGGTCGAAGCGATGCGGTCGCGCGAATCCTTCGTCGAGCGTGCGCGCGTCGCGGATGTGGTCGACGCGATAGATGCGGATCCGCGATGCGCGGCGACCGACGAGGTACCAGACCGCCGCCTTCATCACGAGGCCCAACGGATCGACCAGGCGCGACCCACGCGCCTCCCAGCTCTCGTAGTCGATGGACAGCCGCTCGCCGCGCCACACCGCATTCGACACGACGCCGAGCAGCGGCGGCGGCTGCACGCGCCGGTACCAGTCGACGGGATCGAGGTGGAAGCGTTCGCCGACGCGCAACGCGGCATCGGTCGAGCCGGGCGGCAACGCGGCGAGCAGCTTCAGGCGCGCCGATGCGGCGTGCTCGGCGAGGCCGAGGTCCGCGGCCGGTCCGGCGAGGCCGACGAGCAGCAGCGACTCGATCTCCGGCTGCGACATCCCGGTCAGCCGTGTGCGATAGCCGTCGACGAGGCGGATGCCGCCGCCCGGTCCGCGCTCGGCGTACACCGGCACGCCGGTCGAGCCGAGCGCATCGATGTCGCGATAGACGGTGCGCTTCGAGACACCGAAGCGACGCGCGAGGTCGTCCGCGGTGACGAGCCCGTGGATCTGGAGTTCCATCAGGATCGACAGGAGACGGTCTGCACGCATCGTCGGATGATGCGCCGAAAAGCTGACAGCAGATGTCATCAATCGCTGCGATGGTGGTCGCTCGATCGAATGAGGAGACCATCGTGAACGACGTCGGCACGTCACCGCTTCCGAACCGCGACTTCGACTTCCTGTACGGGTCGTGGCGCGTCCATCACCACCGGCTGAACCGCCGCCTCGTCGGCGAGAGCGCGTGGACCGACTTCGACGGCACGCTGCAGGCCCGGCCGCTGCTCGGCGGCCGCGGCAACATCGACGAGAGCGTGCTGGACCTGCCGACCGGGCGCTACGAGGCGGTGGCCGTCCGGCTGTTCGACGCGGACAGCGGCGCATGGGGCATCTGGTGGATCGACGGCCGACGACCGGACGTCGACACGCCGATGCGCGGACGCTTCGCGGACGGCGTCGGCACGTTCTACGGCGACGACGTGCACGACGGCATCCCGATCCTCGTGCGCTTCCTGTGGACCGACATCACGCCGGTCTCGGCGCAGTGGGCGCAGGCGTTCTCGACCGACGGCGGCGCGACCTGGGAGACGAACTGGACGATGCGGCTGGAGCGCACGGCATGAGCGGCCTGCACGTCTTCGAGCTTCGTCAGTACACCCTTTGGCCGGGCCGGCGCGACGAGCTGATCGCGTTGTTCGACACGAGGTTCGTCGGGCCGCAGAACGACGTCGGCGCCCACGTCGTCGGCCAGTTCCGCGACCTCGACGACCCGGACCGTTTCGTCTGGCTGCGCGGATTCGAGTCGATGGAGTCGCGGCTCGCGGCGCTCGCGTCGTTCTACGGCGGGCCGGCGTGGCATGCCCATCGCGAGGCAGCGAACGCGACGATGCGCGACTCGGCCAACGTGCTGCTGCTGCGGCCATTCGGCGACGACGCGTTCGACGACGTGCCGCGGACCGCAGGCGGCGTCTACGGCGCGACTGATCCACGACGTGCGGGGTGTCGACCCGGAGCGCTTCGCGGAGCATGCGGCGACGTGGACCCCGCCCGACGCCGTACGCGTCGCGACCTTCGTGACCGAGCCCGCGGCGAACACGTTCCCGCGCCTGCCGGTGCGCACCGACGAATCGGTCGTGGTCTCGATGTTCCGCTTCGGCGACCGGGACGCGATGGACCGCGCGCTGCGGCGAGCGACCGCGTTGCGCGACACGGCGCCGGATGCGCTTCTCGCGGCGTTCATGCGAGCGCCGGAAGTGCTCCGGCTCGAGCCGACAGGCGGGTCGGCGCTGTGCTGACGGCCCGCTGCATCGACTGCGGACGGAGGCCGCGGTAGCGAATCATCGGACCCGAAGGTAGGATCGATCGTCCGCGCGCATGCATGTCGGCCCGGCACGACCGATCCACACGAGGAATCGAATGGAAAACTACGTCTGGCTTCTGTTCTTCGCGCTCGGCGTGCTGGTCGTCAACCAGCTCGCGAGCATCGCTCGAAGCCTGCAAGCCATGGCCGCCATGATGAAGCGGCTCCTTTCGGACCAGGGAGTCGAATGGGAAGCCGCGGGGCCGCCGTCCGCGACGGTCGAGGAACTCGCAAGCAACCCCAAGACTTATATTCTCGCGATCAAGGCTTATCGCGAGCAGACCGGGCTCGGTCTGAAGGATGCGAAGGCAGTCGTCGATGACCTTCGCGCCCGGCGCAAATCGGTGCCCGACCCGTCGTTGCAGCCGACCACCGGGCAACCGCCGAACTGAGTCCGCCGCGCGCCATGCGCACCGACGCTCGATCTTCGGGATCCGGCGACCTCGCCGGCGCTTGCCTCTGCGGCGCCGTCCGCTATCTCGTCGCCGACGAGTTCCGCTACGCGTTGAATTGTCATTGCTCGAACTGCCGCCGGGCGACCGGGGCGGCATTCAAGCCGTTCGCGGGCATCGAGCGGGGCAAGCTGCGCATCGTCGCGGGCGACGAACACCTCCTCCTGTTCGGTGACGAGTCGTCGGCTCACGACGTCCGCTGTGCCCGATGCGGATCGTTCCTCTACTCGGTGGTCCGCGAAGGCGCGTTCGCGCACGTCGCGTTGGGTACGCTCGTCGACGGCCCTTCGATCCGACCGACCGCGCATATCTTCGTCGGCTCCAAGGCACCCTGGTTCACGATCACGGACGATCTGCCTCAGCACGACGAATTCGGGTAGCCTGCCGCCGGCTGATGCCAGGACCTCGAATTCGCTACGAGATCACGTCCGACAAGTCGCGCATGTCGGTGACGGCGATCCACGCCTTCCTGTCGCAGGCCTACTGGAGCGAAGGCGTTCCGCTGTCCGTCGTGCGAAAGGCGTTCGACCATTCGTTGTGCTTCGCGGCCCTGGCCGACGACGAACAGGTGGGCTTCGCGCGCGTGGTCACCGACCGGGCGACGTTCGCCTACCTCGCCGATGTCTATGTGCTGCCGGCGCACCGCGGCAACGGGCTGTCGAAGCGGCTGGTCGAAGCGATCGGCGAGCATCCGGACCTGCAAGGGCTGCGCCGCTTCATGCTCGCGACGCGGGATGCGCATGGTCTGTATACGAGGTTCGGTTTCGCGCCGCTCGCGGCGCCCGATCGATTCATGGAACGACACGACCCGGACGTCTATGCGCGCCTCGATCCGGACGTCGGGTGATCGATCGAGGCGTCGACGCGTCCCTTCTCCGAACGACGATGTTCCCCCATCGACCCTCTCGATCGACGAACGTCGACGCCATCCGCGGGTGCGGCTTCCGGACCTCACCCGCTTCGATCGCGACGCGGACTGACACGACGGCGTCGACCCGTCGACCGGGCGCGATGATCGGCTGACGACGGTCCGGCTCGAACGACGATGAACCCCATCCACCGCGAACGACTGTCTGCGCAGCTCGACGGCGACTTCGCCGTCTTCCTGATCGGCATGCGGATCAACCGGCCGTGGCGAGTCGACCGGTGGTGGCCGGTCGCGAAGGCGATGCCGCGGATGCTCGACGAGCTCAAGCGCCGTCCCGAGCTCGGCTTGCTGCATCACGAGCTGTGGATCGGCCGGACGTTTCTCGTCCTTCAATACTGGCGATCGATCGACCAGCTGCTCGACTACGCGACGAACCGCCAGGCCGCCCATCTGCCCGCATGGCGCGCGTTCAACCGATCGATCGGCACCGACGGCACGGTCGGCATCTGGCACGAGACCTACCGCGTCTCGGCCGGCCGCTACGAGACCGTCTACGTCAACATGCCGGCGTTCGGACTCGGCGCGGCCGGATGTCTGCAGAGCGCGACCGGCGGCAGGCAGTCGGCGAGCGGTCGATTGGGACGGTCCGCCGCCGATGCATCGCCGCTCGCGTCGTCCGACGGCGCGCCGACGCCGTGAACCCGGCCCCATCGCTCGACCACTCGCGAGGATCGTCATGCTTCAACTGAGACCCACCTGCGAATGCTGCGACCGTCCGTTGCCGCCGTCGTCGGCCGACGCGCGCATCTGCTCGTTCGAATGCACGTTCTGCGTCTCGTGCGCGACCGGCGTGCTCGGCGGGCGATGTCCGAACTGCGGCGGCGAGCTCGTCGCGCGTCCGACCCGCTCGGCCGCGCTGCTCGGGCGCTTCCCCGCGTCGACCGAGCGCGTGTTCAAGCCCGACGGCTGCGCGCCGGCACGCGAGACGGCGACCGTCGACGCGGACTGATCGGAGTCGCGGCGCTATCCTTGCAGCCTCAACCGGAGGCCTGCCATGTTCGACCGCCCGTCGGCATCCGCGGAACGCAAGGCGTTCTACGACCGCATCGACCAGCACCATCTCACGCCGCTATGGGAGGTGCTGTCGAGCCTCGTCATCCCCGAGCCGAAGTCGCCGTGCGTTGCGGCGCATTGGGGTTACGACGGCATCCGCGACTACCTGCTCGAGGCCGGGCGCCTGATCACCGCGAAGGAGGCGGAGCGCCGCGTGCTGATCCTCGAGAACCCCGCGCTGCGCGGCCAGTCGGCGATCACGCAGACGATGTATTGCGGGCTGCAGGTCATCATGCCGGGCGAGGTCGCGCCGAGCCACCGTCATGCGCAGTCGGCGCTGCGCTTCGTGATCGAAGGCGACGGCGCGTACACGGCCGTCGACGGCGAGCGCGTGATGATGAAGCGCGGCGACTTCATCATCACGCCGTCGTGGACCTGGCACGACCACGGCAACGTCGGCAGCGAGCCGGTCGTGTGGATGGACGGCCTCGACATCCCGCTCGTGCGGATGCTCGACGCGAGCTTCGCGGAGCGTCTCGGCGAAGAGACGCAGCCGGTGACGCTTGCCGGAAGGCGACGCGTTGCAACGCTACGGCCAGAACATGCTGCCGGTCGACTGGGAGCCGCAGACGAGGACGAGCCCGGTCTTCCACTATCCGTACGCGCGCAGCCGAGAGACGCTCGACCGGCTCGCGCGCGGCGGTCCGCTGCATCCGGCGCGCGGCATCAAGATGCAGTTCACGAACCCCGCGACCGGCGGCTACGCGATGCCGACGATCGGCGCGTTCATCCAGCTGTTGCCGAAGGGCTTTCGCGGCACCGCCGAGCGCGTGACCGACGGCACGATCCATCACGTCGTCGAAGGCACGGGCCGCACGACGATCGGCGATCGAACGTTCGAGTGGCGCGAGCGCGACGTGTTCGTCGCCCCGTCGTGGTTGCCGGTGTCGCACGAGGCGGACGACGAGGCCGTCCTGTTCAGCTACTCGGACCGGCCGGTGCAGAAGGCGCTCGGCCTGTGGCGATCGGCCGCCCGATAGGTCGACGCCCATCGGCGGGCGTTCGCGTCGCGACGGTCGCGCGGCGTTCGACCGTCGACCGGACGGTGATGGCGCGCTGAGCCTGGCGCAGCGCGCGGTGTCGATGACCTCCCACGTCATTGCGGCGCCGCGCTGCCCTGTCGATGATGCGTGCCTCCCATCGACTCCCACGAGGACAGCATCATGCGAACCTTCCCGGTCCACACCATCGACACGGCACCCGAAGCATCGAAGCCGTCGTTGCAGAGCCTGCAGCAAGCGTTCGGCATGATCCCGAACATCGCAGGTGCCATGGCGACGTCGCCCGTCCTGATCGGCAGCCTCGTCGCGTTGTTCTCGAAAGTGCATGGCGGCAGTTTCACCGAAGCGCAGGTCCAGGTGATCCTGCTGACCGACGCCGTCACGAACGCCTCGACCTGGGCGGTCGCGTTCCACACGGCGCTGGCGCTCGAGGAAGGGCTCGATCCCGCCGATGTCCACGCCATCCGCGAAGGGCGACTGCCGTCGGACGCTGCATCGGCCGCGATTTCCGCGCTGGCTCGCGCGATGATCGAGAAGCGGGGCCGCCTCTCCGACGACGACGTCGAGCGATTCCTCTCGGCCGGGTTCGGCATCGATCACCTGCTCGAAGTCGTCGCCGCGGTTGCGGCCTCGACGATCACGAACTACACGGGCAGCATCACGCAACCGCCGGTCGAAGCGCCGTTCGCGCCTTACGTGTGGGCGGCGTGAACCGGCGTCGATGCGATGGAAATCGATCACGGCAAACCCGGCGTCCTGCTGCGCCGCTGGCGAACGCTGCGCGGCAAGAGCCAGCTCGAGCTTTCGCTCGAGACCGGCGTCTCCCAACGCCACATCAGCTTCGTCGAGAGCGGCCGCAGCAGGCCGAGCCGCCAGATGGTCGTCGACCTTTCGCAGGGCCTCGACATCCCTTTTCGCGAGCGCAATGCGGTGCTGCTGGCGGCCGGTTACGCGCCGCTGTATTCCGAAGCGGGTTGGGACGACCCGCAGATGCTGAGCGTGACACGCGCGACCGACCGCCTGTTGAAGCAGCACGACCCCTATCCGGCGGTCGTGATGGATCGGCACTGGAACGTGGTCCGGACCAACGAATCGGCGCCGAGATTGTTCTCGCGTTTCGTCGACCTGCAGGCGCGACCGAAGCCGCGCAACCTGCTGCACCTGATGTTCGATCCGGCCGGCATGCGTCCGTTCATCGTCGACTGGCCGGTCGTGTCGAAGGCGCTGCTCGATCGCGTGTTGCGCGAGTCGGTCGGCGGCATCGTCGACGAAACGACACAGGGCCTGCTCGAAGCGCTTCGCGCCTACCCGCACGTCGTCGTGGAGCCGACGGCCCCCGACGCACCGACCCCGCTGCCGGTGATCCCGATCGGGTTTGATCTCGACGGTATCCTGCTGCGCTATTTCTCGATGATCACGACCGTCGGCACGCCGCGAACGATCGCGACGCAGGAGTTCCGCATCGAGAGCATGTTCCCGGCGGACGAGGCGACCGAGCACGCGCATCGGGCACTGATGGCGGGGCCGACGGATCGCCAGCATTGGGGGCGTTAGCTCCGTGCGGTCGGCGCTCGTCGCCGCCGGTCCATGGCAGGCATCGCATGGTCACGCCTTGCGCAATGCTGCTGTCACGGCACTGGAAGAAATCCTCGGCCAAACTGACCTCTTGAGCGAACGAGATTCGCGCGAGAGGAGCAGTGATGAAGCATTCATTCGGCGGCGCGGCGATCGTCGGTTGCGCGATGATGGCCGGCAGCGTTCATGCCCAGACCACCGTCACGCTCTACGGCATCGCCGACGCCAACGTGCGCGCCGACCACACGAGCATCGGCACCCTGAAGTCGGTCGGCAGCGGCGGCGAGCAGCAGTCGCGCTGGGGTCTGCGCGGCTCGGAAGACCTCGGTGGCGGCCTGAAGGCGATCTTCAATTTCGAACAGGGCATCGACCTTGGCGACAACAGCGATCCGCAGGGCAACGTCACGCGGACGACGCCGAGTTCGCCGGTGTCGTCGACGGGCTCGCGAACGTTCGGTCGCCGCGCGATCGTCGGCCTGAGCGACGCGACCTGGGGCGAAGTCCGCTTCGGCCGCGACATGACGCCGTACTACCTGACGTGGACCGCGGCCGATCCGTGGGGCGGCGGCACCGTGTCCTCCGGCTACGACTACGCGATTGGCAACGTCTCGCGCTTCGACAACGCGATCGGCTACACCAGTCCGACGCTCGCCGGCTTCAAGGGATCCGTGTTGCTGCGGACCGGCGAGGCGACCGCGACCACCGCAGCCGCCGGTGGCCCGCTCGACGGCGGCGATGCGTTGAGCGCGTCGCTGACGTACGCGAACGGACCGGTCTTCGCCGGCGCCAGCTACCTGGCGGTCCGGCCGAGCGCCGCGGCGTCGCTCCGGATCACGCGGTCGGGCAACCTCGTCGCGACCTATGACCTCGGCGTCGTCAAGCTGCATGCGCTCGGCTTCTATACGAACGCGTTCAACGCGAATCGCTACTTCTCTTATGCGTTCGGCGTGACGGTCCCGATCCACGCGTTCAAGCTGATCGCCGTCGCGGCGCGCGTCGACAATCGCGACGCGAAGGGCGTGCTCGATGCCGCGGGGCAGCCGGCGCACTTCGACGACGCGAACGTGTTCGGCATCGGCACGCGCTACACGCTGTCGAATCGCACCGACCTCTATCTCGCGGCGGCGAGGATCGTCAACGGCGGCAATGCCGCGTTCGTGCTGATGGACAACAGCAACACCGGCCTCTACACGACGGCGAACACGTCGCCCGGATCGAACCCCTGGTCGATGCAGTTCGGCATCCAGCACAAGTTCTGACGATCGCGCGATGCGTCGAGCGAAGCGATGCGTTCGAACGCATCGCCGAATCGCCGATGCGCCGACGACGGCCACGCGAAGCGGCGGTCACACTGACGTTTCCTCGACCGTGCGCAGGATCGACATGCCCATTGATGTTCGCCTCGGCGGCAAGGCGGCAGCCGCCGTCTCGATCGCCATCGCCGTCGTCGTCCCTTCGAACGCCTTCGCACGATCGACCGACCGACCGGCCGCGCGACTCGAGTCGCAGCCGCTCGTCGCGCCGGACGCGGCGCAGTTGCTGGAACGGATCAGACAGGCAGCCGGCGCATCGGCATGGCAACGCGTGGGCCTCTTGCGGATCGACGGGCGGCTGCAGGCGTATGGCCTCGAAGGCGCCTACGTCGCGTTCGAGGACGTCCGCTCGGGCCGCTTCGATCGCACGCACCGGTTCCCGGTGTTCGCCGAGCGCGAGGTGTGGGACGGCAAGGTCGACTGGCGGCAGGACAAGTCGGGCGGCGTCCACCGGCTCGACGGCGCCTTCGCGATGAAGCGGCACGCGACCGACGCGTGGCTCGCGGCGCGCGGCTGGTTGCGCCCGGATGCGGGCGGCGCGTTCGTCGGGCCGGTCACGATGCGCACGATCGGCGGCCGTGCGCAGCACGTCGTCACGGCGGTGCCGCGCGACGGGCAGGCCGTGACGCTGTTCTTCGATGCCGACAGCCTCGACCTCGTGCGCAGCGAGCGGGCGATGCCGACGTCGATCGCCCGGACGCGCTACGGCGACTGGCGAAGCGTCGACGGCGTCCGCTTGCCGTTCTCGATCGAGAACGACGACGGCGACGAGGACGTCGCGGTGCTCCGCGTCACGCGCTATGCGCTGAACGCGACCCCGGACGCGACGACCTTCACGATGCCGATCGCACCGCATGACTGGTCGATGGCGGAGGCGTCGGTCACGGTGCCGATGGACCTGCGCAACGGCGTGCTGACGATCGCCGCGCGCGTCAACGGCCAAGGGCCGTACCGCTTCATCCTCGACACCGGGGGCCACGCGATCCTGTCGCCCGCGCTCGTGCGATCGCTGCTGCTCGACACCTTCGGCGCCGGCGTCAGCGGCGGCGCCGGGGAGAGCCTGTCGACCGAGCGCTACACGCGCGTCGCGAAGCTCGAGATCGGCGGACTCGTGCTGACCGACCAGCACTTCTACGTCATCGACCTCGGCTACCCGACGATGGAACGCGGCGACGGACCGCCGCTCGGCGGCATCCTCGGACTGGAGCTGCTCGAACGTCTCGCGACGCGGATCGACTATCCGGGACGCACGGTGCGCTTCACGCCGTTCGGGCGTCAGCGCATCGCCGCCGACGACGTGCAGGTGCCGATCCGCTTCGACGACGACATGCCGCTGGTCGACGGCGTGCTCGACGACCGGCCCGGCACCTTCGCGCTCGATACCGGCAACTCGTCGACGATCGTCGTCCAGCCGGCCTGGGCCGACCGCGTCGGACTCGCGGCGTCGTTGAAGGCCGGCATGGAGACGGCGTCGTACGGCGCGGGTGGGATCAGTCGGAACTGGGTCGGGCGCGTCGACGCGTTCGCGATCGGCGGACACACGATCGCGAGGCCCCTCGTCCGCTATGCGGAGGATCGTCGCGGCGCTTTCTCGTCGCGGACGGAGGCGGGCAACATCGGCACGCAGGTGCTCGCGAACTACGTGGTCGACTTCGACTACCGGCGGGGCACGATGGGCTGGCGCTACGTGCCCGGCTACGTGCCGCCGCCGTACAACCGCGCGGGCGTGCGCGCGCTGAAGGATCGTCCGGATTCGTTCGTCGTGGTCGTCGCCGCGCGCGGATCGCCGGCCGAGCGGGCCGACGTGCGCGCGAAGGACCGCATCGTCGCGATCGACGGCAGGCCGGCGCGGTCGTTGTCCGGCGCCGACTTCAACGAGCTGTTCGCGCAGCCGGTCGGCACTGTCGTCCATCTGTCGATCGAGCGCGGCGACGTCCATCTCGACCACGACGTCCGACTCGAAGAGGTCGTTCGCTGACGGGGCGGCGTCGTATGCGGCGTTATATTACGGGCCCTCCAGCCCGTCCGGACGCCATGACCCTCCGCTCTCGCGGCCTTCCTGCTCTTCTCGTCGCCTGCCTGATCGCCGCGCTTGCACGACCGGTCCTTCGCGGCCGACCTGACGGTGTCGGCCGCCGCGAGCCTGACGAACGCGTTCGGCGAGATCGGCAAGTCGTTCGAGGCGCAGAACCCCGGCACGAAGGTGCGGTTCAACTTCGCCGCATCGGGCGCGCTGCTGCAGCAGATCGCGAAGGGCGCGCCGGTCGACATCTTCGCGAGCGCCGATGAAGAGACGATGGACGACGCGCAGAAGCAGGACCTCGTCGACGCCGCGACCCGGATCGACTTCGTTCGCAACCGCCTCGTCGTCATCGTGCCGAGCGACGCGAAGACGGTGCCGACGGTGCTGGCCGACCTCGGCGGCGTCGCGGTGACGAAGGTCGCGATCGGCCAGCCGGCGAGCGTGCCGGTCGGCCGGTACACGCGGTCGGTGCTCGAGCAGGCGAACCTCTGGTCGACGATCGAACCGAAGATGATCGGCGCGCAGTCCGTGCGACAGGCGCTCGACTACGTCGCACGCGGCGAGGTCGACGCCGGTTTCGTCTATGCGACCGACGCGGCGATCATGCCGGACCGCGTGCGCGTCGCGTTCACGGTACCGACGCCGCGGCCGATCCTCTATCCGATCGTCGTGCTGAAGAACGCCGCCGACGCGGCGACGGCGCAGCGCTTCGTGCGCTTCGTCGCGCAGCCCGCGTCGCAGGCCGTGCTCGCGCGCTACGGCTTCGCGAAGCCGTAGTCGGCCGCGACCGTCGCGATGGAGCCGGCCTGGATCGCGCTGCAGCTGTCGCTGAAGGTCGCGTCGTGGGCGACCGCGATCGACCTCGTGCTCGGCATCGCGGCCGGATGGGCGCTGGCCCGCTATCGATTCGTCGGCCGCGACGTGCTCGACTCGTTGCTGCTGCTGCCGATGGTGCTGCCGCCGACCGTGCTCGGCTACTACCTGCTGGTGTTGATCGGCCGCCGCGGACCGATCGGCGGGTGGCTGCAGTCGCAGTTCGGCATCAACCTGATCTTCACGTGGCAGGGCGCCGTCATCGCGGCGTCGATCGTGTCGTTCCCGTTCGTCTGCAAGTCGGCTCGCGCGGCGTTCGAGGAAGTGCAACCGCAGTTCCAGCAGGCGGCGCGCGTGCTCGGACTCGGCGAGACGGCCGTGTTCTTCCGCGTCACGCTGCCGCTCGCGTGGCGCGGCATCCTCGCCGGCGCGTTGCTCGCGTTCGCGCGCGCGCTCGGCGAGTTCGGCGCGACGTTGATGGTCGCGGGCAGCATCCCCGGCAGGACGCAGACGCTGTCGATCGCGGTCTACGAGGCGGTGCAGGCCGGCCAGGACGACCTCGCGAATCGCCTGGTCCTCGTGATCTCGGTCGTCGCGGTCGTCGTGCTGGTCGCCGCGGGCCGGCTGGCGCCGATGCGCCTCGGGACGCGCTGACGATGCGCTGGGACGTCGCCATCGACACGCACGTCGGCCACAGGACGCGCGGTCCGTCCGACACGCGCTTCCACCTGAACGTGTCGTTCCGCAGCGACGCGTCGCGGCTCGTGCTGTTCGGCTCTTCGGGCGCCGGCAAGAGCCTGACGCTGATGACGATCGCCGGGCTGCTGCGTCCCGATCGCGGCCACGTCGTGCTCGACGGCGAACCGTTGTCGAACGGCGATCGCTTCATGCCGGCCCGTGCACGACGGCTCGCGTATCTGTTCCAGGACTACGCGCTGTTCCCGCATCTGACGGTCCGGCAGAACGTCGCGTTCGGTCTCGCGCGCGGCTGGCGCAACCCGTCGCGTCGTGCGACGAACGACGACCGCGACGCGCGGGTGCGCGGCTGGCTGCAGACGCTCGAACTCGATCGGCTCGCGGACCGCTATCCGGAGCAGCTGTCCGGCGGCCAGCGGCAACGCACGGCGCTCGCCCGGGCGCTCGCCGGCGAGCCGCGCGCGCTGTTGCTCGACGAGCCGTTCGCGGCGCTCGATGGTCCGTTGCGCGAGCGGTTGCGTGTCGAGCTCGCGGCGCTCTGCGAACGGTTGTCGCTGCCGATGATCCTGATCACGCACGACGCCGAGGACGTCGAGCGCTTCGGCGACGAAGTGATCACGATCGAGCACGGCCGAGTGGTCGCGGACAAACGGCGAGCGTCGTCGTGAAGGCCGCCCGCAGGCCACCACCGCTCGCGCTCGACGGCACCGTCTGGCTGACGGTCGACGGCGCGCTGCTCGGCGGTCGCAATCGCATCCAGCTGCTGCGCGCGGTCCACGAGACCGGTTCGATCACGCAGGCCGCGAAGGCGATCGGCATCAGCTACAAGGCCGCGTGGGACGCGGTCGACGCGATGAACAACCTGGCCGGCGCGGCACTCGTCGAACGCAGTGCCGGCGGTCGCGGCGGCGGCCGCACCGCGCTGACGGCGCGCGGCGTCCAGCTCGTCGACCGCTACGACGAGATCGACGCGATGCATCGACGCTTCGTCGAACACCTCGGCGCGGGCGCGACCGACCTGGCGCGCGACATCGACCTCCTGAGGACACTCAACATGAAGACCAGCGCACGCAATCACTTCGTCGGCACCGTCGTCGCGGTCCGCCAGGGCGCCGTCAACGACGAGATCGAGCTCGAGATCGCCGGCGGCCATCGCATCGTCGCGGTCGTGACGCACGAAAGCACCGAGACGCTCGGCCTCGCCGAAGGTGCGACGGCGTTCGCGCTGATCAAGGCGTCGTCGATCATCGTCGCGATCGACGTCGCGCCGGGCACGCTGTCGGCTCGCAACCAGCTGACCGGCACCGTCTCGCACGTCGAACACGGCGCCGTCAACGACGAGGTCGTGCTGACCATCGGCGACGGCTCGGACGACGGACCCGGCCACGGCTCGGTGACGATCGCGGCGATCGTGACGAGCGTCAGTGCGAAGTCGCTCGGATTGAAACGCGGCGCCGTCGCGACGGCGTTGTTCAAGGCGTCGAGCGTGATCGTCGGCGTCCCGGGATGAATCGGTCCTCGATCCCCGTCAGCGACCGCCGCCCGCGATGAACCGCACGAGCGCGAGCAGCGGGAACGCGCTGCCGACGATGCACACCGCGGTCCAGCCGCCCGACGCGTACAGCGGACTCGCGATCAGCGAGCCGAGCGCACCGCCGATGAAGATGCTCGTCACGTAGAGCGCGTTGAGGCGTCCACGGCTCGCGGGATCGAGCCCGTAGATCTCGCGCTGGCCGAGCACCATGTTCATCTGCACGCAGAAGTCGAGCAGCACGCCGGTCAGCACGAGCCCCGGCACGCCGAGCGACGGGACCAGCGCGACCGGCCAGTAGCCCGCGGCGCCGGCGGCCATCGCCGCGAACGAGCCGATGCGCGTGTGGCCCGCGTCGGCGAGCCGCCCGCCGATCGGCGCGGCGATCGCCCCGAGCGCGCCGATCAGCGCGAAGACCGCGATCCGGCTCTGCGAGAAGCCGTGATGCCGCGCGAGCTCGAGCGGCGCGGCGGTCCAGAACAGGCTGAACGACGCGAACATGCAGCCCTGGTAGAACGCGCGCCGCCGCAGCGTCGGCATGCGCAGCACGAGCGTGCCGAGCGAGCGCAGCAGTTGCGCATAGCTAGCCGAATGATCGGGCGTCCGTCTCGGCACCAGCCGCGCCAGCACGATCGTGATGACCGCCGTCGCGACGGTCGCGATCGCGAAGACCGCATGCCAGCCGAGATGGTCGGCGACGACGCTCGAGAACGGTCGCGACAGCAGGATGCCGAGCATCAGGCCGCTCATCACGTTGCCGACGATGCGTCCGCGCGATTCGTCGGGCGCGAAGTGGGCGGCCAGCGGCACGAGGATCTGGACCGAGACCGACGTGAAGCCGATCACCAGCGACACCGCGAGGAAGGCGCCGGGGTTGCGGACGAACGTCGCCGCGGCCAGGCTCACGATCGAGATCGCCGACGTCACGACCAGCAGCCGGCGGTTCTCGACGAGGTCCGCGAGCGGCACGATGAAGAAGAGGCCGAGCGCGTAGCCGACCTGCGTCACCGAGACCGTGAGGCTCGCGGCACGCGGCGACAGCCCGATGTCGGGCGCGATCAGGTCGATGATCGGCTGTGCGTAGTAGAGGTTCGCGACGATCACGCCACAGCACACCGCGAACAGCACGACCATCGCGCGGGTCATGCGGAAGCCGGCGCTGCCCGACGGGTCGGATGGGATCGGTCGGATCATCGCGACGCGATGATCGCATGCGGACGTCGACGCCGCATCGAGGCGCCCGTCTATCATGGCGCGCCCCGACTCGCACCCACCGTCATGCCGAACCCGCTGAAGCCGTACCGCATCGTCGACGATCGCAAGCTCGACCTCGACGACTTCGACCCTGCCGCGACGGTGGTCGACGTCCGCGACCGCGACCGGGCCGACACCGCGCTGAAGTCGCTGCAGAAGGAGATCGCGTCGTATCAGTACCGCCTGTTCGCCGAGCACAAGCGCAGCCTGCTCGTCGTGCTGCAGGGGATGGACACGTCCGGCAAGGACGGCACCACGATCGCGGTCTTCGGCGAGACGCATCCGCAGGGCCTCGTCGTGACGCCGTTCAAGGCGCCGAGCGTCGACGAGGCGGCGCACGATTTCCTGTGGCGCGTCCATCCGCACGCGCCGGCGAAAGGCATGATCGCCGTCTTCAACCGCAGCCACTACGAGGCGGTGATCGCGGAACGCGTGCTCGGCCTCGCCGACGTCGCCGAATGCAAGCGGCGCTTCGCGCAGATCGTCGACTTCGAGCGGATGCTGACGGCGCACGACACGCGCATCGTCAAGTGCTTCCTGCACATCTCGCCCGAGGAGCAGAAGGAGCGTCTGCAGTCGCGGCTCGACGATCCGACCAAGCACTGGAAATTCAATCGCAACGATCTCGTCGAGCGTCGTCGCTGGGACGCGAATCGCGAGGCCTACGCGGACGCGATCCGCAACACGGCGACGAAGCAGGCGCCGTGGTGGATCGTGCCGTCCGACTCGAAGACGCATCGCAACCTGATGGCGGCGACGATCGTCCGCAACGCGCTCGCGGACCTCGATCCGCAATACCCGCCGCTGTCGCCCGAGGATCAGGGGCTCGTCGTCGTCTGACCCGCGGCGCGTCGCGCCGACGGCCACCGCTGGAGCCGGTACTACGGCATAGATGATCCGCGGCCGCAGCAGCACATCGCCGCTTCATCGCGACGCGTGCGGCGGCGGTCGTGCCACTTCGTGGAGGGGACGTGGCGGACGAAGACAAGAAGGACTCGACGGGACTGTCGTCGAGCACCGGGTTCGCCTGGATCGCGATGATCGCGGCCGGTGCCTTCTTCATCCACCAGGTGCCGCTGCAGGGATCGCGGCCCGCGTCGACCGAGCAGAAGCCGTATGCCTATCCGGCCGCGCAGGACATCGATGCGCGCCTGTGGCAGGACCCGCTGACGGCCGTCGCGCACGGACGCGACGCGGTCCGCAAGCAGTATCCCGAACGCACGGCCGCCGGGTCGCTGACCGTGCTCGCGGCCGAGGCCCGCAACGATCCGGTCGTCCCCGAGCCGACCGAGCAGACCGAGCACGATCCGTCGCGACTGCGTGATGCGGTCGTCTCGCGAACGGCCGCGACGACCGATCACCGCGCGCCGCTCGTCCTCGCGGTGATGGTTCGCGGCGGCGCGTATGCCGACTCGGTCGAGTCGCGCCGCCGCGCGCGCTATGCGGTGCTGGCCGGGATGCAGCAGTTCGGCTACACGCCGGAAGACTCGGCCCATCTCGGCTACGTGTTGCCGCACAACGCGATCGGCGAGCGTGCGCCGCTGCCGGACTTCATCGCCTATGAATGGCTGCGCCGCAACGTCGAATCGCCATGGGTCCTGACGCTCTGGCTCGACGAATACATGTTCTCCACGAAGACGCTCCAGCGCCTCTGCCGGCTGCAGCAGGCGCTGACGCCGCCGGCGGGTGCGGGCGACGCCGGTGGCGTGCCGCCGCGCTTCGTCGTCGTCGGGCCGGCATACGGCTCGACGGTGCACGACATGGCGCTGCGCGCGTCGGGACCGCAGGACGCGTCGCAGAAGGCGTGTCGCGACGCGCTGAACGTCGCGCCGCTCGACTTCTACGCCTACGGCGTCTCGGCCGACGACGCGCACGTGCTTCAGGGCATCGGCGCGAAAGCCGCCGGACGATCGCTCGAGAGCGTCTTCGGCGAGCTGTTCGGCGACTCGGTGCACATGACGCGCACGCTGAACGACGACCGCACGCTCGCGCAGACGCTGAAGTCGGAGCTGCGACTGCGCGGCGTCGATCCGGTCGCGGCCGCCTGCGGGCATCGGCCGCAGCACATCGTGCTGATCGCCGAGCGCGACACGCTGTATGGCCGCTCGCTGCCGGCCGTGGTCGCCGATCAGTTCGACAAGCCCGGTTGCGCGCCGGTGGGACTCGACTACATCCATCGCTACACGTACCTGCGCGGCCTCGACGGCCAGTTGCCGTCGACGTCGTCGGACGCGCGTCCGGCGGACGACCCGAAGGCCGCGTCGCCGGCCGACGAGGCGCCCGCGGCCGTGCAGAAGCAGATCGAACGGCCCGAAGGGCAGAGCCAGATCGACTACCTGCGCCGCCTGACGCAACAGCTCGTCGAGGCCGACGCGGCCTGGCAGCGCGACGGCCAGGGTTCGATCAAGGCGATCGGGGTCGTCGGCAGCGACGTGTTCGACAAGCTGCTCGTGCTGCAGGCGCTGCGCCCGGCGTTCCGCAACGTGATCTTCTTCACGACGGACCTCGACGCGCGGCTGCTGCATCCGCGCGAGCAGGGCTGGGCGCGCAATCTCGTCGTGGCGTCGAGCTTCGGACTGCGCTTGCGGCCCGAGCTGCAGAACGACATCCCGCCGTTTCGCGACAGCTACCAGACGTCGATCTATCTGTCGACGCTGATCGCGGCCCACAACGCGACGATCGCGGACGGCAGCCACGGCGTCGACCCGATCCGGCAGAGCGACGTCGACGGATGGCTCGGCCACGGGCGCGTCTTCGAGGTCGGGCGGACGCGGCCGTTCGACTTCAGCGAGCCGAAGGCGCGCGACCTGCCGCCGTGCATCGGCGTCGATCCGGTCAGCGGCATCGACCCGGCGCGCTGCAAGGCGGTCCAGCCCGCCGGCATGGACCTGTTCGAGCGGCCGGGCACGTTCGCGTTCTACAAGAGCATCTTCCTCGTGCTCGGCATCGCGGCGGTCGTGGCCGGCGCGATGGGATACCTGTCGCGCGCGCTGGAGTACGCACGGGCATCCATCGTCGGTCCCGGCATTGCGACCTGGTTCGGCAAGCTCGGCCCGCGCGGGCTGCTTCGCATCGTGCTGGTCGCGGCGCTCGTGGTCGTCGTCGCGACGTTGCCGGTCCTGGCGTGGCCGGCGATCGCACGCCTGCTCACGGAACACGGCAACGGCGAACCGATGGCCTTCGTCGAAGGGATCAGCATCTGGCCGACCGAGACGATCCGGCTCGCCGCGTTCGTGCTGTCGGTCTGGTTCGCGCGGGTGGCGTGGCGCCAGCTCAACGCGAATCTGCGCGCGATCTCGCAGAAGCTGCGGTTCGAGCCGGTCTACGAGGAGATGGTCGCGCAGGCGGCCGAAGATTATTCGGAGTGGTCGCGGCCGAAGCGGATCTTCCGCGCGTTCTCGTTTCGTCTGAACGAGGTCGCGGCCGCCCCGCAGCGACTGACGGTCGGCCTGAGCTGGTCCGCGCAGCTGTTCTGGAAGAAGTACCTGTACCAGGGGCGAGGCGGCGCGCGCAGCGCACGCGTCACGCTGGCGGTCCTGTTCTATCTCGTGCTGGCGCTCGTCATCGTCAGCGACTTCGGCTGGCCGAACACGCCGTACCGCGGCACGGTGTCGCCGCTGGTCAACGCCGTCGTGGTGATGCTCAGCGTCGGCGCGATGCTCTGGGTGATCTTCTTCGTCGTCGACGCGACGGTGTTCTGCTGCCAGATCATCGACGCGTTGCGCGACGACGTGCTGCGCGACCCGAGCGTGCCGGCCGGACCCGGCGTGACGCGTTGGGCCTACAGCACGCTGCGTTACTACACGGACCGCCTCAAGATCGACGCACGCTATCTCGATGCGTGGATCCTGATGGACTTCATCGCGCTTCGGACCGAGGCGGTCGCGAAGCTCGTCTACTTCCCGTTCATCATCATCGCGCTGATGGCGCTGTCGAGGGATCGCGTCTTCGACAACTGGACGATGCCCGCGGGTCTCGTGATCGTGTTCGCGAGCAGCATCGCGATCGTGATCGTCTGCGCCGTACTGCTGCGCCGGACGGCGGAACGAACGCGCGAGCGCGTGCTGGAGCTGCTGAACGACGACCTGATCCGCGTCAAGGGCCACGACGAGAACGCGGTGCCGCAGCTCGAAGCGATGATCGCGCGCGTGCGCCGGCTTCGCACCGGCGCGTTGGCGCCGTACTCGCAGCAGCCGATCGTCCATGCGGCCCTGGCCACCTTCACGACGCTGGGCGGGCCGGCACTGCTGGATTATTTCGGTGTCGTCGGCGGCTGACTTTGCGACAATCGCTCGCGGTCGCACGCATGCGTCGTGGCGAGTCGCTTCGCGAATGAGAGGTCCCGACGTGTCGATGCAAATGCGCGGAAGCACGGCGGCGATCGCCGCGCTCGCACTGGCGCTGCCGATGCTGACGCGCGCCGCCTGTCAGGTCGAGACGCTCGAGCTGCCGGTCAAGATGGTCGGTCCGCGCGCGACCACGACGGTCGCCATCGGCGGTCAGTCCGTGCCGTTGACGGTGGACAGCGGCGCGTTCTTCAGCATGCTGACGGAAGCCGCCGCGTCGCAGCTCGGACTGAACGTCAAGCGGACTCCCGGGGGACGCATCGGCGGCGTCGTCGGCAACGCCGAGGCCGGCGTGACCACCGTCCCGAGGCTGCAGCTGTTCAAGGGCGACCTCAAGAACGTGGCGTTCATCGTCGGCGGCAACGACCCCGGCTTCGGCACGATGGGGTTCATGGGCCGCAACATCCTGTCGAACACCGACACCGAGTACGACCTCGCGCACGGCGTCATCCGCTTCGTGTTCCCGAGCGACGATTGCGCCAGGGCGAACATGGCCTACTGGGCCGGCTCGTCGCCGGTCGGCGTGGTCGAACTGAAGACCGACGAGACCAGCAGGACGCCGGCGATCCGCGTGGAGGCGAAGCTGAACGGCCACGACGTCGTGGCAGTGCTCGATACCGGCGCCTCGACGACGGTGGTCTCGGCGCAGGCGGCACGCCGCGCCGACGTCCCCGAACGAGACTGGAAGCCGGCCGGGGCGATCGTCGGCGTCGGTCGCGGACTGTCGCAGGAGTGGACCGTCCCGTTCGAGAAGTTCGAGGTCGGCGGCGAGGCCATCGCGCACAACCGCCTGCAGGTCGCGGATATCGACCTCAGGAACGCCGACATGCTGCTGGGCGTCGACTTCTTCCTGTCGCATCGCATCTACGTCTCGAAGCAGCAGTCGAAGATGTTCTTCACGTACAACGGCGGGCCCGTGTTCGACGTCGGCCAACGGCAACCGGAGGCCAAGGCGACCGCCGATGCCGCTCCGACGCCCGGTGATCCACCGGCCTCGACCGCCGACGAGTTGGCGCGCCGTGGCGCGGCGTCGGCCTCGCGCCGCGACTACGCGAGCGCGTTGGCCGATCTGAATCGCGCCTGCGAGCTCGAGCCGACGTCGGGGGCCTTGTTCGCGCAGCGTGGTGCGATCCAGCGGGCGCTCAAGCAACCGGCGAAGGCGCTGGAGGACGTCGACCGCGCGCTCGAGCTCGACCCGACGCTGGTCGATGCGCGCGCGATGCGGGCGCGGTTGCGCCTCGACGCGAAGGACCGCGACGGCGCGAAGGCCGACCTCGACACGCTCGACCGGACGCTCGCACCGCAGGCCCAGATGCGCCTCGCGATGTCGGGCCTGTACCTGGCGCTGGAACAGCCGGCGCAGGCGCTCGCGCAATTGAACCAGTGGCTCCCTGCGCACCCGACCGAGGTCACGCGCGGCAGCGCGCTGAACGAGCGTTGCCGCGCGCGTCTGATGCTCGGCATCGAGCTGGACCAGGCGCTCGACGACTGCACCGACGCGGTCGCAAGCGAGCCCGGGAACTCGACCTACCTGGGTACCCGCGGCTTGGCTTACCTGCGTCTCGGCAAGGACAAGGATGCGCTGGCCGACTTCGATCGCAGCATCGAGTCCCGCCCCGCCAACGCGTCGTCGCTGTATGGCCGGGGACTGGTGAGGAAGCGGCTCGGCGACGCCGCGCGGGGCGACGCGGACCTCGCTGCCGCGCGCAAGGCGCAGGCCGACATCGATGCCCGGATGGCGCGGATCGGCCTGGTCGCGGAGTCGCCGCAGAAGCCGTGAAGCGGCACGACTCGCATCGTCGGCCGAGGCCGTTCGAGCGAGGACCGCGGCGTCGAATGCCTCCGCGTGGATGACGGCGAACGATCAGTAGCGGTCGTGCGAATCTTTCACGCCGGTGCGCTTCCCGAGCAGCGCATCGGCTTCGTCGAACCAGAGCACGCTGCCGTTGAGCACGGCGGTTCCCGCATAGGTCGCGGCGGCCTGGACGGCGACTTGCTCGGAGTCGAATTCCGGGTCGAGTCGATGTGCCACCGCGCGCATCGGCATCCGGGAGTGTTCCGCTGCCACGTGTTGCTTCCAGTCCGAGCTGCGCTCGAACTTCGCGATCGACTTGAAGCGTCCGTTGGCGATCGGATAGCCGATGCACGTGACGTGGTACTCGCCCGCCTCGATGATCTGTGGATTCATCGCATGCTCCGGATCGGATGTGCCGAGCGAACGATACCGAGCGTCGTGCGTCAGCTCACCGGGCGGCCCGCTCGATCAACGCCGCGACTTCGGCCGGATGGGAGATGTAGACGACGTGGCTCGACGCCAGCTCGACGACCGTCGCGCCCGAACGCTGGTACATCGAGCGTTCCAGATCCGGATTGATCGCGCGGTCGTTGGTGGCCACGATCGCGAAGCTCGGCTTGGCCTTCCAGGCCGGACTTCCCGCCGGCGCACCCGCCGCCTTGACGGACAAGCCGACCTGCGACCGCGCCATGAAGTCGGCCTGCGCGGTCGGCAGGTCGGCGCAGAAGTCGGCGTGGAAGGCAGCCTGGTCGAGATACAGGAATCCGTCCGGCGACGGCTTCGGCCCGGCACCCGCCGGCGGCTTGCTGGCGGCGAGCGACCCGAGGCTCTCGCCCGTGTCCGGTTGAAAGGCGGCGACGTAGACCAGCGACTTGACGTGCGCGTTGTTGCCCGCCGCGGTGATGATCATCCCGCCGTAGCTATGGCCGACGAGCACGACCGGGCCGCCCATCGCGTCGATCGTCCGGTTGGTCGCGGCGATGTCGTCCTCGAGCGACGTCTCGGGCGGCTGCGCGACGAGGACGTTGAAGCCGTCCTTGCGCAGGATGTCGGCCACGCCGACCCAGCCGGACCCGTCCGCGAACGCGCCGTGGACGAGCACGACATTCTTGATGGACGGCGCCTGCGGCGTGGCGGCGTGGGTCACCGCGGCGACTGCGAAGGCGATCGCACCGGTTGCGATCCGGATCGACTTGTTCATGGCGCTCCTCGAGGGTTGGTTGACACGGGTTCGGAGCGCGACTGACGTCGCGCGGAGCGACCAAGCAAGTTGGCGCAAGTCTAGACCGAAACCAGCCGGCCGGCCGGGCGACGTGCCATCGCGCGACGACGTCAGCGAAACCTCGTCACCGGCAACAGCGCCGACGTCTGCGCGACCGTGCTTCGATGCAACGCGCTCGCGAGCGCCGACGCGCCGCAACGGTCCTTCGCCGCGAGCCAGTGCTCGATCAGTCCGAGCTGGCCGTGCGCGATGTGCGCCGCGACCAACGGCCGCGCGATCAGCGGCTCGCAGCCGTGCGTCCGCAGCGCGTCGTCGATCAGCGCCGCGAGTCGCGCATGCACGACGATGCGTGGTCGGCCGGTCAGCAGCACGCGTGCGAGCGCACGGTTGTGCCAGAAGTGCTCGACCATCGGAACCAGCGCCGGATCCGCCTTCTTCGACCGGACGGAGCGGGCGAGCGGCTCGAGCACGGGCGACACCGCTTCGCGCAGCAACGACGCCTTGCCGTCGAAGTGTTCGTAGAACGTCGAGCGCACGACGCCGGCGTCGGCCGCGATGGTCCCCGGACGGATCGCGTCATAGCCGCGCGACAGCAGCGTCCGGTTGAACGCGGCGATCAGCGCGGCTCGCGTGCGCAGGACGCGCGCATCGTTGACCTTCGGGGTTGCCGACAAGACGATCCTCCGCAGCGTCGCGTCGGACAACGGGCGCGACTCGTCCGACAACCGGCCATCGAACCTGGCTAACGTGTCGCGATCTCGTGGCCTACCGGAGACGCACTTGGCCCTGGCACCCGACCGCCGATCGGCGCTCCTCGCGATCGTTCCCACGCTGACGACGATGGCGATCATCGCGCACCATCCGGTCGTGCGGGTGGTTCATCCGGGCGCGATCGGCGAGATCGTCGAAGGCGTCGACGCGCTCGCCGGCTGGAACAGCGCGTTCCACGCGCTGATCCTGTTGCTCTGGGCCGCGCAGGCGCTCGGGCTGTTCGCGTTCGCCGAGCGCCTCGGCCTCGATCGCACGATCGTCCGCGCGGGCGTCGTGCTCTATGCCGTGTCGCTGGCGCTGGTCTTCGTCGCGGGCACCGTCGACGGCTTCGTCACGCCGGTCATCGCGCAGCACTGCGCGAGTCGACCGGAGACCTGCGCGTCGCAGTTCGGCTTCGCGTCGGCGACGATCCAGGGTGCGACGCGCGTCGGGCTCGGTGCGCAGGCGATCGCCCTCGCGTGCTGGTCGATCGCGCTCGCGACGCGGCCGAAGCTGCGGCTCGTCGCGGTGCCCGGCCTGCTTCTGTCGATCGGGGCGCTCGCAGCACTGGCACCGATGACGACGATCGACCCGTCGCGGCTCGCGACGATCGCGCTGTTCGAGGCCGCATGGACCGTCGGCGCCGGATGGCTGCTGTGGTCCGGACGACTCGCGTCCGCGCGATGATCGTCAGGCCTCGCGGCGATCGGGGCCAGCCTCCCATTGCGCTTCGACCGCCATCGCCGGCGCATCGCGATTGCACGTCGTGAACGCCTCGTCCCCGGCGCGGCCCGACCCGTCGACGTAGCGGATCGTGAAGTCGCGGCCGACGATCGAACCTTCGACTTCCGCCTTCGCGATGTCGCCGACGTGACCGAGATAGCGCAGCCCCGTGTCGAAGTGCGCGCTCCAGAAGAACGGCAGGTCGTCGTAGCGATCCGCGAGGCCCATCAATCGGCGAGCGACGAACTGACCCTGCCGCTCGGCATGCACCCAGTGCTCGACGCGCAGATGCCTGCCGGCGTGACGGTCCGGATAGCGCGCGACGTCCCCGATCGCGTGGATGCCCGGCCTCGACGACTCGAGATGCGCGTCGACCAGGATGCCGCCGCCGTCGTCGTCCGATGCGACGTCGAGGCCGGCCGCCTCGGCGAGCGCTGTCCGCGGCTCGACCCCGACGCCGATGACGACGAAGTCGGCGTCGATCGTCGAGTCGTCGTCGAGCGTCAGCGTGCCGCCATCGAACGAGCATGCCTCGCGGCCGAGATGGAAGCGCACGCCGCGCTCTTCGTGGACGCCGCGGATCATCGAGCCGACGTCGGCCCCGACGATCTTCTTCAGCGGGATGTCGTCCGGTGCGACGACCTCGACCGCGACGTCGCGCTGGGTCAGCGACGCCGCGACCTCGAGACCGATGAAGCTCGCGCCGACGACGACCGCGTGCGTGCCCGGCCGCGCAGCCGCGATCAGCGCGTCGGCGTCGGTGAGCGTTCGCAGCAGGTGAACGTTCTCGCGATCGAAGCCCGGTCGCTTCGGACGCTGCGGTTCGCCGCCGGTCGCGAGCACGAGCGCGTCGAACGCGAGCCGACGGCCGTCGTCGAGCACGACCTCCTTCGCGGCGACATCGATCGACGCGACGCGTCGGGTCTCGAGCACCGGCCCGCCGTCGCGGTAGAACGCGTCGTCGACGATGAAGCATCGCTCGCGCTCGACCATGCCGATCAGGTATTGCTTCGAGCAGAACGTGCGGTCGTACGGCCGATCGGGATCGTCGCTGACGACCGTCACGCGGCTGCCGTGGCCGTGACGCGTCAGCATCTCCGCGCACGCATGGCCGCCGGCCCCGCCGCCGACGATCACGACGCGTCCCGGATCCTTCGCCCCGGCGGTGTCCTGCTGCGCCGTCCCGAGCCGACCGATCACGAAGATCCGGCCGTCGCGCTCCTCGACCGCGAAGCGTTGCAGCGCCTTGAAGGCCGGTGCCGCGACCGCCTCGCCGGTCGCGAGCGAGAAGCGCGCGTGATGCCACGGGCACCGCAACGTCCCGTCGACGACGAGGCCCTCGGCGAGCGGCGCTTCGAGGTGCGTGCACTTGCCGGTGTACGCGCACGGCCGTCCGTCGTGACGGACCAGGACGACCGGTTCGCCGTCGAACGTGCCGCCGACGGGTCGATCGTCGATCAGGTCGGAGGCTGCGATCCCTGCGGCGAGGTCGGGTCCGTCGTCATCGTCGTCCGCATCGCTCAAGGTCGTCTCCTGTCGGGTGGACGCTGATCGTCGGGGATCGCGTCGACGACCGGGCGGCCCGGTCGCCGCAACGGACTGTCGGTCCAACTCCGAACCCGATCGGCTCGCGGCAGGTATCGTTCGTCCTCGCATGCACCGATCGATCCGCCGCCATGCCCACCGACCGATTCCGCAACCAGACCCGCGTCGGCGACGCGGTGGCCGACATCGACACGCCGGCGCTCGTCGTCGACCTCGATGCGATGGAGCGCAACATCGCCGCGATGGCCGCGTTCGCGCGCACGCACGGCATGCGGCTGCGACCGCACGCCAAGACGCACAAGAGCGCGACGATCGCCGCGCTGCAGGTCGCGGCCGGCGCGGTCGGCGTCTGCGTGCAGAAGACGTCGGAGGCCGAGGCCCTCGCCGACGCGGGCGTGACGGATCTCTACATCAGCAACGAGGTGATCGACCCGCGCAAGCTCGCCCGCGTCGCGGCGCTGGCCGGTCGCGTGAAGCTCGCGATCGCCGTCGACTCGATGATCGGGATCGACCGGCTCGCAGCGGCGTTGCCGCCCGGCGCGGACGTCGACGTCTTCGTCGAGATCGACGCGGGCCAGGGTCGTTGCGGCGCCTCGCCGTCGCTCGCCGGCGCACTCGCCGCGCGGGTCGTGTCGCATGGCCTGCGCTTCGCGGGACTGCAGGCGTATCACGGTCGCGCGCAGCACCTGCGCGGCGCGGACGAGCGTCGTGCCGCGATCGCGCACGCGGTGTCGGTCGTGCGAGCGGCGCAGGACGGACTGGTCGCGGCGGGCATCGACTGCCCGCTCGTCACCGGCGCCGGCACCGGCACGTTCGCGCTCGAAGCGGCGAGCGGCGTGTACGGCGAGCTGCAGTGCGGCAGCTACGTCTTCCTCGATCGCGATTACGGCGGCGTCGAGCCGCTGCCCGGTGCGCCTCGCTTCGAGCACGCGCTGTTCGTCAAGTCGCAGGTGATCAGTCGCGACGACGCGCATGCGGTCGTCGACGCGGGTCACAAGAGTCATGCGATCGACTCGGGGCTGCCGACGGTCTGGCAACGCGACCTCGTCTTCGAGAACGGTGGCGACGAGCACGGCATCGTGCGCGCCGGTCGCGACCCGCTCCCCGCGCTCGGCGCAACGGTGTGGCTCGTGCCGGGTCACTGCGACCCGACCGTCAACCTGCACGACGCGTACGTCGCCGTGCGCGGGGGTTTGTCGTCCGGCACGGTCGAGGCGATCTGGCCGGTCGATGCGAGAGGATGCGTGGCCTGACGAACGGCGGCCAGCGGTCTTCCGATGCGCGCGATCGAACGGCAACGATCTCGAGGAAGATCACCGGTCCGATGGGTCGCGCGACGACATGATGGCAACCACCCAAATCGATCCCGACGACGTGACGTTCACGGCGATCCGCGCGCAGGGCGCCGGCGGTCAGAACGTCAACAAGGTCTCGAACGCGGTGCATCTGCGCTTCGACATCGGCGCGTCGTCGCTGCCGCAGGAGGTCAAGGATCGGCTGCTCGCGCTCGGCGACCAGCGCATCACCGAGGCCGGCGTCGTCGTGATCAAGGCCCAGACGTCGCGCAGTCTCGCCGCGAACCGCGCCGATGCGCTCGCGCGCCTGCAGCAGCTCGTCGACAGCGTCGCGACCGTGCCGCCGCCGCGACGTCGAACGAAGCCGACCTACGGATCGCAGCAGCGGCGTCTCGACGGCAAGAGCATCCGCTCGCGCGTGAAGGCGGCACGCAAGGCGGTCGTGGACTGACCGTCGCGCAGCAACCGGGCTCCTGGACGAACGGGTCCGCGGCCCACGATGTCGCCCGGCGGTCCGCATCGTGGGGATCAATTGCAGCTTGAGCATCGACCAACCTCCTGCGACGATGCGCGGCGAATCGGTGATGGAGAGCACATGAATGTCGTACGGGTCATTCGTCGAGGCGTGGCGATCGTCGTGGTCGCGGGTTGCACGCTGCTGGCCGCGGGGGCGGCCGCGCAATCGGGGCCGCAGATGCCGCCGAGCATCGCGGTGACGGAAGCGACGCAAGCCGATGCGCTGCGTCGCGCGCAGATCGCGAACGAGACCGCACAGGCGCGCTATTACGCGAAGCAGGCCGAGAAGGACCGTTCGGGAGACCTCCCTGCCTGGCTGCAGACCGTCATCGGCGGCCTGGTCGCCATCGTCGGCGGCGTGGTCGCGACCTGGTTCACGAATCGGGTGGCGGCCCGCAACGAGCGCGAGCATCGGCGGCGCGTCTACGATCGGCAGCGAAGCCAGCTGCGGCTCGCGATCGTCGATCTGATCGCGTCGTTGACCCCGGTCGCCGAGGCGTCCGGACAAAGGCCCGCGGCGTTCCTGTCGGAGGCGTTGCTGTACACGAAGCCCACGAGACCGGCCGACGCCAGGCGGACCGACGACTACTACCTGAAGTACGACCTCGTCGACACGATCTACCGCTTCTGCGCGCTCCTCGGCTGGATGGAGGTGTACCGGAACGATGCGGAATTCCTGCGCGGCTCCGAGGCCGAGAACCGGAGCCTCGAGCGATGCTTCGCGAACATCCGCGGCGATCTGTCGAAGACCTTCGTCGACGACAAGCGCAGGATGGGTGCGGACGGCTGGCGCGACGGCTTCATCCTGGAGGACGACCAGCGAGCGATCGGCGAGAAGATGATGGCGCGG
Organism: uncultured beta proteobacterium; assembly: GCA_963795885.1. Taxonomy (GTDB): domain Bacteria; phylum Pseudomonadota; class Gammaproteobacteria; order Burkholderiales; family Burkholderiaceae_D; genus CAHJXF01. The sequence continues at coordinate 46,428 of CAWCJI010000006.1, read as the reverse complement.
CGGCGGGCGGACGTCGTCATCGGCTACGCGGCGTTCTGCGAGCAGCTGTTTCGCGATCCGCTGAAGGACAATCCGAACGGCGCCGATTCGCCGACCAGCCAGAACTGGTGGATCTGGAACGCGACGCGTTTCTTCGTCGAACTCGGTCCCGAGCCGCATCGGGATTTTCGACACGAACGAGTCAAGCGCCTCTTCGGTCACCTGCGCGAGGCATCGGCGGTGCTCGATCCGGCGGCACGGTCGGACCGCGGCACGGACCTCCTTCGTCGCGGACGCCGGTCGGGGGACATCGCGTCGCGGCGAGCGCTGGACACGGACCAGGCCTCGACGGTCGATCGCTCCTGAAAGGCATCACCGGAGCATCGTCGAAGCCTTCGCCGTACGCTCGGACAGCTTCGCCGCGCCCGCCCGCTCGGCCCACGCCGCGAAGCCGGCGGTCGGCCCTCTCCATCGCAACGCATCGACCTCGCGAAACACCTGCGCATCGGTCCGCAACGTCGCGAGCGTCTTGAACAGCAGCGCCGCCTCGCGATCGTCGCCGAGCGTCTCGGCCGGGAAGTCCTCGATCGGGCCGTAGCGGTTCAGCAGCCGGGCCGCGCCGACCGGGCCGATCCCGGAGATGCCGGGATAGCCGTCGGCCGCATCGCCGACCAGCGCGAGGTAGTCGGGGATCAGCCGCGGCGCGACGCCGAACTTCTTCTCGACGCCGGCCGCATCGCGGATCGCGCCGCCTCGTCCCTTCGCGCGGCGGTCGACCTGCACGACGCGATCGTCGCGCACGCATTGCCCGAGGTCCTTGTCCGGCGTCCAGATGCAGACCTTGTCGACCGCCGGGTCGGCGTCGGCGATGCGGGCGGCCGTGGCGAGCGCGTCGTCGGCCTCGAGGTCCGTCATCGGCCAGACGGCGACGCCCATCAGCGCGATCGCTTCCTCGAGCGGATGGAACTGCGCGAGCAGAACGGGCTCCAAGCCCGCGGACGTCTTGTAGCCCGGCCAGAGGTCGTTTCGGAACGACTCGACGACGTGATCGGTCGCGACGCCGAGGTGCGTGGCGCCCTGTTCGATCAGCTCGACCAGCGACTGCAACACGCCGACCACCGCGCCGAGCGGCTTGTCGCGACCTTCGTTGAATCGACGCTGGCCGTAGAAGTGACGAAAGAGCTCGTACGTTCCGTCGACGAGGTGGACGATCATCCGCGACGGACCGAAAAGGAATGGCGATCGTTACGCTCCGTAACGATTCGCGACAAGCGGTCGCGGCACGGTCCGCGGTTGCAGCACAAAGGAAAACGATGAACGATCAGAAGCAGAGTCGGAAGTGGGCGCGGGCGGCGGTCCTCGCGATCGCCGCGGCGGTGGCGACGGAAGGCCGCGCGCAACAGGAGTCGCCGGACGCGCTGGTGACGCGCGTGTCGACGGACGTGCTCGCCGCGGTCCATGCGGATCCGTCGATCCAGGCCGGCGACGTCGACAAGGTCGTCGCACTGGCCGAAACGAAGGTGCTGCCGTTCCTCGACTTCGAGCGCATGACCGCGACGGCCGTCGGTCCGCGCTGGCGCGAGGCGACGCCCGAACAGAAGCAGAAGCTGCAGGCGGAGTTCGAGAAGCTGCTGGTCCGCGTGTATTCCGGTGCGCTCGCGCGGGCACGCGACGAGACGATCGCACTGAAGCCGAGCCGCGAGCCTGCGACCGGCAACGAGGTCGTCGTGCGGACCGAGGTGCGCGGTCGCGGCGAGCCGGTCGAGCTCGACTTCCGGGTCGAGAACGCCGGCGACCGCTGGCGCATCTACGACCTCAACGTCGGCGGCGTGTGGCTCGTCGAGAACTACCGCAACAGCTTCGCGCAGGCAATGTCGTCGGGCGGCATCGACGGGCTGATCGACGCGATGCACGCGAAGAACCAGGGCGGCTCGCGCGGCTGACAGGTCGGGCGGCACGATCGGTCGCCCCGCTATCCCATCTTCGCCATCGCATCCCGCATCTCGGCGGGCGTCATGTCGCGCGTGTGCGTCGCGAGCGACCAGAGATGGCCGTACGGGTCCTCGACCTGCCCGTAGCGGTCGCCCCAGAACATGTCGGACGCGGGCATCTTCAATGTGGCCCCCGCTGCCACCGCCTGGTCGATCGACGCGTCCACGTCGGGCACGTAGAGGTGGATCACGACCGGCGAACCCTTCAGCGACTTCGGCCCGAACGACCCGTGCTCGGGCCATTCGTCGGCGAGCATGACCGTGGAGTCGCCGATGCGGATCGCGCCGTGCATCAGCTTGCCGCCCGGTCCGGGCATGCGGGCCAGTTCGACGGCGCCGAACGCCTTCTGATACCAGTCGAGCGCGCCGTTCGCGTCGGCGCAGATGAGATGCGGCGTGACGGTATGCATGCCGTCGGGAATGGGCTTCGTTGCGGCGTCGCTCATGCAGGCGCTCCTTCGGTCGTGGTTCGGTTCAATGGCCGTCTGCGGCCCGTTCCAGCGCGGCGATGTCGATCTTCACCATCTTCATCATCGCCTGCATCGTGCGGCTCGCCCGTGACGGATCGGCGTCGGCCATCAACTCGATGAGGCGCCGCGGCGTCACCTGCCACGACACGCCGAAGCGATCCTTCAACCACCCGCAGGCCACGGGCGTGCCGCCGGCCGACAGCTTGTTCCAGTAGTCGTCGACCTCGTCCTGCGTCGCGCAGTCGACGACCAGCGAGATCGCGTCGGTGAACGGGTGTCCGGGTCCGCCGTTCATCGCGACGAAGCTCTGACCCGCGAGCGTGAAGGTCGCAGCCAGCAGCGAACCCGGGGCGCCCGGTCCGGCTTCGCCGTTGCGGATCACGTCGGTGATCGAGCCGCCGCCGAAGATCGACTGGTAGTACGCGATCGCCTCTTCCGCGTTGTCGTCGAACCAGAGGAAGGTCGTGATCTTCGGGGCGGTGGCCAAGCGCGATCCCTTTCGGTGACGACGTCTTCGCACGACGCGGGCTGCGTATCGTGCCGAGGGCACGAATCGAACGCAAGCGGGGTGCGGGCGTCGACGTCGCGGGTCCGGTGGTCGGCGTGGCATGCTGCGTCTTGCGGGCCGCTCCCCGGCCGGGGGCCGCCTTGGGCCGCCTCGCCCGGACCAGCCCGGCGACATCCGGCCACAAGAACGAAGTCTCATGCCGGAGCCTCTTCGCATGACCGCTGACATCGTCCGAGCCGCCGCGCCGAAGCCGCGTGCCAGGCGCCGCAACGCGCCTGTCGATCGCGACGCGGCGCTGCAGATCATCGACACGATCCATCGCGGGATCTCGGACGGCCTCGGCTTCGCATCGATCGTCGAGCGCGTCGGCGACCAGCTCTGCAGCGTCGTCGGCACGGCGGACCTCAGGATCATGTGGTACGAGCACGCGCACCGCGAGCGGCACGACCTCTATATCGTCGAGCACGGCAGGCGTCTGACCGCGGCGCCGGAAGTCATCGAGCCCGCGGCGTGGCAGAAGCTGATCGAGCGTCGCGTGACGAGGATCGGGAACACCAGCGCCGAACTGCGATCGAGCTCGACCCTGATCCCCGGTACCGACGAGGCGAAGTCGGGGGTCGCGGTGCGGATCGTCGGCGGCGATCGCGTGCTCGGCGAGATCTCCGTCGAGAATCACGAGCGCGAACACGCGTTCAGCGATGCCGACGTGCGACTGCTCGAGACGGTCGCGGCGAGCATGGGGGTCGCGCTCGAGAACGCACGGCTGTTCGACGAGACGCAGCGGCTGCTGAAGGAGACCGAGCAGCGCAACGCCGAACTCGCCGTCATCAACAGCATCCAGCAGGGCCTCGTCGCGCAGCTCGACCTGAACGCGATCATCGACCTCGTCGGCGACGAACTGCGCAAGGTCTTCCGCACCGGCGACCTCGCGATCGGCTGGTTCGACGAGGCGACCTTCGTCGTCACGCCGACCTATGTCTACGAGCACGGGCGGCGGATCGTCGACGTGGCGCCGTTCGAGATGCCGCGCAGCGAACGCAACCTTCGGGTCGTGCGCGAGCGGATCCCCGTCTCGATGCCCAAGCAGGACGAAGGCGGAGCGGCGGTGCCGGGAACGCGGCGGCCGATGTCCGACCTGCGGGCGCCGGTCGTCGCGGCGGGCCGCGTGATCGCGCTCGTCAACCTCGACGACTTCGAGCACGAGCATGCGTTCGACGACGACGACACCCGCCTGCTGACGACCGTTTGCGCCGCGATGGGCATGGCGCTGCAGAGCGCGCAGCTGTTCGACGAGACGCAGCGATTGCTGAAGGAGACCGAGCAGCGCGCGGCCGAGCTGGCGGTCATCAACGGCGCGCAGGAGGGCATGGCCGAGTCGCTCGACTTCGCGGCGATCGCGGAGCTCGTCGGCGAGAAGCTGCGCACGGTGCTCGCGGCAGAAAGCATCGGCATCGAGTGGCTCGACTACGACACGTTCACGCTCCGCGACCTCTACAGCGTCGAGCGCGGCCGACGCATCCACATCGAGCCCGAGGTCGTCGGTCCCGGCGAACGGTGGTCGAAGCTGATCGAGCGCGGTCGCCTGAATCGCCACGACACGGCCGAGGCGGTGCGGACGCTGGTCCCGCAACTCGCGCCGGGCACGGAGCTGTGCCTGTCGCGGCTCGCCGTGCCGATCAACGCTGTCGACCGACGCCTCGGAACGATCGTGCTCGAGAACTTCGAGCGCGAATACGCGTTCAGCGACAACGACACGCGGATGGTCCAGACGATCGCCAGCAGCATGGGCGTCGCGCTGCAGAGCGCGCTCCGGTTCGACGAGACGCAGCGGCTGCTGAAGGAGACCGAGCAGCGCGCGGCCGAGCTCGCCGTCATCGCAAGCGTGCAGGAGGCGCTTGCGGACAGGCGCGAGATGCAGCAGATCTACGAGGCCGTGGGCGACCGGATCCGCGCAATCTTCCCGCGCGCGGACGTCGGGTTCCGCGTGTTCGACGTCGACGCGAAGCAGGTGACGTATCCCTATTTCTACCAGTCCGGAGAGCGCATCGCGGTTGCGCCGAGCGCGATGACGGAGACCGGGATCTCCGCACACGTGTTCCGTACCGGCGAGACGATCGTCATCCACGAGGACACGCCCGCGGTCTGGGCGCGCTACGGTTCCTTCGTGATTCCAGGAACGCGACCCGAGCGGTCGGGTGTCTTCGTGCCTTTGTCGACCGAAAGTCGGGTCTGGGGTCTGATCCACCTCCTCGACATGGAGCGCGAGCACGCGTTCGGCGATGCGGACGTGGGTCTTCTGGAGACGATCGCGTCGAGCATGAGCGTCGCGCTGGACAACGCGCGCCTGTTCGCCGAGACGCAGCGGCGCGCGGTCGAGCTCGACACCGTCAATCGCGTGTCGCAACGGCTGTCCGGCAAGCTCGACCTCGACGGCCTGATCGAGCTCGTCGGCGAGCAGGTGCGGATGGTCTTTCGCGCCGACATGGCCTACGTCGCGCTGCTCGACCGCGCGCGCGGGATGATCGACTTCCCGTATCGCTACGGCGAGGAGCGCGCGTCGATCCCGTACGGCGAAGGACTCACCAGCAAGATCATCGACACCGGTCAGGCGCTGATCCTGAACGGCGACATCGATCGACGCACCCGCGAGATCGGCGCGACGGTGTCGGGTCGCGAGGCGCGTTCGTATCTCGGCGTGCCGATCGTCGTCGAAGGAACCAGCCAGGGCGTGATCAGCGTGCAGAGCGCCGAGCGCGAAGGCGCGTACGACGCGAACGACCAGCGGCTGCTCGAGACGATCGCGGCGAACGTCGGCGTCGCGCTGCAGAACGCGCGACTCTTCGACGAGACGAAGGAAGCGCTCGAACGCCAGACGGCGACCGCCGACGTGCTGCAGGTGATCAGCGGGTCGATGGCCGATGCGCAACCGGTGTTCGAGAAGGTGCTCGACAGCTGCGAGAAGCTCTTCGATGCGAGCGACATGGCGGTCTGCCTCGCGCGCGACGGACTGCTGACCTGCGCCGCGCACCGCGGGCCGATGTACGACCGGTGGTCGCAGATCATGCCGTATCCGCTCGCAGGCACGTGGACGGAACGCGCGATGACGTCGCGCGAAGTCCTGCACGTCGAGGACGCGTCGTCGAACTCCATCGCGCCGTACATCGCCGAGGAGTCGCGTCACTTCGGCAACTTCTCGGCGATCAACGCGCCGATGATCTGGCAGGGACAGGGGATCGGCTCGATCGACATCTGCCGGTCGCCGCCCCGTCCGTTCACCGAGGCCGAGATCGCGCTCGCGCAGACGTTCGCCGATCAGGCCGTCATCGCGATCCAGAACGCGCGGCAGTTCAACGAGACGCAGGAAGCCCTCGAGCAGCAGACGGCGTCGGCCGAAGTCCTGCGCGCGATCAGCAACTCGGTGTCCGACGCGTCGCCGGTGTTCGACACCATCCTCGACAGCTGCGCGCGGCTGTTCGACGTGCAGGGCTCGGTCATCGCGCTGATCGGCCACGACGGCGACGTCCACCTGGCCGCCATGCACGCGCATGCGACCGACGACGATGATCCCGCCTGGTCGCAGGCGGCATTGCAGGCGCGCGCCGAGGCCGTGAAGCCGATGTTCCCGATGCCGCTGGCAGGGACGGCCGTCGAGACGGCGATCCGCGCGGGCCGCATCCTGAGCTTTCCGGACGTGTTGAACGGCGACGGCGTGCCGCAGAGCGTGCGCGTCCTCGCGCGGGCCATCGAGATCAACGCGTCGGTGATCATGGCGCCGTTGATGCACGCCGGCCGCGGCATCGGCGCGATCGCGCTGACCCGACGCAAGCTCGGCGACTTCGATGCCGCGGAGAAGGCGCTGCTTGCAGACGTTCGCCGACCAGGCCGTGATCGCGATCCAGAACACGCGGCTGTTCAACGAGGCCCGCGATGCACGCGCCGCCGCCGAGACCGCGAACGAAGCGAAGAGCGCGTTCCTCGCGACGATGAGCCACGAGATCCGCACGCCGATGAACGCCGTGATCGGGATGAGCGGCCTGCTGCTCGACACCGACCTCGACGACGAGCAGCGCGACTATGCCGCCACGATCCGCGACAGCGGCGATGCGCTGCTGACGATCATCAACGACATCCTCGACTTCTCGAAGATCGAGGCGGGCCGGATGGACATCGAGTCGCATCCGTTCGACCTGCGCGACTGCGTCGAGTCGGCGCTCGATCTGGTCGCGGCTCGCGCGGCCGAGAAGCAGCTCGACCTCGCGTACCAGTTCGACGGCGACGTGCCGGCGGTCGTCGCCGGCGACGTCACGCGGCTGCGGCAGATCCTGCTGAACCTGCTGTCGAACGCGATCAAGTTCACGGACTGCGGCGAGGTCGTGCTGACGGTCGCGGCCGACGGCGACGTGCTGCGCTTCGCGGTGCGCGACACCGGCATCGGCCTGACCGGCGAGGCGATCGGCCGGCTGTTCCAGAAGTTCAGCCAGGCCGACAGCAGCACGACGCGCAAGTACGGCGGCACCGGCCTCGGTCTCGCGATCAGCAGGTTGCTGGCCGAGCTGATGGGCGGATCGATGGACGTCGACAGCGCCGGTCCAGGTCGGGGCTCGACGTTCCGCTTCGCGATCCGCGCGCCGGCCGCGTCGTTGCCCGCCGGCAAGCGTCGCGACTTCGTCGGCGCGCAGCCGGCGCTCGAAGGCCGCCGCATCCTCGTCGTCGACGACAACGCGACCAATCGACGCATCCTCGCGTCGCAGGCGGCGAAGTGGGGCATGGTCGTGCACGACACGGCCGATCCGGCCGACGCGATCGAGATGATCGCGAAGCACGGCTACGACCTCGCGATCCTCGACATGCACATGCCGGGCGTCGACGGCACGACGCTCGCGACGCGCATCCGCAGCCGCGGGCCACCCGTTGCCGCTGGTGCTGTTCAGCTCGCTCGGCCGGCGCGAGCCGGCCGACTCGCCGTTCGCGGCGACGCTCGCGAAGCCGCTGCGGCAGAGCCATCTGTTCGACACGCTGGTCACGTTGCTGGCTGGCGGCGAGGCGCCGACGCGCGCGCCGCGAGCGGACCAGCCGAAGATCGACGCGACGCTCGCGACGCGGCATCCGCTGCGCATCCTGCTCGCGGAGGACAACGTCGTGAACCAGAAGCTCGCGCTGCGGCTGCTGCAGCAGATGGGTTACCGCGCGGACCTCGCGTCGAACGGCATCGAGGCGATCGAGTCGGTCGAGCGCCAGACCTACGACGTGGTGCTGATGGACGTGCAGATGCCGGAGATGGACGGGCTCGAGGCGTCCCGGCGGATCAACGCGCGCTGGTCGAACGGACCTCGACCGCGGATCGTCGCGATGACCGCCAACGCGATGGCCGGCGACCGCGAGGCGTGCATCGCGGCAGGGATGGACGACTACCTGACGAAGCCGATCCGCGTCGACGTGCTGGTCGACGCGCTGCTCGGCGCGCAGGCCAGGGCGGAGGGCTGACGATGGATTCGCCGGCGCGGTCGAAGCGGTCGTCGGCGGAAGCCGCCGACGCGACATCCCGGTCGAGCGCGACCCTCGATGCGGCCGATCTCGACCGGACGCTCGACGAACTCGCGCTCGCCGGTCGCCACGCCGACGCCATCGCCGCGGCGACGCGCGCGCTCGACGACCCCGGCCTCGACGCGCCGACGCGGATGGCACTGCTCGACCGACGGGCCGAGAGCCTGTTGGCACAGGCCGAAATGGACGCGTTCGACGCCGACGTGGCGGCGATGCGCGCGCTGGCGCGCGCCGCCGGCGCGGAGCATCCGGCGCTGCAGGCGCGCGCCGATCTGCGCAGCGCCAACGAACGCCTGCATCGCGGCGACCTCGCCAAGTCCCTGCGTTACGCACGCGCGGCGCATCGGGCGGCGTTGCGCGCCGCCGCCCCGAAGCTCGAGGTCGAGGCGCTATGCGCGATTGCGGACGCCGGCGTCTTGCAGCCGGCGCGGCTCAAGGCGGCCATCGCCTGGGCTCGCGAAGCGGCGGCGCGCAGCCGCGGCGACGGCGACGCGAGGCGCGAAGCGAAGGCCGAGCAAGTGCTGTCTCGCGGGCTCCTCGTCGCCGGCGACCGGGAAGCCGGCCTCGACGCGGCGCGTCGCGCGGTCGATCTCGCCCGTCGCTGCGGCGACCGGCTGACGATGGGGAACGCGCTCAACCTGCTGATGCAGGGAACGAACGACGTCAAGCGGCAGGAAGCGATCACGCGCGAGTCGCTCATGGCGTTCGAGGCGGCCGGCTACGTCGTTCGACAAGCGAACGCCTGGGGCAACCTCGGCATGATCGCTTTCGAGTACGGCCTGTTTCGGCGCGCGCGCCGCTCGTTCGTGCGATCGGTCGACGTCTGGCGTCGGGCCGGCGCGCGACGCGGCGTGCAGCATCCGCTGACCGGCCTCGCGCGGATCGCGATCGAGACCGGGCGGCTCGACGAGGCACGGACCGCCGCTTCGGAGGTCGAGGCACTCAGCGCCGCGACCGCCGATCCGACCCACGCGTCGATCTCGGCTGGCCAGTTGGCGTGGATCGCGAGCGTCGAAGGACGCGGCGACGAGGCCATCGCGATGGCCGAGCGCGGACTACGCGCCGCGCAGCCGGCCGGCGACGGCCCGGTCATCCGGGCGCTGTCCGTCCTCGGCGGCGTGCTGCTCGCGGCCGGCCGGGTGCCGCAAGCGCTCGACGCGACGCGACGCGCGACGTCCATCCATGCCGCACACGGCCTCATCGACATGAACTGGATCGAGCGCGACGAGACCTGGTACCGGCACGCCCGCGCGCTCGAGGCGAACGGGCTGGTCGACGAGGCGAGGTCCGCCATGCGCCGCGGCTACGACCTCCTCGTCGAGAGCCTCTCGCAGACGACGGACCCCGGGCTGCGTCGCAACTACGTCGGGAAGATCGGGTGGCGGCGCGCGCTCATCCGCGCGCGCATCGCCGAGGCCGCGTCCGCCGACGAGGCGCTGCCGCATCTGGCCGCGACGGCGGACCCGGGCGAACAGTTCGAGCGGCTCGTCGACATCGGCGTGCGGTTGAACGCCGAGCGCGACATCGACGCGCTGCACGGGTTCGTGATCGACGAGGCGACCGAACTGCTCGGTGCCGAGCGCCTGCTGCTCGCGCTGCCGGGCGACGGCGGCTGGACGATCGCCGGCTCGCTGTTGCCGGTCGGCGAGGAGCCCGGGCCGCTGCTCGCCGCGGTCGGCCCGTGGCTCGACGAGGCGCGCACGACACGCGAGACCTCGCTGCGTCACGGGCCGGACGGTACGCCGCCGATCGCGCAGCGGTCGTGCCTCGTCGCGCCGCTGGTCGCGCAAAACGCGGTGCTCGCCTGCCTCTACGCCGACCTCGACGGCGCGTTCGGACGCTTCGGCGAGACCGATCGCGACCTCGTCGGGCTCCTCGCGAACCAGGCGGCCGTTGCGCTGGCGAATGCGCGCGTCAACGAAGGTCTCGAGGCGAAGGTCGAGGCGCGCACGGCCGATGCGCGTCGGGCGCAGGCCGAGGCTGAGCGGCGCGCGAACGAGCTCGCGCTGATCAACGGGATCCAGGAAAGCATCGGCGCCGAGCTCAGCTTCGACGGCATCGTCGACCTCGTCGGCGACAAGCTGCGCGACATCTTCGACACGGGCGACCTCGGCATCGCCTGGTACGACGCGCAGGAAAACCTGTTGCACTGGCCGTATGTTTTCGAACACGGCAAGCGCCTGCCGTTCGCGGACCGGTTTCCGCCGAAGAGCGGCGGCCTGTTCGATCGGATGCTTCGCGAGCGAAGGCCGATCGTCGAACGGGACGTGGCCGGCATCCTCGGAACGGTCGTCGTCGCGGGGGCCGACCACGCGCGCAGTCTCGTGCAGGTGCCGATCATCGCGAGCGACCGCGTGCTCGGCGCGATCAAGATCGAGAACCACGACCGCGAGGACGCGTTCAGCGACGCCGACGTCGGCCTGCTGCAGACCATCGCGTCGAGCATGGGCGCCGCGCTCGAGAACGCGCGCCTCTTCGACGAGACGCAGCGGCTGTTGAAGGAGACCGAACAGCGCGCGGCCGAGCTCGCCGTCATCACCAGCATCCAGCAGGGGCTCGCGTCGAAGCTCGAGCTGCAGTCCGTGATCGATCTCGTCGGTGCGAAGCTGCTCGAGGTGCTGGCCGCCGATGTCGTGGCGATCATGCTGGTCGACACCGAGCGCGGCCAGCTCACTTACCCGTTCCTGTTCGATCACGGCGAACGGTTCCATCCCGCCCCGTCGCCGCTCGACGAGGCTCGCGGCTACGCCACGCATGCGATGTCGACGGGGACCGTGCTGACCTTCGGCACGCTCGACGAATTGGAGACGTTCGGCGCGGCGCACGGGATCGTCGTGACGAACGAGGGCGGCGACGTCCGGGACGAATCGTTCTTCTGGGCGCCGTTGATGATCGACGGCGACGCGATCGGCGTCGTCATGATCGGCAAGCAGCCGGCCCACGCGTTCAGCACGAACGACGTCAAGCTGATCACCACGATCGCGGCGAGCCTCAGCGTCGCGCTGCAGAACGCGCGCAACTTCGAGGCGGAGCGCCGCCGGGTCGCCGAGCTCGCGGTGATCAGCCGCATCCAGCACGGGATGTCGGCGGAGCTCGACTTCCGCGCGATCGTCGACCTCGTCGGCGACCAGCTGCGCGACGTGTTCCCCTCGGGCGACCTCGCGATCCACTGGTGGGACGGCGGAGACACCTGCACGATGCTTTACGGTTACGAGCACGGCAAGCGTCTGGCGGAGCGAACGACCCCGCTGCGACCGGACGGCGCTCCGACCCGCATCCTGCGCGGTCGGGAGGTGCTGGTCGGACGCAGGCCGTCGGACTTCGCGTCGCTCGGATTCCGAGTCGCTCCCGGCACGGACCAGAGCCAGTCGATCCTCGGCGTGCCGATCATCGGCAGCGACCGCGTGATCGGCGGCATCGTCGTCGAGGACCACACGAAGGAGGACGCGTTCGACGCCGCGGCCGTGCGGCTCGTGACGACGGTCGCAGGTTCGATGGGCGTCGCGCTCGAGAACGCGCGGTTGTTCGACGAGACGCAACGGCTGCTGAAGGAGACCGAGCAGCGCAACGCCGAGCTCGCGGTCATCAACAGCATCCAGCAGGGCATTTCCGGGTCGCTCGACTTCCAGGGCATCGTCGATCTCGTCGGCGACACGCTGCGCGAGGTCCTGCGCGTGCGGGACATCGGCATCCTGTGGTTCGACGAAGCGAGCGATCGGCTGCAGTTCCTGTACGCGTACGAGCACGGCGAGCGCCTCGTGGTGGAACCCCGTTCGCTCTCGCAATCGTTCGCGCCGCGGATTCGTGAGACGCGACAACCGGAGCTCTACCGAACGGCGGCCGAGCAGATCGCCGCGGGCATCGGCGCCGTACCGGGCACCGACCAGAGCCTGTCGAACATCACCGTGCCGATCATCGGCAGCGATCGGGTCCTCGGGACGCTGACGCTTGAGGACTACCAACGCGAGTCGGCGTATGGCGACGCCGAACTGCGGCTGCTGCAGACCGTCGCGTCGTCGATGGGCGTCGCGCTCGAGAACGCGCGGTTGTTCGACGAGACGCAACGGCTGCTGAAGGAGACCGAGCAGCGCAACGCCGAACTCGCGGTCATCAACAGCATCCAGCAGGGCATCGCGGGGTCGCTCGACTTCACGGGCATCGTCGATCTCGTCGGCGACACGCTGCGCGAGGTCCTGCACGTCCGCGACATCGGCATCCAGTGGTTCGACGACGCGAGCGATCGACTGCAGTTCCTCTACACGTACGAGCACGGCGAACGGCTCGTGCTGGCACCGGTCCCGCTCGACGACTCCTGCGCGACGCGGATTCGTGCGACGCGACAACCGGAGCTCTACCGGACCGCCGCCGAGCAGATCGCCGCGGGCGTCGGGGCCGTGCCCGGGACCGACCAGAGCCTGTCGAACATCACCGTCCCGATCGTCGGCAGCGATCGGGTGCTCGGGACGCTGTCGCTCGAGGACTACGAACGCGAGTCGGCGTATGGCGACGCCGAACTGCGGCTGCTGCAGACCGTCGCGTCGTCGGTCGGCGTCGCGCTCGAGAACGCGCGACTCTTCGACGAGACGCAGCGGCTGCTGAAGGAGACCGAGCAGCGCAACGCCGAGCTCGCGGTCATCAACAGCATCCAGCAGGGCCTGGTCGCACAGCTCGACCTCAACGCGATCATCGAGCTCGTCGGCGACAAGCTGCGCGAGGTGTTCGCGTCCGACGACCTGGCGATCGTCTGGGTGGACGACGTCAGCTTCGACGCGACGCCGGTCTATCTCTACGAGCACGGCCAGCGACGGATCGACATCGCGCCGTTCGCGCTGATGCGCACGGAGCGGAATCTCGCCGTCGTCCGCGAACGGATTGCGGGGCGCACGAACCTGAGCGATCTGCCGAACAGCTGGCCGATCGAGGGGACCGAAAATCCGTTGTCGGATCTGCGCGCTCCGATCGTCTCGGCCGGCCGCGTGATCGGGTTCGTCAATCTCGACAACTTCGAGCGGGAGGACGCGTTCACCGACGACGACGTTCGACTGCTGACTACCATCTGCACGTCGATGGGGATGGCATTGCAGAGCGCGCGGCTGTTCGACGAGACGCAACGCTTGCTGAAGGAGACGGAGCAGCGCAACGCCGAGCTCGCGGTGATCGGCAGCATCCAGCAGGGCATGGCGGCCGAGCTCGACTTCCACGCCGTGATCGACCTCGTCGGCGACAAGCTGCGCGATGTCACGGGCAGCTCGGACATCACGATCTGCTGGCACGACGCGGAGGCCAACCTGCTGCAATACCTCTACGTCGTCGAACAAGGGCAGCGCTCGCCGAACAACGTGATCCCGCCGACGCCCGGCGGACTCTTCGAACGGATGCAGGTCGACCGTCGGTCCATCGTCCACGACACGTTCGACGACATGATCGCCGGCGGCGCGGTCCCGGTGCCCGGAACCCCGACCCCGAAGTCGTCGGCGACCGTCCCGATCGTCGGAAGCGATCGGGTGCTCGGCGTGATCTCGCTCGACAACTACGAGCGCACGCATGCGTTCGGTCAATCCGATCTTCGCCTGCTGCAGACGGTCGCCGCCAGCATGGGCGTCGCGCTCGAGAACGCGCGACTGTTCGACCAGACGCAGCGGTTGCTGAAGCAGACCGAGCAACGCAATGCGGAGCTCGCGGTGCTCAACAGCATCCAGCAGGGGATGTCGGGCTCGCTGGACTTCCAGGCGATCATCGACCTCGTCGGCGACAAGCTGCGCGAGGTGCTGCGCACGCAAAGCCTCGTCATCTGCTGGTTCGAGCACGAGCGCCGCGAGCGGCACTTCCTGTATCTCGTCGAGCACGGCGAGCGGCTGCACGTCCCGCCGAAGAGCTTCGAGCAGGCGGCATGGGACCGGCTCGTCGCGAGGCGCATCACCAAGGTCGCCCACACGGCGGCCGAGATGGCGGGCCAGATCGTCGTCGAAGGAACGGCCCCGGCTCACTCGCGGGTCAACGCGCGCATCGTCGGCGGCTCGCGCGTGATCGGGTCGATCACCGTCGAGAACCACGAGCGCGAACACGCCTTCAGCGACTCCGACGTGCGGCTGATCGAGACGGTCGCCGCGAGCATGGGCGTGGCACTCGAGAACGCGCGCTTGTTCGACGAGACGCAGCGGCTGTTGAAGCAGACCGAGCAGCGCGCGGCCGAGCTGCACACCGTCAACACGGTGTCGCAGCGACTGTCGGGCAAGCTCGACCTCGACAGCCTCATCGAGCTCGTCGGCGAGCAGGTGCGGATGGTCTTCCGTGCCGACATGGCCTACGTCGCGCTGCTCGATCGCGCGAGCGGGATGGTCGATTTCCCGTATCGGCATGGCGAGGAGAACACGTCGATCGTGTACGGCGAGGGCCTGACCAGCAAGATCATCGAGACGGGCCGGGCGCTGATCCTGAACTCGGACGTCGATCGACGCACGCGCGAGGTGGGCGCGACGGTCATGGGACGGCAGGCGCGCTCGTATCTCGGCGTGCCGATCGTCGTCGACGGCACGAGCCAGGGCGTGATCAGCGTGCAGAACGCCGAGCGCGAAGGCGCGTACGACGAGAACGACCAGCGGCTGCTCGAGACGATCGCGGCGAACGTCGGCGTCGCGCTGCAGAACGCGCGACTGTTCGACGAGGCGCAGGCGTCGCGTGCGCAGGCCGAGGCGCGCGGCTGCAGGCCGAGGCGGCGAACGAGGCGAAGAGCGCGTTCCTCGCGACGATGAGCCACGAGATCCGCACGCCGATGAACGCGGTGATCGGCATGAGCGGCCTGTTGCTCGATACGCCGCTGACCGACGAACAGCGCGACTACGCGTCGACGATCCGCGACAGCGGCGACGGTCTGCTGACGATCATCAACGACATCCTCGACTTCTCGAAGATCGAGGCGGGTCGCATGGACATCGAGTCGCATCCGTTCGACCTGCGCGACTGCGTGGAGTCGGCGCTCGACCTCGTGGCGGCGCGTGCGGCCGAGAAGCACATCGACACGGCGTACGTCTTCGAAGGCGACGTGCCCGAAGGCGTGTCGGGCGACGTGACGCGACTGCGGCAGATCCTGCTCAACCTGTTGTCGAACGCGGTCAAGTTCACCGACGTCGGCGAGATCGTGCTGACGGTGACCGCCGCGCCGGTGACGAACGGTCGCACGGCGCTGACGTTCGCGGTCCGCGACACCGGCATCGGCCTCAGCGACGACGGCAGGTCGCGTCTGTTCCAGTCGTTCTCGCAGGCCGACTCGTCGACGACGCGCCGCTACGGCGGCACCGGCCTCGGCCTCGCGATCAGCCGCCGGCTCACCGAGCTGATGGGCGGCCGCATGTGGGCCGACAGCGACGGCCCCGGTCGCGGGTCGACGTTCGCGTTCTCGATCGAGCTGCCGGTCGCGACGCTGGGGACCACGACGAAGCGCGACTATGTCGGCCTGCAGCCCGAGATCGCCGGCAAGCGGCTGCTCGTCGTCGACGACAACGAGACGAATCGACGCATCCTTCGATTGCAGTCGGCGAAGTGGGGGATGGACGCGCACGACACCGGCTCGCCGCACGAAGCGCTCGACTGGCTGGCACGAGGCGACCGCTTCGACCTCGCGATCGTCGACATGCACATGCCGGAGCTCGACGGCCTGGAGCTCGCGCGTCGCATCCGCGCGCTCGACGCGAAGATGCCGATGGTGCTGTTCAGCTCGCTCGGCCGGCGCGAGGTCGACGACCGCGAGGGCCTGTTCGCCGGCTACCTCTCGAAGCCGCTGCATCAGTCGCACCTGTTCGACACGCTGGCGTCGCTGTTCACGAAGTCGCGGGTGACCGGGACGGCGGCGAGGGGCGGCTCCACCGCGATCGATCGTGAGCTCGCCGCGCGTCATCCGCTGCGCATCCTGCTGGCCGAGGACAACGTCGTGAACCAGAAGCTGGCGCTGCGGCTGCTGCAGCAGATGGGCTATCGCGCGGACCTGGCGTCGAACGGCATCGAGGCCGTCGAATCGGTCGAGCGTCAGCGCTACGACGTGGTGCTGATGGACGTGCAGATGCCCGAGATGGACGGACTCGAGGCGACGCGTCGCATCGTGCAGCGCTGGCCGAACGGCGAGCGGCCGCGCATCGTCGCGATGACCGCGAACGCGATGCAGGGCGACCGCGAGGAATGCCTCGCGGCCGGCATGGACGACTACCTCACGAAGCCGATTCGTGTCGACGTGCTGGTGCAGGCGTTGACCAACGTCCGTCTCCGCGGATGAGGCGATGACGACGTCGACCCGCGGGCATGGACGACTACGTCACGAAGCCGATCCGGATCGATGCGTTGATCCTGGCGCTGTCGGGCACGCCCATGCGCCGAAAGGTCGAAGCGTGATCGGCGCGCTACAGGAGCAGGAGGTGGCGATCGGCGACCCCGACGATGGTGGTCGTCGTGACCCGGTGATCCAGCGTGACGAGACATCCATCGTGTGCGACGGCCAGCGCCAGCAGGTGCAGGTCCGCGATCTGGTTGTGCCCGAGCACCCGAGGCCCATTCACCATTCCGGCCGTGCGGAGCGACACGTCATCGGGCCAGAACGCGTGATCGAGCGCGGCGCAGATCTCGGCGAGCTTGCGCGCGACCACATCGCATCCGACGGGTCGAAGCTGGCTGTAGCCGGGCAGGTTGAGCACGCGGACCACGCCGTTCTCGACGAGCGGGCAGGTTGCGATCTGTACCTGGCGACGCTCGATGAACCCGAGCGCCTGTGCGTGGAAGACGTGCGGCTCGTCGAGCAATGCCACCCAGACGTTGACGTCCAGGAGACGGCGCACGCGCTAGATGCCTTCCTGGTCCATCAACGCGCGGACGTGCTCGGGCGTGATCGTCTCGCCGCGCGCCGGCAGCAGGGCATAACGAGACTTCGGCTCGGCCAGCGTGGTGTGGATCCTGCCTTGCGCCAGGATGCCCTCGCGGGCGAGCCGGGACACGACTTCGCCGAGGGAGACACGTTCCCGCTGCGCGTGCGAGCGCGCGTACGCGATGACATCGTCGTCGAGGGCAAGGGTCGTCCGCATCGAGGGCAGCCTAGCATCGACGCATCATTCCAGCATCAACGCATCTCCCGAGCAGCGACGCTTGACTCGTCCGGCGACGGACGGTCCGTGGTCGACACGCGGCGCGCGGACGCTCGGTGGATTCGGCCGGGCCGACCATCCGACGTCCCGGTCCGCGTCGAGCAACCCGGTGCCGCCCGGTCGCAACACCGAAAGGATCCCGACCTTGCCTGATCCGACGATCGATCCCGAAACCTTCAAGGCGCTCGGCGAGATGGCCGGCGCCGCATTCGTCGGCGAGCTCGTCGACACCTTCCTGCAGGAGGCGCCGCGGATGCTTGCGGAGCTGCGCGAGGCGTTCGACACGCGCGACGCCGAGCGCTTCCGCCGCAACGCGCACTCGCTGAAGTCGAACAGCAACACGTTCGGCGCGACCTCGCTCGGCATCGCGGCGCGCGACCTCGAACTGGGCGGCCTCGACGCCGCGACACCGGCCGCGCTCGACGCGCTCGACGCCGAATACGCTGGCGCGTCGGCCGCGTTGAAGGCGCTCAGCGATGGCTGAGCGCGGGCATCGGCTGCTCGTCGTCGACGACAACAAGGTCAACCGCCTGCTGCTGTCGCGCAGCCTCGAGACGATGGGCCATCGCGTCGCGAGCGCGGAGAACGGCGTCATCGCGCTCGCGAAGCTGCGCGAGGAGCCGTTCGACCTGATGCTGCTCGACATGGAGATGCCGGAGATGGACGGCTTCACGGTGCTCGAGCATCTGGCACGCGACCTCAAGCTGCGCGACGTGCCGGTGATCGTCACGTCGTCGCTCGAAGGGGTCGGGCATGTCGCGCGCTGCATCGAGCTCGGCGCCGAGGACTACCTGTACAAGCCGGTCAACGCGGTGCTGCTGAAGGCGCGCGTCAACAGCAGCCTCGAGAAGAAGCGGCTGCGCGACCAGCAGAAGGAGCTGATCGCGCGCTTCGCGACGTCGGAGGTCGCGCAGGACCTGGAGCAGTCCGGCTTCGCGCTCGGCGGCCGTCACGTCGACGCATCCGTCATGTTCTGCGACATCCGCGGCTTCACGACGCTCGCGGACTCGCAGCCGCCCGACGAGACGATCGACCTGCTCAACACGTGGTACACGCTGATGTTCGATGCGATCAACGGCGCGGGCGGCGTCGTCAATCAGATCATCGGCGACGGGCTGATGGCGATCTTCGGCGCGCCGCTGCCGCTCGCCGATCATCGACGCGCGGCGGTGCTCGCGTCGCTCGAGATGGTCGAGATGATCGAGCTCCTCAACCACGAGCGCGGGACCGCCGACAAGCCGCCGATCGCCATCGGCATCGGCATCGCGTCGGGTGACGTGATCGCCGGCTACACCGGCACGCAGAGCCGCGCGACCTACACGTGCGTCGGCCGGACGGTCAACCTCGCGGCGCGGCTCGAGGCCTACACGAAGCTCGCGAAGCGCCGCATCCTCGTCGACGGAACCACGCGCGAAAGCGCGTCCGGCGCCGCGACGTTCGAGGACCTCGGCGCCGTCGTGCTGCAGGGCATGTCGCAGCCGATCGACATCTTCGCCGCCGCCGCGCGCTGATCACGCGCGGGACGCTGGGCACGACAACTGCTGACCAGGACTGGCGCGCACGGCGTCCGCGCGGTCGCGGCGTGCCCGCAGGCCGCGGGCCGCCGTCCGGCGGCCGCGCTCCTCCTTCGCGATCGATCCTGAAAGAACTGCCGCAATGACGCCTGTCCAGACGTTCCAGCCCGTGGTCTCCGAGGCCTTCGAGCGCCTGTCGTCGGCTTCGATCGACCGGAGCCGGGCGTCGCGCGTCGCCCCGCTCGAGACGACGGACGGCGTCGACATGGCGAAGCTGATCGGTCGTCCGCATCTGTTCGCGCGGATGAAGGACCTGCGCCACGGCTTCCTGATCGAGCCGATCGCGACGCTGACGATGCAGCCCGACGGACGCATCACCGGCCACGGCCATCCGAACGAGGGCAGCTGGATCCCCTACGAATTCGGCACCGTCGCGAAGTCGGAGGCGTTCGCGTTCGTGACGCGCCATAACAACTGGATCCCGAGCTCGACGTTCACGCAATCGATCGGCGACATCCCGGTCGGCTATTTCTGCGACGAGCCGGAAGCGTCGGCCGCGCTGACGAAGCTGTGCCTCGTCCCGCAGGCGCCGGTGTCGCACACGGCGTCCGACGTCGTCTATCTCGTCGCGTCGTGTCTCGCGTTCTATCGGCGCACGGTGCCGATCCTGCTCGAGCAGTTGTTCGCCGAGGGCATCGCGCCCGAGCGCATCAAGGTCGTCGTCAACGGCTGCGCGGAGAACAGCGACGCGGTCATCGACGGCGTCGAGTACGCGTTCAGCACGCACGACGCGTGGGAGTACAGCACGCTCTATGAAGCGCCGCTGCGCTGGCGCTTCGAATACGGATTCCTGATGCACGACACGAACGTCGTGTATCCCGGCTTTCGTCGCAGCGTCGAGTCGTTCAATCGCCACCTGCGCTGGGACCACGTGCCGGCGTCGCCGCTCGCCCGCTGCCTGCTCGGCCTGTACTCGCACGACTTCCTGATGGCGCTGAACGGCTGGCTGAAGCGCATCGACCACATCTCGAAGAAGGACGGCGTGATCGCCGAGGCATCGGGCGAGATCCTGCTGCGCGCGCGGACGGCCCTCGTGCTCGGCGACGCGGAGCGCAACGGCGTCGCCCGCGCGGCCGAGTGGGGCGAGCTCGTCGACCAGTTCAACACCGGCACGCCGCGGGTGCGGCGCTCGTTCCCGGCGATCAAGCTGCACAAGTTCATCCACGCCGGCCCCGCGAGTCCCGAGAGCCTGTGACCGGCGCGGGCGCCCGCTAACGAACCTTCGACGCGTCGAAGTGCGGGTTCTCGATGATGCCGAAGCGGTTGCCGAACGGATCGGTCACCGCGGCGACCCTGATGCCTCCGCCGACGTCGGTCACCGGCTCGAGCGGCGTCGCGCCGAGCTCGAGCAGTCGCTTCAGCGCGGCTTGCGCGTCGGCGACACCCCATAGCGGACTGGCCCCGTCGATGCCGGGCACCGCATCCGGCACGAGGCCGAGCTCGAAGCCGCCGACCGCGAAGCCGACGTAGAACGGCTGGTCGAAATAGGGTTCGATCCCGAGCACCGTCGCATACCACGCCTTCGCGCGGTCGAGGTCCGGTGTCGGGTACAGCGCGGTCCGCAGGCCGAGGATCATCGGCGTCCTTTCGTCATCGGTGATGGCACGGGTGGCGCGAGCACGGAGGCGCGTGCCACGCGGACGATGGTACGTCGGCCATCGCTCCGGTCGATCGCGTTCAGCTCCGCGAGCGCCCGGCCGATCCGTCGTCGCCTGCGTCCCCGCCCCTCGAATCCGAGTCGGACGCGTCCTTTCGCTGCGATCGATCGTCGCCGTGCCCGCGGTCTCCCTTCTTCCCGTCCTTCAGTTCCTCGCGGATCTGTCCGTACGACAGCACCGTGAAGATGACGGTGCCGCCGATCATGTTGCCGAGCAGCGTCGGCACGAAGAACGCCGCGAACGCGTGGCCGACCGTTTCGCTGCCGTCGAAGACGAGATAGGCCGCGTCGACCGATCCGGCGACGATGTGGTCGAAGCTGCCGAGCGCGATCAGGTACGTCACGAGCACGACGATCCAGATCTTCGATCCCTCGATCCCCGCGAGGATCCAGACCAGCGACGCGACCAGGAAGCCGGCGACCATCGCGCGGGCCATCGTGTCGCCGAACGCGACGTGCGGGATCTGCGCCGCGACGTCGTGCACCGATCGCGCGAGGTCGGGCTCGATCGCGCCGCTGTAGCGGAGGAACAGCGCGAAGCACGCCGCGCCGACGACGTTCGCGACCAGCACGACGCCCCACAGCCGCAGCATCAGCAGCAGGTTGCGTCCGTGCGCGTTCGCCATCACCGGCACGACGGCCGCGATGACGTTCTCGGTGAACAGTTGCTGCCGGCTCAGAATGACGAGCACGAAGCCGACGCTGTAGCCGAGCTGCGCGACGACCGGCGTCCACTCTGCCTGCGGCAGATAGCGACGCAGCATCGCCGGTGCGAGCAGCGAGAAGCCCATCGACAGGCCGGCGACGAGACCGGACCACCACAGCGACTGGATCGGGCGCTCGATCTCCTCCTGCCCGTCGCGGCGGATGATCTCGAACAGCACCGGCGATCGATGCGGCAGCTGCTCGCGGATCGCGGCTTCTTCTTCTTCGGACAGCTCGACGGCCGACTCGGCCGGTGCCCCGGAATCTGCCATCGTGCCTTTCGCTTCGGCGACGGGGACGGCGACGCCGTCGATGCCCGTCCGCCACTAGTCCTTCGTCGCCGCCTTCAACCGCCAGGCTCTGTCTCGACGTCGCCGCATCGGTCGCGCGACGACGGTCGGCCGTCGTCGTGCCGACCTTCAGCCATCGCTCTGGTCGGTCGCATGCAGCTCGGTGAGCGCGCGGCTGACCACCTTCGAATCGGTCGGCCGCACGACGCGCGAGATCTCGACGCCGTCCGACAGGAAGATCAACGTCGGCCAAAGCTTGACGCCGAACGAGCGCCCGGTCGGTCGACCCTTGCCGTCCTCGATCTTGATGTGCGCGACGCCGGGAAAGTCCGCGAGCGCATCGGCGATCGGGCGCTGCGCGGCCTGGCAGTGGCCGCACCACGAGGTCCCGAACTCCACCACGACCGAGCCCGCCATCTTGTCGATCTCGGCCCTGCTCGGACCGTCTACCTGGTAGTCCCCGTCCATCGTCGTCCTCCCGTCGTCGTCGATGCGCAGATTGCCGTCAGAGGCACGAACGCGGCGCCGGTTCCCGGCACATCGCGCGGACGACGAGCAGGTGCTCGAAGTTGTCGCAGACGCACATCGACACGAGCCGCGCAGTTGATGGAGTGAACGCTACATGAATGCCGCGTTCGGACGCGTGATCACCCGATCAGTCCGTCGTCAGCCCGCCGCGCTCGGCGGCCTCGTGGCGTTGCTGCTCGGCCGTCACGAGCTCGCCGATCTCGCGCTTCAGCGCGTTGAACGCGGCGTCGGACGGATCGCGCGGCCGCGGCATCGGGACGCGGATGTCGCGCTTGACGGTGCCGGGCCGGTACGTCATCACGACGATGCGGTCCGCGAGATAGATCGATTCCTCGATGCTGTGCGTGACGAAGACGATCGTCTTCCGGAACTGCGACCAGATCTTCGTCAGCTCGTCCTGCAGCGAGCGCCGCGTCAGCGCGTCGAGCGCGCCGAACGGCTCGTCCATCAGCAGGATCGGCGAATCGATCGCGAGCACGCGGGCGATCGCCACGCGCTGGCGCATGCCGCCCGACAGGTCCTTCGGGAAGCGGTCGGCGAAGTCGGAGAGGCCGAGCATCGCGAGCAGCGCCGCGACACGGGCCTGCCGCTCCGGCTTCGGCATGCCCTTGATCTCGAGGCCGAAGCCGACGTTCGCCTCGACGGTCATCCATGGGAACAGCGCGTACTCCTGGAACACCATGCCGCGGTCCGGCCCCGGACCGGTCACCGGCCGGCCGTCGACCGTGATCGTGCCGGCGGTCGGCGGCGAGAAGCCGGCGATCGCGTTCAGCAGCGTCGACTTGCCGCAGCCCGACGGGCCGAGCAGGCAGATGAACTCGCCGGCCTCGATGTCGAGGTCGATGTCCTTCAGCGCGACGACCTCGCGGCCCGGCGTCTCGAAGCGCTTCTGCAGGCCGGCGATGCGGATCGCGCTGCCGGCCGTCGACAGCGCGGTCGTCGATGCCCTCGACGAGATCGAAGCGGACGTCGAGGCGCCGGACGGCAGCGCGCTCACTGGTCGAGCCCGCGATGCCAGCGCAGCAGGTGGTTGTTCGTCTTGTTCATCGCGATGTCGATCGCGAGTCCGATCAGGCCGATCGTCAGCATGCCGGCGATGATCTTGTCGGACCAGAAGTACTCACGCGCCTCGAGAATGCGGAAGCCGAGGCCGTTGTTGACCGCGATCATCTCGGACACGATGACGACGATGAACGACGTGCCGATGCCGATCCGCATGCCGGCCAGGATGTACGGCGTCGCGGCCGGCAGGATCACGCGGCGGAAGATCGTCATCCGCGACGCGCCGAGGTTGCGCGCGGCGCGCAGGTAGATGCCGTCGACCGCGACCACGCCGGCGATCGTGTTCATCAGCACCGGGAAGAACGCGCCGATCACGATCAGGAAGACGGCCGGCGGGTTGCCGAGCCCGAACCACAGGATCGCGAGCGGGATGTAGGCGATCGGCGGGATCGGCCGCAGCACCTGCATCAGCGGGCTCATCAGCCGCAGCACGCGCGGCATCGCGCCCATCGCGAGTCCGAGCGGCAACGCGAGCACCGTGCCGAGCACGAAGCCGACGACGACGCGATAGAGGCTGCCTGCCGCATCGCCGAGCAATTCGCCGGAGAACAACCATGGCAGGCGCGACATCGTCGCCGGATCGAAGGCTTCGGGCGGGGCGAGGTATTGCCACCAGCGAATCACGACCGCGAGTGGCGACGGCAGGACCTTCGGGTTGACCCACCCGAGCATCACGATCGCCTGCCAGAGCGCGAGCAGCACGACCGGCACGATGGCGCCTTCGAGCCACGTCTTCCAGGCGGGACGCGCGGCGATCATCGACGCAGCGCTCTCAGCTCCGTCGTCCCCGCGGAGACGGGGATCCAGTGCCGTTGCTTCATCGCCAGTGTCACGTCGCGCAGACGACGCTGGGTCCCCGCCTTCGCGGAGACGACGGTTTCGTGGAGACGTGGCACGACATCACCATCACTTCACCCCGTTCGCCGCCTTTGCCTTGACCAGCAGATCCGTCTTCACGTAGTCGGTCGCGATCGGTCCCTTCGCGAACTTGCCGACGCCGTACTTCGCCATCGTGTCGCCGGTGATCTGCAGATGCTCGGGCGTGATGTCGTAGCTGTACGGCGCGTTGCCGATCGCCGCGTCGAAGTCGGCCTCGCTGACCTGGCCCTTGAAGAGCGTCTCGCGGACGTACTTCGACGCGAGCTTCGGATCGTCGATGAACGCCTTCGTCGCCATCACGAAGCAGTCCATGAACTTCTGCGCGAGCGCGGGCTTCTCCTTGTAGAACTTCTCGGTCATCACGAGCGTGCGGACCGGACTGCCGATCGCGGTGTCGTACGGCTTCATCACCTCGACGCCGAAGCCGTTGTTGATCGCCTGCGACGACTGCGGCTCGGTCTGCATGATGACGTCGAGGTTCTTCGACTGCAGCGCGATGTTGAGGTCGGGATAGTTCAGGTACGTGATCTGCACGTCCTTGCCGGCGGAGTCGGAGAACGTCAGGTTGTGCTTGCCGAGTTCGGCCGCGAGCAGGATCTCCTGGATGCCGCCGCGCGTGACGCCGACGCGCTTGCCCTTCAGGTCCTCGATCGTCCTGATGTTCGAGCCGGGCGCCGCGACGAGTCGCGCGCCGCCCTTCGCGAAGCCGGCCACGACGTAGATCGGGATGCCCGCAGCGCGGGCCGAGATCGCGGCCTCGGACGCGGTCGCGCCGGCATCGAGCTCGCCGGCGACGATCGCCTGCATCACGTCCGGGCCCTTCGCGAACAGCTTCTCGTCGACCTTGATGCCGCACTTGGCCGACAGCTGCGTCATGTACGACACCGCGCCGAAGTGCGCGAGCTTGAGGTTGCCGAGCCGCACGACCTCCTGTGCGGAGGCGCTCGTGGCGAACGTGAGGCATGCGGCGAATGCGGCGATCGCGACGGCGATTCGCGAAGACTTGGACGATCGGATCATGGTGAGGTCTCGTACGATTCGTTGGCGAGGCCGGACCCCGTTCGCGTCGCGGACGGGTCGGCCGAGCGGCTCGCGAGTGTCGCATGGCTGCTCGGCGACGGTCGATGCGGGTTCGCCCGATGCCGGTCGACGGCCCGACGCCGGCTGGCGATATGATCGGCCGCATGACCGATCTCGTCGTGCGCCGCCTCCTCGTCGATCTCGATGCGCCGTTTCCCGTCGACTGGTGCGGCGGCGATCGTTTCCGCAGCGCGTTCTTCGGCGCGCTGTCGATGAGCTTCCCGGTCGGCGAGCAGTTCTTCATCGACTCGGTGCGAAGCGGCGTCGATGCGTTGCCCGACGCCGAGCGCGACCGCATGAAAGACGACGTGCGGGCCTTCGTCGGTCAGGAGGCCACGCATCGCCGGTTGCACGGCCTGTTCAACGCGCAGCTCGAGTCGCAGGGTCTCGTCAACGGTTGGGGCCCGCGCGCGCTGAAGCGGCTCGCGCGTCTCGAAGGCCAGGACCCGCGCCACGCGGTCGCGATCACCGCGGCCTACGAGCACCTGACGGCGATCATGGCCGAGTGGATGCTGCGTCGCCCCGGCACGCTCGTGGGTGCGGACGAGCGGCTGCGGACGTTGTGGCAATGGCATGCGGCCGAGGAGTGCGAGCATCGCAGCGTCGCGTTCGACGTGTACCGCGCGCTCGACGGCGACGAGGCGTGGCGACTGCGGTGGTTTCGCCGCATCACGAAGATCTTCGTCATCGACGCGACACGCCAGACGATTCGGCAATCTCGCGCGAAGCGGCGGCCTGTGGCGGTGGCGGACGGTCGGCGAGGCCTGGCGCTTCCTGCTCGGTCCCGACGGTGCCTTGCGCGAACTCGCGGGACCGTGGCGGGCCTATCTGCGGTCCGACTTCCATCCGTCCGAAGGCGACGTGTCGCTGTCGAAGCGCTGGCTCGCCGACCACGAGACCGCGTACGTGCCGGTCGGCGCCTGACGGCGGTCAAGCCATCGCGAGCGGCGTCTTCTCGATCGGCGGCGGAAAGTGTTCGTCGATCGTCGCGAGTTCCGCGTCGGTCAGCTCCAGGTCGGCGGCCGCGAAGTTGTCCTCGAGATGCGCGGGGTCGGCCGCCTTCGGGATCGCGATCACGTCGCCCGAGCGGATGACCCACGCCAGCGCGACCCGCGCGGCCGTCGCGCCGCGCGCTTCGGCGATGCGTGCGAGCGTCGCGTCGCCGGCGAGGCTGCCGCGGCCGAGCGGGCAATACGCCATCGTCGGCAGATGCAGCGTCCGCTGGTACGGCATCAGGCTGAACTCGGCGCCGCGCTCGTCGAGCGCGTAGTAGATCTGGTTCGTCGCGCAATGCAGCCGGCCGGTCTTCGCGGTCAGCGTCGGATGCACGGCTTCGAGCTCGCGCAGGTCGTCGACGTCGAAGTTGCTGACGCCCCATTCGCGGATCGCGCCGCCGGCCTTCAACGCCTCGAAGGCGTCGACCGTCTCGGCGAGCGGCACCGAACCGCGCCAGTGCAACAGGTAGACGTCGATGACGTCGAGGCCGAGGCGTTCGCGGCTCGCGTCGCAGGCCTTCGGCATCGCGCGACGGCTCGCGTTGTGCGGATAGACCTTGCTGACGACGACGATCTCCTCGCGCTTCACGACGCCGGCACGCAGCGCGTCGGCGAGCGCGCGTCCGAGGACGGACTCGGCGCCGCCTTCGCCGTACATCTCGGCCGTGTCGAAGAGGCGATAGCCGAGGTCGAGCGCGTGCCGGACGGCGGCGACCTCCGCATCGCGCGTCCGCGCGGACTCGCCCATGTGCCACGTGCCGAGCCCGAGCGCAGGCACGTGTTCGCCGGTGGAGAGGAGGACGGTCTTCATCGATGGAGTCGAGGTGTTCGCGACAGTTTCGACACCGGTCGGGCCGCCGGCGTTCAGCGATCGCCGCATCTTGAGCGGGCCGCGCGCTTACGATAGCGTGGGCGAACGAGGTCCGCGTGCGATGCGGACCTCGCCAGCGACGACGCGATTGCAGGCACGTTCGCAAGCAGCGGCAACCGACCGAACCAGGCCATGTTCAATTCTGAAACGCTCGAAGTCGCGATCGGGATGGTCTTCCTCTTCCTGATGATGTCGATCATCTGCACCGCGATCCGCGAATGGCTCGAGGGACTGCTGCGCTGGCGCGCGAAGAACCTCGAGAAGGGCGTGCGCACGCTGCTCGACGACCACGGCGGCGAACTGACCGCGCAGCTGTTCCAGCATCCGACGATCAACTCGCTGTACGACGGCGCCTACCGGCCGAAAGGTCGAAACCTGCCGTCGTACATCCCCGCCGCGAACTTCTCGACCGCGTTCCTCGACCTCGTCGTGCGAGGCGCAGTGCCGAAGCCGGCCGTGAACGGCGACGGCGACGCATCCGGCGGCGGAGCGGAACGCAAGGCAGCCGCGGCCGGCTTCGTCGGCGTGCCGACCACGACCGCCGCGATGCCCGCGACGGCGGCGGGCGCGGCCGGCGCGACGCTGACGATCGCGAACCTGCGCGCCGGCGCCGCCGCGTTGCCGAGCGCGCACCTGCGACGCTTCGTGCTGTCGCTGATCGACCATGCGGACGACGACGTCGGCCGGGCACGCGCCGGCGTCGAGCAGTGGTTCGACGGCACGATGGACCGCGTGTCCGGCTGGTATCGCCGCCACACGCAGGCGCTGCTGTTCGCGCTCGGCATCACCGCGGCCGTCGTGATGAACGTCGACGCGCTGTACGTGATGGAGCGCCTGACGACCGACAAGGCGTTCCGGGCCGCGGTCGTCGCGGAGGCGGCAGCCGAGAAGGCGTCGGACCGCTCGCCCGACGAGGCGCTCGCGGCGTTGCAGGCGAAGCATGCGGAGCTGGACCGCGTCGGCATGCCGATCGGCTGGACCGTCTGCGACGGCGCGCAGCTGCCGGTCCCGCTGCAGTTCTGCACCGCCGACTTCCGCGACGGCCGATCGACGGCGAAGGCGCGCGACTACGCGATCGTCCGCCTCGTGCTCGGATGGCTCGTCACCGCGTTCGCGGTGATGCTCGGCGCGCCGTTCTGGTTCGACGTGCTCGACAAGTTCATGGTCGTGCGTTCGACGGTGAAGCCGCACGAGAAGAGTCGCGAGGAAGGGTCCAAGGACGGGAGCGAGGCGAAGTCGAAGCCGGCCTGACGGCGGCCGTCCGACTCAACGCGAAACGCGCCGGGTCAGCATCACGAGCGCGCTCGTGACGAGCCCGATCGTCGCGACCAGCCCCGGCAGCTGCATCGCGGTCGCGGCCGACGAGCCGGTGTGCGTCAGCAGCGGGCCGATCAGCTGTCCGAGCGCGAACGACGCGGTCAGCGCCGCGAC
This sequence comes from uncultured beta proteobacterium, assembly GCA_963795885.1. Classification (GTDB taxonomy): domain Bacteria; phylum Pseudomonadota; class Gammaproteobacteria; order Burkholderiales; family Burkholderiaceae_D; genus CAHJXF01. The sequence goes on along the minus strand of CAWCJI010000006.1, from coordinate 17,739 downwards.
GCCGCGCGCCGGCCCGATCGGCATCATGCGGCGGATCTCCTGCAGGCCCGCCAGCGTCACCAGGATGAAGGTGCCGCCGACGCAGATCGCCGACACGATCAGCGCGGCGAGCGACAGCTGCACGAGCGGTGCGGCCGTGCCGATCGCCATCACCAGCATGCCGATCGCGCAGACCTTGCGCGGCCGCGCATTCGGCAGCAGCGTCGACACGCCGATCGTCCCGACCGCCGCGGCGATGCCGAACGCGGGCCACACCCAGCCGAAGATCGCCGGGTCGGCGACCAGCGCGCGGGCGACGGCCGGCAGGAACGTCGCCGGCACGATGTAGCCGAAGCCGGCGACGCCGTAGCAGACGATCAGCAGCCAGGCTTCGCGGTCGAGCGGCGGCGCCGCGAGCACGCCGGTCGACGTCGTCGCCGGCTCGCGCGACAGCGGCGCCCACGTCGCGGCCGAGATGGCCGCGGCCGCGAGACCGAGCACGGCCCATGCGACGCGCGGATCGCCGACGGTCGTCGCGATGACGACGACGATGCCGCCGGCGACCGCGATCGACAGGCCGACGCTGCCGAAGACCCATCCGCCGAGCCCGCCGCGCTTCAGCGTCGCGAGCTGGACGAGCGCCCAGCCGGCGACGCCGATCATCACGAACGCGCTCGCGATGCCGGCGACGAAGCGCAGCGCGAGCCACGCGGGCATCCCCTGCGCGAACGCCATCGCGAGCGTCGACACGGTGACCAGCGCGACGCCGAGGCGCGCGGCGGAGCCGGGCTTCGGCGGCCGCACGAAGCCGTAGATCGCACCGATCAGGTAGCCGAGATAGTTGATCGTCGCGAGCCACGCGCCGTCCCCGAGCAGCAGGCCCTGATGCTGCTGCATCAGCGGCAGCAGCGGCGTGAACGCGAAGCGACCGATGCCCATCGCGGCGGCCATGCAGAGCCCGCCGACGAGCGCGATGCGCCTCGCCGACGGCGCTTCGCGGTCCACGGCCTCGGCGGCGATCGTCATGGCGTCACGGGGTGCCGTTGCCGCCGTGGAGGCGATAGGCCGGCCGCTCGGCGAGCCGTTCCATCCACGCGTCGACGGCCGGCAGCGTCGGTCGCTCGATCGGCGTCATCATCCAGCGATAGGCGGCCAGCCCGATCACGACGTCGGCCAGCGTGAACGTCGGGCCGGCGACGTAGGCGCCCGTCGCGGCGAGCCGATCGTCGAGGATCCGCATGTGCCGGTTCCACGCGTCGACGCTCGCGGCGACCGCGGCGGCGTCGCCATAGTCGGGATGCCGGCGGACGAGCGACAGGAACGCGTAGCGCCAGGCGCCGTTCAGCTCGGTCGCCTGCCAGTCCATCCATTGATCGACGACCGCACGCTCGGCCGGCACGGCGGGCAGCAGGTCGCGACGACCCTCGCGGTCCGCGAGGTAGCGGCAGATCGCGTTCGATTCCCACAGCACGAGGTCGCCGTCGCGAAGCACCGGCACGAGGGCGTTCGGATTCAGCGCGACGAACGACGGGTCGCGCAGGTCGAGGCCCGGGCCGCCCCAGTCTTCGTGGTCGAACGGCAGGTCGAGCTCGGCGCAGGTCCACAACACCTTGCGCACGTTGATCGACGTCACTCTCCCCAGCACTTGCAGCATCGCGCTCTCCGGCGTCGTCCGAGGACGGCATTTTGCGGGAAAGCGCGGCGCGGCCGGTCGGGCGTTCGTTATCATCGGCGTCCCTCGAACGATGGGCCGCACCTCCGATGAACCGCAACGCCGCGCGCATCCCATGACCGGCAAGGTCGCCATCGTCACCGGCGCCGGCAGCGGCATCGGCCGCGCGGTCGCGCTGGCGCTGCACGGCGCCGGCTATGCAGTCGGTCTCGCCGGCCGCGGCCGCGACAAGCTCGAGGACACGATCGCGCGGGCCGACCCGGCCGGTCGCGACCGCCTGCTCGCGCATCCGACCGACGTCGCCGACCCGGCGTCGGTCCGCGCGCTGTTCGATGCGGTCGTCGAGCGGTTCGGCCGCCTCGACCTGCTGTTCAACAACGCCGGCACCGGCGCGCCCGCGGTGCCGCTCGAGACGTTGACCATCGAGCAGTGGCGCACGGTCGTCGACGCGAACTTCACCGGCACGTTCCTCTGCATGCAGCAGGCGTTTCGCGTGATGAAGGCGCAGACGCCGCGCGGCGGCCGCATCGTCAACAACGGGTCGATCTCGGCCGATGCGCCGCGGCCGATGTCGGCGCCGTACACGGCGACGAAGCATGCGGTGACGGGCCTGACGAAGTCGGCGGCGCTCGACGGCCGCGGCTTCGACATCGCGGTCGGGCAGATCGACATCGGCAACGCGGCGACCGAGATGACGCAGAAGATGCGGGCCGGCATCCTGCAGGCGCACGGTGCGACGGCGGTCGAGCCGGTCATGGACGTCCGGCACGTCGCCGACGCGGTGCTGTTCATGGCCGGTCTTCCGCTCGACGCGAACGTGCTGTTCATGACGGTGATGGCCACCGAGATGCCGTACGTCGGACGCGGGTAGCGGCTGACGGCTGCGCCCGCGGCGACGCGGGTGACGACTCGACTACACTCGCCAGCCGCATGAACGTCCGGGTCCGTGGCGGACCGCCGCGGCCGGGCGCTGCGCGCAGCATCGGTCCCCTCGATGAGCGACCCCGTCCTCGCGCCTTCGGCGCGCTCGATCCCCGACGTGTCGGCGACACGGCCCTCGTCGCGAAGACTGACGACGAAGGTCATGGTCGCGCTGGCGACGGTCTACGTCGTCTGGGGCTCGACCTACTTCGGGATGCGCCTCGCGCTCGAATCGTTCCCGCCGTTCCTCCAGAGCGGGATGCGCTTCGTCGCAGCCGGCCTGTTGTTGTCGGGCTTCCTCGCGGCCCGCGGCAGGCCGATGCCGACCGCGCGACAGTGGCGCGACGGGGCGATCGTCGGCGTGTTGCTGCTCGCCGGCGGCAACGGCGGCGTCGTCTTCGCCGAGCAGTTCGTGTCGTCGTCCGTCGCGGCGACCTTCATCGGCGCCGGTCCGCTCGCGGCCGCGATCTGGTCCGGGCTGTTCGGATTCTGGCCGCAGCGGCTGCAGTGGCTCGGCATCCTGTTCGGCTTCGGCGGCATCGTGATGCTGGCCGGCGGTTCGCAGCTCGCCGGCCATCCGGTCGGGATCGCGGCACTGACCATCGCGGTGCTGTGCTGGACGCTCGGCTCGGTCCTCGCGCAGCGCAAGCTGACGGTCGCGCCGGGCGCGATGGGCTTCGCGACCGAGATGCTGGCTGGCGGGGCGGTGCTGATCGTCGTCGGGCTCGCACGCGGCGAAGGTGAGCGCCTGCTCGCGTCCTGGCCGCCGACGCCGCTCGCGGCCGCCGCGGTCGTCTATCTCGTCTTCTTCGGATCGCTCGGCGGCGTTCTCGGCCTACATGTATCTGCTGTCGAAGGTGTCCGCGTCGGTCGCGATCAGCTACGCCTACGTCAATCCGGTGATCGCGGTGCTGCTCGGCGTCCTGCTCGGCGGCGAGCGGCTGTCGATGCGCGACGGCATTGCGACGGCGATCATCGTCGGCAGTGTCGTCCTGCTGACGCGCGAACGCCCCGGCACGCGCTGACGGGCCGCGGTCTCAAGTTTCGGCACATCGTGTCGATCTGACGGGCTCGCCCTGTCTCGACCGTCGCGCCCGTCTCGCACCGGCGGTCGACGTTCCCGGTTCAAGCATGTCCCTTTCCAGCGACGCTCCTGCCTTGTCGTTCCAGCACAGCGTGGCGCAGGGCGAGCCGGACCCATCGTCGTCCGTGCCGTTCACGCCGCCGGCGATGTCGTGGCCGGTTCCGACCGATCCCGATCGACCGCCGCGGCTGTACGACGCGCTCGCGGTGCTCGTCACCGACGTGTCCGGCGCGGGTCGCGAGCGGCGCGACGGCGCGGACGCCGAGCACACCGGCAGCGACCCGTTCCAGGCGCTCGTCGCCGACATCGCCATCCATCGTTCGCGCGAGGACTCGACGGTGCGCGGCGGTCCGCGCGGCGCGTTGCTGCGCGCGATCGCCGAACTGGCCGAGACGCATGCCGTGGCCGCCGACCTCGCCTGCGAGAAGGCCGCGATCGACCTGCCGCTCGACGTGCCCGACCCCGCCGCGACGAGCAGCGACGCGCAGCCGGTGCTGATCGTCCCGGACGTCATCCGGACCTGCCGCGACCGTCTCGCGAAGTACGCATCCGACGAGGATCGCCGCCGCATGGACGTCGTGGCGACGCTGTTCGACCACGTGCTGTCCGACGATCGCATCGCGACCGCGGTCCGCAACACGCTCGCGCGGCTGCAACTGCCGGTCCTGCGGATGGCGCTCGCGGACGAGTCGTTCTTCGCGTCCCGCACGCATCCGACGCGGCGCCTGATGGACCGGCTGACCGCGTCGGCCGCGAACTGGCAAGGCGACACGCCAAGCGCGCGCGCCGGCATCGCGGCGCTCGAGCGTTGCGTGCACACGGTGATCCGCGGCTCGTTCGAGGACGCCGGCGAGCACGCACGGCTGCTCGAGCAGTTCGAGCGCTCGATCGTCGACATCGCCAGCGCCGCGAACGCTGCGCAGCCGCCGATCCACGACGCGGAGGATCGCGACGTGCTCGTCATCCAGACGACGATCCAGATCAGCCAGCTGCTGGCCGGCATCGAGGTCGACCGCGCGGTCCGCTTCTTCCTGCTCGACGTGTGGAGTCGCGTGCTGGTCGAGATCGCCTGTCGCGAGGCCGACGCGGGCCGCGACGCGCTGCTCGCTCGCGCGAAGCGGCTGTGCTTCGACCTCGCGTGGACCGCCGCGCCGAAGACGACGTCCGGCGAACGCGCGCGGCTCGCCGGACTGCTGCCGACGATGATCGTCGCGATCCGCGAAGGGCTGCGCCTGATCGATCATCCCGAGGCCGCGGAGCGCGAGTTCTTCGCGGACTGGACCCGCGTGCTGCTGCAGGCGGTCCGCAACTCGCCGGGCGCGCCGTTCCGCTGGACCGACACCGGTTACGAAGGCATCACGATCGACGCCTTCGCGCAGCGGCTGCGCACCGGCAGCTTCGGCCCCGAGCCGGCCGTCGCGACGGCGCCCGACCGCATCGCCGCCGCGGCGCCCGGGCCTGCGGCCGGCCGACGAGGCGACGCCGTCGATGCTGCACGATCGCTCGCCCGCCACGACCTCGCCGACGAAGACACCGGCGCCCGCGTCGATCGTCGTCGAGGAACTGAAGAAGGGCGACTGGTTCGAGCTGCGAGCGAACGAGCACACGGACGACTTCGTCCGCGTCCGCCTGTCGTGGGTCAGCCCGCTGCGCTCGTTCTATCTGCTGATCGGCGCCGACAGCGCGTTGACGCGTTCGCTCGACCCGGACGCCATTCGGGCGCTGGTCGCGCGCGGCGACCTGCGTCGCGCGCAGGGCCGCCGCGACGACTGACGCAGCGGTCGCTCAGGCCATCCGCTTCGCGACCTCTTCGAGCATCACCTCGGTCGCGCCGCCGCCGATCGCCTGCACGCGCACGTCGCGCGACATCCGTTCGACCGCCGTCTCGCGCATGAAGCCCATGCCGCCGTGGAACTGGACGCAGTCGAACAGCACCTCGTTGACGAGCGTGCCGCAGAGCGCCTTGATCATCGACACTTCCTTCGCGACCTGCTGGCCCTGCGCGTCGCGCCACGCGGTGTTGTAGACGAGCGCCTTCGCGGCCTCGACCTGCGATGCGCGCCACGCGAGCCGCTGGCGCACCGTCTGCTTGTCCCACAGCGACGAGCCGAACGTCTTGCGCTGCGTGACCCAGTCCATCGTCAGCTCGATCGCGCGCGATGCCTCGCCCATCGCCTGCGCGCCGAGCACGATGCGCTCGTTCTGCAGGTTCTTCATCAGCGCGTAGAAGCCCTTGTGCTCCTCGCCGAGCAGGTTCTCGGCCGGGATGCGGCAGTCGTCGAACGTCAGCTCGGCCGTGTCCGACGACAGCCAGCCGGTCTTCTTCAGTGGCCGCGCGACGCTGAAGCCCGGCGTGCCCTTCTCGACGACGAACATCGACATCATGCGGTTGCGCGATGCAAGCCCCGGGTCGCCGGTCTTCGCGGCGACGAAGTAGACGTCGCCGTGCACGCCGTTCGTGATGAACATCTTCGAGCCGTTGATGACCCACGCGTCGCCGTCGCGACGCGCCGTGGTCCGCATGCCGGCGAGGTCCGAGCCCGCGTCGGCCTCGGTCATCGCGACGGCCGCGACCTTGCGGCCGGCAACGATGTCCGGCATCCAGCGATCGAGCTGCTCCGGCGTGCCGCCGTGGAACAGATGCGGGCTCGCCATGTCGGTGTGCACGAGGACCGTGATCGCGAAGCCGCCGTAGGTCGAGCGCCCGAGCTCCTCGGCGAGCACGACGGTCGCGAGCGTGTCGAGCTCGCTGCCGCCGTGACGCGCGTCGTAGCGGATGCCGAGCAGCCCGAGGTCGCCCATCTCGCGGACGATCTCGCGCGGCGTGGAGCCGGCGTCCTCCCATGCGTCGGCGTGCGGCAGCACGCGTTCAGCGACGAAGCGCCGGATCGTGTCGCGCAACGCCTCGTGCTCGGGGGTGAAGTACGGATTGGCCGGCAGCAAGCCGGCGAAGCGCGGATCGTTCATCGGGATTGCGGCGAGGTGCCGCATTGGCATCGGTCGGTCGAACGCCGTAGTATCGAGCGTCTTCGTTCGAAGCGCCAATCGCCTGCCGCATGCCCGGAAACGTCGCGATCTTCATCCCTGTCGCGGTCCTCGCGCTGTGGACGCTCGCCGTGCTGCTGATGATGTCGATCTCGCATGTCGGGGCCTCCGCGCCCGCGGTGACGGCCGACGCGACGACTGTGCCGCCGACCCGGGCCGCCGTCGCGAACCGCAACCTGATGAACCTGCTCGAGGTGCCGGTCCTCTTCTATGTGGCCTGCATCGTCCTGTACGTCACCGGCGGCGCGTCGTACCTCACGATCGTGATCGCGTGGATCTACGTCGTGCTGCGGATCGTCCACAGCGCGATCCACCTGACCTACAACAGGGTCCGGCATCGCGGCCTGGTCTTCGCGGCGAGCAACGTCGTCGTGGTCGTGCTGTGGGTGACCGTCATCGTCCACGTGTCCGCGGCCACGGCCGTCTATTGAATCCCCTTCGTCGCCTCCCCGATCGCTGCCCATGAATGCCGTCCGCGTTCTCGCCATCATCCTCATCGTCGCCGGCATCCTCGCCTGCGTGTTCCGCGGCTTCAGCTACACGAAGGACAGCACGGTCGCGAAGGTCGGACCGATCGAGCTGTCCGCGAAGAAGAAGGAAGACGTCGACATCCCGCTGTGGGCCGGCGTCGGCGCGATCGTCGTCGGCGGGGTGCTGCTGGTCGTGGGCCGCAAGGGCTGACGATGGCCGGCCTGTACTTCGAGGAGCTCACCGCCGGTCTCGAGTTCGTCCATCCGTGGACGCGCACCGTCACCGAGATGGACAACGTGCTGTTCTCGACGCTGACGATGAACGTGCAGCCGCTGCATCTCGACGAGCACTTCGCGAAGACGACCGAGTGGGGCACGCGGATCGTCAACAGCCTGTTCACGCTCGGGTTGATGATCGGCATCAGCGTCAACGACACGACGCTCGGCACGACGCTCGCGAACCTCGGCATGACCGACGTGAAGTTTCCGAACCCGGTCTTCCACGGCGACACGCTGAAAGTGAAAACGCGCGTCGTGTCGAGCCGCGAAAGCAAGTCGCGTCCCGGCGCCGGCATCGTCGAGTTCGAGCACGTCGCGACGAACCAGGACGGCAAGGTCGTCGCGTCGTGCACACGACAGGCGTTGATGAGGAAGCGGCCGGTGGAGGCGGTGTCGTGACGTCGTCGACGCGAGCCGCATGAAGCGCAGCTGGCTGTTCGTCCCGGGCGACGACGAGAAGAAGATCGCGAAGGCGTTCGCCTCGAGCGCCGACGTCGTCATCGTCGACCTCGAGGACGCGGTCGGCCCGACGCCGGAGCGCAAGGCGAACGCGCGCCGCGCGAGCCGCGGCTATCTCGACGCACATCCCGAACACCGCGACCGCTGCTTCGTGCGGATCAACGGCCTCGCGCCGGACGTCGCGCGGCTCGACCTGCCGGTCGCGGTCGACGGCGGCGCGGCCGGCGTCGTGCTGCCGAAGTGCGAGGGTCCGGCCGACGTGGCGAAGCTCGCGTCGCTGCTCGACGCGCTCGACGGCGGGACGGGTCGCACGGCGATCGTCGCGATCGTGACCGAGACCGCGCGCGGGTTGCAATGCCTGTCCGACTTCCGCGATCCGTTGCCGCGTCTGGCCGGACTGATGTGGGGCGCGGAAGACCTGTCGGCGGATCTCGGCGGCACGGCGAACCGCGACGCGTCGACCGGCGGCTACCTCGGACCTTATCTCCATGCGCGCGACGCCTGCCTGATCGCGGCCCGCGCGGTCGGCGTGTCGGCGATCGATGCCGTCTATCCCGACTTCCGCGACGTCGACGGCCTCGGCCGCGAGGCCCGCGCGCATCGCGTGCTCGGGTTCGACGCGAAGGCCGCGATCCATCCGGCGCAGCTCGCGGCCATCGACGCGGCGTTCGCGCCGACCGACGCCGATCGCGCGTGGGCGGAGCGCGTCGTCGCGGCGTTCGGCAGCGATGCCGGCGTCGTCCAGCTCGACGGCGTGATGCTCGACGTGCCGCACCTGCGCCGCGCGCGCCAGATCCTCGGCTGAGTCCGGGTCGCAACGCCACCGGCCATGTGGACGCATCGCGCGAGCATCGACACGAAGGCGACCCCCGCGACCGTGTGGTCGATCTTCGAGCGCGTCGACGAATGGCCGAAGTGGAACGCCGGCATCGCGGCGATTGCGCTCGACGGGCCGTTCGCAGCCGGCTCGACGTTCACGATGGACATCCCGAACGGACCGCGCCTCGTCAGCACGTTGATCGACGTCACGCCGTTCGAGCGCTTCACCGACGAGACGGTCGTCGGCGAGACGCGCGTCGTCGTCCATCACCTGATCGAGCCGCGAGCGACCGGCACGCGCATCGTCTATGCGACCGAGATCGCGGGACCGGACGCCGTGGACGTCGGCCCGCTCGTGACCGGCGACTTCGGCACCGTGCTCGTGGCGTTGAAGGAACGCGCGGAGCGCCTCTGAACGATCGGGCCGGATCGCCGTGGCGGCAACCGGCGTTCGGCGACTATTGGGCCGCCGGCGTCGCCGCGAGCTTCGGATTCCAGATGCTGTCGGTCGCGGTCGGCTGGCAGGTCTACGCGATGACCGGACGCGCGCTCGACCTCGGCCTCGTCGGGCTCGTGCAGTTCGTTCCGTCGGTGCTGCTCGCGCTGCCGGCCGGCCATGTCGCGGACCGGGCCGATCGGCGTCGCGTCGTCGTCTTCGCGCAGCTCGCGGTCCTCGCCGCGATCGTCGTCCTCGCGGCGGCGACGGCCGTCGATCGCATCGACGAGACCGGCATCTTCGCGATCCTGTTCGCGATCGGCGTCGCGATGGCGTTCGAGTGGCCGGCCCAGCGCTCGCTGCTGCCGTCGCTCGTGCCCGCCGACGTCCTGCCGCGTGCGATGGCGCTGACCTCGGCCGGCGACCAGGCCGCCACGATCGTCGGACCGGCGCTCGGCGGCCTGCTGTACGTCGTCGGGCCGGCCGTCGTCTACGGCACGACCGGCGTGCTCTACGCGATCGCGATCGCGCTGATGGCGCGGCTGCGCGTCGACATCCCGGCGCCGACGCGCGAGCCCGCGACCTGGCGATCGGTCTTCGCCGGCGTGCGCTTCATCCGCGGCAACGCGGACCTGCTCGGCGTGATCTCGCTCGACCTGTTCGCGGTGCTGCTCGGGGGCGCGACGGCGCTGCTGCCGATCTTCGCGCGCGACGTGCTGCACACCGGCCCGGTCGGGCTCGGGCTGCTGCGCGCGGCGCCGGCGGTCGGCGCGCTCGCGATGTCGCTGTGGCTCGCGCGTCGTTCGATCGAACGTCGCGTGGGCCTGACGATGTTCGCGGCGGTCGCCGGCTTCGGCGTCGCGACGATCGTCTTCGCGCTGTCGACCTGGCTGTGGCTCTCGTTCGTCGCGCTCGCGGCGCTCGGCGCCAGCGACATGGTCAGCGTCGTGATCCGCACGTCGCTCGTGCAGCTCGACACGCCGGACGCGATGCGCGGCCGCGTCAGCAGCGTCAACGCGGTCTTCATCAACACGTCGAACCAGCTCGGCGAGTTCGAGTCGGGCGTGCTCGCCGCGTGGGTCGGCGCCGTCCCGGCGACGCTGATCGGCGGCGTCGGCACGCTCGTCGTCGTCGGGCTGTGGATGGTCCTCTTCCCGACGTTGCGCCGACGACAGCGGCTGTCGGCCGTCACGGGACCGTCATCGGAGCCGCCTAACGTCCGGCTGCCAGTGCCATGAACGACTCCATCGATGACGCAGACCCGGCGGGCCAGCTGCGCCACTTCCTCGCGGACGGCCGCTTCGCGATGCGAGGCGGCTTCATGACGGATCTCGACGGGACGGCCGTTCTCGAGCGCGACGGACGGATCGATCTCGCGCCGGAGGTGGAACTCGGACTCAAGCACGTCCACGATCGCGGCCGTCCGGTGATCGCCAACACGCTGCGCTTCCCGCTGTCGGTCATCAACGTGTTCGGCGCCGAGTGGCACCGCGCGACCGGCGCCGATCTGCCGCTGGTCTCGATGAAGGGCAGCCAGATCGGCCGCGTCACGCGGACGAGCGCCGGCGAAACGGTCTTCGAGGAATGGGATGCCGTGACGCTCGACGACCGGGAGATCGACCATGTGCTGAAAGGCGTCGAGGCGCTGCTGGCCGACGGCGTCGACGACCTGCTCGTCTTCCACTACGCACGCGACTGGCGGCAAGGCGAGCGCATCTGGACGCCGGACGCGGCGCGCGTCGACGCCGTCCGGCAGAAGTACCCGAGCGCATCGGTCGTGCACAGCGGGACGTTCGAGGCGCTCGCCGAGACGCTGCGCGCCGCACCGGTCTGCATGATCTTCCTGCTGATCGACGTCCCCGAAGACCGACGGATGGCGTACCAGCACACGCAGCGTGCGAGCTTCTTCACGCACGCGGGCACCGACAAGCGTCGCGGCGCCGAGGCGATGGCGCGGCATCTCGGCCTCGACCTCGCCGCGTCGATCGGCGCCGGCGACGCCCCTCCCGACGACTTCCTGAACGCGGTGGGTTTCGCGATCATCGTCGGCAACCACGACGTCTCGCATCGCGGACTCCAGCGAACCGTCTTCGTCGATCGCATCGCGGAGCTCGGCCGACTGCTGGACGTGGTCGGCGAGTCGCTCTGAGCGGACCGTTCGATGGTCCGCCGGGACAAGGCGCGTGCATCGGACCGCGAGCGATTCGCAGCGGAGGTCATCGAGTCGCATTTCGGACGGCCGCCCACGCGCATCGTCGAGCAGGGCGGCGGCCTCACGAATTCGGTCTGGCGGGTCCGGGTGAAAGGCGTGCACGTGATCGTGCGGACCCACGACGACGCGACGAAGATCGACGACTATCGCAAGGAACACTGGGCGATGGACGCGGCGCGCGCGGTCGGCGTCCCGGTGCCGCGCGTGCTCGAGATCGGCAACGTCGCGGACGGTCGGCCGTACATGATCGTCGAACGGATCGACGGCGTCGACGGACGCGAGGCGAAGGACCCGAACGTGGTACTGCACGAACTCGGCTGCCTGGCCGCGAAGCTGCACACCGTCCGCACGCGCGGCTTCGGGCCCGTCTTCGACTGGTCGGCGAACACGCTGTCGCGGCATCGCAGCTGGCAGGCCTGGCTCGCGACCGGCTTCCGCATCGAGCGACGGTTCGAGACGCTCGCGCGGCACCGGATGCTGACCGAGCGACAGATCGCGACGCTGCGCACGACCGCGAAGGCCATCTGCGGGTGGCGCAAGGTCGCGTCGCTGCAGCACGGGGACCTTCGCTTGAAGAACACGCTGATCGATCGGAAGTCGCAGCGGATCGTCGCGCTGATCGACTGGGAGAACGCGACGTCGCTGCCGCCGCCGCATTACGACTTCTCGATCGCCCTCCACGACCTCGGCGTCGACGGCAAGGAAGCATTCCTCGACGGCTACGGCCTGCGTCCGAAGGCGTATCGCGACGCGCTTCCGTTCATCCGCTTCTTCAACGTGCTCGACTACGCGGACGCGGTCGAGCAGGCGGCGCAGCAGAAGGATCGGGCGCGAGTCGCCGCGTTGCGGTTGCGACTCGCCGGCGCGCTCGATCTCTATCTCGATGCGGGCGATTGATCCGGCGTCGGGACGCATCGAGCGCGTATCGCGGCAGGGTTAGCCCCTAACGCGCTGCGAGGGGCCCGATGCGAAACTTGCGGGCTTCGCGCGCGACGGTCGCCGCGCGACGAAACGGCAACTGCATGGAGCTTCGGGCACGATGACGGACGAGGCGCGCGCGAGCGCGAGCGACGACGGCATGACGATGCCGCGCCTCCTCGTCGAGAACGCGCGGGTTCGCGGCCGACGCGCGGCCATCCGCGAGAAGGACCTCGGCATCTGGCAGACCTGGACCTGGTCGGACGTGGCGACCGAGGTCGAGGCGCTCGCGGCGGGCCTGTCGATGCTCGGCCTCGCGCGCGGCGGTCATCTCGCGATCGTCGGCGACAACCGGCCACGGTTGTATTGGGCGATCAGCGCGGCACAGGCGCTCGGCGCGGTGCCGGTGCCGCTGTACCAGGACGCGATCGCGAGCGAGATGCAGTTCGTGCTCGAGGACGCGGAGGTCGCGATCGCGATCGCCGAGGACCAGGAGCAGGTCGACAAGCTGCTCGAGATGGCCCCGCGGCTGCCGCACCTCAAGCACATCGTCTACGACGACCCGCGCGGCCTGCGCCACTACACGGCGACCGAGCTCGTCTCGTTCGCCGACGTCGCCCGCGACGGCCGCGAGCTGATCCGTCTCGATCCGACGTTCTTCGCGCGACACGTCGCCGAGGGATCGCCCGACGACGTGTCGGTGATGCTTTACACGTCGGGCACGACGAGCCGGCCGAAGGGCGTGCGCCTGACCCATCGCGCCTTCATCGACGCCGCGCGCGGCGACGTCGCGTTCGACGGCTTCGACGAGCGCGACGAGGTGCTGAGCTACCTGCCGATGGCCTGGACCGGCGACCACCTGTTCTCGTATGCGCAGGCGCTGGTCGCGGGGTACTGCGTCAACTGCCCCGAGTCGGCCGAGACGGTCATGACCGACCTGCGCGAGATCGGGCCGACCTATTACTTCGCGCCGCCACGCGTCTTCGAGAACCTGCTGACGCAGGTCACGATCCGCATGGACGACGCCGGCCCCGTCAAGCGGGCGCTTTATCGCTTCTTCATGGGCGTCGCGAAGCGCTGCGGCGCGGACGTGCTCGACGGCAAGCCGGTCGGGCTCGTCGACCGGCTGCTGTACGCGATCGGTGACCTCGTCGTCTACGGGCCGCTGAAGAACGTGCTCGGCATGAGCCGGCTGCGCGTCGCGTACACCGGCGGCGCGGCGATCGGCCCCGACCTGTTCGGCTTCTTCCGCTCGCTCGGCATCAACCTGAAGCAGCTCTACGGCCAGACCGAGACCTGCGTGTACGTCTGCAAGCAGAAGAACGGCGAGGTCCGGCTCGACACGGTCGGTCGCCCGATGGCGGGCGTCGCGCTGCGCATCGCAGCGAACGGCGAGGTGCAGATCCGCTCGCCGGGACTGCTGCGCGAATATCACAAGCGTCCCGATGCGACGGCCGAGGCGCTCTCCGACGACGGCTGGTTCATGACCGGCGACGCCGGCTTCATCGACGAGCGCGGAGAGCTCAAGATCATCGATCGCGCGAAGGACGTCGGCCATCTCGCCGGCGGTGCGCACGACGGCGCGCTGTTCGCGCCGCAGTACATCGAGAACAAGCTCAAGTTCTCGCCGTACATCAAGGAAGCGGTCGCGTTCGGCGACGGTCGACCGATGTGCTGCGCGTTCATCAACATCGACGCGACGGCCGTCGGCAACTGGGCGGAGCGGCGCAACCTCGCGTATGCCGGCTACACCGACCTCGCGGCGCGCGACGAGGTCTATCGGCTGATCCAGAACTCGCATCGAGCAGGCGAACCTCGACCTGTCGCGCGACCGCGAGCTGGCCGGCTCGCAGGTCCGGCGCTTCCTGATCCTCCACAAGGAGCTCGACCCCGACGACGACGAGCTGACGCGCACGCGCAAGGTCCGTCGCGGCTTCGTCGCCGACAAGTACGCGGTGCTCGTCGATGCGCTGTACGCGCGGCCGCGCGTCGCAGTTCATCGCGACCGAGGTCCGCTTCGAGGACGGCCGGCGCGGCACGATCGAGGCCGACCTCGCGATCCGCGACGCGAAGACGTTCGGCACCCTGGCCGATGCCGCCTGAGCGTCTCGAGCGCGAGGCCGACGCGGCCGAGAATCCCGGCGGTTCGGCCGGCGGCAGACGCATCGGCGACGTGATCCTCGCGCTCGAGTCGATCTCGCTCGCGTTCGGCGGCGTGAAGGCGCTGACGGACATCTCGTTCGACGTCCGCGAGCACGAGATCCGCGCGATCATCGGCCCGAACGGCGCCGGCAAGAGCTCGATGCTGAACGTCATCAACGGCGTCTATCACCCGCAGCACGGCCGCATCGTGTTCCGCGGCACCGAGCGCCGGAACATCAAGCCGCATCGCGCGGCGCGCGAGGGGATCGCGCGGACCTTCCAGAACATCGCGCTGTTCAAGGGCATGAGCGTGCTCGACAACATCATGACCGGCCGCAACACGCGGATGCGCGGCAACTTCGTCCTCGATGCGATCCACGTCGGCTTCTCGCGCCGCGAGGAGCTCGCGCATCGCCGGCGCGTCGAGGAGGTCATCGACTTCCTCGAGATCCAGCACATCCGCAAGACGTCGGTCGGCCGCCTGCCGTACGGGCTGCAGAAGCGCGTCGAGCTCGCGCGCGCGCTGGCCGCGGAGCCGACGCTGCTGCTGCTCGACGAGCCGATGGCCGGCATGAACGTCGAAGAGAAGCAGGACATGTGTCGCTTCATCCTCGACGTCAACGACCAGTTCGGCACGACGATCGTGCTGATCGAGCACGACATGAGCGTCGTGATGGACATCTCGGACCGGGTGGTGGTGCTCGACTACGGCCGCAAGATCGGCGACGGCACGCCGGACGAGGTGCGCGGCAGCCAGGCGGTCATCGACGCGTATCTGGGGGTCGTGCATTGATGAGCGAGCGATCCGCGCCAGCCGTCCGATGATACGAATGCTTCGTCCATCGGTCCATCGCGGGGCCTTGCTCGGTCCGACGCATGGCGCGCGATACGAGACCGCCTGACGATGCAGTTCTTCCTCGAGGTCCTGATCGGCGGCCTGCTCGCGGGTGTGATGTATTCGCTCGTCGCGCTCGGCTTCGTGCTGATCTACAAGGCGTCGGGCGTCTTCAACTTCGCGCAGGGCGCGATGGTGTACTTCGCGGCGCTGTCGTTCGTCGGCATCCTCGCGAAGGGTGCGCCGTTCGGCGTCGCGCTGGTGCTCGCGCTCGTCATCATGATCGTGTTCGGCATGGTCACGGAGCGCTTCGTGCTGCGGCCGCTCGTCAACCAGCCGCCGATCTCGCTGTTCATGGCAACGATCGGGCTCGCGTTCTTCCTCGAGGGTCTGGGTCCCTTCCTGTGGGGCAACGAGACGCACGAGATCAAGCTCGGCATTCCGGACGAACCGCTGCCGTACTTTCTCGAGCGCTACGACATCGCGATCTCGACGTTCGACCTCGCGGCCGCGGCGATCGCCGGCGTGCTGGTCGCGGCGCTCGCGGTGTTCTTCCAGAAGACGAAGGTCGGCCGTGCGCTGCGCGCGGTCGCCGACGACCACCAGGCCGCGCTGTCGATCGGCATCCCGCTGCAGTCGATCTGGCGGATCGTGTGGGGCGTCGCGGGCTTCGTCGCGCTGGTCGCCGGGCCTGCTCTGGGGCGCGCGCAACGGCGTGCAGCTCGCGCTGGTGTCGGTCGTGCTGAAGGCGCTGCCGGTGCTGATCCTCGGCGGCTTCACGTCGGTGCCCGGCGCGATCGTCGGCGGGCTGATCATCGGCAGCACCGAGAAGCTCGCGGAGGTCTACATCGGTCCGCACGTCGGCGGCGGCCTCGAGAGCTGGTTCCCGTACGTGCTCGCGCTGGCGTTCCTGCTGGTACGGCCGGAAGGGCTGTTCGGCGAGCGGCACATCGATCGGGTCTGATGATGACGACACGCGCCATCCTCACGACGACCAGTGGTGCATCTTCTCTTCGTGGTGCTTCCCTGGTTCGTCGTCGTCCCGTCGAAGCCCGGGACCCAAATTCGTGTGGTCGCGACGAACGAGCGGCTTGGGCCCCGGCCTTCGCCGGCGCGACGGCGGTCGTGCTGGTGGCTCGACGTGCCACGCGCTCGCGCCGCGAAGCAGGCAGTGGGGTTCGCTGATGCTCTACCGCGAAGCCGGCCAGTTCAAGACGTCGTACGTCGCGGATCAGCAGCTGCTGCCGATCCGGCAGGACCGCTATGCGTTCTTCGCGCTGCTCGCGATCGTGTTCGTCGTCGTGCCGCTGACCGTGGCCGACTACTGGTTCACCGCGCTGCTGATCCCGTCGCTGATCTTCTCGCTCGCGGCGATCGGCCTCAACATCCTGACCGGCTACGCGGGCCAGCTGTCGCTCGGGTCGGCCGCGTTCATGGCCGTCGGCGCGTTCGCCGCGTACAACTTCGTGCTGCGCGTGCCCGGCTGCCGCAGATCGTGTCGTTCCTGCTCGCCGGCGTCTGCGCGGCGCTGGTCGGCATCGCGTTCGGGCTGCCGTCGGTGCGCATCAAGGGCTTCTATCTCGCGGTCGCGACGCTCGCCGCGCAGTTCTTCGTCGGCTGGGCGCTGCAGAAATTTCCGTGGTTCACGAACTACAGCGCGTCGGGCGTCATCAGCGCGCAGCCGGTCACGTTCTTCGGCCTCGCGATCGACACGCCGGTCCGCAACTACCTGTTCGTGCTCGGCATCGTCGCGGTGCTCGCGCTCGCCGCGAAGAACATGGCGCGCTCGAACACCGGACGCCGCTGGATGGCGGTGCGCGACATGGACGTCGCGGCCGAGGTCATCGGCATCCCGCTGATGCGCACGAAGCTGCTCGCATTCGCGATCAGCTCGTTCTACTGCGGCGTCGCCGGCGCGCTGTACGCGTTCTGCTACATCGGCACCGTCGAGCCCGAGGCGTTCAGTCTCGACCTGTCGTTCCGCATGCTGTTCATGATCATCGTCGGCGGGATGGGGACGATCATGGGCGCGTTCATCGGATCGGCCTTCTTCACGGTGCTGCCGATCTTCCTGTCGATCGTCGTGCCCGGCATCGCATCGATCGCGCACGTCAACTTCGACAAGGCATCGCTGACGTACATCGAGTTCATGATCTTCGGCGCGCTGATCATCTTCTTCCTGATCGTCGAGCCGAACGGACTCGCGCGGCTGTGGCAGATCGGCAAGGAGAAGCTGCGCATCTGGCCGTTCCCGCATTGACCGCGCGTTCGCACGTCCACGCGCGGTAGCATTCCCCGGAAGACGCCGCGACGCCTTCTTCAACATCAACATCAGGAGACCGCATGTCCGCATTCACCAGATTCGCGAAGTCGAGAGCCGTGCTCGCCGGCATCGCCGCGGCAGCGACGCTGTTCGCCGCCGCGCCGACCGCCGCGCAGGCGCCCGCCGATCAGTTCGTGATGGTGTT